>AP025573.1:592500-4158096 GCA_022845895.1 Lachnospiraceae bacterium
CCCGAAACCGGGTGACCTATCCATGTCCAGGTTGAAGCTGCCGTAAAAGGCAATGGAGGACCGAACCCACATCCGTTGAAAAGGGTGGGGATGAGGTGTGGATAGGGGAGAAATTCCAATCGAACCCGGAGATAGCTGGTTCTCCTCGAAATAGCTTTAGGGCTAGCCTCATACGAGTCTTGCGGAGGTAGAGCACTGAATTTCCTAGGGGGCGTCAAAGCTTACCGAAGAATATCAAACTCCGAATGCCGCGTAGATGATGTATGGGAGTCAGACTGCACGAGATAAGTTGGGCAGTCGAAAGGGAAAGAGCCCAGACCTGCGGCTAAGGCCCCGAAATGTGTGTTAAGTGGAAAAGGATGTGGGATTTCGAAGACAACTAGGATGTTGGCTCAGAAGCAGCCATACATTCAAAGAGTGCGTAATAGCTCACTAGTCGAGAGGTCCTGCGCCGAAAATGTCCGGGGCTGAAACACACTGCCGAAGCCCAGGGATTGACGAACGTCAATCGGTAGAGGAGCATTGGATGCACGAGGAAGCGGCACCGTGAGGAGCCGTGGAGCGCATCGAAGAGAGAATGCCGGAATGAGTAGCGAGAGGAAGGTGGGAATCCTTCCGGCCGAATATCCAAGGTTTCCAGAGTAAAGCTGATCTGCTCTGGGTAAGTCGGGGCCTAAGGCGAGGGCGGGAGCCGTAGCCGATGGACAACAGGTTGAGATTCCTGTACTGCGATATGACAGAACTGTGGGGACACGTGTGGAGAGCACAAGCCGGGAACGGAAAGCCCGGCGCAAGCGGGGTAGGAGCGCTATAGGCAAATCCGTAGCGCAATCCGAAGACGTGACGCGTACCGAACTTAAAGTAGGGAAGTGTGTGAGCCATGCGTCAAGAAAAGCCGCTATCGTTCATATCGTACCCGTACCGTAAACCGACACAGGTAGATGAGGAGAGAATCCTAAGGCCGACGGGAGAAGCATTGTCAAGGAACTCGGCAAAATGACTCCGTAACTTCGGGAGAAGGAGTGCCAGGGAGGCCTGGCCGCAGAGAATTGGCCCAAGCAACTGTTTAGCAAAAACACAGGTCTATGCAAAACCGCAAGGTGAAGTATATGGGCTGACGCCTGCCCGGTGCTGGAAGGTTAAGGGGAGAGGTTAGCGCAAGCGAAGCTTCGAACTTAAGCCCCAGTAAACGGCGGCCGTAACTATAACGGTCCTAAGGTAGCGAAATTCCTTGTCGGGTAAGTTCCGACCCGCACGAAAGGCGTAATGATTTGGGCACTGTCTCGACAATGCACCCGGTGAAATTGAAATACCAGTGAAGATGCTGGTTACCTGCGCCAGGACGGAAAGACCCCATGGAGCTTTACTCCAGCTTGATACTGGGATCCGGTATTGCATGTACAGGATAGGTGGGAGGCTATGAGATCATGACGCCAGTCGTGATGGAGCCGCTGTTGGGATACCACCCTTGCAGTGCTGGGTTTCTAACCAGAGGCCGTGAACCGGCCTGGGGACAATGTCAGGTGGGGAGTTTGACTGGGGCGGTCGCCTCCGAAAGGGTATCGGAGGCGCTCAAAGGTCCTCTCAGGATGGTCGGAAACCATCCGCAGAGTGCAAAGGCATAAGAGGGCTTGACTGCGACACCGACGGGTGGAGCAGGTACGAAAGTAGGACTTAGTGATCCGGTGGTATAAAGTGGGATTGCCATCGCTCAACGGATAAAAGCTACCCTGGGGATAACAGGCTTATCACTCCCAAGAGTTCACATCGACGGAGTGGTTTGGCACCTCGATGTCGGCTCATCGCATCCTGGGGCTGAAGTAGGTCCCAAGGGTTGGGCTGTTCGCCCATTAAAGCGGTACGCGAGCTGGGTTCAGAACGTCGTGAGACAGTTCGGTCCCTATCCGGCGTGGGCGTAGGATATTTGAGAGGAGCTGTCCTCAGTACGAGAGGACCGGGATGGACCGGCCGCTGGTGTACCTGTTGTTCTGCCAAGAGCATGGCAGGGTAGCCAAGCCGGGACGGGATAAACGCTGAAGGCATCTAAGCGTGAAGCCCCCCTCGAGATGAGATATCCCTAACGCGAGTTAGTAAGACCCCTTGAAGACGACGAGGTAGATAGGGCAGAGGTGGAAGTGCAGCAATGCATGGAGCTGACTGCTACTAATCGGTCGAGGGCATGACCAGAATGATGGTGGACAGGTAATGGATGGAGAGATTTCTTGTATGCAGTTTTGAAGGTACATGTAAGGACCTCTTGCATAGGAAAAGGTGCAAGGGGATATAATAATATGGTGGTCCTCGATAGCTCAGCGGTAGAGCATTCGGCTGTTAACCGAAGGGTCGTTGGTTCAAACCCAACTCGGGGAGTTAAGAAAAACCTGTAAACGTCATCGTTTGCAGGTTTTTTATGTAAAAAGAAAACAGATTATTGTAAGAATTACGACTGAAAGATATAATGATAGTTATAAATTAGAAGTTGTAGAGAGGAATCCATTATGGAAAAATTAGATAATATGTTGAATATCGGGAAAGAAATGAAAGCAAAACTTTTTTCTATTGGGATACGCTCATCGGAGGACTTGATTCGATTAGGTAGTAAAGAGATATTTGTACAATTAAAGGAACGATATCCTAATGTTTGTTTAGTTCACTTATATGCATTACAGGGTGCGATTCTTAATGTTGAATATGATAAACTTCCTGATGAAGTGAAAGTGGATTTAAAGCAATTTAGTGACGGGTTAAAATAATTTAATAGATACGTAAAAATAGAAAAAACATCCATAACTAATTTATTTACAGTTATGATTAACAAACTTCAGACTATGCTTCAATTCATGACCGAGAGTCTGTTGATTATGATTCTTGCATTTGTGCTTTCCTTCGGAGTGGCAAAGAGTGCGATACCAGTAATCAGAGAGAATGTGAAAAGCAGTATCAGCCAGCAGCAGAAGGCAGGCTCGGATGAATCCAGGCAAGCTGCCGCAAGCAATCAGGAACTCCAGTTTGAGATTGGTATTAAACAGTGTCTCTATGTGTTTTTCATGGTCGTGCTTATTACTGGGGGAGCGGTTTTTATCTCACGTTTACCGTATTTCGGCTAAGACCAAAGACTATTTTATCGTCAATGAGTTAGGAGGGGTATTGTATGGCCATTATGCAAGTCAAAGAAGTAACATATTGCTACACGTCGGGCAGACCGGTTTTAAAGGGCGTGAATATGACTTTGGAAGCGGGGAAGGTGTATGTCATTCTGGGACCGTCCGGCTGTGGAAAAACAACGCTGCTCTCGCTCATGGGCGGACTGGATATTCCGTCGAGCGGACAGATTTTGTTTCATAATCAGGATATTGCTCAGATTGGACTGGGAGTGCATCGGCGTAAGGATGTAGCGTTTATTTTTCAGAACTATAATTTAATTGATTATATGACACCGAAGGAAAATGTGGAATTAACAGCAGTATCAGATCCCGTATCTATGCTGAAGCAGGTAGGATTAACCGATATTGAGATGAAACGCAGCGTACTGAAGCTGTCAGGAGGACAGCAGCAACGTGTGGCGATTGCCCGGGCTTTGGCTTCCGAAGCACCGATTATCTTAGCCGATGAGCCGACTGGAAATCTCGACGAGCAAACTTCGGCGGAAATCACCAGATTGCTGAAAGAAAAGGCCAGAAACTTTCATAAATGCGTTGTAATCGTCAGCCACTCTAAAGAGGTTGCTAAACAGTCCGATCAGGTATTTCGCTTATCTGATGGGAAAATCAGTGTATTTAATCAGGAGCAGTACTCGGAAGAGGTATGAGCATGGCCAAGAAGAATACCAATCAGAGGCTGAGAAGTCTGCTGAAGAGATCGGTGGTTCATCGAGTCCATCTTGCCATTATATTATTCCAATCGGATTACTTCTGATATCAGTATGATGAGTACATAAGAGCTATAGATCAGAATTTTTCAAGGAGAAAAATATGAAAAACAAATATCCAACTTCGATACTTTATGGAATAGCTGCTATTATTTTTATAATTCTCGGAATATCTCGGCATGAAGTGATTTGGTTTATACTCGGTTGTGCATGTGTTATTTTTAGCGGAAGTAATGCTGTCAAAAAGAAATAAACACAGGATTGACCAGGCTACGCAAAAAGGTGTTCATGTCGATACGATGAATTTTCCCTGTGTGGTCGGTTAAGCGAAAGCTGTAGAATCAATGAAAAGTAAGAAACAAGAGGCAATATCCATCTGTACTAAATAAGTTTTGCACCTCATAAAAGCGCTTGTCAGGCAGTTGGTCGAATGTTATTCTTTTCATAGGAAGTAGAATTGGAAAGTGAGGCGGACGATATGAAAACGATCAGATTATTGTATCCCGACTATGTGAGCGGGGGATTAGAAACATATTATTTTGGAGCGAACTTATTGGCACATATTCTGCCCGCGAATGACAATCAGCCGACAATCAGAGTAGAAATCGCACCGCCTGACGGAATAGATAAACGTATAACAGAAGGCATCTATGCAAAAGAGGAGGTACTTGCCGGTATTCAGAATGCTATGGAAAAGATTGAAGCAGAAGACCCGGATAAAATCATCACTATCGGCGGTAACTGTATGGTGTCTCAGGCTCCGTTCGATTATCTGCATGGGAAGTACAAGGACACAGGCATTATATGGATTGATGCACACCCAGATGTCTCTACTGTAAGAGACGGCTATCCAAATGCGCATGCTATGGTGCTTGGCTCCTTAATGGGGCATGGTGACAGCGCGCTGGCAGATATGATGAAAAATGAAAAGTTTAAAGCAGATGATATATTGTATGTAGGTCTGCAGGATTTGCATGATTATCAGAGAAAATTCTTGGATGATATGGGCGTGGATTACAAAATCCAGAAAGAAGAGCCTGTTTCTAATGAAGAAATACTTACATTTATAAAAAAATTTTCCCATATATTGGTTCATTTTGACATAGATGTATTGGACGAGCGTCTATTTCACTCTACTTATTTTGCAAACCAGGAGTTAGCCGGAGACGGATCTGGGGGTGGCAGACTGACCATGGAGAATCTGACAAAGATTCTTCATTGCATTGCCGATAATTCTGAAGTGGTTGGATTTACCGTTGCGGAGTATCTTCCATTTGACGAGCATAAGCTTCACAAGATGCTTGCGGGAATTAATATATTTACGGAATAGCAAATATACTCTGCTGGAAATGGGCAGGACGAAAGAAACGTAGATGCAGAATGGAAGGAGGATGCCAATGTATCCAAAGAAAGAAATCGCATTATCTGAGTTAGAAATTGCAGGAAAAATGAATCCCGGACCATGGACGGACCATTCTAAGAATGTCGCAAAAG
This sequence comes from Lachnospiraceae bacterium, assembly GCA_022845895.1. Lineage (GTDB taxonomy): Bacteria > Bacillota > Clostridia > Lachnospirales > Lachnospiraceae > Extibacter. The sequence goes on from AP025573.1 coordinate 597,863, forward strand.
CGGCCAGTCTGATAGCAGAGCATTGCGAAGGCCTGGATAGCGAAAAAGCTTTTGTATGCGGAATGCTGCATGATATCGGGAGACGAACAGGCATCGCTGCTGTGAGGCATATAATTGACGGTTATGATTATGCAATGTCTAAGGGATGGGATGAAGCCGCGAGAATCTGTCTGACCCATTCTTTTCCAGTTAAGGATATTGGTGCAGATATCGGGAAAAAGGATATTACTGATAGACAGTATGACTTCATCAGGGATTATCTTAACAACCTTGACTATGATGATTACGACAAACTGATTATCCTTAGTGATGCACTTGCAGATGCGAACGGTTTTTGCATTTTAGAAAAAAGGTTTATCGATACGACACGAAGATACGGCATATATCCTTTTTCAATTGAACGCTGGAATAAGACATACGAATATAAGGATTACTTTGAGAAGATGACAGGAAGATCTATCTACATGCTGTTGCCTGATATTGAAAAATGCATCTATTTATAAACATATATGGGTACTGTCCTGACAGCAAGGGGGAATCCGTGTGGGAATTATAAAAAGAGCCTGCCTTTATATCACGAGAAAAAAGGTGAGGACCCTTATCATGTTTGCAATTATTATGAGCATGAGCCTATTCATGCTAGCAGCCATATCAATCCGGTCCGGCGCATCTGAGGCGGCGGATGACATCCGCAAGACTATCTCGACAGGGCTTGTTATGACTATGGCTGAGATTCCCGGTGACCAGGTGTTCAAGCTCGTTCCGGATGATAAAGGAGAGATGGTCCGTACTTTAAAAGTGCCACTGCTCACACGCTCGCATCTTGAGGAGCTTCTGGATATCGATGGGGTGGAAGGGTATTATACGAACCAGGGATTTGAGACAGCCTACACCGGACTGGAGCTTCATCCTGGAGGTTATACGAGCACGCTCGAAGAGGCAGAGAAGCAGGGCCCTGAAAACCAGGCTGGTTGGACGGAGGAAGATATAGCCAGCAATGAAACATATGCACATGCCAATGGGTTCTATATCGTGAATGAGGGAAAGTGGCATCCCTTTTTTACGAATGGGGCCTTGGAATTGACCGCAGGAAGGCATATTGAAGAAGGGGACAGCGCTAAGGCCGTCATATCAGAGGAGATGGCGGAGAGAAACGGGCTGCAGATCGGGGATGAAATAGAAGCGTATAACTTTGATTTTATTAGTGGGGAACGGTATGGGTCTGCTTTTAAAACGGAGGTTGTCGGCCTGTTCAAGATTAATTTCCAGCAGGATCTGTCAAACTGGACATCAGAGGATCAGATACTGGATAATGTCGTCTTCACAGACACATATATGCGCTATTGGGCGCAGTCTGAGTATAATACCTATTATGGGCGTCAGGTGCTTGGCCGTGAGAGCTATGATATATTGGATAACCTAACTCTATATGTAGAGGAACCGAGGATGCTTGGACAGGTGAAAGAAAAGCTTATGGATATGGCTTCCGTAGATTGGAGCTATTATAGCTTTAAGGAATATGACCGTGATTATAAAGCTGCCGCTGGACCGCTGAATAAGCTGGCCAGATTGTCCACAATCCTGGCGGCAGTCATGGCCGTGGGGCTGGGAGTGATCCTGTCGCTGGTTTTGGCCATATGGATGAGGAGCAGGCAGCGGGAGATAGCGGTATTCAGTTCGCTGGGAATCACCAGACGCAAGATATTGGCCCAGATTGTTCTTGAATGCTGTATCATCGCAGCAATCGCATTTGTGGCCGCAGGCATACTTGCAAGACCGATGGCCGCGCTGGCAGATGATGTGGTATCTGGCTCGGTAAACGAAGATATCGGAAATATGCCGTATGAAGTGGAGATCAATGAGGGGTCCGGCAGCATAGCGGTTAATAAGGTGCCTTCCGAACGGATGGCACTGGAGTATCATCTGACACCGGAGGCGGCAGGGGGCGTATTTCTCGTCATACTGGCGGTCATTCTTATCTCTGTCATAGCCTCCTGCCGGCGGATGATCGGCAGGAGGCCGAAGATACTCTGAAAGGAGGGGAAAGCATGGGAGCATGGCGAAGGGCATTTCTGTATCTTACCAGAAAAACGGGAAAAAGTGTCCTCCTCTTCATCACCTTTCTGACTATCATGACGCTTGTGCTGCTGGACTTGGCGGTCAACCGCTCATCAGAAGAAGCTGCCGCCAGGCTGCGGGAAGAGATGGGGGGATATTTTAAGATAGCAGTGGATTATGAGAAGATGAACATCCGGCAGCAGGTGGACCAGACCCTGATAGACAAGGTTATGCAGGCTGGCGGCATCGAATCATACAATGCTATGTGCACCTATTATCTGCCATTGCCGGAACTGACGCTCACACCCGGCAGATTTACGATGGAAGGAGACAGCAAGGCGCAGCAGGCCAGATTCCTGGGCAATACAGACAGCAGCCTGCATGAGTCCTTTGTGCTAGACATCCTGACGCTTGAAGAGGGGCGGCATATTAAGCCGTCGGACAGAGGGAAGGCACTCGTATCCAAGGAGCTGGCCCTGGCAAATGATATCCGGACAGGAGACACGGTATCGGTAGACGTTACAGGGGAGGGCAGCGGAGACGGCAGCCAGACTGGGGCGGATATCACGTTAGAGGTAGCGGGGATCTTCGATGAGATGCAGAAAAGTGACAGAAGCGAAACTACGCCAGAATGCGACCTGCCGGCAAACTTTATCTTTATTGATGAAACGACCGGCATGAGGATTGCAGACATGCTTCAAGGCAGGTCCGATACTGTATTTAACAGTGGTGCCGCCTTTTTTGTGAAAGATCCGAAGGAACTGGAAGCGGTTACGGAACAGGTAAGAGGAATGGAGGGCATCGACTGGAAATCATTAAAAATGTCTGCCAACAATACCGCCTACCAGAAAAGCGTGGAGCCTCTGGAACGGCTGGCCGGCATGACATCCCTTGCCGTATGGCTGATTATAGCTGTCAGCGCTGTTCTTCTTGCTCTGCTGCTGACGCTTTGGGAGCGTGACCGGATACATGAAGCCGGAGTGCTGATGTCTTTCGGCGTCTCGAAGAAGAATATCTTCTGGCAGCATTTACTGGAATGTACGTGCATATTCCTGGCTGCGTACTGCCTGTCTGCCGTAATCGCCCTGCCGCTGTCAGGAAAAGCGGGCGATATGCTCTACGAGAATGCCATGTCCAGGACAGAGGGAGACGAGACGCAGCCCCATGGACATACGTATGATTTGGACTATGCACAACTGGCAGAGGTAGAGGCCCGACCGGACATGGGAATCAGTCCGGCCGCGGCCGCGGTATCCGGACTTGCCGGGATATCCGTAGTTATCGTGTCAGTTGGAGCGTCATTTCTTGTGATAGCAAGGTGCAAACCGCGGGAGCTGCTTACGCTTATGGAGTGATACGAAAGCATATACTTATGAAAGGTCAGTCCTCCATCGTAATGGTAAGCGTTGTGCCGTCGATGTGGATAGGAAGAAAGCTATAGCCGGAGGACTTCAGATCCTCGGGGTTCCAGTGGTCCAGCATCAGATAGAAGGTGCCGTCTTTTTGGAATACATACGTACTCTGTCCGTAGAAAGTCATCCTGCCATCCTTGCCGCAGCACGGGTTGTCGATCAGCTTCCAGCCGGTCTGGATATTGCCGGATATGCCATAGAGGGCGCTGTTGGGATTCCAGCCGGTACAGCCTGAGGTAATCATATAATACAGGCCTTCATGGAAGAAGACGGCGGGCGCTTCCCGCTCCTGTTCGATAAAGGCTTTCGTGCAGACCCCAGTCAGCCCGGTATAATCGTCCGTAAGCTGTGAAATGCGCAATGTCTTGTTCCAATCGGAGCTGTGGATCAGATAAGCAGTATCATCCGTATCCTGAAAAACGGTCAAGTCCCGGCAGTCGGAACGGTTCGGAGTCACACTGTAAAGATAGGCAAAAGGTCCCGTGGGTGAGTCTGAGACAGCGACTCCGGCGCGGGCGGCCGTATAGTCAGCAGTGTCGATATGCATCCACATGACGAATCTCCCGGTCTTTTTGTTGTAGATCACCTTGGGACGCTCGCATACACGGTCCTTGTACAAATCGCTGGATGGATTATCGGAAGCGGGCAGGGCAAGCCCTTCATACTTCCAATCGTGCAGGTCAGAAGAAGAGTAGCAGGAGATGCCGATAAAGTCTACCCGGATATCGCCGGAAGGAGCGACAGAGGTACTGCCGTTCTTATTCTCGCCATACCAGTAATACGTACCGTCATGCTGCAGTATCATTCCTCCATGGGCCTGTATGGAATTTCCGTCGGTGTCATGCCATAGTGTTCTGTTTATATTTGCCATAATAATTATGCCTTCCTTTTCCAGATTTATTGTAATATAAAGTTTTGTTAAGATAGATGCCTTTAAGCTTGATTACTCAGAGTGTAATAACGCGTCTTGAATGGCTGTCATCCAGATCATCACGGTATCTTATGAGGGAAGAAGGGTATATAGCAGGGTTCCCACAATCCCTGAACCGAATATGACAGCGATGGGGCTGATTCTATATCTGCGCAGCAAGAAGAGAGAGACAAGGAACAGCATACACTCTACTATGCGGAAATTGCTGAGTTTTATGCTGGTTAGTGCACTCTGAAACAGGGCCAGAAGCAGGATGGACAGACCGGCGCCTGCAATCATTGCAACTATGGCCGGACGCAGGCCGGACAGAATCCCCTGCATGCCCTTCATGCTCCTATATCTCATGTAAAGGCAGGACAACAGCAGTACGATGATGAACGAAGGGAGGATACATCCTAACGTGCAGATGATAGCTCCTGGAAGACCGGCGACCTGCTGTCCAACAAAAGTGGCGGAGTTGATGGCAATCGGTCCCGGCGTCATCTCGGCGATGGTAATCAAATCAGCAAACTGGCTCAGCTCCATCCAGTGGTGTGTCTCTACAATCTCGTTCTGGATGAGCGGCACAGCCGCATAGCCGCCTCCAAAGCTGAACAGCCCGACCTGGAAGAAGCTTAAGAATAACTGCAGGTAGATCATGGCTGTCCCCCTCCTGTCTTAGTTTTGGAATTATCACGGCGGTCTGCCAGGCAGACCCGGATGAAGCCGACAGCACCGCAGAGGAGAATGATTACAGCAGCGCCTACGTTAAAAAAGTAGGAAGCGATAAAAGCCACTGCCATAAGCCCTATCCAGAGAATACTTTTCGTCTTTATTATATTTCCGGCAAGTGAGAACACGACATCAAAGATTACAGCCGCGACCCCGGCCCGCATCACCTGGAGAGCGACAGCGATGTAGCGATTATCCCTGAACTGGTTATAGAACAATGCTATGACCGAGATGATGACGAGCGGAGGTATGATTGTTGCAACGGTACATACAAAAGCGCCTGCAAATCTTTTCATCCGATACCCTATCACGATAGAAGCATTTACCGCCAGGGCTCCGGGAGCAGACTGTGCAATGGCGGTCATATCCAGCATTTCGTCTTCTGTAATCCAGTGAAGTTCCTCGACAAACTTTTTACGCATCATTGTGATGATGACAAATCCTCCGCCAAAGGTACAGGCACTTATAATCAGATTGGTAAAGAATAATTTGCGATATATATAGATACTGCTGAGATTATCTGCCATTTTGCAGCCTCCTTCTCCTTAGATTTTCCATGTCAGTAACTGGCTGCGAGGGATATCCGCAGCTCTTCCTATGGAATGCGGTCGAAGCTTATAAAGCTTCTGATATCATATCAAATTTTATGGAAAAACTCTACGGGTAAAAACAAAGTGAGTAAATTTGAGTGGAAAGAGTGTGTTGTAAAGGCGCTCATCGTCTCAACAGTTGTTATTTTTTATCAGATTCTGCCGAAATATATAATAAGGTCTCATAATAAATCGGAGGAATCTAAGATGAAAAAGGCAATGAAACAATCTACATTAATATTGATTTTGAATGCGGTTACCGGAGCGGCTCTTTTATTTATGGTCTTCTCACTTTTCGCATACAGCAATATCAACAGCAGAATTAATAAGGCAAATGCGGACCGGTTCGAGCTGACCTACAATGCAAATCGTTTCATGAACGGCTCCTCATATCTGACCAATGAAGTAAGGGCGTATGCGGCTACGGCTGACCAGGAACATTATGACAATTATTGGAATGAAATTAATGAGCTGAAGAACCGGGATATTGGTGTTGCTAATCTGAAGAAAATAGGAATTACAGGAGGGGAGCAAAAGCTGATTGATGAAATGTCGCAGCTTTCCAATACACTCGTGCCTCTGGAAGAGGAAGCGATGGATAATGTAATGGAGGGGGACCGGGAAGCGGCTGTCCAATATGTATATGGCGAAGAATACTCGTCCTCGATAGCAAAGATCAATGAGCTGAAGTCGACTTTCCTAAAGACGCTGGATGAGCGGGCGGTCGAGGAAGTGAACGGGCTGATAGGAACGTCCAAGATAATTCTGGTCTGCCTGATTCTATCGGTTGTACTTATCGCTGTCATGCAGGTACTTACAAGCTATTTTACAAGAAAGCGGATTATCAGGCCTATTGTAGAGATCCAGAATGAGATGGGAGAGATTGCGAACGGAAACCTGTCCGATGAATTTGCGCTGGAAGCGGATACATCAGAGCTTGGAAGGCTTACGGAAGCGATACATACGACGAAGCGGGAGCTGAAAAAATATATCAGCGATATTGACGCCAAGCTTGCTCAGATGGCAAAGGGCAATATGAATCTGGAAATCGGCGATGACTACCGGGGTGAATTTCTACCGATACAAAGAGCTATGCGCACCATTCTGGAAGCACTCAATCTGGCATTGTCAGAGATTAATGAGGCGGCCGACCAGGTAGCAGCCGGATCCGAACAGGTGGCGACAAGCGCTCAGGTGTTGGCAAGTGGTTCTACACAGCAGGCATCCACAGTACAGACATTGTCGAACAGTATAGAAGAGCTCGGGGAAAGCCTGAAATCTATGGCATCTAATGCAATAGCAGCGCGCGACTGCTCCGAAAGTGCAGGAAGACAGCTTGAGGTCAGCAATGGAAAGATGGAAGACCTGTCAGGCTCTATCGTCAAGATTGCAGAGGCTTCCGGCCAGATTAACGGCATTATTAAGATGATAGAAGATATTGCGTTCCAGACAAATATTCTGGCATTGAATGCAGCTGTAGAGGCGGCAAGAGCCGGGACAGCCGGCAAGGGTTTTGCTGTCGTGGCCGATGAGGTGCGTAATCTGGCTGCAAAAAGTTCAGAAGCGGCCCGGAACACGACGGTTCTTATTGAGAATATGCTTGATCAGGTGAAGCAGGGCACAGCCCTGACAAATGATACGACGCAGGCGTTGCTCAAAGTCGTGGAAGGGGCGCAGCAGTCGATACAGCTGGTAGAAGAGATCGCTTCTGTATCGAACGGACAGGTGGAGGCGCTTGACCATGTATTGAATGGCATCCGCGAGATATCTGATGTCGTCGAGTCTAATGCCGCCACAGCGGAAGAATCCGCCGCATCCGCCGAGCAATTGAGCAGCCAGGCGGCGAATCTGAAGCAGTCCGCCAGCCGATTCAGGCTGCGAGGCTGATTGTGAGTACAATCTGAGATGAATACAGGCCCGCTTATCTGAGATAGGATACGCGGGCCTGTATACTTTTTATTACGTCTATTGGACTACTGAGGTTCGATAAGGTATAATAGTGCATAGTGACATAAGCTTTCCACTATGAGAAAGTACAGCGGATGCAGACGAGAGGTGTGAGATAAGAATGGACGCCATAGAAAGAAATATATATGCTCTCATTTGCAGCCATGAGGGAATAAGAGCAAAGAATATTGCTAGAATATCAGGGGAATCGAGAAAGACAATCAACCATTACCTATATGGCTCTCCTTATATTAAGGAGCTCTGCTACCAGGATAAAGCTTACCGGTGGCACGGACTGATCCGCCAGAACGTGCCCCATTATGGCATAGAAGATTTCTGCGGGTATTATAGCTGGGCCGGGGAGTTTCTGGACATAGATTATGAAGAGTTCCTGGAAAGATTAAAGAAGGGCTGCAGACACATTGGACGGAATCTGAATGACACGAGGGGGCTGTTTCATTCATTTGAAGATACATACAGTACCATGCAGAATATGTTCGGCGGCCTGATAGAAGATGGAGTGGAACGTTCAATATGGGACAGGTGGGAAATCCTGTTTGAACTTCGTATAAAACGGTCCAGGAGCATACGCATATATGCAGATGTCATCCTCGTGACTGATGATAAGGTATTTTCGCTTGAATTTAAGATGAAAGATGTAATTTCAATCGAGGAGCTTGAGCAGGCAGCTAAATACAGTGAATATCTGGAAGTGCTGTTCGGGCCGCGGTATGATGTGATACCGGCCCTTGTCCTGACGGCAGGCGCGAATATATATGAAGATGGCCAGCTGGCGGATACTTCTGCGATGGTGCCCGTATGCTCCGGTGACCGGCTGCACTGTCTGATTAAAGACTACTGTGGCATACTATAAGGCTGGTATGATACGATATTAACAGTAATTAATGCCTCGCGTGATAAGCGGACAAAATCTGGCAGGAATTATCGGGAGGCCGGTCAGAAGATTTGGTACTATAGCAGTGCAGAGAGGAGAAAGAGTGATGAATTGGATAGACAGTCTCGGTGATGCAATCAGTTATATCGAAGATAATCTTACGGAAGAGCTAACGATGGAGGATATTGCACGTACAGCCAATATTTCCAGCTTTTATTTCCAGAAGTCATTTGGCCTTCTCTGTGGGTTTACAGTCGGCGAATATATCAGGAAACGCCGTCTTGCGTGTGCGGGAAGCGACGTTGCTGCCACAAGCGAAAAGATTATTGACATTGCGTTGAAGTATGGCTATGATTCTCCGGACAGCTTTACGAAAGCGTTTACCCGTTTTCACGGTTCGACCCCGTCTGCGGTAAGAAAGAGCGGTGCTATGATAAGGTCATTTGCCCCGCTGAAACTCAAATTTTCATTGGAAGGCGGTACGATTATGGATTACAAGATTGTAGAAAAAGAAGCATTCACGATTTTGGGAAATGCCAGAACATTCAGCTACGAGAAAGCAGTGGAGAAGATTCCGGCGTTCTGGACAGAGCATTACGAAACAGGAAAAGGGGAAAAGATATGCGGAAAATACGGCGTGAATATCGACGAAAGTATGGGATCAGACGAATTTGAATATCTGATTGCTGACGACTGTGAGGCGGACGCCGATGTACCGGAAGGGCTCTGTAAGGTGACCATTCCGAAGTTTACATGGGCAGTATTCCCGAGCAAGGGCGCCATGCCCCAGGCGTTACAGGAGGTTACGAAGAAGATTTTTTCCGAGTGGCTTCCAAACTGTAAAGAGTATGATATTGCAGCAGGGTACAGTATCGAGATGTATACGGATATCCGGGACTATGCCAAAGGAAATCAGGATGAAAATTACTACAGTGAAGTGTGGATACCGGTAAAGACAAAATAATACCATAATGGCTCCTGGTAATCTGAGGATGGATATAATACCGGGGATATCTAAGAAGATGTCCCCGGTCTTTATATTAGCCTTATTTTAGGAAGAGGTATGGAAGGAGACGATGAGTTTCAAGAGCCTTCTGTTGCCAGATCTATAATCGGCATATTATTTATGGCCATTATCATCGCTGTCATTGTAATTGGAATCATAGTAGCAGCATTTGGAACTTGGGGGAAGATATGAAAAACCATATAAAGAAGCTAAGAAAGGCAAAAGCGATTGAAAATGACAAATACAATCCTACGTTGGAATCAGCGATAAAGCTTGCAAAGCTGCTTGATACGACTGAGGAAGAACTGTTTATGCCAGATACATAGAGAGCTCTTCTGAACAGCATAATAAGAGCAGTTGTATTCAATAAGAGAAGATGCTAGAATTAACATAGCTGGGACGGTATATATTATAAAGGAGGCTGCTATGGATAAATTCAAATGTAATGGAGCGGAAGCAGGCATAGTGTTAGGGTTCTTCGCGGCACTATTATTTGATAACACGTTGCTTATACTATTAGGTATTATCATAGGTTCTCTATATGACAAAAGGGGCAAATTAATTTAAAAAATATTCAAAAGGTCTTGCATTTGAGCCGGGTATATGATATTATAATTTTCGGTCACTCCATGAGACAGGCCGTATATATCAGCAATCTGGCCCCGTGGTCAAGCGGTTAAGACATCGCCCTTTCACGGCGGTAACACGGGTTCGATTCCCGTCGGGGTCATTGAGGTGTGCCGTTGTGGCTCAATTGGCAGAGCAGCTGATTTGTAATCAGCAGGTTACCGGTTCAAGTCCGGTCAACGGCTTAGTCCTATAAGGGACTTTTTAAGTTTGGACCCTTAGCTCAGCTGGTTAGAGCAATCGGCTCATAACCGATCGGTCCTGGGTTCGAGTCCCCGAGGGTCCATTGCAGCGTCACAGCACTCAATCCGGAAGTATCTGGATAAGTGCTGCGGCTTGCTTTTTTCAAAAGGCTTCTTTTGAAGCGGTGTAGTTCATAGCATTTATAAGGCCCAGTGGCTCAGTTGGTTAGAGCGCCGCCCTGTCACGGCGGAGGTCGAGAGTTCGAGTCTCTTCTGGGTCGTTTATATGGGATCTTAGCTCAGCTGGGAGAGCATCTGCCTTACAAGCAGAGGGTCATAGGTTCGAGCCCTATAGGTCCCATTTTGCAGTAGATATGTACTGCAAAGTTCTAATTATATGTCTGCATAATGTGATGCGGTGCTATGCACCGATGCACACGGCCCTCAGGGGCTGGCGCAGGAAATGCCGCAGTGGCGGAACTGGCAGACGCACAGGACTTAAAATCCTGCGGGACTAATCTCCCGTACCGGTTCGATTCCGGTCTGCGGCATTGTAAAACCGACGTGTTTACGTCGGTATTTTGTTTTCATGTAATATTTCGTGTTGCATCAGTATTATTCGCTGATGGTTTTTTTAGTGCTTATAATTAGGCGGTTAAATTGGATTTTAAGGGGGATTTGACAAGCTTAAAGAGGAGCCTGCGGTTCCCTTTGTTCCAACAGCTTGAGATGGCTGTGTGAATGCAGTGCTCAACGTTATCCCTTGATGTGCCGAAGTGGCTTGCGACATCCACGTATAGCGACTTGTAGACAGAGAGCAGATAGTCTTCGCTAGCCAGACAGAGCTGCAGAGCGTAGAGGAGGAAGTGGAACCCTCTAAGATTAGAGCGTATCCCGAGTTTTAGCAACAAAAGTCTTACCTTGTTCATGTCATCTCCTTTTGACCTTACATCTTGATCTTATACAAAACGATGCCAAAAAGAGATAGGCAGATACAAACAGATTAAAAATATATAAAAACGACATAAATCGACGATAACAGAAATGTCACATTGCTGACATTCAAGATATACTTTCCTGATATTAATGATATAATGTGAATATGAAGATTAGAAATTTTTAAGTGGTAAGTCGGATAGAGGAAACGGAAAACAGTTATAATAACGGAGGATTCAGTATATGAAGCATTTCTTTGAAGCACTGGCAAGTGAAGAAAAACATAAAGCACTGCCCGAAGAGTTTGATTATTTCGGAAAACTAATCGGCAGTTGGAACATAGACTATGTAGACAACAGCGATTCCAGTGTCATAAAAGGCGAGTGGCATTTTTCGTGGATTCTTGAAGGAATGGCGATACAGGATGTTATTGTCCTGCCTGGATTTGAGTACGGAACAACGCTTCGTGTCTACAACCCTGGGACATGCGCTTGGGATGTGGCATATGGCTATACAGGAAAGATTATGCGGTTTGAAGCAAGAAAGCAAGGCGATAAGATAGTTCTTACAAACATGGAGGATGAAAGAAGAAAGTGGGTTTTCGTTGAAATTGCAGACGATCATTTTCACTGGCAGGATGTGACTGTAGAAGAGGATGGCAAGTGGCATGCTGATTTTGATCTATATGCCGAGCGTGCCTGATGGTTGTATTGGCTTCTTCTTATGAGATGAATACGTACTTGCTTATCAGAAATTAAGGGAGGATATGTTAATGGCAAAAGAAAAGGGTTCATTCAAAGATTTTCTGTCGGCAGTTGCACCAGAGTATCAAGCATTTGTCGAAAAACTTAATAACAAACTTATGGAACAAGGCTGTGACCTTGTAATCAAGGAAGCAAAAAGCGGTTACACTGCTTCATACAGACTAGAAAATAAAACGGTAATGAACTGGGTATTTAGAAAGTCGGGTGTTTTGGCAAGGATTTATGGTGACAATGCCAGGAAGTATGAGGATATCATCGCTTCTCTGCCTGCTGATATGCAAAAGAAAATGACTGCTTCTCGTGACTGCAAGAGACTTATCGATCCTATGGCCTGCAGCGATACATGCGTGAAAGGTTTTGTCTATGATTTGAATGGCAATACGTATAAAAAATGCCGTAATGACGGAATGTTCTTCCTCCTGACTGATGAATCAGCGGAGCATATAGCTGATTTGGTCTGTGCGGAGGTTGCTGTTCGTAAGTCGGCTCCATAGCGAAAGCCTTATAACCTCTTGCATCAGTGCTTGTGACGATTAGGCAGCTCGCTTCAGGTCAAGGGAATTAGGTAAAATGCTTCACCTCGTGTACATCCCTACCGTATACACGATCATATCCAGCAGCCTCTCATTCAATGCCTTCTCATCCATCTGCGGGTTCTGTAATTTCTGTTCCAGCAATCCTTTCAGGCAGTTCACGATTATATCATTGACCAGTTCCAGATTATCCTCTGTGACACTGGTCTTTTCTTTTGTCATAGGTTCCAGTAGGCGGAGGCATCGTTCTGTGATATTTCTGCCATAAAACATGCTCTCGATTTCCGTGGAATATTCTTCTTTCTCTTCCGGAAACAGCTCATAATAGAGCTTGATGACATCAGTAAGATCTTCACTGTGCTTCCCAAAGAAGAAATTATAGAAGATCTGGGGCTGCGCAAATACAGTCTCTCCAAAAAAGGACCAGATTGCAAGAAAGTTCTCCGGGTAGGATACATTTTTGAGGCTCTGTCTGGCCAGAGCCTTGCTGTACCGTTCAAAATACTTCAGAGAGGCGAGCATGACAAGCTGATCCACGTCTTTGAAGTACAGGTATATAGTTGAATTGTGGAATCCTGCTTTTGCGGCAATCTTCCGTACAGATACCTGATCCGGTCCCTCTGTGTCAATGAGCTCCTGAGCAGCCTCTATAAAACAGACGGCATTAAGCCGCCTGGTAGTATCTTTCATAAAATCCATGATTCCATCCTCTTTATATATGAATTATCGTGTCTGTCGTATGATTTATCTTGTCAATTGTTCACAGTATATCATGAAGGTTTGTGAAAAACAACTATAGAAATTATATATAAGTAACAACATTTTGTGAAAAAACAAACAATCTCTATTGACAATAAGCGCGCTTATAGATATACTGATTATACAAAATGATGAATAAGCGCGCTTATTCATTGGATAACTTGTAGGAAACATATATAGAGAAATGCTATAAGCATGTCTCTGAACAAGGAGGGAAAATATGAAACTAGAGATTGGTAATTTCTATGTGAAGGATATTGTATTTGGAAATGAGCTGTCTTTTAAAGACGGTGTCCTGATCATAGACAAAGCGGCGGCCCTTGATTATATCCGTGAGGATGACAGGATTACGGAGGCGGAGCTTTATATAGCAAGGCCTGGCGATAAGATTCGCATGTGTCCGGTAAAAGAGGCGGTGGAACCGAGGATTCGCCCAGACGGGAGAAGCATCTTTCCGGGGTATACAGGAGATCTTGCGCCGTCAGGTGAAGGAGTTACATATGCGCTTAAAAATGCCAGTGTCATTGTAGTGGGTAAGCACTGGGGAGGCTTTCAGGACGGAATTGTCGATATGAGCGGAGAGGGGCAGAAATATACCCACTTTGGCCAGCTCAACAACATCGTCCTCGTTGCAGATACGAATGAGGACTTTGAGCAAAACGAGCAGCAGAAAAAGAATGACGCTCTTAGAAGGGCCGGGCATCGTCTGGCAGAATATATTGGAAACTGTGTGAAGGAACTGGAGCCTGAAGAGACGGAAAGCTACGAGCTGGAAGCGATGACACGACGCGGCTCTGAGACGGAGAAGCTCCCATCTGTAGTCTATGTGATGCAGCCGCAGTCACAGATGGAAGAGCCTGGATACAACGCTCTCGTGTACGGGTGGGACGCTAACCATATGCTGCCTACGGTCATGCACCCGAATGAGATACTTGACGGGGCGCTGGTATCCGGCAGCTTCATGCCGGTATCCTCCAAATGGTCTACGTATGATATCCAGAACTGCCCTAACATTAAGGCATTATATAGAGAGCACAACAAGACAATCAACTTTCTCGGCATTATTATGTCCAACCTGAATGTCGCCCTGGACCAGAAGGAGAGAGCTGCCCAGTTTGTGGCCCAAATTGCCAGCAGTCTCGGAGCTGAGGGTGCAGTTGTAGCAGAAGAAGGGTACGGCAATCCGGATGCGGACTTCGTGGGATGCATTGCAGCACTGGAGGATGCCGGAATTAAGACGGTAGGGGTAACGAATGAGTGTACCGGGCGTGACGGGCAGTCGCAGCCGCTCGTGACACTGGATGAGAAATGTGACGCCATCGTCTCCTGCGGCAATGTATCCGAACTGATAGAGCTGCCCGCTATGGAGACGGTACTTGGAGAACTAGAGGCGCTGGCAAGAGACGGCCTGTCAGGCGGATGGGCGGATGATGAGATACTAGGGCCTTCTGTCCGCGGCGACGGATCCATCATTATGGAGAATAACTCGATGTTCTGCGGCGACCGGGTGTGCGGATGGTCTCCGAAAACGATGAAAGAATTCTAGTGGAGGTGTGCGATGAAAAAAGCAATTCTATATGTAAATCAGTTTTTTGGTCAGATTGGCGGGGAGGAGCAGGCAGGGACCGCGCCCCAGATACATGAAGGACAGATAGGTCCGGCAATGCAGTTTGCGAAAGGTCTGGATGCCGAGATTACCCATACAATAATCTGCGGGGACAATTACATGGGTTCCAATACGGAGGAAGCGGTCGCTGAGATACTTGGTATGCTGGAAGACAAGGAATTCGGTATATTTCTGGCAGGTCCGGCATTTCAGGCCGGACGATACGGGGTCGCCTGCGGGACGATATGCAAGGCCGTCCAGGAAAAATTTGGCGTCCCGGTTGTGACATCTATGAACGTAGAGAACCCTGGCGTGGAGATGTTCAAGAAAGAAATGTACATATTAGAGGGCGGGAATATTGCGGCAAAGATGCGAAAAGATGTAAGTGCGATGGTCTCGGTTGCCAATAAGCTGATAAACGGGGAGCCGGTAGGAAGTGCAGCGGAAGAAGGCTACTTTCCAAGAGGCATACGGCGCCAGGTGTGGCGTGCGGACGGTAAGCCGGCCAGTGAACGTATGGCTGAGATGCTCGTCAAAAAGTTAAGCGGAGAAGCCTTTGAGACAGAACTTCCTATCCCGAAAATGGACCGTGTTCCAATCGCACCTGCCGTGAAAGACCTGACGCGGGCCAGGATAGCGCTGGTTACTACCGGAGGTATCGTACCGGCAGAGAATCCGGACCGCATCCAGTCCGCATCTGCAACCCGGTGGGGCAGATATGACATAACAGACTCCGCACAGCTATGTAGCGGAGAGTATAAGACGATTCACGCAGGATTCGATCCGACTGCTGCAGATGCAGATCCCAATGTCATCACACCGGTTGATGCATTAAAGGTGCTGGAAAAAGAGGGAGTATATGGAAGTCTGCATCCTTACTTTTATTCGACGGTAGGAACGGGGACGACACAGGCAGAAGCGCAGAGGATGGCCGGCGAAATGATTCCATACCTTGAAGAAGACCATGTAGATGCAGTCATCATGGTCTCCACATGAGGCACCTGTACTCGTTGCGGTGCAACGATGGTAAAAGAATTTGAAAAAGCAGGATTTCCAATCGTGCAGATGTGTAACCTGATACCAGTGGCAAAGACTGTCGGGGCCAACAGAATCGTACCAACTATCTCAATTCCGTATCCGCTTGGAGATCCGGGCACTTCCAGGGAGGACCAATGGAAGCTCCGGTACCACAGGACAAAAGTGGCCCTTGAGAGTCTTGCGACAGATATCAAAGAACAGACCGTATTCCGGGTATAGGAAGTGATAAGGAGAATGGATATGGAAAAAAAGAAATCGGGGAATCCGGTGTTCTACGTTTCACTCATCATAATTGCGCTTATGGCGGTCTGGTCTGTTGCATTTAATGCAAGCTTTACAGCGGTATCCGATGCAGCATTTACATTTTTGACAACGGACTTCGGATGGCTGTATCTGCTGGCGATGATTGTATTTCTCGTGTTTGTCGTCTATATCGCATTTGGGAAGTATGGCAAGATTCGCCTTGGCGGAGATGATTCCAGGCCTGAATACAGGAACATCACATGGTTTGGACTGCTCTTTGGATGCGGTATGGGGGTAGGGCTTGTGTTCTGGGGCGTTGCAGAGCCCTTGACCCACTATCTGAATCCCGGGGGAATGAAAGGAGCCACGCCGGAGGCGGCTGATTTTGCCATAAAGTCTTTCTTCACCCATTGGGGGATACTGCCATGGGCCAACTATGCGGTTATCGGGCTGGCGCTTGCATACTTCATGTTCCGTAAAAATAAAAAGGGACTGGTCAGCAGTATTCTGGAACCGCTTATCGGTGAGAAGCTGGCGGGAGGCTGGCTTGGAAAGCTCGTTGATATTCTGGCGGTATTTGCGACTGTGGCCGGAGTCGTCACTTCTCTTGGTCTGGGCACCATGCAGATTAGTGCGGGGTTCCATCATTTATTTGGCATACCAGTCAATCTCTTCGTTCAGATTATCATTATAGCAGTGGTGTCTGTGATATATATTTCTTCAGCGGTATCAGGAATCGATAAAGGGATTAAGATCATATCTGATACGAACTTATATGTTGCAGTCGGGCTGATGGTAGTATGTTTCCTCGTGGGGCCGAAGATAGAGACGCTGGACAGCTTCGTAAACGGGATGGGCCAGTATATCGGAAATTTTATACCCGATGCTCTTAAGGTGGCCGCATATGGTGACAACAGCTGGCTTGGTAGCTGGAGGCTCTTCTATTGGGCCTGGTTTATCGCCTGGGCGCCGTTCGTGGGAGTGTTTATCGCCCGTATATCAAAGGGACGTACCATACGGGAGTTTATCCTTGGAGTTGTGCTCGTACCGGCACTGGCGTCCTGTGTGTGGGGAGCTGTCTTCGGGAACCTTGGAATCAATCTGGGAGA
The DNA here is from genome assembly GCA_022845895.1 of Lachnospiraceae bacterium. Classification (GTDB taxonomy): domain Bacteria; phylum Bacillota; class Clostridia; order Lachnospirales; family Lachnospiraceae; genus Extibacter. The sequence continues at coordinate 615,210 of AP025573.1, forward strand.
GAAAGGCATCCTGGCCATAGAGACATTAAAAGAAGCGGTTGCAACCCCGGAAGTAGGGCTTTTTGCGGTACTACAGGAGTATCCTTTGGGATTCCTGCTGTCAATCGTGGCAATGGTTTCTCTCTGTGCATTTTTCGTCACATCAGCTAATTCCGGTGTCTACGTGCTATCCATGCTTACGACCGGGGGAAGTATCAATCCCCCCAACAGTAAGAAGATATTATGGGGAATCATCCAGTCCGTCATGGCCGTAGGGCTGCTTATGGCGGGTGGCCTGAAGCCATTGCAGACGATATCGCTGGCAGCGGCATTTCCGTTTATTTTTATCATGTTTGCGGCATGCGCATCGTTTATAAAAGCAGTTAAGAAGGAAAAGGTATAGAGACTCCCTATAAATTACAAACGCTTCGTGCTATAGTGTCTGTTAACACAAGAAAACATTTGCTTCAGGCATATAGGAGGAGTAGCTATGGCCAATATTATTGCGTTAACGATACCTATCATTATCGGGATAAACGGAATCTTGCTGATTGCATTGGAGATTATAGATTCCGTTAATCGGAAGAAGGGACAGAAGGAACAGGAAAGAGAAAAGGAAAGGGCGGAAATCAAAGCCCGGTGGGATCAGCTGTAGGAAGTGCCTAGGTAAACAGGCACAAGGCAATGATAATCCCAGCAGTAATGATGCCGCCGAGGATGGCAGGATGAGCGGCTTTCGGGTTATAAAGCGGATTAAGGGGAGACACGTAAGCGCCCCAGGGGCTGTTAAAGGATTCCTCCAGCTCCTGTCTTGTCCTCAAGGGGACCGGAAGTCCGTCGACAAACTGTTTCCAGTCTTTCCTGAGAAGCAGATAGCCTTTTCGGCATTCGTTTTTTTCCATGCCAGGGTGCTTGAAAAAGAACCCTCCGTTTTCATTCTGCTTCACATATTGTGCGTATGCATATTTCAGTGCTGCTGTAAGAGCGCTCCCGGCATTCTGCTCTTTCAGGCAGATGATTCTGAGGCGGCAGTATATATCGGAGACTATAGTTCCACAGCTTTCTTTCTGTGGGACTATATCTTTGGGCAGGTCTGCAAGAGCAGCGGAACGACCGGGACCTGCTACGCTGTTGATATAGACGAGCAGCAGCTTGTCGACAGCCTGCGATATGCTGGCTGACAACCCTTTCTGTATCCCGGATGCTTGCAGGAAGGCATCGGTCTTCAGCCAGGTGGCGGCGGCCAGAAATCCTTTGATCTGGCTGTTGCATGCTGACATTTCCGGGTGCATCAGCAGATTTCCTTTGCCGAGAAGCTCTGTCAGAAACTTTTCTGCCGTCCTTAGATCCTGCACCTGGTATAACATATTAAGTGTTGGCTTGTTCTCGGAGAACAGGTCTCTGGAGACAGGACCTTCTGCATGATGCAGAGGCTCCTGATATACACGTTGCCAATAATCAGATTCTAATAATTGTTTTCTGCTGAATGCCTTGCTGTAAGGTATTTCCTTTTCGGATGGACTTCTGAAGTATACGATTCCCTCACGCACATTTTTCGAAGCCGTCTCTTTCCCGCTGAAATGATCTGCAAAAGAAGAATGCTCCTTTAATAGAAACCGGCTGACCTTATCCGGGGGCAGCGTCCTTCCGGTGGCGTACTGAAACAGACTGTTATACAGACTGACTCGGTGCTGCCTTTCGCCAAATCGTTGGAAAAAGCTGTCCAGGGTATTAAAATGCTTCTGTGTCAGCTTCTCCAGGTTTTCCAGCAGATATGTCTCCAGCAGACTGAGCAGCCTTTTCTGTTCCTCGTTGCCTGTAAGCTGGATAATATGCTTCAGGATATCCGTGTATAGCTCTTTCAGCCGGGCCAGCTCATTTTCAAGAGAAGTGTTAGGATATGTCTGCCATACGCTGAGCTTTTCCAAAAGCCGTGCAATTTTCCTTGCGGTATCTGCTTCTTCAGTACCGCTGGTCTTGCTTTCTCTTGAGATGTCGGCGGAATCGTTCCTCTGCGCGGCATTTGTACATGATTTTTCTGCGTGTTCGATAAACTCCATTTCAGCTCTGGACTGGCTGCTGCTTATATCAGCCGCAATATCAGCCGCAGACGTCGAAGTGCTGTCCGTCTGTTCCGTAGTGGAATGGGGAAGGGCCTGTATATCCATGTGCATCCTCTCCTCTTCTCGATAGTCTCTTACTATGAATATCGTCAGCAGCATACCTTACATAAGTGATATCCTTGACAGTTAACGAGATTTGCTTCAAATCATGTAACAAAAAAAGAGCTGCGCACAATCAGCTCGTGCGTCAGCTCTTCTTATTCTGTACGTTATAGCCGGGAGATTTGCCGGTTCTTCTGTGCTCGTATTCCTCGATAGCTCTGCCTACAGCTTTACGCATCTTATCTATGACCCTTATGGATGGCGTACCATATGCTGTTTGGCTCAATTCCCGTTCCATCTGTTTTGCTTCTTTTATGAATGCTCTCTGTATTGCCCGTTCCATCTCATCCATAGGAATCACCTCCGCCAGCGTGTTGGTTCGTGGGTCTTCCGCCTGTGAACTAAAAGCGTACTTACAGCATACCCTGTCCACATTATACCTTATCCATGCTGCAAAATCAATAAATCTTCACATGATTATGTCAGAGGAATGCAAGCTTCGGTATATTTCAGTTCCATAAGCACATCCAATATAACTTCTGCCTGATGCTGAAGAAGTTCTTCTAATATCATAGCATAACCTTCTGCGTCAGAACGTTTGAGGCATACGGCCATATCATCAAGATAGGGGAGATAGTAGGAGTTGATGGCGTCCTGGTCCCCTAACCTGCTTCTCATCGGATATCCCCAGAGCAGCTGCTGGAACAGCTCATGATAGACGGTTCTGATGGTCTGATATGGTGCGGCCTGTGCGATAAACTTAAGTGAATAGGATGTAATCAGATCCGGCCTATTGACATTTTTAAACAGGTCAATCTGGCTTATATAGGAAAGGATACATTCTTCATCTGCGTAAGAGAAGGCTGCCGTCGCCGTGTCCCGGCAGGAAAGGAGGAAGATCTGAAAGCTATATGTAAAGTCTGTCAGGAGTTTCTTTACCTGGGGCTCCGTCCATCCGCAGTTCGCCTCAATCTGGTCCACGCCCAGTATCTGAGTGCCAACACCATTGACGGACCTTGTCATGCCGATGCTGTTCAGCAGCGAGAGCGTCCGGCGTACTGTGCTGACAGACACTTGTTTCTCCTCTGCGAGCCTGCCAATTGAAGGAAGATAATCTCCCTCTTTGTAACCGCCTCTTCCCACCGTGGTCATAAGATCAAGGGCCAGGCTGTAGCAGATCTGAGAGGTCTTTTTATAGCTGCTCCATGTAAATGCAGCCTGCTGCAGGGGAAGAGCACCTGTAATTCTGCTTTCATAGAAGTTTTGTACGGCTGTGGTGTAAATATCTATAAAGTCCATAGAAGCGGTGTAAAGCGCGGCCCAGTCTTTCCTACGGCAAAGACCTGTTCTGAAGAAGACGGCATCTGTCTCGGCATCTATATAGGAACGGTAATCTTTGAGGCTGAAAAATGGTATCATATATTGGATGCAAATCTTCTGGACGAGGCGCATCAGAAGCGGATTGCCAAGCGAACCATAAATCAGGTTCAGATACTGCATAATGAGGTAGGACGGATGGACCTGCCGTGATGCAATCAGCTTTTCCAGACTGTCTAACTTATCCTTAGAAACATTCTTCCATGCCGCAAGCTGGATGTTGCCGAACAAGATGGGCATACTTTGGAGAAGATCCATAAAGGCATCTTTGCGTCTGGCAAAAAAAGACTGGATATGCTGTTCGATTTCTGTCTCTGGATAATCAGTCTTGACAATGGAACCTGTGTTTTTCGATAAAGTGATATAGCCTTCCCTCTGAAGACGGCGGTAGGCAGACCGGACCGTATCCAGCGAGACCATCAGTAGAGTGCACGTATCCTCTATCTTAGGAAGACGTTCGCCATACCGGTAAGTTCCAAATTCTATCTGTGTCTTGAATATATCATATATAATAAATTGTAGGCTTGTTTCATTTTGCAAAGGTTATTCCTCCTGCTGTTTCATCATCGTAACATATATTATTTATTCATATGATAGAGGTGCGATCAGCAGCATATTTATAATCGCCACCAAATGGTTTCTGCCCGCTTTATTTCAACGAAGCCACTCCGTTGCAAAATGCATTGTGAGGCAAATCCGTCAACGTCTGTTTCCGCGATGATATGAGTCACATTTTCTTGTTTCAATGCCCACTTGCACATGACCTGCACCGCTTCCGTCATGTACCCGCTGTGTCTCCTTTTATTATAGTGTAACACTGTATAATGGTCAAATCTATAATTAAGCACATTCTTTGCCATCCCGGGTTGCCAGAAGTGCTGTCTTTTGCTATAATTAACGAATTAAGGTTGGATGTGGACAAGGTGATGCTTAATTGAATTGCAGGCGTCTTGCAGGTTACCCAAGATGAGAAAGGAGTCCCCAGGGCAGAAGAAAAGAGACATCTGTGCTCTGGCTACGAGATATGGAGAATGAGAATATGATAAAAGCAGGGGGGCCAGAAGAGAGGCCCGTGCCGGTCAACGGGGCAGCGGGATGTGAAGGACTCGGAATCAGTTTCCTCAAATGCCGGTTTGATGACGAACTGACAATTCTGTGGGCGGATTCTGGCTTTTATGAAAGCACTGGATTGACGGAAGAGGAATTGCTGTCCGGGTACGGCAGTCTGAAGGAATATTATAGGCACTGTCCATTGGATTATAGGCATATTGAAAAAGAGTGGCTTGACGCCCCCGACGCCCTGACAGAAAGCCACAGGTTTATCTGCCGCATGCCGGTTAAGGACGGCTCCCCCATCTGGGTACATATGGCGACAGCCGTCACGAAAGGGGATGAGGGGGATGGACCGTCAGCCGTGCTTGCCATAACCGACATCAATGATGCCTACCGTCCGCAAGAGGAAAAGACACGGTATTTTGAATGGATGATGGAGGAGTACGCCGGCAACATCTACATCTGCGATATGGAGTCTTATGAGCTGCTTTATCTGAACCGGTCGGCCTGTACGACGCTTAAGGCCCCGAAGGAAAAGCTCATTGGCAGAAAATGTTATGAGGTGATTCAGGATAGGAGCGAACCGTGTCCGTTCTGTACAAATCCATATCTGAGCAAAGATAGATTCTACGAATGGGAATTTGATAACAAGGTATTGGGCCGTACATTTATGATTAAGAACCGTATTATCGAATGGAATGGACGGCGTGCACGGATAGAATTAAGCTGCGATATGCTGAGCACCGAATATAAGCTGGCGAAGAAAGACCAGGAGCGAGAGACGATTATCGGTACGATACCAGGAGTATTCTGCAGGCTGGACGCAAGGGACTATAAGACTATCCTGTGGCATGGAGCAGGTTTTTCCAGGCTACTCGGCTGTGAGGAAGATAACAGTAATATTACGGATGTATCTGCCGCTGCATATATAAAAGGAGATGAGCTGCAACGCATCAAAGAGACGTTGAGAGGGCTGACGGAAACCGGGCAGAGCTCGGTTATGGAATTGGTCGTAACTCCCCCCGGCGCAGAAAAGAAGATACTGACGGTCACATTCAGCTATATAAGCGGCGAAGACAGTTGGGACGGCATACCTTCCATTTATAGCGTAGGGATAGACATAACGGAAGACCGGATAGAACAAGAACGGCAGCATATAGCGCTGGAGGACGCATTTCAATCGCTTAAGTCGGCCAATTCTGCGAAGACGGACTTCCTGTCTGCCATATCGCATGATATCCGCACGCCCTTGAATGCAGTCATTGGCATGACTGCAATCGCAGAAGCGAATCTGGATTCGAAAGAAAAAGTGAAGGACTGTCTGAAGAAGATTAAAGTGGCGAGCCGCCATCTGCTGAGCCTGATCAGCGAAGTCCTGGACATGTCCAAGATAGAAAGCGGAAGAATCGATCTGACGCCCCAATGTGTGGAACTTCCGGAGCTTATCCAGAATACATGCGACATGTTCCGGACGTTGATGGAAGAGAAACGGCAGAAGTTCCATGTCGTTGTCGGGCAGGTACGGCATGAGAAGGTTGTTGCAGACGGGGATCGCTTAAGGCAGGTGTTTGCGAATCTGCTTTCGAATGCAATGAAATATACGCCTGCAGGGGGCGAAATCAGCCTGGAAATCAACGAACTTCCCTCTCTTATCCCGGAGAAAGGCTGGTATGAGTTCGTGTTTAAAGATAATGGAATTGGCATGTCCGAGGACTATCTGCCTCATCTGTTCGAACCATTTACACGGGCAGAGGAAGTACGGGACAGCAAGACACAGGGTACGGGGCTTGGATTATCTATAACAGAAAATATTGTCACCATGATGAACGGAACGATTGACGTAAAGAGCAGGCTTGGTGAGGGAAGCTGCTTTACGGTATCGCTACCTCTCCAGCTGCAGAATGGAAGGATGGACAGTAATGAAGAGCTGCTTGGACTTCCGGTCCTGATTGTGGACGACGACCAGATAGTCTGCGAAAGTGCGGCCGTCATGCTGAATGAACTGGGAATGAAGGGATACTGGGTATTATCCGGGACCGAAGCGGTCAGGCGTATCGTAGAAGCTGAAAAGCGGTCCGATGATTTCTTCGCAGTCATACTGGACTGGCAGATGCCTGGGATGGATGGCCTGGAGACGTTAAAGGCTATTCGGAAGCAGGTAGCAACGAATATTCCTATAATTATCATATCGGCATACGATTACTCCGGTGTTGAAGAAGAATTTATACAGGCAGGTGCCGACGCTTTTATAACAAAACCGCTGTTCCAATCGAAGGTGCTGCATGTTTTAAAAATGTTTTGCACGAAGAAGAATAAAAAGGCGGAGCGTATAAAACCGGAAGAAGGGCAGAGCATACTTCGCGGCAGACGACTGCTGCTGGTAGAGGATAATGAGATCAACAGGGAAATTGCGGTGGAACTGCTTGAAATGCGCGGAATCGCTGTCGATTCGGCAGAGAACGGAGCGGTTGCAGCGCAGATGTTCCGGGAATCGGAACCAGGGTATTACACGGCGGTGCTGATGGACATACAGATGCCGGTCATGGATGGATATGAAGCCACTGCCGCAATACGTGAGATGTCCCGGAAAGATGCGGCATCTGTTCCGATTATTGCTCTGACGGCCAATGCATTTGTAGCCGATATAGGGAAGGCACAGAATGCAGGTATGAATGCCCATGTGTCAAAGCCGATAGACATGGATAGATTAGTGGCAACGATAGAAAAGTGTATCGGCCGGTAGGCCCGTCTGCCCGTAAGTCTATATGGACTCCGGGCAGAGATTCAACTGTCACGCATACGCCCGGATTCTTAATGTAACGCCAAGCGAATCGGCCAGCTTCTGGCAGGCATCTATCTCGTCCGGGGGAAGGATGTCTACGATAGTGAGCCTGACATCGGGAATATATTCTTTGCATCGGGATGCAAATTGAAGCAGCGCGTCAAAAGCGCCTTCGAACTGTGGCCGCGTCACTTTGTCATACGCTTCCGCTGTGGGGGCGTTCAGGCTGATGGATACCGCGTCCACAGCTTCAGAAAGCAGTGGGATGATATCTTTCTGGTGATACAGGTTGGCGAGGCCGTTCGTATTGACCCGGATACGCACCCCATATTTCTGCCGGGCGTATGTTGCCGACGCAATGAGGTTATCCAGTGCGCATGTTGGTTCCCCGTAGCCGCAGTAGACAAGCTCTTCAAAGCCCGTAAAGTCAAATGCATCCATGGCCCTTGTAATCTCTTCCAGGGTGGGGTCCGTCTTATGCCAGAGCGTCTCTGCATCGCCTACAGTGTCTTCGTGGCTTCGTATGCAGAACGTGCAGCGGCAGTCGCATTTGTTCGTGATATTGGCGTATACCTGATGTTTGTAAGTGTATAATATATCGGCCATCTTAACATCTCCTTCTTCTATGGTTCTAGTCGACCAGTCACTGGAACAGCAGCTGGTTGGTGCGGTTCTTGATGTGTATCTTGTCAAGTGCCACGGCAGCTATGAGGAAAATGACAGCGCTTCCTCCTGACTGTATGGCGCTGCCGGTTAGCGATGCTATCGGTGAGAGGAAGGATCCGAATAAGATTCCCTCGGCCAGATAGTAGCCGGCTGCGGATATGAGCGCCGCGATAAATGGGGCAGCCACATTCCTCGGACTGAGCATACGCCCCTTATGGCTCGTAAAAGGAAGGACGATCAACATTTTTATAAGAATGGTGGCGGGAGCCCACATAGGGGCGGTGAGCATATCCGCGAGCCCTCCGCCGATAGCCGCCGCGGCCAGAGCATACGGTCTTGGCAGCAGGACGGCAGCAATATATATGAGCGCGTCTCCGAAATGTATATAGCCCCCGTTCGTTCCATAGGGTATGTGGAAAATGTAGGCCGTCATGATTGTAACCATGGCTGCGAAAAGCCCGGTGACGGTAAGGAGCGGGACCTGTCTCCCGTGTTGTTCATACTGTTTCATATTCCATCAGTCCTTTCTATGTCTGGAGATAATGATAACACCAAAGTGGACGGATTAAAAAGTCCAGATATAACATATTTGAGCAGTCCAGTTTGGACAAGAGAAAAAAATAGAAATAATCCTTTACTTTTTATAGAAGATGTGTTAATGTAAAAAGGTAATCAATGAGATTTGAATCGTACCTATGTTTGTAAGTCGTTTCAGGATGATTTACAAGATAAGGTACTTTTTTTATTATCTCAGATACAAATATTATTAAATGGAGGTACTGACAATGAACAGCGGTACAGTTAAGTGGTTTAACTCACAAAAAGGATTTGGATTTATTACAGATGACCAGGGCGGAGATGTATTCGTACATTTTTCAGCAATCGTTTCTAACGGATTTAAGACTCTGGAAGAAGGACAGAAAGTGACTTTCGATACAGAGACAGATCCGAAAGACAGCAGCAAGCTGAAAGCAGTTAACGTCTGCACAGCTTAGTCTATATTTTAAGTCCGGTATAAGAATTATTAAGAAATATGTTTCAGAGCAGAAGAGTTATACTTTCATTTGAATATTTGTATTTTTGATAATTTAGAGGATTATGGCCTGCACTTCTACGGAAGTGCAGGCTGTTTTTATTCCGCTTATTGCGAAGTTCGCCGGAAGAGCATATGCAGGTATTTTTCGTAATTGACCCCGTCATTTCTGGGTATCTGCTCTTTTACGGAATCTGCAAGAGCCAGTTCCAGGAATTCTCCTGCCAAATTCATAATAGATGGTATGGAATCCCCTCTGGCTATGCCGGCCGCGAGACACGAGGCGAACAGATCCCCTGTACCCGAATAACTGCCTCCGATGTATGGGAATGAAGCAAGATGGCAGTCCTTTTCTGAGATATAAAGATTCCCCATCATTTCAGTACCGTTTTCGTCATGATGACGGATGCCGGTTACGATAATTTTCTCAGGCCCTTCCTTGCACAGCTCTCTGCCTGTCCGGCCGACAGCATCTATCAGACGGCTGCAGTCTTCTATATGCGCCAGCGTATGATAGTCTATATCTGCAAGCAGGCACAGCTCAGTAAGGTTAGGGGTGATGATATCAGCCTTAAGTGTCAGCCTGCGCATCTGTCTGCGGAGCTCTTCTGTAAACATGGCATATGTATTGCCGTTGTCTCCCATGACAGGGTCTACGATGAGGAAAGTCCCTTCTTTGTAGAACGTCTCTATAAAATCAAAGATATGCAAGATCTGTCTCTCGCTTGCGACAAAGCCGGTATATATGCCGTCAAAATGGGCATCCATCTTCTTCCACTCGAGGCGGAAGTGTTCCATCTTATCGGTATAGTCATCGCAGTAATAGCTCGGATATCCTGTCTGAGCGCTTAAGACGGCGGTAGGCAGCGGGCAGGGCTGTACCCCCATGGCAGCAGTAACGGAGATGGCGGCGGTAAGAGAACAGCGGCCAAACCCGGATAGATCATTGATAATCGCAATTTTCTTAGTCATAGTATTATCCTTCTTTATTGATTTCTACTGACGCGCGCCGCAGTGCCTGCGGTACGCCATGAAGTTATTTTACCACTAACCGGCGTTATTTGAAAAGGTCTGTATTTGACTTTGGTTCTATATAACGGAAGAAAATTCAATATAAAGGAAAAGTGTTGCAATTTAAGAATGTTTAGACTATTATGAAGATATAAGAAAATCGGCAGTTTATTTATGGCGTAAGGGGACATTATTCTTGATGTTCTCTTTTTTGAAAAGGAGGGAAAAAAGTGAAACTGGAACTGGGAAAAATATTCATTCATGATGTTCAGTTTGCAGAACGGACCTATGTAGAGAACGGCACCCTCTACATATGCAGACAGGAAGTTATCGACCTGGTACTTGAGGACGACCGGCTCGTGTCGGCGGAAGTGGAGCTTGCAAGGCCAGGGGAATCTGTCCGAATCGCACCGGTCAAAGATGTCATCGAGCCTCGCGTGAAAGTGGACGGAGGCGGTCTCTTCCCTGGTATCATCAGTAAGGTGAAGCAGGTGGGGGAAGGCAGGACACATGCGCTTGTGGGCGCGGCAGTCGTCACGTCGGGAAGGATAGTCGGCTTTCAGGAGGGAATCATAGATATGTCCGGCGAAGCGGCTAAGTATACACCGTTTTCGAAGACGAACAATGTCTGTGTCATATTCCATGCCAAAGACGGGATTGACCCTCATGAACATGAGACCGCCGGGCGCCTCGCAGGCCTTAAGGTGGCGGCCTATATTGGAGAGGCTGCAAGAGACGTCGATCCGGAGGAAGTGGTCGTATACGAGACAAAGCCATATCCGGAGCAGGTGGCCCAATATCCGGATCTTCCGAGGGTAGGCTATATCCATATGCTCCAGTCACAAGGGCTTCTGCATGATACATATTATTACGGAGTGGATGCTAAAAAGTTCTTACCGACATTCATGTATCCGACAGAGATCATGGACGGGGCCATCGTGAGCGGCAACTGCGTGGCGCCGTGCGACAAGGTGACGACATTCCACCATCTGAACAATCCGGTGATTGAGGACTTGTATAAGAGACACGGCAGGGACCTGAATTTTATAGGTGTCATCCTCACAAATGAGAATGTCTTTCTGGCAGACAAGGAACGTTGTTCCGATATGGTTGGCAAGCTGGTGGGATTCCTTGGACTTGACGGAGTGATTATCACAGAAGAAGGCTATGGCAATCCGGATACGGATCTGATGATGAACTGTAAGAAAGCCACCCTCGCTGGCGCGAAGGTCGTACTCGTAACCGATGAATTTCCGGGCCGTGACGGTAAGTCACAGTCGCTGGCGGATGCGGTACCGGAGGCGGATACGGTCGTTTCATGCGGGCAGGGGAATGTCATCATCCATTTCCCGCCGATGGACAAAGTGATAGGTACGCTGGAGTTCGTTGAGACGATGATCGGCGGTTATGAAGGCAGCCTGAAGCCGGACGGCAGCATCGATGCGGAGCTTCAGATTATCATAGCGTCTACGATAGCCAACGGTTATAACCATCTGGCTGCGCGTACGTACTAAGAAAGGAGGAATGGCGGATGTCTAATATCAGAATTGTCCATTATATCAATAACTTTTTTGCCGGGGCCGGAGGAGAAGAGGCGGCAGGCATGGAGCCTGAAATCAGGGAAGGCGCCGTGGGACCGGGCATCGCGCTTGCAGAAGCCTTTGGCGAGGAATATGAGATAGCTGCTACCGTCATATGTGGAGACAACTATTTTGGCGAACATATAGAAGAGGCAAAAGATAAGATTCTTGAAATGATCAGGCCGTACAGCCCTCAGATGTTCATTGCCGGTCCTGCATTTAATGCGGGAAGGTATGGGGTCGCCTGCGGCACGATAGCCGGCGCGGTCGAAGAACAACTACATATACCGGTGCTGACCGGCATGTATGAGGAGAATCCGGGCGCCGATATGTTCCGCAAGGATCTCATTATCATAAAGACGAAGAATTCAGCCGCAGGAATGCGCCAGGCAGTCAAAAAGATGGCGGCTGTAGGAGAGAAGCTGGCCAAAGGCGCCAAGATCCTGGGGCCGGAGGAAGAAGGATATCTGGAGAGAGGGATACGGGTAAACTATTTTCATGAGCAGAGAGGCTCTGAGCGGGCGGTAGACCTGCTTGTCAGGAAGATGCGGGGAGAGGAATGCAAGACAGAATATCCGATGCCGGTCTTTGACCGTGTGCCGCCGCTGCCTCCGGTTGAGGACGTGAGTAAGATCAAGATTGCAATCGTTACATCAGGCGGAATCGTCCCCCATGGCAATCCGGACCATATAGAATCCTCCAGTGCCACCAAGTATGGCATCTATAGTATCAAGGGTATGGACCATATGGATAAGGGAGACTTCATGACGATCCACGGTGGATACGACAGGGCGTTTGTCACGGAGGACCCGGACCTGGTCGTCCCGCTTGACGTACTGCGAGAGATGGAACGGGAAGGCGTAATCGGTGGTCTGGCGGATTATTTCATCACGACTACAGGGACAGGGACATCAACAGGGAATGCCAGGGGATTCGGCAGGGATTTTGTCAAGAAGCTGCTGGATGACCATATCGGGGCTGTCATTCTGACTTCTACTTGAGGCACCTGTACGCGTTGCGGTGCAACGATGGTAAAAGAGATTGAGCGTGCGGGTATCCCTGTCGTGCATATCGCCACTGTCGTTCCAATCTCACTGACAATCGGGGCGAACAGAATCGTGCCCGCGGTCGGAATCCCATATCCGCTCGGTGACCCGAACCTTGGGGAAGATAAGAGTAGGAAAATCAGAAGGGAGCTCGTCGAGAGGGCATTGAAAGCTCTGATGACGCCGGTGGAGGAGCAGACGGTATTTGAGAAATAGCTTTGAATTACTAAAAAAGTGTGGCAGGCGTATTGACAAAACAAGCTGGATGCGTTAATATTATATACGTTGCAAATGAGCAGCGTATATAATATGTGGGCGTAGCTCAGCTGGATAGAGCGTTTGGCTACGGACCAAAAGGTCGGGGGTTCGAATCCTCTCGCCCACGTTTTAAAGCCTTTGTATGACAGAAGTCTGCAAAGGCTTTTTTGTATGCAGATGAAGGATATGCTAAGGGGCAAGCTAAATGGATGGATTAATAGAGGCTTCTATGGTATAATTTTTCATAGGAATAGATGCTGCGGAGGACAGGATATGAGAAGAAGAATCGCCATGGCGGCTTGCGTGTTCCTATTGTCGTGCGGCCTTATATTAGGCGGATGCGGTGAAAAGAACAAAGTTGTAAATTATGATGATGAGACGGGGGATATCGTTGATATCACGTTTTTTGGCAATAAATATGAGCCGGAGAATGTCGCTGTAATTGAAGAGATTATATCCGATTTTATGAAGGAGAATCCAGATATCAGGGTGTCATATGAGAGCTTGAAGGGCAGTGAATATTTTGAAGCCCTTGAAAAGCGTATGGCTGCAGAAAAAGGTGCCGATGTATTTATGGTAAACCACGATGTCGTTCTGGACCTGGCGGCAGATGGGAAGCTTGCGGATTTGTCCGGCTTGAAGACGATATCGGGATATACAGGCCTTATGCTTGACCAGATGGATGAAGACGGAAAGATATACTGGGTGCCCACCACGGTGTCTGTGTTCGGCCTTTACTGTAATATGGATCTGCTGGAGGAAAACGGGCAGAAGGTGCCGGATAATCTGAACGAGTGGGTTCAGGTGCTTGATTATTTTAAGGGAAAGGGCATGACTCCGGTCATCGCCAATAACGACATTTCACTGAAGACGCTGGCTATAGGCAGAGGATTTTACGAGGTGTATCAGGAAGGACGGGAGAATGAGGTGTTTGAAAGCCTGAATGCAGAAGAGGAAAGTTTAAGCACTTATCTGTCCTCGGGATTTTCCCTGGCGGAAGAATTTGTACGGAAGGGATATATAGACGCACAGGCTGCCTTGCACACGGAGAAGACCTCTGATGATTTGGAACAGTTTGTGAAGGGGGAGTCCCCGTTTATGCTGACGGGTGCGTGGGCTGCGGGGAGGGTCAAGATGATGGAACCGAATCTTTCATTTCAGGTTGTCCCGTATCCCCTGCTGGATGATGGACCGCTTGTCGTCATCAATGCGGATACCCGCTTAAGTGTCAATGCTGACAGCGAACATGTAGAGGAGGCGGAACGGTTCGTAGAATATTTTACCGGTGCAGATAATATACAGAAGTTCGCAGACCAGCAGGCATCTTTCAGCCCCCTCAAAGAAGGCAGCCCGTCCTCTGTAGAAGAGATTCGGCCTCTTATCCCGTGCTACCAGTCCGGCAGGACGGTCTTAGGCGCCGATGGGAAGCTGGACATGCCTATCTGGAAACTGACGGCACAGGCGTCTGTCGGGCTGCTTTCCGGCGAACCGCTTGATGCGGTTATGGACTGGATGGACACGCAAGCCGGACAAGAAGGGAGCACGCAGGAATAATGGAGAGAAAGGGAAACGGAAGTACGAAGAAAAAAGTAGCTCTGGCCGCCGCATGCGTCGGGGCCATTCTTTGCGTACTGACTTTTTTCTTTATTCAGGCTGTGAAGCAGCAGCTGTGGGAACAATCTGTGGAGACAATCATGGAAAGCACCCGGCAGGGATGTACTACGCTAAAAGTACAGCTTCAGGATGACATAATGTCTATTCAGAGTCTGGCAGAACATATTGAGGGATATTCTCTGGAGCAGGCCGAAGAGATAATATACGTGGTACAAAATTTCAGCGAGATCGAGGAGGGCGTGAGCCTGTATCTGGAGAATGGTAATGCTGTCGGCCCAGACATGGCGAGAGACAGCGGGGCAGTGAGTGTGCTGCTGGAGTCAGATGCAGAAGAGGGAATCATCAATCCTCACATCAGCAGCGTTACAGGAATGAATGTATTTGACGTCTTTGTGAAAGTTACGTTGAAGGACGGGACAGAAGGATATGTACTGAAGGAATATGAAGTTGAAAGCATTGTAGGCAGTTTCAGCCTGTCATTTTATAACGATGCCGGCTTTTCATATGTCGTGGATGCCGGAGGAGATGTGCTTATTCGTTCTCCCCATCACAACAGCAATAAGACAATCAAGAACCTGTTCGATATCCTGAGGGCATCGGACAATGATGCGGGGAGTGTCAGAGAATTTGCACAGTCGCTGGAGGATGCAAGAACCGGATGGGCAGTTTTTGACTATAAAGGTGAAACGACGGTATTTTGCTATACTCCATTGGAGCTCGAATCCGACTGGTTCCTCGTATCTATTATTCCGGAGGGCGTCGTCAGTGCGCAGACGAATGATATCATCTTCCGCTCCATGGTTCTGATTGCCAGCATCATAATCGGGATATTGATACTTGCTGTCCTTTACTTAAGATATGCGAACAGGACGAACCGAAAGCTGAGGAACCAGGCCGAGTACATCAGCCATCTTTATAATGCTATTCCCGAGGGTATCGCTCTGATCTCGGCACAGCCGCCGTACCGTCTTATCCAGCTGAACGAAGAAGGCATGAGCCTCCTTGCGTATCCGGACGATGTGCCGGACAATAAACTGGAAGATATCCGGCTTGAAGAGATGTTCCATCAGGAAGAGGGTGGGGCGATTCATCAGCTGTTTGCGGATACTGCTGTCAGCGAAGGGAAGCATACCTTTGAAAACCGCATGAAGAAGGCGGACGGCAGCTATATGTGGGCCGCCGGCATTGTAGAAAGGACGCTCGATGAAGATGGACATCCGGTACTAATCGCAGCGTTCCATGACATTACGGCAGAAAAGCAGAAAGAAGTGGAAGCAGAGAGAGAACAGCTGCAGGAGAGGGTGACGCTCGTAGGGGCGATATCCAATGCGTATCCTGTTATCATCAGTGTCAACTTGACGAGAGACCTTGTCAACTTTATCTATGTAAAATCGGGGCTGCTGCTTCACCTCGGAGAAGAGAATACATACAGCGAGCTTTTCTCCAATATGGAAGCTACCGTGCATCCGGACAATAGGGAGGAGTATAGGCGCCGTTTTGCGCCGGAGAGAATCGAAAAGACATTGGGACGGCAGAAAAAGGAAGTATTTCTGGAGATGAAGCAAAAGCTCATGGATGGCAATTACCATTGGACCTCGACACAGGTTATCTATGTGGACAATCCGTATTCGGATGACAAGCTGGCAATCCTTATATCCCGCCGCACCGATGAACAGCGGCATGAGGAAGAGCAGCGGCGGCAGGCGCTGCAGACTGCATTGGACAACGCCAGGGGCGCCAGTGAGGCGAAGAGCCGTTTCCTGTCTAACATGAGTCATGATATACGTACGCCTATGAATGCAATCGTCGGGATGACGGCTGTCGCAGAAGCCCATCTGGGCGAGACAGAGCGGGTGCGGGAATGCCTGGATAAGATCAACCGCTCCGGCAGCCATCTGCTCAGCCTCATCAATGATGTGCTGGATATGTCCAGGATTGAGAGCGGGAAACTGTCTCTTGGGGATGAGCCGTTTAATCTTGCAGAGAGCGTGGCGGAGATGGTCGAACTTGTCCGCCCCCAGGCGGAGGCGAAGCAGATACGCATCGACGTCCAATTATACGGACTGGAAGATGAAAATGTGGTGGGGGATGCGCTACGCATCCGGCAGATAGGTGTCAATATTCTGAGCAATGCCGTCAAGTATACGCCAGCTGGCGGAAGCGTGGAAGTAAAGATAAGCCAGGATAAGAGCAGCCGGAAAAGCTACCATAACTTTATCTTCCGGTGTGCGGATACAGGAATAGGCATGTCGGAGGAATTCCTCGACAAGCTGTTTCTTCCTTTTGAGCGGGCGAAGGATTCTACGAGCAGCAAAGTGGTTGGCACCGGGCTCGGCATGGCCATCACCAAGAATGTAATTGACCTGATGAACGGTGACATACAGGTGGAGAGTGAGCCAGGAAAAGGATCCGTCTTTACAGTGACGGTTCCGTTGAGGATACAGGAAGACCAGCATAAGGGAGGACCCAGAGAGTGGGACGGTGCACGGTGTCTTATCATCGATGACGAGAAATGCAGCTGCAGGAATGTGACAAGGATATTAGGTGATCTGGGGCTTGACGTTCAGTATAGAGGTGCAGACGACATGATACGGATATGCCGTAATTCTGGGGAGCTGGCAGCAGATAATCTGCGTCTTGTCATCTTTGGCTGGGAGGTTCCGTCTGAGGAAAGAGCCGAGGCCGTACGCAAGATGCGGGAAATGGTTGGCCAGGATATGCCAATACTCGCACTCCGGACACAGCATTCAAAAGAGGTGGAGGATGAGGCCATTGAAGCCGGAGTATCGCTATTTTTATTCCGTCCGTGCTATCGTTCCCAAATGTCTGATTTGCTGGAGAGGCTGGACGGCAGGGGAGAGCAGGCAGAGGAAGAAGAGCAGCTTAGCAGTACGACGGATCTTTCGGGCAAACATCTGCTTCTTGTGGAGGACAATGAGATGAACAGGGAGATAGCAAGGGAACTGATTGGTGAGTTAGGCGTGCAGGTTGATGAAGCGTGCGATGGCAAAGAAGCTGTGATGAAAGTAGCTGAATCGGCTGATGGTTATTACGATCTTATCTTGATGGACATTCAGATGCCGGAGATGGATGGATATGAGGCGACAAGGAACATCCGACTGCTTGAGCGGAACGATGTCAGGGGTATGCCTGTCATCGCCATGACAGCCAATGCATTTGACGAGGATGTACGTATGGCCCTGCGGGCCGGGATGAATGCACACTTCTCTAAGCCGATAGATGTCAGGACGTTAAGGCAGATGTTATATACATATTTATCACAGGAAGGGCAAAGTCAGGGGGAAACATAAGTCCAGGCAAAGCCGGCCTGGACTTTACCCGGCCTGGAGGATGATTTTATATGGGAGCGAATTGGCTATTGTACAGGCGGGCATAGAACCCGCCTTTTTTCAATAGTTCTTCGTGGCTGCCCTGTTCGATGATATGCCCTTTGTCCATCACAAGAATCATATCTGCGCTTTTTATGGTGGACAGGCGGTGCGCAACGACGAAGCTCGTGCGGCCTTTCATCATTTTTTCAAAAGCTTTCTGGATACGGATCTCTGTCATAGTATCGATAGATGAGGTTGCCTCGTCCAGTATGAGCATCGGCGGCAGGCACAGCATGACCCTGGCGATGCAGAGCAGCTGCTTCTGCCCCTGGGAGAGGTTGCTCCCGCCTTCTGCGATGACTGTGTCATAGGCATCGGGCATCCGCATGATAAAGCTGTGGGCGTGGGCCTCTTTGGCGGCCCGTACAATCTCTTCTTCTGTGGCGTCCGGCTTACCGTATGCGATATTGTCCCGGATGGAAGCAGCTTTCAGCCAGGTCTCCTGCAGCACCATGCCATAAGCGGCCCGCAGGGAATGGGTGGTGATATCCTGGATGTCTGTTCCGTCTATCTTGATGGCGCCGGAGCCGGTTTCATAAAAGCGCATCAGCAGATTGATGAGCGTCGTCTTGCCGCACCCGGTCGGCCCTACGATGGCAATCCGGTGTCCCGGACTTGCGTTCAGATTCAGATGCTCTATCAATGGGACGTCATGTACATAAGAAAAGCTTACATCCTGCATGGTAACCTGCCCTTCCGGATCAGCGAGCTGTACCGCGTCGGCCTTGTCTTCCGGTATGGAAGGCTGGTCAATCAGCTCAAACACCCGGGCCGCAGATGCGAGCGAGTTCTGGAATTCCGTAATGACGCCTGTGATATCGTTGAAAGGCTTCGTATACTGGTTCGTGTAGCTCAGAAAGCTGGAGAGCTGGCCGACTGTCAGCATGCCGCTGATAACCGCGAAGCATCCTGCAATCGCAACCCCGGCATATATGGCCGAGTACATGAACCTGGTGGCAGGGTTCGTGATAGAGGAAAAGAACGTTGCACGCAGAGAATATCCTGACAGCCTTTCGTTGATTTCCTCGAATTTCTCCTGTGCTTCAGCCTGATGGTCGAATGCCTGCACGACCTTGATGCCGCCGAGCATCTCATTTGTGAAGCCGGTCAGCTCGCCCCTCGCTTCCGACTGCATCTTGAACATGGTAAAGGTACGTTTGGATATAAAGTTTGCAATCAGGAAAGACAGCGGGCTTAAAACGACGACTACGAGCGTAATGTATGGATTGATGCTCAGCATAAAAAGTATCGTGCCAAGTATGGTGATGACGCCGGTAAACAACTGTGTAAACCCAAGCAGCAGGCCATCGGAAAACTGGTCGATATCCGTGATGATACGGCTAATCAGATCTCCCAAGGAATGGCTGTCCACGTAGGAGAGGGGGAGTACCTGCAGATGGCTGAAGGCACGGATGCGCAGGTCCTTAACGACCCGGTAGGTTATCTTATTGTTGATATGGTTCATGAACCACTGGCAGACAGCCGTCACAGCGATGCATAGGAGTATCGTGACGATGATGGATACAAGGCCGTTAAAGTCTACATTCTCTTTTCCTATTATCTTGTCCACGCCGTGGCCGGTCAGGATAGGGATGTAAAGTGTCAGCACTACGGTGGCGACGGCCAGCAGCAGCGACAGTACGACCAGCGCACGGTGCGGCCTTATACACGCGAGGATGCGCCGCATCACTATGCGGCTGCTTTTCTTATTATCCTGCCTGTTCTTATGCATCTGCATGATGTGCCACCTCCTGTCCGGATATCTGTGATTCGTATATTTCCTTATATACTGCACAGGTATCGAGCAGTACATCGTGTGTGCCGGTTCCGGCAATGTGTCCGTCATCGAGGACGATGATCTGGTCTGCGTTTTTAATGGCCGATACGCGCTGAGATACGAGGAAGACAGTCATCTGCCTCGTGTCCTGCCTGATAGCGCTACGAAGCTTCGCGTCTGTGGCGAAGTCGAGCGCGGAGGCGCTGTCGTCCAGAATAAGGATACCTGGCCTGCGCACGAGTGCCCGGGCGATGGTAAGCCGCTGCTTCTGGCCGCCGGAGAGATTGCCTCCATCTTGCTCTATCATGAGTTCCAGGCCTTTCTGCCTGGAGTCCACGAACTCTCTGGCCTGGGCGGTGTCGAGCGCATGGTAGATATCTTCCTCGGAGGCATCCGGCTCACCCCATTGCATATTTTCTCTGAGCGTCCCTTTGAAAAGCTGTGCCTTCTGTGGCACGAGGCCGATATGGCTCCGTATGGAAGCAGGGGCTGATGCCTTCACATCCTGCCCGTTCAGGAGCACCTTACCTTCCGATACGTCATAAAAACGCGGGATGAGATTTACGAGGCTCGTCTTGCCGGAGCCGGTACCGCCGATGATACCAATCGTCTGACCGGGCATGGCCGTAAAGTTAAGGCCGCTCAGCGTCTCTTTGCCGGCATCCGCGTAACGGAAGGAGACATCCTTGAACCGGACTGCAGGTACGCTTTCTATTACGGCTGGCAGAGGCAGACCTGCGCCGTCGATGGAAGGGTGCATATCGAAGATCTGGTTGACACGGTTCAGGCTGGCCATAGATTTTGACAGAAGGATGATAAGGTTGGCGAGCTTGATAAGTTCCGCCAGAATCTGTGACATATAATTAATCAGTGCAATCACTTGACCCTGGGTGAGGCTGCCAATGTTGACCTGTCTGCCGCCTGACCAGAGAATAGCGATGATTCCCAGATTGATGATTACATACGTGAGGGGATTCAAAAGGGCGGATATCTTCCCTACATGTATCTGTTTTTGAAAAAGGCTGCCGCTCTCCTGCCGGAAGTGCTCCATCTCGCTGTCCTGATGGTTGAAAGCCCTCACGACCCTGATGCCGAGAAGATTCTCGCGGGTGCTCAGGAGCACCTTGTCCACCTGCTTCTGTACCTTGCGGTACAGCGGCATGCTGACGAGCAGTATCGCAAAGACGACGACAAGCAGAAGCGGTATGGCTGCCGCAAAGGGAAGCGCCGCTTTGACTTCCACGGTAAAAGCCATGATCATGGCGCCGAACACGACGAAAGGGGAGCGCAGGAACAGGCGCAGGAACATATTTATCCCATTCTGGACCTGGTTGATATCATTGGTCATTCGATTGATCAACGTAGAAGTACCGACGGTATCGATTTCCTTATATGACAACGTATTAATATGGGCGAACAAGTCATTGCGCATAGCCATGCCGGCCGACACCGCCGACTTGGCCGCAAAATACTGTGCTGTGACAGAAAAGCCGAAACCGACAATGCCAAGCAGGATGAGAATCCCCCCCATCTGCCAGAGATAGGCTGACCTCTGCCGGCCGATTCCGACATCAATCATCCTGGCCACTACCAGAGGAACAAAAAGCTCGAAGCTGGCCTCCAGCATTTTAAAAAGCGGTGCAAGAACCGTCACTACAGGATGCTTCTTCAGATATTTTAGTAATCGTCTCATAATGATAGTCTCTCCTTTACAAACATAAGTATAAGCGGTGGCGGTGGAAAAAGCAATTTGGGGACGTAACATTTTTCAAAAGGATCACGTCCCCAATTGAACTTTGTGGTGTACCCATCTATAAAAATTATCATTGTTTTTAACATATTTTAATCATATAATGTAGTTGATACATAGTTTTATACGATGGATTTTCCGAAGGAGGATACGATGTACGAATCGAGATGTGGCATTTGCTGCAATGACTGTGAGCGTAAGGAGGAGGTTAACTGTACCGGATGTACGAATATGGAGAGGCCTTTCTGGGGCGGCGACTGTGGAGTGAAGGTATGCTGTGAGGGAAAAGGGCTGAACCACTGCGGCGAGTGTGAGGACTTCCCCTGTGAGATGGAGGCAGAGATGGGGAAGGATATGGGGTTTGACCCTGCACCAAGGCTTGAGAGCTGCAGGAGATGGATAAAGGAATCTTAATTGTGTTATACATATTGACAAGGAGTCGCCAAGGTGCTATATTCTATATCAAGCAATTGAAAGGGAGTAGCTGAACGCCTGAATCAGGCGGGTTTGAAATCGTCAGCCGATACCGGAAGGTATCCGTATCAAATGAGATAGCGAGACTTTTATTGTGGCAGATGTCAAGGATGTCAATGTCATGATAGAGGTCTTTTTTAGTTCACACGATTTTAAAAGCTTGTCGTGGATATTGTATCCGTAGAGAAGGAGGTGAAAGATATGGGTTGTCTTGGAAATGTGTTATGGTTCGTATTTGGAGGAGTATTCAGCGGCTTAAGCTGGTGCCTTGCAGGGCTGCTCTGGTGTATCACCATCGTAGGTATACCGGTAGGAATGCAGTGCTTCAAGTTCGCATCGCTGAGTTTCTTCCCATTCGGCAAGGAAGTCAGATACGGCGGAGGGGCAGGTTCTCTTCTGCTTAACATAATCTGGCTTATCGTATCGGGGGTACCTCTGGCACTTGAGCACGCAGTATTTGGCGTACTGCTCTGCATCACTGTCATCGGCATACCGTTCGGCCTGCAGCATTTTAAGCTGGCACAGCTGGCGCTTATGCCGTTTGGCGCGGAAGTGCTGTAACAGAGGGGATTTGGAATCAAGGAAGTAAGAGTTGTACAAAGCAGACAGATGTCTGCAAGAATCAGAAGGAGAAATGCATGGAATTTATTATTGAGAATCTGACAAAAAGCTTTGGGACAAAGGAGGTGCTGAAGGATATATCATTTACGTTTGAAAGCGGCAAGATATATGGGCTTCTGGGAAGGAACGGCGCCGGAAAGACGACGCTGTTCAACTGCGTCAACAAGGATATCAAGTCGGAGAGCGGGAGCTTTTACCTGGACGACGGAAAGAAAGAGGAGATAAAGCCTGAGGATATCGGTTACGTCCTGTCTACGCCTACCGTGCCTGCGTTCCTTACAGGCCGCGAGTTTATCAAGTTTTTTATAGAGATCAATGAAAAGTCGATAACCGGCTTGAGGCCGATAGACGAATATTTTGATATGATGAACATAGAAAAAGGAGACAGGGACCGGCTGCTGAAGGACTATTCCCACGGCATGAAGAATAAGATGCAGATGCTGGTGAATATTATAGCCAGGCCGCCGGTACTGCTGCTCGATGAACCGCTCACTTCCCTGGACGTGGTGGTTGCGGAAGAGATGAAAGAGCTTCTGAGAAAGCTCAAGTCAGACCACATCATCATCTTCTCCACTCATATCATGGAACTTGCGCTGGATCTGTGTGACGAGATAGTAATATTGAACCACGGAGAGCTTGAGGTCGTGGACAAGTACAATCTGGACAACACAAAATTCAAGGACAAGATTATCCGGGCACTTAAGGAGGAAGAAGATGATTAGGGCATTTGGCATCTCGTATGATTTGAAAAATACATACCGGGTGAACGGGATTATATATTCTATCCAGCAGATACCTGTGATAAAAAGACTTTTTACGGATGATTTGTATGCCAGCAGGGGACTGAAGATATTTGCAAATATCCTGACTGCTCTCTGGGAGGTTATCTCTACATTTCTTGGAAAATATCTATATCTGCTGCTTCTTGTGGCTCTGCCGGCCGGCTTTTATAAAGGGGGAGACGCCAAGGACACGTTCATGCATATTCTGCTGTTTCTGACAGTCATAGGCACATTCATGAATACGTATATGTTCAATCCTACGAATGACAAGTATTATGCGATGATTCTTATGCGCATGGATGCCAGGGAATACACGCTCTCTAACTACCTGTATTCATCGCTGAAGGTAGCAGTGGGATTTATGCCATTTACGATTTATTTTGGCGTGACATGGAATATGAATCTGGGCCTGTGCATCTTGCTTCCTTTTTTTGTGACGGCTGCGAAGATGATTGCCGCGTGGCTGCTTCTGCTCCGCTATGAGAAGAAGGGCATGTGCATGAATGAGAACCTTCCGCCCAGATTTGCCTGGCCTCTGACCGGAATCCTGCTGGTGGCAGCCTACGGGCTTCCTTATGCCGGAATCGTAGTTCCGGTAAGAGCATTCGCAGTCATCGCTGCCCTGGCAGTAGTGTCCGGCCTGTACAGCCTGATTCGGATTATGAGATTTGGAAAATATCGGGAGATGTACCAGCTTATCCTGGCGGATAAGAGAAATTCCGTAGAGATGAACGACATTATTAAGAAGGCGACGGAAGAGCAGAGCCGGAAGATGATCAGCCAGGATACGGCGATTACAAGCAGGAAGAAAGGATTTGAATACTTTAACGAGCTGTTCATCCGCAGACATAAAAGAGCGCTCTGGCGCCCGGCCCGGCGGACCGCATGTATAGCGGCGGCGTTCATCGCCGTGCTTCTGGCAGCCATGCAGATCAATGCAGAGGTAAAGGAGGCGGTAAACAGGCTGCTGCTCGTATTTCTGCCTTATTTCGTATTTATCATGTATGCAATCAACCGGGGGACGTCCTTTACCCAGGTATTGTTTATGAACTGCGACCACAGCATGCTCACATTTGCCTTTTTTAAAAAGCCGGAATTTATCCTCAGGCTGTTCCGCATCAGGCTCAGAGAAATCATCAAAGTCAACCTGCTTCCCGCAGCTGTCATCGGGGCAGGACTGGCAATGATGCTCTATATCTCCGGCGGTACGGATAACCCGCTGAACTATGTCGTCCTGTTCGTATCTATACTTGTGCTGAGCATATTCTTTTCCGTACACTATCTGACCTGTTATTATCTGCTCCAGCCGTACAATGTCAATACGGAATTGAAAAGCGCCACGTACAGAATCATAATGTCCGGCACGTACATCGTATGTTTCCTGTTCATGAAGCTGCGCATGGATACGTTTGTCTTCGGGATAGCGGTTACAGCATTCTGCGTACTTTACAGCTTCATTGCCTCGCTGCTCGTATACCGTTTCGCGTCCAGAACGTTCCGGCTGAGAAATTAACTGTCTTTTTATGTCACAGAAGGGAGGAAACGGAGTCTAATATAACAGGAGGTAAAATGATATGGATGATACATTACAAAAAGAAATGGAACAGCTGGTCGGCCAGGCTGTGGCTGGAGACAAAAGTGCAGTGGAAAAGATACTCACAGAGATACAGGACCTTGTGTTCAACTACTCGCTGCGGATGCTTGGGACGATAGCAGACGCAGAGGACGCCACACAGGAGATTCTGATTAAGGTGATGACCCATCTGTCATCCTTCCGGGCAGAGAGTAGATTTACTACGTGGGTCTTCCGGATTGCGTCAAATTATCTAAAGGATTATAAGAAAAACATGTTTTCAAAATATCCGCTCAGCTTTGAGTTTTATGGCGAAGATATCGAAGGAGGCGCGGGGAAAGATATTCCGGACCTGACCCAGGGGGTCGAGCAGGCAATCCTCGAAGAGGAGCTGAAGATGTCCTGTACGAACGTGATGCTCCAGTGCCTGGACAAAGAGAGCAGATGCGTCTTTATACTTGGAACGATGTTCAAAGTTGACAGCAGGATTGCGGGAGACATCCTAGGAATCTCTCCTGAGGCGTACCGGAAGCGCCTCTCCCGCGTCAGGGCCAGGATGGCGGAATTCATGGGCACATACTGTGGTCTGGAAGGCGGCATGTGCAACTGCGGCAGACGGGTGAATTACGCGATTGCAAGCCACCGGCTCCAGCCGGGCAATCTGGAATACTCTGCCATGGAACAAGGAGATGATGAGGTGATGCATGGATTCAAGAATGCGATGGAACGTGTGGACGACCTGTCCTTTGTCTTTTCAGACTTGCCCTTCTATCATGGAGGCAGGGAAGTAAAGGAATGGCTGCAGGGATTCTTCGATTCGGAAGAGTACCGTACGATTACAGAAGCATAAGGAGGGACAGGATGGATCTGCAGATAATTATGGAATATTTAAAAGGGCTGAAAGAGCATAATAACCGGGAGTGGTATCAGGAACATAAGGCAGATTACGAAGCTGCGGCAGCGGAATTTCTGAAGCTGGTCGAGACGCTTATGATCGGGCTTGGAAAAATGGAGCCGGGCATCTTGCTTCATGAACCGAAGAAGCTTACATACAAGCTTGTCAGGGACACCCGCTTCAGCAAGGACAAGTCTCCGTACAATCCGGCATTCCGTGTACATCTGTCTGAAGGGGGGAAGAAGCCGGTCCCGGTCGGGTATTATCTGATGATTACTCCGGGCGCCTCCTTTCTGGGAGGCGGACTGTTCGCGGACGTATTCAAAGAAGAGACAGCGATGATGCGCGACTATATTGCGGCGCACGGCAACGAGTGGGAAGGCATAATCGGAGACGCTACATTCAGGAACTATTTTGAAGTGAAAGGAACTTCCCTTAAAAATGTACCGGCAGGTTATGACAGAGAGCACCCTCAGGCCGCTTATCTGAAGCATAAAAGCTGGTATGTAGAGTATCCGCTGGCGGACGGACAGCTGACAGACGCCGGCAAGTTTGTCGATAACGTGCTGGAAATCTGCAAGGTCATCAAACCATTTAATGACTTTATGAACAGGGCCATGGCAGATTCCCAGTTTATGAATCAGCCATAACAGCCGGTCGGGCGTGAAGCTTTACATGCTTTTTACAAAACCTTTCCAGTATCATGGTATCGATCTTGCCGCTTGTAAGTTACACTTAGCGAGTGATAAATAATCCGGGAAAGAAGAGGGTATCATATGACAAAGACGTATGTGCTTGATTAACTTTCCAGGGCACGATAATAAGACGATAGAGGATGAAAGACATACATGAAAGAAGAGAAAAAAGGAATAGCATTCAAAGAGATAAGAGATAATGAAGAGCTGCGGCTGCTGATTGAAAATGGAAATTCTGTTCTGAAGGAGCTTGGCTTTACAGAGCATTCCAGGAGGCACGCCGCTAAAGTGGCACAATGTGCAGGAAAGATACTGAAAGAGCTTGGGTATAAGAAGCATGAGATAGAACTGGCCAAAGCCGCCGGTTATATGCATGACATCGGCAACAGCGTCAACCGGCATGACCATGCCCATACAGGTGCGGTACTTGCATACGGGATACTAAAGGATATGGGGATGCCACTGAAAGACGTACTCACTGTGACCACCGCAATCGGGAATCATGACGAGGCGACAGGAACTGCAGTGGATGTAGTATCTGCAGCGCTCATACTTGCCGACAAGACAGACGTCCGCCGCAACAGGGTGCAGAACCAGGTAATTGCGAACTTTGATATCCATGACCGGGTAAATTATGCGGCTTTGTCATCAGTGCTCGATGTGGACAAAGAGAAAAAGAATATCCGTATGACGCTGGAGCTGGACGACTCTATGTGTTCGGTGATGGATTATTTCGAGATATTTATGGAACGGATGATTATGTGCCGCAGGGCGGCAGAAGTGTTCGGCTGTCAGTTCAAGCTGACGGCAAATGGCAATAAACTGTGCTGAGGCGTGCTTCTTCATAATGTTTTACCGTAATCTGCTTGTCACCCATGGATGAATCATTTACAATGATTACAGAAAAGAGGTGTGACATGAAGAATCAGTTTGGAAGATCACTCCGCTCCCAGATGGATAAGGCCGGGATTAAGGAAAGCGAGCTGGCAGACGCTCTCAGCTATGACGCCACATACATCAGCAAATGGATTCATGGAAGCAAACTGCCGTCGGAGCGGAATGCGGAACGGATCATCGGACAGATGGCGGATTGCTTCACTGCACAGACACATGTGCCGGATGAGGCAAAGAGAGAAGCACAGAGGCAGCAATGCCAGGCAGAGCTAAAGATGGCCTATGCAAGTGACAGGAGCTATCTTATCTTTCAGAATTACAATAACAATGCTATGTCCTTTGCTGACGACCGTCATACATTGATTGAGCTGACAAGAGCCGCTTTCGTGCAGGCGATGGATCTGTATGACGGGCACGTCAGCATAACGGCGACATTTGACCTTTTCCGCCTGTACGGTAAGGAGTTCAGGAGCCTGATGAAGGAGCTTCGCGATGCCGGAGTGCATAAGGTAGAACTGAGCCTGGCGCTGGAGCCGGAAGGATTGACCACAGATTATAATTTTTATGCGGCCGTCATTATAGACACCATAGGAAGTTTTGATTATATTGAGATGTCTATTGTATGCAGGAAGCCGGAGCAGCCGTCGATTCTGGTAATCAATGACCTGCTCTGCCTGCAGGTTCTGTGGAGCGTGGGCGGAGAGATATCCGCTGTATTCTCTATGGAACATAGCATCATTAGCCGGTTTGCCTCTGTCTGCCAGCAGATTGCGGAGTCAGGGGAAAAGCTATTGGATCCGGCCGAGCCGGAAAGTCTCAGGCGGACGAACGTGCAGCTCGACTCCTATTCGGACCGGCGCCAGTGGCAGTTCTTTAATGAACCTCCCGCCATGCTCTTCCCAGGGGAAATCATGGACATCTTTATTGCACAGGCAGAAGATGAAAGCTATGCGCGCTATCTCGTAAAGCTGAAGAAGGTATTTGCAAAACGCACATGCAAAGCACGGATAGATCTCGTTCTGTATTCTTCTATGCTAAATGAGTATTTGGCGAACGGCAATATAAGCGTCGGCAATGTCAGCCATCATCTGACGCCGGAGCAGACACGAATCCACCTCACATATTTGAGCCAGGTAATGTCGGAAAACCCGGATGTCAGGCTTTATGTAATCAGAGACACCGTCGTTCTGAGTGAAGAGCTGAGAAGGGCACCCTCCATCTTTTTGGATACATATTCTTTGAATATCGAAAACTCCAAAAAGAAGCCAAACGATAATTACCACATATCTATGGATCCGAGGATGCGGGGCGCTTTTGAGCAATTTTTTGAAAAAATGCTTCAAAAGCCGTTCTGTAACAGACTGACGGCAGAAGATGTGCTACGCTATCTGTAAAGCCGGAATCTTAACGGACTTGAATTTCTTGAATTCAAGTCCGTTTTTCTAATTGTCAATTTATTCACATCTGTTCAAGTGTAAACAGGCTGAGAGGATTTTATAATGTAGACATAGCAGCAATGCAACTTGATATCTCATTAGAAAAGGGGGAACAGATATGGAAGAAAACAAGGCAAAGATTGGACAGGTGATTGCTATAGGCGGGGCATTCATGGGATTCGTCATCGGCTCCAGCTTTGCGTCAGGACAAGAATGCATGCAGTATTTTACCGGCTTTGGCGTGGCGGGAAGTGTTGGTGCCGGCGCAATTGCACTCGTTCTGTATGCATGGTTCGTGAGCACGATCGTGGAAGACGGCAGGTATCTCAAACTAAATAACTCAGGCAAGATGTTTAATTTCTATCTCGGCAAATATCTTGGCTTCGCACTGGAATGGTTCACGCCAATCATGCTGTTTTTCGTATATTCTATGATGATTTCGGGCGCAGGCTCGACATTTGAAGAATATTACGGAGTAAATGGCAACATCGGCCGTGCGATTATGATTATCGCTTCGCTTGGTACCGTCCTGCTCGGACTAGAGAAGCTGGTTAAAATCGTAGGTTACATTGCACCGGTTCTTCTCGTTGTCACGATGTTTATCGGAATATTGTCGATTGTAAATAATCCGGAAGGTATCGCGCAGGCAGACCAGAACCTGAAGACTGTACAGGTGAATACTAATTTTAATAACTGGGCGTTGTCCGGTCTTATGTATGGGGCATACACGGTTACAGGAGTCGTGCCGTATCTGGCAGATATAGGGAAGTCCACTGCGACGAACAAGAAGAATTCTATCCTGGGCGGATTGTTTGGCGGCGGTGCGTTCCTTATCGCAGTTATGATTCTCAACTTCGGACTGCTGGCGAATATTACAGATGTCTACAACCTGGAGATTCCGTCTCTCTTTGTAGCGGCATCCATAAGTCCGGTATTCGGCCATATCTTTTCGGTCCTGCTGCTCCTTGGAATCTACACGACGGCGGTACCGATGCTGTATACCGTGTGTAATAAGATATCTTCAGACGCAAAAAGCAAAGCATACCGCGTTGCGGCAATCGTGACAGCCATTGTCAGCATTTTTGGCGGACAGCTGTCGTTCTCTACCATGATCAGCATCATTTATCCCATTTCCGGATACGCTGGCGTTGTGATTTTTGCAGGAATGATTTATACAAAATACATTAAGAAGAAAAAATATGAAGAGTTTGATGAAGAAGATGTTCTCATCAAGAAGATGTAAAGGAGGATTATTATGAAAAAAGTATTGGTAACCGGAGGAACACAAGGTGTCGGGCTTGAGACAGTAAAACTATTGCTGGAACAGGGCTATGAGGTACATATCACTTACCGCCGTTCCGCGGGCAAGGCCGAGGAACTTATGCAGCAGAACCCAGGCCGTGTATTTGCCTATAGGCTGGATCAGGGCAGGATTTCAGAGATTGAGCAAGCCAGCTTTCTGACGGAACATGAGTGGTACGGCGTGATATTCAACGCGGCCCTTGGATCAGGCACTGTCAAAGACTATGCTGAGCAAGGAGACCCGCTGAAGGCGGCAAATGATGTGGCGATGATGACCGTGAACGCCCTGGGTCCTCTGTGGATTTATAAAAAGATCCAGCCCGTAATAGAAGCCAAGACGGAAAAGACAAAGCTCATATTTATCTCCTCTGTGGGCGGCGGAATTGCATGTTTTCCCAAATTCACCTTGAGTGACGGTATGAGCAAATGTGCGGTGGCTTATCTGGCGAAACAGCTGGCTGCAGAAAATACCCATACGCCGATTGACGTATTCTGCATCAGCCCGGGAGCCATTGAGACGCCCATGTTCTATTCCAGTACATTAAAAGGTATGACTCCGGAAGAACGGGCCGCCTTTGATGCGGCTCAGGCTAAGAAGAGGCTGATTCAGCCTACGGAAATCGCGTTCTGGCTAGGGGAACTTCTCCGGGATGAATCAACCCTGATGCATGGAGCCAATATTGACGCTACGATGGGACTGGGCGTCCGCCCGGGAATCCAGACGGAAGCGGGTCTTCAACATAATTAAACAGGAGGTGCAGAAATATGCTTGAATTTCTATCGGAGCGGGGGAAAAAATGGGTGCGGACCTTGCCGCCACTTGTAAAAGCTCATTTTGACAATTTTTACAATATGTATGACAAGGAGACAAATTTGACAGGCCTGATTAACATGGGTACCGCAGAAAGTCATCTGGTAAACACAGAAGTCTGTAATCTTCTGAGGAAGGCGTCGGAACGTATGGACCTGACGGGATATAATATCCACTATAACAAGTTTGAGGGCAGTGATGAATTCCGCTCGGCCATCGCGGAGCACTGGCAGAAAATCATATTCAATGATGACAGAGAAGTAAGACTGGATAAAGAAAATGTGGCCACTTGTGCGGGCTGTACGGTCGCTCTTGATACACTGGCAACACTACTTGCAGAGCCAGGGGATGTATTCCTGATTCCGGCCCCTTATTATTCCAGTTTTGTGGATGACATCAATGAGCGGGCAGGCGTGATTCCTGTCGGCGTACCATGTGATGAAACGCTGGACCGGGATGCCTTTGAAGATGCTTATGCAAAAACGGTAAAGGAAGGGAAACGAGTGAGGGCCGTGCTGTTCTCAACACCCAACAACCCAATCGGCACAGTATATAAAGAAGTGGCAGTACGGGGGCTGCTTGACTTTGCCATGGAGCACGATCTGGACGTGATATCAGATGAAATCTATGCGCAGACGGTGTTTGACCCGGAAGCGGAGTTTGTCAGCACGATGAAGCTGGTTCCGGCCTCATACCGCCACAGGGTGCATGTGACGAGCAGCTTTGCCAAAGACTTTGTCCTCTCTGGGTTCAGAACAGGCTTGTGCATCTCATTTAATCCTTGTATCATACAGGGCTTTGCATCTATGATTTATTATGCATCCGTATCTTCACACACGCAGTCGCTGCTGACGGCCTTGCTGAAATCACCGGAGCTTCCGGGCATCATGGAGCTTTCAAGACAACGCCTTGCCGCTGCATATCACATCATTGCCGAAGGGCTTAAGACAATCGGCGCACCGACTATGAAAGCGCAGGCAGGTATCTTTGTGATGGCGGACTTTTCCGATTACATGGAAAAGCAGGAATTTGAAGCTGAACATGTACTGTGGGAGAAGATATATCATGAACTTATGATTAATGTTTCGCCGGGGCAGCTGTTCGGGTGCGAAAGACCCGGATGGTTCCGGGCATGCTATGCCTTTGATCAGGATACGGTTGAAGAGGCATGCAGGAGGCTTGCAACATTGAAAAAGTAACGTTCTTTACTACTAATAGTGGCAGGATAATGTTATAATTGTATTTAACTTCTTCTTTTCTGCAAGTTCATTGAGAGGACGGCAGCTGGATACGTTTAATGCCAAGATAGAGCAGGTAATACATACGATGGAAAATAACCAGGAGGAGCTGGCTTCTATAAAGGAGAATCTGGACGAGGATTATCTGACCCGGGCGAAAGCAGCTGCCTACGTGGTGGAGAAGAATCCCGGCGTGCTGGGCAGCGTGGAGGAGCTTAGGAATCTGGCTGCTCTGCTCGACGTGGATGAACTGCATGTTACAGAGGCGGACGGAATCATCCGGTATTCTTCCGTTCCAAAGTATGTCGGCCTGGACTTTCACAATGGCAGGCAGATGAGGGGATTTCTTCCGATTCTGGATAGTGACAGTGAAGATATGCATATCATTCAGGAAGCACAGCCGAATACTGCGGAAGCGAAGATGATGAAATACGTGGGAGTATCGAGAAAAGGAGTTAAGGGTCTTGTACAGGTAGGACTGGAACCGGTCCGCCAGATGGAGGCTCAGGAGAGGAACACCTATGATTATATATTTGACAGGTTTCCTACAGATGTAGGGGAAGAATTCTTTGCTATGGACGTGGACAGCGGCAAGATTGTGGCCCATACCGGCAAGAGTGGAGATATCGATGAGCTGGAGGGCTATGGACTGGAAAGCCTTAAAACGTGCAAGGCAGGGGCATACAGGACCATGGATGACGGATTGGAATGTTACGTAGTCACAAGAGCCTATGAAGATGTCCTCATAGGGGCATACAAGGATAAGGCTACGTTGTATCATACATTCTGGAAAAATATACTGCTGACATTCATCTACCTGCTGGCGGTCGAGGCAATTGCAGTGCTGCTTCTGAACTATCTTGTAAAACAGAAAGTCGTAAGCGGCATCCATAAGATCCGGGACCATCTGTCGGAGATAACAAAAGGCGGGCTCGATACAAAGGTGGAAGTAGGAGGGGCCCCGGAATTCGAAGACCTAAGCAATGGTATTAACAGGATGGTAAAAAGTGTCGTGAGCAGTTCTGACCGCATATCCAAAATCATTGCCATGTCACAGATTCCGCTTGCGGCCTTTGAGTATCAGAATGATATGGATTATGTATTCGTTACGTCCAAACTCGGCGAACTGCTCGGTATGGACGCTGATATGCTTGAGCGCTATACGAAAGACCCGGAGGCCTTTTTGCATATGATTCAGGTATTTATGGAGAGTGCGGTTGAAAATGAAAAGGATGTGTACTATGCCGGTGCACAGAGATACGTCCGCATACATTTTACTATAGAAGATGCAGGGTATTATGGGGCAGTTACAGATGCCACGAGAGAAATGCTCGATAAGCGGAAGATGCTGTATGAGAATAACCATGACCAGCTGACCGGACTCAGCAGGTATCCGCATTTTAAACAGAAGGCGTCTCAGATATTAGGCAGTTTGAATGATGACGAAATATGTGCGTGTGTCATGATGGATCTGGATGCGTTCAAGAAGATAAACGATACGTACGGACATGATGTCGGTGACAGGTACCTCCAGGAATTCGCCCAGATTATGAAAGAACTTCCGAAAGAACACTGTCTCGTGGCAAGGCGCTCCGGAGACGAATTCTGTATCTTCGCTTACGGATACAGGCAGGAGGATGAGATAAGGGCCATGTTGGACAATTTCTGGAAAGTGCTGCAGTCAAAGGCTATCAGCCTTACCGAAGGAACAGAATGTATGATAAGCGCTTCCGGGGGATATGTATGCACGAGCGACAGGAAGACAGGGCTGACCTGTCTGTTCCAGCAGGCAGATGCAGCCCTGTATGAAGTAAAAAGAACAAATAAAGGCCACTATGAACTTTAATTTAGGACGTAAGAGAATTGAAAAGGGTTACGTCCCAAATTGAACTTTGTGGTGTACCTAAATGAAATAAGGGGTGTACCTATATGAAAAGCAGCAGGCTTTTTCAGATTTTATATCTTTTGATGGAGCATCGCGGCCTGACTGCCGGGATGCTCGCAGAGCGTCTGGAGGTATCGGTGCGAACGGTCTACAGGGATCTGGATGCGCTTTCGGCCGCGGGGATTCCGGTCTATGCCCAGAAGGGGCAGGGAGGGGGAGTCCGTCTGATGGAAGGGTTCAAGATAGAGCGTTCTCTGCTCAGCGTGGAGCAGCAGGAGCAGATTCTGACAGCGCTGCAAAGTCTGGACTCGGTGGGGGCAATCGACAGCAGCGGACTTCTTACACAGCTGTCCGGCCTGTTCGGCAGGAAGGCGGCAGACTGGCTGGAAGTTGATTTTGGCAGCTGGGGAGCGATGAAGAAGGAAAAGGAATATTTTGAGCTGTGCAGACGGGCGATATTAAATTGCAGGCTCATTTCTTTTGCGTATTTTAATTCTTCCGGCGGCTGGTGCGAGCGTACCATAGAGCCGATGAAGCTGTGCTTTAAGGGAGGGAACTGGTATGTGTCAGGATATTGCCGCAGAAGGCGCGGATTCCGCTTGTTCCGCCTGAGCAGGATAGAGAAGCTTACGGTGGAGGAAGAGATGTTCATACCGAGAGAGTATTCCGAAGAGGAGAGATGCGGGACGGACCTTGAGATGATTCCTATGAAGATAGCATTTGCCAGGGAAGCGTCCTTTCAGGTGATGGACTTTTTCGCTCCGGAGGACATCGAGGTGGCAGAAGACGGATCCATGCTTGTAAACACAGCATTTCCACCGGGCTTATGGATCAAGCGTTTCCTGCTGTCATTTGGGGCTCTGGCAAGGGTGATCGAGCCTGAGTGGGTGCGACAGGAGATGCGAGAAGAAGCAGAAAAAATCCGACAGTCTTATGAAATATGACAGAAGGTGTCAGATTCCCTGTAATATAATAATAACAGGACACTGTGGCAATAGGAGGTAAGTAGTATGATTGAACTGCCGGAAGCCCTGTCGAGGGCGGAGGAGCTGGATAAGTCGATTACGGGTAAGACGGTGGACAAGGTATACCCTCCGTCTTCGCCGCATAAATTCTGCTGGTTCAACGGTGAACCAGATGATTATGACGGCCGGATGCGTGGAAAGAAAGTAAAGGGAACGTCCGGGTTTGGAATATATGTGGAGCTTCAGCTCAGCGAAGGCATCCGCCTCTGCTTTAATGACGGTGTCAATGCAAGGCTGCTTGCTCCTTCGGACAGTATACCGGTAAAGTATCAGCTGCGTATAGACTTTACGGATGGATGGGTATTGCTGTTTACGGTTGCCATGTACGGCAGTATCATCTGCTTTGAGCACACGTATGACAATGAATATTATGTCATGAGCAAGGAGGGCCTGTCCCCTCTGGCAGAGGGATTCAATGAGGCGCATTTTCACAAGCTGCTGGAAAGCGTGAAGCCAGGCATAAGTGCAAAAGCATTTCTGGCTACGCAGCAGAGGATACCGGGACTAGGTAACGGAGTGCTCCAGGATATTCTCTTTAAGGCCCGCATCCATCCGAAGAAAAAGATTGGACAGCTGACAGAGGAAGAGGCCATGCGGCTGTTTGGCTGTATCAAGGAAGTGCTCGCAGAGATGTCCCGCCTTGGGGGGCGGGACACGGAGAAGGATATCTGGGGAAATCCGGGCAGCTATCACACGATACTGTCTAAGAACACATACAGGCAGAAATGCCCCGTGTGCGGAGGTGATATTGTCAAGTCGGCGTATCTCGGCGGTTCGGTCTATTATTGCCCCGAGTGCCAGCCACTGTAATAATGCTGATGGACTACAGACATTGAGTTGTACTTGGGTAGCACGCACATAGTAAGAAAAGGAGATGTTATCATGGCGAATTCATATACTGTAATCGATGAACAGAACTGGAAAAGGAAGTTGCACTGCCAGATATTCAGAAACAGCATAGAGCCTGCATTCTGTGTGACTTTTGAGCTGGATATTACTGATTTTCTGAAGGAAGTAAAAGCGAAAGGTTTATCTTTTACCATGTCACTCATATACGTTGTGGCAAGATGCGCGAATGAAATCGAAGAATTCCGCTACCGGTTTGTCGAAGGACAGGTAGTCTTATTTGACCGTATAGATACAGCGTTTACCTATCTTGATCAAGAGACAGAATTGTTCAAGGTTGTGAATGTCCCCATGAAGAGGACGGTGGAATCGTATGTTGCGGCAGCACAGAAAACGGCCAGGGAGCAGAAGGAATATTTTACAGGACCGCTCGGCAACGATGTATTCCAGTTTTCACCGCTCCCCTGGGTATCGTACACACATATTTCCCATACGAATTCCGGAAATAAAGAGAATGCGACCCCTCTGTTTGACTGGGGAAAATATTTTGAAAGAGATGGGAGGCTGTTGCTGCCGTTTTCAGTCCAGGCACACCATTCCTTTGTGGATGGCCTCCATATTGGCAGGCTCGCGGAGTCTCTCCAGGATGCCCTCAACAAAAAAATATAATATAGATGTCTGTTACGCTGCAATAGGTAGAGGAGGACAGTATATGTCAGATATAAAAGTCAGGATAATGAATATGGAACAAACTAGGATATATGGTTTGCGTAAGATGTCCAATGACAAAACGATATCGGCAGATATTAGGACCATCTCTGAAAAGTATCGTTTAATTTTGGATAATCCTGATGCTGTACTCCCATTTTATGTCCTCTCCAGGTATTATGATGTGAAGAGCAGAGGCTTCGAGCTGTTCATCGGCGGGACTTTGAAAAATGAGAAGCTGGAGTATCAGATGATTCCGGCGGGGAAATATGCCTGCATTACAATCAGGCCCAGACTGGGATTTCTGTGGGGAGCCGCCGTGAGAGCCGCTAAAACATATTTTTATACGAAGTGGCTCCCGGACAGCAAGTATGAGGCATTAAATCTGGAGTATGAATATCATACAGAGAAAAGTATGGGAAGGCATCCTTCCGTGGATATCATGTTTGCCGTACGCAAAATTCAATAAGACATGAAGGAGGCTGTAAGACCTATGTGTCACATACATGTCTGAACGGACCGTCCCAATCGATGGACTACATTATGCACGCCTCTCATCCTTTCCTGTGTGCAGCAACATAGTCGGCTCCAAAGCATATAGCCGCCAGGATAAGCAGCGAAAAGGTGTTCACCAGATTTTCTGAGAGGCTCGGATTGTGTTGCCGGGTAAATATAGGGATGATACGGTTTATCCCGATGCTCAACGGGATGCACAATAGAAAAGAGAGTCCTGCCGCGCATGATTTTCGGTCCGGCAACAAATGAAAAACGATATATATACACCAGATTCCAATGATGGAGAGGGCGGAGATGGAGCCACCGAGTGTAAAGACAATAGGCAGCTTCAACAACCGGCTCAGAACCGCCAGATATGGAATTATAAAAATGCTTACAGCGGCAAGCAGCTTTCGGATGACTCTGCTTTTCGCCTTAAAAGCGGGCAGCAGCATGACCCAGCTGAAAAGCAGGGTGGCAGTAACGAGCAGAGACCATGTCAGCGAACCTGTCAGGCAAAAGTCGCATATGATACATGTAAATATAGCGATAAGAAAGGTGGCAGACAATGCAATTAATGAGCCCTGCCGTAACTTTTCAAACTTAAGCTTCGTGCTCCGGTTAGAATACTGAAGCGCTTCCGCTACCATGGCTTCGGTATGTTCTGGCTGTTCGCCTTCTTTCCTTTCGCCGTTGAGCAGTTCGCTGGTAGATACATCCAATGCTTTAGCCAACGGAATCAAAAGGGAGATATCGGGACAGCTCAGTCCAGTTTCCCTTAGTTAAAGATATGAACCCTCTTTATCAGTCTACTTTTCCAATAAATCGGTAGTATATCTCTATTTCCTGTATTCTTTCGTTCTCCTCATTCGTTGTTGCTTCGTGAATAAGGATTTTTTCTATCATTGCATTTAATAACGGTGCTGTCAGTTCCTTTGGTACGGAATACTCCTTGATTAACTCAATCCACTTTTCAGCACCTATCATATCCTGTTCCATTTTACTTAATTCTTCTCTTAGGTTGGTTATCTGCTGTTCAAGTTCTATCTGCTCTTTTTGATATTTCCCCGACAGCATGATGAAGTTTCGTTCCGTTATCTTCTCACAGGCTCTATCTTCATACATTTTTGCAAATAAACGGTCAATCTCATTTTGTCGGTTCTCGGCTTTCTTCAAGGCACTTGCCTTTTTCTTCTTTTCCCGTATTCGCTCTGCATTGCCGACTTTCTGTATTTTGTTCAATACCTTTTCTTCGTCCTGCTGTACTGCCTTAGCCCAATACTGCAATCGTTCCAATACAGCTTGATACAGCACATCATAGCGGATATAGTGCATAGAACAATAACCTTTGCCAAACTGTCCGTAGAAACTACAAGAATAATAACTATACGGTGTTTTATTTGCCTTATTTGTCGCAAACCTCATAGACCAGCCACAATCCGCACACTTGACAAGCCCTGCAAATATCGGCGTTGCCTTTTCCTTTGTCTGTCTACGCCTTGATTTTATCTGCTCCTGCACACGATAGAACACTTCCTTGTCAATAATCGGTTCGTGCGTGTTTTCTACTCGAAACCATTCGCTTTCGGGCTTTCGTACTTTCTTCTTGCTTTTGAAAGAAACGGTTGATTGTCGATTATGAACGCTGTTTCCGATATAGACTTCACTTTTCAATATCGCCTTTACATGAGCAATCGTCCACTCATAACGCTTGCTTTCGGGCTTTCCCTCAAAGATATGAGCAAAAGTACCGTACCTTGTAAAATTCAACCAAGACGCTGTCGGGACTTTTTCTTCTCGCAGTATTTTTGTGATTTTGGCACTACCGTAACCTTGATAGGCTAGAGAGAAGATTTTTTCAACAATCCATTTTGTTTCCTCATCAACCAACAGTTTCCCTTTGATGTCGGGGTGTTTCTTATATCCTAACGGAGCATAAGCCCCATAATACGCACCCTCTGCAAATTTCGTCTTAAAGGCTGATTTCACTTTACGGCTCGTATCTCTTGCCACCCATTCATTGATGATGTTCTTAAATGGTGCAATCTCACTTTCGCCTTTTTCGCTGTCCACACCGTCGTCAATCGCTATGTAACGGACATTATGGCTGGGAAAATACAATTCTGTATATTGTCCTGTCATAATATAATTTCTACCAAGTCGTGATAAGTCTTTTGTTACAACACAGTTGATTTTTCCTGCCTCTATATCCTCAATCATTCTTTGAAAACTCGGTCTGTCAAAATTTGTTCCCGACCAGCCGTCATCAATATATTCATCAATCACATTCAAATGATGTTCTTTTGCATATAGACGCAACATACTTCTTTGTGTGGTAATGCTGGAACTTTCGCCCTGTAATTCATCATCTCGGCTTAACCTAAGATAAAGTGCAGTATTGTAAATCTGTTGTTTCATTGTCAGTTATCCTCCTTTATAACTAACCCGTGTTTACAATACCTGCTTGCAAGTAAAGTATAACACGGGTACTTTTTGTCATTCAATCTATTTCTTACAACTGCACCGATTTTATGCGATTGTCTGCTTTGCTTTTTCCAACATGACATCAGTTAGAAGTTCTTCCATTGTCTTTCCCTTTTCGGAGAAATGCTCTTTTACAACAATCTTTGTCTTTCCTCTGTTGCCAATGCCACACTTGTTATTTTTCTTTTGAATTGTTTTTACAGCATTATCAATAACACATACCCCCTTTCTGTAAAATCTTTCTAAGCAATTCAACGGCTTTTGTCATAGCCCACAGGACTTCCACCTCTGCATAGTTCTTATGTAGCCGTACCCATTGCGTGCGACGCTTTTAACGCTCAAGCTGTGGCTGTACGGGAGTATCATTATCTGACAGCACAGGTCATGGCGATAAAAGAGGACAAATCTTTTACAAGAACACAGATAGGTTGTCGCTCACTTTTGCAGGAGAAAGGTCATGGCGTATCTGTTTCAACGGCTCGCTGTCTGTCAAAGGTATTGAATTGCTTTATTCAGTTGTCAAAGAGCGATTGAAAGAAGAAAATCATCTTTCCTATATATCGCGTTGGAAAAGAGTAAAAGCGTAACCAATATTCAAAACTTTTTTCTTTTCTTGTACCATATAGGGAAAGAAATTGTCATTCTGCTAAGTTGATGATGAAAAGATTTCTTTTCACACCCTAACTACCTATGCAATACCGTTACTGCCAACTATGAAATGAAAGATTTTGTTTGCTCCATATAGGGAACGACAACTACCAAATGTTAAGTTGAGAATGAAAATATTTTCTTCTTTTCACATCAACACTCAACTGCTAATACCTGTTTGAATACAAATTGAAGATACTTTGTCTTCTTTCACATAACACTGTCCACTCATCTTGAATTTCCGACATTTTTTCAAAACTTTTCTTCTTTCACTCCATATAGGGAATGGAAACCTTGATTTGATGACCTATTTTCAAAAAAAGTTAGATTTCCTTTTCTCGTACCATATCTGTACACAAGTTGATGTTTTGTTGCAGATATTTTGAAGAAATTAAAAAATACCGTCATTCTCTTGTGGGACAGCGGTATCTATGCGTTCTTCTATGGTTGATTTTTCTAATTGTAATAAGTGTTTATGCTTATCTTTGAGTTCTGCCTGCTCAATCATATCTTTCAGTATCGTTGTATGATTTTCTCTGTCTAATGCTTGTACCATTTTTATGGTTGGTGCAACCTGTCTTTGTAACCAATGTAATGCCTTTTGTAAAGTATAAGGTTCTGGTTTAGTCGTTAATCGTATCGGCTCTCTATTTTCCCCTATAAACCATGCCCAATCATCATTTGTTTTCCATTGACTTTTCGGTTTATCATCTTCTCTATCAACAAAGCGGACATAATGATTGATGATAGAAAAAGCGGTGCGTTCAGCGTCCCGATAGGTCAGTAAATCTACAACCGCATAATAGGCTCGTTCATTCTTCATGCGTATTTCAAAACGGTTCTTGATTTCTGTATCTTCAACTTCTATGCCATTTTTGACATACTGCTCGTAATTTTTCTGATAGGCACACATATATAACTCACTACTGGTTGAACCGAGATATAAGGTTTCTCCTGTATTCTTTGGTAAATCGCTACCACATTTTTCCGTACCGCTGTAATCTTTCTGCATACGAAAGTAGGAGATACATTCGCCAGCCTTGTATTTTTCCTTTAACTTTGGAATATCTAATATTCCTGCTTTATCATTGATTGCCAAGTCAAGTCGTTTCATCTTACCACCTGCCGTTAAACAATCCAGCATAAAGTCATACCATGAGCGTTCCTGTGCCAATAGATAACTTTCCATTTGCCGACACCCTCTGCCTTTTAGTTCTAATAAAACACCTAAATGCTCTTGCATGGAACACATGATGTTGATGTCGCCTAAAACATATTTGCTTTCATATCCGTATTTTCCAAAATCTTCATAAAGCATATAATCGGCTTTTAGTTGTAATACTTCACGAATAATCTTTAATGCGTCTGTCGTAGGAAAGCGGACACGGAAGTAATCAATCAACAGAAATAGTGGTTCTTGCGGATTGAAACGCTCAATCTGTTTTTCTATCGTTTGTTTTAGTTCAGCAGAGGGAACAACAGTCCCATTCTCTATCTGGTTAAAATATGTACGACTGATACCACAGGCAACAGCAAGTTTTCTTTGTGTTACTCCATATTCTTCACGCTTTTGTCTTAATTCTTCTATAAAGTTTTTATCATTCATTCTTCAATTCCTCCAATCAAAAAAGGCAACTACCATATTTGATAATTGCCTATACTTAAATTTCCGCAAAAGAAAAGACAATCAATTTCTCGTTTGAAATCAACTGTCTTTCCTATGTCTTATTCAATTTTTATGTATTAAATGAGTGCTTTTTAGTTAACACCCTATTAAAAGCGATTTTACCTTGTAAATACAGCGTTTTCCGCTTAGTAGTGTATATTGTTTCTTGTTTTTTGTGCCCCCCTTGTTAGATAACGGGGGCTTACTGTTCGCTCGCAAGCTCGCTCAACTGCCGGAGTGAACCAGCCACTAAAAACGGTGGAAAAATCTAAGAGATTTTCCCACCGCCGTGTCTGGATCACTCCGCCTATTATGCTTTTTCGCTTTACCTTTTAATCCCCAATCATATTATACCTCTAATGCACGAATTAGATTTACCATTTCAATAGCTCCCTGTGCACATTCAGAGCCTTTATTTCCTGCTTTGCTACCAGCTCGTTCTATCGCCTGTTCAATCGTATCTGTCGTAAGAACACCAAACATAACTGGTGTTTCGGTATTTAAACTGATTTGAGCAATTCCTTTTGATACCTCACTACACACATAATCATAATGGCTTGTACTACCTCGAATAACTGCTCCCAAACAAATAATCGCATCATATTTTTTACTTTTTGCCATTTTAGACGCTATCAAAGGTATTTCAAATGCTCCCGGAACCCAAGCTACCTCTATGTCCTTTTCACCAACATTTTCTCTTTTCAAATTATCTAATGCACCTGCTAATAGCTTAGAAGTTATAAACTCATTAAATCTTGCTACAACAATACCGATTTTTATATTTTCTGCTACTAAATTTCCTTCAAAAGTGTTCATTTATTTTTCCTCCATATTCAAAATGTGTCCCATTCGG
The DNA here is from genome assembly GCA_022845895.1 of Lachnospiraceae bacterium. Taxonomy (GTDB): domain Bacteria; phylum Bacillota; class Clostridia; order Lachnospirales; family Lachnospiraceae; genus Extibacter. Next base: position 658,024 of record AP025573.1, read on the forward strand.
TCTTTCTTTGTCTTTAGATAAAAACTATCATAAGGATTTGCTTCTATTTCAATCGGTACTCTGCTTGAAATTTTCATTCCATAATCTTCTAACTGATAAACTTTATCAGGATTATTTGTAAGTAAATGCAATGATTTTATTCCCAAATCTCTTAAAATCTGTGCACCGATATAATATTCTCTTAAATCGCCTTGAAATCCTAATGCAAGGTTGGCGTCAAGTGTATCCATACCGTTATCCTGTAAATGATAGGCTTTTAGTTTATTGACAAGCCCGATACCTCGTCCCTCTTGTCGCATATAAAGCAATACACCAGAACCATTTTCTGCAATCATTTTCATTGCTTTATCTAACTGCTGTCCACAATCACAGCGTAAAGAGCCAAAGGCATCTCCTGTTAAGCACTCTGAGTGGACACGACATAGCACATCGTTTCCATTATTCAAATCTCCCATAACCAATGCAACATGATGTTCTCCATTCAATTTATTGATATAACAATGTGCTTTGAAATTCCCATATTTTGTAGGCATTTCTACAACCGAAACACATTCTACAAGCAAATCATATACTTTTCTGTATTCCTGTAATTCTTTAATTGTGAGGGTAGGTATATGGTGTGTTTGAGAAAACTGAATTAAATCAGGTGTTCTCATCATTTTCCCGTTTTCATTCATAATTTCGCAACATAAGCCACATTCTTTTAAGCCAGCCAACCTCAATAGGTCAACCGTTGCTTCTGTATGTCCATTTCTTTCCAAAGCACCTCCGTTCTTTGCAATCAGAGGAAACATGTGCCCCGGTCTACGAAAGTCAAAGGGATTTACATTCTCAGTCACACACATACGAGCCGTTAATCCTCTTTCTTCGGCAGAAATACCTGTTGTAGTATCCTTATAATCAATAGAAACTGTAAAGGCAGTTTCATGGTTATCTGTATTATCTTCAACCATAGGGGAAAGCATGAGCCTGTTAGCCAGACTTTCACTCATAGGCATACAGATTAAGCCTTTTGCATAAGTCGCCATAAAATTAACATTTTCTGTTGTCGCAAATTGTGCCGAACAAATTAAATCCCCCTCATTTTCTCTCTCTTTATCGTCCATAACCAAAACAAGTTTTCCCTCTTGTAACGCCTGCAATGCCTCTTTTATTTTTTGATATTTCATAATTCCTTTATCCTTTCTGCTAAAATCCGTATCGGCATAACAACTCTTTCGACAACTCTGTTTCATTGCTGTTGTCTATGAGTTTCTGCACATATTTCCCTAATATATCATTTTCAAGGTTTACCATATCCCCGACTTGTTTATTCTTGAGAATTGTTTGCTCCAAAGTATGAGGGATAACGGATACCGAAAAATCTGCTTTCGATACTTTTGCGACAGTAAGACTAATACCGTCAATAGCAATCGAACCTTTTTCAACAATTAGATTTAAGATTTCTCTTTGCGTATTGATTTGATACCACACCGCATTTTTGTCTCTACGCACAGACGATATTCTGCCTGTCCCATCAATATGCCCCGTAACAATGTGACCGCCCAACCTGCCATTCATAGGCATAGCTCTTTCTAAATTCACAAGGCTTCCATGTCTTAACAGGCTAAGAGCCGTTCTGTTCCATGTTTCATTCATCACATCAACTGTAAAAGATTGTCGAGTGAAACAAGTAACTGTAAGGCAGATACCATTGACTGCTATGCTGTCGCCTAAATGTATATCCTCTAATATTTTTGAAGCTTTAATGGATAGTTTACAGTTACAAGTATCTTTCTGTATTCTTTCTACTTTACCGATTTCTTCTATTATTCCTGTAAACATGGATAAATCACTTCGCTTTCTATGAAATAATCATTTCCCACTTGAGAAAAAGCATATGGTTTAAGCATAATGGCGTCATTAGGAAAAGCAACACCTTGACCACTTACAGGGCTTTTTGCACTCCCACCAAATATTTTAGGTGCTATATAAATTTGCACCTCATCAACAATCTGTTGCTCAAGAGCACTCCAATTCATTGCACTTCCACCCTCTAAAAGTAGACTGTCTATCTGCATATTTCCTAAACATTGCATTAAATTCATTAAGTCAATATGATTACCTTTTTTCTTCGTATAAATAATTTCACAACCACATTTTCTGTAAAGAGCAATCTTACTTTCATCAATAGAAGAAGTAGCGATATATGTTTTAATGTCATTCGCTGTTTTGATAATTTTTGATGTAATGGGTGTTCTTAAATCTGTATCACATACGATACGAATAGGATTTTCCCCGTTTTCTAATCGGCATGTCAGTAAAGGGTCATCTTGAATAACGGTATTCACTCCTACCATGATCGCAGTAACCTTATGCCTGAATTGATGTACTTGTTTTCTCGCTTTTTCGCCACTTATCCATTTTGATTGATTTGTATAAGTTGCTATTTTCCCGTCCATTGTCATTGCATATTTCATAAAAACATAAGGAATATGCCTTGTAACATATTTTCTAAAAACTTTGATTAACTGTTGACACTCCATTTCTAAAATTCCTATCACAACTTGAATGTTGTTTTCCTCAAGTACCTTTACACCTTTTCCAGACACAATAGGATTACAGTCTAAAGTTCCGACGACTACTCTTGTAATGCCACTTTTAATAATTGCTTCTGTGCAAGGTGGTGTCTTACCATAGTGACAGCATGGTTCAAGTGTTACATAAAGTGTTGCTCCTACAGGTGACTCCCTACAATTTTTTAATGCATTTCTCTCTGCATGCAATCCACCAAAGATTTCATGGTATCCCTGTCCTATAATTCGATTATCTTTTACAATTACTGCCCCAACCATAGGATTAGGATTGACATAGCCAGCACCTTTTTTTGCCAGTTTTATTGCTAATTTCATGTATTCTGTATCGCTCATTTTTACACCTCCAAAAAAATACATGCCTTGAATAAAATCTATCCAAGACATGCAAAAGAGGATTTATGCGATTAAAGAAAATGCTCTGAAACAATATAAAATCATTCCAGAGCACGCAAAAAAAGCATAAACTTACTTTCATCTTCTTTCATCCAGACTATACTGTCGGCTTTGGAATTTCACCAAATCATGCCTTTCGGCTCGTGGGCTATACCACCGGTAGGGAATTACACCCTGCCCTGAAGATAGTTATTCAATTACGGACAATTATAATATCTGATATTATATCTGTCAATAAAAAGTTTTTTTCTCGTTTATCCAAATACAATAATTTGCAAGCAGGTAAACACAGGTTATTTCTTAATATCCTTTTGTTTGGGAAACTCCTCGTTCCCATTTTGATATCGCCTTATCAGTCACGTCCAGACTTTGAGCCAGTTCTTTCTGCGTCAGATTCTTCTCCTTTCGCATTGTGCAAATGAATCTTCCTGTTTTTTCACTTTGATTGATTTCCATTTTATAATTCCTCTCTGATTTTATTGCTATAGCAGCCCTCTGATAATAGTATTATAAGTGGGTTGAGCTTGCAGAATCAACCGATTCTTGGTTGAATAACGTACTCGACCGCTGGTTTACCTGTTATTTGTTGTATGAGAACTGCTTATAACACTGCATTCCAGAGCAGCTGGTAATCTTCGAAGGAACCGCATATTTCTCCACGGTCCTTCAGCCATGCAAGGTAAGAACGCACCGTGCTGCCAATCAGGACATACTGCTCAAAGCTCATGTCAAGCTGATATTGGGTAAAGAGCTTCTGCAGTAATGACTCGAATGTCTGCGGGACTTCGCATATATGCTTGATATGCTGTGCGATTTCCAGTATCTTTTCCTCATTCAGCCTGGCCAGCGGCCGGATGTCTCTGGCTGCATCTGCGTGAGAAGGAACGAAAAGCTCCGCCTGCATGACGCTGACGCGGTGCAGCGTATCCAGATATGCAGCCACGTCATAGAGAAAGGTGAGACCGTATTTTTCAAGGGCCGGCTGGCTGCTCAGACAGTCGGCAAGAAAGACTGTTCCGTCAGGCGTTCGGTAGCCGGCCATATCGAAGAAATGTCCTGGCAGAGGGATGATGTCTATCTCCGGTGGAAATCCTGGCGCGGTTACGTCTTCTGCACAGCTTGGCGCAGCCATAAGAAATTTATGACGGAGTTCTTTAAACGGATAACCGCCGTATAAGAACGAAGGCTCCAGAAGAGTATGCTTTGTAAATGCGGCTTCGATGCCGGGAGCATAAATCTTGCAGCCATACTGCTGTTGCAGGTAGCGGTTGCCTCCTATATGGTCTGCGTTAGAATGGGTATTGAGAATGGCCTTCAGGTTCCAGCTGTTTTGTTCCAGCACTTTGCGTACTTTGCGGCCCGCATCCTTGTCATTGCCGCTGTCGATTAGATAGACGTCATTACCTCCTGCTTTGTATATGCCTATTTTTACAGGGGCCTGTATATAAAAAGTCCTTTCTCCTGCCTGTACTAATTCAAACATGACTGCCTCCTTTTGATGAACCCGTATCATACATTGTCGCATATTATCCACGGCACGGTATCGCCGTTACAGTTATTATATAGAGGCTGTCATATATTTTCAAGATTTAGAGAAGATTGCCGGCACAGGCATTGCTGACGCCCTAAATCATAGACACAGAGAAGACTTAAGGAATCCCTGAGAGGAAGAGGCCCGCAAAGCGGGCTACTCTTCCTGACATAAGTGATTGTAGAGAATATCTATAAATTCTCCGTTGGCTGGCCTCTGCTTCAGATGGAAGCCGGCAATCTCATTCAGAAGTTCCCGATTGCCCTTATACCAGCAGCTTGAAATGGCGGTGCGGATACAGTGCTCCACATTATCTCTGGACGTGCCAAAATAATCTGCAATATCAACATATAACGTTTTGTAGACCGACAGCAGATAATCTTCACTAGTAAAGCACAGCTTCAGACCATACAGAAGAAAGTGGAATCCCTTCAGTGTAGAGCGTATCCCGAGCCTTAATAACAGGGCTCTTGTTTTATCCATAATGCCTCCTTTCGACCTTACGGGTATATTGTATAGAATACATAATGTAAAGGATGGAGGCGGTCGTAAACAGAGCAGAAATAGTCATAAACGACATTATTCGACAATAACAGAAATATTATGACATAGATGGTGCCAATTATGCTGCATTAAATTCTTATCAAATGTCCCTCCATGTCCTGACGAACAATGATAGGATTACAACATTATAAAAAGGAGGAACATAAATTATGGAACAAAACACAAGCTTCATACCGGAAATCTATATCGGTGAGAATGGGAACTGGTTTATCAATGGTTATGACACAGGAGTCAAAGCAAGAGGTGACGATGGCATCACGCCTCACATAGGAGTCAATGGCAACTGGTACATAGGGGAATCTGACACGCAGGTTCCGGCCACAGGACCGAAAGGCGGTAGGGGCGAAAAAGGAGAGACAGGCCCAGCTGGTCCGCAGGGTGCCACCGGCGCCACGGGTCCGCAGGGGCTGACCGGCCCCCAGGGATTGACAGGGCCACAAGGTCCGACAGGAGCCACAGGTCCACAGGGAGCCACAGGACCGAAAGGTGATACTGGTGCTGTCGGCCCGCAGGGACCGACCGGCGCAACTGGTCCTAAAGGCGACCCAGGCGTATCAGGACCGCAGGGACCGAAAGGCGACAAAGGCGATACGGGTGCTTCTGGACCTCAAGGCCCGCAGGGACTACAGGGAATCCAGGGCCCGAAAGGTGATAAAGGGGAGCAGGGACCGGCAGGCCCGGTGAATATCGCCAACAATCTTGAGACGACGGAGGAGGGGTATGCGCTAGATGCCAGACAGGGGAAAAAACTCAAAGATACAATAGGTAATAGTTCTATTGTCGAAGTTGGTAGCAATAATAGTGGCTACTATCGTAAATATGCTGATGGGACATTAGAAATGTGGGGATATCGTTCTGTAGCGGTAAAAAATTGGCTGACATACACGTCTTTTGTGTACACTCATATCACGAACGTCTCTTTCCCTGTCGCTTCGATAACAAACGTGACCGATTTACAAATCACCTGTGTACGTAATGGGTTGATGTTTGCAACAGTGGCTACAAGCCAGAACCCCAGGGCGGCATTTGATTTATACATTACAACAACGGCTAGCCTTGAAACAGTAGTTTTTAACTGGCATGCAATCGGACGTTGGAAATAAACCATAGCAGAACATTTTGAGAGCTTGGTGACAGGCTCTCTTTTTAATACGGCTTTAGCCCGTTGAGTATGTAGGAGTTTCTCTAAAGAGAAACGGAGACATGCGAAACAAAAATCCACCTGCTATGCGGGTGGTGGCCCTCTGTAATACAAAAAAATCACCTTTCTGTTATTATAGAGTTGTTCAGGCTACTACAATAACGAGAGGAAAGGTGATTTTAATGGCAAACAAAAGTAACGATTTAGCACATACAAAATGGATGTGTAAATATCACATTGTCTTCCCTCCAAAGTATAGACGAAAAATTATATATAATCAATATAAAGAAAGCATCCGAGATATATTGAAACAGTTATGTTCTTATAAAGGAGTAGAGATAATCGAAGGGCATCTTATGCCCGACCATATCCATATGCTGGTAAGTATACCGCCAAAGATGAGTGTTTCCAGCTTTATGGGATATTTAAAGGGAAAGAGTGCGTTGATGATATTTGAAAAGCACGCAAACCTGAAGTATAAGTTTGGGAACAGACATTTTTGGTCAGAAGGATACTATGTAAGTACCGTTGGACTAAATGAGGCAACCATAAAAAAGTATATACAGGAGCAGGAAAAAAGCGATATTCTACGAGACAAGTTAAGTGTAAAGGAATACGAGGACCCCTTTAAGGGGTAGCCAAGTAGTACAAATGCCCTTTTAAGGGCGGCGACGAGTCAAGGGCATAGTAGCTTGAACAAAGTGAAAGCCAGCGTCTTTAGGCGCTGGCCGGTAACAGAGGCTTATAGCCTCAGGGCAAACCACCCGTTTTACGGGTGGTCAAGATTGATAGGAAATATAATATGAATAACAAAGAATCAAATCTATCTTTGGGCAGTATGGGAAGAAGGAGCAAGACGAACCGTATCATACATCACCACGCGGAGGTATCGCCTGTTCGGTGTTGCATAACTGTATAATTTACGATGTAAAGAGAAAATGGTTCAGTATACAGAAAACCCGCAATCCCTCTGTTTTCAAAGGATTGCGGGTTCTGATGATTTTTTCGGATATGGAGTATACGGGATTCGAACCCGTGGCCTCAACAATGCGAATGTTGCGCGCTCCCAGCTGCGCTAATACCCCATAACGACAGTATACCACTACAAGATGAAAAAGAAAAGTAGTGTATCGATATTCGTAAAAAATGAACAGAAGGCAGGTATTGATTTTTATTAATTTTGAAATGTTGAAAAAGGCTTTAAAAGCATATAAGATGTTCTTATACGGAGGTAGGAATATGCAGACCAAAAAAGAAAGCATCAGGGAAGAAATACTCAGGGCGGCACAAAAAGAATTCCTGCTTCATGGTTATGAAGCTGCCTCTATGCGGGTAATTGCAAAAAAAGCGAATACAACGCTGGGAAATATATACCATTACTTTCCGAACAAGGAGGCAATCCTATCTGAGATATTGGAAGAACCGCTGGAAAAGCTTTCAAAACTGGTAGAGGATCATCTGGAATTACAGGTCAGGGCCTATACGATGGACGAAATGCTGGACGCGATAAGGGAAATGGATGATTTGAGTAATTATAAAGAGTTTCAGTACATGCTTGATGAACGGCTGCTCATCCTGTTTGAATTAAGAACGACCCGTTTCATCGAAGCAAGGGAAGCGTTTGTTAAAAAGTTCAAAAACCATATGGCATGGCATCTTGGCATGGAAGACAGCGATTCCCCATATATTGACATATTGACTTCAACATTTATCTCCTGCATCCGCCACGTATTGTTAGAGCATAAAGATACGGAAGATGCCCAGAAAGAATTTATCAAGGTATTTAAGATGCTGTGTACAGGGCTGGTTGTCAACGAGCAAAAGCTGTAACCGGCTGTAAAATAATGAGAACTGCCTTCTGACAGGAGGCAGTTTTTTTACTTCCTGAGATTTGAATAATGAACAGCTGTTAAGTTGTGATTTTTATACAGGCGTTGCTATTGTAAATCAATACAGAAGCCGTTAATATAAGAGCCACAAAAGAACCGGAACGGGCGGGATACCGTACATCCGGGACGGTATACATTAAAAGGAGAGGCAGAAAGCATGAGTATCGTGGCATTAAAAGACGTAAGCAGAATATATGAAAGCGGAGGACGAAAGGTATATGCCCTTAACAAAGTATCATTTACAGTAGAAGAAGGAGAATTTACTGTCATACTGGGACCGAGCGGAGCGGGCAAAAGTACGCTTCTGAATATTCTTGGAGGAATAGACCACGCAGATGAAGGGGAGATAAGGATTTCCGGTCTGGACATCGCAGCGTTGAACGAAAAGGAGATGTCTGGCTACCGGGCCGAAAAGGTAGGGTTCGTATTTCAATTTTACAATCTGATACCGACATTGACCGTCCGCGAAAACGTGGCTCTTATGAAAGAGCTGAAAAAGGATGCCGCGTCCCCGGATGAAGCTCTTAAAAAAGTCGGCCTCAAAGACCACGGGCGTAAATTTCCGGACCAGCTGTCAGGCGGAGAACAGCAGAGGGTATCTATCGCGAGGGCGATAGCAAAGAATCCCGATTTGCTGCTCTGTGACGAACCGACAGGCGCCCTGGACAGCGAGACAGGCTGTATGGTGCTGTCAGAGCTCAGAAGGCTATGCAAGGAGGAAGGCTGTACGACGCTCATCGTCACTCATAACGCTAACCTTGCCCAGGCAGCAGACAGAATCATCAAGGTAAAGAATGGCCGGGTCGTAGAGAATCACGTGAATGAACAACCTGTTAGTATAGAAGAGGTGGACTGGTAATGTTAACAAGAAAGATGCTGCGGGATATATATAAAAATAAAGTACAGTTTACCGCCATTTTCCTCATGATGTTTATTGGATGTTTCCTTTTTTCCGGAATTACCGGAGAATGGAAAGGCCTGGAGAGGAATTTTAATAATTATTTACATAATCAGAATATGGCAGATATCTGGGCATTCCATCATTTTACAGAAAATGACCTGGAGCAGGTCAGGAATGATGACCGCATTACAGAAGCGGAAGGCAGGATGCTCCTGCCGATGGTTCCCACTGATAACAGAGAAGCATCGCTGGATACCTATGTGGCAGAAAGTGACAACATATCAAGGCTTCATGTCAAGGAGGGGCTCCCGTTTGACAGCAGCCAAAAAGGCATATGGCTGGATGCGCTGTATGCCGAAGAGAATCATTACAAGGTCGGCAGCTACATGGGGTTACAGTACAAAGGACTGGAAATCAAGGGGAAGATTCTCGGTCTTGTCTATAGCCCGGAATATATATATGGTGCATCCGAAGGCGGTATGATGCCGGAACATAAGAATACGGGATTCGCATGGATTAGTCCGAAGCTTCTGCCAGAGGAAGTTCCATACATCTTGAACGAGATTGTGGTGAAGACTGCAGGTCCGGAGAATAAGCAGCTCATACAGGATATACTTGATGACGGTAATGTGGTTGCGATAGAGGCATCCAGATATCCGGGCATATCCATGGTAAATGATGAGATAGAGCAGCACAGGACGATAGGAACGGCCTTTTCAGCTGCATTTCTTCTGATAGCCGTGATGATTGTCATGACAACCATGCATCGGCTGCTGAAGAACCAGAAGATGCAGATAGGCATACTGAAGGCATTGGGTTTTACAAAGAAGAAGCTGATTATCCATTATCTGTCACACAATGCCTTTATCTGCCTTGCCGGAGCACTTGGAGGGTTCGTGTGCGGATATCGTTTTCTTCCGGGACTGATATACGGGTTTATGAAGCAGTTGTACGTATTGCCTCTGTGGGGAGGGTATCTGCCTCCTGCCTATTATCTTCTGCCGCTTGGCTGCACGTCCCTCTGTGTGATTATCAGCGGTCTGATCTGCCGGAAATACCTTAAGCCGGACGCGGCCACTGTATTGTATGCTGATATGCCTAATGGAGGTGTGAAGGAACTTCCAAGAGCAGCCCGCTGCCTTGGATTTGCAGGAAGATGGAATCTCAGGGACATCGCCAGGAACAGGCTGAGAAGTGTTATGAGCCTGTGCGGCATCCTCGGCTGTACGGCGCTTCTTTTCTGTGCGTTTGCGCTATATGATACATTTGTAAATCTATCGGACTGGACGTTTACGAAACAGCAGGACTATGAATGCAAGATAACGGATCTGCCAAAGGAACAAGGACAACAGGACATTCTCGCGATGACGGACGGGGAATATCTGATGGAGAGCAGCGCATCCATCCTTACAGGAGAAGCGTCATCAGAGCCAGACGGTGAAGGAGCCAGGAAAAGTAAGAAGGTGGAGAAAAAAGACGTTACACTTACCGTGGCAGAAAGCACGCGATATGTGAAGCTGGCGGAAAATCTGGAAACATTTACAAAGGTGGATGGAGGAATCGCGCTGTCAAAGAAGACGGCAGACAGCCTTGGAATCAGGAAGGGGGATGTCATCACATGGAAACCAGCAGGCGGCAAATCGTATATAAGGTCTGAAGTTAAAGCAATCATCCGTACGCCGCTTAGCCAGGGGATTGTCATGATGAGGGCAGATTATGAGGACACAGGCCAGGTATATGAGCCAAGTGCCATCATCGGAAAGGAGCCGGAACATGGCTTTGGCTTTTACGAAGACGAATGCAGCATATCATACCAGACGGAGCTTACCAAGAGTGTGGATTCTATGATGGATGGAATGGTGATGATGATAACTATCCTCGTACTTGGAGCGGTGATTCTTGGAAGTGTCATGTTGTATAACCTGGGCATCCTGTCTTATATGGAACGGTACCGGGAATTTGCGACGATGAAGGTGCTCGGATTTGCAGATAAGAAGATACGGAAGATAATGATACAGCAGAATGTATGGCTGTCCGTACTTGGGATACTTATCGGCATGCCGGCGGGATACGGCCTGCTTTACTATCTGCTTTCCACCATACCGGACTCTATGGATATACCCGTATATATAAAGGCTGAATCGTGGGTGCTGAGCGCGGCCGGAACGCTTATGCTGTCCTTCCTGATCAGCCGGATAGTGTCCAGAAAGATTCCTCACATTGACATGGTAGAGGCACTGAAGGCGGAGTAATTGGGAGTTTAGTGAAGCAGGACGCCGCGGGGAGGTAGGGGGCAGATGCTCCGATGCGTCCGGGAACTGCGACTCTCACACAGATTCCTAAGATTGTGGAGTGTTCGCCGATAGCGGCTTTCACCCCACAATCCAAGGAATCTGGTGAGGATTCTTAAGTCCCTCCCGCTTAGACCTTCGCATCTGCCCCATACCTCCCCAGCGGCTATCTGCTTTACTGGCATGGGCGGGGGTGGCGGTGTGACGTTGCTGGCAGATGGAAGGGCTTTGGCTGTGTCAGCATAGTGATAAGGGGCTAAGCAAGCTAAAGCCCTTTGACGAAAAGAATCCTAATATAAGAAGAGCAGGAATCAAGTACGAGGATGCTTATAAGATGACATCTCCTGCCTGGTTCCGGCTCTTCTTGCAGCAACAGCGTGTATGCCTCGCTACAATTGCTTAACAACGAACATATTCGCCAGCCTGATTCATCTGGACTAGCAAAACTCTTATCATTCATCTGCTCTTTGTGTTATTCACATTAAGCTTGTGATATTTTATCATTCATCTCACGCAGCCAGCGTTCATCCGCTGGCCAGTAACGACACACAGCCGCCCTTGCCCTTGTTAGTAAAGTAGATAGCGGGCGGGGAGCCGGGTGGGAGATGCGCAGGTGTAAGCGGTAGAGGCGGAGAATCCGCCCCGGAATCCTTAGTTTGCGGGAGAGGAGCTGCTATCAGCGACTCTGCCGCAAAGTTAGGAGGCCGTGGGCTAGTCGGAGCCTCGTACGCATCGGAGCAGATGCCACCCGGCTCCCCGCCCGCAGCCACTTTACTTCCCCTCCCACTTTTGTTCTGATATCCATAGGCCTGCCAGGGTCAGCAGCATGCCGATACAAGACTTTATTGTAATCTGCTCTTTCAGCACGATTACAGAGGCAGTCACGGTGATGACAGGCACGAGGTAGATGTAGACGCTCGTCCTTACTGCTCCGAGGATCCGTACGGCAGCGTTCCATGTGACGAAGCAGAGCGCGGAGGCTCCCAGTCCCAGGAAGAGCATGTTTCCGAGACTGATTGGACTTATCAGCGCTTTTAGGTCTGGAGTGAACCCAGAGAAGAGCATCACCGGGACCATGAACATGATACCGTAGAAGAAGACTCTTCTAGTCGTTTCTATCGTGGAATATCCGAACCCGGAGATTTTCTTCGTAAGTACAGAATAGCAGGCCCAGATGAAAGCAGCCAGCAGCGCAAGGAAGTCTCCGGTCGGGTTCAGGCTTGCACTTCCGTCCGAAAAGCTGATCAGGCTGATTCCGGCCATGGCAGCCACGAATCCAAGAAAAAATGGTATGCCGAGTGGTTCCTTCTCCCGTGAGACGAGCCGCGTAAGTATGGCAGTGAAGAACGGGGCTGTGGAGATGATAACCCCCACGTTGGATGCCTGTGTCATTGTCAGGGAGATGTTCTCCAGCAGATAATAAAGGCAGATGCCACACAGGCCCGCGAGGAGAAAGGTTCCTTCCTGCTTTCTGCTTTTTAGCGGCATAAGCTTTGGCCGGACGCACCAAAGTGCGATGTAGCCGATGATAAACCGGATAAATAATATCTCGATAGGTGTAAAGTCTTTAAGCAGCACCTTTGTGGAAATGAAAGTAGTGCCCCAGATAAGTATGGTTATAAAGGCGGCCAGATGGCCTTTGGCTCTGTTTGTCTCTGACATGTCTGTTATCGTTCCTCTCTCTTGCCTTTGTATGTATTCTTTGCCGGCGCATCCTTGGATGTGCCGGTACCTCAATCTGTAAATATCCGCTGGTACTGCTTGGGAGTAAGGCCTGTAAATTCCCGGAAGAAGTTTGTAAAGTGGCTCTGGTCCGAGAATCCGGCCATATCGGACGCATCGATAGGCGGTACGCCCTGTTCCAGAAACTTCTTGGCCCGTCCAAGACGTACGGTCTGGAGATAGCGGTATGGGGAGACACCTACCTGTCGGGTAAAGGACCTTATGAGATATGATTTCCCGAAGCTCGTCATAGTAAGCAGGTCATCCAGAGTTATGTTATCGGCGAAATGTTCGTCCATATAGCTGCAAAGCGTCTGTATCTGCGGATTGGGATGTATAATTTCCACCTCATCAAAAGGTGCGGCATAGTCTTCCAGAACTTGATGGAGCAGGAAGAAGAATGCCTCCTCCCTTTCCAGGCGCGGACCGCCCTTTAATATGGCGTCATACAGTCTTCCGAGCGATTGGGTGATATCGCTCTGGTACACGACGTTTTGGGTGAAATGCGGGACAAACGGCTTCCCTGTGATTTCGGACGCGGCTCTTTCCATGATATCCGTAGGGATGTTGACAGCCCGGTAATCCAGTATCTCGCCTCCGAGGGGCGCGCAGTAATGGTTGTCGTTAGGGTTGAACAGGATGAGGTCCCCGGCTGTCAGGTCGTACTCCTGTGCCTTGCACCAGAGATGCCTCCTGCCGCCTTCCACGAAGCCGATGACATAGAATTCGTGAAAATGGTTGGGGAATTTCTGGACGATTCCACTTAAGTTGTATGCTTCTATCTTCAAATCGCGGTCGTAGTATACGTGCCGCTGTTCCTGCTCTCTTGGCATTATATTCCTCCCTGATGGCGCTTCTGATGTACTGATGATATTTTAACACATCTTCGGAAAGTTTTCTTGAATGATGTGACACTTATGTTATACTTGGTAAAAAGGAGGATGTGAATATGAGATATGAGATCCAGGGCGAGACGCTTCCGGTTGTCATCTGCCAGCTTGAGGCCGGGGAGAGGATGATTACAGAAGGCGGAGGCATGGCATGGATGTCGCCCAACATGCTGATGGAGACGACGACCAACGGTGGAATCGGGAAAGCGTTTGGGCGGATGTTCACCGGTGAGAAGATGTTCCAGAATATCTATACGGCTCAGGGCGGCGAAGGCATGATTGCATTTGCATCAAGCTTTCCGGGCTCAGTGGAGGCGTTTGAAATCGGGCCGGGGCAGGAGATGATATTGCAGAAAAGTGCGTTTCTTGCGGGAGAGGCAGGAGTGGATATGTCGGTGTTCTTCAACAAGAAGTTCAGTTCAGGACTGTTTGGAGGAGAGGGGTTCATCATGCAGAAGGTAAGCGGTCGCGGCATGGTATTTGCCGAGTTCGACGGGCATGTGATTAATTACGAACTCCAGACGGGGCAGCAGATTGTAGTAGATACCGGCCATCTGGCAGCGATGTCTGCCACTTGCAGCATGGAGATACAGAGTGTTCCGGGCGTGAAGAACATGCTGTTTGGAGGCGAGGGCATCTTTAACACCGTCATTACAGGACCGGGTAAAGTCTGGCTTCAGACGATGCCTATCAGCAATGTAGCGGGTGTGCTCAGACCGTATCTTCCGTCATCAGGCTCGTAAGCCTGGCGGAACAAATCATAAGATGGGAGCAGGATATGACAGAGAAGGAATTGATGTTATCAGAACAACTATACCTTGCAGGTGACGAAGAACTTACGAGAGAGTTCATGCGGGCCAAGCGGCTTACACGGCTGTATAACAGTACGACTGAGGAACAGATGGATTACCGCGCGCAGCTTCTGAAAGAACTGTTCGCAAAGACAGGAGAGAATCTGCACATCGAACCTACCTTCCGCTGTGATTACGGCACGAACATCTCCATAGGAGAGAATTTCTATGCCAATTACGACTGTATCATCGTAGACGTATGCAGCGTTACGATAGGAGACAACGTATTCTGGGGGCCGCGGGTATGCGTCTATACCGCAGGGCACCCGATTGACGCAAACGTGCGCAGTACACAGCTGGAATTCGGCAGGAAAGTATCCATTGGCAGCGATGTGTGGATAGGCGGCAATACGGTCATCAACCCGGGAGTGAGCATCGGAGATAATGTAGTGATAGGATCCGGCTCTGTAGTGACGAAGGATATCCCTTCCGGAGTGATAGCAGCGGGCTGTCCGTGCAAAGTGCTGCGTAAGATCAATGAGGACGACAGGATATACTGGGAAGAGCAGGAACAAAAGTACAAAGCCAACAAAAGAGATTAGAAAGAAGGTACGGTAAAGATATGATGAGAGATCCGGTTCAGACGATAGGCAATCTGATAGATAAAAGCAATCTGAACGTTGTCAACTACATAGATGAGGAGGGGTATCCCGTCAGCAGAGCCATGCTTGCGCCAAGGGAACGTGATGGGATCCGGACCTTCTGGTTCACGACGAATACATCATCTAACAAGGTGAAGTGCTATCGGGAAAATGCACAGGCAAGCATATATTTTGTCGATAAGCGGTTCTACCGCGGCGTATGCCTTATGGGGACGATGGAGGTGCTGGAGACGGCGGAAGCGAAGGAAAGGATCTGGCGTGACGGAGATACGATGTATTATGAAGAAGGCGTGACGGATCCGGACTACTGTGTACTGAAGTTCACGGCAGTAAAAGGGCGGTATTACAGCAATTTCCATTCGGAGGATTTTGGGATACAATAATGGATAAATACGAAGTTCTAAAACAATATTTTGGATATGACGAGTTCCGGGACGGACAGAATGAGCTGATTGACAGCATCCTCGAAGGAAGAGACACGCTTGGCATCATGCCGACCGGTGCCGGCAAGTCGCTCTGCTATCAGATACCGGCACTCCTGATGCAGGGTATTACGCTCGTCATATCACCGCTTATATCACTGATGAAAGACCAGGTCGAAGCGCTGAATCAGGCAGGGGTCCATGCGGCGTATCTGAACAGCTCGCTTACTCTGAACCAATACCACACGGCGCTGCGGTACGCGAAGGAAGGACGGTATCCCATCATCTATGTGGCTCCTGAGCGGCTGGATACGGGCGAGTTCCTGGACTTTGCCCTTCATACGGACATCTCTATGGTGGCGGTAGACGAGGCGCACTGCGTATCACAGTGGGGACAGGATTTCAGGCCCAGCTATCTGAAGATCGTAGACTTTATCGAGCAGCTTCCTATGCGTCCTGTGGTGAGCGCGTTTACCGCGACAGCCACGAAGGAAGTCAGGGAGGATATTGCAGATATACTGCAGCTTCAAAATCCTCTTGTCACTTCTACCGGTTTTGACCGTCCGAACCTGTACTTTGCGGTATACGCCCCGAAGGATAAGCTTGGGGCCCTGATGAACTATGTAGAGCGGCACAGAAATGAGAGCGGCATCATCTACTGCCTGACACGTAAAAATGTGGAGGATGTGTGCGGCAGGCTTAAGGAGGCGGGATTCTCTGCCACAAGATACCATGCGGGCCTCGGTGACCAGGAACGGAAGTCGAACCAGGAAGACTTCATCTATGACCGCTCAGATATCATGGTGGCGACAAATGCATTTGGCATGGGGATAGACAAATCCAACGTCAGATATGTAGTGCACTACAATATGCCGAAAAATATGGAGAGCTACTATCAGGAGGCAGGAAGGGCAGGAAGGGACGGCGAAGCATCCGAGTGCATCCTTCTGTACGGCGGCCAGGATGTGGTGACGAACCAGCTCTTTATAGACAATAACAAGGAGAATGATCAGCTGGATGAGCTGACGATGGAGATTGTAAGAGAGAGGGACAGGGAGCGCCTGAGGAAGATGACGTTCTACTGCTTTACAAACGAATGCCTCCGGGACTACATTCTTCGTTATTTTGGAGAGTACGGGAGCAACTACTGTGGTAACTGCAGCAACTGCCTGTCGCAGTTTGAGACGGTGGATGTCACAGAGAGCGCAGCTGCTATCATCAGCTGCGTATCATCCTGCCGGCAGCGCTATGGCGTCAATGTCATACTGGATACCGTGCATGGCGCGAAGACGGCGAAGATCCGCCAGTACCATATGGATAAAAATCCACAGTATGGGGCGCTGGCTAAGGTCCCTGCCTACCGTCTCCGGCAGATTGTCAACCATCTGCTGCTCGGAGAATATCTCATGCTGACGACGGACGGCTACAGTATCGTTAAGCTGACCGCCAGATCAGGACAGGTACTCGACGGGGAAGAGCAGATTACGATGAAGATGCCCAAGGAGGCAGAGAAGGAAACGAAGAGCCACAAGAAGGCAAAGGGCGGAAAGACAAAAGCGGCCGGGCTTTCCGCGGCAGATGAGCCTATGTTCGAGAGGCTGAGGGCACTCAGGATGGAAATAGCAAGAGAAGAAAAAGTGCCCCCGTATCTCGTGTTTTCTGACAAGACACTTGTCCACATGTGCGTGGAGAAGCCGGCAGATAAGCAAGGTATGCTGTCTGTCTCCGGAGTGGGAGAGTATAAGTATGACAAATACGGCGAACGGTTTTTGGAGGAGATACGGAAGCTCCGGTAATATGCCGGCGTATGCTGAATAAGGCTGAAATCTAAAGGCCGTGTGCGAGAAGAAATTTTTCGAATTTCTTCTCGCCGAATATTTCATTCGTTATGAATTCTCCGTCATAATAGAAGCTGTACGTCGTAAAAGGAGAAGGCGCCTCCTGAGCCTGGCGGGCTGTCTCCAGCTTGTGTACCGCAATGGAAGTCCCATGCACTCTGGCGATGTCCTGGATAAGAGGGACATACTTAAAAGTATGAGGACATTGGCTCGTGTAGTACAGGACCATTCCCTTTTCTTCAATCCTTCCAGATGTGGCACAGCCCTTGAATTTTGGCACAGGCGAAGTATCTGAAAAAGGAAGATAGTAGAGCACGAAATACGGGCTGGCAGTATCGGCAGCGGTAAAGCCTTTATACTTCATATAGTCCGGGTCTGGCAGATAGCTTCTTTTTTTCTCAGAGGCGATAATCGTGATGCCGCATTTCCCCTTTTCCTTTGCATCTTCGATGCATTGATGGAGCAGCTCGTTTGAATATCCCTTCCCCTTATACTGTCCCGATATCCAGAAACAGTTGATGTGCATGTACCCTGGTGCGTCAATCGGATACCAGGCATTTTCGGCAGGCATGTATTCGATAAAAACTTTGCCTCTTACGTCTGCTTTCAGAAACACAAGCCCGTCCGGCAGGTTCTCTTTCATCCATGCCTTTTTGGAAGAGACGCAGTTTTCCCCTTTCTTGTCTGCGATACAGCAGCAGATATGCTCTTTCTCTATATTTTTCTCGTCAACAGTTATAAATTCCATCTTTTAATCTCCTTTTAGTTGTATTTGCTCTATTGTAACAGATGTAATCTGACAACGCTTGTCAGGTTTCCTGCAATTATTTGAGTCTGCTGCTTCCGGCTGTATCTTATGCGTCTGATCCTGTATCTGGCGACATAGATATTGTCGGCCTGGACATTTACCGATATAATGGAATCAGCACGAAAAGAGAGGGTAGAGAATATGTATCATGTTGCTATCTGTGATGACGATATGCTGGTGCGGATGCTCATCCGCACAGCGGTAGAAAGGTCCGGCGCAGAGTGCCTGATTAGTGAATTTGCCGACGGGACAGACCTGATAGACGGATATGAGGGATATGATGTGCTATTCCTGGATATCGATATGCCTGAGACAGACGGGCTGGAGGCGGCCGCCGTAATCAGAAGGACAGACCACGCCGTCAGAATCATCTATGTCACCGGCTATGAGGATTATATGAGCCGTTCTTTTCTTGTACACCCGTTTGCATTTCTTCTAAAACCTGTGGATGAGGAGGAGATCAGGAGCCAGTTCATAGAGGCATGTGACTATGGCAAAGAGAGAGGACGGGAGGGGCCCCTTCATTTCGCTGCCTGCGAAGGTGTGTTAGAAATGGATGTGTATGATATATATTACATGGAATATGTGGGGCGGAAGATACGCATGGTGACAAAGAACGGGGAATATTTTCTGAGGGGAAAGATTACCGAACTGGCGGAGCGGATGGAAGCATATGGTTTTGCTGCCCCACACAAGAGCTTTACCGTGAACCTTTACCATGTAAAGTCAATCAGAGGATATGATATCCATATGATGAACGGTGATATCATACCACTGTCACAAAAACGATCCGCACAGTTCAGGGGACGGCTTAGCAGACGGCAGGCAGAATATATCTAGTCAGGAGGAACGCAGGTGGGCTTTATAGAATCAAGTATGTGGAACAGCATTCTGGCTATGGCTGAAACGGTGGTACTCACTGTCTGTACATGGTATTTTATGAGCCATACGGAACAGAATATAACGAAGCCGGCTAGGGGAAGGCTGCTTGCATTTTCCGTGTTCTGGGCCGGATACGCGGCATTGTCTTACGGTTTTAGCTATTCTTCCTGGGGCAATATTCCAGCCATACTGTTCATGGCAGCCGGGTCGATGTTCATCGGGCATAAGTTATATAACAGCAGGAGGATGTACCTGTTCTATTACTTCCTCTATCCGGTCACATATGTCCTGATGCAGATATTCGTCATCTATCTCGTGTATGGGTTTATCATGTCCCAGTGGGGTATGTTCGTGTTTGATTACTATTCTGCCAACATTGCCCTCATTATCAAGCAGCTGGCGGCCCTTTTACTGACCGGGGTGTGGGTGGCGATGCTGAACCGCAGGCAGTTCGAGGACGTGTCGGGCTTCCAGTTTGCCGGACTTTTTCTTCCTCCGCTGATCAGTGCATTTATCATCGCGTCACTCATCGTGCTTGGCAATGTTTACATACAGTTGTACGGAGCGTATCTGGTTATTATGGATATATGCTTCCTGGTGTTCATGAATCTGTATATCCTGTATCTGTTTTCCTATCAGTCCAGGAACAGGAAGCTGAAGGAAGAGCTGAAGACGTTCCAGAGACAGAGCGAGATGCAATACCATTATTATGAAAAGCTGGAAGAGAAGTACGAGTCGTCAAGAAAGCTGATTCACGATATGCGCAACCATCTCCAGTCGATAGAGGCGCTCTGCCAGATGAGCAGAAGTGAGGCAGGCAATGCCTATGCCAGGGATATGCACAGAATGCTGGACAGCTTCGCACAGCGTCAGTACACGGACAGCCATATGCTGAATATCATATTGAATGACAAGGCGGAGACGGCCAGGCAGAAGAACATACGCATGGAAGTCAGTATAGGCAAGATACGGCTTGGGCATATGAAGGACATGGATGTGACGACCGTATTTGCCAATCTTCTGGATAATGCGCTGGAGGCGGCAGAAAGGTCAGGAGATAAGAGATATATTACTGTTAAGGCAGATTCCTTCCGTGAATTCAGCGTTGTTAAAATATGTAATTCATATGACCCTGCGGCGGATAAAAACGGGAAAGATTCTGTACACAGAGGGATTGGACTTGGTAATGTTCGACAGACGCTGAAGCGCTGCGGGGGCGGCATGGATATTGAAGAAAAGGACCGGGAATTTGCGGTTAGCATTACGATACCGGGCCCGGAAGGAGATGCGGCTGAAACAAGATGAAGATAGTGATTGGGAATCAAAATGGAGGAGGAGACAAGATGAAGAGCTTTTTTGTAGTGATTGGTGTTGCATTACTCATAGGGAGCATCTCAGGCTGTGCAAAGAGCCAGAAGCTTTCCGAAGATTATGACGAAAATGAGGTGAAGAAGGCGGCGGAAGAGGTGATCGGCTTGGTGAACGCGGGAGAGTACGAAAAGCTGGCAGAAGAGAAATGGAGCGCACAGCTTAAGTCGGCACTTCCGGCAGAGACGATGGTCAGCGAAGTGCAGCCTGTCATAGAAGAGCTGGGGGCATTTAAGAGCTATGGGGAGGAGGCGGTGGCCGGAAGCGAAGATAAAGATACGGAGCAGGAATTTGCGGTGGCTGTCGTCAAGGCTCAATATGAAGAACGCAAAGCGCAGTATACGATTTCGTTTGATAAGAATATGAAAGTGGCTGGTTTTTTTATTAAATAGAAAGGGATGAACTATGTATATATTTTTGTTCTGCATGGTCCTGCTGACTCCGGCCGTTGTGGCACTGATTGGATGCATATGGAGGAAACATCCCCCCGCTTCGATAAATCTGGCATATGGGTATCGGACAAAGAGGTCCATGATGAATAAAGGGACATGGATCTATGCACATAAATGCTGTGGGACCGTGTGGTGCAGAGGAGGCATCATTCTGCTATTGCTGTCGGCGGCAGCTATGGTGTTATTGAAAGACAGAGACTATGAGACTGCGTCTATGTATATTGTAAGCGTTCAGCTCGTGGCTGTCTGCCTGTCTATCGTGCCGGTCGAATCATCGCTTAAGAAGCACTTTGATGAATATGGCAGACGTATATGGTAACAGGTATAAATTGAGGGACTGGGTAAAACCAGCCCCTCTTTTCCGGCTAGCCATTAGATATTAAACATGTATCGGCAGAGGTTATGTTATACATTTTGAACTTCATTTGCTATAATATAGGATAAGGTATATTGCAGAATTGTATTTTTATAGAAAGCAGGTGCCGGGATGATTAAGAATAAAAGTATAGATAATGGCAGAGAATTTGACTGGGGACGCACCTCAGAAGATTACGCGTTACAGGCATAGACATATCAGCGGACCAGATTGGACAGGCGAAGGCCTTGGCAGAGGAATCTGGGATGAAGATAGAGTTCTGCTGTGTACCTGTGGAGGAGAGCCATTTTCCAAACAACCATTTGGCGCTGTAACAGCAGGCCAGAGCGAACAGCTTATCTTGAAGTACAATCCTGAATGGACAGGCTGCAATGAGATGAGACATCCGATAGCGGTACCGGACATTTATCATGAGTTTTTTACAATAGAAAATGAGGATGTGTTCGATGTGCACGTACCTTTTACAAGAAAGAGCTGGAATGGCAGGATGAAAGCATGCCGGGGCATCATATTCAAGGGGGTAAGAAGGAATGAAAGAAAAGAAAGGCATCATTATATTAAGTGTGGCAGCCCTGATATTTAGCGTACTGTCGACAAGCATAGGCTTTGGACTTCTGGGAGATTCAGGACTCAGCTTTCTGCTTCGGGTACTTTGCGGATTCTGCTTTATCGTGACGCCATTGCTGATCATACAGCTTATCATCTCTGTATTTAAGAAGGATAGATGACAGGAACAAGGATGGATGAGGTATGTCGGATGATTCGGAAGATGAAGAAGAAAGACTTGGATAAGGTGATGGAGATCTGGCTCGATACGAATATCAAGGCCCACAATTTTATCCCAAAGAGCTATTGGGAGAACAATGCCCAATCCGTGCGGGAGATGATTTCAGAGGCAGAGGTCTATGTGTATGAATCGGATGCAGATGGAGAGATTCAGGCATTTGCAGGAGTATCCGGCAGTCATATCGCCGGCTTATTTGTGGATGGCGCAGCCCAGTCAGGTGGGATTGGGAAAGCGCTTCTGAATTATTTGAAGGATAAAAGGCCGGCATTGGGATTATGCGTGTATGAGAAAAATGAGCGTGCCGTCCGTTTCTATAAACGCGAAAAATTCCAGGCTGCATCAGAAGGCATCGATAAGGATACCGGAGAAAAAGAGATTATAATGACGTGGGATGCCCGAAGCGGTGCATAGCGGCAGAGAAAGCAGGATAGGACATGAACAATACAGAGATCAGAACAATGTTGAAAGAGATGGCAGAACCAGAATTCCAGAAGTTTTCCAGCTCACTTATACCCGAGATTCCCTCAGGCAGCGTCATCGGCGTCCGCCTGCCCAGGCTGCGCAAACTGGCAAAACAGATAGCGAAAGAAGACTGGCGCACATATCTTCAGACGGCATCAGACGCAAGCTTTGAGGAAATCATGCTCCAGGGTATGGTAATCGGTTATGCGAAAGCTGGAATACAGGAGATACTAAGCTGCATAGATGCATTTCTGCCCAAGATAGATAACTGGTCCGTTTGCGACAGCTTCTGTACAGGGCTCAAGATAACAAAGGAACACCCGGAAGAGATGTGGGCATACATACAGACAAAGCTTAGGTCCAGGCGACCGTACGACATCCGCTTTGCAGTAGTCATGCTAATAGATTATTATATCGACGGCGTATATATCGAGCAGGCATTATCAGCCATGGAACAGATACACGAAGACTCATACTATGTAAGAATGGCTGTAGCCTGGGCAGTGTCCATGTATTACGTATACGATCCGAACTATACGGAGACATTTCTGCGGCATACGGCCTTAGACGATTTTACATATAACAAAGCACTTCAGAAAATATGCGAATCGAGGCAGGTGACGAAAGAAACAAAAGAAAAAATTCGGGGGATGAGGAGGAAATTTTCATAGGGGTCAGACCCCTGTGTTGAAAGGGGTCTGACCCCTATGAAAATTATGGAAATAGTCAGTCAATTTGCAGAGGGTAAAATCTTGTCTCCTCTCATTGGATCTGCGCTTCCGGCACCAGTTAGACATTCATATCTTTTAAGGAACGAATCAGTTCAATATCCTCAGCCATGAGCCTCAGATTCGAAGTATAATTCTGCCCATCGGGCGTAGACACCGCAATTTCAACAACGGTCCCTTCTGTAAGTGCATGTTCAGAGACGGCTTCCAAAAATAAAGGAAACTTTGGATGCCTGGCTTTAAACTTTTCCAATTGAGTTTTCAGCTGCTGTAACAGAGCAATGGAATTTAAATTCATTCTTTTATTACCTCCACATTTTATCAGTCTGGTCCAGGTCCTGCGTATACCTGATATCGCTACAACTATAGCGGATTTGCCGGTAAATGTCAAAGCGGAGGGCCGGTGAAAATAAAGTGGGCAGGACTATAAAAATGTATTGGATCCATACAAAAAATAATGTAGAATGTTAGGAAACTGATTGATTATGATATGACAAAGAGGAGGCCTGAAATGAAGATAGATATTCCTGATTACAAAGTGTTAGACTTGAAGTATCTGGTACTCGATTACAACGGCACAATCGCAGTGGATGGAAAGATTCCACAGGGAGTGAGGAAACAAATCAAAGCCTTAGCGGAACAAGTCGATGTCTATGTGCTCACAGCGGATACATACGGGAGCGCGGAAGAAGAATGTGCCGGACTGCCTGTGAAGATAGAGACGTTCCCGTCCGGGAATGCGATGGCAGCCAAAGATGCGATTGTGGAATCCCTTGGCAGGGAAAACTGTGCATGTATGGGGAATGGAAGAAATGACCAGCTCATGTGCAGGATGGCGGCGTTATCTATCGCTGTAATGGATTCGGAAGGCATGTGTGGCAAACTGATCAGGGAAGTGGATGTATGTGTCCGCTCGA
Organism: Lachnospiraceae bacterium; assembly: GCA_022845895.1. GTDB lineage: Bacteria > Bacillota > Clostridia > Lachnospirales > Lachnospiraceae > Extibacter. Next base: position 682,415 of record AP025573.1, read on the forward strand.
TTGAAGAAGGCCTTGAGCTGATGCTGAACCACAAGCGTCTGATAGCAACTCTGAGAGGGTAGCCTGCCGCCATGATACATAGCCCGACACAGAAAAAACACATTATCATCATATTTTTACCAAATGATCCGTATATAGTAAATGTTGAATTTACTGAGTACGGTGCGGGCAAGTGTTTGTGTCCGTGCGCCGCGCCGGCACAGGATGACAACTGCGACAGAAAGGGTGAAATATATGAAGAAAAGAATTGTCTGTGTTCTGGCAGGAACGCTCATTACCGCTATGGCCACTTCGGGATGCCAGAAGGGCAGTACGGAAGAAAAGACGGAAACATTATATGGGGAGATTGCAGAAATAGACGGAGACAAGATTACGCTGGCACTCGCAGAGGAGCCTGAGATGGGAGAGGCTCCGACAGGAGAAAAGCCGGATAAGGAATCTGTATCAGACGGTGAAGCTCCGGAAGGTGAAGTCCCGGACGGCGAAGCTCCTGGCGGAGGAGATATGCCGCAGGGTGGTCCGGGAGGAATCAACCTTACAGGAGAAGAGCAGACAATCACAACAGACAACGATACAAAGATAGAAAAGACGAGCCCTAAAGGTGGAGAACCTGGGAACGAGGAGGGCACTAAGGAGGATGCAGACGCACAGGCAGATACAAAAGAGGCGTCCCTGGATGATCTCAAAGAAGGAGATGTCGTATCCGTAGAGATACAGGGAAAAAAAGCAGCCAGCATTACGATTCAGAACATGGGCAGCATGTCAGATGCAACGACTGGAAACATTGAACTTACGGGTGTGTATACGGTTGATGGAAAAGAAGAGATGTCGGACACAGAGACATATGCTTCTACAAATGCAGATGAGAATGCCGTGCTTGTTAAAAACGGAGGAGCCCTTGAGCTTACCAACACTGAGCTTCATAAGTCCGGCAACAGCAGCAATACGGATGAGAGCAACTTTTACGCCGTAAATGCAGTCCTGGCTGCAGCCGGTGGAAGTACAGTAACGATGAGCGATATTGCTTTGACGTCAGATGCAGAAGGATCGAATGCAATCTTCGCTACGGGAGAAGATTCAAAGATTACCGTAAATAACGTAAAGATTCATACGAAGGGGAACTCGTCAAGAGGGCTGGATGCCACCTACGGTGGCAGCGTGATTGCGACGAACGTAGATATTACGACGGAAGGCGCACATTGTGCCCCGATTGCCACAGACCGTGGAGAAGGGAACATAACAGTGGACAGCGGTACGCTTTCAACGGCAGGAGAAGGAAGTCCGTGCGTCTACTCTACAGGGAACATTACAGTAAAAGGAGTGACAGGAACAGCAGCAGGAAGCCAGGCAGCAGTCGTAGAGGGCAGGAATTCGATTACCCTTGAAAAATGTGATCTGACAGGTGCCGGCGAGAACGGCGTCATGCTCTATCAGAGCACGTCGGGAGATGCGGCGGAAGGGACCGCCAAGTTCTCCGCATCAGACTCGAAGCTGTCGTCTACGTCTTCGGGTCCGATGTTCTACATTACCAATACGGATGCGGAGGCTACACTTGATAATACTGAGCTGGCTTATAACAGCGGTATCCTTGTCAGAGTATCTGGAAACAATACGAACAACTGGGGAAAAGAAGGCTCCAACGGCGGGGATTTCAAGCTGAACGGCGTCAATCAGAAACTGACCGGTGACGTGGCGTGCGATGAGATAAGTACGGTAGAAGTAAGCCTTACGAAAGGAAGTATCTTAAAGGGTACGGTCAATGGTGAGAATACCGGCAAAGAAGTACGGATCAGCCTGGATAAGGATTCCAGGTGGGAACTTGCCGGAGATTCTTATCTGACGTCAATCACTGACAAGGACAAGGATCTGGAAAATATAGCTTCTAATGGCCATAACATATATTATGATGCGTCAGACAGCGCAAACGAATGGCTGGACGGGGAAACGGTCGAACTAAATGGCGGCGGTTCTTTGACACCGGCAGCCTGATCTGCCGGATGTAGATAAGGCGCCATGGATTGGTTCTCTTAAAGGGCATACAGAAATTTATAATGAGGAAGTGGCCCGGCTGTGTTATAATCTGCTTATGGATACTGGCATCAAAGACTATTGAGAGGTGATTATATGGCAAAGTACGTAATGGCGCTGGATGCGGGGACGACGAGCAATCGATGCATTCTGTTTGATGAAAAGGGTGGGATATGCAGCGTGGCCCAGAAAGAATTTACCCAGCATTTTCCAAAACCAGGATGGGTAGAGCACGACGCGGATGAGATATGGTCTACGCAGCTTGGAGTGGCGGTGGAAGCCATGAGCAAGATTGGGGCAGAGGCGGCAGATATTGCTGCCATCGGGATTACGAACCAGAGGGAGACGGTCATCGTATGGGACAGAGCTACCGGTGAACCGGTGTACCATGCAATCGTCTGGCAGTGCCGGCGTACGGCGGAATACTGTGACAGCCTGAAGGAGCAGGGATTGGAAGAGCTTTTCCGAAAGAAGACAGGCCTGAAGATCGATGCTTATTTTTCTGCGACAAAGATTAAATGGATACTGGATCATATACAAGGGGCGTTAGAACGTGCCCGGCGGGGAGAGCTGCTGTTCGGTACGGTAGAGACATGGCTCATATGGAAGCTGACAAAAGGGCGGGTCCATGTGACTGATTATTCCAATGCGTCCCGTACGATGCTGTTTAATATCAATACGCTGGAATGGGACAGTGAGATTCTGGAGCTGATTGGCATTCCGAAGAGCATGCTGCCGGATGTGAAGCCGTCAAGCTACGTATACGGCGAGGCAGATGCCTCCTTTTTAGGCGGGGCCATACCGATAGCCGGAGCAGCGGGTGACCAGCAGTCAGCACTGTTCGGGCAGACATGTTTTCTGCCGGGAGAGGCGAAGAATACATATGGCACCGGATGCTTTCTGCTTATGAATACAGGTGAAACGCCGGTGTTTTCAGAGAACGGCCTGGTGACGACCATTGCATGGGGACTGGACGGCAAGGTATATTACGCTCTGGAGGGATCTATATTCGTAGCCGGAGCGGCCATCCAATGGCTGCGTGATGAACTGCGGCTGATCGACTCCTCGGCAGATTCCGAATATATGGCGAAGAAAGTACCGGATACGAACGGGTGTTATGTGGTACCTGCATTTACGGGGCTTGGAGCACCGCATTGGGACCAGTATGCTAGGGGAACGATGGTAGGGCTGACGAGAGGCGTGAACAAGTATCATATCATCCGGGCGACACTGGAATCGCTGGCCTATCAGGTGAATGACGTGCTGAAGGCCATGGAGGCTGATTCGGGCATACATCTGAGTGCGTTGAAAGCAGACGGCGGGGCGAGCGCTAATGACTTCCTTATGCAGACACAGGCGGACTTGAGCGGGGCGCCGGTCAACCGTCCACGATGTGTGGAGACGACAGCTATGGGGGCAGCCTATCTTGCCGGACTGGCGGTTGGATATTGGAAAGATAAAGAAGATGTAGTAAAGAACTGGGCAATAGACAGAACATTTGAACCTCAGATAGCGGAAGAAGAGAGGGCAAAGAGAATCAAAGGCTGGAACAAGGCGGTAACATATGCATATAACTGGGCCAAAGACGAGGAAGAGGAAGGCATATGATGTATGATGCAGTAATAATAGGAGCCGGTGTATCCGGCTGCGCGATAGCACGGGAACTGTCCATGTATGAAGGAAAGTTCTGCGTGCTCGAGCGGGAAGAAGACGTATGCTGCGGGACGTCCAAGGCCAACAGCGGCATTGTCCATGCGGGACATGATGCCGTTCACGGAACTTTAAAGGCAAAGCTTAATATCCGCGGCAATGAACGGATGGAACAGCTTGCGCAAGAGCTGGACATACCGTTCGTGCGCAATGGCTCGCTTGTCGTATGTACGGATGAACGGGACAGAGCAAAGCTGGAACAGTTGTATGAGAATGGGCAAAAGAATAAAGTGCCCGGGTTAACGATACTTTCCGGTGAGGAAGTACGAAAGTTAGAGCCCAATATTACAGAGGCGGCAGTCGCGGCGCTGTATGCTCCCACCGGCGGCATCATATGCCCTTTTGAACTGAATATTGCCATGGCAGAAAATGCGTGTGCAAATGGCGTTGACTTCAGGTTCCAGGCAGAGGTGACGGAAATCAGGAGAAGTGCAGGCGGGTATGAGGTTGTCGCGGGAGGCTGTACCTATGAAACGAAGGCCGTCATTAATGCTGCGGGAGTGTATGCGGATGTGTTCCACAATATGGTTTGCAGCGAAAAGATTCACATTACACCGCGAAGAGGTGAATATATGCTGATGGATAAGCAGGCAGGCGCGCATGTAAGGCGGACCATATTTACCGTGCCTGGTACATATGGCAAGGGAGTGCTTGTCACTCCTACGGTGCACGGAAACCTGATTGCAGGGCCGACCGCACAGGACATTCAAGACAAGGAGGCGACAAAGACTACCTTGGACGGGTTGGAGGAAGTGCGGAAAAAAAGTAGCCTGACGGTCCGGGATGTACCGCTCGGGCAGGTCATCACCTCTTTTTCGGGATTACGGGCTCATGAACGAGGGGGAGACTTCATAATCAGAGAATCTGCGGAGCGGTTTTTTGACTGTGCAGGCATCGAATCCCCCGGCCTGACGAGCTGTCCCGCCATCGGCGAGATGGTGGCAGCGATGACGGCAGACCGGCTCGCCCTCCGCAAGAAGGAGGACTTTATCACCAGGCGGCGGGGAATCCTTAAGCCAGATACGCTGTCGGACGAAGACAGGAATGAACTCATGCAAAGAGACCCGGCTTATGGCAATATCGTCTGCCGCTGTGAGATGATAACAGAAGGAGAGATTCTGGATGCAGTCAGAAGGCCCCTCGGGGCAAGGACGATGGATGGCGTCAAGCGGCGCACAAGAGCCGGAATGGGGCGGTGCCAGGGCGGATTCTGTGCTCCGAAAGTGATGGAGATACTGGCGCGCGAGCTTGGAGTGGGCCTGCTTGATATAACGAAGTCCGGGGGAAAATCCACCATGCTTACAGGCAGAGATAAGGAAAGATTATAGGAGGGCGTGACATGCAGGAGTATGACATCGTGATAATCGGCGGGGGTCCGGCAGGACTTGCGGCCGCTCTGTCTGCAAGAGAGCAGGGGATTGGAAGTATACTTATACTAGAGAGGGACCGTGAGCTTGGAGGTATACTGAACCAGTGCATACACAATGGATTTGGGCTCCATACGTTTAAGGAGGAGCTGACCGGACCGGAGTATGCGTACCGCTATGTTGAAAGAATCAATGCAGCAAAGATTGAATACCGGCTTCATACGATGGTGATGGATATAGAATACAAGGATGACGGAACGAAGATAGTAACGGTAATGAACAGCCGTGATGGGATGAGGCATCTCTGCGCACGTGCGGTTATACTTGCCATGGGATGCAGAGAGCGTCCCCGGGGCGCCCTCAATGTTCCCGGATACCGGCCTGCTGGAATATACACGGCCGGAACCGCACAGCGGCTGGTGAATATGGAAGGATTAATGCCGGGGGAGGAGATTGTCATTCTGGGGTCCGGAGACATCGGTCTGATTATGGCAAGGAGAATGACTCTGGAGGGAGCCAGGGTGAAGGCAGTAGCAGAGATTATGCCGGAATCCGGCGGACTAAAGCGGAATATCGTGCAGTGTCTGGAAGATTATAATATTCCCTTGAAACTGAGCCATACGGTCATAGATATCAAAGGGAAAGAACATATCGAAGCTGTGACGCTTGCGAAAGTAGATGAGGAGAAAAGGCCCATACCGGGAACAGAGGAAGAGTACAGTTGTGACGCTCTGCTTCTGTCGGTAGGGCTGATTCCCGAAAATGAGCTGACAAGAGGACTCGGTGCAGCCATAGATGGACGGACAAATGGCCCGAAAGTGGACGGGCGGCTGGAGACGACGGTGCCGGGCGTATTTGCATGCGGCAATGTCCTGCATGTCCATGATCTTGTGGATAACGTATCCCGGGAGGCGGCAGAAGCCGGTAGATATGCCGCAGAATTTGTAAAAGGAGAATCAGAGCATGGAGACAATAGAGATGACCTGCATCGTCTGCCCTAACGGCTGCGCCCTGAAAGTTCAGGCAGAAGATGGGGAGATTCTGGACGTTGTGGGCAATTCATGTATGCGCGGTTATGCGTATGCCCAGACGGAGGTGCAGAATCCGACACGTATGCTGACGTCTACGGTGGATGTGATTGGAGGAGAACTTCCACGTGTGTCGGTAAAGACGCGGAAGGAAATTCCAAAAGGCAAGCTGATGGAGTGCGCAAGGCTGTTGAAAGGGGTGGCGGCAAAAGCTCCGGTGAATATAGGAGACGTGGTCGTACACAACATAGCAGAAACGGGAATTGACATAGTGGCGACTGTTAATGTGCCCAAGAAAACTTCATTTTTATAGACAATTATATAAAAATATACTAAAATAGTCTTATCGACGTCAGAACAGAGTAAAGGAAGGGAATCAGTTATGGAAAAAAATGTTATCGTAGGACAATCAGGGGGGCCGACTGCGGCCATTAATTCAAGCCTTGCGGGCGTATACCGCACGGCAAAGGACCGCGGAGCCAAGAAAGTATTCGGTATGCTTCATGGTATACAGGGACTGCTGGAAGAACGTTATATCGATCTTGCGGACCACATCAAGACAGAACTGGATGCAGAGCTGCTGAAAAGGACACCGGCCGCATTTTTGGGTTCCTGCAGATTTAAGCTGCCGGAAATCCATGAGGACAGGGAAGTATATGAAAAGATATTTTCCATTCTTGACAAATTAGAGATAGAAGCATTTATCTATATCGGCGGAAATGACTCTATGGATACGATAAAAAAATTATCAGATTATGCAATCATCACGGGGCATCCGACCAGATTCGTCGGCTGCCCTAAGACGATAGATAATGACCTGGCGCTGACAGACCACACCCCGGGATATGGGAGTGCGGCAAAGTACATCGGTACATCGATGAAAGAGATTATCCGGGACAGCTTCTGCCTGGAGTATAACAAAGGTCTTGTTACGATAGTGGAAATCATGGGACGTAATGCCGGATGGCTCACAGGCGCGGCGGCATTGTCCAAGGGAGAAGACTGCGAAGGGCCTGATCTCATCTATCTGCCGGAACTGCCGTTTGACATCAGGAAGTTTGGGGAGAAGGTGCAGAAGCTGCTCGGAAAGAAGCCGTCCGTCGTGGTTGCTATATCAGAAGGTATCCGTACAGAAGAGGGTAAATATGTATGTGAGCTTGGCAACAGCGTAGATTTCGTAGATGCATTCGGACACAAACAGTTGTCTGGAACCGCAGCTTTTCTTGCGAACTATATTGCCGGAGAGCTTGGCTGCAAGACGCGGGCTATAGAACTCAGCACATTGCAGCGCTCAGCATCGCACGCGGCGTCCCGTGTTGATATACTCGAAGCCTACCAGGTAGGCGGCGCGGCCGTCAAAGCAGCCGATGAAGGGGACTCCGGGAAGATGGTCGTACTCCAGAGGCTGTCTGACGATCCATATCAGTGCGGAACAGAAGTAAAAGATGTACATAAGATTGCAAATGATGAGAAGCTTGTACCGAGGGAGTGGGTGAACAAGGAAGGCACGTATGTTACAAATGAGTTCATCTCTTACGTAAGGCCGCTCATCCAGGGCGATGTGTCACCGGTTATGGTAGATGGTATCCCGAGACACCTGTACCGTCCGATAGAGCTGGTAAGAAGATAAGAAGAGCAATTATGCCTTGCGGGTTAACTGAAGTGGCTACGGTCAGGGAGCCGGGTGGCATCTGCTCCGATGCGTCCGAGGCTCAGACTAGCCCACGGTCTCCTAACTTTGCGGAAGAGTCGCTGATAGCAGCTCCTCTCCCGCAAACCAAGGATTCCGGGACGGATTCTCCGCCTCTTCCGCTTACACCTGCGCATCTCCCACCCGGCTCCCCGCCCGCTATCTACTTCACTTAACAAGGGCGAGGATGGCCGTGCGGCGTTACAGGCCAGCGGATGAACACTGGCTGCGTCAGTTGAATGATAAAATATCGCAAGCCTAATGTGAATAACACAAAGAGCAGATGAATGATAGGAGTTTTGCTAGTCCATATGAATCAGGCTGGCGAATATGTTCGTTGTTAAGCATTTGCAGCGAGGCGTACACGTCGTTGCTGCAAGAAGAGCCGGAATCAGGCAGAGGATGTCATCAAATATGACATCCCCGTACCTGATTCCGGCTCTTCTTATATTAGGATATCTCTTCGGCAAAGGGCTTAGCTTGCTTAGCCCTTTATCACTATGCTGACATAACCAAATCCCTTTCATCAGCCAATAGTGTTACACAGCCGCCCCCGCCCATGCCAGTAAAGTAGATAGCCGAGGGGGAGGTATGGGACAGATGCGAAGGTATAAGCGGAAGGGACTTAGGAATCTGTGTGATAGTCGCAGTTCCCGGACGCATCGCAGCATCTGCCCCCTGCCTCCCCATCGGCGTCTACATTACTTAACCCCTAATTACTTTTCTGTTCTCGTGAAGCTTTGGAGAAAAATGGAAAAGGGGCTTGTGTTTTTGTACAGAATCGGTTATCATATGTATTACTCTATAATATCTCAGTATTTTAAAGTTCTTTTTATTCCCCCGGGTGTTCCCGGATGATTTCCAACCGTAGCAATAGTAGAATAAAAGAGGTGATTCTATGTCATCAGTGGGCTTCGATGTGCTTCGCCTGATAGAACATAACCAATCCTGCTATGTCAGTTCAGAATTTGTGCAGGGAAGGAGTTTGATCCAGTGGCTGAAGTACCATCCCAATATTCCCAAGGAACAGCTATTTTCGTGGATGTATGAGATTATGAGGCAGCTGCAGCTGTTTCACAGGCTGAGAGGCCGGCCTTGCTATCAGTATGTCAATCCGTACAGTATTATCATAAGCGGCGAGGAGAAGCTGTACCTGCTCGATGCAGGCGCGCAATCCAGCGAGATGCTTATCAGAAAGATGCAGAGGAAGGCTGTACGGGATAATTTCCTTCCGCCGGAAGAAAATATATATCGTAAAGCTAGCATTGGACTTGATATATACGGATTGGGCCGGACATGGCAGTATATGCTGTCGGTCACAGATCCTGCCCCTGCCCTGACGAAAAGGGAAGCACGAAGATTAAGAAAAATCATATCAAGATGCCTGTCCAGGCAGTCTAAACACACGTATCGAAGTATCGAAGATATTCAGAAACATTTTCCAATATGCAGAACAAAGCCATTACATTATAAGAAGCAGAAAAAAGTGCTGATTACGGCAGCCATTGTCATAATCGCAGCGGCCGGCATCCTTATACGGGGCATACCTTTTGGCAGTGCAAAGAAAAGCAGTGAACAGAGAGAAGATGTCGTTCGTCAAATGCCGGCCGATAAGTCGGAAATGAAAGGGAAAGACGACAGCGCCGATGACCTCCTGAAGTTTGACATGGGTATGGTCTGTCTTCTGGAGCTGGCTGAATATGCAAAGGCAGCAGGATATCTGGAAGAGGTAGGCCGATACGGTGCAGACTGTTATGCCATGATTGCCAGACGTTTGGAGAAGGATACGGATGATACCAATATGTCAGCACTGGCGGCGGCGTTAAAACGCGCAGAAGATGATATCCCGGAAGGAAGGGAACGGGAGTGTGCCCACGGACTCATAAAGGGATATTCGCTGCTCGATACAAAAGAGGCAGACGCAGATATCGTCCGCTTGGGGGATGTGTACTTAAGCCTCTCTGATGGCGTAGGAGGACGGGAAGAGACAGACAAGGAGATTATGGAGCTTATGGCGGTATCCTTTGAGGAAATGCAGAAAAAGCCAGAGGCCGTATCCATGTATGAGAGAATGCTTGAGTATGAGGAGGATACCGGAAACCGGGAGGAGCTGTTTGCTAAGATGACACTTTTGCGGGAAGCAGGCGGTGAGATGGAAAAGGCATGGGAATGCTGCAGAAGAGGTATGGAAGAGCTGCCGGATTCCTCCAGGCTCCGGCTATTGTATATACGTATGCAGTGCAGAGATGCATCGGTAGACCGCAACGTATGTGCAGAGACGATAAAGGCATCTATCACAGAGATGCCGGAGCTGGCAGATATGGAAGAGTTTAAGAAGTTACAGAGAGAATATGACATCCAGGTGGAAGGGGAAGAAGTATGGGTAGGAAGATAAGAGAGATAACAGTAATCATCATAATAATGCTGGCAGTATCAGTCACAGGTACAGTAAAGGAATCAAAAAGCCTGGCAAAAGACATAGCTGATAAGGATGGAGGCAAATCACAGACAGGAGGCAGAATAAACACGGAGAATAACGCAGATGTAGAAGGAGGAGAGGGACCGGAAGAGCCAGAGGGACCGGAAGAGCCAGAGGAGCCGGAAGGGCCTGTGGAGCCAGAGGAACCGGAAGAGCCCGAAAAGCCTATAGAAAAGTACGAGTTCAAATGCCCTGCCCCCGATGGAAAGAGTGGATATTATGTGACATTGCCAAAAATAGAGATTATTCATGTCAGTGAATACGGAGTTACCAAATTCAGTTTTGTGGACGGAAACGGAGGGACTGTGAAGGGAGAGCTTGCGAAAAACGGTGACAGGGCATGTATCGGTCCAGAACAGTTCAAGGAAGGCGGGAACAGTATATCTGTCTGGATGGAAGACGAGGATGGAGGCAAGGTGGAAGATTCTGAATACAGCAAACAATTGCTGGTTGACACAGCAGCCCCTGATATTCAGCTCTGGGCACCTTTGGGACTGGATGCGTGGTATCAGAGGGAAGCTATGCTCAGCGTAAAGTGCAGCGATGGAGAAAAGGGCAGCCAGATAGAACAGATATCAGCATATGCAGGAAAGCAGCTGATCGGCACGACGCCAAATGCACAGGCCGCCTTTCTTATCAGCCAGAAATCCGTACAGGGGAATGGGGTTTCCGTTACGGTGCATGTGGTCGATAAAGCAGGAAATGAAAAGGAAGTGTCCCGGAGGATGTATATTGATAATGCACCCCCGGATATAGCGATACAGGGTATTGATAATTACATGATTACGAGCCGCCCGGCGGAGGTATGCTACCGTGCGGAGGATGACAACATATTAGGTTCAGCCACGGTAAGGAATATGAGAGAGGGTCCGGAAGGAGACGTGGAAGAGCTGACGGAAAATGAATGGACGAGCGAGGGGGCGGCCCGCATCATGCGTCAGCAGTTAAGCGAGGACGGCATATATAAGATGGAGCTGACGGCTTCGGATGGGGCGGGCTTTGTCAGAAGCCGATCCGCACAGGTCATCGTTGATAAAAAGAATCCAGTGATACGGTTCGTAGATGAACTGGATGGCCAGTTTGTGAGAGAGTTCCAGTGGAGCCATACGCTGGAGGAAACCATAAAAGACTTTACTACGTACGCGTATGAAATCAGGCTGGACGGTAAGATGTACCCACCGGGAAAGAACGTAAAGACAGAAGGTGTACACACGTTTTTGGTTAAGGCCGTGGATGCGGCGGGCAATAAAGCCGAGGCCCGCGCGCGGTTTATGATAGACCGGACACCGCCGGAAATTGTATTTGCCGATATAAAGGAAGGCGGAGAATATGAAGAAACGTGCACATTTAAAGTACTGCTAGATAATAAAAATGATATGATTGAAGAGATATGGATAGACGGAGAAAAGCAGACGTTAAACGCGCGCAGTAAAGTGTACCAGTATACGGTACAGGAATACGGGGAACATATCGTGAAAGTCAAGGCACGTGATAAGGCAGGAAACCAATCGGAAGCCGACCTGGGATTTGTTATTGTGAAGAAGGAGACCATATTTGAGAAGATTATCAAGCCTGTCAGGAAAAGATTTGTACCGGAAAGCAAAGCTGCCAAAGAGACAGAAGGAAAGCCGGATGGCGGCACTTTTAAGAGCGGGTTCGTCCTGATTCTGTCTATTGCCGCGGCGGGTACCGTAGCAGCAGGCGCTGTGCTTTACCGGAAGAGGAAAAAATAAGCCAGTACATAAGAAAAGAACCGCCGTAAACATGTACGGCGGTTCTTGCAGGTCATAAGAATGTCTGATAGGTAAAGACTGCATAAAAGGGAGGATGCCAGGAAACCGGCAGCCGGTCCCTGGCATGTATTATGAAAAAGTTTATTCAAAATAGTATTTTACTACTAGACAGTTGGTGTGTTCGATATCAAACGTCTTTGTTCTTCATTTGATAATCTTAGTATAAGGTACACGTATGAAGAAACAATGTTAAAGAAGTGAAAGTTTCTTGAATGATAAATGAATAAACTATGAACGATTGTATAGATGGCAGAGGAGAGGCGTTGCTATTTCTGTTCAGGAAGGCCAATATATCTGGTGTAATCATTCAGTTGCTATTTTTTTAACGCTATCCTATAATATACATATGAAAAATAATATACATAACAGTATCAGATGATGGAGGAAATGTCATGGACTATGCAAAAGAATCGTTAAAGCTGCACTATGAGTGGAAAGGCAAAATCGAAGTGACAGCAAGAGCTGCAGTAGATAATAAAGAGGCACTTTCACTGGCTTATACACCGGGCGTGGCACAGCCGTGCCTTGAAATCAAGGAAGATATCGACAAGAGCTATGACCTTACCCGCCGGTGGAACACGGTGGCGGTCGTGACAGACGGGACAGCAGTGCTTGGACTCGGGGATATCGGGCCGGAGGCAGGCATGCCAGTGATGGAAGGCAAGTGTGTGCTTTTTAAGGCGTTCGGGGATGTGGATGCCTTTCCGCTGTGTGTCAGGAGCAAGGACGTAGATGAGATCGTCAATACCATCGCCCTGCTGGCAGGCAGCTTTGGCGGAGTCAACCTGGAAGATATCAGCGCTCCCCGCTGTTTTGAGATTGAGAAGAAGCTTAAGGAACGCTGCGATATCCCGATCTTCCATGATGACCAGCACGGTACCGCGGTCATTACGCTTGCAGGACTGATTAATGCGTTGAAGCTTGTTGGTAAGAAGATGGAAGAGGTCAAGATTGTGACAAGCGGTGCGGGTGCGGCAGGCATTGCTATCATCCGTCTGCTCATCAGCATAGGTGTAAAGAATGTCATCATGACGGACCGCATGGGCGCGATATACAAAGGCAGAGAGGGCATGAACCCTATTAAACAGGAGATGGCTGAGATTACGAATGACAGTTGCGTAAAAGGGACGCTGGAAGAGGTTATCAGAGGTGCGGATGTATTCATCGGCGTATCTGCACCCGGGACGCTGACGAAAGAAATGGTTGGCACCATGGCGGAGGATGCCATCGTATTCGCCTGTGCGAATCCGGTTCCGGAGATATTTCCGGAGGATGCGAAGGCAGGTGGTGCAGCGGTAGTTTCCACAGGCCGCAGCGATTTTCCGAACCAGGTCAACAATGTGCTGGCTTTTCCAGGCATATTCAGGGGTGCACTGGATGTCAGGGCATCGGATATCAATGACGAGATGAAGGTGGCGGCGGCATATGCGCTGGCCGGACTTGTGAGCGATGAAGAACTGGATGCAGACTATATCATACCGGCAGCTTTTGACGCAAGGGTAAAAGATGAGGTTGCAAAAGCGGTGGCAGACGCCGCAGTAAAAAGTGGAACGGCCAGGATATAGCATGTTGTTGATATATCGGGGATGGGAGCAGCCAAAAGCCCCTCCCCGGTTATTTTGTGACTTGTAATATGTGCCAGAATATGGATGATAAAAGTTGACAAAAAATATCCAGTATGCTAATATTTTAACAAAGAGGTGGACATATGCTTTTGACAAGAGAAAATGATTATGCCATTCGTATGCTCCGTGTGATGAGGGACGGAGAGAAGCACACGATGAAGGATATATGCCAGGAAGAAGAGATTCCGGAAGCATTTGCCTATAAGATAGTGCACAAGCTCCAAAAATCAGGAATGGTGGAAGTCGAGCGGGGCGCTTCCGGCGGGTGCAGAGTGGGAGGAGACCTCTCAGAGCTTACGTTATATGACGTGGTAACTGCTGTGGACGAAGAACCGGTAATTATGCCGTGCCTCAGAAAGTCCTGCAGCAGAAACACGGGAGGAAGAACGTGCAAGGTGCATGTGGAACTGGCCGAGATACAAAGGGTCCTAGTGAGAGAATTAAAGGCCCGTACGCTTTCGGACCTGTTTTAAATATAGAAAAAAATAATCCCTCCGAGGCGGGGGAGAATTTTTATAAAATTAAAGTGGACTAAATTAATCAAGTATCAAGGAGGTAAGACTATGAATCAATGTTTTGGCTGTAACACGTGTAAGAGTGCGGATAAACCACTGGAAGGGTATATCGCGGGGCTTCCTGTCGAGACTTCCCACCATCGTGTGGAAAATCAGAGTACGAAGTGCGCATTTGGGCTGCAGGGTGTCTGCTGCAGGCTGTGCGCCAATGGCCCGTGCCGTATCTCGCCGGAAGCTCCAAGAGGAATCTGTGGTGCGGATGCAGATACAATCGTGACGCGAAATCTTCTGAGAGCGGTTGCATCAGGTTCTGGATGCTACATACATATCGTAGAGAATACTGCGCTCAATGTAAAGAATGTTGCCAAGACGAAAGGGGACATCAAGGGAATTGCTACACTGGACCGGCTGGCATCTATCTTTGGCATCGAAGAGGCCGATGTATACAAAAGGGCAGAAGCTGTAGCGGAAGCGGTGCTGGAAGATTTGTATCTGCCGGAATATAAGAAGATGAAGCTTACAGAGAAGATGGCGTATGGACCCCGTTATGCCAGGTGGAAGGAACTGGGCATACTGCCGGGCGGCGCGAAATCTGAGGTGTTCCATGGCGTAGTCAAGTGTTCGACCAATTTGAACTCGGATCCGGTAAACATGCTGCTTGACTGTCTGAAACTTGGTATTTCAACCGGAATCTATGGCCTGGTGCTTACGAACCTGCTCAATGACATTGTGCTTGGAGAGCCGGAAATTCGTTTTGCACCTGTAGGTTTGAGGGTAATTGATCCGGATTATATCAATATCATGATAACAGGGCACCAGCACTCTATGTTTACATTCCTGCAGGATAGACTGACGGACGCGGATATCGTTGAGAAGGCAAGAAGGGCTGGCGCAAAAGGATTTAAGCTTGTCGGCTGTACATGCGTGGGGCAAGATCTGCAGCTTCGGGGAGCCCATTACACAGAGATTTTTGACGGCCATGCAGGGAATAATTATACGAGTGAAGCAATTCTGGCTACAGGCGGGATTGATGCCGTCATATCTGAGTTCAACTGTACATTGCCGGGCATTGAGCCAATCTGTGACGAACTGAAGATTAAGCAGATCTGTATCGACAATGTTGCGAAGAAGGCAAATGCGGAACTCAAGGAATTCGATTTTGAAAACCGTCCGGCAGTGACAGATGAGATTATCAGCGAAGTGCTGGATGCATATGTGGCACGCAGAGGCAGCATTGCGTTGAACCTTATGAGAGATCACGGCTACGAGAACACGCTGACCGGGGTCAGTGAAGTGTCGCTCAAGAAGTTCCTCGGGGGCAGCTGGAAGCCGCTCATTGACCTTATCGTCTCTGGAGATATCAAAGGCGTCGCAGGCGTTGTGGGATGTTCCAACCTTACGGCAGGAGGGCATGACGTATTGACGGTAGATCTTGTGAAAGAGCTGATTGCAAAAGATATCATTGTCCTTACGGCAGGATGTTCTTCAGGAGGGATTGAAAATTGCGGCCTTATGACGCCGGAAGCGGCACAGCTTGCCGGTCCGAAGCTTAGGGCCGTCTGTGAAAAGCTTGGGATACCTCCGGTCCTGAATTTTGGTCCGTGCCTTGCTATCGGTCGTCTGGAGATTGTGGCAACTGAGCTAGCAGAAGAGCTTGGGGTAGACCTGCCTGAACTTCCGCTTGTACTTTCCGCGGCTCAGTGGCTGGAAGAGCAGGCACTGGCAGACGGATGCTACGGACTGGCTCTTGGCCTTCCCCTCCATCTTGGCCTTCCGCCGTTCGTGACGGGTAGCAAGACAGCAGTACAGGTGCTGACAGAAGATATGAAGCAGCTGACCGGGGGACAGGTGATAATCAATGGAGACGCGAAAGAATCCGCAGATATATTAGAGAAGATCGTAATGGAAAAACGACTCGGTTTGCACATATAGAAGGGGGCGGTGATTATGAAACGTATCATGATTGATTATGAAAAATGTGATGGCTGTAAGAACTGCTCCGCGGCCTGTATGCAGGCCCACAGAAAAACGGAAGGAACGATATATGACCTTGATTTGACGGATCCGGCGAACGAGTCGAGGAATTTCATCCTGAAGGATCAACGGGGCAATTACAGACCGCTGTTCTGCCGCCATTGTACCGAGCCGGAGTGCGTAAAGTCATGCATGAGCGGGGCGCTTAAAAAGGACCCTGAGAGCGGGCATGTGTTTTACGATGAGGACAGATGCGGTTCCTGCTTTATGTGTGTCATGAACTGTCCGTTTGGAGTGCTTAAGCCCGACAGAGTGACGAAGAGCAAGGTGATTAAATGTGACTTTTGCGTGAATGCCGGGGGAGAGCCGTCCTGTGTGTCTTCCTGCCCGAAGAAAGCCATATTCGTAGAGGAGGTGCAAGAATGAGATACGTGATTATCGGTGCGGGGACAGCAGGGCTGGAGGCCGCCAGAACAATCAGGAAGGAAGACGGTTCTGCCAGGATATCTGTTATCTCTGCAGATACACACATACATTCCAGATGTATGCTTCACAAATATATAGCAGGAGAGCGTGACGAGGGGCAGCTTGATTTTACAGAAGATGGCTTCTGGGATACGTTCGGCATCAGCTGGATGAAAGGTGCAAAGGTACATGCGGTCTGTCCAAAGGAGAAGGTGATAGTTCTGGAGACAGGCGAAAAGGTGGGCTATGACAGGCTCCTTCTGGCAAATGGGGCCGACAGCTTTATTCCGCCGGTCGGCGAATTGAGAAAGGCGTCCAATGTATTCGGCCTCAGGAATCTCAGCGACGCCCAGGCTATTGTAAAAGAAGCTGGATGCGCAGAGCAGGTGCTGGTCATCGGCTCAGGCCTTGTCGGTCTGGACGCGGCTTACGGCCTGCTTGAACTGGGAAAGAAGATAACGATAGTCGAGATGGCATCCCAGATACTGCCCGTGCAGCTTGACGTTCACGCGGCAGAAACCTACCAGAAGCTTTTCGAAAAGGCCGGGGTACGCTTTATCTTAGGGAGAAAAGCAAGCGAAGCAGTATGTGGGTCTGACGGTAAGATCCACAAAGTCACGCTGGATAACGGTGAAGAGATTCCGTGCGACCTGGTTATCGTGGCGGCAGGGGTCAGGCCCTCATCGGCTTACCTGGAAGGAAGCGGCATCGCCTGCGAACGGGGCGTGACGGTAGACACGCATATGCAGACAAATGTACCGGGCATATATGCTGCGGGAGACATTACCGGCCTCTCCGGAATATGGCCCAACGCCACAGACCAGGGCCGGGTGGCAGGCAAAAATATGTGCGGCATCCCGGAGATGTACACAGATACATTTGCGGCCAAAAATACCATCAACTTCTTTGGGCTCGTGACACTGTGCGTCGGAAGAATAAGAGAGGAAGAGGGCGACCGGATTCAGATAAAAGAAGACCGCAGCCAGTATAAAAGAGCCATCCTGCGCGATGGAAAGATAGAAGGCATACTGCTTCAGGGAGATATCTCTAACGCAGGCACATGGCAGTACCTTATAAAGAACAAGATAGATATAAGCGACATACAAAAAGACATTTTCAGTATCAGCTATGCAGACTTCTATCAAGTAGATGAGACTGGCCGATACGAGTGGGTGGTTTAAATAAAGTGGCTGCGGGTGGGGAGCCGGGTGGCATCTGCTACGATGCGTACGAGACTCCGACTAGCCCACGGCCTCCTAACTTTGCGGCAGAGTCGCTGATAGCAGCTCCTCTTCCGCAAACCAAGGAATCCGGGGCGGATTCTCCGCCTCTTCCGCTTGCACCTGCGCATCTCCCATCCGGCTTCCCACCCGCTATCTACTTCATTGACAAGGGCGAGGGCGGCTGTGCTGCGTTACTGGCCAGCATGAAGCAGCTGGCTGCGTAAGCTGGCTGGTGGACTATAACAAGCTCAATATGTTCAGCATAGAGAACAAATTGACTTATGTTAAGCATTTGCAGCGAGGCGTGCACGCCGTTGCTGCAAGAAGAGCCGGAACCAGGCAGGGGATATCATCTCAACATCCCTGTACCTGATTCCGGCTCTTCTTCATTACGATTACTTTTATAAGGCTATCAACCTGCTTAGCCCTTTACCACTATGCTGGCATAGCTAAAGCCCTACCCCCTACCTCCCCATCGGCATCCTAGTTTACGCCCCCCCCTCATTTGCTTTATTTCCGATAAGCGAACAATGGTATTCCGTTCTTTGTCGGTAGCTCTACGTACCCTTGCGTGAGGGGCCTTGCGTAATCGATGAATTTGCTGCTGATATCAGAGCCTTCGCTGATAATCCATTCATCTGGAACGGGTTTTTCTTTATTGCAGATGATATTGACATCTGCCGTTCCATAGGAGAGCTCATATGGCACGCTTTTGTTACGGATGAACGTTATCATCATACCGGTCTCGCCACCGAGTGCTACCTGTACGGCGTAGATGCCGGCATTCACGGCCTCGTCCAGGTCTACCCTCGAGAGATGGGCACAGGAGCAGCGCTGGCATACGTTAAGCTCTACGGAACGTACTTTGACTCCGATTCTTTCTTTTACAAGATTCTCCAGATACTTTCCTGATCCGGTCAGCATCTTGTGGCCGAACGTGTCTGTGCCGACATCGCTTGCATATTCGCAGATGAAGGTGCCTTTGCCGTCATTGATGCCTTCAGAGATGCACACGACGAGGTTCGGAGTGGTCTTAAGCGCTTCTTTCACTTTCTCTACAAAGGCATCCTGGTCGAATGCAACCTCTGGAAGATAGATGAGAACCGGGTTGTCCCCCTCAAATTTTCGTGCCAGCATGCTGGCGGCTGTCAGCCATCCGGCGTGGCGGCCCATAATCTCCACGATGGTGACAGACTGCTTGTTGTCATATACTGTGGCATCTGTCGCAATCTCACGGACCGTAGTTGCGACATATTTGGCGGCACTTCCATATCCCGGCGTGTGATCCGTCTCGACCAGGTCGTTATCGATGGTCTTCGGCACGCCGATGAAACGGATATCGCTTCCGATGCCTGCTGCATAGCGTGAAAGCTTGCTTACAGTGTCCATGGAGTCATTACCTCCAATATAGAAGAAGTAACCGATATTCTTTTCTTCAAATTTCCTGAACAGCTCCGGATACACCGGGTCCGCCAAATCTTCAGGCAGCTTGTAACGGCATGAGCCAAGGTATGCCCCCGGGGTCGTCCTTACCAACTCCAGCTCATTCGTCGCGTCCAGCGCCCCGATATCCATATACCGGCCCTGAAGAAATCCTTCGATTCCATTGATCATGCCAAGGACCTGTCCCACGTTTTCCGTCTGCTTAACTCCTTCTGCCACGACGCCGTACAGGCTTCCATTGATTACGGCGGTAGGTCCGCCAGATTGTCCTACAATGATGTTTTTCTTCATATTTATTCCTCCAATTCTTTGTAATTACTATATCGGAAAACGAAAGATTTTACAATCTGTAGTATCACTTTTTACGAATATCAGGTTGGAAAAAGAGGAAGAATGCATTATACTAAAAGACAGTTGATGAAGAAAGGAAGCAGACAAGATGAAATATATTTCATTTGCCATACCATGCTATAATTCTGAAGCATATATGGAACATGCGGTTGAAAGCATTCTCCATGGCGGTGAGGATGTAGAGATCATAATCGTGAACGACGGCTCCAAAGACCGCACATCTGAGCTTGCACATGAATATGCGGAAAAATATCCGACGATTATAAAAGTTGTGGATAAAGAAAACGGTGGACATGGAGATGCGGTGAATTCAGGCCTTAGCAATGCGCAGGGAAAGTATTTTAAAGTGGTGGACAGCGATGACTGGGTAGATGAGGAGGCGCTTCACAAGATACTGAAGCTGCTCAGGGATCTGGAAGAGGAGGATCAGGAAGTGGACATGCTTGTCTCAAATTACGTCTATGAGAAGGTCGGCGTGGCCCATAAGCGATGTGTCCATTACAGAAATGTCCTGCCCAAAGATGAGATATTCCGCTGGGATGATATCGGGCATTTCCGTCTCGACCAGTATATACTGATGCATTCTGTCATATATCGCACCGCGATGCTTCAGCTTTCACAGATGAGGCTTCCAAAGCATACCTTTTATGTGGACAATATCTATGTATACTATCCGCTCCCTCATGTGCGGAAGATATATTATCTGGATGTGGATTTCTACCGCTATTTTATCGGGCGGGAAGACCAGTCGGTCAATGAAAAGAATATGATTGCACGGGTAGACCAGCAGATATTTGTAACAAAATCCATGATAGAGATGTACCAGTTGAAAAATGTTACGAACAAGAAACTCCGCCAGTATATGATCAATTATCTGGCCATAATGATGACAGTCTCTTCCATACTTCTTATCCGTTCTAAGAAAGAAGAAAATCTGGAGAAGAAAAAGGAACTGTGGAAGTATCTTAAAAAGAAGGACGTTAAGACTTATATGAAGATAAGGTACGGCATACTCGGGCAGACGATCAACCTCCCTGGCAAGTCCGGCAGGAAGATATCCTCCCTCGTCTACAGCGTGGCCAGAAGAATAATAGGATTTAATTAAATAAAGAATAATTTACCAGCCATGGTACATACTAGTAATAAAAGTGAAAAGGAGTATGTGACATGGCTATTGAATTTGGAACAAGCAAGACGAAAGAGAATCTGATGAAGGCATTTGCAGGCGAGAGCCAGGCACGCAACCGTTATACGATTGCAGCAAAGACAGCCCGTGAACAGGGGATGTATTCAATCAGCGAGATATTTTTGTTTACGGCAGACCAGGAACGCGCACATGCGGAGAGGTATTACAGCTTACTTAAGAGCCTGTCGGGAGAGACGATCGATATCTGCGGCGGCTTCCCGATAGACCACTCAGACAGCCTGGCCGATCTTCTGCGGTCAGCGCAGCACAATGAGATGCAAGAGTATGAGGATGTGTATCAGGAATTCGGAGATGTTGCAAAAGAGGAAGGCTTCCACGAGGCAGCTTCTGCATTTTACCAGATAGCGGATGTAGAGGCGATTCATGGAAAACGCTTCGGCAAACTCGCGGAGATGCTCGAGAACAACACTTACTATGAGCGTGAAGGCGAGGGGGCATGGATGTGCCTGAACTGTGGACATATCCACCGCGGAAAACGTGTGCCGGAAGTATGCCCTACATGCAGATATGAAAAGGGATATTTCATCCCGGTTGAGCTGGCTCCTTATCTGGAGTGCGAATTTATGAAATAATAATATTGAAGGCAGAGGTAGCGTATGACAAGTCAGAAAGCAGATAATCTGTTAAATCTTGCGTTAGATGCTACAGAAGAGGAGAGAGAGAAGTCTCTGGAACTGGACGTAGGGTATAATCCGGTAGACAGGCAGTGGGATCTGATTATCAAATACTCCGGTGACCTTGGGGCGGTAAGAGAACTTGCAGACCAGGTGGTGGAACTGCAGAATGAGTACGCAGTGATAACGGTTAGGGAGTCCCTTATCGAAGCTCTCTCCAGTCTTGCACAAGTAGAGTATATAGAAAAGCCTAAACGGCTATTCTTTCAAGTTGCCAATGGAAGACGGGTATCCTGTATTGATGAAGTGCAGGGGACCCGTTTTTCCCTGTTCGGACAAGGTACACTCGTAGCAGTCATTGATTCCGGCATCGATTATGCCAATGCAGACTTCAGAAATGAAGACGGAACGACGAGAATCAGGGCTTTGTGGGACCAGTCGGTGGTACCAGGTGAAAATGGGCTGCCGCCGGAAGGATATGCCATCGGCGTGGAATACAGCGCAGAACAGATAAATGAAGCGCTGAACGCTGATTCCGAAGCAGGGATGAGAGCTGCTGTGCCGAGCCGGGACACTTCTGGACACGGAACGGCCGTAGCCGGCATAGCAGCAGGCAACGGACGGGGCAGCAGAGGAAAGCAATACAGAGGAGTGGCGACACAGAGCGAACTGCTCATCGTCAAGCTGGCCAGCCCGAGAAAGGACGGCTTCCCCCGAACGACGGAACTCATGCAGGGCATAGATTATGTCATTAAAAAGGCATTGGAGTTCCAGATGCCAGTAGCTGTCAATATCAGCTTTGGAAATACATACGGCGCCCACGATGGCACATCGCTGCTGGAGCGCTTTATCGACGATATCTCGAACCTGTGGAAGAGCTGTATCTGCATTGGAACCGGCAATGAGGCGGCAAGTGCAGGCCACACATCTGGTATATTAGTTGAGGGGCAGGATACCGTAGTCGAGCTGGCGGTGCAGAATAACCAGCCAGCCTTAAGCGTACAGATATGGAAGGCATATACAGATGTGGCGGACATATCGCTCATATCCCCTTCAGGCATCCGGGTAGGGCCGATTCAGGAGATTCTTGGCCCCCAGAGATTTACAGCCGGACAGACAGAGATTCTTCTATACTATGGAGAGCCTAGCCCATACAGCATATCCCAGGAGATATTTATTGACATGCTTCCGACAGAGAGCTATATATCCAGCGGCATATGGAGAATCGTACTGTCCCCGTCAAGAGTGGTATCGGGATTATATGAGATGTGGCTGCCAAGCGAAAACGTGCTGAACCGTGGAACCGGATTTTCTTTTCCTACGGACTACACGACGCTGACCATTCCATCTACTGCAAGCAGGGCGATAGCGGTTGGCGCATACAACTCCCTGAACTTTACATATGCGGGCTTCTCAGGGAGAGGTTATATAGGGGAACGAAGATTTATTAAGCCCGACCTGGTGGCTCCTGGTGTAAATGTGACTACCGTAACAGTCGGAGGGGGATATGCACCATTTACGGGAACGTCTTTTGCAACACCCTTTGTGACAGGAGGCTGCGCACTTCTGATGGAATGGGGAATTGTGCGGGGGAATGATCCATACTTATATGGGGAGAAGGTGAAGGCATATCTGAGAAGAGGAGCAAGGCCGCTGCCCGGATTTGACGTATACCCTAATCCACAGGTGGGATATGGGGCGCTGTGCGTACGGGATAGTCTGCCTGTATAAATGGGAGTTTAAGTAAAGTGGCTGCCGACTGGGAGCCGGGTGGCATCTGCTCCGATGCGTACGAGGCTCCGACTATTTCACGTATCCCTAACCCAGCGGAATGCGCGCCGATTGCGGCTTGCATCCCGCTGGATAAGGGCTACGGAAAGGATTCTCCGCCTCTTCCGCTTACACCTGCGCATCTCCCACCCGGCTCCCCGCCCGCTATCTACTTCACTTAACAAGGGCGAGTGCGGCTGTGTGGCGTTACTGGCCAGCGGATGAACGCTGGCTGCGTCAGTTGAGTGATAAAATATCGCAAGCTTTATGTGAATAACACAAAGAGTAGATGAATGATAAGAGTTTTGCTAGTCCATATGAATCAGGCTGGCGAATCTGTTCGTTGTGAATCAATTGCATCGAGGCGAGCACGCCGTTGCTGCAAGAAGAGCCGGAATCAGGCAAGGGATGTCATCTCATAAACATCCTCGTACCTGATTCCGGCTCTTCTTCATATTAGAATTTCTTTTCGGCAAAGGGCTTAGCCCTTTATCACTATGCTGACACAACCAAATCCCTTCCATCAGCCAATAGTGTCACACAACCGCCCCCGCCCATGCCAGTAAAGTAGATAGCCGAGGGGGAGGTATGGGACAGATGCGAAGGTATAAGCGGAAGGGACAGAGAATCCTCACCAGATTCCTTGGCTTGTGGGGTGAGAGCCGCCATCGGCGAACACCCCGCAGGCTTAGGAATCTGTGTGATAGTCGCAGTTCCCGGACGCATCGGAGCATCTGCCCCATACCTCCCCAGCGGCGTCCTAGTTTACTAAACCCCCAGTTACTTGATAAATCCAAAGCAGTTCAGGATTACGACAAGCATCAGCACTGGTACGATGACTGCATACAGCAGCTTCTGGAACTGTGAGAAGCCGCCGTCTCTTCCGTTGACGGTAAGTTCTTTTTCAAAATCCTTGAAGCCCCACACCTTAGCGACATAGAAGCAGGTAAGGAGACAGCCAAGCGGAAGCAGGATATACGCGGTAAACGTATCGAGCCAGTTGTAGATGTTATAATAGGATATTCCGTTTAAATCAATAAACGGAAGCTGTACTCCACTTAATACGCCAAAGCCGAGTGACACGATGACACCGCCGGCGAAGATGACAAGTGAAGTGATGGTCGTAGATTTCCGGTGCGATATGTGTGCAGTCTCCTCCAGCCATTTGTTCGGAATCTCGATGATGGTGAACAGCGTGGAAAGTGCGGCAAACAAAAGGGCGATAAAGAAGAAGATGCCGATAAACCGTCCGCCCGGAAGCTTTGAGAATATCTGGGTCATTACCACGAAGATTAAGGAAGGGCCGCTTGACACATCTACGCCTGCTCCAAATGCGGAAGGAATGATTACAAAACCTGCCGTCAGCGCTACGATAGTGTCACAGACTGCTATCCATATGGAATCCTTTTTGATGTTATTTGACTTTGGAAGACTGGCGCCGAGGGTGACAAAGATACCCCAGCCGATTCCGATAGAGAACAGTACCTGCGTCGCGGCATCTGCAAATACTTTGACGCTCATCTTGCTGAAATCCGGTACGATGTAATACTTCAGTCCTTCAGCGGCATTAGGGGTAGAAAAGACAGCCCAGATGCCACATATGAGTAAAAGGATAAACAATGCAGGCATCATGAACTTAGTAATCTTCTCCACCAGGTTCGTAATACCGAAGAACAGCAGAATCGCTACGACTATCATTACGATTGCCGTATAGATCAAAGGTTCGGCAGTATTTGACGTAAAGCTGTTAAAAAATACCTGCGTGTCGGTGCCGAAATCTGCACCGGTGATATAGGAGACTGCATATTTCAGCACCCATCCGCCAACAATAACATAATACATGTCAATCAAAGCCGTACAAAGCATGGCTATCCATCCGATGAACCTGTACTTTTTCTTGACAGCGCCGAAAGACGCTGCGACATTGGCCCTTGCATAACGGCCGATGGCGCTTTCCGCCTTGATAAGAGGATAACCCATAATCAAAGCCATCAGAATATAGACTACGATGAATACACCGCCTCCTCCTCCGTAGGCGAGGTATGGGAACCGCCAGATATTGCCGAGCCCGATCGCGGCCCCGGCAGCGACCATTATGTAACCAAAGCGCGAACCCCATTGCGCCTGGCCGTTCGTACTGTTGCCAGTACTAGCCTCATTACTACTCATAACAACACTCCAATCTCTATTTTATTTGAGAAGTGTTGAATTAAAAAAGGATGCGCTCACAACTGCTGTGAGAGCATCCTTACCCAATCCAATCCTCTTTTTTAGTATAGCTTAGCAACATGCAATTGTCAAGATTTTATCCATTTTGGAGGGCTCCGGGCGGCACTCGAGTGTACGGAAAAAGGAACAAAATAAAGCCAATAATCACTAGACTTTTAAAGGTACTAAGGATATAATGAATGTATACGTCAAGTTATAATAATATGTAATATATTTTAAGGAGGAACAACAAAAATGGCAAGAAAAATGAAGACCATGGACGGTAATCAGGCCGCGGCGCATGCGTCATATGCGTATACCGAAGTTGCGGCTATTTACCCGATCACACCATCATCTGTTATGCCGGAACACGTAGATGAGTGGGCTACAGAGGGCAGGAAGAACATATTTGGACAAACTGTCCAAGTAACAGAGATGCAGTCAGAGGCGGGTGCAGCCGGAGCAGTACACGGTTCACTGGCAGCAGGTGCTATGACGACGACATTTACGGCATCTCAGGGATTATTGTTGATGATTCCTAACTTATATAAAGTAGCGGGTGAGCAGCTTCCTGGAGTATTCAACGTTTCCGCCCGTGCAATCGCAAGCCATGCATTATCTATTTTCGGAGACCATTCAGACGTCTATGCCTGTCGTCAGACGGGTGCGGCTATGCTGTGTGAGTCCAGCGTTCAGGAAGTTATGGATCTGACACCGGTTGCCCACTGTGCGGCGCTGAAAGGGAAGATTCCATTTATCAACTTCTTTGACGGATTCCGTACGTCTCACGAGATTCAGAAGATCGAGACATGGGACTACGAAGATCTGAAAGAGCTGGTTGATATGGACGCAATCGATGAATTCAGAAACCATGCCCTGAATCCAAACCATCCTTGCCAGAGAGGCTCTGCCCAGAACCCGGATATCTTCTTCCAGGCAAGAGAGGCATGTAATCCATACTACGATGCTATGCCGGCTATCGTTCAGGAATACATGGACAAGGTTAACGAGAAGATCGGAACAGACTATAAGCTCTTCAACTATTACGGTGCTGCAGACGCGGAAAAGGTTATCATCGCTATGGGCTCAGCATGTGAGACGATTGAAGAGACCGTAGATTATATGCTGGCAGCAGGCGAAAAGGTCGGCGTTGTGAAAGTACGGCTTTACAGACCGTTCTGTGCTCAGGCATTGATAGATGCAATACCGGATACGGTTAAGACCATCTCCGTACTTGACAGGACGAAGGAGCCAGGTGCGTTCGGCGAACCGTTATACCTGGATGTAGTGGCTGCATTAAAAGGTACTAAATTCGATGCAGTTCCTATACTGTCAGGACGTTACGGACTGGGATCAAAAGACACGACGCCGGCTCAGATTGTTGCAGTATTCAATAATACAGAGAAGGCTAAGTTTACAATCGGTATCGTAGATGATGTGACAGGACTCTCTCTGGAAACAGGCGCTCCTCTTGTTACGACTCCGGAAGGAACGATTAACTGTAAGTTCTGGGGACTTGGTGCTGACGGTACTGTTGGCGCTAATAAGAACTCAATCAAGATTATCGGTGACAATACGGACATGTATGCTCAGGCTTACTTTGACTATGACTCCAAGAAGTCAGGCGGTGTTACGATGTCACATCTGCGTTTCGGCAAGAAGGCTATCAAGTCTACTTATCTGATTCGCCAGGCAAACTTTGTGGCCTGCCATAATCCTTCTTATGTCGACAAATACAACATGGTACAGGAGCTTGTTGACGGCGGAACCTTCCTGCTGAACTGCCCGTGGGATATGGAAGGGCTTGAGAAGCATCTTCCGGGACAGGTAAAGGCATATATAGCTGACCACAACATCAAGTTCTACACGATTGACGGTATCAAGATTGGTAAAGAGATTGGACTCGGCGGACGTATCAATACGGTTCTCCAGTCTGCATTCTTCAAGCTTGCTTCCATCATTCCGGAAGAAGAAGCTATCGACCTTATGAAGAAGGCTGCAAAAGCTACTTACGGAAGAAAAGGCGATAAGATTGTACAGATGAATTATGACGCTATCGATGCAGGCGCGAAGCAGGTAGTAGAGGTTCAGGTTCCTGACAGCTGGAAGAGCTCGGAAGATGAAGGGCTGTTTACACCGGAAGTCAAGGGTGGAAGAGAAGATGTTGTCTCCTTTGTTAAGAATATACAGTGCAAAGTCAACTCTCAGGAAGGCAACTCCCTGCCTGTATCAGCATTCAGCGATTATGTTGACGGTTCTACGCCATCTGGTTCTTCTGCATACGAGAAACGTGGTATTGCAGTAGATATACCGATTTGGAAAGAGGAAAACTGTATCCAGTGTAACCGCTGTGCTTACGTGTGTCCGCACGCGGTCATCCGTCCGGTTGCATTGACAGAAGACGAGTTTGCAAAAGCTCCGGAAGGAACGAGGGCAATCGATATGGTTGGCATGCCGGGAATGAAATTTGCAATTACGGTATCCGGTTATGACTGTACAGGATGTGGCTCATGTGCTAACGTGTGTCCGGGCAAGAAGGGCGAAAAGGCACTTGTTATGGAGAACATGGAAGCGAATGTAGACAAATGCCAGGAAAGATTCGACTTTGGAAGAGCAATTCCGGTTAAGCCAGAAGTTGTTGCCAAGTTCAAACCAGAGACGGTAAAGGGCAGCCAGTTCAAACAGCCGCTCCTTGAGTTCTCAGGCGCTTGTGCGGGATGTGGAGAGACGCCATACGCGAAGCTGATAACACAGCTGTTTGGAGACAGGATGTACATCGCTAATGCTACAGGATGTTCTTCTATCTGGGGCAACTCCTCACCGTCCACACCATATACGGTGAACGACAAGGGACAGGGTCCTGCATGGTCCAACTCCTTGTTCGAAGACAATGCCGAGTTTGGATACGGCATGCTGCTTGCTCAGAAGGTTATCAGAAAGAGACTGAAAGAAGAAGTAGAATCCTTATTGACTTCAGATGAAGCATCAGCAGAAGTAAAGGCTGCATGCCAGGAATACCTGGATACGTTTAACAGCGGTGCGACAAACGGAGATGCTTCTGATAAGCTTGTGGCTGCATTAGAAGGATGCGACTGTGAGACATGTAAGGATATCGTGAAGAACAAAGACTTCCTCGCTAAGAAGTCCCAGTGGGTATTCGGCGGTGACGGATGGGCTTATGATATTGGATTTGGCGGTGTTGACCACGTGCTTGCAAGCGGCGAGGATATCAACATCATGGTGTTTGATACGGAAGTTTATTCCAATACAGGCGGACAGTCTTCCAAGGCTACAAAGA
Organism: Lachnospiraceae bacterium; assembly: GCA_022845895.1. Lineage (GTDB taxonomy): Bacteria > Bacillota > Clostridia > Lachnospirales > Lachnospiraceae > Extibacter. The sequence continues at coordinate 711,203 of AP025573.1, forward strand.
CAGGTGCGACAGCGCAGTTTGCAGCAGGCGGAAAAGAGACGAAGAAGAAAGACCTTGCAGGTATTGCGATGAGCTACGGTTACGTATACGTGGCGCAGATTGCCATGGGCGCTGACTTCAATCAGACGGTCAAGGCGATTGCGGAAGCAGAAGCTTATCCGGGACCATCACTTATCATCGCATACGCACCATGTATCAACCATGGTATCAAGATGGGCATGAGCAAGGCTCAGACAGAAGAGGCACTGGCTGTACAGTGTGGATACTGGAACAACTTCCGGTTCAATCCTGCTGCAGAAGGGGCTAAGTTTGCTCTGGATAGCAAAGAGCCTACTGGCGATTATCAGGCATTCCTTGATGGAGAAGTGCGTTACAGCGCTCTGAAGAGGGCTAATCCTGAGAAGGCAGAAAAGCTGTTTGCTAAGAATGAAGCAGAAGCCAAGGAAAGATATGACTATCTGAAGAAGCTCGTAACACTTTACGGGGGAGAATAAGAGACAGATTGCCCCGGGCACATAGCCCGGAGGTATATAAGAGGAGGAGAGGACAGCCTTTCCTCCTCTTGTTTTTGCTGTATTGCTGGCAATAGTAATCATTTGCTGTCTCCTCCGTGCCTTGGTCTGGGAATAAGATAAGCAGAAAATGTGCCAAAAATATATCATTTATTGACAAGTACCGTTAAAAATGATACAAATGTACTATATGAATAATGAACTTGATAGAGGCGCGGTTTTCATCAGTAGTCCAGTACGATAGTCCGGGAGGCTGTACTGGGTGGAAGGGGAGACTGCCGAAGGGTGTGCATATCCCGTATGCGCATTCTGGGACGCATGCAGAACATGCTGCGGACTGTCACATCAGTGGAGCGCTATCAGTGTATAATGAGTACAATTTGTATCAATGTATTATGCCATGAACGCGCCTCCGAAGGGCGTTGTTCATGGCGTTTTTTCAGTATAGGAAATGTGATTCCCGAAGGGAGGCTGTTTTACATACTGTAAGGATCCAGGGAAAAAGGGAAGAGAGGAAGAAAGATGAACAAAAGAAGTAGGAAAGTTATATGGGGGACATTGGTTCTTCTGCTTATGCTGGCGTGCAGTTCTCTGACTGTATTTGCGGCAGAAGATGCGGCGGAGTACGTACCTGACATGTATGCATCTTTTTGGGCGCTGGTACCGCCTGTTGTGGCTATCGTGCTTGCACTGATTACGAAGGAGGTATACAGCTCGCTGTTTATAGGCATCTTGATGGGCGGCATATTCTACTCCAATTTTACGTTTGAAAAGACGATTACGCATGTATTCCAGGACGGCATTATCGGCGTGCTGTCAGACAGCTATAATGTAGGTATCCTTGTGTTTCTCGTCATTTTAGGCGTCATGGTATGCCTTATGAATAAAGCCGGCGGGTCGGCCGCATTTGGGCGGTGGGCCTCGGTACATATCAAGTCCAGGGTAGGAGCACAGCTGGCAACTATCGTGCTCGGCGTGCTCATATTTATCGATGATTATTTTAACTGTCTTACCGTGGGAAGTGTGATGCGCCCAGTGACGGATAAGCACAACATATCACGGGCAAAGCTGTCTTATCTGATTGATGCCACTGCGGCACCGGTCTGTATCATAGCACCTATATCATCATGGGCAGCGGCTGTGACGGGATTTGTGGAAGGTGAGGATGGACTCTCTATATTTATAAGGGCAATCCCGTATAACTTCTATGCGCTGCTTACTATCGTCATGATGCTGGGGCTCGTGTTCATGAAAGTAGATTATGGCCCGATGCGGCTGCATGAAAAGAATGCGGTAAAAGGAGACTTGTTCACGACTCCTGACCGTCCTTATGCCAATGCCGAGCCGGAGTCAGGGGAGGACAGCAAAGGTAAGGTCATAGATCTCGTGTTTCCGATACTGCTTCTTATCGTCTGTTGTGTAATCGGTATGATATATACCGGGGGATTTTTCTCAGGAGAGGACTTTGTCACGGCATTTTCACAGAGTGATGCCTCGGTAGGCCTTGTGCTCGGCAGCTTCTTTGCATTTGCGGTCACCATTGTCTTCTATGTGGTGAGACGGGTTATGAAGTTTGGCGAATGTATGTCTTGTATTCCGGATGGATTTAAGGCCATGGTTCCGGCTATCCTCATCCTGACGCTGGCATGGTCTCTGAAAGCGATGACAGACAGTCTCGGTGCCGCCACATATGTGGAGGAGATGATGAAGTCGAGCGCCAAAGGGTTCGTGACGCTTCTGCCGGCCATCATCTTCCTCGTAGGCTGCTTTCTTGCATTTGCGACAGGGACGTCGTGGGGAACATTTGGAATCCTTATACCGATTGTCGTGGCCGTGTTTGCCGGAACCAATGAAAACATGATGATCATCTCTATCTCTGCATGTATGGCAGGCGCCGTATGTGGAGACCACTGTTCACCTATCTCCGATACGACCATCATGGCATCGGCCGGGGCGCAGTGCAATCATGTGAATCATGTGACGACGCAGCTTCCTTATGCGGTTACGGTGGCAGCCGTGTCCTTTGTAACCTATATTGTGGCCGGGTTCGTCCAGTCTGCCTGGATTGCGCTTCCGGTGGGAGTCGTGCTGATGCTCATTGTATTGTTTGTAATCAGAGTGATCAACATCGATAAAGTATAGCAGTCGCGGGAGGCAAGTATGCGGGAGACGCAACAGAAGCCGGAGGCCGGACATAGCGCCGATATAACGGCCATGCGTCCGGTCAGGCTTATATCTGTAGAAAATGAAGTCCATGCCCGGATGATAGCAGGCGTCCTGGAAGGAAATAGTATAAAGTGCTGGATTCGTGATAAGGAAAGCGGTGGCTATATGAGTATTTACATGGGCTTTTCTGTCTTTGGAAAAGACTTGTACGTAGATGAAGCCGATGTAGACCAAGCCCGGGAACTGGTGGACGGCATCGAAGCCGAGGTGGGTGCAGAGGGAACGGAGAAGATGGCAGAAGAGGAAGATATCCCCGCCCCGCCATTTTACAGGAACAGGCGTATCGCCGCGGGCGTTATCGCGGCTGTCCTTGGCATATCGGTGGCAGTCGTACTGATTCTGAATCTGTACGATGCATTCTTTGGTTAATGAAACAGCGTGTTGTATGAATAGCAGCCTAAATTTTAAGGCTGCTATTTCAAGTTCAGGGAAAAACTGGTATAATGCACAGTGTAGCAGGCTGCATATTGGTCTATACTAATGATATGCCTCCGTCTGCGGAGAGACAGCCTGAATGATGAAAGGAGAAGATTGGAAGTTATGAGTGTAAAAGACTTACGTGCATATGATCTGATACAGGAAGAGAAATTAGAGGGGATCAAGTCGTACGGTTATCTGATGAAGCATAAGAAAAGCGGAGCGAGGCTTCTGCTCGTGAAAAATGAGGATGACAACAAAGTATTTTCTATCGGTTTTCGTACGCCGCCTTCAGACAGCACCGGGGTGCCTCATATCATGGAGCATTCCGTACTGTGCGGTTCTAAGAACTTTCCGGCCAAAGATCCCTTTGTGGAACTTGTAAAAGGTTCCCTGAATACATTCCTTAACGCGATGACTTATCCGGATAAGACCGTATATCCGGTGGCAAGCTGCAATGACAAGGATTTCCAGAACCTGATGCACGTCTATATGGATGCGGTATTGTATCCGAATATATATGAACACGAAGAGATATTCCGGCAGGAGGGGTGGAGCTATAAGCTGGATGATGCGGAAGCAAAACTGGAATATAACGGCGTTGTGTACAATGAGATGAAAGGGGCATTTTCATCCCCGGAAGGGGTGCTTGACAGAGTCGTGCTCAACACGCTGTTCCCGGATACTTCATATGCAAATGAATCAGGCGGTGACCCGGAGGCGATACCGGACCTTACGTATGAACAATATCTTGATTTCCACAGGAAGTATTACCATCCGTCCAACAGCTACATCTATCTGTATGGAAATATGGATATGGAAGAGAAGCTGCAGTGGCTGGATAAGGAATATCTAAGTGATTTTGAAGCAGGTGATGTACACTCGGAGATCAAGCTGCAACAGCCGTTTGAAGAGATGAAGGAAGTGACGATTCCATATTCCATAGCAAGCGATGAGCCGGAAGAGGACAATACGTACCTGTCCTACAATAAAGTGATAGGAACAAGCCTTGACAAGGAGCTCTATCTGGCCTTCCAGATACTGGACTACGCATTGCTCTCGGCGCCGGGGGCGCCGCTGAAAAAGGAGCTGACCGATGCGGGGATAGGTAAGGATATCATGGGTTCTTACGACAACGGCATCTATCAGCCGATTTTTTCTGTCATAGCGAAGAATGCCAATGTAGAGCAGAAGGAAGCCTTTATCGGCGTGATTGAGAACGTACTTGCCGGCATAGTGGAGAAGGGCATGGATAAGAGGGCTCTTGAGGCGGGAATCAATTACCATGAGTTCCGTTACCGGGAGGCCGATTTCGGCAATTACCCAAAAGGACTCATGTACGGGCTGCAGATGATGGACAGCTGGCTCTATGACGAAGAGAAGCCCTTTCTCCATATTGAGGCGCTGGAGACATTTGAGTTCCTTAAGCGTCAGGTTGGAACAAGATATTATGAAGAGCTGATTCAGAAGTATCTGCTTGACAACACGCACGGGGCCATCGTAATCGTAGAGCCGGAAAAGGGGCGCACGGCCAGGATGGATCAGGAACTGGAGAGAAGGCTTCAGGAGTATAAGGACAGCTTGAGCGAGGAAGAAGTAAAAGAGCTTGTAGAGCGGACGAGAGGGCTTGAGGCATACCAGTCGGAAGAGGACAGCGAAGAAGATTTGAATCGTATCCCGGTCTTGAAACGGGAAGATATATCCCGTGATATCGAGCCGATCTTAAATGAAGAGATGTCTTTGGCAGGTGCTCCAGCCGTCTTCCATGATATAGAGACGAACGGTATCGGATATGTGGATATCTTGTTTGACTTGTCAGGGATACCCGCAGAAGAGGTGCCATATGTCGGAATCCTGCAGACCGTCCTCGGCATAATCGATACGGAGAATTATGGATATGGCGAACTGTTCAACGAGATCAACATGCATACGGGCGGCATCGGCACGACGCTGGAGCTGTATTCCGACGTTACCGACGTGCGCAGCAAAGCGTTCAGGGCGACGCTGGAGATAAAAGCAAAAGCGCTGTACAACAAGCTGCCGGTAGCATTTGACATGATGGGGGAGATTCTGACCGCATCGAAGCTGGATGATACGAAGCGGCTGAAGGAGATTCTCGGGATGGCCAAATCCCGGCTGCTCATGCGGTTCCAGTCTGCCGGACATCTGACAGCGGCGCTCAGGGCAATGTCATATTCTTCTCCGTCGGCGAGGTTCAAGGATATGACGAACGGCATCGCCTTTTATGAGAAGATTGCGGATATCGAGGAACACTTTGAGGAGCAGAAAGAAGCACTTGTCCAGCATTTGCAGCATCTTGTAAAGCAGCTGTTCAGACCGGACAATATGATGATCAGCTATACTGCGTCAAGAGAAGGGCTTGAAGGGCTGGACGGCCTGGTGGCGGGCCTGAAGGCAAGGCTCTTTAAGGAGGCGCCGGATGAGACGCCGTGTGTCGTACACTGCGAAAAGAAAAACGAAGGGTTCAAGACCGCTTCTAAAGTACAGTATGTGGCGCGCACGGGCAATTTTATAGACAATGGCGTGTCTTATACCGGTGCCCTGCAGATATTGAAAGTAATCTTAAGCTACGAATACCTCTGGCAGAATATACGTGTCAAGGGCGGCGCATATGGCTGTATGAGCAATTTTAACCGCATCGGAGAAGGCTACTTCGTATCGTACCGTGATCCGAACCTGAAACGGACGCTGGACGTATATGAAGGGGTCGTGGATTATCTGAAGAACTTTACGGTGAGCGAACGGGATATGACAAAGTATATCATTGGGACAATGAGCAACATAGACCAGCCCATGACACCGGCTGCAAAGGGAGACCGTTCCATGAGCCTGTATATGAACAAGGTCAGCGCGGACATGATACGGGAAGAACGCAGCCAGATACTGGATGCGACTCAAGGGGATATCCAGAGCCTGTACCGCGTCGTGGAGGCGGTGCTTAAGGCGGAGCAGCTCTGCGTTATCGGCAGCGAAGAGATGATAGAGGAGAACAAGGACCTGTTTCAGACGGTGACAAGTTTTTAACAGGGGACGTAAGAAAATTAAATTTGGTTACGTACCAGATTGAGAAGGAGAACGTATGAAGAAGGATTTTAAGTCGGGGTTCGTCACGTTGATCGGCCGCCCGAATGTAGGAAAATCAACGCTTATGAATTACCTTATCGGGCAGAAGATAGCCATCACTTCCAATAAGCCGCAGACGACACGGAACCGTATACAAACCGTATTGACGCTGGATGAAGGGCAGATTGTGTTCGTGGACACGCCAGGAATCCATAAGGCCAAGAATAAGCTCGGCGAGTATATGGTAAATGTAGCGGAGAAGACGCTGAATGAGGTGGATGTCGTGCTGTGGCTCGTCGAGCCTTCCACGTTCATCGGCGCCGGGGAGAAGCACATCGCGGAGCGGCTCGGGAAGGTAAGTACGCCGGTCATACTCGTCATCAATAAGGTGGATATGGTGAAGAGGGAAGAGATTGCGGAGGCCATAACAGCGTATAAAGATATCTATGATTTTGCGGAAATCGTCCCGGTGTCGGCCAGAAACGGTGATAATACGGATGAGCTCATGTCGGTCGTCATGAAGTATCTGCCTTACGGACCTCAGTTCTATGACGAGGACACGGTTACCGACCAGCCGGAACGCCAGATTGTGGCAGAGCTTATCCGTGAGAAGGCGCTCCACAGCCTGAATGAGGAGATACCCCACGGAATTGCGGTGGCTGTTGACAGCATGAAAAAGAATAAAAAAGTAATGCATATAGATGCCACTATAATATGTGAACGTGATTCCCACAAGGGGATAATTATTGGTAAGCAAGGAAATATGTTGAAAAAGATCGGCAGCACGGCCAGGTTTGAAATAGAAAAAATGCTTGGATGCCAGGTAAACCTTAAGCTTTGGGTAAAAGTAAAAAAAGACTGGCGTGACAGTGAGTTCCTGATGAAAAATTTTGGATACAGGGACAACGAATAAAAAGGTGCGACCATGGGAGAACCTAATCTTATAAAACGGAAGATGAGGTGATTCCATGGAAGACAGATACTGGGACAGATTTACCAGAACAGGAACGGTGACAGATTATCTATATTACAAAGGAATGGATATCTGCCGCCAGGTGATGGACCGCTGCGAAACGGATGCCGCTTCGGCAGACGGTACGCACGATGTAAGACAGACAGGTGGAAGAATCAGTGAATCAGATTACGGTGACAGGCATGGTGCTTCACGCATCTCCTATAGGTGAATATGACAGGCGGGTTGTAATTCTGACGAAGGAGCGGGGGAAGATATCTGCATTTGCGCGTGGGGCCAGAAGGCCCCACAGCGCGCTTGTAGGTGTAACCAGCCCGTTTACATTCGGTGAATTCACGGTATACGAGGGGCGGACATCATATACGCTTGTGTCGGCCTCTGTTTCCAATTATTTTTCGGAATTGAGGATGGATGTAGAGGGCGCTTACTACGGCTTTTATTTTTTGGACTTTGCAGGTTATTATGCCAGGGAATACAATGACGAGACGCTGCTGCTGAAGCTCTTATACCAGACGCTGCGCGCGTTGACCAACCCGCATCTTGACAACCGTCTTATCCGCTACATATTTGAGTTGAAAGCAGTAGCGGTCAACGGAGAGGCACCTCAGGTTTTTGAATGTGTCCACTGCGGGGACAGAGAACGGCCCGCGCTGTTCAGTGTATCAAAGGGGGGACTTGTGTGCAGCAAATGCCAGAGGACGACTGGGGACGGGGTCCGGCTGCTTGCGTCTACGCTTTATGCGATGCAGTATATCATCAGCTCGCCGGTGGAAAAGCTATATACGTTTGCGGTCAAAGAAGATGTTCTGGAGGAACTCGGCAAGATTGTCGGTGCATATTTGGACGCTTATGTGGAAAAACACTTCAAATCCCTGGAAATACTGGAAACAATTGTACGATAGGGCTTGAAAACCCCGGTTGATAACTGTATAATAATTAACAATTATGAAACTTATAGAAGGCGAGGATGAGGATATGGTAGAAAAAACGATGGATAAGATTGTAGCGTTGGCGAAATCAAGAGGATTCGTATACCCGGGGTCTGAGATTTACGGCGGGCTTGCTAATACATGGGACTATGGTAATCTCGGTGTAGAATTAAAGAATAATGTAAAAAGAGCATGGTGGCAGAAGTTCGTACAGGAGTCTCCCTACAATGTAGGAGTGGACTGTGCAATCCTGATGAATCCGCAGACATGGGTAGCCAGCGGACATCTCGGGGGATTCAGCGATCCTCTGATGGACTGTAAGGAATGCCACGAGCGTTTCCGTGCAGATAAGATGATAGAAGACTTTGCACATGCCAAGGGACTTGACATCGGAGACAGCATCGACGGCTGGAGCCATGAGCAGATGGAAGCCTATATCAAGGAGCATGAAGTTCCATGTCCGACCTGCGGAAAACATAATTTTACGGAAATCCGGGAATTCAACCTTATGTTCAAGACATTCCAGGGCGTTACAGAAGATGCCAAGAGTGTCGTATATCTTCGTCCGGAGACTGCGCAGGGAATCTTTGTAAACTTTAAGAATGTACAGCGTACATCGAGAAAGAAGATTCCATTCGGCATCTGCCAGGTGGGCAAATCATTCCGTAATGAGATTACGCCAGGCAACTTTACCTTCCGCACGAGAGAGTTTGAGCAGATGGAGCTGGAATTCTTCTGCGAGCCGGGTACAGACCTTGAGTGGTTCAACTATTGGAAGAAGTTCTGCCTGAACTGGCTTGAGACGCTGGGGCTGAAAGACGATGAAGTGCGTTACCGCGATCATTCGCCGGAAGAACTGAGTCATTACAGCAACGCGACCACGGACATCGAATACCTCTTCCCGTTCGGATGGGGAGAATTGTGGGGCGTCGCTGACCGTACCAACTATGACCTTACACAGCATCAGAATGTGTCAAAGCAGGATATGAGCTATTTTGACGATGAGAAGAAGGAAAAATATATCCCGTATGTCATCGAGCCTTCGCTGGGCGCGGACCGTATGGTGCTTGCGTTCCTGTGCAGCGCATACGATGAGGAGGAGCTGGAAGGCGGAGATGTGAGGACGGTGCTTCATTTCCATCCGGCACTTGCCCCAGTTAAGATCGGCATCCTTCCGCTGTCTAAAAAATTAAATGAAGGGGCGGAAAAAGTATATGCACGCCTGAGCAAGAAGTATAACTGCGAGTTTGACGACCGCGGCAATATCGGCAAGCGTTACCGCCGTCAGGACGAGATCGGTACTCCGTTCTGCGTGACATATGACTTTGATTCTGAGGAAGACGGAGCGGTTACCGTTCGTGACAGAGATACGATGGAGCAGGAGAGAGTCAAGATTGAAGATCTGGAAGCTTATTTTGCAGAAAAGTTTGAATGGTAGGAACGAGTAGCAAGATACTGTAACAATGGTCCCCTTTTGCCGGATAGTAAATGAGGTAAAAGGGGGCTTTATATATCCTGACCTGGAATGGTTGACGGAGGTGGCATGATGCTTCGGAAGGTGACGCGGGAGGAACTCGCGGATATAATCAGTAGGAGAACGCCGGGAGAGCAGTTGGATCTGCATGAAACGCTGTTGGAAAATATGGATCTCTCCGGCTGGGACTTGCATAATATTAATTTCAATAAAAGCGATATACGTAATGTGAACCTGGACAAGGCCAACATGGCATATCTTAAAGCGGACAATGCATTTTTCGGAGGTTCTACGTTCCGGGGAACGAATCTGTCCGGGGCGTACCTGCATTCTGCCGACTTGAGAGGATGCGATCTGACCGGCGCTGACATACGGGGTGCGGACCTGTTTGCGTCAGCCTTGGAAAGGGCGGACCTGACAGGAATCAAGACGGACGAGGAGACGAAGTATTATCACTTATACTGTCCTGAAAAAGGCCCTTTTATCGGATGGAAAGTGTGTTTTGGAAGAAGAATCGTCCAGCTTCTCGTGCCGGAAGATGCCAGAAGGATAACAGGTACGACAAATGAAGTAAAGTGTGATAAAGCAAAAGTGCTGACGATAAAGAGCGTAGATTACCGTGAGAGCTACAATGAGGCCCATTCATATGTGGATGAGGATTTTGTGTACCGCACGGGGGAGATGGTCTATGCAGATAACTTTAACCCGGACCGATTCCTTGACTCGGCGGGCGGGATACATATCTGGCTTACGAGAGAAGAGGCCATCGCATATCTCGGCTAAATGGATAAAGGAAAGGCATCCGTCCATGTGGACGGATGCCTTTCCTTTGCTATTCATCAGCTTGCTTTGACTTCTTTCTTTCTGATTGTGATATCGGTCGTATAGCTTTCCGGATGCTTTCTTCTGTCTAACAGCTCTGCAGATGCTGTGTAAAGCACATCTGTAGAAGAGTTGAGTGCTGTCTCACAGGAATCCTGGATAACACCGATGATAAAACCAACACCGACAACCTGCATCGCTACGTCATTCGGGATTCCGAACAGGCTGCATGCAAGCGGTACGAGAAGCAGGGAACCGCCGGCAACACCGGATGCTCCGCACGCGCTGGCTGCTGACAATACGCAGAGAATGATAGCTGTCGGGAAATCGACAGATACGCCGAGCGTATGTGCTGCCGCAAGAGCGAGAACGGAAATCGTGATAGCGGCTCCGCCCATGTTGATAGTAGCGCCGAGCGGGATGGAGATAGAATATGTATCTTCGTCAAGTCCCAGGCTTTCACACAGTTCCATGTTGACCGGAATATTGGCGGCTGAACTACGTGTGAAGAATGCTGTAATACCGCTGTCCTTGAGACATTTCAGAACGAGCGGATAAGGATTCTTCCTGTAACAGATGAATACGATAATCGGGTTTACGACGAGTGCTACGAAGAATACGCTTCCCACGATGACAAGGATTAACTTTCCGTATGAAAGAAGAGCATCAAGCCCCTGTTCAGATATCGTGTTGAAGATAAGGCCCATGATACCGAATGGTGCACAGCTGATGACCCATCTGACAGCCTGAGATACGGCATCTGCAATGTTGTTGAGCGCTTTCTTCGTTCCATCGCTGGCTTTTTTAAGTGCAAGGCCAAAGATAACCGCCCATGCAAGGATACCGATATAGTTTGCATTTACGATGGATTCGACAGGATTGGACACGATGTTCATCAGGAGGTTGGTAAGCACTTCGCCTACGCCGCCTGGTGCGGTCATATCTTCTACGCTGTCAGTAAGTGTAAGTGTAATCGGGAACAGGAAGCTTGCCACTACAGCGACACATCCTGCAAGGAAGGTACCGAGCAGATATAATACTACTACGGTTTTCATATTTGTCTTCTGTCCTTTTCCCTGGTTACAGAGGGCGCTCATTACAAGGAAGAATACAAGGATTGGAGCAATCGCTTTCAGCGCTCCTACAAATAACTGGCCTAATAATGCGATAGGCGTTGCCTGTGGAACAACCAGACCAAGAATTAAACCGATGATCAAACCGCAGATAATCCTCTTTACAAGACTGATGCTGTTCCATTTGGTGATAATGTTTTTCATGTTTCTCATTTCGCAGATATTGACATATTACATATCGTAACATATATCTGCTTTCCTCTCTTTCTTTTAGTTTCGTTTTCCCCAACGTGAGACTATTATCTCATAAAGTTGTGAATAATGCTATATAAATTATAGTTTAACAGAGTCGATTTGTAAATAATAACATAGCTGAATTTTTAATTGTGCAAAAAATGAAGTGAATCGTATAAAAAAACATGGAATCCATCATTGTATATGGATAAAATGAATGATATAATTAATTCGAAAATAACCGTCTGGGGATGGCGGTAATAAGATTGGGAGGTTATAAACATGGGAGATATTAAAAATGACGGAATGATGTGGGCACTCGTGAAAGAAAAGCCGGAAGAAGGTCTGTGGATGAAGAGGGTTCCTGTTCCGGAAGTAGGTCCAAATGATGTCAAGATTAAGATTCACAAGACAGCTATCTGTGGAACAGATGTACATATTTACCAGTGGAATGACTGGGCACAGCACACGATTCCGGTAGGGCTTACCGCGGGACATGAATATGTTGGTGAGGTTGTCGAGGTAGGAGACGGCGTCCAGGGATTCCATATAGGGGATTTGGTGTCGGGCGAAGGCCATATCACATGCGGTCAGTGCCGCAACTGCCTGGAGGGCCACAAGGAAAACTGTAAAGATGCCAAAGGGGTCGGAGTCAACAGAGACGGCGCGTTCGCAGAGTATCTTGTAATTCCGTCATCCAACGTATGGCCGTGCAATCCCGCGATTCCGGAAGAGATGTATGCGATATTCGATCCATTTGGAAATGCGACCCACACGGCTCTGTCTTATGATGTGCTCGGAGAAGATGTCCTTATAACGGGAGCAGGCCCGATTGGTATCATGGCAGCGGCGATTGTCAAGTTCTCAGGGGCAAGACATGTTGTTGTTACAGATCTCAATCCATACCGCCTGGAACTTGCCAAGAAGCTTGGCGCGACAAGAGTTGTCAATTTGAAAGAAGAAAAGCTTGCGGATGTTATGAAGGAAATCGGCATGACAGAAGGGTTTGATGTAGGACTTGAGATGTCAGGCAGCCAGCCTGGACTTTCTGATATGATTCATAACATGAAGCACGGTGGAAAGATTGCACTTCTCGGTCTCCAGAGGACAGATGCTGTCGTAGACCTTGAGACAGTCATATTCAACGGCCTGAACCTCCGTGGAATCTATGGAAGAAAAGTGTGGGATACATGGTACAAGATGTCTACCATGCTCCAGGCTGGACTGGATATCTCTGATATCATCACACACCACTTTGATATCAAAGATTATGAAAAGGGATTCGAAGCGATGATTTCCGGGCAGTCAGGAAAGGTAATCTTAGACTGGGCACATGTGAATGATTAGTATTTATAATTATAAGAAAGGACTGATACCAATGGCACGTAAAGACGACATATTAAGCATCTACACAAAAGAAGTAGAAGGAATAAAGGAGGCGGGACTTTTTAAAGGAGAGGCGCCTTTTGTCTCCCCGCAAGGTTCAAGAGTAACGATGGAAGACGGCAGAGAGCTTCTCTGCATGTGTGCGAACAACTACCTCGGACTGGGAAACAGCCCGCGCCTTATAGAAGCAGCGAAGAAGACATATGACGATAAGGGGTATGGAGTAGCATCCGTACGCTTTATCTGCGGCACGCAGGATATTCATAAGAAGCTGGAGAAGAAGATATCAGATTTCCTCGGCACGGATGACACGATACTGTATTCATCCTGCTTCGATGCAAACGGAGGCCTGTTTGAGACACTGCTTACGGCTGACGATGCGGTTATCAGCGATGAGCTGAACCATGCTTCGATTATCGATGGCGTACGCCTGTGCAAGGCAAAGCGCTTCCGCTACAAGAACAATGACATGGAGGACCTGGAGGCCAGATTAAAAGAGGCGGATGAAGCCGGCGCACGGGTGAAGCTGATTGCGACGGACGGCGTATTCTCTATGGACGGCATCATATGCAACTTAAAAGGCGTATGTGACCTGGCAGACAAGTACAATGCACTTGTGATGGTCGATGACAGCCACGCGGTTGGATTCGTAGGCAAGACGGGCCGGGGAACTCCGGAACACTGTGGTGTACAGGGGCGCGTCGACATCATTACAGGAACACTTGGAAAAGCCCTCGGCGGGGCTTCGGGCGGATATACGTCAGGCCGCAGGGAGATTATCGATCTGCTGCGCCAGAGAAGCCGTCCGTACCTGTTCTCCAACTCACTGGCTCCGGCTATCGCAGGCGCCAGCATCGAACTGTTCGATATGCTTGATGAGAGTACAGAGCTTCGTGACCACCTGGAAGAAGTGACGTCCTACTACCGTAAAGAGCTGGTAGACAATGGCTTTGACATCATTCCTGGAACACATCCATGCGTACCGGTAATGCTGTATGATGAGAAGACGGCGGCAGAATTTGCAAAGCGTATGATGGACAAAGGCGTCTATGTAGTAGCATTCTCATTCCCTGTAGTACCGAAGGGAAAGGCAAGAATCCGAACACAAGTATGCGCAAGCCATACAAAAGAAGATATAGACTTTATCGTAAAATGCTTCAAAGAAGTAAGAAGCGAGATGGGATTAAAGTAATAAAAAATGGGGACGTGATCTTTTTAAAAAGGGTTACGTCCCAAATTGAACTTTGTGGTGTACCTAAATGGAATATGCCCTGTACCTAATGAAGGGAGGGGCACATTGCCGACAAAGAAAAGACAGGAAAGCAGTACCGGTTTTTATCACGTTGTGGTCAGAGGTATAAACAAAGAACGGATTTATAATCAACGTCGTGAAAAAGGTTATCTCAAAAAGATTATCATAAAACATCTTAATAAGTATCATGTGGAAATATATGCATTTTGCATTATGTCCAATCATGCCCATTTTATAATCAGGGCAGAAATTCAGGAATTATCTCTATTTATGGCTAGAATACTAGCTGAATATGCATCTTATTACAACTATAAGCATCAAAGGAACGGACATGTATTTCAAAATAGATTCACAAGTGAATGTATTGAGACAGAATCATATTTTTGGAATTGTATCCGTTACATACATATGAATCCGGTAAAGGCCAATATAGTTAAGACTCCTTTGCGTTATATCTACAGCAGCATGAATGAATATTGTGGTAATATGCCGGTTGTAATTCATGAAAAAGCCCTTTTTGTTTACAAAGAAAAGTTTTCAAGTGTTTCAGAGTTTAAGGATTTCCATCAGCATCGGAGATATGAAGTATTCAATGATATACCAATTGAAAAACAAGAACAGCGGATGGAAATCGCATTATTAATATTAAAGAGCATATATGATAAAAACAACTTAGAACTGCTGGAACAAGTTTTGGAGCAGAAAGAGTTACGAAAAGAATATATTAAGCAATTGAAAGTAGTTCTGAACATATCCGACAAGCTGATTCATAATATTTGTATGGAAGTGAGACGCTTTATTGAACATAAGATGTAATAATGTATATAATCTAGAATAATGCAAATCCTAAGAATGTTTTAAAGGTACAGGGTATATACCATTTAGGTACACCACAAAGTTCAATTTGGGACGTAACACTTTTGAAAATGGTTACGTCCCCTTTTAACTTGTGTTATACTATGTAGGGTAAAGGAGTGTGATAATGATGGAAAGAGATAATACGTGGAAGACATATAGTCAAGATGAACTAATGGCAGTGGAACAAATTAACAATTCTTATAAGACTTGTCTTGATGAAGGTAAAACTGAACGGGAATGTGTTAAGGTGACAGTCCGTATGCTGGAGGAACGGGGATATAAGAGCCTGGACAGCATTATAGAAGAGGGGGCTGCTTTAAAGGAAGGTGATAAAGTCTATGCAGTATGCATGGGGAAGAGCGTAGCAGCATTTCATATAGGTAGCAGGCCGCTAGAACATGGGATGAATATTCTGGGGGCCCATATTGATTCTCCAAGAATTGATGTAAAGCAGAATCCATTATATGAAAATGAAGAATTATCCTATCTTGATACCCATTATTATGGGGGAATCAAAAAGTATCAATGGGTGACGCTTCCACTGGCACTTCATGGTGTTGTGGCAAAGAAGGATGGTTCTCTTGTTGATATTCATATAGGTGATAAAGAAGAAGACCCTGTATTTGCGGTAACAGATCTTCTGGTGCATCTTGCGTCTAAGCAAATGGAGAAAAAGGCTAATGCAGTAATTGAGGGTGAAAAACTAGATCTTCTCTTTGCAAGCCGACCTATCAAAAATGACGACAGCCTGGACAAGGAAGAAAAAGAGGCGGTTAAGGCAAATGTGCTGCATATACTGGAAGCATCCTATGGCATATCAGAGGAAGACTTTGTATCCGCAGAACTGGAAATTGTCCCTGCAGGAAATGCAAGAGACTGTGGCATAGACCGTAGCATGATAATGGCTTATGGACAGGATGATAGAGTATGTGCGTTTACGTCTTTGTTTGCGCTGCTGGATGTAGAAAAGGTAGAAAAAACAGCTTGCTGTATCCTTGTAGATAAGGAAGAAATCGGAAGTGTAGGAGCAACAGGTATGCATTCCAGATTTTTTGAAAATGTTATTGCAGAACTCGTAGCACTTGCTGGTGACGCTTCGGACTTGAGGGTTAGGCGTGCTCTTCAGAATTCGAAGATGCTTTCATCTGATGTAAGTGCTGCATTTGACCCCATGTTTGCAGAAACATTTGAAAAGAGAAGTTCCGCATTTTTTGGAAAAGGTCTTGTATTCAACAAATTTACCGGAAGCCGTGGAAAAAGTGGTTCTAATGATGCAAATGCGGAATATCTCGCTCAAATCCGCAGAGCTATGGACACCAAAAATGTAGCATACCAGTTTGCAGAGCTTGGAAAAGTCGATGCCGGAGGTGGCGGTACGATTGCGTATATAATGGCAAATTACGGAATGGAAGTGATAGACAGCGGTGTTGCTGTGCTGTGCATGCACGCACCGTGGGAGATTACAAGTAAGGCAGATGTATACGAAGCTTATAAAGGTTATAAAGCATTCATAGAAGAAATGTAAAAAATGCCCGGGTTGGAAGGATGCAACCTGGGCATTTTTGTATATAATTTGAAAACCTGACAAAAAGGTACAGGACATAATTCATATTGGTACACCATAAAGTTTAGTTTGGGACGTAACCTTTTTGAAAAAGATCACGTCCCCATCCATTTATACAAACACGAATCCGACGACGAGATAGGCGATGAGTGCAAGTCCGCCGCATACGAGCGCGTAAGGCAGCTGCGTCTTAACGTGGTCAATATGGTCGGCAGCTGCGCCGGTTGACGAAAGTACAGTCGTATCGGACAGCGGCGAGCAGTGGTCGCCGAACACGCCACCGCCTGCAACAGCGGCAAAGCTGGCGATAACGAGGAGGGTCAACGACCCATCGGTAAAACTGAATGCCAGCGGCAGCGCTATCGGCATACAGATTGCGAAAGTCCCCCAGGAAGAGCCTGTCGCAAAAGCCATGACTGCAGACACGAGGAAGATGATGGCAGGCAGCATGTGCGGTGTCAGCAGTTCCTCGGTCAGGGAGATGATATAGTTGGCAGTACCCATCTGTGAACTGAGTGCATTGACGGAATATGCGAGAGCCAGCAGCATAACCGCGGGCAGCGCACCTTTGATACCATCCGTGAGGGTGTTCATTACCTCTTTGAACGGGATGCCCTGTATCATCATGCTGACGGTCATGAAGATGACTACCATCAGGAACGCTTCCATTGTCTTGGCGGAACTGAAAGCGATGTATGTACCGATAGCGATGCTGATAATCATCAAGACCGGGAAGATGAAGTTCAGGAATACCCTTGGCTTAAGCCCCTGATACGCCTGCATCTCCGTAAGCTCCTTTCCGATAAGAGGCGTTGCGCCGTCACGGATCACTTTTCCTTCCTCCACCGCACGTTTCTCAGCCTTTTTCATGGGCCCGAAATCTTTGATGATTCCCGACGCAATTACGCCGACAAAAAGGATTGCGAATATAGGATAGAAATTAAACGGTATCGCCTTCAAAAACAGCGAGGAAGCGTCTTTTTCATCTACAATACAGCCAACACCGACGGCAAGTCCCATGAGATAAGCGGCCCATCCGGTAATCGGCATGAGCACGCTGACTGGTGCGGAGGTAGAATCTGCGATATATGCCAGCTTCTCCCTGGATACCTTGGCCTTATCCGTGATGCTCCTCATGACGGAACCGACAAAAAGCGGACTGAAGGAATCGCTGAAGTAGATGAACATACCAAGTATCCACGCCATCAGCTGTGCCCCTCTGCGGCTCAGGTTACGGTCATGCACTTTCTGGGAAAACCCCTGGATTGCCCCGGTCTTCTGAAAATATGCCACAAGGATGCCGATGAAGGTATTCAAAAGCATGACCCATGAAAAGCTCGTCGTCCCGAGGCTTTCCTTTAAAAGCGTCGGGAACCCGAACACGCCCTGTCCTGCCAGCAGCGTTCCGGTGATACAGGCGATTGCAAGTGATATGACGGTGTTCCTCGTTACGAACGACAATACGATAGCCAGTATCGCCGGTATGATTGATATGAATCCCATTGTTTCCATTAAGAATAAAATCCCCCTTCTCTTTCGTTCATTCTTTTCTGATAACCAATAAAATCTGATAGCTTTTACAGCGTGATAAAATTATCCGACCGGCTCACTGTCGCAGGCGGAGCCGGGTCAAGCGCTCTGTCTGATATGCCCAGTATATCTTCCGGGCGTATCCACGGACGGTTCTGCAGCGCGCTTGTCTCCTCATGGGTCAGATAGCCTTTATAGGTTGTCAGGCTTCTCCTGAGATAACCATCCCTTGCACATGCCTCTGCCACGCCGTTGTTCAATATGCTGCAAAAGTGTGGCAGTACGGATGCCGCATAGGCCACGGAAGTGGAATTGGCGATTGCGCCCGGAATGTTGCTCACGCAATAGTGGACGACACCTTCTTCTACATAACGCGGATTCTCATGTGTCGTCTCGCGGAATGTCTCGAGCGCTCCTTGCTCATCGTTGCTTATATCGACGATGACAGAGCCAGGCTCCATCGAGCGTACCATCTCGCGCGTGACGAGATATTCCGTATTTCCTTTCGGCCATTTCACACAGTTGAGCACCATATCTACAGATGGCAAAAGTGCCTTGATGTTTTCACGGCTTGAAACTATCGTGTCGATGCTCTGCCTGTATTCATTCTGCAGGCTTCTCAGCGTACCGATGCTGATGTCTGCTACTGTCACCCACGCACCAAGCGCGTGCAGTACGGAGAGGGCCGCCTGCCCTACCGTTCCGCCGCCCAGGATAAGCACTTTCATGCCGGGGGCGCCACCGAGTCCGCTGACGAACTTGCCTTTGCCTCCGTTAATCGTGAGCATGGATTCCAGTCCCATAAGAGCGCCCTGCTTCCCTGCTGCTTCACAGTTCGGAGAGCCGTATCTGTGCGAGTCCTCGGCGGTAAATGCGATGACTTTTTTGTCCAGAAGAGCCTGTACCTCTTCCGGGTGTGCTGCCGGATGTATACAGGTGAACACAATCTGGTCCTCCTTTAGAAGGCCATATTCAGACGGCTCGAACTCTTTTACTTTGGCAATAAAGCCGCAAGTGCGGTAGATTTCCTCGGCAGTATCTGCTATGACGGCGCCCGCGGCCGCATATGCTTCATCCGGGAATCCTGCTTTTTGGCCGGCGCCTTTTTGTACATATACCTGATGGCCGCCGGCAGTCAGGCCCGCAGCCTCGACGGGAGTGGCAATGACGCGGTTCTCGCCGGCTTTGATATCCTTTAATATTCCTACATTCATATCTGGTTCCTTTCAATTCTTAGGATAAATAGTTCAGGCCATAGCCTGTCCACAATCTTTATGCATTTTATGCAGAAATGCCTTTTTATTATACACAATATCATGCCACGCTGCAACCAAAAGTCATGGAAGAAAGGCAGTTTCCGGCAAATGATGAAAATGCCGCAGAAAGCCCTTGTTTTTTGATTTCTTGGGTGTTAAGGGGTTGACGAACACTGTCAAAAACAGTACAATATTATGTGCGACTTAGAAAGTAAAATTAGTTTAGGAGGTCATGACAAATGGCAAAATGGGTTTATATGTTTACAGAAGGTAACGCAACCATGAGGAACCTTCTGGGTGGAAAAGGTGCCAACCTTGCTGAAATGACAAATTTGGGTCTTCCGGTACCACAGGGCTTCACGATTACAACAGAAGCTTGTACCCAGTACTATGAGGACGGAAAAAAGATTAACGATGAGATCATGGCACAGATCATGGAGTCCATCACGAAGATGGAAGAGATTACTGGAAAGAAATTTGGCGATAAAGAGAATCCGCTCCTCGTATCCGTACGTTCGGGAGCAAGAGCTTCTATGCCAGGTATGATGGACACAATCCTCAACCTCGGCCTCAACGAAGAAGTCGTTGAAGTATTGGCTAATAAATCAGGAAACCCGCGCTGGGCATGGGACTGCTACAGAAGATTCATCCAGATGTATTCTGACGTAGTTATGGAAGTTGGTAAGAAGTATTTTGAAGAGCTTATCGACAAGATGAAAGAAGAAAAAGGCGTTACAGAGGATGTGGATCTCACAGCTGAAGACCTCAAGGACCTTGCCGGACAGTTCAAGGCAGAATACAAAGAAAAGATTGGACAGGACTTCCCGACAGACCCGAAGGAGCAGCTGATGGGAGCTATCAAAGCTGTATTCCGTTCATGGGACAACCCAAGAGCCAACGTATACCGTCGTGACAATGACATCCCATATTCATGGGGAACAGCTGTCAACGTACAGATGATGGCATTCGGCAACATGGGCGATACATCAGGAACAGGTGTTGCATTTACACGTGACCCGGCTACAGGCGAGAAGAAGCTCATGGGCGAGTTCCTTATGAACGCACAGGGTGAAGACGTTGTTGCAGGTGTCCGCACACCTCAGAAGATTTCCCAGCTGCATGAAGTTATGCCGGAAGTATACGACCAGTTCGTGGCAATCTGTGATAAGCTGGAAGACCACTACAGAGACATGCAGGATATGGAGTTCACGATTGAAGACAAGAAGCTCTACATGCTGCAGACACGTAACGGTAAGAGAACAGCCCAGGCTGCACTTCAGATTGCATGCGACCTTGTTGACGAAGGCATGATTACAGAAGAAAAAGCCGTTGCTATGATTGACCCGAGAAACTTAGATACATTACTTCATCCTCAGTTTGATGCTGCCGCGCTGAAAGCTGCGACACCAATCGGAAAAGCACTCGGAGCATCACCGGGAGCTGCATGCGGCAAGGCCGTATTTACAGCTGATGATGCGAAAAACTGGGCTGCAAGAGGAGAGAAAGTTATCCTTGTCCGCCTTGAGACTTCTCCGGAAGACATCGAAGGCATGAAAGCTGCTCAGGGTATCCTGACAGTACGTGGCGGAATGACATCACACGCTGCCGTTGTTGCACGTGGAATGGGTACATGCTGTGTATCTGGATGCGGCGACATCGTTATGGATGAGGCAAATAAGAAGTTCACATTAGGTGGAAAAGAGTTCCATGAAGGAGATGCAATCTCTCTGGACGGCTCTACCGGCAACATCTATGACGGACTCATTCCTACGGTGGATGCTACTATCGCAGGTACGTTCGGTAGAATCATGGGATGGGCCGACAAGTACAGAACGATGAAGGTTCGTACAAATGCAGACACTCCTGGAGACGCTAAGAAAGCACGTGAGCTCGGTGCAGAAGGTATCGGCCTGTGCCGTACAGAGCATATGTTCTTTGAAGGCAACAGAATAGATGCATTCCGTGAGATGATCTGTTCTGAGACTGTAGAAGAAAGAGAAGCAGCACTTGAGAAGATTCTTCCGGAACAGCAGGGAGACTTTGAGAAATTATATGAAGCGCTGGAAGGCAACCCGGTTACCATCCGTTTCCTTGACCCACCGCTTCACGAGTTCGTTCCAACAGATGAAGACGACATCAAGAAGCTTGCCGATGCACAGGGCAAGACAGTAGAGCAGATTAAGACAATCATCGATTCCCTTCACGAGTTCAACCCGATGATGGGACACCGTGGATGCCGCCTCGCTGTAACTTATCCGGAGATTGCGAAGATGCAGACAAGAGCTGTCATCCGTGCCGCAATCAACGTACAGAAAGCACACGCTGACTGGAACGTATGCCCGGAAATCATGATTCCGCTCGTTGGTGACATCAAAGAGTTCAAATATGTGAAGAAGATTGTCGTAGAGACAGCAGACGCTGAAATCGCGGCAGCAGGAAGCAGCATCAAGTACGAAGTAGGTACGATGATTGAGATTCCTAGAGCTTGCCTTACAGCGGATGAGATTGCAAAAGAAGCTGACTTCTTCTGCTTCGGTACAAATGACTTAACACAGATGACATTTGGCTTCTCACGTGATGATGCCGGCAAGTTCCTCGATGCTTACTATGATGCTAAGATTTTTGAGAACGATCCGTTTGCAAAGCTTGACCAGACAGGTGTAGGACAGCTCATGGAGATGGCTATCACAAAAGGCAAGCCGGCCAACGCAAACCTCCACGTAGGTATCTGCGGCGAGCACGGCGGAGACCCGTCTTCTGTAGAATTCTGCAACAAGTTAGGTCTCAACTATGTATCCTGCTCACCATTCCGTGTGCCGATTGCACGTCTTGCTGCTGCACAGGCTGCAATCACAGCAAAGAATGCATAATCAATAAGACAAGTTTAAAAAGCGTATCGCCGGTAAGATGGCGATACGCTTTTTTCATGAGTCTGGCTGTACGAGTTTCTGACGGCTGAGATTCCTTGACAATTGTAATATTTGTATCAGCGTTTTATAATATCAAGTATAAATGGAACGTGTCTGGACCAGAGTACCATAAAAGGAAAGAGGAGATGTGCAATGGACAAGATTTTACTCGTAGAGGATGATAGGGAAATCAGCGACATGCTAAAGAATTTTTTGCTTACGGAGAACTTTGAAGTCGTCACGGCATATGACGGCGAAAGTGCGTGTAGTAAGTTTTTCTCAGATAGCTTCAGCCTTGTTCTGCTTGATCTTATGATACCGAAGTTGAATGGAATCAAAGTTATGGAAAAAATCAGAGAAAACAATACCGTCCCCATCATTATTATATCGGCGAAGGATACGGACTCTGATAAGACACTTGGCCTGGGGCTGGGGGCGGATGATTATATAACAAAGCCATTTTCTGTCACAGAAGTGCTGGCACGGATTAAGGCGAATATCAGAAGGAGCACACAGTACACCGCGCGTACCGCACAGCAAAAGATTATCGAAAAGGGTCGTCTCGTTATGAACCTTAACGACTATTCTGTGACGAAAGACGGCTGTAAAATTGAACTGACTTCAAAGGAATATGAGATTTTGAAGCTCCTGCTGCAAAATCCAAAGAAAGTATACACGAAGGAGCAGATATATTCCCTCGTGTGGAACGATACATATTTTGGTGATGAAAATGCTGTAAATGTCCATATCAGCAGGCTTAGGACCAAGATTGAGGATAATCCGCGTGAACCAGAGTATATACTCACGGTATGGGGCATTGGATACAAGTTAGGAGAGACAAGGGATGAGTGATAAGACGATAATATTTTTTATGGCCGTCGTTATTGTGATACTGTTCTTAGTAGTTTTATACCAGCGATTCGTTTTCGGCAGAGGGATCCAGGCAAAGATGAGGCGGATAAATGAAAAGCTGGAGGAGATTTCTGAGACCGGAAGCGATGAGAAGGTGATGGTATTTACAGATAACGCCGCATTGATGGAATTGGCAGGGCAGATCAACCGTCTTCTGACAGACCGTCAGAAGATGAAGGCAGATTTTAAGAGGGGAGAGATATCTTCCAAGAAAATGCTGGCCAATATATCTCATGATATAAAGACACCTTTAACCGTCATTTTAGGATATTTGGAGATTATGCGTCTTGATAATGAAGCGGACGAGACGTTGAAAAAGGTCGAGGCAAAGGCAAAGCAGGTCATGAATCTTATCAACCAGTTTTTTACCCTCGCAAAGCTGGAATCCGGCGATGCAAACATAGATTTGTGTAAGATTAACATCAATGAGGTATGCCGGGAAAATGTCCTGGAGTTTTATGACATTTTATTACAGAAAGATTTCAAGGTTGATATATTTATCCCGGAAGCACCTGTGTTCGTGCTTGGCGATAAGGAGGCTCTCCAGAGAATCTTATACAATCTGTTGTCTAATGTAATACGCTATGGCTCGGACGGCAAATATCTCGGTGTTTTTTTGCGTCAGGACAAGAGCAATGCATATATCGATGTAGTCGATAAAGGAAGAGGGATAGAACAGGAATTTGCTGCCAGTGTATTTGACAGGCTATATACGATGGAGGATTCCAGAAACAGGGAGATTCAGGGCAATGGGCTGGGCCTGACGATTGCAAAGAATCTTGCTGTCCAACTGGGGGGAGATATACTTTTAGAAAGCACGCCATATGTAAAGACAACTTTTTCCGTAAAGCTTAAGAAAATAAGCTATTAGAGGTTCTGCGAAAGAAATTCGTAAGAATTCGTCAAGAGTTTTGAAAATCTATTTCACTATAATGATATTTAGAAACATTCATCAGGCGTAGCCCTACGTCAGAAAAAACAGATGTTCACAAGGAAAGGAGGCAGAAATGTCTTATATTTTACAAACGAGCCATCTGGGTAAGAGGATAGATGGCAAAGAATTGGTTACAGATGTGAATATCCATGTAAAGAAAGGTGAAATATATGGATTTTTAGGACCGAATGGAGCAGGAAAAACAACAGTGATGAAGATGGTCACGAACCTCTGGAAACCGACGGAAGGTACCGTCGTGCTGTTTGGAAAAACATTGGAGGCTTCATCTTATGAAGCGTTGAAGCGTATGGGGAGCATTATTGAGTTTCCTACATTTTATGAACATATGAGCGGGAAGGATAACCTCCAGCTTCACTGCGAGTATATGGGGTATTACAACAAAGGCAGCGTGGAGGAAGCGCTGGAAATGCTGGGTCTTACAGATGCGGCAGACAAACCTGTCAAAAGGTATTCCCTGGGCATGAAGCAGCGCCTCGGAATCGCACGGGCCGTCCTGTGCAAACCGGAGCTTGTCATCCTGGACGAACCGACGAATGGCTTGGATCCTGCGGGAATGAAACAGATCAGGGACCTGTTCAGAATGCTCTGTACAGAATATGACATGACCTTCATGATATCGAGCCATCTTCTTTCTGAAATCGAAAGTATCGCCGACACGGTCGGGGTTATCAATCATGGAAAGCTGATGAAGGAAATTTCCATGAAAGAAATCGTGGAGACAAACACAGCCTTCATCGAACTCGTCGTGGAAGATACGAAGAAGGCGGCATATGTATTAGCCGAAAAAATGAAGTTAAGCAACTTTAAGATTATTGATAATTCCAAGATCCGTATATATGAACAAGGCATTGCCACGCAGAGGATATCAAGGGAACTGCTGTCAAATGAAGTAGAGATTGCTTCTATCAATCAGCATACCGAGACGTTGGAAGATTATTTCTTAAAAATGACAGCGGAGGTGAAAGAATCATGTTAAAGCTAATCAGACTGGAATGGAAGAAAAATAATATTGGAAAGTACACCAGAGGGGCAATCGTCGTGGCAGTCCTGCTCGGAGTGTTTGTTTTTGCCCTGGCATTTCTGGGCATTGCAAATGATCCGGATGGCACGCTGGACGCCGCACCGGGAACAGATGTCATCTCTGCCCCGATTGAATTATTTACCAGCATGGTGTTTCTCATATACACCAGCGTAATGTTGGCGTCATTTATTGTCAGCGCATACAAGAACAAGACGATGAACCTGATGTTCACCTATCCGGTCAAGCGGCAGAAAATACTGGCGTCCCAGATGATTGCGGTCTGGATATTTAATTTTGTGGCGCTCACCATAACAAAGCTGGCTATATATTTCTGTGTATTTCTGGGAACCAACTTTATGCAGTCATCCTTTGCGATTGATTTTGACATGGGCAGCCTGTCATTTTATATCCAGCTGATATTAAAGTCCGTGGTAATCGTGAGCATGAGCTTTATTGCCTTGTTTGTAGGAATGGCTCTGAAATCATCAAAAGCGACTATCATTACCTCGTTTTTACTGATCTTTCTGACACAGGCAAATGTGGGTGATTTTACCATGGCAAACAGTGCGGTATTCCCTGCTGTTTTAACAGTGATTTCCATTGGGTTTGCCATCCTGTCAATCTATAATGCGGAAAGCAAAGATTTGGCATAATATATGGTATTAGGATAGATAATGTCAAATGATTTATGAGAAAATCGAGTCAAAAGATAAGGCTCAAATGAACCTTGAAAGCTGTAGATATTGATAAAAGATAGCTCTCCGAGGGCTTAGGGATTTGCCCTAAGCACCCGCAAAAGACCAGTACCTCGACCCAATACGGGCCTTGGCCGAACCCATCCTTGCCGGAAGGCAGGAAAAGGGCGCAGATGCCCCTTTTCTGCTGGAACAGGATAATCCGTGAACCTTTAGGCAGTTGTTTGATTTTGCATATTTAGGATTGTCTGCTGGCCAAGGAAGATAAGGAGCTGCCATTTGCCTGGCATGTTCCCTGCACCTTTAAGCATTCCAACTTCATAAAGAACTTTGTGGTTTTTGTGTTTGTGAGGACGTAGAAAGTTGTAATAAGCTACCCACAGAGCTAAATCATAGTTGGCGCCGTCCATGTTATAAAACCGTTGGTAAGTCCAATTACCTGGGTGATATCGAACTTGAATTTATCTTCAAACTCATGGAAAAACTGTTGGGCAGCCAAAGGATAGGCACTGTAACCGTCAGCAATGAATTTAAAGTGCCTAATGGCAGATTCCTGACACGAATTGCAGGCCGGATAAAAGGGAATGTGCTGTTGAGAAAAAGGCAGTACGATATGAGTATGGACAAAATGGAAAGTCTTGGTGTGGCGAAGAATTGCATCTTAGAAAAAGTCCACAACGCAAGATGGGTACTGGAGAGGGCTACGAGAGACCACGGAATGCAGATTGATGCAGAGAGAGTTAAAAAGGCTTCTGCAATGCTGAAAGATTCTCTTAAGGTAATACAAGGGAGCATATCAAAAGAGCAGCTGCGGGGGTATGAGGGGGAGGCGGCCAGTATTTACTTTAGTGTGTTTGATGAGCTGAGTCTGCAGCAGAAGAAAGATTTTACCTTTCAAGGAAGAAATAAGAGACCGCCTCTGGATAAAGTCAATGCAATGTTATCCTTTGCATACACGCTTGTAACAAATAGTGTCATATCGGTCTTAGAGACTGTAGGGGTAGATCCGTATGTAGGTGTACTGCATACAGAGCGCTCGGGCAGAGCCTCGCTGGCCCTCGACCTGGTGGAGGAGCTCAGATCTGTATTGGCAGACCGGTTCGTACTTTTCTGATTAATGAGAAGATAGTTAATGGAGAAGATTTCGTGACGAAAGAAAACAATGCTGTCCTTATAAAAGATGAAGCTCGGAAAAGGATACTTACAGAATGGCAAAATAAAAAGAGGGAAACCCTGACACACCCATTTCTAAAAGAAAAGGTCGAATGGGGAATGGTGCCATATGTACAGGCAATGCTATTGTCAAGGTATTTAAGAGGCGACTTAGATGCTTATCCTCCATTTCTGTGGAAGTGAGGTGATCTGAAATGCTTGTTTTAATAACTTATGATGTAAATACTGAAACAGCAGCTGGGAGAAGCAGGCTCCGGAAGGTTGCAAAGCAGTGCGTGAATTATGGAAGAAGAGTACAAAATTCGGTATTCGAGTGTATTCTGGATAATGCGCAGAGCGTGCTGCTTAAATCTATCTTGACAGACATTATTGATGAAGAGGTAGACAGCCTGAGGTTCTACTATCTGGGAAACAATTATAAGACTAAAGTTGAACATATCGGAGTGGACAGAGGGTTAGCTGTGGATCAGACTCTGATTCTGTAGTGCGAATAGCAGTTGCACACAGAATGTCTGGGAGACTCGCACCAGAAATAGTGCACAAAAATGCCAGTTTGTTATAAGCTATGCATTGAAAAAAGAAGGAATAATATAAACTGTTGTGAAAAATAGTTGGTATCCATATTATGTATCAGCTGGAATTTGTATATGATTGTTGTCGTTCCCCTCGCGGGAACGTGGATTGAAATAGCTGGTCATAGCGCACCAGCTCCCCTTCCTTAAGTCGTTCCCCTCGCGGGAACGTGGATTGAAATATATCTTCTTCCATATCAGGGGTCATTCCGCCTGGTCGTTCCCCTCGCGGGAACGTGGATTGAAATATCTGAACGATAAAAGGCTCCGCATTATCGAATAGTCGTTCCCCTCGCGGGAACGTGGATTGAAATATGGCCTTTCCTGAACGCGGGACAGGCGGGGATAAGTCGTTCCCCTCGCGGGAACGTGGATTGAAATTTATCAGAATAGACACCATAGACTGCCCCGGCAAGGTCGTTCCCCTTGCGGTAAGTTGATTGTAAAAGATTATGAGAACTCTTTTAAGGGTAAACGATTATATAAGTTTATATCTTAAGGAATGTCCGTCAGTTAGGGATTCTGCATATATCAACGTACGAGGCTTAGGTGAAATTGGATAGTGTTTTATGAATATAAGAAATCAAAGCTGTTTCAAAAGAAATATGAAAGGAAATATTAGGAATTCCTAAAGAACTACTAATAAAGGGTGCATTTTTTCATAAGTCTGCTATAATATTCTGTAGGCTGTGACAAAGGAGAAGTCATCATGAGAGACAGAAGCAGGGCCAAACCGCCCATATTACCGAAATACGCCATATTTCCTCTGCTTGCCTGCCTGACGGTAAATTTCTTGGCATACAACGGGACGGAGATACTGACAAGGTCGTGGAAGCATTATGACCTGACACTTCCGATAGACAGGGCTGTGCCGGTCATACCGTGGTTTGTAGCAGTGTATCTTGGATGCTATCTGTTCTGGATTGTTAACTATATAATGATTGTAAGGCAAGGCGAAGAGCATTGCTTCCGGTTCGTGACAGCGGATATGATGTCACGAATCGTCTGTGCGGTAATATTTATCGTGCTTCCGACGACAAACGTGCGTCCGGTGCTGACAGGTGACGGATTATGGATAACGCTGCTTCAGATGATATACGAAGTGGACCAGCCCACGAGGCTTCTGCCATCTTTCCACTGCCTCGTCAGCTGGTTCTGCTTTGTGGGCATCAGAGGACAGAAGAATATTCCGAAAGCATATCAGATCTTCTCCTGCCTTTTTGCTGTCCTCGTCTGTATATCCACACAGGTTACGAAACAGCATTATATCGCCGATGCGGTAAGCGGAATCGTGGTGGCGGAGGCTACATACTGGATTGCATTCCATACGCAGATATACCTGTATCCGAAGAAGGTATTTGACTGGCTGTATAGGAAGTGCTTTTACAGACAGAAGAGGTTAGGGAGAGAGAGGGGTAACTGTGGGAAGCA
Organism: Lachnospiraceae bacterium; assembly: GCA_022845895.1. Classification (GTDB taxonomy): domain Bacteria; phylum Bacillota; class Clostridia; order Lachnospirales; family Lachnospiraceae; genus Extibacter. Next base: position 740,461 of record AP025573.1, read on the forward strand.
AGAATAAGAAGATTGCAAATATGATATTTCTGATTGTCGTATTTGCGCTGACGCTCTACAGCGTGTTTAAAGGAGAAGATCTGCATGCTGTCATGAGAGCGATTATCCGTGTCAATCCATGGTATCTGCTCCCTGGAATCGCAGGTGTTGTCATCTTCATCTGGGGAGAGTCGATTATCATATATTATATGTTCGGAACGCTTAAGATCCGCACGAAGAAATGGACATGCTTCCAGTATTCCTGCGTGGGATTTTTCTTCAGTGCCATTACTCCATCTGCAAGCGGAGGGCAGCCGATGCAGATATATTACATGAGGAAGAAGAATATTCCCATTCCGGTCTCGACATTGGTGCTCATGATTGTTACAATAACATATAAGTCGGTTCTTGTAGTAATCGGTCTGTTCGTGGCAATTTTTCAGAGAGGGTTCGTGCATCGTTACCTTGGTGGAATCGTGCCGGTATTTTACCTTGGCGTCACCTTGAATGTATTGTGCTGTATTGCGATGTCCATCCTGGCATTCCATCCGGCGCTGGCAAAGTGGATTATGATGAAGTGCCTGAAGATACTGGAACGGATTCATATCCTGAAGCATAAGCCGGAGCGGACGCGCAGGCTCGCCTCCTCCATGGACCAGTACAATGCCACGGCACTGTATCTGCGCACCCACGGAAAGGTCATTGTAAATGTACTGATTATCACATTTTTACAGCGTTTTGCCCTGTTCTTCGTGACATGGTTCGTCTATAAGGCATTCGGCCTGCACGGCGCGCATATCTATGACGTAGTGATGCTTCAGGCAGTCGTGTCGGTATCTGTCGATATGCTGCCGCTGCCGGGCGGGATGGGTATCAGCGAGAATCTGTTCCTCGTGATATTCAAGAGCATCTTTACGGCGGGGCTGCTTCTGCCGGGCATGGTGCTGAGCAGAGGAATCGCATATTATGTACAGCTTCTGTTCAGTGCTGGAATGACCTTGTTTACACATCTGACCATCGGACAGAAAGCGACAGATAAATTATAAGTAAAGGAAAGAGAGAGTAAAATGATTGGATACTATAACTATACGGTGGTGCTGACTTATGTCAGTCTTGCATCTTCCGTATTCGGAATGACACAGGCAATCCACGGAAGGTTCAAGACCGCTATCTTATGTCTTGCCATCTCAGGGTTGTGCGATATGTTTGACGGGAAGATTGCCCGTACGAAGAAAGACCGTACGGATGATGAGAAGGCGTTCGGCATACAGATCGATTCGCTCTGCGATGTCGTCTGTTTTGGCGCCTTTCCCGCGTTGATCTGTTATCTGCTCGGTGTGAGAGGGCCGCTTGGCATTGCTGTTATCATCCTGTATTGTGTGAATTCAGTTATCCGTCTGGCATATTTCAATGTCATGGAGGCCAAGAATGCCCAGATGACAGAGAGCGGGGAAAAGTTTTACCAGGGCCTTCCGATCACCTCCATGGCCATCGTGCTGCCGCTCGTGTTCATGATTCAGTTTTTCGTACCCGACTGGGCATTCCGGGTCTGCCTTCACCTTGCGCTGCTAATCGTCGGCATACTGTTTGTAGGAAAGTTTAAGCTTAAGAAGCCAAGTAATGCTACCCTTGCGGTTCTTGTGGCTGTGGTAGGGGCTGCGGTGCTGATTATGATTATCTTCACGAATTACCGTATCAATTTCCACGCAGGCTGGCCGTGGTTCTGCAGAAGGTGGTAGAGTCAGGGTTATGAAATACATAGACAGAGATGGGAAAGCGACAACAGAAGATTCCGGCCAGGACAGGCTGCTCCGGTGGATGTACACGCATCCGATAGGAAGAGGCCTGATAAGGCTGCTCATACGGCCATATGTCTCAAGGGCCGGAGGCTGGCTGCTGGACAGAAGCTGGTCGAGATGCCTGATTCAGCCGTTCGTCAGGCATAACGATATCGATTTGTCTTGCTGCCGGAAACAGAAGTTCTCCTCCTACAATGATTTTTTTACAAGACAGCTCAAGCCTGATTGCCGCCCAATGGAGGGGGACGGGCGGACCCTTGTCAGCCCGTGCGACGGCAAGCTGAGCATCTATCCTATCCGGCGGGGAGACGACGGGCCGGCCCGGTTCCGTATCAAGGATACGCTGTATACGGTGGAATCCCTCCTGCGTTCGGCAAAGCTCGCGAAGCGATACGAGGGAGGATATGCTTGTATCTTCCGGCTTACGGTGGATGATTATCACAGATATTGTTACATAGATGACGGAACCAAGTCGAGAAACGTCAGGATACCCGGCGTCTTTCACACGGTCAACCCTGCGGCGAATGATGTCCTGCCCATATATAAGGAGAATACGAGGGAGTACTCCCTTCTGAAAAGCCGCCATTTTAAGACGGTCCTCATGATGGAAGTAGGCGCTCTTATGGTAGGCCGTATCACGAATTATGATGATGTCTGCGAGGTAAGAAGGGGGCAGGAAAAAGGACGGTTCGAGTTCGGAGGTTCCACGGTCATACTGCTGTTCCAGAAGGGGGCGGCCAAGCCGGATGCAACGCTTATCTCCAACACAGAAAAGGGATATGAGACGCGAGTGAAGATGGGAGAGCGTATCGGCGAGGCGGCAGGGGATTGACAGGCGGCCCGTTATGCATTATATTATGAAGTGTGAATTGAATAGGGGAGCTTATTGGATAGGCTGAGAGGAAGTTGAGGACTTCGACCCATAGACCTGATTTGGATAATGCCAACGTAGGAACGTATCGTAAGATTATTACGGGAAATGCTCAGGCATTTCCCGTTTTCCATTTCAAACCATCGAGAGTGGACGAGAGTTCATGAAGGGGTGCACCACCGCGGGTGTATTTCTTTCATGAACTCTTTTTTGCTATATCAGGAAGGAGGTGGCAGGATGCTGAAGGTAAACGGAAAAGACGTGGAATATGTTCCCCATATGACAGTAGCGCTTCTGCTTCGGGAGCTTACATATGAGGAATCCCGGGTAGCGGTAGAGAAAAACGGTCATATCGTCCCGCGCAGGGAGTATACGGATACCGTACTTGAAGACAAGGATACGATAGAAGTCGTAAGCTTCGTAGGAGGAGGTTAGCAATGATTACGGAAGCAATGATACATCGGGCGCTCATCAAGCGCCATACTGCCGGAGTCCAGGAGAAGCTTGCAGGCGCCCGTGTCGCGATAGCAGGTTTGGGCGGCCTCGGTTCTAATGTTGCTTTTGCACTTGCCAGGACAGGGGTGGGGCATCTCCATCTTCTGGATTTTGACAAGGTGGACATTACCAATCTGAACCGGCAGCAGTATTTTATCCGCCATATCGGCATGTACAAGACCGACGCCCTTACGGAAGAGCTGCGGGAGATCAACCCATATCTGCATATCACGGCAGAATGCGTCGAAGTGGCAGAGGAGAACGTGGTCAAATTGTTCGGCCACGATGACATCGTGTGCGAGGCATTCGACCGCCCGGAGGCGAAGGCCATGCTCGTCAACGGCATACGGGAGCACTATCCGGATAAGCTGCTCGTGGCGGCTTCCGGCATGGCGGGATATGGAGGGAATGACGCGATACGTACGCGCAGGGTGGCAGAGCATTTCTACGTGTGCGGGGACAGCGTGAGCGAACCGGAACACGGGAGCGGGCTGATGGCTCCGCGGGTCGCCTTGTGTGCGGCTCATCAGGCGAATCTCATCACGCAATATATCATAGACGGACATACAGATTAGGAGGAAATTATTATGGAACAGAAAGCGCAAGATACATTTACACTGGGTGGGCATGAATTTACGTCCCGATTTATCCTCGGCTCGGGCAAATATTCCCTTGACCTTATCAAGGCCGCGGTGGAACATGCTGGCGCACAGATTATAACGCTGGCGGTGCGGCGGGCCAATGAGGGCGGCGTGGCGAATATTCTGGATTACATACCGGAGCATGTCACATTGCTTCCAAATACTTCCGGTGCCAGGAACGCAGAAGAGGCCGTGCGTATCGCTCGTCTGTCAAGAGAACTGGGCTGTGGGGATTTTGTGAAGGTGGAGGTGATTCATGATTCCAAATATCTGCTGCCGGACAATTATGAGACGGTGAAGGCAACGGAGACGCTGGCCAGGGAAGGGTTTGTCGTCATGCCGTATATGTACCCGGACTTAAATGCGGCGCGGGATATGGCCAACGCAGGCGCCGCGTGCATCATGCCACTTGGCGCCCCGATTGGCTCCAACAAGGGAATCTGCACAAAAGAGTTCATCCGCATTCTCATCGATGAGATAGATCTGCCAATCATCATAGACGCTGGCATCGGAAAGCCGTCCCAGGCGTGCGAGGCGATGGAGATGGGGGCGGCGGCTGTCATGGCGAATACGGCCATCGCCACCGCCGGGGACATTCCTGCCATGGCGGGAGCATTTCGCAGCGCAATCGAGGCAGGCCGGACGGCATATGTGGCAGGGATGGGCCGGGTCATGGACAAGGGGGCCAGCGCCTCCTCACCGCTTACCGGATTCCTGAAGGATTAGAAGGAGGCATACATGGTGGATAACAAGACTTGTATCAATGAAAGTATTTTAAGCGACGATATCAAGGAATGGCAGAAGAAGAACAGGACAGACCACATGGCATATCTTCCGGGCATGGAAGCGCTGGAATCCGAAGTGCAGGCCCAGGTGATACGGTCCATGGAGTCTTACGACTACACTGCATATACGAGCAAGGACGTATCCGATGCGCTGTCACATGAGAGTCGTACGCCTGAGGATTTTGCCGCGCTTTTATCGCCAGCGGCACTTCCGTATCTGGAAGAGATGGCGCAGTGTGCGAGGGCAGAGACGAGAAGATATTTCGGCAACGGCGTCCAGATGTTCACTCCGGTCTATATTGCGAATTATTGTGAGAACTTCTGTATCTACTGCGGCTTCAACTGCCATAATAAGATTAAGCGTGCCATGCTAAGCGAGGAAGAGATTGAAAAAGAGATGAGGGCAGTTGCCGGGACAGGGCTCCAGGAGGTGCTGATTCTCACCGGCGAGAGCCGGAGCCGGTCGGATGTGGAATATATCGGCCGGGCATGTGAGATTGCGGGGAGATATTTCAAAGTAGTAGGACTGGAAGTGTATCCGATGAATTCGGATGAATATGCATATCTTCACAGATGCGGGGCCGATTATGTTACGGTCTTTCAAGAGACATATAACTCCGATAAGTATGAGAGCCTTCATCTGGCCGGACATAAGCGTATCTTCCCCTACCGGCTGAATGCGCAGGAGCGCGCGCTGAAAGGAGGGATGAGAGGAGTAGGGTTCGCCGCGCTTCTCGGGCTGGACGACTTCCGCAGGGATGCGTTCGCCACGGGGATGCACGCGTATCTGCTTCAGAGGAAATATCCGCATGCCGAGATTGCATTCTCCTGCCCCCGCCTCCGTCCGATCATCCATAACGAGAAGATCAATCCGATGGACGTCCACGAACCTCAGCTTCTTCAGGTCGTGGCGGCCTACCGGCTGTTCCTGCCTTTTGCCGGTATCACCGTGTCTACGAGAGAATGCGCCCGGGTAAGGGATAATCTTGTCAATATCGCGGCTACGAAGATATCTGCAGGAGTGAGTACGGCAATCGGGGAGCATGTAGACGATATAGAAGAGAAAGGGGACGGCCAGTTCGAGATATCGGACGGGCGTTCCGTGAGAGAAGTGTATGAGGATCTTCTCGGCCTGGGGCTGCAGCCTGTGATGAGTGATCATATCTATGTGTAGAGGAGGCGAAAGCTATGACAGATAATACGGAGGATATCTACAGCCGGGTGATAGCCGTGACAGACCGGCATCTGTGCGGTCGTCCGTTCCTCGAGCAGATAGAGCAGATCTGCTCGAGACGTCCACGGGCCGTGCTTCTGCGTGAGAAAGACCTGACAGAGGAAGAATACGGGCGACTGCTTACACAAGTGAGGGAAGTCTGCGACGCATACCATGTCTTCTGTATCCCCCATACATTTGCAGATGTAGCTTCTGAGCAGGGGGTACCTGCAATCCATGTCCCCCTTCCGGTGCTGAGGGAGCAAAGGCATATTGCAGGGCAGTTCCGTTATATGGGCGCGTCTGTCCATTCCGTTCCAGAGGCGGTTGAGGCAGAGCGTCTTGGAGCGTCCTACGTGCTTGCAGGCCATATCTTTGCCACGGCCTGCAAGCCGGGAGGCGTACCCCGGGGTACCGGATTTCTCAGGGAAGTATGTGCTGCGGTGGATATACCGGTGTATGCCATCGGAGGGATGCAGGGCACATTAGCATGTATAGAGAGGATGCGCGCCGCGGGTGCCGCCGGTATCTGCATCATGTCAGAGTGCATGCACTGGCCGGACAGGCTTCCTCTTGTAACATAATCTGTTTTAGTCTATAGTGTATATATAAGAAGTATACGAAGAGAGGACAAAAGAGATGATATATGACAACGTGCTAGAGGCAGTCGGCAATACTCCGCTCATCCGCCTGAACCGGATGACCGGTCCGGAAGATGCGGAGATTCTCGTAAAGTTTGAGGCAGTGAATATAGGTGGTTCGGTCAAGACGAGGACTGCTCTTAATATGATTGAGACAGCAGAAAAAAGAGGGCTGATTCACAAGGATACGATTATCGTCGAGCCTACAAGCGGGAACCAGGGTATCGGCCTGGCGCTGATCGGGGCGGTGAAGGGATACCGGACGGTTATCGTCATGCCGGATTCTGTCAGCGAGGAGAGAAGGAAGCTGGTGCGCAATTACGGAGCGGAAGTCCGGCTGGTCCATGACGCGGGCAACATCGGAGACTGCATCGACGAGTGTCTGCGGACAGCGCTTCTGATGGCGGAGGAAGACTCCAACGTGTATGTCCCTCAGCAGTTTGAAAATGAAGCCAACAGCGCCGCCCACAGGGAACAGACGGGGCAGGAAATTATCAGGCAGGCCGGAAAGCCGATTCACGGCTTCTGCTCGGGAATAGGCACCGGTGGTACGATTACCGGCATCGGTGAAGCACTCAAGGCAGTGAACCCTGACATAGAGATATGGGCCATCGAGCCGGAACATGCGGCTATACTGTCTGGCAGAGAAGTAGGGACCCACCTTCAGATGGGCATCGGCGACGGCGTTATCCCTAAGATCCTGAATCAGAAAATCTATGATGATATCGTCATAGTGACCGATGAGGAAGCCCTCGCTGCCGCAAAGGAACTGGCCAGAAAAGAAGGGCTCATGTGCGGAATCAGCAGCGGGACGAATGTGGCTGCGGCTGTCCGCATGGCAAAGAAGCTTGGGAGAGGCAAGACCGTGGTAACCGTGCTGGCCGATACGGCAGAGCGCTACTTTTCCACACCGCTGTTCCAATAAAAAGAACAAGACAATAAAGGAGATAAGACTATGAGTGTACTATTTTTAGAATATCCGAAGTGAACGACGTGCAAACGGGCCAGGAAATGGCTGGAGGACAATGGCATAGCATTTGAAGCGAGGCATATCATCGAGGAACATCCTACTGCTGCGGAACTGGAAGAATGGCAGAACAGAAGCAAGCTTCCACTGAAGCGTTTTTTCAACACGAGCGGGATGAAATATAGAGAGCTCGGATTAAAAGACAGGCTTCCTGAGATGAGCGAGAAAGAACAGTATGAAATCCTGTCTACAGACGGGATGCTCGTAAAGCGTCCGCTGCTCATCGGCGAGGACTTTGTCGTCGCCGGCTTTAAAGAGCAGGAGTGGCAGGAAGCGCTGACGTAAAAGAGTCCCTCAGATTGGACGGATAAAAGTGCAGAAAGTCCCGGGACCGGTTATTTGTGAAGCTGGTTACGGGACTTTTAGAATTGTGTAAGCCGGTCGATAAGCTGTGCCAGATTTTCTATCGTCTTTTTATCGATATAATGCTCAATTTTCTCTACCTGCTCCAGTTCGTTTTCCGTGCCGTTCAAAAGGCAGAGGAAGCGGTGCAGCACTTCGTGGCGGTAAAGCAGATAATTGCCTGCCTCCCGGCCTTTGGCGGTAGCAGTCAGATATCCATATTTTTCAAACTGGATGTATCCTTTCTCCTTCAGCGTCCCGACCATCTTAGAGGCGGAGGACGGCTTTACGTGCAGCCAAGAAGAGAGCTCCTGTATCCGGACGACATCTTTTTCCAGCAGCATCCGGCATATCATCTCCAGATAATCTTCCATGGATGCGGTCAGATCTTCATGGCAGTTCAGCTCATACCCTTTCTGTGTATAGAAATTATCTTCCATTTTGCATCCCCTATCATAAAATTTGTAACCAAATTTGAATTTTTCAATATTCTGGTAGTAGGAAAGAAAGTTTCCTTAGACTAAATTGTATGAGATGGTGGTGAATTTTATGAACAGGGAAGCATGTCTGAATGAAATAGAACCGGGCCATACCGCGGTTGTAAAAGAGCTCCTGTCAGACGGTAGTATCCGCAGGCGTCTTCTGGACATCGGACTGGTGGAAGGGACCCTTGTAGAATGTGTCGGACGCAGTCCGGGAGGGGATCCGTCCGCTTATCTGATACGGGGGGCGGTGATAGCTATCCGTTCAGAAGACAGCACACGTATAACAATCCATGAACAGAGGTGATGACATAGATGGGGCTTACGATGAAATCGACAGGAAAAGGGGCGGCGGACAAAGAGATGATAATCAGAAAGCCGTCCCGGGATGCAATGGTGGTTGCTCTGGCCGGCAATCCGAATGTGGGGAAGAGTACGGTGTTCAACGGTCTTACGGGCCTGAACCAGCATACGGGAAACTGGCCGGGGAAAACGGTGGCCAATGCCCAGGGCTTATGCAGTACGAACCGTCATTCTTATGTGCTGGTGGATATTCCCGGCACATATTCGCTCATGGCCCATTCGGCGGAAGAGGAAGTGGCACGGAACTTTATCTGCTTCGGAGGCGCCGATGAAGTGGTCGTCGTCTGTGACGCTACATGTCTGGAGCGGAACCTGAACCTTGTGCTGCAGACGATTGAGATATGCGATCATGTCATCGTCTGTGTTAATCTTCTGGACGAAGCAAAAAGAAAGAACATCCGGGTTAATCTTAAGGAACTGGAAAACAGGCTGGGCGTCCCGGTCGTGGGAGCGGTGGCGCGGGAGAGGAGGAGCCTGGATTCCCTTCTTGCCGTGATGGATGATGTGGCAGACGGGGAAGGCGGGAACCGCACTCCGGTCGTAATCAGCTATCCGGAGGAGGTAGAGCAGGCGGTGGCGCTCCTCATGCCGGCCGCCGCAGACATGATAAAAAGAAGCGGGCGGAAAGGACCATCGGCAAAGTGGCTGGCCCTGAAGCTGCTGGAAGGTGACGAATCGCTTCTGAAGGAGCTGGAGGAGGCGTTCGGAACAGATATCACGAAAGATGAAGCCGCAGCTGCCGCGCTGGAGGAAGCATATGCTCTGCTGAAAGAGAAGGGGATGGACAGAAATGTGCTGAAAGATAAGATTGTATCGGCCATCGTCAGGCAGGCAGAAGATATCGGAAAGGCGTCGGTACAATGCGGGGAAAGAGGATACCAGGGCATGGACAAAAAGCTGGATACCATCCTGACCAGCCGAAGAACAGGATATCCTGTCATGATTGCACTTCTGGCATTCGTCCTCTGGCTGACGATAACCGGGGCCAATTATCCCTCGCAGCTTCTTTCCCAGGGGCTGTTCTGGATACAGGATAGGCTCATGGAGCTGTGTGTACATATGCAGGTTCCAGACTGGATAACTGGAATGTTCATACAAGGCGTGTACCGGGTGCTGGCGTGGGTCGTGTCTGTCATGCTGCCGCCGATGGCCATCTTTTTTCCTCTGTTCACTTTGCTGGAGGACGCGGGCTATCTGCCGAGGGTGGCGTATAATCTTGATAAACCATTTAAAAGATGCTGTGCCTGCGGCAAGCAGGCTTTGAGCATGTGCATGGGATTCGGGTGCAATGCGGCGGGCATCGTCGGCTGCCGGATTATCGACTCACCGAGGGAACGGCTGATTGCGATGCTCACGAACAATTTCGTGCCGTGCAACGGAAGGTTTCCGACATTGATAGCACTGATAACGATGTTCTTCATCGGGGCAGAAGGAGGACCGGGGGAGACGCTTCAGGCGGCGCTTATGCTGACGGCCGTAATCGTGCTCGGCGTGTTGATGACATTCCTCGTCTCGGGAGTATTATCCAAGACGCTGCTGAAAGGCGTCCCGTCCTCCTTTACATTAGAGCTGCCTCCGTACAGACGTCCGCAGATTGGAAAGGTAATCGTCCGTTCTATCTTTGACAGGACGTTGTTCGTCCTTGGCCGGGCGGTTGTCGTGGCAGCGCCGGCCGGGCTCGTCATATGGGTGCTGGCTAATGTGGATGCAGGCGGTGTGAGCCTGCTGACACACTGCTGTGGCTTTCTCGATCCATTTGCCAGGCTTCTCGGACTCGATGGGGTAATCCTTATGGCATTCATACTTGGATTTCCGGCTAATGAGATTGTAATACCAATTATCATCATGGCGTATACGGCCCAGGGAAGCATTCTGGAGCTGGATAGCCTGACGCAGATGCACCAGCTCTTTGTAGACAATGGCTGGACGTGGGTCACGGCTGTCTGCACGATGCTCTTTTCCCTCATGCACTGGCCATGTTCTACAACCCTTCTTACGATTCGGAAAGAGACGGGGGGAGTCAAATGGATGGCGGCAGCTTTTCTTATCCCGACGGTGACCGGGATGCTGTTCTGCTTTCTCGTGTCCCGGGCTGCGCTGCTCGTGATGTGACAGTTTGGTGAAATGTAACAAAAGGCGAAGGCCTGCAAATTGTGTATTTTACTGAAAAAAAGAATACCTGGAAAAAATAGTTAGAAAATTCGGGCGCAAGGTAGTAAAATAAAAGTGAACAATGAAAAGGAAATGCCAGAAGAAGCTGCATGTTCTTCTGGCATTTTTGTAAGCCTGGTGTTATCTGAGTGATTGGAGTGATAGGATGTTCCAGATAGGAGACCACATCATCTGTGGAAAATATGGCGTGTGCACTGTGGAGGCTGTAGGGCCGATTGATATCAGCGGTGCTGTAAAAAAGAGGCTTTATTATACGCTCGTGCCTGTATATGACAGCAACAGCAGGACCTATGTGCCTGTGGATAATGACAAGATCATCATGCGTCCTGTCATATCGAGAGAGCATGCCAAGGAACTGGTAGACGATATAAAGGATATCGACGCACTGTGGATTCAGGATGAAAAGAAGAGAGAGCTTTCCTTTAAGGAGGCGCTCTATACGTATGATTGCCGCGAATGGGTAAAGATTATCAAGACGATTTATCACCGCAGGCAGACCCGGATTGCGCAGGGGAAAAAAGTTACAGCGGGTGACGAGCGCTTCCTGCACCTGGCGGAAGACAACCTGTATGGGGAACTGGCAGTCGCCCTCCGGATGAAGAAGGAGGACGTGGAGCAGTTTATCATCGACAGGATAAGGGTGCTTGAGCAGTAATCCGCTATTGGAAATCTTTCCCCGAAGAGGTATAATATAGATAAGAGAACTGGACGGATATGTATTGTTATAGGCGGAAGGGAAGGAGTGGGCAGTATGACGGATAATGTTATCATTACAATCGGGCGTCAATGTGGAAGCGGGGGACGTGAGATAGGCATGCGTCTGGCCAAGAGGCTGGATATACCGCTTTATGACCATAATCTGGTGGAGATGGCGGCTAAGGAACTGGATATCAGCGAGGAGGCCGCAAGGGAGGTAGATGAGACTGCGCTCAGCAGCTTTCTGGCATCTTATATCACGGGGCCTGGGGATTATGTGGCTTATATGAACGCTGAAGACTATATGCGGCCGCTCAGCGAGCGGGTTTATAAGGCGCAGTCCGAAATCATCCGCAGGCTGGCAAAGAGAAGCCCCTGCGTAATCGTAGGCCGGTGCGCGGACTATGTCCTTCAGGACTGTCCGAACTGTATCAGCGTGTTTATCTGTGCGGATAAGGAAGACCGGGTCAATAGAGTGTCACAGCTGCAGGAGATACCGGAGCGCAAGGCGGCAGAAAAGATTAAGAAGATAGACCGGGAGAGAAAATACTATTACGAGACGAACACGGGTGAGGACTGGGGGAAAGCGTCTTCCTATCAGCTTGTCCTAAATGTGAGCCGTCTTGGGCTTGGCAAGGCGGTCGATATGCTTGTCGCTCTGTTTGAAGGCATCGGATAGCTTAAATGAATACACGGAGGGCCGGATTCCTGTGCATGGGGGTCTGGCCCCTTTTGTGATACAGGAGATACGTATTGAACATTCCATGGAGGTTAAGGTATAATGGATTAGGAAATATTATTTAGAAGGAGAGCAAGGATTATGATACAGGACATTGAGCCGTGCCGGTTCTCCAATGCGTACAAGCCAGAGGCGCCGGATGGGGCGAGCTATCTATTGTGCTACAGTGGAAGGAAAGTGCTTGTAAGGAAGGACGGTCAAGGCGAGATAGCCTTCCCCACCTTCCAGGAGATGGAACCTTATACGGAAGGGCTGTATGAGGACTATACGTACCTGTTTTCGATAGATGGGCAGCGCTTTTACCTGGGGGAAGGAATCGGCTTCTACGAATCAGGGAATCTTACGATGGAGGATACGGAGATATTCCGCACCGCGATACCGCGGCATTTTGCATTTGCGGGGATTACCGGAGCCCAGTTGTACCGTTGGTACAGTAATCACAGGTTCTGCGGGAGATGCGGCAGCAGAACAGAACACGATGGAAAGGAGCGTATGCTAAAGTGCCCGTCATGCGGCAATATGGAATATCCGAAGATCATGCCGGCGGTTATCATCGGCCTGATGCACGGGAACCGGCTGCTGATGTCTAAGTATGCGAACCGGGAGTTCAAGAAATATGCGCTGCTGGCCGGCTTTGCCGAGATAGGGGAGACGATAGAAGACACGGTGCGGCGTGAGGTCATGGAGGAAGTGGGGCTTAAGGTGAAGAACATTACATATTATAAAAGCCAGCCGTGGTCTTTTTCGGACACGCTTCTTTTGGGTTTTTACGCTGAGCTGGATGGGGATGAGGCCATAACGCTCGATAAGGATGAGCTGGCTTTGGCAGAGTGGTTCGAGCGGGAGGACATCCCCGTGACAGCCACCGGATTGAGTCTGACGAACGAGATGATCATGAGGTTTAAAAACGGAGAGATGTAGTGGCAGCAGGATACTGATACAGAAACGGAGGATGAGGTATGAAAAGAGAGGATAAGATCTACGAATCGTATGTACAGATATTGAAGGAGGAGCTTGTTCCGGCTATGGGGTGCACGGAACCGATTGCGCTTGCATACGCCGCAGCCAGGGCGAGAGAGGTACTTGGGGAAGTGCCGGACAAAGTGCTTGTCGAGGCGAGCGGGAGCATAATCAAGAATGTAAAGAGTGTGATAGTGCCGAATACGAACCACCTGAAAGGGATTCCTGCGGCAGCGGCGGCAGGGATTATAGGCGGCAAGGCGGAAAGGGAGCTGGAAGTCATATCTGAAGTGTCGGAGGAAGAGATTCGCATGATGCGCACCTTCCTGGAGAGTACGGAGGTGAAGGTAGTCCATGTGGACAATGGAATTACCTTCGACATCATCATTACGGTCTACAGAGGGAATGACTATGCCAAAGTCCGTATCGCGAACTACCACACGAATATAGTTCTCATCGAAAAGAACGGGGAGAAGCTTCTGGATATCCCTGTGGAAGGTGAAAAAGAGGAAGGGCTGACGGACAGGAGCATACTGAACATGGAGGACATCTGGGACTTTATCCAGTCGCTTGACATAGAAGATGTCCGGGAAGTGCTGGACCAGCAGATAACATATAATACCGCTATATCGGAAGAAGGTCTGAAAGGGGATTACGGTGCCAACATAGGCAGCGTGCTTCTGAGCACGTACGGCAGCGACATCAAGACGAGGGCGAAGGCGAAGGCCGCGGCCGGTTCGGATGCCCGTATGAACGGATGTGAGCTTCCGGTCGTAATCAACTCGGGCAGCGGCAACCAGGGAATCACTTGCTCCATCCCTGTCGTTGAATATGCGAAGGAACTGGAGGCGGGGGAAGACAAGATGTACCGTGCGCTTGCCCTTTCCAACCTTGTTGCCATCCATCAGAAGACCGGAATCGGGCGCCTGTCCGCCTATTGTGGGGCTGTCAGCGCCGGAGCCGCCGCGGGGGCCGGGATTGCCTATCTGTGCAGCGGTGGTTATGAGGAAGTGATTCACACGGTGGTGAATGCACTTGCAATCGTGTCCGGCATCGTCTGTGACGGAGCCAAGGCATCGTGTGCGGCTAAGATTGCCTCTTCTGTGGATGCCGGCATACTCGGATACTATATGTATACGAACGGGCAGCAGTTCTATGGCGGGGACGGCATAGTGACCAAAGGCGTGGAGGCTACGATAAAGAATGTCGGCCGTCTCGGAAAAGAAGGCATGCGGGAGACGAACGAAGAGATTATCAAGATAATGGTAGAAGAGTAGAGGTACCGACGCAGTGGAAAACTGCGGAGAAAATGACAGGAGGTGGCAATATGTCTGTAGCAGCAGCGTATATGGTGCCCCATCCGCCGCTCATCGTACCGGAGGTGGGACGGGGACAAGAGCAGGGCATAGCCGGTACGGCCGCGGCTTACCGCAAGGTGGCGGAAGAGATTGCATCCATCCGCCCGGATACGATAGTCGTGGCGTCCCCCCATGCAGTAATGTACCAGGACTATTTCCACATATCGCCGGGAACAGAGGCGGCGGGAGACTTCGGACAGTTTGGTGCGGCACAGGTGAAAATTGAGGTGCCGTATGACACGGAGTTCACAGACGAGCTGGCAGAGCTGGCCGGGAGGGAAGGATTCCCGGCGGGGACGGAAGGAGAGCGGCAGAGGGAGCTGGACCATGGGACGATGGTACCGCTGTATTTTGTAAATGAACGATACGGCGGCTACCGACTTGTCCGCATCGGCTTGTCCGGGCTGCCGCTTGCAGACCATTACAGGCTCGGTGCATACATACGGCAGGTGGCAGAACGGCTTGGCAGAACGATCGTATTCATAGCGAGCGGCGACTTGTCTCACTACCTCAGGGAGGAAGGGCCGTATGGCTACCGGAAAGAGGGGCCGGAGTATGACAGGAAGATAATGGATATTATGGGCAGGGCTGACTTTGGCCGGCTTCTGGAGATGCCGGAAGAGCTGCTTTGGAAGGCAGGGGAATGCGGACACCGCTCATTTACAGTGATGGCCGGCGCTCTGGAAGGAGATGCGGTGGAAGCCTCCCGGCTGTCTTATGAGGGGCCTTTCGGTGTCGGATACGGCGTGTGCACGTATCATGTGACCGGCAGGCAGGATGCCTATGTGTCTCTTGCGAAGCATGCCCTTGAGACATATATCCGCACCGGAGAGAAGATAGAGGTGCCCGCCGGACTCCCGGATGAGATGACGGACCAGAAGGCCGGTGTATTCGTATCGCTCAAAAAGAGAGGCGTGCTGCGGGGGTGCATCGGAACGATACAGGGAGTGCAGCCTTCCCTGGCGGAAGAGGTTATTGAGAATGCTATAAGTGCAGGTGTCCGTGACCCACGCTTTCAACCGGTAACAGAGGAAGAGCTGACGGACCTTACATACAGCGTGGACGTACTGGGGAAGGCAGAAGAGGTCGCGGGGCCTGAAATGCTGGATGTAAAGCGTTATGGCGTCATCGTGAGCAATGGCTGGAGGCGCGGACTGCTGCTTCCGAATCTGGAAGGGATTGACGCGGTGGAAGAGCAGATAGATATCGCCAGGCAAAAAGCAGGTATAGGCGGCAGTGAACGTGTGAAGCTGGAACGGTTTGAGGTGGTCAGACACGGAGGATGATTATGAAAAAGGAATGCCGCGTATGCATGCACCACTGCGCTCTGGAAGAAGGACAGACGGGGCGGTGCAGGGCCAGAGCCAATAAAGGCGGGACGATCGTATGTGCGAACTATGGACAGGTTACGGCGCTTGCACTGGATCCGGTAGAGAAGAAGCCGCTCAGGAGGTTCTGCCCGGGGACGAAGATATTGTCTGTGGGGAGCTTCGGCTGCAACCTGAACTGCCCTTTCTGCCAGAACCATGATATTTCCATGGCGGATGCCGGAACAAAACGGAAGGTTTTTATTTCGCCGGAAGAATTAGCAGGCAGGGCGCAGGAACTTGAGACGGAAGGTAATATCGGCATCGCTTATACGTATAACGAACCGCTGGTAGGTTATGAATACATCCGGGATACTGCTGCTCTTGTGAGAAAAGCCGGTTTGAAGAATGTGGTGGTGACGAACGGGTCTGTCAAGGAGGAAGTGCTCATGGAAGTGCTTCCTTTTGTCGATGCGATGAATATAGACTTGAAGGGATTTACAGAAGGGTATTATCTGATGATCGGGGGTGACCTTGAGACAGTAAAGCGTTTCATACGACATGCCGTGGGGGGATGCCACGTAGAGCTTACGACCCTCATCGTACCCGGTCAAAATGATTCTGCCGGGGAGATGGGACGGCTGGCACGGTGGGTGGCAGGCATAGACCGGAAGATACCTCTGCATGTGACCCGGTTCTTTCCTGCCTTCCGTATGGCGGACGACAGTCCCACCGATGTACATACGGTATACAGGCTTGCGGAGGCGGCTTCTAAGCACTTGGATTATGTATATACGGGCAACTGTTGACAGAAAGTCGAATTTCTGCCCTTGCAAAATAGTTGGAAAGAATATAAAATGAATACTTAACTTGGATGCGGGAGTGGAATATAAGATGATGTTATTAAAAGATGTATTATTAGATACGGCCTTGGACTGCCTGAAGATGCTGCCCTTTTTGTTCGCCGCCTTTATCCTGATAGAGGCGCTGGAGTATTATTCCAGCGATTTTACAGCCAAGCTCCTTGCTGGGGTGGGAAAAGCAGGTCCGGTAGTCGGAGCGGCAGCCGGCTGCGTCCCTCAGTGTGGATTTTCTGTCCTCGCATCGAACCTCTATGCAGGCGGGATAATCTCAGTCGGAACGCTGCTGTCTGTCTTCATCGCAACGTCAGATGAAGCAGTTCTCATTATCCTTGGTAATCCCGGGAGGGGGAAAGATGTATTGTTTCTACTTCTCACGAAGGTGATAATCGCCGTGATTGCAGGCTATGTGACGGACGCATTTCTATCACGGCGCATCGCAGTGCAGAAAAAAAGCGGGGAGCTGTGCGGCCGCTGCGGATGCGAAGAAGAAGGCGGTATCCTAAGACCGGCGCTGAACCATACGGTGAAGATATTTATATACCTGTTTATCTTTACCGGACTTCTGAATTTCTGCATAGAAGTGTTTGGGATAGATGAACTTTCAAAGATACTGCTTGGCAATACGATTTTCCAGCCGGTCATTGCAGCTGTCATCGGTCTGATTCCAAACTGTGCGGCATCGGTCATACTCACGCAGCTGTATCTGAACGGTGCCATATCATTTGCTTCGGTAATCGCGGGACTGTGTACCGGAGCAGGAGTAGGTCTCGTAGTCCTGTTCAAGGTGAACCGGCACAGAAGAGAGAATATGAAGATATTGGCCGTGCTGACGGTAGTAGGCATTCTTTCAGGCATCGTGCTTGAATTGGCCGGCTTCTTTCGGTAAAGGCTTTTGCAGCCAGCAGGCATCTGTCGGAAGACTGCGCCCGCGCTGGCTGATGGTACTAACTGTCAAGAGAA
Source organism: Lachnospiraceae bacterium (assembly GCA_022845895.1). Classification (GTDB taxonomy): domain Bacteria; phylum Bacillota; class Clostridia; order Lachnospirales; family Lachnospiraceae; genus Extibacter. Next base: position 758,154 of record AP025573.1, read on the forward strand.
AACAGGAGAAGCATATGCCTTCACCGGCATGTGCTTCTCCTGTTATTTTTAAGGTAAACCTGCCTATTCATCCTTGTTGTGCGGGTATTTCCAGATCCACAGTGCAATCAGTCCGCCGATGATATAGAGGATATTGACGAGTATCGCCTGGCTGTCCTTGAGGAACCATACGATCATGATGATGCAGACGAGGATTGCTATCAGTTTCAGAGCCGACAGCAGGCGCTTGTCACGGCGTTCTTTATATTCCTGATGCTTCTCTTCACGGCTGCCCTCCAGATATTCTGTGATATGTTCTTCTGTGATACGGTATGCGATTTCGTCAGAAGGGGAGAAGCTGCGCAGATGCTCCAGGATATCTTTGTATATGCTCTGATAGGCTTCTTCATATTCCATAGTCGGTTTGCCGGTCTCTGTATCCGGTTTCTCAGAAGCGTTGCCGGTGCCCTCTGTGATGTTCGGTTTTTCAGCACTGCCGGTGTCGTCTGCGGTGTTCATTTTTTCAGAGCTGCCGGTACTGTCTTCCGTGCTTTCCTTAAAACTCTCCTCATTGCTGCCGGTATTGTCTGCAGCTATATCTACGGCACTTTCGATTTTTTCAGCTGTCTCTTTCCCGGTGAGTTCTTCGGATTTTATCTCTTCGCTCATCTTTAGTACCTCCTGTAAGTATTAGAATATGCGTATATCATAACAGGTTTGGTTCTCTAATTCAAACTTTCTGTCGAAATTACTCCTTTTATTACGTTTTTTGCGTATTTGACAATTCAACGCAGAATTTATATGATGGAACAGTAGAATGATAACAGGAGGATGTCATATGAAATCATACAGGAAAGAGCTGCATTTTCACCTTCCGTCAAGAAGGGGGCTCGTGAATATTACGCGCGATGTACAGGATGCAGTCAATGAGAGCGGAATCAAAGAAGGGATGGTGCTCGTCAATGCGATGAATATCACGGCGAGCGTGTTTATCAATGATGATGAGAGCGGGCTTCATCAGGACTATGAGAAGTGGCTGGAAGGGCTTGCGCCGGAAAAGCCTTACAGCCAGTACAGGCATAATGGCTATGAGGACAATGCGGACGCACATCTGAAGCGTACCATCATGGGACGGGAGACGGTTGTCGCCGTCACGGAAGGAAGGCTTGACTTCGGGACATGGGAGCAGATATTCTACTTTGAGTTTGACGGTAAGCGAGACAAACGGGTTCTCATAAAGATTATCGGGGAATAAGGCAACCGCAAGATTAGAAGTTGACTATAAGGTTAGGAGTTGACAATTCAGCTGTCATCTGCAAAACTGGTATCTGTACGCCGGACAAAATTCCGGCGGTGAAAGAGAGTAAAGTATGAGGAGGAAGATTATGAAAAGGAAAGTCTTATTAATCTGTATGGCTGCATTGATGGTATTTTCACTGACCGCATGCGGCGGAAACAGCAAGAAGGAAGAAAAGAAGGAAGACAAAAAAGAGGAGACGGTCAAGAAAGAGGAGAAAGATATCGAACTTACGCTGCCGGCATCATTTTTTGATGAAGAGGGTATGGCGGAAATCAATGAAGAGGCAAAGGCGGAAGGCGTCAAGGAAGTGACTGTCAACGATGACGGGTCTGTAACGTACAAGATGGACGAGTCCACGCATGAAAAGCTTCTGAAGGAGATGAAGAAGGGGATTGATGAATCTATCGAGGAGCTGTTGGAGGACAAAGAGAATTATTCCTCTTTTACAGAGATTACTTACAATGATGATGTGACGGAGTTTAAGATCATGGTGGATCCAGCCTCCTACGGCGGACTGCAGTCTTTTGGCGCGCTTGTGATGTATGCGGCAGGTAACATGTACCAGGGCATGAACCTTGTCCCGGAGGAGGAGATTAATACGACAGTACAGTTTATCAACAAGGATACGCAGGAAGTTATCGAGAGTGGAGATTCCAAATCAATGGCAGAGGAATACGAAGGAGAAGAGTAGGACACGCATAATTAGTCGTCATACGTCGAAGATAAAGAATTGCAATTCTCATAAGGTGTGATATAATATTCACAACTGAAGAGGATGAGGCTTAATGAAATATAGGAGGAATAAATATGGCTACAAAAACAGTAACTAAGAAACAGGAAACCGCGGCCAAGACAGAACCTGTGAATGCAAAAGCAGAGGCTGTTGAAGCGGAGACAGTAAAGAAGGCAGAGCCTGTGAAAGCAGAGCCTGTAAAAAAGGCCGAGACAGCAAAGGCAGCGCCGGAAAAGAAAACGACAGCCAGGAAGACCGCAGCTAAGAAGACCACGGCAAAGAAGCCTGCAGTGAAAAGAGAGATTAAGGTTAACACTGTTGTGGAATATTACGGCAAGCAGGTGGAAGAAAAAGATATGGTTGCAGCAGTTAAGAAAGCATGGACGAAATCAGGCAGGAAAGTCGGGGACATCAAGACCATGGAGCTTTACATAAAGCCGGAAGAAGGCGCTGTGTATTATGTTATTAATGGCGTTGATACTGGAGCGGTTGCATTTTAACGAACAGGCAATAGGAAGAGGGAGATGCTTTTATCAGAAAGAGCACCTCCTTTTTTATTGAAACCACATCTTTTGTATCATAGAATTGCTTCTGCAGCTGTTTTCCGGAAAAAGAGTTATCGATGTGACATTTTGCAATATATTGCATATAATAACTACAGCACATTGCGGATTTATAACTGGATATGTTATTCTATTCCACGCAGGTATATACGGGAAACCGGCATTATGGGAGAAAAGGTGAGGACATGAAAAGAGAACTGGATTATTTTACGATAGAAGGTGCCTTTGGCGGCAATCAGGAATGGTTTACCAACGTGGTGATGTATATCGGCGGGTGCGGGGCTGCTACGGCCTGTGACAGCTGTATCTATTTTGCCAGCAGTCCCGGTATGAGAGAATTATATCCATTTGACCATGACAGGCTGACAATTGGAGACTACCGGAAGTTCAGCCAGATAATGAAGCCCTATATCAGGCCGAGGGCCGGCGGGGTGAAAAAACCGGAGTGGTATGTAGACGGGCTCAGCCGCTATGTACACGATGTAAATATAGAAAAAGGGTGCGATATAAAGCTTGGGATGGACGTTCTTCCCGGAAGCAGCCCTTTCAAAGAGGCGGCGCACGCAATCAGACACCAGATAGATGCCGGGTATCCGGTGCCATACCTTATGCTGAAACACAAGAACCAGAAGTTCAAAGACTTTATCTGGCACTGGTTCCTCGTAGTCGGCTATGAAGAAAAGGAAGATGACCTTGAGATTGTGACAGCGACATACGGAGAGGCGACGCGGATATCCCTCCGGGAACTGTGGGACACCGGTCATGAGGAAAAAGGCGGATTAATCATATACAAATAAAAAGGGACACCCCAAATGCAATTGGGGACAGGGCAAAACGAATTGGGGACGGGGGAAATTGAAAAAACCTCCGTCCCCAATTGAATCTGGTCTGTCCCTGTGATACAATGGGCTGGTAAGTTTAGGAAAAGGAGAGATATGAATATGGCAAACCCAATCGTTACTTTTGAAATGGACAACGGCGACGTGATGAAAGCGGAATTATACCCGGATATTGCGCCGAATACTGTAAATAACTTTATCTCACTTGTAAGAAAGGGATACTATGACGGTCTTATCTTTCACCGTGTTATCAGTGGATTTATGATTCAGGGCGGCTGCCCTGACGGGACTGGCACAGGCGGACCGGGATACAACATCAAGGGAGAGTTTAGCCAGAATGGCTTTACGAACGATTTGAAACATGGGGAAGGAGTCCTCTCTATGGCAAGAGCGATGCACCCTGACTCTGCAGGTTCCCAGTTCTTCATCATGCACAAGAATTCTCCGCATCTTGATGGTGCTTATGCTGCTTTCGGAAAGATTATCGAGGGCATGGATGTGGTGAACAAGATTGCAGCCACGGATACGGACTACAGCGATAGGCCGCTTGAAGAACAGAAGATGAAAAAAGTCACTGTTGAAACGGACGGTGTTGATTATCCGGAACCGGAGAAGGCATAGAAAGGCATAAGATGGAACGGACGTTGCAAAAGCCGGCAGTGCGGGGGTTCCTCGCGCTGCTTTGCTGTGCTTTATGGGGAAGCGCATTCCCCTGTGTTAAGACAGGCTATGAATGGCTGCACATTGAGACGACGGGGAGCCAGATACTGTTTGCAGGATATCGCTTTTTTCTGGCAGGGGTTCTTACCTTTATCATGGGCTGTATCATGGAGAGACGTTTCCTTGTCATGAAAAAGTCTTCGGTGCCTTATATACTTAGGCAGGGGCTGACGCAGACGACATTACAATATGTGTTCTTCTATATTGGTATGGCCTATACGACAGGGACGAAAGGTTCTGTCATAAATGCAGCCAACGCGTTTGTCTCCATTTTGGCGGCTCCGCTTCTGATTAAGGGAGAAAAGCTGTCGTGGAAACAGGGCATGGGATGTATCATCGGTTTTCTTGGAGTGATAATTATCAATATGGAGCCCGGAGCCTGGGGAAATGGATTTTCGTTCAAAGGGGAGGGCATGGTATTGATTTGTACGGTCATCTATGGAATCAGCACCGTTATCATGAAAAAAATATCGCATATGGAAAGCGCAATGACTATCACGGCCTATCAGCTATTGTTCGGCGGCTTCATCATCATGGCGGCAGGATTTGTGGCGGGCGGTCATATCGAGGGATTTGAATTAAAATCGGCTGCCCTTCTTATATACATGGCTATGCTTTCGGCTGTAGCGTTCAGCGTCTGGACTATTTTGTTGAAATATAATACCGTAGGCAAGGTAGCAATATTCGGATTCAGCATTCCGATATTCGGGGTATTTCTGTCGGCGGTTATCCTGGGCGAGAAGATTGCCTCTCTGAAAAACCTTGCAGCGCTTGTATGTGTCAGTATAGGCATATTAATTGTAAATGGAATGGCACTTCCCAATAGTAAGGAAAAGAAGCAGGTTTCTTAAGGAGCCTGTTTTTTTGAATTTTTTCTAGTGGCATGATACATTTGGATGAAACTGTACCTTGCAAAAAGCCACCTCTTGACGTACAATTAAGAACAGTAATTGTGTATACAAGATGGAGGGCCTGTGCCTTATGGATATGATTCAGACCGAAAAATTAGTATTTGAATATGAAAAACAGGATGAGGAAGGCAACGTTATCGGAAAATCCCGGGCGATAGATGAAGTGGACATAGATGTGGAAGAAGGACAATTTATTGCGATCTTAGGACACAACGGTTCCGGCAAGTCTACATTTGCCAAGCACATCAATGCCATACTGGTTCCGACGGAAGGAACCATGTGGGTAGATGGAAAGGATACGAAGGATCCGGGCAAGCTATGGGACGTACGCCAGTCGGCGGGTATGGTTTTTCAAAATCCGGACAATCAGATTATCGGGACTGTCGTCGAGGAGGATGTCGGCTTTGGACCTGAGAATCTCGGTGTGCCCACACCGGAGATATGGAAACGGGTAGAAGAGAGCCTGAAGGCTGTCGGAATGATTGAGTACCGTAGCCATTCGCCGAACAAGCTGTCAGGGGGGCAGAAGCAGCGCGTTGCCATAGCGGGCGTGGTCGCCATGGAGCCGAGATGTATCGTGTTGGATGAACCGACGGCTATGCTAGACCCGGTTGGAAGAAAAGAAGTATTGAGGACAGTGCAGGAGCTGAGGCGGAAGAAGCATGTCACGGTTATCCTGATTACCCACTATATGGATGAAGTTGTGGATGCGGACAAGATATTTGTGATGGACCACGGCCGTGTCGTGATGGAAGGAACCCCGAGAAAAATATTTACCCGGGTGGACGAACTGAAGCAATACCGTCTTGATGTGCCGCAGGCGGCGATATTAGCCGATGAACTGAAGAAACGGGGAGTTCCGCTTCCCGGTGGCATCTTGAGGAAGGAAGAATTGGTGGAGGCGTTATGTCAATTAGGTTAGAACACTTGAATTATGTATACAGTCCGGGTACTGCTTATGAGAAGCAGGCGCTTAAGGATATCTGCCTTGAAATCGCCGACGGGGAGTTTGTAGGTATCATCGGCCATACCGGCTCCGGCAAGTCCACACTTATACAACACTTGAATGGCCTGATTAAAGCGACAAGCGGGGCTTTATATTATAATGATGAAGATATATATGCAGAAGGGTATGATATGCGCGCTCTTCGAAGCCAGGTGGGACTTGTGTTCCAGTATCCAGAACATCAGCTTTTCGAGGTAGACGTTATGACAGACGTCTGCTTTGGTCCTAAGAACCAGGGGCTTCTGCCGGAGGAATGTAAGAAGAGGGCACTGGAAGCGTTAAAACTTACAGGGCTGAAAGAAAAGTATTACAAATCTTCTCCTTTTGAGCTGTCCGGCGGACAGAAGAGACGTGTTGCAATCGCAGGAGTCCTCGCCATGAGACCGAAGGTGCTCGTATTGGATGAGCCGACAGCGGGGCTTGATCCCAAGGGCAGGGACGATATCCTGGATCAGATTGCTTATCTGCACAGGCAGACGGATATGACCGTCATCCTTGTCTCCCACAGCATGGAGGATATCGCGAGATATGCGGACCGCATCATCGTGATGAATAAGGGGGCTGTGATGTATAATGATGAGCCGAGGAAAGTATTTTCACATTATCTCGAACTTGAGAAGGTAGGTCTGGCGGCCCCCCAGGTGACCTATATCATGCATGACCTTCAGAAGAAAGGGTTCGACGTGAGAGCAGATGTGACGACGGTGGCGGAGGCCACGGATGAAATTATGAAGGCATTGGAGAGCAGACGATGATTCGAGACATTACGATAGGACAATATTATCCTGCAAAAAGCATACTGCACCGGCTGGATCCGCGGGTCAAACTGGTGTCTACTTTGCTGTACCTTATTTCATTATTCTTGTTTAAGAGCATACCCGGATATATTGTTGCCACAGTATTTCTCATAACAGTGATTCAGATGTCCAAGGTTCCGATATCCTTCATTGTAAAAGGGCTAAAGCCTATTATAATGCTTCTGCTTATAACAGTGTTGTTCAACCTGTTTCTTACGAGAGACGGGGATGTACTCTTTCATGCGTGGATTTTTACCATAACTGAAGGGGGGCTTCGGACCGCGGTATATATGGCCATCCGGCTTATCTACCTGATTATCGGATCTTCGCTCATGACATTTACCACGACGCCGAATGAGCTGACAGATGGAATCGAAAGCCTGCTTCACCCGCTGAACAAAATACGGGTACCTGTGCATGAGGTGGCGATGATGATGTCGATAGCTCTCCGGTTCATACCGATACTGCTGGAAGAGACGGACAAGATAATGAAAGCTCAGATTGCAAGAGGGGCGGATCTTGAGAACGGTAACATCATACAGCGGGCGAAGAACATGATACCGATACTTGTCCCCCTGTTCGTATCAGCATTCCGCCGGGCAAATGACCTCGCCATGGCCATGGAAGCAAGATGCTATCGCGGGGGCGAAGGCAGGACGAAGATGAAGCCGCTTCACTACAAAAGCAGAGATTATATCGCATACGCGTTGGTTGTCATCTACGTTGTGGCTGTGTTCGTGATAGGAAGATACGTGCCACTGCACGTGTGGATATTTTAATTGGGGACGGAGGTTTTTTAGAAAAACCCCGTCCCCAATTAAAATAAGGGTGTCCCCAATGGAATTTTGTGGATAACTCGCCAATGACTGTGGAAAATGTGGATAAAGGATGTGGCAAGAATGGAAAAAGGGACAGGGCAAATTCAATTGGGGACGGAGGAAATTCGAAAATCCCCCGTCCCCATCGAACCGGCCTGCAAGATTAAGCGTATCAGGCTGGTCATCGCTTATGACGGGACAGATTATTGCGGCTGGCAGATTCAGCCTAATGGGATTACGGTTGAGGAGGTACTGAACAAGGCGCTTAAGAGGTTGACAGGGGAGGATATCCATGTTATCGGTGCCAGCAGGACAGATTCGGGTGTGCATGCGCTCGGCAATGTAGCTGTTTTTGATACAACGACATCCATTCCACCGGAACGGATGTCGTACGCCCTCAACCAGAAGCTTCCGGAAGACATTGTTGTCATACGGTCGGAGGAGGTTCCTTTGGACTGGCACCCGCGGTATAGGGATGTGGTAATCAAAACTTATGAATATCATATATACAATGCTCCGGTGCAGAATCCGCTGAGACGCAGGACGAGCACCTTTATCTCCTTTTCACTTGATGTGGATAAGATGCGTGAAGGTGCAGAGTATCTCTTGGGAGAGCATGATTTTGCCAGCTTCTGCAACGTGCGCACTAATGTAGAGGATACAGTACGCACGGTTACGGACTTGCAGATTAGCAGTGACGGACCTGAGATTGTCATACGGATTACGGGAAATGGATTTCTCTACAATATGGTCCGTATCATTGCGGGGACATTGATACGAGTGGGCCGGGGGTTTTACGAACCTGAAAGGGTCAAAGAGATACTGGAGGCAAGAGAGAGGACCGAGGCCGGGGTGACAGCGCCGCCGAATGGCCTCGTATTGGTGGGAATTGACTATGGAGAATAAGATTTATTTTGACAATGGAAGCACATCATTTCCAAAAGCGCCGGGGGTTTCACAGGCGGTGGCCGGTCTTTTGGAAGACGGTGCATTCAATATCAACAGAGGCAGCTACGAAGAGGCATATGAAGTTGCGGATAAGGTTCTGGATACGAGAGAGATGCTGGCAGCGCTCTTTCATGCGGAGCATTCCAGACAGGTAGTGTTCACACCGGGGATTACGTATTCTCTGAATTATTTTATAAAAGGATTTTTAAAATCCGGCGACCATGTACTTGTGAGCGGAATGGAGCATAATGCGGTCATGCGTCCCCTGAGGCAGATGGAAGAGAAGGGCGTTGCCTATACCGTGGTACATACGGATGAAGAAGGAAATGTACAGCCCGAGGATGTGGAGCGGGAGGTTAAGCATAACACACGTGCAGTCATCATGCTGCATGCCTCCAACGTGTGCGGAACGATTGTTCCAATTCGGGATATCGGTGAGGTATGCAAGAGGCATCGCCTTTATCTTGCGGTGGATACTGCGCAGAGCGCAGGGACGATTGAAGTAGATATGCAGCAGATGAACATAGATTTTCTCGCATTTACAGGACATAAGGGTCTGCTTGGGCCTCAGGGAATCGGAGGGTTCCTCATATCGGAAGAATTGGATCAAAACATGATTCCATTCATAGCGGGCGGTACGGGCAGCCAGTCAGATCTGCTTGAAATGCCGAAGTGCCTTCCGGATAAATATGAAAGCGGCACGATGAACCTTCCCGGAATCATAGGTCTGCATGCGGCGCTGGCCTACATAGAAAAAGAAGGGATTCAAAAGATTCACAAGAAAAAGATGGAGCTCACAGCCTGTTTTCTGGAACAGGTGAAACAGCTTCCGGGAGTGAAAATTGCAGGGAAGCAGGGCATAGAGAACCGAGTGGCTGTAGTTTCTCTGGATTTTCCGGGACAGGATAATGCAGTGGTTGCCTTTCGTCTGGAACAGGAGTACGGCATAATGACAAGGGTAGGGCTGCACTGCGCCCCGATGGCACACAAGTCTCTGCACACGTATCCACAGGGAACCGTAAGATTTGCATTCAGCGCAGACAATAAAATAGAAGAAATAGAAAGCTGTATCACTGCATTTAGAGAATTAATATCAATATAGATAAGTCAAATAACTGAATTGTCATATTAAAAAAAGCAATAAGCCATAATTTCAGATTATATTGCCGTAACATAGGGAAAGTGTTACGGTTATGTTAAATTGTCAAAGGGGTCAGACCCCTATGCACCATAGGGGTCTGACCCCTTTCAAAAAAGGAGGAAATTATGGCTGATTATCATGAAATGTGGAAAGATCTGGGGATGGATGTAGAGACGCATGACCAGCTGTGTGAGGTACTGCCGCAGGCATTTGGTGACGTATATCTGTCACAGGAGAACAGGCCGGAAGGGATGGATTATTTTAATTTTGTCGTAGCCGAGATTCACGGCGTCCGTCCGGCGGAGCTGATTGAGCACCAGAAAAAGGGCGGAAAAGTTTTTGGAACGTTCTGCGTGTATGTTCCGGATGAGATCGTGTTTGCTGCGGATGCCATCGCGACGGGGCTGTGCGGAGGTTCGCAGTTCTGGGTTCCGGGCGGGGAGAAGGTGCTTCCGACCAACACCTGTCCGTTAATCAAAGCATCCGTGGGCGCAAGGCTTGACCGCACCTGTCCGTTTTTCAGGATTGCGGACATGTATGTGGGCGAGACGACATGTGACGGCAAGAAAAAGGCATGGGAGATTCTGTCCGAGGATGTCCCGGTACATGTCATGAACCTTCCGCAGATGAAACGTGCCAAGGATGTGAAGGCCTGGGCGGAAGAGATTGGGGAGTTCAAAGATAAGGTGGAAGCGTTCACCGGCAATAAGGTGACAGCAGACAAGCTTGCCGCCAGCATCCGTCTGATCAATGGGAAGAGGAAAGCGCTGCAGCGCCTGTATGACCTGAGGAAGAATGAAAAGCTTCCTGTCAGCGGATGTGACGCGCTGCTCATCTCTCAGATAGCATTCTATGATGATCCGACCCGTTTTGCAGAAATGACGAACAAGCTCTGCGATGAACTTGACAAGCGTGTGGAGGACGGAGTCAGCGTGGTGGCAGACGGGACAAAGAGGATTATGCTGACCGGCACGCCGCTGGCAATACCAAACTGGAAGCTGCATAATATCGTAGAGACAAGCGGCGGCGCCGTTGTCTGTGAAGAGATGTGCACGGGTACGCGCTATTTTGAAAACCTGGTGGACGAGTCGCAGACGACGGTGGAAGGCCAGATCCAGGCATTGGCAGAACGGTACATGAACATCAACTGTGCCTGCTTCACGCCGAACGAAGGCCGCATAGAAGATATACTCCGCCTCGCAAAAGAGTACAACGTTGATGGTATCATCGATGTAAACCTGAAGTTCTGCAACCTGTATGACACAGAAGGATATTTCGTCGAACGGGCTATGAAGGAAGCGGGCATCCCTGTCCTCGGCATAGAGACGGATTATACGGACAGCGATGCACAGCAGCTCCGAACGAGGGTGAGTGCATTTATTGAAATGCTGAACAACGCTTAGGCAGATGAGAGAGGCAAGTGGTTTGATGGATAAGACACAGCATTACGTATTGTTTCCGAATCACGACAATGGCATGCGGTTACATAAGGAGCTTAAGGCCGAGGGGGTCAGGGCAGTCATTGCCCCGACTCCCAGGTCCGCGAGCAAATGCTGCGGCATCTCCCTTCTGATTGAAAAGGACGATATAGAAACGGTGAAAAGCTGTATCGCGGTACACGATATAGACATACTGGATATCGTGGAGATTGAAAGGGATATAAATCCCAACAGGGACAAATATTGTTAAATGGAATTCGGATTATGGAGTTTGGATTATGGATTATGTAGGTATTGATATCGGTTCAACTGCCTCCAAGGTGGTTGTGAGAGGCGGCACGGATAAAAGCTTTGTCCTCCCGACCGGGTGGAGCAGCAAGGAGACCTCGCTGACAATTAAAGATAAGCTGAAAGAAGACGGAATCGATGTCCTGTCGGAGGAGACGAAGGTAGTAGCTACCGGTTACGGGCGCGTGGCTGTAGAATTTGCAGATTACGTCATCACGGAGATAACATGCCATGCAAGGGGCGGCCGTGAGATTGCAGGAAATGACTGTGCCGTCATCGACGTGGGCGGACAGGATACGAAGGTGATTATTGTCCAGAACGGAATGGTACAGGACTTCCTAATGAACGATAAATGTTCGGCCGGGACGGGGAAGTTTCTCGAAATTATGGCCAACAGGCTCGGCATCACTTTGCAGGAATTATTTGATCTGGCAAAGACCGGAGAAGTTCTTTCCATAAGCTCCCTCTGTACCGTATTTGCAGAGTCCGAGGTCATCAACTATATCGGTGAAGGCCGGAAACGGGAAGACATAGCGGCAGGAGTCGTGGATTCGGTAGCGGCTAAAGTGGCCCAGCTGTGCAGGAAGAAGGACCTGCCGCCAAAGGTCATACTGACAGGGGGATTAAGCGGCAGCAGCTACTTTACAAAGATTCTTTCCGATAAGGTCGGACAGACGGTGGAGCCGACAGAATATGGCAGATATGCCGGAGCGCTCGGAGCAGCATTTTTGGCAGAAGAGAAGTCAAGATAATTGACTTCTTTTTCATTGTATAAAATGCAATAATTTCTTCAAAACGGCAAAATTATTTTGAGGAAAACCGCTTAAATCCGAAAAAAGGCTATACAAGAAGTGTATTTGTGATAATATATAATTACTTATCAAATCTGTGGGAGGATTGAAAATTATGGAAATGTTGTTGAAGCTGGTCCCTGTTTTTGGGGTTCTTGCTCTGCTTTTTGCCGCATATCTCGCAGCAAAAGTAGGCAGACAGGATGAAGGGACCGACAAGATGAAAGAGATAGCGGGCGCCATCAGTGACGGTGCCAAAGCGTTTCTGACGGCAGAATACAAGATACTTGTATTCTTCGTGGCAATCCTGTTTGTGCTGATTGGTGTTGGAATCGGCAACTGGATAACGGCAATATGTTTCGTGGTAGGAGCCGTATTCTCCACGCTGGCCGGGTATTTCGGAATGCAGGTGGCGACGAAAGCGAATGTAAGGACAGCCAATGCGGCTAAGACAAGCGGGATGAACAAAGCGCTTTCCATCGCGTTTTCCGGCGGGGCGGTCATGGGAATGTGCGTAGCCGGGCTTGGAGTGCTCGGAGTCAGCGTGATATACCTGATAACCGGCAATGTGGAAGTGCTGTCCGGATTCAGCCTGGGTGCTTCTTCTATCGCGCTTTTTGCACGTGTGGGAGGAGGAATCTATACGAAGGCGGCTGATGTAGGAGCTGATCTCGTGGGTAAAGTGGAAGCCGGAATTCCGGAAGACGACCCGCGTAACCCCGCTGTTATTGCTGATAATGTCGGTGATAATGTGGGTGATGTGGCAGGCATGGGTGCCGACCTGTTCGAGTCCTATGTCGGAGCACTGATATCGGCACTTACCCTTGGAATCGTCTATTTTAAGGCACCGGGAGCTATATTCCCGCTCATCATAGCCGGACTTGGCCTTGTGGGATCGATTCTGGGCACATTTTTTGTCAGGGGAGATGAAAAGTCGAATCCACATAAAGCATTGAAGATGGGAACATACGCCACAAGTGTAATCGTCGTCGTGGTCGCGTTTATATTCAGCAATTACTTTTTCGGTGATTTTAAAGCTGCCATCGCTATCGTGGCAGGACTTGTCGTAGGCCTGCTCATCGGCATCATCACCGAAGTATACACTTCCGGTGATTACAAATCGGTAAAAGAGATAAGCGAGCAGTCCGAGACCGGAGCGGCTACGACGATCATAAGCGGTCTTGCGGTCGGTATGAAATCAACGGCAGTCCCGATTCTGTTCATCTGTGTCGGCATCTTTGTGGCTTATCAGGTGTGCGGCCTCTACGGCATCGCGCTTGCAGCGGTTGGGATGCTCTCTACTACAGCGATTACAGTTGCCGTGGATGCATACGGTCCGATAGCTGACAATGCAGGCGGCATCGCAGAGATGTCCGGTCTGGATCCGGAAGTGCGTAAGATTACGGATAAGCTGGATGCGGTCGGCAATACGACGGCAGCGATAGGCAAAGGCTTTGCCATCGGTTCAGCGGCTCTTACGGCGCTGGCATTGTTCGTGTCCTATGCAGAGGCAGTGGATCTTAAGACGATAGACATACTCGACAACCGGGTAATCATCGGACTGTTTATCGGAGGTATGCTTCCATTCCTGTTCTCTTCTATGACGATGCAGTCTGTCTCCAAGGCGGCATATCAGATGATCGAGGAAGTAAGACGCCAGTTCAAATCCATGCCCGGTATTATGGAAGGGACGACAAAGCCAGACTACAAATCATGCGTTGCCATATCGACGACCGCAGCGCTTAAGGAAATGCTCGTTCCTGGCATCATGGCAGTGGCGGCTCCGCTTATCATCGGAATCGTACTCGGGCCTGCAGCGCTTGGCGGTCTGCTTACCGGCGCTCTTGTGACCGGTGTGCTTATGGCAATCTTCATGTCCAATGCCGGAGGTGCATGGGATAATGCAAAGAAATATATCGAAGACGGCAATCACGGTGGAAAGGGCAGCGAGGCCCATAAAGCGGCAGTTGTCGGCGATACGGTCGGCGATCCGTTTAAGGATACGTCAGGCCCGTCCATCAATATACTGATTAAGCTGATGACAATCGTGTCACTTGTATTTGCGCCACTGTTCTTGTCAATAGGCGGATTGTTATAAGATGATAAAAGGTACAGGGCAGCGGAATAAGCTGCCCTGTACCTTTTTAGTAATCGTAATTACTTATACAAATCGTAATAGCCTTAACTGTTTATAAATTCAGTGATTATTTCTGCGGATGGTTCAGCATTTGACGTAATCGCCGGGTGTCCGCGTGTTTTGAAAAAATGTATGACATATTTTTGCCTCCTAATCTTTGCTTATAGAAATCACATTACTTCTTTTGTCCCTGTGCGACAACGATGAGCCGACAGCTTTCTTCACAATAAGGGCTTCGGTCATAGTCGCCATATATCTGTATATTGCCAAATCCGGCTTCTGAGAGAAGCCGCCTGTAATCATCATCCAGTATAATCTTATAGACGATATCATATTGGCTGCTTTCCAGCCGTACTTTTGAATGATACAGATCGAGAACGTGTATCGTCTGGAACTGATTGTCATGTTCCTTCACAAATATCCGGGAAAAATCCTCTCTGTTCACAACGACTTCTATGGGTGGAAGTGATAACGTATAAGGTGTCGTACCCTGGGTCAACACGAGCAGGCCATTCGTCCTTAGCCGGTCCTTCATGGACTGGAGTGCCGTGACCAGATCTTCGTCGGTATGCAGATGGGGCAGTGATGTCGTGAGGCAGATGACAGCGTCAAACTGTTCTGCGAATGCCTGTCCCAGATACCTGAAATCACATTGCCGTAATGGAATATTCTTCCCGCATTTCTCCAGATTTTTCGATGCGACACTAAGCATAGAAGCGGAAAAGTCGGATCCATGAACACGGTATCCCAGCTCCGATAACATATACAGATGCTGCCCGGTACCGCAGGCGCAGTCTAATACTGTTTCAACATTGTATTCGGTAAATAACTGCTGGAAAAATGACCTTTCACTCCCAAGGTAATTCTCAATGCTTCCAAATTCATCGTAGTCATAGGCAAACTTTTCGTAGAGATCTTTCAACCGTACACCTCCCAGATTATTAAGAATATTGTTTCCTGTCGACAGCTTGATTGTATCACATGCAGTTCCATATTACAAAGTTAACATTTCCGTACAGGCCAGATATATTTCCAGAACCGCTCCGGATTAAAATAAAAGTAAATCATTCTTCCAGGTGTCGTATCGAAGCAGTATTCTGCTTTTTTATGCAGAATCCAATTTGGGACGTAACCATTTTCAAAAAGGCTACGTCCCAAATGAATGTTTAATGACTACATTTTACTCAGTGCTGCTTCGTCGGCTACGATGATTACATCGTTGTGCATCTGGAGGATGGACGCCGGAACGGCCGGTGTCACGGGGCCGTTTACAACTTTGGCAAGAATATCGGCCTTGTCATCGCCGCTTACGACTACGAGGACCTTCCGTGCCTGCATGATTGTTTTGATTCCCATCGTGTATGCCTGCCTTGGCACATCGGCCTCTGTGGCGAAGAAGCGTTTGTTTGCTTCTATCGTGCTTTCTGTCAGGTCCACACAGTGCGTCTCTTTTTCAAATTCGTCGGCCGGTTCGTTAAAACCGATATGTCCGTTATGACCGAGGCCGAGCAGCTGTAGGTCGATGCCGCCGCAGCCTGCGATAATATCATTGTATGCCTGGCACGCCCTGTCGGAATTTGCTTCCAGCCCGTCGGGCACGAAAGTGCGTGCTTTGTCGATGTTGATATGGTCAAACAGGTTATGGTTCATAAAGTAACGGTAGCTTTGGTCGTGGTCAGGACCGAGCCCCTTGTATTCATCCAGGTTGACGCTTGTAACGGCAGAGAAATCCAGATCCCCGTTTTCATAAGATTTAATCAGGTTCTTGTACGTACCGATTGGCGTAGATCCTGTTGCAAGACCAAGCACGCAGTCCGGCTTCAATATAACCTCGGAAGAGATGATATTGGCGGCTTTGCGGCTTAAGTCCTCATAGTCTTTTGCTCTGTAAATTTTCATAGTTTTCTCCATTTCCTTTCTTTTTTGATATAAGTACAGCCTGAAACGGCCAGCTGCAAGGAGCTATTCCTCTACTAATTAGTATATCAACAAGTCAGCAGATTTCAACAAATAAATATGGAATCGAAAGAAGGTACGTGCCATTGTGCAATTTTAACAAAAGAATGCATAAAATATCACCCATGGAGACATGTTAAAAGGAAAAGAGTGAAAGAACTTTCAGAACATTTGCAATGTATTGAAAATAAAAACATGAAGGCCTATACTTTATATCAGATAGAGCAAGGAGGAAGAGAAACATGGACGATCAAGTGAAACAGTTAGAGGGGAAATTGATAGTATCCTGCCAGGCGCTTCCGCATGAACCGCTGCATTCATCATTTATCATGGGAAGAATGGCACTGGCTGCCAGAGAAGGAGGGGCTTCCGGCATTCGTGCGAATACAAAAGAAGATATCGCTGAGATAAAGTCGCAGGTAGAGCTTCCGGTCATCGGAATCGTGAAGAGGGATTACGAGGGCTGCGGAGTATATATCACACCGACAATGAAAGAAATCGAAGAGCTGATGGAAGTTAAGCCAGAGATTATTGCCATGGATGCGACAAAGGACGTGAGGCCGGGCGGCGTAACGCTGGATGAATTCTTTGCGCAGGTTAAGGAGCGCTATCCGGACCAGCTGCTCATGGCGGACTGCTCCACCGTAGAAGAGGCCGTCCACGCGGATGAGCTTGGATTTGATTTCATAGGGACGACGATGGTCGGCTATACAAAGCAGAGCAGACATCTGAAAATAGATGAAAATGATTTTGAGGTTCTGAGAGAAATCGTGGCAAAAGTAAAACACCCGGTTATCGCGGAAGGCAATATCAACACCCCTGAAAAGGCAAAGAGAGTAATTGAACTCGGCGCATTTGCCGTAGTCGTCGGCTCCATCATTACAAGGCCGCAGCTGATTACAAAATCATTTGCGGATGTATTGGAATAAACAGGTAACAATATAATTGAGATATTTAAGTAAAAGGAGAAGTGTATCATGAGAAATCTGGACAAGTACAAAGGAGTTATACCAGCATTTTATGCCTGTTATGATGAGGTCGGCAATATCAGCCCGGAAGGTGTACAGGCACTGACGCGTTATTTTGTGAAGAAGGGCGTAAAAGGCGTATACGTGAATGGCTCATCAGGAGAATGCATCTACCAGAGCGTAGAAGACAAGAAGATTGTCCTGGAAAATGTAATGGAAGCCGCACAGGGGAAGCTTACGGTTATTGCACACGTCGCCTGTAACAATACGGAGGACAGCAAGGTGCTGGCTGCCCATGCGGAACGTCTCGGCGTAGATGCCATAGCCGCGATACCTCCGATTTATTTCCGTCTGCCGGAGCATGCCATTGCAAATTACTGGAATGATATCAGCGCTGCTGCCCCGAATACGGATTTTGTCATCTATAATATACCTCAGCTCGCAGGCGTTGCGCTTACGATGGACCTGTTTGCTGAGATGAGAAAGAATCCAAGAGTCATCGGCGTGAAGAATTCATCTATGCCGGTACAGGATATCCAGATGTTCAAAGCTGCTGCGGGAGAGGATTATATCATCTTCAACGGGCCGGACGAACAGTTCATGAGCGGCCGTGTCATCGGGGCGGAAGGAGCAATCGGCGGAACCTACGGTGCGATGCCGGAGCTGTTCCTTAAGCTGGATGAACTGGTGCGGGCAGGCAAGATGGAAGAGGCGAGACAACTGCAGTATGACATCAATTCCATCATCTACAAAATGTGCGCGGCGCACGGCAACATGTACGGCGTCATCAAAGAAATCCTTAAGTTAAATGAAGGCCTTATGCTCGGCGGAGTGCGTAAGCCGCTGCCTTCTCTTGTGGAGGCGGACATGGCTGTCGTAAAAGAGGCGGCTCAGATGATTACAGATGCGAAAGCGAAATATTTATAGGTTGATACTTTAGGAGGAAGAGAAGATGCAGGGTTTTACAGTCATTGATTTGGTTATTCTGATTGTGTATTTGGCAGCGGTACTATTCGCCGGCCTTCATTTTGCCAAAAGAGAGATGAAGGGGAAAGAATATTTTAAAGGAGATGGAACCGTACCGTGGTGGGTGACGTCCGTATCCATCTTTGCTACTTTGTTAAGTCCCATATCCTTCCTGTCACTTGCGGGAAATTCTTATGCCGGAACATGGATTATGTGGTTTGCGCAGCTCGGCATGCTGCTGGCAATCCCGCTTACGATCAGGTATTTCCTTCCGATATACAGCAAGCTGGATATCGATACGGCGTACCATTATCTGGAACTACGGTTTGGAAGCAAGGGGCTGCGCGTGCTCGGAGCCGTCATGTTCATCATCTATCAGGTCGGGCGTATGTCCATCATCATGTACCTGCCTTGCATGGTACTTGGAAGCCTGACGGGAATCAGTGTGAACGTGCTCATCATCATCATGGGGGTCATAGCCATCATCTACTCATATACAGGAGGGCTTAAATCTGTGCTCTGGACAGACTTTATCCAGGGGTCCGTCCTCCTGATAGGTGTTACATTTGCCCTGATATTCCTGCTCGCCAACATAGACGGCGGAATCGGAGCCATCTTCCATTCCTTCACGGCAGAGCATAAGTTCCTTGCAGTGGATCAGCCGATATTTGACATAAATATATTAAAAGACAGCGTATTCATCATGATTGTAGGGGCAGGGCTCAACACGATGGGCTCTTACGTATCGAGCCAGGACATCGTGCAGCGCTTTACGACAACGACGGATACGAAGAAGCTGAACAAGATGATGCTTACGAACGGAGCGCTTTCCATCTTCATCGCAACCGTATTCTACCTTATCGGTACAGGACTGTACGTGTTCTATCAGCAGAACGCGCTTCCGCCGGCAGCGGCACAGGACCAGATATTTGCGTCCTATATCGCGTTCGAGCTTCCGGTAGGTATCACAGGACTTCTGCTGGCAGCCATCTATGCGGCGTCACAGTCCACGCTGTCTACGGGACTCAACTCCGTGGCATCGAGCTGGACTTTGGACATCCAGGCAAGACTCACGAAGAAGGAATTAAGCTTCGAGCGGCAGACGAAGATAGGACAGTACGTATCGCTTATCGTCGGCATCTTTGCCATCGCAGTTGCCATGGTGCTGGCAAACGGAGGCGTGAAGTCTGCGTATGAATGGTTCAACGGGTTCATGGGACTTGTGCTCGGTATCCTCGTGGGGACATTCATCCTTGGTGCATTTACGAAGAAAGCCAACACATTTGGCGCGGTTGCAGCGTTTATAGCAGCGTCAGCCGTCATGGTCGGTATCAAGTATTTTGCGCCGGCAGGAAGCGTATCGATCTGGTCCTACTCGCTTATCTCCATCGCCGTATCCCTCGTGGTGGGCATCCCGGCAAGCCTTATCTGGAGAAAGGTAAAGGGCGATGACAGCGTTCCTGCACCGGACACGACCGTATTTAAAAATTAGTGATAGAAAGGGAGGATCCGCAGACATGGTTTTTGGAAATATCCGTAATATAGAAGAATATACGTTCCTGGAGAGCCAGGTAAAAGAGTGTTTTGACTATGCCAGGGAACATGATTTGAAGGCATATGAAAAGGGGAGCCACGAGATAGACGGAGACAGGCTGTTCGTCAATATCGCAGAGTATACGACGACAGAGGCCGATAACCGGTTCTGGGAAGCGCACAGGGAGTATCTGGACATACACGTCATGCTGGCTGGACCGGAACAGATAGATGTGAACTTTATCGATAATATGGAGCAGAAAGAATACGTGCCCGCAGATGATTTCCTTCCTATGGATGGGGACAAGAACGGTCATGTAGTGCTGGAAGACGGAGATTTTCTGATCTGCTATCCACATGACGCACACCGTACGGCGGTTAAGGCAGGGGAGCCGGCAGCGATTAAAAAGGCGATATTTAAAGTACGGATCCATTAAAGAGGATGAGGGTCAGGCTTCTGTGGCAGCAGGGGCCTGGCCCCTTCGGACATGGAGGAGAAGTCCGAGGGAGCAAGAGGGCACCTGATATGCCGGGGACAGCAGATTGCAGAAAATATTGTCTTATATTATAATGGTAACAGTGGCAAAGAGGCTGAGGAGAATATATGAAAAAATATGTAAGTATAGATATTGGCGGCACAGCCATCAAGTATGGGGTCATCGATGAAAGCGGCCATATACTCACGAAGCGGGAGAAGAAGACGGAGGCTTTTAAAGGCGGCCCTTCTATATTGGGCAAAGTGTCAGATATCGTAGGGGAATGTGTGAATCGGGAGGAAATAAGCGGCATATGCATATCTACTGCAGGAATGGTGGATACAAAGAAGGGAGAGATCTTCCATGCCGCCCCGCTCATTCCGGATTATGCGGGGACGCGGTTCAAAGCAGTTCTGGAAGAACGGTTCAAGATTCCATGTGAAGTGGAGAACGATGTGAACTGCGCGGGCCTTGCAGAGTCCGTGTCCGGCGCTGCCATGGGCAGCAAGAGCACGCTGATGCTTACAATCGGGACCGGAATCGGGGGCTGTATCATATTGGACGGCGAAGTATATCGCGGCTTTAGCAACAGCGCCTGTGAAGTCGGGTACATGCACATGTGCGGCAGCGATTTCCAGACGCTCGGCGCAGCCAGCATACTGACGAAGAAGGTGGCGGACAGAAAAGGGGAACCTGTAGAGCACTGGAACGGCTACCGCATATTCGAGTGTGCGGATAAGGGGGACGAAGTCTGTATCCGGGCCATCGACGAGATGACGGATGTCCTTGGCATGGGAATCGCCAATATCTGTTATGTGCTGAATCCCCAGACCGTAGTGCTCGGAGGAGGCATCATGGCGCAGGAGGAATATCTGAAAGTGAAGATAGAGGCTGCTGCTGACCGGTATCTCATCCCGAGTGTGGCGGGCCATACGACGATATGCTTTGCGAAGCACAGAAACGAAGCAGGGATGCTTGGAGCTTTTTACCACTTCAGAAAGAAGCAGTCCGAAAAGGTACCGGAAGTGGGAAATCAGGTGAGATAAGGTAGAGATAAGTTAGAGATAAGGCTGGTGGGTCATGGAATATTATGTGAAGTCTGTAGTACCGTTGATTGAATCTAATTATGATAATTTTACGACCGTGGAAAAGAACATTGCAGACTTCTTTATCCAGAACAGGAAGAAGATGGACTTTTCCGCCCGGGCGGTCGCCGAGCTGCTCTTCGTATCCGAGGCGTCCCTTTCCAGGTTCGCCAAGAAGTGCGGCTACCGGGGCTATCGAGAATTCGTCTATCAGTATGAAGAGACATTTGTAGAGAAGAAGGAATCGATTACCGGTAATACGAGGATGGTACTGAACGTGTACCAGGAGCTGCTGAATAAGACGTACAGCCTTGTGGATGAGGTACAGTTAGCCAGAATCAGCCGATACCTGAACCGGGCAGCCAGGGTGTTCGTCTGTGGCATGGGGAGTTCCGGGCTTGCCGCGAGAGAGATGAAGCTCAGGTTTATGCGTATCGGCGTTGACATCGATTCCATACAGGACAGCGACCTGATGCGTATGCAGGCCGTATTTCAGAATGAGACCTGTCTCGTGTTCGGCATCAGCATAAGCGGTGAGAAGGAAGAAGTGCTGTACCTGCTCAAAGAGGCACACGAAAGAGGCGCGAAGACCGTGCTGGTGACGGCCAGGAACAATGAGGCGTTCGACAAGTTCTGTGACGAGGTGCTGCTGATTCCTTCCCTCAAGCACCTGAACCACGGTAATGCCATCTCGCCTCAGTTTCCGATTCTCGTGATGCTGGACATCATCTATTCTTATTATCTGGAGCAGGACAAGTACGAGAAAGAGACGCTGCATGACAATACGCTGCGGGCGCTGCAGCGGGAGAAGCCTGAGAAATATATATAAATGATTTGAACATTCACATTGAGAGGAGAAACGGTATGTTAATCAAGAATGTAAAAGTATTTACAGAAGAAAAGACATTTGAAGATGGTGAGATTGTTATCAGGGACGGCCTCATTTCCGAAGGGAAAGAGGATGCGGGAGAAGTCATAGACGGAGAAGGCTGCTATGCCATCCCCGGTCTGATTGACATTCATTTTCACGGTTGCAAAGGTTATGATTTCTGCGATGGCACGGAGGAAGCGATTCATGAGATTGCAAAGTATGAAGCCTCAATCGGTGTGACGGCCATCTCGCCGGCTACGATGACACTTCCGGTGGAGACCCTTGAGGATATCCTCTCTACTGCCGCCGCATACAAAAAGGAGGCCGGAGACGGTGCCGACCTCATCGGCGTGAATATGGAAGGGCCGTTTATCAGCAAGGCGAAAAAGGGAGCCCAGGACGCCACATATATCATTCCTTGCAGCAAGGATATCTTCCACCGTTTTCAGACTGCAGCGCGGGGGCTTGTCAAGTACATCGGCGTGGCTCCGGAGGAAGAGGGGGCGCTGGAATTCGTAGAGCAGGTGAAGGATGAGGTGAATGTATCTCTGGCACATACGAACGCAGGATATGACGATGCCAAGGCAGCCTATGATATAGGCGCGTGCCATGCGGTACACCTCTACAATGCCATGCCGCCATTGACCCATCGGGCTCCGGGTGTCATCGGTGCCGTGTCAGACAGCGGGCATGTCATGGCGGAGCTAATCTGTGACGGCGTGCACATTCATCCGTCTGTCGTGCGTGCCACGTTCAAGATGCTCGGCGCCGATCGTATTATCTTAATCAGTGACAGCATGCGTGCAACGGGCATGCCGGACGGGGAATACACGCTCGGCGGCCTTGCGGTCCATGTGACAGGAAACCGGGCGACACTGGTGTCAGACGGTGCTCTTGCAGGTTCGGTTACGAATCTCATGGACTGTCTGCGCACGGTGGTAAAAGAGATGGGGATTCCCCTCGAGACCGCTGTTGCGTGTGCCACGATGAACCCCGCTAAAAGCCTTGGCGAGTACGATAAGTACGGCTCCCTTACACCTGGCAAGAAGGGGGATGTGGTGCTGCTTGACAAGGAGCTGAATCTGAAGGCTGTCATCAAAGACGGGAAAAGGATATAGGAGAAATGCACAGAAGAGAAGGCGCCTGCCTCGTATGCGGCAGGGATCTTGAATACTATGACAAAGCAATGAAGCTGCAGTGCGCCCTGTGCGGGCAGAGCTTTGAAAGCCGTGCCGCCTGTACGGACGGTCACTATGTCTGCGACCGCTGCCACGCCGAAAAAGGGATGGAAGTGATAATGGATACATGCAGCCGGACGGGTTCACGTAATCCGGTTGCCATCATGCAGGAGGTGATGGAAGACCCGTTCATATACATGCACGGGCCGGAACATCATGTGCTGGCAGGTGCGGCACTTCTGGCGGCTTATCATAACTGTGGCGGAGATATCGACCTCTCGGAAGCACTTGAGGAGATGCGTGCCAGGGGGAGCGAGGTGCCCGGCGGGGCGTGCGGCATGTGGGGTTGCTGCGGTGCCGCCGTCAGCACCGGAATCTTCATGAGCATCGTCACAAAGGCGACACCTCTGACGGGCAGATCCTGGCAGCTGTCCAACCGGATGACGGCAAGGGCGCTGGGGGCAATCGCAGCGCTTGGCGGGCCGCGCTGCTGCAAGCGGGACTGCTTTACCGCCGTAAAAGAAGCGGCTGCGGAAGTAAAAGAGACATTTGACATAGAAATGATTCTGCCGGAAAAGATTGAATGCGGATTTTTCATGGAAAATAAACAGTGCCTGAGACAGCACTGCCCGTATCACCCATCCGCTTAGAAATAGCACAATTTGAAATTACTTCTTGACAAAAAAACAGAAATACGTTACCATTTCAGACAAGCAAGACAAGATAAAGAACAAAGGCTTTGAAAAGAAGAAGTAGCGGTCCGCACACCCATACAGAAAGCAGCCGGCAGATGAGAGGCGCATGAAAGAGCAGACAGTGAATACATCTTGGAGCCGCACACCGAAACCTGATTATCCGGAAGGAAAGTAGGCTGTGCCGCGGGGCATGCGTTAACGTGCATAAGCTGTACATTAGCAGCTTTCAGAGACCGGCAGCGTAAGCTGCAGGTGAAACAAGGTGGTATCACGGGAATCAGACCTCGTCCTTTCTATAGGGACGAGGTTTTTTGTCGGAATTAGCAAAGGGGTCAGACCCCTATGGCCATAGGGGTCTGACCCCTTTGCTAATTCACGATATTATCTGACAATTTAAATGTATAAGGAGAGATAAGTTATGGGAATTTATGAAGAATTGCAGGCGAGAGGTCTTATCGCCCAGGTTACGGATGAGGATGAGATCAGGGAGCTGATTAACAATGGGAAGGCGACGTTTTATATTGGGTTCGACCCGACGGCGGACAGTCTTCATGTGGGGCACTTTATGGCGCTCTGCCTGATGAAGCGGCTGCAGGATGCCGGCAATAAGCCGATTGCCCTTCTCGGCGGCGGGACTGGCTATATCGGGGACCCGTCCGGGAGGACGGACATGCGTTCCATGATGACGCCGGAGACGATTCAGCACAACTGTGACTGTTTCAAAAAGCAGATGAGCAAGTTTATTGATTTCTCAGAGGGCAAGGCGCTCATGGTAAACAATGCCGACTGGCTGCTGGATCTGAACTATATCGATATGCTCCGTGAGATCGGCCCGCACTTTTCAGTCAACCGGATGCTGGCTGCGGAGTGCTACAAGCAGAGGATGGAGAAGGGGCTTACGTTCCTTGAGTTCAACTACATGATTATGCAGAGCTTTGACTTCTACATGCTGTACCAGAATTACGGTTGCAACATGCAGTTTGGCGGTGATGACCAGTGGGCCAACATGCTTGGTGGTACGGAGCTTATCCGCCGGAAACTTGGCAAGAATGCATGTGCAATGACCATTACTCTGCTTCTGAACTCAGAGGGCAAGAAGATGGGCAAGACGCAGAACGGTGCGGTATGGCTTGACCCGGAGAAGACATCTCCGTTTGATTTCTACCAGTATTGGAGAAATATCGGGGACACGGATGTGCTGAAATGTATCCGCATGCTGACTTTCCTGCCGTTGGAAGAGATAGACAAGATGGATTCCTGGGAAGGTGCACAGCTGAACACTGCCAAAGAGATTCTTGCCTACGAATTGACAAAGCTCGTGCACGGGGAAGAAGAGGCCGAAAAAGCACAGGAGTCTGCAAGAGCGCTATTTAGCCAGGGAGCTGCGGCACAGATGCCTACGGCAGAGATTACAGCCGATGATTTGGCAGACGGAGGCATCGATATCCTTACGCTTCTGTTAAAGAGCGGCCTCGTGCCGTCCAAGTCAGAGGCCAGACGCGCGGTGCAGCAGGGCGGCGTCGCCGTGGACGGAGAGAAGGTTACGGACATACAGAAAGTATTTACTTCAGATGCATTTACAGGAGAAGGCATGATATTAAAAAAAGGCAAGAAGAATTTCCGCAAAGTTGTGTTACAATAGTCTTAACGGCAGATGGCCGATAGAAGGAGGAGTGTGAGATGGCTTTTAAAGAAATAGCAATCGACGAACTGAGCTTCAACCCTTTCGAGAAGATATCAAAGCAGTGGATGCTCATCACTGCGGGGGATGAACTGAAATCCAACACGATGACCGCAAGCTGGGGCGGTGTCGGAATCATGTGGGGAAAGCCGGTAGTGACTGCGTATATCCGTCCTCAGAGATATACGAAGGAATTTGTGGATATGAACGATACATTTACCATATCTTTCCTGTCAGACGGACAGCGCAAGGCATTGAACGTATGCGGCGCCGTATCTGGACGGGATGTAGAGGACAAGTGGAAGGAAGCCGGCCTTCATCCATACTATATAGAAGATTCCGCGGCAGTGGAAGAGGCAGAGATGATATTCGTATGTAAAAAGCTGTATGCGCAGGAAATGTATCCCGAATGCTTTATCGAGACGGAATGTGATACAAAATGGTATCCTGAGGCGGACTATCATACGATGTATATTGCGGAAATTACAAAAGTCTTAATAAAGTAGGAAAAAAGGATGCTGATTTGAGTGTAATATTCAAATCAACATCCTTTTTTGATAGGTTTCTCTGATTTTTAACGAAGTAATAAGTGTAGGAACGATACACCTGCGCGGGGTAGAAACTATGAAGATAACGGAAAGCAATTATGTAGAGCAGCTGAAAAAGCACGATGAGAAGGCGCTCATGTATGTGATAAGTGAATATGGCGGGATGCTGAATGCTATAGTATGTACCCGTCTCAGGCTTTTGAAAGACTATCAGGAGGAGTGCCTCAACGATGTATTTCTTGGAATCTGGAAGAATATCGGCAGCTTTGACATGGATAAAAGCAGCTTCAGAAACTGGTGCGCGGGAATCGCCAGGTATAAGGCATTGGATTTCCTTCGAAGATATTACCGGGAGATTACGTTTGAAAATATCGATGATATAGAGATTCCAAAGGTCGACGAGGAGCTGGAACGGATTGCCGAGCAGGAGATATCCGAGGAGCTGGAGCAGATGCTCGATTGCCTGAATGAGACGGACAGGGCGATTTTCCTCAAGCTCTATATGGAAGAAAAGAATCTGGATGAGGTGAGTGCGGAGACCGGACTTAAAAAAGAGGTCATCTATAACCGGTTGTCCAGGGGAAAGAAACGTATCCGTTCCATGTATGAAAGCAGGGAGGTGTAGCAGATGAGAAATATATACGATTATATAAATGATATCAAGACTGATACCGGCCCATATACGCCGGAGACATTTACACAATTGGAATCAAAAAGATGGCAGAAAAAGGTACGCAGGCAGATACGCGGTCCGAAAAGGCTGATCTATGCAGCCTGTGCGGCCTGTGTAATCCTCTGCCTTACGGGGCTAGCCGCAGGCCCGTTCAGAGGACAGGTAAATGCTGCCATGAAATCTGCTTCTGAGAGTATCAGCAGATGGCTTTCCTCCGGCAACTGGGAAAAAGACGTATCTCCATATGAGACTGTGGTCAATACGAAGATAGTGAGTGACGGTATAGAAGTGAAGTTAGAATCCGTAATTTTAGATGACCGTCAGCTTATGATAACCCTGACCCAGAAATATCCGGGTAAAATTACTAAACAGGCAAAAGAAGAGCTGGAAAGCATAAGAAACAACGTAAATAACGGGTATGCTATCTATATAAATAAGAATCGAACCTTTGATGATATGCGCAAAGAACTGAAGAATACAATGGATAAAGAAGAGCTGAAGAAAATAAAACTTCCGATGCTTGCGGCAGAGATTTATCTGAATGATGAAAAGGTGAGCGGCATAGAGCTGATTCATCCAGTTGAGGCAGAAGACGGTAAAGTCAGAGTGGTCTATGAATGTGAACTGGAATGTGGAAAGCTTGACATGAGCAAGGAGATAGACACAAGGATAGAACTTCAGGATGCGGCTGGAATCACCGACGGAAAATGGTTTTATGAATTCAAAGCGGACGGGCAAGAACTCATGGCAGATACGACGAGCGTTATCCTGGATCAGGAAGTAAGCCTGCCGGATGGTAAGAAGATAACTATTACAGAATACAAGCATAACGAAATAGGAACATATCTCTACTATAAAGGAGATACAAAAGGCCTCACATTGGAACTGCGCGGCAAAAATGACCAGGGTGAAATCGTTTGGTTCAGAGACTACGGAGCATTTGAAGACGGCTGCGGAAGATTCAAATTGTACCAGGTCAACGAAGTGAGGGCAGAAGGCGCAGAAAACATGGCATTGTCCGTCTACTTCCTGCAGAAAGACGAAGGAAAAGAAGCGGCCACCTACCGCCAGTATGGTGAAGAATTCACCATACCGACAAAATAGGTACAGGGTATATCTTATTCAGGTACACCACAAAGTCCAATTTGGGACGTAACAAAACTTAAAAAGGTTACGTCCCCATTTCAATATATTGTACGCTGTAGGGCGGCAGACTTACCTGTCCTTCTAACTTTACCTCTTGACCGGACAGCAATTCCACGGCATCGCCTTCAAAACTGCCGTGGGCAGCCATATATGGCTGGTCTGCCGCATTTATGGCAACTATCATCCGTTCGGATTCAGAGCAGCGTTCGAAGACGAGCTGATGATTCTGGATAACAAGATTTTTATAATCTCCGCTGCACAGTGCTCCGCTCTTCTGGCGGATACGAATCAGCTTTTTGATGTACGCTGTCAGTTCGTTTGGCTTTGGCTGTTCGAAACATGGCCGCAGGGCATAGTCATTATCGGGCTGTTTTTCACCCGGCTCCCCCCATTCGCTTCCATAATAGATGCATGGAATCCCCGGCATGCCAAGAAGCAGGCCATACGCCAGAGGAATATGGCTCTTGTTCGTGAGGATGCTTGCAATCCTCGCCACATCGTGATTGTCTACAAATGTGATGAGATGCTTTCCCCTGTATAGGCACCACTGTTCAGAGCCGTACTGCCTGTTGAGAGAATGTGCTATCTCAAACATGTTCATGGAATTGAAGCTGGAAAATATACCTTTATAACATTCATAATTCGTACAGCTGTGAAGCATCTCGTCATTGACGATGAGATTGTAATCCCCGAACAATACTTCCCCGATAAGGGTAAATCCCGGTTTGATTTCACTGGTATATGTCCGCAGCCTTTTCATAAAATTATGGTCCAGGCTGTACGCCACATCCAGACGCAGCCCGTCGATGCCGAATTCATCTATCCATCCACGTATGCAGCCAAGCAGATAGTCCGTGACAGCCGGATTCTGAAGATTCAGCTTGACGAGTTCAAAATGGCCTTCCCATCCCTCGTACCAGAAACCGTCATCATATCCGCTGTTTCCATCAAAACTGATATGGAACCAGTCCTTATAAGGTGACTCCCACTTCTTATCCTGAACATCTTTGAATGCCCAGAATCCGCGTCCCACATGGTTGAATACCCCGTCCAGTACAACTTTTATCCCGTGTGCATGGAGGGAGGCGCACACTTCTTTGAAGTCGTCATTCGTACCGAGACGGCAGTCTATTTTAGTATAATCTCTCGTGTCATATCCGTGGTTGTCAGACTCGAATATCGGATTCAATATAATTGAGTCCACTCCGAGATCCTCGAGATAACCGGCCCATTCTTTCAGCTTAAGGATACGCGGCACGCAGATTCCGTCGTTAGATACCGGAGCCCCGCAGAAGCCGATTGGGTAGATTTGATAGAACACACTGTTGTAAGCCCACATAAATAATACCTGCTTTCTTTAAAATATGTACAAGGCGCCAGTCTGAACAATACATGCAGCATGTTACGGACGCCATAATAAGTATAACATAGAAAGGGGCTGGGAAAAAGGAGGCAAAAGTATTGTAAAAGCACAAAGTCTGTACTATATTTGGTGGTAGATACTTCGTTGTATGAGGGAGTAATGAAAGGAAAGGAATATAGAAATGTCTGAGAAGATGATTTGTACGATGGATTATGCTTCACTAGTAGAACTCTTTGTAAGAGCGGGGCTGGAAATCCGCCCGGAAGATCCTGCGCCGGAAGGGCTGCTTACTTGCTTTGAACTGCTGGAGGAGGAGACGGGCGCAAGAATCGGCGCTGCGGGCCTCGTATATGACAAAGGGGCATACATTCTCCGATGCGTGGCGGTCGAGGAAGAATACAGGGGCAAAGGATACGGCAAGAGGCTTGTCCGTGCGGTTATGGATGAGGCAGAAAAGCGGCAGGCAGACAGAATCTGGCTCACCGCCAAAGTGCCGGGGTTCTACAGGAAGTTCGGCTTTACGGTAGTTCCAATGGAAGATGCACCTTTCGAGACAAAGTGCATTACATGTCCACAATACCACAATGGCTGCGACTCCGAAGTGATGGTATATTATTATAAAGCGAAGAGATGAGTATGGATTGCATTAATCTGTCAGCTTGCTGTATAAAAGACATTGAAGTTCCACTTTCTTAGAACCGATTTCTAGTATGATATTCCTTTCGCCTGCACGCACGAATCCCCTGTGTTCATAAAACTGATACGTACAGGCATTATCGGTATATAGAAAAACTTCTTTCCCCTTTTCCCTGCGTTCAAATTCGCTGAGCAGCAGGCTGCCGGTTCCTCTGGCGGTGCTTTCAGGGTCGGCGGCCAGAAAGATGATTTCACCATCCGGGATTTTGCTACTGCGATACTGCAAAAACAGTTCCCTGTTTGCCTCATCATAAACGCTCACTCCGTCTTTGGCGAAGAGATGCTGCAGTATATCAAATACTTTAACATAGAATGATGTTCCAAAAGTACGATATTTTTTATCTTCTCCCTTCATGTCCGCAAGCAGGACTCCGGCAAGTTCATCTTCCGCATATGCTGCAATCACCTGCGTAGCCCTGTTCAATTCCAGATACCAGAAATATCTCCCATATAGCTTCAGCAATATTTCGCTGTCCATATACCAGTTGAAGTGCATGCCCGTAATGGCAAATGCAATGGCCTTTCTGTAATCTTTTTTTCTTAATTCTCTGATTTCTAAGTTCATGAAGCGTTCCTCCATAAAATGATGTTTAATAAAAGGGGCCAGACCCCGCAGAAGGTCTGTCCCTGTTTAAGAGGGGTCTGGCCCCTTTTGTTCCTCCTTTTGTTCCTTTTGCTTTAAGAAAACAAGGAACCAGATAAGCAGGATGATTCCCTTGCATATGCTGGAGATGGTTATGCTCCACCAGATTCCGTTCAGTCCGAGCACCGTCTCGGTGAGTAGCATGGCAAAAGGAATCCGGGCAGCTGTCAGCACGATGCCGACGACGGACGGCGGAACCGTACGTCCAAAGCCTGCGAATGCCCCTGCAGTCGTAATCTCCACGCTCATGAACAGCTGTGATACGCCGAGTATCATGAGATAATCCACGCCCATCGGCAGGACGTCCGGCTCTGAGATGAAGATACGGAATATGGGCGCCGGGCAGAGGATGAGCAGCAGCGTACAGATGACGCCCCATACGAGGACTACGCCCATGGCGGAAGTATATCCTTTCTTGATACGGGTACGGTTGCCGGCCCCATGGTTCTGCGCCACAAAGGAATTGACGGCGGCAGCGAAGCCGTCCGCGGTCATCCAGGAGATGGATTCGATCTGTGAACCCACCTTCTGGACGGCGATAGCGGCATCCCCGTATCCGGCCACGAGACGGGCGATAATCATGGACATGCCGGTGAAGATGATGCTCTGTATGGAAGTGGGCAGCCCAATCTTGATGACCGGCATCATATACTTCCTGCGCGGCTTTTCTGCGACCTTCATATTGCGAAATACCTGCGTGTCCTTTGACGCAAAGTAAAAGAACATGAGCGTAACGATAAGCTGCGCGATTACCGTAGCGATGGCAGCCCCCATGACTCCCATCTCAGGGAAAGGGCCGAGGCCGAAGATAAGGACTGGGTCGAGCACGATATTGATGACAAGGCCCGCCGAGGTTGCCAGAAAAGATGAGCGGCTGTTGCCCACTGCGGTAAGTATGCCTGTAAATGTCTGGTTTAAAAAGGAAAATATGACAAAGCCGCACGTAATCTGCAGATATATCTTGGCATCGGCGATGACGGCGGGGCTGTTCAGCCGGAAGAATCCGATAAGAGGACCGTTCAGCAGAACACAGAGAAGCCCGTATATGATGCCGCAAAATGCCGTGAGCTGGAACGCATTCGCCGCATAGCGTGAAGCGTCGGCCTTCTGTCCGGCTCCAAGTGCATGTCCGACATTCACCTGACCGCCCATCTTCGCCAGCGTTGCCAGGCCGTTAGAGAGCCACATATACATACCAGCAGCGCCGACTGCGGCTACGGCGTTGCTTCCGATACGCCCGATCCATATCATATCTGTAAGATTATAAGCCATCTGTACAAGTGAGGTTGCCATAATCGGCAGGGCCAGCCGTGTCAACGAAGACAGGACGGGTCCATGTAACAAATCAACATTTTTTCTCATTTCCAAATACCCCCAAGGTAAGATATTATAACATAGAATTTGAGTACAAAGTAAGTAGAATATAAGAAAATTCATTAAGAAATAGAGGATAAGGTATAATTATGTTATTATATAATTGAATTTCACAAGGGAGGTTGATGAAGATGATTCTGTTTGACAATAATAAATGCACCGGTTGCGGAGCATGCAGACGAGACTGCCCGGCAAACGCAATTCGGATAATGGAAGGGAAGGCAGATGTATATAAAGACTGCCTGCACTGCGGACACTGTGTCGCCGTCTGTCCTGTAAATGCAGTGTCTATCCCGGAGTATGACATGGCAGAGGTAGAGGAATACGAGAAAGAAAAGTTCACCCTAGATGCATGCTGTTACCTGCGCGCAGTAAAGTTCCGCAGAAGTATCCGCAGCTTCCGACCGGAGAAAATAGAGAGGGACAAGGCAGAACGTGTACTTAGTGCAGGCCGTTATACCGCGACGGCAAGAAACCGACAGGCCTGTACATATGTATTTATCCAGGACAGGCTGGATGAGTTCAAGGAGCTTGTCTGGAAGGAGATGCCGTCTATATTGGAGAGCCTGAAGGAAAGTGCGCCGGAATATGCAAGGACATTCGAGTTCTTCTATATGAAATGGAAACGGAATCCGGAAGATGACACGTTCTTCTTCAACACGCCCGCTTTTCTCGTGATTGCTTCAGACAATCCTCTGGACGGAGGCCTGGCTGCGGCGAACATTGAAAACATGGCCGTGGCGGAGGGGCTCGGCGCGCTGTACAGCGGGTATATGATGCGGGTAATCAGCAGCAGCCGTGTTCTTCAGGAGTGGCTGCAGACAGGTGGCAAGCGAATCTCCTGCTGCATGCTGCTCGGCTATCCGGCTGTTACATACAGAAGAACCGCGCCCCGGAAAAAGGCTGACATTATCTGGAGATAGAATCTTTGAAGAGTTACTGAAACAGGCAGATTATGGCATAAAAAGGTTAAAAAGAGGTTGACACACGTGGGTGCGTATAATATAATAAAGCAGTATGACATGAGATGAATCAGTTTGAACCAAAGCCCCGGAGCAAACTGACTTCTGAATATAATAATTTTAATTGGATGTTAATTATCACAGGAGGTTAACCAATGAAGACTTATATGGCCAATCCAGACAAGATTGAAAGAAAATGGTATGTAGTTGACGCTGCGGGATATACATTAGGACGTTTAGCATCAGAAGTAGCTAAGGTTTTACGAGGAAAGAACAAGCCGCAATTTACTCCGCACATCGACACAGGTGATTATGTAATCGTAGTAAATGCTAAAGACATCAAAGTGACAGGCAGGAAGATGGAGCAGAAGATGTATTATAACCATTCTGACTATGTAGGCGGATTCAAGGAGACTACATTAGAAGTTATGATGGACAAGAAACCGGAAAAAGTGATTGAACTTGCTGTAAAGGGAATGCTTCCAAAAGGACCTTTGGGAAGATCAA
Source organism: Lachnospiraceae bacterium (assembly GCA_022845895.1). GTDB lineage: Bacteria > Bacillota > Clostridia > Lachnospirales > Lachnospiraceae > Extibacter. The sequence continues at coordinate 791,885 of AP025573.1, forward strand.
TGATTAAAAAGCTTCATGTATACGCCGGACCAGAGCACGAGCAGCAGGCTCAGAAGCCGGAAGAGCTGAAATTTTAAGGGAAGGTTTGAAAGGAGGATATAGAAAGTGGCTAACGCAAAATTCTATGGAACAGGAAGAAGAAAAAAATCAATCGCAAGAGTATATTTAGTACCTGGAACAGGCAACATTACTATAAATAAAAGAAATATCGATGAATACCTCGGTCTTGAGACTTTGAAGGTTATCGTACGCCAGCCATTGGTTGCAACAGAGACAGACGGCAAGTTCGATGTCATCGTCAATGTAAAGGGCGGCGGTTACACCGGACAGGCAGGAGCAATCCGCCACGGTATCGCAAGAGCACTTCTGCAGGCAGATGCAGATTACAGGCCGGTACTTAAGAAATCCGGATACCTGACACGTGATCCGCGTATGAAAGAACGTAAGAAATACGGTCTCAAAGCAGCACGTAGAGCGCCACAGTTCTCAAAACGATAGGAAATTGCATATTTTATTGTATGATAAACCCACAAACATCGTGTTTGTGGGTTTTTTTTAAGTGATAACTGTGGTAAACTTATATTGTCAAGTATATATAGTCAACTATATATGCTATAGAATGAAATGAGGAGGTAAATATAATGCCAGAGATATCGTTGTTTTACGGAATCAGAGTTACAATGTATTATGATGACCATAATCCTCCACATTTCCATGCGGAATATAATGGGAATAAGGCGATTATTGAAATTGATGCAGCAAGGTGTATAAAAGGTGCATTTCCATCCCGGCAACTCAAATTGATTTTAGCATGGTGTGTTTTACATCAGGATGAACTGATGCAGAATTGGGAATTATCAAAGGATGGAAAACCGATGAACCGAATCAATCCGTTAGTTTAAAAGTGAGGTGAATGTTATGTTTCCAAAGGTTGTGCAGGTAATACCAATGGAAAATTATTCGGTATATGTATACTTTGAAGATGGTAAAATCGTATGTTATGATATGACTCAAATGATTGAGAAAGAGGTATTTCGTCCATTGAAAGATATCACTGTTTTTAAAGAGGCCTGTACAGTGATGAATGATACATTGGCATGGGATATCGGGGGGGACCGAGATAATACGAAATGTTTGGATATTGACCCGGATACACTGTATGAATTACCGATGGCGGTGGAAAAGATAGCATAATATATGGTTTGGAGACAGTATGCGCACATATGAGCGTATATGGGTAACGAACACGTAACTGACAAACAGCTTAAAAATAGCGTATTTATAGCGTTCGGAGTTCTCAAAACGATAAGCAGTTGCATATTTGCAATAGATGGAAAACCCACAGACATCAAGTTTGTGGGTTTTTTTGAATTAATCACTGTGGTATACTTACAGTGATTAATGAAACAGATAAGGCTGCAGGACTTGATAATTCTGCGAAGATAGCGACGGACAGAAAAGAGGTCATGACCATGTACATAGTGAAGAGGATATTCGGCGCAGTGCTGGCCGCATCGGCGGAGTAGGGGTAATTCTCGTGTTGCTGATGGTTCTGAACGATATAATGGAGCGGATAGAATGGGGAACTGGTTCAAACGGCAATGCCCTGACATTTATATTGACAGCGGGGGTATTGTCTGCCTGTGTTCTGGCGTGGGGAATCAAGCTGATACGAAGTCCCCGCACAGACGTAAAGGAGCCGCAGAACTTTACGGCTGCCGAACGTGAATGTGAGAGGGCCACGGAATCTTTTACCGATATGCAGCAGCGTGAGGAAGAGAGGAACTATGTTCCGGCAGCAGGCCCGTACATATGGAAATACAGGAAAGGCGGGTCATCGGGCAGATTGTTCAGAAGATACCGGATATTCTGCCTGGCAGGCTTGGTGGCAGGCACAATTGTGACAGTGTCAGTTCTGGTCTTGGCTAGTACCCGGCTTCCAGGAGATACCCGGCGCATGGTTAGCCTCATAAGTGTGCTGATGCTGGCGGGTGTCCTCATGGCCGGCGCTCTTATGATTGGAAGACGGACTTATGGAATGTTTCTTACCTTTGCCAGAGACAGTGAGAACAATATGTATCTGTTCGATTATGCAGCGCCTGAATTTCAGCGCCATCTTCAGATAAATGTATAAGGCACGGGAACGGCATCAAATGTAGCAGGAACAGCCGCGTATTTTTATAACGCGCATCAGGAGGCTAAGATGATAGAAGCTATAGATGAAGAGTGGTTGATAGAAAGAATCATGGCATCCGGGCATGTATATCCATATGGGAGAAGGATTATCCGGATAGAGGGGCTTAGAGAATGGAAGACTTCCTGCAGGATAACGTGTGTTCTGTCAAAAGAGGATGGATCTACATTTAAAAGAAAAGTGACGGTGCCTGGCACGTACGATAATTATACAGAGCTGATATATTCATTCCGCAGGCTGTACATATAAAAGGTTAAGTATTGGAAACCATTGTAAATTATGAAGGAGGAAAAAAATGAGAACTATATTAAAAGTCACATCGGTCTTACAGATAATCGGCGGTATACTGAGCATCATCCTTGCCGTCCTGTCTATCGTCGGGGGAGGCCTGCTCGGGGCCGCCAGCAGCAATGCGTCCGGCCTTGCCCAGTCGGCAGGCGTCCTGACGACGGGCATGCTCATGATTCTCGGCGTCATCGTGCTGCTGGGAGGCATCTTCAGCCTTGTCTGCGGCCTGTTCGGCCTGAAGGGCTCCAACGGATCTAAAGGCAAATTAAAGGCAGCGCTTGTGCTTGGCTGGATATCGCTTGTGCTCAGTATTGTAAGTGTTATCGTAGATATTGCGGGAGGTGCAGACACGAAAGAGATGCTGTCAATGGTCTATTCGCTCCTGATTCCTGTGCTCTTCGTAGTATCGGGGACAAGTGTATATAAACAAACAGAATAAACGTAAAAAGGCTCTGTCACGCGAATGGCATTTTTTATTAAGACACGCTTCCCGGAACTTGTTATAATAGGAAAAGGCATAGGGAGGCGATATAATGGAAAAGCATAAAGATGTTGTACAAAAAGTCATAGATTATATAGAAACGAATTTGGAGGAAGAACTTGACTTAGACCATATAGCCGAAAAAGCAGGCTATTCGAAATTCTATCTAAACCGGATTTTTACAGAATATACAGGTATCACGATTCATAAGTATCTGCAAAACCGCAGGCTGACGGTAGCTGCGGAAAGATTGGTCAAAACAGATAAGCCAATAATAGAGATTGCCTATGATGCGGGATATGATACGCAGCAATCCTTCTCGTACGCTTTTAAGCAGGTATACCTATATCCACCTAAAGTTTACAGGGATATGGGAGTTTTCCTGCCAGTACAGAAGCAAATATCCATAAGCTATGCCTTTATCTTCAACTATTACAGAAACACTACAAGAATAAGGGAGATTGCGGCATGAGTACAATACCTTATGTAATTGAACGGACGAGTCGTGGAGAAAGGAGCTATGATATCTTTTCCCGGCTATTATCAGATAGGATTATCTTTTTAGGAGAAGAAGTCAGCGACACTTCCGCCAGCCTGGCTGTAGCGCAGATGCTTTTTCTGGAAGCGCAAGACCCTGATAAGGATATTCAGCTGTATATCAACAGTCCGGGCGGCTCTGTATCAGCAGGATTTGCAATTTATGACACCATGCAGTATATCAGATGTGACGTTTCAACAATATGTGTAGGACTTGCAGCAAGTTTTGGCGCTTTCTTGCTGGCAGGCGGTACACATGGCAAACGCATGGCATTAACCAATTCGGAAATTATGATTCACCAGCCTGCCGTACATGGCAATGGAATTCAAGGACAGGCCAGCGATATAAAAATAATGTCTGAACATATACAGAAGAATAAGCAGAGATTAAATCATATACTGGCAGAAAATACCGGACGTACAATAGAGGAAATCAAGCGGGATACCGAAAGAGATAATTTTATGAGTGCAGCGGAGGCCTTAGAGTATGGTTTGATTGATTCCGTTATCTCTAAGAACAGCAGCGAATAAGAACCGCCCCCTCGTTCTCTATCTCTTCATATGGCAAAGCCGCCTGTACAGCTTCGCGCTGCACAGGCGGCTTTTGCTATACTTGTAAATATATAATAAACAGCATATAACAGTTGACAACAGTTGCATACTGTTATATACTGTTTATACAAGGAGGGATGACATGAAGTTGATTATAAATAATTCATCCATGCAGCCCATATATGAACAGATTGTCACCCAGATCAGAGCAATGATCATGAAAGGTACATTAAAGGAAGATGAGATGCTGCCGTCTGTCCGCGTACTGTCCAAGGAACTTAGAGTAAGCGCGCTTACGGTAAAAAAAGCATACGATGCCCTTGAACAGGAAGGATTTGTTGTTACGGTCCATGGGAAAGGAAGTTTCGTGACATGCGCGAACCAGGAGCTTATGCTGGAAGAAAAGCGCAGAGAGGTAGAAGCTGATCTGGAAGCGGCAATCCGAAAGGGAAAGAGCTGTGGGATGAATAACAAAGAAATAACAGAATTATTTCAAATTATCTTGGAGGAATAGCTATGCTGGTGAAGATGGAACATGTGAAGAAACATTATAAGGACTTTGAACTTGACTGTTCACTGCAGGTGGAAGAAGGAAGGGTAACAGGGCTGATAGGCCCCAACGGTGCAGGCAAGAGTACGGCCTTCAAAGCGATACTGAATCTGATAGATGTAGATGCAGGTGGCATAGCCGTGCTTGGTAAGTCAAATGACAGGCTTACCCAGGATGACCGGGAGAAGATTGGTGTGGTACTTTCCGATTCTGGATTCAGCGGCTACCTGTCGGTAAAAGATATCATACCGGTATTGAGCAATCTGTACCGCAGATTTGACAGGACGGCATTCGTGAACATGTGCAAAAAGTTCAATATCCCGCTTGACAAGAAGATAAAGGAATTCTCTACAGGTATGAAAGCGAAGCTGCAGGTAATCAGCGCCATGTGCCATGGTGCACGCCTCCTCATCATGGATGAGCCGACGGCAGGGCTGGATGTGATTGCAAGAGACGAACTCCTGGATCTGCTCCGCGGTTATATGGAGCCGGGAGACAGGGCTATCCTTATCAGTTCCCATATTTCCAGCGACCTGGAAGGGCTGTGTGATGATCTGTACATGATTGACGGTGGGAAGATCATACTCCATGAAGAGACGGATGTACTGCTCGATGAATACGGTGTTCTGAAGCTGACAGATGAACAGTATGAAAAGCTGGATAAGGAACATATACTGGCCTGCAAGAGGGAAGGCTTCGGGGTGAGCTGCCTGACGGCCCAGAAGCAGTTCTATATGGAGAACTATCCGGGGATAGTGATTGAAAAAGGGAGCATTGATAAAGCAATTACAATAATGATTCGAGGTGAGGCATAATGAAAGGTTTATTAATTAAAGATATCAGGTTATTAAAGAACCAGAAGCAATTTTTCCTTATCATCTGTCTGGTCGGTACTATGCTGCTGTTTACGAGTGGAGAACCATCCTTTGTAATCAGCTACATGACCTTTGTATTCTCCATGTTTACACTGAGTTCCATCAGCTATGATGAATATGACAATGGACTTGCTTTTCTGTTCAGCCTTCCCATCAGCCGGAAAAAGTACGTAAGGGAAAAGTATGTGTTCGGCCTGCTGCTTGGAGGGACGGCATGGACAGTAACTACGGCTGTCGTATCGGCATACATGACGTGGAAAAAGCAGGAGATAGACTGGAAGTCATGGCTTGTTACTGCCTGCATATACCTGGCGCTATTTGTGGTATTCCTTCTTATCATCCTTCCGATACAGTTTAAATTTGGGGCGGAAAAGGGCAGGATAGCTATGCTGGGGGCGATGGGAATCATATTTCTGTCCATATATGCCGGGACGAAAATTGCTGGCAAGATTGGTATTGATATCGATGCCGCACTGATGAGGATTGGGGCGGCAAGTACCGGAGAAATCATTGGCACATTAGTAATCGCCTGCTGTGTGATAGCAGTGATATCGTATAATGTATCTCTCAGGATAATGAAAAAGAAGCAATTCTGATAGTGCATACCAGAGGAAACTGGTGTATAATATAACTAAATATAGATTGGTGGAGACGGCGGAGCCGATAATTGTATAATGCTTCTTCCTGTGCAGCCTTGCTGCGCAGGAAGAAGTTTTTTCTATCCGATTGTGCCGGACAAAGGGGGAATTGATATGGGAGAAGGTCAAAAGACCGCCCAGTACGATAAGATGACAAAGACTCCGGTACCGAACCTGATTATAAGGCTTGGTATACCGACGGTGGTTAGCATGCTCATTACGAGCATCTACAATACGGCAGATACGTATTTTGTCAGCAGGCTTGGCACGAGTGCAAGCGGCGCGGTAGGTGTCGTGTTCAGCCTGATGGCCGTGCTGCAGGCATTTGGCTTTATGTTCGGGCACGGGGCCGGCAGCATCATATCTAGGAAGCTTGGCAAGAAAGATACAGAGAGTGCCAGCAGATTTGCTTCCACGAGCTTCTTTTTATCCATAGCGGCGGGCGCTGTCATCGGGGTCTGCGGTATCGTATTTCTGACACCGTTCATGCGTCTGCTCGGAAGTACAGAGACGATACTGCCGTACGCCAGACAGTACGGGTTCTACATATTGCTGGCAGGGCCGTTCATGACAGGGAGCTGTGTGCTGAATAATATTCTCAGGTATGAGGGGAGGGCGGCCTATGCCATGGTCGGCCTTACCACCGGAGGCATCCTCAACATGGCAGGCGACCCGGTCCTTATGTTCGGGCTGAACATGGGGGTGGCCGGTGCGGGGCTCTCTACGGCGATCTCGCAGATGATCAGCTTCCTGATTCTTCTGGCTATGTTTTTGACAGGGAAGACAGACAGCAAGCTTTCGGTGCGGCTCATAACAAAGGATATCCATGACGTGGCACGTATCGTCGCGACTGGATTTCCAAGCCTTATACGTCAGGGCATGGGGAGCATATCTACCTTGCTGCTGAATCACCAGGCCGCAGTATACGGAGATGCGGCGGTGGCGGCTATGAGCATAGTCAACCGAATCTGCATGCTTATCTTCTCTGTCGGCCTCGGCCTTGGCCAGGGGTTCCAGCCGGTTGCTGCATTTAACTATGGAGCGGAACAATATGACAGGGTCAAGAAGGGATTCTGGTTCACCGCAGCAGCAGGAGAGGTTGTCATCGGCAGTCTCGCGGCTGTATGTCTGCTTGTGTCTTCTCAGGTGATAGGAGTATTCCGTGATGACCCGGAAGTTATCCGGATAGGCGTATTTGCCTTGCGGTGCCAGTGTATCGCTTGCTTTTTCCAGCCAGCTTCGGTATGTGCGAATATGATGTTTCAGAGTGTAGGAGAGAGCGGGAAGGCTTCGTTCCTGTCTGCACTTCGCAGCGGCATCTGCTTTATCCCGCTCATCCTGGTGCTGCCTGCGGCATTTGGCCTGAGAGGCGTGCAGACGGCGCAGACGGTGGCTGATGTCCTGGCGTTTCTTATATCTGCGCCGCTGGCTATCTCGTTCCTGCGCAAGCTGGACTGCAAAGAAAAATACAACAAAATTAAATAATAATATTAAAAATGTCAATATTAAAATTAAAATAATTAATTTAAATATTGACATTTTTAATTATACAGATTATATTAGTAATATGAGAAAGGAAGTGGACGCATGAAAAAAGTAATCAGTCAGTGTCCGGTCTGCGGCGGAGAGCTGAAAGTGGCCCGTCTGAAATGTGCGGGGTGTGATACGGTGATAGAAAATGATTTTACATTAAGCAAATTTGATTACCTCTCCGGTGAGGAGCTATATTTTACCGAGACGTTTATCCGGTGCAGAGGTAATATTAAAGAAGTGGAAAAGGAACTGGGCATCTCCTATCCGACTGTCCGGGCTAAGCTCGATGGTGTCATTAAGAAGCTGGGATATGAAGAGGGCGCGGGGCAGGATGAAGAGATGCAGAAGCGCGAGGCTGTGCTGAAAGCACTGGAACAAGGGCAGATAACGGCAGAAGAGGCGATACGGCAGCTGAAATAAGAATAAGAATGGAATCATAGAAAAGGAGCATCAATATGGATGAAAAATTAAGGATATTAAAGATGGTAGCGGACGGTACGATTACAGCAGAAGAGGCTGCGGAGCTTATGAATGCAATGGGAGTGGAGGATACGAAACAGACTCCGGCCAGAAAGAATTATGACAAAAAGATGTTCCGCATCGTCGTGGATGGCAGCGGAGAAAAGGTGAACATACAGTTTCCGGTAGGAGCTGTCAAGAAGATACTTAAAGTTACAGGGCGGCTTCCTATCCCGGAGAAAGACCTGCAGGGCGTGAATCTGGAAGAGATGATGGATGCCATATCGGAATGCCTGGACAGCGAGATAGAAGGCGACTTTATCAGTGTGGAGGCCACGGACGGTACGAGAGTAAGAATATACGTGGATAAGTAGAGGGCAGCCGGATGAAAATAATTATAAGGACGGAACGTTCGTATCCATCAGGCTGTGATATGACAGATGGACTTTTCTACCACTTACTTGCAGATTATTACCACTTGCCCGATTAAGGTTTACTTTCAGACCTCATTATGGTTATATAGGACCAGGGAGAGGGACAGATGAAGATACGGATTGAGATTGAAGACAATTTAAAAGAAGCAGAGATCATTATCAGGAGCAGCGTGCTGGATGAGGAAGTTCAGAAGATTCAGAGGGCAGTGGCGGATATCGTATCCATGGAGCAGAGGCTTGTGTTCTATAAAGGGGATACTTCCTATTATCTGCCGCTTGAAGATGTGCTGTTCTTTGAGACAGAGGAGAGCGAAGTACATGCTCACACAAGGAAAGAAATATACCGGACGAAATACAGGCTGTATGAGCTAGAAGAGATGCTGCCCGGTTATTTCATGAGAGTGTCCAAATCTACCATCCTGAACACGAGGAAGATCTATTCCATGACTAAGTCGCTCCCGGCTTCGTGCACGGTAGAATTTCAGGGAACACATAAGCAGGCATATGTTTCCAGGTATTACTACAAGCCACTAAAAGACCGATTAGAAGAAAAGAGGTAGACATATTATGAAAAAAGAACGAATATTCTGGGGATTATTTTTTATCGTAAGTGGTATTTTCCTGATTGTAAGCCGTATGGGCGTGCTCGGAGATATCGGAGTGTTCAGCCTTCTGCTCACTGTATTTTTTGCGGCTTGCCTCATAAAAAGCGTAGTCCACAGAAGCATAACAGGAGTATTGTTTTCCGTTGCGTTCCTCTGCATCATTTATGCGGGTCCGCTGGGCATAGAGTCCATAACTCCATGGCCGGTACTTGGAGCGGCACTCCTTGGAAGCATCGGATGCAGCTTCTTATATCATCCGAGGCGGAGCTATTATCATCACCACATAAGCGGCGAGGAATCTGTAGAGACAGTGGATTGTGCACAGATGGAGTTCTCCACGACATTTTCCGGGAGCATCAAATATGTTAATTCTGATGATTTCCAGAGCGCTGATCTTCACTGCGCGTTTGGCTCGCTTAAGGTGTACTTTGACAATGCTGTCATACAGAACGAAGAGGCAGTGCTTCATCTGGATGTATCATTTGCAGGTGTGGAACTATATGTTCCGAGGAACTGGACCGTCGTCAACAAAGTAAGTGCGGCTTTTGGAGGCATCGATGAGAAGAACAATAACCATTCCTCAGGCGGACCGGTCGTAAAGCTGACGGGAAAAGTGAGCTTTGGCGGTGTGGAAATCATATATGTATAAAAAAGAGGGATTAGACGATGAAAGTAGAAAAGCTCAGTCTGTTTCAGAATCTGACGGAGGATGAGATAAAGCGAAGTCTCATCTGCTCCAAAGCATATGTAAAGACGTATGGAAAAGATGAATATGTGTTCCGGCAGGAGGATACGCCGGAACACCTGTATTTTATCCTGTCGGGGGAAGTGGAGCTAGGGCAGGTAAATGCGCTTGGAAAGCAGAACTATGTGGATTTCGTAAGGGAAGGGCAGGGGTTCGGCGAAGTGGATCTCTTCCTGGAACATGAGAGCTATGCGTATTTTGCGGCGGCTAGAAGAGAGACGGAAGTGCTGGCGGTATCGAGACACTTCTTCTACAGTACGTGTGAGAAGAACTGTGCCCACCACAGCAAGATTATCTTCAACATGATGCGGCTGTTTGCCCAGGAGGCAGAGAAGAATACGAAGAAGATACATCTGCTTACGTGCGGGACGCTGAGACAGCGGATAGCATATTACATGACAGACTTAAGTGCAGGGCGGGAGAAGATGAGGCTTCCCATGAACAGAGAAGACCTTGCAGCATATCTAAACACTACAAGGCCTTCCCTGTCAAGAGAATTATCGTGGATGCAGGATAGAGGAATCCTTAAAATTACTGGAAGAAATCACGTCCAAATCTTAGATTTCAATCTGCTTCAGGACGAACTGGAAGGGATGTAAAGCTACTCTTCTACGATGAATACATCCTTTCCAAGTCCGCAGACCGGGCATACCCAGTCGTCCGGGATATCTTCAAATGCAGTTCCCGGCGCGATGCCGCCGTCCGGATCACCAACCTCCGGATCATATACATATCCACATGGTTCACATAAATACTTTTTCATTTCTATTACCTCCATATTATCTTTCTTATCATTGTTGTATAAAGAGGGCTTATGCCCCGGCTTTCCACAATCCGTGCAGATTGCAGTATTCATATGCAGCGACAAATTCGTCTCCGTCCTCCAGCGTGAAGACTGCTTTTGGCTCTTCACCTGGCATGAGCCTGCGGTACTGACCGCCCATCTTCGTCTCGATAAAGATGACGGTGATGGAATGCTCCTCCAGCATCGGATGTGAGACAGAGCCTATGGATACCTCGACACTGTTTCCGTTGACGTTTACGACAGGTACGTGCTTTTCCTGTGCCGCGTCCGTCGTGTTCGCAGTAAGTTCCTCGATTTGCGGCGCTTTATTCTGATCCCCAATCGCGACAAGTTCTAAAAATATATTGTGAGAGTTCTGGTCTTTGTAAAAATTTCCCATGTAAAAAACCTCCTTCATTTTATTTCATTTAGTTTATGTTCTTTCTGGTAATAGAATACATAAAAACAAAAATGATTTCCGTAACATTTGTTACAAAATCCGAAAGTTTTAAATTTCCGTAAAGCAAGGTAATAATTATAAATAAAAATTTAATGAATATCATTAAATAATGGTTGATATATATTAATTCATATGTTATTATTAGTGAAAAAGAAGGGGGTTAATCAGATGGAAGAAAAGAAAACGAAGATGGATGATGTAGAAAACGAAGAGCAATATTTTTCTCTCAAATTTCGTATTTTACTATATACGGCTCTTGTTTTAACAGGAATGTCGACACTAATGGGAATATTGATAATTCCCATGTTTTTGGAAGCTTTAATGGGTAAAGGAGGAATAAAGCTTGAGGAAGGAGCCTATAATGGATTCTACTGGCAGTTCGTATTTTGGTTATCGTTATCTTTATTCTTCTTTATGCTTATGAAGATAAAAAAAAGCAAGAAGCCATTTTCAGACAGGATGATCAGATGCTTTATGATGATAGGAATATTATTCGTGGCAGGTGCAGTTTTGTTCCCATTTTTTCCAAACTATGCAATGCCTAATTTTCTTCTGTTTTCTACCAAGGGTATATTTGTGGACGGGTGGCCGTTTATAGGTGGTATTGTGCTGATTCTCGTCAGCCAGATTATGAAATATGGTCTTAGATACCAGAAAGAAATCGATACGCTTATATAGCAGGAGGTAGAGGAATGGCGATAATATTACGGCTTGACCGGATGATGGCAGACCGCAAGATGTCATTGAACGAACTGTCAGTAAAGGTCGGCATATCTAATGTGAACCTGTCGAACCTTAAGACGGGAAAGGTAAAGGCGATACGGTTCTCTACGCTTGAGGCCATCTGTGATGTGCTGGACTGCCAGCCCGGCGACATATTGGAATATGAAAGGGATGAAAAATAATAAATCTTTAAGATTTAAGTCCCGCAATCTTAATAATAAGCTGGTAAAATATACCTGTTGGATTGTTGTTGCCCAACAGGCATATGTCATGCAGAAAGGAAGGGATAATCTGTGGAAATTATCGATCTTACCTATACGTTAGACAAAGATACTCCAGTGTGGCCAGGGACGCCGAAGCCAAGGCTCGGCAGCTTATGCGGCTACGGAAGCGACGGCTTCAGGGAGACGGCCCTGACGCTTACCTCACACACGGGCACCCATATGGATGCACCGGCCCATCTGTTCGCAAAGGGAAAGACGCTGGAACATTTTCCGACAGCCCAGTTCCTTGGCAAAGCAGCGGTCATAGACTGCACCGGAATCAAAGAGGGCGAGTATATCACATGTAAATACATAGAACCGGTGAGAGAGCTGGCGGATGCAGCTGATTTTCTGCTGTTCAGGACAGGATGGGAAGAGTTCTGGGGACAGGAGAAGTACATGAGACATTCTCCGGGACTGGAGGCCGATACGGCAAAGTATATTGCCAGGGCAGGTAAAAAAGGAGTAGGTATAGATACGATGAGCATCGATACGGCGGACGCCAGGGAGCTTCCCGCGCATAAGGTGCTTCTTGGGACGAACCAGATGGTAATCATAGAGAATCTCTGCAACCTGGGGAAACTTGGGGACGCTCTTGTAGACTTCATCGCCCTACCACTGAAGTATGAATGTGCAGACGGTGCGCCTGTGCGGGCGATAGCATATATTTGACACCTTATTGAACATTAGCAGTTCAATAAGTATGCCTGATTGAACAAAAATACTGGACAACTTTGAATCTTCGGCGATACAATGGTTAAGATGAACAGTGAGAAAGGCAGGAGATTCTTTTGAGAGAACAGTTGACAGAAGGTGACGTGCGCAAAATTAAAGAAGAGATAGAATACCGCAAGCTTGTCGTGCGCAAAAAAGAGCTGGAGGCCGTGAAAGAAGCCAGAGCCCAGGGGGATCTGAGCGAGAACTTCGAGTACAAGGCGGCAAAGCAGGACAAGAACCGGAACGAAAGCCGCATCAGGTATCTGGAGAGGATGCTGAAGACAGCGAAGATCGTCTCGGATACGTCCGGGGAGGATGAGGTCGGAATTAACAATACGGTGGAGCTGTACTTTGAAGAAGATGATGAGACGGAGACGTACCGGCTCGTCACAAGCGTACGCGGCAATTCTCTGGAGGGACGTATCAGCATAGAGTCGCCACTGGGGAAGGCGATACTGGGACACAAAGTGGGAGACCGGATCAGAGTGAAGACAAGTGGGGAAGATGGATACTACATCGTTGTCAGGTCTATTGATAAATCAACGGATGAGAGTGGTGATAAGATACGCAAGTTCTGATTTTTCGTCTGCATGTCCCATTCTACCGTTGCAAATTCTGGAAAACGTAGTATAATGAAGATTGTGAAAACAACATAGCAACAAGGGGGGCTCGCGGAAAGCGGGCTGAGAGTAAGCTGTCATTGCTTTGACCCGTAACCTGATTTGGATAATGCCAACGTAGGGATATAGCGTGAGTAATATTAACGGATATGTCAGACTTTGGCATATCCGTTTTTTCAATATTTATATCAAAGGAGGAAATAAAAATGCTGGGAATCTGTTTGGACGAAGTGAGAAGGCAAGGCACGCTTGTACATAACATCACGAACTATGTAACGGTCAACGATGTGGCGAACATGCTCCTTGCCTGCGGGGGGAGCCCGATTATGTCGGATGAGGAGAAAGACGTGGAAGATATCACTTCTATCTGCAATGGGCTGAATATCAATATCGGCACGCTAAACCGTCGGACGATAGAAGCGATGCTCCTTGCGGGAAAGAAGGCAAAAGGACTTGGGCACGCCGTGCTGCTCGACCCGGTAGGCGCCGGTGCGAGCCGGCTGCGTACAGAGACTGCACTAAAGCTGATGGAAGAGATAAGCTTTGACGTCATCCGGGGCAATATATCGGAGATTAAGACGTTAGCGTACGGAAGCGGCAGTACGAAAGGCGTGGATGCAGATGTGGCCGAAGCGGTGACAGAGGAGAACCTTGATGAGGCCGTTGCCTTTGTAAAGGCATTTGCAGCGAAAGCGGGATGCATTGCAGCCGTCACGGGAGCCATTGACCTTGTGAGCGACGGCTCAGACTGCTACGTGATACGGAACGGCCGTCCCGAGATGGGAAGGATTACAGGGACTGGATGCCAGCTGTCCGGCATGATGACTGCATTTGTCGCCGCCAATAAAGGGCAGGAGCTTAAGGCTGCCGCAGCTGCCGTGTGCGCCATGGGCCTCGCCGGAGAGATCGGGTGGAACTATATGCAGGAAGGCGAAGGGAATGCCACGTACCGGAATCGAATCATCGACGCGGTGTACAACATGGACGGAAAGACGCTGGAGCAAGGAGCGAAGTATGAAGTGCGATAAAAAGAGCCTGCTGCTATACGCAGTGACGGACAGAAGGTGGCTCGGAGCGGACACGCTGTCCGGACAGGTAGAAGAGGCGATCAAAGGCGGCGTGACGTTCGTCCAGCTGAGGGAAAAGAATCTGGATGAGGGCCGGTTCCTCCGGGAGGCAAAGGAACTGCAGCAGCTTTGCAGGAGATACGGCGTTCCGTTCGTCATCAACGACAATGTGGAGATAGCAGCCGCGATAGGTGCAGATGGTGTGCATGTGGGGCAGAGCGATATGGAGGCAGGGGATGTCCGGGACAGGCTCGGACCGGATAAGATTATCGGTGTATCTGCTCAGACGGTAGAACAGGCGCTGCTTGCCGAGGCGCGGGGGGCAGATTACCTTGGCGTGGGAGCCGTGTTTTCTACCGGTTCCAAAGCAGATGCCGTGGAGGTGAGCCAGGACACGCTCAAGGATATCTGCAGAGCGGTAAAGATTCCGGTCATCGCCATAGGCGGAATCAATCAGGATAATATAGGCAGTCTTGCAGGCAGCGGAATCTGCGGCGTCGCGGTCATCAGCGCGATATTCGGCGCAGGGGATATCGAAGAGGCGGCCAGGGAGCTGAAAGCTGCGGCCGGGAAAATGGTGGGAGCATGATCAAGGGAGCCATATTTGATATAGACGGGACGCTTCTCGATTCGATGCCTGTGTGGGACGAAGCGGGGGAGCGTTATCTGAAGTCCATAGGCCTTGCCGCAGAGTACGGGCTTGGAGAGAAGATGTTCTCCATGACGATGGAGGAAGGAGCACGATACCTGAAGGAGACATACCGGATTTCGGACAGCACCGCCGGTATTGTGGACGGAATCAATCGGCAGATTGAGGAGTTCTACCTGTATGAGGCAGAGATTAAGACCGGGGCGGAAGAGTATCTTGACAGGCTTGCGGAAAAGTCCGTACGGCTTACGGCGGCCACATCCAGCGACCGGTATCTTGTGGAGGCGGCCTTCGTCCGTCTCGGGATTGACAGATACTTTGATGAAGTATTCACCTGCTCCGAAGCAGGGGCAGGAAAAGATAAGCCGACAATATACCTAAAGGCGGCTTCCTGCATGGGCACGAAGCCGGAAGAGACGCTCGTATTTGAAGATGCATTGCATGCGATTGAAACATCCGTGGCATCAGGCTTTATAACTGTTGGGATATACGACGCCTCAAGCGAAGGACAGCAGGAAGAAATCTGCCGTAGGGCGCAGCTGTACCTGAAGGCATTCGGTGATTTCGATACATTTTGGAAATCAGCATCAGCATGTTGATTTGAAGCGGCTGATTGGGGGCACCACCTTCCGCCGCTATATAAAATTAATGCTAGTAACACACCCTCAGCTGACGCGAGGAGATATTACGAAGAAAAGAGGAAGAAAAAATGAGAACAGCATTAACAATCGCTGGAAGTGATTCCAGCGGAGGCGCCGGCATCCAGGCAGACATTAAGACGATGACCGCAAATGGCGTATACGCCATGAGCGCGATAACCGCACTTACTGCACAGAACACGACCGGCGTGACAGGGATTATGGAAGTAACTCCGCAATTTTTAGAAGAACAGCTCGATGACATATTTACCGATATCCGTCCAGATGCGGTAAAGATAGGTATGGTATCGGCGGGCCCGCTTATTAAAGTGATTGCCTCTGTGCTGAAGAAGTATGAGGCAAAGCATGTGGTAGTGGATCCGGTCATGGTGGCGACGAGCGGTTCCAGGCTCATCAGCGACGATGCCATCGAAGTGCTCAAGGTATCGCTTCTTCCGCTGGCGGAAGTGCTGACGCCGAATATTCCGGAGGTGGAGGTCCTGTCGGGAATGCGTGTAAGGACAGAAGAGGATATGGCGTCTGCCGCAGAGTACATCGGCAGAACCTACCACTGTGCCGTGCTCTGTAAAGGAGGGCATCAGCTCAATGATGCCAACGACCTGCTGTACCGGGACGGTGAATGCCTCTGGTTCCGGGGGAGGCACATTGACAATCCGAACACCCATGGGACCGGCTGCACGCTTTCAAGCGCCATCGCCTCGAACCTCGCGAAGGGATATGGCATGGAGGCTGCTGTGGAGCGGGCGAAGGCGTATATCTCAGGAGCGTTGTCCGCCATGCTGGACCTTGGGAAAGGAAGCGGGCCGATGAACCATGCGTTTGACCTGGAGAGCGAGTTCATCGGGGGCACAGATGAGGACAAGGGGGTATGGCTGTAATGGAAAAGAGACGTACTTCTATCTTTGAAAACGGTTTGATCTGGTTTGGCGCGGGCGTTTCCATTGCGGAGATCCTTACGGGCACCTATCTGGCGCCCCTCGGGTTCAGGAAAGGTCTGGCGGCCATTATCCTTGGCCATATCATCGGATGCACGATGCTCTTTTTTGCCGGGCTTATCGGTGCAAAGACGAGGAAGAGCGCCATGGAGACGGTTAAGATGAGCTTCGGACAGAAGGGCAGCCTGCTGTTCTCCGTATTGAATGTACTGCAGCTTACCGGCTGGACCGCTATCATGATATATGACGGAGCACTGGCGGCAGACGGGGTGCTGAATACGGGCGCGTGGATATGGTGCCTCGTCATTGGTGCCCTTATTCTGCTGTGGATTGCCATCGGCATTACGAATCTCGGGAAGATCAATACGGTAGCCATGGCGGCGCTGTTCGTGCTGACGCTTATCCTGAGCAAGGTCATATTCTTCGGTGGGGCACATGCGGGAATCATCTCAGGTGAAGGGATGACGTTCGGCGCGGCCGTGGAGCTGTCCGTAGCCATGCCGCTGTCCTGGCTGCCGCTGATCAGCGATTATACGAGAGAGGCCAAAACGCCGGTGAAGGCGACTGCCGTAAGTGCTGTAGTCTACGGTATTATCAGCTGCTGGATGTACGTGATTGGCATGGGCGCGGCCTTGTACACAGGCGAGTATGACATCGCCCAGATCATGCTGAAGGCAGGCCTTGGCATCGCCGCGCTTCTGATTGTCATCTTCTCCACGGTAACGACGACGTTCCTGGATGCCTACTCTGCAGGAGTATCCAGCGAGTCTATCATGCCCAAGCTGAACGGAAAGCATATAGCCGCTGTTGTAACGGTCATCGGAACCGCGGCGGCCATCCTGTTTCCCATGGATAATATTACGGACTTCCTTTACCTCATAGGGTCTGTATTTGCACCGATGATAGCGATTCAGATAGCAGATTTCTTCCTGCTGAAGAGGGACAGCAGCAAGAGACAGGCAGATATTGTCAGCCTGGTCGTCTGGCTGGCCGGATTTATCGCTTACCGCATACTTATGAACATCGACATGCCGGTAGGAAATACGCTGCCTTGTATGGCGATAACGATGATACTGTCAATCGTGGCAGAGAAGATAGCAAAGAGGGATACGAATGCACAGTCACTGTCCACGACGGATTGACTTGGCACGATGTATCTGCTATAATCATAAAAGATTGTGACAGATGGGAGATGAAAGGATGCATTCAACTTACTGCTAATGATGTATTTGCATAGGAAAGGCTGTCAGACGATATACGTATATCGTTTCTCTTTGTTATGCGCAGAGCAGGAAAGTGGAAGCATCCATCCGTCTATATAATATACTGGTATCTTCCGGCTTGATGGCCGGGGGATTGAGCTGCGTATAGAAGGCTGTGGGAATGTACTTTCCTGCAGCTTTTTCTATTAGACGCAATTGGATTGATCAGGCCTTTTAAGAGGAGGTATGTATATGTCGATGATTAACGTGACAGACTTAAGCTTTGCTTATGAAAGCAGCTATGACAGTATATTTGAACATGTGTCTTTCCAGATAGACACGGACTGGAAACTTGGATTTGTCGGGCGGAACGGCCGCGGCAAGACGACGTTTTTGCATCTTCTGCTTGGAAAATATGAATATGAAGGAACGATATCAGCCAGCGTGGAATTTGAATATTTTCCTTACGAAGTAGAGGACCCGGAGCGCCTGACGATTGATATCGTACAGGAGAGGAATCCCCACATACAGCTCTGGGAGATTATGAGGGAGCTGAATCTGATGGAGGTGGCGGACGATGTGCTGTATCGGGAGTTTAAAACGCTCAGCCATGGTGAACGGACGAAGGTGCTGCTGGCCGCACTGTTTCTCGGGGACAATCGGTTTCTGCTCATAGACGAGCCGACCAATCATCTTGACAACAGAGCGAGAGAAGCGGTGGCCAGATACCTGAACCGCAAAAGAGGCTATATACTCGTGTCCCACGACCGGCACTTTCTCGATGCCTGTACCGACCATATATTATCGATTAACAAGATGAATATCGAGGTGCAGAAAGGCAATTTCAGCACATGGTATGCAGGCAAAGAAGCGAGAGACCGGATGGAGGCAGAGCAGAACGAGAAGCTGAAGGCAGAGATAAAGCGGCTTTCAAAAGCCGCAAAGCAGACCGAGAGCTGGTCCGGCAAGGTAGAGAAGTCCAAAAGGGGGCAGCGTGTGGCCGGACTTCGCCCCGACCGCGGCGCCATCGGCCATAAAGCGGCAAAGATGATGAAGCGGTCCAAGGTGCTGGAGAAGAGACAGCATTCGGCGCTGGAAGAGAAGTCGAAGCTCCTGAAGAACATCGATTCGGCGGAGAGGCTGAAGCTATATCCGCTCCGGTACCATACAGACCGGCTGGCGGAACTTAGAGAGGTATCAGTCCGCTATGGGGAGAAAGAAGTGTGCGGCGGCGTTTCCTTTGAAATACGCCGTGGGGACAGGATCTGCCTGTCCGGGAGGAACGGCTGCGGCAAGTCCAGCATCTTAAAGCTTCTGCTCGGTGAAGATATCGCTTATGATGGGGATGTACAGGTGGGCAGCAGCCTTAAGATATCCTATGTACCCCAGGATGCTTCTTTCCTCACAGGAAGCCTTGATGAGCTGGCCTGTGAGTATGGAATAGACGAGAGCCTGTTTAAAGCGATGCTGCGTAAGCTGGATCTTGAGAGAATCCAGTTTGAAAAGGATGTATCCGACTACAGCGCCGGACAGAAGAAGAAGGTGCTGCTCGCGAAGAGCCTCTGCGAACAGGCGCACCTGTATATATGGGATGAACCGCTTAATTATATCGATGTGCTGTCCCGTATACAGGTGGAAGAGCTTATCCTGGAAGCCGGACCGGCGATGGTATTTGTAGAGCACGATGAGGCATTCAGGGAAAAGATTGCCACGAAGATCTGTACATTCTGATGATAGGAATATTGTCGTAAAAGGCTTGGCAGAAAGAGAAAAGTGGTATAGTATTTTATTAGCGGCAGCCTCCGCAAAGCGTATAAGAGTCACGCCGTCTGCCCATACTACTGTTAAAAAGTGGAAAGGCGGATGTACGCAGATGAATGGAAATGCAGAAATGTTAAATTATGTTTACCAGAATACGCAGATGGGGATCGAATCTTTAAAGCAGCTGCTTGAGATCGTGGAGAATGAAGGCTTCAGAAAATGCCTGGAGAAGCAGCTTAGCGGCTATCAGGACATCAACACAAAGGCTAAGAAGATGCTGAATGAGAACGGTTATGACGAGAAAGGCATTCCGGGCATGGAGAAATTTACTTCCTACCTGATGATCAACATGAAGACGCTGATAGACAAATCGTCATCTCATATTGCAGATATGCTCATCAAGGGAAGCAACATGGGCATCGTGGAGGCGACGAAACAGCTTCATCAATATGAAGGGGAAGCGGAGAAGGATATCATATCTCTTATGAAAGAGCTTCAGAAGATGGAAGAGCATAATCTGGAAGAGCTGAAAAAATATCTATAGCATACGGAAGTGAGATAAATTGAAAGAAAAGAACATTTTTGAGAAGATCTACGATGTGGTCGCCCAGATACCGGAAGGGACCGTAGCTTCTTACGGACAGATAGCAGAGCTTGCAGGGAACCGTCGGTGGGCAAGGGTGGTCGGATACGCACTGCATATCGTCCCGGACTCGGCAGGCCTGCCGTGCCACCGGGTCGTGACGAAGGATGGCCGTGTATCGGACGCATTCTTGTCAGGCGGCGTCAACCGGCAGGTCGAACTGCTTGAAAAGGAAGGCGTTGGGATTGCCGGAGGCAGGGTGGACATGGAGAGATACCAGTGGAAGAAATGCGTATTCTGAGAAACGTGTAGAGAATTTATAGTGATTTCTGTGTTATAATTACCCGGAGCCGGATGTTTTAAAAAATGGTTCCGGGTATTTGACTATGGAAAAGGCGGCAGGGATTATGGGATACAAGATACTGATTGCTGATGATGAGCCAGGCATCATACAGCTGTTGAAAGATTATTTTGAAATACAGGGCTATGAAGTAATAGAAGCAAGGAACGGAGTAGAGGTTATGGAAAAGCTGTCACGCAGGCCGGATATCATACTGCTGGATGTCAGCATGCCGGGAATCGACGGCTTTGAAGTGTGCAGAAGGATACGTGCACATGTATCATGCCCTATTCTTTTTTTGACCGCAAAAGTGGAGGAGCAAGACAGAATCAATGGCTTAAGGCTTGGCGGAGACGACTATATTATGAAGCCTTTCGCCATCGAGGAGCTCGGTGCCAGGGTGGAGGCACATCTTAGAAGAGAAGAGCGCAAGCGTGTCAATGGATCCGTTCTGCTGGCCGACAGGCTGGCAGTACATTATAGCGAACGCAGCGTCTATTATGACAGCATTCCAATCAGCTTTACGAAGATGGAGTTTGATATCGTAGAGATTATGTCTATGAATCCGGGACAGGTATTCAGCAAGGACCAGCTGTATGAGAAGACGAGGGGCTATGACGGAACCGGCGACAGCAGCATAGTCACGGAACATATCCGGCGTATCCGCTCAAAACTGGCGGAGTATACGGAGCAGCCATATATTGAGACCGTGTGGGGAGTGGGATATAAATGGATTGGATAGAGGAAAAGGCAGACAAGCTCAAGACATGGATACGCAATCTTTCGTTCAGAAAAGCGATGCTTGCCTATATTACGGCGGCGGCGCTTGCTGCGGCCGTACTGTCTTTTGCCACGATGACGGTCTGCTACCGTTTTGAAAGCATGATATGGAACGAGTATGCACAGATGATGCAGGAAGAGAGCATGAATGACGGACCACTGTGGCCGGACTGGTCCATAGCGGCCGGATGGCACGCATGGGCGGACAGCTTCGACGGTTTCCAAGATCATGACAGGCTGCTCATGCAGCTGCTGGACACCCTGCGTGTCTGGTGTCCGCTTATATATGGATTCGCAGGTACGGTGGCGGCCGTATTCCTCTTCTACCGGAACCGTCTGAGGCGGCCATTCGCCATATTAAACGATGGGGCCGAGGCCATACGTCAGAATAATCTGGACATCCATATACACTATGACAGCGAGGATGAGATGGGGCAGCTCTGCCGTTCTTTTGACGGCATGCGGGAGGTGCTTGTCCATAACAAAGAAGAGCTCTGGCAGATGATTGAGAGCCAGAAGAAGCTCAATGCTGCGTTTGCCCATGATCTGAGGACGCCGCTTACGGTGCTGAAGGGATATTCGGGTTTCCTTGCAAGATATATACCGGAAGGGAAAGTGAGCGAACAGAAGATGCTGGATACGCTGGAACTCATGACTTCCCATCTGGACAGGCTGGAGCAGTTCAGCAGGACGATGAAGGGTATACGAAGCATGGAAGAACGGCCCGTAAACATCGAGGAGACAAGTGTCGCGTATATATGTGCAGAGATTGGCGAGATTATTTTTGCATTGAATCAGATAAAAGATATTGAGATCAGCTTCGAGTGTGAGGAAGGGGCACAAGCCGTAAGAAAGATATATGCAGATAAGAATATAGTGGCAGAAGTATTTGAAAATCTGCTGTCCAACGCGATACGGTATGCGTTACATAAGATTAACGTGTCAATGGAATATACCGGCGCGGATGGGGAGCTTCTGCTGACCGTGTCGGATGACGGGCCTGGTTTCTCGGAGGAGGACCTTAAGAAGGCGCTGCTGCCTTACTACAGAGCACACGGTAAGGACGAGGAGCATTTTGGAATAGGGCTTCATATCTGCACGCTGCTGTGTGAGAAGCACAGCGGAACCTTGAGCATCGCAAACAGCATCTCCGGCGGGGCCGTAGTCACGGCTTCTTTTAATTGTCTTTATAATGTATATAGAGAATCTTAATTCTTTATAGGGAAAATGTAGAGATTTCCTGTTTATGATAAGAGCATCAAAGACAGAGAAAGGGTGCGCTATATGAATACAGAGATTAAGATACGCCATCTGAACCAGTTTTACGGTCAGAAGCAGGCGTTAAAAGACGTCAATCTGACGATTGGAAGGGGGATGTTCGGGCTCCTTGGCAGAAACGGCGCCGGGAAGACTACGCTCATGAAGGTGCTGGCAACGCTGCTTCCAAAGTCGGAGGGAAAGATAAGCATCTGCGGGGTGCCGGTAGAGAGCGCGGCCAGAATCCGCAGCATGACAGGGTATCTCCCCCAGGAATTCTCCATGTATCCGAATATGACAGTATATGAAGCGATGGATTACCTCGGGGTCCTCTCAGGATTGAGCAAGGGGGAACGCAAAAACAGGATACCAGGGCTGCTTGACAAGGTGAACCTGCTGGACGACCGGAAGAAAAAGGTGAAGGCACTGTCGGGCGGAATGAAGCGGCGTCTTGGAATCGCCCAGGCGATTCTCCACAATCCGCAAGTCCTGATCGTAGATGAGCCGACAGCAGGGCTGGATCCGGAAGAAAGGGTACGCTTCCGAAATCTGCTCTGTGAGATTGCGGAGGAGAGGATCGTCATTCTGTCAACACATATCGTAGGTGATATCGAGGCCACGTGCGAGCAGATCGCGGTGCTGAATGAAGGAGAGATTCTATACCATGGGTCTGTGGCTGAACTGACGGCCATGGCGGAAGGGAAGGTATATTCTGCCGAAATCAGCAGAAAAGAACTGTCTGAACTTAAGAAAAAGTATATCGTTACAAGCATGCTGACACGTGGCAATAACGTTATGGTCCGTTTTCTGGCGGACAGGACTCCGTTTACATCCGCCCACCGTGTCGAGGCAGGAGTGGAAGATGCATATATGTATCTGATGCGCGGCGAGAGGGGGGAGGAATGATGTTCTGGACATTATTTGCCAAAGAGTGCCGCCAGACGGTAAGAAGCCTGATCTACTGGCTTACGGTCATCATTCTGTCATTATTCTTTTTCTCCCAGCTTGGAGATATCCAGATTACGGGCAAGCCTGTAAAGGGGCAGGAGGATTATGGGGTCAAATACAGCGATGACGAACAGATAATTATGGAAAATACGCTAGGCAGGCTGGCAGAAGAGTATTACAGAGAAACATACAGTACGTATCCAATCGGATTCCACAAGTCTGTAAAGCCCAATGAGGAAGACAACAGAAGAATCGGGGAAATATTAGAAGAGACAACAGGAATCAAGGATATGAAGGTAATCGAGGACTTGATGGCAGAGCACTATAATACAGGCGGCGTCATCATGACCGGCATGCCTGTCCAACCCGCCAAGGGGCTGTCTTATGAGCATTTTCAGAAGCTGATGCAGGAAGTGGATGACATACTGGGCGGAGGCTCCAGCTACGCCAAAGATATGCTGAAATCCAATGCCATGGTCGCGATGACGTATGAGGACGCCATGGAGGAATATGATACGCTGGTTGAAAAGGACCGGCTGACAGGTGGCTATGCCCGGCTCTTCTGTGATTATATGGGCATCATGCTGTCCATACTTCCGGTCTTCCTGGCGGTGACACGAGGCTTGAGGGACCGACGGGCCAAGATGCAGGAACTGATAGCCGTGAGGAAAGCTTCTTCGGCAGCCATTATCGTAAGCCGCTATCTGGCGATGGTGGTTATGATTATGGTTCCAGTGCTTGTACTGTCATGCTTCCCGCTGGCTGAAGGCATCCGATATGCTTCAGAGGCGGGGATATCCATCGACTATCTTGCGTTTGCCAAATATAGCTTTGGGTGGCTGCTTCCTTCCATCATGACAGCGTCGGCAGTCGGGCTCGTCCTGACCGTACTGACAGATACGGCGCTCGGGGTGCTCGTGCAGGGAATCTGGTGGTTCATATCCATCTTCAGCAGCATGTCAGGCATGGGCGGCGGAATGTATGGATGGAACCTGGTCCCGAGGCATAATACGGTGGGCAACTACAGCGGCTTTCATGACAACTTCGGGCAGTTTGCGGCAAACCGTACTCTGTATGCGGTGATATCCATAACACTTGTCGCTGTCACCATATGGATCTATGCAAAGAAAAGAAGGGGGAAGATGGATATACATGGAAAGATATCTGCAAATCGGAAAAGTAAATCTAAAGCATAACATACTGCCGCATCTGCTTGTGACCGCTGCCATCCTCTGCCTGTCCCCGCTCGTGCTCGGCGTCTCTAACCTTGAGGCGCCGGATACGGCCAAGGTGCTGGAGATGTATGTGGCGCTGACAGGCATCATACTTCTGACTCCGGTATTTCTCCCGGAGCAGAATAAGGACCTGCGGGATCTGGTGTACTCCAAATACGTGAAGGCATCATCGATATACCTCGTGCGCATCCTGGAGGCTGTCCTGGCTATGGGAGTATTCCTCGCGATTTACGTGTGGATGCTTGATAACAACAACTGCCAGATGGACCTGCTTAAATATTACGGCGGAACCATGGCGGAGATGCTCTTCCTTGGTGGTCTCGGTATCTTGTGCTACGGTCTGTTTGACAACCTTATCATCGGGTATATGGTACCCATATTTTACTACATCGTGGCTATGGGCAGCGGAGACAGATATCTGAAGATGCTCTATCCCTTCTCTATGGCAAAAGGAAGCTACGAAGAAAAGATATATCTGCTCATAGCCGGAGCAGTCATGATAGCGGCCGGAGTTGCCCTGCGCAGCAGACGGCAATCCGCTGGCCAGTAACCTTACACAGCCGCTTTCGCACTTGCCAGTAAAGTAGATAGCCGTCTGGGAGGAATGGAGCAGAGGCGAAGGTGTAAGCGGGAGGGGCGGAGAATCCTCACCAGAGCCTTTGGCCTGCGGAATGAAAGCCGCTATCGGCGCACATTCCTCAGGCTTAGGGATTTGTGTGATAGTCGCAGCGCCCGGACGCATCGGAGCATCTGCTCCATTCCTCCCTGACGGCGTCCACTTTACGCCCCCCCCAATTACTGCGGTACCGGGCAGATTGCCTCGCCCAGCTTATAGAGATCGCTCCCTGTTTCCTGTGAGGCCAGTATGGAGGAGAGGCTGAGTTCTACTGTCATAGTAGTCTCTTCGCCGTAGG
Source organism: Lachnospiraceae bacterium (assembly GCA_022845895.1). Lineage (GTDB taxonomy): Bacteria > Bacillota > Clostridia > Lachnospirales > Lachnospiraceae > Extibacter. The sequence goes on from AP025573.1 coordinate 817,673, forward strand.
CAGGCGATGCGGCGTATTTTTCAAATATCTCCACGTATGCGGCACTTGCTTCCTCTATACTGTAAAACGAACGGGCAGAGAATTCTTCATATGCCTGTTTGATGCTGTTATTCGGCGTGACGGTTACGTCTACCGTATAATTGAACAGATTGTCAATCTTATGCGGGATTCCGACAGAATAGTTGCATTGCTTCAATATGTTTTTGTAAGCGGCGGAACAGCGTTCCTGATACTGGGCTGAAAGGTCTGACGGCGGATCGAAAGCCCCGTCGGCCTCATACCAGGCCTGTGCCTCTTCTTCTGTCTTCCCGGTATGTTTCATATACTGCGTAAACTCGCCCTTGAAAGATGCATCGAGATAGGCTTGCAGCAGATCGCGGGCATTCAGGATATTGCATACGGCGTCATAAGGAGCCATGCAGTTTATCAGGGAAGCGGAGATTAGTTTTTCATACTCATTATCGGAGGCAGAGTAGGAGTCTCCTTTCTTTTTGACTTCCAATTCAGTTGTTGTCTTCACGTCATATTCTGGATTCTTTTTGACAGCGTCGGATGCTTTTTCAAGCAGAGCGCTACACTCCTCTGCGAGATTGGTCCCCTGCATGGCTTCGGTATAAGCGTCATTCGTCTCTTTGGTTGTCTTGGCGATATCTATCGGCGTGAAAGTTACCTGGACTTTGTAATTGCCATTATCTTTCTTATCCGCAGATGCCACTTCAAATTCTACCGTATTAAATGCTGTCTGGAGAAACTTTAGATAAGGTTCTTTCAGCTCATCTGGAAAAGTGAGCGCATACATATTTACGTCCAATAGTTCTGCCAGCTGGTCATCCAAAAGGGTTGAAAACCGGTCCGTTTTGTCTTTTTTCATGGCGGTTATCTGCTCGCCCAGGTATTCGTCGGCAGATTGTCCTCCACAGCCTGCAAGCAGTACAGATGCCGCCATGCTTATGACCAGCAGCACCGAAAGTAGTTTTTTCTTCATATTAACAGCCCTCCTCATTATAATAGTTCTATTGTAACATTGCCGTGTGCTGTCTTCAATACCTCAGGCATCAGAAGAAGCAGAGTGAAAAGCTGAAAATATATTGGAAATACATTGATATTTTTATATACTTGTTGAACTGACGGTATTTAATAGGTATAATGAAGAAACACGATAAAACCAATGAAAAAGGAGATGTATTCATGGAGATGCTATCAATTGAAAAGGAACTGCAGGAAAATTCTTATCCGGGACGCGGCATCATTATTGGGAGAAGCGCAGACGGTACGAAGGCAGTGGCCGCTTATTTTATCATGGGCAGAAGCGTTAACAGCAGGAACCGTGTCTTTGTAGAGGACGGCGAGGGGATACGTACACAGGCATTTGATGATTCAAAGCTGACGGATCCAAGCCTGATCATCTACGCGCCGGTCCGGGTGCTTGGCAATAAAACGATAGTGACGAATGGCGATCAGACAGATACGATTTATGAGGGGATGGACAGGCAGATGACATTTGAGCAGTCACTGAGAAGCCGTGAGTTTGAGCCGGACGGTCCGAACTATACACCTCGTATCTCAGGTATCATGCATGTGGAAAATGGCGGCTATAGCTATGCGATGTCCATATTGAAAAGCAACAATGGAAGCCCTGAATCATGCAACAGGTTCACCTTTGCATATGAGAATGCAGCTCCCGGAGAAGGCCATTTTATCCATACGTATATGCATGACGGTAATCCGTTGCCAAGTTTTGAAGGTGAGCCGAAGCTCATCGCCATCCCCGACGATATGAATGCATTTACAGATATGTTATGGGACAGCTTGAATGAGGACAACAAAGTATCGTTGTTTGTCCGTTATATTGACATAGCGGCAGGCACGTATGAAACGAATATCAGAAATAAGAATCAGTAAGGAGCAGGAGACGAATGAAAGAGTTAGAGTTGAAATACGGATGTAACCCGAACCAGAAACCATCCAGAATCTATGTGGCGGACGGCAGCGAACTGCCGATACAGGTATTGAACGGAAGACCTGGATACATTAATTTTATGGACGCGTTCAATGGATGGCAGCTCGTCAGCGAGCTTAAGAAGGCGACGGGCCTTCCCGCAGCCACATCGTTCAAGCACGTATCCCCGGCAGGAGCTGCGGTAGGGCTTCCTCTGAGCGATACGCTTGCTAAGATATACTGGGTAGATAATCTGGGTGAACTGTCTCCGCTTGCCTGCGCGTACGCAAGGGCGAGGGGTGCCGACCGTATGTCATCCTTCGGTGACTTTATATCTCTGTCCGATGTCTGTGACGCGGACACTGCTCGGCTCATCAAGAGGGAAGTATCTGACGGCGTCATCGCGCCTGGATATGATGCCGAGGCGCTGGACATATTGAAGCAGAAGAAAAACGGCAGTTATAATGTCATACAGATTGATCCGGATTATGTACCGGCACAGCTGGAACACAAGGAAGTATTCGGTATCACGTTTGAACAGGGGAGAAATGAACTGAAGATCGAGGATGGTTTCTTTTCCAATATCGTGACAGATAACAAAGAGCTTACGGATCAGGCTAAGATGGATCTGGCAATCTCTATGATTACGCTGAAGTATACCCAGTCTAATTCCGTATGTTATGTAAAAGACGGCCAGGCGATTGGCATCGGCGCAGGGCAGCAGTCCAGGATACACTGCACGAGGCTTGCCGGCACGAAGGCGGACAACTGGTGGCTGCGGCAGTCGCCTCAGGTGCTGGATCTGCCATTCGTTGATACAATCAGGCGTGCAGACAGAGATAATGCTATCGATCTATACATCGGCGAAGACTACATGGATGTCCTCTCTGATGATGCATGGCCGAACATCTTTAAAGTAAAGCCGGACGTGTTCACGGCCGAAGCAAAACGGGCATGGCTGGACAAGATGACGGGCGTGTCCCTCGGCTCCGATGCGTTCTTTCCGTTCGGAGACAACATCGAGAGAGCTCACAGAAGCGGCGTAACATACATTGCTCAGCCGGGAGGCTCCGTAAGAGATGACAATGTTATCGATACATGCAACAAATATGATATGGTCATGGCCTTTACAGGGATCAGGCTGTTCCACCACTAGAGCAGGTGACGGAGGCAGGTAGTCCGGCCGTTGCAGTACAAAGCTGCAGCGGCCGGATATTTTTTTGCCGCAGCATGGAGGCGGCATTAGATTTTGTCAGGGCAAAAGCAGACGGCAGGTAATTGATATTTTACATTGAAAATGTTATGATTATCAGGGCGGAAAGCCCATGCATACAGGAGAAGACAATATTTGGATAGAAAGTGGTGTGACAGCATGAACGAGTATGATGTGATTATAATAGGGGCAGGTCCATCCGGGATATTCTGCGCATATGAGCTTATGGAAAAGAGGCCTGGCATGAAGGTGCTCGTTGTTGAAAAAGGCAGATCTATCGAACAGAGGCAATGTCCGAAGCGGAAGACGAAAGTGTGTGTCGGGTGCCAGCCATGTTCTATAACGACAGGATTTGCAGGTGCGGGAGCCTTTTCCGACGGAAAGCTGTCCCTCTCGCCGGATGTAGGTGGGACGCTACCGGATATACTCGGGTATGAGAAGGCGGAGGAGCTGATACACGAGGCGGACGGCATATATCTGAAGTTCGGGGCGGACGAGAAGGTGTATGGCATCGAGGACCATGAGGCCATTGAAAATATCAGGGCAAAAGCGATACGAGCGAATCTGAAGCTCATCGAATGCCCGATCCGTCATCTTGGGACGGAAGAAGGATATAAGATATACACACGGCTCCAGGACCACTTGATAAAGCAGGGCGTGGAGATACGGTTCAAGACGATGGTAAAGAACATTATCGTCAGGGACGGCGCCGCCAGAGGGGTCGTGACAGAGGACGGAGAAGAATTCTATGCGCCGGAGATTGTAGCAGGAATCGGCAGGGAGGGCTCCGAATGGTTCTCCCATATCTGCAGAGAGCATGGAATCGAGACGAGGAACGGCACCGTCGATGTAGGTGTCAGGGTAGAGGTGCGCGACGAGATTATGAAAGAGCTGAACGAGAAGCTGTACGAAGCCAAGCTCGTCTATTATACGCCGACGTTTGATGATAAGGTACGTGTATTCTGCACCAATCCGTCCGGGGAAGTGGCGACAGAATATTACGATGAGGGCCTGGCAGTCGTCAACGGCCATGCATACAAGTCTAAGGACAGGAAGACAAACAATACGAACTTTGCACTGCTCGTGTCGAAGAACTTTACAGAGCCGTTCAAATCCCCAATCGAATATGGCAAGCATATCGCACAGCTCGGGAATATGCTGTGTGACGGGAAGATACTGCTGCAGAGGTACGGAGACTTCCGAAGGGGAAGAAGGACGACGGAAGAGAGGCTGAACCGGAACAACATCGTGCCGACACTCAAAGACGCGGTACCGGGAGATCTGTCTCTCGTATTCCCGCACAGGATTATGGTAGCCATAGATGAGATGATACAGGCGCTTGACAAGGTTACGCCGGGCATCGCTTCGGACGAGACGCTTTTATATGGAGTAGAAGTTAAGTTCTACTCCAACAAAGTCGTCGTAAATGATGCATTCGAGACGAGCATACGCGGGCTGCGCGCCATGGGCGACGGGGCCTCGATTACGAGAGGGCTGCAGCAGGCGTCGGCGAACGGGCTGCACGTGGCAAGAAGCATATTGGATACGGAAGGATAAGATTTTCAAAGGGAGGTGCTGCGCGAGGCACCTCCTGCTTTTTTGTCTGAATGGGTTGTATATTGAGAAAAAAACTTATATAATAGTAAAGGCGCAATTGCTGATTGTGCAAAAAAAACGGTAAATATGTCAAATGACATGAAGGAGACTTTTATTATGGGTAAATATTTTGGAACAGACGGATTCCGCGGAGAAGCCAATGAAGTATTGACGGTGGAGCATGCTTTTAAGGTGGGCAGATTTCTCGGATGGTATTACGGACAGGACCATAAGGCAAAGGTTGTCATCGGAAAAGATACAAGAAGAAGCAGCTACATGTTTGAATATGCTCTTGTAGCAGGCCTGACAGCGTCAGGGGCTGACGCATATCTTCTGCATGTAACAACGACTCCAAGTGTATCTTATGTGACGAGGACAGATAATTTTGACTGCGGGATCATGATATCCGCAAGCCATAATCCGTTCTATGACAACGGTATCAAGGTCATCAACGGAAAAGGCCATAAGCTGGAGGCAGAAGTAGAAGAAAAGATAGAGAAATATATTGACGGCGAGACGGGAGAGATTCCACTTGCCAAGCAGGAGAAGATTGGCCGTACGGTAGATTACGCTGCAGGAAGGAACCGCTATATCGGATATCTCATCTCTCTGGCCACCCGTTCCTTCGAAGACATGCGCGTCGGGCTTGACTGTTCTAACGGAAGTGCATTTGCCATAGCAAAAAGCGTGTATGACGCGCTTGGGGCGAAGACTTACGTCATCAATAACGAACCGGACGGGACCAATATCAACACGAACTGCGGATCTACCCATATCGAAGTGCTGCAGGAGTATGTGAAAGAAAAGAAGCTGGATGTGGCGTTCGCCTATGACGGTGATGCAGACCGGTGTATCGCTGTTGACGAGAACGGCAGCGTAGTGGATGGAGACCTTATCCTCTACATATGCGGGAAGTATCTCAAGGAAAATGGTCGGCTCAACGGCGATACGATTGTTACGACCATCATGTCTAACCTGGGACTCTACAAAGCATGTGACAAGGCAGGGCTCAGATACGAGAAGACAGCAGTCGGCGACAAGTATGTGTATGAAAATATGGTACAGAACAACTTCTCCCTCGGAGGAGAGCAGTCCGGGCATATCATCTTCAGCAAGCACGCGACAACGGGAGACGGCATCCTGACCTCCCTCATGGTCATGGAAGTCATACTGGAAAAGAAGATGAGCCTGTCCAAGCTGGCAGAGGAAGTGAAGATATATCCGCAGCTACTTAAGAACGTGCGCGTGTCAGATAAGAAGACCGCAAGAGAGAATCCTGAGGTCGTCAAAGCGGTCGAGGCAGTTGCAGAGGCGCTTGGCGATGATGGGCGTATCCTTGTCAGAGAAAGCGGCACAGAGCCGGTCATTCGCGTTATGGTGGAAGCTTCAACGGATGAGCTGTGCGAAAAACATGTCAATGCGGTCATCGATGTGATGGAGCAGCAAGGGCTCGTAACAGGTTAATACAAAGGAATACGGACACAGGGCAGACAGCCCGGGATGGCAGAGAGCCGGCATCATGGCCGGCACCGCCGCCCGGGCTGTCTGCCTTTTGCGGTAAGGCAGCTGAACAGATGCTTGACAGAAATAAAAAAGAAGATTAAAATAGTTCATTAGAGAACGGTTCTAAAAAGAACTATAAACAGCACCGGAATAAGCCGAAAGGAGAAGGAAAAATTATGGACACAGGGGAACTATTGGCTGTAACGCACCGGTTTGATATCTTCTACAGCCGGAAGATTACGGAAGTGGCTCAGAGATACGGGATGACCAAAGCAGAAGCAGATGTGCTTCTCTTTCTCTATAACAATCCCGGATATGATACCGCCCGGGATATCGTGGAGATCCGCCATATTGCCAAGTCATACGTATCAAAGGCTGTCGAGCTGCTCATACAGAAGGAATGTCTCGCTGCCGAAGAGGACGGCAAAGACCGGAGGGTGATTCGTCTGAGGCTTCTGCCTGGGGCATCCGGCGTAATAGGGGAAGGAAAAGCAGCACAGAAAGCCGTAACCGATGCAGTGCGCAGAGGGATTGAAGAATCGGATCTGAAGGTATTTGAAAAGGTTCTCAGACAGATGTGCAGTAATATAAAAGAAGAATTGGGGGATGCATTATGATAGCGAAGATCGTAGTCTGCCTGGCAGCGGGGATGGGGGCAGGAATCGGCACAGGGCTGGCGGGACTGTCAGCCGCTGCGGTGATATCGCCGATGCTCATCACCTTTCTCGGCTTTGGCGCGTATGAGGCCGTGGGAATCGCGCTGGCATCGGATGTGCTGGCATCGGCAGTGTCGGCATATACATACGGGAAACATAAGAATCTGGATATAAGAAATGGTATCGTAATGCTGTGTGCTGTTCTTGCATTTACGATGGTGGGAAGCTATATCGCCTCCCTGCTTCCGAATACGACTATGGGCAGCTTTTCCGTATTCATGACATTGCTGCTCGGGATAAAATTTATTGTCAGGCCCGTAATGACGACCACAAATAAGCAGGAAGAAAAAAGCAGAAGGACGAGAATCATCCAGTCCGTCCTGTGTGGCATGGTGATAGGTTTCATATGCGGCTTTATCGGCGCCGGAGGCGGTATGATGATGCTTCTTATGCTCACCGGCATTCTAGGATATGAGCTGAAGACCGCTGTGGGAACAAGTGTATTTGTCATGGCTTTTACCGCATTCACAGGCGCTGCTTCTCATTTTTCTATCAGTGGAAACCTGCCCGATATCCCCGCGCTTGTGCTATGCGTCCTGTTCACCTTTGCCGGGGCACAGCTGGCGGCGCGCTTTGCCAACAAGGCACCGGCCAAGACGCTGAACCGGGCGACCGGAGCCGTGCTCACTGTACTCGGCCTGGCCATGGTCGGCGTCAAATTTTTATAACTGACGCTATATAGCCTGGATAATGCAGCCCATGTCTTTTGCAATGGAGGCTATATGGAATGGAACCCCTTGCCGATGATCTCGCTCGTATTCGAAATGAGCATGAATGCCTCCGGGTCATGTTCTTTGATGAAGTTCCTCAGCTTGACAGCCTCCATCCTGTTCAGGGCAGTGAAGATGATATACTTGTCCTCGCCCGAAAACGCACCTTGAGCAAGCACGATAGTGGCGCTCCTCTTTAGAGTGTCATTGATAAAGTCGCAGATTGGCTCTGGATTATTGCATACGACGTTAAAGTATTTGGACAGGTTCAGGCTTTCCATAAAACCGTCTATCATAAAGGAACGCACGGCAAGCCCGAGGAAGGAATAGAGTCCTGTCTCTATATCGAACACGAAGCAGCCTGCTAGCGTAATCACAAAATCGGTTGCCAGAAGCGCCTTGCCTATATCCGCGCTTGTGTATTTTTTCATGATCATGGCAATGATATCAGTACCTCCGCTGGAGGAGCCGATATTAAACAGAACTGCAGAACCAAGGGAAGGCAGCGCGATTGCGAATGCCAGTTCCAGTACAGGCTGGTCTGTCAGCGGATGGGTCAAAGGATAGATACGCTCCAGCAAGGAGAGGCAGACAGAGAGCAGTATGCTGCAGTATGCCGTCTTTGCCGCAAATTTCTTCCCAAGAATGACAAATCCGATGACGAGTAGTATCATATTGGCGATAAAGGTAAAGTCGCTGGCGGAAATTATGCCTGATTTGGCGACGAGCACAGCCAGTCCGGTAATACCTCCGAAAGTAAAGTTGTTGGCAAACTTAAAAAAGTAGATGCCTACGGCCATGATGAGAGTGCTGCCCGTAAGCAGGGCAAAGCTTTTTGCTTTTGATTTCATCTGTACATTCCCCAATGCATATTTGTTTTGAATTCATGAAGATTGTAACGCCGGCATATGGAAAAGTCAACGGAATAATGATATATTTACATTATGTGCGGCCGGCAGGGATATGCGGCTAAATGTGATATAAATTACGTTAGAAAAGAGGTCTTTGACAATGAAAATGTTCCAGCAGAAATCCAGAATCGAAAAGCTTGATTCCGCAGAAGCCTTTGTAAGAGAATACGGCATTGGAAATAGTGATTTTATACTTGCAAGCAGGACCATCTACGACAAGTATTTCAAACCGCTTGGACTGGAAGCGTACGTGAGGTATAAGGACAGCTACGGAAAGGGCGAACCGACAGATAGTATGATGGCTGCCCTGGCTGCCGACTTCCGTTCTTCCGGATGTACGAGGATTACGGCAATCGGCGGAGGAGCTGTCATAGATATGGCGAAGCTGCTCGTCCTGGACGGGGAAGCTTCGATAAAGGATATCTTCCAGAAAAAGGCGGCCCTCAATAAGAAATATCCGCTTATCGCAGTACCAACGACGTGCGGTGCGGGGTCAGAAGTATCGAATGTAACTATCACCGAGATGACGGATCTGCACAGCAAGCTTGGGCTGGCTGCGGATGAACTGTTTCCGGATGACGCGGTGCTTATCCCTCAGCTTCTGAGCGAGCTTCCGTATTCTTTCTGGGCCACAAGCGCGATAGATGCATTCATCCATGCCATAGAGTCCTTCGTGTCACCAAAGGCAAACTTGTATACCGAGATGTTCAGCAAGAAGGCGATGGAAATGATTATCGCCGGTTTCCGGCAAGTGGCGGCGGACGGACCGGATGCACGGGAAAGGCTTATGGAGGAATTCCTGACGGCAAGCAACCTGGCCGGAATCGCTTTTGGCAATGCAGGCACGGGTGCAGTGCATGCGATGTCCTATCCTTTAAGCGGCGTGTACCATGTGACGCACGGCGAAGCAAACTACCAGTTCCTCACGGCTGTTTTCAGCGCATATCAGAGATTCAGGCCAGAGGGCAGGCTGAAGGAACTGAATGCATTCCTGTCAGACTTGCTGGACTGCGGGCAGGAAGAAGTATACACCGCACTTAAAAATCTGCTGGATAAGATTATAAAGAGAAAGCCGCTGCGGGAATATGGGATGAAGACAGAAGAGATAGAAAGCTTTGCAAAAAATGTGGAGGAGAGCCAGCAGCGTCTGCTGAACCAGAGCTATGTAAAATTTTCCTGGGAACAGATGGCAGAAATCTACAGCCAGCTATATTAGGCAAACTGGAATCATAACATTTGAATCGGCACATAATATGCTCCATAAGGAGGATTGAAATATGTATAATTGTCTACCGATTACAGATGTATACGCAAGAGAAATATTAGATTCCCGCGGGAATCCTACGATAGAAGTAGAGGTACTGGCAGGTGAAGGGCATATCGGGCGCGCCAGCGTGCCTTCCGGCGCGTCGACCGGACAGTACGAAGCAGTAGAATTAAGAGACGGAGGCGACCGTTACGGCGGCCTCGGTACGGAACGGGCGGTGAATCATGTCAATACGATCATCGCTCCGGTGATTATCGGGATGAATGTCTTTGGGCAGGCAGAGATTGACGACGCGCTCATTCATCTTGACGGTACAGAGAACAAGAAGAATCTGGGTGCGAATGCCCTGCTGGGCGTGTCGATGGCGGCTGCCAGGGCTGCCGCCGAAGCGCTTGGACTGCCGCTGTATGCTTACCTTGGCGGTGCCAATGCCAAAGAGATGCCGGTTCCGATGATGAATATCATGAACGGCGGAAAGCATGCGGACAACACAATCGATATACAAGAGTTCATGATTATGCCGTCCGGTGCATGCTGCTTCCGGGAAGGCTTACGGATATGTTCTGAGATATACCACACGCTTAAGAAGAACTTGAAGAAAGAAGGGTACAGCACGGCAGTAGGAGATGAAGGAGGCTTCGCCCCCGATCTTCCGGATGCGCGGGAAGCGCTACGCTTTATCACGGACGCTATCCGTATGGCAGGCTACAGTCCCGGAGAAGAGGTCGTGATTGCGCTTGATGTCGCGGCAACGGAGCTCTATGACCGCAATTTCAAGAAATACGTCTTTGAAGGGGAAGGCAGGATGCACGGTTACAAGGTTATCCGCTCTGTGGAGGAGCTGATCGACTACTATGAAGACCTTGCAGAAGAATTTCCTATCGTGTCCATCGAAGACCCGCTGGATGAGGAAGACTGGGAAGGTTGGGAACTGCTCACGACTAGGCTCGGCCTCAACATGCAGCTCGTAGGGGACGACCTCTTTGTGACGAACACGAAGCGTCTTGGCAAAGGCATCGAAACAGAAGTCGCCAATGCCATTCTGATCAAAGTCAACCAGATTGGGACGCTGACAGAAGCGTTTGACGCGATAGAGATGGCGAAGAGTGCCGGATACAGGACAATCATATCGCATCGGTCAGGAGAGACAGAGGACGCAATCATTGCGGACATCGCTGTCGCGTTCAATGCAGGACAGATTAAGACGGGTGCGCCGTGCAGGTCGGAACGTGTTGCGAAGTATAACCAGCTCCTCCGTATCGAGGAGAGGCTTGGGGATACGGCCAAATATGAGAATCCCTTTAAATCTGATAATTAATCTGCCGGACGATATTTTTTAAACGCTTGTATACAGTAACAATCGAAATTTAACTTGCCATATTCATCCCGTTGTGCTAGAATAAACATGGTTTATCCGCAGGAGGTGTTTGAAGTGGAGATTTTAAAGACGATATTATTGATTATATTTGCAATAGACTGTATCGCACTGGCAGCTATCGTGCTGCTGCAGGAAGGAAAGTCTGCCGGGCTTGGAACGATTGGCGGCATGGCCGATACGTACTGGGGCCAGAACAAGGGACGTTCTATGGAAGGGGCGCTCGTCAAGTCGACCAAGTTTCTTGCGATTCTGTTCATTGTATTGGCGGCAGTGTTGAATTTAAAAGTATTTGCTTAAGAGAAGTATTTTTTATGGAATTGATGGGACACTCTTGTAAAAGAGTGTCTTTTTATTCCTGTTACAGTCATTTGCCGAAAGGAGCGTGCACGATGGATAAAGCGTTTGAAAAGAGGAAAAAGGTGGTATATGATTTATTATGTGATGAATTATATGTCCCGATGAAGTTCAAGGAGCTTGCCATGCTGCTGCAGGTTCCGAAAGAACAGAGGAAAGAATTAAAAGAGGTGCTGAAGTCGCTGGAGGAAGAAGGCAAGATCCACCAGACGAAGAAGGGCAAATACCGTAAAGGTGAGGCGAAGCATCTGACCGGAGTCTATCAGGCCCACCAGAGGGGCTTTGGTTTTGTTGCCGTGGAAGGTGAAGAGACGGATATCTTTGTGGGAGAGGACGACACGAACGGAGCGTTCAACGGCGATACGGTAGAAGTTGCCATAACAAAGGAACCGGACGGGAAGAGACGTGAAGGCAAGATCATCAGGGTCGTATCCCGTGGAGTTACGAGGCTGGTAGGGCTGTATCAGATGAAGCAAGGCAAAAACTATGGCTTTGTCATACCCGACAATCAGCGCTTCATCCAGGATATTTTTATTCCGGAAGAGAAATCCAAAGGCGCCGTAGACGGACACAAGGTAGTTGCAGAGCTGACATTTTACGGGGAACCGGGTCGTAAGCCGGAAGGGAAGATCGTGGAGATTATCGGGCATGTCAATGACCCGGGCACCGATATCATGTCCATCGTCAAGGGGTACGACCTGTCGGTGGAATTTCCGGAGAAGGTGCTGAACCAGGCGGAACGTACAGCAAAGCCGGTCAGTGAAGCGGATATGGCAGGCAGGAAAGATATCCGGGACTGGCAGATGGTGACAATTGACGGCGAGGACGCCAAGGACCTCGATGATGCGGTGTCTGTCACAAAAGAAGGTGACAGCTACATCCTCGGCGTGCATATTGCCGATGTGACAAACTATGTGCAGGAAAACAGCGCCCTCGACCGGGAGGCCCTGAAGCGTGGGACAAGCGTGTATCTTGTGGACAGGGTTATCCCTATGCTGCCCCACACACTCTCCAATGGCATCTGTTCCCTGAATGCGGGTGAAGACAGGCTGGCCTTAAGCTGTATTATGCGAATCGACGGCAAAGGGCTTGTCGTGGACCATGAGATTGCAGAGACGGTGATTCATGTAGATGAAAGAATGTCATATACGAGCGTAAGGAAAATCCTTGCCGATAAAGACGAGGAAGAAATAGTACGCTACCGGAACCTTGTACCGATGTTCGAGCGGATGCAGGAGCTGTCGTCCCTTCTGCGAAAGAGACGGCAGAAGAGAGGCTCGATTGATTTCGATTTTCCGGAAACGAAGATGATACTCGATGAACAAGGAAAGCCGGTGGATATAAAGCCTTATGAACGGAATGTGGCTACGAAGATCATAGAGGATTTTATGCTCCTTGCTAATGAGACGGTGGCTGAGGATTATTACTGGCAGGAGCTTCCGTTCGTATACCGCACCCATGAGGCGCCGGATGATGAGAAGATAAGGGCTCTGGCCACGTTTATCAATAACTTTGGCTATTCCATGCATATCGGAGCGAATGAAGTACGGCCAAAAGAGGTACAGAAGCTGCTTGCCAAGGTGGAAGGTTCGCCGGAGGAGGCGCTTATCAGCAGGCTTGCGCTGCGTTCTATGAAGCAGGCGAGGTACACGCCGGACAACAGTGGGCACTTTGGGCTTGCCGCCGGATATTATACCCATTTTACTTCCCCGATACGGCGGTATCCTGATCTGCAGATTCACAGAATAATAAAAGACAGCCTGCGGGGACGTATGGATGGAGAAAAGACGGAGCATTACAGGAAAATACTTCCGGAGGTGACAAAGCACGCAAGTGAGATGGAACGCAGGGCCGACGAGGCGGAGCGTGAGACGATCAAGCTCAAGAAGGTGGAATATATGGAAGAGCACCTGGGTGAGGTATACGAGGGTGTGATATCCAGTATAACAAAATGGGGCATGTACATCGAGCTGCCCAATACGATAGAAGGCCTTGTCCATGTGGCCAACATGACGGACGACCATTATGAATATTATGAAAGCCGGTATGAGATGGCCGGGATCCACAAGGGTAAAGTGTTCAAGCTTGGCCAGCGCATATCTGTCCGTGTCACAGGTGCAGACAGGCGGATGCGGACGATTGATTTTGAGATTGCAGATGAAGGAGAGATGGGAGATGGCGAAGAGTAATGGGAAGATGATAGCCAATAATAAGAAGGCGTATCATGATTATTTTATCCTGGATACTTACGAGACGGGCATAGCTTTGCACGGGACGGAAGTGAAATCCCTGCGCATGGGCAAATGCAGCATAAAAGAGTCGTTCATCAGGATAGAGGACGGAGAAGTATACATCTATGGCATGCACATCAGCCCGTATGAAAAGGGGAATATATTTAACAAGGACCCGCTCAGGGTCAGAAAGCTGCTGCTCCATAAGGCAGAAATCAACAAGATGCTTGGCAAGACGAAGGAGAAAGGTATTGCGGTAATCCCTCTGAAGGTGTATTTTAAAGGAAGCCTTGTGAAGGTTGAGATTGGTCTTGCCAAAGGGAAAAAGCTATATGACAAACGCCAGGACATTGCGAAAAAGGATCAGCAGCGGGAAGCCCAGAGAGATTTCAAGGTGCGCAACCTCGGATAGAAGGTGGCATCTGCGGACAAGATGGAGGATATGAGATGGTACCTGTTAAGAAAGAAGACCTGCGGAAGCTGGTCACACAGACTACGGTAGAGACTTACGAAGAACTGACGCCACAGCTCATTCAGCTGATAGAAGGGACAAGACACGATGAGAAACTGACAGAAGCGCAGAAGCAGGATGAAATATCACTGCATATGATGGGGTATATCAAATCGTGCACGAATGAAATCATCATCGAAGTGCTGTCAGAGATTCTGGGACTTACAGAATAAGGATACGGAGGATAGGAAATGGGATATTGTGTTAAATGTGGTACAAAAGCTGCCGATGGGACAAGATACTGTCCCCAGTGCGGAGCAGAGATACCCTCACAGGGACGTCAGGATTATACATATGGACCGGACATGAATCAACATGGATACTATGAGCAGGGTAATAGAACTGCGGGTACGGGCTATGAGAGCAGACAAGATGGCGGAGCATATTTTGACATGGAAGATGTGCGTACGAATAAAGCCATGGGGGTACTGTCGTATCTCGGCATATTGGTACTGATACCGATACTTGCAGGAAACAAGAACTCGGAATATGTCAGATTCCACACGAACCAGGGGCTCGTACTCTTCATCGTGACCGTCGTAGTAAATCTGCTGTCCGGCAATTGGGTGTTCGGGTTTCATTCCTTTATCAATTTCGGAGGATGGTGGTTCGGCTGGATCTTCGACCTCATCGAACTTGCATTATTTATCATAGCAATCATGGGTATCGTACATGCATGCAGAGGAGAAAGAAAAGAGCTGCCTATTATCGGGCAGATTCATCTGCTCAAGTAAAATGATAGCCGGCAGGGAGACGGGGCATCTGCCCCCGCTTCCCTGCCGGCTATCTGCTGCCATCCGATTACTCAATAGTAATCAGCTTAGGCTGTTCTTCCACCTTCTGCACCTCTTTCGGAATCTGCAGAAGAAGTACGCCGTCTCGGAAGGACGCTTTGATATCATCCTGGGTTACCTTGTCCCCTACATAGAAGCTTCTGTTGCAGCTTCCTGTATAGCGCTCTTTGTGCAGGCAGTTTCCTTTCGCGTCTTTTTCTTCCTTTGTCTCATCCCGGTTTGCCGTGATTGTCAGGTATCCGTCTTTTAGATCAGCCTTGATATCCTCTTTGGCATATCCGGGAAGTTCCATCTCAATCATATAGCTTCCGTCTTTTTCATGGATGTCCGTCTTCATAATCTGAGAAGATGAATTCTCGAACGGGCGGGAAAAGAACGGATCCTTAAACATATCATCAAATAAGTTGTTAATACTTCTGTTTGCAAGTAACATAAGTCATTCCTCCTTGTTTATATATATTGTTGTATTTGTTTTATCTGCTATACATTATATATAACACTAATTGTTAGCACTGTCAAGAGGTGAGTGCTAATTATTTTAAATTTTAGGCGGCCCTTGACATTTATTATATCTCAACATATAATTAATTATGCAAAAGATGTCTGTAGGCCAGTTACACGATTATCAGGGCTTGTACTGGTTTCGACGGGGGTCTGGAAGTTGGAGAAGCCATCCGTAGCGGGACACTACGTTAAAAGTTCCAATTAAATATAAACGCAGACAATAGAGAATTAGCGTACGCAGCCTAATTAGGCTGTAGTCGGCCTTAGGTTTTCCACCGCTTAAGAAACCGGCTTCAAACAGGTGGAGCACTTCGTTCTCAAAGCTTTGAGGGAATGGAAGAACTTATGAAGCTACTAAAACCGGAAGCCTGTCATTAGGCGGCCGGCAGAGGGAATGTCAATATAATGACTGTGATGGGAGATGCTTCGATGGAGGGGCTTTCGGACGCGGGTTCAACTCCCGCCAGGTCCATTTGAAAAACGCCGTTGTTACGGCGTTTTTTTTTGTGGCGTATGCCGAAAGAAATGGGCTTGATAAATACAGACAAAGCACCGGCGGTGGAAATCATTTTTATATGTTTGATTCATATTGGTATTTCCAATAAAATGAAAGATGGTTTATATAAAAAGAGCATTACTCGATAAGCCAACGAAAAATTTGTTTGATAAGATGTTATTAAAAGAAATAAGGAGGTGCAAAATGATGCACGCATGGGAAGCAATTCAAAAATCGGTTGACTATATAGAAAATCACTTAACAGAGGAAATACCAATAGACAAACTGGCAGATATCGCCAACTTGTCGCCGTTTTATTTTCAAAGGCTTTTCTCTCGCTTAGTGAAGAAACCTGTCTGTGAATATATGAAACTTCGTAGATTGGCCAAAGCAGTAAGTGACCTAAAAGAGAAAAACTGTCGTATACTTGACGCTGCATTGGACTATGGTTTTTCCAGTCATGCCAGCTTTACAAGAGCGTTTAAAGAAACGTATGGTATTACACCCGATGAATACCGTACAACGGGCGTCCATCTCAATCAATTTGTAAAACCAGAGTTGATATTAAATTATGTAATGGTTGATGAGAATGTTCCGATAGTTACAGAGGGTATTGTACTTGAAGTCACACGCAAGCAATTAGCTAGGCCACGAACTTTTATTGGAATTGCAAAGGAAATACCTGTTTCAGAGTTACTGGGCGGCACAGATACAAGCGTTTCATTTGCCGCAAAACTATGGAATGAATTTCATGAGGTAAAACCTAAAATTCCGCATTTGCTTGCAGATGGAAATGAATTTGGTGCGCTTTATATGGGCAAAGCTAAGGAGGGCTATTGCACCTATATGGCAGGGGCAGAAGCCGGGCATGGTTCTGCCGAAGATGGATTTACAGTCTTTGAACTCCCAAGTGCAGAGTATCTCGTCTGCGGATTTGAAGCGGAAAGTTTTGAAGAATTAACAAATTCTGCTGTATATAAAGCGCAGACATTTATGTCGCACTGGATGGAGAAGCACAATTTGACTACTACTGATTTTGCGGGAGAAATGTATTATCCTGCCACAGGTGGTTGTGCATATATGGAGCATTGGATGCTGCCAATACCAATTAAATGATGAAATAACTATCTGCCCTCTTTTTAAAGCACGGCGGTAACACCGCACTAAGGCAGCTCCCCTTATTCAGTTTGTTGTTGATACTGTTTTAATAGCAGCCACCTATACGGCGTTTTTTGTTATGTGCTGGTATACCTGGCGTAGGAAGCCTACCCTGCCTGAGACAGGTAGTTGTAGAGAATGTCGATGAATTCTCCGTTTGCCGGCTTCTGTTTGAGCTTGTAACCGGCAATTTTTATCAGAAGTTCGCGGTTGCCTTTGTACCAGCAGTTTGTAATAGCAGTGCGGATACAGTGTTCTACGTTGTCCCTGGAAGTGCCGAAATGTTCTGCGATATCTACATACAGTGTCTTGTAGACAGAGAGCAGGTATTCTTCACTTGATAAGCAGAGCTGTAACGCGTAGAGGAGGAAATGGAATCCCTTCAGCGTGGACCGTACACCGAGCTTCAATAATAGTATTCTTATCTTTTGCATAATGCCTCCTTGTGACCTTACGGATATATTGTAATCAATACGTGATCAAAAGGAGGATAGCGGACATAAACAGACTATAACAAGTCATAAACGACGATAATAGATGATAACAGAAATGTTACTATATAAAGACAACGGATAAGCATGGCAAGCGCTTTTTTCGGACCTGACCGGATATTCCAGGTCCCGGAGCTTAAAACTCCGGGACTTTTCTTTGCGCGGTATGGTATAATACAAGAATCAGACGGTGGACAAAGGGCACAATAACAGATAATGAGGAAAGGGGGTTGGCTATGTCGGATAAGATTCTGCTCGTTGATGATGAAAAGGATATCGTAGACCTGCTGGAAGAGACATTATGTATGGATGGCTCCTATGAGATACGGAGAGCTTACAACGGCGGGGACGCGTTACGTATCTGTAACGAGTTTGCACCGGATGTCATCATACTGGACATCATGCTCCCCGATATCGACGGTCTTGAAGTATGCCGCCAGATACGTGGCTATTCCTATTGTTCTATTTTGTTTCTGTCTTCCAGAGATGATGATATTGACAAGATCCTGGGCCTGTCAGGCGGAGGTGATGACTATATCACGAAGCCATTCAGTCCCAGGGAAGTAGCATTTCGTGTAAAGGCACAGCTTCGCAGGCAGAAGTATCAGGATAATGGTAAGGAGCAGCCAGAGAAGCCGCTGACAGCTGGAAGGCTGACGATAGACCGTGAGGGCTGCCGGGTGTTCAAAGATGGAAAAGAGCTGGAACTTACCGGACGGGAATTCCTTCTATTGTCATATATGGCTGAAAATGCAGGAAGAATCATCAGCAAGGAACAATTGTATGAGAGGGTGTGGGGGGAGTACAGCAGCATCTGCGACAACACGATTATGGTCCACATACGGCATATACGTGAGAAGATAGAAGATAACCCGTCTGATCCGCAGCAGCTTGTCACAGTGAAGGGTCTGGGGTATAAGTTGAAGAAAAGGACTGATTAGATGAAAAGAACCGGATACCGAACAAGCCTGCACATCTATAGCATGTTCCTGCTCTCCCTGACAGGGATACTGATTATAGCAGCGGTGCTCTTCTTTATGCTCATTACGGTCAGAAAGGCGGATGGGACCATTGTCAGGAGCGACTGGCCGGAACGCTTTACAGACAATTTTGAAGAGCAGATTATCTTTATCGATGATAAGCCTCAGATAACACAGTCCGGTATAGAGCAGCTTCAGAGAGAGCAGCTTGGAATCCAGGTAATAGATAGGGATGGCATAGAGCAATTTGGCTACAGAAAGCCGGAACAGGCCGCCGCAGGTTATACGGCCTCAGATTTGATAGCTATATACAGGGACGGGCATCTGGCAGACAGAAAAGAGGCATCCCTCATAGGGGAACTTGCAGACCGCAATTACACGTACATCATCCATTTCCCCACAGCGGTCACGAAGGTTACCATGCAGCTGAGCGGAGAGCACTTTATAAAAGGCAGGACAATTGTATTAGTGCTTGGCAGCATATTGCTCGGCGTAATCATCATATCCGGTATGGCATACGGCTATTGGATGACGCGCATGATGGGACACGTGACGGATGCAGTCAAGGATATCGCCCGGCGTTCCTATCTATCCGTGGAGGATGATGGGATATTCGGCGATATATATGACAGCCTGAACCGGCTGGATGCAGAAATCAAGAGCAGCGACCGGATAAGGGAGCAGACAGAAAGCATGCGCAAGGAATGGATAGCTAATATCACCCATGACCTCAAGACGCCTTTGTCCCCGATAAAAGGATATGCGGAAATCATGCAGGAGGATAGCAGTACGGATATGCCGGGGCGGCACAGGAGGTATTCTGCAATCATATTGAAAAATGTCTCTTACATGGAGCAGCTCTTAGACGACCTGAAGCTGACATACCAGTTGGAGAGTGGTTCAGTTCTGCTGGACAGACAGAGGACGGATCTCGTCCGTTTTCTGAAGGAAACGGCCATCGATATTAGGAACACGCCGGAGTATGAGGACCGCAGCATCCAGATGGAGACCGTTCAGGACGACATATATTTTTGTTTCGACAGGAAGCTGTTCAGGCGGGCGTTCAGCAATCTCATCATCAATGCCTTCATCCATGGGGGCGAGGATGCAGGCGTTACCATCTGCACGGTGGCTGACGGGCATGAGATACAGGTTATCGTGTCAGACAATGGTGCAGGTATGTCTGAAGAGGACGCAGGCCGACTGTTTCAGAGATATTACCGGGGTACGGATACAGACGAGAAACCGGAAGGGACCGGTCTTGGACTGGCGATAGCAAAGAGTGTCATAGAAAGCCATGGGGGGACAATCGCGGTTCGCAGCGCACCGGGTGCAGGTACAGATATAATCATTATATTTAAGGTTAATTAAGGCAGGATACAAGTTAGATTAAGGCTGGCAGTTTATCATCTTATCATGATAGCTGTCAGCTTTTTCTATGGCTTGAAAAGAAAGAAGGTGCGTCTTGAAGATCATAATAAAATATATACTTACCAATATGAAAGAACGGAAGGTACGTACGGTTGTGATGCTGCTGTCTGTTCTCCTGTCGTCCTCGCTGCTGTTCGTGTCCTTTTCTATCGGTGCATCTTATGAAAGTGCACAGCAGAAGATGGCGCGGGGGATGTACGGGGATGCGTCCATTTCGGTAACTGCTCTGAATGGTTCCGTAGAACTAAAAGACAATACGGTTCCGGATATCCCTGAGATTAAGGCTAAGGCAGGGATACTAAAGCAGGCGGCGATGTACAGCGAGGGCGGATATTATGAGACCGTGGACCTGGTTTCGGCTCATCTTGAACAGCTGAATCAGATCAACAGACCGCGTATGTTGGACGAAAGCAGCATAACTGGTTTTTCCGGGAATCAGATAATCCTTCCGGACAGGTTCACGTCCAAGTTCGGGATAAGCAGAGGCGATACGGTTACGCTTCTCATCAACAACATTCCTGTCTCTTTTGAAGTGTTTGGCATAGCTGCATACGATACGCTGTTTCTCAGGCAGACAAGAGGGGCAACCGCTCTCGTACCGCTTGACGTGCTGACAGATATGGCGCAGCAGACGCAAAAGTACAGTGAGATACTGCTTGAACCGGCAGATGGCGTGACGGCCGGTGAACTGAAGTCCTGTCTGGATGATAAGCTGCCGCAAGACCGCTATCATGTATCTGAGACAGTTAATGAAGCGCAGATTGCTGCAGATGCAAGGCAGAAATCCATGCCCTTTTTCCTGATCAGCTTTTTCGCCCTGACGATGAGCGTATTTATCATCTACAGCAGCTATAAAGTGATAACGCTGGACCGGCTTCCGGTTATCGGTACCTTCCGCAGCATCGGAGCAGAAGAAAGGACGGTGACGTCTATCCTTCTGGCAGAGAGCGTCATCTATGGGCTTACAGGAGGACTGATTGGTATCCCTGTGGGGACGGCTATCCTGAAAGTGATACTGCATGGACTGGGGGACGGGCTGGCACAGGGGATAGAGATACCGGCCGTGATTACGCTGCCTGCCATCTCCATATCTATTGCCGCGGCTGTCATAGTCTCGCTTCTGAGCTCCTGGATTCCGGTCCGCCGGGCGGGCCGCCTGCCGGTGAAGGAAGTGGTCCTCGGGACGGTAGAAGAAAAGAAGAGGCCTGTGCGACATACCGTTGCCATAGCTGCCATACTCGGTATCGTCTCTATCGTGCTGCCCCGTATTGCTCCGGAAAAGATGCTGTATCCGGCCGGAGGACTCTCTCTTCTTGGCCTGATAGCTGCAGCCATACTTTTTATTCCGTCTTTCACGAATCTTGCGGCGAGGGGGATGGAGCGGATTTATGGAACCTTATTCGGTAATGAAGGGATGCTGGCCGCGCGCAACATGAGGAACAATAAGAACGTTACGCAGAATATCACATTGCTCTTTATCAGCATCTCTGCCGTAATCTCTATCAGCGCCGTCGGGAACTTCGTGACATCCTATATCAGCGATGTCTTTCAGGGGGCAGCGCTTGAAGGATTTGCAGACGGTTCTATGGACGAAGATTTTGTAAGGCAGGTAAAAGGGTTTGAGGGCATGGAGGAGGTCCTTCCCGTACAGGTGCTGGACGACCGCGTGCACGGGGAAGGCATTTCGTTTACACGGCTGGAGGCTACGGATAACCTGAAACGCTATAGTTCCATGTTCGCTCTTCATTATACAGACGGCAGGGAAAGGGAAAGAGCGATATCTGCATTTGGGGAAAATGAGAGGGCTATGCTGATAAGCGAAGACGCTATGAAGAAAATGAAGCTGGCGGCAGGCGATTCGATCTCGCTGTCAGATGGTTCCCATACGGCTGCGTACAGAATTATCGGCAGCTATAAGTCACGGGCGACAGACGTGGAGGCTGTCATACCGTCTTACTGTGCAGTACAGGACTTTGGAGCAGAGGGATATGATTTTCTCGCATATACGGCAGCCGATCCGGATGCGGTGATGGTACAGATCCGCAACCTGTTCGGGGACACGCCGAACTGGAGCCGTACGGTGGAAGAGTTCAATGCGGACGCGGCCGGTACCGTAGGTACGTTCCTGCAGCCCATGCATAGTATGACTTATTTCATTCTACTGATGGCCGCGGTAGGAATCGTCAATAATCTGCTGATCAATTATATGCAGAGGAGGCGCGCGATAGCCATGTATAAGTCGGCAGGGCTCAGCAGCAGGCAGAATGTAAAAATGATGCTGATTGAAGGGGTGTCTGCCGGACTGATCGGCGCGGCAGCAGCCATGGCGGTATCATATATGGAGATACAGACAATCTTTATCGTGGCAGGACCCAAGATTTCCATCAGGCCAGATCTGGATGCCGCCATATTCCTGACAGCAGGAGCCATGGGTATCGTGGTTACGGCTGCAGGCTCGGTTGTCCCTATATTAAAGAGCCGTCATATGAAGCTGGTGGAAGAAATTAAATTTGAATAGACAGACTGGAGGACAGGCGTATGAAGGAATATAGCAGTATTGCTGCTGTCGAGGGCAGAAATATAACAAAAGATTTTATGGTCGGTGGTGTGGTTTCCAATGTACTGAAGGGAATATCCCTGAAGGTCATGCAGGGGGAATTCGTATCTGTCATGGGACAATCAGGTTCCGGCAAGAGCACGCTTCTCTATATCCTTGGAGGGCTTGATACGCCGACGGATGGTTCTGTATATATAGACGGAACAGATATATGCAGCTTCGATGACGCAAAGATGAGCAGGATAAGAAGGCAGAAGATAGGATTCGTGTTTCAGTTCTATAATCTTATCCCGAACCTGAATGTAGAGGAAAATATTATGCTTCCGCTTCTGCTCGACGGAAAGAAGATACGTGATTACAGAGAGCAGCTTGACCATATCCTGGATGTTGTCGGGCTGTCCGACAGGAGAAAGCATACGCCGCGCCAGCTGTCGGGCGGGCAGCAGCAGAGGACGGCCATAGCCCGTGCGCTTATCGGCAGCCCTGATATCCTGTTTGCAGATGAGCCTACCGGCAATCTGGACAGCAGGACCGGGGCAGGCATCATGCGTCTGTTAGAGGACATCAACCAAAACAGCGGGCAGACGATTATAATGGTGACGCATTCACAGGAAGCCGCGGAAAGCAGCAGCCGGATCATAACCGTGCGGGACGGGGTGCTTGCATAGCATATAACTAAAATGGCAGCAGTCGATTATTATTTTTTTCCATCTATGTTGTAATTACAACATACAAGTCTTTAGGAATGTATTATAATATATCAAGAAGGTCACCGTAAGGAGGAAATGAATATGGTACGTAAAATAATACAGATAGATGAAGAGAAATGTAATGGCTGCGGGCTGTGCGCCGAGGCCTGCCACGAAGGGGCCATCGGTATGGTTGACGGCAAGGCGAAGCTGCTGCGGGATGATTACTGCGATGGCCTGGGAGACTGCCTGCCGGCCTGCCCGGCAGGAGCCATCACATTTGTAGAACGCGAGGCCGCGGCATATGATAAAGAGGCAGTCAGGCAGAATATGAGGAAGAAGGAGCAGAAGCAGGCGGAAGCACTGCCATGTGGATGTCCGGGCAGCCAGTCGAGGCAGATAGCCAGAGAAGCGGTGCCTGAGGCGATGCGCCGGACCCCCTCGGCATCTCAGCTTCGGCAGTGGCCGGTGCAGATTAAGCTGGCGCCTGTGAACGCGCCATATTTTGAGGGTGCTCATCTCCTTATAGCAGCGGATTGTACGGCATATGCCTACGGCAGCTTCCATCAGGATTTTATCCGGGGCAAGGTGACGCTGATCGGCTGTCCGAAGCTGGACAGTGCAGATTACAGTGAGAAGCTGGCTGAGATTATCAGGCACAACGATATCAAGAGCCTGACCGTAGTAAGAATGGAAGTGCCATGCTGCGGAGGCATCGAACATGCTGCCGTATCTGCATTGAAGGAGAGCGGCAAGTTTATACCATGGCAGGTAGTAACGATATCTACAGATGGAAGCATATTAGAATAGCGTGAAACTTTAGCTTTGAAACAAGGGCTTGCTCCGAACGAAGAGGGCAAGCCCTTAGAAGTGGTTATTTTAAAGGAATACAAAATTCGCACAGGTGGTCAGCGATCTTATCCGCCGCGTAGCGTTCGATAACAGGCTTGCCATAATCTACAGCCAGGCCTTCTGTCAGTTCTGCGATATCCCGCCAGAAAGCTATGACAGCCTGATTCGTATGAGCGGTTTCATATATTGCGTATGTCCCATCGTCAATGCATCTCTTGTTCAGGCTTATGTCCATATCATCCTTAATGATAAGACCCACATCGTATCTTAATTCCTCTTGGGGCGTTGCTGCCGGGTCATCTAAGGCGATTCCCAGCAGAACCGTATCTGCACCAAGCAGATGATTGTTTTTTAGATAGTCTTTGAACTCCTCCATCAATAATTCATTCTTAACGCCATATTCGCCGATATTGCGCATATAAGCTATCGTGATATTTTTAAATTCTTCTATTTTCATCTTATTTTCTCCATTCATTTATCTATTGACGTCGACTTCAACAACTAAAGGATAGTTTCTTATAAAAATTTTTTCAATAACTTTTTTAAAAAATAATTCATTCTTTTGAATAAAATCGTAACAAATATGTAACAATTGTAATAAATAGAAAATATCTGAATATAATTAATTAAAACAATTTTAAAATATTGTTATTTTCAGGAGGGTATAAATTTATGAATTCTAAAAGAAATGTAGGGCTTCTGGTAACACTGCTCACCGTTACGTCACTGTTTACCGCAGGGTATTCCAGCGAGGCGATGGCGGACGCATCAGAAACTGTACCGGTATCTGCGGATGTAAATATAGATAAATATGCATCCCGGTTTATGGACATGAAAGAGATGACCCAGAAGATAATAGAAGAACAGCAGAGGATCGCAGAAGAAAAGCGTATTGCAGAAGAAAAAAGGATTGCAGAAGAAAAGAGAATCGCAGAAGAGAAAAGAATCGCGGAAGAGAAAGCAGCCCAGGAAAAAGCAGCCCAGGAGAAAGCAGCTCAGGAGAAGGCGGCCCAGGAACAGGCGGCTCAGGCAGCACAGGCCCAGGCAGTTTCTGCAAGCCAGTCAGATCAAGATCTTCTGGCCGCAATCATATATTGTGAAGCCGGAAACCAGCCGTATGAAGGACAGGTTGCAGTAGGCGCGGTCGTGATGAACAGGGTAAGAAGCGGAGTATTCCCGAATTCCATCCGGGACGTCATCTATCAGTCAGGACAGTTCGGTCCGGCAGTGACGGGCTGGCTCGACCAGGTTCTGGCTTCAGGCGGCTATACAGATACCGCCAGACAGGCGGCGGCAGACGCCCTTGCGGGATCTAACCCGATAGGTGGCTGCCTGTATTTTGACCAGGGCGGATCAGGGATGCAGATAGGGGCACATTACTTCCACTAAATGTGGGTTTAAGTAAATTAGGCTGCGGGCGGAGAGCCGGGTGGCATCTGCTCCGATGCGTCCGAGGCTCCGACTATTTCACGTAGCCCTAACCCTGCGGAATGCGCGCCGATTGCGGCTTACATCCCGCAGGATAAGGGCTACGGAAAGGATTCTCCGCCTCTTCCGCTTACACCTGCGCATCTCCCATCCGGCTCCCCGCCCGCTATCTACTTCACTTGACAAGGGCGAGTGCGGCTGTGTGACGTTACTGGCCAGCGGATGGCCGCTGGCTGCGTAAGTTGAGTGATAAAATATCGCAAGCTTAATGTGAATAACACAAAGAGCAGATGAATGATAAGAGTTTTGTTCGTCCAGATGAATCAGGGTGGCGAATTTGTTCGTTGTTAACATTTGCGGCGAGGCGTGCACGCCGTTGCTGCAAGAAGAGCCGGAACCAGGCAGGGGATGTTATCTCATACACATCCCCGTACCTGATTCCGGCTCTTCTTATATTAGGATTTCTCTTCGGCAAAGGGCTTAGCTTGCTTAGCCCTTTATCACTATGCTGACACAACCAAATCCCTTCCATCAGCCAATTGTGTTACACAGCCGCCCCCACCCATTCCAGTAAAGTAGATAGCCGATGGGGAGGTATGGGACAGATGCGAAGGTGTAAGCGGACGTATCGGAGCAGATGCCACCCGGCTCCCTGTCCGCGGTCTACTCCACTAAACTCCTAGTTCTTTCATAAGCTCCCGGATTGTCTCATCGGTCTCTTCCAATGCATCAGCGATTTCCTCGACAGATTTCCCTTTTTCAAGCTTCTTTTTTACTAGATTGATGCGCTCTTCTTTACGTCCTTCAGCACGTCCCTTCTGCAGTCCTTCTTTTCTTGCCTCTTCTTTCTCATAATATTTCTCTTCCCATGCCTGCATATACTTCACCCCGACTTCTTCACTATTGCGTACCTTCCGGACCCGGTCGTGGATGCGGCGGATGCGTTCGCTCCCTGCATGCTCCGCCGCCTCGTCCGTCGTATGCTCCACGTAGTGCAAGAATTCCGCCAGCTCCTGTGGGACCTCATCGTCATTCGTTCCACGGGTGTTCAGGAAGATCCGGGTCGCACCGTCTTCGAGGACGCATCCCGGCTCTTCCTCGCACACGGCCCGGAAGGTGTACCGGTACTTCCCGCAGCCGAACAGGTCGAAGGGCGTGATCATGATGAGATAGGACTCGTTCAGCTGGCTGTAGTCCGGAATCCCGGGCTCGAGCAGGGATATGTCCACGAGCGACTGGTAGTAGCGGCTCCGTCTGGACAGGTCTGCCCTGCGCTGCTTCTGCATCTCCGTATTATAGACGGCCCTGTCCTCGTCCATGGAGAAGATGTCCAGGCGGACAGAACGGGCCTCCGGCGAGATCCGAAGCTCCTTCTCCGCCTCGTTCTGCGTAAGGAGCGGGACATCCCTGCCCAGGATGATGCCGAGCGCCTCCTGGTGGGCCAGAGGGTCCTCCATCACTTCCTCGAAGAGGAAACGGTCCGTAAGGTTCAGTTTGTTTAATGGTATCAGCTTTTGTCTTTTGTTCATATGGTTCTCCTTCATTTTATCATACTTTATCCACGGTTAACAGACGGAAAACAAAAGAACAGGCCCCATAGTCATCCCTCCTTGCATGAAAGATTTGTTACAAACATCGGATAGGTACGGCGATCTGCCGTAGATGAAATCAGAAAATCAGAATGTTTGAATTGTGCTCATATGATATCACACATCGCCGTTTTGTTCAATGGGGGGTTAGTGAAGTGGACGCCGCTGGGGAGGTATGGGGCAGATGCTCCGACGCGTCCGGGAACTGCGACTATCACACAGATTCCTAAGCCTGTGGGGTGTTCGCCGATGGCGGCTCTCACCCCACAAGCCAAGGAATCTGGTGAGGATTCTTAAGTCCCTTTCGCTTAGACCTGCGCATCTGTCCCATACCTCCCCAGCGGCTATCTACTTTGCTGGCATGGGTGGGGGCGGCTGTGTAACACGATTGGCTGATGGAAGTGCTTTGTTTGTGTAAGTATAGTGATAGAGGGCTAAGCAAGCTAAGCCCTTTGTCGAAAAGAAATCCTAATATAAGAAGAGCCGGAATCAGGTACGGGGATGTTGAGATGACATCCCCTGCCTGATTCCGGCTCTTCTTGTAGTAACGGCGTGCTCGCCTCGCTGTAATTGATTCACAACTAACATATTCGCCAGCCTGATTCATCTGGACTTGCAAAACTCTTATCATTCATCTGCTCTTTGTGTTATTCACATTAAGCTTGCGATATTTTATCACTTAACTGACGCAGCCAGCGTTCATCCGCTGGCCAGTAACGTCACACAACCGCACTCACCCTTGTTAAGTGAAGTAGATAGTGGGCGGGGAGCCGGGTGGGAGATGCGCAGGTGTAAGCGGAAGAGGCGGAGAATCCTTTCCGTAGCCCTTATCCTGCGGGATGTAAGCCGCTATCGGCGCGCATTCCGCAGGGTTAGGGATACGTGAAATAGTCGGAGCCTCGGACGCATCGGAGCAGATGCCACCCGGCTCCCGGTCCGCAGCCACTTTACTTCCCCCATTTATTCCTCCATGATATAGTAGCGTCTCTTACCCTTGGAGATGGATTTGTACTCGATTGCATTGACGGGGCATCCGCAGATGCACGCCATACAGTGTGTACAGTCGCCGTTCCACACAGGACGCCCGCCCGTTATATCAATATTGTCCAACGGGCATCTCTGGGCGCATTTTCCGCAAGAGATGCATGTGTCCGATACTGTAAAACCTTTATCGTGGATGGCCAGCTTGTAATACAGTATATGGAGCGGGCCGCTTAACAGCCTGCCACCAAAGGATACCGGCGAAACAGGGAATGGTTCATTGTTCTGTATGTAACCGGCGAGCTCGGAATAGACAGGCTTTGCCCTCTCGATGATATCCGCGCATTCAGGCTCGCTTGGAGCTGCAGACAAAGCGATATAATTTTCCGGCATGCGTACAGAAACAAGTCCCTGATATTCCAGTCCCTTTTCCAGGCAGAGTTTTTCTGCGTATGCCGCCGCATTACCGTCGCTTCCTCCACAGGTCAGTACAAAATAGGCTTTCCGGCAGCCCTCAAACTTTGTCTCGCGAATCCAGCGTTGTACGACCCTCGGCACACGATAGGCATAGACAGGCGCGACAAATACGAGCGGGCGCTCCGAGCAGAACGTTTTTTTCTCCTTTTCCTTTAGACAATGGTTGACAGAAATGATTTCGTCATCGATGATTCCGGCAATGTGTTTTGCCGCAAGCTGGCTGTTGCCGGTACCGCTGAAATAAAAAACCATATGATACCTCCTCTGCAGAATGATTAACTTGTGACGGGCCAGTTATTGTACATCTATCCCGCTGACCATCTGATGCACATATTCTTTCGCCTGTTCCTTCGTGCACTCTTTCTTTTCCAGGTATTTCCACTCCAGTATGATCAACACGGCATCGCTGTATAGTTTTGCGGCCATTTCATGCGGTATCTTGAAGCGGTGCGAACAGGAACCGGCTTGAAATGCTTCCTCCATATTGGAAAGCAGATAGTACCGGATTTGGTTGATCAGATATTGGTCCGGTATATTGTTTTTCAATATTTTTTCAACCGTATCCAAATTACGGTCGAGGAAATCAAAACAGTTTTCCAGGAAAGCATCCATGCGCATCCTGCATGTACAAGCGTCCGCACAGCCGCTGTCAAGCTGCTTGCGGGCAGTTCTCAGGCAATACTCCAACAGATCATATTTGTCATCAAAGTAATTGTAAAAGGTTGCACGTGGCAGCATGGCCTGTTCACACAGCTCCCCTACAGCTATTTCTTCAAAAGATTTAGCAGAAAGCAGCATCAGCATAGCCTGTTGAAGAGAGGACAGCGTACGTGCCGCTCCAATCGTCATCTTCTTGGTAAAATCATATTTCATTTTGATCTCTCCTTTGACATTTTATTAAATTTGTCCAGATTCTTGCATCTATATCAGATTGGCACTTGTATATCTGCTTCATTCATCATAAACTAAAGTCAAGATTTATACAAGTGCAAAAAAATAGCAATGTGAAAAAAGGAGACTAGCATGACAAGAGAACATAAAATCAATATCAGCCGCAAAGAATGCATCGGCTGCGGGATGTGCGTAAAGGATTGCCC
Organism: Lachnospiraceae bacterium; assembly: GCA_022845895.1. GTDB lineage: Bacteria > Bacillota > Clostridia > Lachnospirales > Lachnospiraceae > Extibacter. The sequence goes on from AP025573.1 coordinate 847,526, forward strand.
TGTAAATAATATCACTGTTAAGGACAAGAAGGCAGTAATCAAGATGCAGAAGTGCCTGATGTGTGGGCACTGCGTCGCCGTCTGTCCCAAAGCAGCAGTATCGATTACCGGATTTCATGAGCAGCCGGTAGAAATTGACAGGCCTGCCGTATTAGAACCGCAGCTTATGTTAGACGCTATCCGGTCCCGGAGGTCTGTCCGGCAGTTCAAACCGCAGCCAGTAGACGCGGAGGTCATAGAACAGGTCATAGAGGCAGGCCGTCTGACACCAAGTGCTGAAAATGCACAGGGCGTATCTTATATCGTCCTGCGTAAGGATATGGAGCGGTATGAGAAAATAGCAATCCGCTTTGCGAAGTGGATGCTGCCTTTGATGAAGCTTATAAAGCCGAATGCACGTAATATAATCATAGACGACCACTTTTTCTTTAAAAAAGCTCCCGCAGCCATTCTGGTGTTGGGAAAGGATAAGATCAGTGCATCGCTAGCCGCGTCTAATATGGAGCTTATGGCCGAAGCACATGGCCTGGGAGTCCTGTACAGTGGCCTGTTTGCCATGGCGGCAAACTATTCTTTTAAACTCCGGCGCAAGCTACATCTCCGTCATAAGAAAGTTGTAACGGTGCTGGTACTCGGATATCCAAATGTACGCTACCGGCGCACGGTACAGAAAGAGGAGGCAGATGTCCGTCACCTATAGGCATAGCTATCAGTGGCGGCTATGGCAAACTGCCTATTGTAAAAGAGGGTGCTGCACTCCTGAAAGGCAAAAAACGGGCGGCAGATGTATCAGAACATCTGCCGCCCAAATTTTCTTTGCTTAAGCGCTCATTTTCTGAGCGTTTTCTTTCTTGACGATACGGCTTAAGATAAAGGTTATGATTGCACAGAGCACTGCCGCAACCATAGCGTAAGTCCATGTCATGTTGTAGCCGGCTCTGCCGTAATTGTCCATCCAGCTTCCGACTAATGTATACATGAAGATGTCAGGCGTATAGCCGAGGCAGGATGCGATACCGGATACACGGCCGCTCATGTTAAGAGGGATGCCGGCATCATCGTGCACTGCAAAGTACTGGCTTCTAACAGCGTAGATGAAGAACAGTCCGACGAAGAAGTTGGCCACTACCATGACGCAGAGAGAAGCTTTTGACGGCATAACGATAAAGAGGCCGAATGATAATGCAAGTCCGATACAGCCGCCGATGATTACTTTAAAACGGGATTTGACCTTATCGGCAAGGAATCCTCCGACGATACCGCCGGCTCCCTGGATAAGATAACGGATACCGCCGAGCGTCGCAGCCGAAGCAGCGGACAATCCATAGAACTGCTGAGCGAACGTCGTTGCATATGCGATGAGGCCGTACACACTGTAGGCTGTGAATACGATTGCCACAAGCAGCCACACTCTTGGGATAAGAAGAGCCTTGAACATACCCTTTGTGACTTCCACAAAAGATTCAGGGTTTTCTTCCTTCTTCGTGTCTTCGATGAAGATAAAGTTGAGGATACCAATTATGATGACTACGATGGAGCATACTTTGATTGCCGCTGACGCTCCGGCAACTTCGTCTGCAAAGCGGGTAAATGCTGCTGTCATGCCGAATACGAGCAGCGCATTCATGATACCGCGCAGCCCTTCCTGCAATCCGAACAGACGTCCCTGCTCTTCGTCATTACCGAGCATACGTGTCGCTTTGATGCATGCGGACCAATATGTAATGATAGTAGAGATGCCCATAAGCACGAATATGACGCGGCTGATGGTATAGCCCGGGAACGTGGAAAACCACAGACCGAGGATACCCGTTGCGATGAACGAAAAGGTAAGCAGCTTCCTTGCCGAGAACTTATCGGCGATGATACCGCCTATAAAATAAGAGAATAGTGACATCGTTGCATAACCGGAAGAGAGCAGTCCCATCTGTGCGTTGGAAAGGTTCATGGCATTCTGAATCGGCACATAGAAGGTCTCACGGATATAGGGTAATTGAAAGATGATTCCGGCACCTGTCGCAAGAAGCAGCAGGGTACCATACTTTTTAATAAAAGCTTTGTTCATGATTTCGCCTCCAGATTAACTATAAATGTTGGTGGCACAGGCGCTGCAGTCGCCGTACCTGATATTAATGTAACAAAAAAAAGAGAAAAGTAATGCCAGGGTGGCGTTACTTCTCTCCTCACTCTTTGTAACTAATTCGAATCATAAAATATTTGTGGAAAAAAGTCAATCACTAAAAGGGCAAAAAAAGAAATATAATCATTGTGCACAAAAATAGAAAATCAATAATATGAAAAATAACCAATTGACAATCCGGCAAGAATGGTTTTATACTATATGCAGTTACCGAAAGAGATTTTCAGAGAAAAGTAACCAACGTGGCAGGCGTACTGCCCGTGTTGTGTTGCTTTTCTTTTTTTTGTCTTATGAGATATAAAGCTATCTGTTGGGCAGGAGCCTCTCTCTTTTGGTGAAGTATCAAAGAAAAAACGTGTGATTAATGAAAGGAGTCCAGTGTCATGGCAATTATTTCAAGAGAACAAATCGTAGAGGGGCTAGTCGATATCCTTGGCAGCGAACAGGTCATAACAGACGAGCAGGTATTGAAGGAGAGCAGTCTCGACAGATACAGAAAGTATGAGCAGGTATGTGAAGTGTATACACAGCCGATTCCTGCGGCAGTCGTATATGTAAAAAGTGCCGAAGAGGTATCCGAAGTGCTTACGTTTGCAAATGACAATGAGATAAATGTAGTACCAAGAACAGGACAGTCAGCCATTGAAGGGGGCCTTGAGACGGCTCTGAAGGACTCGGTAGTCATCGATGGCTCTACGATGAACAAGGTAATCAAGGTAGATGAATACAACATGCAGGTTACATGCCAGTGTGGTGTTCCGCTCCAGGAGCTGGATGACATGTTGAGAGAAAGAGGATATACGACAGGCCATTCTCCGCAGTCCAAGCCTCTGGCACAGATGGGAGGTCTTGTGGCGACGAGAAGTATCGGACAGTTCTCTACGCTGTACGGCGGTATCGAGGATATGATCGTAGGTCTGGAAGCAGTGTTCCCGAACGGTAAGATCTGCAGAATCAAAAACGTACCAAGGCGCGCGGCCGGGCCGGACATCAGACACATAATCTGCGGGAATGAAGGGGCGCTCTGCTATATCACGGAAGTCACGTTAAAGCTGTTCAAATGGCAGCCGGACAATAACCGTTACATCGGTTATATGCTGGATGACGAATATATGAAGCTTGGGTTTGACTGCCTGCGTGAGGTCATGGTAGAAGGATATAAGCCATCCTTTGCAAGGCTTTATGACGCGGCGGATGCACAGCAGCACTTCAGTGCCTGGCTGCCGGAAGGGAAAGCTATCCTGATATGGATGGCGGAAGGCCCTGCAAACATCACCCCGGCTATCGAGGCAGGAATCAAAGAGATGATGTCCAGACATCCGGAGCTGGAAGAAGTTGACCCGAAGCTTATCGAGAAATGGTACGGCGGCCTGAACTGGGGACCGGAACAAATCGCTGAGGAAAAAGAAGAGATCAAGGCCACGCAGAATATCGGCATCACGACAGAAGTATCTGGAAGCTGGGACAACATATATGACATCTATAAGACGGCCTGCGACAGAATACTGGAAGAAGTTCCGGATATGACACTTATGGGCGGACATTCCTCTCACAGCTACATCAACGGCACAAACATGTATTTCGTATACTATTACAATATCGTAGACTGTGCGCCGGAAGAAGAGATTAACAAATATCATGACAGGATTAACCAGATCATCTGCGAACAGGTTATCAAATACGGCGGTTCTATCGTCCACCATCACGGACTTGGCAAGGCAAGAGCAAAATACGTGACACAGGAATACGGCTCTTCCTATTACATGCTCAAGACGCTGAAGCAGGCATTTGACCCGAACGGCATCATGAACATGGGGACGCTGATTCCGCTTAGAAAATAAGCCATGAAGATACTAGGGTGTTTTAAGATAGTTCCGGATCTGGATCTGATAGCGGAAGAAGACTGGATTGCAGATGGCCAGCTTCAGGTAGATACCAGCTATGCGAAGCTATTGTGGAATTGTTTTGATGAAGGGGCACTGGAAATGATGTTAAAGCTTTCTGATTTATCAGAAGGCTTTGACGTCGTGTATGAGTTAAATGCGCTGACCGTGGGCAGACGCCGGCATGAGACCTTTTTAAAGACACTTTATGCGCTCGGGTTCGAGCACGCGGTGCGGGCAGAGGCAGAAGAAGACGTGGATATCCGTTTCTGCCCGGAGGTTATTGCACATATCGTGGCAGACTATGTTTCAGAAACTGCACCTCAAGACGTTGTGATTATGGGAACACAGAGTTCGGATGGAGGCAATATGAAGACGCCTCTTCTTTTGGCGGAGACGCTTGGATGGCCGTGTATCACCCAGGTGACTGGGATAGAACCGGTGGATGAAGGACATCTGAAGGTTACGAATGAGGAAGACGGACGGGTGGCAGAACAGGTCGTTGCGGTTCCTTGTGTCCTGGCGATGGGCAATGCGCCATCTGCCTATCTCCGTGTCCCTACATTAAAAGATAAGATGAAGCTTGGAAAGAAGCCGATTGAGCATATACAGCCGGACTGGGAGAAGATTTTGGAACAGGGGACTGATCAGGCGGTGGAGCTGACACGGCTGGAAGCTGTGGATGACAGCCGGGATACGGTACTTATCGAAGGGGATACTCCCGAGGAGAAGGCAAGAGAATTATATGAGTCATATTTGAAAGGAAGGCTTGATAAAATATGAGATATCATTGTATCATAGATGCATACTCCGAGGACGTAATACAACAGCTGGAGGAACTTGGTGCTTTTAAAGAAGCTTTCCTGTCTGTGGCAGAAGAAGGAGAATCATACGTTATGTGCCGGAACAGGGCGGATGTGGAGAAGCTGGGCAGATGCGTATGTGAGAGCGTCGTTGCCCTCACGGCGGAAGAATATTCGCCTGAGGCGGTTCTGGCGGTGCTGGAAAAGGAGATTGTCCAGGAAGACTTGTATATATTCGGAAGCGGATTTGCCGGAACGGAATTGTCCGTACGGCTGGCAGCCCGGGCGAAGGGCAGTTCTGTGGCCGCTGTCCACAGCCTGAAGCTTGCAGAGACGCTGACAGTAAAGAAGATGGTCTATGCCAATCATATGGAGGGCACATTTTCCATGAAAAAGGGCCCGTACTGCATCTCTCTGGCGAAGGGCCTGGACAGGCAGGAGCCGGAGGAAGGCATATGCCATGTCAGTAAGGAGATTCCTTGTCCGGCTTCGTCCGGCTTTGTCGTGTCGAGAAAAACTACTGCCAATGAAGCGGGGGGAGGCCTCAGGGAGGCAAAGGTCGTCATAGCGGCGGGCAGGGGAATTAAGAATAAGGAACGGGCAGATTTTGTGCAGGAGACGGCGGAGGCGCTAGGGGGCGAGCTCGGGGTTAGCCGGCCGGCTGCGATGAACGCGTGGGCTCCGATGAACAGGCTGATAGGCGTGTCCGGCGCCATGCTGCAGCCGGATATCTGCATCACGGCAGGCGTCTCCGGTGCAGCAGCCTTTTTTGCAGGGATAGAGAAGAGCAAGTTCATCGTTGCTATCAATACGGACGGACAGGCGCCAGTCATGAAGAAGGCGGACGTGGCGGTGGTGGATGATTTTGAGCCTGTATTAAAGGCATTGCGGGAACTGGCAGAAAAGTAGAGACAGGGGACAGGCATATGAGACAATTAATATATCCGATGAAGGAACAATATGAAGAATTTCTGATAGATGAGTCGAAATTTACCGGTTTTGCTGACAGCATATCTTTTCCGGAGAGCGAAGAGGAGATACAGGAAGTGCTTCGGGTGCTTAAGAACGAGAATGTCCCTGTCACAATCCAGGGCGGGAAGACCGGCATTACCGGTGCTGCCGTGCCGGAAGGGGGACATGTGATGAACCTGTCCCACATGGACAAGGTAAAGAGCAGCGTTCTGCTTGAAGATGGGACAGGACGGATAACCGTGGAGCCGGGAATCAACCGGATAGACCTGGATAAAGAAATCGCCGCGGCTTTCCGCAGGAACCCTCAGTTCTGGCCGCCAGATCCGACGGAGACCTCGGCGACGGTCGGAGGGATTGCGGCGACGGGAGCGCAAGGCATCAGCCGGCTGTTGTATGGATCCAGCAGAAAGTATATCGAATCAGTAAGGCTCGTAGACGTTGACGGACATGTCATAACGGCGGGGAGAGAAGAGAAGCTGACACTTCCTTCCGGGCGTGTGATAGACTGGATTGATGCGGTTCTTGGAAAGGAGGGTATCACAGGAGTTATCAGTGAGCTGACGCTCAAGCTTCTCCCGAAGCCGGAAAGCGTCTGGGGCATCGCATTCTTTTTTTGCAAGACGGCGGAAGCAGGGAGATTTGTCGATATGCTGAGGCAGGACCTGCCGGAATGTGAGAATGCTGCAATAGCAGCAGTCGAATATATCGACAGGGAGGCAATAGGACAGATTGAAAAGCACAAAAACGTTATGACGAAAATCAAAGAGCTTCCCGATGTAGGGGAAGGCATCGAAGGAATGGTATATATAGAGCTCCACGGAGTGGAAGAGGAGATTGAGATGCTGGCAGAGTCTCTGATGGAGTCAGCGATGGTGTGCGGCAGTAATCCGGATGAGGCTTGGGCCGTATCAGGCGAGGCGGATGTAGAAAGGCTACATGCGTTCCGGCATGGTGCTGCCGAGACTGCAAATCTTTATATAGAAGAAGCTCGCAGGAACGATGCTCGTATTACAAAACTCGGGACCGATATGGCTGTTTCTGACATGCCGTTTTCAGAGGTACTTGCAAATGTGAAGGAAGATCTGGAAGATGTAGGACTGAGAGGGTGTGTCTTTGGTCATGCGATGGAGAACCACCTTCATGTCAATATCCTGCCGGATGATTATGATGACTATGTAAAGGGAATCAGCCTTATAAGAAAATGGGTGTCCGAAGTCAGAGAACATCACGGGCAGATAGTTTTGGAGCACGGCATCGGCAAGCTGAAGCGCCGGATACTGGACGGGCTGCTTCCTGAGCAGCATGTAAAGCTGTGCGGGGAACTAAAAGCAGAGCTGGATGCCGGAAACGTATGGAACAGAGGCAACATTACAGGAGGAAAGGCGGACCGCGTATGAGGATTGCAGTGTGTATGAAGCAGGTACCTGCGGCTTCAGAGGGGAATATGGATCCGGAGACAGGGGTGCTTATACGGACAGGCCTTGAGACCGTTGTGAATGTATATGACCTGGCTGCCCTGGAAGCCGCCCTACGGTTGAAAGAGGCGTATGGCGCAGAGGTACACGTATTTACGATGGGACCGGCAAAAGCAGAAGGAGTACTGCGTGAAGCATTTGCCATGGGAGCAGATGAAGGGTATCTTATCTGTGACAAGGCATTTGCCGGGGCAGATGTGCTTGCCACGTCATATACCTTAAAGCAGGCCATAGAATGTGCAGGAAATTATGATCTTATCCTGTGCGGCAGACAGACGACAGACGGTGATACGGCGCAGGTGAGCGGCGCCCTCGCAAAGTGGATGGACATTGCCCATGTCAGCTGGACGGCAGAAATAACAGATATATCAAAAGATACCGTGAAGGTGCGTTATAATATGGATAACCGCATGATATGCGCGCAGGTACAGCTTCCTTGCGTCATATCCGTAGAAAAGGACCCATTTATACCAAGGATGCCCTCCCTCAAGCTCAAAATCAGCGGGAGGAAGAAGGAAATATGCACCTTCTCTTTACAAGACTTAGAAGACGGTGATGAGGAGAATTATGGGCTTAAGGGCTCTGCCACGAGAGTGAGGAAAATCTTTCCGCCGCAGCGGACCCAGAGGCAGGAGCTTGTGAGCATGGACAAAGAGAAGGCAGCAGATTATATCTTGCAGATACTCGATGTGGCTGCGCGGGAGGAACGGATATGAGACAGACAGATACGGCGGCATGGTCCGGGATTCTCGTATACATAGAATGCAGGCAGGGAAACGTACATCCGGTAGTACGGGAATTACTTGCAGAGGCCTGGCGGCTCGCCGGGAAGCTCGGAGAAGACGTATATGGAGTGGCAGTGGGAAGGGGACTGGAGGCAGTTCCCGGACAGCTTGCAGGCTGCCCGCTGGCAAAACTCTGGCTGTATGAGACAGAAGATGAATATAACCCGCTCCATTATGAAAAGATTATGGAAGAGTGTATTGAGGAGGTAAGACCTTCCGTCGTGCTTATCGGCGGGACACAGGAAGGCCGCGCCCTTGCCCCCCGGCTTGCAGTGGCCTTTGAAAGCGGCCTGACGGCAGACTGTACCTCTCTTGACATAGAGGAAGACGGCTGCCTTGTGCAGATTCGGCCTGCCTTTGGCGGGAATGTGATGGCCAGTATCGTGACCCGGCACACGAGGCCGCAGTTTGCGACAGTAAGGCAGGGAATCATGGAGGCCTCCTGCGGGATGCCTGCCAAAGCGCCGGAGATATTGAGGAAATGTGTGCCTCCTGCGGATGATAGTTTTCGCATATTGGAGGTAGAAAAGAAAGAGGTTCCAGGCGGTATAACGGATGCGAAACTGCTTGTCGTGGCAGGCAGAGGGGTGAAGAAGAAAGAAGACCTGGAGATGCTTGAGGAACTGGCAGAGCTGCTTGGAGGCAGGCTTGCCTCAAGCCGCGCACTCGTAGAGAAAGGCTGGATGCCGCCGCAATGTCAGATTGGGCTGTCAGGCAGCACCGTAAGCCCGGAGTACATGATTACGTGCGGCGTCTCCGGGACCGTGCAGTTTATGGCAGGCATGAGACATACGAAGAATATTGTCGCCGTCAATACAGACCCGGATGCCAGGATATTTGAGATTGCCCATTACCCGGTATGCGGTGACCTGTATGAGATAGTGCCGGAGATGATTAAAAGGCTGAAGGCCGGGAAAGGTGATGAGCTGGTTGAAATTCACATATAAACTAGAACAAGAAGAAATAGAGGAGGCCCTGCTTGATCTGAACTGGCGCAGAGAAGGAAGGTTCCGGACAGTCAATCTGTGGACGCTGAGCTTGCTGGGCGTCCTGGTTTTGATAGGATATATAAGAAATCCGGAACTGTTTTATCTGTTCCTGCTGCTGTTGTTCATTATACTGACGCTGTTCTATATGGCGTATGGCATGACTTATGGCAGAAAGCGGAGGGCAAAAAAGATGGCTGCCAGGGACGGGGAATACCGTTTGGAGATTACAGACTCAGCCATTATATCAGGAGACAAAAGTGAGAAAATAAAGCTGGATGGAAAGAAGCTGCAGTTCCTTTGTTCGGACAACGTCCTCGTTATCCGTGCTGATAGGGATGTATATACGATACCGAGGCGGATACTGGAAGACGGTGAGCTTGAAGCTTTCAAAAGGATTGCAGGAAGATACAAGTGCAGCTTTATTCGCATTGAAGTGAGAAAGGAGTGAGAGTATGGAAGCGGAAGTAAGAGAGAAAAGTGTGAAGCTGTCATTGAGAAAAGGGGTGTTCTTCCCTCCGTGGCTTCTTCTTGTGGCGATGGTTGTCGTAAGCCTGACGAACGGCGAAGCGTTCATGGATGGGCTGAATACGGTGACGAACTGGATACTCGGCAATTTCGCGTGGGCGTTCAACCTGACTACGGTTGCCTGCGTCATCACGGTTATCATGGTGTACTTTTCCCCGCTTGGGAAAGTGCGCATCGGAGGCAGCAAGGCAAAGCCGATGATGAAGTTCCTGGATCTCGTATGGATTACGCTCTGTACGACGATTGCGGCAGGTATCTTATTCTGGGCGTGTGCAGAGCCATTGTACCATATGTATGCCCCGGCAGTCGCAGAAGGAGTGGAGGCAGGTACGGCAAGTTCCGCGCTCTTCGCCATGAAGACGATGTTCCTCGAGTGGACGTGGTCTCCATATGCCATCTATACAGTGGCGACTTTGATATTTGCCTTTGTATTCTATAATATGAAGCAGTCTTATTCCATGGGTTCTGCTCTTGTCCCGGTGTTTGGAGAGAAAGTTAAGCGGTATAACGCTGTTGTGGATGTCATCTGCCTGTTTGCCCTTGTGGCCGGTATGGCGGCATCGCTTGGCACTGGCACTATGACAATAGGCGGTGGTGTGGAGAAGGTATTTGGAGTTGAAAGTGGTCCGTTATCGTGGGGGATCATCATTGCCGTGATTGTGACGACATTTATTATCTCAAGTATATCCGGTATCATGAAAGGCATCCGTGTACTGTCCTCCATCAATGCCAAAGTATATATGGTTCTTCTCTTGTTCTTATTTGTATTTGGACCGACGGCATTTATGCTGAATCTTTCTGCGGAATCCTGGGGAGCCTATATACAAGACTTCTTCCGGATGAGCCTTATGACGGGCGATATCTTCCAGGATGGATGGGCGAAGAGCTGGCCTATATTCTACTGGTGCAACTGGCTGGCATGGACGCCGATTACAGCAGTGTTCCTCGGAAAGATACTGAGAGGGTATACGATAAAGGATGCCATCAAGTGCAACTTTGTCATACCGGCAATTTTCAGCACAATCTGGATGGGGCTGTTTGCGACCGCGTCTATCTATTATGAGATGAACGGTGTCGGACTGTATGACACCTTACTTGACAAAGGAACAGAATCTGTCGTGTACGCGGTATTCGACCAGCTTCCTCTTGCGGTAATCGTCATCCCGTTCTATCTGTTTATCGTGTTCATCTCCTTTGTCACAGCATCTGATTCGAATACAAACGCTATGGCAGGGCTTTGTACGAACGGCATTACGCAGGATGAGCAGGAATCTCCGGCATGGCTTAAGATTGTATGGGGAATCTCTATCGCGCTCATGACATGGCTGCTGATCAGCTTTGCGGGAATCGATGGTATCAAGGCCGCATCAAATCTGGGTGGCTTTCCGAATATGTTCCTCATTCTCCTCATGATTGTCGGATTGTGGAAGATCAGCCGGAATCCGCAGAAGTATGACGTGCACAAGGAAGACTACGACAGCAAGGGGCGGCCGATAGAGACGCCGCGTCTGCCAATTGAAAAGGAGTAAAAAATGATGTCTTTGACAAAAGAATATTTTATGGAGGCGACGGAAGCCTGCCCGGTCATTCCGGCGGTCAAAAATGATGAGTGGCTGGAGGGGTGCAGGGAATCGGAGTGCGGCATCGTGTATATCATATATGGGGATATCTGTACAATCGCGGACATTGTACGTAAGGTAAAAGATATGGGCAAGAAAGCGATTGTACATGTAGATTTGATTGTGGGATTGTCCTCTAAGGAAATCAGCGTAGATTTTATACAGAAGTATACGGAAGCCGACGGCATCATCAGCATGAAGCCGGCGCTTATCAAGCGTGCGAATGAACTTGGCATGTTTACGATTCAACGTTTTTATATGATGGACGCGTTGACATATGCCAACATTGTAAAGCATGTCAAGAACTGTAATCCGGACGTGGTGGAATTCCTCCCGGCAGGGCTGCCGAAGGTCATACAATATCTTTTGGAAGAGATAGACAAGCCGGTGGTTGCAAGCGGTCTTATCCTGGACAAAGAGGATGTGATGGGCGCGCTTAAGGCGGGTGCCTTTGCCGTCTCAACCACGAACCGGCAGATGTGGGACTGTTAAGAGTAAGGAGATTAAGATGAGAGCAGACAGAGAATGTTATACGTGCTGCGTGGACAAAGCAAGAACGCTGCTTGGGCAATACGATGTGCCGGAGCATGACGCGGCAAAGGTGCTGTCGCACATAAAAGGGAAGCTTGAGACGGCGGGGGCGGATACTTCCGCACCGATACTCATGGCGCAGGCCATGCGTATGCTTGAAGAACAGACCGGGATTACGGATGCGTTTGACGTACCGAAAAAGAGATATAATAAACTGCTGCTCGGTATGGAAGATTCCATCTATGACGAGATAATGAGGGAAAAGGACCGCTTTCTGGCGGCGCTCCAGTATGCCATTACCGGGAATTACATAGACTTTGGAGCCATGTCAGATGTGGAGGAAGAGAAGCTTTACGAACTTTTGTCTGACAGGGCGGAGGTGAAGCCCGACTGCGAAGAAGCGACAAGGCTTGAGGCAGAGCTTTCGGGCGCTTCCAGACTCGTATATATCACCGACAATGCAGGGGAAATCGTGCTTGACAAGGTGTTCTTGCGAGTGATAAAAGAGCTGTATCCGAAGCTTCAGATAACCGTAATCGTACGTGGGAAGCCGGTTTTGAACGACGCGACGGCGGAAGATGCTAAGCTTGTCGGAATTGACACGATAGCTGCCATCATACCGAACGGGACAGATATCCCGGGGACTCCGATAGACGGTATCAGCCGGGCAGCGAGGGAGGCGATAGAGGCCGCCGACCTCTGTATCGCCAAAGGACAGGGGAACTTCGAGACGTTGCGGGGCTGCGGAAAGAACATCTACTATCTGTTTCTCTGCAAATGTGAGCTGTTTGTCAGGAAATTCCAAGTGGAACGTTTTACCCCCGTTCTCAGCAATGAAAAACGGATTGTACAATATGCATAAAAAGCATATGCGACTTTTAAGTATAATCACGATATTGACAAATGATATTGTACGATTTACAATGGACATAGTTACTAAAAGAGCGGAAGAGAGAGTAACTTTTACCTACGTGAAGTGGGTAGAAGTTGCTTTTTTTTGTGTCTGACGAGGAAGATTATTTTCCAACGGATCTTCTGATTCTATTGTGCGCAGATAGAAGCAGTCTGGCTCTTTTTCAATAATCACAAAGTATATGGAGGTATGAAAGATGAGTTTAAATATTAATGATTTTTCTATGGATTTCTTTTCACTTAAGGGCAAAAATGCTATCGTTACAGGAGGAAACAGCGGTCTTGGACAGGCATTTGCGCTTGCACTTGCCAAGGCGGGAGCCAACATCTTTGCATTTGCATTTGTGGACGATGACGGGACGACAAAGAAGCTCATTGAAGACTGCGGTGTCAAGTACACGTTTATGCAGGGAGACCTGACAGAAGACGGGATGTGTGATAAAGTTGCCGAGAAGTGCGTGGAGACGTACGGCAGCGTCGACATATTAGTAAACTGCGCGGGCATCTGCAAGATTGCCGACGTACTTGATTTTGGCAGAGCGGAATGGGATCCGATGATAGCTATCAACCTGACCGGTGCTTTCGATTTAAGCCATGCGGTCGCAAAATACATGATTCCGCAGAAGAGCGGTAAGATTATCAATATCTGCTCCTTATTCTCTTTCCTTGGCGGACTCGGCTCTCCTGCGTATGCAGCTATGAAGGCCGGCCTTATGGGACTTACGAAAGCTTACGCCGATGAGCTTGGCAAGTACGGCATATCTGTGAATGGCATCGCACCTGGATATTTCCAGACGGCGATGACATCAGGGACAGGTAGTGCGAACGACGAAAAATACAACAAGATTAAAGACCACATACCGGCCGACCGTTGGGGCGAGAGGCAGGATCTGATGGGTGCTACCGTATTTCTTGCAAGCCAGGCGTCTGATTATGTGAACGGAACGGTACTGGTTGTAGACGGCGGATACCTTGTAAGGTAGTATGACACAGGCAGCATTACTAGAAAACATGCTTAAGGAACGACGAATGTTCCATAAAGCATAGACGAAGAAAGAGGTTTGGACCAATGAGTGAGAAATATATCATCGGAGTAGATGAAGGCTCCCAGAGCGCGAAGATTCTTATCTTTGATACGAAGGGAAATATCGTATGCGAGGGAAAGCATCCGCTGAAGCCTTACAACCTGCCGGAACCAGGACTTGTAGAGCACCCGGACGACGACTGGTGGGAGGCCATCTGTGAGGCGGGCAGAAAATGTATGGCCAGCTTTCAAGGCAGGACAGAGGATATCGTAGGAATCGGCCTGTGCACCATCCGTTACTGCCGTGCTTACCTGAAGGCGGACGGGACACTTGCACAGCCGGCGCTGAGCTGGATGGACGTGCGTGTGGCGCAGCCATACGAGCATAAGAATCCAGACATCAAATATATCGTGGCGTCTTCCGGCTACATCACCCACCGCCTGACAGGCGAATTCAAAGATACGGTTGCCAATTATGAGGGCGTATGGCCGATAGATGTGGACAGATGGGACTGGTCGGATGACCCGGCAGCCTATGAATCGACCGGAATGCCAAGAGAAATGCTTTTTGACCTTGTGATGCCCGGGGATGTGCTCGGCTATGTGACAAAAGAGGCTTCTGAAGCCACCGGATTCCCCCAGGGGCTCCCGGTTGTGGCGACCTCCAACGACAAAGCGGTGGAAGGGCTTGGAACCGGCTGCATGGGAGATACGACGGCGTGCATCTCTCTCGGTACCTACACGGCAGCTATGATGGAAGGGAAGGAATTCTTAAGAGATACGAAAAGCGTATGGCCGAAATTCTCTTGCGTGCCGAACAAATACCTGTACGACAGCAACGGGATCCGCAGAGGGATGTGGACGATCAGCTGGTTCAGAGATATCCTCGGGGACAGCTACATACAGGCTGCCAAAGAAAAAGGGCTATCCGCAGAAGAGCTCCTGAGCGAAGAGGCGGAAAAGGTGCCGGCAGGCTCTGACGGGCTGATGACCGTGCTGGACTGGCTTGCTCCGGTAGATGCCATGTACAAGAAAGGCATCATGATAGGATTTGACGGACGGCATACAAGAGGGCATATCTACCGCTCCATACTGGAAGCGGTAGCGCTTACGATGAAGAAGCACCTGGACGATATGACCGCAGAGATGGGCGTAACGCTTGACAAAGTCATCATCACCGGTGGAGGGTCCAACAGCGACCTGTTCATGCAGATCTTCGCGGACGTGTTCAACATTCCGTCCGTGCGCAATGAAGTCAACGGCGCGGCCGGCCTCGGCTCCGCAATCTGTGCGGCAGTAGCCGCAGGCATCTACGATAGCTTCGATGAGGCAGTAGCCAATATGGTAAGAATCAAAGACAGCTTCACGCCAGATTCGGAAAAGGTGGCATTCTACGAGAAGATGCTTCCGATATATACAGATATCACAAATCACACGGATGATATATTAAAGAAATCGTATGAACTATTTCATTAATTTTGAAAGGGGTCAGACCCCCTCGGGCCATAGGGGTCAGACCCCTATGCCCAAGGGGGGTCTGACCCCTTTCGCGAGGTGACGTGCATGAAACCACTTATTTTGATTACGAACGACGACGGTGTCCGCTCTCCCGGCCTCAGGGCAGCAGCAGAGGCGGTGGCAGACTTAGGTGATATCCTGATTGCGGCCCCTCACACGCAGCAGACAGGGATGGGGCGTGCATTTCCGAGGGCAGAAGATACGGGCATGATTGAGGAAGGGACGATGGAGATACGTGGCCGGTCTGTCCCGGCTTACGCTGTCCACGGCTCGCCTGCTCTGGCTGCAGCTCATGGCATATTGGAACTGGCGGGGCGTAAGCCTGACCTTTGCATCAGCGGCATCAATTACGGGGAAAATATGGGAGCCGTGCTGACATGCAGCGGCACGCTGGGTGCAGCCTTCGAAGCGGTGAGCCACGGCATGCCCGCCATAGCGGTGTCGCTGGAAGCAGACCTACACATACAGCGTTCCAACGATTATGGAGAAGCCGGCTGGGATAATTCCAGGGAGATTCTTCACATATGGGCCCGTCAGATGCTGGAAGAGGGCATGCCAGAAGGGGTGGACATACTGAATATCAATGTTCCGGCATTCCCGGACCGGCAAGGCGCATACCGAATCACAACCCAGAGCAGGCAGAACTATTTTGAATTTATCAAGCCCGGGAAAAGAGACTTGAGACAGCCTTTTGCCTTGAAGTCCCGCCTTTATGTAGACGAAGAGACATTAGAAAGAGACAGCGATATCTATGCAGTATATATAGATAAAATCGCATCCGTGACCCCATTGAATATGGTCATGTCAGTAGAACTGAGGACGCGTCCCCGTTAATGGGGCGCGTCCTCAGCTATACCTTATCTCATATCATATCAACCCAAGTGCTCTTACCTTCAATACAGCATCCAGTGAATTTTAGTATATTGTATGCTGCGTGGACGCCGGCTGCTCTTGTAGGCGGCGTGCTGGTGGTGGTGAGAAGGCGCGGTGGGAAAAGACGTGGCGGTAAGAAACGCCGCAGATAGACGTAGAAAGCGGGAACAGGCAGACTGATACGGCAAGGACCGGGAACCCTAAGAATAGTTGGAGTCCCGGTCCTTTGTTCTTTGTGCCGAATTATGGTAAGATAAGAACAGGTATTTCACAGAAATGTCATAAATGTCTGCTATGATTAGAAAAATGTGAGTAAATGATATGCTGCGGAGGTATGTTACATGGATAAGGTTAAAATATTAGTGGTTGACGATGAGAGCAGGATGCGCAAATTAGTCCGTGATTTTCTTGGACGGGAAGGGTACACGGTACTGGAGGCCGGGGACGGTATGGAGGCCATGGAAATCTTCTATGAACACAAAGACGTCGCACTTGTCATTCTGGATGTCATGATGCCGAAGATGGACGGCTGGCAGGTGTGCAGGGAGATCCGCCAGTCCTCTCAGACGCCGATCATCATGCTGACAGCCAGGTCTGAGGAGCGGGACGAGCTGCAGGGGTTTGAGCTTGGAGTCGATGAATATATATCCAAGCCGTTCAGCCCGAAGATACTCGTGGCAAGAGTGGAGGCGATACTACGTCGTTCACATGTGCTCGGCTCGGAGGAAGTGATGGATGCGGGAGGGATCCGGATCAACAAAGCAGCCCATGAAGTAACAGTGGGCGAAGGACAGATTGACTTAAGCTATAAAGAATTCGAGCTCCTCGTATACTTTGTGGAGAACGAAGGAATCGCCCTGTCCAGGGAAAAGATACTGAACAATGTGTGGAATTATGATTATTTTGGTGATGCGCGCACGATAGACACCCATGTCAAGAAGCTCAGGAACAAGCTTGGAGAAAAAGGGAATTATATTAAGACCATCTGGGGGATGGGCTATAAATTCGAGGTAGAAGAATAGATGAAACGTTCAATCAAGAAGCAGATGATCGCGGTGTTTGTCGGACTCACCATATGCCTGCTGCTGGCGCTCGTAGTTATCAATGTACGGTTCCTGGAACCGTATTATATCAGCAACAAAGAGGCCGAGTTTGTCAGTATGTATGAGAAGCTTGCAGAGTCTGTCCACAGTGGTACGTGGAAAGGCGAAGACGCCCAGACGGAACTCAGGCATATGGCGGAGAAAGGGAACCTGTCCTTTCTCCTTATGAATATAGAGACAAAAGAAGGGATATATAATGTCCCGGATATCGACATGCTCAATGACCAGCTCACCGGCTATCTCCTGGGACAGGCACAGAAGGAGAGCAAGGTGCTGGAGAGTGCGCAGGAGTACCAGATTGCCCAGTACAAGGATCCGAGGACACAGACGGAGTATATCGTCCTGTGGGGGTCTGTCGACGGAAAGTATAATACGTTTTTAAGGAGCCCTCTTGAGAGTATCAAGGAGAGCGTGTCCGTTTCTAACCGCTTTCTTCTCTATATCGGAGGAATCGTAACATGCATCTGCATCTGCCTGGTCTGGTACTTTTCAAAACGGCTGACAGACCCTATCAAGGAGCTGGCCCTTCTGTCTGAAAGGATGGCGGACCTGGACTTTGATGCCAAGTACAAAAGCGGCGGAGAGAATGAGATTGGAGAGCTGGGGGCGAATTTCAACAGGATGTCGGAGAAGCTTGAAAGCACCATCTCAGAACTGAAACGGGCCAATAACAGCCTGCAGAAGGATATAGAGCAGAAAGAGAAGCTGGAGCAGATGCGCAATGATTTTCTCGGCAATGTATCCCACGAGCTCAAGACGCCGATTGCCCTCATACAGGGATATGCCGAAGGGCTGAAGGAAGGGGTCAGTGACGATCCTGAGAGCCGGGAATTCTACTGTGATGTCATAATGGACGAGGCCGGCAAGATGAACCAGATGGTCCGTAATCTTCTGACATTGAACCAGCTGGAATTCGGAGATGAGGATATACAGTTCGAGCGTTTTGATATCCGGGAGCTTATACAGGGCGTTCTCCAGAGTATGGAGATTATCGCGCAGCAGAAAGAGGCCCGGGTTATTTTTAAGCAGGAAGAGCCGGTATACGTATGGGCGGATGAGATTAAGACAGAGCAGGTGGTCCGCAATTATGTGAGCAATGCATTCAACCATCTGGAAGGTGATATGGTTGTGGAAGTTAAGATTACCGTAAGCAAAGAGAAAGCCAGAGTCAGCGTATTTAACACAGGTATGCCGATACCCCAGGAAGATATCTCACGCATATGGGACAAGTTCTATAAGGTAGACAAAGCCCATACGAGGGAATACGGGGGAAATGGAATCGGCCTGTCTATCGTCAAGGCTATAATGGAGTCACTCCATCAGAAATATGGGCTGCACAATTATGATAACGGTGTGGAATTCTGGTTTGAACTGGACGTTAAATAATGGTACACTATATCCTATAGGGAAAGGATGGGCGTTATTGTGATTGCGATTATTGATTATGATGCGGGAAATATAAAGAGTGTGGAGAAGGCCATGACGCTTCTTGGCCAGGAGGCGGCCGTAACGAGGGACAAAGATACGATTCTGTCTGCGGACAAGGTGATACTGCCCGGGGTGGGCTCCTTCGGCGATGCGATGGGGAAGATAAGGCAGTATGGGCTAGAGCCGGTCATACGGCAGGTGGCAGAGAGCGGTACTCCGTTTCTCGGAATCTGCCTCGGCCTTCAGCTATTATTTGAACAAAGTGACGAGAGTCCCGGAGTGCCGGGGCTTGGGATACTGAAGGGGAAGATTCTGCGCATACCTGAAGCGGAAGGGCTCAAGATTCCCCATATGGGATGGAATTCTCTGGCATTCCCCGTAAAGGGCAGGCTGTTTTCGGGGCTCCCGGAAGAGCCATACGTATATTTCGTACATTCATATTATCTGGAAGCAGCGGATGAGCAGATCGTAACGGCGGTGGCAGAGTACGGGACAAGGATCCATGCCTCCGTGGAGCAGGGAAATGTATTTGCCTGCCAGTTCCATCCGGAGAAAAGCAGCGATGCGGGCCTTCACATATTAAAGAACTTTGTGGAATTATAGACGGAGGATACATATGCATACAAAGAGAATCATTCCATGTCTGGATGTAAATAACGGAAGGGTCGTCAAGGGCGTGAACTTTGTAGACTTAAAAGATGCCGGAGACCCGGTGGAGATAGGGAAGGCATACGATGCGGCAGGGGCGGACGAGCTGGTATTCCTGGATATCACGGCGTCCTCTGACGCGCGGGAGACAGTCGTCGATATGGTACGGAAAGTAGCGGAGACGGTGTTCATACCGTTTACGGTAGGCGGCGGCATCCGCACGGTAGACGATTTCAAAGCGCTGCTGCGGGAAGGGGCGGATAAGATATCTATCAATTCTTCTGCCATCAATACGCCGCGTCTCATATCGGATGCTGCGGAGAAGTTTGGAAGCCAGTGCGTCGTAGTCGCCATAGATGCCAAGAAGAGGCCGGACGGAAGCGGCTGGAACATATATAAGAACGGCGGACGCATTGATGTCGGGATGGATGCGCTCGAGTGGGCCTCGCAGGTGGAAAAGCGCGGTGCAGGAGAGATTCTCCTAACGAGCATGGACTGTGACGGGACAAAAGGGGGCTATGACCTGGAGCTGACCAGGGCTGTTGCGGATGAAGTGTCCATACCTGTCATCGCCTCGGGTGGTGCGGGGACGTTGGAGGACTTCTATACGGCGCTTACGGACGGACGGGCAGATGCCGCGCTGGCCGCCTCTTTGTTCCATTACAAAGAGCTGGAAATCAGGGAAGTAAAAGAGTATCTAAGGGGAAAAGGTATCTCGGTACGTCTCTGACACATCGGTGCCGGCAGCAGGGAATAATGTACAGTAGGATAAAATGATAAGGAAATGAGGTAGCATACAATGGCAGCAATTAATAACGACTGGCTTGAAGCACTGCAGGGAGAGTTTAAGAAGCCTTATTATAAGAAGCTGTTTCAGACGGTGAATCAGGAATATAGGACAAGGCTTATATTTCCGCCTGCGGACGATGTATTCAACGCATTCCATCTTACACCGCTGAAGGATGTGAAGGTCGTCATACTCGGGCAGGATCCATACCACAATAACGGGCAGGCCCACGGCCTGTGCTTTTCGGTTAAGAAAGGGGTGGAAGTTCCCCCGTCGCTTGTGAACATATATCAGGAGCTTCACGATGACCTCGGCTGTACGATTCCAAATCACGGATGTCTTACGAAATGGGCCGGACAGGGCGTGCTGCTTCTGAATACCGTACTGACCGTGCGGGCACATCAGGCCAATTCTCACAGGGACATCGGATGGGAACAGTTTACAGATGCCGCAATTACGGCACTGGACGCCCAGGACCGTCCGATTGTATTTATCCTGTGGGGGTCTCCGGCGCAGAGGAAGAAGGCGATGCTGCATAACCCGAAGCATCTCATCCTGCAGGCGCCGCATCCGAGCCCTCTGTCTGCATACAGAGGATTCTTCGGCAGCAGGCCATTTAGCAGGACGAATGAATTTCTGAAGGAAAATGGGCTGGAGCCGATAGACTGGCAGATTGAATAGGCCATAACAGGAGGGGGATACATATGGAACAATATTATGATTTATTGATAATCGGTGCAGGGCCGGGCGGATATGTGGCAGCAAAAAAAGCAGCGAAGCTTGGAATGTCCGTGGCTGTGATTGATAAGGATGAACTGGGGGGTACGTGCATCAACCGGGGATGTATCCCGACCAAGGCGCTCATACATGCGGCATCCCTGTTCCGTGAGATGCGGGAATGTGAGCGGTTCGGACTGTCTGCCAGGGAAGTAGGGTTTGACCTCCGGAAAATATATGAGTATAAGGATCTGTCTGCGGCAGAGATGAGGGCGGAACTGGAACGGGAATTTGCCCAGGCCGGGATCCGGTTTATCAAAGGGAAGGCCGTCATCCAGAGTGACCGCAGGGTGCGCGTTGTATCAGATGGAAACGATACGGCATACTATAAAGGAAAGTATATTCTGATAGCCACAGGTGCGAAGGCGAACATGGTGGATCTGCCAGGCATCGACCTGCCGGGCGTCATGACGAGCGAGGAACTGCTGACGGCAAATGAGAGTCAGTATGCGAAGCTTCTTATACTCGGAGGAGGCGTAATCGGACTGGAACTTGCTACAGTGTTTAACGCACTTGGCACCGAAGTCACTATAGTGGAAGTGTCAGACCGGCTCCTTCCTAATATGGACCGGGAATTTTCAGATGTACTTGAGGAGATACTGGCCCACAGGGGGATACGTATCTACAAGGAAAGCATACTGGAAAGGGTGGAGAAGCATGGTGACAACATCAGCTGCCAGTTCGTGTGCGAAGGAAGCAATCAGGAGATAGAGGTGAATGCGCTTCTTGTATCCGTCGGAAGAAGTGCCAATACGGAAGGGCTGTTTGATCCGGATGTGTCAGTGAAGATTGACAATGGAAAGATTGTGGTAGATGACTTTTACATGACGAGCATGCCGGATGTCTATGCGGTGGGAGATGTAACCGGAGGCATACAGCTTGCCCATGTGGCTTCCGCCCAGGCGACATACGTCGTTGAGCGGATGAATGGCGTACAGCCGTCGGTTATCATCGAGATGGTGCCAAGCTGCCTGTTTACGCCGATTTCTATCGTACCGAGCTGCCTGTATACGGATCCTGAGATTGCGTCTGTCGGAATAACGGAGGAAGAGGCCAGAAAGAAGGGCGTGCCGGTGCGGTGCGGACGATATACGATGAGCGTGAACGGCCAGGCAATCATCTCGAAAGAAGAGAAGGGATTTATCAAAGTGCTGTTTGCGGCCGACAGTGATGTACTGCTCGGGGCGCAGGTGATGTGTCCGCGCGCTACGGATATGATAGGAGAACTTGCCACGGCGATTGCCAACGGGCTTACGTCCACTCAGCTCATGTATGCCATGCGTGCACATCCTACATTCAATGAAGCCATATCCTGTGCGGTGGAGAACAGCAGGGAAAGCAAGAGCAGATGGTAGAGCGTCGGATTTTTCTACGATAGTGGGAGAATAAGACGTGTAAACTTATTGAACTGCTGATGTTCAATATGTATAATAGTTATAGAAGTCAAAGGCAGGAAGGGAAATGGAGGGCCAGTTATGGAATTAAAACAGACAAGAACTCTTATGGATGTCCGCAGAGGGTTTTTAATGACAGTGCTTAGTGTAAGCGTCGTAGCCATACTTATTGCAGGCATAGTGTCAAATTATTTCTTTTACAGCATCCCGATATTCACAATATGCGTATTTGCCATATTCATCGTCATGCTGTCGATATTTTACGATATCTATATCAATTCAACTTACCGCATCTTTCTTGTGGACGGTGAAGTATACATCTATTACCCGACTTATAGTTCGAGGGCCGGGAATGAATTCATCTTCTACCGTGTAAAAGAAGTGGAATACTCAACGGTAAAAGGCAGCTCCATCTTGTTCAGCGGAACGGTAGAGGTAAGGACGGAAGGCGTCGAGCGGGAAGGGATGAAAGAAGTGGCAGACCCGAAGGCACTGTTCGAGGATGTCTTCTCCGGAGAGACTTATAATATCCAGAAGAGATTCCGTATCTCAAGGATATTTGAAAATGAGAACGAGCTTATGGGACTGCTGTCGGAGAAGCGTAAGAAGTAAAGGGTTCGTAAAGTGGCTGCGGACTGGGAGTCGGGCGGCATCTGCTCCGATGCGTCCGAGGCTCTGACTATTTCACGTATCCCTAACCCTGCGGAATGTGCGCCGATAGTGGCTTACATCCCGCAGGATAAGGGCTACGGAAAGGATTCTCCGCCTCTTCCGCTTACACCTGCGCATCTCCCACCCGGTTCCCAGTCCGCTATCTACTTCACTTAACAAGGGCGAGGGCGGCTGTGTGGCGTTACTGGCCAGTGGATGGCCGCTGGCTGCGTGAGATGAATGATAAAATATAACAAGCTTAACATGTGCAACATAGAGAACAAATTAGCCGTTGTTTAGAGGCGTGCACGCCGTTGCTGCAAGAAGAGCCGGAACCAGGCAGGGGATGCCATCAACATCCCCGTACCTGATTCCGGCTCTTCTTCATGACGATTATTTTCATCTAAGGTTATCAACTTGCCAAGCCCTTAATCACTATGCTCACATAGCCAAATCCCTTCCATTAGCAAGTAGCGTCACACAGCCACCCTCGCCCGTGCCAGTAAAGTAGATGGCCGATGGGGAGGTAGGGGGCAGATGCGAAGGTCTAAGCGGAAGGGACGGAGAATCCTCACCAGATTCCTTGGCTTGTGGGGTGAGAGCCGCTATCGGCGAACATTCCACAGGCTTAGGAATCTGTGTGATAGTCGCAGTTCCCGGACGCATCACAGCATCTGTCCCCTACCTCCCCATCGGCGTCCACTTCACTAAACTACCATTTAATAGATAACCAGCACATCCCCGATTTTCAGCTGTTCTGTGGAAACGGAGGGGAAATAATCGGGAACGCTGCTCTCCTTAAGCATCTTTTCTATGCGCTCCGGCGCTGGTTCTAGCGTCTGGCCCTCCTTCCAGATGACAAGCTCTTCGTTGAACGGGCCTTCGTATTTTATAGTGCGGCAGTGGCTGTCAACGTCTTTTCCTCCTACTGTCACGCCTCCATATTCCACTTTTTTTGCCGTAGTAAATATAAAGCTCTGGGAACGGATTAATACAGGAAACCGTTTCTTGCTGCTGTCAAGCATTGTCGTCAGGGCGGAGGGAGAACCGGCCGCTATCACACCGTCGCAATACTCCCTGCCCTCTTCATCTTTATCGCCAGACATGAGATTTCCCGCAGATAATGATGATATGGCCTTGCTGCTCTCTATCGTACAAAAGATATCCCCGTTCGACAGTTCATACAGTTCCGTTACCTTGATATCATCGGCATGTATGGCTGAGAGTTCAGCATGGATATACGGTGACAGTATGAGCAATAGGACAAATATCGGTACCAGTATGAAGATGACGACGAGCTGACGGCGGGTGAAGCGCCGTTTCACATTGCGGATAAACGCAATATCATCCTTTAGTTCCGGGTCTAGTGTGATTTCAGACCTTTCCGGCAGGTTCTCCTGCATGGTCTCGTACATTTCACGGCAGCTTTCGCATGTACGAAGATGTTCTTCGACAGATACCTTCGTCTGCTCGCTGCAGACGTCATCGGTATATAATGGCAGCAGATCTTTTATCAGATTACAATGTAATCTACTCATATAATAATCCTCCCTTCTATTCGTCCGCCAGCAGTTCCCGTATCTTAAGTCTGGCCCTGTGATAAGTGACTCTGGCCCATGTTTCGCTGTGGCAGAAGATATCTCCGATTTCCCGGTATGTGAGTTCGCCGAGCGTCCGCAGCAGAAAGACTTCCTTGTATGGTTCGTCCAAGGTATGCAGCACCCCGTATATAGAAAGGGCAGCCTCTTTCTTCAGATATGTCTCTTCGATGTCCACGGAAGAGGGCAGGACGGGCATCTCTTTGTCAACCGTGTATTTCTGTCTGCGCAAGTGTGAGATATATAGATTCTTAGCTATCTGGCAGAGCCACGATTTCATAGTACAGCTGCCCTGGAAGTGCCGGATTTCTTTTAAGGCTCTAAAGAATGTTTCCTGTGTGATATCTTCCGCTAGCGCGGGGTTTTTGCTCAGCGTCAGCACAAAGAGATATACGTCTTTAAAGTATCGGTTATACATTTCTTCAAAATCTATGTCCAACGATCTTCCCCCTTCCCTGTGGCATCTGTCATCTGCATGTAATACAAGTATACTTGATATGCCCATTAGACGCACGAGAATACAATATGTTACAAGTAATTGGAAAATATTTATTATGCACAATTTGACTATTAAGAGACAAAATGTAACTATATAAGGACATACAGTCAATAAGAGATTAAAATGAACAGCGAGTATGTATTTCTTTTTTTGGAAAGAATAAGTAAAAATACTATGAATTAATTGTGCAATATGCACTAAAAAACACCGTAAAATTTAGGGTTATAGTTTAAATTGTAAGAATGTATTGACTTTGCCCTTGGGGAAATCTTTTACAATGTGATCAGACAATTTAAACATATGATTCAGGCGCTAGGAGGCGAAGATATGTTTCGGATTGGACAGTTGGCAAGTATTTACAGAATCTCGGGAAAGACGCTCAGGTATTATGACGAGCTCGGGCTGCTGCGGCCCAAGTATGTAGATGAGGTGACAGGCTACCGGTATTACACTTCATCACAGATACCTGTACTGAACGAAATCTTCCTGCTTAAGGAGATGGGGCTTTCTTTAAAAGAGATTACTTATCTGATGAAAGAGGAGGTTGATAAAGACCATACCCTGCTGAAGGGAGTGCTGGAGCTGAAGCAGCTGGAGTTTGACAGGCAGATCCAAGAGCTGAATGAGAAGAAGCAGACGATTGAACTACTGAAAAAGAAGCTGGATAAAGGTGGAGGAATTGAACTGTCATCCTTCAAAGTGGGAATCAAGAAGGTCGAAAAGATGCAGGTGGCGAGCCTGAAAGCATCTATCAGCACCTATTCCACACAAGAGGCGCTCTGGGCGGAGCTGCTTGACTATCTGAACAAATGCAGGGCGAAGATTGGAAACGAAAGATACACTATCTATTACGATTCCGTATACAAAAGTGATGAGATCCAGGTGGAGATTCTGAAAAGGGTACTGGCTCCATTTCCCGAAACGGAGAGGATACAGTACAAGAGACAGGAAGGATATGAGGAGGTCGCATATCTTCTGCATACGGGTGAACATGAGAGCGTGATCGACTCCTATGAAGCGATACTTACGTGGATAGAGGAGAATGGATATAAGGTTGTGGGAAACATACGGGAGGAGTTCCATATGGATGATTTTACGACAGACGATCCAAAAGAATTTGTAACAGAGATACAGATTCCGGTCCACAAAAGAGGAGAGGAATTTGTCAGATAGAAAGGAGGATATAAGATGAAGTTTATCGATTTGACGAGGGAAATCAACAACAACACCCAGGTGTGCCCTTGTGACAAGGTGCCGGTCGTAGAGGATTATGCTACGACGGAAGAGGAGGGGGTCAATGTCAAGTTCATGAAGATGGGGACGCATACATCAACCCACATTGACGCGCCGTACCACATCAGCAAAGAGGGCAGGAATCTGAATGATTTTCCGGTGGATCGCTTTATCGGTAAAGGCATTGTGCTGGATTTCAGCGATAGAGGAGAGATATACGAAATCACCCGTGAAGATATCATGGCCCATGCAGAGGAACTGAAGCAAGTGGATTATGCAATCCTCAATACCGGATGGGCGTCATATTACGGCACATGGGATTTCTTCCGCCATCCTTACTTAAGCGGTGATGCGGCATTGGCGCTCGTGGAGCTTGGGATTAAGATTGTGGGGACGGACGGAAGCTCTGCGGATGCGGCTTATGGGTTTTCAACGGCAAAGCGGCTGGAGAATCCTACGTTTTCAGAGATTCTGGAGAATATCGAACGGGAAAATATCAAAAACGACGCACATACGGCACTGCTCGGGAACGATTGCCTTATCGTCGAGTACCTGTGCAATCTGGATCAGCTGCCGAAGGAAGCGGCCACATATTCCTTCCTGCCGCTGAAACTCGTGGAAGCGGACGGTTCGCCGGTACGTGCGGTATGTATGACAGAAGAGTAGAAGGATAGAGAGAGAAGGAGGGTAATTTTATGGGTAATTCGAACGAAGCAACGGCAAATGTAACGGAAGAATATACGACCAAAAAGCTGCGGCGTGTATTGGGGAAAAAAGAACTGATATCCATGGGCCTCGGTCAGATCATCGGCTCCGGCGTGTTTTCACTGACCGGCGTAGCCATCGGATTTACGGGGCGCTCTGTAGTATTCGCGTTCCTGTTTGGAGCCTTGTTTTCACTGGCGGTGACGATACCAAGCATCTTTGCCGGAAGTGCGGTCCGCTTAAGGGGCGGCCAGTATACGATGGCGAGCCTGCTGCTCGGTGAACGTTTCTCAGGTTTTTACATAATTATCTATATCGTCGGCAACATATCTATCGGAATGTATGCCCTGTCCCTTGCGGACTATCTGCTGGCACTCGTACCCGGGATTCCGAGAGTGCCGCTGGCTGTAGCCGCGCTGACCTTGTTCTTTGTCATCAATCTGTTCGGCGTAAAAGACGCCGCGTTTATCCAGAATATACTTGTTATCATCCTGGCGGCCGCGCTTGCAGTATTTGCAGCGGTAGGCGTGTTCAATGTAGAGCCCGGATATTTTACAAGCGTTGAGCCTCCGCTCTTCATGGGCGGCTGGAAAGGCTTCGCCATGGCGGCGATATTTACATCGTTTGCCACCACCGGCGGCGGAAACCTTGTCAATTTCTCCGGTGAATGTAAGAATCCTACGAAGGACGTACCGTTTGCAATCGTGCTTTCGACCCTGATCGTCACGGCACTCTATGCTGTCATCGGTTTCGTAGCAGCAGGCGTGCTCCCGGTGGAAGAAGTCATGTATCAGCCATTAAGCGTAGCAGCAGGCGCATTTCTCCCGAAAGCCCTGTACGTGTTCTTTGTAACGGGCGGAGCGCTTCTTGCACTGTCTACGACGCTGAATGCCACCTTCGGCTGGGTGACGAAGCCGGTGCTCCAGGCGTGTGTTGACGGATGGTTTCCGAAAAAGCTTGGTAAGATCAACGATAAGTACGGCACGCCACATTATCTGCTCATACTGTTCTACATCGTAGGCCTCATCCCGGTTGTGGCGGGACTTGACATCGACCGCATTGCCAACATGTCCATGATACTTATGAATATCACCACGTTCCTTGTCGTAGTGGCAACCGCACGGCTGCCGAAGCTGCTTCCTGACGCGTGGGCGAAGTCTACGTTCAAGATATCCAACGTAGCCCTGAAAGTGATCTGCTACTTGTGCGGAGCGCTGCTTGTCTTCCAGAATTACTTGCTGATTGAAGACAATACGCCGGAAATCATCATCGGCAATATCATACTTCTTGTACTGACCTTTGTATTTATGGTAGTGCGTTATAAATCAGGAAAGGTG
This sequence comes from Lachnospiraceae bacterium, assembly GCA_022845895.1. Lineage (GTDB taxonomy): Bacteria > Bacillota > Clostridia > Lachnospirales > Lachnospiraceae > Extibacter. The sequence continues at coordinate 875,735 of AP025573.1, forward strand.
AAGGTAGAGGTCAGCTGGGAAGAGGAATAAAACATATCAGAGATGGCACGATGCCTGGGAGGTTATAAGATGGCAGAAATAACAAGCAGAGAATATGCAGCCGTCATGGATGCAGAAGACAAGTTGAGCACGTATAAAAAAGAATTTTACCTTCCGGACCATCTGTATTACGAAGCGAACGGCCTGGGACCTATGTCCCACCGTTCGGAAGAGACGCTGATGCGGGTGGCGGATGAGTGGAAGAACCAGCTTGTAGCCGGATGGTTCTGCGGTAAGATTCCATGGTTCTATTATCCGGAGCGGATCGCCGCCATGGAAGAAGGAATCGTGGGAGCAGCAGATAAGGAGCTTATCATAAACGGGACGACAACCACGAACATCCATAGCGTGCTCGCCGCATTTTACCGTCCCGCAGGAAATCGGAAGAAGCTCCTGTGCGACAGCCAGATATTTTCTTCTGACAGATATGCGGTAGAGGCACAGATAAGGCTCAAGGGAATCGATTCCGATGACGCCCTCGTACTTGCGGGAGGAAGCAGCCCCATCCTGGATGAGGATGAGCTGATCGCCCATATGACGGAGGAGACGGCGCTTGTATTCCTCCCTTCCGTCGTACATTCGACCGGACAGCTGCTTGATGTAGAACGTCTGGCAAAGGCAGCTGCAGAAAGAGGCATACCGGCAGGCTTCGACCTGAGCCATTCTGCAGGCGTCGTACCGCATAAGCTTCATGACTGGGGCGTAGACTTCGCCGTGTGGTGCAATTACAAATACCTGAACGGAGGGCTTGGATGTCCCGCTACCATCTATATCCATGAAAAGAACTTTGACATCCCTGTTGCGATGCCCGGCTGGCACGGCTATGTGAAGAGCCGCCAGTTCCAGAAGCTCCCTTATTTTGAGGCAGAGACAGGCGCAGGAGGGTGGCAGCACGGGTCTCCGCTTATCCTGAACATGGCCCCTCTTGAAGGAGCTCTGGATATGATAAACGAGGCAGGCATAGACGCAATCCGGGAAAAGTCTCTGGCCATGACCGGATATTTTATGGATCTTGTGGACACTATGCTGTCGGCCTGCGGTGTCAGCATACTTACTCCCCGCGAGGAGGCAAGAAGAGGCGGACATGTGACGATTCTGCATGCGGCCTCTGAAGAGATTACGGAATTTCTCGACAGCGGCTCTCAGATGACGGACCGGCTACGCGCCGCAGTTATGGATAAAAGAGAATCTGGCGTTGAGGCGACCTGGAACAATCAGGTGAGAATAGCGTTTTCACCGCTTTTTGGAAGCTTCGAAGATGTGAGGCAGACTGCGGAAAATCTGTATCTGCTGCTGAACGTTTAGGTCTTGACATTGCCCCGAAGGGGAAAGTGTAGAATAACCTTGGCAGAGAACAAATAATAAATGCTTATTGAGCTGCTGAGGTTCAATAAGGTGATGTGATTGGAGGTAAAACGTGAACAGTCAAATTATAAGAGAACCAGAATATGAAATCAGGGTGGAAAGAGACCGTCCGATTGTGATGAAAGATGATGTCCGCCTCTACTGTGACGTTTACAGGCCGGATGACAAAGAGAAGCATCCGGTGCTGGTGGGCTTTTCCCCATTTGGCAAGGCAGCCCAGGAAGCAGGGAGAAGAAGGGATCCGATTCAGCTTGGAAAATTCATGTATGAGCAGGGAATCGAGGTCGGGGGCATTGACTTCTTTGCATCCCGGGGATATACCGTGGTCGTAGTGAACCCGAGGGGAATCCAGAATTCGGAAGGCGTATGGACCGGCGTCTTAAGCAGGCAGGACCAGATTGACTGCTGTGAGGTTATCCGGTGGGCCGGACATTATCTGTCAGATGGCAGCGTCGGCATGATCGGATGCGGCTATGCAGGGAAGATCCAGCCCCTTGTTGCAGCGATGAACCCGCCTTACCTGAAAGCAATCATGCCCGTGGACGTCATCGATGACATGTACCTTGACTGCTATCCGGGCGGTATACTAAGCGATATCAACTATCCGCTCTGCAGCTATATTCCGCATACGAACACGATATCAGAAGCTGAGATGGAAAACAGCCCGGAAGATCTGAAGGAGATGCTTGCGGAAGCGAGAAGACAGCCGGAGATTGCAACCAATTCTTACTATTACAGAGGGCTCGACAGCTTCCCGCCGAGACACTACACATGGAACATTGATGTCATGCTCCATCCATACAGCGGAGAGTGGTGGGACAGAAGAAGCTTCAAGGACCGCAAGGTGACGATACCTTCCTATATCGTAGGGCTCTACTATGAGTATGGACATACGACCATATCTGCCTATGACATCTATAATAAGATTGATGACGAAGTGCCGAAGAAGCTTATGATGATAGACCCTGCATCTGCCAAGACATCCCCGTATGAGAAGCCAGTGGCAGAACAGCTCAGGTGGTATGACTACTGGCTCAAGGGCATCGAGAACGGCATCATGGATGAACCTCCGATGAAGCTGCTTGTCATGGGTGAGAACAAGTACCGTTATGATACGCAGTGGCCGGCGGCAGATACGGAATATAAGAAGATGTATTTCAGGAAAGAAAGCCGCCTGACGGAAGAAAAAGAGACGGGCAGCACTGCACCGGACGAAATCAGGCATATACCGCCGACACGTCTGTCCCAGATGCCTGAAGATGTACCTGCGCTGACATATACGTCTGCACCTCTTCAAGAGGAGATAGAGCTGTGCGGGCCGGTTACGGGCTGCATACAGGCTGCTATTGACACGGACGATGCCCACCTGGCTATGAAGCTGTGGGATAAGGATTCGGAGACAGGATACCGTACGCTCCTCTCCTGTGGATATCTGAAATGCTCTCACAGAGAGCTGGATCCGTCCGGTACGGAGCACAGGCCGAAGAACGACCATACGAAGAATGTGCCCGTAGAGCCTGGAAAAGTATATGACTATATCTTTGAACTGGCACCTGTCGATAACCTGTTCAAGAAAGGGCATCAGATCGAGGTGGAATTCAAGACGATGGACCAGCAGTATTTTGACTTTAATGAAATGGCCAGCCTGCCTAGGCTGTATACATCCGGACGTGTGGCAGGACCGCATCCACTTGCAAGGGAAGTGAACTTTGAGATTCATGTAGACGGCGATGCCGCTTCATGGATTGAGCTTCCGATTGTAAATGGTGAGAAAAACTGGGTGGAATAGAGTAGGAGGACACAATGGAAAATAAAGAAAAATTAGAAATCGTCGGTCTGGACGAAAAGCCAAGATATTGGGATGAACGGTACATGGACGGTATCGAGAAGATGACGCCGCGCATGTATGATGTCATCAAGGAAGAAGATGTGCGCATGCAGGTCAGGGACGGCATAACGCTTGCGGTGGACATCTACCGTCCTGACACAGATGAGGACATCAAGTTCCCGGGGCTCGTGGCATTTTCCGCATATGGGAAATCCATCCAGACGATGGACCGTATCTCGATGCAGTTCAAGACCGTATTATTTGATCATACGATAGAAGCGGGAGATATATACGAGTATGTGAAGCATGGCTATATCGTAGCGGTGCCGGATCCGAGAGGAATCGGCAAATCCGAGGGGGCATGGGACGGCCTCTACGGAAGACAGGAGCAGGAAGACTGCTATGATGTCATCGAATGGGTGGCAGAGCTTCCTTACTGTAATGGAAACATAGGTATGATAGGCATCTCATACTTCTCGATACTGCAGCCGGTAGTGGCGGCCCTCCAGCCGCCGCACCTGAAGGCTATCATGATGGTAGAAGTCGTAGACAACATGTATCACCATAACTATCCGGGCGGAGTATTTGTGAACCGTTCTTTTATGTACACGGATTTCTGCCCGGACGTAAACGCTATGTCAACGGCGGAGCGCACCTATACGACGGAAGAATTGAAAGCGCGCATTGAAAAGAGGCTGTCCGATCCGGACATCAGCCACAGTGCGCTCTACTCCGGCATATTGAGCTGCTGGCCGCCGCGGAACCAGACATATTTCTTCGATATGCTGCTGCACGATGATGACAGTGATTTCTGGAAGGAACGCTCTATCCAGAGCCATCCGGAGGATATCAAAGTGCCGATGTACCTGATCTCTGAATATTATGAGCTTGGAAGATTCTCTCAGGGTCCGTTCTTCCTGTTCACACACGGCGACATGTCCGTACCGAGGAAGCTTGCCGCTCCGGAAGAGCATGATGCCCTGCATCTGCCGCACCGGATTATGACGCCGGAATACCTGCGCTGGTATGATTACTGGCTCAAGGGCATCGACACCGGAGTCATGGATGAGCCACCGATGAAGCTGCTCGTAAGAGGCATCAACAAGTTCCGCTATGAACATGAATGGCCGCTGGCTCGTACGCAGTGGACGAAATACTACTTAAGGGACGGAGGGCTGCTCTCCACAGAGAAGGAAAAGGATGAGCATGTACAGCCGACTATCCTCAACCATAAGAGCCCGTATGAAGGCGGATCTAACGAGACTTATGCAGTGCCGAACGTCGTATTTAGCACGCCTGTGCTGGAAGAAGACGTAGAAGTGACCGGCCCGATTGTCATGCACCTCATGTGTGCCATCGACAAGACAGATGCCAATTTCACCATCATGCTGAATGATGTTCCGCCGGAAGGCGAGGGACGTCCGCTGAATCTCGTTACAGGGAACCTGCGGGCCTCTCACAGAGGTCTGGAAAAGAAAGAGCTAAAGCCGTGGGAGTTCAACAATGACCATACGAGGAAGGTTCCGGTCGTTCCAGGTGAGATCAACGAATATACGATAGAGGTCATGAATACGTCCAACGTCTTCAGAAAAGGCCATCGTATAGAGGTGGAAGTGAAAAACTACGATGCGAATCCGTACCACTGGATGGTACAGCTGCCGAACAGCCAGGATATTGAATATAAGATATTTGTGGACAGCATCCACAATTCCTATATCAATCTGCCGATCATTCCATACTCCGATGAGGATCAGTGGATCCGTTGACAGACAGGAGCCGGGCGGTCTGCAGGCTTAAAGAGAAAGAAAAAAAGCGAAAAAGAACTGTTAGAGTTTCCAAATCTTGTATATGAAATGATGTGTGAAACCCTCCGGGATGGTAAGATACGACTTGCCATCCCGGAGGGTTGTTTTTGATATTATGAATTATATCGTATCTGCATGAGCTCTTCCGATTGCTCCCGGGCAACTTTCAGAAATTCTTCCATCGCCCTTGTCACGTATTTTGTCTGCTTATGGTAAAAATAAATATTGCGCCCTGTGTGGCCGCCATGGACTTTGTAGTAGAAGCAGTCTCTTTCGTTCGGCATGTGCTTCAGGAGAGAATCGCTCACGAAAGTGACGCCCATCCCATAGCAGCATACGTTGAACGCAGTGACCTGCTGGTCAAGCTTCAGTATGATATTCGGAGTAAAGGACTGTGCCTGGCAGATCTTATCCGCCCGGGAGCGGGTGTCATTGCCGGAGCGCAGGAAGATAAAAGGCTCTTCTTTAAAGGAGGCAAGGGGGACGCACGGTGTCTCCTCTTTCAGATGCCGGTCAGCCAGAATGTCTTCTATCGTAAGCCGGAATCCGGAGGCCATCTCATTGGAAGGGAATGCCTTCGGAACGGCAAGGAGAAGCGTCTCTTTCGTATAGAGATGATGCTGGTAGATCGTATCAGGGAAAGAAGAGTTGTCTATCACAAGATCCAGTGAGCCGTGGAAGAGCTGGTCGATGAGCTGCGGCGTGTTGTCTTCTATGAGGTGGACCTTTACGAGAGGATACTTCTGGGTAAACTTCGTGATAATCGGAGGCAGTATGTAAGAAGCGAACAGATTGCTGCCGCCTATGGCAACCTGCCCGGTCTTAAGCTCGTTCATGTCAGTCATATAGGTTTCAAACTGGTTCTGGATATCCATGATCTCTTCTACGGCTTTTATGTAATGGCGCCCGCAGTCGGTGAGCTTTATCGGGCTTACGCTTCTGTCGAAGATAGGGGCGCCGATCTTCTCCTCCACCTTTTTGACGGCGGCGCTTAAGGACGGCTGGCTTATGTAGAGATTGGCCGCAGCTTTGGAAAAGCTGCGTTCTTTATACACTTCATATACGTAATGCATGGAATTGAACATGTTTAGATTCCTCCGGTTATCCTGTTGAATATATGGTATCGGTCACAAAAGTTACGGCCTGTTGACCTTGCTATTATAATATTATAACTTTGCTTACGGATGAAAGCAACACAATGTACGCGAAATAGAAGGCGTACATTGTGCTGCTTCCTTGCTGGAAAGAGAATCTTTAAGGCCAGATTGCTCTCGCTTTCTTAGCTTCTACGACGCGTTTGACCGCGATAAGGTAGGCACCGGTACGGAGCGTCCCTTTATTCTTATGGGCGATATCCCATACGGCTTCAAAAGCAGGATCCATGATATTCTTAAGTTTTTCATTAACCGTCTCTTCGGTCCAGCTTACAGACTGGATGTTCTGTACCCACTCGAAGTAAGATACGACGACACCGCCGGCATTTGCCAGAATGTCCGGTACGACAAGGACACCTTTTTCCGCCAGGATGTCATCGGCCTCGGAGGCGATTGGACCGTTGGCTGCTTCGACGATGATATCGGCGCGGATGCGCTCCGCATTGGAGTCATTTATCTGATTCTCAAGGGCGGCGGGAATGAGGACCTTCACATCCAGTTCCAGCAGCTCTGCGTTGCTGATGCGTGCCATGCCCTCCTCCTCATATCCGGTGAGCAGGTTCTTCCTGTTCTGTGACAGGTAATCCAGGATTTCCGGTATATTCAGGCCGCTCTCTTTGTAGATGCCGCCGGATACGTCACTGACTGCCACGACCTTCATTCCTTCCCTGTGGAGCAGCTTCGCTGTGATGCTTCCTACATTTCCCATACCCTGGATGGCGACCGTCGTGTTTTTCGGATCTATGTCCAGCTTCTTCAACACATTCTTTGTCGTGAACATGACGCCGCGTCCGGTTGCCTCGCTTCGGCCAAGTGCCCCGCCGAGCTCGATCGGCTTGCCTGTCACGACACCGTGTACACAGTGGCCTTTCAGCATGCTGTAAGTGTCCATCATCCAGCCCATGACAGCCGCGTTCGTTCCGACGTCAGGAGCCGGGATATCCTGCTCGGGGCCGATAAGCGGGGCGATTGCCGCCGTAAACCGTCTTGTGATGGCACGGATCTCATCTTCGGACAGCTTGTTCGGGTCGCATACGACGCCGCCTTTGCCGCCGCCGTAAGGGATATTCACGACCGCGCACTTGAAGGTCATCCAGGCGGCAAGCGCCTTGACTTCGTCCAGATTGACGTCAGGATGGAAACGGATTCCTCCTTTGGCCGGCCCTCTTGACGTGGAGTGCTGTATGCGGTATCCCTCGAATACTTTCGTGCTGCCGTCATCCATCCGGACCGGAATGGCCACTTTCAGTTCCCGCTCCGGATATTTCAGCGCCTCGATGTCGCTGTCCGTATAACCTAAGATATTAGCTGCTTCAGATACTACTTTTAATACATTGTCATATGGATTGTATATGTGATTCATAACTGCCGTTCTCCTTTTTTGATTTATTTGCTGTTATTCGTTTCCAGTGCTGCAATTTTAATACATAAGATAAAGATATCCATGGCGGCGGCCAGTTCTTCCAGTGTCGGATAAGATGGAGCGATGCGGATATTGCTGTCTTTTTCATCTCTGCCGTAAGGGTACGTCGCTCCTGCATCTGTCAGCACGACTCCTGCATCTTTTGCGAGGGCCACCGTCCGTTTTGCGCAGCCGGGCCGTGTGTCGAGCGAGATGAAGTATCCTCCTTTTGGACGGCTCCAGGATGCAAATCCGGTGCCCTTAAGTTCTGTCTCCAGTTTGGAGAGTACGAGATCGAACTTGGGGCGGAGTTCATCTGCCAGCATGGCCATATGTGCCCGGATATTTTCCGGTGTCTTGAAGTGCCGTACGTGCCGCAGCTGGTTCAGCTTGTCGTAGCTTATAATTTGTGCGGACATGTGCCCTTTGAGCTCCTTGATGTTGCCAGGACCGGAGGCGATGAGTGCGACACCGGCGCCGGGAAACGTAATCTTGGAGGTGGAGAAGAAGTAGTAAGCCCGCTCTGGATGTCCGTGCCTCTCACACGCATCCAGAATATTCTTAAGCGGAACCTCTTCATATATATGGTGGATGCCGTATGCATTGTCCCAGAAGATTCGGAAGTCACGTGCTGCTGTTTCCATGGAAGCAAGCTGCTCTACCACCCGGCTGCTGTAGCAGACGCCCCCGGGATTGGAATGAAGCGGTACGCACCAGATGCCTTTGATAAGAGGATCCTGCCTGACAAGCGTTGTGACAAGATCCATATCCGGCCCTTCTTCATTAAGCGGTATCGGTATCATCTCGATGCCCAGTTCTTCACATATTCTGAAATGGCGGTCGTATCCAGGTGACGGGCAGAGGAACTTGACTGGAGTCCCTGCGTATCTATAGTGCTGCCACGGGCGGTTCCCCCCTGTACCGAAGAGACTCAAAGCGGCAGCCGTGTCGAACATGAGGCTCAGGCTTGAGTTGCCTCCGATGATCATCCTGTCCGGATTGAGGTCAAGCAGGTCTGCGAATAATCGCCTGCATTCCGGGATGCCGTCCAGGATTCCGTAGTTTCTTGCATCTGTCCCGTCTTCCGTGATGTAGCTGTCCAGAGCTCCCAGGAGCGCGTTGCTCAGGTCAAGCTGGGATGGGGCAGGCTTTCCGCGGGACATATTTAGTTTTAAATGCTTTCCCCTGGCGTCCTCGTAAGCGTCCTTCAGCTGCTCCAGGGATGTGGTATTGGCTGATGTATCAATCATGTGCGTTCCTCCTTAAAGGCCTTTGTTTTCTTGCCTTCATTATAGGTAAAATGTTATGATAGAAGCAAATACTTATATTTGTATAAGAAGTATAGGCATTTGGCTATCTTGATGCGGAGGCTGCAGAATAGGCGGCAGGAGCATCTCGGACGGCCAGGTGCAGGAGAAAAGGGAGGCGTGGATAGTGAACTGGGAAGAAATCAGGAACAGGGACAGCCTTACGGCGAAGGAGAGCAAATATATATGCAATGAATTGATGACGACGGACATGCGGATGGAGCGGCTGATCGTAGAACACTTTACGCCGGAGGATTACTGCCGCGTCAAGGAGCGCAGCATCGGTAGCGGGAGGATCGGAGGCAAGGCGTGCGGCCTTCTCCTTGCGAGGAAGCTGATTGCGGTTCGGACGCCACAGTATATGGAGCATATCGAGCCCCACGATTCATTTTTTGTGGGTTCGGACGTGTTCTACCAGTATCTTGTGGATAATGACTGTATGGAACTTCGCAGACGCCATATGGAGGAGAAGGAGCGGTTTAAGGGAGCGGATGAGCTGCGTGCCCGCTTAAGCGGAGGCACATTTTCCGAAGCGTTGATGGAAGAGCTCAGGAAGGTGGTCCGGCATTACGGAGACACTCCGGTTATCGTACGGTCCAGCAGCTTTCTCGAGGATGGATTTGGCAATGCATTTTCGGGGAAATATGAATCTACCTTCTGCATGAATCAGGGGAGTGAGGAGGAACGTCTCGAGGAACTGATGGATGCGATACGGAGCGTGTATGCCAGCACGATGAATCCGTCCGCCATCGAGTACCGGAGAAGATGGAAGCTGCTCGATACAGATGAGCAGATGGCGCTTCTCATCCAGAAGGTGGAAGGGCAGAAGTACGACGGATTCTATATGCCGGTGGCAGCGGGGATGGGCTGTTCCTACAATCCGTACAAATGGATGGAGAACATGAATCCGGATGCCGGAATGCTCCGTATGGTGATGGGGCTTGGCACGCGGGCGGTGGAGCGTACGCCCGGCGATTATCCGAGGCTTGTATGCCTGGACAGGGCGCAGGCGAACTTAAGGACTACCGTGGCGGAACGGCATAAGTATTCGCAGCGGAAAGTGGATGTGATGGATTATGAGACAAATTCTCTTGGTACGCGGCGGCTGGAAGAAGTAATCCAGGCGCTGCCGGGTTGGCAGAAGAAGCTTGTGTTAAGCCATGACACCGATGCAGAGGACATGCTTGCGCAGCGGGGCGTCTACAAGAAAGTATATTTTGCAGACTGCCAGGGGATGGTGAACAATGATGATTTCATCCAGCTGATGAAGCATATCCTTGAGATGTTGGAAGAAGAGTACGGCAGGCCGGTGGACGTGGAATTTGCCGTCAACAGCCACGCGAAAGAGGAATGGAAAGTGAACCTGCTCCAGTGCAGGCCGCTTCAGGCAAGCGTATCGGAGGAGATACATATCCCGGAAGATAAGGCGCAGGAATTCCTGTTCGATGTGCGCAGGACATCCATGCGCCGCTCCAAGACAGAGAAGCTGGACCTCATCGTCTGGGTGGACCCGCGGAAGTATTACGAATATCCGTATGCGAAAAAGTTCGGCGTGGCCCGTAAGATTGACGAGATAAACCAGCATTTTGAGGAAGAGGAGAAGAAGATGCTCCTCCTCGTGCCGGGGCGCATCGGTACTTCATCCCCGGAGCTCGGGGTACCGGTCGTGTATGCCAACATCAGTGAATTCTGCGCCATCTGCGAGGTGGCATACAGCGAAGTCGGATACCATCCCGAACTCTCCTACGGAAGCCACATGTTCCAGGACCTCGTGGAAGCCGACGTATACTACGGCGCCATCAACGAGAACAGCAAGACAAGGTGCTACCAGCCGCAGCTGCTGAAGCAGCACAGAGATATCTTCGCCGAACTGTGGCCGGAAGACGGTGAGCTGAACGAGATAATTAAGCTGTACGACGTGTCAGACTGCCGGGCAGAACTTATGCTGGACGTCAAACAAGGGCGGGCGGTCTGCCGCCTCGGGAAGTAGATTTGGTCAATTAGGGACGTGATCTTTTTCAAAAGGGTTACGTCCCTAATTGGCTTTTATGGTGTACCCAAATGCATTTTTTTGTTTCTTCCTTATAATTTCCTTAGATTTGTCTTATATCTTAATTCTCGTAAGGAGGTTATTTGAGGATGGAACATTTATTGTTGGAAACGAAGGATTTATGTAAGAGCTTTAAGGGGCAGCAGGTGGTGTCGCATGTATCGCTGCAGGTGCCTCGGGGGTGCGTATATGGGCTTCTTGGACCGAACGGGGCGGGGAAGTCTACGCTTCTTAAGATGATTACCGGTATGATGCGCCCGGGTTCTGGAGAGATATTGTATGACGGAAGGCCGTGGAGCAGAGAGAACCTCAAGGAGACAGGTGCTCTCATCGAGACGCCTCCGCTTTATGGAAACTTGAGCGCGAGGGAGAATCTGCTTGTACGTACGAAGATTCTTGGACTTCCGGAAGATAGGATAGAGGAGGTGCTGCTTTGCGTAGATCTTAAGGATACCGGAAGAAAAAGAGCCGGTCACTTTTCTCTTGGGATGAAGCAACGCCTTGGTATCGCGGCAGCGCTGCTGAATCATCCAAAACTGCTCATACTGGATGAGCCTGCAAACGGGCTGGATCCGTATGGAATACAGGAACTGAGGGAGATGATCCGGTCCTTCCCGCAGCAGGGAATTACCGTCATCTTATCCAGCCATATTCTCAGTGAGGTAGAGCAGATGGCAGATTATATCGGTATCCTGGCCGACGGTGTACTCGGGTTCCAGGGAGGGATGCCCGCTAAGGGCCATCTGGAGGAGAAGTTTATGAAGATTACGGGCAGATACCGGAAGGAGGAATGGTAGGATGGGTTCATTTTTTCAGACGTATTATCCCGCGGAGCAATGGAAGCACAGGCATACGTTATATTCAAGACTATACATTGTCATGCCGGCAATTGCGGTAACCATGGCATTTCTTCTCGCCAGCAGCTATGGAACAATAGATTCCTACAACTGGTGGTATATGACGCTTCTTCCGGGCATGGTGTCAATCGTGTGCTGCATGGCCTCACGGGCAGACAAGAAGCTGCACAACCGTGCGGTCGTAGCTCTTCCGGTAGACTTAAGGCGCGTTTGGGATGCAAAAGTAATCTTCTGTATACGATCAGCAATACTTGGAAATATTATTCTATCTCTGCTTACAGCGGTGGCGGCCATCGTATCAGAGCATGTGGCGGGAGTGACGATGCTGGCGGATATAACGCTTGTGCAGGGAGCGGCCGCCGTGGTGGTCATGTCGATAGGCTGCATATGGCAGATACCGCTCTGCCTCTGGGCAAACGAGAGGTTCGGCCTGTATTCGACGCTGCTTGCCAATCTGGCGCTGAATCTATATGGCACTATCGTCGCCTCGCTCGGAAGCTGCTGGCTTATCAATCCGTATTCCGTGACGGCAAGGCTGATGTGCCCCCTGATTCAAGTATTGCCGAACGGCCTTATAGCGGAGAACGGCAGCCTCACATATTCCCCGGAGCTGATGGATATGAAAGCGGTTCCGATTGGTATGCTTGTCTGCCTGGCCTGGCTCGCCATCCTATGGGCAGCCGCCAGGAGATGGTATGGAAAAAGGGGAGGTGAGACGATATGAGGGAACTGATACACTCCACCAGCAGCGAGTTCATCAAGATGCGGCATACGAAGCTTTTGTGGATCCATGTTCTCGTACCATGTGCAGGGGCAGCCGCCTTCCTCTTCTATTATACATTTGCCCCGTGGAGCGCGGCGGCCAGGGTACAGGCATATGTAGAAGCCCTTGCCGTCGCATACCCATTTCTGTCCGCGCTCGCCTGCTCCATGTCGGTAGAGCTGGAAGAAGAAGGGAAGATGCAGACGTTTCTGATTCTGTGCAGGAAGAAGCGCCACGCTTTTCTCGGAAAATGGCTAGCGCTGAATCTCTGTTCCCTTGCGGCCGGCGTAATTGCCGTCCTTGGATTTGCCGCGGGGTATACGCAGATGATAGGGCGGAGCCCTTATCCCTCGCATCGCTACTTTCTGATTGCCCTTCTGCTATGGCTCGGACAGACGGTACTGTATACATTCTATCTGTTCTTAAGCCTCAGGTATGCCAAAGCTGCCACAGTGGCAGCGGGCATTATCGGAGCTGTCCTGGCTGCACTCATGCTGACCGGGCTTGGGGACGGCTGCTGGCCGTTTGTCCCCTTCGCCTGGAGTGGCAGATGGAGCAGCTATCTGCTATTATATGAAGGAGGAGACCAGAACAGATGGAACCACGTGTCAGGGGCTCTGCCGGCGGAGCTGGCAGTATGCGCGGCTGTGGCAGTCCTTATTACGGCTGGAATCTTTCTCTGGTTTCACTATTATGAAGGAAGGCAGTGTGAAGAATAGCGATGGAAAGGATTCTTGCAGTGGATGATGAAAAGAATATCCTTATGCTTATAAGAAATGCGTTGGAAAAGGATGGATATGTGGTGGATACCGTGGCTGATTCCCGGGAAGTTCTGAAGCTTTCACTGCCACAGTACAGCCTCATACTGCTGGATGTGATGATGCCGGGACTTGACGGTTATACGCTGTGCGAAAAAGTAAGGAGCAGTACCGACTGTCCCATCCTCTTTCTGACAGCCAGGACGGACGAGGCGGATGTCATGAAAGGCCTTGGCATCGGGGCAGATGATTATATTACCAAGCCGTTCGGCATCGGTGAGCTGCGTGCAAGGGTGCAGGCGCATCTGCGCAGAGAAGGCCGGAAGAAGCGGCATCTGCTCACCGTCGCAGGAATGCAGTTTCTGCTGCAGGAAAAGAAAGCACTGTATGAGGGCCGGGAGATACCGCTTACGAAGAGCGAATATGCCATCTGTGAATATCTGGCTCTGCACCAGGGACAGGTGTTTTCCAAAGAACGTATCTATGAGCATGTATTTGGTTATGAAAAAGAAAGCGACAGCACGGCGATAACAGAACATATTAAGAATATCAGGTCAAAATGCCAGGCATTGGGAGCGGCCCCGATTGAAACCGTGTGGGGGATAGGATACCGATGGAAATAAAAAGAAAGAAAAGAATCTACACGATATTTATTACTTACCTCGCAGTGTTTCTCGGGCAGTGTGCGTTTCTGGCTGCCATCGCATATATAGCTCTGAATATCATGATCAACACAGGGTTCCTGCTGCCGGCGGTATATACGCTGAACGGGCTGGAGGCAGCGACAGGGGCTATAAAGGAGGCCGGCCGGGTGGAGCAAGACATCATTCCGGATGGAGCCGGATATGGAGTCTATGATGCACGGGGGAACTACCTGTACGGCAATTATGGAGAAGAAGAGCAGAAAAAGGCGTGGAAGTGTAAGGAAAGCGGCGATACACAGCCTGGCTTCAAGACCTTTTACCGGTTTATCGAGAGAGAAGGAGGGGAGGTATGTATCGTCCGTTATGACATTCTTGCACAATTCGCAGATCCTGCACTTCGGGAACGGCTGCCGAATGCGGAATGGATGTTCTGTGCGGCCATACTCGCAGTGTTCTTGCTGCAGACGGCATGGACGGCAAGAAGCTTCGGCAGATATCTGTCAAGACGGCTTAAGGTGCTCAATGAGGCCACGGACAGAATCAAGGAGAGCAATCTGGAATTTGCCAGAGAATACTCGGATATCCGGGAGATTGACGATGTGCTGGAATCGCTGTTCAAGATGAAGGAAGCGCTTAAGAGATCACTGGAAGAACAGTGGAAGTCAGAGGAGGTCAAAAAGGAGCAGGTAGCGGCACTTGCACATGATATCAAGACACCTCTTACTGTCATCAGGGGCAATGCAGAACTGATTCATGAGACGGCATGTGATGCTGAAGTTAAGGAATACAACCGGTACGTGACAGATAGCGTGAAAGAGATCGAGGACTATCTCGTCGCACTGCAGGAGACGCTGCGCTCCAAAGGAGAAACCCAGGAGGAAAAGAAAAGGCTGAGCGCAGAGGCTTTCATAAGACAGCTTGCAGAAAAGACGGAAAATCTCGGAATCGGTAAAAAGATTAAAGTAAATACCAATATCGAGGCCGAGGGAGCAGATGTGCTGGTCCAGGAGGAAAAGCTGTACCGTGCATTTATGAACATACTTGCCAATGCGGTAGAATACACGCCGGTAAACGGCTGTATCTGCATCGATGCCTGTGTAAAGCGGGAGGAGTCCGGGGAATGGCTGGAAACAGTCGTCACCGACAATGGTCCCGGATTTACCCGGGAGGAGCTTAAAGCCGCACCGGACCAGTTCTTCCAGGGAGACAGAAGCAGGCACAGAAGAGGCCATTATGGTATGGGGCTCTATATAGCCGACAGCTTTATACGGCAGCAGGGAGGCACGTTGCAGACGGGCAACTGTGCGGAGTCGGGAGGGGCCCGGATAAAAGTACGTATTCCGTTATACGTCTGTTGACTTTCCGTAAAGACGATGATAAACTGTATTAAAGAACTAATACAGTGATACGATTGACATGATGTAAGAAGGAGAGTCAAATTATGGATGTGTATACACTGGCCCTTGTCGCAGGAGCGATAGTTTCTATTTTTATCATTGCGGTCTGGTCAAGATACGCCGGCCAAAAAAGGGTGCGGGATTCTATACGGAAGCAGTATGGGAAAAAGCCGGATAGGAAAGAGATGGATTTTCAGCTCACCGGCCAGTATTTTGCAGAGGCTGAGCACAAAGATACAGACGGGCTTGTTGACGATGAGACATGGAATGATCTTGACATGTCCGAAGTGTTCCAGCGGTTAAATGCAACATGCTCTTTTGCAGGCGAGCAGTATTTGTATGCATCACTTAGAATCTTATCGCAGGATGAGGAAAAGTTCTCCAAATATGAACGCAGGATGTCCTACTTCGAAGAGAATCCAAAGGAACGTGAAGAGATACAGTTTGAGCTCTACAAGATAGGTAAGCGGCCGAGCTACTATTATCTGCCTTCATTTTTTAATAATATAGATGCATTTAAAATGAGCCGTGTTACGTTCTACAGAGTAATGCAGGCTGCAATCCTGGCAAGTCTGCTGCTTTGCCTTGTCCTTCGCACAAAATGGATACTTATTGCCACATTCTGTCTGTTTCTTATCAATATTGTCATCCATGGATTGATGAAGGGAGAATATGATACACAGCTGGAAGTGATAGAAGGGATATATGGCCTGATGCAGGTAATGCGGAAGCTGACCGGAAGCAGGGCAGGCGAGTTTGGAGAAGAGTTTAAGGAATTCTACCATATTGCCGCCGATTTGAAAGATTCTGAAAAGAAATTCTCATATCTGCTCGGTAGAAAGAGGGCATCGGCGACCGGCGATTTCATGGAAGTGGCGGCGACATATATAACGGGAGCATTCCTCCTTGACTGTACGATGTATAATAAGATAATCCGGGAGATAGAGGAGAGGATAGATACGTTTATCTGGCTGTATGAGCTGGTCGGAGAACTGGATATGCTCATATCCATCGCATCATTCCGAAAGAGCCTTCCGGCCTACTGTCTACCGGATTTCCATGAAGAGCTGTCCATAGAGATGGAGGACATCTATCATCCGCTTATCGACAATCCTGTATACAACAGTGTCAGGCTGCACAAAAATACCATCATCACAGGCTCCAATGCATCAGGAAAGTCGACGTTTATCAAAGCGGCAGCAATCAACGAGATATTTGCTCAGACAATCCATACATGTACGGCCCGGAGATTTGTGCTTCCTCCGACCTATGTAAAGTCTTCCATGGCCGTGAGGGACAACCTGATGGCAGGGGAAAGCTACTATATACGTGAAATCAAGTCGCTGAAGAGGACAGCTCTAAGTACGGATGGCAGGCTGCCCGTATTCTGCGCCATTGACGAGATACTGCGTGGGACGAATACCGATGAGCGTCTGGCCGCGTCGGCGTCCATCCTCCGGTATCTGCAGGATAAGAACTGCATCGTCCTCGTGGCTACGCATGACCTGGAACTGCTGGATATGCTGAAGGACAGCGGCTATGACAACTATTACTTCAGCGAGCAGCCGGAGGCGGAAGATGTCATATTCGATTATAAGATTCACAGCGGGGTCAGCAAAAACACGAATGCCATAAGGCTTCTTGAAAGGATAGGATTTCCAGAGGAAGTGATTGGATGCGCCAATCATTTTTATCAGCAGATAATTGTGACCAAATCACAGAAATGAGGCTCAGATGGTGTATAATAAAGACAACAACAAAACAAAATAAGATTATCGATAGAAAGGAAGTAATATTATGGCAGCAATACATGTAACGAAGGACAATTTTAAACAAGAGGTGTTAGAAGCGGATGTACCGGTACTGGTCGATTTCTGGGCTGAGTGGTGCGGACCGTGCCAGATGGTCCTGCCGATTGTCGAAGAGCTGGCTGGAGAAGTCAAGGACGCGAAAATCTGTAAAATCAATGTCGACGAACAGATGGAACTGGCAAAAGAATTCCGCGTCATGTCGATACCGACGCTTATGGTATTCAAGGATGGACAGAAAGTCAAATCAGAAGTGGGAGCAAAGTCTAAAGAAGAGCTGAAGGCGATGCTGGGAGTGTAGAAGAAAGCGGAGACAGACCCCTGTAAAGACACAGAGGTCTGTTTTTCTATCCGTCCAGAAGCCGGAACACCTGCTCCACTGCCGCAGTTATGTTTTCACGGGCGGTATCGGGCTTCATGGCCTCTTCAAGCGTTGTGACGCCCCGGATGACAGTGAAGTAGGCGTCGATGCCGGCATCGATGCAGGCTGACGCTTCTTTTGTTACGGTTCCGGCAAATGCAATCACTTTTATACCATATTCTTTCGCAAGCCGGGCAACTCCTGCCGGCGCTTTTCCCATCGCTGTCTGTGCATCGAGGCAGCCTTCTCCGGTGACGACGATATCGGCATCGGCCAGCTCTTCCCTCAGTCCGACTGCATCCAAGACCAGGTCGATTCCCGGCGAAAGTGAAGCCCCCAGATAACTTAGAAAAGCAAAGCCGAGCCCTCCTGCCGCTCCGGCACCTTCCACTTTGGCATAATGGCTGCCAAGTGTTCCGGCCGTGACGGCAGCATAGTGGGCCATGTCTTTATCCAGCTTATCCAGCAGTCCTTCCGTTACCCCTTTCTGTGGGCCATAGATATAAGTTGCCCCGTTTTTTCCGCAGAGCGGGTTCGTGACATCACAGGCAACCTGAAAACGACACCCGGCCAGCAGCGGGTTACATCCTTGCGTATCTATGAACATTATCTTGCCCAGCGCCTGGCCCCCTTCTCCGGCGTCCCGTCCATCCTTGTCGAGGAAGCGGAAACCGAGCGCCTTTAACATGCCGATGCCGCCGTCGTTCGTAACGCTCCCGCCGATACCGATGATAAAGTTGCGGCAGCCCCGTAAAACCGCGTCCTGTATAATCTCCCCGACCCCATACGTACTGGCAGTAAGAGGATTCCTGTCTTCCGGAGGTACGAGCGTGATACCGGCTGCAGCTGCCATCTCTATCACTGCCGTGGAAGAGACGCTAAGATACCCGTAGCAGGCGGGGACCGGATGCCCCATAGGGCCCGTGACGGTGATGGCGATTTTTCTTCCGCCAAGCCCTTCAATAAGGGCGTCGGTCGTCCCCTCCCCGCCGTCCGCCAGAGGCTTTATGATGACAGAAGCGTCTGGTCTGGCGGCAAGTATGCCTGCTTTGGCCGCACGACCGGCCTCCATGGAAGAGAGGCTACCCTTAAATGAATCCACAGCAATTACAACCTTCATAATCTTCGCTCCTTTTCTCAATCTTGTTACTTAAAGCATATCATATATGTGGGTCTGGCGGGAAATGCTTTCCGCGATACATAGAAACAACCTGCCGGACTGCATAAATCCGGCAGGTTGTTATGTGACGATATGTTCTTGGTAAAAGTCTGCAAGAGCCATGGGACTCGGTAGTTTCAGATGAGAGATTTGAGCCTGCCTTTATCCGTAATCTTCACAGTTCCTCTTGAGAGCTCCACATAGCCTTCGGAGGAAAAATACTTGAGCATGCGCGTCACGACCTCTCTGGCGCTCCCCATAAGCTTTGCAATCTGCTCGTGCGTGAGCTTGATTTCGTCCGAGTGCAGCGAAGCAGCTTCATCGAGGAGAAAGATGGCAAGCCTTTTGTCAAAGCTCATAAAGAGAATCTGCTGCATGGCCCACATGACATCTGAGAATCGTTCTGTGGTGAGCCGGTAAGTAAAGGCCTCCGCATATACATTTCCTTCGATGATGGAGGCAAATGCCTTGGAACAGAGCTGGATCAAATCACAGTCTGACACGACGTCGATGTAGACATCGAATGTTATGGACTGCAGGACACAGGATGCGGACAGGACGCAGACTTCTCCTTCATTAATTCGATATAAGGTTATCTCCCTTCCGTCTTCCGAAAGTATGTAGACTCTCAGGGAACCGGATTTGACGATGAGCGTACCGATGCATTCATAGTCTGCACTGTGAAGTATCGTCCCTTTCTCATACGAGCCGGACGCCGCGCTTTCTATAAGCATAGACTGCTGTGTATGTGTAAGCTGGTTCCAGAAAGTAAGCGTCTCTTTCAGTAAATGTATATCTTCTTGTCGTGTCAGCATAGAACCATCCTTTCATATCATATTCTTTCTGTTTTAAACAGTATATCACAATTCACGAAAAAGAATGAAAAAGAATGGCAAGGATACGGTCAGCACGTGTATTTTCCTGCGCAGCGCCGCCAGTATATGTTAGAGAGCATAGTAGCTGCAGCGGCAATCGCAGCTGCGACAGTTATGACAAGCCAGCCGTCTGCTATCAAAATTGGTCTGTTAACAGGTTCATAAAATCTGCTTAATAACATGAATGCGCTTAAAAACAGGAAGAAGATGAAAAGATAAGGAAGGTGGCGCACTACTGGACTAGAAGCTATGGAAAACCTGTTGCGTATGTAGGACGCCAGAAAGTTACATCCCATGTAGTATAAGAAGACAAGCAGCAGATCGCTCCATGCGATTGTGTAAGGGGAAAAAAGGAAATACTTTATGAAGAGCCATATGGCGGCAAACTGGATCGTATTTACAGCGGCATTCAGCAGATGTTCGCTGCGCGCGCTGCTTTCCCCGTTCTGGATAATATCATCGCAGAATTCCTTCGGTGCCACGCCGAGCTTATCCTGAAGGGCAAGCCCTTCCTTATCAGCTTCCAGCGCCATGCCTATCAGGTCCTTGCGGATTACCTGTATCTGGAAGAGAGAGAGGGAAGAGGATGAAAGGTAACGGACCATATTCTGTACAGCCGCATAATTCTCTCTGCATTCGATATCGGCAGCCAAGTCGTTGTTTTCTCTGTCCAAGATTTTGAGTTCATTTCTTAATGGATTCATATGCGTTCCTCCTTCATATTCTCTTCATTAAAAATCCGGTTTACTGAAATGCAAGTCTCTTTCCAGCTGTTATAGAAGCTGTACAGATATTCTTTTCCATCCTTCGTCAGAACATAATATTTCCGGCTCGGGCCGAGGGGGCTTGGCTTGTAAGTGGCGGAAATCAGCTTTTTCTTCTCCAGCCGCAGAAGCAGGGGATACAGAGTACCTTCTCTTACATCTTGAAATCCATTTTCCTGAAGCTTCACGACAATCTCATACCCATATGTCTCGGACTTGTCTATTATCTTCAGGATACAGCCTTCCAGTATTCCTTTCATAAGCTGGGATTTGTCCATCTTACATCACATCCTTCCGCTACCTTGCATTGCAATATTCTTTACTATATTGTATCACAAGATAGCTGCATGTCAACCAGATAATGTATTTTTCTGGAAGAACTGGAAATAATTAATACGTATCTGATTCAGACTGGAGGGTGGAGAACGATGAATGAATTTATTACAGGCTATCTGCAGAAGATCATACCGGTCAGCTTTAATCTGGAGACAGCGGAGGAATTTATAACAATTGGGGACGCGGATCCTGCATTTACGTTGAAGATCAACCGTAATATCCCGAAGCGGGAGCTTCTCAACAGTACGTCGCTGGCGCTTGGAGAAGCCTATATGCGGGAAGATATCGATGTGGATAAGGACCTGTTTGAAGTGCTGGACAGCTTCCTTGGGGAGATGGGCAAGTTCAGCGTAAACCGCGGGGCGCTTCACCGGATTCTTTATACGTCGAAGAACATCCGAAGCCAGGAGAAGGAAGTGACGTCCCATTATGATATAGGAAATGATTTCTATAAGCTCTGGCTGGATGAGACGATGAGCTATTCATGCGGTTATTTTAAAGAGGATACTGATACGCTTTATGAGGCGCAGGTTAACAAGGTAGAACATATACTGGGCAAGATGCATCTGAAGGAGGGGATGACGATACTGGACAAAACCACACCGAGATTGATACAATTCCATACCCTCAAAAATGCCGTAAATCCGCCGTTTCTGGGCGGTTTTTCTATTTTCGGCACTGTGGCGGCATAGGCAGAAAGGTCATTCAGCCGAAACAGATACGCTTTCCAGTTCTACTCTGTAACGATAACTTTCTTATCGTTACAGAGTAGAATCATCGTTAAGATGTAGGTGTTGTTGTTTTCAAAATAGTGTCCTTGCAAATGTGTGTTTAAATACACAAACAGATACAAACATATACAAATTACAAAAAACACTTGAAAACTTTTCTGGTTTGTGATATGATAATATTCGGTAAGTTTTAAGCGATTTTAAGCTGGTTGAGGTGGAACCATGAGCGAAAGAATTGAGGAAAAATGGATTAACATTGATGAGGCTGCCAACTATCTTAGTGTGAAGCCTGCAACTGTTAGGGATTGGATTCGAAAAGGAAAAAACATCCCTGCCCATAAAATCGGAAAACAATGGAAATTCAAATATTCAGAGTTGGACGCTTGGGTAAACAGCGGCAAAAGCGCAATGGAGTGATTTTTGATATACCACAGCAAGCAAGGAGTTGGTAGCATGGGCAAACAATTCAAAGTAGTAGATTTATTCTGTGGAGCAGGCGGACTTCACATGGGATTTGAAAAGACCGGGTATGACATCAGGCTTTGTGTTGATAACGATAACCTTGTAGAAAAAACGCATAAAAGGAACTTCCCGAACATTCCTTTCATCAATAAAGATATCAGGGAATTGTCATCGGACGAAGTCAAGAAATATCTCGATGGTAGCGATGTAGACATCGTCATTGGTGGTCCCCCGTGTCAAGGCTTTTCAACAATTGGTAAGCGAGTATCCTCCAATCCTGAAGTGAGGGCCGAACACGATCCTCGCAATGAACTGGTACTGACGTATGCAAGACTCATCCGTGAATTGCGTCCAAAGTTTATTGTTATGGAAAACGTAAAAGGTATCCTTACTATGAAAGGTGGAGCATATCTTGCAACTGTTCTCAAGGAATTAAAGGGTGCAGGATATAATGTAGACTATAGACTTATAAACATGGCCGACTACGGGGTACCTCAAATTAGAGAGAGAGTCATAATAATAGGAAACCGCATGGGGCTTCCCGTTGCATTTCCCGAACCGGATCATTCGGACAATCCTAATGACGGCTTGCCAGGATGGGTACCGTGCTGGGATGTTATTAAGGACTTGGTTGGTCTGAAGGATATGCCGGAATTCAACCATGTAGCTTTAAAACATACAGATAAAATAATAGCGAGGTATAAGATGATTCCGGAAGGCGGGCGTCTTCCAGAAGATTCATTACCGCCAGAGCTGTACAGAAAAAATTTTGGCAACACATACAAGAGGCTTAATCGGTCACGGCCTGCGCTAACGATGGTTCCAGGAAATGATGCGTTTCCAATACACCCAGAACTGAACAGAAGCCTTACTGTCCGTGAAGCAGCCAGGATTCAGACATTCCCCGATGAAATGATTTTTGAAGGGAATCGAAGACAGCAAGGACACCAAGTGGGAAACGCGGTGCCCCCGCTCTTCTCCGAGAAACTGGCTAAATTCTTGCTCTTGCAGTTAGAAAAAGCCTCGGAGGAGGAAAAGGATGAACGCAATTGATTTATTTTCAGGAGCCGGCGGTTTGACTCTGGCACTAAAAAACAGTGGATTTAATGTGTTACTGGCAAATGAGATAAATGCGCGGTTCGCCGAAACACACAGTTATAATTTCCCCGATATTCCTTTAATTCTGGAGGATATCAAGCACCTGGGACGAGATAAACTGGAGGCTATACTAAAGGGGCGTGATGTCGATTTAGTAGTCGGCGGCCCGCCTTGTCAGGGCTTTTCGGTTTTCGGAAAACGAAGATTTATCAATACGCAGGGATATGAACCGCAGAACGATCCTCGGAATGCGCTTGTGTATGAGTATATTAGAATTGTGGAGATGCTAAAACCGAAATTTTTCTTTATGGAGAATGTAAAGGGATTTACAAATCTTGACAAAGGTCTATTTGTAAAAAAAATCGAAGAGCGATTTAGAGAAATCGGATATGAAAATATTTGGTGTGAAATCGTCTGTTCTGCTGATTACGGTGTACCGCAAGAACGATATCGTATGTTTATGATTGGGAACAGAATTGGAGTGAATTATGAGCCGCCGGAGAAGACGAATTTCCCAATCGGTTCTGGAAAAATGCCGGTGTACGCTACAGTTGGTAGCGCAATCATGGATTTGATGGGAAAAGAAAACCAGATACCTAACCATGTTCCTTTGGCCCATAAGCCAATTGTGGCCGCGAGGTATGGGTATGTTAAAGAGGGATGCAAACTGAATGTTGATGATCTCCCTCCCGAACTTGCGGTAGCTACACGGAGAGACTCAAAGACGGGGAAAGTGTCAAATTACAGCCACGTCTATAAACGGCTGGACAGAAACAAGCCGTCAACGACAATGGTCCCGGGGCATAACGCATTCCCAATTCATCCGATATTAAATAGAACGCTTACTGCAAGGGAAGCTGCTAGAATACAGACTTTTCCAGACACACATATTTTCTTCGGAACAAGGCAGGAACAGTGCATTCAAGTCGGCAATGCGGTTCCTCCTAAAATGGCTGAACCATTTTTAAAGAAAATACGGGAATATATTGAAAACAGTGAGGAGGTAACGCCATGAGCCATGATACAGAAGCCGCATATGCTTCATCTGAAGTAGCGGATATGATTATGCTTAACCAGGACGCATTCTTTGGGACGATGGGTACAAGTGGGCTGTGGTCGGTTTATGCGATGCGCGAAGGCGGACATCAGTGGCCGCTTGCTGATGGTGTCATTCTTGCTGAGAATACCACTCACAGCGATATAAAAATAGCATTTGAGTATAAACGGCCTAACGAGGGCGTTCACGGCATACTCACCGCATTGGGACAGTCTTTTGCTTATCTGGAAAAAGGATACGATGCATCCGTTATGGTGATTCCAGATAAGTATTCATCCCACAGTACACCAGGCGCGCACATTAAGAGAGTTATCGACGCGACCGCACCGGATATTCCGATCAGCATATATACATATGCAGCGCCAAATCTCTCCGCCGTTCGCCCCTTCCAAGGAAAATTGAACTGCGTTAGAGATATATCCCTACCAAGTTGTCGGAGTATCGGCTCTACTACGATCGCTTCTACTACAGGAAGTGTATCAACCTTATGGGCTCATATGCGTGAGGGAATGAGCCACCCAGATGCCTTTTTCAGATTCTGTCAGGCAGTAAAAATCGTTACTGCAATGGGCGAGGATTTGAGTGGGGTCAGTATCCCCATCAAACTTTCCGAAGCAGTGAAGAGAATTGATCCTTCTGTGGATGTTTATAAATATTTGTCGAATACCCCTGGGGATACTGTCTCCGATATGGCGTGGAGGTATGTCTGGTTTCATTATTATTTTTGGAACGATCTTATGCCAATCTATCGGGGCACCAGTCCGTTCACGGTAAATGATATGCCTACAAGAATTCGCCTGGATGACGATGGACATTATCAGGGACTCTTTTCTGGCCGGAGTGATTCGATAAAGTCTAAGCTGGTGAACAAACTGAATGCAAATCCTGCTGACGAGGATGCTATTTGGGAGGAATATGCCGCAAAGGTCAGAAAAGATTCTCATAGCTACCGGGAAGTTATTGATTCTGGACTGTATCATATAGGTTTTCTTGCTCCAGGTGGGACCTTAACAGATTTGGGCTATAAGTATGTTGATGCCTGTGAAAGAGTTGCAAGCGCTTATGCAGGCGTTCCTATGGAAATTTTGAGGGCGGCAGTATTACAGAACGGGCAGTATGGTGCGATGCTTCACTATTTCTACAAACTATCTGAGGAGAAATTCGAATCGGATTTATTCGCATTCGCAACGAAGGATAGCCGCGGAAATTACAAGTTTGATTCCGGGGCCTATTTGTCGTGGTTGGATGACGAGTTTACGAACACACTACACTTGGCAAAGAAAAGCACTATCCGTGCTGGTGGCACGAGAAAGCCATTTCAGGCAGAATTGTCATTTTTGAAAAAGATGGGGTTTGTTAAAGAAAATGGTCGCTCGGCAGCATATCGGGTCGGTGTCGGATTGGAAATAAACTGGCCACAAGTGCAAAACAGCATGATGTTTTTTAATGCATTGTAGGAGGGTGTTCATGTGAGACAAAGCCGATCATTCAAGGAGTATGTTAAGAATAACCTTGACAATCAGATGTGGAGGGCAATTGAGGATTTTCTGACTTCTGTTGACCCTTCTGTTCTTGATTTGCGCCTTAACAGAGTCCGGAATGTCGGCGAAATTGAGCTTTACGATACAGATTTGCAGTTTGTCGATGTATCTGACCTCCCCGGCTCAGCCATAGAATTTGATGTGGTAATGGATACCACGCTGATTGTCCACGATGAAGACCAGTACTATAATGACGAGACCGAAGCAACGCATCAATGGTTCATGCTCCGTTGCCGTGGGGATCTGGACTGCGGACTGAGTGATCTGGATATTTATGATGTTCTTGTATATGACAGCCGTAACCGTCAGAAACGCCCGCTGTCCAATGCGCTCGTGCCAATCATCTATAAAGACAATCTGGAAAAAGAAGCCGAAGCGTTCCTGCGGAAATACTACAAAGAGGCGCTTCTGCAGCCAATGTGGGTTAACCCCACCGAATTGGCAAAGCGGATGGATTTGACAGTAATCCCACACCGTATCTCAGAGGATCTGAGCGTTTTCGGACAGATTTATTTTCGGGAAACGGACGCTAAACTGTATGATGACGATAAGGCAGAAGAAATTGAAAAACATGTCTTCCCAGGAACTATTGTTGTTGACCCGTCCGTGGCTTTCCAGAGAAATCTCGGAGCATATAATAATACCATCGTTCATGAGTGTGTCCACTGGGAACTTCATAAAAAAGCGTTTGCATTGGAGCAGTTATTCAACGAGGAAGCAAGCCAAATAAAGTGTAAGGTTGTCGGTGGCATAGAAGGACCGAGCAACGATGACACTAAGTGGATGGAATGGCAGGCGAATGCCCTTGCTCCCCGCATCCAGATGCCTCTCGCTATGTTTAAGCGGCAGGCTTCCGCTACAATCCGGAAATACCGTGACGAGCTGGGTGTTTTTGAACTGTGCGAGTTGATGCCTTTCGTCATTGAAGAACTTGCGACCTTTTTCATGGTTTCCCGGACAGCGGCAAAGCTGCGGATGATCGATGCCGGGTACGAGGAAGCGGCGGGAGCGTTCATTTACATAGACGGGCATTATGTAAAACCCCACGCCTATAAGAAAGGCTCGATCAAGCATAACCAGACCTATTCTATCCCGGCGCAGGACGCAGCAATCCAGAGCATTATCAATCCCAAGCTGAAAGACGCCGACCATTATGTTTATATCGATTCGCACTTTGTTCTGAACCATCCAAGGTATGTGTATCAGAATGAAGCAGGCGAGACTTTGATGACCGACTATGCCCGGTATCATGTGGATGAATGCTGTCTGGCATTTGATCTTTCCATCCGTGGCCGGGTCGAGGAACGCTACCACAGGGAATGCTTCCTGAACCGTGATAAAAGCTCCCCTATTGACTTCGATATTGTGTATAAGGGAGAAAATGGTGAGCTTGATGCGGAAAGCAGGAAGAAATTGATCCGTGATACGGTTATGGAGGAGGCCAGGGTACTGGACGGTCTTTCCAACAACTACACGAAAGCATGGAAAGAACTGCTGAAGTGGAGGGGCATTTCACAGGCAGAACTTGCCCGCCGCACCACGATCACGGAAAAGACCATCGGGCATATCATCAATGGCGATACTATCGGAACGCTCAACAATGTGGTGCTGATGTGTCTTGCTGCCCATCTGCCCTGGGAAATGAGC
The DNA here is from genome assembly GCA_022845895.1 of Lachnospiraceae bacterium. Lineage (GTDB taxonomy): Bacteria > Bacillota > Clostridia > Lachnospirales > Lachnospiraceae > Extibacter. The sequence continues at coordinate 902,943 of AP025573.1, forward strand.
GACTACTTGATTCAACGCTCCGGGCATAAGCTGCTCTTAAACAACGATGACCACAATTGGTATCGGTTTGTACTGAAGAATATGTATCCAAAAGAAATACCGGAAATACAGGCGTTCCTGCAGGAACAGGGAGCCAGTCCGCTATAAATACGGGATTATAACATGAGGAGGAAACCCTATGAGTGAAAATGTACGTCTTGGTGATGGCGTTGTGGATGAAGCAAAAGCTGAGGCTAACAACAGGATAAAAGAACTGGTTAAGATGTCAGTCAATATGTTTTTTGATTATCTGGAGAGTCAGATGAAAGACCTCCCGGATACTATCAAGCGGTTACGCAATAATCCAGAATTGGAACAGAAAGTAGAGACATTATGGTCAGAGCAACTTTTTGAAGAAGGGCTTATCCCCAAGGGATATAGCGGTCTGCCTGACAAATTGCTAATTGACAACCTCCATCAGACGGGGTATCTGGACGGACTTTATGTTGGATATGCCCTCGCTATGATGGCGATGGTAGATAACAATGCTGATGAAGACTTGATTCTTGCTGCCCGCGATTATATTCGTCCGAATTTAATGGGGCATCATTTTAATGATAGAGACGAGTTTATCTGCCAATATAAAAACGAAAAATATAGCTGGGTTGAAAAAGGCAAACGATGATCATGCCTTTTTGAGAATCAGCCTATGGATTTGAAAAAATTTGATGCGAAAATACGATAATATGGAAATCCGATTACCATGCTCAAATTAATATGAAAAGCGCCTGACAGAGCCATATGTGACCTTAACGGTCATGTATGGCTCTAATTTTTTGCCTTTTTTCAGGGGTTTTAGGAGCCGAACATGGAAATGTGCTTACAATTCCGTGTCCTGCACGAAGCGGCTAAAATGGAATTATCAAAGGGAACACCTTTGAAATAAATCAAATCCGCTTTGTGAAGTACGCGCGTTAAGCAGAGCGGTGGATACATACGGAAGTCTGAAACTGGCGTTAGTGAGCCGGTTCGGAAAATCCGATGTCCACCGTTTTCTCGCCATGCCCTCACAAGGCTGCCGGAGTCGGTGTGTCATCAGATGCACCGGCTTTCTTCGTGTCTACCGCTCGATGAGCGGTGAAAGGACACGAAATGACAGTAAATCAGAGTAAAAAGCAGGACAGGCAGTATCAGATCCCTATGGCAGTAACGGACGAGGTCATCCGCGATTTTGGCTTCAAACCGGAGGAAGTCACCTGGCGGCGCATCGGTAACCGCAAGTATCGTGTAGTGATGGTGGACGCAACCGAGAAGGAGTATCGGGCGTATATGACGCCGATCTGGGCGGAAATCAAACGGGAAGACCGGGATGGCCGCTGTATGGTAAAGGGCAAAAACGGCAAGCTGATCCGCTGCCCGGAAAGTAACCGCTGTGAGGAGTGCAAGCACTTCTCAGAGGCCAGCCGTGAGCGGAATAAGCCAGCTTCGCTCTCCGTACTGATGGATGAGGGAACAGAGCCGACCGCAGAAGGGGCGTTTGATGATGATGTGATTTATGAGACCATCTTGGAAGACCTTATTTCCATGCTGACAGAAATCAAGCCGAAGTATGGCAGGATCTTCCGTCTGCTCTATGACGGAGCCACCCAGCAGGAAATGGCGGACGAGCTGGGCATCAAGCAACGGACGGTGTCGGATGACATTAAAAAAATCCGCAGCCTGGTGCAGCCGCTGGTGAAAGACATTTTCAACCGTTAAAAAGTGAGCGGTGCTTATCATTACGATAGGCACCGCCTTTTTCAGTCCTTCTTGTAAAACATGGTTTCATAGCCGTCCGCCCGGAGATTTAGCCCCTCTATCCACAGCGGCGTCCTTCCCATCTGTTTACAGACAGCGTTTAGGGAGACATCCATGCCACACTCAATGATCAGCTCATCGTGGACATGGCCGACGATAAAGCAGTGAGACAGCGTCCGTATAGCATGCATGAGAATATCCCTGGAGATGGCCTGGACGACGTTTTCCGTGAATTTCGGGCCGTAAGATTCGATGCGCTCCCACTTCTTTGTGCTGCCGATGCCCTCATAGGTGACGGAATCGCCGCCGAATTTATTTGTCCCCATCTTCGGCTTCACATAGCAGAGCTGGCGGCCGGAAGGCAGAATGATGAACAGCATCCCGCTGCGGTAACGGAACCGGATGCCGTGCGTCTCTGTGTCAAGCCGCTGGCGGACGGTGGTTTTTACCGCATTGTCCACATCCCACCAAAGCTGCACGATGTTCGGATTGGAGGTGCGCCACGCATCCACAAGGGGCTGGAGTTCCTCCTCGGAAAGCCCCATTTCCAGCGCGCCCATCGACTTGAGCGCGCCCACCGATCCGCCATATCCGAGGGCGAGTTCGGCGATTTTACCTTTCTGTCTCAGATGTGCGTTCTGTCCGTGCTTTTCCACCGGGACATGGAACATGGCGGAGGCGCTGGCACAGTAGATGTCGCCGTTCTCCGCAAAGACCTTCAGCCGCCAGGACTCGCCGGCCAGAAAGGAAAGCACTCTGGCTTCGATGGCGGAAAAGTCAGAAACGATGAATTTGTACCCGTCCCTCGGCACAAACGCTGTGCGGATGAGTTCCGACAGGACTTCCGGCACGGAGTCATACAGTGCAGAGAGCAAGGCGTAATCCCCGGAACGGACAAGGCTTCTCGCATCTTCCAGATGCGCCATGTGGTTCTGCGGTAGGTTCTGCAATTGGATCAGCCGGCCCGCCCAGCGGCCACTGCGGTTCGCGCCATAAAACTGGAACATCCCTCTCGCCCTGCCGTCCGCACATACGGCGTTCTGCATCGCCTGGTACTTCTTTACAGAGGACTTGGCAAGCTGCCGGCGCAGTTCCAGCACCTCGGCAAGCTCCGGCGGCGCAGTTTTCAATAGTTCCTTCACGGCTTTCTTGTCCAGGGAGTCCACCTCAAGGCCGTGCTTTGTGAGCCATTCCTTCATCTGCTGGACGGAGTTCGGGTTTTCCAGGGCGGTGAGCTGCCGCATCTTTGCGGAGAGTTCTTCCCTGGAACGCTCATCAATGTCGATGGCCTGTTCCACCAGCACCATGTCAAGCTGTATGCCCCGGTCGTTGATCTCCTGGTCGAGATGATATTCCTCCCATAGGAAATCCGGCACGGGGAACTTCGACAGCTTCTGCTGGATCGCCATCTCGGTTTCCACATCCCGCTTGTTATACGCGATGAAGGTTGACCACTTCACCGGGTCATGCTCCGGAAGATTACGCATCCTGCCGCCGTTGGCCTTGGTAGGCTTGCAGGGGACGCAGAAATAGCGGATGAGCGCCTTGCCTTCTGCCATCTTCTGGTTTTCCAGCTTCAGGACTTTGCCGATCCCCTCCAGAGAGAGGGGCAGCCCCATGTACGCGCCCCATACCAGGGAGCAGCGCCAGGAGGACGGGTCAAGGTAATTCCGGACGGTATCGTCCTCTATGCTGTAGGAAGAAAAATACTGCGGATAGTTTCGGCGCAGCCAGACAGAAAGGCAAATACGCTCGAAGGACGCATTGTACGCCCACTTGATGACGGAATCGTCCGAGAGGGCTTTGATAATCTCCTCCGGTACGATGTCGCCGGACGCCAGATCATATACGGTGACCTCGCCGCCATCCACGGACACGCCGAAGAGCAGGATTTCAAAATCATGGGACTCGGCGTATTTATACACGCCGCATTTTTTCAGATCGACATCGGAAAAGGTCTCCAAGTCGATTGATAGGGTGTGGATTGCCATGTGTTTTACCTCCATAAAAACAGGCGGCAGGAGTGCTGTTCCTGCCGCCCGGTGCGCATTGCTTATTCCTCCGGCTGTTTTGCCGCCTGGCGTTTTTTCTCCCTGTGCTTCTTGAACTTTGTCCAGCACCAGTGCAGGAAGTCGGTGATCCAGTACACGATGCTGCCGACGGCAAATCCGTACAGGAGAATGAAAATCACGATCACATCAAACTGTTTTGCGAACTCATAAAACTCTGTCATATCCATTTACCTCGCATTTTCTTTGAATGGGCGGGCGGCAGCGGTGACTGCCGCCCTGTGTTGTCTCAGGAAAGATAATCGTCATCGTCCTCGGTGGAGAAATCATCCTCGGCACGGCTCTTGCCGCCCAGCGGCTCCCCATCGGAGATCTTCTGCAGGTTGTTCAGCCCGCAGGCGATGCCCCGGTTTCCGTTGGAGTTAAAGGCATACAGGTTGATGCTGGCCCTGCCGTACACGCCGGAGTACACCTCGGAACGCTCCAGGATGGGGTTCAGGTCCGCATCCACGATGCCGGGGGCGGTGGCGGAATTGGCGTTGATGAAGTACGCATCCGCATAGACTGGATCATCGGGGCGCTCCGCATCGCCGTCACGCAGCGGGGTCTTGATGACTGAGAGCGCGGGGACGGTCTTGCCGTTGCCCTTCAGTTTGGACTCGCCCTCCTCATAGGCCGCCTGGATCGCCGCCTTGATGGCTTCCACGGTTTTCTTGTCGGACTTCGGGATGATCAGGCTGACGCTGTACTTGGGCGTGCCGCCGTTGATGCTCTTGGGGTCCCAGACATTCGCATAGCTCCAGCGGGTTCTGGGGCCGGTGATTACCTTCGTCTTATTTACGATCTTTGCCATAGTTGTTGTCCTCCTCATTTTCTTTGAAATCGTTAATGGCTGTGTTCATGGCCGGGCGCTTATCGCTCTCCGGCACAAGTACGGGTTTGCCGGGCGGCTTGTAGACAAGGCCGCCGAGCAGCTCTTCAAACTTCTTCCGGCCAAGGGCCTGGCTCATGGCCGTGATGCCCAGCAGTTTCTTCTCATAAGGCTCGTAACCGGCATCCTCGACCGCTTTGGCGACTGCGGCTTCATCGGTGTACTTCCGGTTGGAGCGGCCCTCGACCACTTTGAATCCTGTGAACTTCGTCCCGGACAGGGCTTTCTGCAGGGCGTAGTCCTTGATGTCCCCGGCCCAGGAGACCAGCTCGTCCGCTTTGGTAAGAATAGCGGCGACCTCATCATCTCCCAGGAGCGCGGGCATCTCGAAGTCATACCGTGCCAGTTCCAGGTTATATTCCGCCCGTTTGCGGCAGGTAGCTTTTGCCTTGCAGAACTGGCAGTGATTCCCGGCTTTAAACTCGCCCTTGCCCTCGTATGCCAGCTTTGCGGCAGGGGCAAGCACGGTCTCAGCCCAGGCCAGAAGTTCTTCCCGGCTCATGGTGTATGTGCTGACGTTCTCCCGGCGGGGCTGGTAGATGGTAAGGCTGACCTGCGCGATATCGTAGATGCCATCGAACAGGTCGAGGGCGCCCAGCGCATAGCAGGAAAGCTGGCTGTTCTTCTCCGCAGACACCAGGACGCCAAGCCCGTGCTTGTAGTCGATGATGTGGAGAAGCCCGTCCGAAACAATGACGCAGTCCCCGGTGCCGAAGCTGCCCTCGATCCCCACATAGCGGGAATAGTCGAGCCGCTGCTCCACAAGCACCAGCGGGTCGGCGCAGCGTTCCCTGGCCTTTGCCACTTCCTCCATCACGAAGGCACAGTAGCCGTCGGCGCAGTCCTCCATCTCCTGGGAGTAGTAGGTCAGGTTCTCCGTAGGGTCCTTCACCCTGCGGCCAAGGGCTTTTTCCACCTTATAAGCACACAGCTCATGGCAGTCGGTACCCTCCTGGGCGTATTCGCTGGGCCTGTCCGCATACTCCTCGCAGAGCCGCGCCGACGGCGGGCAATTGATCCACCTGTGGCTTGCGGAGGCGGAAAGGAAGGAATGCTTACCCATCGGTCCCCGCCTCCGGCTTTCCGAGCGCGTCCGCTTCCTTCAGAAGCCCTTCGAATTTAGAAGGGTCGATGTCCGACAGCTTCCTCGCTCCGTACTTCGTAATGAGGGCTTTCACCTCTGCTGAGTGCCCTGCCTGGGCGATCACCGTCATGCGGTGGCGCACCTCCTCAAGGGTGAGTGCTTTCGGCTTCTCCTTCGGCGGCGCATCCTCTGCCGCCTGGGAAGAAAACATCCCCGCCAGCGTGTTGGCGATTTCGATGATGGTCTCCCCGCAGGAGCGCAGCTCCTTAATCTGTAAGTCCAGGTCGCTCAATTTCCCCATCCGGCGTTCCTCCTTCCTGATTGGCCGTCTGCAGCTTTCTGGCGAGACGCTTCGCAATCACGCTGATGGCAATCAGCACATCGGCGAGTTCCTCGTCAAGCTGCCTGTCTCTGGTTGTCTCCGTGTTTTCCTGCATCCGCAGCACCTCCGTTTCCGAGCGGCTTTCCTGCCCCTCTGTCTCTGAAAGGACAGAACCGGATTTTTTCAGCGGAGAAAAATTTGCCGTCCCTGTGCCTCTCACTTCTGAAAGGACAAGGACGGCATTTTTTAGCGGTGTTTTTGCGGAAAATCTGACAGCGGCAGTTCGCATTTCAGCAGGATGCGGGCATGGTGGAACGACGGTTCGTGATTGCCTTTCTCCCGGCATCCGGGCATAAAAAGAGCAGGGAACCTCTTTCAAGATTTCCTGCTCGGTGGTGCTGCCGGTTGCGGCTGATGTTTAATTCTCTACAGTAAAAATATCTTCGATTGAGACATTGAATGCTTTTGCTATGTTCCACGCTAATACCAGTGATGGATTATATCTGCCTTTTTCTAAATTCCCTATGGTTTCTCTACGGACACCCACTAACTTTGCCAAATCTTCCTGCTTCATGTCATATTTGGCCCGATACTCCTTAATTCTATTCTTTATCATTTTCCAGCCCCCATTTTTCTTTGAAGCCATAGTAAGCAGTAGATAAAGCATAGATTGCGACAGACACCGCCCAGCCAGAGGCAAGACCTGTTATCAGCACTTCGTTTTCTTCTTTCATCCCAGCAAAGAAACAGACAAAAGAAACAAGTGCCACGGAAATCATTCCGCAATAAAATGCGCGTGAAGCTGACTTGTTCATGTATTCCTCCAACATTTCATCTGATTTGATGAAGAAATATTCAAAATCAACTGCAAAGGCAAAGAAGCCAAGAAAAGACTTCGCTTCTGTGAAAATGCCAATAAAACCTAATAGAGAGAGCAAGCCCATAAGCCCATATAAATAGCGTTTTGATTTCATAAACTATCCTCCAAAATGTGGTGTATTTCGCTCTTTATGAGATAAATATACCATATACATTGGCGATAGTCAAGGTATTGAATAACGGTGCAAAAATTATTTTTAGAAGATTCTGGCTATCAAGTGTTTGCAGGGCAAGTTACCCTCAGTCTGGCTGTTTTCTCTTGAAATATGGGCTTTCCGCCCTTGGATTTTGAAAAAGGACAGACACCCACCGCTGAAACGGAGGGTTTCTGTCCTTTCACAGTTAGAGAGGTGTAAGCCGCTCAATTTTCAGAGAAAGGATGGAAAAAGCTATGAAAACAGCGAAATCAAAAGGCCTGCCGCGCTGTACTGCGCACAGGGACTGCTTTGCCAATAAGGATGGCGTGTGCGTCTGCCTGGGTGACAATGACTTCCACGGGAAGGACTGCCCGTTTTATAAGACCACGGCGCAGTGTGACGCAGACAGGCAGAAAAGCTACGAGCGGCTGGTGCAGCTTGGCCGCACGGATCTAATTGAGCTGTATAAAGTGAGGGGCGCTTATGGGAGTCAGTAAATATAACAGTGAAGGTTACTACGACCCGACTGCCTATGAAGCCCTCACGAAAGTTGCCCAGGAGGAAAAGGCGGCGAGATACCGGCCGTTGGTGTATATCTGCTCCCCGTACTCCGGGGATACGGAGGGCAATACCAAAAAAGCAAGGCGGTACAGCCGGTTTGCAGCAGACGCCGGCATGATCCCCATTGCGCCGCACCTGCTGTTCCCGCAGTTCTTATCAGAGGAAACGGAGCGGGAGCTGGCGATTTTTATGGATCTGGTGCTGCTGGGCAAGTGTGAGCAGCTCTGGGTGTTCGGCGGCGAGGTGTCAGACGGGATGCGCCGGGAGATTGGAAAGGCGAAGCAGAAAAATATGACAATCCGTTATTTTACGGAGGATATGGAGGAAACGGAATGCAGATGACAATTTATGACGCCGTGACGGTGGGGAGCCGGTCAAACTGCGTGTATCCGAATCCCGTGACGGTCACGGATGCGGACACCATGCGGCAGGCTGCAGCCTTCGACCATGTGTGCGCGGCATATAAGCAGAACTACCGCAGCGTGGACAATTTCCTGAAAGCGGACTGTCTGCCGATGGACTGCGACAACGACCACTCAGATGACCCTGACGATTGGCTCACGCCCTTTGATGTGGCGATGGATTTTCCGGGCGTGGGGATGATCTTTGTCTACAGCAGGAGCCACATGAAGCAGAAAGGAAAACGCGGCCCCAGGCCCCGGTTCCATGTGTATTTTATCTGCACGGAGACAACAAATTCAGAGATTTACAGCTCATGGAAAGACAGATTGATCGCCGATTACCCTTATTTCGATGACGGGGCCAAGGACAGCGCCCGGTTCCTGTTTGGGGTAAAGAACGCGGTGGTCGAGGTGTATGACGGCGAGATTACCATTGATGAGTTCCTGGCAGACAGTTTTGCGGAGTGGGACGCGGCGCAGGGGCAGATCCCGGAGGGTTCCCGGAATAAGACCATGTCCCATTACGCCGGCCGGATCATCAAGCGGCTGGGGAATACAGAAGAAGCCCACAAGCAGTTCCTGAAGGAGGCGGAAAAATGCAGCCCGCCGCTGGATGACGCGGAGCTTGCGGGCATCTGGGCCAGCGCTGTGAAGTTCGGTGCGAAGGTAGCCGCCCAGGAGGGATATATCCCGCCGGAGCAGTATAACCAGGACTTCCTGCTCATGCCAGAGGATTTCTCGGATGTGGGACAGGCCATTGTGCTGTCAAGGGAGTACATGGATCGGCTCCGCTTCTCCCCGGCTACGGATTACATTGTGTTCAACGGCTCGTTCTGGGAGGAATCCCAGCCTAACGCCCAGGGCATTGCCCAGGAGCTGACCGCGAGACAGCTTGAGGAAGCGGAAACAGAGATACAGCGGTGCATGAAGGAAATGTCGGAAAACGGCGCGTGGGCCATGCTTGCCGCGATGGGCGCCAAGAAAGCGATGGCGGCGTTCAGCGAAGCCCAGCGGCGCTCCTTTGAAAAGTATGAGCGGGCGGAAACCTATCGGAAGTACGCCATCAAGCGCCGGGATACGAAATACATCTCGGCCGCCTTAAAGGAAGCCCGCCCGATGATCCAGATCGAACAGCGTGTCTTGGATGCGGATGAGTTTTTACTGAACCTGCCGTCCGGCACCTGCGATCTGAGGACGGGGGCTGTTCGGGAACACAATGCCCAGGACTATATCACGAAGCAGACGGCGGTGGACCCGTCCGGGGATGGCATGGATGTCTGGGAGGATGCCCTCCAAACCTTCTTCCAGGGGGACACCGACCTGATCCGCTATGTGCAGGAGATCGTGGGGCTTGCCGCTATCGGCAAGGTCTACATTGAAGCGCTGGTCATTGCCTATGGCGAGGGCAGGAACGGCAAATCCACCTTCTGGAACACCATCGCCCGTGTGCTTGGCACCTACTCCGGCAATATGTCCGCAGACACCCTGACCGTGGGCTGCAAGCGCAACGTGAAACCGGAACTGGCGGAAGCCAAGGGCAAGAGGATGATCATTGCCGCCGAGCTTGAGGAAGGGATGCGCCTGAACACCTCCAACGTCAAGCAGCTCTGCTCCACAGATGAGATCTATGCGGAGAAAAAGTACAAGGCGCCGTTCTCCTATGTCCCCACCCATACGCTGGTGCTGTATACCAATCATCTGCCCAGGGTCGGGGCGATTGACCAGGGCACCTGGCGCCGGCTCATCGTAATCCCCTTCAACGCCAAGATTGAGGGCAAGGCCGACATCAAGAACTATTCGGACTTCCTGTTCAAAACGGCGGGCGGCGCTGTGCTTTCGTGGATCATCGAGGGCGCAAAGCGCGTCATTGCCAGCGATTACAAAATCGTCCAGCCCAAGGTAGTGCAGGACGCCATCCAGAAATACAAGGAGAACAATGACTGGCTGGCCCATTTCCTGGATGACTGCTGTGAGGTAGGGGACGATTTTGAAGCAAAATCCGGGGAGTTTTATAACGCCTACAGGAGCTACTGTCTGCAGATGGGCGAATACACCCGGAGTACGACTGATTTCTACTCCGCGCTGGAATCCACGGGAGTGGTGAGAAAACGTACCCGTACAGGCGTGATCATTTACGGGCTGAAACTCAAATCGGAGTTTGAGGATTAACAGGTGTGTAGGTCATGTACCTCTCTACCAGAGTTGCTCTAAGGAGATAAAAAAACAATATATAAGAGAGAATCGGGGGAAGAGGTACATGACCGTCACACAGGAAAAACGGAGGTTGAAAAATGCTTTTTTACACATGGATGATAAAGAACCATTTAAAGGGCAATTCCGCCAAGGGGCTTCTTGCCAGGAGCATGAAAGCAGAAGGAAATGGATTCCCTAAAAGGCGGCGCTTAAAAACGCTGGTCGGGTATCTTGAACATCGCGGCGCAAGCCAAGAAGTTATGGATGCCCTTGTGGAGTGTTGGGAGGAATACGAAAACCATGAGAGAGAAAGTCATCGAACAGAAGCTGGTTAAAGCGGTCAGGGCAAAAGGCGGGATTGCGCCAAAGTTTGTGTCGCCGGGATTTTCCGGGGTTCCTGACCGCCTTATCCTATTGCCGGATGGGAAATGCGGCTTCGTGGAAGTCAAGACCCCTGGCAGGAAACCACGGCCGCTACAGCAGTCAAGGATACGGCTTTTGCGGCGGTTGGGATTCCTGGCATTCGTTCTGGACGACGAGAGCGAGATTCCCCACATCCTTTCTGAGATCGGAGGTGACAGCGGTGGAGTTTAAACCGCACGATTATCAGCAGTACGCCATTAAGTATATCGAAACGCACGAGATTGCCGCCATTCTGCTTGACATGGGCCTTGGCAAGACAGCCATCACGCTGACGGCATTGTACGACCTGCTGTTCGACTACTTCGAGATTACCCACGTCCTGGTGATCGCGCCGCTGCGGGTAGCGAGGAATACCTGGCCCCAGGAGATCGAAAAGTGGGATCATCTGAAGGATGTCCGCTATTCCGTGGCGGTCGGTACCGAAAAGGAACGGCTGGAGGCGTTCCGCAGGGATGCAGACATCTACATCATCAACCGGGAGAATGTCCAATGGATGGTGGAGAATGTCCCCTTTGAATTTGACGCCATCGTGGTGGACGAGCTTTCGTCCTTCAAAAACTGGAACAGCAAGCGGTTCAAATCGCTGATGAAGGTGCGCCCCAGGGCAAAGCGCGTCATTGGCCTTACGGGTACCCCGTCCGGGAACGGGCTGATGGACCTGTTCGCCGAGTTTAAGGTGCTGGATATGGGACAGCGATTGGGGCGGTTTATCACCAAGTACCGCCAGGACTATTTCCGGCCGGATCGGATGAACGGTCAGGTGGTGTATTCCTATAAGCCTCTGCCGGGAGCAGAGAAACGGATCTATGACAAGATCTCCGATATTACCATCTCCATGAAAGCCGCCGACCACCTCAAGATGCCGGAACTTGTAAACAGCGAGTACCGGGTGTACATGGAGGAGTCGGAACGAGCCATTTATGATGAGATGTGCGAAGATCTGGCGGCACAGCTTGACAAGGGCGAGGTGACGGCGGCAAATGCCGGAGTGCTGTCCGGAAAACTCTGCCAGATGGCAAATGGGGCGGTCTATACGGATGACGGGGATGTGGAATATATCCACGACCGGAAACTGGACGCCCTGGAGGACATCATCGAGAGCATGAATGGAAAGCCCCTGCTGGTGGCCTACTGGTACCAGCACGACCTTGACCGCATCGAGGATCGGCTGCGGATGCGGAAAATCGGCTTTGCAAGGCTGGATTCTGACGCCAGTATCGCAAAGTGGAACCGGGGTGAAATCCCCGTGGCGCTGATCCATCCCGCTTCTGCCGGCCACGGGCTGAATCTCCAGAGCGGCGGTTCCGCCCTCTGCTGGTTTGGCATCACCTGGAGCCTGGAACTGTACCAGCAGACGGTGGCGCGGCTTTACCGGCAGGGGCAGACGGCGGGGACCGTGGTTGTACAGCACATCATCACGGACGGCACCATTGATGAGCGCATTATGAAAGCCCTGCAGTATAAGGACAGGACGCAGTCGGCGCTGATCGATGCGGTCCGGGCAAACCTAAGAAAATGAGAGTCAATCAAGGCAAATCCGAGGGAAGAAATTTCTTTTTCGGAGGTAGTGCCTATGAACAAGCAGCAGACGGAAATGAAGGAGTACCTTTCCCAGGCGTTCCGCATTGACCAGCGGATACAGAGCAAGATGGAGCAGGTGGCGTCACTGAATGACCTCGCCACACGGGCAACTGCGACCTATTCGGATATGCCCGGAAGTGAGACGAGGAACCTCCACCGCATGGAGGACGCCATCCTTTCCATCATTGAGCTGGAGGCGGAGATCAATGGGGACATCTGCAAACTGGTGCAGACGAAAAAAGACATCGTCCATAAGATCAAGGCTGTCCAGAACACGGAGTACCAGACCCTTCTGGAACTGCGGTATCTGTGCTTTAAGTCCTGGGAGCAGATCGCCGTGGACATGGGATATGAACTTCGGTGGCTGTACCGTCTCCATCACAGGGCGTTGGACGCCGTTTCTGAAATAAGCCACTAAAAGCCACTGCAATACACCTTGTCCCTGTGATATAGTTAGAATCAGAAAAACAGGACAAGGAACGAGCCTTGCGGGAGCAATCCTGCAGGGCTTTCCTTTTGCCCGGAAAGCGAGGTGCAGCGTGCCAAAGAAACCAAAACGCCCATGCTCCTACCCCGGCTGTCCAAACCTCACGGACGGGCAGTACTGTGAGGAGCATGAAGCTATTGCCCGGAAACGGTACAACAAGTACGGCCGCCCTGCTGACAACAACAAGAAGTACGGCAGGGCTTGGAAACGAATCCGCGACCGCTACGCTGCGGCGCACCCTTTGTGTGAGATGTGCCTGAAGGAGGGTCGGCTGACTCCTGTGGAGGAAGTCCATCACATTGTTCCTCTATCACAAGGCGGGACGCATCGGAATGACAATCTGATGTCCCTCTGCCAGTCCTGCCACACAAAGCTGCATCATGAGCTTGGCGACCGGTGACCGTGGGGCGGTCAAAATCTCCGGGACCTGCATGAGCGGACAGCGGCCTGGGGCTTCGTGCGCGAAAAAGGCGAAATCAAAAGGGTAATTAAGGGCGGCCGGCTGCGGCTGCTTTATTTTTCGAGGAAAGGGGTGAGAAAATGCCGACAAAATCCAATAACACAGGCGGGCGCGGCGGCGCGAGACCCGGTGCGGGAAGGAAGAAATCCGCTGTCAGGGAGAAAGCCGAGAACGGCAATCCGGGCGGGCGCAGATTGGAAGTGCTGGATATTCCCGAAGTCGAGGGTGTCGATATGCCAAAGCCCCATGAGTTTTTATCCGCCGAGCAGCGTGACGGGAGTACGCTCCAGGCGGAAGAAATCTACACAGAAACCTGGGAGTGGTTAAAGAAGGTGGGCTGCGCGGCGAAGGTGTCTCCCCAGCTATTGGAGCGGTACGCCATGTGCAGCGCCCGCTGGATTCAGTGCGAGGAGATGACCAACCGCATGGGCTTCCTCTCCAAGCACCCGACCACCCAGAAGCCGATCCCGTCCCCGTTCATCAACATCGGCATTAATTACATGAACCAGGCGGTGCGGCTCTGGAACGAGATCTTCCAGATCGTGAAGGAAAACTGCAGCACCGATTACGGGGAGGTTTCTCCCCAGGACGATCTGATGGAGCGATTGCTCCGTGCAAGGAAGGGGTGAAGCCATGTTTGAGAAAGTAAATCCGTGCCACCCGGATAAGGTGGCGGACCGTATCGCCGGCGCTCTGGTGGATACGGCGTACAGAAAAGAAAAAAATCCCAGGATTGCTGTGGAGGTTCTCATCGGCCACGGTGTCTGCCACATCATCGCGGAGAGTTCCGTACACATCCCGCTGGATGAGGTGGATGCCATTGTGAAGCGTATCGGCGGGAATCTGCACCTGGATTATGTGGAAGTGCCGCAAGACGGACGTCTTGCCAATAACCAGGCAGAAGGAATCCGCTGCGGCGACAACGGCATCTTCAAAGGGGTGCCGGTCACGGAGGAGCAGAAAGCACTCTGCGAGATCGCAAAAAGTGTGTATCACACTTACCCTTCGGATGGGAAGTACATCATTGACGAGGCAAGGCTGATCCTCTGCCAGAGCAATGTGCGCACAGAGGAACTGCAAAAGCTGTATCCTACCGCCGAGGTCAATCCCCTGGGCGACTGGACAGGCGGCACGGATGTGGACTCCGGCGCGACCAACCGGAAGCTGGGCAGCGACATGGCCGATTCGGTGACGGGCGGCGGCCTCCACGGCAAAGACCTGTCCAAAGCGGATGTGTCTGCCAATATCTACGCATGGCTGAAGGCACAAGAAATGGGAAAGCCCGTGGAACTGTGCTGCGCCATCGGAGATGATACAGTGGACGGTGTTCCCTACGCTGAGATCGTGGAGACTGCCCGGAGATACATTCAGAGCCTTGGGGGTTTTGAGAAATTTGCGGAATGGGGGATGGTACGATGAAGACAACGACCGAGATGCAGCTTGTACCCATTACTAAGCTGGTACCCTATGTGAACAATGCCCGCACCCACTCCCCGGAGCAGATCACGAAGCTCCGCTCCTCCCTTCGGGAGTTTGGTTTTATCAATCCCGTCATCATCGACCGGGCTTTTAATGTGATCGCCGGCCACGGCAGAATCCTGGCGGCAAAGGAGGAAGGCATCACTGAGGTTCCCTGTGTGTTTGCAGACCACCTCAGTGAGGCTCAGAAGAAAGCTTATATCATTGCGGACAACCGCATGGCGATGGATGCCGGATGGGATGAGGAACTTCTGCGGGTGGAGATCGAGTCTTTGCAGGGCATGGACTTTGATCCCCTGCTGACCGGCTTTGATGAGAAGGAACTGGCAGAACTGTTTGCGGATGATTCCGGCAGCGAAGCCAGGGATGACGATTTTGACCTGACCGCTGCGCTGGAGAAAGCCTCCTTTGCGGAGCGGGGCGATGTCTGGACAGTGGGCCGACACCGCCTTGTGTGCGGGGACGCCACCTCCGCCGAGGATGTGGCCCTGCTCATGGATGGCAGGAAGGCTAACCTCATCGTGACGGACCCGCCCTATGGCGTCTCCTTCAAAAGTGCCAGCGGCCTGACCATCCAGAACGACTCCATGAAAGATGAGGAGTTTTACAACTTCCTCCTCTCTGCTTTCAAGTGCATGGCGGAGCATCTGGAGAAAGGTGGCGCGGCCTATGTGTTCCATGCGGACACAGAAGGGCTGAACTTCCGAAAGGCGTTTATTGACGCCGGGTTTCATCTGGCGGGCGTGTGTATCTGGGTGAAGAACTCCCTGGTGCTGGGCCGCTCGGATTACCAGTGGCAGCATGAGCCTGTGCTGTATGGCTTCCTGCAGAATGGCAAGCACCCGTGGTACTCCGACCGTAAGCAGACCACCATCTGGAACTACGACAAACCGAAGCGCAATGCAAACCACCCGACCTCCAAGCCGCTGGACCTGCTGGGCTATCCCATCGGGAACTCCACCCAGGAGAACGCCGTAGTGATTGACACCTTCGGCGGCAGCGGCTCCACCATGATGGCCTGTGAACAGATGAATCGGGTCTGCTGCATGATGGAGCTGGACGAGAAGTACGCATCGGTCATCCTCCGCAGGGCCGTGGAGAACGGCATCCCGCCGGAGGATATTTTTGTGGAGAGAAACGGGGAGCAGATTCCATACTCCGCTCTTGTGAAGGAGGTGGAGATCTGATGACCCCTATATATAACCATAGTAGAGAGCCGGATGGAGCCGGAAGAGATACACCAGATCCGCAGACTCTTACCCTGGGTAGTCTCTTTGACGGCTCCGGTGGTTTCCCGTTAGGCGGCTTGCTCTCCGGCATTACCCCGGTGTGGGCTTCAGAGATTGAGCCGTTCCCCATCCGGGTGACCACAAAACGGCTGCCGTTTATGAAGCATTATGGTGATGTCTCCCGGATGGACGGCGGGAAGATCGAGCCGGTGGACATCATCACCTTCGGCAGCCCTTGCCAGGACATGAGCATCGCGGGCCGGCGGGAAGGTCTGGACGGCTCCCGCTCCAGCCTTTTCTACGAAGCCGTCCGGATCGTAAAAGAAATGAGGTGTGCAACCGATGGCAGATATCCAAGGTATATCGTTTGGGAGAATGTCCCCGGCGCATTCAGCTCCAATAAGGGCGCGGACTTCCAATCCGTCCTCGAAGAGATCTGCTCGGCCAAAGGATACAAGATTGATCCTGCTCGACCTGCGAAGTGGCCAGCCGCCGGGGAGATCGTGGCAGACGATTTCAGTCTCGCATGGCGGGTATTTGATGCACAGTACTGGGGAGTCCCCCAACGCAGAAAACGCATCTACCTTGTCGCAGATTTTGCAGGCGGGAGTGCCGGAAAAATACTATTTGAGTCCGAAGGCGTGTCTGGGTATACTCCGCAGGGCTTCCGCCCGTGGCAAGGAGCTGCCGGAGCTTTTAAGGAAGGCGCTGGAGCGTCAGGCTGCGTCTGCTTAAACGACCAGGGCGGCAGTCGCATGGATGTGACGGAGGATGTTGCGGCAACGCTCCGGGCGGAAAACCACGGGCATCCTCCCTGCGTGATGGGAGCTGCCGGATTCTGCACCGAGCATTCCGCACAGGCGAGGGGCATCGGGTATAGGGAGGAAACCTCGCCCACCCTCCGTGCTGGGACGGTGCCGGCAGCGGTCTATGAGAACCATAGCCAGGACACCAGATACACCGGCCCGCTGGAGACGGCTCCCACGGTCAACGCCACCTACGGCATGGGCGGGAACAACCAGCCTTTTGTGGTGGAGACGCCCAAGACGCTGAAGATCCGCTCCGGCTGTGAGGGCGGAGGCAAGGGCGCGCTGATCCAGGATAATAAATCCGCCACGCTGGGCTGCAACAATGACCAGACGGTATTCGTGCCGTTCGTGAAAGGCACCCGGCCACACTCTCCCGCAGAGGGGCAGCAGTGGAAAGCCTCCGATGTGGCGAACACGCTGAATACCTACGATGTGGGCGAGACCCGGTGCAATGAACTGGCGGTCAAAGTATATGGCATCTGCTCCAAGGACAGCAACGCCATGAAATCCGATAATCCCAAGAGCGGCTTCTACGAAGCGGAAACTTCCAGATGCCTGGATGCGAACGGCGGCAATCCTACCTGCAACCAGGGCGGAATGGCTGTGGTGGCCCTGCAGGGTTCCATGATTGGCAGGGCGGACAAGAACGGTCCCCAGGGCAGCGGTGTGAATGAGGATGTGTCCTTTACACTGGATGCTGCCGACCGCCATGCGGTGGCTTACTGCATGACCACCGGCATTTACACCCAGGCATTGGAGGAGCAGTCCCCGACCTTGATGGCAAGGGACTATAAGGACCCGCCTGTGGTAAACGAGACCGAGCCGGAGTACATCGTCCGCAGGCTGACGCCCACCGAATGTGCCAGACTGCAGGGGTTCCCGGACTGGTGGTGCGCCGGGCTTGGAACAGACGAGCCGACCGAGGATGAGATTGAGTTCTGGACAGCGGTGTTTGAGACACACCGTTCCGTCATGGGGACGTCCTCCAAGCCAAAGAGACGAAACCAGATCGTCAAGTGGCTGAGGAATCCCCATTCCGACAGTGCGGAATATAAAATGTGGGGCAACGGCGTAGCGCTCCCCAACGTCTATTTCGTGCTTTCCGGGATCGTGTACTATGCACAGTTTCCGGAAGGATAAATTGGCTTCTATTCTACAGAGAAATGTGCGAAAACCGCTTGCTATTTCAAGGGTTCAGAGTGATATATGTACCTACCAAAAACAAAGGAGGTTTTCGCACATGGAAATCAGATACAATGTGACGGGCGCCAAGCGCAAGGAACTGGTAAAAGTTATCGCCAATGCCACAGGCGCCAGGGCGGAATACAAGTTCATGCCCACCTGCAATTATGAGATTGATTATTTCACGGTCACCAAGGATGGAACGCTCCTCTTTGATGACCGTGCCGACAGCGAGGAAGTCGAGCGGGTGCTGGAAGCCATCGCAGCCGCTGGCTTTGAATGTGAGCCGCAGGACTGCGGTGAACAGCCCTCCAGGGAGGAAACCAAGGAAGCGGCAGAATCCGCCGACACTGCGCCACAGGGCGAACCTGTGGGGCTTACGGTGGAAATTCCGCTCGACAAGGTGGCGGTGGGCAACCTTACCAAGCTGCTGGACGCCAAAGGGAATCTGATACGGAAAGCCCTGGGCATCACCGACCTTCACATTGAGGTGCTGGACGACCGGGTGGCGTTCCCCTGGTTCGCTCAGGTAGATGCGGATTCCTCAGCCGCCTACACCCACTTTATTTCCGCACTTTGCGAGATGAGCCGGAATGCCAAGCGGGTGACAGCGACCGAGAAACCGGTGGAGAATGAGAAATACGCCTTCCGGTGTTTTCTCCTGCGGCTGGGATTCATCGGCAGCGAATATAAAGCGGAGCGCAAGATCCTGCTGAAGAACCTGACCGGTTCATCCGCTTTCAAGAACGGGGGTGTGGGCCATGAAGTTTCCGAGTAGAGAAATCGTGGAGCGCATCCGCCGGGAATATCCTGCCGGCACCCGTGTGGAACTGGTGCGGATGGATGATGTGCAGGCTCCGCCTGCCGGTACAAAAGGCACCGTCAAAGGTGTGGATGACACCGGTTCCCTTCTCATGCGCTGGGACAATGGCAGCGGCCTGAACGTGGTCTATGGGGAGGATATTGTGAGAAAGGTGGGTGACCGCCGTGCCAAATAACATTCTGAAGGACTTCTTCTATGGGAACATCAATCCGAATGAAAAGCAGTTTGACCGTAATTCGGAGTATGGAAAAGCTGCTGCCGGTCTGGCTGATGAAGAAGAAAAGCTCCGATCCATGCTGAATCAGGAAGCAGCCACAGTCCTCGATAAGATGATTTGCCTACAAGCCGCCATTGCGGGCATGACCGCTGAGGAGTACTTCATCGATGGGCTGCGGACGGGATTCCGCCTGGCTCTTGCTATCCTTGATGAGGAGGAAAACGGCCTTCTCAAGCCAATATCGGATGGCGGCAAACAGCCATAAACTACACAATATCTTGCGGTCATCTTTGTGTAGTATATTATCGGAAATGGCCTTGCTATTATCCTCTTTTAGAGCGAATATGTGTACACCGAAAGGGAAAACACACAGCCGCAAGGCAGAAAAACGGAGGATTTCAGAATGAACGAGAAAACAGCAAGGCAGATTGCAGAGATGAAGAACCAGACCATCGGGGTCGAGGTCGAGATGAACAGCATCACCCGCCAGAAGGCAGCGAAGGTTGCCGCCGCCTACTTCGGCACAGGCAGATACGAGAACACTGCCGGCCGCAACGGCTACAGCACCTGGTCGGCCTGGGACGCACAGGGGCGCGAGTGGAAATTCCAGAAGGACGTTTCCATCGCAGGGCCGGACGAGCAGAAATGCGAACTGGTCACCCCGATCCTGACCTACGGGGATATCGAAACCCTGCAGGAGCTTTGCAGGCAGCTCAGACACGCAGGAGCGAAAAGCGACGCCTCCAGAGGATGCGGAGTCCACATCCACATCGGAGCGCAGGGCCACACACCGCAGAGCCTTCGGAACCTCGCCAACATCATGGCGAGCCACGAGAGCCTGATCGCAGAAGCTCTGAAGCTCGACCGCAGCCGCATGAGCCGCTACTGCCGCACGGTAGACCCAAACTTCCTCGCCAAGGTCAACAGCAGAAAGCCCAAGACGATGGCACAGCTTGCGGACATCTGGTACACCAGCCACGGCGCAAGCTACGGCAGGAGCCACCACTACAACGACAGCCGCTACCATATGCTCAACCTTCACGCCACCTTTACCAAAGGTACGGTCGAGTTCAGGCTCTTCCAGTTTGACGAGCCGACCGCAGAGCGTCGAGGCGGCATCCATGCCGGACAGCTCAAAAGCTACATTCAGCTTTGCCTGGCCCTGAGCCAGATGGCGAAGGATGTGCGGACGGCAAGCCCCAAACCCCAGCAGAACGAAAACCCCAAATACGCCATGAGAACCTGGCTCCTCCGCCTGGGCTTCATCGGTGGGGAGTTTGCAACGGCCAGAGATTTCCTGACCCGCAACCTGACTGGGGACACCGCCTTCCGGCACGGCAGAGCCGCCGCTTGAAGGACACGCAGGAGTTAGCCTCCTGCCACCTTACTCCTGACCGCTTCGGCGGTCTTAAGGTGGTAGAAGGGTAACCCCTTCGGAAAGGATGGATACCATGAAAGAAAAAAGATACTACATTGCTTATGGCAGCAACCTCAATGTCCCGCAGATGCGGATGCGCTGCCCTCACGCTACGATCCTCGGCACGGCAAATCTCAAAGGTTGGGAACTGTTGTTCAAGGGGAGCAAGACCGGCTCCTACCTCACGATCGAGGAATGCGCCGGCGGCACGGTTCCCGTGGTAATCTGGGAGGTGACGGCTGCGGATGAAGCCGCCCTCGACCGCTATGAGGGATTCCCCAATTTCTACTACAAAAGGGACATCTGGCTTCAGTACAAAGGCATCCGCACGGGGAAGCGCAGGACGGTGACAGCTTTTGCCTACATAATGCATGAGGACAGGCCGATTGGGATTCCAAGCAATCTCTACATGAGGATTTGCCTGGAAGGGTACGACACCTTCTGCTTTGATAAAAACGTCCTGGTTGACGCCTACGATAAATGCAGGGAGGTATGCGGATATGAAGGATAATGATGTGAGCCGGATGGCGGTCTGCCCCCTGTGCGGCAGGGCCTACCACGGCGCTCCGGCGCTTTCCAGAGAGGACAACGAAACGCTTATCTGCCCGGACTGCGGAACAAGACAGGCACTCCAGTCCATCGGAGTGAAGCCGTCTGAGCAGGAGCAGATTCTTGAAACGATCCACCGGCATATGGGAAGACCGCCTGGTTGAAAACTAACAATTTTCCTGTATAATAAAGATGTCTTGATAGAGACAAATCGGAAATTGGCAGTGAGGTGAGGCAAGTTGCAATACAAAGAATACGGTAAACAGAATCGAGATGTGATTATTCTTCTGCATGGCGGCGGCTTGTCATGGTGGAATTACCGAGAAGTGTCCGAACGACTTCAAAATGATTTTCGGATAATTATCCCGATATTGGATGGTCACGCAGGAAGCGATGAAAATTTCACAACAATCGAAGACAATGCCGCTGAAATCATTTCTTTTATTGATAGGAACTTTGGAGGTTCGGTATTGCTGATTGGCGGGTTATCTCTCGGCGGTCAAATATTACTTGAAATGTTATCTCGGCGAAAAGACCTTTGCCGTTTTGCAATGGTCGAGAGCGCAGCGGTTATTCCATCCAAGCTAACTTATTCGTTGATTAAGCCGGCATTTGGAAGCTGTTATGAGTTGATTCGGCAAAAATGGTTTTCTAAACTGCAATTTCGTTCACTTCGAATGAAGCCGGAACTTTTCAATGACTATTATCAAGATACTTGCGGCATTACGAAGCAAAATATGATTGCGTTCTTACAAGAAAGTTCTATGTATTTCATGAAGAAGTCTCTTGGAGAGTGTGTGGCAGAAATCCATTTGTTTGTCGGGGAGCGGGAAAACAAACGTATCTTGCTTTCTGCAAGAAAGCTGCATGAAACCCTGGAAAAAAGCAGCTTAAATGTCCTTCCAGCTATGTATCATGGAGAGTTTTCCATCAACCATGCCGATCTCTATGTAAAAGAATTGTGTGCCATTGTTAAACAGCATTAACTTCCAGTTTATTGAATGAAAGCAAAAAAACTTTATCAGCATCGGTTAGAAATAGCCGGTGCTATTTTTATGCCATTTTGGAGGTGGTGTCCATGCGGAAGCTGAAAAAATACAAGCCCACCAGGTTTATGGCGAAGACCTCGCACTACGATAAGGACGCCGCCGACTATGCGGTGATGTTCATCGAGTCCCTCTGCCACACCAAGGGCACCTGGGCGGGAAAGCCCTTTGAACTGATCGACTGGCAGGAGCAGATCATCCGTGACCTGTTCGGCGTGTTAAAGCCCAACGGCTACCGGCAGTTCAATACGGCATACATTGAAATCCCCAAGAAACAGGGCAAGTCCGAGCTTGCCGCCGCTGTGGCGCTCCTGCTCCTCTGCGGGGATGGTGAGGAACGGGCCGAGGTGTATGGCTGCGCCGCCGACCGTAACCAGGCAAAGATTGTGTTTGATGTGGCGGTGGATATGGTGCGGTTCTGTCCGGCACTCTCCAAACGGGTAAAGATTCTGGAGTCCCAGAAGAAGATCACCTACCTGCCCACCAACAGCTCCTACCAGGTGCTTTCGGCGGATGTGGCGAACAAGCACGGTTTCAATACCCACGGCGTGATCTTCGATGAGCTGCACACCCAGCCCAACCGGAAACTCTTTGACGTCATGCTCCAGGGCTCCGGGGATGCCCGGATGCAGCCGCTGTATTTCCTGATCACCACAGCGGGCAACGACACCAACTCCATTTGCTACGAGGTACACCAGAAAGCTATTGACATCGCAGAGGGGCGAAAGGTCGATCCCACCTTCTACTCTGTCATTTACGGCGCTGCCGAGGATGAGGACTGGACGGACCCCAAGGTCTGGAAGAAGGCAAACCCCTCCCTCGGTATTACGGTGGGTATTGATAAGGTCAAAGCCGCCTGTGAATCCGCCCAGCAGAATCCTGGCGAGGAGAACGCTTTCCGGCAGCTCCGGCTGAACCAGTGGGTGAAGCAGTCTGTCCGCTGGATGCCGATGGACAAGTGGGACGCCTGTGCATTCCCAGTTTCCGAGGATGATCTGGAGGGGCGCATCTGCTACGGCGGGCTGGATCTTTCATCCACCACAGACATCACGGCTTTTGTGCTGGTGTTCCCGCCGCTGGATGAGGAAGATAAATACTACATCCTTCCATACTTCTGGATACCGGAAGAAACCCTTGACCTCCGCGTCCGGCGCGACCATGTCCCCTATGACCTGTGGGAACGCCAGGGAACGCTGATGACTACCGAGGGAAATGTGGTCCATTACGGCTACATCGAGAAATTCATCGAACAGTTGGGCGAGCGGTTCAATATCCGGGAAATCGCCTTTGACCGCTGGGGCGCTGTACAGATGGTGCAGAACCTGGAGGGCATGGGCTTTACGGTGGTTCCCTTCGGGCAGGGCTTTAAGGATATGTCCCCGCCGACCAAGGAACTGATGAAGCTGGTGCTGGAGGAGAAAATCGCCCACGGCGGACACCCGGTGCTGCGGTGGATGATGGACAACATCTTCATCCGTACCGACCCGGCCGGCAACATCAAGGCGGACAAGGAAAAATCCACAGAGAAGATTGACGGTGCAATCGCCACCATCATGGGGCTTGACCGGGCAATTCGCTGTGGCAACGATACGGGAGCTTCGGTTTATGACAGCCGGGGCCTTTTGTTTATCTGAAAGGACGGTGATTCGATATGGGTATTTTTTCCGGGCTTTTCCGTTCCAGGGATAAGCCCCAGAACCGTACTGCAGGCAGCGCCTACAGCTTTTTCTTTGGAGGAAGCACTGCGGGCAAGCGGGTTAATGAGCGGTCTGCCATGCAGATGACGGCGGTGTATTCCTGCGTCCGCATTCTGGCGGAAGCGGTGGCAGGTCTGCCGCTGCACCTCTACCGTTACAAGGAGGACGGTGGCAAGGAGAAAGCCATCGACCATCCGTTGTATCTGCTCCTGCATGACGAGCCGAACCCGGAGATGAGTTCCTTCGTGTTCCGGGAAACGCTCATGACGCACCTGCTCCTGTGGGGCAACGCCTATGCCCAGATTATCCGTAACGGAAAAGGTGAGGTCATTGCCCTCTATCCCCTGATGCCGGACCGGATGACGGTGGATCGTGACAGCAAGGGACAGCTTTATTACGAATACACCGTCAGCATGGATGACGCGCCTACGGTCAAAGGCAGTCTTGTCCGGCTGCATCCGTCCGATGTGCTGCACATCCCCGGCCTTGGCTTTGACGGGCTGGTGGGCTATTCCCCCATCGCTATGGCAAAGAACGCCATCGGCATGGCGATTGCCTGTGAGGAATACGGGGCAAAGTTCTTTGCCAACGGCGCAGCTCCTGGCGGTGTGCTGGAGCATCCGGGGACGATCAAAGACCCGCAGCGTGTCCGGGAAAGCTGGCAATCCACCTTCGGCGGCAGCGGCAACAGCAATAAGATTGCCGTGCTGGAAGAGGGCATGAAGTACACGCCCATCGGCATCTCCCCGGAACAGGCGCAGTTTCTGGAAACAAGGAAGTTCCAGATCAATGAGATCGCCCGTATCTTCCGGGTGCCGCCCCACATGGTGGGCGACCTGGAAAAATCCAGCTTTTCCAACATTGAGCAGCAGTCGCTGGAGTTCGTGAAATACACGCTGGAACCCTGGCTGGTGCGCTGGGAGCAGTCCATCCAGCGGACGCTTTTTTCCCCGGAGGAAAAGAAACGGTATTTTGCCAAATTCAACGTGGAGGGGCTGCTCCGGGGCGATTATGCCAGCAGGATGACCGGCTATGCTACGGCAAGGCAGAACGGCTGGATGAGCGCCAACGACATCCGGGAATTGGAGAACATGGACCGCATCCCTGCTGAGGAGGGCGGAGACTTGTACCTGATCAATGGCAATATGCTCCCGCTTGGAAACGCCGGGGCTTTTGCAAATACCGAAACGAGCAATGACGGAAAGGAGGAAAACCCCGATGAAGAAGTTCTGGAAGTGGAAGAACCAGGCAGAGACGGAGACAGCTCCGGCGGAACGGACGCTGTTCCTCAACGGCACCATCGCCGAGGAAAGCTGGTTTGACGATGACGTCACACCCCAGCTTTTCAAAGAGGAACTGATGGGCGGAAGCGGAGACATCACGGTCTGGATCAACAGCCCAGGCGGGGACTGTGTGGCGGCTGCCCAGATCTACAATATGCTCATGGATTATCCGCATAATGTCACGGTCAAAATCGATGGCATTGCAGCGTCTGCGGCAAGCGTGATCGCTATGGCTGGTACAAAAGTTCTGGTCAGCCCGGTGTCCATGATGATGATCCACAATCCCATGACGGTGGCCATGGGTGACACCGCAGAGATGCAGAAAGCCATCGAGATGCTTGGCAGTGTGAAGGATTCCATCATTAACGCCTATGAGATCAAGACCGGGCTGTCCCGCACCAAGCTGTCCCATCTGATGGACGCGGAAACCTGGATGGACGCGAACAAGGCGGTGGAGCTTGGCTTTGCCGATGATGTCCTGGCACGGGCGGAGATCCCGGAGGACATGGAACCGCCTGCGGTTTCCATGCTGTATTCCAAAGCCGCTGTGGTCAACTCCCTGATGGATAAGATCGCGGCAAAGTGTAAAACCAACCCTAAGAAAACCGAAGATTCCAAACCTAAGGGCCGCTCTGTAGACAGTCTCTACGAGCGGCTCAATCTTTTGAAACATTAAGGAGGATACCACTATGACGATTCTTGAACTGCGCGAGAAGCGTGCCAAAGCCTGGGAAGCTGCGAAAGCCTTTCTGGATTCCCACAGAAACGATAAGGGCGTCCTGTCCGCCGAGGATGACGCCGCCTATACCCGCATGGAGCAGGAGATCACCGACCTGGGCAAGGAGATCGCCCGCCTGGAACGTCAGGAGGCGCTGGAAGCGGAACTGAACCGCCCTGTGAACAAGCCCCTGACGGGTAAGCCTATGAGCGGCAAGGAGGAGACTAAGACCGGCCGCGCCACCGATGAGTACCGCCAGAACTTCTGGAACATGATGCGTTCTAAGGCTCCGATGCCCTCTGTGGTGAATGCGCTGCAGATTGGTACGGATTCCGAGGGCGGCTATCTGGTACCGGACGAATATGAGCGCACCCTGGTAGAGGCACTGGAAGAGGAGAATGTATTCCGCCAGCTTGCCAGGGTGATCCAGACATCCAGCGGCGACCGGAAGATCCCGGTAGTGGCGACCAAGGGTACCGCATCCTGGATCGATGAGGAAGGTGCCTACACGGAGAGCGATGATTCCTTCGGCCAGGTGTCCATCGGGGCGTACAAGCTGGGGACGATGATTAAAGTTTCCGAGGAACTGTTAAACGACAGTGTCTTTGACCTGGAAAGCTACATCTCCCGTGAGTTTGCCCGCCGTATCGGCGCCAAGGAGGAGGAAGCCTTCTTTACCGGGGATGGCTCCGGCAAGCCCCTGGGCATCCTGGCAGCCAGCGGCGGCGCAGAGACCGGCATCACTGCCGCATCTGCCACCGCGATTACCGCCGATGAACTGATCGACCTGTTCTACTCCCTGAAATCGCCTTACCGCCGCAATGCTGTGTGGGTACTGAACGATTCCACCATCAAGGCAGTCCGTAAACTGAAAGATGGCAGCGGCCAGTACCTGTGGCAGCCTTCCCTGACTGCCGGAACGCCGGATACCATCCTGGGCAGACCTGTGCGCACCTCGGCCTATATGCCCGCCATCGCCGCCAGCGCGAAGACCATCGCCTTTGGCGATTTCAGCTACTACTGGATCGCGGACCGCCAGGGGCGCTCCTTCAAGCGCCTGAACGAACTGTATGCGGCAAACGGCCAGGTGGGCTTCCTCGCTTCCCAGCGCGTGGACGGCAAGATAATCCTGCCGGAGGCTGTCAAGGTGCTGGTACAGAAAGCATCGTAAGGGAGGGCTGGCAGATGAGCTACAACGGAAAGAACTACATGGAACAGGGCGGCGATAAGTGGGTGATTGGCGGCACCCTCGAAATCAAGGAGGGGGCTTCTGTTACCGGTTTGCCCGCCGCCGAGGTTCCCCAGGCGGCAAACCAGGCCGACAGCGTTGCGGAGGATGTTTCCACTCTGGTTTCTGATTTCAACGGCCTGCTGGCCAAGCTGAAGGCAGCGGGCCTGATGGCATCCAGTTAAGGAAGGAGGCGGCGGGGATGGACACTCTGCTGGAAAAAGTCAAAGCAAACCTGATTCTGGAGCATTCGGCGGATGACGCGCTTTTGCAGAACTACATCACCGCCGCTGTTTCCTATGCGGAGAGCTACCAGCATATCCAGGAGGGCTATTACACGGAGAATGCGATGCCGGCCACCACCGAACAGGCGGTGATTATGCTGGCATCGCATTTCTATGAGTCCAGGGACGGTTCCACGGGCGGATTCTTCGCTGATAACACAAACGCAGCACAGCAGGTCTGGAACACGGTCAACCTTCTGCTTCGGCTCGACCGGGAATGGAAGGTGTGATATGAGTTTTGGAAAAATGAACACCTTCATCTCCATTGTGGAAAAACAGTTCACGCAGGATGATGAGGGCTTTAAGACGGAAACGGATGTGACCGTGGCAGAGGTACGCGCTTACCGGGAAGGCCGGCATGGCAGTGAGAAATGGGCCAACATGGCTTCCTTTTCCACCGCCACCGACCTTTTTCAATTCCGCGTGATACCCGGCGTCACGGTCACAACCGATATGCGTATCCTCTGTGACGGGCATACCTTCGAGATCACATCGGTGGAGAATGTCAAAGGCAGAGGGATGTATCTGGAGGTGCTGGGGACGGAGGTGAAATCGGGTGGCTAAGGTTCAAATGAAAATGCCGGAGGACTTTCTGATGAAGGTGTCCCGGCTGGCGGACAAGACCGATGAGATCCTCCCGAAGGTGCTGGAGGCGGGCGCGGAGATTGTGGAGGACAAGGTGCGCTCCAACCTGCAGGCGGTTATCGGCAGCGGGACGAAGTACGAGTCCCGAAGCACCGGGGAGCTTCTCCGCTCCCTTGGCACATCTCCCGCCCTGCAGGATAAGAACGGGGACTTCAACGTGAAGGTAGGCTTTTCCGAGCCAAGGTCGGACGGCGACAGTAACGCCAAGATCGCCACCATCCTGGAATACGGCAAAAGCGGCCAGCCCGCAAAACCCTTCTTAAAACCAGCCCGTTCCTCCTCCCGGAATGCCTGTATCAACGCCATGAAGGCGAAGCTGGACGAGGAGGTGGAGAAGATTTGAGCCTGCTTTCGGAAATCAAGGCTGCGGTCACCGGCTGCGGACTGCCTGTGGAGACGGGCGTGTTCTCCGGGGAGCCGCCGGAGGAATATGTGGTGGTCACGCCTTTGGCGGATACCTATGAACTTCACGCAGATAACCTGCCGGGGTATGAAGCCCAGGAGGCGCGGCTCTCCCTGTTCTCCAAAGGGAACTATCTGATGCGGAAGGGGCAGCTTTCAAATGCGCTCCTTGCCGCTGATTTTGTGATTACGGACAGGCGGTACATCGGCCATGAGGACGATACCGGCTACCACCACTATGCCATTGATGTGGCAAAACTGTATGGATTGGAGGAATGAACTATGGCTACCATTGGCCTTGATAAACTTTTCTACTCGAAGATTACCGAGGGTGAAAACGGCGATGAGACCTATGCCGCCCCTGTGGCTTTGGCAAAAGCCATGACCGCCGAGCTTTCCGTGGAACTGGCGGAAGCTACGCTGTACGCGGACGATGGCGCGGCGGAGGTCGTGAAGGAGTTCCAGAGCGGGACGCTGACGCTGGGTGTGGACGATATTGGGAAAAGCGTGGCGGAAGACCTGACCGGGGCGGTGATTGATGAAAACGGCGTCCTGATCTCCGCATCGGAGGACGGCGGCGCTCCGGTTGCCATCGGCTTCCGGGCCAAGAAAGCAAACGGCAAATACCGCTATTTCTGGCTGTACCGCGTGATTTTTGGTATCCCGGCCACCAACCTGACCACCAAGGGAGAGAGCATCGAGTTTTCCACCCCTTCCATCGAGGGGACGGTGACCCGCCGCAATAAGGTGGACGGCCAGGGCAAACACCCCTGGAAAGCGGAGGTGTCCGAGGATGACTCCGGTGTGTCTCCCACGGTTATCACGGGCTGGTACGATGAGGTCTATGAGCCGTCCTATGCGGATCAGACATCTGACACAGGCGGCGAAGGGTAATAGGAGGTTTTGAGATATGGATGAAAGAACAGCTACTGTCAATATCGGCGGGCAGGAATACGAAATGCTCCTGACCACCAGGGCGACCAAGGCCATCGCCGGACGCTACGGCGGGCTGGAGAACCTGGGCGAGAAGCTGATGAAAGCGGAAAATTTTGAGATGGCTCTGGACGAGATCGTGTGGCTGATTACCCTTCTGTGCAACCAGCCGATCCTCGTCCACAACCTGAAGCACCCGGAGGACAAAAAGCCGGAGCTGACCGCCGAGGAGGTGGAGCTTCTCACCTCCCCGATGGAACTGACGGACTACAAAGACGCCATCATGGAGGCCATGTACCGGGGGACGAAACGGAATATCGAAAGTGAGCCGGAGGGAAAAAACACGGCGGCCGGGTAAGCGATGAAGAATTGTTTACCCGGCTTTTGTATTACGGCATGGCCCACCTCTCCCTGCGCATGGAGGAAGTGTGGCTCATGCCGTTTGGCCTGCTCATGGATCTGTGGGAATGCCACAGGCAGTTTTTGGGGCTTGCGAAGCCAAAACGGGAACTGACGATAGATGATGTCATTCCCTATGGAATATGACGGGGACCCCACAAAGCCAAGTGGCTTTGTGGGGAGAGGACGAATGACGGAATGAGCGAGTTTTCGTGTTTACACGAAAACGAGGGATATGAAGTCCATGAGGACGAAGGAAGGAGGTGCGGCCCGTGGCGGACAATTTTGGCCTGAAAATCGGCATTGAGGGCGAAAAGGAATTTAAAAAGGCTTTGTCGGAGATCAACCAGTCCTTTAAGGTGCTGGGTTCCGAGATGAAGCTCGTTTCCTCCCAGTTTGACTCCAACGATAAATCCATCCAGGCGCTTTCCGCAAGGAATACCGTTCTGAACAAGGAAATCGACGCCCAGCGCCAGAAGATCGAAACGCTGCGGGCTGCCCTCCAGAACGCCTCCGAGTCCTTTGGGGAGAACGACCGCCGGACGCAGAACTGGCAGATCCAGCTTAACAACGCCGAAGCCGCCTTAAACGGCATGGAGCGGGAACTTTCCGCCAATGAGCGGGCCATTGAGTCCCTCTCCCGGCAGGAGACGGAGGCGGCGGACGCCACAGAGCGGCTCTCTCAGGAGATTTCCCGCCAGGAAGAGGAACTTTCCGGGATGAAACGCGCCTATTCCAATGCGGTGCTGGAGTACGGCAAAGGCTCCAGCGAGGCAAAGGAACTGGAGGGGCGCATTTCCCAGCTTTCCGGGGAACTGCGGGAAAACCGGGAGCGGATGAAGGACGCCGGGGATGTGGCGGAGGATTTCGGCGATTCGCTGGAGGACGCATCCAGCGGGGCGGATAAATTAGGCTCCGGCCTTTCGGTCGCCACGGTGGCGATGGGAAACCTCATCTCCTCCGGCATCCAGGCGGCGTTAAGCGGCATCCAGGAGCTTGGCAGCGCCATCTGGAACCTGGACGAAGCCACGGAGGAATACCGGGTGGCCCAAGGCAAGCTGACTACCGCTTTTGAGGCGGCTGGATACAGCGGGGACGCGGCACAAAAATCCTACACCGAGTTCTATAAAATCCTGGGCGATACGGACACGGCCACGGAAGCCTCCCAGCTCCTGGCGCAGCTTGCGGAAAATGAGCAGGACATTACCAAGTGGACGAATATCGCGGCCGGTGTCTACGGTACCTTTGGCGACGCCCTTCCCATCGAGGGCATGATCGAGTCCGCCAATGAGACCGCCAAGGTGGGACAGGTCACCGGCTCCCTGGCGGACGCCTTAAACTGGGTGGGCATCAGCGAGGATGCCTTCAATGAAAAACTGGCGGCTTGTTCCAGTGAAAGCGAAAGAAACCGCCTGATCATGGAGACTCTTTCCGGGGCCTATGACGAGGCGAGCGGCGCGTTTTACCGCAACAACGAGGCGCTGGTGGCTTCCAGAGAAGGACAGGCGCAGCTTGACGAGACCCTGGCGGGGCTTGGGGAGACCATATCCAATGTGAAGAACAGCCTCCGTGCGGAGTTCCTCCCGGCGATCTCGGAAGTCATCTCCGCCTTTACCGACATGGTCAACGGCGTGGACGGGGCGGATGAAGCCTTCGCCGGGGCCATTACGGGACTGGTGAACACGGCGGTTTCCATGCTGCCGCAGTTTGTAAACACCGGGATGCAGATGCTGACCTCGCTGCTCTCCGGCATCATCCAGAGCCTTCCGGCTGTGATGGAGGGCGCAGCGCAGATCATCGTCACGCTGGCCCAGGGCATTGCGGCTGCGGTCCCCACGCTGATTCCGCAGATTGTCCTTGTGGTTACCCAGATCGTACAGACCCTGATCGAAAACCTGCCGATGATTCTGGACGCGGCGCTGCAGCTTATCATGGGGCTGGCCCAGGGGCTGCTGAATGCCATCCCGGTCCTGATTGCGGCCCTGCCCGCCATCATTACGGCGATTGTGGAGTTTATCGTCGGGGCCATCCCACAGATCATCAATGCCGGGATACAGCTATTGACCTCGCTGGTCTCCGCACTGCCGGAGATTATCACGGCCATTGTGGCGGCGATTCCGCAGATCATTGATGGGCTGGTGACCGCCATCCTCGGCAGCATCCCCCAGATCATTGACGCGGGCGTGAACCTGCTGATTTCCCTGATTCAGAACCTGCCGACCATCATTACCACCATTGTGGCGGCAATCCCGCAGATTATTTCCTCGCTGGTAAACGCCATCTTAAACAGCATTCCCCAGATCATCCAGGCAGGTGTGCAGCTATTTGTTTCGCTGATCCAGAACCTGCCTACCATTATTGTGGAGATTGTAAAGGCGGTGCCGCAGATCATTGCGGGGATTGTGAATGCCTTTACCTCGTCTATGGGGCAGATTGTCAATATCGGCAAGAACATCGTGCAGGGGCTGTGGCAGGGTATCCAGAGCCTTGCCGGATGGATCTGGGACAAAGTATCCGGCTGGATTTCCGGCATCTGGGACGGGATCTGCAGCTTCTTTGGCATCAATTCGCCCTCGAAGGAAATGGCTTGGGTGGGCGAGATGCTTGGCAGGGGTCTTGCCGGCGGCATTGAAGACAGCGCCGGTGAAGCGGTCAGCGCCGCAGAGGATTTGAACAACGGCATCCTGGGCGTGATGAACGGGCTGGCGGCGGATATGCAGTCCGCAGTCCCCTCGAACTTTGCCTTTGACACAGCCGCGACGGTGGGTTCCGTGGCCGGCGGCATGGGCGGAGCGGGCGGCTCCTCTTTTGGAACCCTCATTACCATCCAGCAGATGATCGTCCGCAGCGAGGACGACATCCGCAGGATTTCCCAGGAACTTTACAACCTGATCCAGACCGGCTCCCGCGCCCAGGGACGGTTCAGCACAGCATAAAAGGAGGTGCAGCCTGTGGGCTTTTCCTATAACGACATCACATCCAAGAGTATGGGCCTAAAGGCAAGGCTGACCTCCTGGCAGGTCAGCGGGAGTCTGCGGAACTTTACTACAACGGTCCCCGGCAAATACGGCGTGACCGACTTTGGGGCGGATTTCGACTACCGGGAGATTGTAGTCTCCTGCAATATCTTCCCCAGGCACAGCTTTTTCGCCCTGGTTTCCACACTGGATGACATTGCCGCATGGCTCGATCCGGTGGGCGGCTTAAAGCAGCTCGTCTTGGACGATGTGCCGGACCGGTACTTCATGGCAAGGCTGAACGCAGCGGTGGAGTGTGAACGGCTGCTGCGTTCTTCCGGCAGCTTTGACCTGACTTTCTTCTGCCCGGACCCCTTCGGCTATGCCATCGAGGATGAGACCTTTTCCATCACGGAAGCAGGAAACAGCACGGTCACGCGGCTCATCGGAAACATGGAGTCCAACCCCATCTACCGCATCGAGGGCGTGATCACCTCCGGGGCAAGCAATTCCATCAGCATCACCACCAACGGGCAGGAATTAAAGATCGTCAATGCCACCCTTGCGGCCGGCGAGACGCTGGTGGTGGATACTGACCGGATGACCGCCTATGTGGAGGATGCGGACGGGATGATCCTGCGGAACGCCCTGCCGTATCTGGAGGAACTGAACTTTCCCACTCTGGCGGTGGGGAGCAACACGGTTTCCGTAACAGCGGAAAACGCCACGTTTACGGGGCTGGAAATCCAGGCAAGGAGCCGATGGAGGTGAGCGGTAATGGCACTGAAAACGATACTGAACAAACAGACGGACTTTACCGGGGAGTTCCCGGAAGAATGGGCAAAGGGCGGCCTGTGGCGGTTCAATGAATCGGACCCAGATGAGGACGACTGCCTTTTGGATTCCTCCGGCATGGGGCGGGCGGCAACCATCAACAACTGGAGCGGCACCAGCGCGTCCCTTTCTGCAAACCGTCTGGGGAATTACTTCCGCATGAACATTGTGAACCCGTCCTCCGAGCAGAACTATCTGAAGGTCACCAATGACGGCAGCATTTTCGCAAGTCTTGGGGAGCGGATCGTCTGCGGCGGCTGGATGAACCCCACCACCTATTCCGTGGGGAATACCTACTGCCCGATCTTCAATACCCGGTACGGGCCGGGGCAGCCGATTTTCTATCTGTCCCTCATCCGGGGCAAGCCGAGGATCATGCTGTACAATGATACCGGTTCTTTGATTCTGGACGAATCGGTGGAACCGCCCTTTTCCCTGGTCAACGGCGGCTGGTACTTTATCGCCTGCCTGATCGAGCCGGATAACAAAACGGCGCAGTATGTGGTGGGCAACCGGGGCAGCGGCACGGTGTGGGCATCGGAGAAACTTTCCTTTACCGGGGAACTGAACCGCTCCTGCACGGCGGATTTAATTCTGGGGATGCACGCCGACTCCTACTGGTACGCTGGCGGTCTGGACGACTGGTTTTTAGACTGCGATACCCAGCTCACCGCAGAAGATTTGGAAAACTACTTCCTTTCCTCCCTCAGCGCCAACGGCGGCGATACCTCCGGGGATGTGGACGGCATCACGGAGCCGGGAACAGTCACGCTCCGGGCATCAAGCGGCGTTTACCCTTCGGAAGGTGTGCTGACCACAGCGGCGGCGGACTGTAATCTCTCCGGCACCGGGCGTGTGTCTGTGACCAGCGAGTATATCTCCGGCACCACGGCGGTTTCCCTGGTGGAGACCTCCACCAGCGATGACCTGGAGGAATGGAGCGATTGGGCGGCAGTCCCCGCTGACGGGCGGCTGGCGTCCCCCAACCGGGCGTATATCCGGTTCCGGGTAACGCTGACCACAAACGATACCTCCCGGACACCGAAGGTTATTGATATCCGGCTCTATGACATCCCGAAAGCACCCTATGAGAAGATCGGCTATGCCCGGCCGGTGGTGCTGGACAGCAATGGCGCATGGGAGGCGGTGCTGGAAAACGCCTATGACATCATTGTGACCAGCGAGATCAACGGCGAGGACACCCTTTCCTTTAAGATTCCCTACCGGGACGGCAAGCGGGGGTATATCGACAGTGAGAAGAAGATCCAGATCGTGGATGATGTGTATAAGGTCAGGACGGTCACGGACACCAGGGACACAGACGGCAGTGCCGTCACAGAGGTGTACGCGGAGGCGGAGTTCTATGACCTGACCTTCTCTGTCCGCAAGGAGGAGCGTACCTTTGAAGCGGAGTACCCGGAAGCGGCGATGGCATACGCCCTGGAGGGGACGGAATGGAGCGTCGGCACGGTGACAGTGCGGACACAGCGCACCTGGACCAGCGCGGAAAAAAACGCTTTGTCCATCCTTCGGAATACCGCAGACCTTCACGGCGGCGACCTGGTCTTTGACTGTCCGAATCGGCTGGTGCATCTTCTGACGGTCAACGGCAAGGACAGCGGCGCCCTTTTTGCCTACAAAAAGAACATGAAATCCATCCAGCGGGTAGTGGATACCAGGGAGCTTGTGACAAGGCTGTACGCCGTGGGTGCGGAAGGGATGACCTTCGCGGACATCAACGGCGGAAGGCCCTATGTGGAGGACTTTACTTATACCAGTGAAATCCGCATCTCTACGCTGGACTGCTCCTCCTTCACGAACCCCTACCAGATGAAGGAGTACGCCGAGATGCGGCTGGCGGATTATGCCCAGCCCACCATTTCCTATGTGTTAAACGCGATGGACTTATCCGTGCTGACGGGCTATGAGCATGAAGCCTGGGAACTGGGAGATTACGTCCGGGTGGAGGATAAGGAGTTGGGGCTTTCGGTCACCACAAGAATTGTCCGCCGGGAATACAACCTGCAGGAGCCGTGGAACACGGTGCTGGAGCTTTCCACCACGCTGAAGAACCTGGGCAGTTCCGCCAGTGAATGGGACAACGCGGCGGACTCGCTGGAAGGCACCAGCATGGTGTCAAACAACGATATCCGGGAAATGGTTCCTTTCAATCTGCTTAGAAACTCCCGCGCCGATGACGGACTTGCCTACTGGATCAGTTCCGGCTTTGAGGCGGACAGTGAAAACGGCGCGTCCGGCACGGCGTCTTTCAAAGCGGAGGGCGTGGCCGGCATGACCAAGAGCCTGTCCCAGACCGTCTATCCCGCCAACCGCTCCAGCTACACCCTGTCGGCGCAGATCGGCTCGGAAAATCTGGAGAAGTTAAGCGAGGATTCCCAGGTGGGCATTGAAGTGGTGATCGAGTATGAGGACGGCAGTACGGAAAGCCGGTTCATTGATTTGTACTGATGGAAGGAGGACGGCATGGCATATTTATCTTCAACTTCCGCCCGGATCGCGCCGGAGAATTATTCCTCCAGGGTCAAGTCCATCACGGTGCGGGTGTGCATCACGAACTGCACCGGGACGCTTTTTATCACGGACATCCTCCTGCAGGCGGGGTCCGTGGTGACGGGATGGGTAGGCCATCCCTGTGAGATGAAGTGGACGCTGGATGGCTGAGATTGCTTTTATCCGGCTGGCGGAGGTTATCAACCGGAAACAGGATATGCGTGTCGTGAGCGTTACCGTGAAGCCTACCATTGCGGACTGCTCCGGCACGATCTATTTTACCGACCTGATGCTCCAGGAAGGCCCGGCGCTGACGGGATACACGCCACATACCGAACCATTCCTTAAAAAGCTGCGTGTGGACGGCGAGGTCAAGGCCCCTGTCTGGTTCAACGGTGTGGTGCGGGGCGAGGAAACGGTCATCCTCTTTAACCTTGGGGAGACTTCCGCTGGGCTGGATGTGCATTTGTACCCCAAGTCTGACCTGGAAGCGGGGGCAGTTTCCCTCTGCCAGGGCGTGGGCGGCCAGAAGGTATCCTTCCCCAACGCCGTCCCCGCCGAAGCGGACCTTGCTCTGCTTGCCAGCACACGGCAGTGTACGAAGAACGGCAGCCCGGAGAAAAAAGAGGGCTTTTACCAGTACAGCGCCGCCTGGGATTCCAAGCATAAGGTGGCGCTCCCGGAAGGGAAAACGGCAAGGGTACTGTTTGAGATGCAGGAAATGCAGGATGGAGGTGAGCCGATCTGATGGACACACTGAAAGGCAAACAGATCATGGTATGGACGTTCATGGGCAATGCCCGGATGTACGAAGCCCTCCGGGACTACGGCGACCGCATCAGCCAGATCGGGCTGTTCTCCTTTAAGGTGCGGGCCACCGGGGAGATTTACGAGAGCGGCGTGGCGATTTCGGATATGCTCACCTACATCAACAAATGGCCCCATATCAAGTGGCTGCTGACGGTGGCAAACGACGGGGCGAACAGCATCTTCCGCGCCCTGCGGGACAACACAAACGGGGCGCAGGAGATGTTCCTTTCGGAGATCATCCGCATCATGGAGAAGTATCCCTGGTGTGACGGCATCGACATTGACCTGGAACGAGGGGACGGCTACTCCACCCATGCCGCGTCCACCGCCATGTTCCAGAACATCTACAATACGGTAAAGAATTACGATGCCACGAAGCACATGAACATCTGCCTGCCAGGGATGACCAGTGTCAACGGCTCGGTGGGCGGCGAGAACTGGTGTGTCTATGGGGACCTCGACTCCTGCTGTGACACGGCGTCTATTATGAGCTACGGCATGGCCTGGGCAGGCTCCGCGCCGGGGCCGGTTTCTCCGAGAAGCTGGCTGGAGGGTATTTACGATTACGCCACCCGGGTCATGGACCCGGACAAGATTTTCCTGGGGATGCCGGCCTACGGCTGGAACTGGCAAATCTATGACACGCCGGAGAACCTGGGCGAGACCTACCGGGGCGTTTCCAACACCTACTACGCCGCGAGGTACTGGATGACGGGAGCGTACAACTTCACAGGTGACGCGCCGCCCCAGCCCTTTCTCCCTATCGTAGCCTATTGGGATGATTATGACAAGGTGCCTTACGCCTTTCCCCATGTCTACGATTACATGGAAGGAGCGGACGCAGTTTCCCGCGAGTACCCTCAGCTTGCGGACACATACAACCGTAGGCGCTACCTGACTGCCTACGGCAAGGAGCAGAAAACCGAGTTCGGAACTATTTTCATCGACCGGGACGCTGACGGCTACTCCAGCGCGTCCGGCATTGTTTCCATTGAAAACGGCATCGCAACCCTGGGCGATAACGGCTCGGTGACCTACAGTTTTACGGTGAACGCAGCGGGAACTTACGATGTGGCGGTGCGGCTCTGCTATCCCTTCTGGGATAAGAACGGCATCTATGCGGCGCTGGACGGCAGCACAAAGCACTTCACGGAAAGCCGCCTGTGGTGGCCGTACTGGCGGAGTACCTTCTGGGCGTCCCTCGCAAGCGGTGTAACGCTCTCAGTCGGGACGCATACCATCACCATCTCTCTGGACGTCAAAGGCGTCCAGTTTTACGGCTTCCGGGTCTGCTCGGCTTTTTCCGAGGAACCTACCGCCGGGGAGGCTACATTTGCCCTTGCGCCCAGGAGCTTTAAGGATGTAAACGGCAATATGGCCGTACCCGATAAAGGTTTCAAGCTGACTTTGGAAATGCTCCGCAGGAAGCCGGATTCGGCGCTCATCTGGTATGAGGACTTCCAAGATTACGGTGTGCTGGAGACGGACTACTGGACGGTGCGCTCCGGCTCCTTCGAGGTGTGGCGGTCGGATGAATATTCGATGGAGCGTGTCTACTCCCAGCTTGAAGGGTATGGGGAGCTTGCGTGGCAGTATGACGGCTTTTCGGAGCTGCATCTGCGGGCAAGGCTGGCCTTCCCGGCAAACGGGAGCGGACGGGCCGGCGTATTCTGCGGCAGCCTGTTCTGCTGCTTAAACTACGACACCCAGGCGGTGGAGCTGTACAACGGCTCCACGCTTCTTGGCAGCTACAGCCAGGAGATCACAAGGACTTCCTCGGAGGACCTGCGGGGCAATCCTACCATGTACACGGTGGAGATGCGCGTCCGCGGGAACCGGGTGCGGGTGTATTCCGGTTCTTCCTACACCCTGCGCTTTACGGCGACAGCCAGCGGCTTTTCCGGGGGCTATGCCGGGTACCGCTCGGACAACACCACGGTCTGTGAGCTTCTGCGTCTTGGAGACGCCTGGACCTACGAGCCGTATGAGCGGTTTGATGTGGAGATGCCGGACGGCAGCTTTAAAAGCTACGGAAGGATATCCCGCACGAACTGCACCTGGGATGAGGAGTTCCAGGTGTTCACGCTGACCTCCGATGTGGAGGAAACCTCCACCCGGAGCGAGGACATTTCCCTGGATTATGACTTCTTCCATTCCGACCTTTTAGAGATTTCCTGCGGCGGGAACTACACGGCAAGGATCATACCAAAGGACATCAACATCTGGATCTCCCGGCTGTTCCTTGGAGATGCGGACGGCTTTTCTATCCTCTACTACCAGGACGTGGATTCCCTGGTCTATTGGGCGAACCAGGCGGCGTACTGCTGGAAGCTCCGGGGGATGTGTATGTGGTCTTTGGGTCAGGAGGATATGCGGCTGTGGGAATGGCTGCCGAAGCAAACAGAATAACTTACGGGAACTGGCGACTGCCCTGCGGGGCGGCCGCTTTTTTCATACACAAAACCATTTCAAGAAACGGAGGTATCAACATGAAGGAACTTTGGAACACGGCGCAGGTGATCTTTGCGGCCATCGGCGGGTGGCTGGGCTATTTCCTGGGCGGCTGCGACGGGCTGCTCATCGCCCTGGTGGTATTCGTGGCGGTGGATTACGTCACAGGCGTGATGTGCGCCATCTCGGACAAGAAACTGTCCAGCGAGGTGGGCTTTAAGGGCATCTGCCGGAAGGTGCTGATCTTCCTGCTGGTTGGGATCGCCAACATCCTGGATGTGCAGGTGATCGGCACAGGCAGCGTCCTTCGCACGGCGGTCATCTTCTTTTACCTCTCCAACGAGGGCGTGAGCCTTTTGGAGAACGCGGCGCACCTGGGGCTTCCTGTGCCGGAGAAGATGAAGGACATCCTGGAGCAGCTCCACGACAGAGTGGAAAAGGAGGAACATTAAATGGCTTACACAAACAGTTCACTGGTATCTTACACAAAACTCAGCCCCAACCATTCCGGGCAACGGACGCACAGCATTGACCGCATCACGCCCCATTGCGTGGTGGGGCAATGCTCGGTGGAGACGCTGGGCAGTATCTTTCTGCCCACGTCCAGACAGGCAAGCTGTAACTACGGCATCGGCGTGGACGGTCGTGTGGGAATGTATGTGGAGGAGAAAAACCGCTCCTGGTGTTCCTCCTCCAACGCCAACGACCAGCGGGCGGTCACTATCGAGTGCGCGTCTGACAGCACGGAGCCGTATGCGTTTAAGGATGTGGTCTATCAGAAGCTGATCACACTCTGCGTAGATATCTGCAAGCGCAACGGCAAGAAAAAGCTCCTCTGGCTGGGTGATAAGGATAAGACACTCAGTTATGAGCCGAAGTCTGATGAGATGGTGCTGACTGTCCATCGCTGGTTTGCCAACAAGTCCTGTCCGGGCAGTTGGATGTATGCCCGGATGGGTGATCTTGCCGCAAAGGTCACAGCACAGCTTGGCGGCGGGGCATCCGAGGGCACCGAGACTGAGTATCCTGAAAAGCTGACAGAGGGCTATTACCGTGTCCGTAAGGCATGGTCTGACAGTAAATCGCAGAAAGGCGCATACAAGATCCTCTCTAATGCCAAGAAGTGCGCTGATGCCAATCCGGGATATAGCGTGTTCGATAATAACGGTGTAAACATCTACACACCGAACACATCAATGAAGGCGGCACCGGATGTGCCGTTTACCGTCAAGGTCAGCATCTCCGATCTGAACATCCGCAAAGGGCCGGGGACGGACTATGCCAAGACCGGGAAGTTTACCGGCAAGGGCGTGTTTACCATCGTGGAGGTCCAGTCCGGCCAGGGTTCCACTGCTGGCTGGGGACGCTTGAAGTCCGGCGCAGGATGGATTTCTCTGGACTATGCAGTGAAAACCGAATAAGGAAACAAGAAAACCCGTGTGCAATCGATCTTTGACGGTCGGCTGCGCACGGGTCTTTTTTTTATCCGCTGAAATCCCCGGCTTCTGTCCTTTCAGAGGTAGAAGGTTACAGATTGGAGGGACAGCGGTGACGAATGAACAGAGAATGATCGTATCCGCTCTCCGGGCACAGGGCATGGGCTACGGCGCAATCGCCCGGAAAGTCGGGATATCAGAAAATACAATAAAATCCTTCTGCCGCAGGAACGCACAGAAAGAGGATAAGCCGTCTGTCACGGGAGCGGACGAGCATCGGTGCCTTTGCTGCGGAGTACCTGTGGCACAGAACGCCGGTCGCAAGGAAAAGAAGTTCTGCTCTGACAAGTGCAGGAACAAATGGTGGAACGCCCACCTCGATAAAGTTGACCGCAGGGCGATACGGGAGGTCACCTGCGCCGGATGCGGTAAGACTTTTTCGGTTTATGGACAGGCGGCGAGGAAGTACTGCAGCCATGACTGCTACATCCGGCACCGGTTCGGAGGTGGCGCGGATGAGTAAGGAACAGATGAGACAGGAAAAGCTCTACCAGGTGACCATGAGCATGGTCAGGAGGATGCTTGCGGAGGGGCTTATCACCGAGGAAGAGTACCGTCAGATTGATACAATGTTCCTGGAAAAATACCGCCCTCTTTTCGGCACATTATTCTCCGAAATCTGTTGACTTTACAGCCTTTTAGAGTGATGTATGGTAGCGGAAAGGAGCGTGATTTCATGCCGAATTTAAGAAAAATCGAAGCGGCCGTTCCCGCAATCCGGGAAAAGAAAAAGGTGGCCGCTTATGCCAGAGTGTCCATGCAGTCGGAACGGATGCTCCACTCCCTTTCCGCACAGGTGAGTTACTACAGCGGGCTAATCCAGAAGAACCCGGACTGGGAGTACGCCGGGGTCTATGCAGACGATTTTATTTCCGGAACCAACACAGTAAAGCGTGATGAGTTCAAGCGGATGCTTGCGGACTGCGAGGCCGGCAAGATTGACATCATCCTGACAAAGAGTATCTCGCGGTTTGCCAGGAACACGGTGGACCTTCTGGAAACGGTGCGGCATTTGAAGGACTTAGGTGTCGAGGTGCGGTTCGAGAAGGAGCGCATCCGCTCTATGGACGGGGACGGCGAGTTGATGTTGACCATCTTGGCCTCCTTTGCCCAGGAGGAAAGCCGCAGCATTTCCGACAATGTGAAATGGGGCATCCGAAAAAGGATGCAAAACGGCATCCCAAACGGCCACTTCCGCATCTACGGTTATCGATGGGAGGGCGATGAACTGGTCATCGTGCCAGAGGAAGCGGAGGTTGTAAAGAGAATCTTCCGGAACTTCCTGGACGGGAAATCCAGGCTGGAAACCGAGCGGGAGCTTGCCGACGAGGGCATCACAACCAGGGACGGCTGCCGCTGGGGGGATTCCAACATCAAGGTGGTGCTGACCAATGTGACCTACACAGGAAACCTGCTCCTGCAAAAGGAGTTTATCTCCGACCCTATCTCCAAGCAGCGGAAAAAGAACCGAGGGGAACTTCCCCAGTACTATGTGGAGGACACCCATCCTGCCATTATCGACAAGGCCACTTTTGACTTTGTGCAGGAGGAGATGGCAAGGCGCAGGGAACTTGGCGCACTGGCAAATAAGAGTCTGAACACATCCTGCTTTACAGGAAAAATCAAATGCCCATACTGCGGTCAGAGCTATATGCACAACAAGCGGACAGACCGTGGCGATATGGAGTTCTGGAACTGTGGCAGTAAGAAGAAAAAGAAGAAAGGAACCGGCTGTCCTGTGGGCGGCACCATCAACCACAAAAACATGGTTAAAGTCTGTACGGAAGTTCTGGGGCTTGATGAATTTGATGAAGCCATCTTTTTGGAAAAGGTGGACCATATCGATGTTCCAGAACGCTATACGCTGGAGTTTCACATGGCGGACGGCAATGTGGTAACAAAGGACTGCCTGAACACGGGGCATCGGGACTGCTGGACACCGGAGCGGCGTGCTGAAGTGTCCATGAAACGGCGCAAGAACGGCACGAATCCCATCGGTGCATCCTGCTTCACGGGGAAGATAAAGTGCGTATCCTGCGGCTGTAATTTCCGCAAGGCAACACGGAACTGCAAAGATGGCAGCAAGGTCAGCCACTGGCGGTGCGCAGAGCATAACGGTTGCGATTCCCCCAGCCTGCGGGAGGATTTGCTGGAACAGATGGCCGCAGAGGTACTTGGGCTGGATGCGTTTGACGCCGCCGCTTTTCGTGAGAAGATCGACCGAGTTGAGGTGCTTTCCTCTTCAGAACTCCGCTTCTGTTTTAAGGATGGCAGAACCGTAAGCCGCAACTGGCAGCCGCCGGAACGTGTGGGGCGGCCTTGGACTGAGGAGCAGAGGGCAAAATTTAAGGAATCCATTAAGGGCGCCTATACGCCAGAGCGGCGCCGGCAGATGAGCGAACACATGAAGCAATTACGGAAGGAGCGTGGAGACAAATGGCGCAGAGAAAAGTAACGGCGATCCCGGCGACCATCACCAAATATACTGCCGTTCCTATTGGCAGCAAGCGGAAACGCCGTGTCGCCGGTTATGCCCGCGTCTCCACCGACCACGAAGACCAGGTCACCAGCTACGAAGCGCAGGTGGACTATTACACGAATTACATCAAGGGGCGGGACGATTGGGAGTTTGTTGCTATCTACACGGACGAAGGGATTTCTGCGACCAATACCAAGCGGCGCGAGGGCTTCAAGGCGATGGTGGCGGATGCCCTTGCCGGGAAGATCGACCTCATAGTAACAAAAAGTGTCAGCCGATTTGCCAGAAATACAGTGGACAGCCTGACCACCGTGCGGAAGCTGAAGGAAAAGGGTGTGGAAATCTACTTTGAGAAGGAAAACATCTGGACGCTGGATGCCAAGGGAGAACTGCTCATCACAATCATGTCCAGCCTTGCCCAGGAGGAGAGCCGGAGCATTTCGGAGAACACCACCTGGGGTCAGCGGAAGCGGTTCGCCGATGGCAAGGCAAGCGTGGCTTACAAGCGGTTCCTGGGGTACGACCGGGGTCCCAACGGCGGCTTTGTGGTCAATCAGGAACAGGCAAAGACCGTCAAGCTGATTTACAAGTTATTTCTGGATGGCCTGACCTGCCACGCCATCGCAAAGGAGCTGACGGAGCGGAAACTGCCGACTCCGGGCGGCAAGGCAGTCTGGAGCCAAAGCACCGTCCGCAGCATCCTTACTAATGAAAAGTACAAAGGCGATGCGCTCCTGCAGAAGGAGTTCACGGTGGACTTCCTCCAGAA
Source organism: Lachnospiraceae bacterium (assembly GCA_022845895.1). Lineage (GTDB taxonomy): Bacteria > Bacillota > Clostridia > Lachnospirales > Lachnospiraceae > Extibacter. The sequence continues at coordinate 946,834 of AP025573.1, forward strand.
GAAAACAAAAAAGAACGAGGGCGAGGTCCCGCAGTACTATGTGGAGGGCAACCACGAAGCCATCATCGATCCTGCCACCTTCGACTATGTCCAGGCGGAGATGGCGCGGCGGATGAAGGATAAACACCGCTACAGTGGCGTGAGTATGTTTTCTTCCAAGATAAAATGTGGTGAGTGCGGCTGTTGGTATGGCTCAAAGGTCTGGCACTCTACAGACAAATATCGCCGGGTCATCTACCAGTGCAATCACAAGTACAAAGGCGGCAAGCACTGCGGTACGCCCCATGTCACAGAGGAACAGGTCAAGGACGCATTTGTCCGAGCGGTCAATGTCCTGCTCTCGGAGAAAGAAGAACTGGCTGCCAATGTGCAGATGGTTATCGCCATGCTGTGCGACAGCACGGAACTGGAAAAACGGCAGACGCAACTGAAGGAAGAGTTGGAGGTTGTGGTTGGACTGGTGGAGCGGTGTGTTACGGAGAATGCCCGAATTGCCCTTGACCAGGATGAGTACACGCAGCGTTACAACGGATTGGTCAGCCGTTATGAAGCGGTCAAGGCACAGTTCGATGAAGTCACCCAGGCGGTTGCAGATAAAGCTGACCGCAAAAAGCTGCTGGAGCAGTTCCTCCACACAGTGGAGACGCAAGAGCCAATCACGGAGTTTGATGAACGGCTGTGGTCGAGTTTGGTGGATTTCGTAACGGTGTACAGCGAGAAGGGCATCCGAGTGACCTTTAAGGATGGAACGGAGATACAGGTTTAAAGGTTGTTGACGTCAACGCTACCTAAAGGAACACCGGCCCGGCCTTTACAGCAGCTTGATTTTAAGCGAAAAGCTGTACCCGCACCTGTTGGAGATTGACCGGGCGGCGCGTGAACGGATGGACGTCATGTTGCCCCGCATGATGGAGGCGGTGGGCGTCACCGAAGAACTGAAAACCCGTGACCCCATGCGCTGGATGGGGCTGATGAATACGCTGAAAGCGCAAGCGGAGGAAATCGTTTTTCAGGAATTGATTTACGGATAAATTATAGAAAAGCAGAGAGTTATTGCGCTCTCTGCTTTTTGTAAGGACGAGAACATCTCTTTCCCTTGACTATGAGGTCGCTTCTGGTATATCATAAAATTAGCGACAACTAACCGTCGGGAGGTAGCAATACATGATGACACACGGAAGCCACTATCTTGGCAAATTATATAATGATCTCATAGCAAATTCTCCCCAGACAATCTCGATGGATATTCCATCTGACATAGGGAGAGGAAGAATTGCTCAAACTAAGATCAAACATGGAGTTATTCTTTCGGACTGGCAAATGTGCTATCAGGCAGATATGAATGTGCAAGGCCCTGTCAGTAAGGAATATATGCAAATCATTTTTTGCCTGAATGATGGGATTTCCTGGGGAATTATGGATGAGCAACATTCTGTTACTATCCAAAAGAATGAGTCCTGCATTTATGCTGGACACGGTGGAACCGAATATATTTGTTACAAAAAAGACAGCGACTTTTCATTCAAAAGCATTAAAATCCCCATTTCCTATTTCTCACAGCTTCTCTCAGATTATTTTGACGGACAGGAGGTTACTGCTTATGAGAAGAAGCTCCTGACAGGAATATCAAAAGTTCCAGTAACACCCATCATGGAACAGATTTTAGCAGAGACAAGCCGCTTTACACAATATCGTGGTGGATTGGGCTATTTGTATTTGGATGGAAAATTGCTGGAATTATTGTCTATTTATTTGGGAGAAGTGCTTGAATTAGATATTTTGATGGGCAAAAACATTTCTATGTCTAAGACCGAAAGGACTGCCATTATGGATGCTAAACGGATCATAGACAGTCAACTTGCATTTGCGCCCTCATGCGAAGAATTATCCCGTTTGGTACATTTGAGCGTAACGAAATTGACACGCGGCTTTTCATCATTTTATGGTATGCCAATCCATCAATATATTATTGAGCAGCGTTTAACACAGGCGGCACAGTTGCTTTTGGAAGGAGACTGGAATGTAAGCGAAATTGCCGCGATTGTTGGATATGGAAAGCCCAGCAATTTTGCGGCGGCCTTTAAGAAAAAATATGGAGTAGCGCCAAAGAATTACCGAGGAAGTTACCTTGAGGATACAAAAAAATAGATGTTCAACCGTTTTTGGGTCAAAATAGGTAGGTTTTGGGTTGGATTAGTCTGCGATAACTGATATTCTATGTGGTGTGGTTAGGTTCTGCTAACTACACCACATTTTAATTTTCCAACAAAGTGAGGAGGCATGAGCATGAAACAAAAGTTGAATGCGAAAGATTTTATTCTCATCGGTGTCCTGACTGCCCTCATGTGGATCATCTGTATGATTATCAGCACCATTATGAGTGTGGCTGGCCCGGTGACCAATGTGTTTTACCCGTCTGTTGTTGCTATTCCTAATGGCATCGTGATGATGCTTCTGCTGGCCAAGGTACCAAAGAAGGGCGTATTCACCATCTGCGCCGCTATTCAAGCTATTCTGTTCCTGCTGGTGGGCGCTTTCTGGTTCATCCCCATCGGTCTGGTGATTGGCGGTGTAATCTGCGACTTCCTGGTTATGGGCCGAAAAGAAATCACGATGAAATCCATGATGGTGGCTTATGCGCTATTCAGTGCCATTTTTGCCTTTAGTGCCATCTGCCCTATCAAATTCCTTCAGAGTGCCTTTGTGGGAGCAATGGAGAAAAACAACATCGCGCCGGAGTACATCGAGGGAATGTTGAATATCACTTCTGTTCCTATGCTGGTAGTCATTGTTGCAGCCGGTTTGGTTGGCGGCTTGATTGGCGGTTTTATCGGCCAGAAAGCGTTGAAGAAACACTTTATTAAGGCTGGACTCGTTTCGGTAAAATAACAGGATCAGCCCCCTGAAAGTTCATCAGACAAACGCAGGCAAGCGGGCTGCCTGATTTCAGAGCGCGGGGCTGAAAACAGTCCCGCGCTCTGAATGTTATAGGGAGGCATTGGAATGGAAGAAGCACAAATCAAACAAATAATTGAGCGGCAACCCCTTCATGGGTCTGCGCTTCTGGACCCACGCTGCAAAATACTTCTCCTGGTTTGTATTGGCTTTGTCAGCTATTTTCTGGCCGGAGAAGTTGTCAGCCTTGCACTCATGTTGGTTTACGGGCTATTCATCGCCCTGGGCAATGGTGGAAAATGGGCTGTAAAAATGATAGTGACCTATATCATTGTCGCCTATCTCAACGCTTTGCTCCGCTATGTGCAGGTGCCGGTTTTGAGTGTGATTATGAGCGTATTTGGCGTGACGGTTCTGAAACTGATCCCCATCATGATGATGGGACTTTGGATATTGCGGACCACCTATATGGACGATTTGATGGTGGCTCTCCAGCGGATGCGGCTGCCGCAGGCGGTCACGATCCCCCTTGTGGTCATGTTCCGCTATATCCCTACACTGCGGATTGAATACCGGCAAATCCGAAGTACGATGGATATTCGCGGTATCAGTGATACCCTCTGGAAACGGGTATCCCATCCGTTGGCAACGATAGAGTATATTTTGATACCACTGCTGATGCGGTGCCTGAAGGTTACCGATGAACTGGCGGCATCCGGCACAACACGCGGTCTGGAGTTGGAGTGCAAACGATATGCGCTGCGGACAATCCGTTTTGCATGGCCGGAAATTGTGGTATCTCTGCTTGGTATCCTCTTTTTGGCTGGCCTGCTTCTTATTGACCAGACCAAAATCGGGGAAATCATTTTGTGGAGGGTATGACGATGATCTCATTTCAGAATTTCAGCTTTCGCTATGAAGAAAGCCAGGATTTTACCCTCTGTGGCATTGATATGACTGTACAGACCGGCGAGTTTATCCTATTGACCGGGCGAAGCGGCTGCGGCAAGACAACACTGATCCGTTCGCTCAATGGACTGATCCCGCACTTTTACCCCGGAGAAATTCAGGGGGACCTTGTGATGGATGGGCACTCACTTCTGGAAATGAAGCCATCACAACTGGCCGGACAGGTAGGAACTGTATTCCAGGACCCGCGCTCTCAGTTTTTTATGACAGACACTACGCGGGAACTGGCCTTTGGATGTGAAAATATAGGGATTTCCCGTGAAGAAACGATTGAGCGGATTGCAAAGGCAGCCAAAGATTTGGAACTGGTGGACTATCTGAACAGGAGCATTTTTGCCCTGTCCAGTGGAGAAAAACAGCAGATTGCCATTGGCTCAGTTTACGCTCTCTCACCCAAGGTCTACATTTTCGATGAGCCATCCGCAAATTTGGATTATGCGGCGACTAAACGGTTGGCTGAAATCATGGGAAAATTGAAGAAAGACGGATATACCATCTTTGTGGTGGAACATCGCTTTTATTACCTGCGCGATTTGATTGACCGGGTGTTTCTCATTCAGGATGGGAAGATCGAGCGGGAATTTACCAGAGAACAGTTTTGCACGCTGCCTGAGAAAACGCGGATCTCCTACGGCCTGCGGACAGCGTATCCGGAACGGGATGCGGAAAACTATCATGAAAAAGAACGGGGTTCCGATGGAAAGCACCTGCTGGCGGTACAAGACCTGGCGTTCTCTTATAAGAAAGGCCCTGATGTATTTCAGAATGTCAGTTTTGAAGCCCATTCGGGAGATGTCATTGGTATTCTCGGTCACAATGGCGCGGGTAAGACAACCCTTTTGTCAATTTTGACCGGCCTTTTAAAACAGCGGCAAGGGGAAATCAGCTTTGACGGGAAGAAACTCACACCCCGTCAGCGGCGCTCTCTGTCTTATCTGGTAATGCAGGATACAGACTATCAGCTCTTTGCAAGCAGCGTGGACGAGGAACTGTCCCTGGGAATACGGGATGATTGTAAAGAAAAAGTAGACACCACATTGGATGCTTTGGAGCTTTCAGAATACCGGGAGCGTCACCCGGCCTCTCTTTCAGGCGGTCAAAAACAACGGGTCACCATCGGCGCAGCAATCGTAAAGGACAGTCCGGTGATTTATTTTGACGAGCCTACCAGTGGTTTGGACTATGACTCGATGGTGCGCGTCAGCAATCTGATTGAACAGCTTTCAAATTCCGGGGTGATCGTTTTTGTAGTATCCCACGATTTTGAGTTCATTGTCCGTACCTGTACGGAAGTAGTCCAGTTGGATGACCACGGAGCCATTCAAAATCACAGGCTTTCGCCAGGGATTTTGAAAACTCTTTCTGAGAAGTATTTTAACTGATGGGAGGTTAGACTTATGTTCCAAAAAGTATTTGAATATGCGGGGCCTCACAAAAAGGGGCTTTATGCGGCCACAGCAGTGGTGCTGATCAGCGTTCTAATGGGGGTTCTTCCATTTGTGCTGGCTTACCAGGTAATTGCGCCATTAGTCATGAGGGAGACAATCGACGCTTCATTTATCATTCTGCGGGTTGTGTTAGTGCTGGTATGCCTGGTGCTGCAAGCGATTCTCTATGGCTGGGGGTTGAACATTTCACACAAGGCAGCTTATGATACCCTGCTCCGCCTGCGGACCGCCTTGCAGAAACGATTTGAAAAGCTGCCGCTGGGTGTGATTCAGGATAAAGGCACTGGCACTGTCAAAAAACTGTTTGTGGATGATGTAGATAGTTTGGAGGTCCTGTTGGCTCACTCCATGCCGGAGGGTATCGCAAATCTGATGGTTCCCATTGCAGTCTATGTGGCCATGTTTTTTGTGGACTGGAAACTGGCGCTTTTGTCGCTGGCCTCTATCCCTATCAGCCTGATTGCCATGAAAACCATGTACTCCGTTGGTATGAAGAAAATGGGGCCGTACTATATGGCTGGCCAGAAGATGAACAACACCATTATCGAGTACATCAATGGCATGGAAGTTGTCAAGGTGTTCAATAAGGACGCGGATTCCTATGAGCGATTCCGCAGGGATGTATCTGATTATCGTGACTATACACTGGCCTGGTATAAAGCGGCGTGGCCCTGGATGGCGATTTACAGCAGTTTGTTGCCGTGTACTGTTATTCTGACTCTGCCATTAGGAGCCTGGTTTGTTCTCTCCGGTTGGTCGGCCCTGCCAGATCTGATTCTGGTGCTGTGCCTATCTTTGAGTATCGGTATGCCGTTACTCAAATCGCTGGGATTTCTGCCTACCATGCCCCAGCTTAACTATAAGATTTCTGCACTGGAGCAAGTGCTGGATGCGCCGGAGCTTCAGCAGACTGGCGATGCATTCCACGGAAAAGACGACACGATTACTTATGACCATGTTTCTTTTGCCTACCAAACGATGCAGCCCGGCCCGGACGGAAAGCCTGCGGTAGTGGAGGATGAAGTCCTCCATGATATTTCCTTTACGGCAAAGGCTGGACAAAAAACAGCCCTTGTAGGCGAGTCTGGTTCCGGCAAAAGTACCTTGGCAAAATTGCTGATCCATTATTATGACCCGCAAAAAGGTAGTATTTCCATCGGCGGGCAGAAACTTTGCGATATGAGTCTGGAGGCATTGAACAGCCGCATTTCCTATGTGGCCCAGGATCAATACCTGTTTAATACTTCTCTGTTGGAAAACATTCGGCTTGGTCGGCTGAACGCAACAGACGAGGAAGTAATGGAGGCAGCGAAGAAAGCTCAGTGCATGGAGTTCCTCGAAAAACTTCCCCAGGGCATTCATTCTATGGCAGGAGATGCCGGAAAAATGCTTTCCGGCGGCCAGCGCCAGCGTATTTCTTTGGCGCGGGCGATCTTAAAAGATGCTCCTATTGTTGTCCTCGATGAAGCGACCGCCTACGCTGATCCAGAGAATGAGGAAAAAATGGAGGCCGCTATTGCAGAACTGGTGAAGGGTAAGACACTGGTTGTCATTGCTCACAAACTGCCCGCAATTATGAACGCTGACCAGATTTGCGTTATGGATCATGGCAATCTGGTGGCTGCCGGAAAACATCAGGAACTGATCCAGTCCTGCCCGGAGTATCAAAAACTATGGAAAGCTGCACAGGACAGCGCCGAATGGAAAGTCCATACCGCAAAGGAGGGAAAATAAATGTTTGCACTGTTTTCAAGAATTTTGAAACTGTCCGGTCGCTATAAAGGGCGGATACAGGGCGCTGTTGTATGTGCATTCCTGGAGTCCATTCTGTCCAAAATGCCGATCTTTTTGGCCTTTGTGGCTTTGAGCGGTTTTGCGGCCGGAACTTTGACCGGGCAGACCTGCCTTTATGTGGGGCTTGGTCTTGGGGCGTCTGTGTTGGTTCAGATGCTGGTACACTATCTCAGCGACAGTTTGCAGAGCGCAGCGGGCTACCTGATGTTTGCTGACAAGCGAATGGAGCTGGGCGGGCACCTTCGGAAACTGCCAATGGGATATTTTACTTCCGGCAATATTGGTAAGATCAGCTCGGTTCTCAGCACTGACATGGTGTTTATCGAGGAAGTTGCCATGAGTACCTTGGGAAACATGATAAGCTATCTTCTGTCTGCCCTGGTTCTCCTGGTGTTTATGTTTTATCTGAACTGGCAACTCGGCTTAATCGCCGCCGTTGTGACGATTTTAGCATGGTTGGTATCAAAAGGAATGAACAAGGTATCTCTGCGGGAGGCCGCAGGCCGCCAGGAGCAAAGCGAACGACTGACCGATGCTGTGTTGTCCTTTGTGGAGGGTATCGGTGTTATCAAGAGTTATAACCTGTTGGGTGAAAAGTCAGAAGAATTAACTGGGAATTTCAAACGGTCCAGAAATACATCCCTTGCCTTTGAAAGAAAGATGACCCCCTGGACCATGGGGCTGAATATCCTTTATGGCATTGGTATTGCGGCAATCTTCGGGCTGGCAATCTTTCTGGAACAGAATGGTGGCCTTTCCCTGGCTTATGTCCTTGGCGTTCTGTTGTTCGTATTTGATTTGTTTGGACCGCTGAAAGCACTCTACGGTGAGGCATCCCGATTGACCGTGATGAATGCGGCATTGGACCGCATTGAAGCGGTATTGGATGAGCCGGAACTTCCCGACACCGGCAAACAACACCTGCCGGTTCAGGCACAGCCCGGTCAGCCAGAAGTGCAGTTTAATGATGTTGCCTTTGCTTATCAGGACAAAGAAGTGCTGCACCATATCAGCTTTGCTATGAAGAAAAATTCCATGACGGCATTGGTTGGCCCTTCCGGTGGCGGCAAATCCACCATTGCAAATTTGTTGGCCCGGTTGTGGGATGTGAAATCCGGCAGTGTTGCAATAAGGGGCGTGGACATTCGGAATGTGCCGCTGGCAGAATTGATGGATCAGATCAGCATGGTATTCCAGCGAGTGTATTTGTTCCAGGATACCATTTATAACAACATCAGCATGGGAAAACCAGATGCCACAGAGGAAGAAGTCTATGAGGCGGCAAAGAAAGCCCGTTGCTATGATTTCATTATGGCTCTGCCTGACGGGTTCCAGACTGTGGTGGGTGAAGGAGGCGCTACCCTTTCCGGCGGCGAGAAACAGCGAATTTCGATTGCACGCTGCATTTTGAAGGATGCACCCATCGTCATTTTGGATGAGGCTACTGCAAGTGTAGACACCGACAATGAAAGCTATATTCAGGAGGCTATTTCTGAGCTGGTAAAAGGTAAGACCCTGCTGGTGATTGCCCATCGCTTAAATACCATACAGAACGCCGATCAAATCCTGGTAATTAACAACGGCCAAATCGTACAGCATGGCACCCATGAGGAACTTCTGGGGCAGCCCGGTATTTATCAGGACTTTGTCAATATCCGAAAAAATGCTGCCGGTTGGAGCCTGGCCTAATAGCGAAGGGAGGTCTTAATGAAACTTCATGCGTCCGGGGAGGACTATCTGGAAACCATCCTTGTTCTCCAAAAGAAACTCGGTATGGTACGCTCCGTAGATGTGGCCCGGCACATGGAGGTGTCAAAGCCCAGCGTGTGCCATGCAGTGGCTACCTTGAGGGACGGCGGCTTTCTCACAATGGATGAAGATCATTTTCTCCATCTGACCGATGTGGGCCGCGAGGTTGCCGAAAAAATATACGAGCGACACTGCTTCTTTACCGAACAGCTTATCGCCGCAGGCGTTGACCCCCGGACTGCGGAGGCTGACGCCTGCCGGATTGAACACATCATCAGCGATGAGAGCTTTTCACGGCTGAAAGAGGCAGCCGAACAGGAACAAACCTAAACCAAATAAGACAAGCGATCCTGCCCCGCAAGACGGGGAAAGAAAAAAACCGTTGCAGGGCAGGCAGCTTCGTGCGCCCAAAATGGATTTTCAAGGACTGCGGCGGTTTTGAGTAAAATCAAGGCCGCCGTTCCTTATGCCCTCGACAAAGGAGTGACGCCCATACGCTGACACGGCGGCTTTAGGAGGGAGCCGCCATGAAGCGCATTGACCGCCGACAAATTCAGACGATATTTGCACTATCGTCAAAAAAATCCCGGCCACCGAACAGGCCCCGTCTGGCAGCCAGTGCGAAAATTGTCATAATGTAACTGAATACCGTGTTTTTTGCGCTCGAATAGCTTTCTGCTGTCCGGGCGTTTTTCTATGTTATTCCAGGTGTCGTTGCCCGCCGCTCCGCTTAGAAATTTGGGGATGGATAAGTACAAATGATAGAGAGTCATTTGCACTTTTTTAGGACTGTTTTTGGCAGGCGCACTCCATGCACCGGTTCACTATCGTTAATAGGGTGGCGTGTTCATCGTTAATGGGGTATCCGGTTCATCGTTACATTGTATCAATTTCGGTGCGGCAACGGATATCGGCTGTGGATGGGGATTCCTTCTCAAGTATGCCGTGAAGCATTACGGCGTGAGGGGAGTCGGTATTACGCTGAGCCGGGAACAGCATGCCAAATTCCAGAAGGATATAGAGGATGAGGGGCTCCAGGACAGGCTTGAGGTACGGCTGATGGATTACCGCAAGCTGAAGGCGTCGGGCCTTGCGTTTGACAGGGTGGTGAGCGTAGGGATGCTGGAGCATGTCGGAAGAGGGAATTATCCTCTGTTTCTCGAATGTGTACAGTCTGTCCTTAAGCCGGGCGGCTTATTTCTATTGCACTACATCAGTGCGCTGCAGGAGTTCCCGGGAGATGCGTTCATCAAGAAATATATATTTCCGGGCGGGGTCATACCGAGCCTGCGGGAAATCATCCATATCATGGGCGATAAGAAGCTGTACACGGTTGACGTGGAGAGCCTGAGACGCCATTACACGAAGACGCTGCTCTGCTGGAGGGATAATCTGCTGAAGCATAAGGGGGAGATAACGAAGAGATACGGGAAAGAATTCATGCGTATGTGGGAACTGTATCTGGCATCCTGCGCAGCTACTTTCCACAATGGAATCATTGACCTGCACCAGATTGTGATGACAAACGGAATCAATAACGAACTGCCGATGACAAGAGTCGTCTGATACTTGCCGCACCTTTAAAATCAAGGTATAATGCTTGGTAAAGGAGGTGCGTTATGATGTATGAATTATGGAAAGAGCTGGAAAGACTGAAAGGCTGCCAGTGGGTGGAACTGTCCCATCCCCTGAATAATGACAGCCCGTATTGGGGAGGGATTCCTGACGGGGCGGTGGAGCTGTCCAGCACGGTGTTTGACTGGGGAAATGAAATGCTGGATTGTCTCATACAGACATTTAAATTCCCGGGGCAGTTTGGTACGCATATTGATTTCCCGGGACATTTTATCAAAGACAGAGAGCTGTCGGAACAATATGGTGTCAGGGATATGGTCTATCCGCTCGTAGTTATCGACATCTCAGAAAAAGTGAAGGAAGATGTCCACTACGCGGTTACTGTGGAGGATATCCAGGCCTTTGAGAGGCAGTATGGGGACATCCCTGACGGGGCGTTCGTGGCGCTTCGCACGGACTGGGGAAAGCGCTGGCCTTCGATGGATGCCATCTGCAACTTTGACGAGGACGGGGGAGAGCATACGCCTGGCTGGTCGATGGAAGCGCTTAAATACATCTATGAAGTGCGCAACGCCGCGGCGAACGGACATGAGACGCTGGATACAGACGCTTCGACACTGGCGGAGCAGGCCGGAGACCTTGCGTGTGAACGATATGTGCTGGATAAAGGGAAGCTTCAGGTCGAAGTGCTCTGCAATCTGGATCAGGTGCCCCCGGCAGGAGCGATTATCTTCGCGGCCTTTCTTCCGATTGAAGGTGCTACGGGACTGCCGGTACGCGTGTGGGCAATCACAGAGGATTGACGGGACCGGCTGATGTAAGCCTGGACCGCCTTATAAATGTGAAATATATGTTTACATGTACATGAGACAGGTATATAATGGTAACCAGCAGATGATGTTACTGCAATCACCTATTCAAAAAAGAATATAGAAGTCTTTGTGGCAGGGTGCAAGTCCCTACCGATGGTATAGTCCATGACCCGCGTAAAGCGGCTGATCTGGTGACCCCTCAGCGGGAATTCCAGAACCGACGGTATAGTCCGGATGAGAAAAGGCATTTTCTGCGTAATTACGCCCGGGACATTATTTTTGATGTGCCGGGTTATTTTTTTGAGGAGGATTCAGTATGAACGAGACAAATGAAACAATGAATGTAACTGCGGGCAAGAAGGTACAGACCCGTGACGACGCAAGGATGAGGGTGAAGAAGATTGCCTTTATTGGCCTGATGGGTGCTGTCAGTGCGGTGCTGATGCTGTTCCGTTTCCCGATTCCCTTCATGCCGCCGTTCCTGTCGTTTGACTTTTCCGGTCTGATGGAGATGCTTGGCGGGTTCATGTTCGGTCCGATGGCGGCGGTATGCATCATAATCGTTAAGATTATGCTGCAGCTTGTGATGCAGGGCAGCTTTTCCCTCGGGACAGGTGAGCTGCAGAATCTGATACTGAGCTGTGCGTATGTGCTGCCGGCTCTGATTATCTATCACCGCAGCAAGTCGAAGAAGATGGCAGTTGCCGGTATGGCGGTCAGCTCTGTGTTTGTGGCGGTTGTTGCCGTATTTACCAACCTGTACCTGATTATTCCCTTCTACGTAAAGTTGTTTGGCATGTCTATGGATGATATCATCGCCATGTGCAGTACGGTGAATCCGGCAATGAAGAATGCGGTGACGATGGCACTGTTTGGCATCCTGCCGTTCAATCTCATCAAGTACGGCGTTACATCTCTGATTACATTTATCATATATAAGAGGCTGAGCAAAGTTATAAAAGGAATCATAAGCAGATAAAGGAGAGCGGTTATGAAGTTTACATTGGATAAGGATATTACTTATGAGCAGGCGGTGGGCCGTATGTTTGAGATGCTTGGAAACAGCCAGATTATGGCGCTGGCCTCCAGCCTGAACGATTATGTCATGGTGAGGAACGTCAGCTGTCTGTTCTACGACGAGAAGATCTACTTCAAGACGGATAAGAACTTCCGTAAGACAAAGCAGCTGTTCGAAAACCCAAATGTGGCCATGTGCTGGAGCGGGGTGCAGGTGGAAGGCATAGCTGTCAATAAAGGGCTTGTGACCAAGGAGCCGGGGCAGAGGTTCGCAGAAGGCTATAAGAAGTATCTGTGGCAGAGTTATAATAAATACAGCCATGAAGATACGGAGATACTTATAGAAGTGATTCCAAAATATGTAGAGATTTGGGATACGAGCGATGATGGATACGCCTTCCAGCTGTTCATAGATTTTGAGGAAAAGCAGCTAGAGATAAAATTATACGATGAGAAGTAACTGGGAGTTTAAGTAAACTAAGACGCCGATGGGGAGGTATGGGGCAGATGCTCCGATGCGTCCGGGAACTGCGACTATCACACAGATTCCTAAGCCTGTGGGGTGTTCGCCGATGGCGGCTCTCACCCCACAAGCCAAGGAATCTGGTGAGGATTCTCCGTCCCTTCCGCTTAGACCTTCGCATCTGTCCCATACCTCCCCAGCGGCTATCTACTTTACTGGCACGGGCGGGAGCGGCGATGTGACGCTATTGGCTGATGGAAGGGATTTGGCTGTGTCAGCATTGTGAAAAGGGCTAAGCAGGCTGATAACCTTAGTTGAAAGTAATCGTAATGAAGAAGAGCCGGAATCAGGTACGGGGATGTTGAGATGACATCCCCTGCCTGGTTCCGGCTCTTCTTTCAGCAACGGCGTGCACGCATCGCTTTAAGCGTGTACAAAGGCCTTTACAAAGCTCCAAAGTAAAACCGATTGGAAGCTCGCTCAACCTGTTCCATTGGCGGCCACAGATTTCTTCTATCACTGCACATATTAAACTTGCTATGTTTTATCAGCCATCTCACGCAGCCAGTGTTCATCCGCTGGCCAGTAACGTCACACAGCCATTCTCGCCCTTGTTAAGTGAAGTAGATAGCGGGCGGGGAGCCGGGTGGGAGATGCGCAGGTGTAAGCGGAAGAGGCGGAGAATCCTTTCCGCAGCCCTTATCCTGAGGGATGTAAGCCGCTATCGGCGCGCATTCTGCAGGATTAGGGATACGTGAAATAGTCGGAGCCTCGGACGCATCGGAGCAGATGCCACCCGGCTCCCGGTCCGCAGCCATTTTACTTAACCCCCTATTTCATAAATTTCTGAGTATAAAATTATATAAGCCCTCCAGGTGAATGTAATAACTCCCAATGGATGAAACGACCTCTTTTCGTCAATAATGTCTGTAAAGGCAGCTTGATTGCTGCTACTACGGATAAGAAAGAGGATTAGATATGAAAACATTTGAGGAACTTTACCAGGCGGTTCTGGAACGTAAGATAACACTTGAGGAACCTTTGCCGGCAGAATATGATCCACGGCACCTGGACTGTCTGCTTCATCCTGAGAAGTATCCGCCTGTGATTCAGGATGTGGAGTGCAAAGAATGTGCATATGACCGGGCCTGTCTTCAGAGCTGTATATTTGACGCGATTGAGGTTGGCGATGACGGAAAGGCCAGAATCAATCCTTCCTTGTGCACTGGCTGTGGCGTGTGTATTGATGCATGTGAAGAGAAGCATCTGAGCGCAGGAAGAGATGTGCTCCCTGCCATGAAGGCGGTGAGAGAAGCAGAAGGCCCTGCCTATATGATGGTGGCCCCGGCGTTTCTCGGACAGTTCGGCGAGGAGATATCCCCGGGACAGCTACGGAAGGCTTTTAAGGCATTGGGATTTACCGGTATGGTAGAGGTGGCACTCTTTGCGGACATTCTTACGTTGAAGGAAGCGCTGGAATTTGACCGGCATGTTAAGAAACAGGGAGACTATCAGCTGACGAGCTGCTGCTGCCCGGTGTGGATAGCGATGATACGTAAGATATATCATGAGCTGATGCCGCACGTACCTGGAGCGGTATCTCCGATGGTGGCCTGCGGACGCATGATAAAGAGGATCCATCCGGATGCAGTCACCGTATTTGCAGGCCCATGTCTTGCTAAGAAGAAAGAAGCAAAAGAACCGGACATCTGTGACGCGGTGGATCATGTGCTTACCTTTCAGGAGGTCATGGATATCTTCCGGGCAGCGGACATCCATCCGGAAGAACTGGAAGACAGCAGGAAAGAACATGCCTCCAAAGCAGGACGCCTCTATGCAAGGACTGGCGGTGTAAGCCGTGCGGTCTCTGAGATGGTAGAGCAGCTGAGACCTGACAGAAGTATTGCAGTACAGAGTGAACAGGCCAACGGAACAAAGGAATGCATGGCTATGATTCAAAGAATTAAAAATAAAGAGACAGATGCCAACTTTTTTGAAGGAATGGGGTGTATCGGCGGATGTGTCGGCGGACCAAAAGCAGTCCTTAAAAAAGAAGAAGGGACAAGGCTTGTAGATGAATACGGTCAGAAATCTCCCTTTAAAACACCACTTGAGAATCCTTACGTACGAAAAGTGCTGGAAGAGCTCGGGATTGAGACGGTAGAAGACTTGTTAAGAGACGATACATTGCTCACAAGGTACTTTGAAAGGCCGGAAGGAGACACCGGCACAGCCGCTAAACAGATGTAACATAAATGCAAGACAGCAATATGAATCAGCATGCCATTTGAAAAAAGTGTAGACAAATAAAAGACAAATGTGTTATGATAACACTCGGGACTTTGTGAATACTCTTTACTTGGTTAGCAAGTAGAGAGTATTTTTATGATAATAAGAGACCTTGCATCAGTAAATTATCAGACAACTTAAAGAATTTCCAAAGGGGTCAGACCCCTGACGCAGCAGGGGTCTGACCCCTTTGGAAAATGAAAGGAATTGTAGATGGATACAGTAAAATTTGAAGAATTAAATTTATGCCCTGAGATTATGAAGGCAGTGAAGAAGATGGGTTTTGAGGAGGCTTCTCCGATTCAGGCTAAGGCTATCCCACTTGTCCGGGAGGGCAGGGATATCATCGGTCAGGCACAGACGGGAACGGGGAAGACAGCAGCATTCGGTATTCCGCTGCTGGAAAAGATTGATCCGAAGAGCAAGAAGCTGCAGGCAGTTGTCCTCTGCCCGACGAGAGAGCTTGCCATCCAGGTGGCGGATGAGATTCGTACGCTGGCTGGTTATATGCATGGAATCAAGGTGCTTCCGATTTACGGCGGACAGGAGATAGTGAAGCAGATACGTTCATTGAAGAGTGGTGTCCAGCTCATGATAGGGACGCCGGGTCGTGTCATGGACCATATGCGGAGGAAGACTGTGAAAATGGAGCATGTGCACACGATTGTCCTGGATGAGGCAGACGAGATGCTGAACATGGGATTCCGTGAGGACATTGAGACGATTCTGGAGGGTGTTCCGGAGGAACGGCAGACGGTATTGTTTTCTGCTACTATGCCGAAGCCGATACTGGATATTACGAAAAAGTTCCAGAAGCATGCCGAAATTGTAAAGGTGACCAAAAAAGAGCTGACGGTACCTAACATTGAACAGTTTTATTATGAGGTGAAGCCTAAGAATAAAGAGGAAGTGCTGTCAAGGCTGCTGGATATCTATAATCCAAAGCTTTCGGTCGTGTTCTGCAATACGAAGAAGCAGGTGGATATTCTCGTAAATGGACTGCTTGGCAGAGGATACTTCGCCGCGGGACTTCACGGCGACTTGAAACAGGCGCAGCGTGACCGTGTCATGCAGGGCTTCAGAAGTGGGAAGACAGATATCCTCGTAGCAACAGATGTCGCGGCCAGAGGGATTGATGTTGAAGAAGTGGAGGCTGTATTTAACTATGATCTCCCGCAGGACGATGAATACTACGTACACCGTATCGGAAGGACAGGCCGTGCCGGTCGTGTGGGACGTTCCTTCTCGTTTGTATCGGGCAAAGAAGTATATAAGCTGAGAGAAATCCAGCGTTACTGCAAGACAAAGATATATGCACAGAAGGTTCCGTCTCTTGATGATGTGGCTAATACAAAGATGGAAAAAGTAATGGAAGAAGCCTCACGTATTATAGAGCAGGAAGATTTAGGCACCTTTATCCAGCTTGTTCAGGAAGAAATCAATGATACGGACTATACGAGCATGGACATTGCGGCAGCACTTCTTAAGATGTGCACCGGGACCGCTGAAGAAAATGACGTGGATAATTTTGAAGACACAGGTGCAGAGGAGCCTGGAATGGTCCGCCTCTTCATAAATATCGGGAAAAAGCATAAGGCAAAACCAGGAGATATTCTGGGAGCGATAGCCGGAGAGAGTGGAATGCCGGGCAAGGTAGTGGGCACGATAGATATGTATGACAAGTACACATTTGTAGAAGTTCCGAGAGAGTATGCCAAAGAGGTACTGAGTTCGGTCAACCATACGAAGATCAAGGGCAAAGCAGTGGAAGTGGAACCTGCGAACCGCAAATAGCAAACTTGTGCAATGCTTGTATTTTAAACGGTTAACAGTGTATACTATGAAGGTAGAAGGCTGAACGCGTACAGATAAAAGGGGAGAGGCATATGGTGGCGACAGGAGTTGTTAACGGAAGGTTCCAGGTATTTCATCTAAAACATATGGAATACCTGCTCGCAGCGAAAATGCGATGCAATAAGCTGTATATCGGGCTGACGAATCCTGATAATACTTATGTGAGAGAGACGGTGAATGATGAAAATCGTTCCGCAAAATCTGCCAACCCGCTGACTTATTATGAACGATGCCAGATGATTCGCGGTGCACTCCGTGAGTTCAATGTACTAGATGTAGAATATGAGTTTATTCCGTTTCCAATCAACAGGCCTGACTATATACTGCAGTATGCGCCACAAGACGCTGTATACTATATGGGAATCTGTGACGAGTGGGATGAGGAGAAGTACAAGATATTGAGAAGCCTCGGCCTTGAGATGGAGATACTATGGCGCAGAGAACAGGAAGAGAAGGGCGTTACAGCATCGTGGATAAGGCGCTGTATCGCTATGGATGAGGAATGGGCCCATCTTGTACCGAAAAGCGTCTATGAATATCTGACAGGAAACGATCTGGACTTAAGGATAAGGCGGTTGGAACTGATACGCATGGCAGAAAAAGACATGAGCCTTGTAAAAGACAGGATATAGAAATGGACAAAATAAATGCAGTTGGGGACGGGGGAAGTTTTAATAACCTCCGTCCCCAACTGCATTTAACGTGTCCCTTTTAACCAGGCTAATCTAATCGATGAATTTTACAGCTGTTCCGTATGCCATAATCTCTGCTGCTCCCTGCATCACCTGGCTGGAAGCATAACGGATATTGACTACTGCATCCGCCCCCATGGCCTCTGCGTCATCAGCCATTCTCTTGGTAGCGATAGCTCTGGCTTCGTTCATCATCTCGGTGTAGGAAGTAAGCTCTCCGCCTACAAGTGTTTTGAAACTGTTCATGATATCCTTGCCCATATGTACCGACTGTATGGTAGTCCCGCGGACGAGTCCAATCATCTCAAATTTTTTTCCGGTTATATAATCTGTGTTTACTAATATCATGGTTCTTCCCCCTTTAAAAATTAATTGTATTATTAAATTAATACAATTGTACTACTGGAATCTTATAATTGCAAGCAATTTGATGATGTTTTTTTATAGATTCAAGACATCTCTGATAGTATAGAAGCCTGCCTCTTTATCAGCCAGATAAGCAGCGCAGTCGCATGCTCCCCGGGCAAAACATTCCCAGTTATAGGAATGATGAGTAATTTCGAGACGCTCCCCCATAAAGCCGAAAAATACAGTGTGGCTGCTCGGTATGTTACCTGCACGAAGGGAATGGTATCCGATTGTCCCGTTTTCGCGCGGGGAGACGCCATGACGGCCATATACTGCTATATCTTCCAGTTCCCGCCCCATCGTATGTGCGATAATCTCACCCATCTCTTTGGACGTGCCGCTCGGAGCATCTTTCTTCCACTGGTCATGCATTTCTAAGATTTCGATATCAGCCTCTTCTCCGATGGATGCGGCAGCCACTTCCAGTAGCTTATTCATTACATTGACAAGCTTTGAAGTGTTTGCCGCATAAAGCATCGGAATGTAGGCAGATGCATCTTTAAAACGTTGCATCTCTTCCGCGCTGAAACCGGTCGTACCGCACACGAGTGCTTTTTTATGCGCAATGGCAAGATTCAATACTTCCATAGCCGTTTCCTTTGTGGAGAAATCTATGATGACATCACAGGAATCAATGACAGATGCCAGGTCATCTACGACCAGTACCCCCAGATCATAGCCCGTCATGGCCACTTGCCCAAGGTCGCGCCCTATGTATTCTCTGCCCTTAGGCGCAACACCTGCCACAAGTTCCATATCATTCCGGCTGGCAGCAATCTGCGTGATTAATTTCCCCATCTTTCCTCTAGGGCCTACTACGATAACTTTCATATTGCATACTCCTTTCGCATACCTTATTGAACATTAGCAGTTCAATAAGTATACCTTATTGAATATTAGCAGTTCAACAGTTATAATTATGTGCATGCTGTAATAGATTTATTTTAACATAAATATGTGAAATATGTTGTGGATTTGGTTTTGATTTTTCAGAATTTGAGCATAATGAAAAAAGAAGTACAAAAATAGACGAAAGGGTTGCAAAATACGACAAGATTCGAGTATAATGATAAAAGTGACGGGGTATGGCTCAGTTTGGTTAGAGCGCACGGCTGGGGGCCGTGAGGTCGCAGGTTCGAATCCTGTTACCCCGATTTTACCCCCATTTTATGGGGATTATGAGAATTGTCAAAGATAGAAAAGTTACTTAAGTTTACTTAAGGTTTAGGAGACCAAAGAAGTTACTTTCGCATTTCTGTCTTTGATGATTTTTTGTTTTTCAGTAAGGCTTGAAGTGTCATAAGTATAATACTTTTCATTGACTTCTGGTGAATGACCAAGCATACTGGCTACTATAGTCACAGGAACACCATTATGTCTTAGATTTGAATTAATCGTTTTTCTTAATGCGGTAATTCCACCGCCATGAATTCCTAGGTGCTTCGTTAGTCGTTTCATGCAATCACTAATAAGTTGGCCGCTGATATATCCACCTTCGCAATTGGTAAAGATAAAATCACATAAGCACCCATGTTCTTCTTGAATACTTTTAATTCGTTTCAAAAGGCTTACTATTTCATCACACATTGGGAATTCCCTTCCCCTTTTTGTCTTAGTTGTATCAATGTAACACTCATTCTTTAGCCGATTATGTTTGACTGATGTATGTATCCGAATGCAGTCAGCATTAATATCTGTCCATTTAAGCGATGCAATTTCACCAACCCTCATACCTGTTAAAATAGCTAATTCAACACCATATCGAGGAATATACAGAGGCTTATCATCATATAGTTCATTCAACCCCTTTTGAATCTTTAAAAGCTCATTATCCACAAAAAAGTGTTCTTCAATCGGTTTCTCCTTTTCTGTGCAATGCCTATTAAACTGTTTCAGTTCAAGAAATTCCACGGGGTTATCTGTGATGATTTTTTTTATACGGGCATATCTTACAGTATTTCGGATATAACCCAACAGTTTTTTACATGCGCCTCGACACAACTTCAAATTTGTAATATTCTCCAACATAAATTTTTTGATAGTGTTTTCAGTAATTTCACTCATTGGGAGCATTTCAAAATTAGAACCTTCAAAAAATCTTACATAGTCAGAATCATATCGTAAGATGGAATTATCACTAAGTTCCAGATTTTTCACCTCTCGCCACATTTCATATACCTGTTTAAATACTGGAACAATATCAGTTTTATCCTCTTTGATGTAATAATCAATGATTGTTTTATTTAGTCTATCTTCATCTACTTTAGATACCAACCTCCCATATGGTGGCTCGATATTTTCTTTTGGTAAGTAAGTATTCCAATTACCGTTTTTACCGTGCCAAAATTTGAATTTCTGTTTGTGAATTTCTAAAATCTCTTTCTTGTTCATATCTATTAATTTCTGAACATATGCTAGGTCAATCCTATCATTTTTTATGTCCAAAAGCAACGACTTAACATGCTTAATTTGCTTTTCCAGAGTGTGATTCAGCACTTGCATTTCACACGTATCAAGTTTTTTCATATGAATCACACTCCTCGTATTATATAGTAGTAGTGTTTATAGTCCCTCTCCAAGGACTGTATGCTATACAAAACAGTATGATATACTGTTGGAGATACTGTGGATTGGTTCGTCACCTCCTACTACTTGATGGTTTCAGAAAGGCTCCAACCACAGTCTCTTTGTATATTTGTTAATCAGTTAGATACCGCATGACGGTTTATTTAGAACGAGGTTACAATCGCAGAGAGTACCCGTGGGTTCCAAACAGTATCAAATACTTTTAAGGAGTTTTGCTATGATATACGCAGGAATTGATGTTGCCAAGGATAAGCATGATTGCTTTATCACCAATTCAGATGGTGAAGTGCTTTTTAAAGCATTTACTATTCCAAACAACCGAGAGGGTTTTGATGAACTCTATCAGAAGATTACGTCCGTTACATACCAATCTTTACAGAAAAAGTCTAAGCCTTAGAAAGACGAAAACGGATAAAGTTGATGCCCATATGATTGCTACAATGCTCATGTCTGATGTGAACTTAAAGTCCTGCTCAGACACATCTTACCACAACAAAGAACTCAAGTCACTAACCAGATACCGTTTTGATAAGGTAAAAGAGCGGGCGCAGTTAAAGCAGTCTATTTCTCGTCTCGTGACCATCCTTTTTCCTGAATTGGAGAAGCTGGTTCCCACACTTCATATGGCATCTGTCTATGCACTTCTTTCTGAATTTCCAAGTGCATTTGCCATTGCCGATTCTCACCTTACCAGACTGACAAATCTCTTGTCTGTTTCTTCTAAAGGTCGCTATGGAAAAGATACTGCAATCCTTTTCCGTGAAGCCGCAAGAACCTCCATCGGCTCACATATGCCAGCTAAATCTCTGGAACTAAAGCACACCATCAAACTGATTCAGGAAATCTCTGTCGAGATTGATGAGATTGAAAATGAAATCAAATCCATCATGGATGAGATAAACGCTCCCCTCCTTAGCATCCCTGGAATCAACTATCGTATGGGTGCAATGATTGTTGCTGAAATTGGCGAATTCTCTCGTTTTGATTCTCCCGATAAGATACTTGCTTATGCCGGAATGTCTCCATCCACTTACCAGTCAGGGCAACTAGAATCATCGTATTCCCACATGGAAAAGCGAGGTTCTCGCTACCTTCGCTATGCACTATACAATGCAACGAAGTATGTTTGTCATTGGGATCCGACATTTGCTGCCTACCTTGAGAAGAAACGTTCTGAAGGTAAGCACTATAATGTTGCCATATCACATGAGCCAAGAAACTTGTAAGAGTGATTTACCAGTTACAAAGACCAGGGCAATCTTACATCAAAGCAGCTTAGATTTTAAATATAAATATCTCCTTTTGAGCACCTGTAAAGATGCTCTATTTGTCATGCAGTATTCAAGGTACTAATTTATCTGAAATGCATTTCTACAATTCATTCAAAAAATTCATTTTTTGACTTGACTTTTAATAGTTAGTCTTTCCGTACATGATGGCATTTTGAAATGTTACAATTTGATTAATTATTATTAAAACATGTGAAATAAAATTGACAAGGATGGGGAAATAGCTGAATCTATAAATGAAGAAGGAGTTAAGAAGAAAGTAAAAAAGCTTTTATTTTTTTCATGGATGGGAATGGGGTTTGGGGGCTTGCCCCCCACTAGCACTGGTTGGTTGGACGTAGGTCCAACCAACAAAAAATAAATATGGTTAGATAAAATAGAAAAAGCTGACGTTCCATAAAATGGAGAAGTCAGCTTTTGTTAAGTGCTATGATATTTCGTTATCAATTCGTCTGGTGTTTTTCGGGCTTCAATGTAGAACGCTAATACAGATAAAACAAGAATGAAAAGGAGATATGGCTCTATGAAAGTTTTAATTGTAGAAGATACGGTTTTCAAATATGTCAAAATTAAGAAAGTATTAGAAGAATGTAAAATTTCTATGGTTTTCCGGGAAAAAACATTAGAGAACGCGAAAAAGAAAATTGAACAAAGTTGTAAAGAAAATGAGCCATTCGAATTAATAGTAACTGATATGTGTTTCCCCGATAGTCAGGGCAAAAGTGAGCTTTCAGAGGCAGGCGTTTTGCTGATTGACTTTATCAACTCATTGAAATTACATATCCCAATCATTATCTGTTCATCGGGGCGGTTCCCATTAGATAAGGAAAATGTGCTTGGTTCCGTTTACTATTCTGATAAAACAGATTGGCAGGAAGAATTAAAAAAATTGGTTTATAGTATTCCGTAACCCCCAAAACAGTAATTTCATAAAACTTTTTCCCAGTTGATGCTGTCTGAACCATATAAAGTATTATGAAAAGGGGGAAGGCAGATGAATACAATGGTCAAAGAGTGTGGGGAATTGTTAAAGCGGCTGGAAAATCAGAAACAAGCAGCACAAGAAAAGCCGGAAGAAGAAATCCAGATTTATGCTGCTATGATAGCGGAGTATCAGAAAGTAATGTTAAGACTGGAACAATCATTTATAGGGCAGGACGCAAGAAAGTATTTGGAAATCCGAAGGGCTAGACATGCCGTAATACAAGGACATGAAAAGACGGTTCCTACAGATATTCTATACTCTTGGATGGTAGAAAATATATGTGATTTAGAGGCTTAATAAAAAGAAGTTATAAAATAGAGGAACATTCTTGATATTTAAGAAGGTCGTGTAAGATAAAGTGTGTAATTAAGAAACTAATCTAATTGCACACTTTGTTTTATGTATAAGGTGTGCTATGCTCACAGAAAGGAAAAAGAAAGATGAGTACAGCACTTATGGCAAGAAAAAAGAAGAACACCAAGGGTACCGAGATTGCCCAGGCAATTATGGAGCACTACCAGCCGAAGACGAAAGAAGATATGCAGGAGGCACTTAAGGAAATCTTCGGCCCAATGTTCGAAACCATGCTCCAGGGAGAGCTGAAGGGGCATCTCGGTTACGAGGCGGGCGAGCATGGCTACAAGGACACTGACAACAGAAGGAACGGCTATACCTCAAAACATGTAAAGACCTCTTATGGCCAGATTCCCGTTGATGTGCCCCGGGATCGTGACGGGAGCTTTGAACCCCAGCTGATTCCCAAGCGGACAAGGGATGTTTCGGGGATTGAGGATAAGGTGATATCCATGTATGCCAAAGGCCTGAGCCAGCGGGACATCTCGGACACGATTGAAGATATCTATGGCTTCTCCATCTCCCATGAAACGATCTCAGAGATTACCGATAAGGTATTGGACGAGCTGACGGAATGGCAGAACCGGCCTTTGAAAAAGTTCTATACATTCCTGTTCGTGGACTGCATGTATGTGACGATCCGCAAGGATTACGAGACAAAGAATTATGCAGTGTATGCGATCCTGGGCTATGATGCAAACGGGATCAAGGATGTGCTGGGCCTGTGGCTGAACGAGTCCGAAAGCAAGCAAACCTGGAGCCAGTATCCGGGTGCCATTGATGTGTGGGAAAGGAACTGGGGGCATGTAGCGCAGCTGTTCCAGTACGGAAGTGCGGTGAGAAGGGTGATGTACACAACGAATGCGATAGAAAGCGTGAATTCAAGCTTTAGAAAAGTGACCCGGAAAGGTGCGTTTCCACATGAAAATGCATTGCTGAAGCTGCTATACCTACGTGTTACGGAACTCTATAAAAAATGGAAGGGGCGTCCTGTACCAAACTGGGCGATGGTACGGAACCAGCTGTCGATGGACCCAAAAATGAATACACGGATGCAGAAATATGAGGATATCTAATTGCAGATACCGGAATCCAGGGGACAGCCAAGCCTTCTTTTAGGAATGCATTTGAGGACTTTGGACAAAATGGCAGCTGAACCTATCAGATTCAGCTGCCAAAATAAAATATAAAATTTACACACTTAACTTGACAAAGTCATAGAGGAACATTCTTGATATTTAAGAATGTTCCTCTATTTTATAAGTTTCTTCCTTGATACTGTATCGTAACCACAGTAACAATTTTTTTTGTTTCATCAATTCTGAAAATTGCAATATAGTTATCGATTAGTAATTGGCGGTATCCTTTTCCGGCGAATGCTCCAACGGTACGTTCTTGATGTGACTGCGGAAATGTATCTAATTTTTTCAATGATTTCCATAGCCTGTCAGTCTGTCCTTTAGCATGTTCGGGTGATTGCAGGTCATTGGAAATATAATCAAATATTTCGTCTAAATCTCTGTATGCTCGTACATTTAATCTGATTTTGTATTTATCCATAATGTTTTTTATTCAACCTTTCAAATGCATCATCAAGGTTGATGGTTTCTCCGCCCTCTTCCATTTCTTTTTCAGATTCATAGATAGCTTGGTCAATGCGGTTTGTTTTTGCAAATTTATCATATAATTCACTACTCATTACAACTAAATCGCTGTACCCGTTCTTTGTAATAAAAATAGGTTCCTGCTCTTTGTGCGCAATGTCGGATATTTCACTTGTATTTCTGAGGTCTTTAATTGGCATTATAATTGGCATAATATATCAGCTCCTTTCGTTTTCATAATTATAGCATAATTATGCCACGATAACAATGACGATATACTTTCCGCTATTTTATTTTCGGTGTTTATCCAATGCCATTTTAAGTGTCTTAATAGTATCAAGCAAAATATACATATCTTCTACAGAACAGGAATCCAGTAAATTTAAAATCTCATTTCCCAAATCTGTCCGGTTAATTAGAGGATTGTCAAAAAGCAGGGAATCCGTCTTAATTGATAGTACATGGGCAATCTTAATCAAAACAGGAAGACTTAATTTTGTACTTCCAGTTTCTATGTGGCTCATATGAGTTGGAGATATTTCGACTTTTTCTGCCAGTTGTTCTTGAGAAAGACTGCATGCTTTCCGATATCTTCGGATACGTTGTCCTATTTCATAATAATTTAGCTCCATATTTTTACCGCCTATACACTTTAAATTAGCTTGAATTGTATAACATGTGAATGTATAATGTTAATAAACTGTACAGGCTATTTTCAGCCCATACAAATAAAGTATTTTTTTTGAAATTTATAAAACTTTTAAGTTCTTTTCTTGTCTAAGCTATATAAGTGAGGTGAGAAAATGAGAAAAATAAGCTTCATTCAATGGTTTATTCGTTTAGTAAAACGGGATATGAAAGAGTTTGAGAGGGAAGAGGTGGGAGGAAACGAAGAAGAATATAAGAAAATAATAAATGAAAAATTAGCAGAAAAGGAGAAAAATTATGAAGAGAAACATTAAAAAAATTATTGTGGGGACTAGTTTAGCGGCTGTATTTTTGGCAGGATGCCAGAAAAAAGTAGAATGTGATATCTGTGGAAAGAAAGCGGTTTGTCAAACGAAAACTGTTTTGGGAAAAGAAATGGAATTATGTGATAAATGTGTAACTGACATTGAAAAAATTGAGAATGGTGATATCTTAAATGACTTTATAAATGGTCTTGCAAACGAAGAAGACATGGATGAAGCAGAAGAATATGAAACAGAAGAATATGAAACAGTGGAATCTGAAGAGGTAACCTTTTCAGACTTAACATATGACTCCACTAATGGAACAATTAGCGGTAAGATGAAAAACAATACGGATTATTTTATTGATTCTGTTGAAGTTGTTGGTACTCTTGAGAGGCATGAAACCAATGGATACGGCGAAGATGAAACACATGAAGAAAGATTTTCCAAGTCTTACGGAATTTGTCATGTTGGAAAAGGTGAAGAAAAGGACTTTAGTTTTAATATAGACTTAGATCAGGACGAGGTGTCAAAGTACAGCACCCCTCAGATAAATACTGACACGACAGTAATTACATACCGTGGAAAGGAAAATGATGACTTTGCTCTAACAACGTATCTGGCACAAGACAATGAATATGAAGCAGAGGTTACCAAGAATGGAGATGGGTTTATTGAAGAAGTAACAATTAAAAATACATCAGATTATCAATGGGAATGCCTAAATGTTTACGTGGAACGCCATATTAAATACTACGATACGTTAGAGACTGAGGTTATGTCAAAAACGCAGATTGATAAAGGGGCAACAGTTACTTTTACTTCGGATGACATGAAAAATTCCGGTATCAGGGAAGATGGCACCCAAATATTGTACGTTACTTTTGAACCACGCAATCCATAAACTTTACATTTATAAAACTTTTTTAAAAGATGTCTTGTCTGGGCTATATTACAGAAGGGAGAGAAAACATGAAGAAAAATTTAAAGAAAACTATGTGATGAATGCAAAGCCGATGCCAAAGAGTTGTTTAATATTATTAAATGAAGAACGGCAGTGCACAATTTTGACAAGGGAAAAAATACTTTTGATAACAAGGAGAAAAATACAAATGAATGAATATAATTTACCTCAAAAATGGAACCTCTACAATTTTACCGGATTGCCACTTTTTGATAATTGGGATGAAGGAGCAGAAGCAAATGCGGTTTATAATCAGAAGAAAGAGAGATTGAATGCTTTGCAAAAAAAGTATAGGGTGGCAAGCATTATCTGTGCTGTTTTAAGTCCGTTTATATTTTTAAGTGGTGTGGGAAGGGGCTATTGGTTCGTTGGTGTTGCTTTAGCAATTATAGCAAGTTTAATAAGGAAAAACGGGTATATAACACGCAAAACTGTACATGAAAAACTAAATGAAGCCGCTTCAGACTGGCAGCAGGTGGTAAATAAGCATGCAGATATGTTTATTAAACCTGTAGCAGAGAAGTTAATGAGTGGAGGCTGGTATAGTTATCGCACTGGACTAAAGTGCCTTATTTATGGTAAAGAAGGGTGTGTGTATTTTGATACAAGTAATAGCACTCTCGTGGCATATAATAAAGCAAATATTAAGGATGTAACCAGAGAAAGGCTGCATTTGGGGTCATCCACATCTGGTGGGGCACAGACTACGGGAGGTGGATATACTTTTAAAAATGGAATTACCATTGGCGGAGGGAACACAAAAACATATTCCAATACAGTAAATGCGTATGAATGGCATTTTGATATCTTCACTGATTTCTTGGACTATCCTAAAGTTTCCTTAGTGCTGGATGACAATAAATCTGTGGAAGAATTTGTCGGAAAGGCTTATGCTCTTTTGAAGCCATAATACTGCTAATGCCTTAAATTCAATTCACAAATATAAATAATTATAGGAGAAAAAGGGAAATGAAAAAAATAAGTAAAGTAATTGCAATAATAATGGTAACGGTTATGGTAACAGCATCAATGGCAGGGTGTGGATTAATTAATAAAGAAATTACAGGGACATGGAAAGCTTCTAAGATAGAAATCTTGGGGAAAAGTGCTGATTTTGCTGAGTATGCAGAAGAGGAGCTGGGGCAGCCGGAGGACGCTCGGGAATGGACGATGGAAATAAAATGGTATAAGAAAATTTCCATGGACCAGATGGGGCGGAAAGAAAAAGGAACATGGAATAAAAAAGATGATAAATATGTGCTGACAGTAAATGACTCAGACCAGGAAGCTACGGTTGAGGATGGTAAGCTGGTAATTGAAAATAAAGGTGCGAAAGTGACGTTCGAAAAGGAATAAAGAACTTGAAATACCAACTAAAACAAAGGAAAAAGAGGCAGGGAAATGAATTTTACGGAAGCAGTTAGGCTTGCCAAAGCCGGTGAGGAAAGAGGGTTTACTTTTCTATATCAGGAGACCTTCAAAAGCAAATACTATTTGGCACTTCAATATATGAAAAACGAGGATGCAGCACAAGATGTATTGCAAGATGCATATATGAAGGCATTTTCAAAATTAGATACATTAGAAAACCCCGAAGCATTCTCCGGATGGCTGGGAGTGATTGTGGCAAACACGGCAAAGAATGCTCTAGTAAAGAAGAATCCGGTATTGTTCTCAGATATTGCGGTAGATTCTGAAAATGAAGAGTTCGAATATCAAATAGAAGATGAAAGCATGGAGTATCAGCCGGAAACAGCTTACACAAGACAAGAGACTCAGCAACTGGTACGTGAACTGATGGACACACTTTCGGAGGAACAAAGACTTTGCATTTTAATGTTCCACATAGAAGGAATATCCATTAAAGAAATTGCTTCTGCATTGGATTGCTCTGAAAATACTGTGAAATCTCGTTTAAAATATGGCAGAGATAATCTGAAAATAAAGGCAGAGGGTTTGCAGAAGAAAGGATACAAGCTATACACTGCTGCACCGTTGCCGTTACTGCTTTACTTGCTTCGCACAGAATGCGCTTCTTTGTCGGCCGATGCTTCTTTTGCAGCAGTAGGAAATCAAATAGCAAAGAAATTATTTCATTCACCTGTTGTGGCAAATGGTTCTGATTTATCTGCTGGAACAAAACATGTAGCAAAAGCGGGTAGCCAGGCAACAAAGAGCGGCTTATTACATACTGCGGCCGGGAAAATAGCTGTGGTGGCAGTGGGACTTTGTATTACAGGCGGAGCAATGTTTTATGGCGTGTCACAGATGCAATCCAAAGACCAGACACCCCAAAAAGAGGTTCCTAAAAAGCAAGGAACGGCAGTAGAAACTCCGACTGTAAAGGAATTGCAAGATGCCGATTACACAAAGTTAATTGCGGGTAATCTTACGAAAGAAGAATTGCAATTTGTTTTGGCATATGGCCCTGATGAAATCCCCAAACAGGGATTTCAGGACAGTGATTACGGGGAGATACTAAATTCTCTCTGTAATGCTAGGGCAGAAGATGGGGCTGAACCATTTATTAAAGAGTATGGGCATACTACGGATTGGAAAATGCAATATTCTGCGGAAGATTTAAACCGTATGTTTCTTTCCTTTACGGACTATCAGCTTAAGGAAGGAGATAACACTTTGGGTTCCCGGGATGTATCGGTAAGCGGAGATATAGTGACTTATGGTCCTACTTCCACCGGGGCTGTAGCAGGGGCAGAGATTACATCGGCAGCATATACCGAGGAAGAAATGGAGATTTATTATACATATAGTTTTATAAATACGGGGATGGCCGAGTCAGGTATACCCGAAAAGGTAGTTGAAAAAAGGGCTGTCCTGAAGCCGGACGAGACTGGAATGTACCAGATTGTAAAAATTGAAGAGGTGCAGGAAGAACAGAGCGAAGAGGAAGAATCAACGGAACAAGGACAGACCATAGAAGAGATTTATGCCGAGGTACGACAGGCGGTTGCAAATGGGGAACCCGGATATGATTTCCCGAATGTAGCACCTCTCACGGGACAATATGGATACTTTTTATATGATTTGGACGGAGACGGAATCGAAGAGTTGATTGTAGGGGCTGAATTTACAGATGGTAACGGAACCATAAATGTACGGGCATGCCATGCCTATAGCTGCGAAAAGTCGGGAAATGGATATAAATTAAAAACAATTGACGGTGAGGTATATGCACCGACACTCTGGCTTATGGCAGATGGGTCAGGGATTTACCGTCAGGACTTTTCCAGAGGAACAGGGCAAATCAGTATGTACAAGATAATGATACAGAACGGGGAGCTTATTACAGCGGAAACACCGGAATATCAGTTTACGATGGGTGATGATGCAAATACAACTTTTACAAATACAAATGCGCTAGTACAGTGGATTGATATTACCAATTAGCTTTGAAGATGACAGGAGAGAAAAATCATGAGAAGAAAGTCAATGACAGCAATTACAATGAGCTTTTTATTGGTAGCCACTATATTGGCTGGGTGCGGAAATAACGAACAGGCGGAAGTGAAAGAGACAACCGACAGGACAGCAACAAAAACCGCCACCTTCGATAAGACAGAAATCGGGAACGTTATTGCGAAAGACCCAGTAAAATTGTCTGACCTGCTTTATAAGGTCGTGCTTAAGAAGGGCCAGACTGTGAAAGAGGCAAGCCTTTTTTATGGCGGGGAGACAATTAAGCTGGAGACAGGCAAAGACCCGACGACTGGGACAAAGCTTTACACCGCTGCAAAAGATAAAGCTATCAAAGAATTGGTGGATAAGAATAACGTACCAAATGCGATACTTACCTTCACCACACCGACCAAGACCGCATCGGATTTAAAGGTATCCTTTACTCTTGTGGATAAAGACAAGAAGACAAGTACCGAATCCGTGAACATCAAGGTGCATGTTCTGCCGGAAACCATAAAACCAGTGAAAGCCATCACACAGAACTTAAAGCTGTCTGAGAATTTAAAAGACTATGACTTCGATGTCCGTGCCAAGAACATTGCAGACAAGGTGAAAGAGGTCGAATCCATCACCGTCAAGAAGTCAGATGTCAAGTTCGGGAGAGCCGGGCATTATACGGTAACTTATGAAGTGAAGCTCGCACCAGAGAACGTGGATGTAACGACCGATACGGAAGTGGTGGACAAAGAGACAGAGAAAGACCTGCCGAAAGACGAAGTGGTAAAAGAGAATGTCAAGCCAGACAGCACCGTGGAAGTGGAAACGGATGTGGAGGTGACGGACAAGAAAGATGACGGCGTCATCGCTGACGAGAAAGACACCACAGCGAATACGGACAATAACGCATCTTCTGGCGGAGGCAGCAATACGCCTTCTGGCAGTGGCAGCAGCGCTCCTTCTGATTCTGGTGGAAACGCATCTTCTGATGTAGGTGGAGGCTCATCTTCAAATGCGGGTGGCGGTTCCTCATCTTCTAACGCAGGCGGAGGTTCCAGCGAACCAAAACCAGCTCCGCATACCCATAGCTGGAAAGCACATACGACAACAAAGACAGTTTGGGTACCGAATGTTGTGACAGTTGATGACTATGAAAATAGGGCACAACACACATGTGACAGTATTTGTGGTGGGTGTGGTGGCCGTTTCAACAGTCCGGCAGAGTGTTCCAATCACCAGCTTAACGGCTGTACAGGTAGTAGGCAGAATGTTGCATGTATTCATACGGAAAGGGTTGCAGTCGGTTCCCATACGGAAGACCATGGGCATAACGAGACACAGACCTATACGGACTATGAGTATTGCGATTGTGGCGCTACACGATAATGATATGAGGGGATACACATCCGTATCCCCTTTTTTAAGGAGAATGCTTGGATTGCTAAATTTTTTTCTTCTCATGTGCATGTACCTCTCTTTCCTAAACCCTATAATAGAATAACTATATAGCTAGACATCGCAGAAATGAATTTCAAAGACTGGACGCAAATCTAATCTGTAAACTTTGTGAATATTTCGAATGCGAAGTTGGCGAATTGATTGTTCATGTAAAATAGCAGGCTGTTGCTTTAGTGGAATGGAATTTATAAAAGTTGTAAGGAGCATATGGCAATGATTGAATATAGAAAATTGACAACTAAAGAATTAGAGACATTTATAGATATGCGTATTAACCAGCTTCGAGAAGAAGGCGCAACCAAGGATATTGACTTAAAACCAGCGCTTTATGCTTATTATGTAAAACATATGTCAGAAGGTACATTTGTTTCGTGGCTTGCAATAGATAAACAAAAAATTATCGGAACAAGTGGCATTTCGTTTGTTGAAAAGGTTGCGGTACAATACAAGTTACCGCTTCAGATATGGGGGTAACGTTATATAGAGATTTTGGATTTTTAGAAAACGGAAATTTTATGCAGATTAAATTGTAGTACAGATTAGAATTTATAGGGGAGAAATCGTATGGGTAGAAAAGAAGCGACAACAAAAGGAGATTTGCTTACTGTCATTGACCTATTGGAAGATGCAGGAATTACTTATTGGATTGACGGTGGTTGGTATGAGTTTGAAAAAGACTTTTTTGGTAACGCGGTTTTTGAAGGGAAGACAATTCCATGTATTTCTGTAAAGGGTCAAAAATTTTTCCATTCAGGTTATGATTTAAGAGATAAGGATAAGCACGATATTTTAATCCTTGAAAATGTATCAGAATAATTTACTAGCCACAGGCAAACACCTATGGATAGTAGTTTTTACTAATCCTTTTCGAACCTTTGGGTCGCTTGCTTTTATTTGTCATTAGCTGGCTTGTGGTTGGGGTTCTAAATGCCGCTGCAGGAAGCCATGCTCATGGCAGGACGTGCAAAACCTGAGACAACGATATGCTATTGTACGGTAGATTAAGCAGGCGCGAAGTATTATCACCAAAAGTATTTAAGCGAATAGTAGGAAAAGCTGAATTGTTGGTTGATAATAGAGGGTTGTTTAACTACAAGTGTACATTTTTTGCTAATAAACTAACAATATAGTTACATTTCTTGTCAAGTACATTTCTGAGATGTTATTCTTGAATCATTAATGAAAGAAGGCATGCTTATGAAGATATTTATGATTGGTGGAACTGGATTGTTGGGGAGTGAGGCAGCAAAAGAATTGATTGCAAGAGGTCATGAAGTAACAACGATTGCACGCGCCATCCCCCCATCCGATGGAGGGCTGCCTCAAGAAATGAAGGTTGAACAAGGGAATTATTTGGAAATGACAGAAGAAGAACTAAGAAAGAAATTTCAGGGGTACGACGGATTTATCTTTGCCGCAGGAATAGACGAACGTGTAATAAGCACTCCTCCAGTCTACGAATTGTATAAAAAGCACAATGTGTACCCGATACGTAAGCTGCTTAAAATTGCAAAGGATTGCGGTGTAAAGCACTCTGTCATTTGTGGCTCCTATCTTGCTTACTTAGCTAAGAAATGGCCGGAAAAAGAACTGACACGTTGGCATCCTTATATCCGAAGCCGGATCGATCAGGAGAATGCAGCTATGGAATATGCAGATGAGAATTTTGATGTGTCGGTGTTGGAGCTGCCGTATATTTTCGGAACACAGCCTGGCAGAAAACCAGTGTGGGTATTCCTGATAGAAACGATATCAAAGATGAAAAATGTAACGCTTTATATAGATGGCGGTACGGCTGTAGTGACGGTGCGTCAGGTTGGGCAGGCCATGGCCGGAGCTATGGAACGCAACAGAGGCGGACACTGCTACCCGGTAGGATACTACAATATGCCATGGAAGGAAATGGTTAAGATAATGCAGAGATGCATGGGTCATACCAGTCAGAAATTGATTTACGTTCCTAGGCAGCGGTGTGTTGTGGAAAGCGAAAAGATGATGGCAAAACAGAAAAGTAAAGATTTAGAAAGCGGAATGGATGCAGTAAAATTAGCTGACGTGCAATATGATAAAGCATATATTGACAAAGCCGAGGGGAGTGATTTCCTTGGAGTGACAGAAGATGATATCAACAAGGCAATTGCTGAATCTGTGGAATCATGTATGGACTTTTTAAACAATAAGGTTGAAATGAAAGAAATGAAGGCGGACTAATCATAGGAGAGTGCTTCTATGATATAAGAAGCACTCTAGGCAGAAACGTACTACAGAAAAAGAGGAATCCTGCCGCTGCTGCATCCCGCCGTAGAAGGCAGACTCTATGTGCTTGGAAAGCAAGGCGATGACTCCTCTTAAACGGAATATCCGATTATTCCCAGTTATAAAAATGGTGAATAATTTCAAGACACTCTCCATCTGCATGGTATAGCGTGGAACCGTCCCGGTAATGGGGCGGTTTGTTTATTGAACTTTAATATCTAAAGAAAAGTCTGTGAACTTCAAGTTATAATCATCGCTGTATACGTTTGGAACAACCACTTGAAAATCTTTTGACTGGTCGATAACCGGGAATACAAGAATACCGGAAGTAGACGCACCAGGTGTAACATCATATCCTAACTCCTCATAGCCGCCGTCATACGGAGACGTGCTGTTGGTGTCTTGCTGGATTTGCTTTCCATCTTGGATGATTCGGATATCATATCGTCCAAAGCTGGCATTTTCAGTTCCACCATTAGTTACTGTCATATAAACTCTTGTTTCTATGTCAGAGAATTCTACTTTATCAACAGATACTGCAAGCCCGTTTTGCTCCGCAGATACAGATGAAACGAGTTCCTTGGTCGTTGGGGCGACCGCCTCTATATAAGTTATTTTTGTTACAGAATCTGCTTTTATAACCGGGCAGGTTATCGTGCCGCCCATGAGGTTTTCCCCTTCGAATGTATCGGTGATTTCCCCATCAATGGCAACATAATCATTAACGGCAAATGAGCTGTCTTCCAATCCAAAAATAAAGTCTTTGCTATAGTTTACGATATCATAATAAGCTTGATACGCAGCAATGCCATCTTCAGTATCAGGACCATTAAATATCTGAGCATTTAATTTAACGTACTTTCCTTTGTACTTTTCAGGATCAGTGAATACATCAGAGATCTGCTCTTCGTCAATA
Organism: Lachnospiraceae bacterium; assembly: GCA_022845895.1. Classification (GTDB taxonomy): domain Bacteria; phylum Bacillota; class Clostridia; order Lachnospirales; family Lachnospiraceae; genus Extibacter. Next base: position 981,578 of record AP025573.1, read on the forward strand.
TACTCTTTCTCCTTTGGTTTGGATTTTTCCTTTGTTTCTGAGCCTTCGCCACCACAGGCGGCTAGTGAAAGCGCCATAGTTGCTGCCAATAAAGCAGCTAAAATTTTCTTTTTCATAACGTTTCCTCTCTTCCTTTGTTTTAGCCAGGAGGAATGCACTCAGGCTTTGCAGCCATCGAATTCCTTCTTGTTTAGATTTTACAATGCTCCGTAATAAAAGTAAATAAACATTGTATTATTAAGCAAATGATTCGTTGGGAATAGTGTATAATGCAATATGATAATAGTATAGATTGCAATATTACAAAATAGAAAGTCTGCCACATGCGATGAAGATTTGTAATTACATAAAAAGAACCAGCTAAGGGATGCTCAGCCGGTTCACAGTATTCTGTCAATTCATTTTATATATAAAGAAATTTAGCAAGGCGGCAAACACACACCATAATAGATAGGGTATCTGCAGATATGCTGCCAGAGGGCTTATCTTGTAGAATTCCTTAATCATTAAGCATATGAGGGCAATTAATATTGTAAGCCATATCAAAGCGAATAAGTAAAGATTAAACCGGAAGAAAATGATGCTCCAGCAAAAGTTAAAGAATAATTGAAGTATATATATCTTCAATGCTTTGCCTTTAAAAGGGTTATCTGAGTCATAAATGATGTACGATGATATTCCCATCAAGACGTACAGAATCGTCCAAACAATCGGGAAGACATATGACGGGGGGCTGAAATCAGGTCTGTTAATAGAAGAATACGTTGTCATGCCTCCGCTCAACAAAGAAGATAAAGACCCCACTGCAAGAGGGATAAGAACCGATATTATTAATGGGCTTCTACTTTTTTCATTCATATCATCACATTTTCCTTGCTTTACTTAAATCATATGCAGCTTTCCTGGCAAGTATGCTTGCCAGCATATCAGCAAGTGTCGTCAAGTCGTCAGAAAGTACAGCAATCTCATCTTCAAAAGGAAAAAGGCCCGCATAAGCGGGCTATCCTTCCTGATACAGATAATTGTAGAGAATGTCAATGAATTCCCCGTTTGCCGGCTTCTGCTTAAGCTCATAGCCGGTAATGCTGATTAGAAGCTCCCGGTTTCCTTTATACCAGCAGTTTGAAATAGCAGTGCGGATACAGTGCTCTACGTTATCCCTTGAGGTGCTGAAATGTGTCGCTACATCGATATACAGCGTCTTGTAGATAGACAGCAGGTACTCGGTATTTGACATGCACAGATGTAGTGCATACAACAGAAAGTGAAACCCTTTCAGTGTAGAACGTATCCCGAGCTTTAATAATAAAGCTCTTTGTTGTTTGTCCATGGCAGTGCCCCCTCCTCACGACCTTACGGCTATATTGTAAGCATTTGGCAGCGAAAAAGAGAATTGTGGAAATAAACAGATTTTAAAGGATTAAAATAATGTAAAAAAGTCTAAAAAAGATGATAACAGAAATGTTACTACATATAAGGGCAGATTGATACGCCAAAGCAAAATGATGAACTGACATCGCAGGCAAGACCTGGCGGGATGGCTGTAGGGCGTTGCAGAGAAACAGAGTATAGATAGCTTTAATTACCGTATGAGAGTACCGGAATCACTTGACGGATTCCGTATTAGAACTTAGAGTAAAATAAAATGAACATAAAAAAATAAAGCGGTTCAAATGCAAGAAATGGAAGGAGTAAGTATGTATATTTACAAAGTTAAGGACAGAAATCCAATGTTGATAGAACAGCTTGAGAGGGTCTGGAAAGAATCTGTAAAAGAGACCCATTTGTTTTTATCAGATGCAGAGATAAACAATATTCAGAAGTACATTCCTCAGGCTTTGATGGGTGTCGCCCAACTGATTGTAGCAGAGAATGAGAGCGGCATTCCGATTGCATTTATGGGGATAGAAGAACATAAACTTGAAATGCTGTTTCTTGCGCCCCAAGAACGTGGACATGGCTTAGGAAAGAAATTGATTGAATATGGAATCAAAGAATACGCTATAGATGAAGTGGGTGTAAATGAGCAAAATACAAAAGCAAGAGGATTTTATGAACACATGGGATTTCGGGTTTACAAAAGAACAGAGACAGATGAACAAGGCAAGCCATATCCTGTCTTATACATGAAACTGACATAAGCAATCTATAAATGATTGTAAGCAGTTGGAGCAGTGCGCTTATTGCCAGTGGATAATATCCTTAGCCCCCCCTGGACATCATACCCTGTTCTTGGATTTTCGCAGTAAAGTTTTAAAAGTGTCCCACTATGTCCCTATCCTTATTGGTAGGATAACACTATCAAATATTAAGGAGGATAAAAAAATGAAGAGAGTCTGGAAACAGACTCTCTTTTGTGCTGTTTTAACAAATATTTGGATAGTTATTGACAAATAATAGTGCATGGATTATATTGTATACAAACACAAATACAAATACTATGTTGTAAGATACGATTAAACTGACAAAGGCAAGAGGTGAAAGGATGAAGCTGAAACAGATAGGGAATAAGAAGTCGCTGACAGAACAGGCATATGAGGTCCTGAAGGAGGCAATCATATCAGGAGAATTCCAGCAGGGCCAGATACTTACAGAAGAACAGCTTGCCAATGAGCTTGCCATCAGCCGGACACCGGTTCGGGCAGCGGTAAAGCAGCTGGAATTTGAGAATCTTGTAGAAGTAAACCCATCCAGAAACATCATAGTTGCAACAATTACAGAGAAGGATATCGAGGATGCCATCCAGGCAAGGAGCCTGGTCGAAGTAGAGGTGGCTGGTATGCTGGCAGAGACCGCCACAAGGGAACAGTGTGAACAGTTAAGAAAAATCGTAAGCCGGCAGATGGAAGCAGTAAAGGCAAATGACTATCTCAGCTTTCTTGAGCACGAGTGTGAATTTCATTCCAAAATTGGAGAATATTGTGGAAATGTATGGTATGAAAAGCTGCTGAGAAGTATCAGCATTCTGCAGAGGCGTGTCCTGACACTGGCAGGGCATCTGGAAGATGACTGGGAATTTGCGGCCGGTGAGCATTCGGAAATTGTAAATTATCTGGAGCAGCACCAGAAGGAAGAGGTCCGTACGTTGATGAATAAGCATATAAGAAACGGACAGCCGGCATATCTCTTCAATAAAAAAGAGGGACATTTTTAGAAACAGAAAGGAAGGATCGGATATGAAAGGTAAGGTCGTAGTAGTAGGACTGGGTCATTTAGGTGCCCATGTGATGCAGATGCTCGCACTCAGAGGGATTGCAGATGAAGTGGTAGGGATTGATTATAATAAAGAGAAGGAATACGGAGAAATCAGAGATCTGGCCGATATGGCGGCCTATCTGCCCAAGCAGTGCAAGATACGAAGTGGAAGCTATCGTGATTTGAAAGATGCAGAAGTACTGGTTATCACAGCCAGCGGAAGGATATGTGATGAAGACCGTCTGAAAGAACTGGATGGCTCTATAGCAGTCATAGACAGGATAATACCTGAAATACAGAAGAATCAGTTCTCCGGTATCGCAGTAGTGCTCACGAATCCATGTGATCTGGTTGCATACTACCTCGACAGCAAGATTGATGCTACAGTGATAGGAACGGGGACGGCACTCGACTCTTCACGTCTTCGGAGCCGGGTAGGAGAAGCGCTCGATATCGCACCTTCCAGTATCGAAGGCTATTGCATCGGGGAACACGGGGACAGCCAGACGGTAGTGTGGTCCCAGGTGAAAGCAGGCGGCGCAAATATGGACGGACAGCTGACGAGGGAGCAGATGCAAGAGATTGAGCAGGATACGATAGAGGCGGGCTGCAAGATTGCACTTAGCAAGGGAAGTACGGAATTCGGCATTGGAATGGCGGCCACGGAACTGATTAAGGCTATCTGCGGGGATGAAAACAGGGTTCTCCCCTGTTCCGTCAATCCAGAAGGGTATTATGGACAGGACGGCTGCTTCGCCAGCATACCGTGTATCGTGTCGAAGAATGGCGCCAGACCGCTGCCGGAGATGGAGATGACAGAACAAGAGGCAGAACGATTCCAGGCTAGCTGTGATATGCTGAGGAAGATTATCCGGGAGAAGTTCGTCTAGAAGACCCGTCTGATACAGACGAATACATGCTTGACCTTCCTGTGCGGAGGATAGTTTAAGATAAGATAGGAGGGCAGAGATGTATAGAATCGGCCAGTTTTCTAAAATATCAGGATTAACTGTAAAGGCATTGCGCTATTATGATGAGGAGGGAATCTTAAAGCCCTCCTACAGAAATGAAGAGAACCAGTACCGGTACTATAGTGACGAAGACGTAAAAAAGGCCAGGCTTATCAATTTTTTGCGTTCGCTGGAATTCTCTATAATGGAGATTCGAGAGATAGCCGGTATGGTTGAAAGTGAGGAGGAGCTGGCATGTATCCTTCAGGAGAAGGTTAAGCTTATTGAAAGCAATATCGACAGGGAGAAGGAGCTAATACGAAACATCAGCAAGAATATCATTCCCCAGAAGGACAGACAGGAGTATAATGAATATAAGATCGATACGGTAGTGATTGGTGAGGAGCTTGTAGCTTCAATCCGGTTTACGGGGAGATACAAGGACACTGGGAAATATGTCCGGCAGCTTTATAAAGCAGTGGGCCATAACAAGCATGGAAATCACTTCAACTGCTATTATGACGAGGCCTGCATGGAGACCGCGGACATTGAAGTATGTGTGCCCGTGAAGAAAAGAGTTGCCGGCACCGCAGTCTCGTTTAGAACGCTGCCTGGAATTACGGCATTAAAAACAGTACACCATGGCAGTTACGATACATTATATCTGGCATACAGAGCAGTATTCGATTATGCGAACAGACAAGGCCTCCAGCTGCTTAGCCCGTCAAGAGAAATATATGTCAAGAGTCCGGGTATCATATTTCAGGGCGATCCTGCCGATTATATTACAGAGATTATCCTGCCCTTACAATTTGATAAGGAGCAAGAGAATGGAACAGATTGTAGAGAACTTTAAGACACAGGGAGGAAAACACTGCATCACGAATTCACTAAAGCAGATCTTCACCTATTATGGATACGCGATGTCAGAGGAGATGACGTTCGGGCTTGCTTCCGGCCTTTCTTTTTTGTACATAAACCAGTCCACATCCCCTATGATAAATGGAAGGACGAAAGTATTCGAGTTTGAGAAAAAGCTGGCGGAACGTCTGAACATTAAGATTGGATGCCGGTCCGGCAAAGATTATGACCGTGTCAGTGCCGCATCAAAGCACATGATAGATACTGGCAATCCGGTCTTGATTTATGTGGATATGCCTTATATGAACTACTTGGGCATGGACAAGGACAGCCATTTTGGGGGACATGCGGTAGTCTTGTTCGGCTACGATGACATGAGGAGAACGTTCTGGATAAGCGACAGGGATAACCATGATTATCCGATACGGGTTCCCGGGGGACAGATAGCCGAAGATTATCATCTCGTTGATTACGCTGAACTTGAAAAGGCACGCAGCAGTTCCTGCAGGCCGTTTCCTGCTAATAACAAATACTTGACATTTGATTTTGGGGGCTATAGAAGACCGGGGAAAAAAGTATTGCAGGAGGCGGTAGAAGAGACATGCCGGACGATGTTGGATCCTCCCGCACAGCTTCTTGGAATAAACGGAATCATGAAGTTCTCAAAAGAAATAGTAAAGTGGGAAAAATTCGATTCCGCTAAACTGCGGCAGGCGGGATTGGTAAACTATTTTCAGATTAACGAAGCAGGCGGGACAGGCGGTGGAATCTTCCGCAGCATGTACGGCCACTTTCTGACGGAGGCTGCGCATATATTAGAAGATGATGCAATTGCCTCATTAGGCCAGGAGTTCATCCGTGTCTCTGAATTGTGGGATGGTATAGCAGACGGCCTCTGGCAGCTTTCTCTCGAGGGCGACACGGCACTCCTGAAGAAACTGTCACGCTCCATCCGGTACATCTATGATACAGAAAAAACACTGTATCTATCACTTGAAAAAGCCATCAGCAGTACGTGCCTTTCCTAAAACTAAAGGGCAGGGGGTGGGAATATGAAAAACAAAAGAAAGATTATGGGGATACTGTTTTTTGCTGTCTTCACAGTAATCCTCCTCCTTTGTACAGCCTATCAGCTATGGGCAGATCCGCACCGGGGAGAAGTAGAAGAAACAGGGGGATAAGGAGAAGGAGGCCATGGGCAGCCGCGTCAGCGTACTGAGCCTGTGGCAGTCCATAGCCAAGATTATGGCCCTTATGAATGACGGACATACCTCGGTAATGCCTTATTATCCTGGTGCGGTGCCACGGCTTCCGTTCCGGTGCAAAAGAGACGGAGATAGCCTTACATGTGACGGCGGCAAGTATGACGGATACCGAATACTATCGATAGGAGGTGTCAGCGAAGAAGAATTGTTCAGAACCTTTCTCCGGCAGTCTTCCTATGAACTTGAGGGATTTGCCTCTGTCTTGTATGCGAACCATATAGACAGGAAGGACTACCTGAATTTTCTGGGCTCGAAGCGGATACGGATGTAGATATCGTAATGGACACACCAGATGGAGAAGTGAAAGAAACGCTCCGTTTCGAGGAAACAGACCTCTTGGCCCGTAACAATGATTCGTTCGTCAGCTTTGAAATCGATGAGGAGAAGAATGTGGCGGTACTGACCTTGAAGGAATGTAACTATAACGATGAGTACATAGATACCTTGAAAGAGTTTTTCAAGGCTGTAAAGGAACAGCAGATTGGCAGCATTGCAGTTGACCTGAGATACAACGGAGGGGGCAGCTCCTATGTAATCAACGAATTTCTGCGATACATCGATATAAATGAATATTATATTTTCGGTGATATAGATGTCAGATACGGACCGTTTCTTCTGACAGACGAAAAAGAGCTGATTTATAACCAGCAGGAAGAGGGACTTGTTTTTGACGGAACCGTATATGCACTTACTTCTTCCGGTACCTTCAGTGCGGCTACTGATTTTGCCGTTGCAGTCACGGACAATAATCTGGGATACGTAGTAGGGAGCGTGTCGGGAGGAATGCCGTCTACATATGGCGACCTGGTGCAGTTCCAGACGCCAAATGCCAGGCTGCTGTTCACGGTATCATACTAATATTTTCACAGGCCTGATCCTGGTAAAGACGCAGAGCCTTTAAAACCGGACTATCCGGTGGAGGCAGGCAGAGCTTTAGAGGAGGTGTACAGGCTGGCAGGACAGTAGGGGATGTACTAAAAAAGCGGCGGAAAGCGCCGCTTTTTTTGTGCCTGACAATTCAATGGTTTCCTGGAGTTTCATGTATTGGGCAGATATCGCTGAACTTACTTCAGATACGGTCAATTCTCCTGTGCCTTCAAATAATGAAACAGGATGTCGATAAATTCTCCATTGGTAGGTTTTTGAGTAATCGGATATCCGGCTATCTTTATAAGGAAAGTCTGATTACCCTTATACCAGCAGTTGGACACTACGGTACGGATACAATGCTCGACGTTATCTCTGCTCGTGTTATACTTTCTTGCTACATCTACGTACAGGGATTTATATACGAATAGCAGATAACGTTCGTCAAGCATACACAGATGAAGAGCATATTGCAGATAATAGAACCCCTGGTACGTTGAGCGAATCCCAAGCTTAAATATGAGGTTGTTGATTTTTTCCACACTTCTTCCTCCTTCCATTAAAATTGAGGGCAATAAGTAATTGTATCTAATTTAACAATAAAATAGTGATAAAGGGAATGGAAAAGATAAAAATAGAAATAAACAGATAAGAATAGTCCTAAATCGACGAGAACATATATAAAAAGAGGAAACAGATTACTCTGCTTCCCCGTCTTTTACTATATCCTCAAGTACATGAATCAAGTCATGGATGTTCTCCAGCCGGACGTCACGTTCGAGAATACAGTTTTTCAAGTTGATAGACAATGATTCAAACTTATCCCTGATTGCAGGGGCAACATAAGATGCCATGGAATCACCTCCGCTGTTAGTGTGCGGAGAATTGGGATAAATATACGGATGGGGCAGACTAAGGTCAAATGATAAAAAGCAACCAGACGCTCATAAACATTCTGATTGCTTTTTCATTGAAAATTCGTTCCTGCTAAAAGCAGATGACGGGAATCGAACCCGCCTCTCCAGCTTGGGAAGCTGGCATTCTACCGATGAACTACATCTGCGCATATATCTGCACAAGAAATATTATAGTCCATAGGCCGGAAAAAATCAAGGAATGAATTTAATTTTTCACCTGACTGGTACGAGCTGTATAGATGTGCTTGATACGGTCAGTGTCGTACCTTCCGGAAGGCTTACATTTCGGCTTCCGCTTACCGCTGTCGTCTGGACAGGAGAAGCCGGGGAAGCATCCTCTCTGGGCGTATCCGGTGAAAACCATCCCCAGATTGCCATAAGGGCAATGATGACGGTGATTACGATTTTGGTAACTTTCCCCCACTCTTTGTATCTCCACATAAGGAAAAGCCCTACAGGGAAGAAAAAGATAAGGAACAAGATGATTACCCAGGTCTTCATATACCATTTCTCGACAGTATACTGATAGTCTGAATCCTCATATTTAAATGGCTTGTATTCTCTGGAATCTTCTTTCTTCTTTTCAGACGGCTCTAATTGCGTATCACAATAGGGGCATGTGTTTCCCTCCATATTGCCGCCGCAGTTTGGACATTTCATAAAAAACCTCTCATTCCTGATAATCTTGTATTTTTATTTACAGTGCATAATGGCCGATGATTCTGCCTATCTCTACTATATTGCTTCTGCCTGTAAACTCGAACTTCACTTTTCCCAATCCGCTGAAATACATTTCCAGTTCACTGTCCATATCAAGTACACCGGCCGTTTCTACTGAAAATACGCTTATCTTTGAATAGGGCATAGATGTGAAATCCTTTTTCTTCCCGGTCATTCCTTGTACATTGACAGAGATAACCCGCTTATCCGTAAATAGGCAGTAGTCGCGGATGCCCTTATACACTCCGATTACCTGTTCCCCATCGATCAGCAGTGGCGCAATATCTTTCATCACGACAGAAGGATCGGTCTCCTTAAGTTTGACATACTCGCTGTTCTTAAAATCGATCATATTTTTTCCTCTCTTTCATTTACTTTTTATAATTGATATGTAGTAATAGCGTTATTATAACACGCTAAGAGAGAAAGTGAAAGCGATTTTTCCTGTGATATTATGGAAATAAAGACGTTGCATTTTATATAGAAAGATAATATAATTTTCTTATGTTTATGCAGGAGAAAGCGGGATTTTAAAATTATGAAGAGGGATAGATTATGAAGAAAAGAGTAGTAGTAGCATTGGGGCACAGAGCCCTTGGAACAACACTGCCGGAACAGAAAGAAGCTGTAAAGCATTCGGCAAGGACTATCGCCGGGCTCATAGAGGCAGGTTACCAGGTGGCAATTACACACAGCAATGCGCCTCAGGTCGGGATGATCCATACCGCTATGAATGAATTCGGCAGGGCACATCAGGACTATACGGCGGCGCCCATGTCGGTATGCTCGGCCATGAGCCAGGGATACATCGGTTATGACCTGCAGAACGGCATACGGGAAGAGCTATTGAACCGTGGCATCTACAGGACGGTAAGCACGGTACTGACTCAGGTTGTCGTGGATCCGTATGACGAGGCGTTCTATACGCCGACCAAGGTGCTTGGACGTTATATGACGGCGGAGGAAGCCAATGAGGAGAGGAAAAAGGGAAACTATGTGGTGGAAGAGCCGGGAAAAGGCTACCGGCGTGTCGTGTCTGCCCCGAATCCGGTGAGCATCGTAGAGATAGACGCGATAAAAGCCTTGATGGATGCTGACCAGATTGTCATCGCCTGCGGAGGAGGCGGCATCCCTGTATTGCAGCAGGATAACCACCTCAAAGGCGCCAGCGCGGTTATCGAAAAGGATCTGGCAGCAGGCAGGATGGCGGAAGAAATCGATGCCGATGAGCTCATTATCCTGACAAGCGTGGAGAAGGTCAAGATTAATATTGGCAGGCCGGAGGAAGAGGAACTTGGCCAGATTACGGTAGAACAGGCGAAGGAATATATGGATGCGGGACATTTCGGTAAGTATAACATGCTGCCGAAGTTCAGCGCTTCCGTGGCTTTTATCGAAAAGAGAGAAGGACGCGGTGCGCTTATAACTTCATTTGACAAGCTGGATGCGGCACTGAAAGGAAAGACAGGAACTATCATAAAATAATTGCTGCATAACCTGGAGCTTCACGGGACATACTAAGGAAAAATGCGAGGAGGATTGACCGATGAAAGCCAGAGTAAACGAAGGATGCATTTCCTGCGGTGCCTGCGTAGCCATCTGCCCGGAGGTGTTCCGCTTTGATGATGATGGCATCGCGGAGGCATATGCCGACGTGGAGCCGGAATACGAAAGCACGGCAAAAGATGCAAGGGACGGATGTCCGGTGTCTGTTATAGATATTGAAGAATAGTGGGGATGTACATGACACATTGAACGGGAAGGCGCAGCGCCTTCCCGTTTTGCGGTGCCGAATAAGTAAGATGTAAAATCAGCTTGACATATAATGTAAAGCAGACTATACTATAAATGTAAAGCGTGCTATACAAGAAGGAAGGGGCAGACGTTATGAAAACCCGGATACAGGAACTGAGAAAAATACATAAGCTGTCCCAGGAAGAGCTGGCGATGGCGGTCGGGGTCACACGGCAGACAATCATCTCGCTGGAGCGGGAGAAGTATACAGCTTCACTCGTGCTGGCATATAAAATAGCACGGTACTTTGGAGTGAAGATAGAAGAGGTGTTTGACTTTTCTGATGTGGAGGAGATATAGGTATGGAAGACTACAGGAACAAATTAAAGCGCGGTATTATATTTGAAAGCATATTTGCAGCAGTGTCAGTAGCGGTAATTGTCTTAAGCTATATGAGGGCAAGCGCCATGGATGCGTCAGAACATGCGGGGAGCTTTTTCCAGGGATTCCAGGCAGGGATGTTTACCGTGTGGGCGGGAGTGATGCTCTATGGAATATTCGTGTCGGCCAAGGCGCTTCGGAGCAGGGAATATCTGCGGAAGCTGTACATCAAAGAGCATGATGAACGGACGCTTGAGATATACACGAAAGGCCAGGCCAAGGCATACAGGCTGTGCCTTATAGCATTCATGACTGCATCGATTATAGCCGGATATTATAATACGGCGGTATTTTATACGCTCATGGTTGTCACGGCTTTTTCGGCAGTGTGCGGCGGCCTGATGAAATTTATTATGTCCCGTTCATTATAATGTTGTTGACAAACAGAGAAAAAAGAAATATTATTGTATTAGCATAATAATACAAAAATTTATGAGGAGCGCAGTTATGATTGAGATTAAGAATTTGACAAAAATCTATAAACTGAATAAGAAGCAGATGTTGGAATCCAAGACGAAGAATCCGATGAAAACTGCTGTAGACAATCTGAGCCTGGATGCGCATGAAGGTGAGATATATGGGCTTCTGGGACCTAACGGTGCCGGAAAGACGACGACGCTCAGATGCATTGCAACGCTGATCAAGCCTACGGAAGGGGAAATCTACGTCAGCGGACATGAGGTCCAGAAGGAACCAGAGGCGGTAAGGGAAAGCATCGGATTTCTCACAAGTGACATTAAGCTGGATGAACAGTTTGATGTGGATTATATGTTCGGTTTTTTCGGACGCCTGCATAATGTTCCGCAGGATGTGCTGGGAAGACGCAAAGAGGAGCTCTTTACATACTTTGGAATCAAAGATTTTGCCCACAAGCAGATTAAGGAACTATCTACAGGTATGAAGCAGAAGGCGGCCATTGCGGTGAGCCTTGTCCATAACCCGGATATCGTAATCTTCGATGAGCCGACCAACGGGCTTGATATCATTACAGCGAGAAGCGTAACCGACTATCTCAGGAAGCTGAGAGATGACGGGAAGCTTGTCATCGTATCCACGCATATCATGTCTGAGGCAGAGAAGCTGTGTGACCGTATCGGCGTGATTATTGAAGGAAACAAAGTGGCCGAGGGCACGCTGGCGGATCTGCTTAAGATGACCGGCACCGATGATTTGGAAGAGGCGTTCTTCGAGCTGTATAAGGAAAGAAAGGGGGAACTGTAAGATGAACGGAATCAAGCATATATTTGGGAAAGAGATGGCCAGAATATTCAAAGACAAGAAGATGGTGTTTTCCGTATTCTTTCTCCCCGTACTTATCATGATATTGATTATGACGATTATCAGCGGTCTTGTATCCAATATGGAAGACGATATAGAGTCCCACGAATCGGTAGTATATGTTGCAAACGAGCCTGCCAGCTTTAAAGCCTTCCTCGGTGACAGCAAGCAGGAATTCAAGTCCAGGCTCATTGACGCTGGCGGGATGGAGAAAGCCAAGAAGGATATCCTTGACGGCAAAGCCGATCTGATTATAGAATTTCCGGATGGATTTGAAGATGCCGTCGGCGGCTATGAAGCCGGAAATACGATTCCACAGGTTAAGACGTATTATAATCCTTCCGAAGATTATTCCAAGGCGGCATATGAGAATATTTCGGGTGGTGTTCTGGAAGCCTACCGGCAGTCGCTGCTTGCGGGACGTGTAGAGGATCTGGCACAGCTCACCGTGTTTACAGTGAATTCAGACAATGAAGATATGATTATCCAGGACGATGAGAAAGCCAGCGGCAAGGCGATAGGGATGATGCTTCCGTACTTTATCACGATTCTCCTGTTTGCGGGAGCTATGGGTATCGGAACCGACATGATAGCGGGAGAGAAGGAGAGAGGAACGATGGCGAGCCTGCTCGTGTCCCCGGTCAAGAGAAGCTCTATCGTTCTCGGAAAAGTGTTCTCTCTTATGACAATCTCCGGCATATCATCTCTTATATATGTGATTGCGATGGTCGTATGTGCGCCTCTGATGATGAAGTCGATGGTAGGCTCCGGGGCGGACAGTCTGAACATCAACCTGAGCGTACAGCAGGTAGTGATGCTCGGCGCACTGCTCGTGGCGATTGCGTTCCTCTACTCCAGCATCATCGCGCTTGTCTCAGTATTTGCCAAGTCTACGAAAGAGGCGAATACCTATGTGATGCCGGCTTATATGCTCGTGCTTATCATAGGGCTTCTGACGATGTTCACGACAGGGGATCCGACACAGACAGACTACTATATTCCGCTTTATAACAGCGCGCTTGTAATGAAGGGAATACTGGGCCAGAACGTGACTATGCTGCAGTATGGCATCACCCTGATAGAGACGCTTGTAATCGGCGGCGTACTCCTGGGCGTCATCGTCAAAGCCTTCCAGAGTGAAAAAGTCATGAACGTCTGACACTTCTTATCCGTCTGCATATACTGTCAATAAGAAGCAGATGCAGACGGAGGGGGTCAGGCCCCTTTCGAAAGGGGCCTGACCCCCTTGTGCATTCTGCACGATTCGGGAGGAAGAACGCTGTATGAGACTGAGTGAGCTTCAGAATAAAGAAGTGATCAATACTTGTGACTGTAAAAGGCTTGGATACGTGGCAGACCTGATAATGGATGACTGCGGGTGCCGCGTGGAAGCTATCATTATTCCAAAGTCGGGCAAGTTCTGTGGATTTTTTGGCGACGGGAGCGAGTATATCATTCCGTGCAAATGTATCAAAAGAATTGGACCAGATGTCATACTGGTAGAAATTCACGAAGAGACAAAATAAAGGGAAAAACTGGCAATGTTGTTTGACTTCTGCCGATGCAGCAGATATACTATATGTATTACAGAAGAAAGGATTTGGGTCAAGATGAAGTGTCCATACTGCAACCACCTAGATACAAGAGTCATAGATTCCAGGCCGGCGGAGGACGGAAGCTCCATCCGCAGAAGACGCTCCTGCGACGTGTGCGGCAAGCGGTTTACCACATATGAGAAGGTAGAGACGATTCCGCTCATCATCATCAAAAAAGACAACAACAGAGAACAGTATAACCGTAAGAAAATCGAGAACGGTGTCCTCAGGGCATGCTATAAGCGTCCGGTATCCGCAGATGCAATACAGCAGACGGTGGACTCTATCGAGACGAAGATTTTCAGTCTGGAGGCGAAGGAGATTCCGAGCAGTACGATTGGAGAGATCGTCATGGAAGAGCTAAAAGGGCTGGACGAGGTGGCTTATGTCAGGTTTGCTTCCGTGTACAGGGAGTTCAAAGACGTCAATACCTTTATGGATGAGCTGAAAAAAATCCTGGATAATTAGGAATACGTGTAAGAAGGTATTTACGAAATATGTCGTATAGTGTTAGAATAAGGAAGAAGCAAAGGGATATGTTTGCTTCTTCCTTTTTACTGTTTTCGGATAACATCAGTTCATTAAGTATACCTTATTGAACGTTAGCAGTTCAATAAGTATACATAATTATCGTGGAAACAGATGATGATAAGTAACAGAGAGCAGACGTAGATTCAGATTGGGTGAGATGCAGATGAGAACGTATAAATTAACCGTATCATATGACGGGAGCAGATATCAGGGATGGCAGAGGCAGGCCACGACAGATAATACGATTCAGTTCGTGCTGGAGTGGAGCATAGGGAAACTGGTCGGCTACAGGGTCCATGTGGACGGCTCGGGCAGGACAGATGCCGGTGTACATGCCAGGGGGCAGGTGGTGAGCGTCAAACTGTCCAAACTATATGACCCGCAGGAGTTTAAAGATTCTCTGAACAGGTATCTGCCGGAAGATATCAGAATCGTCAAAGCAGAGCTTGTCAAAAACGGGTTCCACGCCCGCAAGAGCGCAAAGGGTAAAAAATATGAATATTATATCGACTGCCGTGAAAAGCCGGATGTCTTCTCCCGCAGATATTGCTACCACTATCCGGAGAAGCTGGATATCGAGGCGATGCGGGGGGCGGTCGAGTATCTCGTCGGCGTGAAGAATTTTACAAGTTTTACGGACGACAAAGACTGCGGGGATCCTATCCGCAGAATTACGAATATCAAGATCGTGAGCACAGGCGATAAGGTCCGTATCACATACTATGGTACGGGATTCCTCTATCATATGGTGAGGATATTGACCGGCACGCTGCTGGAGATTGGAACCGGAAAAAGGGATGCGTCCATGCTCCCGGTCGTGATTGCGGCAGAGGACAGGAGCCTGGCAGGCTTCCTTGCCCCGGCAAGAGGCCTGTTCCTCAGAAAAGTATATTATTAAGCAAAGAAGCAAGAAATAATTGGAGGACGATAAATGAAGCTAATTTCATGGAATGTAAATGGAATCCGCGCCTGTGTACAGAAGGGGTTTATGGATTTCTTTGAAGAAGCGGATGCAGATATCTTCTGCATCCAGGAGACGAAGATGCAGGAAGGGCAGCTTGAATTGGATACGCCTGGCTACTACCAGTATTGGAACTATGCAGAGCGGAAAGGATATTCCGGGACTGCCATATTCACGAAAGAAGAGCCGTTGTCCTATTCCTGTGGCATCGGGATAGAAGAACATGATAAGGAAGGCCGGGTCATCACGCTGGAGTTCGAGGATTTCTACTTTGTGACGGTGTATACGCCAAATGCACAGAGCGAACTGGCAAGGCTGCCATATCGTATGCAGTGGGAAGATGCGTTCCTGGCCTATCTCAAGAAGTTAGAAGAGGATAAGCCGGTCATCTTCTGCGGCGACCTGAATGTAGCGGCCGAGGAGATTGACCTTAAGAACCCGAAGACGAACAGGAAGAATGCAGGATTTACTGATGAAGAAAGGGACAAGTTCCGTAAGATAAAAGAATCCGGCTTCATCGATACGTTCCGCCATTTCTATCCAGATACAGAAGGAATCTACTCATGGTGGTCCTATCGCTTCCGTGCAAGAGAGAAGAATGCAGGCTGGCGTATCGATTACTTCTGTGTGTCAGAAAGCCTGGAAGACAGGCTGGAGGACGCGAAGATCCACACGAGCGTCATGGGTTCGGACCACTGCCCGGTAGAACTGGATCTGCGCTAATAGCCCCCGTCGATGCCTATAATCTGCCCCGTCATGTAGGACGGGGCAGTTGCTATGTTCCAGAGCATTTCCGCAGCCTCCTCTGGGGTACCGAACCTGCCTGCAGGAATCTCGTCAGCCAGCTGTGCACGTTCTTCGTCACTTAGCTGACCATTCATCTCAGTGTCGATGACACCGCACGCCAGAGCATTCACCTGTACGTTGCTCGGTGCCAGTTCCTTTGCCAGAGCCTTTGTAAGTCCATTCACCCCGCTTTTGGATGCTGAATAGGCAGCTTCGCAGGAGGCGCCGGAATTTCCCCACATAGATGAGACATTGACAATCGTTCCACGCTTCCTGCGGACCATGGGAGGGATAGATGCCCTTGAACAATAGAAGACGGACGACAGGTTCGTCTGAATGACGCGGCTCCATTCCCCGTCGGTCATATCGCTCAACAGGCCGATGTAGGCGCATCCGGCGTTGTTGATTAGTACGTCGAGACAGCTGCATCTGCTGTATATAAAGGAGAAAATCTTATCAACATCTGCAGAATCACTCACGTCGCCTGTAACCATATCGCAGGAACCGCCTGTTGATAATATTTCTCTTCTTACTTCTTCCAATGCGTCCGCAGAGTTCCGGCAGTTGAGAAAAACATGATAGCCTCTGGCGGCAAAAAGAAGGGCGGCGGCTTTTCCGATACCTCTGGAAGCACCCGTAATGAGGGCATATTTTGACATTTGGCATATCCTCCTAGTCTCTGTTTTCATCAATTCTAAAAAAAATCTTAAATCGTATTTTTCCTGCCATTATTATATACTGGAATCGTTGCTATTTAAACCCTCAAGTGCTATTATTTACGTATCAGCGATTAGCCCCGCCCTATGCGGGGGCCTGCAGGGCACTTTTGTCCGGGTCTAGGCGAATACTCAGAAAGAGGGACATCAATGTTATCAAAATTCAGTGTGAAAAGGCCTTATACGGTGGTGGTAGGAGTTGTGTTGATCATAATTCTCGGGATTGTGTCATTCGGGAATATGACGGTAGATCTGCTTCCGAGCATGAACCTGCCTTATGCCATGGTAATGACGACATACCCGGGGGCAAGCCCGGAAGAAGTGGAGACAGTTGTAACAAAGCCTGTGGAACAGACGATGGCAACTGTGAGCAACATAAAGAATGTACAATCTGTATCAAATGAAAATGCTTCAACAGTGATTCTCGAATTCGATCAGACAGCCAATATGGACTCTGTCACTATAGAGATGCGGGAAGGACTGGATCAGATCAGCGGCTTCTGGCCGGATGAAGTAACCAATCCCATTATTATGAAACTGAATCCAAGTATGATGCCTGTACTGATTGCGGCAGTCAGTGCTGATGGAGAAGACGCGGCCGAAACGACCCGGATCATCGAAGAGCAGATTCTTCCGGAAGTGGAAAGCGTAGAAGGCGTGGCGTCGGTCTCTACCGCAGGCAGCATCGAAGAGACCGTACAGATTACTGTAAATGAACAGAAGATAGAGGACTTGAATGAAGAGGTCAAGGCGGAATTAGAAAAGAAGATGAATGAGGCGGCCTCGGCCCTCCAGGCGGCCAAGGAGCAGGTGGAGAACGGCAAGGCGGCGCTGGCGGCCGGCAAAGCTCAGGCATCTTCCGGTATGGGAGCGGCCGAATCACAGATATCGCAGAAGGCGGAGGAGATCAAGCAGGCGCAGCTCGAGATTACGGAAGGGATGGCGGTGCTGGATGTAACGGATGTGCAGTTGGAGCAGTCGCTTGGAGCGGTTCAGACATCCAAGAAGGCTGCAGAAGCGCAGATTAAGACGCAGAAGGAAACGCATAATCAGCTCCAGGTACAGATGACGGAGCTTAAAAAAGATCCAATAGCGAATGCAGATAAGATAGATGAGCTTCAGTTACAAATAGATAGTAATGACACAGCCATAACGGCTCTTGAGGCTACGATTACGCAGCTTTCCAAACAGGAGGCTACGATTAAGGAAGGGCAAAGCGAGGCGGTTGCCAGCAGGCAGAAGCTGGAAGCTATGCAGAAGCAGGTCAACGACGGCGCCATGACACTGGCGCAGGCCAGAGGGCAGCTTGCGTCCGCCCAGGTTGAGGCGGCGGCAGGCCTCGGACAGGGAGCAGCGCAGCTGGCGGCAGGAGAAGCGATGATTCAATCCCAGGAGGCCCAGATGGAGGCGGCCAAAGGGGAAGCTTCTGCAAGTGCGGATATCAGCAGCATGCTGAATGCCGATATGGTGAAGACACTGCTGGCGGCGGAGAACTTCAGCATGCCGGCCGGATATGTGACAGAAGAAGGCCTTGATTATCTTGTACGTGTCGGAGATAAGTTCAAGAGTATAGAAGACATAAAAGATCTCGTGCTCATCCATATGGATGGTATAGACCCGGTAAAGCTGGCGGATGTGGCAAATGTAGAACTTACCGACAACTCGGATGAGACATACGCCAAGATTAACGGGAAGCCAGGCATGATGTTGAGCATACAGAAACAGACCGGGTATTCGACCGGAGATGTGAGTGACCGTGTGCTGGAGAAGCTGGAGAGACTTCAGAAAGAGCACAAGGAAATCAAAGCGGTGACTTTGATGGATCAGGGCGTCTACATCGATCTGATTGTCAATTCTGTACTTGAGAACCTGATTTACGGGGCGGTATTGGCGATTATCATACTGCTCGTATTCTTGAAAAGCTTCCGGCCCACGTTTGTGATTGCCTGCTCGATACCAATCAGCATCATGACCGCTCTTGTGGCCATGTACTTTTCAGGAGTTACGCTCAATATCATATCTCTGTCGGGACTGGCACTCGGTGTCGGCATGCTTGTAGATAACTCTATCGTAGTAATTGAGAATATCTACCGGATGCGTAACGAAGAGGGGGCCTCGGCCAAGGCGGCGGCTATTGAAGGAGCGAGACAGGTAGGAGGGGCTATTACGGCTTCCACGCTTACGACGATATGCGTATTCCTTCCGATTGTATTTACCACCGGTATTACAAGGCAGCTGTTCGTGGACATGGGGCTTACGATTGCATACTCGCTGCTTGCCAGCCTCATAGTAGCACTGACTCTCGTGCCGATGATATCTGCCGGGCTGTTAAAGAAGACGGAAGAGAAAGAGTCACGGCTGTTCATAAGGATTAAGGACTGGTACGGCAGACTGCTTGCCAGGGCGCTGCACAAGAAGCCGCTTGTGCTCATAGGAGCACTTGTCCTGTTCGTGGCAAGCGGTGCGCTGGCCATATCCAGGGGGACGGAATTCATGCCTCAGATGGAGAGCACAGAGATCAGCATGACGCTTGAGACAGAGAAAGGAACGAGTCTTGAGGATACGGCAAAAGCAGCGGATAAGGTGATGGACCGTGTCGGAAAGCTGAGGGACGTCAAAGATATCGGAGCGATGGTATCTTCTTCCAATATGATGGGGACATCGACAGCCACAAATGTGGTGGAGTTTTATGCAATCACGAAAGATAAGCCTTCGCTGTCCAACAATGAGTTGAAGAAGGAGATAGAGAAGGTAACAAAGGGCCTTGGCGGCGAGCTGACAGTCAATATGTCCAATATGGATATGAGTGCGCTTGGCAGTTCAGGAATCAATGTCCAGATAAAAGGAAAGGACCTGGATAAGCTGCAGAAGATTGCAGGTGATATCAAGAGCATGCTGATTGATATCAAAGGGACGCAGAATGTAACTGATGGGACGGAAGACAACAAAGAAGAGCTCCGCGTCATCGTCGATAAGGCAAAAGCTACGGAACACGGACTCACGGTTGCCCAGGTATACCAGAGCCTGAACAAGCGGCTGTCTGAAGTCCAGAGTGCGACATCCCTGTCCACGGACGCGCAGGATTACGACATCTATGTGGTAGATGATGCGGACGAAAGCCTGACCCGGAAAGACATCAGGGAGCTTACGGTAACGGCGGAGAAGCAGGATGGGACGACGGAAGAGGTGAGGCTTTCCGACATCGCTACGTTTGAGGATGCCTCTGGCCTGCGGGCAATCAGCAGGAAGGATCAGAGCAGGTATATGTCCGTAACTTCAGAAGTCAAAGACGGGGATAATATCGGGCTTGTCAGCAGCCGTGTAAATAAGGCACTTCAATCATACGATGTGCCGGAAGGATATGAAGTGAAGATGGTCGGGGAAGACGAGACGATTAACGAGTCCATGACAGAACTCTTTAAGATGCTTGGCCTGGCGCTTGTCTTCATGTACCTCATAATGGTTGCACAGTTCCAGTCGCTGCGCTCTCCGTTCATCGTCATGTTCACCGTGCCTCTTGCTTTTACAGGAGGCCTGCTCGGATTGTGGATTGCGGGCAAGGCAGTGAGCGTGATCGCGATGGTAGGATTTGTCATGCTGTCCGGCATTATCGTGAATAATGGTATTGTGTTTATAGATTATACGAACCAGCTGATTGCCGGCGGACTTGCCAGGCATGAGGCTCTGGTGGAAGCTGGAAGGACGAGGCTCCGCCCGATAGTCATGACGGCGCTGACGACGATTCTTGGCCTGTCGACGCTCGCTATTGGAGTGGGAATGGGAGCGGATATGGTACAGCCGATGGCAATCGTGACAATCGGAGGACTGATATACGGAACCATATTAACATTAGTCGTAGTTCCATGTATCTTTGACTTGTTCCACAAAAAGGAAAAGGCAAGGCTTCGCGAGGAAATGGAAGAAGATGCAGAAACTGCAGAACCTTAAGGATGAGAGAGGTACGGTAGTATGATCGACAAAGCGATTGAATTTGCAACGAGAGCACATGAAGGACAGTTCAGGAAGGGAACGAAACGGCCATATATCGTCCATCCGGTGGAAGTGGGGGATATCGTATCGTCTATGACGGAGGACGAGGAAATTATCAGCGCGGCGGTGCTCCACGATACGATTGAAGACTGTGCCGGTATTACGGAAGAAGTGCTTGCCAGGGAGTTCAGCGTCAGGGTAGCTGTAATGGTTGCTCAGGAAAGCGAGGATAAGTCGAAGACATGGGTAGAACGGAAAGGGGCGACCATCCGGCATATCGGGAAGTCACCGCTGGAAGTCCAGATGATAGGCCTTGCAGATAAGCTGTCGAATATGAGGGATATAGACAGGGATTATCCTGTGGAGGGCGAAAACCTGTGGAACAGGTTCCGCATGAAGGATAAAGAGATGATAGGATGGTACTATAAGGGAATCCGGGATGCATTGGCGGAGAGCTTCCGCGGCGTAGCGGCATATGAAGAATACTGCAGGCTCGTGGAAAAGAATTTTGGATAGAAAGGCTGCCTGACCAAACGGATAGGATAAAGAAGCAGGCCGGAACTTACCGCTTACGTGTAAGTTCCGGCCTGCTTTTGCGGCGGTGCCTATTGACCGTCATTTTATTCCGGTTATCTTTTCACGGCAGGCACTTACCGGATACCAGCTGCAGCCACAGCATATATCCGCCAGCATGTCCGGCGTGGTATGCCGGCGTATGTATGAAGCCAGCTCCTGATAGATGTATGTCTTTTCTTCCAATCCGAAATATTCTGCTGCCTTCCTGTCAAAACGCTGTACTTTTTCATTATTCCGGCACAGATCGGTATCCAGCATGTCCGGGCAGCAGGAACATAGGTCATCCGTGGAAAAGACGAGTTCGATGGGAGTCTTGTCCTCTGTGCGCAGGCGGTGAACGACTTTATCCATGTTCTTTACAAATGCTTCGCTGTAGCCTTTGCCCGAGTATCCCTGGGTACAGAGCAGATGGTGTGGTCTCAGACGCATGCGGCACTCACCAGCCTTCTGTGGATTCTAAGTCCTATGATTGTGGCCAGAGCTGCTTTTATAACCGCTGTCGGTATAAACGGAAGCACGCAGGCAGTGAATGCAGCCCATATGCTGCAGCCGGTTACGAGGCAGAACATCACGATACCGCCGATATAATTGATGACTGTGCCGAGGATAAGGAAGGCAATGAACCCCATGTTGACCTGCCGGAACTTTTCTGCCCCGAAGCCGATGATATATGCCATAATAGGAAATGACAGGAGAAATCCTCCGGTCGGCCCTATGAGGTACTGGTACCCGCCTGTGAAGCCGGCAAGGACCGGTACACCCGCGGCTCCAAGCAGTACATAGATCAGAGCGGCAGCGGCCCCTTTTTTCGCTCCAAGTATGATAGCCGCAAGGGTGATTGCGAACGTCTGCATCGTCATCGGGACACCCGCCGGCATCGGTATGGATATCTGTGCCATGATTGCGATTACTGCAGTGCACAGACCGATGGTGCAGATGTCTTGAACAGATATTTTTGAATGATTCATGACAGCCTCCTGTAGAATTAGTATGTATGCAGTATATCCGAAATCAAAGGAAATGTCAACCTGATAAATATATTAGTTAACATTGTGCGTAAATGTTGACATTCAAGTTACTTGAAGGTGTTTAATAACGGTAAGGAGGAACAGAATTGACCATTAAAGAAGTTGAACAACTGGTAGATATGAAAAAAGCAAATATCCGTTATTATGAGGAGGAGGGCCTTCTTGCTCCGGGGAGAAATAGAGAGAACAATTACCGGGAATACAGCATGCATGAAGTGGAAGATCTGAAGAAGATAAAGTTCCTTAGGGTGCTCGGTGTTCCGGTAAAAGATATCAGAAGGGTAAAGGAAGGCAAAGTGACGGTATCTGAGGTTATCGGGGCAAGAAAAGCAGCACTTGAGCAAGAGATGGCAGAACTGTCGGAGGCGAGAAGCCTTTGTGACGAGCTGATACAGCGGAATGATACCTTTGATAATCTGGATGTAACTCTTATGGATATGCAGAATGCTTTCTTTAAAATGAGAGGAGCGAAGATTATGAGACTGGATAAAGTCTATCGTTTGGAAAATTATCGGAATATGTGCACCAGGATCTGGCAGACGATTTTCCTGATCTATTATCCTGCCATGCTGTCGTTAAAGTTCGTGATACATTATGAGCTGCCGTTCTGGCTGACCCTGCCGATGACGGTTTCTGCACTGGCGGCCGCGGCTGCGGCGGGGGTGATCGATTATAAGATTGCACATTATAAAGAAGAAAGTTCAAATTAGCATCCGTACGCACATAGGAATGGAAACGTTCTCCCTTTGACAACTTTATTTTTTCAGTATATTATTAGAATCAAGGGAGTCAGGAGAGCATAAAATGATTATCAGCGCGAGCAGAAGAACCGATATCCCCGCATGCTATCCGGAATGGTTTGTCAACCGACTGAAGGCCGGGGAGATATTAGTGCCAAACCCATACAACAGGAAGAAGATCAGCCGTATCGCCATATCACCGGATACGGTTGATTGTATTGTGTTCTGGACAAAGAACCCGGAGCCGCTCCTGCCAAAGCTCAAAGAGATCGATCAGCTCGGTTACCGATATTATTTTCAGATGACCGTCACGGATTACGGAATGGATATGGAGGAGAACCTGCCTTCGACGGAAGAATCGATGGCAACCTTCGTACTGCTGAGCGAGCGCCTCGGGAGAGAACGGGTTGACTGGAGGTTCGACCCGATTATCCTGAGTGGCACTTATACGCTCGGCTATCATCTGGAAAAGTTCGAGATGATGTGTGAATGGCTTCACAAGTATACGGACCGGTGCATCATCAGCTTCGTGGATGCTTACAGGGGGAATCCCTATCCAGAACTGGAAGAAGATGAGATGGCTTCTGTCGCAAAAGGGCTTGCCGGAATTGCCGGGAAGTATAAGCTTCCTCTCTATACGTGCGCAGAGAAGGTGAATCTGGAGCGTTACGGCATACGGCACGGCGCCTGTATCGACAAAGAAAAGATCCGGCACATTATCGGCTATAAGCTGGATTTGAAAAAAGATACCGGACAAAGAAGGGAATGCGGCTGCGCGGAGAGCATTGATATAGGGATGTATGATACATGCGTCAATGGCTGTGCGTACTGCTACGCGACAGGGGGGATTGAGAGCGCCCGAAGGAAGAAAGAACAGCATGACCCCGCATCGCCCCTTCTGATTGGACAGCTTCGGGGAGATGAGACGATTGTGGAACGTAAGGTGCAGTCAGGCAGAGACATGCAGATATCACTGTTTGACTATCCGTTAGGCTTCGGTTCGGCAGATGAGATATTGTAAGAAGTGCACAAAAATTTAATATATAATATATTGATTTTCATGAAATGGATGACAGTTCCTTGATAAATTCTTGACAAGGAACTGTTTTTTTGTTATGTTTAGACTAAAGTACAAACGTTAGTCTAAAAAGCGAAAGAACGACGTGTGAGGTGAAAAGATGAGTTTGATAACAAGCATCCAGAAGTATTCTATCCATGACGGTGACGGGATACGGACGACCGTCTTTTTTAAAGGATGTCTGCTGAAATGTCTGTGGTGCCATAATCCAGAGACACAGTGCTTTAAGCCTGAGCTTCTCTGCGACAGGGAACGATGTGCAGGATGCGGCAGCTGTGCCGCGGTCTGTCCCCAGAAGGCGGTGAAGGCAGAGGAAGGCAAGATGGTCACGGACCAGAAGCTCTGCACCGGCTGTGGTACATGTGTGGATTACTGCAACCTGAACCTGCGGGAAGTGGCCGGGAAAGAGTATGCCATCAGCGAGCTGATCAAGGAGCTTAAGAAAGATGAGATGTTCTACGAAGAATCCGGCGGCGGGGTTACGCTGTCCGGCGGCGAGGTTATGATGGCCGACATGGATTATGTGGAAGAACTTGCGAAGCGGCTCGATAAGATGGGGATTTCGGTAACGATTGATACATGCGGACAGGCGCCGTGTGAGAATTTTGAAAGGCTGCTGCCATATGTAGATACATTTTTGTATGATATCAAGACGATGGATAACGACGTACATAAAAAGTATATGGGCATGGGGAATGAGCAGATTTTAGAGAATCTGGAATATATCAGCGGCAAGGGTGCCCGCATATATATCCGCATTCCGGTAGTCCGGGAAGTAAACGGATCAATCGAGGATATGGGAGCGATTATAGACTATCTCAAGGAAAAGAAGATCAGGGTGGCCAATGTGAACCTTCTCCCATATCACAACACCGGTTCGGGAAAGTATGAAAAGCTTGGACTGACGTATAAAGGGTCGGACCTTCATGCGCCGTCGAACGATGAGATGGAACAGTTTGTGACGCTTTTTAAAGAATCAGGTTTCCACAACGTAAAAATAGGAGGTTAATGAAGATGGAAGAAAGAGGAATGAACGAACGGATCAAGAAACTCAGAAAGCTCAGCCTGGACACTCCGGCACACATTGACATGGAGCGTGCCGAGAGCATGACTAAGACGTATGAGGCTTATGAAGGCTCGCTGTCCATCCCGGAACTTCGCGCCCAGGTGCTCAAAGACTATTTTGCAACAAAGACGTTATACATAGGCGAGGGTGAGCTGATTGTCGGCGAGAAGGGCGATTCTCCGCAGGCATCTCCCACATTCCCGGAGCTGTGCTGCCACACGATGGAAGATATGCATGTCATGAATGACCGTGAACTCATAAGCTTCAAAGTAAAAGAAGAAGATTTTGAGAAGCAGGAAAAGGTGATGATTCCGTTCTGGGATAAGAGATGTATCCGGAACAAGATTCTGCGCCAGATGACGCCGGAGTGGAAGAAAGCGTATGAGGCAGGGCTGTTCACAGAGTTTATGGAACAGCGGGGACCGGGACATACGGTCGGTTCTGTAAAGATATATGAAAAAGGATTCCTTGACTATAAAGAAGATATCCAGGCCGCAATCGATAAGCTGGACTTCTTCAATGACCCGGAGGCGTTAGATAAGAAGAACGAGCTGGAGGGCATGAAGATTGCCTGCGACGCTATCATGATCCTCGGCGAGAGATATGCAGCCTATGCGAGAGAGCTGGCAGAAAAAGAAGGCAATCCAAAGCGAAAAGAAGAGCTGCTTCAGATTGCGGCCAACTGTGATGTCGTACCGGCACATAAGCCGGAGACATACTGGCAGGCAATCCAGATGTACTGGTTCGTACACCTCGGCGTCACGAGCGAGCTGAATCCGTGGGATGCGTACAGCCCGGGACGTCTTGACCAGCATCTGAATCCCTTCTATGAAAAAGACGTAAAAGAGGGGACGCTGGATGATGAGAAAGCGCTGGAGCTGCTGGAATGCCTGTGGGTCAAATTCAACAACCAGCCTGCACCGCCGAAGGTCGGCATTACGCTGAAGGAGAGCAGCACGTATACAGATTTTGCCAACCTGAACACAGGCGGTATCGCTCCGAATGGTGAGAACGGAGTCAATAACGTTAGCTATCTGATTCTGGACTGCATGGATGAGATGAAGCTGCTGCAGCCAAGCTCTAATGTACAGATCAGCAGGAAGACGCCGCAGAAGTTCCTGAAGCGTGCCTGCGAGATATCACGCAAGGGATGGGGACAGCCGGCGTTCTACAATACCGAGGCAATCGTCCAGGAACTGCTCAATGCCGGCAAGTCGCTGGAAGATGCAAGACGCGGCGGCACGAGCGGCTGCGTGGAGACAGGTGCATTTGGAAATGAAGCCTATATCCTCACCGGATACTTCAATATTCCGAAGATATTCGAGCTGACGCTGAACAACGGCTATGACAAAGTAAGCGGACAGCAGCTCGGACTTGAGCTCGGATATGCTGCGGACTTCAAGACATACGAAGAGCTATATGATGCATTTAAAAAGCAGATGAAATATTTTATCGATATCAAAGTGCAGGGAAGCAATGTCATCGAGAAGATATATGCAGAAGATATGCCTGTACCGTTCCTTTCCATCATTACCAATGACTGTATCTCAAAAGGCAAAGATTACAACGGCGGCGGCGCAAGGTACAACACAAAATATCTGCAGGGCGTAGGAATCGGTACGATTACGGACTGCCTGGCATCCGTGAAGTACAACGTATATGAGAAGAAGACATTTACGATGGATGAGCTGATGCAAGCGCTGGAAGACAATTTCGAGGGGCACGACAGAATCTGGAATATCGTATGCAACAAGACGCCGAAATACGGCAATGACGATGACTATGCGGACAGCATCATGAAGGATGTGTTCGAATACTACAGAAGCCAGGTGACAGGACGGCCGAATATGCTCGGAGGCATGTACCGCATCAACATGCTTCCTACCACGTGCCACGTATACTTTGGAGATGTCATGATGGCAAGCCCGAACGGACGTCTGGCCCACAAGCCGGTATCCGAAGGAATCTCGCCGGAAAAAGGCGCGGATACGAACGGCCCGACATCTGTCGTAAAATCATGTGCCAAGATGGACCACCTCCAGACAGGCGGAACACTTCTGAACCAGAAGTTCACGCCGAGCGTCGTTGCAGGAGAAGAAGGACTGAACCAGATGGCGAATCTCGTGCGTACGTACTTCAATATGGACGGCCACCACATCCAGTTCAATGTTATAGACAAAGAGACGCTGATACAGGCCCAGAAGCACCCGGAAGACTACAAGGACCTGATCGTACGTGTCGCGGGTTACAGCGACCACTTCAGAAACCTGAGCAAGGCTCTTCAGGATGAGATAATCGAACGGACCGAACAGAGCTTTAACTAAACGGTCGGGGACAGGGAGAAACGCGTCTGGGGACGGGGGTTTTTTAAAAAACCCCCGTCCCCAGACGCGTTTCTCCCTGTCCCCAATTGATTTTATCTGCAAAAGAGTCTACAATAGTGTGGAAAACGAATGTGGAAAGTGGGGATAAGATGGCAGAAATCCGAAGGCGGTATGTGTTCCGCGGCAGGGTCCAGGGCGTAGGATTCCGTTACACGGCCAAGCATCTTGCAAGGTCTCTTCAGCTGACAGGATGGGTGCAGAACGAGTGGGACGGGACCGTGACGATGGAAGTGCAGGGACGCGAGACGCTGATCAACAAGCTGCTGACAGGCATCCACAATAACAGCTTTATCGAGATAGACTGGATAGATTCAGAAGATATCCCGCTGGAACGGGAGTCGGGCTTTGAGTCGAGATGAGCGCTTGTGCCAATCTGGTAAAAAGTAGTTATCCAAACATACGCTTTTATGATAGAATGTACTATATGGTAGACGTATACCGACACGAAGAGAGAAAGAGGGACGACATGGGGAAAAGTGAAGACAAGAAAGGCGTTAAGAACAGAATCGTATCGGCAGCGTGGCAGCTGTTCCACGACAAAGGATACAATGGGACTACCGTAGATGATATCATAGAACTTTCGGGCACATCCAAAGGTTCTTTCTATTACTATTTCAACACGAAGGATGAACTGCTCAATACACTGGCGTTTATCCTGGATGATTACTATGAGGAGCTGGAGCAGAACATGGATGCCGGCATGAACAGCTTTAAGAAGCTTTTGTATCTGAATGCCGAGATGCATGCCATGATGGAGGAGAAGATAAGCCTTGACCTGCTTGCGTCTCTTTACTCCACGCAGCTGGTGGCAGAAGGGCAGGTGCATCTGCTGGACAGCAACCGCAAATATTATAAGCTCATTACGAAGCTGGTAGAAGAAGGGCAGAGGCGGGGGCAGATACGCACCGATAAGACGGTCAGAGAGATTGTTAAATATTATGCCATGTGCGAGAGGGCGCTCGTATCCGACTGGTGCCTTAACAAAGGCAGCTACTCCCTTACGCAGTACAGCAAAGAATGCATGCCGGTCATGATGGAACACTTCAAAGCATAAAATGTCAGAGACGGTATGGAAACACGTTCAGGAAAAGAGGAAGAGATATGGTGATTCAGGGTTTACAGAAACTTACACTTTTGGATTATCCGGGGAAAGTGGCCTGTACGATATTTACGGCAGGATGTAACTTCCGGTGCCCTTTCTGCCACAACGCTTCACTTGTAGTGGACACATATAAGAACGAGGAAATCAAGCTGGATGATATATTTGCATTTCTGAAAAAGCGCATGGGAGTATTGGACGGGGTATGCGTAACCGGAGGAGAACCCTTGATTCAGTCTGATATAGAACCGTTTCTGCGGCGGATAAAGGAGATGGGCTATGCTGTAAAGCTGGATACGAACGGAAGCTTTCCGGATAAGCTCAGGAAGCTTGTGGACGAAAAGCTTGTGGATTATGTAGCAATGGACATCAAGAACTCCCAGGAGAACTATGGGAAGACCATCGGTATCCAGGACTATGACATACGGAACATACACAGGAGCGTCCAATATCTGCTGAGCGATGCCGTGCCATATGAGTTCCGTACGACGGTCGTCCTGGAGTTCCACCAGCGTTCGGACTTTGAGTCCATAGGCAGATGGATCAAAGGGGCAAAACGTTATTATCTCCAGCAGTTTGTGGATTCCGGAGATTTGATCCGGGAAGGGCTTCACGGATACGATAAGGTGATTATGGAACAGGCGCTCGAGGTGGTGGGCAAGTACGTACAGACCGCGGAAATACGTGGGTTATAGCAAAACTATACAATAACAACATGTTGTGAAAGAATTAAATTTGTGCACAATATGTTGTTATTTTTATTGACTGCCATACAAGAAGAGTGGTAAGATAAAAGAACCGAACAAATGAAGATTGAAGTTCTTAAAAGGACAGAAGAAAAAAAGAATAAGTGGGGAGGCTCTATCATGTATCAAGTAACAAAGAGAGACGGTCAGATAGCTAAATTTGACATTACAAAGATCAGCGAGGCAATCAGAAGGGCATTTACGGCCCAGGAAAAAGAGTATAACCAGGACATCATCGATCTGCTGGCGCTGAAAGTTACCGCTGATTTTGAACCGAAGATAAAGAATTCACTCGTCCAGGTGGAGGACATCCAGGACAGCGTCGAGGCAGTCCTTATCAAAGCGGGATATGCAGATGTGGCGAAAGGCTATATCCTGTACAGGAAACAGAGAGAGAAGATTCGTAATCTGAATTCTACGATGCTCGATTACAGAGAGATCGTGGACAGCTACGTCAAAGTTACGGACTGGCGTGTAAAGGAGAATTCTACAGTCACATATTCGGTCGGTGGGCTTATCTTAAGCAATTCAGGGGCCATAACCGCCAATTACTGGCTGTCTGAGATTTACGATGATGAGATTGGACAGGCACACAGGGATGCCGATATCCATATCCATGATCTGTCTATGCTCACAGGCTACTGTGCAGGCTGGTCGCTGAAGCAGCTCATCCAGGAAGGGCTTGGAGGAATACCGGGAAAGATATCCTCATCGCCGGCTAAGCATCTGAGCGTGCTCTGCAACCAGATGGTCAATTTCCTTGGAATCATGCAGAACGAGTGGGCGGGTGCGCAGGCGTTCTCATCCTTCGACACATATCTGGCACCGTTTGTAAAAGTAGATCATCTTGAGTACGAAGATGTGAAGAAATGTATCGAGTCATTCATCTATGGCGTCAATACGCCGTCCCGGTGGGGGACGCAGGCACCATTTTCCAATATCACGCTCGACTGGACCGTGCCGAACGATCTTGTCAACATGCCGGCTATCGTCGGCGGAAAAGAGATGGATTTCACATACGGGGACTGTAAGAAGGAGATGGATCTGGTCAACAAGGCATTTATACAGATTATGATCGAAGGAGATGCCCACGGACGCGGATTCCAGTATCCGATTCCGACCTATTCCATCACAAGCGATTTCGACTGGTCTGAGACAGAGAACAATAAGCTCCTCTTCGAGATGACGGCCAAATACGGGACACCTTATTTCTCTAACTATATCAACAGCGATATGGAGCCAAGTGATGTCAGGAGCATGTGCTGCAGGCTTCGGCTGGATTTAAGAGAGCTCCGGAAGAAATCAGGCGGCTTCTTTGGCAGCGGCGAGAGCACAGGTTCTGTCGGTGTCGTGACGATAAACATGCCGAGAATCGCATATCAGTCAGCGAGCGAAGAAGAATTCTTTACCCGTCTCGACAAGATGATGGATATCTCTGCCCGTTCGCTTCATGTAAAGCGTACCGTCATCACGAAGCTGCTCGATGAAGGGCTCTATCCGTATACAAAGAGATACCTGGGCACATTTGACAACCATTTTTCAACGATTGGGCTGATCGGCATGAACGAAGCGGGCCTGAATGCAAAATGGATCGGGAAGGACATGACGCACTTGGAGACGCAGGAATTTTCCAAGAAAGTGCTGAACCATATGAGAGAGAGGCTGTCAGGCTATCAGGAAGAGTACGGCGAGCTTTATAATCTGGAGGCGACGCCGGCAGAATCCACAACCTACAGATTTGCCAAGCATGATGTGGCACAGTTCCAGGACATCATCACGGCAGCGGAAGGAGACGGGACTCCGTATTATACGAACAGTTCACACCTGCCCGTAGGATATACCGAAGACATATTTGAAGCGCTTGATATCCAGGATGAGCTTCAGTCATTATATACGTCCGGGACAGTATTCCACGCGTTCCTGGGGGAAAAGCTTCCCGACTGGAAGTCAGCGGCTTCGCTCGTTAAGAAGATAGCGGAAAATTACAAGCTTCCTTATTATACGATGTCTCCGACCTATTCCATCTGCAAGAACCATGGATATATCAACGGAGAAGAGTACAGCTGTCCGGAATGCGGAGAGACGACAGAAGTATACAGCAGAATCACCGGATATTACCGTCCGGTACAGAACTGGAATGACGGAAAGTCGCAGGAGTTCAAGGATAGGAAGGTTTATGACCTGAATCATTCTAAACTGCATATTACGTCAAAAACAGGGGAACCTATTGATGAAGTGCCGGAACAGGCGGCAGAAGAGCCGCAGAAGATTCTCTTCACTACAAAGACATGTCCGAACTGCACGGTGGCAAAGTCTATGCTGGAAAAGGCGCATATAGACTATGTGCTTGTAGATGCAGAAGAGCATGCGGATCTTGTTGAAAAGTATGGTGTTAAGCAGGCACCTACCCTTATAGTCATCGGTGAGAATGGTGTGGAGAAGCTGGCAAATGCATCGAACATTAAAAAATATACAGAGGGTAATTGATTCAAATACCCTCGTAAGGAGGTAGTCCTATGTATGATATTGTAATTGTCGGAGGCGGAACTGCCGGAATGACAGCTGCGATTTATGGACTGCGTGCGGGGAAAAAAGTATTGCTCATCGAAGGAACAACCTTCGGTGGGCAAATTACGTTATCTCCTCACGTAGAGAATTATCCTGGAATAGCAGAAGTGAGCGGCAGCCAATTTGCGACAGCCATGGCAGAACAGGCCTCTGCACTGGGAGCAGAGCTGGAATATACGAAGGTGAAGTCTGTCAGGAAAGACGGCGGGAATAAGATTGTCGTGACGGAGGACAAAGAGATACCGTGCAGGACAGTGATCCTTGCAACGGGGGTATCCCACCGCCACCTTGGAGTACCCCGGGAAGAGGAACTTGTAGGGGCTGGCGTGTCCTACTGCGCAGTCTGTGACGGCGCGTTCTTCAAAGGCAGCGATGTGGCTGTCGTGGGGGGCGGAAGTACGGCGCTCCAGGATGCCGTATTTCTGAGCGAATACTGCAGCCATGTGTATGTCGTCCACAGGAGGGATGAATTCCGTGGCGAGAAACATCTTGTAGAGACGCTGAGCGCCAGAGACAATGTAACCTTTGTGCTGGACAGCGTAGTATCTGAAATCAAGGGTGAGGATGCAGTAGAGAGCATCCGTATCCTGAATAAGAAGACCGGCGGTACATCGGAGCTTAAGGTGGAAGGAATATTTATCGCGGTAGGGCAGAAGCCGAACAATGACCCGTTTGAGGAGATAGTGAAGCTGAATGACGAAGGTTATATCCTGGCGGCAGAAGACTGTATGACTTCCTGTCCCGGCATATTTGCGGCCGGGGACTGCCGCACGAAAGAGGTGCGGCAGCTGACGACAGCAGCGGCGGACGGTTCTGTCGCGGCCCTTGCGGCCTGCAGATACATTGAAGAGATGAATGTGTAGAGCAGAGAAGGCACGGGGATATCACATAAAGTGGCATCCCCGTGCCTGAGTATACTTTTGACAGCCTTTTGATCTACTGCAGATTTTTTTTCAGCGCGCTGTCCTTTCCGATTCCAAAATGATCGGCCTTCAATATGTCAAATGATTTTTCGTATTCGCCTTTTCTCATATGACGTACCATCTTTTTCAGATTCTCATTCGTCTTCGGAATGCGCATCCCGTTTTTGATCGAATACTGGCCCATCCGTATGAGCTCGGACAGATTCATCTCATATATCTTGTTGATGCGGTCATTTTCAAATATACTGATGATTTCCATATGCATGGCCGTATCGGCCACTTCCCACTCATAGACATCACCTGCCGCGGCGCACATACGCACGACCTTCTCTTCAATCCGGTAAGAGAACTCTTCATAGCGCCCCAAAGTAAAGATCATCTTAAAAGCAGCGCCTTCGAGCAGTTCTCTCAACTGATAGATTTCATTGATGTCTTTATCTGATATCTCCTTTACGGTCATGGACTTATAATAGTCGGTGACGATAAGCCCTTCTGCCTGGAGCATTCTTATTGCGGTCCGGACAGGGCTCCGGCTCATGCCGAGCTCTTTTGTCAGCATAGCTTCGGTAAGAGACATTCCGGGGGGATAGCTAAGATTCAGGATATTTGCTTTGATTTTCTCATATGCCTGATCGGCCAGAGAAGTGGTCTTTTCAGCCATTGGATACCTCTCTTCTATTTGATATATTGGACAGTTAAAGTGATAAAGTATACATTGATTTGTATTGTATACAAAGTATAACGTGATTTTAAGGTAAACACAAGATTATTTTTTAAACATATTGACTTTCGGTATAGGCGGTGCTATATTGGATATAGAAAATTGTATACAAATTATTTTAATGTATACAAAGTGTCATAATATATCCAGAGAGGAAGGTATGAAAGATGAAGTTAGGATTTATAGGTACAGGCAATATGGCATCTGCAATCATGGGAGGCATCATCAATAAACAGATTATTCCGGCTAAGGAGATTATCGGAGCAGACTTGTTTGCCCCGGGAAGAGAGAAAGCTCAGAAGCAGTTTGGAATTCATGTGACAGACAGCAACAAAGAGGTGGTATCTAAGGCGGAGGTGATTGTCCTCTCTGTAAAGCCTCAGTTTTATGAAGACGTTATCAACGAGATTAAGGATGATATAAGAGAGAGCCAGATTGTTATCACAATTGCGCCCGGCAAGACGCTTTCCTGGCTTGAAGAGAAGTTTGGAAAACCGGTTAAGATCGTACGTACCATGCCAAATACGCCGGCTATGGTCGGGGAAGGCATGACAGCTGCATGCCCGAACGGCCACATGGATGAACAGGGGATAACATATGTGAAGAAGCTTCTGGAAAGCTTCAGCCAGGTCGAAATCGTTCCGGAACGGCTGATGGACGCGGTTGTCTCAGTCAGCGGAAGTTCTCCGGCTTACGTGTTCGTACTTATTGAAGCGATGGCGGATGCAGCCGTGTCAGGAGGGATGCCAAGGCCACAGGCATATAAATTTGCTGCACAGGCCGTACTCGGAAGCGCCAAGATGGTACTGGAGACGGGGAAGCATCCGGGAGAACTGAAAGATATGGTATGCTCACCGGCAGGAACCACGATTGAAGCCGTGCGCGTGCTGGAAGAAAGAGGGTTCAGAAGTGCTGTGATCGAGGCGATGAAAGTATGTGAAGACATATCAAAGAGCTTGTAGGCTACAGCAATTAGACAGAGGGCAGTCTCCGCGGAGGACTGCCTTTCGTCAATATCATAAGACTACGTTAGTGCATAAATATCAATTTAGTCTGCGTGAACAGAGAAATTAACAGAAAATAAAAATAAATACAAAAAAGATATTGACAAATATATAAAACTGGTATATTATATAAACATAAATAGTAAACAAGATAAGAAAACAGATAAAACATTTGTTGGAAGTGAGTTTATTATTGAAATTTGAAAGATGCATTCATGCAGAGATAAATTTTTAATAATATTGATTGGTAATGTGATTCGGAAGATGAAAAGTATTGATTGGATGTAAGAAGTTCAGTAAGTATAGCATATCAAGCAAATAAATTATTAAAAAATATTATCGAAGAGTGAAGCGGATTTCAAAGAAATAGTTTAAGAAAGGAAGGTACGGACCACCAAAAAATTAAACTATGTTACTGATTCAGAGTAATCAGAAAAAATTTTACCAAAAGAAAGGGTAAAAGAATGATTGAAGAATCAAAGTAAGGATGGGTGTCATTATTTCATATAATTGATGCCCATCTTTACTGTCCTTTTATGTCCTGTTATAATAGGGTACGTAATGATAAAGACTTTGGACTTATAGTTCAATGAGGCAAGGACAGACGGAGACGACGATATGCCAAAAGCTTATAACCAGAAAATGAAACTGCTGTATCTCATGGATCTGCTGGACAGGCAGACAGATATGGGACATACGATAACGATGAAAGAAATCTTGTCCGCGCTGGAGGCAAACGGTATCCAGGCGGCCAGAAAAAGCATATACAGCGATATTGAGACGCTCAGGCAGTACGGCATGGATATTGAATACAGGAAAGAGCAGCCGGAAGGATACTACATGGCAAGCCACAGCTTTGAACTGGCAGAGCTTAAGCTGCTTGTGGATGCGGTGCAGTCATCCCGGTTCATCACGGAAAAGAAGTCCAGAAGCTTGATTAAGAAGATCGAGGGGCTGGCGAGCAGATATGAGGCGTCCTGCCTGCAGAGGCAGGTGTATGTATCCGACCGCATCAAGACGATGAATGAGAGCATCTATTACAATGTTGATAAGATTCATGCCGCCATATCGGAAAATTCTAAAATCAGGTTCCAGTATACGCAGTGGACGATAGATAAGACGACCGCGCTGCGCAATGAAGGGAAGTTCTATCATATCAGCCCGTGGGCGCTCAACTGGACCGAGGAGAACTATTATTTGATAGGCTATGACGCAGGGAAAAGCGCACTGAGACATTTCAGAGTAGACAAGATGCTGAAGATAGAAGTTATGAAGGAGCGAAGAGAGGGCGAAGAGACATTCCGGGATTTTGATCCCGGGAGATATTCCAGAAAGACATTTGGGATGTTCGCGGGAAAGGAAGAGACGGTGACTATCCGCTTTCCGAACCGTCTGATCGGAGTTGTCCTCGACCGGTTCGGAAAGTCCGTTCCGGTAAAGAGAGATGGGGAGGAATTCTTTACAGCCAGGGTGCAGGTGGCTGTGAGCGAACAGTTTTTTGGGTGGTTAACAGGATTGGGAAAAGATGTTATAATAGTGTCACCTGAGGAGGTTGCGGGGGAGCACAGGAGACTTCTTTCGGGAATCATAGATGCGTACTCCTGTGGTACATGACAGGTACTGCAGGTGTGGATAATTAATAGGGAACAAAGGAGAAGAAGATATGGATATGGTAAACTTAAATGACATGATTGGCAACGCATTGGACGGGACGACGAAGCTCGTGACCTCAGGTGCCGCACAGGGGACAACGGCACTTATCGTCGCTGTCGTGATAGGCGCCTTGGTATGCCTGTTCGGGCTGAAGCTGGTGAAGCTTCTAACAGCAGCAGCAGGGGCTGTCATCGGTGCAGGGATAGGAGTATCTGTGGCGATTGGGCTGGGGCTGACGAAGATTTCCTTTTTGGCAGCAGTGATTGCAGGCGCCGTCATATTAGGTGCGCTGGCTTTCTTCTTGTACAAGTTTGGCGTATTTCTTATGGTGATGGCCTATGTGTTCGGCGTGTGTGCGATGCTGCTGGATCCGGATTCTATTATCCCGCTCGTTATCAGCATCGTGATAGCGGTAGTATTTGCGGTACTTGCGGTAATCTATATAGAGCCAATCGTCATCATCGTCACAGGATTGTCGGGCGGTATCTTAGCAGGGGCGGCGGCAGCTGAACTTGCAGGGATTACGGAAAACGCATGGATTGGGCTGGCAATCGGTGCCGTGGCTGCAGTCATCGGTATCAGCGTCCAGTTTATGATGCACTCCAGAAAGATAGGGAAGACGGAGAAGGTACATGCAAAGAAGTTCAAAGAACAAGTATCCAGGGAGTCTGAAGTGGAGAAGGCAAGAATGATACTGGACGAGGACGCGGATGAAAATGAGGATGAAGAAAGCTAAGTCCTGTTTATGACACACCTCTCCTGCTATAGTATGAGCTATGGCAGGGGAGGTGCTTTATTATGTATAAAATTTTGAAAATGATATTGCTTATCGCGGGGTTCATGATGCAGGCTGTGTCAGTGATCATGTTCGGCTTTACAGAAATCAATATTTCCGGATACATGTATATGGCTGTATGGGTAATATGTGGCGTCCTCATCAAGTATTCTCTGCAGTCGCTGTCCTCAGA
Source organism: Lachnospiraceae bacterium (assembly GCA_022845895.1). Taxonomy (GTDB): domain Bacteria; phylum Bacillota; class Clostridia; order Lachnospirales; family Lachnospiraceae; genus Extibacter. Next base: position 1,018,939 of record AP025573.1, read on the forward strand.
CAGTAAGGCAAATTAACCCATATGGACGGTGTTTGGTTGTAATTTACGGCGGATGTGATATAATATAAACATAAAAAACGAATAAAGGGGGCTTACTGATGAAGATAGATATGCACTGTCATGTAAAAGAAGGTTCGGTGGACAGCAGAGTAAGCTTGGATGAATATATCACAAAGTTGAAGGAGGAAGGCTTTGATGGGATGCTCATCACTGACCATGATACCTATAAAGGCTACCGTCACTGGAAATACAACATGAAGGACAAAGTGCATGAGGATTTTGTCGTGCTGAAGGGGATAGAGTACGATACATGCGATGCAGGGCACATCATCTGCATTATGCCGGAAGGCGTTAAGATGAGGCTGCTGGAGCTGCGTGGCCTGCCTGTGGCCGTATTGATAGATTTTGTGCACCGGCACGGGGGAATACTCGGTCCGGCTCATCCTTGCGGGGAGAAGTATCTTAGTTTTACGAACACGAAGAAGTTTTACAAATCGCCGGAAATCATAAAGCGTTTTGATTTTATAGAGGCCTTCAATTCCTGCGAGTCCGAGGAGTCTAATGAGGGCGCCGCAAAGCTTGCACGGAAGTACAAGAAGCCCGGAATCGGAGGAAGTGATTCCCACAAGCTGGACTGTGTGGGCAGAGGATATACCGTGCTGCCTGAGCATGTGACATGTGAGACGGAGCTCATATCCCTTATCCGACAGAAAGTGCCTGTTGAAGCAGGAGGAACCTTGTATGACAAGACGACCAAGGATAAGATCGGGAAGGTGAATAAGCTGCTCGTATATTCTTTCTGGTTCTATAACAAGGGCGGAGAGCTGCTCAAACGCCACAGAAGAAGACGGAAGGGTCAGGTGGAGAACCCGGTGGACCCGATTGATCCGATTGAGATTCCATACCTGGAACGGATGAAATAATAAGACAAGTCCTTTACAGCATATGTAGAGGACTTCTCTTATGTCTTATATATATTTGATTACAAAGGAGAAGACAGTAACATGTATGTTATGATGTGCCGGCTCTTTCAGAAGGTTATGAAGCTTGTTATGGATCACGTGCCTTTCTGGAGAAAGCCAAAGATGATAACCGGAAGGGACAGCCTTAAAAAGCTTCCTTCCATAATTAAGAAGAAAGGGATCCGCAATGTCCTGCTCGTAACCGATTCCGGCATAGCCGCGCTCGGGCTTCATACGCAGCTTGTGGAATGGATCCGGGAAGGAGGCGTCGAGTGCACGGTATATGACAGGACGGTAGCCAATCCGACTATTGCGAATGTTGAGGAAGCGCTCGCCTTGTATCAGGAGAATGACTGCCATGCAATCATCGCATTTGGGGGAGGCTCTCCAATGGACTGTGCGAAGGGGGTCGGCGCCAGGGTGGCGAGGCCGCGAAAGAAGATATCGTCTATGCGGGGAGAGCTAAAGGTTCTAAAGCCCATCCCGCTCCTTATTGCGATACCGACGACTGCAGGCACAGGCAGCGAGACGACACTTGCCGCGGTGCTGACGGACGAAACGACACATGAAAAGTACGCTATCAACGACTTTGTCCTCATTCCGCGGTATGCAGTGCTGGATCCGGTACTGACGAAGGGGCTGCCCAAGGATATCACGGCATCCACCGGAATGGATGCGCTGACTCATGCGGTAGAGGCTTACATAGGACGAAGCAATACGGCGGAGACGATAGAAGACAGTGTCGCGGCGGTAAAGCTTATTTTCCACAATCTGGAGAAAGCGTATGGCAGCGGAGAGGACATGGAGGCAAGGGAGAAGATGCAGAAGGCGTCCTTTCTTGCCGGAGCTGCGTTCACACGGGCATATGTCGGTTATGTACACGCGATAGCCCACAGCCTCGGCGGGGAATATGGAATCCCGCACGGGCTTGCCAATGCAGTAATCCTTCCATACGTGCTGGATGCTTATGGAAGCAGCATCTACATACAGCTTGCCGAGCTTGCGGATATTGTTAAGGTTGGACAGGAGCTTGAAGAAGACCAGGCGAAGGCGGAGGCATTTATCGCGGAGATACGTGCGATGAACCGGAGGATGGGAATACCGGAGAAGCTGGAAGGTATCAGGGAAGATGATATCGATATGCTGGCGAAAAGGGCGGCGAAAGAGGCGAATCCGCTTTATCCGGTACCAAAGATTATGAAAAAGGCACAGCTAAAGGAAATCTATTATCAGATTCGTGCATAGGAGGCAGAATATGGCAGATTATAAGGAAATGATCAAGAGGCAGAGAGCGTATTTCAGGGAAGGGGAGTGTAAAAGCATCGGCTTCAGGATTGCGCAGCTTACGAGGCTGAATGCCTGGATTTGTGAAAACGAAGAAGCCATAATGGAGGCGCTTCAGAAGGATCTGCACAAGTCGCCTTTTGAAGCTTATGCTACAGAGATTGGTATTGTGAAGGAAGAGATAAAATATACGCTGAAGCATCTGCGCAAGTGGGCCCGGCCGAAACGGGTTCCCACGCCGGTTACACAGTTTCCGTCACGCTCCTTTATCTATCCGGAGCCTTACGGAGTCGTGCTGATTATGTCGCCGTGGAACTATCCGTTCCAGCTGACGATAGCACCACTTGTCGGCGCCATATGTGCGGGCAACTGTGCCGTCGTGAAACCTTCTGCCTATTCCCCGCACACGTCCGATATCGTGGCGAGGATGGTCCGAGAACTTTTTCCGAAGAAGTATGTGGATGTAATTACAGGTGGAAGAAAGGAGAACGAGGCACTCCTGAACGAGCATTTTGATTATATATTCTTCACCGGCAGCGTGGATGTCGGCAGATACGTGATGGAAAAGGCGTCTAAGCACCTCACGCCCGTGAGTCTTGAACTGGGCGGAAAAAGCCCTTGTATCGTGGACGAGACGGCAGATATCAAGATGGCGGCAAAGCGTATCGTATGGGGAAAATTCCTGAATTCAGGCCAGACATGCGTTGCTCCGGATTACATATTAGTACAGAAGAGCGTTAAAGATAAGCTGCTGAAGCAGCTGGAAAAGAACATATACAAAATGTACGGCAAAGATGCCTGCCATAATGCCGAATATCCGAAGATGATCAATGACAAGCATTTTGACAGGGTGCTCGGGCTTATGAGAGGAACGCATATCGTATGCGGCGGCGGAAGCAGAAGCGATACGAGGCAGATAGAACCGACGGTAGTAGACCAGGTGAACTGGGACAGCCCGGTTATGCAGGAAGAAATCTTCGGTCCCGTGCTGCCTGTGCTCACCTTCTACGACATCAAAGAGGCGGCCGCCATGGTCAATGCCAGGCCCCGTCCTCTGGCGTTATACCTGTTTACGAAAGAAAAGAGAAGAGAAGCCTACATCTTAAGACATGTGTCCTACGGCGGCGGATGCATCAACGACACGGTCGTCCATCTGGCAACATCCCATATGCCGTTCGGCGGAGTTGGAAACAGCGGCATGGGCGGCTACCATGGCAAGGCGAGCTTTGATACATTCACGCATCAGAAGAGCATCATGAAAAAGTCGCTGCTCATAGACATACCTGTACGTTATGCACCATTTAAGAATAAACTGAATATACTGAAAAAGCTACAATAATCGAAAGGGGTCAGACCCCTGCATATGCAGGGGGTCTGACCCCTTTCAAAATTCTAAAACAATTGGCCGATTTGAAAGACAATTGTGCTTATTGTCCACGCTGTAAGCAGCTGGAAGAGGACGATTCCGAGCGTGCTTTTCCAGCTTTTCAATTCCCGGTGCATGGTCGCGATGGTGGCGGTGCATGGAACGTATAACAGACAGAAGACCATGAGCGCGTAAGCATTCAACGCGCCGAATCCCATGGAGCCAAGCGTCGTAACCATGGTGCCCATGCCGTGGGCGGTGGTGATGTTCTGGATGCCGAACAGTACGCTGCAGCTTGATACGACCACTTCTTTGGCGGCGATTCCGGCGATGAGGGCGACGATGATCTGCCACTGGCCGAGGCCGGCCGGCCGGAAGATCGGCACAATCGCTTTTCCGATTATAGAACCGAAGCTCTCAGTGATGTCAGTTACGTATCCGCCTGGGCCGAAGTTCAGGATGCCCCACATGATGACCGACGCTATGAAGATGACGGTGCCGGCCTTGGTCAAATAGTCTTTTATCTTTTCCCATACATAGATGGCGATGGTGCGTGCATTCGGGGCCTTGTACTCTGGCAGTTCAATCAGAAGGGCGTGTTCTGCCTTGCTCCCATCCATTTTAGACAAGATAAAAGCAGTGGTGATAGCCACGACGATGCCGAGCACATACATGGAATAGCAGACGATCATGGCATGCTTTCCAAAAAACATGGAGGAAAACAGGACATATATAGGCAGCCTGGCACTGCAGGACATAAAAGGTGTGACAAGTATCGTCTTGAACCGGTCCCTCTTATGTTCCAACGCGCGGGAAGCCATGATAGCAGGAACCGAACACCCGAAGCCGAGGAGCAGGGGAAGGAACGCCCGTCCCGACAGGCCGAGCCGGCTCATGATATCGTCCATGATGAATGCGACGCGTGCCATATATCCACTGTCCTCGAGTAACGCCAGTGCAAGGAACAGTATGAATATGTTTGGTAGAAAGGTGAGTATCCCTCCAACGCCGGAAATGATTCCATCCACGACGAGAGAAGTCATCATTTCGCCGGTATTGGCAGAGGCAAGCCCGGCTGAGACGGCTGCCGACAGCGCCTCCAGCGCAATCTCGAAGTATCCTTTCAGCCAGTCGCCGATGGTAAAGGTGAAGAAGAATACGAGTGCCATGATGCCGAGAAATATGGGAAGCCCGAGCCACCGGCTTGTCAGATACCGGTCTATCTTGTCGGTAGAAGCCTCCTTCCTTGATTTGTTAACGAGCACTTCACTGATAATCTCCTCTATGAAATTGTATTTCTGGTTGATGATATCCTTCTCATAGCTGCGGTCCACCGTGTTACCCAGATCAAGAGGGTAGGCGTTGGTGATTCCCTTGTCCTGTTCCAGTATCTTGATGGCATGCCAGCGTTTGTTATCCAGATGCGGATAGCTCCGGCTGAGCGCGGAGATGATGAGATCTATCTTGTCTTCTATGTAGTCTTCATATACCATGGCATATTCTTCGTGATGATTGTGCCGGTGTGAAGATTGGAGTCCGGGATGATGATGAATCAGAGGCCCCTGCCTGTCGTATTCTTTGTGGTGGGAGACGGCATGCATGAGGATGGAAAGGCCGGTCTTCTTTCTGGCAGATACTGGAATTGCGGGAACACCGAGCATCTCAGGGAGCCTGTGGAGGTCAATCTCCATACCGCGTTCCTCTACGATATCCATCATATTTAATGCCAGAACGACCGGTTTGCCAAGCTCTATGAGCTGGAGCGTCAGATATAGGTTACGTTCCAGGCTGGATGCATCTATCACGTCTATGATGACATCCACCTCATCGCTCATAATGCATTCCCTTGATACGGTCTCTTCCATCGTATATGATGTAAGGCTATATATGCCCGGGAGGTCGATAAGCTTGAATTCCTGCCCTTTATATGTAGCACGCCCTTCTTTCTTTTCCACAGTGACACCCGGCCAGTTGGCCACCTTTAGGTTGGCGCCTGTAAAGGCGTTGAACAGGGTCGTCTTTCCGCAGTTCGGATTACCTATGAAGCCTACGTTGATGGTCTTCCTCATTGCTCCGCCACCTCCCGTACTTCAATATGGTCGGCAATCCTTCTGCCCATGGCAAAGCGGGTGCCCCGGAACTTTGCCGTCAGGGATCCCTTTTTGTCATTGTTCAATACTGTAATCTGTGTACCTTCTGTCAGACCGAGCGCCTCGAGTCGGCGTTCCAGGCCAAGCTCGATATCAATCGACTTGACCTCATAGGTCTGGTTGTTTTTTCCTTGCTTCAGTGTCATATCGGAATAGCTCCTATAATGTTATTGATAATTATTATCTATTACATTGCATATCATACCACTATTTGACGTAAATGGCAATGTGAAGTATACTATAAACACTATAAAAAGGAGCAGGATGGAGCGGACTTATGCAGGTGTATTTTTTCATTTTATATTTCTTCACTTACGGATTTCTCGGGTGGTGTACAGAGGTGGCTTATGCGACGACAAAGCAGCATAAGTTCGTAAACCGGGGATTTTTAAATGGCCCTATATGTCCAATCTACGGCATCGGCGTCGGCGTTGTCGTACAGTTCCTGACACCGGTGAGGGAGAATCTCATCCTGCTTTATATTACGTCCACCTTACTTGTCACATTGATTGAATGGGTGACTGGTTTTCTGATGGACAAGATCTTCCATCACAAGTGGTGGGATTATTCTGGACAGCCGCTGAACATAGGCGGGTATGTCTGCCTGTTATTTTCACTCGTCTGGGGCGCAGCCTGCGTCTTGATTGTAAAAATAATCCATCCCCTCATACATAAGGGGCTTTCCCTGCTTCCGACAGCAGCTGGCATCATACTGATAGCTGTGCTTGGGGCAGTGCTCATATCAGACATCTATGTCACGGCATCCGGTATACTGAAGCTGAACCGGCGCCTGGAGATGATGGAGCGGATTGCCGCAGAGCTGCGGGAGCTTTCTGATAAAGTGGGCGAGAATATCCATGAAAATGTGATGGAGACGATGGAAGTTACAGAAGAGATCAAAGAGAGACTGGAAGCAGCTACGGAAGAACAGAAAAGCCGGGTTGCAGATTTGAAAGAAAAATACAGAGAACTGGCGGAGCACGGGACAAAAGTGAGTAACCGTCTGCTGAAGGCCTTCCCGAAGATGGAATCGAGAAAGCATAAAGATATATTGAAAGAGATTCAGATGAAGATACTTAAGAAATAAATGGGGGTTTAGTGAAGTGGACGCCGACTTTGTCAAGTTAAGTGTGTAAATTTTATATTTTATTTTGGCAGCTGAATCTGATAGGTTCAGCTGCCATTTTGTCCAAAGTCCTCATATGCATTCCTAAAAGAAGGCCTGGCTGTCCCCTGGATTCCGGTATCTGCATTTAGATATCCTCATATTTCTGCATCCGTGTATTCATTTTTGGGTCCATCGACAGCTGGTTCCGTACCATCGCCCAGTTTGGTACAGGACGCCCCTTCCATTTTTTATAGAGTTCCGTAACACGTAGATATAGCAGCTTCAGCAATGCATTTTCATGTGGAAACGCACCTTTCCGGGTCACTCTTCTAAAGCTTGAATTCACGCTTTCTATCGCATTCGTTGTGTACATCACCCTTCTCACCGCACTTCCGTACTGGAACAGCTGCGCTACATGCCCCCAGTTCCTTTCCCACACATCAATGGCACCCGGATACTGGCTCCAGGTTTGCCGGAACCTTTCAAACTCCCCCTCGGCTGCCTTTAGGCTGGCAGCTCCGTAGACCTTCCTTAAATGTGTGGTATATGTCTTGTAGTCCTTGCTTGGGACGTATTTGATGGAGTTGCGGATCAGATGTACCATACATCTTTGTACCGTTACGTCTGTAAAGATTGCCCTGGCCCCTTCTTCCAGGCCGGAAACCCCATCCATGGAAATAAACAGGACATCCTCTACCCCACGGTTCTTGAGTTCATCAAATATCTGCATCCAGGTATGCTTGCTTTCGGACTCGTTCAGCCACAGGCCCAGCACATCCTTGATCCCGTTTACATCATAGCCCAGGATCGCATACACTGCATAATTCTTTGTCTCGTAATCCTTGCGGATCGTCACATACATGCAGTCCACGAACAGGAATGTATAGAACTTTTTCAAAGGCCGGTTCTGCCATTCCGTCAGCTCGTCCAATACCTTATCGGTAATCTCTGAGATCGTTTCATGGGAGATGGAGAAGCCATAGATATCTTCAATCGTGTCCGAGATGTCCCGCTGGCTCAGGCCTTTGGCATACATGGATATCACCTTATCCTCAATCCCCGAAACATCCCTTGTCCGCTTGGGAATCAGCTGGGGTTCAAAGCTCCCGTCACGATCCCGGGGCACATCAACGGGAATCTGGCCATAAGAGGTCTTTACATGTTTTGAGGTATAGCCGTTCCTTCTGTTGTCAGTGTCCTTGTAGCCATGCTCGCCCGCCTCGTAACCGAGATGCCCCTTCAGCTCTCCCTGGAGCATGGTTTCGAACATTGGGCCGAAGATTTCCTTAAGTGCCTCCTGCATATCTTCTTTCGTCTTCGGCTGGTAGTGCTCCATAATTGCCTGGGCAATCTCGGTACCCTTGGTGTTCTTCTTTTTTCTTGCCATAAGTGCTGTACTCATCTTTCTTTTTCCTTTCTGTGAGCATAGCACACCTTATACATAAAACAAAGTGTGCAATTAGATTAGTTTCTTAATTACACACTTTATCTTACACGACCTGGACGCCGCTGGGGAGGTATGGGGCAGATGCTCCGATGCGTCCGGGAACTGCGACTATCACACAGATTCCTAAGCCTGTGGGGTGTTCGCCGATGGCGGCTCTCACCCCACAAGCCAAGGAATCTGGTGAGGATTCTTAAGTCCCTTCCGCTTACACCTTCGCATCTGTCCCATACCTCCCCTTCGGCTATCTACTTTACTGGCATGGGCGGGGGCGGTTGTGTAACGCTATTGGCTGATGGAAGGGATTTGGTTGTGTCAGCATAGTGATAAAGGGCTAAGCCCTTTGCCGAAAAGAAATCCTAATATAAGAAGAGCCGGAATCAGGTACGGGGATGTTGAGATGACATCCCCTGCCTGGTTCCGGCTCTTCTTGTAGCAACGGCGTGCTCGCCTCGATGCAATTGATTCACAACGAACATATTCGCCAGCCTGATTCATATGGACTTGCAAAACTCTTATCATTCATCTGATCTTTGTGTTATTCACATTAAGCTTGCGATATTTTATCACTCAACTGACGCAGCCGGCGTTCATCCGCTGGCCAGTAACGTCACACAGCCGCCCTTGCCCTTGTTAAGTGAAGTAGATAGCGGGCGGGGAGCCGGGTGGGAGATGCGCAGGTGCAAGCGGAAGAGGCGGAGAATCCTTTCCGTAGCCCTTATCCTGCGGGATGCAAGCCGCAATCGGCGTGCATTATGCAGGGTTAGGGCTACGTGAAATAGTCGGAGCCTCGAACGCATCGGAGCAGATGCCACCCGGCTCCCTGTCCGCAGCCACTTTACTTAAACCCCCATTTTCTTCCGGTGCACGAGGTAGGACTGCACCATCAGATAGCCCGGGTAGATGAGGCAGAATACCGGCAGCAGGTAGTTTGCCGGGAATCCGAGCTTTTCCAGATAACCGTCTACAAGTATGAAGATGACGATGAGCGGCAGTACATAAGAGATATATCCCCTTGTCCAGTTGGGCAGCTTAAGCCCTTTGCCGCAGTTGACTTCTTCGCTGTATTTCTTCCAGCCCCATCCATAGCGGTAGGTGCAGAACAGCAGATACAGCAGAGAGCCAAGCGGAAGCAGCGTATTGGATACGATGAAGTCCTCAAGGTCCTGTACGGTGCTCCCTGCGCCGAAGGGCTGGAAACCGCTTAATAGGTTGAACCCAAGGGCACATGGAAGGGAGAGCAGTATGACGGCGACTGCATTTACGGCAACCGCTTTCTTACGGCTCCAGCCAAAATCCATAGCAAATGCCACGATATTTTCAAACACCGCGATGATTGTAGTCAGAGCGGCAAAAGCCATGAACGCGAAGAACAGGGAGCCCCAGACCCTTCCGCCGGCCATTTCGTTAAAGGTAGCGGGAAGGGTGACGAAGATAAGGCCAGGTCCGCTGCCTGCGTCGATGTTATATGTAAAGCATGCAGGAAAGATGATCAGCCCTGAAAACAGGGCAACCAAAGTATCCAGAACGACTACGTTCAGACTCTCCGACACGAGGGAATGGCCTTTCCCGATGTAGCTCCCGAATATAGCCAGCGCTCCGATGCCGAGGCTCAGTGTGAAAAATGCCTGCCCAAGTGCGGCGAAGATAATCTCACCGAGGGTATAGTTCTCAAGAGCTCTGCCAAAATCAGGAATGAGGTAAAAGGCAAGTCCTTCCTTTGCTCCGCTTAGAAGAAAGCTGTGCACGACCAGTATGAGCATGACGACAAACAATGCACCCATCATATACTTGGATATCTTTTCTACGCCGTTTCGGAGGCCTCTGGAACAGATGAAGAATCCGATGACGGTCACGACGAGCATCCATAGAACCTGCTGTGAAGGGCTGGCAAGAAAGCCGGAGAAGGCGGAATTGATCTGCTCCGCGTTTTTGCCACCCAGTGATCCGGCAGCGGTCTTGAAGAAATAAGCGAGCATCCACCCGCCGACTGTCGTATAGAACATCATTAGCATATAGTTTCCAACCAGGGGGACGAACTTGATAAAATGCCATTTCGTGCCCTCTGGTTCCAGTACCTCAAAAGATCTGGCGGCGGATTTCTGTGAGGCCCGTCCGACGGAATACTCCATCGTCATAATCGGAAGCCCGAGTAGAATCAGAAATACAAGATAGATCAGTACGAAAGCAGCACCCCCATACTGCCCGGTGATATACGGGAACCGCCACACGTTGCCCAGTCCTACGGCACAGCCGGCGCTGATGAGCAGGAAGCCGAGCCGTGATGAAAATTTTTCTCGTGTGTTCATTTTGCTACACTCCTTATAAAATAACATGCTGCCCTCGGGAAAACATACAGACCGAGGGTACTTCCCCTATTCTACTAAATAGAGTGAGGACGTGTCAATCATCAAATGCATGTTGACAAACACAGCTATAGCGGATATGATAATTACACTCGTCAAGTAATTCTATTTCTATCAGACAACAAATCAGTTCATCATCATGCGGGGAATCCCCGTCCATGGGAGCAATCATCCCAGATTTTCCTTCGATCAATAAGAAAAGGAGAATGCATATGAAACACGTAGCCAGACAATGGAGGCCGTTGGCGTCCGGTTTATTTTTGCTGCTTTTATCTATTGCCTTTACGGGACTAAAAGAGGTGGAGGTGCGGGCCGCGTCCGTGTCTCTCGTACAGGGAGAGGCAGTCTATTACCAGGGTTATTCGACACACTATTATTATATAGACGGTGTCCTCGGATACTGCCTTGAACCGGGTAAGACGCCGCCGACCGATGGAAGCTATGATTCACAAGTCATCGATAACAGTCAGCTTCTGAGTAAAGCCATGTATTATGTCTACGGAGGTCCGGGCTATGAGACCCATATGAAACCTGCGCTTCCGGAAGCATGGAGATCTAAAGAGAGTGTCTACTGCCTGTCCCACTGTGTTCTGTCGTACATATATGACAACTTGAGCGGGGACAGTGATGCATTCATCGGCCTGAATGAGGAGATGAAGAATCTGGTCATACAGTGCGCTTCATGGATCAAAGGATGGCCTGCCATACCGGCTCCCGATATCTCGTTCTCCGGCAAGGAGTTCAAAAGCTGGTTCGACAGAGAAGGAAAGCAGCAGAGGACGGATGAGATAACGTGTGTCGGCGATGCGGACAACAGCATTACGATTCCGCTTCCGGAGGGGGTGTGGCTTGTCAATGCTACCAAAGGGACAAAGAAGGCCGGAAAGGTTCAGGTGATGGGAGGCGACCGCTTCTATCTGTCTGCCGACGCCGGAATACTTAACGATGAACGGTATGAGAGCGGATTGCTGTATGGCAGCCGCCGGCAGGCGTGGCGGACTTTAGTGGTCAGGCCCGGAAGCAATGGGCAGAATATCGGCGGCGGAAGCCTGATAACGGTCGAGACAGCGCCTGCTTCTCTGGCAGTGACGTGGCTTCCGAAGCCGGAACTTGACACGGACAAGCAGGCGGATAAGACTGGTAAGTCCTATAAGCTTGGGGATATTGTCACCTATACGATAGAAGTGACGCAGCGCATTCAGGATGCGGTTGCCAAAAATGTCATCATATCAGACACGATTCTGACCGAGGGGGTCAAGCTTCAGAAAAATTCTGTCGTCCTTCTGGACGCTCATCAACGCGCCGTATCAGACGCAACAATCACTGTGGAAGGGAACACTTACAGCATCCATTCGGGCGAGTCACTGGAATTTCTTCAGAGCGTGGAACGTGGAGAGAAGTTCTATGTGGAATACCAGATAGCCATTACCGATGCATCTGTCATCGGGAAGGAGATAGAGAATGAAGTGATCGTGAGGGCGGATAATGCGGACGAGGTAAGGGACCGTGAGATTGTCACGGTGGAGGAGCCTGAGACGCCGAAGGAACCCGAAGAACCGGAAGAGGTGCCCAAAGAAGTTCCAAAAGAAGAGGAACCCGGAATCGAGGAGCCCGAAGCAGAACCCGCCCCAGAACCGGTAGCAAAAGCAGAGGCGGTCAAGACGGGGGATGAAGAAAATTTGATGGTTCTTATCTTATTACTCATTCTTTCTTGCACCGCAATCACCGCCTGTGGTAAAATAGCACGTAAGACTAAGTAGATGAAGGAGGCGTCATAAGATATGGGAATGACGATGACACAGAAGATTCTCGCGGCACATGCGGGGCTTGACCATGTAGAGGCGGGCCAGCTGATTGAAGCGAAGCTCGACGTAGTTATGGCTAATGACATTACAGGGCCGATGGCGGTGCCTGTATTTAACCAGATGGCGGATAAAGTATTTGATAAGGATAAGGTAGTCCTTGTACCGGATCATTTTACGCCGAACAAGGATATCAAATCTGCGGAGAATTCCAAGTCCATCCGTGAATTTGCAAAGAATCAGGGGCTGACCCATTATTATGAAGTGGGCCAGATGGGAATTGAACATGCAATCCTGCCGGAGAAGGGCATAACTGTCGCGGGGGAATGCATCATCGGAGCGGATTCCCACACGTGTACATACGGAGCGCTCGGAGCATTTTCCACCGGTGTCGGAACTACAGACATCGCGACAGGTATGGCGACAGGAGAGCTGTGGTTTAAAGTTCCTTCTGCCATCAAGTTCGTGCTGACCGGAACGCCTTCCCGGTATGTGAGCGGTAAGGATATCATCATCCATATTATCGGAAGGATCGGCGTGGACGGTGCCCTGTACAAGTCCATGGAATTTACAGGGGACGGCATCCAAAGCCTTACGATGGATGACCGTTTTACGATGGCGAACATGGCTATCGAGGCCGGGGCGAAGAATGGAATTTTTATCGTCGATGAGCGCGCCGAAGCATATATGAAAGAACACTCAAAAAAGAGCTACACGATATATGAGGCGGATGAAGACGCCTCCTATGATGAGGTCGTAGAGGTCGATCTTGCCAAGGTCCGTCCTACCGTGGCATTCCCGCATCTCCCCGGCAATGCGAAGACGATAGATGAGATTGAGGCCATGGAGCCAATCAGGATAGACCAGGTAGTCATCGGTTCCTGCACGAACGGACGTATGGAAGATATGAGAAGGGCGGCAGCAGTATTGGAGGGGCATAAAGTACACCCGGATGTGCGTGTGATGGTCATACCTGCCACGCAGAAGATTTATAAGCAATGCATCAGGGAAGGGCTGGTAGATATCTTTATCGATGCTGGGTGCGCCTTCAATACGCCGAGCTGTGGTCCATGCATGGGCGGGCACATGGGCGTGCTGGCGGCAGGAGAGAAGTGTGTTTCCACTACAAACCGTAACTTCGTAGGCAGAATGGGACACGTGGATTCCCTGATCTACCTTGCATCCCCTGAGGTGGCGGCGGCAAGCGCCATAGCGGGGTATATTGCGAATCCAGAGAAAGCAGGTGACAGATAATGAGAGCATCAGGACATGTATTTAAATATGGAGACAACGTAGATACAGACGTAATTATTCCGGCACGGTATCTGAACTCCTTTGACGGAAAAGAGCTGGCCGCTCACGCTATGGTTGATATCGACCCGGAATTTGCCGGTAAGGTCAGGCCCGGAGATATGATTGTGGCTGAGAAGAATTTTGGCTGCGGGTCCTCCAGAGAACACGCGCCGCTCTGTCTGAAGGAGGCAGGAGTAAGCTGCGTGATTGCAGAGACATTTGCACGTATCTTCTACAGAAACGCGATCAACATCGGGCTGCCTATCATCGAATGCCCGGAGGCCGCTCAGGGGATAGAGGCAGGTGATGAAGTGGAAGTGGACTTTGACAGCGGAATGATATACAACAAGACAAAAGGTTTAAGCTTTCAGGGACAGCCGTTCCCGGAATTCATGCAGAAGCTTATCGCAGCCGGAGGGCTTGTGAATTATACGAACGGCAAGAAGAAATAGTGAGGATTATCTGATATGGGAAATGAGAGAGGAAATGGGGCGGCGCTGCTGCCGATAGGGGTGTTTCTTGTAATATTCCTCGGTGCAGGCATCGTGACGGGAGACTTTTATGCGATGCCCGCCATCGTGGCATTTTTGATAGCGCTGTTTACAGCATTTATACAGAACAGAGGGCTGAACTTTCAGGAGAAGATCAGGGTCATCTCCAGAGGGGTGGGGGATGAGAACATTATTACGATGAGCCTTATCTTCTTGTGCGCCGGAGGGTTTTCCGGCGCTGTGACAGCAGCCGGCGGAGTGGAGAGCACGGTCAACTTCGGCTTATCTATCCTGCCTGCCAAGATTGCAGTCGTGGGCTTGTTTATCATCGGCTGTTTCATCTCAGTGTCCATGGGCACGTCGATGGGAACGATAGCTGCACTTGCGCCGATAGCCGTAGGCATCAGCGAGAAGACAGGATTCTCGCTGGCAGTCTGCATCGGAGCGGTCGTGTGTGGAGCAATGTTCGGGGACAACCTGTCCATGATATCGGATACGACCATCGCGGCGGTCAAGACGCAGGGATGTGAGATGAAGGACAAGTTCCGGGAGAACTTCCTCATCGTTCTTCCGGCAGCCATCATTACGATTATCATCTTCCTTGTCATCACATGGAACGGTAACGCCAGCGTGGCCGCAGGCAGCTATAATATCCTGCGTGTCATCCCGTATATTCTCGTGCTCGTCGGGGCACTGATCGGCATCAACGTGTTTGTCGTCCTGATAGGCGGGACTGTCGTATCGCTCGTCGTGGGAGTAGCCACCGGCAGCCTTGCGGCAGGCGAGATGTTTTCAGCCGTCGGCAGTGGTGTGACAGGCATGTATGACATCACGGTCATCTCCATCGTCGTGGCCTGCATCGTGTCGCTGGTGAAAGAATTTGGTGGCATCCAGTTCATTCTGAACCTGATTAAGCGGAGTATCAGAGGACAGAGGGGAGGAGAGGCCGGCATCGCGGGGCTGGCACTTCTTGTTGACATGTGTACGGCGAACAACACGGTCGCCATCGTCATGGCCGGCCCTATTGCAAAAGACATCAGCGAAGAGTTCGAGATATCACCGAGACGGTCCGCGTCCCTGCTGGATATATTTACGTCTGTAGGGCAGGGGCTGATTCCTTACGGGGCGCAGCTGCTCTCGGCGGCAAGCCTTACGGGGCTGACACCATTTAACATAATGCCATATTTGTTTTATCCGATATTGATGGCAATCAGTGCAATTCTATTTATTGCATTCAGGAAAGCGAATTGAAAGGATGGAAGAGATGAATCTACATTATAAGAGCACAAGAAATTCCAACTTGAAGGCTACAGCATCCGAGGCCGTGCTGAAAGGTCTTGCGCCGGACGGCGGGCTGTTCGTTCCGGAGCGCATCCCAAAGCTGGACATCCCGATGGACAGGCTCAAAAGCATGAGCTATCAGGAGACGGCATATGAGGTGATGAAGCTGTTCCTGACCGATTTCACGGAAGAGGAGCTTAAGACCTGTATCAGCAGGGCATATGACAGCAAGTTCGACACGGAGGAGATTGCTCCGCTTGCAAAAGTGGGTGATACGTATTATCTGGAACTGTTTCACGGCTCTACGATTGCATTCAAGGATATGGCCCTGTCCATACTTCCATACCTTATGACGACATCAGCAAAGAAGAATCATGTGGAGAATGAAATTGTTATACTGGCGGCTACGTCAGGTGATACAGGGAAAGCGGCTATGGCTGGCTTTGCGGATGTGGACGGTACGAGAATCATCGTGTTCTACCCAAAGAACGGCGTGAGCAAGGTCCAGGAGCTTCAGATGGTCACGCAGAAGGGAAATAATGTAGACGTGGTGGCGATACACGGGAACTTTGACCATGCCCAGAGCGGCGTGAAAGCGATGTTTGAAAATGCGGAGCTGGCAGATAAGCTGGCAGATAACGGATACCAGTTCTCATCGGCCAATTCCATCAACATCGGCCGGCTTGTCCCCCAGGTCGTATATTACGTCTATGCATATGCGAAGCTGTTCGGGGAAGAGGAACTGTCCGCGGGCGAGAAGATGAATGTAGTCGTTCCGACCGGCAATTTCGGCAACATACTGGCAGCGTATTATGCGAAGCAGATGGGCGTGCCGATTGGCAGGCTTATCTGCGCTTCAAATGAAAATAAGGTACTGTTCGACTTCTTCCGCACGGGAACGTACGACAGGAACAGGGCATTCGTGCTCACGACATCCCCGTCCATGGATATTCTGATTTCCAGCAACCTGGAGCGCCTCATCTACCTTGTAACCGGTGAGGATTCCGGTCAGACTTCCAGATTCATGGAAGAACTGAGGGACGGTGGAAGTTATGCGCTTACGGAAGAGATGAGGGATAGATTGAAAGATTTTGAGGCCGGATACGCGACAGAAGCACAGACGGCAGATCAGATCAGACGCATCTATGAATCCACCGGATATGTACTGGACACGCATACGGCCGTAGCCTCATATGTATGTGACGAGTACAGGAAGACGTCAGGAGATGGCAGCAAGTGCCTCGTGGTCTCAACGGCCAGCCCTTATAAGTTCGTTAAGAGCGTCATGACATCCATCGACAGCACGTATGAAGCAGAAGAGGATTTCCTCCTGCTGGACAAGCTGGAAGAAGTGTCAGGGGTGGAGATGCCCCGGGCAATTGCAGATATTCTCCATGCAGATGTGCTCCACAGGACGGAGTGTGACGCGGATAAGATGGAAGATACGGTAAAAGAGATATTAAATATACGATAATTGAGGTGTGACAGATGCTGAATGGAATATTTGGAATATTTGGACTTGGATGTGGACTATATTGTCTGTATGCGTACTTTATGATGAAGACGAAGAAGGAGATCAATACGACGATTCTGCTGCCGAAGGATGCGAGATACAAAAAATGCAAGGATGTGGATGCCTACTGCAGAGAGATGTCCCCTCCGCTCCTGACACTCGGGATTATCGTAACCGCATACGGCGGGCTGGACTTATACAATACTTACATGGGCGGCATAGGTGTTTTGTTCCTCATAATGTTCGCGCTCGTCTGGTTGGCGCTCATCTGGTTTTTTGTGGCCGTGCGCAAGTGCAATAAGAAATATTTTGGAGTGTAGAAAGAGAAAATGCAGGATTAGAAATCGAATCCTGCATTTTTTGTAATTATTCATACAATACATACAACAATTATGAGATAAATGAATGATAAAAAACATAAACTTTCGTGAAAACATTGTTAAAGTCTTGACTTTTCTTCTGAAAAATGAGATAATGAATCAAATTTGGAATTTTAAGGAGGAAAAGAGACATGGCAACAAAAGCATATTATCCGATTAGTGAAATTGGTGCCGGGAAAACTGGTTTTTCCAAAACCCGCTCTATCATTGAAGCAGCATTTTATGGAAATAATGTTGTTCCGGTTAACACATTAAAAGAGGCATACAACCTGGCTAAGAACTCACCGGGAACGATTGTTACAGATATGCCCGTATATAGGGGAGAAGAATTTGGTCTTGACAGCGATGCCAGAGTATTGTTATTCAACGACGGCGCAGTGACAGGCCGCTATGCAGGCGCACGACGCATCAAAGGAGAACCAGGAGTAGATGCAGCCAAGCTTGACAAGGTGACGATGGATGCGGTATATGAATCACGCTGGAAGACGATGTACCATGCAACCGTATATGTTGGTCTTGATACAGAATTCATGGTGAAGGCACATCTTCTTATTCCAGAGGGAGAAGAGAACATCATGTACAACTGGATGCTGAACTTCCAGTATATGGCTGACGAATATGTCAAGATGTACAAGAATTCCAAACCGGTAGGCGACGGCAAAGAGCCAGATATCTATATTTTCTCCGACCCGCAGTGGTTTCCACAGGACCGCCCGGATGTTGATTACAGCTGCCTGAGCGATCCTCTTACGCTCTGCTATTTTGATACTGCTGAGAACTGTGCATGTATCCTCGGTATGAGATACTTCGGCGAGCACAAGAAAGGCACGCTTACGATGGCATGGGCGATTGCCAACAGAAATGGCTATGCTTCCTGCCATGGCGGACAGAAAGAGTATACGCTTCCTGACGGTTCCAAATATGTTGCATCTGTATTCGGACTTTCCGGATCAGGCAAGTCTACGCTCACACATGCAAAACACGACGGCAAGTATCCGATTACGGTTCTCCATGACGACGCGTTCATCATCAATACAGACACTTGTGCTTCCGTAGCGTTAGAGCCGACATACTTTGACAAGACGGCGGACTACCCAACGGGCTGCGATGACAACAAGTACTTATTATCTGCCCAGAACTGTTCCGCGACGCTGGATGAGGACGGGAAGATTCAGTTAGTGACGGAAGATATCAGAAACGGCAATGGACGTGCCATCAAGTCTAAATTATGGTCACCAAACCGTGTGGATAAGATAGATGCACCTGTAAATGCTATCTTCTGGATTATGAAAGACCCGACGATTCCGCCGGTAGTCAAGCTGAAAGGTTCCGCGCTTGCATCTGTCATGGGAGCGACGCTTGCGACAAAGACATCTACCGCAGAACGTGTTGCCGCAGGAACGGATCTGAATGCGCTCCGTATCGTTCCTTACGCTAACCCATTCAGAACATATCCTCTTGTCAATGACTACGAGAAGTTCAAAAAGCTTGTAGAAGAGAAGGACGTAGACTGCTATATCGTCAACACCGGCGATTTTATGGGCAAGAAGGTTCAGCCGAAAGATACGCTCGGCATCCTGGAAGCAATCGTGGAGAGAAAAGCTGACTTCAAGCAGTGGGGACCATTTGAAGATATCGAAATCATGGAGTGGGAAGGATTTGTTCCTAACCTGGATGACGCAGACTATAAAGCGCAGCTCAAGAATGCAATGATGAACCGTGTCAACGCAGTAGAGAAGTTCGCTACCGCAAAAGACGGTTATGATAAGCTGCCGGATGAGGCGCTCGCTGCACTCAACAAACTGGTAGAAGAATTAGCATAATCAGCTTAATAAAGCTGTAAAAATGTGCCAGCTGTCACAGCCGGCACATTTTTGTTGAAAAACGAGAGATAATAGAGTATAATGATTTTAGGAAAACCTGGGATGCACGACAACTCCTGTTATTTTGAACCTACAAAACTTTAAACGGGACTCTTATATCTCTGTAATATGTCAGGCCCCCGATTTCGCAGGGGAAGGCAGAAAAGCAGATGCGGACACCCACCTGGCTGCGGCTAGGAGTCAAAATACAGGAACCGGCATTTTGGGGATCTTACTAAAGATAAAGGGCAGTCGTATATCATACGGCTGTCTTTTTATAATATCATAGGAAACTTCGTTCCCTATGATACAAAAACCCTCCGGGAGGATGCGCACTCGGTTTCATATTTCAGAAGATGATTTTTATGGCATTCCGGTCTATTTTATGGATGCTGACATAAATATAGAAAAAACCGGTGGACAAGAGGTACATAGTGTGAGACGAAGAAAAAAAGAAAAATATCTATATTATGGGATGGCGATTCTCGTCACCCTGTTTATCATAGTCGGCCTTGTGTCGGCACTTAAGGGCACGGGCAGGATAAAAGGACTGGGCAGGACGGGAACAGAAAAAGGGACCGGCGAAGCAGAAGGCGGACCGGAGGAAAAGAACACAGCTATAGACAACCCGGATATCCGTGTCCTCATCATGGACAACGGATACAGCAACATCGTACATCCAAGTGTCACCATATCGTCCGAAAAAGGGCTGACGCTCACATGCGGGGAAGAAAAAGAAGACTGGGACAAATCAGACAGCCTGACGATAGCACCGGATGATGCCAGGTTCGGGAAGGGGAATATCCGGATACAGGCAAAAGAAGGGAAAGTCACGCTGTCCAGTATCAAGAGAGGATATGGGACGCCTTCCTACAGCGGAATCATAGAACTTCGGACTACGGCGGAAGGTATCGTCATCATCAATGAACTGCCTGTGGAGACATATCTGTGCGGGGTCGTGCCGAGCGAGATGCCGGCTTCCTATGAGCTGGAAGCGCTGAAGGTCCAGGCGGTCTGCGCAAGGAGCTATGCATACCGTCAGATGGCGGACTATGGTTATCCGGAATACGAGGCGCACGTGAATGACAGTACGGACTATCAGGTGTACGGCAATTCCGAGGAACAGGAATCCACGTCCAGGGCCGTCGCTGAGACGGCAGGGCAGGCCGTCCGGTATCAGGGCGAGGTCGTGACTACATACTACTATTCCACCTCCTGTGGGAGGACGACGTCTATGGAAGCCTGGGGAACCGCACCAAGCGACAGCAACGGCTATCTGCAGAGCGTGGACGTGTCTGACGGGGAGACAGATTATGAAAAGGATCTTCCATGGTACAGATGGGAGGCAGCAGTTCCGGTACAGACGCTGTCCAACCTGGTCGGTCTGAACACCGGAACAGATGTCGGTACTCTTACCAGCGTGGAAGTGACGAAGAAAGGCCCCGGAGACGTGGCCCTGCAGATAAAAGCGACCGGCAGCAATGGAAGCGTTACAGTCGACACGGAAAATAAGATCCGCAGAGCCCTTGGGGGAAAAGGGTATCAGATAACGAAGCAGGACGGCACGGTCATAGACAGCAGCGCGCTGCTTCCAAGCGCTTTCTTCAACATCGAGAAGACCGCAGACGCGTTCGTCATCAAAGGAGGAGGATATGGCCATGGCATCGGGATGAGCCAGAATGGTGCAAACGAGATGGCAAAGCAGGGCAAGGATTACAAAGAAATCCTGACCTTATTTTTCCACGATGTCACGGTAGAATGACAGACATCTACTCACGGAAGGTGAGCGACGTATCAGTCATCGTATCGATGATTGCAAGAGATTCCAGATGGATGCCTTTCTGCCGTATGATCTGCCCGCCCTGCTGGAACCCTTTTTCTATAACGATGCCGGCGCCCTCTAAGGTTGCGCCGGCTTCTTCTATTATGTCAAGAAGTCCCATGAGTGCGCAGCCATTAGCGAGGAAATCATCGATGACGAGGACATGGTCGTCAGGATCCAGGAATTTCCGGGAAAGGATGACGTCATATACTTTCTTATGTGTAAAAGATTCTACCTTCGTATGGTATACTTCGCCGTCTATGTTAATACTTTGCGCTTTTTTGGCAAATACTACTGGTACATGGAAATACTGGGCCGCAATGCAGGCGATGCCGATGCCGGACGCCTCGATGGTCAGAATCTTCGTAATCTTGTCACTTGGAAATCTGCGGCGGAATTCCTTCCCTATCTCGTTGATCAGGCCAATATCCATCCTGTGGTTGAGAAAGCTGTCTACCTTTAGTACATTCCCTGGCTTTACCGTTCCGTCTTTCAGGATTCGTTCTTTTAAAAGCTGCATGATTATACCTTCCTTACCGTATTCTATGTATACATCATATACTAACGTATCGCCTTTCGTTTTTCAATAGACAAAGATGGAAAAATCGGGTAAAATAAAGGGAACGCAGTAGGAGAGAGCTATGAAGAGTTTTAAGAGAATATATAAAAAGGGAACAGAGATATCGCAGGAAATAACGGATGATCATGTGGGGGCATATGCGGCGCAGTCTGCCTTCTTTTTTATGCTGTGCCTCATACCTATCATATTGCTTATGATTACCATGGTCCAATACACGCCGGTGACAAAAGCAGATGTGATGACTGCGGTAATACAGGTATTTCCCTCATCGGTGGATTCCCTGATCACATCCATCGTGAACCAGGTATACAACCAGTCTACCGGTATCATCCCTGTTACGGTAGTTGTGGCTTTATGGTCAGCAGGAAAAGGTGTTCTCGCCATGACAGGAGGTCTGAACTGTGTGTATAACTGCCGTGAGACGAGAAATTATATCTTCCTGCGTATCCGGGCGACACTATACACGGTAATGTTCATCCTTGTCATTATCTTTCTGCTCGTACTGTCCGTATTCGGCAATACGCTCAACATCTTTATCGCAGAGCACGTATCGATACTGTCCAGGCTGGCCGACTGGCTGATTCGGATGCGTGTATACATTACGCCGGTTGTCCTGATGGTCTTCTCGCTTCTCATATATAAGTTTCTGCCAAACCGGAAGGACTCGTTAAAGAAGCAGATACCTGGCGCCATCTTTGCCGCCATCGGGTGGATGATCGTATCGTGGATATTTTCTGTATATGTAGATCTGTTCAAAGGATTCTCAGATATGTACGGAAGCCTGACGACGATAGTGCTCATCATGCTCTGGATGTATTTCTGCATGTACAGCATCCTGCTCGGCGGGGAGATAAACATACTCATGTATGACAAGATACTGACCGGTTCATCAACGAAGAAAGCAAAATCTTAAAGTTTTAGCCTTGACATACGTATTTGTTGTGTTAGAATATATTAGTATAAATTGACAAAAGCTATGACCGCGTCAGTAGAGACCCATCTTCCACTAGAGAGAGGAAACCACAGGGCTGAAAGTTTCCTTTGGTTCAGATGGCAATCGAATTTCACGCGCGAGCTGCATCTTTGAAGTTCCGCATATTTTAGTAGGAGATGCCGTATGTGCACGTTACGCATTTGAGCGCCCGCCATACGGCGGGAATCAGGGTGGTACCGCGAGCTATGACCTCGTCCCTTTTGGGGCGGGGATTTTTTAATTGGTAAAGGAGAGAAGAGATGAAAGAGAAATTACAAAGCATCAAAGAGGAAGCGCTGAAAGCTATCGAGTCAGCTGATGTGCCTGAAAAGCTGAATGATGTGCGTGTAAGATTCCTCGGCAAGAAGGGAGAGCTTACCGCAGTGCTCAAAGGGATGAAAGATGTCGCGCCAGAGGAGAGGCCTAAGGTAGGCCAGCTTGTAAATGAGACAAGGGCCGCTATCGAGGAAGTGATGGAAGATACCCGCAGGAAGATGGAAAGAGCCATCCGGGAAGAGAAGATGAAGCAGGAAGTGATTGACGTCACGCTGCCGTCCAAAAAGAATATGGTCGGACACCGCCACCCGAATACCATTGCCCTGGAAGAGGTAGAGCAGATATTCGTAGGGATGGGCTATGAGGTAGTGGAAGGCCCTGAAGTGGAATATGACCTGTACAATTTTGAAAAGCTGAATATTCCGGCTGACCATCCGGCAAAGGACGAGCAGGATACGTTCTATATCAATAAAGACATCGTGCTTCGTACGCAGACATCTCCCGTACAGGCACGAGTTATGGAACAGGGGAAGCTGCCCATCCGTATGATAGCGCCGGGGCGTGTCTTCCGTTCTGACGAGGTGGACGCGACCCACTCCCCTTCTTTCCATCAGGTTGAAGGGCTTGTCATCGATAAGAATATCTCTTTTGCAGACTTAAAAGGGACGCTTGAAGTATTTGCCAAGGAACTGTTCGGTCCAGAGACCAGGACGAAGTTCCGCCCGCATCATTTCCCGTTCACGGAGCCTAGCGCGGAAGTTGACGTGACATGTTTCAAGTGCGGAGGAAAGGGCTGCAGGTTCTGTAAAGGCTCTGGCTGGATAGAGATTCTCGGCTGCGGCATGGTTCACCCCCACGTACTGGAGATGTGCGGCATCGACCCGGAGGAATACAGCGGTTTCGCATTTGGCATGGGGCTGGAGCGTATCGCTCTGCTGAAATATGAGATAGATGACATGCGGCTGCTTTACGAAAATGATATAAGATTTTTGAAGCAGTTCTAAGGTTGAAAGGAGATAGGAATGAATACATCATTATCATGGATCAAAGCGTATGTGCCAGGTCTTGAGGCAGCTGCGCAGGAATATACGGATGCGATGACATTATCCGGAACAAAGGTAGAGGGATATGAAGAGCTGGATGCCGACCTGGATAAGATTATCGTCGGTCAGATCAGCAAGATTGAAAGGCATCCGGATGCAGATAAGCTCATCATCTGCCAGGTGGACATCGGAGACGGATCCGTACAGATCGTTACCGGTGCGGATAACGTGCATGAGGGAGACAAGATACCGGTCGTGCTTGCAGGAGGACGCGTGGCAGGCGGCCATGAGCCAGGAACCCGTGTGGCAGGCGGAATCAAGATTAAGAAAGGGAAGCTGCGCGGTGTGGAAAGCGACGGCATGATGTGCTCCATCGAAGAACTGGGATCCAACCGCGATATGTATCCGGATGCGCCGGAAGAAGGCATCTATAGCTTCCCCGATGAAGTGGAAGTGGGGGCAGATGCCGTGGAAGTGCTCGGACTGCATGACGTCGTATTCGAATATGAGGTGACTTCCAACAGAGTGGACTGCTACAGCGTCATAGGGATAGCGAGAGAAGCGGCAGCTACGTTCGGGAAAGAGTTCGTACCGCCTGTCGTCAGACAGACAGGAAACGAAGAAGATGCCGGGGACTATATCAAAGTTACGGTAGAGAATACGGACCTTTGTCCAAGATACTGCGCAAGGGTAGTCAAAAACATAAAGGTAGGGCCTTCTCCGGAATGGATGCAGAGAAGGCTCGCGTCTGTAGGAATCCGCCCTATCAACAATCTCGTGGATATTACGAACTATGTCATGGAGGAGTACGGACAGCCGATGCACGCCTATGACCTGGACAAGATCGAGGGGAAAGAAATTATCGTGCGCACAGCCGGAGCCGGTGAAACGTTCACAACCTTGGACGGACAGGAGCGGCAGCTGGATGAGTCTGTCCTCATGATATGCGACGGGCAGAAATCCATCGGTATCGCCGGAATCATGGGCGGAGAGAATTCCATGATTACCGATGACGTTAAGACGATGCTGTTCGAGGCGGCCTGCTTTGACGGAACGAATATACGTAAGTCAAGCAAGAAGGTGGGACTTCGTACCGATGCGTCAGGCAAGTTTGAAAAGGGGCTCGACCCGAACAACGCGCAGGCGGCGATAGACAGGGCATGCCAGCTTGTGGAAGAGCTGGGAGCCGGCGAGGTAGTCGGCGGCATCGTAGATGTATATGGGAAGAAGAAAGAAGCAGTGAGGGTTCCGTTTGACGCGGACGCGATCAACAATCTTCTCGGTACTGCCATACCGAAGAAAGAGATGCTCGGATATCTGAACCGGGTAGGCCTGACATATGACGAAGCCTCAGATGAGATTATCGCACCCACCTTCCGGCATGATATCTTCTGTATGGCCGACCTTGCAGAAGAAGTGGCCAGATTCTACGGATATGACAATATACCGACGACGCTCCCGAGGGGGGAGGCGACGAACGGTAAGCTGTCCTTTAAGCTGCGTGTGGAAGAAGTGGCAAGGGATATCGCCGAATTCTGCGGCTTCAGCCAAGGGATGACCTATTCATTCGAAAGCCCGAAGGTGTATGACAAGCTGATGATTCCTGCAGAAAACCCGCTCAGGAATGCAGTAGAGATTATGAATCCGCTTGGGGAAGATTACAGCATCATGCGTACGACTTCTCTGAACGGCATGCTGACTTCTCTGGCTACAAACTATAACCGGAGAAATAAAAATGTAAGGCTGTATGAACTTGGCAATATCTATCTGCCAAAGTCCCTTCCGCTTAAAGAGCTCCCTGAAGAACGTATGCAATTCACGCTTGGAATGTACGGGGACGGCGACTTCTTCAGCATGAAAGGCGTGGTGGAAGAGTTCTTCGAGAAGGCCGGACTGCACGGGAAAGAAACGTATGACCCCGACGCAGGCAAACCGTATCTTCATCCGGGACGACAGGCCAACATCATATACGATGGAGCTGCAGTCGGCTACCTCGGAGAGGTTCATCCTGATGTAGCGGATACGTATGGTATCGGTGAGAAAGCATATATAGCAGTTATCGATATGCCTGAGATAGTATCGCGAGCGACATTCGACAGGAAGTATACGGGCATAGCCAGATTCCCGGCTGTGACACGCGACATCAGCATGGTGATGCCAAAAGACATACTTGTCGGACAGGTGGAAGAGACGATTGAGAAGAAAGGCGGAGCGTATCTCGAGAGCTACGCGCTTTTCGACCTCTATGAAGGCGCGCAGATTAAAGCAGGCTATAAGTCAGTGGCGTATTCTATCGTCTTCCGTGCAAAGGACCGCACGCTTAACGATGCTGATGTGACGGAGGCGATGGACCGTATCTTAAAGGCACTGGAAGGCATGGGAATCGAGCTGCGTAAATAATTTCAGGAGGACGGAAGATGAATAAAAAGCAGATAGGCGGCCTTATATTAGCCGTCGTCCTGTTTATAGCAACAGGAGTTATCAGTGTTTTGACCAATATAACAGCACAGAACCGCCTTGCAGATGTGGCAGGGCAGATACTTACCGGAGGGTATGAGCTAGACGCTCCGGTCAAGGACTATATAGCAGTCGTGAAAGTGGAAGGCACGATTCAGGAGCAGACTTCCCCGTCTCTGTTCGAGACGGAACAAGGATATCAGCATACGACGACCATGGAGTATATCGATTACCTCATGAGCGATTCCAACAATACAGGGATACTTCTCTATGTGGACTCCCCGGGGGGTACCGTGTATGAAAGCGAGGAACTGTATCAGAAGCTGAATGAGTATAAAGATGCAACCGGCCGTCCTATATGGGGATATATGGCTCATTACGCCGCATCCGGCGGGTATTATGTATCCATGGCGGCAGATAATATCTATGCGAATCCGAATACGACAACAGGCTCGATCGGCGTAATCATGGCGGGATATGACTTATCCGGGCTCTATGAAAAGCTTGGAATCCGGTATGTAAGCATAACGAGCGGTGCGAACAAGGATTCCAGCCAGCTGAGCGAAGAACAGATTGCAATCTATCAGACCCAGGTCGATGAGTCCTATGGCAGGTTTGTAGACATCGTGGCCGACGGAAGAAGGATGTCGGCAGATGAAGTGAAAAAACTTGCAGACGGAAGGACCTACACCGCAAAACAGGCGGAAGAAAACGGACTCATAGATAACATATCGCTTTATGAGGATATGAAGGCAGATATGGGGAAGGAACTCGGGACAGATATATTCTATGAACTAAAGTCAAAGACCTCAGCGCTTACGTCCCTCTTATCCAGTATAAAAGAGATTGTACCTAAGTCAGAGGCACAGGTGCTGACAGAGACTGCCAGCGAGAAGGAAAATGGGGGGCTGATGTATTATGCAGAACAGCTACGATAATGGTCCGGCAACCTGTGCCGGATTCTGGGTCAGGGCCGCAGCCTATGCGATAGACAGCGTTATCGTCTTTTTCGGCCTTCTCATCGTACGTCTCATAATGAGCGGGGTCATGTCCATGACAGAAGGAACGGCCTTTAGTGGAGGCATCCTCTTCCAGTATACGTTAAAAGATATCGCACTTTACCTTGTACAGGTGCTGTATTTTATCCTATGTACTTATTTTACCGGAACGACCCTTGGGAAGAGGGCGATGAATCTGCGTGTGGTCTCAGAGGAGGGGAAAAAGCTGACACTTCTAAATGTCGTATACAGAGAGACGGTCGGGAGGTTTCTGAGCGGCATCATTCTCTACATCGGTTATATCATAGCCGGTATCGACCCGCAGAAGCGGGCGCTGCATGATATTCTCTGTGACACGAGAGTCATCTATGCGCGCAGGGTGAAGGTATATCCGGTATATCAGAGGCCGATGCCGCCTGTGCCAGAGAAGGAGGCCCCTCAGAAGACGGGATACCATATGGCAAGGCCGGAGCAGGAAAGTCCGGCTGTACATGAGGAAGACAGACCGTAGACAATATATTCTTATTAGAAGGGATTCATTATGAGACGTCAGGATTTTTATTATGAATTGCCGGAAGAATTAATAGCGCAGGATCCGTTAGAGGATCGCTCCAGCTCCAGACTCCTTGTATTAGACAAGGAGTCTGGTTTGGTCTCTCACCGTGTATTTAAGGATATCACGGATTATCTCCATAGGGGAGACTGCCTTGTTATTAATGACACGAAAGTGATTCCGGCGAGGCTAATTGGTTCCAAGATAGGAACAGATGCAAAGATAGAAGTATTATTGCTGAAGCGGAAAGAAGATAATGTCTGGGAAACGCTCGTTAAGCCAGGTAAGAAAGCTAAGGTTGGAACGAGGATTAGTTTTGGGGACGGGATTCTGATTGGTGAAGTCATCGAAGTGGTGGAAGAAGGCAACCGCCTCATACAGTTTTCCTACGAGGGTATCTTTGAAGAGATTCTGGACCGCCTCGGACAGATGCCGCTTCCCCCATATATAACCCATCAGCTCGAAGACAAGAATCGTTACCAGACGGTCTATGCAGCGCACAGTGGTTCGGCGGCAGCGCCGACAGCGGGCCTTCACTTCACGCCCGAATTATTGGAGGAGATCCGGCAGAAAGGTATCGATATAGCGAAGGTAACGCTGCATGTGGGCCTGGGAACCTTCCGTCCGGTTAAGGTGGATGATATCATGGAACACCACATGCATTCGGAGTTCTTCCAGATAGATGAAGCGGCTGCCATGAAGATCAACAAGGCGAAAGACACCGGAGGAAGAGTCATCTGCGTCGGCACGACGAGCTGCCGGACTATCGAGTCTGCAGCCGGAGCGGACGGTCACATAAAAGCAGGCAGCGGGTGGACGGATATCTTCATCTATCCGGGCTACAAGTTCAGGCTTCTCGACTGTCTGATAACAAACTTCCATCTGCCGGAATCGACCCTGATAATGCTTGTGTCAGCGCTGGCGGGAAGGGAGAATGTCCTGGCGGCGTATGAGGAGGCCGTGAAGGAGAGGTACCGGTTCTTCTCGTTTGGAGATGCCATGCTGATTGTATAAAACCCGGCGGTATGTTATTCAAACGGGAGCCGTATATTCATACAAGTTTAATAAGTAATTATCAGTAAACGGCAGCTACATCCTATAGGATACAGTTGCCGTTTTTTTAAAATTAGACTGATCTGCTGACGAAAGTAACATAGCGCTTTTCGAGCTCCTGATACATTTCAGTTCTCCAGCGTCTCTTTCTGGTATGGCAAGCTGTTCTTATCTATTTGGTATATAGTCGAGACTCTGATATAGATAGCGTGCTTTTGCAAGTAGAAGCGGAAAACGATTCTAACAGATAACCTATAAATTCGTATAAACATTTATTTTGAGGTTAAAATATGATATACTATAAGATAAAAGCGAGGTATGGTATTTATGGAGTATATATTCGTGGAGTACAAAAATCTGCTGGAACGCAAAGTGAAGCTAGAAACAGAATTACAGACGCTGGTACAAGGCTATATTTCGAAAAAGACAATTAAAGGTAAGACCTACTGCTATCTGCAGAATAGAGTTGGCGGGAAGTTAATAAGCCAATATTTAAAGAGTGAGGAAGTGGATGAGATCACAGAGCAGATTGCGCGCCGCAAGCAATATGAGGTAGAATTGCCAAAGCTGAAAGCCCGGCTTAATGAACTGGAACAGGCTGCGAGGTTACTTGGGAAACATATCAGCCGCCGACTCATGCTTTTGAAGCTTAGTACAGGAATGGACAGCTTGTCTGCGGAACAAAAAAGGCAGAGTTCGTCCTTTGCCGGTGCCATGAACGCTATCGAGGGAATCCCAGTCAGCGAACATACAGCGCAGGAGATTGCGGCTTGGCAAAACGGAAACAAACCTTTCATTTCGATTTTTGAAGCGACGCTCAAGCGGTATGGCTTCTTTGCGGAGGTGTGAAATGCGAGATCCTTATTTATATGACGACGCTGACGTACTGATAAACCTTGCCGGCATCAAAGACACGGAACTTCTGCACAAAGCGGAGGCGGACATTACCAATCTGGCGATGACAAGCATTTATAATCGGCAGTACGAGAAATTTAACACGGATACGATCAAAGATATTCACTGTACCATTTTCGGCCAGATTTATGACTGTGCTGGAGAATTCCGTACCATTCAGATGATCAAGCCGGAAGACGTATTGGGCGGCGACACGGTGCGATATGCGTATCCCAAGGAGATTAAAAAGCAATTGACGGCTTCTATGAAAGAAATTGCCAAGCTGAAGCGAAACGGCCAGAATGACAAAGACGTTGTATTTCGTCTGGTCAGGATCATTGCCCAGATTTGGCAGACGCATCCCTTCCGGGAGGGAAATATCCGCAGCGTTATCGTCTTTGCGGTATTGTTTGC
The DNA here is from genome assembly GCA_022845895.1 of Lachnospiraceae bacterium. Taxonomy (GTDB): domain Bacteria; phylum Bacillota; class Clostridia; order Lachnospirales; family Lachnospiraceae; genus Extibacter. The sequence goes on from AP025573.1 coordinate 1,049,304, forward strand.
CAAGTCGCTCGGTTTTGAGGTGGATCACGAGCTGTTTAGAGCACATTCCATTTATGTACGCAGCGCCCTTGTTTGGGCATCGCAGGGGATATATGCAAAGTATGAGTATTTGGAACGTATTTTCTTTGACGCGATTCTCCATGACGCGATAACTTCCGATGAGACAGATGCATCTGCTAATAGGAAATATGAAAAGGTCGGCGATTACATGGTTCAGGATTACAAAGAGCGGCCGCACGAATATCAGGATCATGAAAAATCCAGAAAATAGGAGTAAGAAATGATGAATGGACAAAACAGATCTGATGTGAAGGTTGGATCGACGGTAAAGATTGTCCTGAAGGCGGATCAGCGTACCGGCAAGTTAACAGATGGTATTGTGGCGAGGCTGCTGACGAAGAGCAGCTACCATCCCCATGGTATCAAAGTGATGCTTGAGGATGGACAAGTCGGCCGGGTACAGGAGATTGTTGAATAGATGATTCCAAATGGTTGGTATCAATATATTCTTGAGGATATGGTATGGGTTGCATGCATTAGAATCATGAACCGATAACCTTGAATGAGATTATATTAAATTATATATGTCTTTTTGACTATCTTTTTATATCTTCTTAAATGTCCGCAAAGCCTTATTTTATCGGCTCTACGGGCATTTTGCTTTTGTGGTAAACCTCACATATCTAGGTCTATCTTCTTATATTTTCGCTATCAAGCGTGGTTAAAATCGTGGTAAATACTTCTATGCAATTAGACGCTGAACCTCTGATTTTGCGGTATCTATGGACGCATGAGCGTACCAATTCATTGTGATACTAATGTTTGAATGCCCCATGATATACTGTAAATCTTTTGGGTTCATGTTCTTGCTTGCCAGCCTTGTGCAGAACGTATGGCGTAGCGTATGCGGTGTGATATGTGGCAAGGGATTGTCCTTGTGGTGCTTGTTGTATTTCTTTACCATACGGACAAATAAGGCGTTGTAATCAATCGCAACTTTTGGCTTGTCCTTATGATTGACAAATAGGAAATTGCCCCGTCCGTCTATCACAAATGGTTCTGCCTTTGGGCGTTTCTTCATAACCCGTTGAAATGCCTGTATCGTTTCTCTGCTTAATGGTACTTGCCTTATTCCGCTTTTCGTCTTAGGCGTTTCAATATAATAGCCTTGTTCCTTGCTCTTTAGTAACTGGTGGTCGATAATCACAACTTCATTCTTGAAATCAATATCGGCTACTGTCAGTCCGCACAGTTCCGAGATACGAAGTCCTGTTTTTAACAGTATCAGCACATCATCATAATACTTGTGATACACATTGTCCGTCTTGATGAATGAGAGTAAGGCTTGTTCCTGTTCCTCTGTCAATGCAACTTTCTCTTTGGTATCATTTTCTAGGACTTCACTTAACTTGAAATCAAAGGGATTTTTCCTTACGCAATCGTCTTGTATGGCGATATAGAATGACGCTTTTAACGAGCGTTTATGGTTGTTAATGGTATTGTAGGAAAAGCCTTTGTCTTTCATGCGTAACGCCCATTCTTTAGCGTCAGAGGGTTTTATCGTATCAATGCTCCTAGCACCTAACTTATCCTCTTTCAATAACCGCATGAGTTGTTCCCGTTGTTTTATTGTGCTTTTCTTCACATTTGCCCTCTGTGCGTTCTGTTTGGCATAGAGTTGGCAAAGCGTCATTTTCTTGCCTGTGCTGTCGATACCGTCCTCAATATCCCGTCTTATCTGCTGTTCCAGTTCACGAAGTGAGGGTTTTTCCCGTTTTCCCTTTGGTGTCGGGTCTGTGGGTGTCAATCTCCAAGCATACACATATTTTGTGTTTCCAAATGCGTCTACATATTTATATAAGTATTTCCCGTCTGTTCGTTGGCTCTCTCCAGTATGCAGGATACGACCTTTGTTATCCCGTCTTTTTTCTTTCATGGTGTCTGCTCCTTTCCTTGTTGGAAAGAGCCTTGATATGACTTGTGTTCATCATAACACATACAAGGCTCATTTGCATTAGATTGCGTCCAATTTGTCAATAACCTGTTCAAACTGTCGGCGTTTAATCTGTATGCGGTTGCCATTCATAATGAGCCAGCCAGCGTCCTTGTTTTCCTCTGCTAAGCGTCTTAACTTGTTTTCTCCGATACGGAAATACTTTGACGCTTCTTCAATGGTAAGGGTGTATTTTTCCCATACGGGAATATCGTTGTTATTCATCAGATACCCCCTTTCCCATGTTTCGTGTCATACTGGATATAGGGGATAAGGTCGGTGCGGTTTATCCTCTGTAAATGGGCGGTTAGTTTACTGGAAAGGGAATTGCTGTATCTTGCCTTATCAAGCATAGTTCCCACTTTTTCCAATCCGCCTAATGCGTCATGTTCTTCTAAGAAGTAAAAACTTTTGACAGCGGAAATCACGCCACCCTCTGTAAGCCATTGCTGTGTTTCCTCAAGGGAATTTTGCTGTTTTGGTACTTGCAGTTTCAAGACTTCCACAGCCCCTAAAAAGCGTTCCCAAAACCGACACGTTTTCCATCTGCTTTTATTACTTTCGTTTCTGTTTGGCACGACAAAGCGTAGGTTGTTTGACAATAGCCCGAAAGCCAGTTCTCCCAGTTCCAGCGGTCTGTCTTTGAATGTCATGGCAAAAGCATGAGCCTTATCATCACGCAGTTGCATTTCTGTCCGTTTCCAACTGCCGACTTCCTCAAGTGTCTTATTATGTTTTGAACAGACTTCCTTATCCTTATCATAAAAGCGGTAGGACAATCCCGATTTACCAGCACCGATATAAACTGTCTTTGCGGTATCGAAATCGTCAAACTTGCTTTCGTCAAAGTGGTAGCCCTCACTATTCGAGATAAATTCCTCTTTTTCGCATTTCTTCTTTATCTGCTCTATGGTAAAGAATGGCTTTTCGTTCTTATCATCAATGGCAATATCAAGCCTTGTGAAGTGGAAATTATCCAGTCCGTATCTTCGCTCACAACGTCGGAACATATCCCCAAAGGTATAATTCCTACTGTCGAGAATACGGAAAATATCATCACAACCTCTGCCAGTCATAACAAGATAACAGCCTAGCCCTTGTGGGTTATCCTCTGTCTTTCTTGCGTCCCCCGATACATAAATATCTCCAATCTGCCAGCGTGCTTGATAGGTTTTGTATTTAACGCTTGCCGGATAGACATTGAAAAGGTCAGTCGGTAAACCTAAAATGTGCATGATGACATCTTCAGCAGTTGCCGTTTCAAATACAATGCTGATGTAATCAATCTTAACGGATAAATTTTTGTGTGTAGTTATAGTGCATTACTCCTTTCGTACTTCCCGTTTTTTTGCGGGGTAAAAATCGTGTTTTGTCCTTTATTTATCACAGTTTCTAGGTACTATGACATGTATGCGCAGGGCGGTGTTACATATACGCCCTTTACGAACGCCTAAAGGCGTTCCCTTTCCAAAAGGAACTGTCTGTCCGAACACGTCTGGGGGACGTGCCCCGTCCAGCCAGCCCCTTTTGGAAACCACTATTTTCGGTCTGACAGTCCATGCTTATTCATGCTATCAAAGTGAAAATATATCTTCTCTATGCTTACTCAAGCGTGTGATTGACCCTAGCGTGCTTAATCACTCCATCTGATACGATAATAACGCCATTAGAATTACTTGTCAAGAAGTTTTTGTTGACTTTTGGATATATATTAAGTATGATATGCTTATAAATGCCAAGAGAAGCAACGAAAGGAGCGGTTATACTAAGTTATGGAGCATTATGAAAAGAAAATCAGTTTCTTAGGAGAAAACATACAGACCATAAGAAAACACAGAGGAATGAAACAACAGGAACTTGCGGACAAAATCGGTATCAATATGCAGAGCCTTTCCAAGATTGAACGTGGTGTGAATTATCCTACCTTTGATACATTAGAGAAGATAATGGACGTGCTGGGTGTAACGCCCAATGAATTATTGTCGGGAGAATGGAAGTATATCGACCATACCGAGCCATATATTATGGATATTATTAAACGGGAACAGGACTTCAATGTTTCCTTAGATTATCTGTCTGAAAATGAATTTTTCGATGATGAAAACGAATACAAATTTTACATGGAAACCATATTGATTAGGTACATCAGCAATTATCTTTCTAATGAGGTTGTAGAAGTGGAAGAACTTATGGAAATCAAACAGTTGATACAGCGTCAAAAAATAGAACGCATGATGAAAGTACATAAGGAAATGCGAGGTTTAGACCGATACAGAGAACAACCGAAAGAGTATAAATATCACAACCCTTATGATGACTGGATATTCCGTCAACTTGCAGATGTAGATAACAGAAAAAACATTCCTAATACTTCTCCACAAGTAGACTTTAACGAGGGAGATTATGAAGATTATCTAAAGGCGAAATGGAACAGAGGTCTTTAATTTCCTCTTGAATGGAAGATACAGCAAACAAAAAGCCCAGTAAAGAGTGCAAAGCACCACCATTGGTGGCAAGGCTCTTGACAGGGCTTTTTCTTTTCTGTGGTGGGTAATCAAGAGGAAGAAAGAAAAAGTGTGTATGTTCAATGCAGAAAATATTCAAAGGGTATGCTGATTTTTATTGTGGCGGATATATGGAACTGTTATAATATGGGTATGAAAAAAGCGACAAATTGGAATTTTTGAAAGAACAGTATTATTCATATTAAGAGGAGGCGAAATGATGAATGGACAAATGTTTCAAATTGCATCTATTGTAGCGACGAGCAAAAAAGCGTTGCAATTATCAGAACCAATTAGATTTTCTCAATTAGAATATGAGAATAAAATTGAATTTATCTTTTTACCTCAAAAGAAATTTTTAAGGACAGAAAAATATACCGCTTCTAATGTTTCATTGTGGTTTGAACAAATAAAGAAAAGTGGGATACAGGATATAAAGTTGCTATGTCCATATTCAGTAAAGGATAGACAATTTTTAGGATTTTCAAATACAACAGAAAGTTCCATTTTGTGTTTTTACAAAAGCGGAAAAGTAACATACTTTACTGCTGATTGGCAATTTGACTCTATGCAAAAAAAATGGAATATTCTATATTCAGAGCATGAGTGGACTAATCCACCATCAAAAAAACCATATTTTGAGAATAACATTAACTCATTTCGAGATGTATTATTATCGATTAAAGAATTGGCTAAAAAAATTGAGTGTGAAAATTTTGCTAATATTTTTACTTCTGCTATAAACCTTTTAGATGGCTATAGCGAATATCCAGATGAAAAGTATGGTTTGAGTTTACCACCAATTCCACAGCAAAATCTTCAAATGTTCGAAGCTGCAAGTATTTCGGATGTTTTTGGAGCAATGGGTTCGTGGAATGATAGCCCAGCATATATGGCTCACAAAAAAGGGTTATCTGAAGAATACGAAACTCTATCTTCTGAGTTGTTAAAAAATGTAAGACTTGCTATTTTGTATGCCATAAATGAATGGTAAGATTATAAACCTATATTTCATATGTGTAAATTAGAATTTATAAAGGAGAATATTGATGAAACTATTTTTATGTTCGCACTTTTCAAGTGTGGGAAGTCTGATAAAGGAAGAAATTGAAAATAAGAAAGTCGCATTTATTCCAACAGCTTCACTGCGTGAAGGCTACATCGGTTATGTCGGCTCGGCTCGAAAATTATTCAAAAAGTTGGGAGCAATCGTAACTGAAATTGATATTTCAACGGAGGCTTATTCAACGATACAGTCTGTTTTTGAAGAAGCAGATGTGATATATTTTACCGGCGGAAATTCTTTCTTTCTTATGGACCAGCTCCGTAAAACGGGAGCTGATGGGCTACTGAAAAAGGAATTGGCAAATGGAAAATTGATGATCGGCGAGTCGGCAGGCGCAATTATATGCGCTCCAAGCATCCAATATATCGAGCAAATGGATGAAAAGCCAGAGGACTACTCACAAGAAGATGATGCAGGGCTTGATTTGATTGATTTCTATGTTCTTCCGCATTATCTTACAGCACCATTTAAGAAAGTTACCGAGAAAATAATGGCTGAGTTTTCGGATTTGAATCTATGCCCAATTAACAACCGTCAGGGAATTGTAATTGATGGTGAAGGTTCAAAGGTTATTTGCAAAGACTAATTTGAAAATTCAAGTTTGTAGAACTGTATTAAATCATAAAATCACATTGGGGGGTGGCAATTATGCGATATAAAAAAATTGTATTGAGTATTATAGCAAGTGTGCTTTGTCTGGGACTATTAAATGGTTGTAGTTGCTATTCGCATGATTTTAACTCTAGTGAAGAAGCACAAAAATATATCTCATCCAAATTAAAGGGCAAATACAATGAAGAATTTATCATTACAGAAGTAAAGGAGTACAAAGAAGAAAAAATAGGATTAAACTGGATTAGGGCAAATGTTTCTAGTAAAGAAAATTCTTCTCAAATTGCTACTGTATATGCACGAAATACTGGATTTTTTGAGGATAGTTATCATGTTTATTACTATTCTGATGAAATAGAAGAACTTGCAACTCCTTTATTTCAAGATAAACCTTTTATAAGAAATTATCAACTTGAAGTACAAGGGCATACAACAACGACAGAATGGAATGGTAAGGAAAGTGTAGAAGAATATCTGAAAAAAAGAGAGTATGAAATAGAAACAAGTATATATCTTAATGAGGGAAAAACGGACGAGGAATATGCAGAAGAAATTTCCTATATCATGCAGGAAATTATAGAAAGTGATTTGGTTTTTAATATTTCAGTATATACAAATGATGATAACATTATTTTCTATTCTCTACCAGAACAGCACAGTCAACCAGATGTAGAAGCGATTTTAGAAAAAATGGAAGATGTTAAAAGACAACAAGAAACAAAAAAAGATTATAAGGAATGGAAAAAACAAAATCAAAATAATGAAACAAATTCTGATTGAATGTTGTAATAGGAGTGATTAGACAATGAAATTTTTTCTTTATTTTTTAACAATAGCATTTGGTATAGTATGTTTTGTAATTATGAAAAAGAAACGCTATAAAGTCATGCCACTTATCTGTTTGATTATGTTTATTTGTTTCATTGGCTTTGGAATTATTTCCTTAGTATATTCATTTGTTCCATATGGGGAGATATTTGTGATGCCATTAGGATCTATTGTCTTTGGTTTGATATCTATTTTGGTTGGAGTAAATGATTTGTATTCTTTATTGTGTTGTAGAAAAAAAGTGGACGGCGTGTATTGTGGCTACAACACATATTATGGTGGCAATGGTATTTCTACACAAGCTCCAGTATTTGAATATACATATAACGGAACATATTATCGTGAGCAAACAACACAGAATATATCTCATAAACGATTAAATAAGGGTATGACGCAAGGAAAAATGTATAGCATATATATTGACCCAAAACACCCAGCAGTATTTGTTCTGACTAAAAGAATTAGAATAGGAACAATAGTCGCAATAATATTAGGGTTATTTCTATTTACTGGTGGAATTGATTTCTTCTTGCCTATGCTATCGGGTCGGTAGGAGACACCTTGTTGGTAAATTGTCTGATAACTTCATATCCCTACATACAAAGCAGTTAGTCTTATGATTGACTGCTTTTTAAAAAGACACCATTTAGGTGTAATGATGTCTTTTGGGTGTTATTTTATAGTCATATCAAGGCTCATTCAATCGTGGTAAATTAGTGGTAAAATGAATGGTTTTCTATACTCCAAAATGCTTGAAAGTATAGTGGTTATGCGAATAATCCAAAATTAGATATAAAAATTAATAATAAATTTTAGAAAGGAAATGTGTTCAAGGGGACTTATTATTCGATATATGCCGAAGCTCACATCGGTGAGAAATGGTATAATATCAATCCTTTGATAAAGAAACAGGACGGTTCCTTAAGGGCTTGTCCTATTATTGAGGGGCAGTCATGGCTTAGAGACGCATATGACAAATTAGAGAGGATTCTCAGACAGTGGGGCATCACTATCAATACAAGTTATGCGGAATATAAAGATGAGACGCTTCCGGCGGACGTACTGCCATATCTTCTTAGTAATACCGTGATAGAGGCCGGCGGACAGAAGATAGAACAAAGTGTCTGTGGACTGTACGGTCTGGGGAACGTATTTGAATTATTGGGTAAAACTGGCCAGGCTTTATTGCCGAAAACGCACAGCTGAAAACCGTCTACGTAGACGCTGCTGCATTATCCAGGGACATCGGGGCCCCGACGGGCAGCTACAATGGTGTGTGGAGCATGAGCCCGGTGCCTGAGGATGGCACGACAGTCAGCAAAGCGCAGATCAGGCAGGCGCTTGAGCGGGATGCCACTTCTAATATATCGTGTGGACTGCGTTTCTGTTAACGCTGTTTCCCGGAATTTTGACAGCCTGGACTATCCAAAAGGCATTGTCCGCTGCCATTCATGACTATATGCCTTTTGGAGTTAACTTTATAGGACTTCTTTTATTGTTTGTGTTCCTGAATATAATCTATCAATTGGTAGAAAGCGTATTCTCAATTGGAATATTACAGAGCTGTAAAAAAGGGAATATCAGCGGTATCTCTGCAAGTTCCTGAGTTAATGAAGCTTGCTTATATCTTCCACCGGAGCCATGCACACTCCGTTTTTGCATAGATAGTACATGGCTCCCTTACCAGGTATCGGATAATCACTTACGTAGGGAAGGGCTGTCTCAAGTTTTGCCTCATTTGCCTTCGTTTTGAGGATGACGGACAGATTTATCGGATTGTTTTCCATCAGATAATTCCGTAATGATTCCGGCAATTCGTTGTCAGCCGATACACAGACGAGTTCCCTGGCCGGATATAAGACCTTTATCAGAGCCAGAAGTCCAAAGCTATGGCCTGCAGGGTATTCTTTTATACTTCCGGCAAGATATCTGATTTGTCGTTCCCTCGCCTCCTGCCAGAGTACATCGCACGTATACTGGGCTAACTGAACCAGCAAGACTGCCGCGGCTGAGTTGCCCGACGGAATTGCACCGTCGTAAGTCTCTTTTGGGCGGGTAATGAGAACTTCAGCATCTGAAGCAGTGAGAAAATATCCTCCGTTTTCCTTATCTTCAAAAAGGTCTGTCATCTGGGCGGCAATGTGCAAGGCGTCTTCCAGATACTGTGGCTCATATGTCGTGCGGTAAAGCTCTATGAGTGCCAGACCAAAGACGGCGTAATCATCCAGCTGCCCGGGAGTTGCCGCCTCGCCCTTTCGCCAGCGCAGATAAAGCCTTCCCCGTCTGTCGGTCATAGATTGCCTGATAAATTGGCAGGCGTGTACGGCGGCGTTCCGATAGCGGCTGTCCTCTGTTATCTGAGCGGCTCTTGCCATCGCGATAATCATCCAGCTGTTCCAGGACAGTATGACTTTATCATCTCTGTGCAAAGAGACGCGGTCAAGGCGGTATCCATATAGCTTTTTCAGGCGTGGATCATCAGACGGCCAGGGATTATGGTCCGCATCAATCCTGTTAGGGATACATTTGCCTTCAAAATTCCCCTCTGAAGTAATGTCATAAATCCGACAGAATTCTGCGCCGTCTTTAGGGCCCAATACTTCAAGAACTTCCTCCTTGGAGAAATAATAATATCTGCCTTCTACGCCGTCACTGTCCGCATCCTGCCCACAGTAGAACTCACCGCTTGGGCCGGTCAGTTCCCGCAATACATAATCCAGAGTTCTTCTTGCCGTGTCGGCATACATGTCCTCTCCTGTAATATGATAGGCCTTAAGATAAGATATAGCGAGCAGAGCGTTGTCATAGAGCATTTTCTCAAAATGAGGGACGAGCCATCTCTCATCGGTAGAATAACGGGAAAAGCCGCCTCCGATCTGATCATTCATCCCTCCACGGGCCATTGCGGATAACGTGTGCAGAGCCATCTCAAGGGTGCTGTCATCGGATTCCAGGGCACTGTAGTCAAGAAGGAACAGAAGATTATGAGGAGACGGGAATTTAGGAGCACTTCCGAACCCGCCCCACTTCCTGTCATATTGCTGCTTGAACAAATCGGCTGCCTGCTTCAATACATTTTTGTCTGGGGTCTCCTCCGCTTTGCTTCCGGGAACAGATAAGAATGCAGTAATCTGACGTCCGGTCTCCGACAGTTTATCTCTGTCCCGGCTCCAGAGCAGATGGACTTTCTGTAACAGCTCAAGAAGCCCTGTCTGTCCGTATCGTGGATGCTTTGGGATATAGGTTCCCAGAAAAAACGGCTTTTGGTCCGGTGTCAGAATCGCCGTGAGGGGCCAGCCACCGGCACCGGTTACGGCCTGGCAGGCGGCCATGTATACGGAATCAATATCAGGACGTTCTTCTCTGTCGACTTTGATGCAGACATAATGGCTGTTCAAGAGCTCCGCCACTTCTTCATCTTCGAATGATTCATGTGCCATCACATGGCACCAGTGGCAGGTAGAGTATCCGATACTCAGAAAGACGGGCAGATCTTCCTTCTTGGCCCGTTCAAACGCTTCGTTGCCCCAAGGATACCAGTTTACTGGGTTTTCTGCATGTTGTAATAGATAGGGAGACTTTTCATTTATCAAATGATTCATATTCTTCCATCCTCCTTTTTACGCTTAATGTTCCCGGCGGCAGCATATCTCATTCGTTCCGGCCGCCTGCATGTGCTGCTACTAATCCTTTTCTTTTTTGAATGTTCATAAAATTACGCATCTAATAATGCAAAAGCATGCTGAATCTGTTCCAGAAATCTTTGGGCTGCCTTCGTAAATCTCTGGTATTTTTTCCATACCATATGCATGCTTGCAGTTTTTTGCGGGGACAGGGGACGGAAGCAGAGGCTGCTGTCACTTCCGGTATCGACAAGACCGTCCAGGGTCAGAGCACATGCAAAACCTTCCTCCACCATAAGAGAAACATTATAGACAAGGTTGTAGGTGCCGACGATATTCATCTGGTCGAAATCCTTTTTAAGCCAGCCCGAGAATTGGTTGTTGGACGCAGCCTGTCTGGAAGTCAGGAGGGGAAGGCCCCACAAGTCTTCCGGGTGGATCTCGCTGCGCTTTGCGAGAGGATGGTCCTTTCGCATCAGCAGCCCCCAGACATCAACAGCAGGGATGCGGATATAATCGTAATTCCCGATATCTGAGGCCTCGATAAGCACGGCGAAATCAAAGAGCCCTTTTGCGTAGCAGCTGCCCCTCTTCAGTCAACGTTAATAACGAATATGGCATGGTGGGCATCGTGGGTATTTAAGACGGAATCCATACAGGCGGCCACTGAGCTAGGAGCAAAGGCAGCCATGCCGATACACTGGGGTGCATTTACCCTGGAAGAACATCCGTGGGATGACCCGGCGGAGAGATTCGTAAAAGCGGGGGAAGAAAGAGGGCTTCCAGTCGTTACGCCAATGATAGGTGAGGGATATCCTGAAAGAGAGCCTGGGATAAATTGTATTGCCAATCAAGAAAGAAGTAAGCAGTAACTACCTGCCAGGATTCAGCATAAACTTATAGTAGATATTTGATACACGTATAGTTATGCAGATTCGAGTAGGAAGGATATTATCATGAATAAATATAATAACAGTGACTGTAAGAATGAAAAGCTTTATAATAATAGTTGTAATTGCTGTAGCTGTGGGTGCTGCCGTGGTCCACAGGGAGAACCTGGTCCACAAGGAGAACCTGGCCCACAGGGCGTTCCGGGACCGCAAGGGGAACCCGGTCCACAGGGAATTCCTGGTTTGCAGGGAGAACCTGGCCCACAGGGCGTTCCGGGACCGCAAGGGGAACCCGGTCCACAGGGAATTCCTGGTTTGCAGGGGGAACCCGGCCCACAAGGGGAGCCTGGTCCACAGGGGGAACCCGGTCCACAGGGGGAACCCGGTCCACAGGGGGAATCCGGTCCACAGGGAGAGCCTGGCCTACAGGGGGAACCCGGCCCACAAGGGGAGCCTGGTCCACAGGGGGAACCTGGCCCACAGGGCGTTCCGGGACCGCAAGGGGAACCCGGTCCACAGGGGGAACCTGGTCCACAGGGAGAGCAGGGACCGACAGGTACCTTTGATCCTGGAGATGTTCTGTTCTATATAAATGGCAATGGTGGTCCAATACCCATAAGGTTTGGGGAAGATTTGAACTTCATCTCTCCCAATTTAGATATTTTCTTATACGACAATCCGGCCACAGTGGAAATCAATGGCAGGGCAATGGAAACTGCATTTGGCGGTCTATATTCCGATACTGTCCAATCGTTTGACTTTACTGTCAGCAATCAAGTTGAACAGATACAATTCAATAACTTTATGCCATCCTTCAATGTTGGGACTAATCAGAATGAATTGCAGATTTATATACCAGGGGAATACGAAATCAACTATATGATTCGAATAGACCCAGTTGAGATACCAGACCAGACAATATCTGCGGGCGTACGTCAAGATGGCAGTTTCATAGACTCCACATTGCAATATGGCACACTTTCAACAACCGGTAACACAATCTTACAAGGAAGTGTCATTGAATTCCTGAGCGGCCAGGTTGATTTGGCGTTTCGTTCCACCGGTGCTGCAGCCTTTGAGCTGGCTTCGCTTACAAATGCCACGCTTTCTATAAAACGAATTACTCCATTACTATAAAAAATAGTGTCGGTAAACTTAGAGCACGATATAAGAATAGATAAATCAACTTGACAGATTCGACATTAAAATTTAGAGTATAGGAACAAGAATATTCGCCTTCGGCGGATAAGGCGAACAAAGATAAAATGAGGTAGCAAAATGATATTGAAAACGGAGCGTCTTGAATTAGTACCATTGCTTCCCTATCAATTAAAATTGTGGGTAGAGAACCTACCAAAGCTGGAGAAAGACTTAAATTGTTCTTATCAAGCAGAGCCTATGGAGGGACTTTTTCTCGAAATTGTAAAAGGACAATTAGAAAAAACAGAAAAGTATTCTAACGATTACTTATGGCATAGCTTCTGGTTTCTGGTTCACAAAAGTGACCGGGTTGTCGTTGGTTCCGCTGATTTCAAGGATATACCGAATGCGGATCGAGAGGTCGAAATCGGCTATGGGTTGGGAAAAGAGTTTGAGCACAACGGATACATGACAGAAGCGGTGCAAGCCATGTGCAGGTGGGCTTTGAAACAAGAAAACGTGACCCATATTATTGCAGAAACGGACATTGACGGGTTTGCATCACAACGCATTTTGCAACGCTGTGGTTTCGTTGAAAAAAGGCGGGAAGAAACAATATGGTGGCGACTATAAATATTTTGCTGAGTCCACCTTATTGGTAATAAGCGTACGAATCATTTTGCTGCTTTCATTTGTGGCAAGCAGGGCACAACGGTACACACTGTTTTGCGGGAGTGCATTTACTCCCGCCCTGCTTACTACGATTGTTCCCCGACAAATGAGAATTGTCAGCGTTGAACCACATAACAATAATGCGGCATATCTACACCTTTGTAATGCTTTGTCCATGTGCCTGCCATTGTCATCCCGTTACTTATGGCTACGTTTTGAGATGCTATATTTGTATCTCTGATGATAGAGCAAACTACCTCTGCCTTTAATACTTCAAATGCATACTTTTTACACGCCTTTGCCGCTTCGGTGGCATACCCTTTATGCCAATATAGTCGATTGAAAAGATAACCTATTTCAAGTACCTCCTCATCTTTCCAGGGCTGCATTGTAAGCCCGCACTGCCCAATCATTTCATCGGTTTCCTTTAGAATAACTGCCCATAAACCAAAATTCCATTTTTGATAACGGGAAATTTGTCTATTGAGCCATTCTTGGACTTCATCCTCACTGAATGCACCCTCATATGCGTACATTGTATCTTCATCTTGTAAGATTTTACACAATGATTCAAAATCAAATTGATTCATCTCACGCAGATATAATCGCTCTGTTTCGAATATCATATTTACCTCCCAAAATCAAAATTTGTCGCTCTACTCAGATTATATAAAAATAGCGTCATGCTTTCTGACTTTTATCGTACCACAGATAAACGATGATATGCGAGAAACTTTTATTTTAAGCTGTTCTCTCATGGTGTCTTAAACATTTATGAGGGCTTGTAAGAAGATTTTCATTTATTAAATCTATAAAAAATAGTAAATTAAGCTCTTTTGAACAATATGGTTTTGGGACGAAGGGGATATTAGAAACGCCGAAAACCCGCATTGTTCTGTATTCTAAAAGGAAGCCATAAGAACCGGGTGGAAAATCTGGGGCTGTATGCAAGGTTGTATCGCCTTCAGAAAGGCAGCTTAAAGTGGGCAGTGCAAAGGTCTCTATTGCAACTCTTTAAGAAGAAACTCTGTATATAACAGTTGATTATTATATGTGATACACTTACAGAAAACCTGTAAGGAGGATAAAAACATGAATTTACAAAAATTAGTGTCTGCATATCTGGAATACTGCAAATATCGGAAGGAGCTTGACGAAAAGACATTAAAAGCTTATCGCATCGATTTGAAGCAGTATTTTGAATTTATTAACTGTCAGTCTCCGAAAAGAGAGGAGATTGAGTTATATATTACTGATTTGCATAAAAAATATAAGCAGAAGACGGTAAAAAGAAAACTTGCTAGTATAAAAGCATTTTATAATTATTTGGAAGAGGAAGAGATAATTAAAGAAACTCCTTTTAGAAAGATAAAAGTAAAATTCAAAGAAAGCACGATACTTCCCCGGATTATACCAAGAGAAGAGATAGAATGCCTGTTAAATTATATGTACGCATACTCTAAAATGCTTCATAAAGATGCGTATAGATACTGGCTCAGAGATATTATTGTTGTAGAAATATTATTTGCAACTGGTGCGAGAGTATATGAGATTTCCAATATACGGGCAGACTGCATCAGCCTGCATTCAGGCTTAATCAGAATAATGGGAAAAGGAGGTAAAGAGCGTCATGTACAGTTGACAGAACCTTCTGTTCTGCAACTGCTGAGGCGATATTACGATGCAAACAAAGAGATGATAAAGAAAAGTGGTTTTTTTTTCGTAAATATGAGAGGCAGCAGGTTTACCGAACAGTCTATAAGGCTAATGATTAAAAAATACTCGAATCTTGCAGGGATAGAAAGGAAGATTACGCCACATATGTTCCGCCACTCATTTGCGACTTATCTGATTGAAGAAGGGGTAGATATAAGCTGCGTCCAGCAGATTTTAGGACATAGCTCTATAAAGACGACGCAGATATATATCCATGTGGCAGCCAGGATACAGGCGGAGATTTTGGAGAAGATGCACCCGCGGAAGAAGATGAACATAAAAAACGCTGCCTGATTTGAACTAGATTATATGAAAATGATTGGCCGGCTGAAAGGGGCGGTCTTTTTGTGGTTATTGGAAATGTGGAGCTTAAATAATAATGGATAGTTTTCTGATTTGGCATAGAAAAATATGGAAAAAACTGGTATAATATATTTGATAATTCGTAGTTATCCTTTTTGTTTTGTTAAACTAATACATTATTAAATACAGGAAAAATTATGGAAGAGAAATATACATTACCTCAAAACTTAGTACTTCTCATATCTGGTGTTCCCGGTGTAGGAAAAACTACACTTTCCGCTGAACTTCTTAAAGCATATAAAGAATTCCGACTTGTCGAAGAGACTGATGTGATTCGTGAAATTTTAAGAGGATATAATTGTTATTTATTTTATGAGTATGGTTTTTTACAAGATAATATTTATTCACATAATAGATTTTTAACTTACGACATGGCAAAAGAGCAATGCAGAATTATGAAAAATTCTATTATAAATATCATTCAGCGTCAACAAAGGAAAGAGATTCCTTCTATTATAAATGGTGTACATATTATTCCAGAAGAACTATATATACACCTAAAGGTTCCTAACATAATATATATTAATTTGTATGTAGATTCAGAAGAGAGTCTATGGGAACGCTTAAAAAAACGAAATCCTCAAAAATACAAATTAGAATGTGTACCACTTTTATACCAAACCAATATAGATTTAAAGAATAGTATATTACATTTAAGTGAAAAGATTCATGGTTATAATATTAATGTAAGTTTGAGTTCTATATCGGAAACATTAGGCGAAATAGAGGAAATTTTTCATCAATTATATAGTGATTAATCCCATCTGTAATGGTAAGTATGTATGATCTACATGGGAGCGCGATTCTCTGTTTTATACAATACCAGAAATATCAGTCAAGACTAGAAATCTCCACTTTGACTGCATTTCAGTTTAAAATAAATTTTTAGCATTATCCCAAACGGCACAATACTTTTCAATACATTCTTTCCCTCTCTTGGAAGTTGCACTAAAGACTTCAAATTTTGTATCTGTCATAATTTGAGGAGCACCATTTTCATCAAAATGTGGTTTAGAATAAATGATACAGTTATCTAGACGGATTATAATTTCTTCTCGCCTATTTGAATATTTGCGAAAACATTTTTGTAAAATAGGATTATCACCAATTTGATATTTGGCTCTTTTAATTGTAGCATCTAATTCCTGTAAAAAAATATCCTGCTGTTTATGTGCAAACTTTACTTCTTCTGCTTCAGGATTCAAAAACATACATCTAAAATCAATGCCAGACATATTTTCTGTTACAGATTTTTCTTCTAAATATTCAAATAGCTCTTTGTAATTTCCACCAAATAATTTCATGTTTTTTCTTCCGTAAATCCACAAGTATTTGCCGGTATATAAGAATGATTGCACAATTGCTTTCCATAAATCAAATGTTTCAAATCCTGTCATAAAGTATGCTGTTTTATTTCTATAAATAGGACTCTCTATTTTAAAAGAATTATTGTTTAACAACACATCAACAAAATCTTCACATTGTATATCTACTTGTCGATGTTTATCTTTTATCTTTTCTACATTTTTAATAAAATTTGAGAGAATATTTCTCGTATACGAAGAATCACGCAATCCAAAACACTTTATAAATGATGTTTCAAAATCTGTACTATTTATATTAATTTCTCGAGCAATATTCATTGGATTATCTATCCATGAATGCCAATTGACATCATTATCAAACAACAGTGGAATAACCTTTTTGTTAAGTCCACAAGCAAAACCTGCTTCATAAAGCAGCCATGGCGATTTTTTGTTTTCCTTAGTAAAACAAAGTAATAACAAATCACATTCTACGATTTTTTTGATTATTTTTTCTTGAACCTTTTCACCTGCTGCAATATTTTCCTCTGACATAAATACATTTGAATGAGGATTAAGACTTTCTAGGAGATATTTTATTTCCAATGCAAATTCTCTACTTTTAGCTTTGGACCAGCTCACGAAGATATTTGACATATTATATATTCTTCCTTTCCTTTTGTCAGTTCGATATATCCTGTTAAATTCAGGGCCATATATCGAAAGGCTTATATTAATGGATTTTAAAATAGCGGTTTTTATTATCCAAAACAAAAAGGATAACTACGAATTATCCATAATATTGAAATAAAAACAACAAAGGAGTATAATAATCTCCCATAGGACATTACATCAGATTATTCTACAGAAGGGATTGAACCGAACATGAGAACAGAACGTTTCAAGATGGAAAGAGAAGGCCTCGTCGAAGAGGGACAAGAAGTCGAGGTGAGCGAAAGAAGCGCTGTCACCGGACAGTACACATACCTCGTGGAGCCGTCCATCGCCATGTCAGGCATCTACAGGACATCCGAGAGGATCAAGTCGCGCCGTGGGATTATAAAGAAAATCGAAAAGACAGAAAAAGGGTTCTATCTTCTGGTAGAGATGAAGGAGTAATTCCGGGCAAATTTTCATTGACAAAATAGCACGGCATATGATATAAATATCTAGTGAGCAATATCACTTAGGGGATTGGTCAAGTGGTATGATAGGGGTCTCCAAAACCTTTGGCGGGGGTTCGATTCCCTCATCCCCTGTAATGAAAAAGTCCCGGTAAGCTGCAGAAGCATACCGGGACTTTTTCGTATTATCTGGAATATCTATACTGCTCCGGCAGATTCCAGCTCTTGATGTAAGCGAGGAATTTGCGGGTGGCAGGTGAGAGCGGTTTGTCGGGGGAATATGCGATTCCAAGGATTCTTGTATAATGTTCTTCAAATGGACAGGCATATACATGGAAGGTTGTGCCGGTCAGAAACAGCCTTGGAATGATTGTGATGCCAAATCCGAGCTCTACCATCTTCAGCGCTGCAAAATCTTCCGTCGGCTGGTACTGGACATTGGGGATGATATGGTTCTCCTCAAATATGATGCCGGCTTCTTCATCCAATCCGTTCGATGACATGACAAAGCTTTCGTAATCGATGTCAGAGACTGAGATGGCTTCTCTTCCGGCGAGGCGGTGATCCTCAGGCATGACGAGCATCATCTCATCCTCGTCAATCTGCATGAACGGATAGCCCGGAAGCATGTGCTTGGAAGTAAAGACGCAGTCAAGCTGTCCTTGATCCAACTTTGTTTTCAGAGGGGTGATGCCGTCGATGGTGAGTTCGAAGCGGATATTAGGATATCGGTCTGAGAAATCTCGAATCAGGTTCGGGAGCCAGTTGTAAGAGACGCTCTGGACAGAGCCGATTCTGATATAGCCGCTGTCAAGGGTCGTCAGGTTTCTGGCGAACCGACTGATTTTATCCTCCTCCCTGCAAATGTTTTCAAGGGAACATATGATTTCTTCCATGCCCGTAATCAGCTCCATGCCGGCTTTAGAGCGGCGGAATAATTGAAAGCCCAGTTCATTCTCAAAGTTCTTGATTGCCTGGCTGATGGCGGACTGCGTATAGTTCAGCCTCTGGGCGGTCTTCGATATGCTGCGTGTCTTGTAAACATCCAGTATGATTCTGTATTTGTTCATATCATGTAACCCTCATATTCTTATCCTTTAGAAAAATCAATAGTAACTTAAATTTCTTTAAATTGTAAAGTGTGGAAAACCTTGTATGATTAATAATATAAAGGTTTTATGATTGCCAGGCAACATATTTTAAGAAAAGGAGACGAAATCATGCAATTAACAGAGTATGAACAGGAGATGCTGGAAGGCAGGCATGGAGAAGGCCTGCAGACTGCCATCGAGATTCTTGTTAAGATGGGCGGGCTTTACGGCGCGGAAAGATTTCTGCCGGTGAAGAATGCACATATCGACGCGGCCGCGTTCACCACCATATGGGACGCCGGAACAGAGTTCGTAGAATACCTGGTGGAAAAAGGGGCAAAGGTGTCGGTTCCGACGACGATCAACCCCATGTCCATGGATACGAGGAGGTGGAGGGAACAATATACCTCAGAGGCATTTGCGGCAAAATGTGAACGGCTCAGACAGGCATACCTGAAGCTTGGTGTAAACCCGACTTGGACGTGCGCGCCATATCAATGTACGAATGTTCCGGTATTTGGGGAGAATGTGAGCTGGTCGGAGTCAAATGCGGTTAATTATGTGAACTCGGTAATCGGGGCCAGGACGGAACGGCTGCCCGATCTGGTAGATGTCTGCTGCGCAGTGGCCGGACGGGTGCCGGAGTACGGACTATATCTGGATGACGACCGGGCAGGGGAAATCCTCTTTGCATTGAAAGGCTTTGACGACAGCTCGTTCCAGGATACGGTTGATTATGCGATATTAGGGTATCTCGTCGGCGAGACTGCAATCAACAGGGTACCGGTCATACTCGGATTGCCGGCGGGGACCATGCCTGACCAGTTGAAAGCATTTTCAGCCGCGGCTGCGTCAGGAGGGGCTACCAGTCTTTTCCATGCCGTGGGGCTAACGCCGGAGGCGCCGACGCTTGAGGCGGCATTCCACGGAAAGAAGGATTATGAGATTGTTGAGATTACGCCGGAAGCAGTTGAAGAGATGAAAAAGAGGCTTAATACAGGAGATACGGACCAGGTAGATATGGTCCTCATGGGCTGCCCTCATCTTTCGTTCCAGGAAATAAAAGAGATTGCCTGTGAGATAGAAGGCAAAAAAGTGCACGAAGGGACCGAATTCTGGATACAGACGAGCCATCCTGTCTATGAACTGGCAGATCTGGCCGGATATGTTGCCGCCATTGAGCATGCCGGAGCCATGCTTGTAAGAGATACCTGCCTGATGGAGATGGAATATAACGGCGTGTGGAAAGGAAAGCATTTTGTCACGAACTCGGGCAAAGCCGCCCAGTATGCACCGGCCATCAACGGTGTCAAGATTACGATGGCGGATATGAAAGGCTGTGTGGCCGCAGCAGTGACAGGAATAAGGCCAGAGGAGGCATCATTATGAAAGAGATAACAAACTTTAAAGTTCTGCTGGAAGGAGATGTAAAAGCGGAGGCGCTCGTCTCACAGGAGCCTCTGAGCTTTTGGGGAGGCGTGGACCCTGCATCCGGGGAGATTATTGATATCCATCATGATTTATGCGGGCAGAATCTGACGGGGAAGGTGCTCTGTATCCCTTATGACAGAGGGTCATGTTCTGGCTCCGGCGTATTGATCGAGATGGTTAAGACGGGTACGGCACCGGCGGCCATATTGTGCATAGAAGCAGAACCGGTTCTGGCGCTGGGGCCGTTGATCGGGCAGAAGATGTATGGAAGAGGCATGGCCCTCAGGACTATATCAAAAGAGGATTATGCCTCATTAAAGACAGGAGATACGATAACATTCACAGACGGCAGCATCTGCGCGAAACGGTAGAGATGCAGCCTGTGCCGCACATATAGAATTCATCAATAATTCCGGACATACGTGTAATTAATCAATGAGACATACAGGCTTGGATACGATAAGATAAGCATGTAGTACAGATGATTAATATTACGCGACAGGAGGAATGAAAGTATGAATTTGAAGAATGAAGTGAGCGTAGCTAAAATTACGAAAGACGCAGAAGACCTGTTCCGGGGAGGATTCTTCTGCTCCGAAGCGGTGGTGAGCTCCATCCGCAGCAACTTTGAAATCGATGTGCCGGAAGTGGTCATATCTATGGCTTCCGGGTTCCCGGTCGGAATCGGCCGTTCCAAATGTCTGTGCGGAGCAGTGTCCGGCGGAGTTATGGCAATCGGACTCGTGTTTGGAAGAACCGTACAGAAAGATCCGCAGGTAGAAGAGACGCTCCGGCTGTCCAAGGAACTGCATGACTGGTTCAAAGAGGCAAATGGCAAGAATGCGCTCTGCTGCAGGATTCTGACAAAAGAATTTGATATGGCACAAGGTGAGCACAAAGAGCAGTGCATCCGTTTCACTGGTATGGTAGCCGGAAAAGTCGCGGAGATGATTATCCGCGAAAAAGGCCTTACGAACATAGATGGATAGGGGGGATGGAGATGATTAGACGAATACCCCTGCCTGTAACTGGCGTGATGCTGGGAATGGCCGCGCTCGGCAATCTCCTTCAGTCTTATTCCGAAGGAGTCCGTCTCGTCTGTGGGGCGGTGGCTGCCGTGACAGGGCTGCTTGTCCTGCTGAAAGTCATCCTGTATCCAAAGCAATTTGCAGAAGATATGAAGAATCCAGTCATAGCGAGCGTGTCCGGTACGTTTACGATGGCGCTTATGCTCCTGGCCGGTTATGCCAAGCCCTATCTGAACGGAGGGGCGGATCTTATATGGTATGCAGCAATTATGCTTCATATCGTGCTCATGATCTATTTTACCGTGAGGTTTACCGTGCACCTTGATATGACGAAGGTATTTGCCAGCTATTACATCGTATATGTCGGGATAGCAGTTGCCAGTGTCACGGCCCCGGCTTTTGGACAGACGGGTATCGGGACAGTCCTGTTCTGGTTCGGCTTTGCCGCGCTTCTCGTGCTTCTGGCCCTCGTTACATACCGTTATCTGAAGCATAGAAAGATGCCGGAACCGGTGCAGCCGTTATTCTGTATCTATACGGCCCCGGCCAGCCTGTGCCTGGCGGGATACATACAGTCGGTGCAGCCGAAATCCATCATTATGGTAGGGTTCCTGGCAGTGCTTTCTACTTTGATATATGTGGTGGTGCTGCTAAGGCTTCCCCGTTTCCTGAAGATGAAGTTTTACCCGAGCTATTCGGCATTCACCTTCCCGTTCGTCATTACGGCAATCGGCATGAAGATGACGATGGCATGTCTCGCGAACATGGGATCGCCGATGCCGTTTCTGCAGTACGTGGTGCTCATAGAGACCGTAATCGCGGCGGTATTGACCATCTATGCACTCATACGCTATATCATGTCGGTCTGCGGACAGACCGGTGAGCAGAAGACAGCGGGGATAAAGACGGCTACATAGATAAATCCTGCACTCAGAAGCCAAGATGGCCTCTCTGTGCAGGATTTTTGACGTCTCTTCTAAGCCGGCAGCTCTCCGCAATATTTTCTGTAATCTTCAGCAAAATGCTGCATCTGGCCATCGAGGACTTTAAAGGCGTCCGGGGACAGCCCATCCACAAGGTCAGTCATATCAGATCTGATCAGCGCCGGGTTGTAGGGAACGTCCAGAGCAAAATCGCTGTGTGCGCGGAGCTTGTGGAAATACATTCCCGCTTCGGCATCTTCATGTTCCAGCCGGCACATCTCATACATGGCCACACAGTCGGTCACCTCTGTATCCGTACATTCTTTGCAGATCCATTTTCCGAGATAATAGTATGTTCCGCCTATGCGGTATACGAATCCCGGATACTTTAACAATCGTTCCAACATGATACACATACCTCCTCATCTGTTATTACAATAGCAGAGATAGGTCTGCTTTGCAAGGACACGTGCAGCAGCCACGTAAGGAATCAGTCTGCCTTTGGGAGCTTATCGAGAGACTGGAACGTATAGCCCATCTCTTCCCATTTTGTGAGCAGTTCGTCAAGGATTTCCGCGTTCGTGGAGGAGGTGCTGTGGAGAAGGACGATAGCTCCGGGGTGGATCCGGTTCAGCAGCTTGTCAAAGGCTTCCTCTTTGGTGGGCTGGTCATCCTGGTACCAGTCCACGTAAGCGAGGCTCCAGAAAAAGGTCTTATACCCCATATCCTTCGCCATCTGAAGATTGCCTTCGCTGTATTTCCCTTGAGGCGGACGGTAATACTTCGTCATCTCTTCCCCTGTTATGTCCTTATAGAGGGTTTCTACTTTCCCAAGTTCTTCGGAAAATGCTTCTTTTGTGGAAATCTTAGACATGTCAGGGTGGGTGTATGTATGGTTGCCGACGATGTGTCCTTCGTCATTCATCCGTTTGATCAGATTGGGGTTTTCGGATAAGAAGTTGCCGACGACGAAAAAGGCAGCCGGTACCTTATGCTTTTTCAATGCGTCCAGAATCGGCGCCGTGTTCCCGTTCTCATATCCACAGTCAAACGTCAGGTAGATTACTTTGTCCTCCGTGCCGCTTTTGTAAAAAGCGTCAAATTGCTTCAGTTCATCGGCCGTAGCGTTGGCAGCAGGCGGCTGTCCGTCCTCCTGGAAGCTCAGGCCCCAGTTCCCGTCTGCCGCGGTCTGCACCGCTTCCCCGGTAAAGTGCTCCACAGCCTTTGCCCCCATAGTGCCGATAAAAAAGGCGGCGGCAAAGAGAAGGAGTATCTTTCCCCATTTCTTGTATAATGAGAGATGTTTCATAATGGCTCCGTATCGTATGTTGATTTGTGTAATTATATTTCTAAATCAGAAACATTATGCCGGTTTCCGCATATCATATTGGAGCAGGTTCAATATTTCACAGGAGTGGAGGATCAAGATATTGGAAGAATTCAAACAGGAGATGCCGATGGCACACGCAAAGCTTACGGGTGCGCCGGGGTACGGTGATATCAGGGGGAACGTCTATTTTTACAGTACATACGGAGGAACGGTAGTCGTGGCGGAAGTATACGGAATAACGGACAAGACAGAGCAGGAGGCCGGGGGCTTCCTGGGGTTTCATATCCATGAAGGCAGCTCCTGTACAGGAAACGCGCAAGACCCGTTTGCAGATGCAGAAGCGCATTATAATCCAGAGAGCCAGGAGCACCCGAGACATGCAGGAGATTTGCCGAGCCTGCTCGTAAAGGGTGGGATTGCCTGGATGGCCGTATATACCGGCCGGTTTTATCCGGAAGAGGTAATCGGCAGGACGGTAGTCGTACACGGCATGCCGGACGATTACAGGACACAGCCCTCCGGCGGATCTGGGGCGAAGATTGCGTGTGGTGAGATCGTTGTCTGGGAAGGATAGATGCGGAGGCACACTTGACTTTCGTACGGTTTTTACTTACAATACAGCCATGAAAGAAGAAAAAAATCTTACCATAATCAGTTTTACAGATGCCGGCAGCCGGCTTGGCGCCGCACTTTGCAGGCCGTCTGCGGCAGGGCAGGCTGCCTGCAGGGGCTATGCGCCGGATAAGTTCGCTGCCCGGTACGGCCTGCGTCCTCTGCCAGAGGATACAGGAGCATGGATTGGGACCCTCTGGGGGGAAGATGCGTTCTTGTTCATAGGGGCGGCTGGAATCGCAGTGCGCCTCATCGCACCGTGGGTGCACGATAAGTATACGGACTCTCCGGTCATCGTGATGGACGAGAAAGGACAGTACATAATCCCCCTTCTTTCCGGCCATGCGGGAGGGGCGGTAGCACTTGCCCGCAGGCTTGCCGGGGTTACGGGAGGAGTCCCTGTCATCACGACGGCCACAGACGTGCAGGAGAAGTTTGCAGTAGATATGTTTGCGCTTAAGAACGGGCTCGAGATTGAGAGCAGGGAACTGGCTAAGCACATATCCGCGGCAGTGCTGGAGCAGAAGAAAATCGGCCTGTACAGCGAGTATCCCATTGACGGCCCCTGGCCGGAGGAAGTGGAGCCGTGTGCTTCGGTGGAGGAACTGCAGAGGTATCCATATGGAATAGCTGTCATGGAAGATGGAGCATCTGCCGGACAAGAGGCCGCGCAGAACATTCTGTGGCTGAAGCGCAAGTCCTGCATCGTGGCAGGCATAGGCTGCCGCAAGGGTATGGAGATGGGACAGCTGGCTGCCGGGCTTGCAGAGGTGCTGCAGGAGCATGGAATAGAACCGGGCCGGATAACAGCATTTGCCAGCATAGAGCTCAAGAAGGACGAACCGGGGCTGCTGGCGCTGGCAGAGGAATACGAAGTGCCGTTCCATACATTTACCGCACAGGAGCTGAGCACGGTAGCGGCGGTCAGCTCCCGTTCCGAATTTGTAGAGCGGGTGACCGGGGTGGATAACGTATGCGAGCGGGCAGCGCTCCGGTTCTGCCCGGACGGGGAGCTGATTCAGCCGAAGCTATGTGCCCAAGGGGCTACATTTGCACTTGTCAGGGACAGGTGCCGGCTGTGCTTTTAGCGATGGTACCGGGGTGCCCTTCATGCGTAAAGAGTAGCAAGGACCGGAAAGAGGAGAAAACGATGAGCAAAAAGATACTGCTGTTTGCCGGGACGACCGAAGGCAGGGAGCTGACAGAATTTCTAAGAGGACAAGGAATCGGTGCTTATGTGAGCACTGCCACGGAATATGGCAGGGAATGCATAGGAGAAGGAGGGAGCATCACAGTCTGTGCAGGGAGGATGGACGAAGGAGATATCCGCGCGTTTATCGAGACGCATGCCATAGCGCTGACAATCGACGCGACCCATCCATTTGCGAAAGCGGCTACAGAGAATATCAGGCGCGCCTGCGACGCGTGTGGGACAGAATATATCCGGTGTCTGCGTGAACAGCAGCAGATTGAGGCAAAAGAGGAGATAGTGCGGGTCGATTCCGTGGAAGAGGCGGTCGATTACCTGAAGGGGAAGGCGGGCAATATCTTCATATCTACCGGAAGCAAGGAGCTTAAGCACTATACTGAGATACCAGAATACGGGGACAGGTGCTATGCCCGTGTCCTGTCCACAGGAGAGGCGGTAGCAGAAGCTGCCGGACTCGGCTTCAGGGGCAGGCATCTTATCGCCATGCAGGGTCCTTTCTCCAGAGAGCTGAATGTGGCCATGCTCCGGTATGCCCAGGCAGGCTACTTTGTGACAAAAGAGTCGGGGAAGGCCGGCGGGTTCGAGGAAAAGGCGGAGGCGGCAAGAGAGACCGGGGCTGTGCTCGTCGTGATTGGCAGGCCTTTCGAGAGCGGCCTTAATCTGGAAGAGACAAAAGCATATCTGATTGCTTATTCTACTAAATTATGTTAAAATTCATAGTGAATGAATTCAAATCCAGCAGACAGTTTAAGAGAAGGCCGTTTGAAAAAAGACGGCAGGGGAAGCCAGGTGAGAATCCTGCACAATACCCGTTGCTGTATTGGAGGAATGGTATTCCATGAGGTCACTGTAAGGTTACTTATGGGAAGGCGGAATACCGTGTTGATGCCTAAGTCAGAACACCCGCTTTTAGATGGATTTGGATGGTTACGGGATATGGCCAGGTGTTTGCTGCGAATCTCTTTTGACTTTGTGGTGAACCTGGAATATGTTCAGAACATCACATAAGGAGAGAGAAACATGTCAAAAAAAGAAAAGATCTTGCTCAAGGCATCAATAGCTTTTGCGCTATTGTTTGCCGTCGCGCCGGCTGTGAACGCGATGCACATCATGGAGGGGTATCTTCCCGCATCCTATTGTGTCGCATGGGGAGTTATCTGTGTCCCATTTCTGGCTGCCGGCTTCATTTCCCTGAAAAAAAGACTGGAAGAGAACAGGAAATCTATCACGCTGATAGCCGTGGCAGGTGCGTTTATCTTCGTGATATCGTCCTTAAAGATACCATCTGTGCTTGGGAGCTGTTCGCATATGACCGGAACCGGCCTGGGAGCCATATTGTTCGGCCCTTCGGCAGTCAGCATACTCGGCATCATCGTGCTGCTGTTCCAGGCGGTGCTCCTTGCCCATGGAGGACTGACGACACTTGGCGCCAACACGTTTTCTATGGCAGTTGCCGGTCCCCTGCTTTCTTTTAGCATCTATAAGCTCTGTTCCGGGCTTAAAGTCAACAGGAAAGTATCCGTATTCCTGGCAGCATGCCTTGGGGATATCTTTACCTATTGTGTGACGAGCATACAGCTTGCGCTTGCGTATCCTTCTGAAGCCGGCGGGGCGGCGGCTTCTGCGGTGAAATTCCTCGGAGTGTTCGCACCGGTGCAGCTTCCGCTCGCCATCATAGAAGGGATTCTGACCGTCGTGATAGTAATCGGGCTGGAATCCTATGCAAGGCCGGAACTGAAAGCGATTGGTTTTTTAAAGGAGGCAAAGTAGGATGACGAAGAATACGAAGACGGTGATAATCTTATTGGCTGTTGCATTGTGCATAGCGGTTATCCCGTTGTTCGCGCAGAGAGGAGCCGAGTTCGGCGGGTCTGACGACGCTGGCAGCGTGATGGTGGAAGAGATTCATGGTGAATATACGCCGTGGTTCACGCCGGTACTCGAGGCGGCCCTCGGCGGAGAGCTGCCGGGAGAGGTGGAAAGCCTGATCTTCTGCGTCCAGACGGGAATTGGCGTCGGTATCATAGCCTTTATCATGGGACGCTTTGTAGAGCGAAGGAAATGGATGAAGAGCGATGAGACGGAGAAGGAATAGAGATGAATGAAAGGAGCACGGTATGATTGCTGTAGACAAGCTCTGCTATCGTTCAAAGCTCAGATATGTCAATGCCGGTGAAAAGTTTGCATATTCCATGCTGACACTGTTGTTCTGTATCATGAGCCGTTCATTTGCGCTTTCCATGGTCGTGCTTCTTATTAACAGTATCCTGACCGTAGGAAAGGGAGGCCTCCCGCTGCACAGATATATAAGCCTTATGGCAGTGCCGTCTGCATTCCTCATTTTAAGTACGCTTGCAATCATCGTGAATATCTCAAAGATTCCATTAGATGGCTATGCGCTACCGGTGGGAGCCTTTTTTATCACAGGCAGCAAAGCGTCGGTCCTGTTTGGGCTGCGACTCATAGTGACAGCTATGGCGGCGGTATCCTGCCTTTATTTTCTGTCGCTTAACACGACGATGACGGATATTATGGCTGTACTGGGCAGGCTACACTGCCCGAGGATTATCCTGGAGCTGATGCTGCTGATCTATCGGTATATTTTCGTGCTGATGGAGACAGCGTCAGCCATGCTCGTGTCACAGAAGGCAAGGCTTGGGCATAAAGATTTAAAGACATCGCTGCGATCCTTTGGCAGCATGGGTGCCGCACTCTTGATCAGGGCATTCCAGCGTTCTGTTTCCTTGTATGATGCGATGGAGTCAAGGTGTTATGATGGCAGGATACGTGTGCTGGACGAACAGCATCCGGCGAAGCCTTCAGAGATTGCGCTCATTATCTTGTATGAACTTGTATTGTTAGTGTATACAGTATGGAGGAGAGTAGCATGACGGCAGAACGAGAACAGGTATCGGAAGATATCATAATAGAAGCGAGAGATGTCCATTATTCATATGGGGAACGCGGACAGCCGTCGCTGGACGGTGTCAGCCTGAAGATCGGGAGAGGGAAAAAGGTCGCCTTCATGGGAGCCAACGGTTCGGGAAAATCTACATTTTTTATGTGCTGCAACGGCATATGCAGGCCGGACCGCGGAACCGTGCTCGTTGCAGGACAGCCAATAGACTATTCCAGAAAAGGCCTGACGGCTGTCAGGCGCAGTGTCGGCCTTGTATTCCAGGATCCGGACAGCCAGCTGTTTTCTGCAAGCGTCTATCAGGAGATTTCTTTTGGACCGATGAACCTTGGGATACCCGAGGATGAGGTGAGGAGAGAGATTGAACAGGTGATGGACTATCTGGAGATAGCACCCTTCCGGGAACGTCCGGCCCACGCTCTTAGCGGAGGGCAGAAGAAGCAGGTTACGATAGCAGATGTCCTGGTCATGCATCCCGATGTCATCATCCTGGATGAACCGGCCTCCGCCCTTGACGCAAAGCATACGAAGCTGATGAATCAGATTGTGGATAAGCTTGCCGAAGAGGGGATTACGATCTTGCTGGCGACGCACGATATGGATTACGCCTTGGAGTGGGCGGATGAGATTGTGCTCATGCATGAGGGAAGGGTGCTGCTTCAGGCAGATCCTGTGACCGTGTGCGAAAGCCGGGAGGTGCTGGCCATGACGAACCAGAAAGAACCTGCGGTGCTGAAGATTTTCAGGAGTCTGGTGGAAAAAGGTATCCTGGAGGAAGGACTCAGGCCGCCGGTGAGCATTGGGCAGCTGGAACAATATATATCGGAGGGCAGATGATGGAAGGAAAGAAGAACAGGAACAGGGCGATACTCGTCGTAAGCTTCGGAACAAGTCATATAGACGCTTTGAAAAAAAGCATAGAGCGGATAGAACTGCACATAGGGAAAGCATTTCCTGAGTACCGGGTTTACCGCGCATTCACAAGCGAGATGATATTAAGGAAACTGAGCCGGACGAAAGGGTTGCAGTTTCATACTGTAAAAGAAGCCATGGAACAGATGGCTTCGGATGGGATGGAACAGGTTATCGTCCAGCCGACGCATATCATAAACGGTATTGAAAATGACAAGATGATGGATGACCTGATGGAATACACGGACCGGTTTAAGAAGATTAGAGTCGGCAAACCGCTGCTGACGAGCGTGGACGATTATAAGAAGGCAATACATGCAGTGATGGCTGAGGTAAAGCTTGAGTCAGGCGAGGCTCTTGTCCTGATGGGCCACGGCACAGATCATCATGCGAACGCGGCCTACCCGACACTTGAATATACCTTCCACTCCCTCGGGTACAGCCAGGTACTCGTAGGTACGGTGGAAGGCTTTCCGGACCTGAGGAACGTGATGGCGAAGCTTGAGATTGCAGGCGTGGAAAAGGTGACGCTTATGCCGTTCATGCTGGTGGCGGGCGACCATGCCAAGAATGACATGGCAGGAGAAGAAGACTCGTGGAAGACAGAGCTTGAAGCCGCGGGATATGAGGTGAAGCCGCTTGTGAAGGGGCTTGGAGAGATGAAAGGTATCCGTAGTATCTTCGTGGAACATATAGAGATGGTGATGTAGCGGCCTGAAACGGAGAAAGGAGGGTGCAGATGGTGGGAGACGAAAGCGGCAGGAACAGACAGACCGTATGGAAGGACCAGAAGCAGATGCGCACCGGCTATACGACCGGTAGCTGCGCGGCAGCGGCGGCTAAGGCGGCTGTCTGCATGCTGCTGTCGCAAGAGCCGGTACATCATGTATCGCTGATGACGCCCAAGGGGATCAGGCTCTATCTGGACGTGGAAGATATCGAAATCGGCAGGGACTATGTCTGCTGCGGCGTGCGCAAGGACAGCGGGGATGACCCGGATGTGACGGACGGCGTGCTCGTCTGTGCCAGAGTGTCCAGATGCAGAGGGGATGCAATCAGCCTGGACGGCGGGAACGGGGTCGGCAGGGTTACAAAGAACGGGCTGGAACAGCCCGTAGGCACGGCTGCTATCAACAAGGTGCCGCGCCGTATGATCATAGAGGCGGTGGAAGAGCAGAGAGGAAAGTTCGGCTGCACGGACGGCATCGCCGTCGTCATCTCTGTGCCGGACGGGGAGGAACTGGCCCAAAAGACGTTCAATCCCCGCCTTGGTATCAAGGGAGGCATCTCCGTACTCGGGACAAGCGGCATCGTAGAGCCGATGAGCGAGAAAGCGCTTACCGATACGATATACCTGGAGATGAAGGTACTGAAGGAAAGCGGGCATGAGTGGTGCTATGTCGTCCCCGGCAACTATGGCAGCGACTTTCTGACAGGGACGCTCGGCTATGACGGCAGCCTTGCGGTGAAGTGCAGCAATTACATCGGGGAGACAATTGACGATGCGGTACGTATCGGCATGAAAGGGATACTGCTCGTCGGGCATATCGGTAAGCTCGTCAAGCTGGCGGCCGGGGTGATGAATACCCATTCAAGGCAGGCAGACTGCCGGATGGAAGTCTTTGCCGCCCACGCTGCCCTTGCCGGGGCAGACCGGGATACGGTACGGAAGCTGATGGAATGCGTGACCACTGCCGAGGCAGTGGATATCCTGAAGGGGAGAGGACTGCTCTGTCCCGTCATGCAGACCGTCATGGACCGGATTGACTATCATATCCGGCAGCGTGCGGGGAAGAAGCTGGCCGTCGGTGCCGTCGTCTTTTCTATGGAAGAAGGGATACTCGGAAACACACCGTGTGCGGCAAAGGTACTGGATCAGATACGGGAGGGGATTAGGTAGATGGAAGGAACATTTTATGGAGTGGGAGTCGGGCCGGGAGACCCGGAGCTTATGACGTTGAAGGCAGTCAGAATCATACAGGAATGTGACGTAGTGGCGCTGGCGGTCTCAGACAAGGCGTTCCAGGAGCCGGTGTATGACAGAGAAGGGGCTTCGCAGGAGCTCTGCGGATATCTGCAAAGATGCGTGGCGTATCAAATCGTGCTCCCTGTCATACCGGAATTGGCAGGAAAAAAGAAGCTATTCCTCCCTATGCCCATGATTAAGGAAAAAGAAAAGCTCAGGCAGATTCACGATGCGTGTGCCGAGGCGGCAGAGCAGATAATACAGCAGGGAATAAATATTGCTTTCATAACGCTTGGAGATCCTGCCATATACTCTACATGCCTGTATGTGCACAAGAGGCTGGCGGCAAAAGGGATAAGGACATGCCTCATTCCCGGCATACCTTCCTTTTGCGCCGCCGCAGCCAGGATGAACGTGGGTCTTGTGGAGAACCGGGAAGAGCTTCATATCATACCGGCCTCTTATGGCGTGGAAGAGAGCCTGGACCTTAACGGGACGAAGGTGCTTATGAAAGCGGGAGCGAAGATGCCCGACGTGAAGAAGGCCGTGGCAGCAAGGAAGATGGAGATACACATGGTGGAGAACTGCGGAATGCCGGGTGAGCGAATATACGAAAGAGCCGAGGACATACCGGATGACGCAGGATACTATTCATTGATGATTATTAAGGAGTGAGGAAGATGGTTGTATTTGTTGGAGCAGGACCGGGAGCGGAAGATCTCATAACGGTCAGAGGGCAGATGCTTCTTCAGGAAGCTGACATAATCGTATATGCGGGTTCTCTCGTGAACCCTGCGCTTCTGGATGTAAGAAAGGATTCATGCGACGTATACAACAGTGCATGCATGACGCTGGAGGAGGTGCTTGCGGTCCTCATACAGGGGGCGCGTACAGGAAAGAACGTGGTACGTCTGCACACGGGAGACCCCTGCCTGTACGGCGCGGTGAAGGAACAGATGGATGCCCTGGCAGAAGAAGGGATACCGTACGAAGTGTGTCCGGGCGTAAGTTCATTCTGCGGTGCGGCTTCGGCCCTGGAGGCAGAATATACGCTGCCCGGCGTCTCCCAGTCTGTCGTCATCACAAGGATGGCGGGCAGGACGCCGGTGCCGGAGTCGGAATCGATACGCAGCTTTGCTGCCCACAAGGCTACGATGGTCATCTTCTTGAGCACGGGGATGCTGCCCCAGCTTCAGGAGGAGCTGCTGGCAGGCGGCTATGAGAAGGATACCCCGGCAGCCATCGTCTATAAGGCCACATGGCCTGACGAGAAGGTGTGCCGCTGTACGGTGGAGACGCTTTCTAAGACGGCAGAACGGGAAGGGATCACGAGGACTGCTCTCATCGTCGTAGGAAACGTGCTGGATGGAAGGTACGAGCGGTCCGAATTATATAACCCGGCCTTCTCCACCGGATTCCGCAATGCTTCAGAAGGGGGTCGGGGCCATGAATAGCGTATATGTAGTCGGCATAGGTCCGGGGAGCAGAGACCAGATGACACGGGAGGCGGAGGCAGCGCTTGAGCGATGCAGCGTTATCGCGGGATACACGGTGTATATTGAGCTGATAAAAGACCGATATGCGGATAAGATATTTCTCACCACTCCTATGACACAAGAAGCGAAGCGGTGCCGGATGGCATTTGAGGAGGCGCAAAAAGGCAGGGACGTGTGCCTCGTGTGCAGCGGCGATGCAGGCGTGTACGGGATGGCCGGCCTCATGTATGAGATCAAGGAGGCGTATCCGGATGTGGATATCAAAGTGGTGCCCGGCATCACGGCTGCCACAGGGGGGGCGGCTGTGCTTGGGGCGCCGCTCATGCATGACTTTGCGGTCATCAGCTTAAGCGACCTGCTTACACCGTGGGAGAAGATAGAGGCAAGGCTTAGGGCCGCCGCCGCGGCAGACTTTGTCATCTGCCTGTACAACCCGTCCAGCAGGAAGCGCAAAGGCTATCTGGAGAAGGCATGTGGACTGCTGCTGGAATACAAAAGGAAAGATACTGTCTGTGGAATTGTGCGTAATATCGGGAGGGAGGGAGAGTCCTGTCAGGTGCTGTCCCTGGAAGAGCTGAGACAGACCGAGGCAGATATGTTCACCACCGTATACATCGGCAATGCACAGACAAAACAGATAGAGGGCAGCATGGTGACGCCAAGAGGGTATCGTAATGTATGAGGAAAAGAGACGGAGAATCAGCCTGACAGGCATCGGTATGGGAGCCGGAACATCCCTGACCGAAGAGGCTATAGAGGCGCTTAAGAGCTGCGACTGTATCATCGGGGCAGCCCGTATGACCGAAAGCCTTGCCCGCTTCGGAAAGCCTATATATGATGCTTATAAGGCAGAAGATATCCAAGCGATTGTCAGAGAGCATGAGGGATATGGTCATATCGTGGTTGCGCTGTCGGGAGACTGTGGATTCTACAGCGGGGCAAAAGCGCTCGCCGGGGAACTAAAGGAATATAAGGTAGAACTCATACCGGGGATATCATCGGTTGCTTTCCTTGCCTCCAGGCTCCATGTAAGCTGGGAGGACGCGGCGCTTAAGAGCATCCACGGGCGGCGGCAGAACTATATCTATGCGATAGCCCACAACGAAAAGACATTCCTGCTTCTGGGCGGGGAGGCATGTGCATGGGAGCTGTGTGAAAAGATAAGGTACTTTGGCCTTGCACATGTGGAATTCCATATCGGACGGCGGCTCTCCTACGAAGATGAGATCATCCTGCACAGACGTGGAAGTGAACTCATGCCGGAGGATTGTGCAGGGCTTGACGTGGCATTTGTCCATAATCCTTCGC
Organism: Lachnospiraceae bacterium; assembly: GCA_022845895.1. Taxonomy (GTDB): domain Bacteria; phylum Bacillota; class Clostridia; order Lachnospirales; family Lachnospiraceae; genus Extibacter. Next base: position 1,083,363 of record AP025573.1, read on the forward strand.
CCGATAGAAGGGTGGCTGCACACATAGAGGACGAGGCGTTCATCCGGGACAGCGTACCGATGACGAAAGCGGAAATCCGTGCGGTGAGTCTGGCGAAGCTTAATCTAACACGGGATGCGGTGCTGTATGACATCGGGGCCGGAACAGGTTCCGTATCCGTGGAGGCGGCTCTTCGGTCCGGAGAGATAAAGGTGTATGCAGTCGAAAAGAATCCGGAAGCCGTACGGCTTCTGGAAGAGAATAGAAAGCAGTTTGGCTGTGATAATATCAAGGTAGTGGAAGGCACCGCACCCGGCGGCTTACAGGCACTGGAACCTCCCACGCACGTGTTTGTCGGGGGAAGCGCGGGGCATCTGCCGGAGATTCTCAAAGCGGTGAAGGAGAAGAATCCGGACGTACGTATTGTAATTAATGCGGCCTCTCTGGAGACGATTGGCGAAGTGATGGAGGCAGAACGGTCGGGGCTTCTGTTGTGCCCGGAGGTGGTGCAGATCGCGGCCTCCCGGTCGAGGCGGCTCGGGTCATACCATATGATGACGGCGCTGAATCCGGTATATATCGTATCAGACGGAAAGGGGCGGAAGTGATGGAAAGACCAGGATTCATGATAGCGGCCCTGGCAAGCGGAAGCGGAAAGACGGTCATCTCGGCCGGCCTTATGTCCGCCCTTGCCGGGCGGGGGCTTAGGGTGGCCGCATGCAAGTGCGGGCCCGATTATATCGATCCGATGTTTCACCGGGAAGTGACCGGTATGGAGTCGGAGAATCTGGACCTGTTCTTCCTGGACAGGGATGTACTGAAGAAGCTGTTCCTGCGTCATGTCGGACAGGCAGACGTGGCGGTGATCGAGGGCGTTATGGGATACTATGACGGCATGGCCCTTGACAGTGACAGGGCCAGTTCTTATGCTGTGGCCCATGCCCTTGACGTTCCGGTCATTCTGACGGTTCCTTGCAAAGGGATGGCCCTGTCCGCCATCTCCGTGATACTTGGGGCACTTACCTTCCGTAAAGAGAGCAATATCCGCGGCGTACTGCTTAACCGCGTATCAAAGACGCTGTATCCGCAGATGAAGCAGATGATAGAACATGAATTATCTGAAAGAGGGTATTCCATACCTGTCGTCGGATACGTGCCGGAAGACGACGTGTTCCGGCTGAAGAGCCGTCATCTGGGGCTCGTCCTGCCCCGGGAGGTTCCGCTTATCCGCCGGCAGTTCGAGGAGGCGGGTAAGATGCTGGAAGAGACGGCAGATCTGGATCTGCTGCTGGAGATCGGCAGGCATATGGGAAGGACCGGCAGCAGGGGCAAGATGGGGGACGCAGGCGCAGGTAGCCAGACGGATGCAGAAGGCCGGCAAGGGTCAGGAGGCCGGACGGTAAGAATCGCGCTGGCAAGGGATGAGGCATTCTGCTTCTATTATAAAGATAATCTGGAACTGCTGGAAGATTCAGGCTGCGAGCTCGTACCATTCAGCCCCCTGCATGACGAGAAGCTGCCGGAGGGAATCTCGGGCCTCATCCTGGGAGGGGGGTATCCGGAGCTGTACGCCGGTGGACTCTCGCAGAATGAGTCCATGCGCCGGGATATACGGCACATGGTAAAGGAGGGGCTTCCGTGCCTGGCAGAGTGCGGCGGCTTTATGTACCTCCATAAGGAGATGGAAGGGGCAGATGGCAAGCGCTACCCGATGGCGGATGTGATACATGGGAAGGTATCCCGGACACCCCGGCTCGTACGGTTCGGCTACATAGAGCTGATTGCCCGGGGAGAGGGAAAGCTCCTCACAGAAGGAGAGACCATCCGGGGACATGAATTTCATTACTTTGACAGTACGGATAACGGAACCGGCTGTACGGCGGTGAAGCCCGGCAGGCAGCGTTCATGGGAATGTATGCATACCGAGGGGAGCCTGTTCGCAGGGTTTCCCCACATACATTACTATTCCAACCCGTCATTTGCACACAGGTTCGTATGTTGCTGCACAGAGTGGACACGAAAGGGATGATGATATGGAACAGACAGTAGGCATGCCCGGTGCGGTGATGCCGGAGACACCGGAAATGCTCCGGGAGATGATTGTGCCGGCGGACCGGGTAAGCATGGAGATGGCCAGGAAGCGGTGGAATACAGTGGCGAAGCCGCTGTTCAGCCTTGGCAAGCTGGAAGATGCCGTGATAAGGATAGCCGGCATGAAGCGTGACACCAGATTCACGCTGAAGAAAAAAGGGCTGATAATCATGTGCGCCGACAACGGAGTGGTGGAAGAGGGCGTGACACAGACCGGACAGGAAGTGACGGCGGTGGTGGCGGATAACTTTACGAAGAAGGCGGCCAGCGTGGCTATCATGAGCGAAGTGGCGGGGGTTGACCTGTTCCCGGTCGATATCGGAATGGCGGTTGACGTGCCTTCCGTTACAAGGCCGGAAGATAAGGTGGCATACGGGACGAAAAATATGCGGAAAGAACCGGCCATGACACGGGACCAGGCCTGGCAGGCCGTATTGACAGGGATACGTATGGTATCCCGGCTGAAAGCGGAAGGATATGACATTGCCGCCACCGGAGAGATGGGTATCGGCAATACGACGACGAGCAGCGCCGTAGCATCCGTGCTGTTGGAGAAACCGGTGGAAGATGTGACCGGGAAGGGAGCCGGGTTAAGCAGTGAAGGGCTGGAGCAAAAGATAGCAGTAATCAGGCAGGCAGTCCGTCTGCACCACCCGGATAAGGATGACGTGCTGGACGTGCTGTCAAAAGTAGGTGGGCTGGATATCGCGGGCCTGACGGGCGTGTACCTCGGCGGCGCGCTGATGCACATGCCGGTTGTGGTGGACGGGTTCATATCTGCCGTCGCGGCGCTCTGCGCGGTGCGCCTCGTACCCGACGCAAGGGATTATATGCTGCCCTCCCACGTATCAAGAGAGCCGGCAGGGCAGATGCTGCTGGATGCCCTTGGCATGTCGCCGTATCTGACGTGCGACATGAACCTCGGGGAAGGGAGCGGGGCAGTGGCGGTGCTTCCACTGCTCGATATGGGGCTGCAGGTATACAGCCGGATGAGCACCTTCGACGAAATCAATGTAGAACAATACGAGATGTTGAGATAAGGGAACCGATATGTATCTATATGAATCATTCATCATTGCATTATCCATGTATTCGAAGATTCCCGTTCCACGGGTGGAGTGGAATGAGAAAAATATGAAGTATGCTATCTGCTTTTTCCCTGTAGTCGGGGTTGTGACGGGGATTCTTGTGATGGGCATCGGGAGGCTTCTGCTGCAGGCAGGCGCAGGTTCCCTTCTGTTTGCAGCTGTCATGACGCTGCTTCCTGTCCTCGTGACAGGCGGCATCCACATGGACGGCTTTATGGACACGCTGGATGCGCTTGGCTCTTATGGCGGCAGGGAGAAGAAGCTGGAGATTCTGAAGGATCCGCACGCCGGCGCGTTTGCCGTCCTTGGCCTGGGCTGCTATCTGCTGTGGAGCGTGGCGGTCTGGAGCGAAGCGGACGCAGACATGCTTCCCGTCATCGGCTGTAGCTATGTGATTTCCAGAGCGTTCAGCGGCTTCTCCGTCGTCACCTTCCAGGCGGCCAGAGATACCGGACTTGCCAGGACGTTTCAGGACGGGGCGGTCAGGAAGACCGTCGGCATCGTGATGCTGATCGTGCTCCTATCGTCTGTCGTCCTTTCGCTTCGACTGGACGTCAGGATGGGGGCCGCGTCGGCAGCGGCGGGCCTATTGAGCTTCTGCTGCTACAAAGCGGTATGCTACAGGCAGTTTGGAGGCATGACGGGAGACCTGGCCGGATATTTCCTTCAGATCTGTGAACTGGCTATGCTCACCGGCATCGTACTGGCAGGGAGGCTGTTATGAAAGTGATATTGATCCGCCACTTTGAGACGCCGGGCAACAGGGAGAGGCGTTACATAGGGCGCACAGACGAGGCGCTTGAAGAAGCAGGGCTGATAATGCGTGTCGATGAGGTGCGCAGCCGTCTGGAAATAATAGACCCTGTGGAAGAGGTAGCCGCAAGCCCTATGAAGCGGTGCGTTCAGACAGCGGCGCTGCTCTTTCCGGACAAGAAGCCGCTGCTGCTCGATGAGCTGAAGGAATGTGATTTCGGGTTGTTTGAAGGCCGCAATTATGAGGAGCTGAAAGAGTTGCCTGCATACCGTAACTGGCTTGGTTCCCGGGGAACGCTTCCCTTTCCCGGCGGTGAGGGGCGTGCGGCATTCCAGTCCCGCTGCGTCCGCGGATTTGATATGGCGGCAGATGCTTTTATCAGAGATAAGTGCGGCTGTGCCGCCATCGTCGCCCACGGCGGCACGGTCATGTCCGTCCTGTCTTGTTATGCCCCCGGACAGAGTGAATTTTATGACTGGCAGCCCGGCAATGGCAGCGGCTATGTCGTTACTTTGGATGCAGAGGAATGGAAAAAAGGCAAGAAAGGATTCACGGAGATAGAAGTGTTATGATTGCATGGATGGCCTGTATGACAGGATTTATACTTGACTTGATATTCGGGGACCCGGTATGGCTGTACCATCCGGTCAGGCTCATCGGCCGGCTCATTACCCGTCTGGAACAGCTGGCCAGAAAGGTATGCCGTGACAGGGACCGCTGGCTCCTGACTGCCGGCGTACTGATGTGGGTGGCTGTGTGCGCGGTATCGGCAGCAATTCCGTGGGTGCTGCTGTACGGGGCGCAAAGCGTTCATCCCGCGGTCTGTTATATGGTGGAGAGCTTCTGGTGCTACCAGCTTCTTGCCGCCAGGTCGCTTGGCCGGGAGAGCAGGAAGGTATACAGGGAGCTGACGGAAGAAAGCCTGCCCGGGGCAAGGAAGGCTGTCTCGATGATAGTGGGAAGGGATACGGCAGCACTTGATGAAGCCGGAGTCATAAAAGCCGCGGTCGAGACCGTGGCGGAGAACACGTCAGACGGGGTGACAGCCCCGCTGTTCTACATGATGCTCGGAGGCGCTCCCCTTGGCTTTTTCTATAAAGCGGTCAACACGATGGATTCCATGATCGGATATAAGGATGAGAGATATCTCTGCCTGGGCAGATGTGCCGCCAAGATGGATGATGTGCTGAACTATATCCCGGCACGTCTGTCGGCACTTTTGATGACAGCGGCGGCGTTCCTGCTTGGTATGGACGGACGCGGAGCATGGAAGATATACCGCCGGGACAGAAGAAAGCATGCGAGCCCGAACGCGGCGCAGACAGAAGCGGTGTGTGCAGGGGCGCTGCAGATACGTCTTGCGGGGGACGCGTGGTACTTTGGCAGACGGTATGCGAAGGAATACATCGGTGATGACATAAGGCCGGTGGAAGCGGAGGACATCGTAAGGGCCGGTAAGCTTATGTATGGTACGGCCTTGCTTGCGCTTCTGCTGTTCAGTGCATGGAAAGCGATAGCCATATGGATGCTGTGACGTGGCAGATGGCAGGAGGAGGACAGGATGGAATATTTACATGGCGGTGATATCTATACATATGAGGGCATGATTGACTTTTCCGTCAATATCAACCCTTTCGGCCCGGATGATAAGGTGCTGGAAGCAGTGCAGAGGGCCTCTGCACATATCGGGGAATATCCGGACAGCAGATGCAGGAAACTCAGGAGCGCTCTGACCGGAATACATGGCATTCCCGAAGATATGCTCATATTCGGGAACGGTGCGGCAGAACTTATATTTTCCGTCGCCTTTGCCGAGCGGCCGCACAAGGCGCTTCTTACTGCGCCGTCCTTCGCGGAGTATGCCCAGGCGCTGAAAGCAGCCGGCTGCGAAATCGTATACCATTATCTGAAAGAGGAAGACCGCTTTCAGCTGACAGAGGGATATTTGGAAGAATTGACCGACGACATAGATATGATCTTCCTCTGCACACCGGACAACCCTTCCGGACAGGTAATCGACATGCCGCTGCTTCGCCGCATCGTGGACAGATGTGGCGAACGCGGCATACGGGTCGTGATAGATGAATGCTTTTATGAATTTCTGGAACATCCGGAAGATATATTGTCAGTAGAGGCCATACTCGATAAGCCGTGGGTCCTGCTGCTCCGGGCGTTTACGAAGATGCATGCGTTACCCGGCCTGCGGCTCGGGTACGGCATCAGTTCCGACAGAGCCCTTCTTGAAAGGATGGAAGGTGTCACGCAGCCGTGGAACGTGTCCGTGGCGGCGCAGGCCGCGGGGCTTGCCGCCCTCTCGACCACCGGGAGAGCCGGAATGACGAGAGATTATGTGGCACGGGAGCGCAGACGCATGGAGCTTGAGCTGGATCGTATCGAGATCACGTATTACCCGTCTGCCGTGAACTATATACTGATGTACAGCGATTACGATCTGTCCTCGCTTCTGAAGGAGAGGGGCATATTGATCCGGGACTGTTCCAATTATGAGGGACTGAAGAAAGGATATTACCGAACTGCGGTAAAGACCCATGATGAAAATAATCTACTGCTTCAGGCGCTGCAGGAAATCTGCGGGCAGGCATCACGATGCCGGACAGGGAGGAGATAAAGCATGGCGAGATGCATTATGATACAAGGCACGATGTCCAATGCGGGGAAGAGCATACTGACAGGAGGCCTGTGCCGGATATTCGCCCAGGACGGGCTGAAGACGGCGCCATTTAAATCGCAGAACATGGCACTCAATTCCTATATCACAAGAGACGGGCTTGAGATGGGCAGGGCGCAGGTGATGCAGGCGGAGGCCGCCGGCGTGGAACCGTCTGTCCTTATGAATCCCGTCCTGCTGAAGCCGACCAGCGATAGGGGCTCTCAGGTTATCGTTAACGGGGAGGTGGCAGGGGTGATGTCGGCGGCAGAATATTACCGCCGGAAGAAGGAGCTCATACCACATATATTAGATGCATATAACCGGCTGGCAGACGCATATGATGTCATCGTCATAGAGGGCGCCGGGAGTCCTGCGGAGATCAACCTGAGAAGCGGTGATATCGTGAACATGGGGCTGGCCAAGCTTGTGGACGCACCTGTGCTTCTCGTGGGAGATATCGACAGGGGAGGCGTGTTCGCACAGCTTGTCGGTACGATGGAGCTTCTGGAAGCAAAGGAAAAGCAGAGGATAAAAGGGATGATTATCAATAAGTTCCGGGGAGACCGGGAGATCCTCCTTCCGGGCCTTCGGATGCTGGAGGAGAGGACCGGTGTCCCCGTGCGGGGCGTGGTGCCGTATTTCCATCTGGACATCGATGAGGAGGACAGCCTGACGGAACGTTTTCAGAAGAGGGAGGCAGGCGGACTTATCGATATAGCCGTCATCCGGTTGCCGCGTATCTCTAATTTTACTGATTTTATGGCGCTGGAATGTATGGAGGAAGTGTCCGTGCGCTACGTCACATCCCCGGGGGAGTTCGGTACTCCGGACGCGGTCCTTCTGCCTGGAAGCAAGAACACGATAGAAGATCTGCTCTGGATGAGGCAGAGCGGGCTGGAGGCGAAGGTCATCCGCCATGGAATGGCTGGTAAGGCCGTATTTGGCATCTGCGGCGGCTATCAGATGCTCGGACAGGAAATCTGCGATCCGGCAGGTATAGAACGGAAAGGTACGGTGAAGGGAATGGGGCTTCTGCCGGTACGTACGGTATTTGAACCGGGCAAGACGAGGACGAGGGTACAAGGGTGCTTCTGCGATACAGGCGGTATCCTGGGACGCTTGAGCGGGCTTTTGGCGGAAGGCTATGAGATTCATATGGGAACCACTTCTGCAATCGGAGAGGTACAGCCCCTCCTGAAGCTTACGGATGAGAAGACAGGCGTGGAGAAGTCGGATGGTGCCGTATGTGGGAATGCATATGGCTGTTATGTACATGGCATCTTTGACCGGCAGGAGATATCCACGGGCTTCATCGCTTCGCTGCTAGGAGCAAAAGGGATTGGCCCGGATGCGGTGAAGGCGCAAGATTACGCGGCCTACAAGGAAGAGCAGTATGACAAGCTGGCGGAGATTATGAGGAAAAGCCTCGATATGGACGCCGTCTATGACATTCTTGAGAAAGGAAATGAGGCATCATGCAGTCTATAATTAAGATAGGGAGCCGGGAGAGCCGGCTGGCCGTGAGACAGGCGGAGATTGTGAAGGAGGCGGTGGAAAGCAGCTGCCCGGGAGTCAAGGCAGAGATCGTGACGATGAAGACGAAGGGCGACAGAATACTAGATCAGAGTCTGGAGCTGATTGGGGGCAAAGGACTGTTCGTCAAGGAACTGGAGAAAGCACTGCTGGAAGGAAGCATCGATATCTCCGTCCACAGCCTGAAGGATATGCCCATGGAAGTGCCGGAGGACCTACCCATTGTCGCTTATAGCGAAAGGGATGACCCAAGGGATGTGCTCGTCTATAAGCCGGGGCATACGTCTGTACGTGAAGGAGGCGTCATCGGCACATCCAGCAGACGCCGGACGCTTCAGATGAAGAAGCTGTATCCGTCCTGCGAGTTCCGGGGAATCCGCGGCAATGTACAGACAAGGCTGCGCCGGCTCGAAGAGGAAGCGTTTGACGGGACGGTGCTTGCGGCGGCAGGACTCAGGCGGCTTCATATGGAAGCGGTGATTGGAAGAGTGTTCAGCGTGGAAGAAGTGGTTCCTGCCGCAGGGCAGGGGATACTGGCTGTCCAGGGCAGGAAGGGCGAAGATTATTCCTGGCTGGCCGCTTATGACTGTAAAAAGAGCCGAGCCGAGGCGGAGGCTGAACGTGCATTTACAGCTGCGCTCGGGGGCGGATGTACGTCCCCGATAGCGGCACATGCACAGATGGCAGGAACAGAGATTCGGCTCACCGGCCTGTATTACGCAGGAGATGATATGTACTGGACGCAGACGAAGTCAGGGGATGCCGGGAAGGCGAGACAGATCGGCCTGGCGCTGGCAGAAGAGATGAGACGGAGGTGACAGGATGGACGGGACAGGAAAGGTATGGCTTGCGGGGGCAGGGCCGGGAGATGCAGGGCTGCTTACCGTCAAGACGAGAGAATTGATAGAGACGGCGGATACCATCGTCTATGATGCATTGATCAGTGCGGAGATACTGAGTCTCATACCGCCGGAAAAAGAAGTGGTCAATGTGGGCAAACGTGCGGGCCGTCATCCCGTGCCGCAGCATGAGATCAATGAGATCCTGCTCAGGGAGGCCAAAAAGGGCAGAAAGGTGCTTCGTCTCAAAGGAGGGGACCCCTTTGTATTCGGGCGTGGGGGAGAAGAGCTGGAGCTTCTCACAGAGCATCAGATTCCGTTTGAAATCGTACCGGGAATCACATCGGCGGCTGCAGTTCCCGCCTATGCCGGAATTCCGGTCACCCACCGGGACTATGCGTCTTCCCTCCATATCGTCACCGGACATCCGAGACAGGGCGGTTCAGAGACGATAGACTATGCCTCCCTCGTGAAAGGGAAGGGTACGCTCGTCTTTCTCATGGGCATCACAGCCATGGAGGCAATCTTGAACGGTCTGATGGATGCGGGGCTGGATAGGGATACGCCGGCCGCGGTGATAGAAAACGGAACGCTCGCCGGGCAGTGCCGCATCGTCTCTGTCGCGGGCCGTCTGGCAGACGAGGCCCGCAGAGCCGGTGTCAAACCGCCTGCGGTAATCGTCGTAGGGGATGTATGCATGCTGTCGGACCGTTTCCACTGGGCCGAAGACCGCCCGCTTGGAGGAAAGCAGATACTGGTTACCCGTCCCCGGCAGAGCAGTTCTGCTCTTGCAGGCAAGCTCAGGGCACTCGGCGCACAGGTCATAGAGCTCCCTTCTATAGCTGCAAAGGTGATATCCCCGAATACCGCACTGCAGCGTGGGATGAAGCAGTTTGGAACCCGGGCCGCGCAGGAGTGGCTTCTGTTCACAAGCCCGGCAGGCGTCCGTATCTTTTTTGAGCAGATGACAGATCTTAAGATGGACATGAGGCAGGTACTCGGCGGTCCTGCACAGGTGAAGGTCGGCGCCATCGGCTCTGCTACCGAGAGGGCACTTAAGGAATACGGCATATTGGCGGATATCGTGCCGGATGTATATTGCGCGGCGCGACTCGCAGAAGCCGTCGCCGCACATGCGATGCCGGGGAGCAAGGTGACGGTCGTCCGTGCGCTGTCCGGCTCGGAAGAGCTTCTCCCGCCTCTTTTAAACGCAGGGCTTGATGTGGACGACATCCCATTGTATGAGACCGTATATGAAGCACATGAGCAGATGAAGGAGAAGATAGTTGATCTGTTTGAACAAGACCAGATTGACGCGGTTACATTTACGAGCGTGTCTACGGTCAAAGGCTTTGTACATACGATGGACCGACTGGACTTCCATAAGATACATGCGGTCTGTATCGGAGAACAGACGGCGGCAGAAGCCGAAAAGTACAGGATGCATATCACCGTGGCCCAAGAGGCGTCCATCGAGAGCATGACAGCGTGCATCCTGGAGAACCTGGGGACGAAGGAAAGATAAGCACAGGCACAACGTACGAAAGGAGGAAACCGAATGGGAAGATACGTATTAAAGAGGGTACTGGTCGGATTCCTTGGCCTATTCGTGCTCGTCACCGTATCCTTTTTCCTGACAAGGATAATGCCGGGCAGTCCGTTCCAGAGCGGAACGGTGTCGGAGCAGGTACTTTCTGCGCTGGAAGAAGAATACGGCCTTGATAAGCCGCCGGCCGAGCAGTATATGGTCTATCTCGGCAACCTCCTACACGGCGACTTCGGGATGTCTTATAAAAAGCCGGGGGTATCTGTAGCCGCGGTGATTGGCCGTGCATGGCCGGTGACCGCCGTCCTTGGTATACTTGCCATACTCCTTGCCGCAGTGCTCGGGACGGCAGCAGGCATATGGCAGGCGACGACGGAAAAGAGAGTGGTCAGGGGCGGGATATTTCTGGGCACCATGCTTGGCACAGGCATCCCTAATTTCGCCATCGCACTTCTGCTCGCGCTGCTGTTTGGCGTAAAATTGAAACTTCTTCCCATAACGGGGATATCAGGGGCGGCGAATTATGTGCTTCCGGTAGTGTCCCTGGCACTGTACCCGGCTTCTATAATCACCAGGATGATTCAGAATACATTGCGTGATGAAATGGGGCGGGACTATGTGGCGCTGGCCCGGGCAAAGGGGCTTGGACGGCAGCGGATCCTTCTGACACATGTATTGAAGAACGCCTGGCTGCCGGTTCTGAACTATATCGGTCCCGCAGCCGCCTTTCTGCTGACAGGCAGTTTCGTGGTAGAAAGCATATTTACCATTCCAGGGCTTGGACGTGAGTTTGTCACATCGATTGCGAACCGTGACTACACGCTCATATTAGGGCTTACGACATTTATGGGCGCCGTCGTCATCGGAATCAATATCATTACGGACGTGCTTGGCGCATGGCTGGATCCAAGGATAAGGAGGACATGCAGATGATAACATATTTCAGAAAGAATCCCATGTTAGCCTCCGGTATGCTCTTGCTGGCCGTGATGGCACTGCTCGCGATCTTAATCCCCGCATTGTCCCCTTATTCGGCTACGGCTCAGAATGCAGAACTAAGAAACGCCCCGTCCTCCTTCTCGCACCTTTTCGGCACGGATAAGTTTGGCAGGGATATCTTCGTGCGGGTGTTTGCCGGGACAAGAATCAGCATCTCGGTCGGCATAGGCAGCGCCCTGATCTGCGGCGTGGCCGGCATCCTGTATGGAGGCGCCGCCGGCTATGCGGGAGGGAAGGCCGACATGCTGCTCATGCGCGCGGCAGATGTAATCGACGCGATACCCTCCCTTCTCTATGTCATCCTGATTATGCTCGTCATGGGCGCAAGCATAGGCAGCATGCTGCTCGGCATCTGTATCGGCGGGTGGGTAGGACTGGCACGCGTCGTAAGAGGGGAAGTCATGCGACTGAAATCAGAAGATTTCTGTACGGCTGCCCGCCTCATCGGCGCAGGCAGAGGAAGGCTCCTCTTCATCCATCTCCTGCCCAATGCGGCAGGTCCGATTATCGTGAATGTTACCCTCCTCATACCGAAAGCAATGTTCACAGAAGCATTTCTGAGCTTTGTAGGAGTCGGCATCATGGCGCCGGCGGCAAGCCTTGGGACGCTCATACAAGAAGCGAGGAGTCAGATTCAGGTGGCGCCGTCACAGATGCTATATCCCATCCTCGTATTGTGCATACTGATTCTCTCGGTCAATCTGACAGGCGCGGGCCTTGAGAAGTCCATCATTAGCGCAGAGGAAGGAAGGTGGTAAGATGAGTCTGCTGCGTATACGCGATCTGAACGTACAGTTTCATGACAAAGAGAAAGGACAGGAAGCGGTACGGCATCTGTCCTTCGATGCCGCACCCGGCGAGATCGTGGGCATCATGGGAGAGTCCGGCTCTGGTAAGAGTACGGCCATGCAGGCGGTTCTCGGACTGCTGCCGGACTGCGCAGAGACGGTCTGCGGGGAAATATTGCTTGGGGACGCAGACATCACTCCGCCGCTGCCGGGAGAGAGCAGGAAAGAATATGAACGGAAGATGGATTGCATCCGGGGCGACAAAATCGCCATGGTGTTCCAGAACCCGCAGACGAGCCTGAACCCGACCGTCAAGATTGGCCGCCAGATAGTGGAAACAATACGTGCGCACAGCCATTGCAGCCGTACTGCTGCCAGAAGACGGGCGGCGGAGCTGTTGGATATGGCAGGGATCCATGACGGCGAATCACAGATGGACAAGTATCCGTTCGAACTGTCCGGAGGCATGTGCCAGCGTGTGGAAATAGCCATAGCCCTGTCCTGTGAACCGGAGCTGCTTATCGCCGATGAGCCGACGACTGCCCTCGATGCGACGGTGCAGAAGCAGATGCTGGAGCTGTTCCGGCGAATCGTACAGGAGACGGGCACCGCCGTACTCTTCGTGAGCCATGATCTCGGAGTCATCGCTTCCCTCTGCGACAGAGCCCTCGTCATGCATGACGGTACGCTGGCGGAAGAAGGCCCGGTGGAAGATATCTTTTATAATCCGCAGCATGCATACACGAAGACGCTGCTTGCCCATGCAAAGGAGCTTCAGAAGCTGTCCGCCTGCCGGGTGAATCAGAAGAAGCTCCTGGAAGTGACCCACGTGAGCAGATGCTTTGCCGCACCCGGCAGGCGGGACATGACAGAGGCGGTGCGGGATGTCACCTTTCACATACAGAGAGGCGAGACCTTCGGGCTTGTAGGGGAAAGCGGCTGCGGGAAATCTACGCTGGCCCGTATGGTTACGGGTATCTTAGCGCCTACCTGCGGCACGGTCCTGTATGAGGGCAAGGCACAGTCCGTACGGCCGGGGGAACAGAACCGCCGCGTACAGATGGTTTTTCAGAATCCGTACGCTTCTCTGAATCCTCGGATGACGGTACGGGATATGCTGGAGGAACCGCTCCTCTTAAATACGAACATGACCGAGCAGGAACGAAGAGAAAAGGTAGACCGTATGCTGGCCCTCGTGGGGCTGGAGCCGGAGGAGGCGCAGAGATACCCGCGTGCATTCTCCGGTGGGGAACGGCAGAGGATTGGCATCGCACGCGCGCTTATGCTGGAACCTGGGCTGCTTGTGTGCGATGAGCCGGTATCGGCGCTGGATATGCCCATACAGGAACAGATATTGGAATTGCTGGAAGAGCTTCAGGACAGACGCGGAATTACATGCCTGTTCATCTCCCATGACTTGAATGTCGTTAAGCGGATCAGCGGCAGGATAGGAGTCATGTATGCAGGCAGCATCGTGGAGATGGGACAAACAAAAGATGTATATAATGATCCGTGGCATCCGTATACGAAAGCGCTGCTCTCCTCTGTCCTCGTCCCGGATCCGGTTAAGGCCAGAAGGAAGAAGGGAATGCCGCACAGGGAGGAGCAGAAGGCGGAAGCCTTTGATGCAGAGGGATGTCCGTTCGCGCATAGATGTGGCTATGCGCTGGAGTGCTGCTACACGGACAGGCCGAAGAGCTGCCGGTTCGACGGGCGGGAGGTGGCCTGCTTCCTTTACTCGGAAGAATATACGGGAAAGAGGAGCAGAGATTACAGGATGACATCACAGATATAAGGAGAAAAGCAATGAAGAGAACAGTGAGCGTCCTTGCGGCAATATCCCTTATCGGGATATTGGTGTTTGGAGGATGCACGAAGCAGGAGAAAGAGGAATCAGACAGCACAAAGGAGATAATCGTAGCAATCAACAGTGAGACAGGGGGGCTGGATCCGGCAGGGATGATAGCGCTTACGTATCTGGCATATTCAGTCTCGGCACTGGATGAGCTTCTGACCTTTGATGAAAATGGCGAAATCGAATACAGGGCGGCAGAGTCTTATGAGGTGAATGAAGATTCAACCATATGGACCTTCCATCTGCGAGGAGGCGCGGTCTGGTCGGACGGCACGCCGGTGAGATCCCAAGACTTTTCCAATACGATAGCCAGGGCGTTGAAGCCGGAGAGCGGAAGCGGATATGCCAACTATCTGTTTCCAATCAAGAATGCCGAAGCTGTATATAATGGAGAGGCAGATATCGAGAGTCTGGGAGTCGATACGCCGGATGACGATACGCTTATATTTACACTTGAAAAGCCGTGCGTATATTTTCTGGATCTGCTCAGGCTGCCGGTGTACACGCCTTCCTGCTCGGCGTATGCTCACGATGCGTCGGACGGATGGGACAAGAGCCCGGAGACGAGCGTTGCCAACGGTCCTTATTATCTGGATGAATATGTGCCGGAACAGTATTTTGTCCTGAAGAAGAACACAAGATACTGGAATGCTGACGAGATAAAGCTGGACAAGATTACATACCGCTTTTTTGCCGACCAGCAGTCGATGGCGAATGCCTACGAGACCGGTGAGGTGGATGTGGCGACGGGGCTGCAGTCGTCGGTGATGGAGCTGTATGAAGGAAAAGACGATCTGTATATTACCGATACGATAGCGACGCGATACATATACCCGAATCTGAACGTGAAGCCGCTTGACGACGTGCGGGTGCGTAAAGCGCTCAATCTGGCTATCGACAGGAAAGCGCTCTGCAAGATTGTCGGGGATGACACAGAACCTACGGTAAACTTTATCGCAAGGTATATGAAGGACAGGCAGACAGGCGAATACTTCGTGAACGGGGCCCAAAAGCCATTTGAAGAAAATGTGGAGGAGGCGAGACGGCTGCTCGCAGAAGCAGGGTACCCGGACGGAAAAGGATTCCCGGAGCTCACATATAATTACCCGACGCTTGAAATGGACTCCGATACGGCCCAGGTCATTCAGGAACAGCTGAAGAAAAATCTGAACATAGACATCAAGCTGAACGCGCAGGAACTGCAGGTAAACTATACGGAACGGAGGGCAGGCCGCTTTGACCTGTGCCGGATGAACTGGACAGCTGACTTTGCAGACCCTTATACGTACCTGTCCATGCTCCTGTCCAACAGCACCTATAATTGCAGCGGTATCCGGGACGTGGAATACGATGGTCTGGTGGAACAGTCTGATACAGAGACGGATCCGGTTAAGAGAGCGCAGCTCATGCATGAGGCGGAACAACTGGCCGTGGGAGAGCAGTTCTATATCATACCGCTCTACACGATGAAGAGCTGCAACCTGATTCGTCCGGATATAAAGGGGATTACTCAGATTCCGGCGACAGGAGCGCTGGAATACAGACATGCGTATATCTCAGAAGAGAACGGATCATATACGACAGCAGGGGAGGAATGAAGCGATGCTGCATCTTGTGACCGGAGGAAGCGGGAGCGGAAAATCCGCATTTGCAGAAGATCTCATCTGCCGTCTCCATAGAGAGAAGGTCGGGCAGACACCCGGACCGTTGCTTTATATCGCGACGATGATGCCATACGGAGAAGAGACGGAACAGAAGATCCGGCACCACCGCCTGATGCGGGGGGAGAAAGGATTTGAGACAATCGAATGCTATACGGGAATCCATGCACTGGCAAAAGAGGGACGCCCGGCATATGAAGCGTCTATCAGAGGTGCACGGCCCTGCATTCTGCTGGAATGCATGTCCAACCTGACGGCAAATGAGATGTACAGCCCGGATGGGGCGGGAGTCCGCACGGCAGAAGAGGTGGTACGTGGAATCGAGCTGCTGCATACGATGTGCCGTAACCTTGTAGTCGTGACAAATGACGTCTTTCGCGAGGGAGAGCCGTCCTGTGAGATGCTAAGATACAGGGAGACGCTGGCAAGAATCAATGTGCGGCTTGCACGTATGGCTGCCAGCGTGACAGAAGTCGTATGTGGCATCCCAGCCGAGATAAAGGGAAGCACATACGGGAAAGGGACAGGTGTACATATGATACTGGTTACCGGAGGAGCCTGCCAGGGAAAAACGGCATTTGCGGAGCGGACATACGGCGTGAAAAGCTGGATTGACGGCGGAAGCTGCGGCTTTGATGAGATATATGCATGCACCGCCATCCGCCATTTTGAACGGCTCGTGCGGCGGATGATGGAGGCGGGGGCGTGTACGTCCGATTTGGCCGGCGAACTTGCCGCCCAAAATCCCGATGTAGTCATAACAGCAGATGAGATCGGCTGCGGGCTCGTTCCGGTGGATGCGTTCGAGCGGGCATACAGAGAGCAGGCCGGCCGCATATGTACAGAACTGGCCCAGATAGCGGAACGGGTAGACCGGGTCGTCTGCGGCATTGGGATGACGATAAAAGGAGGAGAGAGATGATGGAGCATATTGGACTGGAACAAGTTCTGCCGACGGAAATCGAGGCGAGAAGCTTTGAAATCATAACAGAAGAACTGGGCAGTACCCCGCTTGTCCCGGGGACGGAACCGATAGTGAAGAGGTGCATCCACACAAGCGCGGATTTTGACTATGCACACAGCCTTGTATTCTCGGACAGGGTGGTTGAACGTGCGCTGGCGGCGCTCAGACAGGGGGCTGACATCGTCACGGACACCGAGATGGGAAGAGCCGGAATCAATAAAAAGAGGCTGGCAAAATACGGGGGAGAAGTGCTCTGCTATATGGCGGATGAGGATGTGGCGCTTGCCGCGGAAAGAAACGGCACGACCCGGGCCGCAGCAAGCATGGACAAAGCCGCCGCCCTTGATAAGAAAGTAATATTTGCGGTGGGCAATGCGCCGACAGCGCTTGTAAGAATCTATGAGCTGGTCAGGGAGGGAGTGCTGAAGCCGGAGGCCGTCATCGCGGTATCGGTGGGATTCGTCAATGTCGTGCGGGCAAAGGAACTCATATTGGAGCTAAAGGAGACGCCGTCCATCGTGGCAAAAGGGAGAAAAGGCGGCAGCAATATAGCGGCATGTATCTGCAACGCGCTTCTGTACATGCTCGAGGAACGGGGGCAGCAGGATGGATAAGGCTTATTTTCCCATGTTTGTAGATATATCAGAAAAGGAAATCGTCGTGGTGGGCGGCGGGAATATTGCAGCGAGGCGCGTAAAGACGCTTCTCCTGTTTACAGATCATATCACGGTCATTGCACCCCGGCTTCACGATTCCCTCGCAGAGCTTGAAGCAGAAAGCAGAATCACCTGCCTGCACAGGGCATACAGGGAAGGTGACATCTATAACGCCCACATCGTACTGGCGGCGACAGACGATGAAGAAGTGAACAGGAATATCGGAGAGGAATGTAATGCCTTCGGGCAGAGATGCGGGAGGAAGATCCTGTTCAATACGGCGGATGACAGGACATTATGTGACTTCTACTTCCCGGCTGTCGTTCAGAGCGATGATATCGTGATAGGGATTAATTCCGGCGGGAAGAATCCTGCGAAAGTAAAAGAAATACGCAGGCGGCTGGGGTCAGGCCCCTTTTAAAAGGGGCCTGACCCCAGCCGCTACACGATCTCATAACCGGCACGTGCCAGCGCCTTCAGCGCATTGCTATAATTCTCTTCTTTCACAAGAATATAATCGGTGTTGTAGGTAGATATGGCGAAGATGCCTATCTTGTTTTCTGCCAGAACGGTAGATATTTCCGAAAGGATGCCGATGAGTGAAAAGTCCAGTTCTCCTTGTATTCTCATGGCTTTCCAACCGTCCTCCCTTTCTGTGGTGTTATCAGGCACCGACTGGGTCAGGCAGACGAGCGACAGCTCTTCGTCTGTCTTGGCGACAAAGGAAAATGTATCCTGAAGATCGACTTTTGAATAATCCTTCACCTTGCAGACAGAGAACGGCTCTTCTATTTTCTTTATTTCCATAGTACAATCCCTCGCTTTTCTTATATTTCAATCTGTCTCATTATACCAGCTGGAAAAAGATATGGACAGCTTTATCATTTGAAACGTATGGCTGCCTTCCTTCATCTAAATACAATCTTAATGCGGGCTCTATGAATATTATCACCGTCTTAACGAAAATTCGTATATGCTAAGGGTAAGAAAAGAAGGTGATGATATGTTGGCTGATATTTTATTAGGATTGATCGTATTGGGAGGCATGGCATACGGAATGTACCTGATGTTCCGTGTGGACTGCTGGACCGCAGAAGAGCGGAAGCTCCAGGAAGAAGAAGATACAAGGGAACCGCTGCCCCAGGCTGTCGTCTTTGGCGGAGGAAGCCACAGGGGACAGGTGGAAAAGTGGCTGACCGGCAGAGGAGTGGAGGCCGTATATATAGAGGACGTCTGCATCAGGGAGAACTGGGAACAGGTACGGTATATTATCGCACTGTCAGAGTCAGATGCAGATAACCTGTCCATCTGCAATCTGATGAAAAAGATGTACGGGACAGAATATCTGTTCAGCGTATGTAATGAAGCGATTAATGAGAGCGTGTACTACAGATTCCACATACGTATCCTTCGTAAGGACGGAAAGATCTGGGAACAGCTTAGTGCACTGCTGGCGGGAAAAGAGGTCTCGATAGCATGAGCGTGATGATGAAAAAACTCACCCATACCCAGATGATCGTGCTTGGGTATCTGATTATTATCCTCTGCGGGACGATGCTTCTTATGACGCCGGCGGCGAGCAGAGACGCGCAGGCGACGCCGATGGTTGATGCCATGTTTACCTCCACCTCTGCGGTCTGTGTGACCGGGCTCGTCATTGCGGATACGTGGGAGAAATGGTCTCTGTTCGGGCAGGTGGTAATCTTGGCCATCATTCAGATCGGCGGGCTTGGATTTATGACCATAGGCGTATTCTTTGCCATCATACTGCGAAGGAAGATCGGGCTGTGGACACGGGGGACGTTGCAGGAGAGTGTCAACATCCTGCAGATCGGCGGTGTCGTGCGGCTGGCTAAGAAGATCATGATTGGGACGCTCGTGTTTGAGGGGACAGGGGCCGTCATCCTGGCACTTCGTTTCCAGAAGGACTTCGGATGGGTCAAAGGCATCTACTACGGCATCTTCCATTCTATCTCCGCATTCTGTAATGCGGGATTCGATCTGATGGGACAGGAGGAGGCTTATTCTTCCTTTACCGGTTATTATGATGACTGGACGGTCAATCTGGTAATCATGCTACTCATCATTATCGGAGGAATCGGATTCTTTGTATGGAATGACATTTCTATACATAAGTGGCATATAAGCAGATACTGCCTGCACACGAAGATTGTCCTGTCTGTGACGGCCATCCTCATATTCGGCGGGGCTGTTCTCCTATACCTGTTTGAAAGGGACAATACGCTTCGGGGGATGGACACTTCAGGACAGATATTGTGCTCCCTGTTCGGCTCGGTAACGGCCAGGACCGCAGGCTTCAACACGGTAGATACGGGTGCGCTGACGGACAGCAGCAAGCTGCTGACGGTGATACTTATGTTCATCGGCGGAAGCCCGGGATCGACGGCAGGCGGCATCAAGACGACTACTTTTGTCGTGCTGCTCGTATATATGAAGGCGAATCTGAGGAACCAGATGTACTGCAACGTATTCGGGAGAAGGCTGGATGACGGGGCCGTCCGCAAGGCAAGCACCGTATTATGTACGAATCTGCTGCTCGTGCTGACTGCAGTGCTGGCTATCATAACGATACAGGCGGAGCCGGCAATAGATGCCGCATTTGAGGTGGTATCCGCCATAGGCACGGTGGGCATGTCCACCGGCATTACAAGAGGTCTTGCAGATGCTTCAAAACTCATCCTGATATTCCTGATGTACTGCGGACGAGTCGGAAGCCTGACGTTTGCCCTCTCTCTCAGGGGCCATAAGACGGAAGCTCCGGTAAAAGAACCGGTGGAACGTATTATTATAGGATAATAAAGGGGAATGGAAAATGAAATCAGTATTGATCATAGGATTGGGAAGATTCGGGCATCATCTCTGTAAAAACATGATAAAGCTTGGCAACGAAGTGATGATCGTAGATAAGGAAGAGAAGAATATAGAAGATCTGCTTCCGGTTGCGACAGCGGCCAAGATAGGAGACTGCACGAATGAAGAAGTGCTGAAAAGTCTCGGGGTTGGCAACTTTGATATCTGCTTCGTGTGTATCGGTTCCAACTTCCAGAGCAGCCTGGAGATTACGAGCCTTGTAAAGGAACTTGGCGCCCGGTATGTCGTAAGTAAGGCCAACAGGGATATCCATGCCAAGTTCCTTTTGAGGAACGGTGCGGACGAAGTCATCTATCCGGACAGGGACATTGCAGAGCGGCTTGCGGTCAAACACAGTGCCAACCACGTATTCGACTACGTGGAGCTGGCGGAAGGATATTCCATCTTCGAGATACCTCCCGTGGCGGCATGGATTGGCAGAAGCATTCAGGAGCTCGCCGTCCGCACGAAATACCATGTAAGCATACTTGGCATCAAATCAGGCGGACATCTGCAGATTCTGCCGCAGGCGGACAGGAAGCTGGAGGCCGAAGACCATCTGATGGTAGTGGGCCTTAAGAAAGACATAGATAAAATATTGGCAAATATCAAGTAGGGTGCTATGATAAGTGCATGGAGAAGATAAAGAAGATAATCAGCAATAAAAAGTTCATATACACGGTCCGGACGATGCTCATTGTGCTGACTGCCAGCATCGTCTGCATCATTCTGAAGAACGTAGGTGTGGAGAAGGAAAATGTGCTTATGGTATTCATGGTCGGCGTGCTGATTATAAGTACATGTACCCAGGGCTATGAGTACGGGATTGCAGGTGCTGTCGTCAGCGTCATGATGTTCAACTATTTTTTTACAGTGCCGGTCCATACCTTTGCCATCATGAATCCGAATGATGTGGCGCTCATGGGCTTCTTCCTCATCGCGGCAGTCATATCATCGAGTCTGACCGTACGGTTTCAGAAGCAGATGCTCATCTCCAAGAAGAATGAAGAGGCGGCGAGACAGCTCTATGAGATGTCAGAGCGGTTCATCAACGTCACCGGCAAGGAGAATATCATAGAGCTCGGTATCGGATATATCTATGAGCACACAGGGTATGAGAGCGTCGTAGAACTGCTCGGAGAAGAAGTGAGGGCAGATGCGGCGAAGGAATACATGTCCAAGGATTATGTGATGTTTCCAATTATCGGCATCGTCAAGCAGATAGGGATATTGAAGGTGTTCAACCACAACCAGGGATTTACCGTAGAGCAAGATCTGCTCGTGAAGACCGCGGCGAACCAGATAGGAATTGCCCTGGACAGGGAGCTTATATACGCGGAGCAGGAGCGGACGAAGGTGGAGATGGAACGAGAACATATGAAGAGCAGCATGCTCAGGAGCATTTCCCATGACTTTCGTACTCCGCTGACCGGAATCCTCGGCGACTGCAGCCTCATCATAGATTCTGAGGAGATGGACAGGGAAGAGGAGAAGCAGCTTCTGAAGGACATCATGGAACAGTCCATGTGGCTGATGAAGATGGTAGTCAATATTCTGAACATGACGAAGATAGAGAGCGGCCAGCAGTTTGTGGAGAAGAGCAAAGAAGTGATTGACGATGTCATAAACGAGGCGGAGCGCCATGTCATCGGACTTGGACAGCGGGACTTCCGCGTCGTGCTCCCGCAGCAGGTCATCATGGCAGAGATAGATGGCAAGATGATTATGCAGGTGCTGGTCAACATACTGGACAATGCTGTCAAGCATACGCAGGAGGGCGGGAAGATTATCCTCGCTGCTTCATTTCACAGAAAACGGGTATATGTGAGCATCGAGGACGACGGCCCTGGCATCGAAGAGGGCATGGAAGAGAAGATATTTGACGAGTTCGTATCACTGTCCGGTGAAAGTATGGATCAGAAGCGGGGAATCGGACTTGGCCTTGCCATATGCCGCCAGGTCATAAGTGCCCACGGCGGAGAGATATGGGCGGAAAACAGAAGTGGGGGAGGGGCCAGATTTGTATTCTGGCTGCCTGCTGAGCAGGCAGATGAACTATGAGTGAAACTATGACGATTATGATTGTAGAGGACGATAAATATATATTGAATTTTATCTCCATGACATTAAAAAAAGAAGGCTACGGATATTTCGTCGCAAGGACGGTGGAGGAGGCACAGAGTCTGTTCTACGCAAACAGGCCGGATATGATTCTTCTGGATCTGGGGCTCCCGGACGGGGACGGCATGGAAGTCATCCGGAACGTGAGGGAAGTGTCGGAGATTCCGATTATCGTCGTCTCAGCCAGACAGGAGGAGCGGGAGAAGATAGAAGCGCTGGACGCGGGGGCGGACGACTACGTGACGAAGCCGTTCTATATGGGCGAGCTTATGGCGCGGGTCCGGGTAGGGATGCGCAAGCTTGGCAGTATCCGTACCGGAGGCACAGATGCCGTATTTGTAAAAGACGGTCTTACAGTTGACTACGAGAAACGTAAAGTGTCGGTGGGAGAAGAGGAAGTACACCTGACGCCCATCGAGTACAAGATACTGCTCCTGCTTATCGCCAACCAGGGCAAAGTGCTCACGCACAACTACATCATAAGGGAAATATGGGGCTATTCCGGCGAGATAGATGCCGGGAACCTGCGGGTATTCATGGCAACCTTAAGAAGGAAGATAGAAAAAGATCCCGCCAATCCTGGATTCATACTGACAGAAATCGGGGTAGGGTACCGGTTCTGTGAATAGAATGGGGCCTACCCCTTTGCCGTTCCGTGTTAAGTATCCCCGGCATCTTGAGGCGGCGCGTGCAGATAGGCCACTACGTCGGCGGCCTCTCGGCCGGCAGGGTATATCTGATATTCTGCCTCGTGTATATCAGGAAGGTAGTGGGCGTCGGAGCTGCTTATCATCCTGCAGTTCAGGAAGTAAGGGTGCTCGCGCCGTATCTGGTGCAGATGCCTGAAGTCGTGTATCTCTGCACATCGGAAGGTGCTGTCCGGTGGCACGAATCCCAAGTTTGAGAGCAGGCTTGTCGTCGTCTTGTCTATGTGGGCCGGATAGGCGGTGCCATGATAGGAGGCAACGAGCCCGAATACGTTGTCAAAGGAGATGTCGGTGGCACTTATGAGCAGCCGTTCGACCGTGCCTGTCACTTCATCTTCTTCGTTCATGATCTGCTGCTTTCCGAAGATTTCCTCCTTATTCTGGATGGGAAGGATATGTTCATATATATATCTGTCAAATGCCATGGCATCACGAAGTGACGGAAAGAGGCAGACGACGTGGACTTCTTCCGCTGTCGTCAGCTCCATGCCTGGGATGACGGTTACACCATAATTCTTACCATGTATGAGCGCTGCGGGACAGTTTTTGCAGGAATTGTGATCCGTAAGGGCGATGACATCCAGCCCTTTTACGGCCGCCATGCCGACGATATTGGCAGGGGTCATGTCGTCATCCCCGCAGGGGGACAGGCAGGAGTGGATGTGGAGGTCGTAGTACAGCCCTTTCATGAGAGCAGTTCCTGTATCTTAAGACCTGCGTCAAATACCGGAAGCTCGGTGGAAAACACTGCAATCTGTTCCCTCCTTGCACATTCCAGCTCTTCGTCCTGGAACCGGATGCCTTCTGCCAGGACGATGCAGGAGATGTCCGCCAGCGACGCCACCGCCAGTGTGTTCTTGTTGCCCATGACGGTAACCCAGGCACCATTTTCAGGCGCTTTGCCCATGGCGATGCTCAGCAGGTCACAGCAGAATACCTTGCTGATGGACCTGGAAATGCTTCCGGGCACCTCTACTTTAAACAGGCCGGATTCGATCAATGTCTGAACTGTCATAATTACCGCTCCTTTCGCTCTAATTCCGTTGTAAGCTTCTTGATATAATCTTCCAGTATCTTCATCGAATCATCGTTGCTGCCACAGGACAGGTTCAGAGACTGTGTGAGGAAGCCGATCTCCTTTGACAGGTTGTTGATGTATTCATGGAAGGCATAGATACAGTCGTTCCGCGTCGCCTCGCCTCTGACGATATCCTCAGCAAGCGCTCTGCACGTAGGCGCTCCGCAGGAGCCGCAGTCCAGTCCCGGTAGCTGTTCGGTGATGTCTTCTACCGTTCCCATCAGTTCCAGGCTCTCCCGGAAAGATTTGCCGAGACGGAATACCGGTTCATATTCTACATAGGCGGACCAGTGGTATTCAATATTGTCATATGAGCTGGCATGCGTCTGAGCTACAGGCAGATACCGGTGCAGCTTTTTCGTCTTAGCAGTGGCAATGTACGGGTTCTCCACGGTGAGAGGACCGCCGACACAGCCGCCGTTGCACGCATTGAGCTCCACAAACTTCAGTCCGTAGAACTTCTCGTCCTCCAGATCGCTCAGCACTCTGAGTGCGCTCATGATGCCGTCGCAGGCAAGGTAATTGTCTGTTATGAGGCCGGCGGATTCCCCGCCTGCGTTGCTCCATCCGATGCCGATGCGGCCGGAAGCCGCGATAGGTGAGAGCCTGCTCTCGTCGTGCGTCATGTGCTGCAGCAGGACGGGATACACGTCCTTGATGGCAACGACCTTGTCAATCTGGCTCTTCTCCACGCCGAGAGGGGAACGTGCGTAGGTCACCTTGGACGGACATGGGGAGATGAAGAAGATTCCGATATCCTCCGGAGGATAGCCGGTCTTTTCGATTGCTCTTGCACGGGCAATCTCCGCCGCGATTTCCACCGGCGGCTTGAGCGGCAGCAGGCGGGGCAGCAGGGTAGGGTACTTGACCCGTATGATTCTGACGATGGCCGGACAGGCGGTACTGATGAACGGCGCGTCGTCCCGGTGCTCGCTGATGTACTTGCGGGTGGCGTCAGATACCAGTTCCGCTGCGGCACTCACTTCAAATACATCATCAAAGCCCATGGAAATGAATGCATTCAATATGATATCCACATTGGTCAGGTTATTGAACTGTGAATATAAGGATGGTGCAGGGAGCGCGACCGTGTACTTATAGTTCTTGATTTCCTCCAGGGAATCATACAATGCCACCTTCGCGTGGTGCGGGCAGTAACGGATGCACCGTCCGCAGTCCACGCAGAACTCGGGCGTTATCTTGGCCTTGCCGTTGTGGACCCGTATAGCCTGCGTGGGACAGTATTTGATACAATTGATGCAGCCCTTGCACGCATCTTCGTCCAGATGTACGGAATGAAAGAATTTGTCTGATTTATCCAACCGGAACCCCTCCTTGTCAAGTTACATGTGAATGTCCATCGTTACCGTAGTTCCGACTCCCAGTTCAGAGTCAATCTGCATGCAGTCGGTATACTTTTCCATGTTGGGAAGCCCCATGCCCGCGCCGAAACCGAGGGCGCGCACTTCTTCCGGCGCTGTGGAGTATCCTTTCTGCATTGCCTTTTCAACATCCGCGATTCCGGGTCCTTTATCCGCCAGGACGATACGGATATTGTCCTGGGATATGTCGACGGTTATCTCTCCGCCGCCGGCGTGGATAACCATATTAATCTCGCCTTCGTACATGGCGATGGCTGTCCTGCGGATGACGTTATTGTCTGCTCCTATCATCTTGAGCTTGTTCTTTAAATCGCTGCTTGCTTCCCCGGCCCTTGTGAAGTCGTCACCGGATATTATGTAGTGGAAAGTCAGGTTGTCGCCCATGTGTTATGCACCTCCAAGTAGTCCGTTGCTGTATAATAAGCCGCAGGTCGTAAACATGCCCCGTGATGTGGCAAGTATAACGATGCCCCTCTCCTCGGCCAGCCTCAGCATGTTCGGGTCCGGATACTTGCCCCGGACAAATACGATACAGAGAATGTCGAGCATCTCCGCCGTCCTGATTACCTGCGGATTGCACAGGCTCGTGAGCAGGAGAGACTGCTCCTCTGCGTACGCCAGGACATCGCTCATCATATCGGATGAAAAAGCGTAGCTGACGTCTTCGTCCAGATACCCTTCCCCGCACAAAACATCTGCTTCCAGTAAGGATTTTATCTTCCTGATTGTCATATCTTCCTCCTGTACACTTCTTATTTTAATATGAATATAGTATAACATTGAGAAAATGGGAAATCAACATGTATTGTGAAAAACAACTAAAAAACAGGTCTGTAATTTGTGTATTTTTTAACAGGACGTTAGAGGAATAACAAACAAGAATGGTTTTCATTTAACAAAATACACAATAAAAAGGTGTAGATTTTTGTATTTTTGTATGTTAGAATGAAATGGTAATTCAACGTAATAGTCACATGACTAAATAAGACAGTAAAGGGAGGTAAAAAAATGCTTTCTAAGAAAACAACAGTTCAGTTCACCGGAACAGAGGAACAAGAAAAAGAACTGTTAGGAGTAATCAATGAATTGAAAGATGAAAAAGGCGCCC
The DNA here is from genome assembly GCA_022845895.1 of Lachnospiraceae bacterium. Classification (GTDB taxonomy): domain Bacteria; phylum Bacillota; class Clostridia; order Lachnospirales; family Lachnospiraceae; genus Extibacter. The sequence continues at coordinate 1,110,054 of AP025573.1, forward strand.
TGATGCCTATACTGCAAAGAGCCCAGGATATCTATGGCTATCTGCCCATCGAGGTTCAGAAGATTATTTCTAATGAGACGGGAATTCCGCTTGAAAAGATATACGGAGTTACCACATTCTATTCCCAGTTCAACTTAAGCCCGAAGGGCAGATACCGCATATCGGTCTGTCTTGGTACGGCCTGCTATGTCAAAGGTTCCGGGGACATCTACAACAAACTCATGGAGAAGCTTGGCATCGTCGGCGGCGAATGCACGCCTGACGGCAAGTTTTCACTGGATGCCTGCCGCTGTGTAGGTGCCTGTGGACTGGCGCCGGTCATGATGATCAATGATGAGGTGTATGGAAGGCTTACGGTAGACGATATCGACGATATTCTGGCTAAGTATGAATAGCCATGATGACGGAAATATCACTGAACGTTCTGGATGTGGCGGAGAATTCCATCCGCGCGGGAGCGGATTACATAACAATCGAAGTGCTCATCAGCACGGAGGCAAATACGCTGACGGTGGTAATTGATGACAATGGATGCGGTATGGATGAAGAGCAGGTGAAGCGTGTTACAGACCCGTTCTATACGACAAGGACTACCCGGAAGGTAGGGCTTGGCATCCCATTTTTCAAGCAGGCTGCTGAGAGCACGGGCGGAAGGTTTGGCATTACATCCGGAAAAGGAATTGGCACAAGAGTAGAAGCAGTTTTTGGATTATCCCATATAGACAGAATGCCGTTAGGTGATATTAATACGACAATGCATACGCTCATCGTATTCAATGAGCCTGTCGACTTTCATTATAGATATGCTTATGACGAGAAGGAATTTGTGCTGGATACGAAAGAAATGAAAGAGATATTAGGCGGCGTGTCCTTTAAGGATGCGGAAGTGTCCGGATTCATCAAGGAGTATCTGGATGCGAACAAAGAAGAAACAGACGATGGTAAATCAGTTTAAATAGCAGGAATGGAGGATGCATATGAAGTCTCTGGAAGAACTGAAGGCAATAAGAGAGAAGAATGAAAGCAAAGTCGGCGTACGGTCTGAGAGTGCATCACAGACGAGAGTGGTTGTCGGCATGGCAACATGCGGGATTGCCAGCGGGGCAAGACCTGTCCTCACCGCACTTTCCAATGCGGTCCAGGAGGAGCACCTGGCTGAAAAGATCAGCGTGACACCTACCGGATGTATCGGGCTGTGCCAGTATGAGCCGATTGTAGAAGTATTGGAACCAGGCAAAGAAAAAGTGACGTATGTAAAGATGACACCTGAAAAGGCAATGGAAGTATTCAGACTCCATCTGAAAGAAGGCCAGGTAGTCGCGAAATATACATTAGGCGCTGTACAAAAATAGAAAAGGGAGGTATACGAATTATGTATCGTTCACACGTATTGGTTTGTGGTGGAACCGGATGTACTTCCTCAGGCAGCCAGAAGATCAGGGAAAGGCTGGAAGCGGAAATCAAAAGGAACGGGCTGGAAGAAGAAGTCGGCGTAGTGAAGACCGGATGTTTCGGACTATGCGCCCTCGGCCCGATTATGATTGTCTATCCGGAAGGTTCTTTCTATGCGATGGTCAAAGAAGAAGATATCCCGGAAATCGTATCAGAACATCTGTTAAAAGGAAGGGTTGTTACCCGGCTTCTCTATGATGAGACAGTAAAGAACGAAGAGATCCTGCCATTGCAGGAGACGAACTTCTATAAGAAGCAGCACAGGGTTGCGCTGCGTAACTGCGGTGTCATCAATCCTGAGAATATAGAAGAATACATAGGAACACGCGGATATGAGGCACTGGGCACCGTGCTTACAAGCATGAAGCCGGAAGAAGTCATCCAGATTATCTTGGACAGCGGCCTTCGCGGGCGTGGCGGAGCCGGTTTCCCGACAGGTCTGAAGTGGAAGTTCGCGGCCGCCAATGCGGCTGACCAGAAATATGTCTGCTGTAATGCCGACGAAGGTGACCCGGGAGCGTTCATGGACCGTTCCGTACTGGAAGGCGACCCTCACGTCGTACTGGAGGCGATGGCTATCGCCGGATATGCGATTGGCGCTTCACAGGGCTATATCTATGTGCGTGCAGAATATCCGATTGCCGTTGAGCGTCTGAATATCGCTATTAACCAGGCAAGAGAATACGGCCTGTTAGGCAAGAATATTTTTGATACGGGATTTGATTTTGATATTGATATCAGGCTTGGAGCCGGAGCTTTCGTCTGTGGCGAGGAGACGGCACTCATGACTTCCATCGAAGGAAACAGAGGCGAACCGCGTCCGCGTCCGCCGTTCCCGGCACTTAAGGGCCTGTTCCAGAAGCCTACGATTCTGAACAACGTCGAGACGCTGGCCAACATACCGCAGATCATCCTCAACGGAGCGGAATGGTTCTCTTCCATGGGAACAGAGAAGTCCAAGGGGACGAAGGTATTCGCCCTGGGCGGTAAAGTCAATAATACGGGCCTTGTAGAGATTCCGATGGGAACGACGCTTCGTGAAATCGTAGAAGAGATTGGCGGCGGCATCCCGAACGGTAAGAAGTTCAAGGCAGCACAGACAGGCGGGCCGTCCGGCGGATGTATCCCGGCAGAGCACTTTGATGTACCGATTGATTATGACAACCTTATCGCCATCGGTTCTATGATGGGATCCGGCGGGCTGATTGTCATGGATGAAGATAACTGTATGGTCGACATCGCCAAATTCTTCCTGGAATTTACGGTGGATGAGTCGTGTGGCAAATGTACCCCTTGCCGCGTAGGTACAAGACGTATGCTTGAGATACTGGAGAAGATTACGAACGGACAGGGAACGATGGATGACCTGGATAAGCTGGAAGAGCTGGCGGCCCATCTGAAATCCAACTCTCTTTGTGCTCTTGGACAGACGGCACCGAACCCGGTACTGTCAACGATGCGCTACTTCAGAGATGAATATGTGGCGCATATCGTAGACAAGAAGTGTCCGGCCGGTGTCTGTAAGGCGCTTCTCTCTTACAAGATTGACGCCGACAAGTGCAAAGGATGTACGTTATGTGCAAGAACATGCCCGAATGATGCAATCAGCGGAGCGGTCAAAGAACCGCACGTCATCAACCAGGATAAATGTGTCAAGTGTGGAGCATGTATGGAAAAATGCCGTTTCGGTGCTATTTACAAAGAGTAATGGAGGATGGAGAATATGGAAAATATTAATCTTAAAATTAATGGACTCGACGTATCCGCTCCTGCCGGTTCTACTATCCTTGAAGCGGCCCGGCTGGCAGGAATCAAGATTCCGACGCTGTGTTTCCTGAAGGAGATCAACGAAATCGGAGCCTGCCGGATGTGTATCGTAGAGGTAAAGGGAGCAAGAAACCTTGTTGCGGCGTGTGTACACCCGATCAATGAAGGGATGGAAGTATATACGAACACGCCTCAGCTCATTGCATCCAGAAGGAGGACGCTTCAGCTTCTGCTGTCCAACCATGACCAGCAGTGCCTGTCATGCGTACGAAGCGGTGACTGTGAGCTGCAGCAGCTGTGCAAGGAGTATGGCGTGGATGATGCCCACTATTACGAGGGTGAGACGACACACTATGAACTGGATGAAACTGCGGCCCATATGGTACGTGACAATAATAAATGTATCCTTTGCCGCCGCTGTGTTGCAACATGTGAGAAGACCCAGGGAATCGGTGTTATCGGCGCAAATAACCGTGGATTTGACACGATGATCGGCTCTGCCTTCGAGATGGGACTTGGAGATACGAGCTGCGTATCTTGCGGACAGTGTATCGCAGTCTGTCCTACCGGCGCGCTGTATGAGAAGGACTACACGCAGCAGATTCTGGATGCGATTGCCGACCCGGATAAATACGTGGTCGTGCAGACCGCTCCTTCTGTCCGCGCTGGACTTGGCGAAGAATTCGGCTACCCGATGGGGACGGATGTAGAAGGCAAGATGGCAGCAGCGTTAAGGAGAGTCGGTTTTGACAAGGTATTTGATACGGACTGGGCAGCCGACCTTACGATTATGGAAGAAGCCACGGAGCTTCTAGACAGGGTCAAGAACGGCGGAGTGCTGCCGCTTATCACCTCCTGTTCACCGGGATGGATCAAGTATTGCGAGCATTACTTCCCAGATATGACAGAACATCTGTCAAGCTGTAAGTCGCCGCAGCAGATGTTCGGCGCCATGCTGAAGACATACTTTGCTGAAAAAGAAGGCATCGATCCGAAGAAGATCGTATCTGTCAGCGTGATGCCATGTACGGCCAAGAAGTTCGAAATCGGGCGTGATGACCAGGATGCTGCCGGAGTTCCGGATGTGGATATCGCCATCACGACAAGGGAGCTGGCAAGGCTGATCAAACGCAGCGGCATTGAATTTACGATGCTGCCGGATGAGAAGTTCGACGACCCGATGGGAGAATCCACAGGTGCAGCCGTCATCTTCGGCGCTACCGGCGGTGTTATGGAAGCTGCGCTTCGTACGGCGGTTGAAGTCCTCACAGGCGAAGAGCTTGCGAACCTGGACTTCACGGATGTCCGTGGCACGGAAGGTGTAAAAGAGGCATCTTACAACGTGGCAGGCATGGATGTGAAAGTAGCTGTCGCATCCGGACTTGGCAACGCCAGGACACTTCTCGACAAGGTGAAGTCAGGTGAAGCGGATTATCACTTTATTGAAATCATGGGATGTCCGGGCGGATGTGTAAACGGAGGCGGACAGCCACAGGTATCCGGCGATGTGCGTAACTTCACGGATGTAAGAGGAATCCGAGCAAGTGTATTGTATAACAACGACGCGGCCAAACCAATCCGCAAGTCACATGAGAATCCGGCCATCAAGAAGCTTTATGAGGAATATCTTGGTGAACCAGGAAGCCATAAGGCACATGAGACATTACATACAAGCTATGTAAAACGTTCCGTCAATTAGCGGATATAAAAGTTCAGATTACAGAGGATGCCCTGCAGGCCGTGAGAGGCCGGGGCATCCTTTTTTCCAGACGGAAAGCAGATATATATGTGGAGATATTGACAAAGGGTCCAGGTATTGTATAATTAAGACGTGTTAAAAAAATAACAATACAAACGGAGGTACATGACATGGCACAGATTATTGGAAGTCCAAGCAGATATATTCAGGGAAAAGGGGAGCTGAAAAACCTCTGCACATATGCGTCCAACTATGGAAGCAGGTTATTCATCCTCACGAGCGTATCCGGAAGGAAACGAGTAGAGCCGTCTATACAGGCTGGAATGGACGGCACAGGAGTGGAGACCGTGTATGAATCCTTTAATAGAGAGTGCAGCATGAACGAAATCAACCGCGTTATGGAGGCGGCGAAGGAGGCAGAGTGCGATATGATTGCCGGTGTCGGGGGCGGAAAGATACATGACACGGCCAAGGCGGTCGCGCATTATATGGATAAAGCGGTTATCATCGTGCCGACCATTGCGTCTACCGACGCGCCTTGCAGTGCACTCTCGGTCATTTATTCGGACGAAGGTGTGTTTGACAAGTATCTGTTCCTTCCGGCCAGCCCTAACGCAGTACTTGTAGATACGGAAGTGGTAAGCAAAGCACCCACCAGACTTCTCGTGGCCGGAATGGGAGATGCCCTTGCAACATACTTCGAGGCAAGAGCGTGCAGTCAGTCGTCTGCGGTAAACTGCGTAGGAGGCAGGAGTACGCTGGCAGCGATGGCACTCGCCAGACTCTGTTATGAGACGCTTCTGGAGAATGGAGTCAGTGCCGCGCTGGCAGTGACGGAAAATGTATGTACGAAAGCAGTGGAACATGTCATTGAAGCGAACACATACTTATCCGGAATTGGGTTTGAAAGCGGCGGTCTTGCCGGGGCCCATGCCATACATAACGGTCTGACTGCAATAGAGGAGACCCATGCCATGTACCACGGGGAGAAAGTGGCGTTCGGCACACTCGTACAGCTCGTGCTTGAGAATGCGGACTCCAGGGAGATAGAGGATGTAGTTGACTTCTGCAACGCGGTCGGACTGCCGACGACGCTTGCACAGCTCGGAATCAAAGAAGTAAAGGCAGAGCAGATTATGGAAGTGGCAGAACTTGCCGCCGCAGAAGGAGACACACTCGGCAATATGCCATTTGCCGTGACGCCGGAAGATGTATATGCGGCAATTATGGCAGCCGATGCCATAGGCAGAAATTACGCACAATAACAGAGGTGAATCTGATGGATTACAAATATATTTTATTTGACCTGGATGGAACGGTCACAGATCCGGGTATCGGTATTACAAATTCCGTCATGCACGCTTTGAAAAAATTCGGCATAATAGAAGACGACAGAAGAGTGCTGTACAAATTTATCGGGCCTCCGCTATCGGAATCATTTCAGCAATTCTACCAATTCTCCGAGGAAGACGCCCTCCTTGGAATCGAGTATTACCGCGAATATTTCACGGAGAGAGGAATATTTGAGAATGTAGTGTATGAAGGCATGGAAGAGTTGCTGGCTGCTTTGGTGGAGCGCGGAATGGAGCTGATTATAGCGACGTCGAAGCCGGAGGCATTTGCCAGGCAGATACTGGAGCACTTCCGCCTGGACAGGTATTTTGCTTTTATCGCCGGGGCAACGATGGATGAGAAAAGGGTAAAGAAAGCGGAAGTGATTGCGTATGCTCTCAATAGCCGCGGCATTCGTGATTTGTCCAGAGTGCTCATGATAGGGGACAGGAAACACGATGTCATCGGCGCACACAAGACAGGTGTCGATGTCATGGGCGTGTTATATGGATACGGGAGCCGTGAAGAGCTTGAAGAAGCTGGTGCGGATTATATTGCAGAAAATGTTGGAGACATTAAAAAGTTTCTGTCCTGAATTGAAAGAAAACAGTGAAAACCCCGTAAAACCGAGGACGCAAACGCTAGTTGCGGCAGAACTACGCAAACGCAACATGAAATTGCTGGAGGTTTACACCATGCAATCGTATGATAAATCCATAAAAACTGAAGGAGGAATTCAAAATGGGTTTTGCGGAGAATTTACAATTTATGAGGTGGAAAAAAGGATATACGCAGGAACAGATAGCAGAGCAGCTTCAAGTGTCGAGGCAGTCGGTATCAAAGTGGGAGTCGGGAGGGAGCTTTCCTGAGATGGATAAGCTGCTCCAGTTGAGCGAACTGTTCCAGTGCAGCATGGATGTGCTCGTGCAGGGGGATGCAAGAGCTTCATATGTGGAAGAACATGAGGAATACGATAAGCATATGAATGAATACAGCAGGGCAGTCACATCAGGGGTGGGGCTCCTGCTGTTCGGAACGGCGGTGTATGAACTGTTGTCAGGGGTATATGTGGCAGAAAAGTTCTGCGATATGCTCTTTATGTTTTTTGTCGTAGCTGCCGTGCTTATATTTGTCGTCCAAGGTATGAAGCACAGCGCATTCACGAAAAAATACCCGGTCGTAGGAAACGTTTATACGGACAAAGAAACGGATGCGTTTCAAAAGCGGTACATAACCATGTGTGCGGCTGGAATTGGGCTTCTCTTTTGCGGATTCATCTTTGAGCTTGGCATGGACGGCGTAGCCTTGCCGCCCCGGTTCAATGAGGAGGCCGTGCATGGCGTGTTCATGCTCATCGTCACGGCAGCGGCTTCATTGCTCGTGTATGCAGGTATGCAGAAAAAGAAGTACAGCGTAAATGACTATAATGATGAAAATGTGCCGGGCAAAGACAAGAAGCTGATAGGCAGGATCTGCGGTACCATCATGATGGCTGCCGCTATCGTATTTCTGCTTGGAGGGTTTCTTGCCAATGCATGGAACGTATCATGGGTCGCGTTTCCGGTCGGAGGAATCTTGTGCGGCATCGTGAGCACGCTGCTGGTGAGGGAGAGGAAGTAGCTGTCTTATATCTTTTGGAGGATGGCGGCATAACTCAGAGTGCGGATGCCAAACGGCAGAGTGACAAGGGGGACATTGATTTCAATGTTCCTTCTTTCTTTGCATACGTTTTTTATGATTCGGATGAGCAGAGCTTTGCTGACTGTCACATCTACAGCTATTTGATATCTGAAGCCTTCTGTTATCAATTATGCGTCGGATTCTATATTAAATCGGTATAATAGATACCTGCCTGTTCTTTGTCAGGAAATGTCGAAAAAGCGGGGAATGTTGAAAATGTGGTATTGAGCGGGAAAAGAAAATAAGGTACAATAAAAAAAGATGTAGAAAACAAAGTAAGGAGAAAACTGGTATGGAAAGAAGAGTTGGTACTGTATCAAGGGGAATCCGCTGTCCCATCATTCGGGAAGGGGACGACCTTGCACATATTATAGTAGAGAACGTTCTGGGCGCCGCGGAAAGCGAAGGCTTCGCCGTGCACGACAGAGACGTGGTCGCGGTTACAGAGTCTGTCGTTGCGAGAGCGCACGGCAACTACGCTTCTGTAGACGCAATTGCGCAGGATGTAGAAAATAAGCTTGGAGGCGGTACGGTAGGAGTCATCTTTCCGATACTGTCCAGGAACCGTTTTTCCATCTGTCTGAAAGGGATTGCCCGCGGGGCCAAAAAAATTGTGCTTATGCTCAGCTATCCAAGCGATGAGGTTGGTAATGAGCTCGTATCACTGGACCAGCTTGACAAGGCGGGTATCAATCCATATAGCGACGTACTTGATGTAAAGCGCTACAGGGAGCTGTTCGGAGAGAACATCCATCCCTTTACCGGGGTGGATTATGTCCGTTACTACAGTGACCTGATAAAGAGCGAAGGGGCGGAGGCCGAGGTTATATTTGCAAACCATCCAAAAGAGATTCTCGCATATACGAAGAAAGTATTGAACTGCGATATCCACAGCAGGGAGAGGACGAAGAGAATCCTGAAAGAAAATGGCGCGGAAGTTGTGTGCGGCATGGATGATATCCTGACGGCTCCGGTGGATGGAAGCGGTTGTAATGAAGATTATGGGCTGCTCGGATCCAATAAATCTACGGAAGAGGCGGTAAAGCTCTTTCCGAGGACGGGCAGATGTATGGAACTTGTTCTGGATATACAGAAGCAGATTCTTGATAAGACAGGAAAGCATGTAGAAGTCATGGTATATGGAGACGGGGCTTTCAAAGACCCTGTCGGAAAGATATGGGAGCTGGCAGATCCGTGCGTATCTGTCGCCAATACTGAGGGGCTGGAAGGGACACCGAACGAAGTGAAGCTCAAATATCTGGCGGACAATGATTTCAAGGATTTGTCCGGGCAGGCGCTGAAGGATGCCATATCAGAGCGGATTAAGGAGAAGAAGGAGGACCTGGTCGGAGACATGGCGGCACAGGGTACGACGCCGAGACGGCTGACGGACCTGATTGGCTCGCTGTGCGACCTGACAAGCGGTTCAGGAGATAAGGGGACACCGGTAATCCTCGTTCAGGGATATTTTGACAACTATACGTCATAGCCCCTGAAGGATATGAGGTTTTAGTACAAGAAAAGGTAGGGGAGAAGCCGGATGAAAAGATTAGCTGTCGTTCTATGCATACTGATGATGTGTCTGTCTCTTGCAGCCTGCGGTAAAGACTCCGAAGAAGGCGGAACGGGTACAACCGGACATAATTCCTCAGAGGGAAAAGGGAATGATTCTGAGGTAGAAGTAAAAGAGGAAAAGGAAACAGAAGATAAAGATGCAAAAGCCGAAAAAGCCGACAATTCTGTCATATCCGGAACGTCCTGGACAGCGCGTGACGGTTCTTGGATGACATTTGCTGATGAGGAGAATTACGCATGGTATCAGGACAGGACTGTCACGGATGATAATTATTACGCCGGTACATATGAATTCTATATAGGAGAAGGCGCCCTGAAGTATCTGACCGTAGATCTGAAAGATTACGGCGTCACGGAGGCGGAGATGCAGCGCGTATTTGACAGCAATGAAGAGTATTCTCTGGATAATCTGGTATGCATGACGGCGAGGAACCGTTCTTTTATGCTGGACGGTGCGGAGCAGCTTAAAGAGGAGAAGGAAATATCTTATTATGGGTTCATGCTCCAGGATGGCGGCTACCTGGATATCGCCAATATGACGACAGGAACCTATTATGGTTTTACAAAAGAATAGAAAGCAAAAGGCTACAATAATGATGAATGTGAGAGAAGGAGACATAAGATGAGACAGGATATGATTGTGATTCTGGATATGGGAAGTACGGAGAATACCGTGCTGGCGCGGGCAATCCGAGACCTTGGCGTGTACAGCGAGATTCATCCGCATGACATTACGATGGAGGAGCTTGCCAGGCTTGAGAATGTGAAAGGTATCATATTGAACGGTGGCGAGAACCGTATCGTAGACGGACAGCCGGTGGAAGTAAGGCCGGAACTGTATCACTGCGGCTGCCCGGTGATGGCGGCAGACCATCCGACTGCGAAGTGTGAACAGAAGCTCGACGCGCTGCCGGACGAAGAGACGTTGAAAGAATTTGTCTTTGGAAAGTGCAAAGCAGAGGCGAACTGGAACATGAAGAACTTTATCGAAGACCAGGTTGAGCTGATCCGCCGCCAGGTCGGGGATAAGAAGGTTCTGCTCGCGCTGTCAGGCGGCGTCGATTCTTCCGTCGTGGCTGCGATGCTGCTGAAAGCTATCGGCAATCAGCTCACCTGTGTTCATGTAAACCACGGACTGATGCGCAAACATGAATCCGAAGACGTCGTGGAAGTGTTCAAGAACCAGCTTCATGCCAATCTCATATACGTAGACGCGACAGAAAGATTCCTCGGCAAGCTGGACGGCGTAGCCGACCCGGAGCAGAAGCGGAAAATCATAGGCGGTGAATTTATCCGGGTCTTTGAAGAGGAGGCGAGGAAACTGGACGGCATCGAATTCCTCGGCCAGGGCACTATCTATCCCGATATCATCGAGAGCGGCACGAAGACTGCCAAGATGGTCAAATCACATCACAACGTAGGCGGACTGCCGGAGGACCTGCAGTTTGAACTTGTAGAGCCTCTGAAGCAGCTTTTCAAAGACGAAGTCCGTGCCTGCGGCATCGAGCTTGGCCTGCCTGCGGACATGGTATACCGTCAGCCGTTCCCCGGCCCCGGTCTTGGCGTTCGATGTCTCGGCGCGATTACGAGGGACAGGCTGGAGGCAGTGCGGGAATCTGACGCTATTCTCCGTGAGGAATTTGCCGCAGCCGGCCTGGATGAAAAGGTATGGCAGTATTTTACCGTAGTGCCTGACTTCAAGTCTGTCGGCATGAAGAACCATGAGCGGAGCTTCGACTATATGGTAATCATCCGCGCCATCAATACGATAGACGCTATGACGGCTACAGTGGAGAAGGTGGACTGGGACGTGCTCGAGAAGATAACGGACAGGATACTGGCGGAAGTGGGGAATGTGAACAGGGTGTGCTATGATATGAGCCCGAAGCCGCCGGCGACGATAGAGTTCGAATAAGAAAAATGTTCGTAGAACCCGCATAAACAGGGCGTTTGAAGCGTTTTGTGACTCTATTTGATAACAAATTGATAACACTGGAAAAAATGCATTTACTCAAAAAATGCGTCAGTGGTTAGCAAGAGAAGATATTTTAAACCAACAAAAAAGGTCTTACCGAATTGAGTGAAATCAATTTGGTAAGACCTTTTTTGCGTTGGTAGGTTTATTCGCTGTCATTTTGTGTCTTGGCTTTCCGTTTGGCACGTAAGGCACCGAGGTTTTCCTTAGATTTTGCAGCGTCCATCTGAGGGTAGGTATAACGCCATTGGTCATATTCCTCTTTGGTAATCTCCCCGGCGTTCAGTTTAGCGGACTGCTCTTGCCATGACTGAAACATATCGAACATGGAAAGATAGGTAGTTCCCTTGCTTTTATCCAGCCGGAGGCAAGGCTCTCCGTCAATATTGTCGATGTGCAGACCATAGACGTCTTCTAAAGTAAAGAGTGTGTGCATGAGTCCCACATAGCTGTCAATATCAGGAACCGCCAGTGCCTTAGGCGATACCTCGAAGATTTCAGCCAGTGCGTTCAGATAATTTTCTTTTGGACTGCGGGAACCTTTTTCATATTGTGCGATACGGACATCCGCCTGTACATCGTTAAAGCCGAGCATTTTTCCCAGATACTTCTGCGTGAAGCCGTGTAGAAGCCGGAAGTGGTGGATTCTTTCTCCAATAGCCATAGCAACTCTCCTATCTGTTGATTTAAGCGCACAGCGAGCCGCATAGCTGACAACTTTCTGCGCAATGTTTGATTGATGGATTTAGTATAGCATAAATGTATAGAAACAATCAAGACAAACCCATACAAAAAAGTATAGAAATTTTATCACAACCACTTGAACAATACAGAAATGTATAGTAATATATAACTATACAAATATGTATAGTAAACAAAAAAGAAAGAGAGGGCATCTATGGAGAGAATGTTTATGCGGGTAGAGGAAGTCATGGCGGAGTTAGGTGTTTCGGAGTCGTATGCATACAAATTGATACGCAAATTAAATAAAGAACTTGCCAAAACAGGATGTGTCACCATAGCCGGACGCATTGACCGTAAATTCTTTTATGAACACTTTTACGGAACACAGCAATATGAAGGGAGGGATTAGAAATGCCAGTTTATAAGAATGAGAAAAATGGAACTTGGTATGCTATGGTTCGGTATAAGGACTGGAGAGGGGAGCGGAAACAGAAGTGCCAGCGAGGTTTTGTCACCAAAAGGGAAGCACAGGACTGGGAGCGGCAATTCCAATTACAGAAAAAAGCGGATATTGATATGACGCTGGAAAGTTTCTGTAAGATGTATGAAGCAGATGTGCGTCCCCGGTTGAAGGAGAACACATGGCTGACGAAGGAAAGTATTATCGAGAGCAAGATTCTTCCGTATCTCGGACAGAGAAAGTTATCGGAAATTACGGCAAAGGATGTGATTGACTGGCAGAATGAGATGAGGAGTCAAAAGGGGAAGACTGGGAAGCCGATTTCACCCACTTATCTGAAAACCATTCACGGACAGTTGAGTTCCATTTTTAATCATGCCATCCGCTATTATGATTTGAATATCAATCCGGCGAAGAAAGCGGGAACGATGGGCATGGAGGAAAGTAAAGAAATGTTGTTCTGGACAAAGGAAGAATATTTGAAATTTGCCGAAGCCATGATGGATAAGGATATTTCCTATTATGCGTTTGAACTGCTTTACTGGAGTGGGATTCGTGAGGGTGAACTGCTTGCCCTGACACCAGCGGATTTTGACTTTGCAAACCAGACCGTAACAATTAATAAATCCTATCAGCGGTTGAAGGGAAGGGATGTGATAACCAGTCCAAAAACAAAGAAAAGTAACCGGGTAATTAAAATGCCACGGTTTCTTTCGGAGGAGATGGAGGACTGCATGAAATTGTTTTACAGCCTGAAACCCACGGATCGGCTGTTCCCTGTGACAAAGCATTATTTATGTCATGAGATGGATAGAGGGTGCAAAGCTGCCGGGGTTAAGCGGATTCGTATTCACGATTTGAGGCACCCTTATGTCAAGTCCACGACAAAAAAATATGAAGATTTTTTTCAACTTCTAAAAGCCAGTTAAGAACCGCAATTCCTAACTGGCTTTATCAATATACCCTGAGCTGTTATGCCAGGTCATTTTTTATTTTTAGCACGATCTCAACCCTCTTGTTAGGGTAAATAAAGATTTTTTCAATCAGCATATCAACAAGTTCAGAAGTCAGTCCTTTGTTTTCAACCAAAGACTGTAATACATCTTTTTGCTGGTGCTGACGTTCTTTTTCCTGTTGTTCAGCCTCCAGTCGTGTCATTACAACAGCCTTTGTATTCTGTACTTCAAGCAATCGCTGTTCAATAAGTGCTTTCTGTTCTTTATAGAGGTTAACATCAATTTGCTTTATTACAAGCGCCTCATACAGTTTACGCTTTTCTTCCTGCAGCTCAAAGATCTGATTATCAAATTCAGCTCGTCTCACTGCAACCTTATCAACAGGTTTTAATTCATTCGGCCCATCAATCCCCAAAGATACTTCAAACTGTTTACAAAGAAATTCATATACTATGGATTCCAATTCGCTTTCCCGGATCGTCATACCATAGCAAGGCTGTGAAGAATCCATATAGGAAAACCTGCAGCGATAAATAGTCTCATTGGAACGGTGCATAGCATGTTTGCAGGAGCCGCAAAATACCTTTCCTCGAAGGGGATAACTATGCTGTTTTCGTTTTGGAATTTTAAACCGCTTAATGGAAGCATTAGCTTTCTCGAAAAGTTCTTTGCTAACCAATGGGGTGTGATGATTTGGAATCTTGATCCATTCGCTTTCATCTTTTGTCCGCATACGGTTTCCGCCGATTTCTGTTACAGTCTTTTTTCCTATCACATAAGTGCCGATATAACGTTCGTCTGCTAACAGTCTCAAAATGGTTGAATTAGACCATACACCATTTGTCCTTGATACATCGTGATACTTTTGGCCTTTGAGAGCCTTGTATTCGCCCGGTGTAGGAATTGCCTGACTATGAAGTTCTCTGGCAATCTGCGCACTGTTCATACCGGACGCAGCATATTCAAAAATCATCTGAATAACGCAGGAGGTCTCTGGATCAGGGACCATTCGGTTATTGTCACCTTTACAATATCCATACGGGCAGATCTTACTTTGATATTCACCGCGGCGCATCTTCATATACTTTGCGGTTTTGGTCTTAACAGACATATCCCGGCTGTAATATTCACTGATAAGGTATTTGAAGGCAACCTCCATACCACCGGTATCGCCTTTGAGCTTTTTCGTATCAAAATCATCACTCACAGAAATAAAACGGGTATGAAAGATCGGGAATACCCGTTCTATAAAGTAACCTGTCTCTAGACTGTTGCGCCCAAATCTTGAAAAATCCTTTACCATGATACAGTCAATTCGGTTTGCACGTACCAGATCAAGAAGTTCCTGAACAGCAGGGCGTTCAAAATTTGCCCCACTATACCCGTTATCTACAAACTCCATCAGTTCTGCATTTCCGTATTCTTCTAAGCCGGCAGCGTGTTCTTGAAGGATCATGCGCTGGCTGGAAATACTTAAACTGTCTGTTTTGAAATCTTCCAAAGACAGACGGATATATAGAGCAATCACATATTTTTTCATTGTGCCACCGCCTTGCTGTATTCCTGAAACTCTGTACGGAAGCGGAATCTGATAGAGACATGTTTATCGTGATCCACTTCAATACGCTCAATTAAACGTGATACAAGCTCTGCAGTTAATGTACATCCAGCTTTCAGTTCTTTTTCGTCTTTTTCAAGCGTCTTATACTGTTCAAATTGTTTTTTTATCTCTATGGCTACTTTTTCACATTCTGCAAGTTCTGCTTTGGCAGAGCTCATTTTATCTTCATAGTTCTTTTTCCAAAGAAAGAAATCGTCTTTATCTACCAGGCCGCTTACCATATCTTCGTACAATACCTGAATACGATCCTGGTTCTGCTGGATCATACGGCTGGCGGTATTGCGGCGATCCTGCAATTCTTTTTCCCTTTTACGCCATTGGGTTCCATCCTCAACTAAAAGGGCATAATCTCCTAAAGCAGCGGAGAGTTCCTTTTTCAGAATGTCGATCACAGTATCTATCAATTCATTTTCTTTTATGGAAACACCGACACATTTTTCCTTATGAACCCTGCTGGGAGTAAGGCATTGAAAACGGTAAACATCTCCCTTTTTTCGGCGTGCTCTTTGGCGGTGCAGACTTCTGCCACAATGAGAACAGAAGATCAATCCTTTAAAAATATTTGGAGAATATGGAATCTTTTCTTGTTGTTTGTATTTTTCGGCAACTTCTATTCGGTACTTCTGGACCTCATCAAAAACTTCCCTGGAAACTATGGCTTCGTGGGTAGCGGCGACAGAAATAAGGTTTTCTTTTCCTGCAGGTCTTTGTTTATGTGCAACAGTTTTTGTATGGCCCTGAACCATATCGCCGGTATATTTTTCTTCTTTAAGGATCTTCATTACGGTACGTGTCTGCCAGAAACCTTCTCCTATTAAATTTTCATGCGTGATTTCCCCGGTAGAATACTTATAATTGCTTGGTGCAGGATAGCCGCCTTCATTCAGCATCAGTACAATGCGGTTCAGACCAACTTTTTCATATGCCCATTGAAAGATCTGCTGGACAACCGGAGCTGCCACCGGATCCACAATCAGCTTATGGCAGTCATCAGGATCCTTTTTATATCCAAAAGGTGCACGAGCGCCAACAAATTTTCCCTCTTTCATATCCTGTCTTGCCTGTGCTTTAATCTTACGACCAATATCGAGTGAATAGGCTTCGTTTATCATATTTTTCAGAGGAAGGATAATTCCACCGTGCAGGTTATCAGGATTTTCGGAATCAAACTGATCTGTTACAGCGATAAACCTGACATTATGAGAAGGAAAATACTGTTCTATGTAGTATCCGCTGTCAATGGAGTTACGCCCAAGACGAGACAGATCCTTTACGATTACACAGTCGATTTTTCCGGCTTCAATGTCAGAGAGCATACGCTGAAATCCCTCACGGTTAAAATTGGTTCCGGTTGTACCATTATCTATGTAAGTATCATAAATGCGAAATTCCGGTTTGTTGGAAAGGTAGTCCTTCAGAACCATTTTCTGTGTTTCGATAGAATTACCACGCTTTTTGTTATCTTCCACAGATAAGCGGATATATAAAGCGGTATTGATAAACGGAGAAACCGATGTAAAAATAGGTTCTGCGATATGTTTTCTGCTCTTTCTTGCCATCTTAGACCACCATCCTTTCCTGTGCCGGAGCAATCAGAGAAATTGCTTTCTCATATTCATTCTGATAGTTAAATTCAATTTGAAATTCATTTTTCCCAACTACCTTGATACTGTGAACAAGCTGGATCATTACCTTTCGGTCTAGTTCTTCGATTTCAGAAAATCTCTTGAAGTTCTCAATCCAGCGGTTACGTTCACTGCGGTTTTCCATAACATCTGTCCGTTTTTCTTCTAAAGCGGCTATTGCCTGTTCAAGCTGAGTGATACGAACATTGTAGGTGTTCTTCAAATTTAAAAACTCATGCTTCTCGATCAATCCGCTTACCATATTTTCATAAAGACTGGTTTTGAATGTCCGTATCTGCTCCAACTGCTGATTGTTCTGCGCGATCTGTCTGCTGTATTCCCGGATCAGTTCTTTATTGATACGGCTCTGATTGATACCGGATAAAATTTCTTCCAAAGAAACAACATTATTAACAAATCCTTTTACACTATCCCTGACACATTCCATCAGGTCGCTTTCCTTTACCATAACAGGGTTTGTACAGCCACTCTTCTTCCCGGTAGGGCAATAGTAGTAGTGGTACTCTTTGTCTTTATAGCGGTTTGTCTTTCGTATCATACGGGCGCCACAGCAGCCACAGATCAATATGCCGGAAAATAAATAGACTTTATTTTTACCGGGAGAAGTACGGGTATCCAGTTGCCGGATCTTCTGCACCAGGTCAAAATCGTGGGGCTCAATAATCGCTTCGTGAGCGTGTTCCACACGAATCCATTCGGACTGAGGACGGTTTTCAATTTCTTTCAGTTTAAAGTGCTGTGAGCCTTGTTTTCCCTGAACCAGAGTGCCGGTATAAGTTTCGTCCTGCAAAATACGGACAATCGTAGTAGAGGACCACCGACAATCTTTTCGATCGGTATATCCGTTTCTTGCACAAGGCAGACCATTCATTTTCTTATAGGCAAGAGGAGAAAGTGTTCCTAAACGGTTCAGCTCATTTGCAATCGCATAAGGACTGAAACCTTCCAGGCGCATCCTGAAAATACTTCGTACCACCTGAGCGGCATATTCATCTACCACAAGGAGATTATGATTTTCTTCGGATTTACGATAGCCGTACACGGTAAAAGCACCGACAAAATCTCCATTTTTACGTTTTGTTTCAAGAGAACTGCGGGTTTTCAAAGAAATATCGCGTGCGTAAGCCTCGTTCATAATGTTTTTTACGGAGACCGTAAGGTCATCCCCGGCGGACTCATTGATTGTGTCGATATTATCGTTGATAGCAATAAAACGTACACCATAAGCCGGAAAAACACGTCTCATATAACGGCCGGTTTCAATATACTCACGTCCAAGTCTGGAAAGATCCTTTACAATCACACAGTTGATCTTTCCCTCCATAATGTCATCCATCATTTCTTTGAAAGCCGGGCGATCAAAAATCACACCGCTATAACCGTCGTCCACTCGTTCCGAAACAAGTTCGATCTCCGGGTGGTGGCTGGCAAATTCCTCAATCAGCTTTCTTTGGTTTCCAACACTGTCACTTTCGTTTGACTTATCATCCGTATAAGATAATCGGATATACTTCGCAGCTTTATAAATCTGCATACAGAAACACTCCTTTCATTACGGAAAAATCCCCGCAATTCAAGGAGTGCAATATGCCTTATTGTTATTCAATTCCTTTTCCGATTCTTATTATAACGCTCCATGCGGGAAAAAACAGCCCCTAAAATGTAAATTTTTATCGTAAGATACCATGCAGACATTCTTCTAATGCAGCTCCGTCCGTACAATAAGTAGCACGCACAATAAACTTTCCACACCTGAAATGACAGGGGTTCTTGATCTGTCTGACGAACTCGGCAATTCGTTCTTCACGCGGAAGTTCCTTGTTGACGGATACACTGCGAATATCCACCAGTTTATCAGCATAAGAAGTCTTTTGTTCCATTTTTCCAGCTCCTTTCCGTAAATTGATTCTCTATCAAAATCACATGGATAAAGCCGGACCTGGACTTGTAATCTAAGCCCGGCTTCATAGTATCTGATTTCGATTTTATATGCCGTATTTGCCACGCATCCCCGGCAGGTTCTGTTGACACAGAACAGGGGTTGCTATGGGCTGCGGACAGCTTGACCGCATCATAGCCCCGCAGTCGTCGCCGCTTTGCCAGAGCAAGCGCACGCCGCAGGAACTCCCCCCAAGTCTTTAGGAGGCCGTGAAGAAGTACCATTGTCATCTGCGCCGTCGTCGCGCCCGAACCTGCCACAGCCGGGTTAATAGGTTGCGTGGATCGCTCGGACAACCGGGTTCATCACCTCCTTTGGCTGTCTGTCATGGCGCCGCCCTATATGCCGCTCGGTACGCAGAATGATGTACCCATAGCAACGTATATTCACTTGTCAAAGAACCATGAGGGAGAGAAGGCAATCAAAGCGCTCCATATTGGAAATATATCGGAACGGTTCTGTCCGATCCAACCACAATGGCTTGTCCTGCCAAAAGGTCCCTTCATAATACAGTACATTTTTAAGGGAAAAGTTAGTGGGCTTATAAATTATTTTTTAAAAAATATTCTTGAAGCTGTTTTAAACCTCTGTTAATGCTCTGATGAACTGAGATTTTACTGCAGTTTTCCACTCTGGCAATTTCCGTTTGGCTCTTGCCGAGAAAATAACGTGCATAGATCCTCTGACGTTGTTTTTCTGATAGAGTAGCAAGTCCCTTATAGATCATTTCAGTCACCCTATGCTGTTCATAAATATCTGCTGGTGATTTTTGATCTACAAGGGCTTCATATTCAATTCCATCTCCAAAATCCAAAGAAAAATATGCTTTGTGTCGATATGTATAAATCCGATATGCTTCATCGCGTAATTTATAAGCTCTTAAAATATCAGCGACTTCATCCGGCACTTCTACGATTGTGTCTGTTGTGTAAAATGGGTAATATTCCTTTAAATTGATTTGTTTCATATAAATTTCCTCCAATTTCGATTTGTTTGCGTGTGAAAAGCTAAAACCGAAATCAGAGGGCGGGGAGCGACACCCCACAGAGAACAGAAAGACAAAAAATTTTTCTATAAACGCAAAAGTGCGCGTCTGTCCGATGACAGGCGCGCACTCATACAACCCTAATAATTGATTGAAAGGGAAATGTTGGAAAATATAATATTTTGTCGAATGGAAAAACCCCGCAATCCAAAACCAGACTACGGGGCATAATGATAGATTTGGCCGGCAGCATCGAGGCCGGCATGTTGACCTCGGTAGCATAACCATGCCCTCCCTCCAAATCAAGGAGGGATAGACAGGCTTGCCAATTATCCGCCTCCTTCTATCTATTTGAAGGAATTATACAAACTTTTATGCTCGTTCTTTTCTTGAAATCTTCCAGAACTGTCCTTGTTCCGGCAAAATCTATCATAAATACAATTTTATTCATTTGTTTTTGTATATAATGTATATTCGGTTAATCTAAATCAAATTTATACCCAACTCCATATACACTTTTAATATAGTCTGGTACATCCGGCGAAACCTTGAGCTTTTGCCTGAGATTGCTTACATGGTTATTCACTGCCTTTCGGGAAAAGGAAGCATATTCTTCTTCCCATACCAGTTCCGTTATCATTTCATAGGTAAATACCCGTTTGGGATGACGGATCAGTAGAGCCAGAATGTCAAATTCCTTAGCAGTAAGAGCAATCACTTTATTTTGGATCATAACAAGACGCTGTTCCAAAGAGAAAAACAGATCATCTTTTTCGATTTCAAACTTTGCTTTGCCAGCATTTTTATTCATGCAGCAAATAACATGGGAACCAAAAGGACAAGATAAAATATCTGCTAGTCTTATTTTTCCACACTCAATATCCATAATAAATTGTTTCAATTCCTGCTGTTGCTTTGTACTTAAAAGGATAAACAATTTTTCTCCAATTTCTTTACCAGATTCCGATATATCAAACACAACTAACTTCCCATGTCATCACCGCCTTTGTTTCTAAAATTTCCTTCTTGTATTGCTGTTTCTTTTAGTCGAGCAAAACTTTCGCTACTGATAACATGTTCCATCCGGCAGGCATCGACTTCTGCAATTTCAGGATCAACACCAGCTGCAATAAGCTGTTCCGTAAAGAAGCAATGACGTTCATAAATTTTTTCAGCAACCTTGCGGCCTACATCGGTTAAGTAGAGAAAGTAATCTTCATCCATCGTGAGAAAGCCACCGTCTCGCAAGTTAGCCACCGCATGGCACACGCTGGGCTTTGACACCTTCATGTGCCGGGCTACATCTACGGAGCGCACCATACCTAATTTCTTTTGGAGAACAAGGATGGTTTCCAGATAGTCCTCCCCAGACGCATGAAGTTTCATGGAACATCTCCTTTCTAAAACAATTTACACAGCCCAACCAAGACTCTCCTGTTGGATATGGAACAGTTTATGGTACAATCCGTTCTTTTTCATCAATTCATCATGTGTACCGTGTTCCAACAGTCTACCGTTATCAAGAACGAGAATTTGGTCGGCATCCGCAACGGTACGAAGCCGGTGTGCAATCATAATAACCGTCTTGCCCTCCACCAGTTTTGCAATAGCACGCTGAATCAAAACCTCGTTCTCTGGGTCAAGGGACGCTGTTGCCTCATCAAGCAGAATAATAGGTGCGTCCTTCAAAAGCGCGCGGGCAATGGAAATCCGCTGACGCTCACCACCGGAAAGAGTGCTGCCGTTCTCTCCAAGGACAGTCTGATAACCGTCTGGCAATCGCTGGATAAATTCGTCACAGTATGCCGCCTTTGCCGCCGCCATGACCTGCTCCTCGGTAGCGTTCATGTTGCCTACACGGATATTGTTAAAAACAGTATCATTGAACAGGGTCACATCCTGGAATACAAAGGACATACAGCGCATCAGGTGTTCCGGTTCAATGGTGCTGACATCTATGCCGCCAATGGTGATCTGGCCTTTTCTTACATCCCAAAAACGGGCGATCAGTTTGGAAATCGTGCTTTTGCCGCTGCCGGAAGGCCCTACCAGAGCCGTTACGCTGCCAGCGGGAATAGAGAAAGACACATCCTTGATAACATCGTCCTGGTTATATCCGAAAGTGACATTTTTCAGTTCAATGTCATATTTGGATACATCCTTGTCCTCGCCCTCCATGGCGGGCGTGGTCAGCAGGGTACGCATACGGTTGGTAACAGTCCCCAAGTGAAACAGAGAGGTCAACTGCGAGAGAATGGCAAGGATCGGACCGTAAATTTGCGTAGAGAACATCAGTAGAACCAGTAAAGAAAGCAGTTCAATTTTACCGTTTGTTATCAGCACCGTTCCAATGAAAATAGTAATGCCAAGCCCTGCTTGCAGGATCAGGCTGGCTCCCTGAACCAGAATACCGGAGGCCAGTTCTACCTTGATGGCGATTTTTCTCATAGCCTGGAGTGCTTTATCCAACGCATCGAAGCGGGAACCGCCAAGATCACAGGATTTGATGATTTTGATACCTTCCAGGTATTCCTGAATCTGGCTAGACGCCTCCAGTTTCACATCCACCTGTTTGTCAAACAGACGAAGTTGTAGCTTGCGCCCGCACCAGATGATAAGGAATGTAACCGGCATTGTGCAGAAAATCGCAAGGGCCATTCTCCAGTCAAAAAATGCCAGACAAACGCAGGTCAGGGTAACAGAGATGATATTTGCAATCAGCGGCGGGATGGTACTGCTGAGCATGGATTCCATGCTGCTGCAATCCGCCATCATGTTGGTGGTAATATCGGACAAATCTTTTGTGTTAAAGAAGCTCATGGGGAGCTTGCGAAGATGCTCCGCGATCCGAAGTCTGGTCGTGCTGGCCTCCTTATAGGAAGCAATATAGGTTTTCCTATAATCGTTTTTCGCGGCCAGGAATACCAGAATAGCCGCCACCAGCCCCAGGCCCAGCAGCTTCCACAACGCGGCCCACGAAATTGCTTCTCCCGTAAACGGCTTTAACAGCTCCCAAAAGATCAGGCAGGCTACCATTGATGGGAGCAATAACGCGATATTGGTTATTGTGCAGGCCGTAATTGCTTTTTTCAGGTCGGAATAGCCTTTCTCCGACAGCATTAACTTTTCTTTCAGCTTACTCATAGATCACACCGCCTTTCCTGTGCCAATTTTCCAGTTGATCGACTCCGTATAGCTGCTCCACATCTGCGCGTATTTTCCGTCCTTCTTCAGCAGCTCGTCATGGGTGCCGGATTCAATCAGGCAGCCCTTTTCCATGACAAGTATCTGGTCAGCATTACGAATCGTGGACAGGCGATGGGCGATCATTACAACTGTTTTATTTTGGATCAGCTTTTCAAAGGCTTTTTGAATCAGGTACTCGTTCTCCGGGTCACTGAACGCAGTAGCCTCGTCCAGAACGATGATGGGCGCGTCTTTTACGATAGCCCTTGCAATGGCAATCCGCTGACGCTCACCACCGGAGAGATGGACGCCGGTACTGCCGATCACAGTCTGATAACCGTTTGGAAGCTGCTCAATAAAATCATGGCATCTTGCAGCCTTTGCCGCCGCAATCACCTGTTCTTCCGTGGCATCTGGATTTCCCATACGGATGTTATCCAGGATGCTCTGTTTGAACAGGAACGTATCCTGAAATACGAAGCTGACCTTATCCATCAGCGCATCCAGAAGAATATCCCGAATGTCAACGCCGCCGATCTGAATACTTCCGTCCGTCACATCATAAAACCGGGAGATTAGGCTGGCGATGGTACTTTTACCGCCACCGGAGGGGCCGACAATGGCTGTCACCTTGCCCTGATCCGCAAAGAAAGAAACATGAGACAGGGCCTTGACCTGGGAATCGGCTTCGTAGGAAAAGCTGACATCCCGGAAAGCAATCCCATAGTTTTCGATTGCTTGCGCCGTACTCTTTTCGGGCAGGGCCGGGATACGCAGGATTTCATCCATACGCTCCACGCTGCCGTCAATCTGCGTAAAGGACTCAGAGATATACATGATTTTATTCAGGACACCGGAAATCGCATGGACAATAATCAGGTAGAAAATAAATGTCAGCGAATACTCCCTGAAATCCGTAGTGTGCATCCCGATCAGAATGCCCACCGGAATCAAAAGCAGATAAATATTGTTGATGATCGTGGTAAAAGCAGGCATACAGTTCTGCCAGCCCAATGCGTACTCCAACACAAAAGAGGTATAGTCTGTAATGGATTTGCCCAACCGCTTAAAGGAATCGGCGGTCTGATTAAATGCTTTGATCTCCGACATACCACGTACATATTCCACAGAAGCGCTGTTCATGTTCTCCTGGGCGGTCTGAAAACGGTGCATTTTTTCCTTTGCTTCTCCGTTGAAGCCCGCAAACTGCACGATAAAGGCCAGAACAATACCGACCAGACAAACCACGCCATACCGCCAGTCAATTCCAAGAAGAATGATAACCAGAACAAGCGGCGCGACCAAAGAGGCCACAAAGTCCGGGAGCTGGTGAGCGATGAATTTCTCAACACTTTCAATGTTTTCATCCATGATCTTTCTCATTTTGCCGCTGCCCAGGGTCAGATGATACCCAAGGGGAATCTGCATGATGTGGTCGGCAAAGGCCACCTTCAATTCATAAAGCGTTCCAAACGCCGCAACGTGGGAACACAACAGGGCAAAAAAGTAAAATACGATGTTCCCCAAAATTCCAGCCAGGGCCAGCCATC
Organism: Lachnospiraceae bacterium; assembly: GCA_022845895.1. GTDB lineage: Bacteria > Bacillota > Clostridia > Lachnospirales > Lachnospiraceae > Extibacter. Next base: position 1,134,561 of record AP025573.1, read on the forward strand.
CCCAGGTCGAGATTGCGGAAACATTCAAGAGCGACATATCCGGGTAAACAAACAGGATTTCCCGAATGATGTAGTAGATTGATAAGTACGGAACAAAAGAACAGATCGCAGCCAGCGCCGCCAAAAATCCTGCCAGGAACACCAACCCTTTATGGCCGGAAGCCAATTCCAGGCAGCGTGCCAGTCCGGTTTTCGCTATCGGCTGCTTCTTGTTTTGCTGTGCCATTTCTAACCCTCCTTTTTGTCATATCCAATTTTGTCTAAGAGAAGCTCTGCGCCTCTGATTTGAAAATCATCGGTAATGCAGCCGTTCTCCAGGCGTATTGCCCGCTCACAGCAGGCAAGCGCACACTCCGCGTCATGGGTAATGACGATAATGGTGCGCCCCATTTTCGCCAGCTTGCGGATCATCCGGCTGACATTCCGCATATTCGTACCGTCCAGCCCACTTGTCGGTTCATCCAGTACGATAATCGGCGCTTCGTGCATTAGAGCCACGCCAAGAGCCAGCCGCTGCTTTTGCCCTCCTGACAGCGTAGAGGGATGCTGTTTGATGAATGGCGTCAGTTCCAGGGCCTCCAGGATTTCTTCCGCCGCTTGTTTCCGCTCCGGGTTGACTTCTGCGCCGGTAGTCAGTTCGTCAAGCAAATCCTCACCGAATAGCTGACTGTCTAAATCCTGGGGAATATACCAGACCTTTCCCAAGCGGCCTTTCGGTCTACAATGCTTTCCGAATAAAACGACTTCGCCGGATTTCTCTTTCAAAAGCCCTGCCAAGATTCGCCCTATGGTGCTTTTGCCCGTCCCGTTTGGGCCGATCAGGGCTATCGCTTCTCCCTTATGGCATTGAAAGTCAATATCCTTAGATACAATCGTTTCACCAAAAGAGTGGTTCAGTTTTTTCACTTCCAGAACAACCTCACTGGTTGCCGCAGACGGGATTTCCGTTTGCTCAATCTGATGCAGGTTAGGAGTTCGAAGCCCCAGCGCCTGGATTTCCTTATTAGTCAGAGCTTTCATCTGCTGTGCAGTAAATTCCCGCACAATTTTCCCTTTCTGGACACACAGGAAACGGTCTGCCAGATCCATCAGATAATAAAGCCGGTGTTCCGCTATAATGATGGTTTTTCCCTTCTTCTTCAAATCGTGAATAATATCTGCAAAGCGGTAGGTAGATGCAATATCCAGATTGGCAGACGGTTCATCCATGACATAGATTTCAGGATCAATCGCCTCTGCGGATGCAATCGCAACCTTCTGACGCATTCCATAGGACAGGCTGTGCAGGCTGTGATCCAAAATATCCTGAATCTTGATGTTCGCCGCTGCCCGGTGAACATGGTTCTGAATTTCTTCATGGGAATAACCGTAGTTCTCACAGCCAAAAGCAATCTCGCCTGCGACCTCATTGGCAAAAAACTGGCTCCTCGGGTCTTGAAATACATTTCCTGCGATTTTGCCGCGTTCCCAGGAAGGAATCTCTTTCAGCAGTTTTCCATCCACAAAAACCTCACCGCTTAATTCTCCCTCGTAAAAGTAGGGGATCAGGCCGTTAATTACTCTTGTCAAAGAGCTTTTCCCACTTCCCGATGGGCCGGTCATAACAATGACCTCCCCAGCGGCAATGTCTAATGATATATGTTCCAGTTGATTTCCGTTCCCGCCATAGGAAAAGGTCAGGTCACGGATCATAATTTCTTTTCCCATTCCATTCCTCCTATAAAAGACAGCAGCACACGGCAGCTCCCACGCTGACAATAATCAAAACGCAATCCAGCACAGCGATCCGGCTGACATAGTAGCTTTCTTTCTTGTAGGGGCTTTCAATTCCCCTGACTATGGCAGAAGCTGCTAACTCGTCCGCGATCTTTAAGGAGCGGAACACCATCGGAACAATGGCGTATTCCAACGTGTCCATTGGATGCCTCAAAACATTACCGACCGATTTTAAGAAGCCACGAATTTTCATGGCTTCCCTGACTTCTCCAAATTCATGCAGCACAGTCGGCGCAAAGCGGAGCATGACGATCAATACAAGCATGATATGGGTAGAAATCGGCATTCTTCTCAAGCTGGCCGTTAATTTCCCAGAGGGGATTTTAGCCAGAAGATAGGCAGGCATAGCCGGAAGCAAAAGTTTGTAAACCATGCTGAGCAACAGTGGAGATGGGACACTGATTTTATATTTCATTTCAATCAGTAGCCATACAAGTGCAACCATATAAATTGAAAAGCACCCAATCGCCTGACGAAACAAACCAAACCAGCACAGGATCAAACAAATCCAAAGGGTAAAAATTCCATGTCCTAAAAAACTTGTTGTAAGGAAAGTAACAAGACAAGCGCACAGCGTCAGGAAAAGAACTGTGCGCCCGTCAATTCGATCAATCCGTCTGCTTTTTGATACGGCCATCATCCTACAATGCCTGCCTTTTGGAAATGCTTTCTGAGCAGACGCTGGCCAAACAACGTGCCGAGGATTGCAAGAACCGCAGTAATAACAACGCCCAAAAGCATCAGCGCAGGAGACGTTACCATAGAGAGCTGCATATTTAAGGTGTTGGCATCAAAACCACTGTTTGCAGCCATTTCCTGATAACTGTCCCAGGACCACCACAACGGTACGGCACAACCTACAAAATTACCGATTGAGTTAACCATCCAGCCAATTCGGTTACGAACCGCACTTTGGTATGTATTCTTGCCAACCATGCACAGTTCGGCAACGAGAGCTACAATCAAGAAATAGGGAATCAAGAACATATAACCCATAACTCCTTGAATCACCCCATAAACCGCAGCCCATGCAAACAACAGTCCGTGTTTGTTGACGCGGTTTGCTGCAACCAGATAAAAGATTGCGCCGATAAATGCATCAATTCCGGCAGAGCCGTACAAATATACTACCGGAAAAGGCAATGTAACCATACCAATTATCATTGCAATAGCAAAATTGATGACCATCATTGCGGCAATCGTCATAATATCGCGAATGCCAAACTTTTTCTTCACCGTTTGTTCCATCTTTGAAACCTCCTTAAAATAAAATGACAGTGTAGTTAGCAATAACTAACTACACTGTCATTCTACACCGGTTTGCAGTCTCTAACTACTCCAAAGGGAAAAGTAAATCAAGAAAACAGCCCAAAAGTTAAATCACTTTTTTGCTTTACGGTAATCCTTTGGAAGCATTCCAAACACTTCTTGAAAGGCTCGCGCAAATTTACTAATATTTGAATATCCAAGTTCACCGGCTATTTGCGTGATTGATTGATCTGTTTCCTGCAAATAAACAGCCGCAAGATTCATTTTATACTTTTTGATATGTGCATAGGGCGTATCGCCATAAATCTGTTTGAAAATAGCTTGAAATGTGACCTTGCTCATTGGCTCCTTTCGCAAAAGTTCTTCTATGGATATTTTTTTGTCGAGGTTTTCTATGAGCTGTTGGCGGATGCGTTTGATGATTTCAATTTGTTCTTTGGCATAATACGTTGCCTCATACTGATCTTCAATCCGCAGCTGCTTGATATGGTAAAATAGTTCCAATAATTTGATACGGAAGTAATTTCTCCCTTCAATACCTTTTGCCGCGTACAATTCATCGAAGATATGTAACAGACGCTGAGGCGTTCGACATAAAAACCACTTTTTTTCTAATTCCAGTTCTCGTCCCAGATTTAGAACATCAATGTTGTAGTACGAAAAAATCTGTTGCGTTTCCGCATCGACAGAATCCTTATCAATCACACAGCTTAGTCCTACGCTATATCCAAAGGGGAAGGAATACGCCGCAGGAATATTTGCAAGAGCATTAATGCAAAATTCTCCTTCTTTCATGTGGAACACTTTGTTATTTCTTAACTCAAACTCAACACGTCCTTTTTGGTAATGCCGGATTTCAATGATATTCTTATTAGGAATAGGCTCATGGAAAATATCTGAACAATTAAAATCCATAAAAATCAAGTCAATACCAGGGAAAAGGTCATAGTCATATAGGCTTCCTGTTCCATTGCATTTATACTCCACTTGAACATAATCATTATACTTATTTTTAATTACAGCATATTCCCCATACCATTCTGGTTTGTGGAGTTCACTCATGCTCATTTCCACCTCCCTATCAGTTGATATAAACTAAATATATAATAGTTTTTTTGGTAGTTTCATTACCAATTAGAAAAAATCACCCCGTGCTTAATTTTTATTTGAGTAATACATCCTCGCTCTAATTCATTGAAAAGCAAATCACTGTAGAGTTGATTGAGGTAACAATTATTATATGTCATAACAAGATTTCACCTCTTTTCTTTTTCGCGCAAAAGTATCTATAATTTCAACTGTATCATCTTCACCATGCAGAACCGATCAGAAACCGCCATACTGACCTTTGTGGATAGCTTTAAGCCATTTTTAGGGATGTAACGATAGTATGGTTCCTCCGCAATCACCTTCACATTACCTCCGATCTTTGCTGCCAGTTCTTCCGCTGAATCCACATAAAAGAACATCTGTGCATCGGCATGGCCGACCTGTTTCATATATTTTTTCTTCATCATGGTCATGCCTCTTTTGTTCACCGTATCAAAAACAACTTCCATATTTCCAAATTGCCCAATCATACGCAGAAGGGCAATGACCTTATGTTCCTCAAAATAATGAAATAATCCGCCTGCAGTAACGAGAATAGGAGCATCAAGTACATCATTGCGAACTTTTTTGATCCAATCCTTTGCAAAGGCATCCCCGGAAATATAGAATTCCCTCTCTGGTTCGGGAAGAAGTCCCCGCCGGTATTCGATCACATGAGGCAGATCCACGGCATACCAGTGTGTCTTTCCGTTATCACATCGGTGATAGGTTGTCTCCAGACCACAGCCCAGCTGGACAATCGCACCGTCCGGTCTGCGTTCCAGAAAAGCCCGAATAATCCGATCCATATTAACAGACCGGGAAGCAGAGGCCAAGAGGGTATACTGATTCTGCATATTCTGTTCAATCAAGTCTAACGGCGGCTTGTTCTTCAATTCCAATGCTTTTTTATCATATAAAATTTGCGGGCAATGCTCACTGGCATAGATTCTGCCCAGCATAGGGATAAACAAGGTATCCTCCAAAACGCCTAATTTTTGCATAACCAGTCCTCATTTTCCTTCTTTACCCAAGTTTCCAATTCTGGCTTTCTGTCTGCAGTTTTACCATATGGGCATATACGCCATTCTTTTCTGCCAGATCCTTTGGTGATCCTTCTTCTGCCACGGTGCCATCAGAAAGGACTACGATCTTATCTGCGCCGGCCACTGTACGCATCCGATGGGCAATCACCAGTACCGTCTTATCCGCGATCAGGCGGGAAAGGGCAGTCTGGATCAGTGTTTCATTCTCCACATCAAGAGAAGCAGTGGCTTCATCCAGAAGGATGATCGGAGAATCTTTCAGAAAAGCCCTTGCAATGGAAATCCGCTGACGCTCTCCTCCGGACAGTTCACAGCCGTTTTCCCCGATATTGGTATGCCATCCATCCGGCAGTTTTTCCGCAAATTCATCTACATTGGCAAGTTTCGCAGCAGCAATGACCTGTTCATCTGTGGCGTCTTTGTTTCCGATTCGGATATTTTCCAGAATTGTATTGTCAAACAGTGTAACATCCTGGAATACGATGGAATACAGAGAAAGCAGTGTTTCCGGGTCAATTCGGGATACATCCATGCCTCCCACGGTAATCTTTCCTCTGTTAATATCCCAGAACCTTGCAGCCAGCCGGGATACGGTTGTTTTTCCGCCGCCAGATGGGCCGACCAAAGCCGTAACCTCTCCCTGTTTTGCCGTAAAGGAAACATCTTTCAATACGGTTTCTCCGGTATTGTAGGCAAACCCAACATGGTCAAAGACAATATCATACCCCTGATTGGAAAGCCTGTCACTGCCTTGTTGGATCGGATGATCGAGAATCTCATTCATACGGGCAATGTTGGTTCGTGTACTGATGACTGCCGCAAGATTCTGGAGTGCGCCCTGCAGAGGGTCATACAAACGGGATACTACCAGAAGGAACATAAAGAATGTAAGCACGGAGAGGCTCCCTTGCATGAGCAGAACAGCTCCCACCAGCGCAACCGTTGCAATACCAAGCTTCAGCACCAGTGACGCGGAAACCACAAAAGCAGCAAGACCAAATTCATTGAGGATGGAACGATGCTCCACAGCACGGATCTTCTTTTCCAGCCCTTTTAAATATGCCTGCTCCGCATTGTTCGCTTTCAGATCACGAACTGTTTCAATACACTCCTGTATCCCGTCTGCGCAGGCCATCTTCACATCCATCGCTTTCTGATTCAGATTTTCCTGAATCTTTGCGGAAAATCCCACAATCGCAAAGGCAACCGGCAGAACCCATAAGGCAGCCAGCGCCATTCTCCAGTCCGTAAAGAGCAGACCGATAGAAATCAGAACCGTAGAAATGATCGAACCCGCAAGCTCAGGGATAAAATGTGAAAAACTCTGTTCCAGGAAGGTACAGTCCGCCATAATGGTACTGGTAAGATCGGCTAAATCCTTTTTTCCGAAAAAAGAAAGAGGTATTTTGCGCAGATGCTCTGCCAGGGTAATGCGGCGGATACCGCTTTCTTTGTAAGTGGCAAAATAGGTCGCATTGTATTGAAAGAAAGTGGTCAGCAGAATCAAGCCGATACACACCACGCAGCCTGCCACATAAAATGGAATTTTCCCACCGGGAACACCCCCGTTCATCAGATCGCTGACCAGGTAATATAAAAGTCCTACCGGGAACATAAAAGACAGATTCTGAAGGACACAGGCCAGGCAGCCTTTGATCAGGTCTTTTGCTCCCTGTTCAGACAGGGCATATTTTTTCTGCAGTTTTTTGATCATATCACTGCACCTCCTTTGTTACCTTCCATTGCACGGAAGTCTGGTAATTTTTCCACATACGGCTGAAAATGCCGTCTTTTGCAAGCAATTCACGACTGTTCCCGCACTCGGCAACCTGTCCGTCCTGAATGACAAAAATCTGATCCACATTTGTTACGGTAGAAAGCCTGTGGGCAATCATAATCACTGTCTTTCCCTCGGAAAGTTTTGAGAAAGCAGCCTGTACACGGCTTTCGTTATCCGGGTCAGCAAAGGCAGTGGCTTCATCTAGAATGATGATCGGTGCATTTTTCAGCATCACACGGGCAATGGCAATCCGCTGCTGCTCGCCGCCGGAAAGATAGACACCTTTTGTACCGATGACCGTATCCGCTCCCTGTGGGAGTTTTTCCAGAATATCATCGCATTGTGCGTGATGAAGGGCAGCCAGAACTTCCTCACGGGTAGCTTCCGGTTTCCCCATACGCACATTTTCCAGAATGGACGCCTTGATCAGACGGCTGTTCTGAAATACGAAAGACACCGTATTCATGAGTTTCTCTTTCGGAATGTCTTTCACATTGACACCACCGATTTTTACCATTCCGCTCTGGGGATCAAAGAATCGGGAAATCAGGTTGGCAAGGGTTGTTTTGCCACCGCCGGACGGGCCGACAAAAGCTACGGTTCGTCCTTCAGGAATGGTCAGTGAAATATCTTTTAATACTTCTTTTTCTCCATCATAGCTGAAATGAACCGATTTCAGTTCCACGGAAGCATTTTGCGGGTGCATTGGGTGTTTGGTTTCCTCCAGAGGCTTCAAATGCAAAACGCTGTCAATTCTCTGTAAAGCGTCATCTACGATCATGGCATTTTCACTTTGGAACATGATGCGTGTCAGTGTAACAGAAATAACCGGCGTAATAATGATATAGAAAATGAGATCCAGTAAGAAACCGGAAGTCACACCGTCTTGTGTCAGCAACAGTCCTCCGGCGATCAGTGTGGCAAAAACTCCGTTGATTGCAGCTGTATAGAACATCATCGGTGTCCGAAGCTGCTTGGTATAGGCGATCACCCATACTTTATAGCGGTCAATGGAATCTTTAAACTTCTTAAAGGAAAAGATCGTCTGACCAAAGGTTTTTACCACCGGAATACCGCGGACATACTCTACCGCTTCATTGGACATATCATCCAGCGCATTCTGGTATTCTTTCATCTTTTCCTGCATCTGCTTTCCGGTCATTGCCATCATAATCAGAAAGCCCAGCACAACCGGAACAAGGCTCAACAGTCCCAGTCTCCAGTCAAACACGAACAACAGCACCAAAAGACCGCAGGGGAGTGCAATGGCATTGGCTCTGTCGGGAAGCTGATGGGCGAGATAGGTTTCGGTGGCTGCGCTGGATTCGTTGACGATTTTACGCAGTTTTCCGCTGCCAAATCTTTCGGCAAATCCAAGAGGAAGCTTAACAATATGCTCCATGGTCTGGATACGCAGGTTTGTGGCAATACGAAATGCCCCTAAATGGGAACACATAAGCCCGGCTATGTAAACAAGCACCGCCAGGACTGCAAACAATACTGCCATCCAGCCATTGCCGGTCAGGTTCTGTGCCTGACCAAAATCTGGTGCCACCTCCAGTACTTCCTTGATCATTTTCCAGATGTAATAGAATGGCACCAGAGCAATGAGGGCACTGATGGCAGAAAGCACCCAGGAAGCATAGGTCAGGTACTTATGGCTGCCTGCAATTTCCAGCAGCCGTGATAAATTGGATTGTTTTTTCAAAAAAATTCCTCCTTTTCTTTGTGTTTATGATAAAGAGAACACGTCTATGTTCTTACAATATCCGAATTTAGGTTAGTTAAGGCTAACTTACAAGCAAAAATTATAAGGCATTACTGCCCCATAATTTTCATCCATCCCGCCGTATAAAAGGCGCGCATTTCTCTGACGTAGTTTTCGGCATCTTTGAGCGGCATTTCGTGGATGATCAATTCAAAAAAAGTATGAAACATTCCGGTGATTAGAATATGCTCCAGCGAAGGATCGATATGAGGAGAGGACCTTCCAAGTCTCCTTAAAACATCTTGATAGGCATGGGTTCCATTTGTTTCAATTTCTACCATTTCATCAATAAACTCTGCAAATTTTGTTCCTTCCGAGCAGCAGAGGAGCAGTTTACATTCCTCTAAATGTTCATACGCATAATGAAGAATATCATCCATGCAAAGCCCCGAAATATCACTCATGACTTCCGGCTGCTGTACAGCTGGAAGCTCGGCAAACTCCTGCTGCGCTTTTATAAAACGGTTGAGAATATATTCGTAATGCTCACTAACAATGGCTTCAAAGAGTTCTTCTTTGCTTTTATAGTAACCGTAAAAAGCACCGGTGGTCATTCCCACGGATTTCACAATATTTCGTAGGGAAGCGTCTTTGTATCCTTTTTCTAAAAATTCTGCTTTCGCTGCCCGGTGGATACGTTCTAAAGTAGTCTGACTTTCTTTGATTCTATTCACCTCCATAACACTGTTATATATCACTGTTATATTATATGATGTATAGAGAGTTTTGTCAAGAATCTGTTTCTATTTTACAAGTTCGCAAGCAATGCAATCTTACGTAAGATTGCGTATTTGGCAGAAATCCCGTTCCCGGAATTCCTGCTAAATGCTTGTTGGTGACATATCCCCAAACCCCTGAGATCATTGCCGGTGGCAATGGCTGCGCGTTCCGTTGGAACGCTGAAAACGAAAAGCAGACAAACCTTATTGACGGGATTTTTCTGTACTGCGCTGCGGTTGTGGTGAGGAAGAAATTTCCAATAGATATTCCACATTAGCCCGAACATTATGGAGTTCTTTCATATCATTTCTGACCTGTTTATACGCAGAATAGGCTTTCCGCTTTTGTTCCAGAAGATCAGCATATTCTTCACGGAGAGCTTTAACAGAAGGGAGCTTTTTGATTCCCAGCTCGTCAAAATGATTCTTTGCCGCCTGATGCAGCAGAATTTCAGACTCATGTGCTGTTCGATATTTTTTGCTGTACCCGGCTTTACGATATTCTACATAGACAGCTCTCGTTTTCGCATAGTTTACGATCTGCTTTTGCAGCTCGGCATTGGCGTTCATTCTTGACTCCAAATCTTTAATCTGAACGGATAAGGTATTGAAATTAGTGGTAGCGGCGTTGGCTTTTTCCAGAAGATCCTCATAACCCATATCGCCATGTTCTTTTAAGTAGAGAACTGCCTGGGAAAGCTGTTTTAAGTTGAACACTTTTGCCCAACGCTCATAACCGGGACCTTTGCCGGAACGGATTGCAGCCTCTATATCTACCAGCAATCCAACTTTGGAAACCGGTTTTTTTGAAAAAGTATGGCGGGATTTTACTGTCAGTGTACCGGCAATCCGTTCTTTGATGGCCTGTTCTGTATAATCGCCTTTGAGCGTGTCGCATCGGGTATAATTTTCCTGTCCCGGAACTCGGAACCGAAGATGTTTTCTTTCACGATTGACTTCAAGCCCGGCAGCCTCCAGTTTCTTTAGAAGTTCCTCAAAATCTTTTGGCTTTTCCTCTAATGCAGCATCAATAGCAATGCGTATCTGCTCCTGAAAGGAAGGCTGCTTTTTATTTCCCAGCCATGTGCCATAATGCTCCCGGCTGGGTTTCGGATTTTCTATAATCGAAAGACCATGTTCCAAACACAGCTTGTCATTCATTCGCCGGATTGCCCAGGTAGAGCCCCAGAAGTTGCGAAATTTTTTCTGACAGTCCAGTGTAGTAGAGTTGATAATGATGTGATTATGGACATGGTGCTTATCTACATGGGTGCAGACGACAAAGGCATGGTTTCCTTTTGTGAGTTTCAGCGCCAGCTCCCTGCCGATCTGATTGGCTTCTTCCGGCGTAACTTCGCCGGGCTTAAATGCCTGACGGAGATGGTAGGCGATCACATCGTCCGCACCCTGGTTTCTGCCGGTCAGATTTGCATACTGTCGTTTGGAAAGAAGAAACTCTGCATCAGCAAGCCGGGTATCACACTCATAGCCATAAATGAATTTTCCAAAATCGGTTTTCTGCGGATTTTCTACATAATCAATAATATCTGCAATAGCAGTAGAGATGTCCCGACCTTTTCCTACATGCAGAGGCATCAGTCTTGTGGTCGCTATTTTCGTCACCTCCTTAACTTAATTTCAATCAGAGAAGTTATAATTGCAGAAAAAGAGCGGGGCTGCCTATGCGCCCCGCCAAATCTGCTTAACCAAATATAAAATCCTTTAAGGCACTGTTTGCCCCGCCAATGATCCCTACCAGCCATGCAGCCGCCAGAGGCAGACCGTATGGACTGATAAGAAAGGCGATCATAAGCCATGCAAGACCCGGCAAAAAACCTGCGACAAAGAACAGCACCAATGCCGCCAGAAAGATGATCCCGGAAAGAATCCCAAGTACCGCACCGGAAAGGACCACTAAAAATTTACATACCAGATAAAGAATCCCCGTAACCAGCATAAAGGGAAGTGCCAGTAATTTACCTATCAAACGCATACGCTTTGCCTCCTTTCAGAAGGGCATCTGCCCTTATAAAAATTTTACCGTGACGGCAAAAAGAAAGCAACGGCTTTCCGGCTGTTTATGAAATGTTTGCAAATCCCCGGATCAGTTTATCCATGCCATCCCAAAGGCTGTCCAGACGGGTGCGGATGTCCTCTATATCTGCGGCATAAATACTGCCGGTCTCATTGGCCCGTCTGGTATATTGGTTTAAGTTATTGGAACAAATGCGGAGAAGCCGGATCATTTCCTGAATGTCTCCCATATCAAGGTGAATGATGTAACCGTCTACGGCCATCTTTCGCAGATATGCCGACAGGTTGGTAATGCCAAGTTCCGCCATGCGTTCTTTTACCAGTTCGGCCTCCGCTTCGGACATGACAAATTCGACGCGGACGGATTTTTTGTTATGCCCGCCCTTCATCGTTCCAACCCTCTTTTATGAGATGAGACCTCCTGTGTTGAAACCACCGTCTTTGCTCTTTTGAGTTTTTCCCGCAGGGTGGTCTTTTCCAGCTTATCAAGATATTCCTCCAGATTTCCGGCTGTCGCATGATAGCTGCGTTTGAAACGTTCCCGTTTTAGGATCATTATAAGTTCCGGCTCATTTTCCGGCAGATAAGTCATTGTTTTAGGTGCTCCATGCTCTGGCATAAGCCGGTTCATAAGCTGTCTCCGTTCCTGATAGGGAATCGTGATAACATTTCCATCCTCAAATGCAACGGCTACATTTCCGATTGGACAGGTCAGTTTTTTCATCCGTTCCACATGTTCTCTGTAATTTAATGGATAGAGATCACCAAATATTTTTCCGTCCCTGACTTCTTTCAAAGAGATGGCATAAGCCAAAACGGGATCATTTGTCTGTTCCTGGTAAAACCGCCACACTTTGTTTTCATGGCTGCCATCCAGATAAACTTCCCGTTCGCGCAGGGTATAGGTTCCGCAGGGGCGTGACATCCAAAGAAGCTGTTTATCCTCTGAACGGTCTGACACAGCCAGTTTTGAGATCAGTTCTTTATCCAGGTCAAAGTCCTCTTTATAATGTTGGGTATGAAGATCTACGATACGGGAAAGAGCACCCAGAAGCTCTACATCCTCAAATCTTACCCCAGCCATCAGCGTTCCCTTTCCGGCACAGGAGGGATCATTTGCCTTGCTTCATGCTCCGGTTTATCTGCTTTCAGACGGTCCATCAAAGACGGCTTTGCTTCCGGCACCAGCTCCCGGATTTCTTCATCTGTATGTCCATCTGTCAGATTCGGACGCACAGGAGGTTCGTTGTTCAGCCTGCCATCCAGCATATTGTAGTTGCCGGTCTGGCCTTCCTCATAAAGTTCCGCATTGCGAAGATAACTTTCCGGCGCCTGAAACGGCTGTCCGGCAAACAGAATTTCTCTTTGGGTAGTAAACTGTGCAAGGACGCCATTTTGCAGTCTCGCAAATTCTTCATACTGGCGCAGGGTAAGCCCTCGTTCCAGCATTTCCGCCTGGGTATGCGCCCAGCCTTCTCCATAAAGAAAATAATACATGTCTGGCTGATCACAGACAAAACACAGGGAGCCGTCCTGATTGTCATAGTAAGATGGCTGCATATCCTGATAATGGCAGCGTTCCTCACGCCCCAAATATACACGGTTGTCCGCACCCAGCATAGCGACCATGCCTGCGTAATTACTATGGACCGCAGATCGGATTTCTACCAGCGGATCTGTTTGAGAAGGAATCTGTCTGCCCGGAATCTCATTTTGTTTTTCCGCTGTATCATTTCTCGGTGTCACTTCTTCATGGCTGTGTGCATCCAGCTCCGGTTGAGACGTTCCTTTCCGAACAGCACCGGGTTCCGGTTCTTTTTCTTTCACATAGTATCGGACATTTGCTGTCGTATGCTCGTTGGCTTCCTTTGCATAGTTTTCAGCATCGGCTTTGCTATCAAATTCCAACGGTTTTCCATTTTCCTTGCACCAGCTTTGTGCTGGTCCGAAAATAGAAGTGCTGCTTCGTACCGCCCATACACCATAGGTCAGTTTCTTTTCCATTCCGCATCCCTCCTTATCGTTCCTGCTGTTTGGAAGTTTGTTGCTTTTTTACCGGGTCTGCCGGTTTTGTTGCTTTTAGCTGCTGACGGAGAGAATTCTTATGCTCCGGTTCGGAATCTGTGATGTTGACATATTCGCCAATGATACAGAGCGCTTCTCCATAACTGCCGGAAGCAAATACCCGGTCAGACATTTCTTTTGCCTGTTCTTTCAGACCATGCTCCCGCAAAGTACGGGAAGCAATACCCAGCAGATTAAAAATGTTCCCATCTGCTCCGATCAGTGGACAATCCGGTTTATCTGCCAACGCTTCCGGTGTTTCTATAAATCCGCCTAAATAATTCGGCACAAAGTCCGACAGCCATGTGCCGCCATAGACTTCATGGGTCTGTAAACGCCACAGGGCAAGTTTTCCTATATCCAGTTTCACATTATCAAACGGGTAAAGCAAACAGGTCAGTGCGCCGTGCTGAAACGCAGCCACATTCTCAAACTGACAGCCATCTTTCAATATGCCTGCATGTGTCAGCATTTCATTGATCCCGTCCACCCACTCTGTCAGATCCCCGCCACAGCCCTGTAAAATCAGTCCTTCCTTATCTGACATACGGCGAAGGTCCTCTGCAGTAATCGTGTTGATATTCAAAAAATCGCCTCCTATCGTTTTTGTTAAAATATATGTTTTGTCCGCAACTTAACCTTATTTCAAAGCACCAGAGTATTCTTATACAGCTCCCTTAAAAACAGGTGCAAAAAGCCCTTGAAAATCAAGGACTTTTTGGGCTAAGTTGCGTACATATCATGGTTGGTTTTGCCGCTGCCGGCGTTTGCGTTCCCGCTCGGATTTCCGTCTTGCATAGATCCGGCAGGCATCAGAACAATATGCCTGGCTGGTCGTAGGAAGATATGCTTTTCCGCACACAGGGCATATTTTCTGTCTCATGGATGTGTCCTCGCCGGTAATGGCTGATTCCAGTGCTGCATCCACCGGCAGCACCGCTTTTTCAAAGTACCTGCAATAAGCGCCGGTCCACCATTTATTCAGCATATAGCAAGAGCTGTCCAAAGGAAGGCAGATCTTATCCTGAGAGTCATAGTTGGCGCACAGCTCTGTAACCAGCTTTCGGATCGCAGCCCGTTCCGAGCGGTTCAATTCTCTCTCTGCCATAACGCCTACCTTTCCGGGGCACTGCTTTGCCGGCCACTGGAAATTCCAGTTATGTCAGTAACATTCCTGGGCTTTGAAAGGGCATCGGCGATAGAGTTCCGCTTTTTCTGTTTCGGTTCATGGTAAATAAAAAGTTCGTTTTTTCCAGGCACATACAATAAGCCATTTTCTTCGCACCGGAAAACATCACATTCTTTGTCGGTTGAGATGGCATAAAACCCCTTGTAGTCATAGGGCACCTTTTGCCGCCCCTGATAGGTACACAGCCCTAAGTTGGGGTCACTTGCCAGCCGTTTCGATATGGCGAAAAAATCGCCTTCTTTTTTTTGAAATTTTCGTATGGGCGTGAAGTGATAACCGCCATATTCAAAGGTTTTTCGATCACTCATTTACGCCTGCCTTTCTTTACGGGAAATTCCAACTTGAAATTCACATATTTACCGCCGGTATCATCCAGGATCACTTCCGCATCATAGGTCTTTCCTGTTTTTTCACTGTAAAGCCCGGACATAGAAATACGGCCCTCTTTCAAAAGAGCCGCTGCCACAGACTTTGTGATGGACTTTTTCTTGCTGGAAAAGAAACGGTTATCTTTCCAAAGAGCAAAAGAACATTCCCTGTTGTCGCAGAAAAAACCTTTCTTTCCTTCATATACCGGGGCTCCGCAGCGGGGACATACCCCCACGGCTTCATGCACAGTTCCTTTGGAAGAAGGGAACAGATCCGCAAAACGTTCCTCCGAGGCAGTATGTTCTTTTACCAGCGTCCGGCTCATATCTGCAATCTGATCCATAAAAGATGTTGCCGACAGTTCGCCATGTTCCACTTGTTTCAGCATGGATTCCCATTCTGCAGTTAAGATGGGAGATTTGATATTGTCCGGCAGGACTGCAATCAGGTTCCTTCCTTTTTCCGTCGGAATGAGCTGCTTTTTCTTTCTCTGTACAAATCCGGCAGAAACCAGCTTTTCCAGTGTTGCCGCACGGGTAGCCGGAGTACCCAATCCTTTACGCTCGGCATCGTCCGGCATATCTTCCGCACCGGCATTTTCCATAGCGGACAGCAGCGTGTCCTCCGTATAGTGTTTTGGCGGTGAAGTTTTCCCTTCACGGAGACTTGCTGACACAGTTTCAAAAGTCTGCCCTTCCTTCAGCACAGGGAGAGCGGCATCTTCATTTTCTCTGCGTTCCGTTTCACTCTGCCTGATACTCATACGGTGAATCCGTTCAACCTCTTTCCAGCCGGACTGTAAGATGGTCTTTCCTTTTGCCGTAAAAGTATGTCCCTGGCAGTCCAATATAGCGGTGACCGCTTCAAACCGGTTTGCCTGCGTTGTGGCACAAAGCAGTCTGACGGCAAGCAGGGTAAGCACATCCCGTTCCCCGGAAGGAAGCTCTGACAGGTCTGTCCGTGCAATCTCCACAGTTGGGATGATAGCATGGTGGTCGGTCACTTTGCTGTCATCTGTTACCCGGTCAATGTCCGGCTCTCCGGCGCAGCCTTTTCCAAAGGGCATATTGTCACGCAGCCACAGGATCAGGGAAGCGGCGGTTGCCTGCATGTCCTTCGTCAAATACTGGCTGTCCGTTCTCGGATAGGTTGCCAGCTTCTTTTCATAGAGAGATTGCACATAATCAAGGGTCTGTTGAGCCGTATAGCCATAAATACGGTTACATTCCCTTTGCAGAGTTGTAAGGTCATAAAGATGGGGAGGCTGTATGGTTTTTACCTGCTTTTCCACAGAACGCACAAAAGCGGAGTTGTGGTCACAATCCATACGGATTTTTTCAGCCTCGGATCGTTCCGTCATTTTTTCGCCGGAAGCAGTAAAACCTCCGCAGGTGATTTCCGGCACATAAAAAGGCTTGCTGATGAAGGATTCAATATCCGACTCACGCTGTACCAAAAGTGCCAGCGTCGGTGACATAACACGGCCGACATTTAGTGTGACACCATACAGGACAGAAAAAAGCCGGGTGGCATTGATCCCGATCAGCCAGTCGGCTCCTGCCCGGCATACTGCCGCATCATAGAGCTTATCGTAATCACTGCCGGGACGGAGACGGTCAAAGCCCTCCCGGATCGCCGCATCCTCCATACTGGAAATCCAAAGGCGTTCCATAGGCTTATTACATCCGGCATATTCATAGACCAGACGGAAGATCAGCTCTCCTTCACGCCCGGCATCCGTAGCGCATACCACGGAATCAACCCGTTTGTCCTTCATCAGCCGGCACAAAAGGGCAAGCTGTGTTTTCTTATCCTTTGGAACTTCATATTTCCAGTTTTCCGGTAGGATTGGAAGATCCTCATACCGCCATTTGGCGTACTGTTCTTTGTAAGCCTCCGGCTGTGCCAGTTCCAAAAGATGTCCCACGCACCAGCTCACCAGATAGCCGGAACCTTCGAGATAACCGTCTTTTCTTTCCGTTGCGCCTAATACTGTTGCCAATGACATAGCAACAGCGGGCTTTTCTGCAATCACAAGTTTCATATTTTTGTAACCTCCATTTCTTATAGACTTACTTCACTGCGGTGCGGCTGCTTTGGTGCTGTGTGATCCGCCTGCTGAAGCTGTGCTTTTTTATCCGAGAGCCGTCCTAAAACGCTTTTTTCCTGTCCACGCTGCAGCAGCTTTGTCTCACGGTCATAATACTGGACTTTATCAGAAAGGCGGTCCTCCGGGGCTACCTGGGTAGCATTGACCTCCCGTACCATAGCTTCCAATTCGGAAAGCTGCATGGAACCATTATCCGGCAAAATCAGCAGCTCATGGATCGATGACGGAAGGACATAATAATTGGTTCCGAGCAATTCAGCGACTTTTTCCAAGACACCTTCCTGTGCTGATACGGACGCACCATTTAATTTATCCTGGTTAGTCAGGATATAAATGGGTACAAATCCTATATCCAGCGGTTCTTCCCGGTTAAAGAGATTTTCAGGTTTTACAGAGAAGATACTTTCTGCCATGACTTCCTCCATGTCATAAAGGCAGACAGGACTTCTGGCATGTGCAGCCTGCATGGCATCTTTATGAAGCTGTTCTTTTGTGATACCCCACATCTGCATCATGCTTTCGGTAACAGCAACCGAAGCAGTTCCTTCCTCATCTGCCGCAACCTGAATCCTGTAATAAGCCGCCAGCTCCCCGCAGGAAGTATAAGGCTTTCCTTTCAGATATTCCTGATTTGTTTCTGGATCGCACATCTGTACCGCCAGCATAGGACGGACCGCTTCATAGTTTTCCAGCATAGAGATGTTCAGCGGAACCCGGCTGTAATTTTCCAACTGGATCTGTGCGATCTGTTTCATGGCAGTATCTAAAGGCATCCCACGTTCCACCTGTTCGGCAAGCGCTTCCAAATAGATAGTTGGTGCAGCCTGTTCTCCGGGAAGAAGAATCGTCAGCCCGGTCAGCATCCGGTCATTGCTTTTTGTTACTTCATTGATGGAAATTACGGCGTTCTGGTATTCCGTAGGCAGGTATTCCTTGATATGGCTTTTTACATAATCTATAAAATTCTGATTCAATCGTTGTCCTCCTTTTTGTCCGTTAAATTTGCGTTGTGTTTGGTTTCTGAATGTTCCATGTTCTCTTTTCCGACCTGCATAAGACACATCAGCATAACGCCGGAAGCCATTCCTCCGGCAAAGGTAAGGAAATGTAAGATCAGGTTCCACATAAGCATTCCTCCTAAAAATGGGCAAAGAAAAACGCCCACTTCAAAGTGAGCGCATCAACAGGCAGCTATTTTGTTTTTGGTTTCAAGTGATCCGGCAGGACGATCTCTCCAACCGGGATTTCCCGCAGTTCCTTTTTCATCCGGTGGGTGAAGCGGATTGTCTTTGCCGTACCGCCGGTTTCCCGTCCGTCATAGACAGCAATCACTCGGTCGGAGTGCTCTACCATATAGCGGTTTCTGTGGGAGTAGACGCTTGGGAGATATTTTTCCTGAATGACAACAACATCCGCACAAGCCTCCAGCAGTTCACGGGTTCTTGTTTTCTTATTCAGGCTGTCCAGACGTTTGCGGTAAGGGAGCACTGCGATCAGCTCCAGCGCCGGATTGGTCTGCTTTCTTTCCAACACCAGCTCTGCAAAATACTGGTCTGCGCCATCTGCAAAGCCACTCATAAAACAAGTGAATCCATCCGTAACGGCTGCATCGATCTCATGTTCCAAAGCGGCTTTTACTTTGTTGATCTCATTCTGCGGTAAATCCCTGTGTCCGGTAACACAGCAAGTCTTTCCTTTCATCGGTCATCCCTCCATCTGATAGGTAAAATTCTTCACTTTTCATATAGTAATAGATTTTATTTAGCAAGTCAACGATAATACCCTTTTTCCCTTTGCGGATAATAAAGGGGTGTAAGGTACAATCTATTACAGAATGGGAGGTGAAGGCGATGTATGAAGATTTTGTCCCGGAACGATTAGCGAAGCTGCGGACACAAAAAGGAGTTTCCGCACGCGATATGTCTTTATCGTTAGGTCAGGCAAACAACTACATCAATAATATTGAGAATAAAAAGTCACTTCCCGCTATGCAGTCTTTTTTCTACATCTGCGAATATCTGGGTGTGACTCCGCAGGAATTCTTTGACGAAGGAAATACTTACCCGGAAACCTTGAAGGAATTCATTGCAGAGGCAAGACAGCTTGATCCTCAATCCATGCAATATATCCTCGGTATTATGAAAGAACTCAATAGCAGAAAGTAAGCGGTCACGGTAAAGGCCGCTTTTTTCGTGACTTTCTTTATTATATTTTATAATGTTCTCGAAATGTCCGCTCCCTATACCGATAAGTATTCAAAAACTGTTCTCCAAACAGCCTTTTTCTATTCGCCGGTACTGCCAAAGCTGCCGGTTCCTCGTTCTGTTCCCAGATCTGTTACAAAATCCGCAATGACGATCGGCGTGATCACAAGCTGCCCGATACGGGCTCCCTTAAAAAGAGACTGCGCCTGATTGCTTACATTGCTGATGATCGCATGGATCTCTCCTCGGTAGCCGGAATCCACAGGCGGCAGTTCACAGACCAGACCTTTTACCGCCATACTCGTACGGGGAAAGATATATCCCGCATATCCATCCGGTATTTCCAGCCCAAAACCGAGAGGAATTTTGGCGATTTCTCCGGGCTGTAAGGTGCAGTCATGGGGCAGATAAACATCTGCCCCAGCATCATTGCCATGCGGACGGTAAGGACGCTGGTGCTCCGGTACGCCAAAGTCAATCAGTTTTATTTTCATCGGCAGCCTCCTTCCCAAAGAGCAGGATAATCTTTTTCTAAAATATCCTCCGGCGTCATATCTGCTTGCAGTTTTCGTCCGCAGGTCATTTTACCTTCCAGACATCGATCCATCTGACAAAAAGGCCCGGTCAGTGACGGGGCAAACAAAGCAGGGCTTAGTTCATAAAGTTCTTTCCAGACCTTTAGCAGCACGATCCTTGTTTCATCTGTATTTCTCCGGCATACCCGCTGGCTGATGATATGTTTCCATTGATAAGGGGTAGCGCTGATGAGCAGTACATTCCGCAATCCCTGGGGCGTGGCATATCCAGCCGCATCGTGCCCGCTTCCGGCAGTGCACAGGGCTTCATAACATTTCATGCTTTCATTACAGCTTTTTAAGTACAATTCCCGTACCACTGCCGGAGCCGTCATAATAGAATACGGGACAGCGAAATCCGCCTGTCCCGTATAGTTGCTGTACTGCAGCGATGCACTCATAAATTTTACTTCGTTCTGATGGCGGGTGATCTGCGCCAGAAAACGCCTGCTGGCACCGACAATGGCTACCGTGATCACCGCAAATTTCTGGATGGTAGGATGGGGAAGCGCCCCCATAGCTGTTACTGTCTGAACGCTGAATGATTTTTCGTAGAGCATCATCAGGTCGTCCATTGAGGCAATCTTATGTCCCTGCTGGGTAAGTCTTGCCGCAAAGACCATGTTTTTTTCTGCTTCCGCCACCGCCTGGCAGTTCAAAATTTTTACTTCGATTCGTTTAATTGGTATGTCCCTCCTTTACAATCGCTTTCAGTAAGAACAGATAGTTAAGACTGTCTGTGATCTTTTCATTCCATGTGTCCATCGGGTAAACCGCTTCCTCGTCAAAGCACATATCGTACAGAGAAACAATATGCTTTGCCAGCATACCGGCAAGGGCACGCTGGGGCGTTGTATGCTGTAAAGCTGCCGCTGCCTTAAATGCACCCAGCCGGTCTGGGTCATCCCCGGTGTATTCTTTGGTTTTTCGTTTCAAGGTATCAGCGCAAAGCCGTACCTGTTCGTCAAAAACGGCATTGACTTCATTTTGCGTAATATAGCATCCCTCCTTTGAAAACAAGAAACCGGCTATTCTAAAGCATCTTAGAATAGCCGGCAAATAAATGGATATGTAATTGTTTATAGTGTATTGATCTCTTTTTCCAGTTCCCGGACCGCTGCTATGACTGTCTCAAATGTCGGAACATCCCCATACAACATATCCTGCATAGAGTTATAGTCCGCTTCCAATGCTGTGAACCGATATTCCGGCGGGAGTAATTTTAATGTGCCCGGCACAGCCTCCGGGTACTTCGCCCATGCTCTGGGATAGAATTTCATTTTGAAATCTACAACTTTCTTCAGGAGATCCAGCCTGGAAAAAGCAGCTTCTTTGACCGGTGTTGCAGCCATGCGGTAGAGATCATAATAATGTCTGGAATACCGCTGCGGCATTTCCAAATGTTCCGGTCTGTTCGCTTCATGGTGCAGGATTGTGGCTTTTTCCCAGAAGGTCCGTTCCGGGGCAACGGTAAGGATTGCAGTTTCTTTTTGCTCAAAAATCTTCGGATAATATTTTGCCGCGTATGGTTCGATCTGCGCTGTTTTTGCAGGAGTCCACGCTGCCAGCGCACCAATCTCTAAACGGATCACCTGTAAGGTCGCCGTATTTGTAAAAAGGTGCGGATAGGCGAAAATGACCGTCTGTTTATCCTTTTCATCTATGTAGACATTTGCTTCACAACCGATTTCCTGAGATAAGCCGGATTTGACTGCCGGGCAGAATGTTTCGGACAGAAATACCTCCGCACGCGCATTGGCTTCTTTGTTAAAAGCATCCTGTTTTGTATTGGAACGTTTCTCCCATGGTTCATCTTTGCCATATCCCAATACACGCCAGTCCAGAATCAAATCAATATCTTCTGAAAACCGGCTGATCAGGTGAAAGGCTTTTGAAAGGCTGGTACCGCCCTTAAAGGTGATGGACTCTTTCCATGGTGAGCGGTGAAATAAATAATCCAGCGTAAAACATACCCAAAAGTCTTTTTCCACGATGGCATCATTCAGTCCCATTTTATCTGCTGTATTTCTGAACAGCTCCCTGCGGTCGTTATCTGAAAGCCTTGCTATATTTCTCATTGTACCTTTTCACCTCCACAAATCTGCCGTATCGTATCGTAAACCCAATCCGTAGACTCTGTTGCTTCCTTCAAACAAGCCTGTTTATCCTTGTCTGTCAGTTTTTCGGAAAGCATCTGTATGACTTCTGGCGTAACATTCGATCTGCCAAGCGTTTTTAATGCCTGTATAACCAAACTTGTCATATAGGACAATCCGGTAATCTCCTTATTGGTCCGGTGCTTAAATTCCAGCTTTGTAGAGTTCCACTCGTAGGTCTTATATGGACCATCGCTGATATAGGACCATACTGCTGTTACCTGTGTTGAAAGACCTAACAGGTTCAATGCTGTATTCCCACATGGGGCAATCGTCCAGTGATAACTTCGCGCCAATGCGTTCGCCACCGCTTCCGGGTCTACCGCCACATATTCATCCAGAAGTTTACTGTATTTAGGTTTTTCATAAACTCCTTTCAAAATACGGCGCAATGTTCCTGACTGCACTAAACGGCTTAAACTTTGACGAATAGTGGATGTATCTGCAATATCCGCAAAATCAGATGTCACAAAAACAGTTCCATCTTCAAGAGAAAGAACACGCTCCCGTATTCGTTTTGTATATCCGTTGTCCACAATACCGCCTCCCTTCATGTCACGAATATTATATATTATTCGTGACATGATTGCAATAGGTTCTATGCCTCTTATTTTGAGTGTTCCCATTAAAAATCTGATTCATACATCAAAAATCAAAAATTTTGAAAGACAGTACAGTTTTTATATATGTCACATATTTTATATATTATCCGTGACATCAGGCACTCGGCAGGTAGATCCAGTCGTGCATCAGGCACACGCTGGGTTCGTCCTCCCTGGGAACCAGACGGTAGGTACATTCCCCATAGACCGTGCGTTTGTCCTCGATCTCCATGCCATAGGCTTTATAAAAGCGGTATTCCAGATTGGAGATAATACAGCGCAGGGTTTGCAGAGCCTCCCTCTGAGCTGATACGATCAGGTCACGGTCAATGCTGCGCTTCAAAAACAGCAGCGATTTGTAAAGCTGTACCTCTGTGCGGTAAGGGCGGCAGTCTTTCGTTTCCAACCATCCGCAAAAAGCGACCGGTCCGCTCTGAATCACACTGCGGTCCGGGTGATAATACTCGTAACAGTCCAGGTTTGCCGTATTTAGAAGATAGAGCATTTCCCGGACTTCATTTTCCGGCATGTCGTAAAACCGCAAAAGCGAGCGGTAAAGATGGACATAGCCAGGAATGGAAATCATGGTATTTACCATAAAATAAAATCCTCCTTGTAAACAACAGGTGCGGGAGCTTTTGCCCCCGCACCGTCTAAAATCTATATTTCGTTATCTACTTTCACGAGTTTTCCCATGACAAGGAAGCGTCCTGTGCCGCCCGGCGTACAGGTAGAAATGGTCAGTACCTTATCGCTGCAGGTCACAGTCACATCACTTTCCACCGCGGAACGTTCCTTCATAGCTGTAAGCCAGGTAGTATAAGCACCGTCATCCTTCCAGGAAACCTGCCAGGGAGAAGTTTCACTGCCGGATTCTTCCGGCTTTGCTGCAAACGCCGCAAAGATTTCCATGACATAACCACCCTTTGGAGTAACGAGATACATCTGCCTGTGGGTATCAAAGTAACTTTGTTCATCGTACCGGTTCAACAGGGCAAACATGGAACCATCCCGCATATTATGGCCGTAGACGATCGTATTGCGGTCTGAAAAATCTGCCCGGTTTTCATAATCGGCAAACAGGCAGCCAACCTTGTTATAGGTTCCGTCATAAAGATGGTTCAGGTAATACTCGTTGTTGTCAGTCTGCGTCACCGGATAATTGAGCACCGTATCAGGAAGGGAAAGCCATCCGATGATGTCCGATCCATTTTCACGGAGCGCTTCAAAGTCTACCGAAGGCAGGACAATATCGGCATCGTCCTGTTTTGTTTCTGTCGGATCGGTTGCCTGCTCCGGGGAGGCTGTCTGCTCCGGTACTTCCACATATCCGGCAAGATCCCGATAGGCGTCTTTACTCTCGGCATACTGGTTCAGGTCACGGAACACCAAAAATCCGCTGCCAAGAGCCACCAGGGCGCAGAGTGAAAGGACAGAAGCCCCGACAGCCGTTCTTTTTGGGGAAGTCCTGCTGTATTTTCCCTTTTTGAAATAATACACAGCAAATACGCTGCCGCCGATCAGTGCGGCTGCCAACAGTCCGCCATATAGGAAAATATACGGATCATCTCCGGTCTGCGGTACCGGCTTTTGAGGGGTGGAAGGATTGGACGGAACAGAAGGTTTTTCCGGCTTCTCCGGCTTTTCCGGTTTTTCATTAAAGAACTGGACCGTAGATGTCTGGTCAGCTTTGATCTCCACCGTAGCGGCATCAGGAATGATGTAATCCTTGCTTGCCCGGTTTGCAACTTCTGTTACTGTATAAATACCGACACGAAGGCCCTTGACTTCAATTACGCCGGATTTTGGAGTGGTGAATGTCTCGCAGTAGGAGCCGTCCGCGCTCTTGACCTCGATAGCAAAACCATCTTTGCGCCCGTCGCTGGAATCCTTTGTGATCTTTAAGTTGCCGCGGTAAGCCTCATTGGTAAATCCGTGCCCGGCTTCTCCATTTTCCACAACTGCGACCTGTCCATCTTCTGTGATGGAAAAATAGTAAGCGTTTGAGTCAGGCTGATAGCCCTCCGGCGCTTTGCTTTCTTTGATAAAGTAGCCGCCAGCCAGAAGGTTTTCCGCCGTATGATAGCCTGCATCGGTTTCTTTCAGCGTACCGATCTTTTGATCGTCAGGATCATATTCCTGGTTGGCGTTGGAATCCGCATACAGGTCGAACACTGCACCGGGCAGGAAGCGCAGGAAAGAATTCTTGTCTTTCTTATCCTCCTTTTCCACAGGGGACGGTTCCTCCACAGCTTCGGTTTTAGTTACCTGCACACTGCCGCGGATCAGGGTGTTTTCCACACGGATCTCGATATGCTGTCCGTCTGCACCGATATATACATGGTGCTGCTGCGGGCTTACCGTATAAAGGTCAGGGGCAGAGATCTCCTTGACGATCCAGTGTCCGTAAGGAATGTTCTCAAAGGAAAAACTGCCGTCTTTTCCGGTAATAGCAGTAAGCAGCGCATTTTCTTCAGTAAATTCTTCGGTATCAGGTCTAAACAGACCCATGAGCGCACCGGCAAGCGTGACATCCTCGCCGCCTTCCGGGTTTTCCCCGACTTTTACACCGTCTACACGCCCACGGAGAAGTTCATTGGAAACAGCCTCGCCTTCATTGACAAGGATCTGTACCAGGGCGGTTTCCTGACCAGCATACTCAAAGACAACCGGATATTCCTGATTCGAAAGGATATAGGCGCCGTTGGTTGTGCGTTCCTTGACATAATAGCTGCCAAAAGGCAGGTCGGAAGCGAAGGAAGCGCTGTAACCGCCGGATTCCTCAGACGAAACAGAGACCACTTCCAGAAGTCCACCTGCCGGGATTACGCTGCCATCTGCCGCCGTCAGGTCTGCGGAAGCATAAAGTCCAAAGGAAATATCCTTATATTCCTCGTTCATGCCAAGACCGAACAGGTCATCGGTCTCCATTGCCTTGAAAAGTGTGACATCCACTTTCTGGCGTTCGTCATAAAGACCGGCCGCTGTCTGTGTAACCTCTACGGTCTCACCCGCATAGGTCAGTTCCACATATTCCGGTTGAGGATTCAGCACACAACCGGAAGGAGCCTGACGTTCCTCCAGACGGTAACGGCCAAGATAGAGAAGCCCGCTTTTCGCTGTGCCGTCCTCGCCGGTCGTAAGGGTTTCCACAACCGTATCTTTTTCTGCCCGCAAAGTACCGTCACCGGTATAAATATCTTCATCTGCGATCACGTCATAGACCGCTCCGGGAAGTCCGGCAACCTCATACACCGGCTGGTACAGTCCGTCGTTTTCCTGGACAGAAGCAAATACTTCTCCGGTCTTTGTGATGGTAAGCTGGCCTTTCTGCGGCATATTGTACTGAGTGACCGTCACAACCGCCTCGCTGCCGTCAATGGTAAACGGTACCGGCTGATCGGAAAGCACATAGCCATAAGGGGCAGCCACCTCATAAAGTTCATAATCCCCGGCGGCCAAAGGCTCCGGCAGCATCAGCCAGCCCTCGTCAGAAACATAGAAGGTATCCAGTGTTTCCGGGTTCGGATAGTAGACTGTCTGGGTGATAAATTCCCCGGTGGAAAGATCCTTGATCTGAAAACCGGTTCCGGTCACAGGGATAATCTTTCCGGTCTCTGCGTCACATTTTTCAACTTTCAGACGGGCTGTGATGGTGCGGTTGTTCAGGATATAGCTGTAAGTCTTGCCGTCAGAGGAAATGAATACCGTAAAGTCCGGGACAAAGGCTTTGCCTTCCTCGCCTGCGATCTGATGGACCGTATAATGCCCATAAGGAAGCGGTTTGCTGGAAGCAAAACCATCCGCATCCGTGGTAAGAAGGTCACGTTCACTTTCCTTTGCCGCGTCATAGCTTCCGGCTGCCTTTAAGTAAACTTCAAAGACTGCGCCTGCTTCCGGGCGTTCGATGATACCAGCATTGGGATCGTCGGTATTTTCGCCCTCAGGCACATCCGGGTCCAGGTCATCGGTGTGCTTAACAAGCTGGATATTTCCGTAAATAACCGTTTCCGTCACCTGATTTTCTGTGGTATTGAGTTCCACTTCATACAGGGAAGGGGATGCACCCACTTCATAAATAGTTTCATTCAGAAGATACCCGGTGCTCGGTTCGATCTCCCGGATCGTCCAGCCATCCCCGCACACATAATAGCGAGTCATAAAGCTGCCATCCGGTCCGGTAGTATAAGTGTCAATCAGTTCGCCATCACGGAAGATCCCATAGGTCGCTCCTGCAAGAGTGGCATCCCCCTGGGCATTTCCGGTGTCAACATCACTCTTTACCACATGGACACGGAACTTCTTCAGGATATTGCTGAAATGTACCGAAGAAGTCTGCCCGCTTTCAATGGTCACGTACTGTGCGGAAGGGGTCACATAGCGGTCCACCGGAAGTTCTTTTACCAGATAGGTTCCCGGCAGGAGCTTCTTTTCAATCTGGCCGTTTTCTCCGGTCGTAACTTCCTCATTGACTTCATTTCCCAAAATGTCCGTACCGGAGATATGGAAGGTGATACCGGAAACAATGCCGTCCTCACTGGTCTTGACAAGTTTTGCAGTACCGTAAGTTTCCGTTTTGATCTTTACAAAGAAGGAAACCGGATCGCTGGCGCCGGTCATCATGGTCTGGTAGCCGGGTCTGCCCCAAATCAGCATGTCGTTTGCCACCGGGATATTCTTTCGGAATTCAAACAGCACCGGGTCCATCATCATCTGCCTGCTGGTAAAGGTGTATTCATTTCCGTTTCTTGTCACAGAAACGCCGCTGCCTTTCAAAGCCTCCAGGTCGATCTTCAAGTTGTTGGTATCTGTGACCGTCAGGGTATAGACCTTTTTTTCTACATCCCATTTCAGTTCCAGTTCCGGTGCTTCGCTTTTCTTAGAAGAAGTAAAGGAAGGGACTGTGGAATGGGAAGCAACCTGTGCCAGAATCCAGTCATAGGCTTTTTCTGCCGGTCGTCCAGCAATCACGCTGAAATACTGATCGGCGTCTGCGTGGCCGTTTCCGTGGCGGCTGTACGGATCGCTTCTAAGCTGCTGCTGGTATTCCCAGAGGATGATCTGGGTCGCCATCTTATAGTCATCCTCGTTGATCCCGGAAACAGGGAGCGCCGCACCGGGTTTCCAGCCATAGATCGCAGTCAGGGTGATCCCCCTCCTTGCCTCGGCAGGAAGCAGGTTCAGATATTGGCTGTTGGTCCCGCTTTCTGAAACATAGGTGTTTTCCGAAGTATGGTAAGGAATCCCGCTCTCCACACAGTAAACCTGGTGGCTGATTCCGTCAGAATCCGTCAGCATATAATGCCGGTAAGCATTGCCCCCGGAACTGGTGTGTACGTCGATGGTTCCGTCTGCATGGTAGGCAAGATAGGTGTAAGGCGCCGGGGCGCGGTAGTGGTTCCCATCAGAGCCCACATACTGGTCCCCTAGCCAGGAGCTTGCCGTCTGTCCGACAGACATGGCAAAAGCCTGAGCCGGAAGAAGCCCCAAAATGCTTGCCATACAAAGCAAAAACGCCAACAGCTTGCGAAAGCCGCGGCGCCTGGTTATGATATGTTCCATGAAAAAATCCTCACTTTCATAAAATCTAAAAGGACAGCCTTATTTGCTGTCCTTGTCGTCAAAATCATCCTCGGAAAGATATTCCGGTTCCCCGTATGCCTCATCCGGGTCAAAGCCTTCGCCATAACCGTCATCCTCAAATTCCGCATCGTCCTCGGCCTGCTGTTTCGGACGCACGATTTTTACATAGTAACCAATCCCACCGACCGCAAGTAAGGCAGCAAGGATAAACAGGATCGTGCCGACGCTGCCGGTTTCTTTCTTCGGCTTTTCCGGTTCTGCCGGTTTTTCAGTTTCCGCCGGCTTTTCTTTTCCTTTGCAGCCATTTAAGTCATTTTTGCAGACCGGACAGCCGGTATTGACTTTTCCTGCCTCACATTTTTCTGGGCAGTTACAGCTTTCTTCCTGGGGGATCATGCTCATGCTGCCATTGTTCTTTTCTGCAAGCGCCATCAGGTCGGACTCTGTGACGCCGTTTAAGAAGTAGACATTGTTATCTTCCCGTTTCCCGTCGATCACCAGATAAAAAACATTGCCCGCGTCCGTAGTGATGGTGTAAAACTGTTTTTCCCCATCCGTACCGCTGATGTTGTCCTGTACCGTTCCGGTGCCTTCCGGGGTAAATGCACCTTCAGGGATCGCAGAAGTATTTTCCTGCTGTCCGGTACTGTTATCTGAACCGGAAGAATTTCCGACGCCGGAAGGGGTTGCAGCGCTTGAGCCGGAAGGTTTTTCTTCCTTAGGCGGTTTTGTCTGTGTACCGGACGGACTCTGGGGTGCTTCCGCAGCAGGTTTCTTTTCAGGAGCCGGTTCTTTGTAATACGGATTATCCAGCTTTACCGCATCAGAACGGTTTCCTGCATAATCTTTTGCGTATATGCTTACCTGTTTTTCTGTTCCTGCATAATCTTTCAGTGCGACCGACGCTTTCCCGTCGGTGAGGGAGTTGATACGGTTTTCATCAACAAAGACTGCCTCCACACCAGAGAGATCGTCACTGCCTTCTATTTTCAGGGTATCGCCCTCCAGGGAAGCAGTCAGTGTTGGCGGTGTGGTGTCTTTGGAACCGCCGGCATGAGCCGTTACAGGTAATGCGCTGACACTTACAAGAAGCGTAAGCGCCAGCAGCAGGGAAAGTTTTTTAAGCCTCATGCACATCCTCCTTCTCCTGCGGTAAAACAGTTTCCGAAGGGGCCGCCTGCTGTGATTTCAAAAAATCCGCAAGCTGCTGGGGCGTCAGTTTGAAACTTCGCGCCACCGCCACATAATCGGTATTTTCCAGCTCCGTTTTCTGTTCCTCCAGCTTATGGAGCTTTGCCTGCATTTCCGCAATCTTTGTTTTGGTCTTTTCAATTTCCTTTTCCAGTTTTTCAATTTTAGGATTCAATTTATTACCTCCAATCTGTTAAGGCAGACGCCCAAATGTATAAAAATGCTGCTGCCAGTAGCTTGTATTGATGTTGGCATAAGAGATCGGGTCTCCGCAGTGGATCATCATTCCATTTCCTACATAGATCCCTACATGGCTTGCGCCGCTGGTATTGTAGGTCCCCTGAAAGAAGATCAGGTCGCCCGGTTTTGCATCTGCGCTTGATACCGGCGTACATACACCTAAAAGGCCGTCCGCAGTCAGCCTTCCAAAATTCCAGCCGACGCCGCAGTTGTTGATCGCCCAGGACACATAGCCGGAACAGTCAAAGGAAGTGGAAGGGCTTGCGCCTCCCCATACATACGGATAGCCAAGATATTTTTCCGCCTCGGCCATCATTGCGGCAAACTGTTCATCCGCAAGGGCTTCCGGTGGAATGTCATAATCGAAGTAGTTTCCTGTGCCGCCTGAACCAACTTCCGGCAGGTGCCGTTCGCTGGTATCGCCGGTATCGGCAAAATACAGAGGATTCAAATACTGGCCGTCAACCAAGACCTCTAAGTGCAAGTGGGGACCGGTGGAATTTCCGGTATTCCCGACCTTTGCGATCACATCCCCGGCTTTGACCTCCTGCCCGGCAGAAACAAGGATCTGGGAACAGTGCCCGTATTTGGTCGTCAGGGTATGTCCTTCGTATGCCTCGCCTTCAATAGCAACACATAAGCCATAACCACCGGCATTTCCCGCAAGGGTGACTGTTCCGTCATGCCCGGCAAGGATCTCTGTACCCTCCGGCATCCCGATGTCCACACCGGTGTGATAGTTCTTTTTCCCACTGATGGGATGTACCCGGTAGCCGTAGTAGCTGGTCACATAAGGGAGCCAGTTGGTGCCAAAGACATTTTTGACATACTGGCGGTTTCCTTTTGTCTGCAGCAGGATCTCGCAGATCTCTTTCTGGTCTGCGTTCATCCGGGAAACGATCAGGTTTTCCAGAGGTGTGACTGTGAGCTTGACATTTAAGATGCGCCATTCATAAGGCACTTCCTCCTGGGTTTCTTCCCCAGTTTCCGGGTCAACGGAAGTTTCTGTGCGATAACGGATCTCGGTTTCTTCTGAAAAGGACAGGGTATATTGTTCCTGGAAAAGCTGCCGCAGCACGCTTTCCACTTCATCGTAAGTAAATCCCTGATAAGCAGAAGTCAGATACCCCATCAGCACATACGGGTCATGCTCGATCGCACCCAGGTTATACCGGTATTCGTCATAACCGGGGCGGTCTGATTCCACCCTGTCTATTTCCATTTGCAGATCTGTTTCCCACTCGGTATAGGTAAGCTCCGCCTGATTGATGTCCTGATCGTCTGCGAGATATGTAGAAGCAGCCAGACTTCCCAGACTGCCGGTCCCGATATTGGAGAATGTGGAAAACAGGGACATAATCAGGAAAATTACCAAAAGGAGAAGCAGGAGGACAAGGCAGATCACAGGGTGCCGTTTGACCGCATGGACAATACCGACGCTGACCCTCTCTGTTGCAACTGCGGCATTTTTTGCCTGTTTCCCGGCTTCACGGGCAGCCTTGGCATACTGCCTTTTCAGTTTTTGTTTCTGCCATATCCGGGCAATCGCATGTTTCTTCAGCTCCGGGTGGTCGCTAAGAGCCTGCCGGTAAGCAAGTCTTGCGTTGGCCTTTGCTGATTTTTGCTGTAATTTCGCTGCCTTTCGGTAGGGGGCAGTTTTATGCCGGTGATATGCCGTGCGAAGCCCCGCCTCGCCCACAAGTTCAGAGCGGTGGGCTGCCTTGATCCCCACATTTTCATCCTCTGCCTCATAAATCTTTTTATGGGCGTAACCAATGGCAGTATTGGCGCCCGCCTTGACCGGACGCAGGGGTACAGATCCTTTTACATGGGCCTTTTGGGATTTAACCTCCTTTTCAAATTTTAAGTGTTTTTTGGCTTTTCCGGTCTCCGGGTCGGAAACCGTCTCCATGCGCAGTTTCTTCCGGGCCGGCAGACGATTTTGCGCCTGCTCTGCTTTTTGTGCAGTCCGTTCCGCCTTCCGTCTTGCATGGGTAAGCTTTTTATCCTTTGTCTCCGGTGGCAGTTCATCCGCAGTAAATTCCAGCTTGGATGTTTTCGGCGGTTCGCTATCCACACCCTTTTCCTTTTGTGCTGCCTGTTCCTCCGCCTGTGCCGCTTCCTGAAAACGCTGCTGATATTTGTTCCCATGCTGATGTGTCCGGTAACGATGTTCCTGACCGGATCTGTCTGTGCCGCTCGGTGGGGCTGTTCCTTCGGAAGAAGGTGCATATTGTCCGGTATCATGGTCTGTCACATCCTCTGTTACAAGAGAACGCCTGGAAACCTCGTGCCGGAAATTGCTTCGCCCGTTTTCCTGTATCGGGGGCTCTATCCTGGCAGCCTCCGACGTCTCAAAGTGATCTGAAAAAATATCCCCAACGGCTGCATAAGCCTCGCCCTGTTCTAACAAGTACGCCGGTGTTTCCGGTGATAGCTGGGAAAATTCCGTCTGTACAGGGATGTCCTGCCTGTGTGTCTTGCCGTTGACAGAAGAAGGGGTGTCCCGTGCCCTGCGCAGGTCAAAATCCTGTTCGGTCTGCCTGGCTGCCGGTTGATCTTCCCCGTGGGAATCACGCACCGGCATCCGGGTATCTTTGCGCTTCCTTTGAAATTCCCTGTCGTGTGCCATTGTTCTCACCTCCGATCCATTTTAATTTTTGTCTCACGCTTTGGTCCCCGCTACTTCATCCGGTCTTGTGGTAAGCACGCTGTACAACAGTGTGTCCTTCGGGAAGTGGTCCACAAAGGGGATGATCACATTTCCAAAGAACAAAAGCCCCTCGCCGGGACCAGAATGGGTCACATAGGAAAGCTGGTGCGGGGAAATTCCCAACTGCTTTGCCAAAATCTGACGGTCTCCCTGGGCCTGGTTGAGCATATAGATAAAGTCCGAGTTCTCAAAAATGTTCTCGATCTCACGGGAAGCCAGAAGGTCCTTGACGTTCTGCGTTAAACCTGATGGGATTCCGCCCCATTTACGGAAGCGTTTCCAGATCTCCACGCTGAAACTTCCTGTCTGCCCTTTCAAAAGAAGGTGGAATTCGTCAATATAGAACCAGGTTGTTTTATGTTTGGAACGGTTGGCCGTGACACGGTTCCACACCGCATCCTGCATGATCAAAAGCCCGATTTCCTTTAAGGCTTTTCCCAGTGATTTAAGCTGGAAACACAGTACCCGGTGTTGATCCATCTGGATATTGGAACGGTGGTTGAACACGTTAAGGGAACCATTGACATAGATTTCCAGCGCCGTTGCGATATTCTGTGCCTCCGGTTCAGACTGTTTCAAAAGCAGCTCGTAAAGATCGCCTAAGATCGGCATATTTTCCGGGCATGGGTCCTGCAGGTATTCCCGGTACACCAGTCTGGTACAACGGTCGATGATCGTCCTTTCGATAGGAGAAAGCCCTTCTTTGCCGCCGATGATAAGGTCACACAGCGACAGGATAAAATCACTTTTCAAAGTGATCGGGTTTTCATCATCGGAATAATCCAGATTGATGTCCATCGGGTTGATGTAGTTCGTGGAAGTAGGGGAAATATCAATGACCTGCCCCTGGGAACCGAACTGCTGTACCAGCGGCCCATACTCATTTTCCGGGTCAGCGATAATGATGTCGTCCTCCGTCAGAAGGAACACATTGACGATCTCACGCTTGGCAGAGAAAGATTTGCCGCTTCCTGGGGTACCGAGAAACAGTCCATTGGGGTTTTTCAGCGTTTTTCTGTTCGCCATGATCAGGTTATTGGAAAGGGCGTTCAGGCCGTAATACAACGCCTCGCCCTCCTGGAACAATTCACAGGTGGTAAACGGTACAAAAATCGCTGTGCTGCTGGTCGTAAGCCCGCGCTCAATTTCAATCTGGTTCGTACCAAGAGCAAGCGAGGACATAAGCCCCTGTTCCTGCTGGTAATCCAGCCGTTTTAAGGCACAGTTGTATTTCTGTGCCACACCCGAAGCAGCAAAAATATCATTGAACAGTTTTTGGCGTTTGGCAGCGATATTTTCCACCAGTACCGTTACAAGGAACATGCGCTCATTACGGCTTTGTAAATCCTGCAAAAGATTTTTGGCTTCCTCTCCATAGGTGGCAAGGTCGGTGGGAATGATGTCCATGTCATACCCTGATCTAACCGCTTTCTTTTGTTCCTCAATGGTCATTTTCTGCAGGTCCGACATTTTGCGCTTGATGTTTCGGATCGCCTGTGCCTGGTCGATAGACTGGATATGCAGGTTGACGGTCACGGCGTCGTTTAAGTCAAGAAGATCCGCTAAAAGCCGGTCGGTAAGCTCCGGCGCCAAAATCTGCAAAAAGGAGACAGCACCGGAATGATCGCCTACCCGGAATGTCTTTCCATCCTTTGAAAAAGACAGCCCGGATGGTGAAATGAAATCTTTGGTGGAAAGACCAGTCTTAGGCAGATCCGACCACTGGAAATGAAACTTTTCCTGACCGTCCGGGTGAAGCTGGCTGTGAAGAAGCTCCAGACGTTCCAGTCCGTTTAAGGATCTTGCCTGTACTCCCAGAGTTTTGAAATTTGCCAGCACATCCGTTTCAATGCGTTCCAGACGCATTTTTGCAGTACGCAGGTCATCCGCCTCAATCCCGAAGGTAATGTATTTGCGCTTGGTGAGACCGTTATTTCCTTTCTGCAACTGGTTCTTTAACATATCCCCGTATTCCCTGCGGATTCCGTCATACTCGTCGCCGCGGGGAGGAATGTCAATGCTTCTGGTAAAATCCTGCATATTGGCCCGCTGGTTGATAAAGGTAAGCTGCACATGGATCGAGGCGTCGAAGTAATTTAAGAAATCACAATACCCCTCGAAAATCTGTGCTTTATCATCTGCCTGTGCAAGCTGATAGTTAATATCAAAAAACTGCACTGTTTTGGTGTAAAGGGTATCGGTCAGCCGGCAGATCCCATCCCGGTACATTTCACGGTAGGGAATGCTCTGCTGGACCGTCTGCGGGGCATCTGCTTTCAGTCCGGCAAAAAAGCCGCCTTTTTTAGACGGCTTGGAACGGGCAGACTTAGTTTTTCCCTGCTTTGCATCGGCTCTGGTCTTTTTGGCCTG
Organism: Lachnospiraceae bacterium; assembly: GCA_022845895.1. Classification (GTDB taxonomy): domain Bacteria; phylum Bacillota; class Clostridia; order Lachnospirales; family Lachnospiraceae; genus Extibacter. The sequence continues at coordinate 1,169,408 of AP025573.1, forward strand.
CCTGATATTTTTTTGCAGACGCTTTTCCTGAGCTTCCTGCTGCTTGTTTTTTGGCAATCTTTGTAACCTCCTTCTTTGACATAGATTTATACAGGTTATCCGTCCTGTATGGACGGTCCTTCGGCCAGAGCTTATAACGGAGCCGGTTCTTCAAGATCTTTTCTGCCGGCTGCCCGTCACGCTCATACATGGCGAAGAAGAAAAAGGGCATCATCAGCCCAATCATCAAAAGTACAGCCGCCGAATTGCCGATCGCCCCGCGGGTAAAGAAATACACCGGAAGGCCGACAAGCCCGGCAAGGCTGAAACAAATAAGCTGGCGCTTCGTCAGATTAAAGGCCAGCTTGGTCTTAACTTTGGTTAAATCCTTTGGTACAGGTACATAAGGCACTTAAAATCACCCCTTTCGCTCCGGCATAGTCAGCGTACAGTTCACTTCATTACCCCATACATCCCAGCCGGGTGTCTTTTGTCTTGCAAACAGCTCCACTCTGGGCTGATCGCCCATGAGTTTTACGATCTTATCCCGCACCTCGTCCGGTTTCTTGCTGTGCTGCTCAATATGGGAGATCACAAACTGATGGATTCCAGCACACTGGCGTTTCGGACGGCCTCTGGTTGCCAGCAGGCAGACCTCCGCGTTTGAGCGAGTCCAAAAGCCCATGCCATAAAACCAGCTATCCGCTTTCCGGTTCTGTTTGAGCCATAGAAAAGCCAGCGTTTTATATTTGAACCCCCAGGCGTCGATCACCCGGAAGGCTTCATTGAGCTGTGGGAAGGTTGCCCACAGAAAAAGGGCGCTGTCTTTTGCGGCAAGCTCCGATACCGGCAGGGCACAGATTTCTTCAATGCTCATTGTGGGGTAATGGTTTTCCGCAACGCCGCTTCCATGTTTCCTGTCATAATGCCAGGGCGGATCGGCATAGATAATGCCGTACTGTTTCGTTTCCGGCATTAGCGAGCCTGCTCATTCTTAGATGGGGCAGGTTTAGTCGGCTGTTCTTTGACCTTACCGGCATTTTCCTTCAATGCACCGGTCAGGGAAGGCTTTTCCGCAGCTCCCTTTGTTGCTTCAAGAGTTGCCTGCAAATTTTCAATAGCCTGCCCGTACCCATCGATCAGGGCATCGTTGAGCTGCTTGCGGAACTCTGCCGTAACCGGCCAGCAGACATCTTTCCAGTTGCCTCCCTTATCCTGGGTTGCGGGCATATTGACATACAGCCCCTTTTCACTGGAACAGATACGGAAACCGTCAATCTTAAAGCATCCGCCAATCGTAACATTGGCAAACGCCAGCAGGTTTCCCATTGGGGCGATTGGACGCACGCGGACATCCAGCTTCATGCCGTTTGCCATTTCCGGCGTCTGTGTCTCCGGCGCCATTTTTTCTGTATTGGTTTTACTCATATATAAAATCCTCCTTTTTAGAATTGGTTTTGTTCATGCTATCTTGCATTAAATATGGATTTGGATAACGAACCTGTCTTAAACAGGGCAAAGGCCAGCAGCACCGTATAACCCGCCGTTCCCCAGATCGCGCCGTGCACATCGCCGGACGATGGGATAGACTGGACCAGCACTGCATAAATGGCAACACAGATCAGGATCAAAAAACCCTGAAAACCCAGGGCAAAAAGGGAACGCAGATACCCAGTTCCCATTTGTCCCCATTCCCGGTTTGCCATTGTGGAAAACGGGATCGGTGCAAGGCTCACGGTTAAATAAATCTCGATCATACGGCCATATACAATGACAAAGATCACGATGGACAGTACCCACATACACAGATTGATGATGTTGGTTTCCAGCCACAGTCCAATCAGTTCCCACATTCCCATTGCTTCAAGCTGGGTTTCCAGATCAGACAACGCCGCCTGCACATCCAGGTTCCCGTTTATGACACCGGCACTTTGCGACACCACATTTTGGGCCACATCAAAGACCGCCATCACAATCGTAAAACAGTTGGTGAGCAGGTAAGTGGCAACAAAAGTCTTGAAAATCCACTTGAAGATGTTGAATGTATCGAATTCGTGCATGTTGTTCTTTTCGAGAATCATCTGGATCAGTTCATACACAAGAACAAAGGTAAGGATCATGCCCGCAATGGGAATGACGACGGTTTCCGAAAGATTCTGGATCATGGAAAACACGCCGCCATTCCAGTCCTGCGGGGTCTGACCTACCTGATTTGCCACATCCGCAACCTGGTTGTTGACGGAGTTGAAAATACTGGTGTACTGTCCGGTGATCGCATCGATCAGGCCCTCTTTAATCCAGTCTGTTATCCATTCAAACAGACTGCCCATAAGTCAGCCCTTAACCGAACAGGCCGGAAAGCAGCGGGATCAGCGTTGCACCAACCAGAGCGATACCTCCGCCTGCCATAAGCTGCTTGATCCCCTGGGATTTTGCACCTGGGTTATCATTTCCGTAACCTTCGAGAAGGTTTACAACACCCCATGCGCCCAGACCTGCGCCCAGGGCGATCACAAGGATCTTCAAAGTATCAATCGCGCTTGCAAAAAATGCCATAATGTTCCTCCTTTAATTTCAGAAATTTTAATTTGTGATATGGCCGTATCAGGCCGGAAACAAAAAAAGCCGCCGCACTGTTTTAGAAAAAAATCTGTTTCAAACAGCACGGCGGCATGGGGCAGGAAAAATCCTGCGGTTATTTACTTTTCAGGGAGAATCACGAATCCTCAAAAAAACCTCCTTTCATCGTGACAAAAACAAAGCCTGCTGGGGCGTCATGCTTTGACAGGCAGGAACAACTCTATAAAGTCTGGGAAGCCAGATCTTCGGCTGTGACTTCATAATTACGGTATCGTTCACCGGGACGCATCGGCATCCGGGTAGAAAGAAACTTTTCGATATTAAAAGCATTCTTCTCATTAAAATCGGAAAGCAGTTTGTAATTTGGGTGTTTGGTTATATCATATTTCCGGGAGAGGAACGGCCGCACACCCCTAATCTGCAGCAGACATTTGCCCCCGTCCATAACTGCCAGTTCATCCACCGACATCAGATCCTTTCCCAGCTTTTGAAAATTTTGTCCATGGGATTCCTGATTGCCCTTTGTGACACTGGTGTTATACAGGTCGATAGTCTCTTTCCCTAATAGGGAGTTCCAGCTTTTTAAGGTGGTTTCTTCTTTGCCTCCTAAGAAAAGGGAGGCGTCACAGTTACCGATGATGGTGTCCATGTTGTCTTTATATAGGGCTTTGAGCTGACTTTGCGCCTGCAGCACCAGGCAGGCAGAGATCTCACGGCTTCGGATGGTCGCCATAAGACGCTCCAGGTTCGGGATCTGCCCGATATTTGCCGCCTCGTCGATCAGGCAGCGCACATGGATGGGAAGCCTGCCCCCATACACATCATCCGCCCGCTCGCACAAGCGGTTAAACAAAATGGAATAGATCAGACTGATCAAAAATGCAAAGGTTCCGTCCGTATCACTCATAATAAGGAAAAGAGCAGTCCGTTCATCTCCCAGCATATCCAGATCCAGTTCGTCATACATGGTAATTTCCCTGACTTCTTTAATGTCAAAAGGAGCCAGTCTGGAAGCACAGGAAATAAGGATCGACTTCGCTGTTTTTCCAGAGACAAATTGTCAAGGACTTTTTAATCAAATTCACAAAAATCTACAAAAAAGGTGCCAGAAGCACTGTATGGCTCCTGACACCTCGTTTGATAGATTACATTTTTCCGTTCAGCAGGTCTTTGCAGAGATACGCATAGTCTGGCAGCTGGTTGATATATGGCTCCCAGCGCCGCTTGATTTCGGCCAATTCCAGCGGGTCGGCTGCTTCCAGTGCATGATCGTTGCCTGTCATATATAAAACATCCGTAGCTACATCGTCCAAACACCTGTAACAGAGATCGGCGGCAGATTCGATTCTGATACCGGTATCCACATAGACTGGATTTACGCCAATCGCCAGCCAGACATAGCCTACCTTGTCCGACCAGAGCAGTTCAAAATCAGGGCTTTGCCGCAGATGTTCCGCAAAGACCTCCTTTACTCGCTCAATTTCATGCTTCTCTTTTTCTGTGTAAAGCATTTTCGTGTCCTCCTTGACAAAAATTTTGGTGCGAACCATCATCAGTTTAGCACAAGGCGGCTTCGTTTATCAGTCTGTCACATCTGCTGAATTTCATTTTTGAGCATACGCTTGATTTTATCGCTCATGGTTTCTGTGCTGGTATTGCTGAAATGGACATGAACCTTGTAGGTTGTCTTACCGATTTTCTTTACCATCGCTGGCGTGTTTTCCGGCGCTCTGGACGCAGTAGCGGCGTCTGCCACCTGCATAGTACGGGGTTCTCTGTTCATGGCGCTCCTTTCTCCGAACGGGTCTGTGCCGCCCGGTAAAAAATCAGTCTTGCTTACTGTTTACAATGTCTTTTGCTGCCTGTCGGGTAGCACCGGCATTTTCTTCCCGGAAATTCTTCCCGTCAAAAAGAATCGGCGCACACCGTTCCAAAATACGGTCATAGATACGGGCGTGGGCCAGATCAGGCGGGTTTTTCAGCTCGGACAGTTTCATGTTTGTTGTGATAATCATGGGCCTGCGGCTGCGGTAGCGGCTGTCGATGACGAAAAACATCTGCTCCATAGCATATTCGGTACTGCGCTCTACTCCCAGATCGTCAATGATAAGCAGGTCGTACTCATCAAAGCTGGCGATAAAGTCGGCCCTGTCCTCGGAAAACATCCCCGTCAGGCGGTTCAGGATGGTGGGAAAGTTCGTCATCAGCACCGGCACATCCCGGTCAAGCAGGGCGTTGGCGATACATCCGGCGAAAAAAGATTTGCCGGTTCCCACATCCCCGAACAACAGCAGGCCGGTGTTGTTTTTATATGCCTCCTTCCAGTTCTCCACATAGGCGCGGGCCTTGTCCATCAATGGGTTTTTGCCGTTGTCGTTGGCAAAGGTGTAGTCATAGAGATAGCGGTCTTGCAAACCCTGTGCCTTTCGGCGTTTGATACGCTCCATGCGGCGCTGCCGTTCTTCAGCAGCCTTGCGCTGCTCCTCAGCCTCCCTCTGGCACTGGCAGATGCAGCGCGGCATAAAGTAGCCGGATTTCCCAAAGCATGGCACAACGGTCTGCCTCTGGCCGCCGCACTTCTTACAGTGAATGAGACCGTCTGCCGGGTCTATGTACTCGTCCCCGGCCAGTTCCACACCGGCGGCTGCCTTGTCGATCAGCGCCCGGATTTCTGCGGTAATCTCAATCATACGGTTTCATCCTCCTTTACGCTGTAATCCCGGTTGCGTGAGGGTGTGCCAGCTTTTTTAGCGTCCTCACCGGCCCAGCGCCGGATGGTCGCTGCATGGCTCTGATACCGCTTGCCGGTAGAGGCCATGTACTCGGACAGCTTTTCGATGTACTGGCCCCATACGGTGGGAAAGCTGGCCTGCAAGTCTGCCATTTCCTCGTCCGTCAGGAAAACATTCTGGTAACGGCCATAGGCGCGGGCGGAGCGTCCCTTCTCTATCTCTCTCTTTATCTCTATCTCTTTCTCTATCTCTATCTCTATCTCTGGTGGACGAATGTCGGACAAATGTCCGCCGTTTGTCCGGGGCGCAGAAAGAGCCTTATTTTGGAGCCTCGCAGCCCGCTTTCGCTCAGCCTCGGTAGAGGACTGGCCGATTAAAAGTTCGATGTTGCTCATGTAGAATGTGCCGCTGTCCAGCACTTCCACAAGGCCCAGCTTCAAAAAGATCTGCAAGGCTCTCTCCACAGTGCCGATCTGCTGGCGGGTGATGGTGGCGATCATCTGCGCCGTGTAAGGAATGTCCTCGTCAAGCTGAAGCCGTCCACCATGTTTCAGCGATTTCAGATACAGCTTGAGCAGAATGCTGGAATACAGCACACCATCCTGCATACTTTCCAGCAGCACGATGGAATCATCGTCAAAATAGTTTTCTTTGAGTTTCAGATAATAATATTTTCGATTGTCTGACATAGGGTTCCTCCTTGGGGTTTCTCTTGGGATTCTGTACGCATTTTAAGGCCGTTTTAGGGGGCGGAAGATAAATCTATCAGCCTGCCTTTGACACCCTCGAAAAAATCCTTGATTTACAAGGGTTTTTCAGCCCCTAAAGCGTGACATTTCTCCCGTTGTTTCCGCTTGCGCTTTGCGGCGTTGATCCGCTTCATGCGTGCGGCACATTCCGGGCAGTATTTGGCCCGGTTGGAACCGGGGGTAAACAGCGCCCCACATATGGCGCATTTCTTCGCATTCAGCCGGTGGAACAGCGCCGTTTCCAGTTCCTTATCCTGCGGCAATACCGCCGCCCGAAACCACCTGCACAACAGGGAGTAGGAAATAGACTGGACACAGACACATTCCTCCCCATCGTCCAGGGCGATACAGTTTCCGTCGATGTAGTTACAGCACTCATGCACCAGCCTCCGCACTCTGCGGTACTGGCGGTAATCCATGACGGGGATAGGTTCAGACTTATTGTTCTTCATAAATGATTTCTTTCATAAAGCCGGTAACCTCCTTGAATGAATTTATTGTTAAATATTCGTGCAAAGTATTGTTTTCTTCGTGCAAATGGCATATACTATAATTGCCAGCAGAAAGGGGTTGATCGTATGGCTGGAAATACCACAAACATCAGTATCCGCATGGACGCAGATTTGAAAGCACAGGCGGACGCACTGTTTACTGAACTTGGCATGAACCTGACTACGGCGTTTAACATCTTTGTGCGCCAGTCGCTTCGTGAAGGCGGCATTCCCTTTGAAGTAAGGCTGGAACAGCCGAACAAAGAAACGGTTGCTGCCATGCTGGAAGCGGAAAGGATTGCAAAAGACCCGTCTGTAAAGGGCTACAATGACCTTGACGAGTTGTTTGCTGACCTGAAAAGATGAAAGAAACCAAATATACCGTCAAGTACACGACCAGTTTCAAAAAGGACTACAAACGAGCCATCAAGCGTGGCTTGAAGATTGAGCTGCTGGAGCAGGTCGTAGCATTGCTGGCAATGGGCGAGCCGCTGCCGGATAAAAACCGCGACCATGACCTGTCCGGCGATTGGGCAGGCCATCGGGAATGTCATATTCTCCCGGACTGGCTGCTTGTCTATCGCATAGAGGATGATGTTCTGGTGCTGACGCTGGCCCGCACCGGCACACACAGCGACTTGTTCGGCAAATAAACAGTCTGCCGCCGTATGGGGAAACCTGTACGGCGGTTTTTCTGTATGCAAAGGTATGTCGTGAAACGCGACGCACTTGACAGGGGTACGCCAAAACGCGGTAGCCTTTACCGCTCCGGCCCACGGTCGTGAGACTTGTCCCTTTCCTGTCGGGACAGCTGCTCGGCGGTTTTGCGGAGCCGTTCCACTGCTTTCAAATCCTCCCTCATGGATTTCATGGCAAGCGTGTCCGTCTGCTTTCCGGCGGTCAGCTGGTCGATCTCCCACTGCCATGCCTTCGGGGTGATTGCCTCGCCGCTGTCTTTCAGTTCTTTCAGATACCGGGCCGCTGCGTCATACAGAATCAGTTCCCGACTGTGGCGCTGTTCAAACTGTTCCCGTTTTTCCGGCTTTACTTTGGCAAGCTGCTTGTGGATGGACTTGTACTGGTTGTACTGTTCCCACATCTCCCCGCGTTCGGTAAGAATGGCGATCCGGCGCTCGGCCTTGACGATTTTTCCCCGCAGGTCATAGTATCGGGTGTTCATATCTGCTATTTTTTCATGGAGCTGCTGCATGGACTGGATGCCGTTTGCCTGCAAAAAGCTGAACAGGGCGGCGCTCTCCTGCAAAGCTCGGATTTTGCCGGTGCGGGTGTCAGGCCGCTTGAGCTGCTGCTGGGCCTCCCACAAGTCAATCATGCTGGGCTGTTGGCCCTCCGGCTTTTCGGCTTCGGCCTTAGACCAGTTGTAAAGGCGGGTAATGCGGGCCTTGATTTCCTTGAGCAGCTTGTTGTCGGCGGCGATCTGCCGATTTACTTCGCCCTTGTCGGTGCGGATGCCGCGCTTTTCCATTTGGCTGGCGGCTGGCCCCAGATGGACAGAGGGAATCTTATCAATGCCCTGCCGCTTGTAGCTGCGATGGTCAATGCGTTCCGGTCTGCCGGCAGATTCCAGCGCCCGATTGGTGTAGGCCGCCCACGCTGCCCGCCAAATCTCCACATTTCCTTTATCGTTCCAATCGGTTGTATCCTCACGATGATTTTTCCAGCCGCCTTTCCCATCCGGGATACGCTGTCCATTCTCGTCCAGATCGTATGCCTTGCGGCACTTTGCGCCCCACTGCCCATTTTCTTTCAGAGGCCGGAGCGTCAGCATGATATGGACATGAGGGTTGCCGGTTCCCTTGTCATGGATAGCAAAGTCGGCGCACATTCCTTTGTCTACAAAGTTGTCCTTCACATAGGCGCGCACAAGGGCAAGCTGTTGTTCGCCGGACAGTTCACGGGGCAGGGCTGCTTCGATCTCGCGGGCAAGCTGGCTGTCCCTTGCTTTCTCGATTTGCTCCACGCTGTTCCAGAGGATAGAACGGTCTGCAAACTCTGGCGGGGCGTGGGCAGGCAGCATGATCTCCGCATGGACAATGCCGCCTTTCCGGGTGTAGTCGTGGGTCATTCCATCCCATTCATTTGTCAGCTTGGTTCCGCTGCGGTAAGCAGCTGCGGCAACAGCAGAACGGCCTGCGCTGCGCTTGATGATACTAACGGGAATATGACAAAAATCTATGGGTGGCACCTCCTTTCGGTAAGGGGTATTTAGGCTCCGTGGAGCCGGACAGACGCGAAGAGGGTGTCTGGCTGCGCGGGGCGCACAAGGGGTTTGGGGAGTGTAGCGCCCCATCGCGCTCGGAGAGCGCAACAGCCCCCGGCAGGGCGCACGACACCGGCAACGGTGTATAAGTGCGCCCTTGTGAACAAGGGACTTATGGGGTGTCCCCGGATTTTGGCAGGTTTGCAGTCAATTCCGCAGCCCCCGGAAGATGGGACAGGGCAATCAAAAATGCTTTAACCTCTGCGCCGGAAAGGTCGGGAGCCAACGGGAAAATCCCCTCCAAAACGGCTCCACGCTCAATCAGGCGGCGGGTGCGAACCCTGCGTTCTTCGTTCCGCTGCTTGTTCTCCAAAATCTTCTTTCGGTTTTCAAGCTGCCGAATCTCCTTCAGGACTTTCTCCCGTTCTTCTTTTTGGGGGTGGGCTGTAATTTTTTCGTCCATGTCATGCACCTCTTTTTTTGGAAATACTCATAGATTGACCGTCCATTTCTGTCGAGCAAAGTACCGGCGCAGCCTCCGCAGTGCGGCATGGATGGATTTTCCCGCCTGTGATGGCGTGATACCCTCCATTGCGGCAATATCTTTCACTTTCATACCCAGCATATAGCGGGCGTGGACACGGCGGGCCTGCATAGGCGGCAGGGAAGAAATTGCTTCGTACAATCGCCGTATCAGTTCTTCGTATTCGGCTAATTCTTCTTTTTCTATCAGGTAGTCCTCCGGCGATGGCTGCGCCCAGCCGATGGCGGCATTTTCGATTCCATCGTTACAATCGAGGGAGTAAAACGCCTTATAGCGGAACATCTTGCGCTCTCTGGCGGCCTCGGCTCTCTTATCCAGAAGAAACGCTTCGACGATCTCATCGGACACCTCCACAAAAATGTCCTCTTTGCAAAATGGATAATATTGTTTGAGATTGATGGTCTGCATAGGCACGCCCTCACTCTGTTTGAAAAAGGTCATCATAGCAGCGGCGCATATTCCGCAGCCCCCGGCGAATGGAAACGCTGACCTTGCTGCTGTGGACGCCCTCTCTCCGGGAGATTTCCGGCTGCTTGATACCTCCCATGTAATAGGCGTGAACACGGCGGGCCTGTGCCGGAGTGGCATGAGCCAGAGCCACCGGCAGAGCTGCTATCAGGTGCAGGCGGGTGGTCATTTCTTCTCGTTCCAGCAAAATATCTTCCGGCGATCTGCTGTGTTCCAGTGCGTAATTTTCCAGCCAGCTGTATGCGTCCAGAGAGTAGTAGGCGCAGTGGTAGACTTTCCGGCGCTCATAGTTCTCCATCTTCCGCTGGGCCTGATACATCGCTGTCCATATCTCGTCTGTAACATCCACAAACTCGTCATGCCGGTAGTGGGGATACATCCACCGCAGATTGATTGTTTTCATAGGCTTACCTCCTGAAAATCGGAGAGGCGGGCAGCTCGTCTGCTGTCCGCCCCTCGCTGAGATAAGGGAAATGATCCCTTTCACTTGGTAGCCAGAAAACAGGTCATTCGTTAAGCCTGTTCTCAAAGAAATTTATAAATTTTTTCCTGACCGCCTCCACACTTTGATAAACAGCCACTTTGGAGCAGCCGCACAGCACACCGATCTCTGCAAGGCTCAGCCCGTCCAGGGCATAGAGCAGGAACCGGCGGCGCTGGGCCTCGGTACAGGTGTCCAGAACAGCCATCAGCTCATGCAGCGTTTCCATGCGGCAAAGGTATTCCTCCGGCGTTTCGCCGTAGACCCCTACACCCTCGGTGGTAATGATGTACTCGTCAAACTCCCGGCCATCCCAATGCCGCCGCTGTTCATGGAACAGGTTCTCCGTTTTATGATCGGCCCGGTCAAGAAATTCATAGACTTCCAGCGTAACCTCCACGGCCACAGCTTGTCCGTTATAATTGATGGTAACTTCCATCTGCCTTTCCTCCATTCAGATTTTTTTGGTAAATCTGAATGGGGCGGCGGAGAACGGCACTGGGGCCAGGGTTCGGGCCATGCTGGTCCGATGTTACGGCCCCACAGGTATGAAAAAACGCCCGGACAGCAGAAAGCTATTCGAGCGCAAAAACTCCAATATTCACTTACAGAATGACAATTTTCGCACCGGCTGCCAGACTGGGCCTGTTCGTTGACTGGGCTTTTTTTGACGGTAGTGAAATATCGTCTGAATTTGTCGGCGGTCAATGTGCTTCATGGCGGTTCCCTCCTAAAGCCGCCGTGTCAGCGTGTAGTCGTCACTCCTTTGTTGAGGGCATAAGGAACGGCGGCCTTGATGTACTCAAAACCGCCGCAGTCCTTGAAAATCCATTATGGGCGCACGAAGCTGCCTGCCCTGCAACGGTTTTTTTCTTTCCCCGTCTTGCGGGGCAGGATCGCTTGTCTTATTTGGTTTAGGTTTGTTCCTGTTCGGCTACCTCTTTCAGCCGTGAAAAGCTCTCATCGCTGATGATGTGTTCAATACGACAGGCATCGGCCTCCGCAGTTTTGGGGTCAACGCCTGCGGCGATAAGCTGCTCGGTAAAGAAGCAGTGTCGCTCGTAGATTTTTTCGGCAACCTCGCAGCCTACATCGGTCAGATGGAGAAAGTGATCTTCGTCCATAGTGAGAAAGCCGCCGTCCCGCAAGGTAGCCACTGCATGGCACACGCTGGGTTTTGACACCTCCATGTGCTGGGCTACATCTACGGAGCGCACCATACCGAGTTTCTTTTGGAGAACAAGGATGGTTTCCAGGTAGTCCTCCCCGGACGCATGAAGTTTCATATTTAATCACCTTCAAAAGCAAAGAACCTTTGCAGTCGTTCCCTGCTTATTCTGTTCCATCCATCACTCCATAGCACTTTTCCGTTTTCTATAAAGACAAAGTAATTGCAGCACTCCGCAATCAGCTCCGGGTCATGAGTAACAATAAACAAGGTTTTCCCCAACGAACTCAATTCCCGCAAATTCTCTGCCACTTTTTTCATGTGCCGATAATCCAATCCGCTTGTAGGCTCGTCAAAAACAATAACCTGTTTATCAGACGCAATCGCGCTGGCAATCGCTACCCTCTGTTTCTGTCCGCCGGACAACGACATAGGATGGGCGTCTCTAAATTCTGAAATGTGCAGACTTTCCATAATACTTTCTGCCTCATGCGCCGCTTTTTCTTCATCTGAATTATCCAGACTAAGCAAGATTTCATCCATTACACTTTCCGTAAAAAGTTGGTGGTTTACGTCCTGCATAACCATATAGCAGGTCTTAATTCTCTGATTTGCCATATAAGTTTTTCCATTCATGCTCATACAGCCTTTTGCGGTTTTGAGCAATCCGCATAAATTGTTAGCAAAAGTCGTTTTCCCGGCTCCATTGTTGCCGACTACTCCAACCACCGAACCTTGCGGAATCATCAAATCTGATATATCCAGCACCTTCCGCTTTTTCTTCTTACCTCCGGAAGCATTTTTATAAGAAACTTCAAAGTCCCTGATATATAGCTGCTTTGTCGCACACACTGTGCTCTGCATTTTACTAAAATCTTCAGACTGTAAAGTTCTAAGACCCAGCGCGTGCAATTCGCCTGTAGATTTCTTTTTGAAGTCGGAGATGGAAAGGTTTTCTTTTATTTGCCCGCCCTGCATATATAGAATGCGATCTGCAATATCCATCAGGTAATACAGGCGATGTTCCGCAATCACAATCGTTTTCCCCTGTGCTTTCCATTTCCGCAATACATCTTTTAATTCTCTGATTGATTTAATATCCAAATTGGAAGATGGCTCGTCCAGTACGAATATATCCGGTTCCATTGCGGAAACGGACGCACAGGCAACTTTCTGTTTTTCGCCACCGGACAGTGCAAATAAGCTCCTATTCAGTAAATCTTCGATTTTTAACGCGCCTACCGTTTTTTCTATCCGCGAATTGATTTCGTCTGCGTCGATTGCCAAATTCTCACATCCAAATGCAATTTCACTGGTAGTATCCACTGTAAAAAATTGTGTCCTTGGATTTTGAAAAACAGAACCAACCACACCAGACAAAGCATAAAGGGATACATTTTTTACATCTATCCCTTCCACAATCGTCTGCCCGGTAAGCGTTCCTTCGTAATAATGCGGGATAAGCCCATTTATTAAACGTGTGAGTGTAGTCTTTCCGCAGCCGGATTCTCCGCAGATCAAAACAACCTCTCCGTCATGGATAGTCAAATTTATATTTTCGATTTTTCCTTTTGAACTGCCTTGCTCATATTGAAAGGCTACATCCTTAAACTCTATCATTTCAGCCCTCCTAAAAAAGCAGGAACACCAACAGGGCAGCAGTAACAATAATCATAAGCGCAAAATCTTTCCAATGGAAACCGATCTTACAAATGCTTGTACGCTTTTTTCCGTTTCCTAATCCTCTTGTCAAAGCTGCCGCAGACAGGTCATTCCCTATTGTTACTACAGACATCATAAGAGGGACAATTCGATATTCTAATACTGCTTGTGGATTCTTGAAAAAATTTTTCCCCGTGATTCCTCTCATACGCATAGCGTTTCCAATAGATCCCGCTTCTTCGGAAATTGTAGGGAAGAACCGGAACATAACAGAAAACGGGATAATGAATGCTTCTGGTATATGCATACGCTGCATGGCAAGGACAAACTCACTAACCTTTGTAGTCGAGAGAAGATAATAGCCCATCATGGCGCTTGGAAACCATCGTGTTCCAAATTGAGCCAGCAGCGATATTATAATTGTTCCTATTAGTCCCATATACGGAACAAGAAATATGTTCACCATCCATGAAACAACAAAAACAATCAAATAGATGATGGCAACCTTTTTCCTACTGCCCGAAAGCAGGAGGAAAAAGGGTACCAATGCCAGAATCGGCTTTAACCAGAAACTAATACCGTCCGTTTTTCCGTCAATCATTACAATACTGAATATTACCAGCATATATAGCTTTGTTCTTGGATCAAGCCAGAAACGTCGCTCCGAATCAACTGACAGTAATAATTCTGGTTTCATTAAACAATGCCCGCCTTTACAAAATGCTTCTTCAAAATTGCCTTGCCCAAATACGCGCCGATCACTCCGCCAACAAGGCCTAAAACAATGACTACCGGCAGCATCCAGTTAGCGGTAAGGCCCATAACGGCGTTGATGTATTCATCCGTACCTCCTTTGCTTCTGTACGCCTCAAAGAAAGTATCTCTCATAATCCACATAGGCAGCATGGAGCCGACTACCCATTCGGTAAACACGCAATATCCCAGCACAGTATGTTTCCAGCTTTTATATTCGCCAGCCTTGAAGATTAAATCAGCAAGAAAACCGAATACGATTCCAAACGGAATAGAAATCCAGCTTTGTCCCATCAGAAAGCAGAGGACGCTGACCAGCGTACCCATAATAGTTGCTGCACCAAATTTTCCGGTCTTTGTCAGGAACAGCATGAACGGGATGCCGCCCAATATTCCCAGTACAAGTGGAATGATAACTGCAAAGATAGGGATGTAACCCAGCATACCTGTGATAAAGAACATCACAAAGTAGATGACGGTAAAAATACCGATGTTGATAAAGTCTTTTGCGTTCAATTTTTTCTTGTCCATTGTAGGAACTCCTTTCTTTTATGCAAGGCTGTCTGCCTTGATTTTCCAACCGATAGCTTTTTCTCTCATACCAACAAAATCCGCATAAATACCTGCTTGTTTGATAAGCTCGTCATGCGTACCTTGCTGAGAGATTTTACCACGGTCGATAACGATGATTTGATCTGCATTTTTTACAGTTTTCAACCGATGAGCAATCATAATAATTGTTTTTCCCTGTGTCAGCGCCTCAATCGCTCTCTGAAGCTCGGCTTCATTTTCGGGATCAACATTTGCTGTGGCCTCGTCAAGAATAATGATGGGCGCATCTTTCATAATCGCTCTTGCAATAGAAATCCTCTGCTTTTCACCGCCGGAAATGGTTGCACCGCTTTCTCCGATTACCGTCTGGTAACCCTCCGGTAATGCTGAGATGAAGTCATGGCACCTTGCCGCCTTTGCTGCCTTTACGACATCTTCATGGGTGGCGTTAGGGCAGCCGAATTTGATATTGTTCTCAATCGTGTCAGGGAACAGATACACATTCTGGAATACCATGCTGATATTTTTCATCAGGCTGTCCAGCTTATAATCTTTGACATCAATGCCGCCGATACGGACGCTGCCGCTGTCAACGTCCCAAAAGCGTGCGATTAAATTTACCAGTGTTGTTTTTCCAGAACCCGACGGACCGACAATCGCCGTTGTGGTTCCTTGTGGAATTGTGAGCGATACATGGTCGATTACTTTTTTATCCCCATAGGAAAAACTCACATCCTGCATTTCAATGTCCAGCCGGTCTGGGGTCTGTTCTTTGCCGTCAATGTCAATCTGAGGACTCTGGTTGATTTCTTCCACACGGTCAATAGAAGCATCGATCATGGAAAGCATAAAGAACATTTCTCCCGCGCTTTCCAACTGGCTATATACCATGAACGCCGATACTAAGATTATCAGACAATATGTCAATTCCAGCGTGCCGTTTATGAAAAGAGCGATAGAGCAGAAAGCAGCAGCGGCACTGGCAATCCGAAGGACAACCTGCTCGGCAGCTATATAGGGAATCCTCTGTCTTTCAATAAGCTGGTTTTTCCTTTGTGTTTCATCAATGGACTTTTCCAGCGCAGTATTTGACTGCTTTGCCATGTGGAACGCTCGCACAACGCTCATTCCCTGTATGTATTCCAGTACAGCGTCCATAAATTCTGTTTGTGCATCTAACCGTATGGGAGATAATCTTTTGGAGCAGCGCAGGAGCATTGTGTTAATTACCATGAACAAAATTACGCCAGTTAAAAAAATCAAACTGATCTTCCAGCTAAAATAGCTCATGGCAACAGAAAAGATACTTGCGTGGATTACGCCAACCAAAGTCCGTACGATAACAGCAAAGGACATGCTTTCAAGGTCGCTCATAGTCGCTGTTGAAACGGATGTGAGGTTGCCCAGACTATGGCTATTGAAATAACCCATCGGCATATATTTCATACGGTTGCCAATTTGAATCCTCTTATCCTCACACATTCGGTAGCTGCCTTCGCCTTCTTTTCCATGCGCCAGATACCAGAAAATAGCGGTGCCGATCACACTGACCAGCATAATACCGAAGGCTAAAAGCGCAGTCTGTGCGGTGATGTTATCATGGACTAATCCGTCCAGCACTACCAGAAGGGCAGCAAATTGCAGAGCCTCTAAAATGCACCGTATGATTTCATAAAAGAGTCCTAAATACCAGTTTCGGCTCTGGCGGCCCGCAAATTCAAAAAATTTTCTAAAAGAATGTATCATACTGTTTTCACCTCCTTTGCACCCATATGGGCTGTCCACATCGTATGATAAAGACTGCACTCTTTTAGTAATTCCTCATGCGTTCCCTTCGCTTGGATTGTCCCATCCTTTACAACAACGATCTGGTCGGCATCCGTTATTGTGGACAGGCGGTGAGCAATTACAATCAATGTTTTTCCCTTTGTCAATCGGCTGATGGCCTCCTGTATTACCGCTTCATTTTCTGGGTCAGTATAGGAAGTTGCTTCATCAAGAATCACAATCGGGGCGTTTTTCAGCATGGCTCTGGCAATCGCAATCCTCTGGCGTTCTCCACCAGACAAGTGCCCTCCGGCACCGCCAACCACGGTTTCATATCCATGCTCAAGATTCATAATAAACTCATGACAGCCGGAAGCCTTTGCAATCTGTTCCACTTCGGAATCGCTTGCCTCTGGCTTGCCCATACGGATATTGTTGCGCACCGTATCGTTAAATAGATAATTGTCCTGCGATACATAGGAAATCAAATCATTCAGTTGGTCGTTAGAAATTTCTTTTACGCTCTTATCGCCAATCGTAATCAGCCCACCGGTCACATCCCAAAAGGACGCAATCAATTTTGCAATCGTTGATTTTCCGCTGCCGGATGGCCCTACAAAAGCTGTAATTTTTCCCTGCGGAATTGTCAGATCAATTCCTTTCAAGACCTCTTTTTCCTCGTATGCAAAATGAACATTTTCCAGAGCAATATCAAGGTTCTGTAAATCACATTTCCTCTCCGGCCGGACAAGCTCCGGCTGGTTTAATATACCGTCAATCTCACCCATTACAGTGCCTATTTTTGCAATATCATCAGTAAAGAACATTGCGGCTACAAGCGGGCCTGCAATTCCCAACGACAGGACAGTTACCGTAATAAAGGTTGCGGCTGACAGGGAACCACTCATGTAAAACAGACACCCGACGGGAAGTACGCTAATCAACGCCGCGGGCCATACACTCATCATAATCGCCGAATATTTTTGTGTATCTTTCATCCAGTCTAAAATCAGGTCTGCGTTTGCATGGACGGCATCTGTAAATTTCTGATAGGAATTATCTGCCTGATTAAACGCCTTAATGACTTCAATGCCGCCGATGTATTCTACCGTTGTTGCGCTCATGTGATTTCCAGCTTTTACAACTTCCCCATACTTCTTGGGATATTCCTTCATCATTCCCATGTAGCACATCATTCCAACAGGAATGGTAATCAGCGATACTAACGCCATTCGCCAGTCCAGAACGAACAAATAAACGATGATTGCGATTGGTACGAGAAGATTTGAAGTCATTTCCGGGATTACATGAGCAAGGGGAACCTCTAGCTGTTCAATTCGTTCCACCATGCCATTTTTTAGTTGCCCGGACGGAGTATTGAGAATATAGCCCATAGGCACTCTGGTAAGTTTTGAAGCAATTTTTCGCCTTGCCTCGGACAGCACTTCAAAGGTCGCTTCATGGGATGCCCTCGTGGAAATCCCCATCAATATTGCTTTTAGGACAAAGCAGCCGCCGGAAATCAGACACCACACCATGTAAAATGATAAATCCCGATTCCCGGAGAGTAACTCAATCGTCATTCTGGCTGTTGCAAAATAGGGGACGATACCAAAGGCAACTCCCAACACAGCAAGAACAACAGAAACGATGTAGCCAGTCTTATGCGGCCTGGCAAACTCAATAAGTCTGCCAAATGGATTTCCGCCTTGCGACTGATCCATATAAATCCCTCCTTTAGTTAGACTTTGCTAACTCTTATTCAAAAGAATAAGCCGATAATCTGTCATGTGATTTACACAAACAAATTATCGGCTCTGCGTCTTTGCGTCTGGCACTACTGATAATCGTATTTTCATATTGTCAACATCTATCAAACATTCCTGTTTGCATTTCGGACAAAATATGGGAAAGTTCTTCAACGAAGTGTCTGCGCGTATCTTTGTCCGCGTTCTGCATTTACAAAAAGGACAGTGTATCCATCCGCTTTCGTCCACACAAAATTCTTCTGTTTTTTGCATTTCCTTTGCACCTTCTTTCCTATTTTCGGTAATATTCTTTCCAGCCATTCCCATAAAAAGTGCGCAGCTCATTGATATAATTTTTTGCTTCCTTCATCGGCATATCGTGAATGACTACTTCAAATATACCAGAATAAAAAGCACTGGAAACAACGTGTAAGAATCCATCTGTAACTCGTCCTTCCGCCAGGGCTTTACTTCCCACTTGAATCAAGAATTTCTTTGTACAGTCCGTATCCAGTTGTACCAGCCCTTCTAAAAATTCCTGATAGTAGTTTCCCGGCGCTCCGGTAATCAGCAGCTTAAATTCAGAAAAATACTCATAGATATATGCAATCACGGCTTCAAAACCACGATCTGAGTATTCCATAAATTTTTCGTTCTGCTCATGCCCCGTCAAAGAAGAAAAATCACTGAATGATTGCCGCAATAACTCTTTCAGACCTTTAGCCGCCGGTTCCACAAGAAAGCGGAACAATCCCTCTTTATCTGAATACCGCGTATATATTGTGCTGGTGCTGACACCGGCATTTTGAGCAATCGTCCGTATCGAAGCATCCGTATAGCCTTTTTCTAAAAATTCTTCTTTCGCGCAGGCAAGAATTTTTTCGTCAAATCCTTCAACCCTGCTTGCCATCGCTCATCCACCTTTCTTATTAAAACAGTGTTTCCAAAACATCGTATTCAAAACGCTGTTTTAATTATACCAGAGAAAATGGGATTGTCAAGAGGGGCATATGGATTTCGTGTTTCAGCAAAAATATTGACGCAACCAATGAAATTATAATCCATTTGGTTGCGTCAATGCTTTCATATTTTAGTTATTCAATTTTCTAAAATCAGTTCGGAATAAAGGATTTCCTCCACCTGTGCTTTCAGCGTGTTCATCAGCCCCACCCAGCGCATAGGGTCACAGGCTTTCAGTTCCTCCGTGACACCTGCCGCCTCCATCATACGGGGCAGCATGGCGTCCATTCGTTCATGCGCCGCCCGGTCAATCTCCAACAGGTGTGGGTACAGCTTTTCGCTCAAAATCAAGCTGCTGTAAAGGCCGGGCCGGTGTTCCTTCAGGTAGCGTCGCCGCATACGGCCATACTTGCCGATGGGGGCCTCCGGCTGCTCGGAAAGTTTCAGGTCGGGGATGTAGTAATCCCCGCAGCGGGTGTAAGTCAATTCGTTCATGTTTGTCCTCCTTTGCACTGTGATGGTTAAACTGCGGCGCTGGCCGGTAAGGTGGCCTTGCGCGGCTCCTGCCTGGGTAACTGGCTGATGGTGGTAAAAATGCCTTTCTCCATGTCCTCAGCCCGGATCGCGGCCTTTGCCGCCTCCACTTGGGCCTTGCGTTTGGCGGTGTAGCGTTCTTCCCATTCCTTCTGCTTGCCGTTTGCCTTACGGCGTAAGTAGTTCTGGTGAAGCCGGTCTTTGCGCTCCTCCTTCTTCCGCAGTTCTTCCTGTTCCTCCGGGGTCAGGGGAACCGGCTGCAAGGCGGGCGGGATATAGCGTCCTAAAAAATTGAAGTAAATTTCAATTTCCTGCGTGGTATCCTGACTGCCTTTTCGGGAGCGTTCATGGACAAGGATTTTCTCTACAAACTCGTTAAGCATGGTGTTTGTCAGCGTGTCAAAATTCTCGTACTTATCAATCAGGGCTATAAATTTCTCCGCTGATTTCTGGCTTTGCTCGTAGCCGGTCACAGCCTTTTCCAGCTCCGCAATTTCAATCTCAAGTGCGTCCTGCTCTTTGGCATACTGTGCATCAAGCGCTCTATATCGTGCATCCGGCAGCTTGCCGAGGGCATTGTCCTCATAGATTTTGCAAATCAGTTTTTCCAGTTCTCCGGCTCTCTTTTGGGCAGCAGCCAGACGCCTGCGCTTTTTCGATATATCGGCACTCTGTTGAGCAACCTGCGTCTCCTGAACAGTGTGAATAAATTCCGTCCGGTCATTTCTCGAATATTCAGCGATAGCCCGGAGCGTGTCGGAAACCAATGTCAGAACAGCACTCTCATTGATACGGTGTTGTGTAGGGCATAGTGTCCCACACGGAACTTTGGTATAATTGGAACAGGTATATTGAGAAATCCGCCTGCCATTGTTGGTGCGGTGGACATACATCTTGCCGCCACAATCGGCACAATAGAGCAAACCTGTGAGGGGAGCCGCTTCGCCCCAGCCGTTTGGATAACGCCGTACATTGCTGCGAATTTTCTGCGCCAAATCAAAGGTCTGCTGGTCGATAATGGCTTCATGGGTATTCTCAAAGATCGTCCATTCATCCTCAGAAACATAGTGGCTTTTCTTGTCCTTAAAGTGCTTGCGGGTCTTGAAATTGATGGTATGCCCTAAATACTCTCGTTTTTTCAAAATGTTCACGATGGTAGATGATCCCCATCCATAGGGGTCTTTGACCGGCTTTGAACGGTTCACACCTTCGTTGAAGCGGGCAAGGTGTACGGCAGGAATTTCAATCCGGTCTGCGGATAGTTTGCAAGCAATCTGATAAGGCCCATATCCCTCCAGCGTGAGGGAGAAGATACGGCGTACCACTTCGGCAGCTTCCTCATCTACCAGCCAATGCTCCCGTTTTTCGTCCCATAAGTAGCCGTAAATCACAGTGCCGGTCAGGTGCTTGCCACTCATGCCTTTTGACTTAAACACAGATCGGATTTTCCGGCTGGTATCACGGGCGTAAAATTCATTCATGATGTTGCGGAAAGGGGTAAAATCATCGTCGCCTTTCAGACTGTCCACACCGTCGTTGATGGCAATCAGACGAACGCCTCGCTGCCGCAAAATCTCCATGACCTGGCCGACTTTCAGATAGTCACGCCCTAACCGGCTCATGTCCTTGATGACGATTGCCTCTACACGCCCTGCCTCCACTTCCTCCATCATCGCCAAAAATCCGGGGCGGTCAAACCGGGTGCCTGAGATACCATCATCGGTAAAGTGCATAGGGTTGGGCAGCCCATTCCGGCGGGCAAAATCCTCTAACATCTGCTTTTGGTTGGATATGGAATTGCTCTCACCCTGTAACTCATCGTCCCGGCTCAGGCGCTCGTACAGTGGGGTAATTTTTTCATTTCTCATGGCTGTACCTCCTGAAACAAAAATGCTCTAAGTGATTGCTTCACTAACCATGACAAAATCATGATTAAGAAGTCACTTAGAGCATATATCACCGGCAGCGAGCTTATATTTCTTATATTGACGCAGGGCAAAATGATCCGGGTCTTTCTGTTCCAGCGCGTCAAAGAGAAGGTCAACGGCATTTTTGAACGACTCATCATCCTCACGGACTTCCATTGCGTTCAGCATTTCTACCAGTGTGGCAAAATTCTGTTCGTTTGCCGGAGCCTCATAATAGATATATCCGATCAGTGCCGTATAGAGCAGGGTTTCTGCCTTGACCCAGAAATCGTCTCCGGCTTTTCCTTCGCCTTTGGTATTGGCAATCAGAGTTGTGACGATCTTCAAAATATCTTTCTCGGAGTGGATGTAGGCAAAGGGGTTAAAGTGCATACTTTTCTGGAAATTGATCGTATTGAATACCCGTATTTTATAGGGCTCATAGATGATCTTTCCTTTTTCATTACGCACAGGCTTTCCGTCCTTGTCCAGCTTTGGTGTGCCTCGCTGCAACATCTTTCCGCATTCCACAAGGACTGTACCTTTCGGATCGGTGATGACGTAGGAACTGTGCATTTGCATCAGATTGGGCTTGATGAAAAAGCGCGTTTTTCCCGAACCTGATCCTCCGACTACCAGTACATTTTTATTTCTTGCATTGGCCGGATTTTTGGGCCTTCCGTTTAACATCAGTCCTTCACTTTGGGTAAGAATGATATTGTTTTCCGGCTTTGGGTCCATAAACGGGGCAATATCGGCTTTATTTCCCCAACGGGCTGAACCGTATTCCACATTTTTGCGGTATTTCTTAGCGTCTTTCCCTCTAAGATAGACTGCCAGCCGCATAATGGCTGCACCGCATAAACCGATCAGCCAGTCCATTGCCGCCCCCGGCCACATACTCTGAAACGCAAGGGCAAAGCCTTCGGACAGTCCTAACAGCTTTTGGGAAGCGTCCGCTCCGGGAGCCAGACGCACCGCCTCGCCCAGCTTGGCAAATACCAGAAGGAACAGAACATAAGGCAGATGGAGAATGACCTGTTTTTTCAATGTTTCTGCATCGATCTTCATCGTTCCGGTCCTCCGTGTTCTTTGTTCTTTACACGGTCACGGCCAAGCGACTGCGCCAGTTCTTTGAACTTATGAAGCTGTGTAAGCAGCGACGGTCTGGTGCTGCGTGTAAGGTCTTTTTTCGTATATTCCTTAAAAGCTGCCGTCAGTGCATCCGCCTGGTTTGCCTTGAAATATACCGTCCATTTTGGGGGATCAGTCCCAAGTTCCTTTTCTATATGGTAGCGTACCTGATGTTTCCTGGCATACCGTTCAAAAGAGCGGATTCGCCCTGAAACTTCAATGGTATTGGCTCCGGGGTCTTTATAAGTCAGCCGCTTCATGCTGTTGCGCCCGACTTTTGGCATTGTGCGTTCCTGTTCCATCTTTTGGAGTACCGCAGCAATAGCCGCACGCAGTACCCGCCCTGACAGTTTTGCTGCCTGTATAGAAACAGAAACCGTTCGTTGTTCGAGATCTTCCTGCAAGAGCATCCTCCTTTCTGATAAAATCGGTATTTATAATATGGAAATAACTTTTTACCGGCTTTCCCCAAGAACCTGCTGTCGGGAAGCGTGTTCAAAGGCTTTTGCTGCCTGATCGACCTGAATTTTAGCGTGTTTCAAAAGCGTCTTGATGATCGTAGCCGGGCGTTCCTGTTCCTCCAGATGATCGACCATCCCTTTGCACTCATCCGGGAGGTATTCCGTCATATCTTTCAACACATCGGAAAAGTTACCCATAAAGCCCCAGCAGCTATCCGACAGCTCCCCGTTTTTATAAAGCTCAAACCCATAACACTCGCCACGAAGATAGGAATCATAAGCGGCGACTTCACTGCGCATCAGTGCGTCCGCTTTCTGCCGGATGGCGCCGGTCATCTTGTCTGCGTCAAATTCCTTTAGGGCATCTTCTTTTGAAACATAGATCCAGCCGACCTGTCCGCTGTCCCATTCTGCATGAGGAGCCCTGCCTGAGAAACTTTCTGTACTCATGGCAAGACCTGAGTGGTCGTAGAGATAGAGGGGGAGCATCAGATACTTTTCCGAAATTACTTTCTGCATTGCTTCATCGATCGCCCGTTCCTCTGTCTTTGGTCCATGCCGGAAACGGCTGCTTACAATGTTTACCATCCGTTCATAGCGTTTCATGCCGGCTTCATCATGTCCTACGGTATCTAAATACATTTCCCGCAGAAAGTCGTCTTTGTCCATATAGTTGTGATGGTCGCCCAGCGCATAGCGGGGATGAAAGCATACCATCGTCCCAAAATGTTCATCTACCTCACGGGGAGAGATCAGAATATCGTCCGGCTGCACCATAAGGGCATAAGGTTCATTTACTGCCATTAACATAATTGGCTCCTTTCTTTCTACAAATCCGGACCGGAATGGTGCATCATCGGTTTTTCCCGGTGTTCATTGGTTGCAGGCTGCTTGACTGCAATGATCTCGCCGGCAATCCTTGCAAATTTTTCAGGGTACTTGAACTGCTCCCCATATTTCTCCATCAAATCCGGGGAAAGGTCTGTAAAATTTTCCTCGCCAAGACCAACGATCAGAAAATTCCCGGACACAATATCATAGATGTGGCCGTCATCGTCAAAGAGAGCCCGGTTCAGAGGCAGCCCCATCAGCTTGCCTTCTTCATTACAGATCAGAGCTACCGGGTCCTCATACGGATAGACCGCCTGAATATCTCCGCCCACTGCCGCCTGCAAGGATTTCAGACCACTTTCGATCTCCGCAGCATAAGGGGACTTGCCCGGCTCTACCATTAACACTTTCATAATTGTATATCCTCCTTCTTTTTCATTGCCGTACCGGGAGCGGCTGGCGTTTTTTCCTGAGTTTTTGCCACAGAGAGCTTCCCCAGGACGGAAGGCTTCTCCCGGTTTTGGGGTGTAAAAATACCGCCCTCCGAAACCTCGGCGGCGGCATGTTCCGTTTTGGCCTGTTCCAGTCCTTCAACCGTATAGCCAGGTAAAAGAGTACCGTGAACCATAAAATGGTGCTCATATCCTTTCGGGATTGGCGGGGAAATTTCCGTGAATAAATGGGAATAGGCTTTCTTTCGCCCGTCCAGGTATTTTATGGCTGCGTTCTTATCTGTATATCGTTTCTGGTTTTGTCCGGCAATCTTTGCTCCATATCCCTGCTTCGGGGAATGAATACGGACTTCCCATGTCACATACCAGGCAATCGGAACACTCTGTTTGGTTTCTCTGTTATATTTCGTATCTTCCCAAATACTGCAGGTCATCTGATAGACCCGGTTGCTGATTTTCTGATCCGCCCTCCAGTTATCGGTGTCTTTCCACTGGTTGCCGGTATGTTCGATCTCCGGTGTACGAAGATATTCCAAAGCCCGGTTGATCGTCTGTGTTGCCGCTGCCTGCTGTTCCCACTGTTTTGCGGCAGCTACTACGATTTCATAGGCTTTCTGCTCCCCGTCGATACTTCCCTGGCGCATAGCTTCCAGGCTATCTGTTCCCATTGTGATCAGAGTAGAAATGTCCACATTTTCACAAACTACGCTGTGTTCTATTTTAAGCTCTGATCCCGGCGTCAAGTGGTCGCCATACCGGTAGGCATGGTAATCCCTGTTTTCTTCCAAAATGCTGTTCACCTCCTGCTATATTTCCGGCTCATGTTTTTTTCTGGAAACCGTCTGAGCCGGTGATTTTTTATCTGTCGGCCTGTTTGCCGCAAGCTGATCCATCACGGAAGGACGGCCGACGCCGAACATGGATAGCTGACCGTCCGCTGCCTCACGAAGTTCAGAAACAGAGAGGGGAAGCGTTACATCAGCATGGGTCAATAGCTGTTCCCGTTTCAAATCCTGAATGATCTCGTCAAAAACGGCGTTGATCGCACGGCGTTCTTCCCCCACAGGGAAGGCTTTCAATACCTCCATTTCTCCGTCTTTACCGGAAACCAGGGTAAGGGCACAGTCGGCATGGCCTGCCAGATAATCCGATGTGTAGGGCAGTTTGTCCTTGATATAACAGGCAAAGGCTCTGGCTGTCATTTCCACATTGCTGTCCCAATAACCGCCGTCTTTTTCACATTCTTTTCCCATGCGTACCGAATTACGGTAAAAATCAGTTTCCGTCCGTCCAATCTGCGGAGCTTCCTGCGCCTGCATCCCGGAAAGCATACGCTCAAAAATTTCCAGCCGTTCCCGTTCACTTTTGGGAATAACCCGTCCGGTAACATTCTTCTTAAATGCGCTGATCTGTTCCACAGAGCCAGGTTCGCCGGACAAAAATGCTTCCCGCAAGACTGCGTAGGTTTCCATCTGTTCCTCATTGCCATACCGTTTCAGGGAGGCAAGAACCGAGGAATCCAGCCAGCTTGCCGCATTTTTCCGGGTGCGTTCTGTTTGTGCTTCCGTGCGCTTTGCTGCCTGTTCCGGTGTTTCCTGTTTATACTTCATGGTGTCAATGAGTTTTCGGAACGGCGCATAGAGGCGGGGCTGTTCTGACAGCATCCCTTTTGCGCCCATCTTTGTACCAAGATAATCGTCAAGTCCATGCCACCATTCATGTGCCAGCGAACCGGCCCCGTGCATTTTCGTAAGATTGATGACTGTACGCAAAGGTTCATAATGAGCCGCAGCATTGCCGCTGCCTCTTGCACCAAAAGCAATCGCAAGCGTTCCCTGATAAGCAATATCTTTATCGCTGATCTTAAGGGCTGACGCCAGATCCTTTAGTGCTTCAAATCCCATGTTAAGGGAGGTCTGACGGTCGTTCTGGTTCATCCAGTTTCCAAACTCGCCGCCGCGGAACCCAAATGTATCAAGATAATGCTGTCCGGTGATCTCCACACCATTCCGGTAATCTGGGCCGGTACGTTTGACATGGGCGAGCTGGTGAGGGACAAACCGGATCTTTCCGTTTTTGTTCCTGCCTTTGGCAAGTTCCTGCACCCATTTCAGGGCAGCTTCTTTGGTCTCAAAATTGGTCCGCAGGATCGAATAGCCTTTTGTCACATAGTAGGTACCGGGTTTCCAGTCCTCATTTTTAGAATAGGTATGTTTCCCGTCGTTGAAGTGGATCGCATAACCTTTCGGTATTTTCTGCTCTTTGGAAACACAAAACTGTTCCTTTTTTGCTTTCTGAGTAAAGTTGCGCTCAAAATATTCAGCCGAGCGGATCAGTATGGTATTGGACAATTTGTTTGTAATCACGGGATTGTCCTGTCCCTTTTTCGTTGCCCGGTAATGGATTCCGCTTCCCCAGCCCTGTACCTTTTCTAAATATCCATTGACAACGAAAAAGCGGTCATAAGCTCTCACAGCATCCTCCACAGTACGGACATCTGAAAGCACTGTCTGCAATTCCCGGACTGTTTTTATATATTCCTTTTGCCTCGCGGTCCGTTTTTCCGGGGTGTCATCCGTGCGGTAATACTGAGGGGAAACGTTTAAGCCGTCCCTTGCTTTTTTAATAAAATAAACCACGCCAAGAGGAATCCCTTCCTCCAGCATGGCTGCATAGTCCGGCTTTTTCCAGACATTATCCTTTTTCACAAATTTTTCGGCTTCGCGCTCATTCATGGCTTCCAGATCATCTGCATACAGCCCACGGTCTTTCCACAGGTCTTTTTTCGCACCACCGATCTTTTCGCCGAAATCTTCATGCACTCCTGCCAATCTTCATCACCTCCAGTCAGTGTAAAATTCTTATCGCTCCGGGGCGGGGCGGCGTTCTTCGTTTTTGTGAAGTTGTGGGAGGTTTCCTGTGAGCCGGTCAGTTTCCCTGCGGATCAGTTTGTCCAGAGCGCCTAAATCCTCCGGTGCAATGGCAAACTCCCGGTAATTTTCATACCACAGGCCCGTAGAGATTGCCACGATGGGCGCAATTTTCTCCGAACCGGATGGAAGAAGGCGATACACAGGGGCTTCGTCATAAAGAAGCATCTGCTTTGCCGTTCCCTGTGGTATGCGGTACTTATCCATATCCGGGTTCTGGGCTGCCTCCATATATTGCATATTCAGGCGTTCTTCTAAATCCTGGGGCATATAACGAAATGCCTGATCCATCCACTGTCTGAACATCGTGGAATAGTGGTACTGCCATTCCGTAACTTGATTTGGGGCATAAGAAAATCCCCAACTTTTCAGAGCATCTTTTTCGTAAAGCTCCATTTCAGTCCATTCTTTCAGGCTGACCGTAGCCGCTGAACCATCTTTGTGTTCGATATTGACGCCGCAAGGATAGAGGATATTTCTTTTTATATCCTGTCGCAGCGTGTCTAAATCCATCATCAGGACATCTCCGTACAAGTGACCGTCCTCTCTGCGTTCCGTATGAAACAGGAAAGCCCTCGCTCCGATAAACTCCGTTGTTGAGATCATTTGATGAAGGTCTGCCGTAGAACAATAAGCAAACAAAGCGTCGGAAAGCCACATGTGATTTTTCCCCATGATGGCAATGGAATCAGCCCCGGTATTTGTCGCCAGAGAACGCATATTAAATTCGCATTCCCTAAGAAAATCTCCGGCAAAAATATGTATCTCATACGCAAAGACGGATAAGTCTGTATCACGGATCAAATGAATCTGCGGTAGTGGTTCCTGATTCAATCAAATTCCTCCTTTCATGTGAACCTGACAATTACCGGCTTTCCTTATCATGGGAAGGTGCCGGCGGCTTTTTTGCCGGTTCCGTTTTTGCTGCCTGTTCCCGCATTGCTTCCAAAACAGAAGGGCGCCTTTCCGCAGTCTGTTCCAACCGGGCAAGGGTATTAAGTGCCCACTCCGCATTACGGTTAATGGAGGATATAAGGGCGCCCTCCACTTTGAAAGCACCTTTGAACACCCTGGCAACCTTTCCGTTTTCTTTTGCGTCTGTCTCCGCAGGTTTTCCTTGAATAGCACGGCCCATATTTTTGAGATGCCGCCCCATTTCGTGATATTCCGTACTGAAAGCATCAATTCTGGCAACAGCCCTGTTGCTGACCTGCATACTTTTTTCTGCCGCACTTTGAATGGACTCCAACACCGGTCTGACATGTAAAAACTGTGTGATCCCATTCAAAGCGACAGCACCGCGTTCCCTGAAATCGGTAAGGATATTCCTGCATCCGTTTATGATCTGGCTTTTGAGTTCGGAAAGACGGTGACGCATAACGGAAATATTCGCCTCCATAGCTGTATAGCTCTTTTGGAGAGCATCTTTCAGAGAATGGTTCTGTAATCCCTGCATTTCCTGACGTACTGCCTTTAATTCCTCGGTTGCCTCCAAAAGACGCTGCTCCATCCCGGTCACATGCTCGATCAGCTTGGAAAATTCTTCATATCCCGGTGTGTTGTTGTCTTTTAGGAGAGCAAGCAGTTCTTTGACCTGCTCATTTTCCGCAATCGGCTGGCTATCTGTCTCCGTCATTCATCAATCCCTCCCATCTGCCGGTAGCGGCCCTCCGGCAATCTTGCCGACAATCTCCGGACCAGTTTCATAAATCTGCATGAGGCGTTTTGCTGTGCCGCAGGGCTGTGCAGCTCCGCTGGTCCAAAGACGCACTGTGGATGGGGCAACATTCATCAAAAGCGCAAAGCCCTTTTCGTTCATGTCCAGCTTTTTCATCAGCGATTTAACCATATCGGGGCCGTAGTCTGGACACCGGGAAGCCTCGGCAATCATCTGCAAAGCGGTATTTTCATTTTTTTTCATTTTCAAATCCTCCTGTTATTTGTTTACCAGCCTTATGCCGGGGCGAAGCTGATCTGGTTGTGTTTCATCCTTTTGGCAAAGTCCGGCAGCGAATAATTTACCCCGTCAATTTCTGCATGGGTGTCATCCAGACGATGGCAAACAGCAAAGTGCCTGTCCCCGTTTCCATAGAACAGGCAGAGTAAACCATTGTCAGGAATGGAAAACAGCGCTTTTCCGGCGCAGTCTGTAAAGCAGATCTGTTGAGATCCATTCATGTTGAAATCCTCCCTAAATTGAAACAGCCGCCTCTTTTGGGCGGCGTTGGTGCTGGCTGGTTTGCAGTTGTTCCCGAACCTGCAGCAATTTCTCATTGTAATCTTTTCCCATCCGGGGAGGGTTGACACTTACCCGGATATGACGGAAACGTTTATCCTCGTGGAGCATGGTCTTGATTTTCCGGGCATTGACAAATCCGGCAAGGTCGTGGTCCATATAAAGGGTAACACGCCGGATCTCCGGGTGGCGTTCCAGGAAAGAAGTCAGCGCCACATGGGAAGTACCTCCCAAAGACAAGCGATAACCATTCCATTTCCATCCCTCCAGCTCTTGAAGTGTTGCATGGGAAAGCACATCAATAGGAGCTTCAAAGACTGCCACATGCCGGCTGCCCGGACTTTGCGGGGGATAACAAAAGTTATATCCTTTGTCGCTGCCATAGACATCCTTTTTGAGATTGCCGCCGATACTGCGCATACAGGCGAACTTCGCTTTCCCGGAATCATCTTTCCCTACAAACACACAAACCGGTTCTCCATGATACCGGGCTTCGTAAAAAATCCCGGCTTGTAAACACTGGCGAATGACTTCTGAGCTGATCCCCCGTTTCTGCAAATAGGAGACCGCGGCGGTCGCGCAACGTCTGGCCCAGGGGAGAGAGAATGCTTTCTTTTCCGGTTCTTTTGATACCTGTATTTCTGCCGTACTTCGGTAAGCCGGTGTATGTCGGATTTCTCCACCTACCAGAGCATGAACCGCATCCACAAGACCATATCCCCGAATCTGGATCAGGTAGTCCAGCGCATTGATACTCCGTCCACGGCTGTTCCAGTACCAGTACCTTTTCCCTGTCACATATACTAGACTGTCATGTTCCTTATGCCGGAAATTAGGTCCATCCCGTTTCAGCACACCAGGTTCATGGAACTGCAGGTAAGTAAACAGATCAGCTTCCCGCGCTGCCTGAATCTGTTCTTTGGTTACGCCGGGCATTGTACCGGCACAGTGATTCTTTTCATCGTGCTTTGCCTCCTTCCTGTGATGGAACGAAAAAAGACACCCAAAGGTGCCTAACAGCCGTACAGATCGTGATTGACCTCGGCACGGTAATAGCTGTCCATTGTAGCCGGGGCATTATACAGCGCCGCCAGCAGATATGCTTTGATATTTCCGACCTTCGTCGTGTTCTTGTCGATACAGTCAAAGACATACTCTAAGTGGCCGGAATTGATCTTCAGGAACCGGCTCTTGACGATCTCCCTCGGAAAATCATCTCCGGCAATGCGAATGTAAGGGCGTTTCGACAAAATCACTTCAAGCATAAGTTCAAGCGCTTCGTCCAGACGTTCCCTGCCATACCGTAAGACCAGTAAGTCATATTCGATATTTTCTTTGATGATTTCACGATAGGCTTCTATCAGCTCTATCCGATCCATCCCATCCGTGCGGCTTGCCGCTTCCGGCTCTGCCGGATAGATTGATGGATAAGTTATTGATTTATCTTTTTTTGATTTTTTTGTTCTTAATGGATTAGTATTTAATTGTGCCGGATTTTCCTGTTCAGGTTCCGCCTGTTTAGGTTTTGCCTGTTCAGGTTTTACCTGTCTTGGATTTTCCCGTTTAGGTGAAAGCCCTGTGTTTTCGGTACTTACAGGCTGCTCATGGATCGTATATTCAATGTCTCCCAACTGCCCGTTATCATAGCGGAGGCGCTGTCTGGTGAGATAACCATGCCGCTCCAGTTCCTTCAGGGCAGTAGTGATAGAATCCACACCGTCCTTGCAGATATGGGCGAGTCCCTTCGTGGTATAATCCCAATCTTCCGGCAGCGACAACATAAGTGATAAAAGCCCCTTTGCCTTTAAGGACAACTCCGTATTGCGCAGATGGTGATTGCTCATTATCGTAAAGTCCTTTGTTTTCTCTACACGGAATACTGCCATTGTATCGCCTCCTTTCTTCGACTATTCCGTTACAAAGCATGATCCCTGTGGTCATAATGGAGATGACCGCCAGAGACCTTCGCATGGTTTTTCAGTTTCACTTCGCCCCGTTCCTGGCTCTCTAAAAATTTCTGATAGCCGGCATCTGTAAGGAACAAGCGCATCTTATCGCCTTTGTCGCCAACAGGGGAATCGTAAGACAATACATCAAAAACGATCATGTGCCTTACCTCCGGGTCAAAGCGTTCAAGTGCCATGATGTCATGCCCCTTCAATTTTTCTGCACCTGATTGCTGTCTGGCCTCGGCGATCTTTTCTCCAATCGTCCGGGCTGGATAGGGCAGACGGTAATTCTTCTGAATATCTTTTACCAAGTCCATGCACTCTGCATTTGACAGAACACGAAGTTTTGCCATAAGACCTTCTGCCGCCTCCCGCTGTTCGGAATTATTTGAATACCTCACGGTCATATAAAGTTCATTCAGGATCTTTGTCTGATAATCGCCCTCCACCTGAAAGAGCAGCTTTTTTTCCATTTCGTTTAATTCCATGGGGATCTCCTTTCTCTTGAAAATAGGTATGAAAAAAGGGCGCCCACCTTAAAAGTGAAACGCCCACGGCAATCAGCGGTCAGACATAAAGCCGGACCGCTGGCACTATTAAATTTTGTCGTTAATAAAACAGCCTCCTTTTTTCTTTATAGTTTTCGTCAATTTTCAACTTGGAAAAGGAATTGAATAAAAGACGACAAACGCTCAAACCCCTTGAAAATAAAGGCTTTTTCTGTTTGTCGTTATTATACCGTAACGGCACAGCCATGTCTCGCTTCTGATTGACAGGGGCTTTACAGCACTGGCAATCGGTGAACGGGTGGGGCATGAGAGTGAAAAAATCACATATCGCTATGCACATTTGTTCCCGTCAAGGCAGACGGAGATGGCGGAGTGTCTCAATTTTGAGAGGACTGGAATAGAAGCAGAAGAAAATACAAGTGATGGAGGGAAAGATGTATGTCAGTAAAAGTTTTAGATCAACAGGGGCGGTGGAGAAATAAGACGGTAGCTTTTAGAGTATCACCAGAGGAGGATGCACAAATTGAAGCAGCAGTAAGGCTGTCAGGTTTGACAAAACAGGATTATATTATCCGACGTCTGCAGGAAAAGGAAGTTGTAGTTGTGGGGAATCCACGGGTGTACAAGGCTCTGAAGAATGAACTGGCGAAGGTGCTTGTGGAATTGCAGCGGATAGATTCAGGCGGTGGAGTTTCCAGAGATTTATTAGATACGATGGAACTGATTACTTTGACAATGCAGGGGATGAAAGATGAGCAGTAAAAAGCCTTTAAGTGTCTGCAAACACCTAAAGGCAGAGACTTGGTGGAATATCCAAAGTCATCTCTATAGGATATTCTACCAAAGTATCCTGACTCTTTCAACCAGAAATGGAGGGGATTTTGAACAATAGAAAAAAGGAACCAGATTTAAAACTGATTAATATGGAGTCGGTGGAGGTAGAGCAGATTCAATGGCTGCTCTATCCATTCATTCCTTATGGAAAGGTTACGATTATCCAAGGCGATCCCGGCGAAGGGAAAACCACAATGGTACTGCAAATTATCGCAAAGCTGACAAGGGGAGAGAAAGTCCTGCCGGACGGTTCGAGGGATGAAGCAGAGTTGTTGGAAGAAAAAGCAGAGCCAGTGAACGTGATTTATCAGACCGCCGAGGATGGATTGGGCGATACGATAAAGCCACGACTTATGGAGGCGGGGGCAGATTGCTCCAGAGTGCTGGTAATTGATGATGGGGAGCAGCCGTTGACGATGTTGGATTCCCGGCTAGAAGAAGCCATTGTGGAGACACAGGCACGTCTGATTGTGTTAGACCCCATACAAGGCTTTCTGGGGGCAGAGGTGGATATGCACCGGGCAAATGAAATCCGCCCGCTGATGAAGCGGGTGTCGGTGCTGGCGGAGAAACACCATTGTGCCATTATCCTGATAGGGCATATGAACAAGAACAGTAGTGGTAAATCTTCCTACCGGGGACTTGGTTCTATTGATTTTCAGGCGGCCGCCAGAAGTGTCCTAGTGGTAGGGCGTATTAAAAATGAGCCAGAAGTCAGAGTGGTGTGCCATGTGAAAAGTTCGCTGGCACCAGAGGGTAAATCCATTGCTTTTCGTCTGGATAAGGATCATGGATTTGAATGGATAGGCGAATATGATATAGGGGCAGATGATTTGTTGAATGGAGATAGCCGGGGACAAAAAACGAGAGAGGCAAAGGCATTTTTGCAAGAGATACTGGCAGATGGACAAGTCATGCAGAGTGAAGTTGTAGAAGAAGCAGAGAGCCGGGGAATTAAAAGTAAGACCCTCTGGAATGCGAAAACCGCATTGAATGTTCAATCTGTTAAGGTTGGTAAACAGTGGGCGTGGGTATTACCAGAGGGATAAAAGAAGATGGCAAGATTCCCTTTTCCTAAAGATAAGGTAACCTTGCCACCTTGAAAGGAGTCGAATTTGAAGAATGTGCAAATACCGTCTGAGTTGTTTATATTATTGATTCGTTATCATTTGATAGAGGATGTGAGCAGTGGAGAAAAGATTCGGATAGGATTGGAGAAGAAGATGGATGTATTGATAGACCGTGAGCTATACACAAAATATAAGACCGCACCAACGGACGAAGAACGGGAAAAAGCCAGAACAGAGTATTTGGACAGAAGTGGTGTGAGGGATAGCTTTCGTTGGTAATTCTTCCTTGACTGTAATAGACAGGAGCGTGTCACGCCCCTGTGGATAGCGGACAAGGAGAATTGCTTGGTTGGATGGCGATATGGTGGGAAGAATCACCGGGAACACAAGCAGTGGGAATTAAACGGCTGGAACAGCCGCATCGTCCGTAGGACGAAAAGCCCCCGGCAGGGCGCAAAGGCAGCTTTTGATGGACGGAACGGCTGTCAAAAGTGCTTTTGCGTTACTTTCGGGAAAGTAACAAAGCCATGCGCCGGATACGGCGCACATTCAAGCAATGAAAGGAGAGAATAGCCTATTGAAAAGAACGATTAGTGTTATGGTGGGGAAAGGTTCCGTCAATCACAACAGCAGAAAATTTCACGCAAAGAATACAGATCCAGAGCGAAGTGGCAGAAACGTGGAATATTGCAATCAAGATATTCAGGATATTTATCACGAGCTGTTTGACGAATCTCTTGTCAGATACAATGATAAGCAGACCAGAAGTGACCGCCGGGTTGATGATTATTATGAAAAAATCTGCTCTGGTAAGCAGGAGAAGCCGTTTCACGAGATTATCCTGCAGATTGGAAATAAAGATAATACGAGTGCAATGACGGAGAACGGAGAGCTTGCCGCAAGGGTGCTGGCTGAATATATGGAAGAATTTCAGGAACGGAATCCCACGTTAAAGGTATTTTCTTCACATCTGCACATGGACGAAGCCACGCCACATTTGCATATCGACTTTGTGCCATTTTCCACTGGGAGCAGGCGTGGGTTAGATACGAGGGTATCTTTAAAACAGGCATTGGCGGCGTTGGGTTTTAAAGGCGGCACAAGAAGCGATACGGAATGGAATCAGTGGGTGGCGGCTGAAAAGGAACAGCTTGCCGCTGTCATGCAAAGGCATGATATTGAGTGGGAGCAGAAAGGTACTCAAGAAAAGCATTTATCCGTTTTGGATTTTGAGAAGAAAGAGCGGCAAAAGGAAGTCACGGTATTGGAGCAGGAAGTTGGCAGTTTGGAATCTGAAAGTGTGGCATTATCGGGAAGAATTGCAGAGAACAAAGCAGAGATACAGGGGTTGGATGAGGTGAGGGAGGAGGCAGAAAAAGTTGCAGAGGAGGCGGTAGAACGGTCAGAAAAGGCAGAGCAACAGGTAAAGGTATATGAAAAAGAACTAGATATTATTAAGCCTGTTATGGAGAGTATTGACCGGGAATTAAAAGAGTTTAGGGGTAAAATCGAGGATACGCTGCCGCCGGCAGCAACACTGGAGAGGGCAGCCAGTTATCGGGAAAACAAGGCGAAGCCATTGTTTATCTAGATGAAAAATAAGATAGCAGCATTGGCGGCAAGGCTGATGGAAACTATGCAAGAATTGAAATCGGTTAAGGCAGAAAATAGAAAGCTGATAGAGGACAATAATTTGCTGTTTTCTGACTGCAACGATTTATTCAAAGAAAATGCCGGTCTGAAGAATATCGCAACTATGTTTGAGCGTGTGGTGCGTGTTCTGGGAGAAGATAAGGTGTTTATGGCTGTCAGGCAGGATGAGGAGAGGGAACGTCTGGAGGCTGAACGAAAGCGGGCAGAACAGATACCAAAAGAAAGAAGTGTACGAAAAAATCTGGAACGTGCAAAAGAAAATGTGGCAGCACGTGAAGCAGGAAAATTAAAGAAAAAATCAAAAAGCAGAGATATGGAAAGGTAGGAAGAGATTATGAAAAAACATATTTATGATGAAAAGAATGGATTGAGTTATACGCTGCAGGGGGATTATTATTTGCCTGATTTGGCATTGCCAGAGGAAGAACCAGCCGCTTATGGGAAATATGGTATGCTGCGCCGGACATTCCTTGAGGAGCATAGAAAGGGGATATACACTACATTGCTCGTTCAGGGGAAACTTGTGGAACATCTGAATCAGACAGACCGAGAAGCAAATGAGCGGATGGAGTTACTTGTGCGGCAGATGGCAGACAATCAGGGAGTGACAGAGCAGTTGAAAGAAGAAAATCAAATGTTATGGGTGGGGTTGATGAATAGTATAAAAAGTGCTGCGGAGGAAATTGTATTGCAAGAACTGATATATTTAGAGGATAATTAGATACGCATAGAATACAAAAATAGAGTTGAACCAAAATGCCCTAGATTGCTGAGATTTTCAATCTAGGGCTATTTGTTATAGGTTAAGCCATTAAACATGGTGTTGTAATCCGTATGGAAAATTTCAGCTAATGCGATTAGTTCGCTGATGCGTATATTATATGTTCCAGATTCTATTTGTGAATAGATACTTCTGGAAATGGAGAAGTTGCGAAGCTGTAATTGTGCGACAACCTGTTCTTGAGTTAAATCAGCATTATTTCGTAACTTTCTTAAATTATCCCCAATAGAAATATCTTGTACTTGCTTTAATTTTTGTGGCATAGGAGGATACCAGCCCTTTCGTTCGACATTTCGTCGGTTTATATTGATTCTAGTATAAAATGCCTGTATAATTGCAATTAATAAATTGCAAAGGAAGGAGCCATGATATTAAATTATGAGAAAAGGGAAGTTTAGCAAAGTGATGGGAACGATTGGACAAGAGGAGGGAATCAGTGCCAAGGAAGTAGAAAGAAAAATCCAGCTTGCCATTGATTCGGGCTTTGATAATCCAGATGAAAAAGTGCAGGCAGAATGGGCAAAGATCCCATTTAAAGGGGAACGCCCGACCCCAGAGGAAGTTATTGAATATATGTGCAAGAAACTGAAACTGAAACAGAATCAATAAAATAGGATGAGGCAATACGCTTATTTTTTTAAATGAATACTACTCAACTAATAAGCAATATACTTCTGTTGATAAAATCTAATAATATCCTGTGATAGCGGGTAAAATGAAAGCAACATATATCGGAAGTGAGGTGTAGGTTGCTTGTTAGATGAGAAGTATATTGCAAACCGTATAAAGGAACTCTGTGATAAGAAGCAGATGACCATGTATGCGTTATCTAAGAAAACGGATATTAGTCAGTCATCTTTATCAAATCTGATGAAAAGGGGAAGTACACCTACTTTTTATACATTGAATCGAATCTGTGACGGATTGGGAATTACACTGGCACAGTTCTTCTCGGATGGTGTTGGAAAGCTGGAACTATCATCGGAGCAAAGGAAAGTATTGGAGATGTGGGAGACCTTGACTGATAAAGAAAAAGAAGCGGTTGAGATTTATGTGAGGGGTATGAAATTAAAGTAAGGGCAGCCTGATGAGGGCTGCTTTTTGCGTTTTTGCCGGAAAGGCAAATGATGAAGAAGGTTATTGTGTTAGGAATGGTGCTGCTGTTGGCAGGATGTGCCCCGGCGGAAGAAAAAGAAGAGGGGCATTCTTCTATGGTTGTCACGGCGGATGGAGAGGTTGTTTCCGCATATCGTGATGGGGAAGATGTGACGGAGGAAAGGAAAGCGCTGGAGGTACAGACGGAAGAGGCAATCAGTTGGTTCCTGAATCGTGACAGGGAGGAATTAGAATTTGATGTGTTCTGTATGTTGGAAGAGG
Source organism: Lachnospiraceae bacterium (assembly GCA_022845895.1). Classification (GTDB taxonomy): domain Bacteria; phylum Bacillota; class Clostridia; order Lachnospirales; family Lachnospiraceae; genus Extibacter. The sequence goes on from AP025573.1 coordinate 1,206,921, forward strand.
ACGGTATGACGATTGAGGTTATGGTGGATGAGGTGTCGTATACGTTTACTTGCAGTATGCAGGGCGATATTATTGGTGTGGGGAGGACAGATGGGAATCGGTTTGATTTGAGGGGGAAATAAACATATAGTGTAGCTTGTAGTGCAAAAGCCATTATTGAAAAGGAGAGTCTATTGTAGTACAACATATTATAGTTGTATGGGAAGCGACAACCTAGAACAGAAAGGTTCACAGACTAATAAATAGAAGCAGCTATTGACAAATATGGAAAAAGTGATAAAATATAATAAAAATATAGAAGCTGCTACTAATAGCAGCTATCAGGAGAATCGAAATGAGAATAAATAAAAACTTAAGTAAAGCTGCTTCATTTAATCCAACTAAAAAAAGCCATCAAATGTCTATTGTAGAAATGTGTCAAAAGATTGAGGAACAGGCTATTTCTTTACCTTTGTATCAGCGTGATTTAAGCTGGACATTGCAAAAGAGTATTGCGTTGTTGAATTATCAACTATTGGGTAAAGCTCCTGTTTCTCCAATATCAATAAACGTAATTTTAAATACACAAGGATGTGTTCCTCAAGTATCTTTTATTGATAGAGAACTATTAGAAGAGATTGAGAGGGGGCAGTATTCAGTAGTTGATGGTCAGCAACGATTATCTACAAATTATAAGGCATACATAAATCATGAAGAGTTTAGGAATGTTATTTTGGATTTAGGTAAAGGCGTTTTTACCGAGAGTCAAGGTGCAATTCGTAATAATCAAGTTCCGGCAGGGATTTTGTTGAACAAAGATGATGCAGTGCTTTTTAACTATATACAAAAAAAATCCACCTTAAAATCTCCAGAGATAACAAGTTTATTACTGCAAATCAAGAGTAAGATAAAAAATTATAATTATACAATAAATTCGGCGGAAGATTTGACAGAAGATGAACAAATTGAATGGTTTGAGGTTTTGAATAACGCTGGAAGTAGAGTTAGTATTGTACAAATGCGATTTTCAAAGTTAAAGGCGCATGGAATTGATATATATACACAATACACAAAATTGTTTTGTAATAAATTAATCGATATTGGATTTGGAGATTTTTTCACACCACAAAAAACCACAGTGTCATATCCAATAGCTGCGCTGAATCCAGCATATGAGGTTTTAATGAAGAAAAATCATTCTAATAATTATGCCCCGATTCCATCAGACACGAAAGAAAATCAATTATGTGGATTGGATCCAGAGGAACTGACAAGTTGTTTTTCGGTAACATTGCAGGCTTTAGATAATGTAATTGATTTTCTCGAAGATAATGAATTAAAAAGACCTAGTCGAATTGATTATATTAATTATTTGATTGGTTTTTGGGTTTTTAATAATTCCAATAATAGTAGTGAGTTTCGAGATTACATAATTAATTGGTATGATAATGTTGATTTTACAAACAAGTCAAATAGCGACAGACGTGAGATTTTTAACGATTTAATAGCTATGAAAGAGCAGTATAGCTAAATGTTATAAAAACATTTATGAACTATGTAAATCGTGAGTGTTTCTATGAAAATTTAGTGATATATTTTGATAAGGAGGTTGGGATATGTCTAAAACTGTTGGAAAAGCAACTTTAGAAGCCGATGAAGATGGTTTAGTTACGCTTCAATGCAATAGATGCAGATCAAGATTTAAAGTAAACTGCACATATTTAAATAATGATTTAGAAGATAAAGAGATTTATTGTCCTGTATGTGGAATATCAGAAGAGTTAAACACTTTTTGGCCTGAAGAGATTATTGAAGAAGCAAAGAAAGTAGCGTTAGTAGAGGCAGAACGAATGATTACAGATGCTTTAAAGGGAATAAATTCAAAATTTATGAAAGTAAAAACAAAACCTGTTCAAAAAGTTGACACCAATATGATATTTAAAAACAAGGATTATGATATGCAAAAGGTAAAAGTACATTGTTGCAATAGAGAAATTGCACTTATGCCAGCAGATGTTACTTCTGGTTTTTACTGTCCATATTGTGGGAGGATTGTAAAATGAGTAATTATACAAGCGAGGAAATACAAGATATTTCTTCAAACTTCAGGAATATTGCACGCCGATTAAGCAGGACGGATTATTCACAATGTGATACAAATTTAATAAGGTTTATGAAAGCTATAGATGAGCAAAAAGCGATAAAGGATTTCGTTGATAGAAATAATACCTGTGAATATGATATTGAAGAAGTAATAAAAACAAGGGATTGGATAGGTCCATTTGAAATTAGTCCAATAGTTCAAGAAGAAATATCGTTGGAATATCAGATGTTAAAATATGCGGTTGACAAATTTGGTGGAGATTTTACTAGATTATATGGAACGCATATTTACACCAGTACAAAATCAACCACAAACGATGAGATGCGCAAATTTATTGAACATATTATTGATCCGCTGATAGATTATATAAGCGAATATTTGAGATCGTGTTATGAGAAGATAGTTCGAGAAGAAGAAAAAAATAAGCCAAGTGCATCAAATGGAATAACTGCAAATTATTCAACGGTTGTAGTTGCAAATAATATTGACGGTACAGTTAATAATAATATTACCATTAATGAAGAAACACAAAACGATGCTATGGAGTTGCTATGTTCGATAAAGGAGATGATGTCATCGAATGATACAGGGGATAAGGATGATATATTAGAAATGTTGAAACAGATAGAATGTGATATAAAAGCAAATAATAAACCGAAAAAAGGATTTCTCGTTGCGCTTAAGAATTTGTGTGGAGGAAGTGCAGCAGCTATTACACTAGTAAATTCGCTTATGAAGTTATTTCAATTTGCATAAATCTAAAAGATATTATTGCTATTAGGAGTTGATAACATTTCCCTGATAACAAATTGATAACACCAGTTGGGATAGACCATAGGAATTAGACAGTTGGAGAAAAATAAAATCAAATAGAACCAAAATGCCCATACAAAATTGTATAGAAATCGTTTTTGCTTTGCGAGTTCGAGTGACATTGAATCTATGCAAATTATTAACGGGTAGCCTTGTAGACAGTAGAGGATGTGTGCGCCAACCTATTATGATAAGTTTCAATGTAGCAAACATAACGATTAGTGGATGTAGAAAAACGGAACTATAATAAAGAGATAACTATGTGAAGAAGGCAAAAAGAAGAATACTGTGGGGCTGATTATGAAAAGAAATGAGATAGGCTTTGTAGTGACCAACGAATATAAGGAATGGCTCACTGCAATTAAAGAAAAAATCCGAAGCAGTCAGATTAAAGCATCTGTAAAAGTGAACCGGGAATTACTGGGATTATATTGGCACATAGGAGCAGATATTGTAGAACGACAGAAAAATGCTAGATGGGGTGATGGATTACTCAAGCAGATGAGTGTCGATTTGAAAAAAGCATTTCCAGATATGACCGGATTTTCAGAAACAAACTTGAAAACAATGCGTTTATGGTATCGGTTTTATGCGGATGTTATAAATGGTCAACAGGTTGTAGACGAAATGACTTCCGAGGAAATCATAAAATTAATAACAAGCATTCCATGGGGACATAATCAGCGTATTATATTCAAGTGTAGCGATGTCAGAGAAGCCATTTTTTATGCGCAGCATACGTTAGAGCATAATTGGAGTCGTGATGTGTTGGTTCATCAGATAGAAGGAAAATTATATGAGCGAAAAGGAAAGGCAATTACAAATTTTAAAGAGAAACTTCCTTCTCCTTCGTCTGATTTGGCTATACAATCACTCAAAAATCCATATAGCTTTGATTTTTTGTCCATGCGGGAAAGTTATGATGAAAAAGATTTAGAAGATGCGCTGGTTAGTCAGATAACACAATTTCTACTAGAACTTGGGACAGGGTTTTCGTATGTTGGTCGTCAGATACATTTGAAGGTTGGAGAGCAGGATTTTTATTTGGATTTACTGTTTTATCATATTAAATTGCATTGTTATGTAGTTGTTGAGTTGAAAACGAAGAAGTTTGAGCCGGAATTTGCCGGAAAATTAAATTTTTATGTTACAGCGGTTAATAAGCAGTTAACTGGCGAAGAAGATAATCCTGCTATTGGCTTGCTGATATGTAAAGACAAAGATAATGTGGTTGCAGAGTATTCGCTTGAAGAGATAGCCCAACCTATTGGCATTGCAGAATATGAACTTGAAACGGTGTTGAAGAAAGAATATCAAAAGAGCTTACCGTCAATAGAGGAATTGGAATTAGAGGTGGCAAAGATGAGAGACGAAAATTAGTCAACAAACTGTAGACTAATTTTAAGCGTGATAACATTTAGCTGATAACAAATTGATAACACCAGTTTGGATAGACCATAGGATTAGGACAGTTTAAATAAGATAAAGTCAAATAGAACCAAAGGGCCTATACAAAATTGTATAGAGTCAACTTTGATTTTGCGAGTTCGAGTGATACAAGTGTATATAATTTATTTTATATGGCAGGTAATCTAAGGATTGCCTGTCATTTGGTATTTTATTACTATTTCAATTTAAAATTTAAAATTTAAAATTATTGTTGCCAAGGAAAAGGTTTTAGAAAAGTGTGTGTTAATTTTAAGATGTGGAAAAACAATATTGAGACATACAGAGGACTTTAAGGAGTGTGTAGAATGATTTATAATGGATAAAAAGAAAGATGTAGCAACAGAAGTAATACGAGTTTTTGCATAAATATATCACATTCATTGATGAAACTTAAAGCAATATTAATTGGACAATTTGGAAGTAACATTAAAAATATGGATACTCCAATGGTTGGAGAAATCAAAAGAGAAATAGAGGATAGTATTAATGAAAAAGCTGGATTTAAAGTAAATAGAAAGTTGTGTAACAATATTCATTATACAAGAATAGATATTATTTCAGAGTTAGAATGGGAAATGGTTAATAAATTCCAATAAATGCGTGAGCTTAAGAAAAAGGAAAAAAGTGAAAGTGATAATAGGGGACATAATGTGTTGCAGGGATAAGATTATAAAAAATAAGTTGCAAAAAATCGCACCAGTGGTGCGAGAAATAAAATCCTTTAAAAGAAATAGAAAAGCACAAGATATAGTACAATGATTAAAATATTCATTGCATGTTCAATTAAATAAGAACATGGATGCTGTAAAATTTTAAGTTGAATTTTACAGCATCTTTTTGTATAGTAAAGATGTAAGCAGAAATAATATGTGTCAGAGAAGGAGATGATGATATGCCCAGTATTTTACCAGTATCTGATTTAAGAAACTATAATGAAGTGCTTAAAAATTGTCAGGTAGGAGAGCCGGTTTTCTTAACGAAAAATGGTAGAGGAAAATTTGTAGTCCTTGATATAGAGGATTATGAAAAAGACAGAGCAGAGAAAAAGTTGTTGGCTAAATTGCTGGAAGCAGAAGAAGCTGTTACAGATGGAAAAGGTTGGATGAGACTTGATGAACTGAAGTCAGCAATGGAGGAATAACGATTAATGAAACTAAGGATTAATCCTCTTGTAGCGGCTGATTTGAAAGCAATTCGGGATTATATCGCAGAGGACAATGCGGAAGCAGCAAGAAAGACAGTAGATGAAATTTACAAAAGCTTTGAAAATCTACAGCAATTCCCGACAATGGGAGCAGATTTGTCAAAGCGAGTAAGCTTCAAAACGGATTATAAGTATCTGATACATGGAAACTATATCACACTTTATCTTATCAAAAAAGATTGTGTTGAGATATATTGTGTGATTGACAGATACCAAGATATTACAAGTATTTTGTTCTGATAAAAGAATTGAATTCTTGCCGGGTTCGCGTAGTCGGCAATTAAAAGATATTTAAACCAACGAAAAAGGTCTTGCCGAATTGAGTGAAATCAATTTGGCAAGACCTTTTTACTCGCAAAATATCAAGGCGGCCTGTTGCCGGTTTTTACCCATTGTCGTTTTACCATTTTCCTATTATATAGATAACAGAACGATTTGCCATCCTGCAGCATAAGATGCTATAGGTACACGTATATCTAAGTATTTTGTGGATCTACTGAACCTACATCATGTTTATACGAAAGGATTGAGTTAATATGAAAAAATATACTGATTGTAACGATTGTGAATGTTATACTAATGAGAGTTGTGCATTTTGCGGCGGTTGTGGTTGTAATCACTGCTGCCGTGGTCCCCAAGGCCCTGCCGGCCCCCAGGGACCTCAAGGACCGGCTGGCCCCCAGGGACCTCAAGGACCGGCTGGTCCCCAGGGACCTCAAGGTCCGGCCGGCCCTGCCGGTGATACAAGCTCTGCCTGTTGTAGCTGTAGTGAGCAACTAAGAAATATAATCCAACAAATCATTACCCTGTATCCAGATAATAATCTGTTTGTCACTTTGAATAGTGGTGATGCAGTTGTTGGCCGTCCCGGCTCTTTGATTACAGGACCAAACGGGCGTACCGGAGTATTTGTAGTAATAAATCCTCAAAATTTTGAGCAATATTTGTCCACCTGCAGCATCGACACAATTCAGATAAACAATGCAATGTATAATGATGCCATTGTTTATCTACCGGAACCGGTTCCCGTTCCGGCAGACTGTTGCGCCGATTGCGAAGCAACGATTCGTTCTCTCCTGCCTGTCGGAACATCTGACGTTGTTATAACCACTAGTACTCAAACTCCATCAACGGGAACAGTTATTAGAAATGAATACGGTATGATTGTACTTGCTAATGAGGCTGAAAACAATATCACCTTTATTTCCTCGTGCAGTATTGATTTATTTTTCAGTTAGAGTATGAAGCGGACGGACATATATGTCTGTCCGCCAGACTGACGGAGGGGGTGAGGTGTCCAGAGAGTTGGTGGAATATTTAAATCAATCGCTACAGGTATTCTACCAAAGTCTCTTGATGCTTTCAACTGGCACTGGAGGAGAAGTCTATTGCTTTCCAGTCGGATAAGGTTAACGGATTTGAGTGAATAGGGGAATAGAATATCTGTGCGGATAATTTGCTAAATGGAAGTAGCCGGGGAAAGAAGATAAAGACATCACGGAATATTTCAGTTAAGGCTTTCAATTCTAAATGAGTTACATATCTTTTGTTTGTTTCTATGCGGGTAATGATATTTTATCCATGTTGAACCCGGCTAATTGCAGTTAGTGGGCAAGGTCATGCTGATAGAAAAGATGTGACGGACGAGAGACATGCGTTGGGAGAACAGACGGAAAAGGTGGGAGTAAGTTCTTGAGCCGGGAAAGGGCGGGCTTAGAGTTTGATATGTTTTGTATGCTAGAGCAGGATGGTATGACGGTGGGAGTTGCCGTGGATAGGGTGCATATTAAGGAATAGAGAGAAGTTGTACTTCTGTACAATTTATAAAAACCTTACTGATTTTCAGCAGTGAAACTGAATATCGGTAAGGTTTTTTCGACAGCTACAAATTACTTTTTAACCCGATTTCCTCTGCTTTTTACAATGCTCTTCCGGAAATTTCTCATAGTCCAAATCGTGCAGCAGACCTGCGGTGCCCCACGCTTCTTCGCCCTCGCCGTCCAGCCTGGCGAAACGGGCCGTGACCGCCTCTACAGCCAGCGCGTGCTTCAGCAGGGCCGGCATATACCCTTGTCAGGGTGATGCTGCATTTATAGTCTTTCATAAGATACCAGTTCCTCTAAAGGAATCCGGGTGGATGAATGGCGGTCCGGGCTTGCCGGTACTCCATCAGCATACCCGACAGCCAGGATATTGACCGGTTCCAGATGCTCAGGGAGCCGGAATTCTTTCTTGATTACATCCGGCTTGAAATAGCAGATCCAGACGGAACCGAGGCCCAGGTCCGCTGCCTCCATCATCATATGGTCGGTCAGTATGGAAGCATCGATATCTGTCGTTCTCATCCCGTCAAAGGGCCGTTCCCATGCCTTTGTCTTGTCCGTGCAGACGATAAGTGCCAGAGGCGCATGGTAGATGTTGGCGGCCTTTGATATCCGGGACAGTCCGTCAGTTTCCCGGACGGCTATGATGTGCACCGGCTGTAGGTTGGCTGCAGTTGGGGCGACATGTGCAGCGGTAAGGATTTTTTGAAGCTTCTCATCCTCCACTGGCTGGTCCGTATAGTTTCTTACAGAATAACGTGATTTTGCAATGTCTAAAAAGTTCATATCTTTCCTCTCCATTTTCCTATTGTGATTCAGGTTAACCTATACTATAATTATAAACAATATAAATGAAAGAGCAAGAACGCACAATTTAGGTAGATAATACCCAAAAGGAAAGTGAGGCAGCTTATGGCTATAACATGCAATAGCTTTACCTGTCCGGTCGAGGCGACAATCCGGCTCATTGGCGGGAAGTACAAGGCAGTAATACTCTGGCATCTTATGAACAGTACGCTGCGGTACAGCGAACTGCACAGGCGGATGCCGAAAGCCACGGACAAGATGCTGGCCCAGCAGCTCAGGGAACTGGAAAAGGATGGTCTGATACATCGGGAAGTTTATCCTGTGGTGCCGCCCAGAACCGAATATTCGCTTACAGATTTCGGAAAGAGTCTGGCGCCTATTCTGGAAGAGATGTGCAACTGGGGAGAACAGTATCTGAAAGATACATTTGGATGAAACAATCTACATAGCATGTGGAACCTTAAATTGTGAAGAGGATACGGAAAGAATGAAAATAGCATATTTTATCTGTGCAGGCTTGTCTGCAGGTATTATCGGCGGCTCTTTGATTGGCAGCATTAAGCTGTTTACAAAAAGGAGTTATCCGGAAGAACGCAGAATCAAAACTAAAAAAATGATGGATAAGGCGGCATCTGTGATTAAATTTTTCACAATGCTTTTACTTGCGTTAGGACTGATATGGTGCATATATTTTTTGATTCTCGGAGCGGTGATGCCGGAGAAGACCGAATATGCCAACAATATGTCTGAGCTGATTGTAGCAGTTCTGACTGTCATATCTATCATCTTCGCCTTTGTAGAATTCCTGAGACGGAACAATGATAAAAAGTAAGTTACATCTGAATACAGATGCAAAGCCCCCTCGCAGCTGATGTGAGGGGGCTTTACATACGGCGGCGCGTTTAACGGGGCCGCCGCATTAATTTCTCGTAAGGTTCTCTATCACAATCGGTAGGAACCTTTCTTTTGTGATATCTTTCAATTCAATCGTACCATCCATCTGAAGCCAGTAAGAGACGCACCCCTGGAACAGTGCCTGCATAAGCCAGGCGGCATCTTCGGCGGAATAGTGTATCTTAAACTGCCCGGCGGCAATCCTTTTTTCCAGAAAAGGGGTAAGGCAGCGCACTCCTGAATATTCGTTATATTCATGGTTGCTCATCCAGATGCTGTTGAACTGGTCGTTGATATTGCGGCAGAGGATATGGCCGGCCTCATCCAGGATAGAAGCCTTATAAGTATAATATTCAGACAGGACTTCTACCGGATCTTCATCCAGGGCGCTGTCATCGAGTATCTGATGTCCTTTCGTGCCGAGAGTCTTGGCATAGTCCAGAAGAAAGCTCGCCTTGTTCTTGTAGTAGTGATAGATAGAGCCGACCGGCACCCCGGCCGCTTCGCATATATCACTGATCTTCGTCTTGTCATATCCTTGTTCCTTGAATAACGTGATAGCTGCGTCGTAAATATGCTGACGGCGCTCAGCAGAATGTTTGTGCTCCATATAAGACCTCATTTGCTAAATAATACCTTTTTTGCAGTCCAAGTATACTACATCAAAAATAATTAGTCAAATAACCGGCAAACTATTACTTTATGCTTGACTAATGTTTCACAATATGATAGATTCAAATAAATAGAATTAGATTCTAGAATTATATTCTAAATGCAACTATTAACAAATTACAAAGGAGAACAGAGATGACATTAGGTATTATTGGATGTCTGCTTGGCTTTATCGTGATGGGCGTCCTGGCTTACAGAGGGTGGCATATTGCAATCGCCTCTATCGCAGGTGCACTGATTGTCGCTTTACTGAACGGTATGCCTGTTACAAATGCCTATCTGGAAGGCTACCTTCCGGGGATGGGAGGCTTTCTGTCCACTTACTTCGGTCAGTTTCTCTTCGGGGCGCTGCTGGCGGAGATATACTCTGCCACCGGCGCAGGCCTGACCGTGGCGCTTGGAATCTCCAGATTCTTTATCCGGGACAGCCTTACGGAGAGCCAGAAGAGGAGGATGGTCCTCTTCGTGCTGATCATCATCAGCGCGGCGCTTGAATTCGCCGGCGTAGGCGCCTCTTTAATCGTGATGGTCATATATCCTGTGGCACTGTCCTTATTCCGGCTGGCCGACATCCCTAAGCGATATATAGTGGCGGCGATACTGGGCGGCTGCCTCGGGTTTGCCAACGACTTGCCGGGAAGCCCGCAGCCGGGCAACACGATTCCGATGAAGATACTGGAAACTTCATCCACCGCCGGTCTGGTTCCGGGAATCATAGGTGCTGTCGTGGAAATCATTGCAATGGTCTTGCTGCTGAGCCTGGTTATCAATCGCGGCATCAAGAGAGGTGAGAGGTTCCATCCGGAGGTTGACATGGACAGGGCTGTTGACGAAGGGAAAAAGCGTCCGTATATGTGGAAGGCGCTGCTTCCCGTGGCAGTATTGTTTGTACTGTTTAATATCATGAAATGGGATATCAATATATCGCTTGCAGTCACCTGTGCTTTCAGCGTTGTGCTGCTATACGGATATTTTCCGGGCAGAGACATAAAAAGCATGGCAGGAAGAGGCATCGCCCAGGGCGTGACAGCGACCATCAGCATCTGCGCTGTTATCGGATTTTCCACTGTCGTACAGGATACGGCGGCTTTCCAGAGCATCGTGGACAGTCTGGTACACCTGGATATGAACCCGTATGTGCTGCTTATCGTATGCGTGTCATTCATGTGTATGCTCTGCGGCGGATCTGCGACGGGACAGGCCATAGCACTCCCGATTATCAGCCCTGCCATAAAAGCAGCCGGGGTATCTGCGGAAGCGGTTCATCGTATCTCATCCTTTGCAGGAGCGATATTAGATACGATGCCATATGCCGGAACGGTAGTGATGGCTCATGCCTATGCGAAGGTGAGGATCAGCGACGGCTACCCGGCCGTGTTCGTGATATCAGTCATAGCGACCGCAATCAGCACGTTTACGGTGACGGCCATATGTGCGTTGTTTCCGGCGCTCGTATAACCAGTAAGGAGGGAAAAATGGAAAATTATGATGTATTGTTTACGCCATATAAGATTGGTGATTTGAAGATACGAAACCGTATCGTCATGTGCCCCATGGGGACGAATGCGGCTTATGGGGACGGCTCGATAGCAGAAAACCGCATTGATTATTATGCACGCAGGGCAAAAGGCGGGGTCGGCATGATAATCCTGGGCTGCCAGTTCATCAGCCCGGAACTGGCGTCCGGCTGTATCGAAGGGACGATAGAGCCCAGCACCTCCCTGCCGCGGCTGTCCGTGTTATGTGAAAAGGTACACCAGTACGGGGCCAAGATCTGTGCACAGTTATCCTGTGGTGTGGGGCGAAATGCGTTTCCGCAACGCTTCAATAAGCCGATAAGTGCATCAGCTATACCGGCGGCACTTGATTCGTCCATCATCTGTCATGAGATGACGAAGGAAGAGATAGCCCAGATGATGGATGCATTCACAACAGCGGCGCGGCATGCGGCCGCAGTCGGGTTCGACGCAATCGAAGTCCACGCCCATGCCGGTTACCTGGTGGACCAGTTCTTATCGCCGCTTTGGAATAAGCGGACAGATGAGTACGGAGGCTCTGTAGAGAACAGGACCCGGTTTGCCAGAGAGATTATCGCAGCAATCCGGAAGGGGATTCCACGGAATATGCCGATACTGTTCCGCATCTCCATGGACCACAGGACGGACGGGGGACGTGACATAGCGGACAGCGTGGAGATAATACGCAGACTGGAGCAGGAGGGCGTGGCGGCGTTTGACGTGGATGCAGGCAGCTATGAGACGATTGATTATATCTTTCCGACGGCATATCTCGGCGACGCATGTATGGCCTATGCCGCACGGGCAGCCAAAGCGGCGGTATCCGTTCCGGTGCTGAACGCGGGCAATCATACGCCTGAGACGGCAAAGCATCTGATAGAAGCCGGTGATGCTGATTTCGCCATGATAGGGCGTGGGCTGATTGCAGATCCGGACCTGCCGAAGAAGCTCCGGGAGAACAGGCGCAGGGAGGTCCGTCCGTGTATCAGATGTAACGAGGACTGTATCGGACGGACCGCGGCGTTCAAGATGTCGATGCTCAGCTGTGCGGTCAACCCGGAGGCATGTCAGGAACAGTGGTTCCGGCTTGAAAAGACGAGGCTGCCCAAGCGGGTCTGTGTCATAGGCGCCGGGCCGGGAGGGCTGGAAGCCGCACGTGTCGCGGCTGAATGCGGCCACACGGTAACCGTATATGAACAGGAGGGGCAGATAGGCGGACAGCTCACAGCAGCAGCCACTCCGAAGTTCAAAAGCCAGTTAAGAGCGCTGCTGGCATATTATGAGGTACAGCTTGAGAAGCTTGGCGTGCCGGTGCTGCTGAACCGTGAGGTAAAAGCGGATGACCCTCTACTTTCCCAGTATGACAGATGGATAGTAGCGACAGGGGCTGTCCCATTTACCCCGTCTGTAAAAGGAATGGACGGCAGCAATGTAATCAGCGTACTTGATGCCCACCGCCATAAAGAGCTGGTGAAGGGGGAACGGATAGTCATCTGCGGAGGCGGCCTGTCGGGATGCGACTGTGCGCTGGAGCTTTCCATGGAATATAAGAAACGGCCCGTCATTGTGGAGATGATGGACAAGCTGGCGCCGAACATGATTATGATGAACCGGGCATCCATGCAGCGGATGCTGCAAGAGCAGGATATAGATGTCTATACAGGCTGCCGGGTGGAACAGGTGGAAGAAGGCAGGGTACATATAGTGGATAAGGACGATAATTCCCGGATTCTGGAAGCGGATACGGTGATAAGTGCTTTCGGGATGCGTTCCGACCATGCTCTGGCAGATGCCTTGGAGCAAAAGTATGGATGGAAGGTACGCACAGTCGGGGACTGCAGCCGCATCGGACGGGTGGGGCTGGCAGTGCGCGAAGGATATTTTGCAGGGAGCACGTTAGATAGTTGAGGAGGAAGAAGATGAAAGGATATGGAATAGCTGTTCCGGGAGAGCGGATGGGATGGATAGAAAAAGACATCCCCGGACCGGGAAGATATGAGGCGCTGGCAAGGCCCGTAGCGCTTGCGCCATGTACCTCGGATGTTCATCTATTTGAGAATCCGATGATGCCGGCAGAGCGGATACTCGGGCATGAAGTGGTAGCGGAAATCGTGGAGGTCGGCGAAGGTGTGACACATGTAAAGCCAGGCGATATCGTGGCCACAGGTGCCACGACTCCAGACTGGCGGACATGCGAGGTGCAGGATAGCCTGCCCCAGAACAGCGGAGGCACAAATGCAGGAATGATATGGGCATCCAGGACAGATGGCGTATTTGCGGAATATTTTATCATCCGGGACGTGGATATGAATACAGCGGTCATTCCGGAAGGGGTCACGGTGGCTCAGGCCCTGATGACCGGCGACATGGTGACGACCGGTTTCTATGGTGCGGAACTGGGGGAAGTGGCATACGGCGATACCGTCGTCGTGTGCGGAATCGGTCCGGTAGGACAGATGGCAATAGCAGGTTCCGTTCTAAGAGGCGCCGGAAGAGTCATCGCCGTCGGAAACCGGCCCCATACATTTGAGCTCGCCAGATATTACGGGGCGACCGATTGCGTAGATTACAAAGCAGGAGACATCAAAGGGCAGGTGCTGGAATTGACGAAGGGACAGGCCCCTGACTGCTGTATCGTGGCAGGCGGTAATGCGCATACATTTACGCAATGCCTGGATTTGGTCAAGTCCGGAGGGATCCTGTCGAATCTGGTGGCCCAGCCAGAGGGAGTTGCCATTACACCGGCTCAATCCGGCAGATGGTGTTCGCATAAGACGGTCAGAGGCGGGCTCTGCCCCGGAGGCCGAAGGCGGTTGGAGCGGCTTCTGGCCATGATAGCCTGCAGAAGGTTTGACCCGGAAAAGCTCGTGACACAGCGGTTTTACGGACTGGAGAAGATTGAGGATGCATTTGCGCTCATGATGCATAAGGATGACAGCGTGGTGAAACCCATCGTGTATGTAAATGGTACGGAATCTTAGGAATGAGACAAATATAACGGAGGAATACACATATGAAGAAAAAGACAATTTATTATGCAGGCGTAGCCCTTGTCACAACATGCATCATGCAGCTCGTGTTCACAGGGATGATTTACAATCCGCTCAGCCTGTATACAAGCTCTATCATAGAAGACATGGACCTATCCAGAACAAGCTATGCCCTTACGCTGACGACGATGAGCCTCGTCTGTGCAGTCGCGAATTGGACGCTTGGCTGGTTCAAGAAAAAGATTAACCTACGAGGTATCCTCGTGATGGGCGGCGCGGTCATGTCCGTATCCATGTTCGTCTATTCAAAAGCGAACAGCTTGGGAGTCCTTTATCTGGCGGCAGTCCTTACTGGTATCGCATTTGCCTACCTGGCTTCTGCCGTGGGCGGGACGATTATAAATGCCTGGTTTTCAAAACACGCGGGATTTCTTGTCGGCGCTACGATTACGATGGCGGCTATAGGCGGTACGATATTCAGCCCTATGGTAGGCGGATGGATTGCCGCATATGGCTGGAGGAAGTCATTTTTGATTGCTGCGGTCATCAGTATCATCACCACAGCCATCATCGGAATCTTCTTCCGCTCCGAGCCGTCGTCCGTAGGCGTGTGTCCTGCATTCCAGGAAGGAGCGGACGCAGAGGATAAGAAAGACACAGCAACAGTGGAGGAAGAGGGGCTGACACTAAAGGAAGGCATGAGAACGGTAAGCTTCTGGACAACGATCGTCGTGTGGCTGCTCATCGGTATCATCGTCTACTCCATCATGAGCATCATCTCCATCTATGTCCAGGATCTGGGCTTTGACGCGGCGGCGGCCGGAAAGGCGCTGGCACCTATGTACACTGCGAATATGATTCTACCGTTTATCCTCGGATGGCTGGCGGACCGCATTCCGGTTAAATATGTCGTCTCGGGAGGGATGATATTATTCACGATAGCGTGTATCATCCTGCTGACATCGCCATCCAGCTTGAACATGATATATCTGGTTGCTGTCTTTACCGGTGTCGGAATCGCGACAGGCCGCTCCACGCTTCCCATGCATGTGAGACGCGTCTTCGGCAACAAAGAGTATGCAGCGTTCATCGGTATCTTCGTCGGCGTATTCTCCGGCGGAATCGCAATCGGGAGTACAGTAATCGCGGCATTTTACGATATGACGGGAACCTATGCTTCAGCCATGAAAATATACATACCGCTTATGATTGCAGCGATTGCCGCCATGTTCTTCCTGTCTGACAGAACGAATAAAAAGGGAAATGAAAAGAAATAAACGAAAAGTAGTAAAAGAAAATGAGGTGTATACATGAAACTATTTGAACCGATGAAGATAGGCAAGATGGAAGTAAAGAACCGTATCGTAATGGCGCCGATGGGGACCCAGAATGACGGGGACGGCGGCTACTCCACACGGACGGCAAGATATTTTGAAGAACGGGCGAAAGGGGGGACGGGACTGATCATCACCGGGCGGAATGCGTCTACGACGATATTCGAAGAATATTCCACCACACTTCTGGACAAGGCGCAGCATGTTCCGCGGCTGAATCTTATGATTGAAAAGTGTCATCTGTACGGCGCTAAGGTATGCGTACAGATTGGGCCGGGGCTTGGGCGGATCCAGTGGACCAATCCGTTCGACCCGCCGTATTCGGCGAGCCCGATTCCTGCCTTCTGGTTCCCGGATCTGACCTGCAGGGAGCTGACGGTGGACGACATCCACACGCTGACCGATAAGGTGGGATATTCGGCACAGCTGGCGCAGAAGGCGGACGCAGACGCAGTGGAACTGCATGCTTACGGAAGCTATCTGGCCGACCAGTTCCTGACCCCGCTCTGGAACAAGCGGACAGATGAGTACGGAGGGAGCCTGGAAAACAGAACCCGGTTCCTGATAGAAAATATCCAGGCCATCAAAAAATACTGTGGGGATGACTTCCCTGTCATCGTGAAGTTCACGCCCGTACACTGCTATGAGGGAGGCCGGGAACTGGAAGAAGGGGTTGAGATAGCAAAGTTGCTTGAAAAAGCGGGGGCAGATGCGCTCCATGTAGACACCGGCTGTTATGAAGTGTGGTACAGGCAGATACCGACCGTCTATGAAAAGCCTGGCTGCCAGCTCTTTGCCGCAGAGGCGGTAAAAGAAGCTGTGAATATACCGGTCATCGCCCAGGGCAAGCTGAACCATCCTGATCTGGCAGAAGAGGTGGTGCGTGACAATAAGGCTGACTTTATTGCCATAGGGCACCAAAGCCTGGCTGACCCGGACTGGGGCAACAAGGTGATGAACGGGGAACGCGAGGAGATTGTTCCGTGCATCGGCTGCAATAACTGCCTGCATATGGGGCATAAGAGCAGATATTATACTTGCTCGGTTAATGTCCACTGCCATCATGAAGAAGACTATCCGGTAACTCATGACGAGCAGAACCGGAAAGTGCTCGTCGTGGGCGGCGGCCCGGGCGGGATGATGGCGGCAATGACTGCCGCGAAGCGGGGGATGGATGTAGAGCTGTGGGAGAAGTCGGACAGGCTCGGCGGTCTCCTGCTGGCAGCAGGCGCTCCTGATTTTAAGCAGGATGTCATGGATTATGTCAACTATGCCTCAAACCAGGTAAGGAAACTGGGGGTAAAAGTGCGGTTGAACTGTGAAGCGGTTCCAGAAGAGATCATCCGCGGCGATTATGATATGGTCGTGCTCGCATGCGGAGCGGAACCGGTGATTCCGCCGATTCCGGGAGCGGATTCTCATATCGTGAAGAACTCGACGGAAGTGCTCTGCAAAGAAAGGCCGACGGGAAACGTAGTCGTCATAGGTGGAGGCCTCGTAGGCTGTGAGACCGCCCTGCACTGTGAAGAGACTGCACATTCCGTAACAATCATCGAGATGATGGATAAGATACTTGCGACAGTCGATGATTCCGCCAACAATCTGATGAGCCTGCGGGATGCCTTTGCCGCCGGTAATATTAACATCCATGCAGGCGCAAGGGTGAGCAAGATCAACGGGGACAGTGTAGAATTCATCAAAGACGGCCAGACACAAGTAGTTTTGGCGGACCTCGTCGTTATCGCCGCAGGCTACCGTTCCCGGAACCAGCTGGAACAGGAGATAGCGGGGAAAGTAAAAGCCTACAAGGTAATCGGAGATGCCGGACAGCCGGGTAAAATCATCAATGCGGTACACGAAGGATTTCATGCAATCCGCATGATGTAGCATCAATAAAGAGGTGAGCGATGATGTTTGATTTAAAAGGAAGAGTTGCAGTCGTGACAGGGGCTTCGGCGGGACTGGGCACGGAGATTGCAGATGGGCTGGCCCGGCAGGGAGCCGACCTGGCCATTCTTGCAAGGCGGAGAGAGCTGCTGGATGAACAGGCCTGCCTTTTGAGAAAAAGGGGCGTGCGTGTATTACCTGTCGTCTGCGACGTGACGAAGCAAGAAGACGTGGCAAGGGTAGCCGAAACTATCCTGCAGGAATATGGCAGAATAGATATCGCGGTGAACAACGCCGGAGGAGGAAAAGGTGCAAAGGCAGAAGAGATGCCGGCGGAGAACTGGGATTATACGATCAACCTGTCTCTAAACGGGATGTACCATTGCTGCAAAGCATTTGGGAAAGCCATGCTGGAAGCCGGTTACGGAAGGATGATTAATATCGCTTCCATGTACGGGCTGATAGGGAACTTCCGGATACCGTCTTCCGCATACCATGCAGCAAAAGGCGGAGTCGTCAATTATACACGCGCACTGGCGGCCGAATGGGGAGGAAGAGGGGTGACTGTAAATGCGGTCTGTCCGGGATTCTTCTGCTCTGAAGCCACAGAACGGCTGTGGGACAAGGAATTCTTTGCAGATTATCTGAATACATATTCACCGATGCACCGGGGCGGACGTCCGGGAGAACTGAACTCTGCGGTAGTATTTCTGGCGGCCGAGGAATCTTCCTTCGTCAATGGAGCGATACTTCCGGTAGACGGGGGGATGACTTGCATCTAGTATAAGAAAAACATGTGCCAGAGGGTATTGCATTACAATATTCCTCTGGCTTTCTGCACCCTTCCTTGGATTACTGACATTTCATAGGGCTAGCTTATTGAAATGTTAGTATTCAGTAAGGTATACTTATTGAACTGCTAACGATTAATAAGGTATAATAAAATTATAGATAATACTTGCACAGGATAAGGGATGGTAAAAGGACGGTGGATGATATGTGGGACTTATTTATATCGCATGCTTCGGAGGATAAAGAAACAGTCGTGAAACAACTGGCAGACACGTTAAAGAAATATGGATTAAAAGTCTGGTATGATGAATTTGAACTCAAGATTGGAGACAGCTTGTCAAGATCTATCGACAGGGGCCTTGCAGATTCCACATTCGGAATCATCATACTGAGCAAAGCATTTTTTGAAAAGGGCTGGACCGATTACGAACTTCGCAGCCTGCTAAGCAGGGAAGTGTCAAAGCGAGATAAGATAATCCTGCCTGTCTGGCATGGAATAAAAGCAGAAGATGTACTGAATTACAGCCCTTACCTGGCAGATAAGTTCGCTCTGTCAACGGATATCGGGCTTGATGAGCTGGCATATAAGATTATGGAGACGGTAAAGCCCGATGTCATCAATTCCATCGGTATACAGAAGATGTTCCGGAAATTGCTGCCGTATAGTGAACAGAAAGAGATAGGGCTGGAACATATCTATATGGAAGAGGAGGTCAGGCATAAGACGCTGCCGAATTATTTTGTGATAGCTACGAAGCTGATCTGTGATGTGCTAGGTGACATTACAGAAATGGACTACAGGGACGTCTTATATGATTTTGCGAGAGATGCAGATTATGACCACGAGTTTCTCATATGGAATGCTATCGCATGTTCGTACATCAGCTTCATACGTGATAATAAAATTAATTTTAGCGATTTGGATATAAAAAGGGATATATTTTCCTTCTTGCTCGGCTATACGACAGGAGCAGTCGAAGATATAGAAGACTGGCAGCAAAGGCACTCTAAGCTGACAAAAGAGCAATATTACGAATTGTTGATTCGCTACGCGCAGAATCATGATTTCATTATGGAGTATTCTGGTGATTCTATGAAATATACATACGGAAAGATACTGGAACAGGTATGAACAGCCGAGCCCTGCTATGTGTGCGATAGACAGGGTTCGGCCATTTTACTATTTTGAGGGCAGTTCTTTGTGGAAATAGTATCGTAGCGCATCTGCGATATAGTCAGAAGCACCTGCCCCATATTTCTTGTCGTATATCTCCCGGACAGCGTCATGGGAGCAGCTCTCGATTACGATATCCCAGTAGCCATCCCCCATATCGACGCCGAGACTGTTCTTGGTCACATCTTCTATAATCTCACGGACGATGTCCTGAATCTCACCGGTGGTGGCGTCTCTCGTCATATCAGAGGTCAGACGGGCGAAGAGAGCATCGCTTTTCTGCATTAGCTCATCTTTTCTGTCTGCAAGTTCTTCTGACTTCTCCATCAGTTCCGAGAAATGCTCAAGATTATATTTCATGGCCTCCGTGTATTTCTCAACGCTGCCAAACTGCTTGACCGCAAGTTCCGCTATATGGCCGTCATCATCTCTTATCTTCTGGATAAATTCGTTGAACTTCTCGACACTCCCCCAGTATTTGATGACGTCGTCTTCTTTTTCACTTTTAAATGTTTCTAATGCCTCGACATATTCGCTTAAGTCAAATTCTTTAAAGCTCATGCACGGTTCTCCTTTCTCCAGCCTGCCCAAAAGTGCGATAAGCTTATCCAGCCGTTTCCGTTTTAATTCGAGCAGTTCTTTCTGTTTTCTGAAAGCCTTGATATTGTCAAAATCAGAATCTTCCAGAATGTCTCTGATTTCTTTTAATTTAAAGTCCAGTTCTTTAAAAAACAGGATCTGCTGCAGCTTCTGCAAGGCCTCGTCGTCGTACAGGCGGTAGCCTGATGGGGTAAGCTCGGATGGCTTCAGCAGATTGATTTCATCATAATATTGCAGCGTACGTGTACTGACGCCTGTCAGTTCTGCAACCTGTCTCGTTGTTTTCATCGTAATCAGCCCCTTGTCGTAAAGAGTAAAGAGTAAAGAACGTGGCTTGGAAGTCTGCCGGCGTATATCCTGCGTTGTTCTTCAGTTATATGGTACACTATCACGCTACGTGTAAGTCAATAATTTTTTGCCAAATAGTGAAGATTAGTTGACTGTAAACATGGTTGATACTTTATAATTAACAGGAAGAAGGTGATAATACATGACAATAAAAGAAGTAGAAGAGGCAACGAAGCTGCCCAGATCAAATATCCGCTTTTATGAAAAAGAAGGGCTCGTCGTACCGGAGCGGAACGTCTCTAACGGCTACCGGGAATATTCTGCAACCGATGTAGATAACATCAGGAAAATAGCATATCTGAGGACATTAGGTATTCCGCTGGAGATTATCCGGGAACTGATGGATGGAAAACAGTCTCTCTATAGAGCTGTCAAGAGCCAGGCAAAGCGGCTGGACAATCAGATGGAAGACCTGGAGAATGCCAGAAGGCTGTGTGATGCGATGCTTCAAGATAAAGAGATTCATTTTAGTAATCTGGATGTGGAACATTATGTGCCTGATTTGCAAGAGCAGTGGAAGAAGAGCAGGAACATCTTCCGCATGGATTCTGCAGGGTTCCTCTACCTGTGGGGAGGCATGGCCATGTGGAGCGTCTTGCTTGTGGTAAGCATGATTACGGCGCTGCTGTCCTACCGGCATCTTCCCCCCGAGATTCCAATCCAATGGAGCCATGGAGCGGCCAGCTCGATGGCAGGACGATACGTGATATTCCTCTACCCGGCAGCTTGTATTGTCATCAGATATGTGCTGCGTCCGTTTATCTGGAGATGGCTGTATACGCATACGGTCTTCAGTGACAGCCTGGCGGATTATATCACGAACTCCTTATGCCTTGTCGCAGTATCTGTGGAGATATTTACACTGCTATATGTACATGGTACCGTTAGGCATATTACGGTAGTATTGCTTGCAGATACCATTGTATTGGTAGCGGTCTTCGTGGCGTGGCATTCCAGACGGCATAAGTAATGTATTAGCTCCGATTGTTCTTGAAGAGTTCTGCAAGTGCATAGATGACGAGGACGATAGCCGCGATGACAGCGAGCCACATGATACGGATGTCGATGATTATACCGAGACCTGCCAGGAACCACATGAGCGCAATTCCAAAAAAGATCTTGGCTGCATACCTGTAATCGTCATTCCGTTCTTCTTTGGGCTGTCTTGCGAGAGTCCGTTTTTCTTCCTCAGAAGCGAGCAGATACTTGTTCATGAGTATAGGGCCTCGGTAATGCCAGGCAAATATGCCGTATATAAGGCAGAGTACAGCCAGAAGGGCACATATTACAGTGATAATAAGTTCAGCCATATTCCAATATCCTTTCTGCGATATCATGATTTACATATAGAAGCGTTCCTGCTCAATGGCAGAGAAAGCTTATCTTTATTATGTGACACACCGTCTGAAAAGGCAACGTTTTTCCGAGAATCTGCTTTTCTTCTGCTTCTTTATAGAGTAGAATCATAGTAGCAAAACATAGGATTATACAGGGAGATGACAATATGATATTACAGAATGGACGTCCTGCCAAGGCAGAAGGACGGGAAGAAAAGGAAATGAAAACGTATGACGTGCTGGATGAACTTGGCATCAAGTATTCGAGGACAGACCACGGACCAGTAGGGACAATAGCAGACTGTCTGGAGGTAGATAAGGTACTCGGCCTCACGATATGCAAGAATCTGTTCTTGTGCAACCGGCAGAAGACGGCTTTCTACCTCCTTATGATACCCGGGCATAAAACATTGCGGACGAAAGAACTGTCCGCCCAGATTCCTACATCCAGGCTCTCCTTTGCATCAGGAGACGACATGATAAAATATCTGAACGTTGCACCCGGTTCTGCAACCGTGATGGGGCTCATATATGATACGGACAACCAAGTGCAGCTGCTCGTGGACGAAGAGATACTACGAGAAGAATACGTGGGCTGCCATCCGTGCGTGAATACATCAAGCCTGAAGCTGCGGACGGAGGATGTGTTTGGAAAGTTCCTGGAGGCGGTGCATCATGATTATAAGACGGTGGTGTTGGGAGAAGATGTATGACAGAGAGAAATGAAGTGATATCTTATTGTCTGACTTATAAAGAGGTGTATGAAGACTATCCGTTCCGGGATACGGACTGGTGCGTCATCCGGCACAGGAACAGCAGGAAGGTATTTGCCTGGATCTTTGAAAGGGAAGGCCATGTATGGGTTAATGTAAAGTGCAGCCCCGAATGGATAGAGGTGTGGAGACAGACCTTTGCCTCGGTGCTTCCGGCATATCATCTGAATAAAAAGCACTGGAATTCCATCATATTGGACGGGACGGTTCCGAAGGAAGAGATATGCAGGATGATAGGCGAGAGCTATGATCTGACGAAAGGAAAATAACGCTTTGTTTTGTCCTTTACGAAAAAGAGTGGTATAATAAGACCAAAGTCAGAAGACATTAAGGGTGGGATACCATGACAGGAGACAGGGCAGGAAACAATACAATTCACATATGGAAGCTACCGGTGCTGTTCATCGGCCTGGCGGCCTTCGGCCTCCTGCTGGCGGACGTGGCTGGAAGCTATCGCCTGGAGGGCGTAGATACGTTTGTATACCGTGTCATCCACAGGCTGCAGTGTCCGTTCCTGACCGGATTCTTCAAAGTGATGACGAATATGGTACATCCGGTCGTGCTGCTTATCATCAGCATGGCGATGATACACACGCTCCGGCAGAAGCAGTATCTGATCGCCTTGTTTGCCAACCTCGTCCTGGCGGTACTTCTGGATCTGTCCGCCAAGGGATGGGTCATGCGGGAGCGGCCGCCGCAGGCAGGAAGGCTCATCGCAGAGACGGGATACAGCTTTCCGAGCGGGCATGCCATGCTGGCTGCTACGTTCTACGGCTTTATCTTGTTCCTCATATGGCAGACGAAGAAAAGCAGGGCATATAAGATGGCAGGCACGGTAATCTGTCTGGCGGTGATAGCCCTTGTCGCCTTGAGCCGGATATATCTGGGCGTGCATTATGCGACAGACGTCGTGGGAGGATTTCTTGCCGGAATGATATACCTTATCATATATACCTCGGTTGCCAGACGCTATTTTGCGAAGGGGATAGCGTTGCACGGACAGCCGGAGGTGGCGGCCAACCCGCTCTTTAAAAGTTTTGAGTATGCATTTTCCGGCATCATAACCGGGCTTAAGACGGAGCGGAACATGATGATACATTATTCCGCTCTCGGGCTGGTCGTTGTATTTGGAATCACGCTGAAGCTGACAGTGACAGAGTGGTGCATCTGCCTTATCTTATGCGCCCTCGTCATCTCGCTCGAACTGGTCAATACCGCGGTGGAAGCCGTTGTCGACTTGGTGACGAAGGAGCAGAGGCGGCGTGCCAAGCTGGCCAAGGACACGGCCGCCGGGGCAGTGCTGATTGCGGCTATCACTGCGGCAGTCATCGGAGGAATCATCTTTATTCCGAAGATACTGGCGCTGTTTGCACTAAACTGACCATGGCAAAATGAAAGGAGAAAAAGAGGATGGATAACTTAGGTGAAAGCTTGAAAAAGGTAATGCTGGCAGGCGTGGGAGCGCTGGCCACGACAGCGGAGAAGTCCAAAGAGATTCTGGACGACCTGGTGAAGAAGGGAGAGCTTACGGTTGAGCAGGGCAAAGTGCTCAACGAAGAGCTGAAGCACAATGTGAAAAAGGCAGTAAAGGAAAATGTCACCGTAAAGGTAAAACCATCTTCCCCGGAGGAGCTGGAGGAGCTGCTTGACAAGATGACTCCCGAGCAGATAGACCAGCTGAAAGAAAAGCTGGCCGGCCTCGGGCAGACGCCGGCGGAAGAGCCGAAGGATGCCGGGAAGCCGCAGGATGCTTTGGAAGATGAAAAGGACAGCGGAGCGGCAGATGAGTAAAGACGTGCCGGCAGCGTATGGCACCAGGCTGAAAGAGATTATGTCTGTCCTGAAAAAGCATGGCATTGCCAGAGGGGTAACGCCGGAGAAGCTGCGGCTCATACTTGAGGATCTGGGACCTACTTACATCAAGCTAGGCCAGATTATGTCCATGCATTCCGATGTCCTGCCGAAGAGATACTGTGAAGAGCTGATGCGGCTTCGCTCAGACGTGAGCCCCATGCCCTTCGCACAGGTAAAAGAAGTTATCGAAATGGCATATAGCTGTCCGTTGACAGAGGTGTTTCAGGAGGTGGATGAGACACCTCTTGGTTCTGCGTCCATCGCACAAGTACACAAGGCAGTGCTGGAGAGCGGCGAGAAGGTTGTCGTCAAGGTGCAGCGGCAGGGCATCTACGGGACGATGTCGCGGGATATCGGTCTGCTGCACCGGGCGGTCAGGTTCCTGCCGCCAGTGAATATGAAAGGTCTGGTGGATCTGGATCTTGTGCTGGACGAGCTGTGGAACGTAGCCCAGGAGGAGATGAACTTTCTCAACGAGGCGTCCAATATGGAAGAGTTCGGCAAGCTGAACAGGGACGTGGCATTCGTGGACGTCCCTGTCCTGTACCGGGAATACACGACCGGACAGGTGCTCGTGATGGAATACATCGATGGCTTCGGAATCGATGAGAAGGAAAAGCTCCTGGAGAACGGGTATGACCTGGATGAAGCAGGCGCTAAGCTTGCGGACAATTATATAAAGCAGATTATGGAAGACGGCTTCTTCCACGCGGATCCCCACCCGGGCAATGTAAAGGTCCGGGATGGGAAGATCATATGGATTGATATGGGCATGATGGGACGCCTTTCCGCCAGGGATAAGGAACTGATCGCAAGGGCGGTGCAGGGCGTTGCCGTAAATGATGTCGGAGAGATCCTCGAGTCGGTCATGGCACTCGGCGAATTCAAGGAGAAGCCGGACCAGAGCAGGCTCTATGCAGACATCGGCAATCTGCTCACAAAGTATGGGACGACAGATATCGGCAAGATAGATATTGCCAGAATCATGGAGGATCTTATGGAGGTGATGAAGGACAATAAGATTATCATGCCCCATGGACTGACGATGCTGGCAAGAGGCATGTCTCACATGGAAGGGGTGCTTGCGGATATCAGCCCAAAGATCAACATGGTGGAAGTTGCATCTGCGAGGCTGGCAGGCAGCCTCCTGTCCTGGGAGAACTGGAAGAAAGAGCTGAAAAGCGGTGGCAGAAGCATCTACCGTTCGATTCACAAGGCGCTGGATATCCCGGCGCTGGCAGCCGATCTGCTCCGGGGATTCCTGAAGGGACAGAACCGCATCAATCTGGACGTACATGCGACAGAAGATCTGAGCGAGATGCTGACAAGGCTCATAAAGAAGCTTGTCATGGGCTTCCTCGTGACCGCGCTTCTCATCAGTTCCAGCATTCTTTGTACGACGGATATGAAGCCGAAGATATGGGGGATACCCGCGCTTGGGGCATTCGGATATCTGCTGGCTCTGGGGCTTGCTGTCTGGATATTCCTGAGCCATATCCATACGAGAAAAAAATAAAATATGCCTCTTGACTTTGACGCTGCGTAAAGAAGTATGCTTGCTTTGGATAGAGGAGGTGACGATAATGGAGTATAGTATCAGAGAATTGTCTGACATGGCGGGAGTAAGTGCACGTACCCTGCGCTATTACGACGAGATAGGGCTCTTGAAGCCGCTCTACACGACGGACGCCGGATACCGCTATTATGGCGGGGATGAGGTGGCGCTGCTGCAGCAGATTCTTTTTTTCCGTGAGCGGGGCTTTGATTTGAAAAGCATACAGAGCATTCTCTATGAGGACGGTTTTGATATTATGAGCGCATTGGAAGGACATCTTCTCGGGCTGGAAGAAGAGCGGAACCATATGGATTCCCTCATTCGGACAGTGAAGCAGACGATTGCGTCAATGAAGGGAGAAGGCAAAATGAGCGATAATGAGAAGTTTGCCGCATTCAAAGAGAATATGGTGAAGGAAAATGAAGAAAAGTATGGAGCAGAAGCACGCCGCAGATACGGTGATGAGGCAGTGGACACATCAAACCGGAAGGTGATGGACATGACGGAGGAAGATTACGGACACTTTGAAAGCCTCGAGAAAGAGATCCGCAGGCTGCTGAATGAAGGCGTACGCGCAGGAATAAAGGCGGACAGCGAGGCAGCGGGGCAGATTGCGAAGCTGCACAAAGAGTGGCTCTGTATGACTTGGAAGGAGTACACGCCAGAGGCCCACAGGAATATCACCCTGATGTACGTGTCAGACGAGCGGTTCCGCTCCTATTATGACAAGGAAGAGCAAGGATGCGCCGCACTGCTAAGAGAAGCGGTGGACAGATGGTTGGACGGGCAGGCGTAAGTGTCACGGCATTGTGATTATTTGGCATTTGCAGTACCTTCTGCATGACGGTATAATAGAGTTAAGAATCGTGAATCAGAGGTGTGCTATGCATAAGATAATGATAGTGGAAGATGACGTGGAATTGAATCAAAGCATATCCTATTCCCTTGAGCGGGATGGATATGACACGATATCTGCACATTCCCTGGAGGAGGCCAAGAGCCTTTTTCTGCAGGAATGTGCAGATTTGGTTCTGCTCGATGTAAATCTGCCGGACGGAGAAGGCTTCTGGCTGTGCGGATGGATCAAAGGGCAGAGGAAGGTGCCGGTCATCTTCCTCACGGCAAGAGATCTGGAAGAGGATGCGCTCAAGGGATATGAGACAGGAGCGGAGGACTACGTGACCAAGCCCTTCTCCATGAACATCCTTTTGAAAAAGATTCATGTCATCTTACAGCGTACAGACACGCAGAGCAGGAACATCTACGACGACGGGTTCCTGAAGATAGACTTTGACATGGCAAAAGTAGAGGCCGGAGGAAAAGAGTGCATGATTACGCCTACCGAATTCCGGATGCTCCGTCTGTTCTCGGACAATGCGGGACGGCTTCTGACGTATGCCGTGCTGTTAGATCAGCTCTGGGACTGTGGCGGCCAGTTCGTGGATAAGCATACGCTGGCGGTGAATGTGAACCGGCTTCGCAGAAAGATAGAAGACGATAGCCACAAATACATATCTAACGTATACGGGATGGGATACCAATGGCTGAAATGATGATGATTCCCGCACTCTGCCTTGTCATAGCGGCTGCCTGCATGTGGCACAGGATGCGGACGCTTAGGAGAGACATATATACGTTCACAGAAAAGCTGGAGGAGAGCCTGGATGCCATGGCTGACGGGGAGGAGCTGGAAGAATGCAGTGTCCCGGAAGATACGTTGTGGGGCAAGGTGCACGGTAAGCTTGTAAAGGTAAGCCATATGTGGCATCAGAAAGACGAGCAGAATAACAGGGAGAAGAGGCAGATAAAAGAGCTCATATCTGATCTGTCCCACCAGACCCGGACGCCCATCGCCAATATGAAGCTGTATCTGGAGATGCTGCAGGCCGAAGATCTGGACACGGAAAAGGCCAGGGAATTTATCGCAAAGATGGAAGGGCAGACGGAGAAGCTGGATTTCCTGCTTCGTGGCATGGTGAAGATGTCCCGGCTGGAGACAGGCATCATTGAGATACGGAGCCAGAGAAATTACATATATGATACGCTTGTCCAGGCCGCCGGTGCCGCGGTGCCGGCCGCCGAGAAAAAGGGGATAAGGATCTGCGTGGACTGTGGGGAACACATAGAGGCGGACCATGACAGAAAGTGGACGGGAGAAGCGATATATAACATACTGGACAATGCCGTCAAGTATACGAAGCCTGGAGGATTAATACAGATACGGGTTGTGGTGCAGGAATTCTTTACGAAGATAAGTATCAGCGACAACGGGAAAGGGATTGCCCGTGAACGGCAGGCGATTATATTCCAGCGCTTCTACCGGGAACCGGAAGTGCATGAGGAGGAAGGCATCGGCGTGGGGCTCTATCTTGCAAGGGAGATTATCACCCGCCAGAAAGGGTATATAGAAGTACGGTCCGAAGAGGGGGAAGGTGCAGAGTTCTGCGTCTATCTTCCGAATGGGAAGTAAGACAGGTACGGAAGGGAAGAGTCACAGGTTTGTGATTCTTCTTTCTTGTGAACGGTTTGTGATATTTTTCAGATATGCTTGTTGTAAAGAAGGAGGGAGACAGAAGAGATGGAGACATGGATTGTAAAGACAAAGAATCTGAAAAAGTATTATAAGCTCGGAGACAATACGGTCAAAGCGCTGGACGGCGTGGACTTCCAGGTGGAGGAAGGCAAGTTTACCGCCATCGTCGGGAAGTCCGGCAGCGGTAAGAGCACGCTGCTGCATATGATAGGAGGGCTGGACGTGCCGACGGACGGACAGGTCATTGTGGACGGGAGAGACCTGTCGCAGATGAACAGAGAACAGCTCGCTATATTCAGGAGAAGGAAAGTAGGCTTCGTGTTCCAGAGCTACAATCTCGTACAGGACCTGAACGTGTATGAAAATGTCATCCTGCCGGTTGAACTGGACGGCGCCCGTGTGGACAAAGCTTTTGTAGATGAAATACTGGACCTGTTGAAGCTGGATGAGAAGAGGGAGTCGCTTCCGTGTACGTTGTCCGGCGGTCAGCAGCAGAGAGTGGCCATTGCAAGAGCGCTTGCCTCGAAGCCTTCTATCATACTGGCAGATGAACCGACCGGCAACCTGGATACGGCCACGAGCCATGATGTGATGGGGCTTCTTCGGGTTGTTGCAAAGCAGTTCCACCAGACGATCGTGCTCATTACCCACGACTGGGATATCGCGCAGCTGGCGGACAAGATTGTGCGTATCGAGGACGGCAGGATCGTGAAGGGATGTGAACGCCATGCTTAAGAATAACAACAACGCGGTCATCACGAAGCTGGCAAGGCGCTCTATGTCAGGAAACAAGAGGAGAAATGCAGTCATTGCCATGGCGATACTGCTGTCGTCTTTTCTTCTCTTTACGATATTGACGGTAGGCATCACCTACGTTAAGATGCAGGCACGCCAGAACATGCGTATGAAAGGCGCCGTGTATGACGCGGTCCTTATCGGAGGATTTACGCAGCAGCAGAAGGAGATATGCGAGAAGAATGAAGACATCACTACGATTGGCATAGAGGCCAAGGCCGGTTATCCGGAAGCGACAGATGCGGACGATACGTTGCATACGGTCCTCATATGGAGTGACGACGTATACTGGGATGTACAGAAAAAGCCCGCGATGGGCAAAGTCGAGGGGCGTTATCCGGCGAAAGCCGATGAAGTGATGGCGACGAAAGCCGCCCTTGAAGACTGCGGCAAAGGCGACCTGGGCGTCGGTGATTCTTTTGCGATGACATATCAGGACAAAAACGGCTCTCATACGAAGGAATTCCGTATATCAGGCATGTGGGAAGGCTACGGAGACAATAAAGTATTCTATGTATCAAAATCATTTTTTGAACAGTCAGGACATGCATTTTCAGACGTGAACTGCGGAATCCTCTATCTGGATTTCAAATCCAGCATTATGACGGAAAAGTCACAGTCCGAGTTCCGGGATTCCCTGGAGCTTGGCAAGCAGCAGCGGCTCTTCTTTACCTCTGAGACAGAACAGTCCGTGCAGATTCTGGCAGGGCTTGCGGGGCTTGTCATCATGACGTGCCTGAGCGCGTACCTGCTCATCTACAACATACTTTACCTGTCCGTATCAGGGAACATACGTTATTATGGCCTTCTCCAGACTATCGGCATGACGGGAAGGCAGATCCGCAGGCTCATACAGAGACAGATGCTGATTATCGGTACAGCGGGGACGGCAGGTGGCATCCTGCTCGGATCGGCCGCCTCCTTCTTCCTGATACCGGTAGTCGTAAAGACGCTCGGCATACGGGAGGATGTGGAGGTTGCCTTTCATCCGGCCGTCTTCCTGCTCAGCATTGCCGTCGTCGGTATGACGGTATATCTCGGCAGCCGCAAGCCTACGAGAATCGCCGATTCCGTGTCCCCTCTGGAGGCGCTGGGCTACCGTACGGTATCGGGCAGGAAAGCGTCCCATAAGACGGGGCGGGGAAGCATCCTTTGGAGAATGGCGGTTGAACAGCTTGGCAGAGACAAGAAAAAGACAGGTGTCGTCATATTGTCGCTGGCAGCGTGCCTGTCCGTATTTCTCTGTCTCGTTACCATGATTGAAAGTCACGGCGCACGGACCGTAATGTCCAACTATATGAACGCAGACTTGATTATTTCCAATGATACGATGAAAAAAGAGGATGAATCCGAATGGTACCGTATCATGGACGATAAATTTCTTGCAGATATGGTGAATATGGATGGTGTTAAAAAAGTGCATCCTATGACGAGCACGCAGATAATCATACCGTGGGAACCCGAATTTTCTGATATGTGGATGCGGGAATTCTATGAGACGTGGATGGACCACGGCTATGAGGAAGATATCGAGGAATACAAGCAGCATCCAGAGAAATTCTACACCTTCATGACAGGGATTGACGAGGAAGAGTTCGACTATGTGAACAGCACCCTTGAAAAACCTGTAGACAAAGAGCAGTTTATGGATGGCAGTACATGTCTGATCTACCGCGACGGACTGTCGCTTCAGCTGGAGGACATTCAGGGGAAGAAGGTGAACTTTTCCCAGTATCATGACAATACGAAGGCGTATTCGATGGAGATTGTGGGCTATGTAGACGATGGCTACTACGCATTCATGCCGGGGATGACGCCTGTGGTGCTTGTAAGCGATGCCTTTGTGGACAGGACAGTGGCAGATCCGTGGATATCCAGAGCAAGCGTGCAGTATAAAGAAGAATACGACGAACAGACCGAGGCACGTATCATGGATTATGCAGAAGAAGGTCCTCATGGCGGTGACTTGTCCTATGATTCTAAGATTGATAACATGAAATCCATTCAAAAGGCGCAGGGCAACATGATGGGCGTCGGAATAGGGATTACCTTGATTCTTGCGATGATAGGACTTATGAACTATATCAATACCGTGTCGGGCAATATACAGAACCGTCAGACAGAACTGTCTGTCATGGAGAGTGTGGGAATGACGGAGAAGCAGGTCAAAGGGATGCTCGTCAGGGAAGGCCTGCTGTATGCAGGAATCTCGCTGCTTTTGACCGCGACGGCGGGGTTAGGAGTCACGTATGCCTGCTACCAGTCTCTGAACTATATGGATATCGCCTTCCAAGTCCCGGTGCTGCCGGTACTGGCGATGACGTTGCTTGTTACATGCATCTGTTCTGTGATACCGCTGGCCGCTTACCGGATGATAGTGGGAAAGCGGTCGATTGTGGAGCGGATCAGAGGGTTCGAATAAAAAGAGGCCGGATAACGCAGCCAGTTGACAGGATAGATGCAGTCTGCTATTATTAGTTTGATTTAGAGATACCAGACAGCAGACACGCGGGGAGAGGCAGTTATGGGATTTTATAGAAGCAGCCAGCTTACAAGGCGAATCAGCTCTGTACAATTGATATGGATGAAGCATTGTACAGAGTATGGCGGATAGATAAGCAGAATTCATCGGAAAAGAGAGTTAGGGCACAGCAGCCGGACAGTGTATCCGGTACTGTTGCCGTACCTGATTTTCCGTGATACTGCAGCAAAAGGCCATGGACAGTGTTTTGTCCATGGCCTTTTGCCGTGTACGGGTGCGTGATTCGCAAGAACGGTTCACGGAAGAATATGGCAGAAGGCCGGATGCAGCAGATTAAGCTGCATCTCGTCTTCTGCTTTTTTGCGTGAATAATTTTAGAAATCAAGGAATATTTGATGAAAGGATCAAGATAATTATGAGCTTAGTAGAAATTACAGACTTAACCCATTCATTTGGGGATAATATATTATTTAGAAATGCAGATTTTGTACTCAATAAAGGAGAACATGCCGGTGTCGTTGGGCACAACGGAGCAGGGAAAAGTACCTTTATCAAGATATGTACAGGCCAGGTGGTACCCGATTCTGGGAGTGTTTCCTGGACAAAAGGGATTACGGCAGGATATCTGGACCAGTATGCGCACATAGAAGCGGGACTGACGCAGGAAGGATTTTTAAAGTCCGCATTTCTGGATCTGTACAGACTGGAGGAGCAGATGAATGAACTGTATAGCCGGGCAGCAGACGGTGATATGAGCAGTATGAGACGAGCCGCGCGGTATCAGGAGCGGCTGGAGGCATCCGGATTCTATTCCATAGATACGTATATTTCACAGGTTGCAGCCGGGCTTGGGCTTACGGGCATCGGAATGGAACGACCGGTCGGACAGATGAGCGGCGGGCAGAGGGCGAAAGTTATCCTCGCCAAGCTGCTGCTGGAAAAGCCGGATGTTCTTCTGCTTGACGAGCCGACGAACTTTCTCGACAAGGAACACGTGGCATGGCTTGGAGGATACCTGTCAGAGCTGGAGAACGCGTTTCTCGTCGTGTCACACGACCATGATTTTCTAGAACGAATCTGCAACCGAATCTGCGATATCGACAACAGGACAATCACAAAGTATTACGGGACATACTCTGAATTTTGCAAGAAGAAGGCGCTGCTTAGGGAAGATTACATCCGGCAGTACAGTGCGCAGCAGAAGGAGATTAAAAGGACGGAAGAATTCATCCGGAAAAATATTGCCGGACGGAAGTCCAGGATGGCAAGAGGAAGGCAGAAGCAGCTTGACAGGATGGAGAAGATAGAAGCGTTGGTAATCAAGGAGATGAAACCGGTATTTAAGTTCCAGGATATGCCTGCATCGAATACGGAATACCTGGCGGTAAATCATCTTTCGGTCGGATATGATTTTCCCGTGCTGCCGGATATCAGCTTTTCCGTTACGGGCGGACAGAAAATCGCGGTTACCGGATTTAACGGTATCGGCAAGTCCACGCTTCTTAAGACGCTTGTGGGACAGATTCCTCCATTAGGAGGGACGTATGCTTTTTCCGGACAGGCAGAAGTTGCATACTTCGAGCAAGATCTTCTGTGGGAAGATGGAAAGAGGACACCGCTGCAGGTCATTACGGATACCTTTCCTTCCATAGAGCCGAAAAAGGTGAGGAAGGCCCTCGCCCGGTGCGGCATCTCGAGCGCCCATGCTGACCAGGCGCTCGAGACGCTGAGCGGAGGAGAGCAGGCGAAGGTGAAGCTGTGCCTGCTTACGCTGAGACCATGCAGCTTCCTGATCATGGACGAACCGACGAACCATCTGGACATACAGGCCAAAGAGGCGCTGAAGGAAGCAATCCAGGAGTTTGCCGGAGCGGTGGTTCTTGTATCCCATGAAGCATCATTTTATAGAGAGTTTGTGAGCAGAGTTATCAATGTAGAGGGACAGGACTGGAAACATAGCACTTGATAAGGGTAACTTACGACGTACCATATTGTTGGAAGCCAGGTTCTCTGGTATAGTCTAAGTAGTTCAAAGAGGAGGGGTCAACGTGAAGATAACAATCCATACAGATCCGGCATTTTCCGGCACGGAGGTCACAATAAGCTGTGCGTACCTGACGCCGGAGCTGGAGAAGATTATCGCCATGCTGAGGATGCTGGAACAGAAGATGACAGGAATCAAGGACGGCGAGATCCATATGCTGGACATCGCAGCAATCCTGTATATAGATACGACGGATAAGAAGACATTTCTCTATACGATGGAATCCGTATATGAGACGGAGCTGCGGCTGTACGAGTTGGAGGACCAGCTGGAAGAAAGCGGTTTCCTGCGCATAGCCAAATCCTGCATCGTGAATGTCCGCCATATCACTTCATTGAGGGCGGACATTGACAGGAAGATACGGGTCACGATGGATAACGGGGAGCAGCTTCTCGTGTCAAGGCAGTATACAAAACGGCTGAAGGAAAGGTTGGGAATCTGATTATGGAAGAAAAAAGGACAATATTTAGCTATCTGTCACAGGTACTCATCATATTTGGCGCTACCGTGTTATGTATGACAGCATTTACGTATGTGTTCGGAGACAGTGCGCAGGAGATTTCCGCGCTTTACCGGATAGGTGGCGAGGGGATTCCGCTGGAAATCATACCGGAGCTGTTCCTTCTCTCTGTCATCGTCGTCGTGCTGCAGTATCTGTTTTTTACGGACCGTCTGTTGAAGAAGATGTCGGTGAACGCGCGTATCGTGTGCATGGTCGCATGTATACTGGCTGCAGTGTGTGGATTTATCCTGATGTTCGACTGGTTCCCGGCACATATGTGGCAGCCCTGGGTACTGTTTCTCGTCTGCTTTGCAATCTGCTTCTTTGTGAGTGCAGGCATATCGACGTTGAAAACGAGGATTGAGAACAAGAAGCTCATGGAAGGGCTGGAAAATATGAAAAAGCATTGGGAGGCAGAAAATGAAAAAACTGATTAAGGCAGAATGTGTCCATATGGAGTTCAAGGAAAGAGAGGTGCTTAGAGGCATCGACCTGCACGTGTCCAAGGGCGAGATATTCGGACTGCTTGGCCCTTCCGGAGCAGGCAAGACGACCCTTATCAAGATTCTTACCGGCCAGCTTAAGCAGACCGGCGGCAAGGCGTATATTATGGGGCAGGACAGCCACCAGCTTGGCAGCACGGTATGTGCACGGATCGGGATGGTCATGGATAACAGCGGATTGTACGAACGCCTTACGTGCGCCGACAATCTGGGAATCTTTGCAGAGATTTACGGCATCTCCAAAGGGGAGATTAAGATTGCGCTTGATAAAGTGGGATTGTCGGAAGCTGTGAAGACGCCGGTCCATAAGCTGTCAAAAGGGATGCGGCAGCGCCTTGTCCTTGCCAGGGCAATCATGCACCGGCCTGATGTGCTGTTTCTCGATGAGCCGACCAGCGGCCTGGATCCGGCTACGGCTTCCAGCATTCACCGCCTCATCTGTGAGGAGAGGGACAGGGGGGCGGCCGTCATGATGACGACCCACAACATGGAAGAGGCGTCTAAGCTGTGCGGATATATCGCGCTTCTGCATGAAGGAAGCATCGTAGAAGAAGGAGCGCCGGATGACATATGCAGAAGATATAATCATCAGAATAAGATAAAGATACTGCTCAATAGCGGCACGACCGTCATGCTGAACCACGACGGCAGCGAGGCAGATACGATTGCGGAGTATTTCCGTACAAGCGATGTGGCGGAAATACATTCGACGGAACCAGATCTGGAGACGGTATTTATGGAACTTACGGGAAGGGGACTTGATTTATGAGAGGGAAAAGAATCTATGCAGTGTGGAAGAAGCAGATGAAGGATACGTTAAAAAATAAGGCGGTGCTCCTCCAGTTCGTCATGTTCCCCGTGCTTTCTATCATCATGCAGAATTCCATAAAGATAGACGGGATGCAGGAACGGTATTTTGTCATCCTGTTCGCCACGATGTATGTGGGGATGGCTCCGCTAACGGCCGTGGCCTCTATCATATCAGAAGAAAAAGAAAAGAATACGCTGCGGGAACTTCTGATGGCCAATGTCAAGGCAGGGGAATACCTGCTCGGAATCGGGCTTGGCATCTTCGTATGCTGCATGGCAGGCTCTGTCGTGTTTGCCCTGGCAGGGAAGTATACGGGGAAGGATATGGCAGAATTCCTCCTTGTCATGGCAGCAGGGATAATCATTTCCCTCCTGCTTGGCGCGGTCATCGGAATATCATGCAGGAATCAGGTGACGGAGGTGTCTGTCAGCGTGCCCGTGATGCTTGTGTTCTCATTTCTGCCTATGCTGGCCTCCTTTAATGAGAAGATTGGAGCGGTTTCAGAATATGCTTTTTCCCAGCAGATCAGCAACTATATGAGTGCGGTCGGGGACTCGGCAGCCAAGGGTGGGAATCTGGCCGTGATATTGTGTAATGCCGGCATATTCGCGGTATTGTTCGGGGTGGTCTACCGGAAGTGCCGTCTGATTTAGTAGCATTGTATGAGGCTTTGACGGAATAAGATACAAAAATGATGCCATAATCATGTATAATATAAATAATATGAGAAAGTTTATGGAATATATGAGGTGGCTGTATGATGAACAAAATATTGATCGTAGAGGATGAGGTGCCCATATCCAACCTGATAAAGGAGAACTTAAGTGATGCGGGGTACCTCTGTTTCTGCGCTTTCGACGGGATGCAGGCGGCGGATATGGTCGAGTGCGAACGCTATGACCTGGTGCTTCTGGATATCATGCTTCCTGAGATTGACGGATATGAGCTTCTCGAGTATATAAAACCGCTCGGCATCCCTGTCATATTTCTGACTGCAAAGGGGGATGTCCTTGATAAGGTGAAGGGCTTGAAATCCGGTGCGGAAGACTATATAACAAAGCCGTTTGAAATCGTAGAGCTGCTGGCAAGGGTAGAGACGGTCCTGAGAAGATACGGTAAGACACAGCGGTATGTGACGCTCTATGACATTACGGTGGACACGCTGTCGCGGACCGTTAAAAAAGGTGAGGATCCGGTAGCGCTCACCGCCAAAGAATACGACCTGCTGCTCTTATTCGCGCAGAATCGGAATATCGCCCTGTACCGGGACTTCCTCTATGAACGTGTGTGGGGGGAGACGTATCTCGGTGACAGCCGTACCGTTGATCTTCATGTGCAGCGTATGCGCAGGAAGCTCGGGCTGGAGCATAAGATAGTCCCTGTATACAAAGTCGGATATCGTCTGGAGGCGTAGCAGTTGAAGTTTTTTTGGAAAATCTTTTGCAGTACCATCATTATCGCCGCATTTACATGCAGCGTGGGCGGGTACTATCTTATCCGCTCGCAGTTCCGGCTTTCGCTGGACCGAGAGATAGATGCCGCCTATTCTGAGAATGATATCCTCTGGCAGATTATGGACCAGGAGCTGAAGGATCTGACTTCCATGGAGGAAGAAGTGCCTGAAATAGCAGATAATATCACGGTCAACGTCTCGGGAGGCTCGATTCCGTTTGCAGTAAGCGATGAAGAAGGTTCGGTAATCTACAGGAACAGCGGGCTGTCGGGCGGCAGGGAAATATATGACAAGCTAAGCGGCAATAAGAAAGGTTATGAGATATATAAGTCAAAAGGGAATTACTATATCCATGCTGTAAGGCCGATATATGCAAGAGGCGAGGTGATGTATCTGGAGAGCTACAGAGAGATTACATACCTGTTCGAGGCGAAGAGGCAGCAGTATATGACGTTTGCCGTACTGCTGTGCGTGCTTTTCGCCGGTGTCGGGCTTGTATCCTTTGTCGTGTCAAGCCTCCTGCTGTCTCCGCTTAAAAAGCTTTCTTCGGCGACGAAGCAGATGGCGGACGGAAGCTTCAGGCAGCAGCTCAATATAGCAAGGAACGATGAGATTGGAGAACTTGCGTCAGATTTTGAACAGATGTCGGTGAAGCTTGAGGACATGGTAAATGAACTGAAGGAATATTCACGGCGTCAGAAAGACTTTGTAGATAATTTCTCCCATGAGCTGAAGACGCCGCTGACGTCCATCATAGGGTATGCGGATATGATCCGATCCAAGGAGATGGAATCGGAGCGCCGGATGGCGTGTGCAGATTATATCTATACGGAAGGCAAGAGGCTGGAGACATTGTCCCTGAAGCTGATGGACCTGATTGTGCTGGAAAAGCAGGACTTTACATTTCGTCCGGTCCATATGCGCGAGTTCCTGGGGCGGATTGCAGATGCGTTTTCCCCGGTTGTCTCAGACAGCGGCATATCATTTTCCACCAGGATTCAGGATGCTGCATTTAGAGTGGAACCGGACCTTATGAAGACGGTCTGCATGAATCTGCTGGATAATGCGCGGAAAGCCGTTGATGATGAAGGCAGCATCGTGCTCGCGGGCAGGAAGCTTCCGAACGGGGCATACTGCATATCTGTGGAAGACAATGGAAAGGGCATTCCAGAAGGGGAGCTTTCCAAGATTACAGAAGCGTTCTATATGGTAGATAAGTCAAGAGCCCGCGCCCAGGGCGGGGCAGGCATGGGGCTCGCGCTCTGTTCGAAAATCGTAGGGCTGCATCGGGGGAGGATGAAGTTCACAAGCCGGGAAGGCAGGGGAACACGGGTGTCCGTCTATCTCAGGTCCGGCAGCAGAGCCCCCGGAGATGCCGGGGAAAGGAGGCAGGGATGAAGAACAGGACATGGGTGGCAGTCCTCCTTTTAGCAGTGGTTCTTGGAGCGTCGGTATACGTGCCTGTCGCTCTGTCCGGATATGAGGAAAAGAAGCTGCTTGCAGATGTACAGACAGAGCAGCTGAAGGAAGCTGCAAAACCGGAGAAGCCGTCGTCGGATACGCTAAAGAAGCTGTCTGTCATTAACAGGGCGCGCCAGACGGGAAGTGAAGTCATATCAGGAAAAGTCGTATATAGTGCGGCAGATAACAGACCGGCAGAACTTGTGGAAAAAGGGTTTGAAAAGCTGTTACAGAGCGGCATCGTGACAGGAGAAGGGCTGACCGGAAGTATCTCGGTTAAGGAAGCGATGCGGATGTATTACGCAGAGGAGGATGCACAGCAGAAGATTCGATGCTTTTACATTGTAGCCGAGTGCAGCGGGCTTTTCTTTAGTTTTCTGATTGACGAAGAGACAGAAGTCTTGTATGAGATCAGCATATCTCCAGAAGAGGCAGGAGCCGGCATCAGGCTGACCGACAATGCCTGGGAGAAGTGGGCGGAGTATCTCGGCATTACGCTGAAAGAGATGGACAGGCAACCGATGGATGAGGTAGTCGTGTATGAGACGGAAGATCCGGATGTCTTATACATCATTTACCAGTCAGAGCTGGGAGAGGACGGCTATATCAGCCTGACGGATACTTTGTCATTAGGTCTGGATGGAGATAATTCGGCATCGACAGTAGATGAT
The DNA here is from genome assembly GCA_022845895.1 of Lachnospiraceae bacterium. Lineage (GTDB taxonomy): Bacteria > Bacillota > Clostridia > Lachnospirales > Lachnospiraceae > Extibacter. The sequence continues at coordinate 1,246,082 of AP025573.1, forward strand.
GCAACTTCGACGGGAGATAGCAGGGCATTGGATGCAACTTGGTAATACAATATCGGTGAAATGAAGATTCCTTATGAAAGGGGAGGTTTTTATGAACCGATATAAATCAGAGATGCGTTCGGCGCATATCCGTGTATCCGGGAGGGAGACGGAAAAGCACAGGAAGACGGGCTGGCGGCAGAAAAGAAAGGACAAGGTTATATTTTATGGCGTCTCTGCAACCATCATCTGCCTGCTCGTCTTTATCTGCGGGTTTACATGTTTGGATAAGTACAGCGGTGTCAAGGAACAGACAATGGATCGGGCAGATGCAGGCATGCCGGGAGCAGACGTTGCGGGTGAGAAGGCAGAAACGCTGCAGAATGGGCAGGCAGATGTGTCCGCATGGAATCTGAGGCTTGTGAATGCAACACATCCGATTACCGAAAGTTATCCTATTGACATTACGTTGCTAAAGAATGGACAATCCGTAGATTCGCGTATATATAGAGATTTGCAGGATATGATGGACGCGGCGAGGAGTGAAGGGCTTTCTCCTTACATCTGTTCTTCTTATCGGACGGCGGAAAAGCAGAGATTATTGTATGAGGCAAAGGTAGCGTCCTGCATAAAGGAGAGCGGCTCCAGAAAAGAGGCGGAAAAGAAGGCGGCCGTATGGGTCGCGCCGCCGGGTACGAGCGAACATGAGCTTGGTCTGGCTGTCGACATCGTGGCAGAGTCGTACCAGCTTCTGGACAAAGGACAGGAAGAGACGCCGGAACAAAAGTGGCTCATGGAACACTGCAGCGAATATGGATTCATCCTCCGCTACCCCACCGACAAAAGCGATATAACGGGCATCGGCTACGAGCCGTGGCATTACCGCTATGTGGGAAAAAAGGCGGCAGAAGAAATAACGAGGCAGGGAATCTGCCTCGAAGAATACGTGAATATGTGAAAAAACTGTGAACGGGGACGTGATCAAATTTAATTTTGTTACGTCCCCATTTGAGTTTTGACCTGTACCTAAACGTCGATTATACTTCCGGCAGACCGGCAAATCCTTTTGCCAGGTCGTCGTCGGACGGGATATAATCGGTCATTTCGCCGTTGTTGAATTTTTCATACGCCACCATATCGAAGTAGCCGGTCCCGGTGAGGCCGAAGACGATGGTCTTCTCTTCCCCGGTCTCTTTGCACTTCATCGCCTCATCCATGGCGGCCTTGATGGCGTGGCTGCTCTCAGGAGCAGGGAGGATGCCTTCGATACGGGCGAACTTGGTTGCGGCATCGAAGACTGCGGTCTGCTCGATGGAGATGGCTTCCATGAGCTTGTCATCGTACAACTGTGAGAGGACGGAACTCATGCCGTGGTAGCGAAGTCCTCCTGCATGGTTCGGCGACGGGATGAATCCGCTTCCGAGAGTATACATCTTGGCCAATGGGCATACCATACCGGTATCACAGAAGTCGTAGGCATATCTGCCGCGGGTAATGCTTGGGCAGCTTGCGGGTTCTACCGCTATGATCTGATAGTCCTTCTCCCCTCTTAACTTTTCGCCCATGAACGGGGAAATGAGACCTCCGAGGTTGGAGCCGCCGCCTGCACATCCGATAATGACATCAGGCGTTATGCCATATTTGTCAAGCGCCGCTTTCGTCTCCAGTCCGATGACCGACTGGTGGAGCAGCACCTGTGACAGGACGGAGCCGAGTACATAGCGGTAGCCGTCCTGTGAGACCGCAGCCTCGACCGCTTCAGAGATAGCACAGCCAAGACTCCCCGAAGTACCCGGATGCTCAGCGAGGATCTTGCGTCCGACATTGGTAGTCTCGGACGGAGAGGGGGTCACGTTGGCACCGTATGTCCGCATCACTTCCCGGCGGAACGGCTTCTGCTCATAAGAGCATTTGACCATGTATACCTGACAGTCCAGCCCGAGATACGCACATGCCATGGACAGGGCCGTACCCCACTGGCCGGCGCCGGTCTCTGTCGTCACGCCCTTGAGTCCCTGCTTCTTGGCATAATATGCCTGCGCGATGGCAGAGTTCAGCTTGTGGCTGCCGGAAGTATTATTGCCCTCGAACTTGTAATAGATCTTAGCCGGTGTCTGGAGCGCTTCCTCCAGGCAGTATGCCCGGACAAGCGGCGAAGGCCGGTACATCTTATAAAAATCTTGGATTTCCTGTGGTATTTCAAAGTAAGGCGTCGTATCGTCCAGCTCCTGTCTTACGAGCTCGTCGCAGAATACACCGCGAAGCTCCTCAAAGGTCATAGGCTCTAAAGTGCCTGGATTTAAGAGCGGTGCAGGCTTATTCTTCATATCGGCGCGTACATTATACCATTCTTTTGGCATCTCACTTTCTTCAAGGTAGATTTTGTAAGGGATTTTCTTTGCTTCTTTCATCATGTTTTCCTTCCTTTCATTTGAGATTGATAAATGCTAAGTCCGACAGAGAGGTTTAGCGCAGGTGTTTTCATCCCCCGGAGGGTTTTGGCTTTATAGGACGTAATTTCCTATAACGTAAAAAACTCCTGTCCTAAATCATTAGGACAGGAGTGGGTTCCTGCGGTGCCACCTAAATTCATTCTTTCGGCAGATAGGAAAAGAATGCGCTCAGACATGTACAGACATACATGTTCCATGTGATAACGGTTGGATTCCGTCGCTCCTACTTTGACACGATACATGCCATTTTGGTTTGCCCTCGCAAGTCCATTCACTGAATCGGATATTATCACGGTTCCACCATCACGTGACTCTCTGTAAATATACCGTTAAAGCTACTACTCTTGCTCATCGGTTCTTGATTTTGCTTTATTATAATGCAGTAATAAAGAAAAGTCAACACAATTTTTAGTTTTGAGATAATTTCATATTAAATGAGCTGAAATGTTGAAACGAAGGTTTCACGAGCACTGTTAGAGGAAAAATAGTTGAGATACATGAGGATAAGTATTAAAATTAAAATAAAACAATACGTAAACCATACAGGCACATGAGCGACTGAAGAACTAGTGAAAATGCAAGACAATATATAAAGATATAGGGGATAAGACATATGACAAATGTTTTAGAAGCACAGAATCTTAGTAAAGTTTATAAAACGGGTGAGGTAGAAGCTGCTGCAATCAAAGGAATTCATTTAGCTATCGAAAGGGGACTGTTTTATTCTATTATAGGAAAGAGCGGTTCCGGCAAGTCTACACTTTTACATCTGTTAAGCGGTCTTGATAAACCGACCAGCGGAAAAGTGCTGATTGAGGGCGTGGATATACATAAGTTAAAAGACAGCGAGCTGTCAAAATTACGCAGACAGAAGATGGGATTTGTTTTTCAATCCTATAATCTGCTGCCAGAATTTTGCGTGGAAGAAAATATAAAGATGCCTTTGTATCTTAATAAGAATAAACCTGATAAAAGATATATTAAAAAGATTATGGAAATGCTGGATATCGCAGACTTAAGGCTGAAATTTCCAAATCAGCTGTCTGGAGGTGAACAACAAAGAGTAGCGCTTGCCAGAGCGTTAGCAGCCAGGCCGAGCATAATTTTTGCTGACGAACCTACAGGGAATCTGGACGTGGAAACAAGCAAAAAGGTTATTTATCTTCTGAAGGCTATGCAACGTGAGTTTGACCAGACAGTGCTGCTTGTAACCCATGACATGGAAATTGCAGAACAGGCAGACAAATCAATTCGTTTACAAGATGGAATGATTATAGGATGAAAATACTATGAGAAAAATTGCTTTAAAAAGTATAAGAGGAAAAAAAAGAGAGACGAGGCTGTTGACAGGAATGCTGATACTGATTTATGCTGTCAATTTTATGCTCGTTATATTTGCAGGAAGTTTTGAAAAAACTTTAGAAGAGAACCGCTATGAGAAATATGGGGAATGGTCCGGAGCAGCCATAGGTGCTGACATTAATTTAAAGGACACTTTGGAAACTCAGAAAGATGTCTATAGTATAGGCGCTATGGAGACCGGTGGCAATGTACGTGTAGAGGGTAAGGATTGCGGCAAAGTTGGAACTGTGGACAAGACAGCGAGGGAACTTGCCCGTTTGGAGCTGGAAGACGGGAAATGGCCCGTGACAGAGACAGAGGCAGCGCTGCCGTCTTCAATTGTGAAACAGCTTGACGGAACTGTTGATATTGGTGATAAAGTATCTTTGGATTATGCTGAAGGAAGCCGGAAGTCTGGGAGAGAGGTCATTATAACCGGTATTATCAAGACATGGGGAACAGACTGGACAGTAGACAGGTCTTTGCTCCCATCTGTGATTCAAGGCAAGAATTCCAAGACAGTTGCCGAAAGTGATAATAGCATCACTTATTTTTTTAAAACTTCAGATATGAATGCAGGCAGTCTTAACAATCTGTCTGCACGGATTGGTCAGAATAGTGAGGCAGAGTTTGTTTTTAATGAAGAGGCGTATCCCGGGAATATGAGCCTGGCAGCTACACTGTCTGAGGACGGGAAACAGGTCATGTTTTTGATTCTTGTCTCTACTATTATTATCGGATATTTATTGACGGTGTTTGCAAAAAACGAGAGATACAGTCTGCTGATTCTCCGAGGTTTGGGAGCCGGAAGGGGGCAGATATTGCTGCTGACCTTGTGGAAATGTGTATATTTCCTGGGCTTCTCTGTACTTGCAGGAGCCATGATTGGTTCTGCAGGAAGTATTGCTTTATTGAGTATTGTCAAATCAGTAATGGGCATATCCGTATTTTATGAGATTAAGTGGCTGAACATATTGCAGATAGGGGGTGCCTGTGCTATTGTCTTCGTGATTGGATATCTGGGCATGGCAATGCAGGTCTGTATGATGGAAATCATGTCTTCATATAAGGAAGACAGCGAAAGATACGAAAAAAAGGTATTAGATATTAAAAGAGCTGAATATCATACGATAAAAAGCATGGTGAAGCGAAATAGAAGGTTCTATAGGGACAGGATCGGTTTTAGGGCCGGCATATCTATAATCGTTATTGTCATTTCAGCAGTCTGCACATACCTGTTTATAAAATCTGAGTCGGATTATCGTTTTTGGAAGGAACAGAAAGGATATAATTATCTGTTTCAAACGCCTGATCTGACAGAAGGAATATCAGATGTGGACATTGATAACATAAAAGATATTCCGGGCATAGAAACGGCAGAATACGAAAAGTTTCTCAACTGTTCAGGAAAGGAACAGATGATTACGATTAGCTGGAATGGCTGGAAGGACAGTGAATATGTCAGGACATACCGGCGTTACGCTCAAGTCCACAATAGTACAGAGCCGTACGATAAAGAGGGTGATTACTTTACACTCAATGAAATCCGGGGAGTCAGCCCGCAAGAGAAAGAAAGGCTGTCCGGCTATCAGGATGCGGTTGCTGACGGTGAGCTGGATGAGGATGCGTTTAATGAGGGGGAAGAATGCATACTGTTTTTATCTCCATATCAAATCCGGGATGTTGGCACGGACATCATCGATAAAGAGCCGGTTTATATAGACCCGGAAGGCTCGGTTGAGAAAAGACACATATATACATACGAAGAGGATAATCCCATACAGCCTGGAACATATATCAATATATCTTCTCCATGGGGGACGAGAAAGATAAAAGTAGGTGGTATCATATATGCCGCCCCACAGTATGGAGAACAGGTTATAGCCGTCGGGGAAAGATTCCTGGATAAACTTTGTGGAATTGAGGATGAAAACCTTTATAATTCAGTTCGATTTCCATATTCGGAGGATGCGGATTTTGAAGAAATGGACATTGCAATAGCAGATTTTTTCAGCACGATGCATAATGGTGAAGGGCTGGTTAACGAAAGAAACATATATGAGGAGATACGCGGACAGCTCGTTTCGGATATATTCCGCATGGTGGTAATTATAACGGCTGTATGGCTGCTGTACTTATTAATTATGTATCAGGGCAATGCGGGTCATCTCAATTATGAAAGAAAAAGGATAGGCATACTCCAGACTTTGGGAATAAGTAAATCCGATTTGAAGAAAATGTACTATTATGAATATCTATACGAGTCAGTCATTATTACAGGGGCAGGAGCGCTTATCTGTTCTGCTTGGTTTGTTTTCAGATTACGTGTCGCTACAAGTTTTGACAGCATGAAAACTTTTAAGCTTGCTGTAATGAGTAACACGGGAGATCTCTCCGATTTTGCTTTTTCTGTTCTGACAGCGGTTGTAGTATGTGCCGGAATTAGTCTGATCACGATATATGTACCGGTAAAACGTATACTCAGAAACAGTATCATAACTAATATCAGAAGACTGCATTAGCGCATTCATGTGGATGATGGGAAACAAGAGTATGAATGACCGCGTGCAGTAGTGGAACAGGGCGTGTTGAAGTTGGGAAACACGCCCTGTTTTTGGTAGGATGCTGCTTTTAACGGCATTATGGGTACTGCTTCAGAATCCGGGCTCTATTTGATTCCTATAGGTCCGGATCTGCTGCAGCCGTTGTCTGACAGGGGCTTCGGCTCCTTCTTCGGTAGGATGGTAATAGGTCGTGCCTGCAAGGCTGTCAGGCATGCACTGCATGTCGGTCAGCTTATCGGCGCTATCGTGGGCGTATTGATAGCCGACTCCGTAGCGCAGGTCTTTCATCAGCGCAGTCGGCGCATTGCGCAGCTGGAGCGGCACCGGCTCCGCCAGACGTTCCTGGGCATCCTTGCGGCATGTCTCATAAGCGACATACAGGGAATTGGATTTCGGAGCCATGGACAAGTAGGTCACGACATGGGTGAGGTGGACATTACACTCGGGCATCCCAAGGAAATGGCAGGCCTGATAGCCCGCCACGGCCAGAGGCAGAGCCTGGCTGTCCGCCATGCCCACGTCCTCGCTGGCAAAGCGCACGAGCCGCCGGGCGACATAGAGCGGGTCCTCTCCGGCCTCCAGCATCCGGGCCAGCCAGTATATGGCGGCGTCCGGATCGCTGTTGCGCATCGATTTGTGCAGGGCCGATATGAGATTATAATGCTCCTCCCCATTCTTATCGTAGAGCAGGGATTTCCTGCTGATACATTGTTCGATGGACGACTTCGTGACAAGCGTCTTTTCAGGGGTGATTTCCCCGTTGAGGACAGCCATCTCCAGCGTATTCAGAGCAGTACGCGCGTCCCCGTTGGCAAAGCCCGCTATCATCCGCAGAGAGTCTTCAGAGATATCCACATCCAGATTCCCGAACCCGGAAGGAGAGGCAAGCGCGTGGCAAAGCAGGTGAAGCAGGTCGTCCTCTGACAGGGCATGGAGCACGAACACCTTGCATCTGGACAGGAGAGCGGCATTGATCTCGAACGAAGGATTTTCCGTCGTCGCCCCTATTAGGATGATGCTGCCCTTCTCCACATACGGCAGAAACGCATCCTGCTGGGCTTTGTTGAAACGATGGATCTCATCGACAAAGACGAGGGTGCGGATGCCGGCATGCCGGTCCTTTTCCGCCTTGGTCATCACTTCCTTGATTTCCTTTATGCCGCTGGTGACAGCGCTGAAATCGATAAAATCGGCTTTCGTCCTTCCCGCGATGATACGGGCCAGCGTGGTCTTCCCGACACCCGGAGGTCCCCAGAATATCATGGAAGATATCTGGTCCTTGTCGATGAGCTGCCTCAGCAGCTTTCCGGGGCCGAGCAGGTGTTCCTGCCCGGCGAATTCATCGAGGCTTCCGGGGCGTAGGCGGCTGGCAAGCGGGGTGATTGCCCGTTCATTATCAAAAAGTGAAATCTGTTCCATCATACTGGCGGCTCCTTATCTACATGATAAATCTATATATTCTATTATACCAAACATACGTTCAGAATGGAATAGGAATTGGGAAAAAAGATGTGGGATGTTTGCAGTTGATACAAAGTCTCTGTATAATAGTAATATCAAACCATAATAAGCAGAAAGGGGAAGCATGAACAGAAAGATACGCTATCTGGCAGGAATCGCCGCCCTGCTGCTCTGCCTGCTGGCCGGGGGCTGTGGCGGTCCGGCAACGGGCAGTACGTCCGGCGGCGGAACCGTTCAGGAGACAGGAAGAAGGAATGAGACGGTCAAGGTAGAGGAGGCCGGCACATATACTTCAAAAGCAGAGGTTGCGGCTTATATTCATACCTATGGCCGGCTTCCGGATAACTTCATCACGAAGAAGGAGGCAAAAGCGCATGGATGGGACAGTAAAAAAGGGAATCTGGGCGAAGCTGCACCGGGGAAAAGCATCGGAGGGGACCATTTTGGCAATTATGAAGGCCTTCTGCCTGAGAAGCCCGGCCGGAACTATTATGAGTGCGATATTGACGGTGACGGCGGTTACCGGGGAGCCAAAAGGATTATCTATTCGGATGACGGGCTGATCTACTACACGGAAGACCATTATGAAAGCTTTGAGTTATTATACGAAGAAGAATGACAGGAGGGTTAAAATGAAAGAAGTTACACTGGACGCGGGCAGACTCTGCCAGAAGGAAGCGGCTCATGCATACCTGAAAGAGCGGCTTGGGCTCCCGGACTATTACGGTTCGAATCTGGATGCGCTCTACGATTGCCTTACGGAATTGGACGGTCTGAAGGTCATCCTGTCTAACAGCGCCGATGCCGATTGCTGCGCATCAAAAATAATAGAAGTAATGCGGGAAGCAGATATAGAAGTCGAATTGCGTTAATGCGCCGGTAATGTTATAATAATTGCAAATATTTAAGTGCAGGCCGGCCTTGCCGTCCAAGCAGAAGGATCAATGGCGGGGCATCTGCACACAGAGCGGAAAGGGGCACATTATGAAAGTCCAGATATGTATCGGAAGTTCCTGCCATCTGCGCGGGTCGGAGGCGATTGTAAAGACATTTGGCAGGCTTCTCAAAGAAGAGCAGATTGATGCACAGGTAGAGCTGTGCGGATCCTTCTGCATGGGAGCCTGTTCCAAAGGGGTAAGCGTGAAGATTGGAGAGGATATCTACCATGTAAAGCCGGAAGATGCAGAAGATTTCTTCCATGAAGTCATACAGAAGGAGGCGGCCAGGTGAGGGTAATTGATTTTAGAGATGCAAGCTGCAGACACTGTTATAAATGTGTGCGTAACTGCGAAGTAAAAGCCATATCTGTACAGAATGAGCAGGCGCATATTATGAAGGATCACTGTATCAACTGCGGACACTGCCTGGAAGTCTGTCCGCAGAATGCCAAGACATTTGCCAGTGATATGGAACGGGTAAAAGGCTATCTGAAGCAGGGGATGAAGACGGTCATCTCCATAGCGCCGTCCTATCTTGGCGTTCTGGAATATGGAAAGCCGGGGCAGGTGGTGGACGCTCTGCTAAGGCTTGGCTTTTATGAAGTGCGCGAGACGGCAGAAGGGGCCGCCCTTGTGACCCAGGAGTACAGAAAGCTGTTGAAGGACGGTAAGATGAAGAATATCATCACGACATGCTGTCCGAGCGTGAACGACCTGATTGAGAAGTATTATCCTGCCCTGACCAGTCAGATGGCACCGGTCGTGTCCCCCATGATCGCCCACGGACGTCTCATCAAAAGCATATACGGGGATGACACGAAGGTCGTATTCCTCGGGCCGTGCATCGCCAAGAAGGAAGAGGCGATCGGGGACAAGAGGGTAATCGGCGCGGTAGATGCCATCCTTACATTTGAAGAGATTACAAAGTGGTGGGCGGCGGAAGGCATCGACGTATCTGCATGCGAGGACAGGCCGGTCGGCAATCCGGACCCGCGGGTCAATAAGCTGTATCCTGTCGGAGGGGGAATCGTCAAGTCGATACTGGCAGATTCCGTGGAAGACAATTATTATAAAGCGTATGTAGACGGGCTGAAGCCTTGCATGGAGCTGTTCGAGGAGCTTACAAGGGGAGAGGTGGAGGACTGCTTCTTTGAGGTGAATGTCTGTGAGGGCGGCTGTATCAAGGGACCTGCCTCCGATAAATGGCAGCAGACGGTCATCAAGGCGAAGATGAATGTGGAAGACCAGGTCGGACACAGAGAGCCCGCAGAAGGGATTGCCTGCGGGAACATATCCATGGAAAAGGAATTCCATGACCGCCACGTGGCGGACAAGATGCCCGACAGTACCGAGATGCGGGAAGTTCTGAAGGCCATGGGCAAATATACGGCCGAGGATGAGCTCAACTGCGGGGCTTGCGGCTATCCTACATGCCGGGCTAAGGCTGTGGCGGTGTACCAGAGGAAGGCGGAGATAGGGATGTGCCTGCCCCATGCGCTCGAGCAGGCGGAGTCCATGTCCAACGTCGTCATGGATGTGACGCCGAGCATGATTCTTATCGTGGACAAGGACATGCGCATCAGGGAATGCAACAAGAAGGCGCAGGAGATGCTGGACGTCTCCCGGGAAGAAGCTCTGGAGCGGTACATATTCGAGTTCCTGGATGACAGGGACATATCAGAAGTGCTCCGTACGAAGCATCAGATCATACATAAGAAGGTGGGGCTTGAGTCCATCGGGATGACGGTCGTAGAGTCTATCATATATATTGAGAGCCTGGAATCCGTCCTTGTGACGTACCAGGATATCACGAAGGAAGAAAAAGCGAAAGAGCAGCACTATAACTTGAAGATAGAGACGGTGGAGATGGCGCAGAGGGTCATCGACAAGCAGATGATGGTCGCGCAGGAGATTGCGGGCCTGCTCGGGGAGACGACGGCAGAGACGAAGGTGACCCTGTCCAAGCTAAGAGATTCTATTCTTTTTGAAGAAGAAGGAGAGTAGCATGAATGTAAGTGTAGATGTGGCATGGAAGAGCCTGAACAAGCACGGGGAAGAGCTGTGCGGCGACAAGGTGGAAGTGCTCAAGACCGAAGATTCCGAGATCGTGATTCTGGCCGACGGCATGGGCAGTGGCGTCAAAGCCAATATCCTCGCTACGCTCACGTCCAAGATACTGGCTACCATGTATCTGGAGGGGGCGCCGATTGAGGACTGCGTGGAGACGATTGCGAAGACGCTGCCGGTCTGCAAGGTGCGGGAAGTGGCATATGCGACATTCAGCATCCTGCAGATATTCCACAACGGAGATGCGTATCTCGTGGAGTTTGACAATCCGTCCTGCGTGTTCGTTAGAGACGGTAAGGTGGTGGACTATCCCTACGAGGAGCGGGTGATAGAAGACAAGGTGATTCATCTGTACCGGTTCAAGGTGCAGCTGAATGACTGTTTTGTACTTATGAGCGACGGTGTCATCTATGCCGGCGTAGGAGAGCTGCTGAACTTTGGCTGGACTTGGGAGAGTATGGCGGAATACACGCTGAAATGTACGAAAGAGACGCTTTCGGCTTCCCGCCTGGCAGCCATGCTCAGCAAAGCCTGCGACGATTTGTACGGTCAGAAGCCGGGGGACGATACGACCATTGCCGTCACCCGGGTGATCGAACGGCGTATCGTCAATCTGTTCACCGGACCGCCGACGCAAAAAGAAGATGATGAGCGGGTGGTGAAGGACTTCATGCGCGGCGAGGGGAAGAAGGTCGTCTGCGGCGGAACGAGCGCCAATATCGTCGCAAGGGTACTGCGCAAGGATATTGTCACTTCCCTGAACTACGCAGATCCGAACGTACCGCCTACCGCGACGATTGAAGGGCTGGATCTTGTGACGGAAGGAGTGCTGACGCTTGGGAAAGCGCTGAACCTTCTGAGACGTTACGAACAGGATGAATTTGACGAGGCGTTCTTTGATGAGCTTGATGCGGAAAACGGGGCGGCGAAGCTGGCGAAACTGATGATAGAAGAGTGTACGGAACTGAATCTGTTTGTCGGAAAGGCAGTCAACACGGCACATCAGAATTCCAACCTGCCGTTTGACCTGAGCATCCGCATGAATCTTGTGGACCAGCTGAAAGAATGCGCAGAGCATATCGGAAAAAATGTTAATGTCAGATATTATTAGGAGCATATGCAGGGACAGGGCGCAGCGGGCGTTCCTGTCCCTGTCTGCATGTGTAACATTTTCCGTATTCATACGTGTATATGTTAAAGGGGGTGATAAAGTGGAAAAAGATCTGCTTGAACAAGTGTATATGAAGTATATGAAACCGGTATATCTCTATCTTTTTTCTCTTTGTCACAGCCGCGAGACAGCCGAGGATCTGACGCAGGAGACGTTCCTGAAGGCCCTTTGCTCCCTCGAACAGGCAGAGCTGGTACTTCCGTGGCTGCTTAAGGTGGCTAGAAATCTGTACATAGACCTGTGGAGAAGAGACCGCAGATTTGATGCCATAGAGGAGATGGCAATGACTGACGAGGCGGAAGAAGTGTTGGAACTGCTTATACAAAAGGAGCAGAACCGGAGATTATACGAGATGATTCTCCAGCTGGGCAGACGAGAACGGGAAGCGGTCGTGTTATATTACTTTGCCGGCCTTTCACAGGAAGAAATCAGCCGGCAGCTTGGAACAGGACATGGCAATACCCGGGTCATCCTTCACCGGTCCAAGCAAAAGCTTAAGAAGATGCTGGAGGAGACGGACGGGCGGCGTGCAGACGAAACGGATTCAGAAAGAAGGTGTGGCAGGTGAATTATGAAGAACGGTTCAGAAAATATGTAAAAGGAGAGATAGGGGAAGAGGAGAAGGCCCGGATAGAGGAGGACTTGAATAAGACAAGAGTGCTGCTGGAATATCTGGACAGCAGTATGGATGAGACGTTGTATGCTGAAGAAGAGGGGCCTGCCGGAGCGGAAAATAACGGAAGGGCAGAAAAGGGATGGGCTTACAATGAAATGGGCCGCAGGATATCCCGCGCGGTAAACAGAAAGCTGCGGCACTATGCGGTGCTGACAGGTGCGGTCGTGCTGCTGCTCGTATTTCTGGCTATCTATGCCCTGTCTCCTGTTATGGATGCCATATATTATAACCCGTCCAGTCCCAGAGAATCACAGCCCCCTCTTGATTTGAACATGGCGGTATATATGGAGCTTGTGTGCGGGGACAAAGGGTTCGCCTCCGTCAACGTACGCCCGGAGGGGTACGGAAGGCATTCCCTGGACGTACAGACGCAGATAAACGGCCGGATAAGCCATCATTATCTGGAACTGAATAAGAACCATCTCTACTGGACAGATATGAGCTGGAACCAGCCGGATCTTCCCGGAAATGCATTTACCTACTCTGTGGAAGACAGGGAGACATTCGCCGGAACGACAGCAGAGGAAGCTGCCGTAAAACTTCGCGGCTTGTCAGAATCTATGGTGGTTCGCGCTGCTCTGTCCTTCAAAGAGACAAAAGATACGGAGCAGCTTGCAGCGTTCATGAAAAAATACAGCGGAGAATATCTCTATGTTCCTTTCGAGACATATGAGGACCAGAGAGGAACCATGTCCGGCTACATGGGATACAGGCCGGATGCCGCAGGCTACGTAAGGACAGACAGCTATGACCAGAAAAGATACCCATACTTGGATCTGGCACAGTACGAAGAGGAGGGAGAGATAGACGCGGATGTACTGACGCAGCATGTCACCTCCATGCTAGCTTACATGAAAGATAACGAAGCGTTCGGACAGATATTCGCATCAGTCGTACCGGGGGAGAACGTATTCGACAGACAGCAGTATGAAGGTGCGCTGGATTACGTGCAGAAGAATGGTGTAAACGGATATGGCGTGGTGGTAAATGCCGGCAGGGACGAGCTGCTGCAAATGCTGTCAGATCCAGATGTAGACGGCATATACCTTATAGACGCTCAGCTAAAATTGTGAAAATTATGTGAATAGGGACGTAACCTTTTTGAATTTAGTTACGTCCCTAATTGACTTTTGACCTGTACCCGATTGATAAGTCAGCGGAATTTAGTGAAGACTCTCGATTGTCTCCCAGAATGTGGGATAGGATACATCTACGCATTGGCTGTTATGAATCTGGGTCTCACCTTCCGCCGATAAGCCTGCAATGGCAAAGGACATGGCGATGCGGTGGTCCATATGGCTTTCGATGGATGCCCCCTTTAACACGCGGCCCCCTTCTATCACCATGCCGTCTTCTGTCGGGGTGATATGTGCACCCATAGCGCGAAGATTTTCAGTAACGGTTTGAATACGGTCTGTCTCCTTGACCTTAAGTTCAGCCGCATCGCGGATAATAGTAGTCCCTTCAGCGCATGCAGCCATGACGGCGATGACAGGAATCTCGTCGATGAGTGACGGGATGAGGTCTCCCTCGATAACGGTTCCGTGGAGTCGACCCGGCCTTACGAGGATGTCTGCGCACGGTTCGCCGCTCTGTATGGCCTCGTTGATAAGGGTGATATCTGCCCCCATGTTCTGGCATACGCTCAGGAAACCGGCCCTTGTAAAGTTGGTGCCTACATTTTTAATCAGGAGTTCGGAACCGGGTACGGTAAGCCCGGCCGCGATAAAGTATGCTGCGGACGAGATATCTCCGGGTATATCAATCTGTTGGCCGTATAGCTCCTGGCAGGGCGCTACCGTGGCGGTGGCACGTCCGTCCGGATGCATCGTCGCTGTCAGAGCGGCACCGAAGCTCTGGAGCATCCGTTCCGTATGGTTCCGTGACAGGGCCGGTTCTGTGACAGAAGTCTCGCTGTCCGCATATAACCCGGCCAGCAGGACGGCAGACTTAACCTGGGCAGATGCCACGGGGGATTCATAGTGGATGCCATGTATACAGCCCGGCTCGACTTTCAGCGGTGCACAGCCGCTGCCATCCACGCTTGTGACCCTGGCCCCCATGCGCCCGAGGGGAGTGATGATTCGTCCCATGGGCCGGGAATTTAAGGATTCGTCGCCGGAGAGGACGGAAGTAAAGTTCTGCCCGCTTAGAATTCCGGATATCAGGCGGGTGGTCGTTCCGCTGTTTCCTACATCCAATACCCCTTCAGGTGCGCGCAGGCCTCTGAGGCCTTTGCCATGTACGAGGACGCTCTTGGGCTTATGTTCGATTTCCACGCCCATGTTCCGGAAGCAGCCGATGGTTGCCAGACAATCCGCACCTTCCAGGAAATTGGTGATTTCCGTCGTTCCAAGTGCTATGGAGCCAAGCATGACGGCACGGTGGGAGATGGACTTGTCGCCGGGGACAACTACCGTTCCTCTAAGCCCCGAAGCTTTACTGATATACTTAACGCTCATATACGATATACCTGAATTTCTGCAGTAAATCCGCCGCTCTTGAGGATGAGACCTCATCGTAGAATTCAATGCGCAGAACCCCTTCTTCAAATTCTCTGTTGTGTACGATTCCTATATTTTTAATATTCAGATTGTTGGACGCCAGTATGGTAGCGATAGCAGCGATACCGCCTGCTTCGTCTATGATGTCGCAATATACGGCAAAAGCCTTTTTGATTGGACCCGCGGAAGATTCCGGTATGGAATTGCGGTAGCTGCGGGAGCTGTCGAACAGATGATAAAGCCCCCGTTCATCACCGGCATCGACGATTCTTTTGGCCTCCTGAAGCGTTTCTATATATTCCTCCAGAATTTTGGAGATATTCTCCTTATTCTTCAGGCAGATATGCTGCCACATGGTAGGAGAAGACGACGCTATCCGTGTGATGTCTTTGAACCCGCCGGCAGCCAGCTGCTTCATCATCTCCTCTTCCGTATCCGTATCCCTCACGAAGTTTACAAGGCTGGAGGCGATGATGTGGGGCAGATGGCTGATTGTACCGGTGACATAATCGTGTTCCCGATATCCCAGGATGACCGGAATGGCCTTCAAAGCTTTGACAAATGCCTGGTACCTTTCTATCTTTTCCACCGGAACCTTTGGGGACGGCGTCAGGACATAGTACGCATTTTCGATGAGCATGGCTTTGGAGTTCACATAGCCACTTTTTTCAGATCCTGCCATCGGGTGTCCGCCGATAAAGTATTCTTCAAGCCCTAATGCTTCTACCTCCTCATGGATGTTCGTCTTAACGCTGCCTACGTCTGTCAGGATACAGCCTTCGTTCACATATCCCGCAATCTGTTTCAGATAAGCGGTATTGTAAGAGACAGGAGCGCACAGGAAAATGTAGCTACAGCCTTTAAAATTGTCGTCAATAGAAGTTGCCGCCACATGAATCAAAGACTCCTGCGTGGCGAGGGCAAGCGTCTCCCTGTTCTTGTCAAATGCTATGATTTCATAATCCGGAAAATACTGCCGGACAGCTTTCGCGATAGAACCGCCGATAAGGCCGAGACCGATAAAACCAATTTTATGATACATAGGTACACACCTTTCTTCAAATAGATATAGGTTAAATTCTATCTTTTCTTCTATCTTTTGTCAATACTATAGCGCTTTAAAGTAGAAAAGCACTATTTGTTGTAAAGTATGTATAAAAGAGTTGTAAAAACGTACAAGTTTTAGTACAATATATACATGAGATTCTACCAATATAAGGAGGCAGCGAATTATGAAGGTTTACAGAACGGATGAGATTAGAAACGTAGTCCTTTTGGGGCACGGAGGAAGCGGTAAGACGAGCCTTGCAGAGGCTATGGCTTATGTATCAGGAGCAACAAATCGGATGGGAAAGATATCGGATGCCAACACGATTAGTGATTTTGATAAAGAAGAACAGAAACGTAAATTTTCAATTAGTACGACCTTAGTGCCTGTCGAGTGGGAGAAGGCCAAGATTAACATACTTGACACTCCGGGATACTTTGACTTCGTGGGCGAAGTGGAGGAAGCGGTGAGTGCGGCGGATGCGGCGGTCATCGTAGTATCGGGAAAAGCGGGAGTCCAGGTAGGGACAGAAAAGGCATGGCAGATGTGCGACAAATATAATCTGCCGCGCATGGTATATGTAACAGAGATGGATGTGGACGACGCCAGCTTCCGCGAAGTGGTGCAGGAGCTCACAGACAGATATGGGAAGGTGATAGCTCCTCATTTCCAGCCGATTCGTGAAAATGAAAAGCTCGTAGGCTATGTCAACGTCATAAAAAATGCAGGCAGGCGCTATACGGGAATCGGTGAGCGCGAAGAGTGCGAGATTCCTGACTATTGCAAGCCAAACCTTGAAATATACCGGGAAAAGCTGCTTGAGGCAGTTGCCGAGACGAGTGATGAATTCATGGAACGTTACTTCGCCGGGGAGGAATTCTCCGTGGAAGAGATACGTGCGGCTATGAGGACGGAAGTTATGGACGGAAGCATCGTACCGGTATCCATGGGATCTAATATCCAGGCCCAGGGCGTTGCCAATCTGCTGTCAGATATCGTAAGGTTTTTCCCAAGCCCGGCCAACAGAGAATGCGCGGGCATCAACCGCAAGACGAATGAGATATTCGAGGCCAACTACGAGTTCGCTAAAGCGAAGTCGGCCTACGTATTTAAGACGATGGTGGATCCGTTCATCGGAAAGTATTCTTTTATCAAAGTGTGTTCCGGCGTACTGAAAGGTGAAGATGTGCTTTATAATGCAGACTCAGATACGGAAGAGAAGCTTGGAAAGATATATACGATGGTAGGAAACAAGCCGGTGGAAGTAACAGAGATGTTTGCAGGCGACATCGGGGCGATTGCCAAGCTTACGAGTACGAAGACCGGAGATACGCTCTCTGCGAAAGGGACCCCTGTATTGTACGGAAGGACAGAATACTCCAAGCCGTATACATATATGAAGTATATATGCAAGAATAAAGGGGACGAAGATAAGGTATCCCAGGCGCTCCAGAAGATGATGGCAGAAGATGTCACGCTGAAGGCTGTCAACGACAGCGAGAACCGGCAGACGCTGCTCTACGGCATGGGCGACCAGCATCTTGATATAGCTGCAAGCAAGCTTGCGGCAAGATATAAGTGCGAGATCAGCCTGGATACGCCGAAGGTTGCTTTCCGCGAGACGATAAAGAAGAAATCCGATGTAGATACGAAATATAAAAAGCAGTCCGGCGGGCACGGCCAGTATGGTCATGTCAAGATGACATTCGAACCGTCCGGAGATTTGGAGACGCCGTTTGTATTCGCAGAGACGGTTGTCGGCGGAGCCGTACCGAAGAACTACTTCCCGGCAGTGGAAAAGGGACTTCAGGATTCTATCGTCAAGGGGCCTCTCGCCGGTTATCCGGTAGTCGGTGTCAAGGCAACGCTGTATGACGGTTCCTATCATCCGGTCGACTCTTCTGAGATGGCGTTCAAGACTGCCACTGTGCAGGCATTTAAGAAAGGCTTCATGGAGGCTGCCCCGGTGCTGCTGGAGCCGATCGCCTCTTTGAAAGTCACGGTACCGGATGATTACACCGGTGACGTCATGGGTGACCTGAACAAGCGCCGCGGGCGAGTGCTCGGCATGAATCCGATAGCCGGGGGCCGGCAGGTGATTGAAGCCGACATACCGATGACAGGACTGTTCGGTTATTGTACGGTCCTTCGCTCTATGACAGGCGGAAGAGGCACGTATGAATATGAATTCAGCCGCTATGAGCAGGCTCCTTCTGATATCCAGGAAGCTGAAGTTGCAAAGCGTGCTGCTGAGAGCGATTAATAATTATAGAAGAAAAGCCCTTAAGGGCTTTTTTTCTTAATACAAAAGTGCTATAATCTCTATGCTATACCGAAAACATTAGAGAATATATAAGAGGAATAGAAAATGAAAATAGTAATCATAGGTGACGGCAAAGTCGGCCATAAGCTGACTTCTCAGTTATCCGAAGAGAATTACGACATTGTGCTGATTGACCAGAATGAAGGAAAGCTGAAGGAGGCACTGAACCAGCTGGATATATTCTGTATTACAGGAAATGGAGCTGATGTAGAGATTCAGAAGCAGGCCGATGTGCCCCATGCAGATCTTGTCATTGCCTGCGCGTCCACGGATGAGCTCAATATGCTCAGCTGCCTGCTGGCGAAGAGGCTTGGCGCAAAACATACGATTGCGAGGGTCAGAAATCCGGTCTATTACCGGCAGATTGATCTGCTCAAGGAAGACCTTCACCTAAGCATGGCGGTAAACCCGGAGCTGGCGGCGGCCAATGAGATAGCGCGGGTGCTGCTTTTCCCCGAGACGAGCAAAGTGGAGACATTTATGAAGGGAAGGGTGGAACTCGTCGAATTCCCTGTCCGCGAAGAGAGTCATCTCGTGGGGCTGTCACTTGCTGAAATATACCAGAAATATCAGATAAAGATTCTCGTATGCGCGGTAAAAAGAGGAACGGAAGTGTTTATACCGGATGGTGACTTCGTACTGGAAAAAGGTGACAAGCTGCATATCGCGGCGGCTCACCAGGAGCTGAAGTCGTTCTTCTGCGCACTTGGCCGGAAGACGACAAAGGTGAGGAAGGTGTTAATCTGCGGAGGCGGACATGTGTGCTTCTATCTCGCGGGGCAGCTGCTGCAGGCGGGTATGCAGATAAAGATCATCGAGAAAAACGAGAAGCGGTGCGAAGTACTCTGCGAGAATCTGCCGCGTGCGACAGTCATCCACGGCGATGCGGCAAGCCATGAGCTGCTTCTCGAAGAAGGGATCCAGAGTGCAGATGCGGTAGTTGCCCTGACCGGCATGGATGAGGAAAATATCATCATGGCGTTGTTTGCCAAGACGCAGGGGGTCAACAAGATAGTAGCGAAGGTAAATGAAGATACAAGAGCACAGATGGTGGAAGGGCTTGGGATAGACAGCATCATCTCAGCCAAAAGTGCCACCGCAGATGCCATACTTGGATACGTGAGGGCAAGAAACAATTCGGCCAGAAGCGTGAACATGGAGACGATGTACCGGCTGATTAACGGCAAGATAGAGGCGCAGGAGTTCATCATAAAAAAAGAGGGCATATATACGAACGTACCGCTGAAAGACCTGCCGACGAAGCCGAATAACCTTATCGCCTGCATCGGGCGTAAAAGGAAGATTATCATTCCGGGAGGGGAAGACCATCTGGAAGTCGGAGACAGCGTGATTATCATTACAAAAGAACATGTCATCAACGATTTGAGCGATATACTTGCATAGGGAGCCTGGGGAGAGTTATGAATACTAAAATGATACGTTTTATATTGGCCAAGATGCTTGGTGTGGAGGCGATTCTATTGCTTCTTCCGGCACTGGTGGGCGCTGTCTACGGAGAGAGGGACGCTGTCTATTTTCTGCCCGTATCGGCGGTACTGCTTGTCATATACTTTATCGCAGGGCAGCGCAAGCCTCAGAACCGTACGATATACGGGAAAGAGGGCATGATAATCGTTGCAAGCGCCTGGATTCTCTGGTCCTTGTTCGGAGCCCTGCCCTTTACGCTGTCCGGCAGTATCCCTTATTATCTGGACGCGGTATTTGAGACGATATCCGGCTTTACTACGACGGGCTCTTCTATACTGACAGATATAGAGGCTCTTCCCCAGTGCATGCTATTCTGGAGGAGCTTTACACACTGGGTCGGCGGCATGGGCGTGCTCGTGTTTGTCATGGTGCTCACTAGTCTGGATAAGAACAATACGATGTACCTGATGCGCGCTGAAGTGCCGGGGCCGGAGAAGGACAAGCTTGTGCCGAAGATGATGTCCACAGCACGGATATTATACGCGATGTATCTCGGGCTTACGCTCATAGAAGTCATACTTCTGTTATGCGGCGGGCTGGACATGTTTGACAGTCTGATTCATGCATTCGGAACAGCAGGAACCGGCGGCTTTTCAAATTATTCCGCCAGCGTCGGGCATTTTGAAAGCGCATATATCGATGGTGTCATCACCGTCTTTATGATATTGTTCGGTATTAACTTCAACCTCTATTTCCTCCTTCTGCTCGGCGAGGCCAAATCCGTATGGAAGAATGAGGAGCTCAGGGTGTATCTTGGAATCATAGCCGGTGCGATTGCCATCATAACGCTGAATATAAGCGGCCAGTTCCCAAGCCCGCTGAAAGCGTTCCGATACGCGGCGTTCCAGGTGGCCTCTATCATAACGACTACCGGATACGCGACTGCTGACTATAATGGATGGCCGATGCTGTCGCAGTGCATATTGATGCTGCTTATGATTATCGGAGCCTGTGCGTCTTCCACCGGCGGCGGTATCAAGATATCCCGTTTCATGATCGTCATCAAGAGCATCAGACGGGAGATAAAGCAGATGCTGCATCCGAAGTCCGTCAATATCATCAAGATTAACGGCAAGAAGATTGGGCCGGACGTGCTCCGTGTCGTGTATATCTATCTGCTGGCATATATGGGGATTGTCGTGGGGTCTGTACTGCTCATATCCATCGACAACCTGGATTTTGGAACTACATTCAGCTCAGTCATGGCGACGCTGAATAATATCGGCCCCGGCATCAATGATGTGGGACCGGTAGGCAACTTTGCAGAATTTTCACCACTGTCCAAGATAGTATTTTGTTTTGACATGCTGGCAGGGAGGCTTGAGATATTCCCGTTCCTGATGCTGTTTACACTGTCCGCATGGAGGAGAAAGTTCTAGAGTCGGGAATCAAGAGAAGGAGAAGTTTATGAAAAAGTCTAGGAAACTTATTATCGCAATCATTATCATACTGGCAGCAGGCCTGTATTATTACGTCTCTTTGCCTGCTATCAACATCCATTCTACCGATGTCTGGTTTTTCGTCCTGTTCCTGCTGGCGGCCGCGGCTGTGCTGTATGCAGTGCGCAAAAAGCTTGGCAGAGGGGAGCTGAAGCAGAATAAAGTGATGAAGACGCTTGGATTTCTTGTTCTTGGCGTAGGCGTGATATATCTCATAGGAGCACTGTTATCCTCCCCAATTATCAATGCCAAGAAGTACCAGAAGCTGATGAAGGTGGAAGAAGGAGAGTTCGCAGAAGACGTAGAAGAACTGTCCTTTGACAAGATCCCCCTGCTGGATAAAGATACGGCAGAACTCCTCGGCGACAGGAAGATGGGAAGCATGGTGGACATGGTATCCCAGTTCGAGGCGGATGAAATATACAGCCAGATCAACTACAAAGGCAACCCGGTACGGGTGACGCCTTTGAAATATGCAAGCGTCATCAAATGGTTCACGAACCGGTCCAATGGAATCCCGGCTTATATCCGTATCAATATGGCGACCCAGTCCACAGAGCTGGTCAAGTTAGAAGAAGGGATAAAGTATACGACGAGCGAGCATTTTAACCGGAATATATACCGGCATCTGAGATTTGCACACCCTACGTATATCTACGATGACCTGAGCTTTGAGATAGACGAAGAGGGGACTCCATTCTGGATTGCTCCGGTCAAGAAGTTCAACATCGGCCTGTTCGGTGGAGAGACGGTAGGCAAGGTCGTGCTCTGCAATGCAATTACCGGAGAGACGGAAGAGTATGATATCGAAGATGTACCACAGTGGGTGGACCGTGCCTATTCGGCCGATCTGCTCGTGGATCTGTTCGACTATTACGGAACACTGAAGCATGGCTTTTTTAACAGCGTACTGGGGCAGAAGGACTGTCTGAAGACGACAGACGGCTATAATTATCTGGCGCTTGACGATGATGTGTGGATGTATACAGGCGTCACTTCCGTGAACGGAGACCAGTCTAATGTCGGGTTCGTTCTGTCCAACCAGAGGACGATGGAGACGAAGTATTATAAGGTGGAAGGTGCCACGGAGACATCGGCCATGTCATCGGCGGAAGGGCAGGTACAGAACCTGAAATATACATCGACCTTCCCGCTGCTCTTGAATATTTCAGATGAGCCGACTTATTTTATGGCGTTGAAGGATGATGCCGGGCTTGTGAAGAAGTATGCCATGGTAAACGTACAGAAGTACCAGATCGTGGCAATCGGAGACAGCGTAAGCCAGTGTGAGGAGAACTATCTCGAACTGCTGCTGAGCAATGGCGTGAAAGAGGCGGAAAAGGATACGAGAGAAGTGATGACAGCCACCGGAAAGATAACAAAGATTGCCCAGGCGGTTATCGAAGGCTCGTCCCACTATTATGTTATGCTGGAAGGCTCAGATGAGATATTTGATGTATCTGTAGTCGACTTTATCGATATCGTCAAATACGACGTAGGACAGGAAGTCACGATAGAGTATAAGCAAGGGGAGAAGGCCAACACGGTAATGTCTCTTTCGGAAGGAAAGACAGAGGATAATACGAAAACGGAGGAATAATGGAACTAAGTATATTATTGGCTGAACAGATCGTAGCCCTGTTCCTGATGATGGCGGCAGGCTATGTGCTGGTCAAAGCCGGTTTGTTTGAGTCGAAGGACAGCAAGGTCCTGTCCAATATCGTAGTATATGTCTGTTCCCCCTGCGTAGTAGTGAACTCTTTTCAGATAACACTGACAAAAGATAAGATAATGGGGCTCCTGCTGGCAGCAGCAGGAGCTGTTATCGTACACGCCCTTCTTGTAGGCCTGACGCGGCTTGTACAGAAGCCGTTGTGCCTGAATCCTATTGAGAAGATGTCGATAATCTATTCCAATTCGGGCAATCTGATCGTTCCGCTCGTATCTTCTGTACTCGGCCAGGAGTGGGTGTTCTATTCGGCCGCATATATGGTCGTGCAGACGCTGCTGCTCTGGACGCATGGAATCGGGGTCATTGACCGTAAGCCACAGAAGAATTATAAGAAGATACTTCTGAACCCCAACATAATAGCTATATTTGTCGGAGTAATCCTCTTTGCAGGCGGCGTAAGCCTTCCGGTTCCACTGCGGGACTGTATCGGGGGCTTCGCGGATATGATAGGGCCGGCCAGCATGCTCGTCATCGGAATGATAATAGGAAATATCGACTTGAAATGGGTATTCCGACAGAAGAGGCCTTATTTCATCTGCTTCATCAGGCTGATTGCATTCCCCCTGCTGTTCATCGCAGTATTCTGCTTCGCCGGTATGCAGGGGCTTCATAAAGATGCGGAGTACATACTGCTCGTGGTCCTGCTGGCGGGTTCTGCTCCGGCTGCGGCGATGGTGACACAGCTGGCACAGATATATAATAAGGACGCGATGTATGCAAGCGTCATAAATGTAATGTCAATCATCTTCTGCATCATAACGCTGCCGGCCGTGACATTATTGTACGAATATTTAGTGTAATTTGTTATAATTTTGAAAGGGGTCAGACCCCTGCCGCAGCAGGGGTCTGACCCCTTTCAAAATTCAATCAATTGCCTGACTATATTCCTCTATCTTGTTCAATACTCTCTCTTTTTCTGAACCTTCCAGCGGAACCGGACTGTAATCGTTATAACCGTTCGCCGATGACAGGGAACACGGTATCATATTGATATTTTCGTCTTTTTTTACGCCGTCCTTTGTTATGGTGAATGTCTGTTGGAATATCATCGTATCCTTATCTTCCGGGTTGGAGTTTCCGCCAAAGCAGAAGTTGCCCAGGCTGTAGGCGATATACCTTCCTTTGTACTTCTCCACGCCCTGCAGCACATGCGGATGATGTCCTATGACAAGATCGGCCCCTTCGTCGACGGCCAGACGTGCCAGTGCTTTCTGCGTGTCGTTCGGGACATATTCCCGCTCGATGCCCCAGTGGAAGTTGACGATGATAAGCTGTGCGCCGGCCTCCTTAAGTGCTGCGATATTCTCTTTGACCTGCTGTTTCTTTTCCATATGTTCCGCCAGTTCATAGATGCCTGTCAGCCCGACCTTGACCCCTTTGATATCCACCACATCCGCCCGCTCATAGCCGAAGGTGGCGATTCCGGCATCCTCCAGTGCTGTAATAGTATCCGTATAACTTTTCTCACCGTAGTCCCGGCTGTGGTTATTGGCAAGGTTAGCTGCCTCCACCGAGCCGCCGGTCAGGATAGCGGCATATTCCGGCGGTCCTTTGAACGCGTACGTCTTATCTTCGCGCTGCTCCTGCGTGGTAAGCGTTCCTTCCATATTGACGATGGTCAGGTCGTCCGCTTCCAGTATCGGCCGTACGTTCTGGAAAAAATAGTCGGCGCCCCGGGCATTATAATAGGCGTTCAGGCTCGTGTCGGGGTTGAAGTTCACATCCGTGCCGAGCGTACAGTCGCCGACGGAGCTGACAGTGATGATTGTAGACTTGTCAGAGTCGTTTTTATCTTTTTTCGTATTGATGACAATATTTTTTATCTCTACTTTGGACGTGTCAGGTTTGTCCTTCTTTTTTGCCTCTTTCTCTGCCGCCTTCTTTCCGCTTTCGGGCGTGTTCTTCGTAATCATGCTCTTTACGCCGGCTATGACCGCAACACACAATATGACGGTGAAGAGGGCGCCGAGCATCAACGTCAGCTTCCTCTGCTTCCTGCGCCTGTCCCTTTTTCGTTTTGCGTCTCTAATCCCACTCATAATTTTTTTCTCTTGTAAAAGGGGCAGTTCATACCTGAACTGCCCTGCATTCTCTTATTTATGTAGTTACAGATAAAATATATCTTTGGAACATCGCCTCCATAGCCTAGTTCAATAACGTACAGTCTGCCATGTCTATTCCGGACAGCTCATCCTTCGTAGCACTGAGACTTACGTAGAATTCAATGTCGCATTCTCTGGAAACCTTTTTCAGCCTCTCAATAAATTCTGGTACGTTGCCTAATGAAATATCGGCATGTTTTAAAAGTCCGTCGATAAATACACATTCGATATCGTGGTTGGAACTATACATGCCATATAAAAATCCGATGTACTCATCAATATTCTCGATAGATTTGAAGTCATCCATACAGATTGTGCGGATATCAAACGCCACGCTTGCCGTATCACGATGTGTCTTTTTAATAAATACTACATTGCCGTTGCAGACTTTCACCTGGCTGTTAGCCTGTTCGATCATCTGCTGTGTCTTTCCGCTGCCTTTCGGGCCAATCAATAAATTTACCATGGGAAACACTCCTTTTTTATGTATTTGACATACGTATTTTCTTGTCTTTTATTATACATGAATTCGGCATGATAGACAACCAGAAAAGTGAAATAAATTGCGGGTAATAACTTGACACGAAAAACGCATGTGGTACAATTAGAAATAGTGTTAAAATAGGAGGAATGAACCATGAGCACACCTTATAATCATAAGGCAATAGAGAAAAAATGGCGCGAGCGATGGGGACAGGCCCCGGTGAATGTCAAAGAAGATGAGAATGGAAAACGCCAGAAATATTATTGCCTGGACATGTTCCCATACCCGTCGGGAAACGGGCTTCATGTGGGGCATTGGAGAGGATATGTGATTTCTGACGTCTGGAGCAGATATAAATTACTACAGGGATATTATATTGTCCATCCGATGGGATGGGACGCTTTCGGCCTTCCGGCGGAAAACTATGCCATCAAGATGGGAGTGCACCCGGCCAAATCTACGGCGGAGAATGTGGAAAACATCAAACGCCAGATTAATGAGATTGCGGCTTTATACGACTGGGATATGGAAGTGAACACGACAGACCCGGAATTCTATAAGTGGACACAGTGGATATTCGTGAAGATGTTCAAAGAAGGTCTGGCATATGAAAAGGAATTTCCTATCAACTGGTGTCCTTCCTGCAAGACCGGCCTTGCTAACGAAGAGGTTGTAAACGGCCAATGTGAACGCTGCGGCACAGAGGTAACGAAGAAGAACCTGCGCCAGTGGATGCTGAAGATTACCGCTTACGCGGAACGTCTGCTGAATGACCTCGACAAGCTGGACTGGCCGGAAAAGGTCAAGAAGATGCAGGCAGACTGGATCGGCAAGTCATACGGTGCAGAAGTAGATTTCCCGGTGGATGGAAGAGAAGAGAAGATTACCGTATACACGACGAGGCCGGATACGCTGTATGGTGCGACGTTCATGGTACTTGCGCCGGAGCATGAGCTTGCAGCAAGCCTTGCCACTCCCGAGACGAAAGATGCGGTTGAGAAATACATCTATGATGCCTCGATGAAATCAAATGTGGATCGTATGCAGGATAAGGAAAAGACCGGTGTATTTACCGGCAGCTATGCAGTCAATCCGCTCAATGGAGAGAAGACGCCTATCTGGCTGTCCGACTATGTACTTGCAGATTACGGTACCGGGGCGATTATGTGTGTTCCTGCCCACGATGACCGTGACTTTGAGTTCGCGAAGAAATTTGGCATACCAATCGTACAGGTCATAGCCAAGGACGGAAAAGAAATCGAGCATATGACGGAAGCCTACACCGAAGCGAACGGAACGATGATTAATTCCGGCGAGTGGAACGGTATGGAGTCCGCTGTTCTGAAAAAGGAAGCGCCACATACGATAGAAGAGCGTGGAATCGGAAAAGCTACTGTCAATTATAAGCTGAGAGACTGGGTGTTTTCACGCCAGCGCTACTGGGGCGAGCCGATTCCCATCATCCATTGTCCGGAATGTGGTGCAGTTCCGGTACCGGAAGACGAACTTCCTCTGACGCTGCCTGACGTAGAGTCGTATGAACCGACCGGCACAGGCGAGTCTCCCCTTGCCGGCATCGACGAGTGGGTGAACTGTACGTGTCCGGTATGTGGCAAGCCGGCGAAGCGCGAGACGAACACGATGCCTCAGTGGGCAGGTTCATCCTGGTATTTCCTCCGCTATGTGGACAATCATAACAGCGAAGCGCTCGTATCGAGGGAAAAAGCAGATGAGATGCTCCCGGTAGATATGTATATCGGCGGTGTGGAGCATGCGGTTCTTCACCTGCTGTACTCCCGTTTCTATACAAAGTTCCTCTGTGACATCGGAGCCGTTAATTTTGATGAGCCGTTCAAAAAGCTGTTCAACCAGGGTATGATTACCGGCAAGAACGGCATCAAGATGAGCAAGTCGAAAGGGAATGTAGTATCACCGGACGATTTGGTGAGAGACTACGGATGTGATTCACTGAGAATGTATGAGCTCTTCGTCGGTCCTCCGGAGCTGGATGCCGAGTGGGACGACCGCGGCATCGACGGCGTGAACCGTTTCCTGAAGCGTGCCTGGAATCTCGTGATGGACAGCAGGGACAAAGACATCAAAGCGACCAGGGAGATGATAAAGGTACGCAATAAGATGGTTTATGACATTACGACGCGCCTGGACAGCTTCAGCCTTAATACTGTGATTTCCGGATTCATGGAACACAACAACAAGCTGATTGACATCGCCAGGAAGGAAGGCGGAGTAGACAAGGAGACACTGTCAACTCTGGCAATCTTGCTTGCACCGTTTGCCCCTCATATGGGGGAGGAGCTCTGGGAGCAGCTTGGACATGAAGGAAGCGTCTTCCACGCCGGATGGCCCTCATATGATGCCGATGCCATGAAGGATGATGAAGTGGAAGTTCCGGTTCAGATCAACGGTAAGACAAGGGCCGTCGTTACGGTACCCGCGGATGTGTCCAAGGAAGATGCCATCGCTGCAGGCAAGGCGGCTGTAGCCGACAAGCTGACAGGCACGGTTGTCAAGGAAATCTATGTGCCGAAGAAGATTATCAATATCGTCCAGAAATAAAGCAATCGAAAGAAGATAGGGTAACTATTTCAAAGCAGAGGTGGAATAAGGCGTAGATAGTGGAGACATTATCTGCGTCTTTTATAACATACGGATTTGCGGTCCGGTTACCATTGCTAGCCGGTCGAAGTTTCTGTATTATGAAAGGTAGCAGACTGTAATCTTAAGAGGAGAAAGGGATGGCAGGACGATGGTAGTAATAGACGATAACGCCAAGGCTTATATGCAGAAGTACGGGTGGAAACATGTCGTGCTGAACATAGAAGACATCACGAGCTGATGTGCCCCTCCGTACAAGGAGATGTCGGTAAGCTTTACCGACGAGGACAAGGATGTTATGTTGGAAAAAGGATACGACGTAGACGAAAGTGAACTGGGCAATGTATATTATCCCAAAGAAGGTATCATCATTCCAGGGCAGATAATGGTCCGCTATGTAGAGTATCCGTGGATTACCTGTTTCGAGGTAGAAGGTATCGAGATTAAGAAGAAGGCCGGCGGTGTAGCTGAAGAGAGGCCGGAGTGTCCCGGGGATATATGATATAGATGGCCTTGACGGAAGGAATCAGAGGGAATGATAAGGAACGGGGAGTATTTATGGAGATTATCAGATTGGAAAATGTTACGAAAAGCTACGGAGACAAGCTTGTTCTGAATCATATAGACAAGGTGTTCCATCGGGGAGAAGCGGTGGCCTTCGTGGGACATAACGGCTGTGGGAAGAGTACGCTGCTTCGGATAATCGCGGGTCTTACGGTACCGTCGGACGGAAGAGCCGTGCAGGCGCCTGGGCTGCTGTTTCATTATATCCCTGAGAAATTCCCGCCGACACCGGTGACTGCAAGGCAGTATCTGCTGAACATGGGCATTCTTGACGGCATGAGAAGGGATGAGGCCGGAAGAAGGATAGCATCGCTCGGAGAGGACTTCTTTTTTGGCGAGCTGCTGGATGTGCCCATGAGGTCCCTCTCGAAAGGTACGCTTCAGAAGGTAGGGGTGATTCAGGCGTTCATGACGAGGCCCGATGTTCTGCTGCTGGACGAACCGGTGTCTGGACAGGACAAGGAGTCCCAGAAGGTACTGATTGAGAAGACGAACGAACTTCGCGGGGAGGATGTGACGATACTGCTGTCGTGCCACGAAGAGCATATAGTGAATGCCATTGCACAAGACGTATATACCATACGGGAGGGAAGACTGGAAGACTATGAGCCTGCCGGCACAAAAATGTGTACCGTCATTTTGGAAAATGCAGGAGGCCTGGAGGCTGACGGGCGTATGACGAAATATGGCCGCTACTACAGGCTGAAGGCCGAAGAGACGGAATGTGACCGTATACTGCCGGGGCTGCTTTCCCGTGGCTGGAGACTGAGAGGGATGTATAATGAAGAAGATAGCTGAACTGACAAGATACGGGCTGCACATCTACTTTAAAGGGAACAAGTTCATCATGCCGCTTGTGGTCATTATCGCGTATCAGTACACGATGTATACCATCATGCCGGTCGGCATCGTGGACAGCTTTGTAATGGCGTCCTACCTCGTATTCTTCGTCCTTGTCTGGGCGGGGCTCAGTGTATCAGCGGATGAAAATCCGGTGATGGAGCAGATTCAGCTGCTGCGTGTCAGAAGCAGCCTGTGCTATTATATAAGCCGTTCAATCATTCTGGCGATGCTCGGTCTGCTAGTGAGCGCCGTATGCGTGCTGTTTCCTGTCATCCAGAATGTTTTGAACCATAAGGGGCTGTTTCTAAGGCCGCTTACGGCGTATGACGTGCTGAATGCTTTTATCCTTGTGGCAGGCTGCTCATTTGCGGGAGGTGCTTTAGGAAGCCTGCTGCATCCGAGAGTGATGGAGGACCGGAAGCTTGCGGTCGTACTTACGGTGCTGCTCTCGGTTCTGACGGTAGTCAGAACTGGTCTTGTACAGGAGATTCCATTCCTTAAGTATGTGGCATGGATTCTGCCACCAGTGGACAGGATAGCATATATATATGGCAATGTGGATGAATTCCGGATCTTACAGACCGGACTCATATTCATGGCACTTGTCGGATATGGAGCGGTTCTTACTGTTATAAAAAGCTGCATATGCCAAAAAAGAAAATTTTAAGATAAGGGGGATGAGGTGTCATGGCGATGTGGAATCCATGGCGTGGCTGCCACAGATACAGCGAAGGCTGCAAGTTCTGTTATATTCATAAGGGAGATGCGAAAAGAGGGATGGACACCGGAGCTATCGTAAAACTGGACGGCTTCGATGCCCCGGTAAGAAAGACCAAAAAAGGGGAGTATAAGATGAAGCCGGGACAGACGGTCTACGTATGCTTCTCCACCGATTTTTTTATCGGGGAGGCAGACGAGTGGAGGAAGGAATGCTGGGAGATGATGCGGGAGCGTCCAGACCTTCATTTCCTCTTTTTGACGAAGCGGATCGAGCGCTTCTGGAACTGCATCCCTGACGATTGGGGGGACGGGTATGAGAACGTGACGATTGGCTGTACGGTGGAGAATCAAGCGAGGGCAGACGAGAGGCTTTCTTTTTTCAAGACCCTCCCAATCAGGCATAAGAATATTATCTGCCAGCCGCTGATAGAGCGAATCGATATCCGGAAGTATCTGGACGGAGTAGAGCTGGTCGTTGTCGGAGGCGAGTCGGACCGGAATGCAAGGCCGCTTGATTATGAATGGGTGCTTGCTGTCAGAGAGCAGTGTATCAGTGCGGGGGTCCATTTTGAGTTCCGGCAGTGCGGGACACATTTTATAAAAGACGGCAGAGAATATACGCTCAATGTCCGGGAATTGGGCAGCCAGGCACGGAAGGCCGGTATCGATTGCTGAGGCAGCCTGTTTATATAATAATGATGCAGGAGGTGTGTTGGGAATGAAGTACAATTTGATTTATCCGGCTGTCATGTGGGCAGTGGGGGCTATGCTGGTTGGGCTTGGCATATATGCCCGGCGCAGGAAGAGGCCAATGTGGTTTTGGACAGGCGAGCATATATCGCCTGACGAGGTAAGTGACGTAGCTGCCTTTAACAGGGCTAATGGCAGAATGTGGCGGCTAAGTTCCGTGCTGTTCTGGATTGCCGGTCTGGTAGAGTTCTGGTATCCGCAGGCGGCGTTGATCTTCTTTGTGCTGGCATGTACGGTTGGCATAGCGTGGGTTATGTGGTATCATAATAAGATTGATGAAAAGTACAAGAAATAATTATAACGCTCAGATGGAGGAAGCTGAAACATGCTTGCAGAAGATATAGCGTATGCCCGGACGGATGAGTATCCGCTGCGGGACAGGGAGTACAAGGATGAATGTCTGACGGAAGAGGATATTCGGAAAATAGAATTCATTCATATCAAATTCATGAGATGCAGGTTCACTGGCTGTGATTTCAGCGGGGCAGGATTTTACAGCGCAGAATTTGATAACTGTGATTTTTCCAACTGCCGGTTCGGCGGAAGCTACTGGAAGGATTCGGCTATAAAGGAATGCAAAGGGAACGGAGCTAAATTAGATATGGCGGTTCTGAAGCATGTAGAACTGGAGAACTGCCGTCTGGATCTCACTAATTTCACAGGCTCTTCGTGGGAGGGATGCAGCGTGCGGGAATGCGGCTTCCGGGAATCTTTCTTTTCAGAAGTCCGATTTCGGAAGGTCCGTTTTGAAAAGTCGGATTTATCAAAGACAGATTTTTTCCGGACGTCTCTGAAAGATATAGATTTTTCCGACAGCGTGATAGAAGGTATCACCGTTTCGGAGGAGCATCGGGAGCTCCAGGGAATGAAGGTCAATATGTTCCAGGCGGCAGAACTTGTAAAGCTGCTCGGTGTAAAAGTCATATGACGTGGTTAGAAAATATAGATGCGAGAGGAGACAGGATATGAAGGTAGGATTTATAGGGATGGGAAGCATGGCGCAGGCTATGATAGAAGGATTCCTCAAAAGCGGGGCGCTGGAAGGAAGAGACATATATGCAAGCGGCGGGAATTATGAGCGGCTTGAGAAGAACTGCAGGAGATTCGGATGTATTCCGTGCCGGACGAACGAAGATGTGATTGAACATTCAGATATGGTCGTCATATCGCTGAAAGCCGCTATGGTGGCGGATGTCATACGCCCGCTTGCAAAGTCGCTGAAAGGCAGAATCGTCGTTTCCATAGCGGCCGGTTATACATTTGACACGTTCAGGGACATATTGGGTACAGACGTCCACTATATCTGCACGATACCGAACACTCCGGTATCCGTAGGGGAAGGAATCACCGTATGCGAGGACAGGCATTCGCTTGAGGAAGAAGAGTATGAGGCATTCTACACGTTGTTTTCTGCCATCGGACTGGTACAGCCTGTCGAGACGGAACTTGTAGGAACGGCTGGTACCGTGGCGGGCTGCGGCCCCGCATTTGCCAGCATGTTTCTGGAAGCGCTTGGAGACGCAGGGGTCAAATACGGCCTGCCGAGACGTACGGCATATGAGCTTGCCGCCCAGATGCTCTGTGGGACCGGGAAGCTGTACACGGAGAAGAAGCAGCATCCGGGCGAGATGAAGGACGCCGTCTGTTCCCCCGGCGGGACGACGATAAGAGGCGTGTCCGCGCTGGAACGAGCCGGCTTCAGGGATGCGGTCATCCGTGCGGTGGACGAGATAGAAGGCTGATGCCGCCGCTATGCGGTAAGGACGGAAGAAGGAGTGGTGACGTTGAGGTTTTTTCATTTATCTGATTTGCACATAGGCAGACAGCTGCATCATTATAACCTGATTGACGACCAGAGGAAGGTGCTCAAAGAAATAGCCGCGTATGCGGCAGACTTGCATCCGGATGCCGTAGTCATTGCAGGAGACATATACGACAAGTCCGTACCGTCTGCCGAGGCGGTCACGGTATTTGATGAATTTCTGACGGCACTGTCCGCAATAGAGCCATCCATTCCGATACTGGTAATAAGCGGGAATCATGACTCGCCGGGACGACTCAGCTATGCATCCGGATTTCTGAAGGCGCATCATATCTATGTTGCCGGAAACGCACCCGAACATGGTGGGGAACATATTTCCAAGGTGACGCTGGCGGATGAATATGGGGAAGTGGATTTTTATCTGCTTCCATTTTTAAAGCCCTCCTATGTAAGGAACGTATGGGAAGGATGTGGGCCTGAAAGCAGCAGCGACGCCATACGTATGCTCATAGAACGGGAGGACATTGACTATGCGGGGCGCAGGAATGTGCTTATATC
Organism: Lachnospiraceae bacterium; assembly: GCA_022845895.1. GTDB lineage: Bacteria > Bacillota > Clostridia > Lachnospirales > Lachnospiraceae > Extibacter. The sequence goes on from AP025573.1 coordinate 1,279,665, forward strand.
CCACCAGTTCTATACAGGGGATGGAATCAGGCCCGGCACATGCGATTCTGAGACCATTGCGGTGGGCGGTACCGACAACGTGGATACGGGTCCGCTAAAGCCGTTCGATTACGTGGCGCTTGGACATCTGCATGGGGCCCAGAAGGTGGGAGTAAGCCATATACAGTATTGTGGCACTCCTATGAAGTATTCCGTCAGTGAGAGCGGACATGATAAATCGCTTGCTATGGTTATTCTGCGGGAAAAAGGGGAAGAAGCCGAAGTTGTCAGACTGCCCCTTCACCCGGTGAGGGACGTTCGCAACAAGAGAGGTAAGCTTCAGGATATTCTCAGCCAGCCGCAAGAGGAAGGCCGGGATGATTACGTGAGCATAACACTGACGGACGAGACAGAACCGTATAAGCCGAAGGAACAGCTGGAGAAGATATACTCCCATATCCTGGAAGTGCGCCTTGACAACGAACGGATCCGGCAGAAGCTGACAGAATTTGACAAAGAGCTTGTGTGGAAAAGCCCTATGGATGCATTTGCCGATTTTTATGCCAAGATGCAGGGAAGAGAGCTGGACGATGAGGAAGAAGAGATTCTGGAGCAGGTAATAGACTGGGCAGGAGAAGAGGAGAACCGCAGATGAAACCATTGAGATTAGTAATGTCGGCCTTTGGTTCGTATGCAGGCAGGACAGTGCTTGATTTCACCAAAGTGCAGGCGGGGATATTTCTGATTACGGGAGATACGGGAGCCGGAAAGACGACTATATTTGACGCGGTCACCTATGCGCTTTATGACCAGACAAGCGGCGGCAGACGGGACGGCAGCATGATGCGCAGCCAATATGCTTCCGAAGAGGTGGAGACTTATGTAGAGTATACATTTTCTTACCACGGGGATGTATATACCGTCCGGAGGAATCCGGAGTATATGCGGCTTGGCAGGCGGCGTCATGCAGACGGGTCTCCCCGTCTCGTAAGGGAAGCCCCGAAGGTTGAGCTCACGCTTCCGGACGGTAAAGCATATCATGGCAGGAAGCGGGAGATTGACCAGAAGATTGCGGATATCATCGGACTGGACGCGGACCAGTTTACCCAGATAGCGATGATAGCACAGGGGGATTTTCTGAAGCTGCTGCATGCAGAGTCTAAGGAACGCAAGAAAATATTTACGAAAATATTCCATACACGGCTATATTACCGTGTGCAGGAGGAATTGAAACGGCAGGCGTCACAACTGTACAGTGAGCTGGAGGAGAATACGAACAATGTACGGCGGGAGGCGGAAAGGGCAGAATGCGGTGCAGACAGCCGGTACAGCGAGGAATGGGAGGCTCTAAAGATGCTACCCATACCGGACAGGGAGGAGACGCTTCGGCTGCTCGGGCTTATCATTAGAGAAGGAGCCGAGAGAGAGAAGGAGAAGAAGAAGGAGGCAGCCCGTCTGCAGGAGCAGCTGGATAGAATCAACGGCGCAATGAAAGAGGGGGAGACGCTGAACCGCCTGTTCCAGGCTTACGAAGAGGCGGGGGAAGAGGAAAAGATGCTCCTGGATAAGAAAGACGCTTACCGTAAGATGGCGGCGGACGTGGCCTGCGCCCGGAGGATGGAAAGGGTACGTTTGAAAGAGGAGGAGCTCCATAGTATAAAGGCATCGGCAGCGGAGTCCGCCCAGAACCTCATCCGGCTGGAGAGAAAAGGAAAGGAAGCGGAGGAGTCGGCACATGCAGCGGCGGCAGTAGAAGAACAGGCGGAGGAAGAACTCAGGCGAAAGGAGCCTGCGTATATGGAAGTATTCATGCGGCTGAAAGACACGATGCAGCAGTACGATGAGCTGGAGCAATATGAAGCGGAGACGGGAAGGCTGGCGGGGCTTTTGGATGAAACGAGAAACCAGTCTGCTATGGCGGAGGAAGAAGAGCAAAGACTTGTGGCGTACTGCGAAAGCCTGAAGAAAGAACGGGAAGAGCTGTCCTGCAGCCCGGCGGAAAAGGAGCGCCTGACCGCAAAGGCAAAAGCGCTGGCCGACAGGGCGCAGGAAGTCGAGGCGCTGGAACAGGCGGCCCAGAATATCAGGCAGCTTGTCATGGAATGTAAAGATAAGCAGCGGCATGAGGAGGAATGCTCGTCAGCTTACCGGGATGAGCTGGAGCATTACGAGCAAAAATACCGGGCATTTCTGAACGAACAGGCAGGTATACTGTCGTGCAGTCTCGTTAGTGGGCGCCCATGTCCTGTGTGTGGCTCCTGCGAACATCCGGATCCTGCGCGGCTCTCGGAATCTGCCCCTTCACAGGAAGAGGTCGAGAAGGCAAAGGAATCGAAGGATAATGCGGAAAAGATTCGCCAGGCTGCGGCAGACAGCCTGCGGGAGGCGGCCGGAATGCTTCGGACGGAAAGAGAATTATTTGCCAGGGAGTATGCGAAGCTGTTCGATATAGAGCAGCCTTCAGACTGCAGGGAGAATCTTCCTGATCTGGAGAGAAGAATCAAGGCAGCAGGTGAAGCCTGCGTTAAGAATCTGGCAGATATAAAGCAGGCGCTTCTGCAGACAGAAAGGAATGTGAGCCGTCATGGCTTTGTGTGCGCAGAATATGAAGAGGCAGAGCATACGCTTGTACAGAAGCAGAGCGAGATAAAAGAGATAGCCGGGAGGCTGCTGGAGTTGGAGGGAAAGTACGGCCGGCAGAGCGCATTGGCAGAAGAATGGAAGAAGAAGCTTGATTTCCCCTCGAAAGAAGAGGCTGAAACAAGACAGAAGGAGGCAGCTCATCAGCTTGAAGAATTAAGGAATCATCTCAAACTGGCACGGGAACAGCACCAGAAGGTTCTGCACGAGCTAAAAAGGATTGAGGGAGAGCGGGACGGCGAATTAAAACGCAGGGAACAGTTGGAAATGTTGTGCCAAAAGGCAGAAGAGGCATACAGGCATGCTCTGGCAGAAGAGGAATTCGAAGAAGAAGAGTATGAGACGAAAAAGGAGCTCTTAGATACGAAGGAGGAGATGGCAGCCTCCCTCGAACGTTACGAAGCACAGGTCAAAGAGAACAAAGCCGCCCTTCAGCTACTCGGCACCCAGGTAGAAGGGAAGAAGAGGGTAGATGTGGCAGTTCTTGTAGAAGAGGCAGATAGGCTCGCCGGAGTGCTGGAAGGACTGAGAGGAGAGCAGATCCGTCTCGGCAGTATAAACGGCAGGAACAGGGAGATAAAAGAAGAACTCAGAAAGACATTTGAACGGAAGGGCGGGCTGCAGAAACACTATGAGCTGGTCGGTAACCTGAGCCGTACGGCCAACGGGAATCTGAGCGGCTCGGTCAAGCTGGATTTTGAAACGTATGTACAGCGGCAGTATTTTAAACAAATCATCCATGCGGCAAACAAGAGGCTTGTGCAGATGACAGACAACGGATTCCTGTTGCAGTGCAGGGATATGAAAAGTCTTGGGAGCCAGGGACAGGCAGGGCTGGATCTGGATGTCCTGCATCTGCTCAGCGGTGCGGTGCGCGACGTGAAGACGCTGTCGGGCGGCGAGTCATTCATGGCAGCCTTATGCATGGCGCTTGGCCTGGCAGACATTGTACAAAATACGGCAGGAGCAGTTCATCTGGATACGATGTTCGTGGATGAAGGCTTTGGTTCCCTGGATGATACGTCGAGGGAAAAGGCTATCAGGGTTCTGAACGAGCTGGCGGGAGACAGCAGGCTTGTCGGAATCATTTCACATGTGAATGAACTGAAAGAGCAGATTGATTGTAAGCTCGTAGTGACCAAGACGGAAAAAGGCAGCAGTATACGCTGGTCATTTGACTAAAAGATGGGAGTGAAGACAATGAAACAAAGGCGGCCACACGCGGCTGCAGTGCCTATTCACGAGACATTCAGGATAGCGGCGCTGCTTGCCATCGTAGGAGGGTTTCTGGACGCATACACCTATATGCTCAGGGGAGGCGTATTTGCCAACGCGCAGACAGGCAACATGGTATTGCTCGGCATATACGCGGCTCAGGGGAGATACCGCCAGGCAGGGTACTGCATCATACCGATATTGGCTTTTGCTCTCGGAGTATTCATAACAGAGGTATTTAAAAAGCATTTTACAGAGAAAGAATTTGATATATACGAACACTGGATAATAGCGATAGAAATTATATTGTTGATAGTTATAGGATTTGTGCCTGGTACTGTGCCGGACAGCGTGGTAAATGTGACCATCTCATTCGTCTGCTCCCTGCAGGTCAACAGCTTTCGGAGAATGAAAAACCTGCCGTACGCCTCGACTATGTGTACCGGAAACCTGCGGTCCGGGACCGAGAAAATCTTCCAGTTCATCATGAATAAAGATGAAAGAGCCGGAATACAGGCCGCACACTACTTCGGTATCATCCTGCTGTTCATACTGGGGGCGGTGGCAGGAACAATCCTTGCATTGCTGTGGGGGATACAGAGCATATGGTGCTGCTGCATACTCCTGGGTATCGTATTCGTGATAATGTGTCTGACAATTCGTTGAATTTTGAAAGGGGTCAGACCCCCGTGTACACGGGGGTCTGACCCCTTTCAAAATTTATCAATTATTCTGATAATTTAATGCTGCTTCGATGAAGCCTTTGAACAGTGGATGCGGCCGGTTTGGCCTCGATTTTAATTCCGGGTGTGCCTGGGTTGCGATGAACCACGGATGTCCAGGAATCTCTATCATCTCCACGATGTTGCCGTCTGGTGAGAGGCCGGACAGCTTCATGCCGTGGCTTGTAAGCGCTTCCCGATAGTCGTTGTTCACTTCGTAACGGTGGCGGTGGCGCTCTTTGATCTCTTCCCTGCCATATAATTCGTAAGCTTTGGATGTCTTGTCCAACACGCATGGGTAAGAGCCAAGCCGCAGCGTACCGCCGATATCTTCCACACCGATCTGGTCGGGCATGATGTGTATGACAGGGTGCGTCGTATCAGGCTTCAGTTCTGCGCTGTGGGCATCGTTATACCCGAGCACATCCTGGGCGAACTCTACGATGGAGAGCTGCATGCCGAGACAGAGACCGAGAAAGGGGACATTGTGCGTACGTGCATACCGTATGGCTTCCAGCTTGCCGTCTATCCCGCGGTGGCCGAAACCGCCCGGTACGAGGATTCCGCTTACATCGTGGAAAAGCTCGTCTGCATTGTCTGCATGCACTGTCTCGGAATCGATCCATTTGATATTTACCGTTGCTCGGCTGAAGATTCCGCCGTGCTTCAGCGCCTCGACTACGCTGATATAGGCATCGTGAAGCTGGATATATTTGCCCACCAGTGCGATGGTAACCTCTGTGTTGGGATGGCACAGATAATCGACCATTTCCTCCCAGTCTTTCAGGTCTGGCTCCGGGCACGGAAGGTTCAGACATTCGCACACGACATTGGCCAGCCTTTCTTTTTCCATCGCAAGCGGGGCTTCATAGAGGTATTCCACGTCCAGGTTCTGGAGCACATGGTTCGCCGGGACGTTGCAGAACAAGGCAATCTTATCTTTGATGCCCGTATCGAGGGGGTATTCGGAACGGCAGACGATGACATCCGGCTGGATCCCCATCCCCTGCAGATCCTTTACGCTTGCCTGCGTCGGCTTCGTCTTCATCTCCTGCGAGGCACGCAGATAGGGGATGAGCGTGACATGGATAAGCATGGCATTGTCCCGTCCCTTCTCGTGCTGGAACTGCCGGATTGCCTCGAGGAAAGGCTGGCTTTCGATGTCACCGACGGTCCCCCCTACTTCTATTATGGCTATCTCCGTATTCTCTGCGGATGGGTTGCGGTAGAATCGCCCTTTTATTTCATTAGTGATATGAGGAATCACCTGTACGGTGCCACCGCCAAAATCGCCGCGGCGTTCCTTCTGGAGTACGGACCAGTAGATTTTGCCGGTAGTTACATTGGAATTCTTGCTCAGGCTCTCATCGATGAACCTCTCGTAATGCCCGAGGTCAAGATCCGTCTCCGCACCATCGTCTGTCACGAATACCTCGCCGTGCTGTACCGGGTTCATCGTACCAGGATCGATATTGATATAAGGGTCAAATTTCTGCATGGTCACTGTGTAGCCGCGGGCCTTAAGAAGCCGCCCAAGAGAGGCCGCCGTAATCCCTTTGCCAAGTCCTGACACGACTCCGCCCGTAACGAATACGTATTTTACTGCCATATGTTCCTCCTTGTATAAAATGTTTTAGCCTAAGCTAATCTTATCGCAATTGATATCTTTAGCTTAGGCTATGTAATGTTGGTGAAAAAAATACTTATCTATTATATACCTTTCCCGTTAAAAAATACAGAACTTTTTTCGAACTTTGCCTCGAAGGTGGCCTGGATGGACAGCTTCTTGAACTGTTTCATATCTACAGAACCTACCATGACAGACGTATGGGCCTGGCAGCCTTTTAACTTTGGAATCTGGTCAAGCGCAAGCTGGGCAGTCTCGTCATTTGCGGCACTGACCGAAAGGGCAATCAATACTTCATCCGTGTGCAGACGTGGATTGCGGCTTCCGAGATATTGGGTTTTCAGCTTCTGGATCGGCTCGATCGCATCCGGCGATATGACATGCAGCTCGTGATCAATGCCAGCCAGCTCTTTCAGTGCATTGAGCAGAAGAGCTGCGGACGCGCCCAACAGGTTTGACGTCTTGCCGGTAATCATACGCCCGTCGTGCAGCTGGAGTGCCGCTGCCGGGCCGCCTGTCTCCTGGGCCCGCTGCAATGCGGCGTTCACGACCGGACGGTCACGGACCGTGATGCCGGCCTGGTTCATCAGCATCTCTATCTTGTAAGCCTCGTCGTCCGGGCAGGCGCCGACGAGCAGTCTCCGGAGAGAGTCGTAATAGCGGCGGATAATCTCCTGGCAGGACGCTTCTTTGCACACGTCATCGTCACAGATGCAGTTGCCGGCCATATTAACACCCATATCGGTCGGCGATTTGTATGGGCTCTTTCCGTAAATGCGCTCGAACATGGCGTTCAGCACAGGGAATATCTCTACATCACGGTTATAGTTTACCGTTGTCTTGCCATATGCTTCCAGATGGAAGGGATCGATCATGTTGACGTCATTAAGGTCTGCGGTGGCTGCCTCGTACGCCAGATTGACCGGATGCTTCAGTGGTATGTTCCAGATGGGAAATGTCTCGAATTTGGCATAACCTGCGCTTATCCCTCTTTTATGTTCTTGATAGAGCTGGGACAGGCATACCGCCATCTTTCCGCTGCCGGGTCCCGGGGCGGTGACGACAACGAGAGGCCTCGACGTCTCTATAAAATCATTCTTGCCATAACCTTCATCGCTGACGATGAACGGTACATTGGATGGGTAGCCGGATATCACATAGTGCCGGTATACTTTTATGCCCAGTTTTTCCAGCCGGTTTTTAAACAGATCTGCGCTGCTTTGCCCACTGTATTTCGTGATGACGACGCTGCCGACGTAGAGTCCGTTTTCACGGTAGGCATGCATAAGCCGCAGGACGTCGGAATCATAGGTGATGCCAAGGTCGCCGCGGACTTTGTTTTTCTCGATATCCTCAGCGCTAATTACGATGATGATTTCTGCCTGGTCGGAAAGCTGCTTGAGCATACGCAGCTTACTGTCCGGCTGAAATCCCGGAAGTACGCGGGAGGCATGGTAATCATCGAACAGCTTTCCTCCAAACTCCAGATACAGCTTGTTGTCAAACTGGTCGATGCGTTCCCGGATATGGGCTGACTGCATTTGCAAGTATTTTTCATTGTCAAATCCTTTTTTCATTCGTAAATTCCCTCTTAATTCCTTCAAATTAGCTATTACATCAGTATAAGCAATCTCATTCCAAGTATACTACAAGATATAGGAAGTTTACAATCTTTTCATAATGTTTTTATTGATTTATAAGTAGGCTGTCCGTATAATGAAAGAGTGATGCAGGAGGATAAAAATGGACAACCAGAATAATCAGAATAAAAATAATAAGGGCTCTGGCAATAAGAATAACAAGCAGGGTTTTTCCTTCATTATTTTAGTAACATTGATCACGACGATACTGGTGCTTGCGCTGTATCAGTTCCAGGGTTCCGCGGGATCCAAGGAAATCAGCTATGACCAGTTCCTGAAATACGTGGACGATAAAAAGGTGGAAGAAGTCATCATCAGCAGTGACAGAATCACCATAACGATGAAGAAGGAGAAGGGCGCGCGTACATCCATGCAGTATTACACCGGCGTGGTGAGAGACGAGACGCTGGCGGAAAGGCTTGACAAGGCCGGCGTGAAGTTCGGGCAGGAGATTCCAGACACGACCTCCGCCGTGATACTGAACGTGCTTCTGACTCTCCTGCCGATAGCACTCATCGTAGGCATGTTCGTCTGGATGACAAAGCGGATGTCAAAGGGCGGCGGCATGATGGGTGTCGGAAAGAGCAATGCCAAGATGTATGTGGAGAAAGAGACCGGCGTCACATTCAAAGATGTGGCCGGGCAGGATGAAGCAAAGGAATCACTGCAGGAAGTGGTAGACTTTCTGCACAATCCGGGCAAATACACCCAGATTGGCGCCAAGCTGCCGAAGGGAGCACTGCTGGTCGGCCCACCTGGTACAGGTAAGACGCTTCTTGCCAAAGCTGTTGCGGGAGAGGCGAAGGTTCCGTTCTTCTCTCTGACGGGCTCTTCCTTTGTGGAAATGTACGTAGGTGTCGGTGCATCGAGGGTGCGTGACCTGTTCAAGCAGGCACAGCAGATGGCACCGTGTATCATCTTTATCGATGAGATTGACGCCATCGGCAAGAGTCGTGACAACCAGCTCGGAAGCAATGACGAGCGGGAACAGACGTTGAACCAGCTGCTGTCGGAGATGGATGGATTCGACACGAACAAGGGTCTTGTACTTCTGGCGGCTACCAACCGTCCGGAGATTCTGGATCCGGCGCTCTTGCGGCCCGGCCGCTTCGACCGTCGGATTATCGTTGAAAAGCCGGATCTGAAAGGCCGTGTGGATGTACTGAAAGTGCACTCCAAAGATGTAAGGATGGACGAGACCGTTGATTTGGAAGCGATTGCTCTTGCCACATCAGGAGCTGTCGGCTCCGATCTGGCCAACATGATTAACGAGGCGGCAATCAATGCTGTTAAGAATGGAAGAAATGCGGTATCACAGGGTGACCTGTTTGAAGCGGTGGAAGTCGTTCTGGTCGGGAAAGAGAAGAAAGACCGGATTATGAGCACCGAGGAGCGGAAAATCGTTTCCTACCATGAGGTGGGACACGCGCTGGTCAGCGCACTGCAGAAAGACGCAGAACCGGTACAGAAGATTACGATTGTACCGAGAACGATGGGCGCGCTCGGTTATGTAATGCAGACGCCGGAGGAAGAGAAGTTCCTGAACACGAAGAAGGAGCTTGAAGCGATGCTCGTAGGTATGCTGGCAGGACGTGCGGCGGAGGAAATCGTATTTGACACGGTGACGACGGGGGCTGCCAATGATATTGAGAAGGCGACGAACATAGCGAGAGCCATGATAACCCAGTACGGTATGAGCGAGAAGTTCGGGCTCATAGGGCTGGAGTCAATCCAGAACCGCTATCTGGACGGCAGAGCGGTAAGCAATTGCGGGGAGGCGACTTCTGCCGAGATAGACAGGGAAGTCATGGGCATGCTTAAGACTGCATATACGGAGGCCAAACGGCTGCTCAGCGAACATAGAGAGTCGCTGGATAAGATAGCGGCATTCCTGATAGAGAAAGAGACGATTACCGGCAAGGAGTTTATGGAGATCTTCTATCAGGTAGAAGGCATAGATCCTGAAATTGAGAAAAAGCCGGAAGAGCGAATCGCTGTCAGAGAGACCGAGCCGAAGATCGAAGCAAAAGCAGAAGTGAAAGAAGCAGAAGCTAAACAAGTAGAAGAAGCCAAAGAAGAGGCTGAAGTTAAGGCAGAACCAGAAATATAATGGAAAGGGCCAGGTCCCTTCCGATAGGGGCCAGACCCCTTGCGGAGGGTCTGGCCCCTTTTAATTGATTAACATATCGGCCGGAATATGGTATGATGATGTAGATTTGGAGAACTGCGTATGTGATATGGCACGGCCTTTGAATCGAGGACAAGACAGATAAGGAGACGGCAGACAGATGTTTGATATTCAGGAAGAATTGAAGAAATTGCCCGGCAAGCCGGGTGTCTATATCATGCATGATGAAAAGGATGATATTATCTATGTGGGCAAGGCCATCAGCCTGAAGAACAGGGTACGGCAATATTTCCAGAGCAGCCGCAACAAGGGAATCAAGATAGAGCAGATGGTCACCCATATAGCCAGATTTGAATATATCGTGACGGACTCTGAGCTGGAGGCGCTTGTACTTGAGTGTAATCTGATTAAGGAACACCGCCCGAAATATAATACGATGCTTATGGATGACAAGAGTTATCCATTTATAAAGGTTACGGTAGATGAACCGTTTCCGAGAATCATGCTGGCCAGAAAGATGATGAAGGATAAGGCGAAATATTTTGGCCCTTATACAAGCGCGGGAGCTGTTAAGGACACGATTGAACTTATCAGGAAGCTCTACAATATCCGCAGCTGCAGCCGGAGGCTCCCACAGGACGTAGGCAAGGAACGCCCATGCCTGAATTATCATATCCACCAGTGCAAAGCGCCGTGTCAGGGATACATATCCCAGGATGAATACCGGAAGTCTATAGACGAAGTGATCCGCTTCCTGAACGGTAATTATGACCTGATACTGAAAGAGCTGGAGGAGAAGATGCAGAGCGCGTCTGAGGCTATGGAGTTTGAGAAGGCTATCGAGTACCGGGAGCTTCTGAACAGCGTCCACAAGATAGCCCAGAAGCAGAAGATAACGGACACTGCAGGAGACGACCGCGATATTCTGGCGGTTGCTACCGAGGAGGAGGACGCGGTCGTACAGGTATTCTTTATCCGGGGCGGCAGGCTGATTGGCCGGGACCACTTCTACCTGAGGATTGCAAAAGGCGAGAAAGAATCGGAGATACTGTCCAGCTTTATCAAACAGTTCTATGCCGGTACACCGTATATCCCATCCCAGCTTATGCTCCAGGAGGAGATAGAGGACCAGGAGGTCGTGGAAGAGTGGCTGACCAGGAGAAGAGGGCATAAGGTCCATCTGCGTGTGCCAAAGAAAGGCACGAAAGAAAAGCTTGTGGAGCTGGCTCAGAAGAATGCGGCCCTTGTGCTCAGCACAGACAAAGAACGTCTGAAGCGGGAGGAAGGGCGCACCATAGGCGCGGTAAAAGAACTGGAGAAGCTGCTTGGTCTGAAGGGCATCGTCCGTATGGAGGCATACGATATATCCAACACGAACGGATTTGCTTCCGTCGGCTCTATGATCGTCTATGAAAAGGGGAAGCCAAAGCGGAACGACTACCGCAAGTTCAAGATTAAGGGCGTGCAGGGCGCGGACGATTATGCCAGCATGGAGGAAGTGCTTACGCGCCGGTTCGTGCATGGAATGAAAGAGATGGAGGAAGGAAAAGAGATGGGGAGCTTTACTGCATTTCCGGATCTGATCCTCATGGATGGGGGAAAAGGTCAGGTGAATGTAGCACTGCAGGTGATGGACAAGCTGCGGCTCAATATACCAGTGTGCGGGATGGTGAAGGATGATAACCACCGGACGAGAGGGCTGTTTTATCAGAATATCGAGATACCGATTGAAAGGGATTCGGAAGGATTTAAGCTCATAACGAGGATCCAGGACGAGGCCCACCGGTTTGCAATCACATTCCACAGAAAGCTGAGGAGCCAGGGGCAGGTACATTCTATCCTGGACGACATACCGGGTGTAGGTCCGGCGAGGAGAAAAGACCTGATGAGCCATTTTTCCAATCTGGATGCCATTAAAAATGCTACGGTGGAAGAGCTGGGCAGGCTTCCGTCCATGAATGAAAAATCAGCCCGCGACGTGTACAATTTTTTTCACTGATATGATATAATAGTTGAAAGAAGGAAGACTGAGAAGGAAAAGGAGACTGCCATGGGGAATAAAGTAAAGATGAAGAAAATTGTCGAAAAGATGAATCTCCGGAATCTGACGCCGGATGTCGATTTGACAGAACGAGAGGTGGAGGTACCGGATATTAACCGGCCCGCCCTTCAGCTGACCGGTTTTTTTGAACACTTTGATTCTGACCGTGTCCAGATAATCGGCTATGTCGAGTATACATTTCTTGAGACGCTGGATGAGAAGACGAAGGAACATATCTATGATACGCTGCTGTCTTACCAGATACCTGGCATCATCTTCAGCCGCGACCTCGCGCCGGAACCGATGCTTCTGGACAAGGCCAACGCCGCCCAGGTTCCGATATTTTCAACGGAGAAGAAGACGTCTGAATTCACGGCAGAGATTATCCGCTGGCTGAATGTGGAACTGGCTCCATGTATTTCCATCCATGGCGTCCTGGTGGATGTGTACGGCGTAGGGGTGCTCATTATGGGAGAAAGCGGCATCGGCAAGAGCGAGTCCGCACTGGAGCTCATTAAGAGAGGGCACCGCCTCGTCAGCGATGACGTGGTGGAAATCCATAAGGTCAGCGATGAGACGCTTGTGGGAACAGCTCCGGATATCACCAGGCATTTTATCGAACTGAGGGGAATCGGCATTGTGGATGTGAAGACATTGTTCGGTGTCCAGAGCGTCCGGGAAACTCAGAATATCGACCTCGTCATTACGCTTGAGGATTGGAACAAAGAGAAGGAATATGACCGCCTTGGCATGGAAGAAGAATATACGGAATTTCTCGGAAACAAAGTCGTATGCCATCAGCTTCCGATTCGCCCGGGACGTAATCTTGCCATCATCGTCGAGACAGCGGCCATCAACCACAGACAGAAGAAGATGGGCTATAACGCGGCTCAGGAGCTTTACAAGCGCGTACAGCAGAATCTTACGAAGAAATAGGAGGGGTTATATAGCATGCAGTATTGTTTTGGAGTAGATATCGGAGGCACGACTGTCAAGATGGGTCTTTTCAGGACAGAAGGCACGCTCGTTGACAAGTGGGAGATCAAGACCCGTACGGAAAACAGCGGGGAGGCTATCCTCTCTGATGTTGCGGCGTCCTTGAAGGCGAAGCTGGAAGAAAAGGAGATAGGACATCTGCAAGTTGCGGGAATCGGAATCGGGATACCTGCACCGGTGGATGACTGTGGTATCGTCAGAAACACGGCAAATCTTGGATGGGGCTACAAAGAAGTGAAGCGTGAGATGGGAGAGCTTACGGGCCTGAAGGTTAAGGCGGGTAATGACGCTAATGTTGCAGCCCTTGGAGAGATGTGGCTCGGTGCAGGCAAGGGCCAGAAGAACATGATTATGGTCACTCTCGGCACAGGCGTGGGCGGCGGCGTCATCGTAAATGGCAGCCCGATTGTCGGCGAGCACGGTGCCGGCGGGGAAATCGGTCATATATGCGTGAATTATGAAGAGGTTGAGAAGTGCGGCTGTGGCAGCAGAGGATGTCTGGAGCAGTATACATCAGCCACGGGAATCACAAGACTGGCAAGACGCAGGCTGACGAATCAGAGCGGCAGTACGATGCTGAAGATGGAGAACCTGAGTGCGAAATCGGTCTTTGACGCATTGAAAGAAGGGGACAAGGTGGCGGAAGAAATCGTAGAAGAGTTCGGCACTTATCTCGGACATGCGATGGCGAACCTGGCGGCAGTCACCGATCCTGCAGTAATTGTTATCGGAGGCGGCGTATCCAAGGCCGGGGATATCCTGCTGGAATATGTGGATAAGCATTTTAAGGAACGGGCGTTTTTTGCGAATAAAGATACGAAGTTCGTCCTTGCGGAACTTGGCAATGACGCAGGAATCTGTGGGGCTGCAAAGCTGATTATAGGGTAAGGATTTTTGGCAAAATGATAAAAAATAAAAGCATTTGAAAATCTTTCAAATGCTTTTATTTTTGTATTTTGCTTAATCTTTGATACTATCTAAAAAACCATTGCAAGACATCAAGATGTCTAAGGTGTCGAAGGATCCGGATTTGGATTTGGGTTTGGGTCAGGTGTCGGCTCCGGGTCAGGTGTTGGTTCAGGATCTGGAGTCGGAGTTGGAGTCGGAGTTGGTGTCGGAGTCGGCGTCGGAGTGTTGTTCCCCTGGTTCGGATCTGTCGGAGTCGTATTTGCATCCGGGTTATCGGTTGTATTCTCGTCGTCTTCCCCATCATCCTTCGGAGCTGACGTATCTACATGGCCCGGACAGGACTCTGTCGGAGCCGTATCCTTCGCAAAATATTCCGTGATGCTCGGACAGCCCGGGGCTGCAAGTTTTCCGGTCTTGGTACATACCGTTTTCTTCTCGATGGAATTAGGCATCTCAAAATCTTTGTATTCCAGATTCTCATGAATCCGGCTCATGATTCCGCGCCAGATGCGGAAACGGAAGTTCAGGTCATAGCCGTTTACCTTGTTGTCGTCATATCCGCCCCATACCGCACATGTGTAATACGGCGTGAAGCCGCAGAACCAGAGGTCCTTGTTCGAGTCTGTCGTACCGGTCTTGCCGGCTACCGGCATGTTATTAAGCCTGCAGGCTGTACCGGTACCGCTTTCTACGACCGTCTCCATCGCACTTGTGAGAAGAGCGGCCGTACTGTCCTTGATGGCAGTATGTGATTCTCCGGCGCCTTCCAGCAGCACATTGCCGTCATGGTCAAGAATCTTCGTATATAAAGTCGGACTGTTGTATACGCCGCCATTGGCAATCGATGCATAAGCGGCACAGAGCTGGTAGTTGTATACACCATTGCTCAGTCCTCCGAGAACGAGCGTGTCATATACGTCATTCTGCGGATCCAGCGAAGTGATGCCAAACTTCTCTTTACAGTAGTCATATCCAAGCTTAGGGGTAACCGCTTCAATCGTCTTGACTGCGCATACATTGACCGACCACTCGATAGCCTCGCGCATCGTAATGTCTCCGCGGTACGTCGCACTCGCATTTTTCAGCGGTGTACCGTCCCGGTATGAATAGGGTTCGTCTTTTATAATTGTAGCCAGCGTCTGCCCCGCAGAGTCAAGAGCCGGCGCGTAACCTGCCAGTATCTTGAAGGTGGAACCTGGCTGCCTCGGGGAACCAGTATATGCACGGTTCAGGCTTCGGCTCGTCGTCTTGGCACCGCGTCCGCCTACCATGGCCTTGATTTGGCCTGTGTACTGGTCCATGACAGTGACAGATGCCTGAGGCTGAGGAGAGATGTTGATATATTCATCATAAGCATCACCCTCCTGGGCAATCGTCGCTTTCCATTCCTCGACCATAGCCCGCGCTTCGTCCTCGCTGGAGTAGAGAAGCCCCTGCTCTTTGCCGTACGTATCCTTCACGTACTGTTTGATATGCCCGGAACTGTAATTTTCAACGGTTCCGTCTGCACGGGTGACGGTTAAGGCATAGTCAAGACCATATTCCTTCAATCCAGGATAATTGGAATCGTCATTCATCTCTTCGTCACAGATTTGCTGCATAGCAAGGTTCTGTGTGGAGTATATGCTAAGCCCGCCGCTGTAGACGGCATTGTATGCCTGCGTCTCCGTATAGCCGAGCTGGTCTATGAGATCCTGCGTAACCTGATCCGCAAGCGCATCGACAAAATAACTGTAAGGCGTATCGTCCGTCTCCGAGTTGTTAACTGTCTGGATACGGGAATATACGTCGTCCGCTTTTGCCTCATCATACGCTGCCTGGTCGATATAACCCTGGTCGAGCATGTTTTTTAATACTTTATCCCGGCGCTTCGCATTGAGTTCCGGGTTCGTAATCGGATTATAGTCCGACGGATTCTGGGTGATACCTGCGATTACAGCGCTTTCGGACAAAGTAAGCTCGGATACGTCCTTATTAAAATACCGCTTTGACGCCGACTGTACCCCAAGGCAATTCTGTCCGAGGTTGATTGTGTTCATGTAGCTTTCCAGAATCGTATCTTTGTCCATCTGCTTTTCGATGGCGACGGCCAGATACTGCTCCTGGATTTTACGTTCGAGCTTATCAAAAAATGTCTTCTCTTCCGTAAAGTTAGGGAATACATTATTTTTTATGAGCTGCTGCGTTATGGTGCTGGCACCTTCCGAGAAGTTGCCGCTTGTCAGGCCGACTACAGCTGCTCTGGCGATACCTTGGAGGTCGATTCCGTTGTGATCGTAGAAACGCTCGTCCTCAATCGCGACGAACGCATGCTGGAGATCCTTCGGCACTTCGTCTATCTTCTTATATATACGGTTGGAGCCCGAAGCGACAAAACGTTCTATCTCAGTCTTGTTATCATCGGCGTATACCATGGTGGTAAAGCCTTTTGGCTGCACATCAGCCGGTGATACGTCAGGAGTATTGTCTAATATCTTCTTTAGAAACAGTCCGCCGCCGATGACGCCGACAACTGCTACAACAAGCAGGCAGAGCAGAAATGCTTTAAAAAGTCTTACACCAACTCTTTTACCCTGCATGGTTGATTTGGACGTTATTTTCTTTTGCTTCTGCGAAGCTTTCTTTTTACCATAATTCATGAGTGTCTGCCTCCTTCATACCAAGTCATTATAGCAAATATAATAATTGAAATAAAGAAAAAAATGAAAACTTCATATTTCAGTAGGAAAAACTTAAGAAATTCGCTATAGTATTAGTTGAACCAGTATGTAATATAAAAGAAAGGTGCAGATTATGACGACAGAATATAAGACAGTTTATGAAGGTGGAGAAGGGGAAATCGTGGAGAAGAAGTCCAGGTTTATTGCCGCGGTCAAGCCGGTCTCTACGGAGGATGACGCGTTGGCGTTCATAGAATCCGTGAAGAAGAAACACTGGAATGCCACCCATAACTGTTTTGCATATGTGATTGGAGAGCGTTCAGAGCTGGCCCGCTGCAGCGATGACGGAGAGCCGAACGGAACGGCAGGCAAACCGATGCTCGATGTACTGCAAGGAGAAGAGCTCCGCAACACTGCCGTAGTAGTTACACGCTATTTCGGAGGTACGCTTCTTGGAACCGGAGGGCTGGTCCGCGCATACTCACAGGCAGTGAAGTCAGGCCTGGCTTCTTCTGTAATTATAACCAAAATCCGCGGGGTTAAACTTAGGATTGGCATAGATTATACCGGTCTCGGGAAAATACAGTATATTCTCGGCCAGAAAGGGCTTAGGATTCTCGATTCCGAATATACCGACTCCGTAAAGCTGGAAGTGCTTGTGCCGGAGGACGCAGTGGAAGCGGTATGCTCAGACATCACAGAAGGAACAAACGGACAAGCGTCCATGGAAGAAGGAGAGAGGTGCTGGTTTGCGCAGATAGACGGCCAGCCCGTGGTACTGGAAGAATATGAAGACTGAGATGAGTGAACTACAATAGAGGGCAATAGCGCCGATGTATGGGTTTCACATTTTTACGGTTTATTGTGAAGAGCAGAAAACATAATGGCATGACTAAAAAAAGTGGGTTTGCAAATAATAAAACAAACACTTGACGTACGGGAAACTGTACGGAATTAAGGCGATGATATGTTAGCAGTAAACTATACAAAGATATCTATGCATAATTTGACAGAGGTAGATGTGGATGAATAAAATATTTACGGATAACGGCTGGAAGGATTATGTGTATCGTCAGACAGAGGACAGGAAAACCTTAAAAAAAATAAAACAGCTGATAGAAGATATTTGCAGAAACGGAAATGAAGGAATAGGAAAGCCAGAACAGTTGAGCAGAAACTTAGCCGGATTCTGGAGCAGAAGAATCAATGATAAGGATAGGCTGTCATACGCACCGCCCTTTCATAGGCACTTTCCATTAAGAACATTCTAGCAAACGGCACAGCCGAAGCTGTGCCGTTTCCGTTGTTTTATGCTGTTTTATAATTGCGGCCCTTATGGGCCTTTCTTTTATTCTGCACTTTACTGGAACTCAGGCTCTATAAGGCCGAAGGTTCCATTCTTCCTTCTGTATACTACATTTACTTCATCCGTCTCCGCATTGCAGAAGACGAAGAAGTCATGACCAAGTAAATCCATCTGTATGCACGCGTCTTCTGGATACATAGGTTTGAAGCCAAAGCGTTTGGTACGAACGATTCTTATCTCATCATCATCTTCTGTGGCATATTCGCTTTCGAAAAATTCCTGGCGGAAGTTGCCGCCCTCCTGATGTCTTGCAACCAGTTTGTTCTTGTATTTGCGAAGCTGGCGTTCGATTACCTCCTCTACCAGGTCAATAGAGACATACATGTCATTGCTTACCTGTTCAGAACGGATGATATTTCCTTTCACAGGGATAGTTACCTCAATTTTCTGACGTTCTTTTTCGACACTTAAGGTAACGATGATTTCCGTATCGGAAGTAAAATACTTCTCTAATTTTCCCAATTTGTGCTCTACGGTTTCCCTTAAGCCAGGTGTTACATCGATGTTCTTTCCGCTAATAATAAACTTCATGCTGTCCAACTCCTTTTCGACATAATTTCAGATGTTTATAGTCTGACAATTTGGCTTTCAACTAAGAATCTATCTGATATATGTAGTATAACATGTTTGGACACTAATGTATAGAACGTATTACTTCAATTCTTGAAATTTTTCCCTCATGCATCTTGGCAACTCTGAGGCCGAAATCGGAAAAGTACACGCATGCACCTACACCGGTCTCTATGCTATACTCCTCAAACTTCTGTTCAATAACGCTGAGCAGCGTCTCATTCTGTTCATGTGGAATGTTGATGCCGAGTATCTTATTCACCGTCTTGGCTCTTGTGCTGGCGCGGAAGACAATCTCGTCAGCTACGTCAAACTCGCAGAACAGGTATTTGCGGGTGGCAAAGAGCACTGCGATGGCACAGACGCCGATGAGGCTGCTCCAGATGGAAGAGTGGTCGATGATAATCTGCCTTGCGATGGCAAAAAGCAGCACTTCAAACACGGTGTTGGGCGTATGGTAGTACATCATTCGTATCAGTTCGACTCCGATAATCAGATTAAAGCAAGTCTCGAGAAGATCGTCATAGTTCGGCCACACGTCCAGATTCGGTATGTGTACCATAGATGTCGCCATACGCAGGCAGAGCAGGATAATGCCGAGCGCCAGCATGATGGATATAAAAAATTCCAGTGTTACAGCAAGTCGTTTTAAAAATTTAGCGACGTAATGCTTCATATATTTCCCCCTTTAGGCCGGTTTTCATCGTACGCAGGGCATACCGGACAGAGTCTCCTGTGCGGTATGCGTACAGTACAAGTATAAATTATCCCGGAGAATTTGCCAAGACCTAATAATTGGGATTATGCCTGCCGTCTGCCTAATCTGCTGAACAGATATGGATAGAGGACGAGTACCCATAAGACAAGCACAAAATACTCAGCCATTTTAGCGAGGATGGAAGTCCCGAATAGAAGGGAAAACCCTTCCTTAATGACAAGCGCAAGCAGGAGCCCGGCGATGAGCTTCGCAGCCTGGTTGCTGAGATGGCCTGTGCGGGTGCTGAACTTAAGACGGGTCCGCTCTATATAGTATCCGAGAGCGAATCCAAGGCCGGCTCCGGCGGCTTTGCAGCAGTCCGCCGCATATTTCATATCGATTATGCCCCTGCTCTCCATTACAAGTGAATAGGCGGCAACAGCGAACGATATGACCGCCAGTACGCCCGCAATCTGCTTTGCATGCTGCGTTCCGTCCAGAAAAAATCCTTGAAAATGCCAGATTATGCCGGAGACGGCTATGGATAGGAGCATCGACACGATGACATCCTTCGGTGTGTGGACACCGAGGTACATTCTGGAGAAGCCGATCAGCATAAAAGCAAGTACGCAGAATACTTTGATCCAGACTCTCTTTGCCTTAAGCGCAAGAGGGAAGAACAGACAGGTAGCCCCCTGCGTATGCCCGCTCGGAAAAGAATATCCCGTGGCACCGGGGACTGCACTTTCCACAGCTTTGAACTGGGGATCGAGCACCCACGGCCTCGGAACGCGGAACGTAATCTTCAGGCTCTGAACAAGCAGGCCCGCTGTGAAGTAAGTAAAGCCGAGCATATAAGCAAAGCGCTTATCCACGCACCAGTAAAGGGCGCAGATAACCGCTATGATGATGATTTCCTGTCCAAAATAAGTGATAAACTGCATCAGCCTGTCGAGGAAGGGTGTCCGTATCCCTTCCAGAAACGTTAAAAATGCCATTATTTTATTCCTCTTTTTCTCATTTTCGGATCTAAAATCTTTTTACGTATTCTGAGATTTTCAGGAGTGACCTCCAGAAGCTCATCGGTATCGATGAAGTCGAGGGCCTCCTCCAGGCTCAGAATCTTCGGCGATGTCAGACGGAGCGCTTCATCCGCTCCGGAAGAGCGGGTGTTGGTCAGATGCTTCATCCTGCAGACATTCAGCTCGATGTCTTCCGCCTTGCCGTTCTGTCCGATAACCATGCCGGAGTATACTTTTTCACCGGGACCGATAAAGAGCGTCCCCCGCTCCTGGGCGCTGAAGAGCCCATAGGTGACGGATTCCCCTGTCTCGAAAGCGATGAGGGAACCCTGCTTTCTGTACTGGATATCACCTTTATACGGTGCGTAGCCGTCGAATGACGTATTCAATATGCCGTTGCCTTTCGTATCGGTAAGAAATTCGCCCCGGTAGCCGATAAGCCCGCGTGCGGGGATGGCGAATTCCAGTCGTGTATAGCCCCCGTTAGACGTTCCCATGCCGCGCAGCTCCCCTTTCCTCTGACCGAGCTTTTCGATGACGACGCCGGTAAATTCATCCGGTACATCAATATATGCAGCTTCCATCGGTTCTAATAACTTGCCGTTCTCATCTTTTTTATACAAGACTTCCGCCTTGCTCACTGCGAACTCATATCCCTCCCGGCGCATATTCTCGATAAGGACCGACAGGTGGAGCTCGCCGCGTCCGGACACCTTGAAGCTGTCCGTGCTGTCGGACTCTTCCACGCGCAGGCTTACGTCTGTATTCAGCTCTTTATAGAGCCTGTCCCTGAGATGGCGGGATGTTACATACTTGCCTTCCTGTCCTGCGAAGGGGCTGTCGTTTACGATAAACTGCATGGCGATGGTCGGTTCCGATATCTTCTGGAACGGGATTGCCTGCGGATTGTCCGGCGAACAGAGCGTATCCCCGATTGATATGTTAGAGATACCGGAGATAGCCACGATAGACCCTACGGAAGCCTCTTTTACATCTACCTTGCTCAGTCCGTCGAATTCATATAATTTGCTGATACGTACCTTCTCTTTCCGTTCCGGGTCATGGGCATTGACGACGACCATGTCCTGGTTGACACCAATCGTACCATTGTCTACCTTGCCGACTCCGATTCGTCCTACATACTCATTGTAGTCGATCGTGCTGATCAGTACCTGGGTATCGGCATCCGGGTCGCCCTCCGGCGCAGGAATGTAGTCCAGTATCGTCTCGAAGAGAGGAAGCATGTTCTGCGGGCTGTCGTCCAGCTCTACGAGTGCATAGCCTGCCTTGGCGGAAGCATAGACGAACGGACAGTCAAGCTGCTCGTCGTCGGCATCCAGGTCGATGAAGAGCTCCAGCACTTCATCGATGACTTCCTCCGGACGTGCCTCCGGACGGTCGATTTTATTGATACATACGATAACCGGGAGCTTTAATTCCAGCGCCTTTCTAAGTACGAACTTCGTCTGCGGCATGGCGCCTTCAAAGGCGTCTACTACGAGGACGACACCGTTCACCATCTTCAGCACTCGCTCCACCTCGCCGCCGAAGTCGGCATGTCCGGGGGTGTCGATGATATTGATTTTCGTCCCTTTGTAATAGACGGCGGTATTCTTAGAAAGGATGGTAATTCCACGTTCCCGCTCGATGTCATTAGAGTCCATGACACGTTCTTCTACTTCCTGATTCTCCCGGAATACCCCGCTTTGTTTCAGCAGCTCATCTACCAGGGTCGTCTTGCCATGATCGACATGGGCGATAATGGCTATATTACGTACATCTTCTCGTTTTGTCTTCATAAATAATTCCCTTTTCCTATACGATTTCTACCTATTTATTATATACAACTTTATTAGTTTACCACATTTTGCAGAATTTACAAGTACTCAATCGCTTATAGATATTGTCTATATGGCACATGGGAATTATGAATAAGAAAAAATATTGATACTTTTATAAGGATATAATATAGTAAAAAACGGTCATAGTGTACCAAAGAGGAGGAAGAAGATGAATCTAAAATGGAAGACAAAAGAAGTAGTAATTGTAGCAATGGTTGCAGCGGTGGTAGGTGTCGTATATACGATTATGGATTATCTGTATATGCCGCTGTCTTCTCTGCTTGGGCCTGTTTTCATGGAATTGACGTTCGGCATATATCTGCTGTCAGCTTCCCTGCCTATGTATATCGTCCGCAAGCCCGGCTTTGCATTGTTCGGCGCGCTTGTCACAGCATTTGTCAATCTGCTGATGGGCAGTGCTTACGGAATCCAGCTTATTCTTGCAGGTACGCTGCAGGCAGTTGGAATGGAAATCGGCTATGCAGTCTATAAGCGCTACGAGGGGAATATGATCAATATGACAGTGGGAGCTGTGCTCGGTGCACTCTGTGTGCTTGGAAGAGACTGCGTGGTGTTCGGCTATCTCACGTTAGGGGCAGCAACATTTACAGGTATTGTAATCGTAAGGCTTTTCAGCGCAGTTGTCATCGGAATGCTTCTGACAAAAGGCATTACGGCAGGACTTAAGAAGACAGGGGTGCTGCGCGGTTTTAAGTGTGCAAAGGTATAGCTGTTATGGAGCAGCCGGTACATAAAAAATTAATTGAAATGGAACAGGTAAGCTTTGCCTATGACGGGGAGGAAGCCCCGGTATGGCAGGGCTTAAACTGTTATTTTGAAGAAGGTACGGTCAATCTGCTGCTTGGACCAAGCGGGTGTGGGAAAAGTACGCTTCTCTATATGCTGAACGGGATTGTCCCTAACTTTTATGAAGGAACGGCTGAAGGACATATCTGGTTTAAAGGGGAGGATATCCTGGAGAAGAAGACAAAAGATATGGTACAATACGTGGGGATGGTATTCCAGAACCCGGAGACTCAGTTCTGTACATTTACGGTAGAGGACGAGCTTGCGTTCGGGCTGGAGAATGAGAATGCTCCAAGAGACGAGATAGACAGCCGCATCGACGAAGCGCTTGACATGGTAGGGATGGGGACGTTCCGCAAATCTCTGCTCACAAGCTTGTCGGGAGGGCAGAAGCAGAAGATTGCCATTGCATCCGTCCTAGTGATGCAGTCTGAGATTCTTATATTGGATGAGCCGACGGCAAACCTGGATGCAGTAAGCAGGACAGAAGTGTTCTCCCTTCTTAAGCAGCTGGTTGATAGATATGGCAAGACCATCATACTCGTGGAACATAATCTGGAACAGCTGCTTGACAAGACTGGGCATGTAATCGTGCTGGACGGTCGGAACAAGGTATGTCTGGAAGGCAGCGCGTCCCATGTTCTCCGAAACCTCGTGTACAATCCTGAATTCCGTAATCTCAATATCTTTCTCCCGGAGAAATACCTCATAGTGAAGGAGTGGATATACGCGCTGGATTGTGTACCCCAAGTGGTGGATTTCAGAGAGAGGCAGCTGGCGGACAGAGGGGAAGCAATCATACCCATAGAGGAGTTTGCAGGACTGCTCCGGAAACTGGCGGTGTTTTCATCCGTGAATACGTGCAGCGGTGCGGCACATCGAAGCGTGGACAAGGTGGTGGAGGCATGCGGTCTCGGTTATGCATATCCGGGCAGGGAAGACGCAGTGCTTAAGCGTATCGATATAAGGATTGAAAGGAAAGATTTTGTTGCTGTCGTAGGAGCGAACGGAGCGGGCAAGTCAACATTCCTCAAAGTGCTGTTCCGGGTGCTTTCTCCATATCAGGGCTCTCTGCGGGTGGGCGGCAATGAACTGGACAGCTATGACAAAAAGCTGCTGTACCGTGATTTCGGGCTCGTATTCCAGAATCCGGAGGACCAGTTTGTGACGAACAAAGTTTATGATGAGCTGATGTTCAGCCTGAAGAAGTCAGGAATGAGTGAGGCAGAGAAGGAAAAGCAGGTAAACGGTATGCTGGAAAGGTTTCATCTGGATTCCGAAAGAGAAAAGAGTCCGTTTCTCTTAAGCCAGGGACAAAAACGCAGACTGAGCGTGGCAGCTATGCTGCTGACCGGCCAGAAGGTTCTGATACTGGATGAGCCTACCTATGGTCAAGACTATGATAATCAGAGGGAACTCATGGAATTGATGCGTGAACTGAACAGGGAGGGTGTCACGATTATCGTTGTTACCCACGATATGACGCTGGTAGCCGACTATGCAGACAAGGTAATCGTACTCGTGGATGGAAAGACGGAATTCTGCGGCCTGCCGGAAGATATATTCGATAACATGGAGGCGGTTAATGCGGGAAAGCTCCAGCTTCCTTCTTCCTGGAGCTTTTCCAGAGAACTACGCAGCTACGTGGGAGAGGTTCCATTTTTCTTCAGCAGAGGCCGGATGACTGATTATCTGATTCGGTGTGTTAAGGAGGTCTGATCATGTATACATATGAGTGGAAAGATTCTTTCCTACACAGGAGAAATCCTATCATAAAGTTATGCCTGATAATTATGGTCACGATACTGATCAGCCTGTCACTGTTTCCTGCACTGCCGCTCTGCACCTTTCTGTTGACACTGATGCTTGGGTGCATTGGAGGGAAAATTCCTATTGGAATCATACTGAAGAAAATGCGGGTATTTCTCGGCATAGGTATCGCCTTTATGGTATTTATGCTGATTATGAAAGGAATTGACGGAGGAGGAGATACCTGGCATATATGGATCTTACATTGGAGCAGCAATGATTTGGTCAGCATACTGTCGCTTGGCATGAGAATCATATCCATTTCGCTCATGTCGCTTCTGTTTGTCGTTACCACAGACCCGAACGATCTTGTTCTGAGCCTCATTTTGCAGTTGGGCCTGTCTCCGGTACACGGCTATGCCGCGCTGGCAGCCTACCGATTTCTTCCTACGTTGCAGGAGGAGATTGAGAACATAAAGCTGGCACAAGAGATACGGGGAATTGAGTGGGACAAAGGATTCTTCCACCGCTTGAGCACGCCGTTTCGGATTATGCTCCCGCTGTTGTGCAGCGCTGCCAGGAGGGGAGAACGAGTCGCGGCTGCTATGGAAAGCAGGGGGCTTGGCGCGGGTATTGACAGAAGCTATTACAAGCGGACAAAGACAGGCAGGGCAGACTGGCTCTTCGCAGGTGGTACTTGTCTGATATTTGCAGCGTTAACAGGAATATTGATATATGCCGGTATGTTCCGGTTCAGTTTTGGTTTTAATATAAAATGATTGGAGAAGAAAGACGATGCCGTTTAAAAGTGAAAAGATAACATATGGACTGCCGCGTGACGCATATGAGCAGGAGAAAATGAATGCACTGGCCGATGACCTAAAGGGCGTTATAGGACTGGAAAAACAACTGGCGGGTGTACAGTTTTTCTTTACAAAAGAAGCGTACGATGCCTGTGAGGTCCAGGAGATAAAGGGGGGAGCCCCGTATTGTGTCATGGTACAGAAGGCGATAAGAGGAATGGAATTCAAATCCAGACTCGAGAACCACAAATGCGACGGGGGAACGACTGCCCTTGCGTTAGAAAAGAGTACGGACAGGATTGAGAGCGGAACAGAATATTTCTCATATAACCTGTACGATTCTCCAGCAGCCGCAAGGAGGCTCAGAAACAGTATTAAAAGCCTGCATGCATACAAGCCGCTTACATATGGGATTGTTGTCCGTCCATTCGTGAATTGTACGGAGCAGCCCGATGTCATAATCGGAATTGTCAACGCATACCAGTCGATGAGAATCGTCCAGGGCTATGAATATTATTCGGGAATAAAACCGGAGATAGATATGGGCGCTATGCAGGGTATGTGTTCAGAAGTGACGGCGGCTCCATATATCACTGGGAACATGAACGTGAGCGTCCTCTGCCCAAGTACGAGAATGCTCTGCAGATGGGAGGAGTCTGACATGGCTGTCGGGATTCCGTTCCATCAGTTTGAAAATATAGTAAAAGGGGTGATGGCAACAAAATATTAAAAAAATAGTTCTAAATCGGAATCTCTCTTCATAGACTAAATAGTGACCGTGAAATACGATTCAGAGGAAGGGAGATTGTAAAATTATGTCAGATAAGATTATTGAAAACAACCAGGTAACTATTATGGGAGAGGTAGCAGGAGGATTCACATTCAGTCATGAAGTATTCGGTGAAGGATTCTACATGGTAGATGTGCTCGTAAAGCGCCTCAGCAACTCCGAGGACCGGATTCCGCTCATGATTTCAGAACGTCTCATCGACGTGACCCAGGACTATACCGGGGAATTTGTCATGGCAAGCGGACAGTTCCGCTCTTATAACAGACACGATGAACAAAAGAACAGGCTTGTGCTATCCGTATTCGTAAGAGAAGTGTCTTTTATAGAGGAAGAACTGGACGGTGCGAAGACGAACAGCATCTTCCTGGATGGTTACATATGTAAGCTGCCGGTGTACAGAAAGACTCCGCTTGGAAGAGAAATCGCAGACCTCCTGCTGGCGGTGAACAGGCCATACGGTAAATCAGATTACATACCGTGCATATGCTGGGGCAGAAATGCCAGGTTCGCATCCACGTTTGAGGTGGGAGAGCACGTGCAGGTCAACGGCAGGATCCAGAGCAGAGAATATGTGAAAAAACTTTCTGAGACAGAGACTCAGAAACGCATCGCCTACGAGGTATCGGTCAGCAAATTAGAATGTGTAGACGAGTAGAAGCATTCCAGCCGGACAAGAGACTTTCATTGACATATTTTAGTATTAATGATAGAATTTTTATGAATCTTAATAATACATATTGGTGAAGGTCAGGAGGTTTAATATGGCTATATTTAAAGGTGCCGGGGTGGCGGTTGTCACACCGTTTAATGAAGATGAAAGCATCAATTATGATAGACTGGATGAGTTAATTGACTATCACTGTAACAACGGTACAGATAGTATTATAATATGTGGTACTACCGGGGAATCGTCCACGATGACAGAAGAAGAGCATCTTGCATGCGTGAAGTTCGCGATAGAACGCACGAAGGGCAGGATTCCGGTCATTGCGGGGACGGGCTCCAACTGTACGAGGACAGCGGTAGAGATGTCAAAAGATGCAGCCTGTTATGGGGCGGACGGCCTGCTTCTTGTGACGCCTTATTACAACAAGGCTACGCAGGCGGGGCTTATCGCTCATTACAAGGCAGTTGCGGAGGCTGTATCGGGGACACCGATTATTATGTACAGCGTTGCCAGCAGGACGGGATGTAATATCGAGCCGGCCACAGTGGCAGCATTAGTGAAAGAGACAGATAATATCGTGGGCATCAAAGAAGCGTCGGGAAACATATCTCAGATTGCCAAGATCATGAGTGCGACAGACGGCAACATCGATCTGTATTCCGGCAATGACGACCAGATCGTGCCGCTCATGTCACTGGGGGGAATAGGTGTCATCTCGGTATTGTCTAATATCGCCCCGCAGCAGACACATGATATCTGTGAGAAATATTTAAGCGGGGATGTGCAGGAAAGTGCGCGGCTTCAGCTGAAAGCAATTCCGCTTGCCGCCGAACTGTTCAGCGAAGTGAACCCGATTCCGGTGAAGCGGGCGATGAAGCTTATGGGAATGGACTGCGGTCCGGTCCGTATGCCGCTCACGGAACTTACGCCAGAACACGAGAAGACGCTGGCACAGGCGATGAAGGATTATGGAATCAAAGTAGTTGAGTAAACATAGATTGTAATTGAATGTGAAAAGGATATCATATGTTGAGTTTGCATGACAGATATGATATCCTTTTTTTAATAGCAAGTAAAGGAGATTATAAGATGGTCAGAGCGATAATGCACGGGTGCAACGGCAGGATGGGCCAGGTGATTACAGGACTTATCCGTGAAGATGAAGGGATTGAAATTGTTGCGGGAATTGATGCATATACCGGGACGGAAAATGCGTATCCTGTATTCGAGAGCATAGCTAGCTGTGATGTGGAGGCAGATGTAGTCATTGACTTTTCTAACGCAGGGGCGGCAGACGCGCTGCTTGACTACTGTACCGTCCGGAAGGTGCCGGTCGTGCTCTGTACGACAGGCCTGTCCGAAGAACAGCTGGCGAAGGTGGAAGAAGCGTCAGAGAAGGTAGCGGTGCTTAAGTCCGCCAACATGTCTCTGGGCATCAACCTGCTTCTGAAGCTTGTAAAGGATGCGGCAAAGGTTCTTGCAGGCGCCGGTTTTGACATAGAGCTGGTGGAGAGGCACCACAACCAGAAAGTCGACGCTCCGAGCGGGACAGCCATAGCGCTTGCAGATTCCATCAATGAGGCGATGGACGATGCGTACACATATGTATACGACAGAAGCCAGGAGCGTAAGAAGAGAGAGAAGAAAGAACTTGGAATCTCGGCGGTGAGAGGCGGTACGATAGTGGGCGACCACGAGATTATCTTTGCCGGTGCAGACGAGGTGGTAGAGTTCAGACATACGGCGTACTCCAAAGCCATATTTGGCAAAGGCGCGGTAGAAGCCGCCAAGTATCTGGCAGGGAAGCCGGCGGGACGGTACGATATGTCGGATGTAGTTGTGCTGTAAGGCAGACGGGAGGCGTTATGAAAGAGTTAGAAGAAAGATATCTGGAAAGGCTTTCGGAACTTTATCCGACCATTGCAAAAGCATCGACGGAAATCATCAACCTGCAGGCCATCCTGAACCTTCCGAAGGGGACAGAGCATTTTCTGACAGATATCCACGGGGAATATGAGGCGTTTTCTCATGTGCTTAAGAACGGCTCTGGTTCCGTGCGCCGTAAAATTGATGATGTGTTCGGGAATACTATGAGTAGCAGAGATAAGCAGTCTTTTGCTACTCTTATTTATTACCCGGCAGAAAAGATGGAGCGGATAAAAAGGGAAGAGAGCAACATGGAGGACTGGTACCGGATTACGCTGTACCGCCTCATCGAAGTGTGCAAACGGGCTGCCAGCAAGTATACGCGCTCCAAGGTGCGCAAAGCGCTGCCGCAGGATTTCGCCTATGTCATCGAGGAGCTGATCACAGAGAAAGCGGAAGTGACGGACAAGGAATCTTACTACAATGCAATCGTGAATACGATCATCAGGACAGGCAGGGCCGAGAAGTTTATCATCGCCATGAGCGAGCTGATTCAGAGGCTTACCGTGGATCATCTGCATATCGTCGGGGACATCTATGACCGGGGGCCGGGACCGCACATTATCATGGACAAACTGATGGAACACCATTCGGTGGACATCCAGTGGGGCAACCATGATGTGCTCTGGATGGGGGCCGCGGCAGGGCAGAGAGGATGCATCGCCAATGTAATCCGCATCTGCGCAAGATACGGCAATCTGGATATATTGGAAGACGGATATGGAATCAATCTTCTGCCGCTTGCCACATTTGCCCTGAACACATATGAGGACGATGCGTGCGGATGCTTTAAGCTGAAAGGGGAGCCGAATTACAACCCGAACGAGATGCTGATGGACATCAAGATGCACAAGGCGATATCCATCATCCAGTTTAAGGTAGAAGGACAGGTCGTGAAAAAAAATCCGGGCTTCAAGATGGATGACAGGAACCTTCTGCATCATATCGACTATGATAAGGGAACGATAGAGATAGAAGGCAAGACATATGAACTGCTCGATACAAACTTCCCGACCATCGACCCGAAGCGCCCATATGCGCTGACGAAGGAAGAGGAAGATATCATGGAGCGGCTTGAGCAGGCTTTCCTTCACTGTGAAAAGCTGCAACGACACATGCGTTTCCTGCTGAACAAAGGCAGCCTTTATAAAGTGTATAACAACAACCTGCTGTATCATGGCTGCGTACCGCTGAAAGAAGACGGCACGCTAAAGCCGGTCCGTATCTTCGGAAGGTCATACAAGGGCAGAAGCCTGTATGAAGTGCTGGAGAGCTATGTGAGAAAAGGGTTCTACGCACTGGACGAAAAAGAAAAAGAGCGGGGCAAGGATATCATGTGGTATATCTGGCTGCACGAGAATTCCCCGCTGTTCGGCAAGGACAAGATGGCGACCTTTGAGCGTTATTTCCTGGCGGACAAGGAGACGCACCGGGAGAAAAAGAATCCGTATTATTCGATGCTGCAGGATGAGAAGGTAGTAGACAGGATACTGGCAGAGTTCGGACTCCCTCCGGAGGGCACGCATATCATCAACGGCCATGTGCCCGTTAAGTCAAAGGACGGAGAGAACCCGGTAAAATGCGGGGGAAAAGTGCTTGTCATAGACGGAGGATTCTCCAGGGCTTATCAGAAAGAGACCGGAATAGCCGGCTACACGCTGATCTACAACTCATACGGCCTGATTCTCGTGGCACATGAGCCGTTTGAGTCTACAGACGCGGCTATCGAGAAAGAAAGCGACATCCATTCTGACAGTACGATTGTCAAACGTGTCGTACAGCGCAAGATTGTCGGCGACACCGATGTAGGTAAAGAGCTGAAAGAACAGATAGCGGATCTGGAAGTGCTGCTGGAGGCATACAGAAGCGGCCGTATCGCCGAAAGAATGTAAAAAAATCCCACCTGCCCTGATGCATATATTTCTATTAACTGCAAATATTACTAGCAACAAGTAATACTTGATTTAATATGAATATACATGAAAGGGAGATTATGACATGAAACAGTGCAAGAAATTATTAGTTATGCTTATGTGTGTAGGCATAATCATGGGAGTAACAGCATGCGGAAGCGACAAGGACGCTGCAGATAACGGAGCTACGAACAACACGACGACAGGAGACAATACAGGCGATGCCAACGACACGAACACGAATGACGCGACAGACGGCACACGTGATGAAGGCGTAGCAGATGAAATCGGAGACGACGTAAAAGACGGCGCAGAAGATATCGCCGACGGTCTGGACGGTGACGACAGCCGTGACAAGAACACGACAGACAAGAATGCGAACGATAAAGATGTCAAAGGTAACGCATCAGAGAACAAAGCAGACGAAAGCAACAAGTAAGAAGCTGTAAACCAATCAGACATGCCAGGGGCGGACCGCCAGAGAGGAGGTCCGCCTTCTGGCGCATATAAAAGGAAGAGGCAAAGCGGCGTATCGGTAAAAAACTTTGTTTCCGGTGTGAATTATGATATAATTTTAAATTATAAATATATACCAAAGGAGATACATAATAATGGCGAAAGAATTGCTGATGGGTAATGAAGCGATAGGCCTCGGGGCTATCCACGCCGGTGTAAGGCTCGTATCCGGCTATCCGGGTACGCCGTCTACGGAGATTCTGGAGACCGTAGCACAACATAACGACGGCGGCAGGATCCATGTGGAGTGGTCCGTCAATGAAAAGGCCGCGCTTGAGGTGGCGGCAGGCGGCGCATACGCAGGAGCGAGGACGATGGTTACGATGAAGCAGGTAGGGCTCAATGTTGCATCCGATCCGCTTATGAGCCTTGCATACGTCGGAGTAAAAGGAGGTATGGTCATCGTGGCTGCAGATGATCCCGGGCCCATATCCTCACAGACGGAACAGGACACGAGGTGCTTTGCTGCATTCGCCAAGCTGCCGGTATTCGATCCGTCATCTCCGGAGGAAGCATACGAGATGGTAGGGGAAGCCTTTGCATATTCTGAGCAATACGGCACTCCTGTCCTGCTCCGTCCGACGACCCGCGTCTGTCACGGCTGTGCCACGGTGGATCTCGGTGAAGCTGCGGCAGAGAGGGAGCCGGAAGGATTTGTCAAGGATACGGGACGGTGGGTCATATTCCCCCGTCTGTCCTACCAGAACCATATCAAGATTGAGGAGAGGAATGTAGAACTTTCACACCTGTTTTCTACTTGCAGATACAATACGGTAGAGGGGAAGGGCGACTTGAAAAAGGGCGTGGCGGCAGGCGGCATAAGCTATGCCTATGTGAAGGAATCGCTGCCCGGGGAAGTAAAGCTTCTGAAGATCGGCACGCCGCATCCTTTTCCAGAAACGCTGGCCGTGGAGTTTATGAGAGGGCTTGAGGAAGTGCTCGTCCTTGAGGAGCTGGACCCTGTCATTGAAAAGGAGCTGCTGCGAATTGCAGGCAAGTACCACCTTCCGGTGACGATAAGAGGCAAGCTTACCCATGATACGAAAAATGCCGGGGAAAACAGCGTTGAAAGCGTAAGAGGAGACCTGGGAAGGTTCCTGCCTGAATACGAGGAGCTGGCGGCAGGTGACGCGGACAGGACGGAAGAAGCACTGCCGCTTCCTGTCAGACCTCCTGTTCTCTGTGCGGGATGCCCGCACCGGGCGTCCTTCTATGCGGTCAAGCAGGCGGCGAAAGGACGCAAGGCTGTATACTCAGGAGACATCGGCTGCTATACGCTGGGCAATTCAAAGCCGTTAGATATGGTAGACACGTGCCTGTGCATGGGGGCGGATGTGACGATTGCACAGGGACTGCATATCATCGAGCCTGACGCGGTAAACTTTGCATTTATCGGCGACTCGACCTTCTTTGCCTCCGGGATGACCGGCGTGGTGAATGCGGTATATAACCAGACAGACATCATACTCGTCGTTCTGGATAATTCTACTACGGCCATGACAGGCCATCAGCCGCACCCGGGGACCGGAAAGACGATGATGGGCGATGTGGTTTCTAAAATCAGTATCGAAAAGATTCTGGAGGCAGTCGGTGTAGGCCGGATTGTCAATGCGGATCCGCTAAATCTTCCGGAAGCAGTTGGCGCGGTGAAGGAAGTGATGGATGAAAAGGGAGTGCGGGCGGTCATCTTCAAGTCTCCGTGCATCGCGGTTGCAAAACCGGCAGCACGGTATGAGGTGAAGGAAGAAGCATGTACGCTGTGCAGGCAGTGCATCCGTGAGCTTGGCTGTCCGGCAATTGTCAGGACTGACGGGAACATATCTATAGAACCGTCTCTTTGCACCGGATGCGGCCTCTGTGCCCAAGTGTGTAAGTTCCAGGCCATACAGGAGGTGGAGTAAGATGAATAAGAATTGTCTGCTTTGCGGTGTCGGAGGACAGGGCGTCGTCCTTGCCTCCAAACTGATTGCATATGCAGCTATGGATAAAGGGTATGACGTGCGGACGACCGAGACGATCGGCATGGCACAGAGGGGAGGCTCTGTCGTGAGCCATGTGCGTATGGGAAAGCATATCCATTCTCCGCTCATACCGTTTGGGAGCGCGGATGTCATCCTGGCGTTTGAACCGGCGGAGGCAGTGAGGAACCTTCCTTACCTGAGGGAAGGCGGCGTGGTCGTCGTCAATAAGAAGGCGGTGAAGCCGGTGACTGCCACGTTGAATGACAGCAGCTATGACGGGAAAGAGATGCTGCGCTATCTGGAAGAGCATGTCAGCCGTCTCTGTATCGTGGACGGCACAGAACTGTGCAATAAAGCAGGCTCCGCGAAAGTGCTCAACGTAACGCTTCTCGGCGTGGCTGTCGCAAGCGGGGCGTTGGATATCACTCTGAGCGATATGGAAGCGGAGATTCAGAAACGTGTGAAGCCACAGTTCGTTGCCATGAACATGAAAGCGCTGTCTCTCGGAGCAGAGGCGGCACGGTGAGAGAGAGAATACATCGAAGGCCGGGAAACCGGAGAAAGGGTTTTAGAAATGCAGATGACAGAATTACAGTTCAGGCTCATTAAGGAGAACTTGAAATTATTGACCTCCAAGCCTTGCTTCTATAAAGATAAGCTGGACGAGATCGACATCGGGTCGATACAGTCTCAGGAAGACTTTGAAACCCTTCCGTTCACGTGGAAAGGTGATCTTAGGGAGGCATACCCCCTTGGTCTTCAGGCAGTGCCGGATGAGGAGATCGTAAGAATCCACTCTTCTTCGGGGACGACGGGAACACCCATAATTATCCCATATACGCAGAAGGATGTGGACGACTGGGCGAAGATGTTCGCCAGATGTTACGAGATGGCGGGCATCACGGCGCTGGACCGCATACATATCACGCCCGGTTACGGGCTGTGGACGGCAGGGATCGGCTTCCAGCTCGGCGCAGAATGGCTCGGAGCAATGACGATTCCGATGGGACCCGGCAATACGGATAAGCAGCTCCGTATGATGCGCGACATGAAGTCTACGGTCCTCTGCGCCACTTCCTCCTATGCGCTGCTTCTGGCGGAGGAGATCGCGAAAAGAGATATGACAGACAAGATATACCTTAAGAAGGGCGTCATCGGTTCCGAACGGTGGGGCGCGAAGATGAGAAGGCGGATTGCCGATGAGCTCGGCGTGCAGCTCTATGACATATACGGGCTTACGGAAGTGTACGGTCCCGGCATCGCCATGAGCTGCGACTGTGAGTGCGGCATGCATTACTGGGATGATTATGTATATTTTGAGATTGTGGACCCGAAGACCGGGAAGAATGTTCCGGACGGGGAGATAGGAGAGCTCGTCATCACGACGCTGCGCAAGCAGGGGGCGCCGCTCATCCGCTATAGAACCCATGATCTGACGAGGTTCATACCGGGAGACTGTCCGTGCGGTTCCAGATATCCGAGAATCGACACGCTGATTGGGCGTACGGATGACATGGTAAAGGTGAAAGGCGTGAATATCTTCCCGAGCCAGATCGAGGATATGCTCAAAGGCGTCAAGGAGGCATCCAGCGAGTATCAGTTCATGCTCGACCACTTGAACGGCAAAGATGTGTGTACGCTGTTCGTGGAAGTGAATGGAGGCGTGGAGCTCAAAGAAGCCGCAAAGGTGATTCAGAAGGAATTCAAAGAAAAGATAGGTATCACTACGAATGTGAAACCGGTGGCAATCGGCGACCTTCCACGCAGCGAGAAGAAGTCGACGAGAATATTCGACAACCGGTATTAGGAGGGGAAGATGCGTTTTCGACCATGTATCGATATACATAACGGCAAAGTGAAGCAGATTATCGGCGGGAGCCTGACAGACGAACAGGACTGCGCCAGGGAAAACTTCTCCTCCGCATGCGGGGCGGCGTATTATGCAGACCTGTATCAAAGAGACGGCCTTAAGGGAGGTCATGTCATACTCCTGAACCCCGCATCGTCGGAACACTACGGGGCGACCAGGGCACAGGCGCTTGAGGCTCTGACCGCTTATCCGGACGGCCTGCAGATCGGGGGCGGCGTTACGGCGAAGAACGCAGAGGATTATATCGCGCATGGGGCGAGCCATGTCATCGTAACGTCCTATGTGTTCCGGGACGGCGCGGTGCAGTGGGAGCGGCTCCGGGAGCTGGAGCGTGCCGCAGGCAGGGAACATCTGGTCATCGATCTGAGCTGCCGCAGGAAGGACGGGGCATATTTTATCGTGACAGACCGGTGGCAGAAGTTCACGGATGTGGAACTGACGCCCTGCGTTCTGGATGAGATAGCCGGGTACTGCGATGAATTTCTTGTGCACGGAGTGGATGTGGAAGGGCGTGTTTCCGGTATGGAAGAAGAGCTGGTACGTATGCTCGGGAGCTTTAAGGGAATTCCGGTGACATATGCGGGGGGCATCGGAAGCCTTGAAGATCTGGAGCATTTCCGGGAGGTGTCAGGCGGCGGCGTGGACTTTACAATAGGAAGCGCCCTGGATCTGTTCGGCGGAACTGTGCCGTATGACACGGTGAAGCGATACAGATGACGAGTAATTAACAGTTTGTGAACTCTTTATAAACGGGTTGAATTGGAGTTTGTATAGTGCTAGAATGAGGGATAGAGTAAATTTACGGACAAGGAGTAAACACGCAGTATGGGTTTAATACAGAAAATATTTGGAACGCACAGCGAGAACGAGCTGAAGAGAATCTATCCGATAGCAGACGCTATCGAGGCGCTGGAGCCTGAGATACAGAAGCTCACAGACAGCGAGCTGAAAGATAAGACACGGGAATTCAAAGAGAGGCTGAAGGAAGGAAAGACGCTTGACGACATCCTTCCGGAGGCTTTTGCCGTTGTCAGGGAAGCCGCGGTCAGGACGCTTGGGATGAAGCACTACAGGGTGCAGCTCATCGGCGGCATTATACTGCATCAGGGGCGTATCGCAGAGATGAAGACAGGTGAAGGCAAGACGCTCGTGTCGACCCTGCCTGCATATCTGAACGCTCTGACCGGTGATGGCGTGCACATCGTCACGGTCAACGATTACCTGGCAAAGCGTGACGCCGAATGGATGGGACAGGTGCACGAATTCCTCGGACTGAAGGTCGGCGTCGTGCTCAACAGTATGGATAATGACGAGCGCCGGGACGCATATAACTGCGACATCACCTATGTGACGAACAATGAACTTGGATTTGATTATCTGAGAGACAATATGGTCATCTACAAGGAACAGCTTGTGCAGAGAGGACTTAAGTTTGCCATCATCGATGAGGTCGACTCCGTATTGATCGACGAGGCGAGGACTCCGCTCATCATATCCGGGCAGAGCGGTAAATCCACGAAGCTGTATGAAGCCTGTGATATCCTGGCACGCCAGCTGGAACGAGGTGAGGCAAGCGGCGAGTTCTCCAAGATGAACGCAATCATGGGAGAGGACATCGAGGAGTCGGGAGACTTTATCGTCAATGAAAAAGAAAAGAATATCAACCTCACCGAAGACGGTGTGAAGAAGGTAGAGAAGTTTTTCCATATCGAGAACCTGGCGGATCCGGAGAATCTGGAAATCCAGCACAACATCATACTGGCGCTGCGGGCGCATAACCTGATGTTCCGCGACCAGGACTATGTGGTGAAGGAAGATCAGGTATTGATCGTAGATGAATTTACCGGCCGTATCATGCCGGGGCGCCGCTATTCGGACGGACTTCATCAGGCCATCGAGGCGAAGGAGCACGTCAAGGTCAAGAGAGAGAGCAAGACGCTGGCGACGATCACGTTCCAGAACCTGTTCAACAAATTTGACAAGAAATCCGGTATGACAGGTACCGCCCTCACGGAAGAAAAAGAGTTCCGGGATATCTACGGCATGGACGTCGTGGAGATTCCTACGAATGTGGAAGTACAGAGGATCGATCTGGAAGATGCCGTGTACAAGACGCAGAAGGAGAAGTTCCGGGCCGTGTGCGACGAGATAGAAGCGGCGCACGCCAAGCACCAGCCGGTGCTCGTCGGCACGATTACGATCGAGACATCGGAGCTTCTGAGCAGCATGCTGAAAAAACGGGGCATCCC
Source organism: Lachnospiraceae bacterium (assembly GCA_022845895.1). Classification (GTDB taxonomy): domain Bacteria; phylum Bacillota; class Clostridia; order Lachnospirales; family Lachnospiraceae; genus Extibacter. Next base: position 1,316,969 of record AP025573.1, read on the forward strand.
GCACAATGTGCTGAATGCGAAGTATCATGAGCAGGAGGCGGAGATCGTCGCACAGGCCGGTATCCATGACGCTGTGACGATAGCGACCAACATGGCAGGACGTGGTACGGACATCAAGCTGGACGACGAGGCGAGGGCTGCCGGGGGCCTGAAGATTATCGGTACGGAGCGGCATGAGGCGAGGCGTATCGACAATCAGCTGCGCGGACGTTCCGGACGTCAGGGCGATCCGGGAGAGTCCAGGTTCTACATCTCATTGGAGGACGATCTGATGCGCCTGTTCGGTTCGGAGAGGCTGATGAACGTATTTACGACGCTTGGCGTGGAAGACGGAGAACAGATAGAGCACAAGATGCTCTCCAACGCCATCGAGAAGGCGCAGCAGAAGATTGAGAGCAACAACTTCGGCATCCGTAAGAATCTGCTCGAATATGACCAGGTCATGAATGAACAGAGAGAGATTATATATGAAGAGAGACGCCGCGTGCTGGATGGAGAGAATATGCGTGACTCCATCTTCCACATGATCAACGATTATGTGGAGAACGTGGTGGACATGATCATCTCTGTGGACGACGAGCCTGAAGACTGGAATCTTCAGGAACTGAACATGACGATCCACAATGTAGTTCCGATGGAGCCTGTCACGGAAGAGGATATCAAGGATATAAGCCAGAAGGAATTGAAGCATATGCTCAAAGAGCGTGCGGTGAAGTCTTATGAGCTGAAAGAGACGGAATTCCCGGAACCGGAGCATCTGCGTGAAGTGGAGCGTGTCGTTCTGCTGAAGGTGATCGATGCCAAGTGGATGGACCACATCGACGATATGGACCAGCTGCGCCAGGGAATCGGGCTGCAGGCATATGGGCAGAGGGATCCGAAGGTGGAATACAAGATGCTCGGATATGATATGTTCGGAGCGATGACAAAAAGCATTACCGAAGATACGATACGTACCCTGTTCCATGTGAGGATCGAACAGAAGGTGGAGCGGGAACAGGTAGCCAAGGTGACCGGCACGAACAAGGACGAGAGTGCGGTCCGCGGTCCGAAGCGGCGCGCGGAGAAGAAGGTGTATCCGAACGATCCGTGTCCGTGCGGGAGCGGCAAGAAGTATAAGCAGTGCTGCGGGCGCAAGTAAGAGAAGATATAGGAATATAAATATTTAGAAATAAGAGATTAGAAAAGAGATTAGAAATAAGAGATTATATATAGAAAGAGGTGACAACGTGGTTGAATTAGATGCATTTAAGAGTATCATGAATGCTTATGAAGAACCTCTTGCCGAGATGAGGGATTCACTTTGACGTCTCTGGCAAGGAGAAACGGATTGAAGAGCTGGAGAGGAAGATAGAAGAGCCGGGCTTCTGGGACAGACCGGAAGAATCGCAGCAGGTGATGAAGGAGCTCAAGGACCTGCAGGAGCTTGTGAAGACGATCCATGCATTGTATGACGGATATGAGGATATCAATCTGCTCATCGAGATGTCTTACGAGGAAAACGACGCCTCTGTAGTAAAAGAGATGGAAACGGAGATTCAAAATTTTGAAGAGCTGTTCGAGGAGCTGCGGATCAGGACGCTCCTATCGGGAGAGTATGACGCGTGCAACGCGATCGTGACGATCCATGCCGGCGCCGGAGGGACGGAGTCGTGCGACTGGGCGGGCATGCTCTACCGCATGTACAGCCGTTTTGCAGAGCGCAAAGGCTACGCGGTGGAAGTGCTGGACTATCTGGACGGCGATATCACAGGCATCAAGACGGTCACCTTCGAGGTCAGGGGCGAGAATGCCTACGGATATCTGAAGTCAGAGAAAGGGGTGCACCGTCTCGTGCGGATTTCTCCGTTCAATGCGGCCGGCAAGCGGCAGACTTCCTTTGCTTCTTGTGATGTGGTCCCCGACATCGAGGATGAGATCGACATCGAGATTGCGGACGAGGAGCTTAAGATAGACACGTACCGGGCGAGCGGTGCAGGCGGACAGCATGTCAACAAGACGTCCTCCGCCATCCGCATCACCCATCTGCCGACAGGCATCGTCGTCCAGTGCCAGAACGAACGTTCCCAGCACTTCAACAAGGAGAAGGCGATGCAGATGCTGAAAGTCAAGCTGCAGCTTCTGAAGGAGCAGGAACAGGCGGAAAAGGTATCAGACATAAGGGGAGAGGTAAAAGAGATCGGCTTCGGCAACCAGATACGCTCTTATGTCATGCAGCCATACACTCTGGTGAAGGACCACCGCACCAGCGAGGAATGCAGTAATGTTACGGCAGTGCTGGACGGTAGCATCGATATGTTTATCAATGCATACCTGAAGCATTCGGCAAACAGCTAGAGGGAGGAAGATATGGTAGATATAGCAGTTATGGGATATGGAACCGTCGGTTCCGGTGTCGTGGAAGTCGTCAATACGAACGGCGCCCGCATCAGCCAGAGGATCGGCGACGAGCTGAATATAAAGTATGTGCTGGATCTGAAGGAGTTTCCGGGCGATCCGGTGCAGGATAAGATTGTCCATGATTTCGAGACGATTGTCAATGATGATGACATCAAGATCGTCGTGGAGGTCATGGGAGGGATCGAGCCCGCGTACACCTTTGTAAAGCGGTGCCTTCAGGCGGGAAAGAGCGTTGCCACGTCTAATAAGGCGCTTGTCGCAAAGCACGGCGCGGAGCTTCTGTCCATCGCGAAGGACCGGGGCATCAACTTCCTGTTCGAGGCGAGCGTGGGAGGAGGCATTCCGATCATCCGCCCGCTGAACTCTTCGCTGACGGCGGATGAGATCGAGGAGATTACCGGCATCCTGAACGGTACGACCAACTATATGATGACAAAGATGTTCTATGAGGGGGCAGACTACGATGAAGTGCTGAAGGAGGCACAGGAGAACGGGTTCGCGGAGCGCAACCCGGAGGCGGACGTGGAGGGATATGACGCGTGCAGGAAGATAGCGATCCTGTCATCGCTCATCTCAGGGCAGCAGGTCGACTTTGAAGATATCTACTGTGAAGGCATCACGGAGATTACGGCGGAAGATATGAAGTATGCCAAGGCGATGGGGACGACGATCAAGCTTCTGGCGTCCAGCAAGCGGCGCGGCAACCGTCTGCACGCGATCGTGGCTCCGTGCATGCTCTATCCTGGTCATCCGCTCTATAACGTGAACGGCGTATTCAATGCCATCTTCGTACACGGCAACGTGCTCGGCGATGCGATGTTCTACGGCAGCGGTGCAGGCAAGCTTCCGACTGCCAGCGCCGTGGTGGCTGATGTGGTGGACGCTGCAAAGCATCTGAACCGCAATATCATGACGATGTGGAAGCAGGATAAGCTTAAGCTGGAAGACAAGGCGGACGCCAAACGGCGCTTCTTCATCCGTATGAAGGGCGATGCACAGGAGATGCTGGCTGACCTCAAAGACTCCTTCGGTGATATAGAGATCATTCATGCAGACGGGCTGGACGATGAATTCGGGTTCATCACTCCTGTCATGATGGAAGGGGATTATGATACGAGGGCAAGGATATATAAAGATGAGATACTGCATATGATACGGATTCAAGAATAGGGCGGACAGGGAGGTAGCATGAAATACATAATCGTGTTGAGTGACGGCATGGCAGGCCGTCCGCTGAAAGAGCTGGAAGGAAAGACGACGCTTGCCGCCGCTCGTACGCCGGTCATGGACCGGCTTGCACGGAAGGCGGAAGTAGGGATGGTATCCATGGTGCCGGAAGGTATGGCTCCGGGTAGCGACACAGCCAATCTTGCCGTGATGGGATATGATCCGAAGATATATTATACAGGACGGTCTCCGCTGGAGGCGCTCAGCATCGGCGTGGATATGGAAGATACAGACGTGTCTTTCCGGTGCAATATCGTGACGCTGTCCGAGGAGGACTGCACATATGAGGAACGGACCATTATCGACCACAGCTCCGGTGAGATCAGTACGCAAGATGCAGCGGTGCTGCTGGAGGCGCTGAGAGACGGGCTGGAGAGGGAAGGGTACCGTTTTTACACAGGTACGAGCTACCGCCATCTGCTCATTTGGAAACAGGGGGAAGCTGTGGAACTGACGCCTCCCCACGATATCCTGACGAAGAGGATTGGCGCATATCTGCCGGACGATGCGGTCCTTCGGGAGATGATGGCTAAGAGCTATGATATACTGGAAAACCACCCGATCAACGTGGAGCGCAGATCGAAGGGGCTACATCCTGCCAACTCCGCATGGTTCTGGGGGGCAGGGAAACGTCCGGCCCTCAAGTCCTTTGAAGAGATGACGGGATGCAGAGGCGTCATGATATCTGCGGTTGACCTGCTTAAGGGAATCGCGGTCGGAGCGGGGATGGACTGTATAGAGGTAGAAGGAGCGGACGGCGGGCTGAATACGAATTATGCCGGAAAGGCCATGGCAGCGGTAGACGCGCTGACGAACGGCGGCTATGATTTCGCCTATATCCATGTAGAGGCTCCGGACGAGATGGGGCACCAGGGCATCGTAGAAGATAAGATTACAGCGATAGAGAGGGTGGACGGACTCGTTGCCGGGAAGATTGCAGAAGGCATGGAACGCGCCGGTGCGGATTACCGGATCCTTGTGCTTCCGGACCACCCTACCCCGATAGAGGTCCGCACCCACACGGGGGATCCGGTCCCATATCTTCTGTACGACAGCACCGCGCCTGCGGAAGGTACGGATGCATTTGACGAGAAGACGGCTTCCGGGACAGGGATATACTGGCCGGACGGTTACAGATTGATTGGGCATCTGCTCGACGGAGCACAGTCATAGAAGAGGAATGCGGGAGGAATATATGTTAGTTGTTAAGAAATTCGGCGGCAGTTCAGTTGCCAACAAAGAAAGAATATTTAATGTGGCACAGCGCTGTATCGAAGATTACAAAGCAGGGAACGATGTCGTCGTCGTACTCTCGGCCATGGGAGACACGACAGACAATCTGATTGAGATGGCAGAAAGCATCAATCCAAATGCCAAGCAAAGGGAGATGGATATGCTGCTCACGACAGGCGAGCAGGTGTCGGTGTCGCTGATGGCGATGGCGATGCAGGCGCTGGATGTCCCGGCGGTATCGCTCAACGCTTTCCAGGTGATGATGCACTCTACGTCGAGATATGGCAATGCCCGTTTCAAACGTGTAGATACGGAGCGTATTCTCCATGAGCTGGATTCGAGAAAGATAGTGATTGTGACCGGTTTCCAGGGAGTGAACAAGTATGATGATATCACGACGCTTGGAAGAGGAGGTTCGGATACGACCGCAGTGGCGCTGGCCGCTGTCCTTCATGCGGATAAGTGCGAGATATATACCGATGTGGACGGTGTGTACACTGCCGATCCTAGGATTGTCAAAAACGCCAGAAAGCTGGACGTCGTGACGTACGACGAGATGCTTGAGCTGGCCAGCCTCGGGGCAAAGGTGCTTCACAACAGGTCCGTGGAAATGGCAAAGAAGTATAATGTAGAATTAGTAGTAAGGTCCAGTCTGAACCGTTCAGAGGGAACTGTAGTCAAGGAGGCTTCACATATGGAAAAAATGTTAGTGACAGGCGTAGCTGCCGATAAGAATACAGCAAGAATCTCCGTAATCGGGGTGCAGGATAAGCCGGGTATCGCATTCAATATCTTTGATACGCTGGCGAAGAACAATATCAACGTAGATATCATACTTCAGTCTGTAGGACGTGAGGGGACGAAAGACATTTCATTTACAGTCGCGGACAACGATCTGGAAAATGCGATTAAAGTGCTGGAAGAGAACAAAGACAGGCTTACGATACAGCAGATTACATGGGAAGAAGAAGTCGCAAAGCTGTCAATCGTAGGTGCGGGAATGATGAGCAATCCGGGGGTTGCGGCAAAGATGTTCGAATCGCTCTACAACTCCAGAATCAATATCAATATGATTTCAACATCTGAGATAAGGATTACGGTGCTTGTAGACGAGAAAGATATCGATCAGGCCATGGTAGCAGTGCATGACGGATTTGCGGTGAATGATTAGGCACCGGATTTAACGTTGTCATTAATAAAACCGGTAATTATCTGTTTGTGTTCTCTGGAAAGTGTGCGGAGCTTCGTGATGATATCCAATTCTTCCTCAGTGAGATAAATAGAATTACCGGTATTTTTATCTATAGAGAGCGTATAAGGAATCTTCTGTTCGGCAATCGAACCGGCAGCTGCAGCCAGGTCAGGAGAAGGAAGGCAGCCGAGTACGAGGCCGTCCAGATTGACATTATAAAATCCAGCCAGATACAGAAGAGAATCCAGGTCAGGGGTACGCTTGCTCGTCTCATAGTTCGAGTACGCCTGTCTGGATATGTTCAGCATCTCGCTCAGATCCTTCTGAGTCAGATTCTTTTGTTTCCTCAGATACCGTAAATTATTGGCCAGTTGAATGTTTGGCATGACAGCTAACCTCCCAAGTAACTTTACTTGATAGTATAGCAATTTGTCCAATAAATAGATATCTATGCATCGAAATGTTGCTGTAGAACGAAAAGCAACGGTAAGTTGCAGAAACTACAGCTTGCTCAGTGTGCTGTTATGGTATCTGCCGGAAAAGGTGACATCGTCCCCAAACCATTTCGGAGGGGCAAAAGATGCGGCGGCTTCCTCATCTGGGAATTCTACTTCTGCGAGCATGAGCGGAGCAAGGCTACCTTCAAAAATATCCAGTTCAATCGTGAGAGAATCTGCATACGGTATCATATAACGCCTTTTCTGTATGAGACGCCCGTCAATCTTCTCAAGAAGATGTTCATATGCGTCTTTTGTGAGGGGAAGGTTATATTCCTCCCGGACCATCAGGCCCTTTGATTTGTATGTCAGCTCGAACTTGTCGTTGTCACGCCGGATACGTACGACAGGGTCTGTATTCAGATAGCCCTGTTCGATGATACGGCATGGGAATCCGGTCAGGTCGCCGGGGAGTTCATCTACTAAGAATTTACGTTCTATTTCCATATATTGCACCACCTTCATTTTAATAGTTATGATAATATAGTTTCAGGAAAATGTAAACGTATTTGCTTTTTTACACGTTGTTTGTTAATATTTATTCATAATGGCTTTAAAAGGCCGTGCAGGGGTTTTCAAAATCAGTAAGGAGGAATTTGATGAAGAGAGTAAGCGTTATATTGGCAGACGGGTTTGAAGAGATTGAGGCACTTACAGTCGTAGATCTGCTCAGGCGGGCAAAGATATATGTGGACACGGTATCTGTTACGGATGAATATATCGTACACGGGGCGCACGGAATCAATGTCCAGACGGAAGATTTGTTTGACGAGGTGAACTTTGTGGAGTTTGACATGATCGTGCTTCCGGGCGGAATGCCGGGAACCCGGAACCTGGAGGAGCACAATGGAGTGCGCCGGGTCGTAAAGGACTTTATCGAGGAGGGCAAGACCGTGGCCGCCATCTGCGCCGCGCCGACCATACTAGGCAACCTCGGACTGCTCAAAGGCAAGCGGGCGACGTGCTACCCGACGATGGAGACGAAGATTCAGGGAGCAGTCCTTACAGGGGCTCCTGTTACGGTGGACGGCAATATCATTACCGGACGCGGGGCAGGAACAGCCATAGATTTCGCACTTAAGATTATCGAACAGCTGATGGGCAAAGAGAAGGCCAAAGAGATTGCAGAGTCTATTGTCTATGAATAAGATTGCAGAGGATTATAATATGAAGAAAAGTCTGAAACCGCTGCTGCTCGCCTTGCTCTGTATCATGCTGGCAGCCGGCAGTACCGGGTGCGGGCGTGACTTTGATGCGTCCGGATATGTGAAGGGCGTGCTGGACCTGAATTTCCAGGGACAGACGGAGAAGGCCCTGGAGATGATAGACGGCTCTACGGCGGAGTCTTTGAAAGCGCAGTACAAGGAATTTATAGATACGTTTGTCGCCAACAACATCACGAACGAGATTGACATGGGCGATTTGAAGACAAGCCAGTTCGCGGAGCTCGTGTCGAAGATATTTTCGGTGATGCGCTACAGCGTAGGAGAGGCGGACAAGACTGGCAAGAAGGAGTATGAAGTTCCGGTGGAAATCCGGCCGTCAGATGTATTTATCCGATTCCAGCAGCTTCTGACCGAGGATTCATTAAAGATTGCCCAGGATGTGAAGGACGGGGTGTACAAGGGAACGGATGAAGAGGTTCAGCAGCAGATACTGAGCGACATCATCAACCACGCTTATGAACTGCTGGATGTAGCGTCTTCTGAGATGGAATTCCAGGACGCCAAAACTGTCATAGTAAAGGTAAAAGCAGATAAGAGAAATGAGTATTCCATTGACGGAGATGATATGGACAACCTTGTCATAAAAATACTTAGGCTAGATGAAATTCAAGGCTAGATATTTAGGGAGGTTTGTGTTATACTTCTTTAGTGAATGTAATGTAGCATGCCCATCTTTCCGGCGGTTGAAAGGCGGGACAGAAACAGGAGGAAATAGTAAAAATGAGTCTACAGGTAGAAAAGTTAGAAAAAAACATGGCAAAACTTACCATCGAAGTTCCTGCCGATGATTTAGAGAAAGCGCTTCAAAGTGCATATATGAAGCAGAAGAACAAGATTAATATGCCAGGATTCCGCAAGGGGAAAGTTCCGCGTCAGATGATTGAGAAGATGTACGGTGCAGAGATATTTTACGATGACGCGGCGAACGAGCTGATTCCAAAAGCATATTCCGATGCATATGAAGAATGTGAGCTGAACATCGTGTCCCAGCCGGACATCAATGTCGTCCAGATTGAGAAGGGCAAGCCTTTTATCTTTACGGCAGATGTGGCTACGAAGCCGGAAGTTAAGCTTGGAGAGTATAAGGGGCTGGAAGTAGACAAGATTTCCACACGTGTTACCCAGAAGGAAGTAGATGCCAAGATTCAGGAAGAGGCGGAGAAGAATGCAAGGACCGTTGCAGTGGAAGACCGTCCGGTACAGGATGGGGATGAGGTTATCCTCGACTTTGAAGGATTTGTAGACGGCACTGCATTTGAAGGCGGCAAAGGTGAGAACTACCCGCTGACTATCGGCTCCAACTCTTTCATCCCCGGATTTGAAGAGCAGCTTGTAGGTGCGGAGGCAGGCAAAGAGATAGAAGTCAATGTGACATTCCCAGAGGACTATCATGCGGAAGACCTGAAGGGCAAAGAAGCTGTATTCAAGTGTACGGTGCATGAGATCAAGGCAAAAGAACTTCCGGAGATTGACGATGAATTTGCGGCGGAAGTGTCCGAATTTGATACATTAGAGGAATATAAAGCTGACGTCAAGGCAAAAATCAAAGATGAGAAAGCTGCAGAAGGCAAGACGAAGAAGGAAGATCAGGTAGTCGAGCAGGCAGTCAAGAACGCCGAGATGGAAATCCCGAAGGCTATGATTGAGACTCAGGTAAGGCAGATGGCAGATGATTTTGCACAGAGAATCCAGTCACAGGGATTATCTATGGAGCAGTATTTCCAGTTTACAGGCATGACCACAGAGAAGATGCTGGAGGAACTGAGACCTCAGGCAATCAAACGCATCGAGACCCGTCTCGTTCTGGAAGCGATAGCCAAAGCTGAGAACATCGAAATCAGCGATGAGAAGATTGACGAAGAGCTTGTCAAGATGGCCGAGTCATATAAGATGGAAGTCGATAAGTTGAAAGAATTTATGGGCGAAAATGAAAAGAATCAGATGAAGGAAGATATGGCTGTACAGGAAGCAGTGACATTCCTCGTGGAGAATGCTGTAGAGAAATAGTCATATCACATAGTCAGGAGGAGACGAATACATGAGTTTAGTACCTTATGTCATTGAACAGACCAGCCGCGGAGAACGCTCCTACGACATCTATTCAAGATTATTAAAAGACAGGATTATATTTTTAGGGGAAGAAGTAACGGACGTATCCGCAAGTGTGGTTGTGGCCCAGTTATTATTCCTGGAAGCAGAAGACCCGGAGAAGGATATCCATCTGTATATCAACAGCCCGGGGGGTTCCGTGTCTGCAGGCCTGGCCATTTATGACACGATGCAGTATATCAAGTCTGACATAGAGACGATTTGTATCGGCATGGCCGCAAGCATGGGTTCCTTCCTCCTTGCAGGAGGGACCAAAGGAAAGCGGCTGGCTCTGCCGAACGCTGAGATTATGATTCACCAGCCGTCAGGCGGTGCACAGGGACAGGCAACTGAGATTCAGATTGCAGCGGAACATATTTTAAAAACCCGTCAGAGACTGAACCAGATTCTGGCGGAGAATACGGGACAGCCGCTGGATGTTATCCGCATCGATACAGAGCGTGATAACTTCATGTCTGCGGAGGAAGCGAAGGCCTACGGGCTCATTGATGAAGTCATCAAGAACCGTTAAGGAATAGCGCGGAATGTCCCAGAGAGGTGAAAGCATGGCAGGAAAGAACGACGATCAGGTAAGATGCTCGTTTTGCAATAAGACACAGTCACAGGTCCGCAAGCTGATTGCAGGTCCGAACGGAGCTTATATCTGTGATGAGTGTATCGATGTATGTTCAGAGATTATTGAAGAAGAATTTGAATATGATGACAGGAGGCACTGGAATCCATTTGCCGATATCAATCTTCTGAAACCGGAAGAGATCAAGGAGTTCCTCGATGAGTATGTCATCGGTCAGGATGAGGCGAAAAAGGTATTGTCAGTAGCCGTCTACAACCACTATAAGAGGATTATGGCGCAGAAAGACCTTGGGGTGGAGCTTAATAAGAGCAATATCCTCATGCTGGGGCCGACGGGGTGCGGCAAGACGCTGCTTGCCCAGACGCTTGCCAAGATATTGAATGTGCCGTTCGCCATCGCTGATGCGACTGCGCTCACAGAAGCGGGCTATGTGGGAGAAGATGTGGAGAACATTCTTCTGAAGATTATCCAGGCTGCCGACGGAGACGTCGAGCGGGCAGAATACGGTATCATCTATATCGACGAGATTGATAAGATTACGAGAAAGTCCGAGAACCCTTCCATCACAAGAGATGTATCCGGTGAAGGCGTACAGCAGGCGCTGCTCAAGATTATCGAAGGAACGGTTGCCAATGTGCCGCCTCAGGGGGGAAGGAAGCATCCCCATCAGGAGCTGATACAGATTGACACGACGAACATCCTATTCATATGCGGAGGCGCGTTTGAAGGGATTGAAAAGATAGTCGAGAACAGGATAGACAAGAAAGCGATAGGATTTAATGCAGATATAACGGAGAAGCATGAAAATGATGTGGACCGTCTGCTGAACCAGGTACTGCCGCAGGATCTTGTGAAATATGGAATCATTCCCGAGCTTGTAGGACGTGTGCCGGTGACGGTCGCACTCCAGATGCTTGACAAGGAGGCGCTCATGCGCATCCTCACAGAGCCGAGAAGCGCGATAGCCAAGCAGTACCAGAAGCTGCTCGAGCTGGACGGCGTGGATCTTATCTTCGACGAAGAGGCGCTGGAAGAGATAGCAGAGACATCGCTGAAGCGCAAGACAGGCGCCAGAGGGCTGCGTGCGATTATGGAGAATGTCATGATGGATATCATGTACCGCGCTCCGTCAGACGAGACATTGAAGACATGCCGAATCACAAAAGAAGTTGTAAAAGGAACCGGAGAGCCGGAGTGTGAACACACTGCCGTCAGATCGGAAAGTGCTTAATAAAAAGGCGGGTGCAGAATCAGTTTTGTGCCCGCTTGTTTTAAATTATCAAAGGGGTCAGACCCCTATGTACCATAGGGGTCTGACCCCTTTCAAAATAGGAGAAATTGTATGACAAATGAAGTGAATAGTTTACCGATGGTTGCCCTGCGCGGTATGGTCGTATTGCCCGGAATGGTTACTCATTTCGACGTCAGCAGGGAGAAGTCAATTGAAGCAATTGAACAAGCGATGCAGGAAAATCAGAAGATTTTTCTGACAGCTCAGAAAGATATTGAAAAAGAGAATCCGGGTATGGATGATATCTGCACTGTGGGCTGCATCGCATCAATCAAACAGATTGTAAAATTACCGAAGAAGATAAGCAGGATTCTGGTGACGGGGGAAACGCGTGCCAGGATGGACTGTATGGAATATGATGAACCGTATCTGCGTGCAAATGTTGTTGCAGTGGAAGATATCGACAACTCGGCAGAAGCGGTAGGAGCAGAGGAGAATCCGCTCAATATGGAGGCGATGCAGCGGGGGCTTAAGGATTTGTTCCGGGAGTATCTTCCGCGCAACCCGAAGCTCTCCAAGGACCTGGCGCTTCAGATGGAGGGAATCAAAGACTTACGTATGCTCGTAGATGAAGTCGCCGCGAATATGCCGCTTTCGTGGGAACATGCCCAGGAACTGCTGGAAGAGCCGGATGTGCTGAAACGCTATGACAAAGTCGTTAGCAGGCTCGTCAGCGAGATTCAGATCTTCAATATCAAAGAAGAGATTCAGGCGAAGGTAAAAGAGCGGGTGGATAAAAACCAGAGGGAGTATATACTGCGGGAGGAGATGAAGCTCATCCGCGAGGAGCTAGGCGACGACAATACGATGTCTGACGCGGACGAGTTCCAGGAGGCGGCAGATAAGCTGAAGGCACCCGGTGAAGTGAAGGAAAAGCTGAACAAGGAAATCAAGCGGTTCAAGAATACGATGGGCAACCCTGCTGAGACAGGCGTCGTCCGCACATATATCGAGACGCTTCTCGAGATGCCGTGGGATAAGGTATGCAGGGATCACAAGGACATCGCGTATGCGAAGGAAGTGCTGGATGAGGACCACTACGGTCTGGAGAAGGTAAAGGAAAGAGTGCTGGAATTCCTCGCCGTGCGTGCGCTGACGAAAAAGGGCGACACGCCGATACTATGCCTTGTAGGCCCCCCGGGCACCGGCAAGACGTCCATAGCAAAATCGCTTGCCAGGGCGTTGAAGAAACCGTACGTGAGAATCTCCCTCGGCGGGGTGCGCGACGAGGCTGAGATACGGGGGCACAGGAGGACGTACGTGGGCGCCATGCCGGGAAGGATCGCTACCGGGCTAAAGTCCGCGGGTGTCAAGAATCCGCTCATGCTGCTGGACGAGATAGACAAAGTGAGCAATGATTACAAGGGAGATACGTTCTCCGCCCTGCTGGAAGTGCTGGACAGCGAGCAGAACGCGAAGTTCCGGGACCATTATATCGAAGTGCCGGTGGACTTGTCAGAAGTGCTGTTCGTGACGACTGCGAATACGCTTCAGACGATACCGAGACCGCTTCTGGACCGTATGGAAGTCATCGAAGTGAGCAGCTACACGGAGAATGAGAAAATGCATATCGCTATGGAGCATCTTCTGCCAAAGCAGCTGAAACGGCATGGATTAAAACCAGAGCAGCTCACCGTAAGCAAGAGGGCAATCTGGAAGATGGCGAGAAATTATACGAAAGAGGCAGGCGTACGGCAGCTGGAGCGTAAGCTCGGCGAGATATGCCGGAAAGCGGCCAGAGAAATCCTGGAGACGAAGAAGAACGCAGTCCATGTCACAGAGAGGAACCTTCATCTTTATCTTGGAAAAGAACTGTACACATACCAGATGGCGAATGCGTCAGATGAAGTCGGTATCGTGCGGGGCCTCGCGTGGACGAGCGTCGGAGGCGACACGCTCCAGATAGAGGTGAATATCATGCCGGGAGAGGGCGAGGTACTGCTAACCGGGCAGCTCGGTGATGTGATGAAAGAGTCCGCAAGGACCGGCATCAGCTATATCCGTTCCGTCAGCGGGGAATACGACATAGAAGAGTCTTTCTTTAAAGAGCATGACATACATATCCACATACCGGAAGGAGCAGTCCCAAAAGACGGACCGTCCGCCGGTATTACCATGGCGACTGCGATGATATCTGCTGTGACGGCGCGCAAGGTAAGAGCAGACGCCGCCATGACGGGAGAGATTACGCTCCGGGGCCGCGTGCTTCCCATCGGCGGTCTGAAGGAAAAGCTGCTGGCAGCCAAGAACGCCGGCATCCGGACGGTAATCATCCCGCAGGAGAACCAGGTGGATCTGGAAGACATCTCCTCAGAGATTACGAAAGGCCTTGAGATACTGCCGGTATCCCATATGAATGAAGTGTTGAAAATAGCGTTGGTGTAGCAGCCGATGACAGTAAAGAGGAATAGATATGATTATCAAAAATGTAAATTTAGAGACTGTATGTGGGATTACGAGTGTACTGCCGGATAATGCGCATCCTGAGATCGCTTTTTCAGGGAAGTCGAACGTGGGGAAATCTTCGCTCATCAATGCGCTGATGAACCGGAAGTCTTACGCAAGGATATCGGCTACGCCGGGCAAGACACAGACGATCAATTACTATAACATCAATGACGAGCTGTATCTGGTCGATCTTCCCGGCTATGGATATGCGAAAGTGTCCGAGAAGGAGAAGATTAAGTGGGGGCAGCTAGTCGAGCGCTACCTCCACAGCTCCAGGCAGCTGAAGGCAGTGTTCCTGCTCATCGATATCCGCCATGAGCCGTCCGCTAATGACAAAATGATGTACGACTGGATCGTAGGACAGGGGTATGAGCCGATTATCATCGCCACGAAACTGGATAAGATCAAGCGCAGCCAGATAGAGAAGCATATCAAGATGCTGAGGACGGGGCTTAAGCTTATTCCGGGTACGAAAGTCATCCCCTTCTCTTCCATGACGAAGCAGGGAAGAGATGAGATATGGGAACTGGTCGAGACAGAATATATCGGCGGGCAAGAGGTGGAATAACAGATGAAGACAGATTTTAAGGAACAGCTCCATGACGAAAGGCCTTACTGGAAGGTGATAGTAAGCCTTGCATTCAGCCTGTTTGGAACAGCGCTGTTCGTGTTCCTCGGCGCCAGGCTGCTCGTGTTCTTCATGCCCTTTGTCATAGGCTGGTTTATCGCATATATTGCAAGTCCGGTTGTCAACTGGCTGGAGCGGCGGCTGAAGATTGTGAAAAAGCTCGGCTCCGCCATCATTATCATAGGCGTCCTTGCCGGCCTCGTATTTCTCATATATTTTGCGGGAAGCAGGCTCTGGCGGGAGATTGTGGCATTGATCCAGAACATGCCGGACTTGTATCAGCAGCTGGAAAGCGGCCTCAGTGATATCGGCAAGACGCTGGAGGGCGTCTTCACCGTACTGCCAAAAGGCATACAGAACGGCTGGTACGCCATGGTCAGCAACCTGGACAGCACGATGGGGAATCTGATCGGAAGATTCAGCGAGCCGACCGTCGCGGCGGCAGGCAATTTTGCAAAGAAGATACCGTCCGTACTCATTGCCACTATCGTCACGGTCATATCCGCCTACTTTTTCATCGCAGACAGGGATGCTGTCATCGCATGGTCCAAGAAAATAGCACCGGATCCGGTTGTACGCCGGATGAGCATGGTGATCGATAACCTGAAGTATGCGGTGGGCGGATATTTCAAGGCCCAGATGAAGATAATGGTCGTCGTATTTGGGCTTCTCCTCATAGGATTCGTGCTCATGGGAGTGCATTTCCAGATTCTCCTTGCGCTGCTCATTGCATTTCTGGATTTCCTGCCCTTTTTCGGGACAGGGACCGCGCTGATACCATGGGCGCTGTATAAGTTCATGGTAGGCAACTATAAGCTTGCTATCGCGCTGATGGTGCTCTATGCGGTGACGCAGCTCGTCCGCCAGCTCATCCAGCCGAAGCTGGTCGGCGACAGCATGGGCCTGAATCCACTTGTAACGCTCGTGCTGCTCTACGTAGGCTATAAAGTGGGAAGCGTGCTCGGCATGATCTTCGCGGTGCCGATAGGGATGATTGTCATCAATCTCTTTCAGGCGGGAGCTTTTGACTATATACTGGATGATGTGAAAATACTTCTCGAAGGCGTCACGAGACTGAGAAATGAATAGGCATAACTGGTAATTTACAATAATTACCAGTTATTTTTTTGGCTTCCATATACAGCTCAAATCTGTTAAAATAGGCAGTAAGAGAAAGTGTATAACGCTGTGAGAAGGAGAGGGAAGATGAGTGTAAAAGAATATAAATGTCCGTGCTGCGGTGGAAATCTTGTGTTCCACAGTGAGATTCAGAAGCTGCACTGTCCGTTTTGTGACAATGATTACGAACGGAGCGTATTTAGTGAATATGAAAAAGCCCTGGAACATACCGGGAAAAAGGACAGCTACGAATGGAAACATGAGACGGGGGAATGGAGAACAGCAGAGAAAGATGGGGATACCGTATACATATGTCCTTCCTGCGGAGGGGTGATAGAGGCCGGAGATACGACGATTGCGACAGAATGCCCGTACTGCGGCAGTTCTGCCATTCTGCCGGAACAGGTATCGGGAAAATTTAAGCCAGATCTTGTCATCCCATTCAAAGTGGGCAAAAAAGAGGCTCAGGATATCTATAAGAAATTCTGTAAAGGAAAAGGCTTTCTGCCGAGGGATTTTACCGATGAGCAGAAAATTAGCGGGATGAGGGGCGTCTATGTGCCGTACTGGCTGTTCAGCTGTGTGGCAGAAGGATATGCCAATTATGAGGGGACGAAGGTCAGGAAGTGGAAGAGCGGGAACAAGGAATACATCCAGACCGACTATTATATGATACTGAGAGAAGGGAAACTCTCCTTCGACCATGTGCCGGTGGACGGATCCCTGACAATGGATGATACATATATGGAATCTATCGAACCCTATAATATGGAAGAGGCGGCAGCTTTTGAAGAGACATACCTTTCCGGCTACGATGCTGAGAAGTATGATATGAGCGAGGAAGAGTGTGAGCCGAGGGCGAATGAACGTATCAAAAGGAGCTTCGAGGACAGCTTCAGAAAGACTGCCGACGATGGCCGGTATGCCACTGTAGTCCCAAAAGAGTCCCGTGTCATCTGCCGGAACGGGAAAGTGAAGTATGCGCTGCTGCCGGTATGGGTTATGGATATCCACTACCGCGGAAAGCGCTACGTGTATATGGTGAACGGACAGACAGGCAAGATTGCCGGAAACTTCCCGGTATCATCGGGACTGCTCATTAAGCGTTCCGCGTCTGTATTTGCAGGAAGCGCGGCGGTTATGTTTGCAATTCTGAATATTGTCCGGCTTATATTGTCTTAACTTGGGATTAGGGATAAAGAGGAGGAGCAAGTATGAAACGATTTTGGCTGGCAGTGATGCTCGTACTTACATTGGGTTTTGGAACATTGACCGTCATGGCACAGGAACCGAAAGCAAATCCAAAACATATTACGGATGATGCAAAGCTGCTTACATATACGGAATTAGACGAACTGGAGGCAAAAGCGGAGAAGATTGCCGGACAATACGGGATGGATGTGGCAGTTGTCACAAGAAAGACCATCTATGGGGCGGATGCCCAGAGGGCGGCAGATGACATCTTTGATACGGAAGGGTATGGCAGCGGGGAAGGGAAAGATGGAATCCTGCTGCTCGTGAGCATGGACGACCGGGACTGGTCACTCACCACCCACGGAGCGGCTATTGATGTATTCACAGATTACCGGCTGGACGAAATCAGCAGCCATATGCTGGCATACCTCCGCAAAGCTGCATATTACGATGCCTTTGACACATATCTGCATGACGTGGAGTATTATCTGGAGGACAATGCGTCAAGGAAAGATGCGGGGACGCAGGAAGGCACGTCACCTCCAGAAGCGCCCGCGGCCATAGATGGCAGCGCGGACGGAACAGATACAGGACAGGCCGGTACGGAAGGCAAAGATGCGGAAGCAGCAGGTGCTGCGGTATCCGATACGGAGGCGGCAGAACAGGAGAATATGGAGCCTGATAAAGAAGTGAATCCGTGGCTTAATATGACGAAGCTGTCCGTAGGCGTAGGAGCTGTCATAACCGGCATCTATATCGCGTTCCAGATGTGCGGGATGAAAAATGTGCGCCGGCAGGATCAGGCGGACAAGTATAAGAATCAGGACAGCTATGAGCTGACCAAGAAGCAGGATATATTTCTTTATTCCAGAACCATCGAAAAAGAGATTAAGAAGGACCCTCCCCGCAGAGAAGAGCCGGAACGGGACACTCCTTATGGCAGGTCCACCACTCATGTGAGCAGAAGCGGCGAGCGGCACGGAGGGAAGAAAGGAAAGTTTTAAGACAGGAGGATAAGAAGATATGGGATTGATAAAAGCAGGAATCGGAGCATTGGGCGGGGTACTGGCCGACCAGTGGAGGGAGTATTTCTACTGTGATTCTCTGGAGGCGGAAGTGCTCGCGGCCAAAGGGGTAAAGCGCAGTTCCAGACGCAGCAGCAACAAGAAAGGAAGTGAGAACGTCATCACGAACGGATCGATCATTGCAGTCAATGACGGCCAGTGCATGATGATTGTAGAACAGGGCAAGGTAGTAGAATTTTCCGCGGAGCCAGGTGAATTCATCTGGGACAGCTCTACCGAGCCAACGATATTCTACGGCGGATTTGGAGAGGGCCTGGGACAGTCATGGGAGACGCTGAAGAAGCGTTTTACATTCGGTGGAGATACAGGAAAAGACCAGAGGGTATACTTCTTCAACACAAAAGAGGTGATGGGCAACAAGTATGGTACGGCCAATCCGGTACCGTTCCGCGTCGTCGACAGCAATGTGGGGCTGGATATGGATATTGCCCTCCGCTGCTGCGGGGAATACTCCTACCGGATAGTTAATCCGATGCTGTTTTATAAAAATGTGTGTGGGAACGTAGATGGCGAATATTCAAGAGATGAACTGGACAGCCAGCTGAAAAGCGAGCTGCTGACCGCCCTGCAGCCGGCCTTTGCCCAGATATCTGCACAGGGGATCCGCTACAGCGCGATTCCGGGGCACACGATGGAGATAGCGGATGCGCTCAATAATATCCTATCTGCAAAATGGAGGAACCTGCGCGGAATAGAGGTTGCTTCCTTTGGTGTCACAAGCCTGAAGGCATCTGAGGAAGATGAGGCCATGATCAAGGAGCTCCAGAGGAATGCGGCATTCAAGGACCCGACAATGGCCGCGGCCCAGCTTGCGAACGCCCAGGCTGCAGCGATGCAGGCGGCGGCAAGGAACGAAAACGCAGGCCCCGCCATGGCGTTCATGGGAATGGGCATGGCCCAGAATATGGGCGGCATGAATACCCAGGGACTGTACCAGATGGGACAGCAGAATGCCCCGGCTCCGCAGAATGTCCAGGGCGCGCCCGTACAGGAAAGCACGCCAGCTGCGAACGGCTGGACATGCGCGTGTGGACACGGAGATAACAAAGGGAAGTTCTGTCCGGAATGTGGTGCAAAGAAGCCGGCAGGAGCCCCCCTTTACCGCTGTGACAAATGCGGATGGGAACCGGCGGATCCGAAGAATCCGCCGAAATTCTGCCCCGAATGTGGAGACCGGTTTGACGAGAATGATATACAGTAGCTTATGTCAGATATAGAGGTAGTCTTTCCGTTTCTTGTAGAAGAAATATACGGACAGGAAGACGGTCATGCACTCGGCGGCGGGTACGGACAGCCAGATGCCGTTTACGCCGATAAGGTACGGCAGCAGCAGTATGTTCGCCACGATGAATACGAAGGTGCGGACAAAAGAGATGGCTGCCGATATCTTCCCGTTGGAGTATGCGGTAAACATCGCGGATGCGAAGATATTGATACCGGCAAAGATATAGTTGAACGAGAAGAGGAAGAATCCGCTTCGTGCAATCTCGTATGTCTTCGTTCCCGCAGGCGTAAAGATTTCCACGATATACGGAGAAGACAGCAGGGCGAACAGTGTTATGATAACGGCGGATATGCAGATGAACGAGATACATATTCTGTATATCCGCTTCAGCAGCTTTTCATTGCCGCTGCCGTAATTGTAGCTGATGACAGGGGCGACGCCCATGGAGAAGCCCATATACATCGCATTGAACAGGAACTGCCCGTACAGCACGATCGTGATTGCTGCCACGCCTGGTTCGCCGAGGAACTTGAGCATCATGATATTGAACAGATACGTTACGACAGCGGCGGATATATTTGTCACCATCTCCGAAGAGCCGTTCAGGCAGCTTTCGATGATGACAGAGCCCCGGAACCTTGGCTTGGTAATGTGCAGGGAACCCTTTACAAAGAAAAAGTAAATAAATCCCGTTGCTGCAGGTACAAGCTGGCCGATACCGGTGGCCAGGGCGGCGCCGCCGATGCCCATCTGAAGCGGCCCCATGAAGACATAGTCCAGGACCATGTTGGCCAGTCCGCCGCCGATAGTGAGCAGAAGCCCCAGATTCGGCTTTCCTGCGGTCACGAAGAACGTCTGGAAGAGCAGCTGCAGGATACAGGCCGGCGCGAGGAACAATGACACGCTGAGGTAGCTGACCGCGTCCGCAAGCAGCACATCTGTCGCGCCAAGCATTCTTGCAATCGGCTCTATGAACAGGTTGCCGGCGGCCATGATTATGAATCCTGCCGCAACTCCGACGATAATGAGCAGCGTAAAGTCTTCGCGGGCTTCTTCCGCTTTATTTTCACCGAACTTTCTGGCTATGATGGCACTTCCCCCCGAAGCAAGCATGACACCGACTGCTATGACGAGGTTCAGAACCGGATATACAATGTTGGCGGAGGACAGGGCGTTCGTTCCGAGCAGCCTGGAGATGAAGATACCGTCTACAATCGTATATAAGGACATGAACACCATCATAACGATAGTGGGGGCCGCAAAGCGGAGCAGTGAGAAAAACTTGAAATCTTTTGCAATTGAATTCGACATATGAATCCTCCTTCCTGATTAATGTGCTGCATTAAATAATCTAAGTTGTGTTTTTACCCGACAATTGCTATGATAAGGTATAGGGTAACCCGATAGTCAAGAGGAGATTACAAATATGGCAATAATAAAGAAAGAAAGGTATCTGACGACCGGAGAGTTTGCACGGCTGACTGGAGTGACGAAGCACACGCTGTTCCACTACGACGCCATCGGGCTGCTCTGCCCGGAGGTGAAGCTCGACAACGGTTACAGGTACTACACATTTTCCCAGCTCGATATATTTGAGATCATATCTTCGCTGAAAGAGCTGAACATGCCCCTGCAAGAGATCAAGGCATATGTGGATGGCAGGACCCCGGAGAGCCTTCTGAAGCTGTTCGAGCGGGAGAATCTTATCATCGAAGAACGGATGCAGAAGCTCCGCCAGATACAGCGCTGGATGAAGGAGAAGGCAGACTGCATCCAAAGCGGAATCTCTGCGCCGCCGGAGGAAATCCGCGTGCGGCATGAAGAGAAGAGGTACATGGTACTGTCCGGAATCGAAAGCAGCGATGAGATGGGATGGAGCATAGAGATTGGGAATTTCCTCGACTATTGCGAGGAGCATGGAATCAGAAGCCCGTACGGCATCAGCTTCCGGCAGAATCTGGCCGATATCATGGAAGGAACGTATGACAGCTACCGGACGCTGTACCAGCTGCTCTCGGCAAAGCCGAAGAAGGTGGCATACGAAGTGCGCCCGGAAGGTGACTATGTAACAGCCTACCATAAAGGGAGATGGCAGGATATCGGAATGGCATACAGAAGGCTTGTCCGGTATGCACAAGACAACAGGATAGAGCTTACAGAGCACTTTTACGAAGACTATCTTCTCGACGGACTGACCGTGCAGCGGGAAGAGGACTACCTGACGAAGATTATCTGCATGGTCCGCTCAGCATAAGCAGATGACCTTTAGCGCAGTTGTATCTTTCCTTATCAGTAAAGTGGGAGCCGGGCGGGAGATGCATCGGAGCATCTCCCACCCGGCTCCCTGTCGTATCCTGATCTGCTATGCTTCCGTTATTTCACTGTGCAGCTGCTGGAGCGGCTTGACCTCTCCATTGCCGTGTTCTTTCACATAGCGGATGCCTTTTGCAGTAGCCCTTGCAGCGGCAATCGTGGTCATATATGGAACCTTGGCTTTTATGGCAGCTTTCCGCAGATAGCTGTCGTCATGGACGCTGTCCTTGCCTACCGGCGAGTTTACGATAAGCTGTATCTTGCCGTTCGTAATCATATCTAGGATATTCGGGCGCCCTTCGTACAGCTTCTTCACTTTTTCGGCTTCGATGCCTGCCTCCCGGATGAGGTCGCATGTCGTACCTGTCGCCACGATATCGAATCCGTCTTCTGCAAAGTTTCTTGCAATCTCTGCCACTTCGGCTCTGTCTTTACGGTTCACGGAGATGAGTACCGTGCCGGAAAGGGGCAGCCTTGACTGTGTGGCCTCCTGCGCCTTGTAGAAGGCTTCGCCGTAATGCGGCGACAGGCCGAGCACTTCTCCTGTGGAGCGCATTTCAGGCCCTAGGATAGGATCTACTTCCTGGAACATGTTGAATGGGAATACGGCTTCTTTAACACCGTAGTAAGGGATTATCTGCTGCTTGAGGCCGGGTACCGGAGACGGACGCCCTGTTATCTCTGAGGTGATGATATCTGTTGCCAGCGGAACCATCCGGATATTGCACACTTTGGACACGAGGGGTACGGTCCGGGATGCGCGGGGATTGGCCTCCAGCACGTACACTTTGCCGTTCTCGATGGCATACTGCATGTTCATCAGGCCTTTGACGTGCATCTCCTCGGCGATTCTTCTCGTATATTCCTTGATCGTGCGCACATTTTCTTCGGAAATGTGTACGGATGGGATGATACATGCGGAGTCGCCGGAGTGTACGCCGGCCAGCTCGATATGCTCCATGACAGCGGGGACGAATGCATGTGTCCCGTCGCTGATAGCGTCTGCCTCGCATTCGGTGGCATGGTTCAGGAATCGGTCGATAAGTATCGGACGGTCAGGCGTCACGCCGACGGCCGCGTTCATATAACCTGCCATGCTTTCATCATCGTACACGACTTCCATACCGCGGCCGCCCAGTACATAGGAAGGCCGCACCATAACCGGATAGCCGATTCTGTCCGCGATTTTCAGTGCTTCGTCCACCGTTGTCGCCATGCCGGATTCCGGCATCGGGATATGAAGCTTCTCCATCATCTCCCGGAACAGGTCACGGTCTTCGGCCAGGTCGATGACGGACGGCGGCGTGCCGAGTATCCTGACACCGTTTTTCTCAAGCTCTGCGGCGAGATTGAGCGGAGTCTGACCGCCGAACTGTGCGATGACGCCGACAGGCTTCTCCTTTTTATAGATGCTCAGTACGTCTTCCAGCGTAAGCGGTTCGAAATATAATTTATCTGAGGTGTCGTAGTCTGTTGACACGGTCTCAGGATTACAGTTAACGATAATCGTCTCAAAACCGAGCTTCTTAAGAGCCAGGGAAGCATGGACGCAGCAGTAGTCGAACTCGATGCCCTGCCCGATGCGGTTCGGGCCTCCGCCGAGGATCATTATCTTAGGCCTGCTTTCGTCCACCGGATTCTTATCTTCGGCATTGTAGGTGGAGTAGTAGTATGCACTGTCGGGAGTACCGCTCACATGCACGCCCTCCCACGCTTCGAGAACTCCAAGGGCTTCTCTGCGGCCGCGCACGGCATCCTCGGATACGCCGAGGATCTGGCTCAGATACTTGTCGGAGAAGCCGTCTTTCTTTGCGGAGACGAGCAGATCGTCATCCGGAAGAGAACCTTCGTAAGCGGCCAGTGCCTCCTCTTCCTCCACGAGCTCTTTCATCTGTTCGATAAAATAAGCCTTTACCTTCGTGATGTCGTGGATCTCCTCGACGGAGACACCTTTGCGGAGTGCCTCATACATGATAAAGTGGCGTTCGCTGGAAGGGGTGCCGAGCATCTGAAGAAGCTGCTCCTTGCTCCTCGTGTCAAAATCCCTGGCATGTCCAAGCCCGCAGCGCCCGGTCTCCAGACTCCGGATCGCTTTCTGGAAAGCCTCTTTGTAAGTCTTGCCGATACTCATGACTTCGCCCACAGCCCGCATCTGCGTTCCGAGCTTGTCCTCCACGCCTTTGAACTTTTCAAATGCCCACCGTGCAAACTTGATTACGACATAGTCGCCGTCAGGTACGTATTTGTCCAGCGTACCGTATTTTCCGCAAGGGATATCCTTCAGCGTGAGTCCGGCGGCGAGCATGGCAGACACGAGGGCGATAGGGAACCCGGTAGCCTTCGATGCAAGCGCCGAGGAGCGGGAAGTCCTCGGGTTGATTTCTATGACGATGATGCGGTCGCTGACCGGGTCGTGTGCGAACTGTACGTTCGTTCCGCCGATAACCTGAACCGATTCTACAATCTTGTACGCCTGTTCCTGGAGACGCTTCTGGCAGTCTTTCGATATCGTGAGCATTGGCGCAGAGCAGAAGGAGTCGCCGGTATGTACGCCAAGGGGGTCGATATTTTCAATAAAGCATACGGTAATCATGTTGTTTTCGGAGTCACGGACAATCTCCAGTTCAAGCTCCTCCCAGCCGAGGATGGATTCCTCTACGAGCACCTGTCCGACGAGGCTTGCCTGCAGCCCTCTTAAGCAGACCGTTCTCAGCTCCTCCCTGTTATAGACGAGGCCGCCGCCTGCGCCGCCCATCGTATACGCGGGGCGGAGCACGACCGGATAGCCGAGGTTGTCAGCGATAGACAGCGCTTCTTCTACGGTATAGGCGACCTCGCTTCTGGCCATCTCGATACCGAGGCTGTCCATAGCCTTTTTAAATTCGATTCTGTCCTCTCCACGTTCGATGGCGTCTACCTGTACGCCGATGACCTGCACGTCATATTTGTCCAGGACGCCTGCCTTGGCAAGCTCAGAACATAAATTGAGGCCGGACTGTCCGCCAAGATTGGGCAGAAGTGCATCCGGCCGTTCTTTGGCGATGATCTGTTCCAGCCTGTCTACGTTGAGCGGCTCGATATAGGTGACGTCAGCCGTCTCAGGGTCCGTCATGATAGTGGCGGGGTTGGAATTGACGAGCACGATCTCGTAGCCGAGACTGCGGAGCGCCTTGCAGGCCTGGGTGCCTGAATAGTCAAATTCGCAGGCCTGCCCTATGATGATGGGGCCGGAGCCTATTATCAGTACTTTGTGGATATCAGTTCTCTTGGACATAATTCTCCTCCTGTCAGTAAGTCGATAGAATAAATTCTCTAGTTGTTATTATATAGGAGAATGGAGAAAAAGAAAAGTTGTAATATCCATCTCCAGACGTTAAAATAATAAAGGTAATATTTTTGCAGGCAAGCAGTCAGGAAAGAGTGAAGATAGATGAGAAGAATTGTATTGGGAATACTGGCCCATGCGGATGCGGGAAAGACGACGCTGTCGGAGAGCATGCTGTACATAAGCGGCGCACTCCGCAGAATGGGGCGTGTGGACCATAAGGATGCGTTTCTGGATACGTACGAGATGGAAAAGGAAAGAGGAATCACCATCTTTTCCAAACAGGCCGTATTCTCTTTTGGAGAGTTGGAGATTACGCTCATGGATACCCCCGGCCATGTGGACTTCTCCGCAGAGATGGAGCGGACGCTTCAGGTACTGGACTATGCCATTCTCGTCGTAAGCGGGGCGGACGGCGTACAGGGGCATACGGAGACGTTGTGGAGGCTCCTTGCCCGATATGGGATTCCGGTCTTTCTGTTCATCAATAAGATGGATCAGGAGGGAACGGATCAGGAACGGCTCCTCAAGGAGCTGCAGGACAGGTTCGGAGGAGAATGCGTGGATTTTGGCCCGGAAAGAGACGAGGAAGAATTCCGTGAACAGATTGCCATGTGTGATGAGGAGCTGCTGGAGCGCTACCTCTCGGGGGAATATGCGGATGAAGAGGACATAGCGGGGCTTATCCGGGAGCGGAAGGTATATCCGTGCTATTTCGGCTCAGCATTAAGGCTGTCAGGTGTCGAGGAGCTGCTTAAGGGCATCGCGCAGTATACGAGGCGTCCGGCTCGTCCGGAAGCTTTCGGGGCCAAGGTGTACAAGATCGCCAGAGACAGGCAGGGAAGCCGTCTGACTTATATGAAGATTACAGGGGGGAGCCTGAAGGTCAAAGAAGCCGTTGAGATAAGAGACCGTGAAGGCCGGATGGCGGCCAGGGAGAAAGCTGACCAGATACGTATCTACTCCGGGACAAGATATGAAGCGGTGGAGGAGGCGGAGGCCGGGATGGTCTGTGCGGTTACCGGGCTTGCCGGGACATATCCGGGACAGGGGCTTGGAACGGAATCCGCATCCGACATGCCGGTGCTGGAACCGGTGCTTAACTACCGGGTCGTGCTGCCGGACGGTGCAGACGCCCATACGATGCTTGCCAATCTTAAGCAGCTGGAAGAAGAAGAGCCGGAGCTTCATATCGTATGGAACGAATGTCTCGGAGAGATTCATGCAAAGCTCATGGGGGAAGTCCAGATTGGAATCATAAAAAGAATCATACAGGAAAGGTTCGGCGTGTCCGTACAGTTTGACACAGGACAGGTTGTATACAAGGAGACGATCCAAAGGCCGGCAGAAGGGATCGGACACTTTGAACCGCTGCGCCATTATGCAGAGGTGCATCTGCTTCTGGAGCCGCTGGAGGAGGGAAGCGGCCTTGTATTCGACAGTGCAGTGGGCGAAGATGAGCTGGACGGGAACTGGCAGCGGCTCATACTGACCCATCTCGAGGAACGGGAGCATCCGGGCGTGCTGACCGGTTCTGCCATCACGGATATGAAGATAACCCTCATCGCCGGAAAGGGGCATCTGAAGCATACCGAGGGAGGAGACTTCCGCCAGGCTACTTACCGGGCGGTCCGCCAGGGACTTAAGAGGGCGGGAAGCATCCTGCTGGAGCCTTACTATAAGTTCCGCATGGAGGTCCCCGCAGAGTCTGTGGGCCGTGCCATGTCTGACATCCAGCGGATGAACGGAGACTTTGAGGCTCCGCAGACCCGGGGAGACATGTCTGTCCTGACCGGAAACGTGCCGGTTGCATCCATGCAGGGCTACCAGACCGAATTGAATGCCTACACGAGGGGGCGGGGAAGGATTTCCTGTATGCCGGGCGGATACCATCCATGTAAAAATGCGGAAGAAATCATAGAGAGGACAGGCTATGATCCGGAGAAAGACTTGGAAAACCCGACCGGTTCCGTATTCTGCGCCCATGGTGCCGGCTTTGTCGTCAGCTGGGATAAGGTCGAGGAATATATGCATGTGGACAGCGGATGGCAGGGCAGAAACCGGGATGCCGGCCGGAGCGGGCCCGAAGCGGTTCCTGCAAATCTGCCGTATGGCACTGGCAGCAGTTCCGCTTACAGTGAAAAAGAGCTGGAGGAAATCTTCGAGCGCACGTATGGTCCCGTCAAAAGAAAAAAGACGGCGCAGAGACGCAGGACGGAAGGCGGGAGCATCTCGGCGGCAGAATACCGGCCGCAGAAGAAGAGGCGGGAGCAGATAGAAGAATATCTGCTTGTGGACGGCTATAATATCATCTTTGCATGGGAGGAGCTCAAAGAGCTTGCAAAGGTGAACATCATGAGCGCCAGGGACAGGCTCATGGACATTATGAGCAATTACCAGGGCTTTCGTAAGATGACGCTTATCCTTGTGTTCGATGCATACAAAGTGGAAGGAAATCCGGGCGCTGTCTCCACCTACCACAACATCTATATCGTGTATACGAAGGAAGCAGAGACGGCAGACCAGTATATTGAAAAGACGGTCCACAGAATCGGGCGGAAGCATAATGTGACCGTGGCCACGTCAGATGCATTGGAACAGGTGATCATTCTCGGACAGGGCGGACGGAGACTGTCGGCGCAGGGGCTACGGGAAGAGGTGGAGCTGGCCATGCAGGAACTGAGAGAGGAGCACCTCAAAGAGAGCAGGAGCACCCGCAGCTATCTATTCGACAATCTGCCGGAAGAACTGGCCGATTATATGGAAGATATGCGGATGGGAAAGGATTCTGCAGATCGACACTGACAGGAAGCGAGGATACGGATGAACAAGGAATTTATAAATTTGACGAAAGAGAACCTGTACGATGAGCACTTATGCTGCATTATCCGCAGCAGGAAGCCCCACAAAGGGATTGACGCGAAGCGGCAATGGCTTCTGGACCGGCTGGATGAAGGACATGTGTTTAGAAAGCTGGATGAAAAAGCGACCGTTTTTATAGAATACGCACCTCTTGAGACGGCCTGGGTTCCCATCATCGGGGACAACTATTACTACGTGTACTGCCTATGGGTGACCGGTCCCCACAAAGGGAAGGGATATGGGAAGATGCTGATGGAGTATTGCATGGCTGATGCCAGAGAGAAGGGGAAATCCGGCATCTGCATGCTCGGGGCAAAAAAGCAGAAAGCCTGGCTTTCTGACCAGTCCTTTGCGAAAAGGTTCGGGTTTGAGGCTGTTGATGCTACCGAGGACGGATACGAGCTGCTTGCGCTTTCCTTTGACGGAACGGTGCCGGAGTTTGCACGAAATGTTAAGAAACCGGCGATTGAAAGCGAAGAGCTGACGGTTTATTATGATATGCAATGCCCCTATGTCTGTCAGAGCATCGAGAGGATAAGGCAGTATTGTGAGGAAAATGACATCCCCGTATCGCTGATCCAGGTGGACACGCTGCAGAAGGCGAAGGAACTTCCCTGTGTATTCAACAACTGGGGCGTGTTTTATAAAGGAAGATTCCAGACGGTGAATCTATTAGATGCCGCCGGCTTAAAGAGAATACTCAAGAAATAACAGAAACGGTCCGTTAAGAAGGGCTGCCGGGGCGATATACGCTCCCGGCAGCCCTTCATCCATTCTATCATTTTGCCGCTTTGTCGGCGAAGTCGGTCGTCACGAGGTCGTCATACGGCGCCCGGTCGTCAAGCTCGCCTGCATCCTCCAGGATATCCTGGAGCAGCTCGAAGCTCTTCTTTTCAAAGGTGAGGTTATCCTTCCAAGTGTCCTGGTCATAATATCTTGTCACGATAGTCGTGATAGTGTCCAGGTCCGTCTCCTTGAACTGGGGAGCGATGATGGAAGCAATCTCTTCCGGGGTGTGGGACTGTACGTAGTCCATACCTTTCTGGAGCGCATTCGTGAAGCCCTGGATTATGTCAGGGTTCTTGTCGATGTAGCTCTTCTTTGCAGAGAAGGCCGTGTACGGAACATAGCCGCTGTCGGTTCCGAGGGAAGCGACTACATAGCCTTCCTTCTCTTTTTCAAGACTTGTGGCTCCTGGTTCAAACTCGACCGTAAAGTCGCCCTGGCCGCCTGAGAATGCTGCCGCGGTGGAACCAAAGTCGATGCTCTGGTCGATCTCCACATCCTTGGCCGGGTCGATATTGTTCTGGCGCAGGATATATTCAAATACCATTTCAGGCATACCGCCTTTGCGTCCGCCGAGCACGAGCTTGCCTTTTAAGTCCTCCCACTTGAAATCCGGCATCTCCTCCCGGGCTACGAGGAAGTTACCGGCCCGCTGCGTGAGCTGCGCGAAGTTCACGACATAGTCGTTGGCCCCTTCGTTGTACGTGTAGATAGAAGCCTCGGAACCCATGAAGCCGATATCTGCTTCACCGGAGAGCACGGCGGTCATCGTCTTGTCGGCCCCAAACCCTGTGACGAGATCCAGATTGACGCCTTCCTCCTTGAAATACCCTTCTTCGATGGCGATATACATCGGGGCATAAAAAATGGAATGTGCCACTTCGTTGAGCGTTACATCCACCGTTTTTTGTTCCTTTGTCTCTCCGGCAGTCTCAGCCGTGTCTTTCGTATCCTTATCCTCTTTGGCAGAGGAGCATGCGGCCAGCATGGACAGAGCCATGACGGCCACAAGCAGAACAGCAAGTAATCGCTTTTTCATAAAATACCTCCTTGATTGCTAATGGTATAATATATTCTGAAAATGCAGATACGTTACTGTGAATCATCTGAAGATGCCCCGACCTGGTTATAGACGCCTACCGCGTCCAGAATGTGGAACTGCTCCGTATCATGGGTCCCGTCGGCTTTGGCGGTCACGAGGATGTATTCTTTTCCGTTGATGGCTGACAGGCTTGCCAGGCACAGTCCGGCTTCTTCCGTATATCCTGTCTTTCCCCCGAGGATCTCTCCGCCGGTAACTTTGGCGCTGGACATATATTCGAACATCGTACTGTAGAACGTGAAGCCGTCCGGGTGCAGGTCCGACGGAAGGGTGCTGTGCTGGCTGCTCGTAAAGGCCTCCCGGAAGTCGGCATTCTTCAGCGCATGCGTTAGGAGAACCGCCATATCTTCTACGGTAGAATAATGATTGCCGTCGTGCAGTCCCGTGGAATTGCAGAAGTGCGTATTGTCCATCCCCAGTTCTTTTGCCTTTTCGTTCATCCGCTCCACAAATGCCTCTTCGGAGCCGGCAATCCTTTCGGCAAACGCGAGGCAGCATTCCGCACCGGAAGGGAGCAGGATTCCATATAGCAGGTCTCTAAGCTGTACGCGCTCTCCGGGCTGGAAACCGGCCATAGAAGCCTCTTGGGCATACAGTTTCGGGAAGATGCGGGCGGAGAGGGTGACGGTTTCATCCAGATCATCCGTCTCTTCCACTGCCAGCAATGCGGTCATTATCTTCGTGAGCGAAGCCGGATATATCCTGTCCTGGCTGCCCCGCGCGGCAACCGCCTTGCCGCTGTCCAGGTCGATGAGGATTGCATGGGGGCTGTACAGGTTGTCCAAATTGACGGCCAGGGAAGGAGAAGTGCCGCCATAGGTGATATCCGTATCTGCCTTATGTTCTGAAAGCAGAGGATATAATGTCTTCACGGCCAGAAATAGGGTGCATAAAAGGACTGCTGCTGCGGCCATCCCTGCAAAAGCACGGCGTCTGCGCCTTCTGCGCCGCATCTTCCGCCTTTTGTCCGGGAGCGGCCTTTTATGTTGTCTGTTGTTCATTGCATACACCTGCCTTTTCTCGTAATATAACTTTACCCATATTTATTTTACAGGACGCAGCCTGCCGGTACTTTAAGATTCCACTGCTTAAATCCTAAGAAAAGGCTAAGGAGAGGGAGAGATTTTGTTAATGGCAGGAGGGGAGAGAAAGGCAGAAGGTTGTCAGTTCATCTCTGCTCTCTACGGTAATATTTCCGCCGTGTAAAGTGACGATTTCTTTCGCGATGGCAAGTCCCAGCCCTGCTCCGCCTGCATTCGTAGTCCGGGCCTCGTCCAGACGGAAGAACTTTTCAAATATCGATTCCAGCTTCTGGGCAGGTATCGTCTTTCCTTTATTGCGGAAACATATAAGCGTTTCCTCCGCCCTTTCCTCGGCCCATATCTCGATTACCGTATCGGGATAGCTGTAAGCAATCGCATTTTTTAATATATTGTTGAATACCCGCGCAAGCTTTAAGGCATCGCCGTAAATGGTCATGTCCTCACTGACGTCAAGATGAGCCGTGTTGCCGTGGGAGGTGAGCAGGGGATAGAATTCGTCCGTCATCTGGACGAGCATATAACAGAGGTCTATCGTTTCCTTTTCCAACGCAATCTGCTGTAGATTATAGCGGGTGATTTCAAAGAACTCGTTGGTGAGCTTTTCCAGCCTCTGCGCCTTGTCTAAAGTGATTCTTACATATCTCTCTTTCTGGCTGCCGGGCATATCCGGAGCCTCGTCCAGAAGGCTCAGATATCCGATGACGGAGGTGAGCGGCGTCTTCAGGTCATGTGCCAGATATGTGATCAGATCGTTCTTGCGGGCGGCTTCCTCCTTCAGTATCTGCTCATGGCGCTGCATGGTGGATTTGATTTCAGCCATCTGCACGGAGAGTTCTGCATACTCCTTTGGAAATATTTCCGTAGTTTCCGTGTCGGTCATCATATAGGTACGCAGGATGCGGCTGGTCTCTGTAATCGATTTTCTGACCTTGGCCCTCGCGTAGAGGTGAGAGGTCACGAGGACGCTGAGCAGCCAGAATGTGGCGGTAAGGATGAATATGGCAAGAAGCAGAGACTTTAACTTGGACCATACAGGACTGTAGGTAAGCGCATACTGCCCCGTTTCCGGAAGATACTCGTTCTGGATGAGCATATAGTTCTTTTCAAACCACTCTACAAAGGCCCCGTTCCATAGGTTGTCTATGAGATAGTAGATGATAAAGCACAAAGCAGGGACGACGGCCACGATGATAAGGCTCCTGGCATATCGGAACTTGCCTGCTTTTGAAGAGGTGTCAGTTTTCAATCTTGTATCCACACCCCCAGACTGTCTTAATATACTTCGGCTCCTCGAAGGAATCTCCCATCTTTTCCCGCAGGTGCCGTATATGGACGGTAATCGTATTGTTGCTCTTGCTGAAATATTCGTCATTCCAGATCTTGTGGAACAGTTCTTCGGAACTGACGACCGTACCCTTCTTCCGGCACAGAATATGCAGAATAGAGAATTCAGTCGGGGTGAGGGACAGGGGCCTTTCGTTCAGCGTACATTCGTGGGTCCTGACATTGATGACGAGTCCGGAGTGGACGATGACATCCTCCGCCGGCTCTTCCCCTACGTTGTACCGCTTGTACCTGCGCAGCTGTGCCTTCACCCGCGCTACCAGTTCCAAAGGCAGGAAGGGTTTTGTAATATAGTCGTCGGCACCTAAGGTCAATCCGGTAATCTTGTCGATCTCTCCGTCCTTTGCGGTCAGCATGATGACAGGGTAGCGGTGCTGCTCACGAATCTTCTGGCATATCTCCAACCCGCTTATATGAGGCATCATGATGTCCAGGATCGCCAAATCCAGCGTTTCGCTGCAGATACAGTCCAAGGCGTCTGAAGCGTTATAATATTTGAGTACGGTAAAATTTTCATTTTCAAGGTAGAGCGCGACAAGATCTGCAATCTCTCGTTCGTCATCTACAACTAATATTTTTTCTGACATAGTGTTCCGGCTCCTTTCCTTTCTATTTTATCAAGGGAAAATTGAGACTTTATGGAGATTCGCGCAAGATATTATTAAGATTTTCAGAACGGGGCACATATGTCCGCTGCAAGGCGCTTTGCCTGGCGGGTATCCGTAACTATAGAAAGAGCCGGAATCAGTTAGGGGATGTGAGATGATATCCCCGTACCTGATTCCGGCTCTTCCTGTATCAGCAGATCCCCTGCCGGCCTCGACATTATCCCCGCCCTTAAACAGTCCGGTCGTGGTTGATCTCTTTGAAGAACAGCCTGCGTATCTCGTCCCGGTCATGTGTCTGTCCGAGAATCCACATCATCTTCGCCACGATTGCCTCGGTCGTCATGTCGCCTGCCTGGAGGATGCCCGGATGTTCGCTGTATTTCTTTCCGACCTGGTACACGTTCAGATCGCAGCCTTCCTCCGGCACCTGGGTGGTGACGGCGAGGGTCTTGCCAGAATCCACCCATCCAAAGATAGCCTTTTCAAAGGAGTCGTCATATTCGGGAATGCCGCCGATGCCGAATGTTTCCAGGATGATGGCGTCATATCCGCCATCCAGCAGCCCGAAGAGGTCCGCCTTTACTTCCGGCGTGAGCTTCAGGACGAAGACACGGTCATTCAGGCGTGTATAGGTGACGAGATCTTCTTCCGACGGAAGGGGGCCCACATACTTGCGGACGATGTGGTCGTCGTGTATGACGGCCAGAAGCGGAAAGTTCATGCTCTCGAACGCGTCAAAGCTCCGGGTCCTCTGCTTGCGGCCTCTCGTCCCGGCGACGGCCTTGCCGTTGAACACGATAGAGACATTGCAGGAGCCGTCGTCAAGAGCATAGAGTATGCTCTGGTAGACGTTCAGCTTGGCATCGGTATACGGGTTGCCCATCGGCTTCTGTGAACCGGTGATGACGATGGGCTTCGGGGTGTTCTGGATGAGGTAGGAAAGGGCAGCGGCAGTATATGCCATCGTGTCGGTTCCGTGCAGGATTACAAAACCGTCGTAGCTGCCGTAGTGTTCCATGACGGCGTCGCGGATTTCCATCCACTGGCGCGGGCGCATGTTCGTGCTGTCGATGTTCATGAGCTGAAGAATGTCAAGCTCGCACTTATCTTCGATTCCGGGAACAAAAGAAGCCAGCTCTTCCCCGGTCATAGCCGGGGTCAGGCCGCCTGCTCCTTCTTTGGAGGCTATGGTGCCTCCGGTTGCTATCATAAGTATCTTTTTCATCATTTTTCAACCTCTCAATACATAGTCCATTTCTACCTTACCCTCGTTTAGAATATGTGTCAAGAGCCAAAACCTAACAGAGCACGATGACGCGCCGGGGCGTCGTCTGGGCAGGGATGCTCCTTGTCGAGGCGCTGTAGTATACGATCAGAAGCTGTCCGCCCAGGTCGCAGTTAAAACGCTGTCCGTTAGAGGTGACGACATCGGTCGTCCTTGTCATGTTCAGCTTAAGAGAGCCGTCCTCCGAAGTCAGGCTTTCGTCAAAATAGCCGGCGTACATATTCTCGCTCGGATTCTTGCGTCCGATGATGACCGCCCGGTACTGGGGCGGAAAGATAAGCGGTATAGCCAGGTTCGCATCATAGAATGCAATCACGTTCATTCCCGGCCGCAGACGTACTTCATTGATGACATAAGAGTCAGGGCCTACTACAAAGTTGGTGATGCCGTCGGAATTGCGGATAGAGACAAGCAGTTCACAGCAGTTATCACGCATGGATGTGATATTCTGTACAATCCCCGTTATGGGGACAAGATTCATATCAGCCATAATCAAACACTCCATTTTTGATTAATATATGCTGAGTTATTTTGTTTGTTCGTCTCCTTCTTCCTTCTTCAGATTCGATGCCTTCCCGTTTGGCGGCAGGAAGTGGTACAGGTCTTCGTAGGATTCCAGCTCGCCTACCGAGATGGGCTCGGATGGAATGAGCCCCGTGCAGTCCCAGGAAGAGGCTGCATTGGACAGATAGTCATAGGAGTCGATGAGGTGCTGGTTCTCTAAATCTTTTTTATCTTTCATAGTCAAGGATACCTCCTGTTTTACAATATTTGTGGAACGGTTCCGGCAAGGACGCGTGTACCTTGCCGGCTGAAGCTGTCTTTAGAATATGTAGAAAAAGAAATGCACATACTGTATATTATTTCCATGGCGGCCGCAGACGCGAGCGATGCTATATCTGCGGCAGCTTTTCCAAAAGACGCCGCGAGGATGAGATACTACGCCGCTTGAGGCAGGATGATCGACTTGTGGTAGAAAGAACAGGGAAAATATGGTAGTATGACATTGTATTATATAAAGTTATTTTAAACGAACAGGAGTTTTTTTATTATGGAAGAGCAGAATATTCATATAGCGATTGATACACATACCCATACGCTTGCAAGCGGACATGCTTACAATACGTTGCGTGAGATGGCCAAGATGGCGGCGGACAGAGGGCTTTCGGGGCTGGCGGTGACAGAGCATGCGCCAAAGATGCCGGGAACGTGCCACATATTTTATTTCCAGAATATGAGGGTCGTGCCGAGAAATATGTATGGCATAGAGCTTCTGATGGGAGTGGAGCTGAATGTCATGAACGGGACCGGCGAGGTGGATCTGCTGGAGTACCTGATTCGCGAGCTGGACCTGGCGATAGCGAGCATCCATGTGCCCTGCTATGAAGGGGAGCTTGACGAGAAGGAGATTACGCAGACATACATCAACGTGATGGAGAAGGACTATATCGACATCATTGGGCACCCGGACGACGGCAGGGTGCCGGTGGATTATGAGGTGCTCGCAAAAGAGGCGAAGCGGACAGGCACGCTGCTGGAGGTGAACAATTCCTCCCTGCGGCCGGGAGGATTCCGTCAGGATACGCATCACAATGCCGCCCGCATGCTCAGGCTGTGCAAGGAGTACGGGACGATGGTAGTGCTCGGATCGGACGCCCACATGGACGTGGACATCGCCAACTGCCGGTATTCCATGGAAGTGCTGAGGGAGGCTGCCTTCCCGGAAGAGCTCGTGGCTAATACCTCTCTGGAAAAATTCAGGGCTTGTCTAAAACGGAATAAAAAACTATAGACTTTACGAATTTAGTGTGCTAAAATGTAACAGTAATGAATTCTGTTACGAAGGAGATAATAGTATGAGTAAAAAGATCAGGACCGAAGCAGTAGACTATCTGTTTCGTGCTATACTAAGTCTGGAAGATAAAGAAGAGTGCTATACTTTTTTCGAGGATATCTGTACCATCAACGAGCTGCTGTCACTGTCGCAGCGCTTTGAGGTGGCAAAGATGCTGAGGGAACATAAGACCTATCTGGAAATCGCTGAAAAGACAGGGGCGTCCACCGCTACGATCAGCCGTGTGAACCGTTCCCTGAACTATGGAAATGACGGTTATGATATGGTGTTTGAGAGGATTAAGGAAGATAGATAAAAAAGAAATAGAGCGGTCCGCTCTATTTCTTTTTGTCCTGATTGCCCGGTTCGGGCAGTTCGTCTATCAGCTTTTCTATAATGAGCTTTTTGACATATACGTCGAAGCTCAGGCTGCATATGAACGAGAAGAGCTGCAGGTAATCCCTCTCTTCGCCTTCCTGCGCTTCTGAAAAACTTTCGGTAGCAGTCTTGTGCGTCCTGGCTACCTCTTTCTGAAGCGAGTCGATGCGCGCCTTCTCGGTCTGGCATATCTCTTCGTAGATAGAAGTAAGGCCGAAACTGCCACCGGCATCAAAATATTTTTCGGTAATCGGTGCCAGCAGAGTCTCTATATCCTTGATGGACAGGATGTTCTTAAAGTAGTAGATGAAGATAAGGACGAGAATGTGCTCTCTCGAATACTTCTTCTTCACCGGCGGCGGGAGAAGGTTGTTCTTCGCATAGTTGTTGATCATCGTCTTTGTCAGAATCTTGTCTTCAGGAAAGCGCTTCGTAGAGCTCAGCTCCTTTTCCATGAATGTAGTTACCTGGTCCATATATAATTCTATATTTGGAATGCTGTCAGGTCTCACATAGTCAATCCGCGAGATGCTGGATAAGATGCTGTTCAGCATATCTTTTGTATCAATCGTCATATTAGTATCACCCCAATATAGTCATTATATAGTATTAAAAACTATATGGCAAGTATTTTCTGATTCGTCCCCTTGACAGCCTGTGCTATGATTTAAGTAATAATAAAAAAGGAGCTGTGAGGTTATGTGCGGACGTTATTATGTAGACGACGAGATGGCCAGGGAGATAGAAAAAATTGTCAGGCAGCTGGACCGGAAGCTGCTCATAAAGGGAGAGATATATCCGGGGCAGAAGGCTTCGGTCATCGCCCGCGACGCAGGAGAGGCGGTGCTGCGGCAGATGGACTGGGGATATCCGGCACCACAGAACAAAGGGCTTGTCATCAACGCCAGAAGCGAGAGCGCCCTGCAGAAGCGGATGTTTTCCGAAAGCGTCATGAACCGCAGATGCGTCATCCCGGCGCGGCGGTTCTACGAGTGGGACAAAGATAAGAACAAGATCGCCTTTCAGCCGGAGGGGAAGACAGGGATGTTCCTCGCCGGATTCTGGAAACGCTTTTCAGAGGAAGACCATTTCATCATCCTCACGACGGATGCCAATGCCTCCGTCCGCCCCGTGCACAACAGGATGCCGCTCATTCTGGACGAGGAGAGGAGCAGGGCATGGCTGGAAGATGAGAAGAAGTATGAGCAGCTGCTCGGCCTGCAGCCGGATACCCCGCTGGAAAAAGAAGGGTTTATGCAGCAGAGCCTTCCATTTTAGGCTTTGGGGGCCGCCGGGAAGAAATTACCAGAGAAATCGAACGTAGGTTCTGATATACTTACAGTAAAAAGAAAGAGGTGTGAGTCATGTCAGAACAGATTATCTATCATATTGATGTAAACTCCGCCTTCCTTTCGTGGGAGGCGGTTTTTCGTCTTGGTTTCCTGGGAGCGTCCACGGACCTGCGGGACATACCATCAGCCATC
The DNA here is from genome assembly GCA_022845895.1 of Lachnospiraceae bacterium. Lineage (GTDB taxonomy): Bacteria > Bacillota > Clostridia > Lachnospirales > Lachnospiraceae > Extibacter. Next base: position 1,354,781 of record AP025573.1, read on the forward strand.
GGCGGAGATATAAAGCAGAGGCACGGAATCATCCTTGCCAAGTCCATCCCCGCGAAAGCATATGGAATCAAGACAGGGGAATCGATACCGGAGGCAAGGCAGAAATGTCCGGGCCTGTATATCGCCCCGCCCAATTACGGGCTGTATGAGAAGTGCTCCCGGGCCTTTACCGATATCCTGAAAGAGTATACGCCGGCAGTGGAGCAGTACAGCATCGATGAGGTGTTCATGGATATGTCGGGCATGCAGAAGCTGTTCGGGAATCCGGTAAAAACGGCCTTCGATATCAAGGACCGTATCCGCAGGGAACTGGGCTTTACGGTGAATATCGGCATCTCGTCCAACAAGCTGCTGGCCAAGATGGCCTCGGACTTTAAGAAGCCTGACCGGGTGCACACCTTGTTCCCCGAAGAGATCAGGACGAAGATGTGGAAGCTGCCGGTAAACGACCTGTTTTTTGTCGGGCGGGCCACCGCAAAGAAGCTGCATAAGCTTGGCATATGCACGATTGGACAGCTGGCGGAGGCGGATCCGGAGCTGCTCCGGATACACCTGAAATCCCACGGGGACGTGATATGGAACTTTGCCAACGGAAGGGACTTCTCTATCGTGGAGCCTGAGCCCATACCGAACAAAGGCTACGGGAACAGCACGACGACGCCTTTCGACGTGACGGACGCGGCGGCGGCCAAGCTCGTGCTGCTTGCGCTGGCGGAGACGCTCGGGATGCGCCTTCGGAAGGACGGGGTAAAGATCCAGGTCATAAGCATCGGGATAAAGGACCGGGAATTTTGCCATGTGTCCCATCAGACCGTACTGCCCAACCCGACCAACATCACGAAAGAGATATATGAGGCGGCCTGCCGGCTGTTCGACGAACTGTGGGACTACGCGCCGATCCGGCATCTCGGCATACACACAGGCCGGGTTAAGGACGAAGGGGAGCTGAGGCAGCTGTCGCTGTTTGACGACAGGGACTATAAGAAGCTGGAACGGTGGGACAGGACGATTGACCGGGTGAGAGGGAGGTTCGGCATCGATGCGGTAAGGCGCGCGGCCTTCCTGGCGGTGCCGGAGATAGACCATCTGTCCGGAGGGGTGTCAAGAGAAAAACGGACGGTAGATTATGAGAAGCTTAAGATAGAGTAGGAGGGAGAACGATGGCTTTTGGAATCGGTATCAATACAGAAGCCCCGGACCGGGGACCTGTCCGGGGGAAACAGGAAGATATCGCCTGCGGGTGCTGGTTTACGAGCAGGGGAAACATGTTTCCGAAGTTTATCAAATATGAGGACGAGGACGGGGTAATCCGCTCCATATCGAATATCGAAGTGCTGTATTCGGAGAAGGAGAATTTCTGCGGCATCCCTATGATGTCATACGCGTGCCGGACGGTGGCGGAGGGGAGAGAATATTTCTTCACGCTGCTGTTCCATCAGACAGAGTGCAGATGGAAGATCGTCTGGAAGGGGACGGAGTAACAAGAGAATGATAAATATATTGACAGGCTAATGAACACTAGCTATAATGAAGACAGAGAAGCTAGTGTTCATTAGCCTGTTTTGGCAGAGGAGGAAATCATATGCGGGAAAATCAGCTGGAAGAATATTTGAGCAAGGGTGTGGAACGGATCGTGCAGGGAATACTGAGAGCATCGGGGGACAATCCGAAGGAGAGCCTGTTCCTGGCACGGTATGTGTCCTCAGGACGTGAGGCGGGCAGAAGGAGGGCCAGGCTCGAGGCGGCGGGAGAACATATCCCTCCGTTCCTGATTGCCAGCATTACAGATTCATGTAACCTCCACTGCAAGGGGTGTTACGCCAGGGCGAACGTAAGCTGTATGGACAGAGGCGAAGAACTGCAGATGTCCGCGGCGCGGTGGGGAGAGGTATTCTGCCAGGCGGAAGAGGCAGGTGTCGCATTTATCCTGCTTGCAGGCGGAGAGCCGCTTCTGCGCCGGGACGTGCTGGAGCAGGCCGGCCGGCACCGCAGGATACTGTTTCCTGTATTTACAAACGGGACGATGCTGGAGGAAGCGTATCTGAAGCTGTTTGGCAAGAACCGGAACCTCATACCCGTCCTCAGCATAGAAGGGAAGGAAAGGCTCACGGACGAACGGAGGGGAAGCGGCGTCTACGCTTCCCTGCAAAAGGCGATGAAGAGGATGAAAGAGGGCGGCATCCTGTTCGGCGCTTCGGTGACGGTCACAAGAGAGAACATGCAGGAAGTCCTGTCGGAGGAATTCACAGCACATCTGGCCCGCCAGGGATGTAAAGCCGTCATCTATGTGGAGTACGTACCCGCAGAGAAGGAGACGGAGCATCTGGCGCCGACAGACGCAGAGCGGGCATATATGGAGCGGCGTCTGGAGATGCTGAGGGAAGCCCAGAAAGAGCTGCTGTTCGTATCCTTCCCGGGAGATGAGAAGAGCTCCGGCGGCTGCCTGGCGGCGGGAAGGGGATTCTTCCATATCAATGCGAAGGGAGGGGCGGAACCGTGCCCGTTCTCCCCTTTCTCGGATACGAGCCTGTTACATACGAGCCTGCGTGAAGCGCTGAAGTCCCCGTTCTTCATCCGGCTGAGGGCAGAAGGGCTGCTGACGAAGGAGCATACCGGCGGATGCGTGCTGTTCGAGCAGGAGCAGTCTGTAAAAGGATGTCTGTGAGGAGGGAGCATATGGGAACAAAAGAGCGGATCATGGAAGAAGCGCTCAACCTGTTTTCTACAAGGGGGTATGAAGGGACGAGCGTGAAGAATATTGCGGAAGCTGTGGGAATAAAAGATAGCTCACTATACAAACACTATAAGAGTAAGAAAGAGATTTTTGATACGATCGTGCAGGAGATGTCCTCCAGGATGGCACACATGTCGCAGACGCTCGGTCTCCCGGACGAGACGGATATGGAACAGGCGGCCCGGGTATACGGCAATCTGACGACGGACGGCCTTATAAACCTGAGCCGGCAGATATTCCTGTTCTACCTGAAAGACGCTTTTGCGTCCCGGTTCCGCCGGATGCTGACGATTGAGCAGTACCGGACGAGAGATATATACGAGGTGTACCGGAAGATATTTATGGAAGACAGCATCACCTATCAGACAGCTTTATTTGCACAGATGACCCGGTGGGGCGTGCTAAGAGATGCCGATCCGGCTGCCATGGCTATGAACTTCTATGCACCGGTATTCTTCCTGCTGAACAAATATGACCAGGAGCCGGGGAGAGAAGAAGAGGCGCTTGGTGAGCTTAAGCGGCATGTGCGGGAGTTTGCGAGGATATATGCGCGGTCAGAGGAGAGGTAAATGATGCAGAAAAGACTTAAGACTTCGATGAAGGCTTCTGCCGCCATAGCCGCGGCCGCCGTGACTGACCTTGCGGTGATGCGGATATTCCTGAATATAGCGGTAGAGCGCAGATGCCGTTTTTTTAAAGGACAAAAGGGCAGGAAGAAGCCGTGCAGAGATGAGATCCGGCAGGGTATGGAATGGATGGAGCAGCAGAAGAGCGAAGCGGTTACGATAGAAAGCTTTGACGGGCTTAAGCTGAGAGGACATTATGTAAAAGCGAAAGAGGCCCGGCGGATCATGGTCATGTTCCACGGGTGGCGGGGGACGTGGAAGCGTGACTTCGGCGCCTGCGCGCGCGAACTGTACGAAGAAGGCTGCAGCCTTCTTCTCCCGGAGCAGCGGGCCCAGGGAGAGAGCGAAGGGACATACATGGGGTTCGGCATACTGGAGCGGCACGACTGCCATGCATGGCTTGACTGGGTGGAAAAGAATAACGGCAGCCATCTGCCCGTGTACCTCTACGGCGTGTCCATGGGAGCATCCACGGTACTCATGGCGGCAGGCGGCGCGCTCCCGGCATGCGTTAAGGGCATTATCGCCGACTGTGGATTCTCCTATCCGGACGATATGGTGCTGAACTTTGGACGGAAGCATTTCCGGCTCGTGGGAGTCCGCACGGTAAAGCGGCTGACACGGTGGTGCAGAAGGAAGGCAGGATTCGGGTTCGACGACTACTCCGTGCCGGAGGCGCTGAAGGACTGTGACATCCCCGTGCTGTTCATACACGGGAGAGCAGACACGTTCGTGCCGTGCGGCATGACCATCCAGAATTATGAGGCGTGCAGGGGGAGGAAGCGTCTTCTGCTCGTGGAAGGCGCGGACCACTGCGGCAGCTACCTGAAGGACCGTGAGGCATACATGGAGGCGGTGCGTTGGATCTGGGAGCAAAATGACGGGAACAAGGCAGAATAATGGAGCTGGTTTCAGAAAATGTGACGAAAATGAAACTTCTCCTTACATGAAGGGAGCCGGGTCTGTTAAAATACACTTGATTCGGCAGAAACTAAATATTGCGTATATATCGGGCCGCTGACGTCCGATAGGATACAGATGGAAATGGTAGTGAAGATTATGTGATTGTAATTGTAACGAAAGTTATCAATCATGTCTTCGCTGCTTTTTTTCTGCCCGGATATCAGAAAAGAAAGGAGATCAGATAAAATGAACCAGAATGCAAATGAATATCTTGCACGTGAGCCGGTAGGCAGGCTGATGCTTAAATTTTCCGTTCCGTGCATCCTGTCGCTGCTCGTGTCGGCGCTTTACAATATTGTAGATCAGATTTTTATAGGAAGGGGTGTCGGATATCTCGGCAACGGAGCGACGAACGTCGTATTCCCGATTACCGTGATCGCCCTGGCACTGGCCCTTCTCATAGGAGATGGCTGTGCCGCATATCTGAGCATCTGTCAGGGGATGAAGAATGAAGAGAGGGCCCACAAGTGCGTGGGAAATGCGGTCGTGATGAGTACGGCGGCCGGCCTGCTGCTGACGGCAGCGTTCCTGCTCCTGAAGGAGCCGATGCTGGCCTGGTTCGGGGCCACGGAAAACAACATCGCATATGCAGAGGAGTATTTTGAATCTCTTGTCATCGGTATCCCGTTCTTCCTGTTTGCCAATGCGATGAATTCCATCATACGGGCGGACGGCAGCCCGCAGTTCGCCATGCTGTCGACGCTTGCAGGCTGTATCATCAATGTGGTATTGGATCCCATAGCCATATTCGTCCTGCACTGGGGAATGATGGGCGCTGCGGTGGCGACGGTTGCCGGCCAGGCCGTGTCGGCCCTGCTGGCAGTATGCTATCTGCTTCATACGAAGTCCTTCCGGCTCAGGAAGTCCAGCTTCCGGCCGAGGGCGGGACTGTTCAGGCATATGCTGCCTCTCGGCGTCAGCAGCTTTCTGACGCAGGTGTCGATCGTGGTTATCATGATCGTCATGAATAATGTGCTTGTCACGTATGGGGCAAGGTCGAAATATGGCGCGGATATTCCGCTGACGGTCGTGGGCATCGTCATGAAAGTGTTCCAGATCGTCATCTCCGTCGTCGTCGGAATCGCTGCGGGAGCCCAGCCTATTGTAGGCTATAACTACGGAGCGGGACAGTATGGGAGGGTAAAAGAAATCTTCAAAAAGATGATGCTGGCAGAATTCGTGACGGGACTTATCTCCTGCATAGGTTTTGAATTCTTTCCGCTTAAGATTATCGGGATATTCGGGAGCGAGAACGGGCTGTATAACGAGTTCGCCGTGCTGTCCTTCCGGGTGTTCCTCGGGATGATAGTGCTGTGCTGCCTGCAGAAGGCGGCAAGCATCTTCCTGCAGTCGCTCGGAAAGCCGCTCCTGTCCATGTCGCTGTCGCTTCTGAGGGAATTTGTACTGAGCGTGCCTCTTGCCCTAATCCTGCCGGGCCTGTTTGGCGTGACCGGGGCATTGTATTCTGCCCCGGCCGCGGATATCGTCTCCTTTGCGGCTGCGGTACTCTGCATAGCCCATGTATTCAAGGAAATGAAGACAGAAAAGAAGAAGCTGGAAGAGAAGAAGTTAGAAGAGCCGTTAAAAACTTCCGTATGTCTTTCCATTCTCGAGTGATACGCCCTTCGCAGCAGCCATCTCGCTTACTGTTACGAGCTGATATCCCTGTCTGGTCAGTTCGGGAATGACGGCCAGGGCGGCATCTACGCTGAAAGAATGGATGTCATGCAGCAGGATGACGGCTCCGTCGCCTGCGGAGGAACGGATGGATTCGATCGTCGCCGCCGTATCTTTCGTCTTCCAGTCGAGCGTGTCTACAGACCAGAGAATCATAGGCATTCCCACATTGCTCTTTACCGTGTCGTTGATGGCGCCGTAAGGCGGCCGCAGGACATCGGCCGGCTGGCCGCATATGTTCTGGATGGCGGCATTCGTATCCGCAATCTGCTTTTTGATCTTCTCCGGCTTCTGCTTCGTGAGGTCGGGGTGGTTGTAAGTATGGTTGCCGAGTTCGCAGCCGGTCTCTAACATCTTCTTTACGGCGTCCGGATATTTCGGCACGTTCATCCCCTGCATAAAGAATGTGGCATGTGCGTTGTACCGCTCGAGCACGTCCAGCAGCTCCTGCGTCTGTTCTCCTGGCCCGTCATCGAAGGTCAGGGCAATCATCGGCCTGTCCGGCTGTACAGAAGCCTCCCCTTTGGACGTAAGCCTGCCATCCTTGTCAAAGGTGCACTGCTTCAGCCCAATCTGGCGCTGTCCGGTCACCATATCCCCGTTTTCATCAAAGTAATATGTATTTCCGCCGGAAGTGAGAAAGTCACCAGTCATGTATTCCCCGCTGTTCAGCCGGAATTTCTTTCCCTCCCATGCGCCGAGCCTGTTCTTAACGACGAGCGTTCCGTCCTGCACGTCAAGCCGGACCCTGGAGGCCCATTTCTCTTTCATCCGTTTCTGGAAATCCTGATTCAAAATAATCTTGACAGGATATGTATTGTCCACCGATGCATCTGCATTGTAGGACAGGGTATAGTATTTGCCGGAATTGAGCTCGTTGATAAAATCCTTTATCGTGAGCTTTCTCTTTTTGTCCAGCATCTTATCCGGGCTCTTGCCCTTGTAGACTGCGGTCGCCTTAAGAGCCGGCAGTTCTTCCCCCTGCGTGATTACGGCTTTGTCAAGCTTCAATGTGATGTCGATGGGCTGCGTGTATGCCCGGACCGTCAAGAATGCGGTAAACCCGAGCAGAACCGCGGCTGTGCAGCCAATCCCTATCTTCAGGTTCCGGTGCAGCCTTGCTCTCTTCCTGTGTTGTGAGATGCGCCTGCTTTGGGTGCGCGTAGCTGTATGCTCTATCTGTTGATTCATCTGTATCTTATCCCCTCGTCAAATCTATACTTGTCAAATTGTAAATGTCTGTAAGATAACTATAGCATAATTTGTCGGAATGTGACGAATGAAAACAGTAAGAAACTATTAATATTTTCTGAATGTCTGCCTTGCACTTCAAGGGCAAAGAACTTATAATGGATACAGACTTTTGTGAAGGGAATATATGCGATGAAATCGAGTGTATTATGCTATAATCTGAAAGGTACGAAAAAGGGAAAGCAGATAGCGATGATATTCGGCTTTCTTGGCTATAAGGTACGCCACGTGGAAAAGGAAGAATACCACGTTCCAATCGGGGTGCTGGCAGGCGCCGATAAGATGGAGGACGAGCGGCCGGTCTTTGAAGGGGAGGGGTTCTCCGACGAGATGCTTGTCATGAACGCGGAGTCGGAGGAGATGATGGACAAGGCCCTCTTCCTCATGCGCAAGGAAGGGGTGAAAGTAGGGCTGAAGGCGATGCTTACGCCTTCCAACCGGGAGTGGACGTCCACAGCCCTGCACGATGAGATACAGAAGGAACATGAATATATGAAGGAAATGGAAAGGAACAAGAAAGATTGAGCATCTACGAGACATTAAACGAACAGCAGCAGGAGGCGGTATACCACACAGAGGGGCCGCTTCTCATACTGGCAGGAGCCGGTTCCGGCAAGACCCGGGTCCTCACCCACAGGATTGCTTATCTCATAGAGGAAAAAGGGGTCAACCCGTGGAACATCCTGGCAATTACATTTACGAATAAAGCGGCGGGGGAGATGCGGGAACGTGTCGACGATATCGTCGGCTTCGGAGCAGAGAGCATATGGGTGAGCACGTTCCACAGCACCTGCGTGAGGATCCTGCGCCGCCATATCGACAAGCTGGGTTATGATACAAACTTTACCATCTATGACAGCGATGACCAGAAGACGCTCATGAAAGACGTGTGCAGGCTTCTCCAGATTGACACGAAGATATACAAGGAGCGCATGCTGCTTAGCGCCATATCTTCCGCAAAAGATGAGCTTGTCACGCCGGAAGAGTACCGCATAAAGGCGGAAGGCGACTACAACAAGCAGAAGACGGCCCAGGTGTATGAAGAGTATGAGAAGCAGCTGCGCGCCAACAACGCGCTGGACTTCGACGACCTGCTCGTGAAGACGGTACAGCTGTTCCAGACCCAGGCAGACATCCTGGACTATTATCAGGAGCGGTTCCGGTACATTATGGTGGATGAATACCAGGATACGAATACGGTGCAGTTTGAGCTCATACGGCTTCTCGCCTCCAAATACAGGAACCTGTGCGTCGTGGGGGATGACGACCAGTCTATCTATAAGTTCCGTGGTGCCAACATCAAGAATATCCTGAATTTTGAACAGGTGTATGAGGACGCGAAAGTGATTAAGCTGGAGCAGAACTACCGGTCCACGAGCAATATCCTTAACGCGGCCAACGCGGTTATCCGCAACAACTGCGGCAGAAAGGACAAGACGCTCTGGACGGACAACGGCGATGGAGAGAAGATTCATTTCCGCCAGTTCGATTCCGCTTACGACGAGGCGGAATACATAGTCGGGGACATCCGGGAGCACGTGGATGACGGAAGCTGTACCTATAACGACAATGCCATCCTCTACCGGACGAATGCCCAGTCGCGTATGTTTGAAGAGAAGTTCGTGACTGCCAACATACCCTATAAGGTCGTGGGCGGCGTCAACTTCTATGCGAGAAGGGAGATCAAGGACTTGCTCTCCTACCTGAAGACAATCGATAACGGGCAGGACGACCTGGCGGTGCGCAGGATTGTCAATGTCCCGAAACGGGGCATCGGGCTAACGAGCATCAACCGGGTCCAGGAATATGCGTCCACGCACGAGATCGGATTCTATGAAGCGCTCCGCGCGGTAGACCTGATTCCGAATATCGGAAGAGGAGCGTCAAGGCTTGAGTCGTTCGTGGCGCTCATCGAGCATTTCAAGGCAGACGCCCTGGACATGTCCATTTCCGATCTGATGCAGGAAATCATGGACGAGACGGGCTATATCGAGAGCCTGCAGGCGGAAGACAGTATCGAGGCGGAGACGCGCATCGAAAACATCGATGAGCTGATGAGCAAGATCGCGGCCTATGAGGAAGCGTGCGAGGAGGCGAACGAGCCGGCCACGCTGAGCGGATTCCTCGAGGAGGTGGCCCTTGTGGCAGACATCGACAGCCTCGACGTTAGCAGCGACTACGTAGTGCTCATGACGCTGCACAGTGCAAAGGGGCTCGAGTTCCCGAAGGTATATCTGGCCGGGCTGGAAGACGGCATCTTCCCAAGCTATATGACGATAACCGCAGATGATCCGGAGGAAGTGGAAGAAGAAAGACGCCTCTGCTATGTGGGCATCACGAGGGCGAAGCAAGAGCTGACGCTCACCTGTGCCAGAAGGCGGATGATACGCGGAGAGACGCAGTACAACAAGATGTCCCGGTTCCTGAAGGAGATACCGATGGACCTGCTCGCCACGGGAGCCGTGTTCGAGAAAGACGACGAGCCGCCAAAGCAGAGCGCATATGCCCAGGCAAGGCAGACGTTTAGGACCAGGGCCTTCGCAGGCGCCGCAAAGCCGGTCAGGCAGTTTGCCGTCCCGGAAGGGAACGGGCCGGGCTACGGCATAGGCGACCGGGTGCGCCATATCAAGTTCGGCGCAGGCACGGTCACGGCCATCACGGAGGGCGGACGGGACTATGAAGTGACGGTCGATTTTGACGGGCCGGGCACGAAAAAAATGTTTGCCACATTTGCCAGGCTGGAAAAGATATAAATGGATAAAAGTTGGCAATTTTGGCATAAATATATAGTAATCTCAAATTGATAGTGTTATAATAAGGTCAATAATTGAACTTGTATTGACAAGCAGGAGAAAGGATGTGGGAGCATGAGTAAGGTAGAGGATTTTATTGCAGCAACGAAGCTGAGCGAGCTGGTTAATAAAAAGGAAGATGACAAGCACTGTAAGACAGTTCTCTGGGTTCTTGCCATTGTAGGAGCAGTTGCTGCTGTCGCGGGAATCGCATACGCTGTATATTGTTTCTTTACACCAGATTATCTGGAAGACTTTGAAGAAGATTTTGAGGATGATTTTGATGATAATTTCTTCAATGACGAAGATCAGGTATAGAAGAACAACGTGGAAACTATAAGAGAGAAGCGGGCTGGAGCCATCAGGTTATCCTGCCTGCTTTTTATGTGACAGGGGATAATCCCGTGTCGGACGGCAGGTCCTTTGAGCGGGAAAATCTGCCGGGGAAAGGAAATGAATTATGGACGAACAGTTTTTTGCACTGCTGATTGACGCGGACAACATATCCGCAAAGTATATCAAACCGATACTGACGGAACTGTCCAAGTACGGAAACATAACATACAAGAGAATATACGGGGACTGGACAAGCACCCAGCATTCCAAGTGGAAGGACGAGCTGCTGACCAACTCGATCACGCCGATCCAGCAGTTCAGCTACACGCAGGGGAAGAATGCCACCGACTCGGCCATGATCATCGATGCCATGGACATCCTGTACACGAATGATGTGGACGGCTTCTGCATCGTGTCCAGCGACAGCGATTTTACCCGCCTCGTCAGCCGCTTGAGAGAGAGCGGCAAGCTCGTGATCGGCATGGGCGAGAACAAGACGCCGGAGCCGTTCCGCAAGGCGTGCGACAAGTTCACCATATTGGAGAACCTGCTGAACGAGCCGGTGCCGGGCGAGGAAGAGGAGCTGGAAGAGACGGAAGAGCTGCACGGCGGGCTCCGCGAGGAACGGATTGAAGATGAGATTATCAAGATGATCATCGAGAACCAGGACAACAACAAGCAGACCGGGCTCGGAGAGGTGGGCAGCCGCCTCGTCAGCCTGTACCCTGACTTTGACGTGAGAAGCTACGGATACAACATGCTCTCCCGCTTCCTGGAAGATTTCACAAGGATCCAGCTTGTGAAGAAGGGCAACTTCATGTCCGTCACGCTCAAGGAAGATAAAGGGATGAAAGAAGACATAGACCGCTTCGTGCTGAAGCTTGTAAAGGAAGCGGGAAAGGACGGAATCGAACTGAGCATCCTCGGCAACCGCGTATATGAGAAATACAAGAACTTCAAGATAAGCGATTACGGATATTCCCAGTTCAGCCAGTATATTAAGAGCCTGCGCAGCGTACAGGTGCAGCAGGACAAGACGATAATGAAAGCAAAATACACAGACTAAGGCAAGACAGAGAGGTAGAAGGAAGATGAAAAAAGGGCAGGTATACGAAGGAACGATAGAATCAGTTGAATTCCCCAACAAGGGGAAGGTATTCCTACCTGATGAAGATAAGACGGTGATAGTGAAGAACGGTATTCCGGGACAGACGGTGAAGTTCTCTGTCAACAAGATCCGCAAAGGGAAAGCAGAGGGCAGCATACTGGAAGTGCTCCGTCCGTCCGAGGTGGAGATAGAGCCGGCCTGCACGCATTTCGGTCAGTGCGGCGGCTGCACATACCAGAACCTCCCCTATGAGGAGCAGCTGAAGCTGAAGGAGTCCCAGGTCAAGGCCATGATGGACGAGGCCGTGGACGGGGACTACGTGTGGGAGGGAATCAAGCCGAGCCCTGCCCGGCAGGAGTACCGCAACAAGATGGAATTCTCCTTTGGGGACGAATATAAAGACGGCCCCCTGGCCCTTGGCATGCACAAAAGGGGCAGCTTCCACGACATTGTAAATGTGGAGGGCTGCAGGATTGTTGATGAAGACTACAGGAAGATACTGGCCTGTACGCTGGAGTATGCGAGAAAGTCCGGCCTCCCTTATTACCACCGCATGAGACATACCGGATATTTCCGCCATCTGCTCGTAAGAAAGGCAGTAAAGACGGGGGAAATCCTTATCGATATCGTCACCACTTCGGAATATGATTTTGACGGAAGCTTCCGCGGAGACAAGTGGGCGGACGAGCTGCTGGCCCTTCCGCTGGACGGAAAAGTTGCCGGTATCCTCCACACGAAGAATGACAGCGTGGCAGACGTGGTGAAGGATGAAGGGACGGATATCGTGTACGGCCAGGACTGCTTCTATGAAGAGCTGCTGGGGCTGAAATTCAAGATTACGCCGTTCTCCTTTTTCCAGACGAACTCCCTTGGCGCGGAGGTGCTGTACGAGACGGTCAGAGCGTATATCGGCGAGACGAAGGACAAGGTGATCTTCGACCTGTACAGTGGAACCGGGACGATAGCCCAGATACTTGCCCCGGTGGCAAAACGGGTGGTCGGTGTGGAGATAGTGGAAGAGGCCGTGGAGGCCGCGAAGGAGAATGCGGGGCTGAATGGCCTTGACAACTGCACGTTCTGGGCGGGGGATGTGCTGAAGGTAATCGACGGCCTTGGGGAAGTGCCCGACCTGATTGTGCTGGATCCGCCAAGGGACGGCGTGCACCCGAAAGCGCTGGAGAAGATTACGAACTTTGGTGTGGAGCGGATGGTGTATATTGCCTGCAAGCCGACGAGCCTTGCAAGGGATCTGGAGATGCTGCAGGGGAGAGGGTATAAGGTGGAACGGATGGCTTGTGTGGATCTGTTTCCGGGGACGGTGCATGTGGAGACGGTTGTTCTTTTGTCCCAACAAAAACCAGATGACACGATAGAGATCGACTTAGACCTGGACGAGCTGGATGCCACCAGTGCCGAGTTGAAAGCAACCTATCAGGAAATCAAAGATTATGTGCTGAAAGAATTTGGCTTGAAGGTTTCAAGTTTATATATTTCTCAGGTAAAACGCAAATGTGGAATTGAAGTGGGAGAAAACTATAATCTTCCAAAATCAGAAAATGCAAGAGTTCCACAATGCCCGAAAGAGAAAGAAGATGCTATCAAGGCTGCCCTGAAATATTATGCGATGATCTAAGGACATCGCTGATTTCAAGGAGGAATAACACATGAAAAGCACATTTGAAAAAATGGGTGGAACCTACACACTTGGCGCAGACGGAATTTACTATCCGAATCTTGTCAGTACAGATGAAGAACCGCATTATGGGAAATACGGAATGTTGCGGAAAACATATCTGAAAGAGCATCGTCCGGCAATGTATTCACTGTATATGTTGGAAGACAGATTGACAGAACATCTGAATGCGGTGGACGATGAAACACAGGAGAAAATGGATATTCTGGTGAGTCAGATGATGGAGAAGCAGGGCATTACGGAAGAATTGAAAGCTCGTGACCAGATGGAATGGGTTAGAGCGGTAAATAATGTCCGGAATGCTGCAGAAGAGATTGTGTTGAAAGAATTGATTTACAGGTAAACAAAGGGCTGAACAGGTAGGACGAAAAATCCTATTTGTTCAGCTCTTGTGTTTATAATGGGCAAAGAAGAACCAAATTATAATTCCATATCATACGACCTTTTCTTAGTTCGAGCAGGCTGATTTCGCCGTATTTCCTGTTTCCTCTGATATTCAAGTTCCCAGGCACGATGGGAAAAAACATCAGGATCTTCCACATTGAGATAATCTACCTCATTGGCTGCAATATCACGGCGGTGATAGTCATAATACTTACCAAAAGTACCTTTGAGCTGTTCGATCAGCTTATCCCGAAAATCAGGACGTATCTGGATTCGGGTGTCCAGCAATTCTGTATACTGTTCTGGTTCAGGACGAAATTTTTCTTCCCGGAAAGCGGCGGCGTCTTTTTCAAGCTGCTTTTTGAGCGAGGTGTCCTGAGAATACAGGATATCCAGATTTTTATTCATCTGGTCATATTTCTTGGATAGATTCGTCATATCTTTATTGGTAGAGCATTCTGCCTGGAAGATTAGCTGCTCTTTCCTTGATTTCAGTTCTTCGATTTCTTCGGTAATAGTGGTAAGCTGCTGATTTAATTTTATATGCCGGATGGGATTCAAAATACTGGTTTTATCCTTTTGCACATTCAGTTCTTTCCGTTCCGTAACTTTAGCTTTGAGTTCCTTTTTAACTGTGTTGTATTTATTCAGTATTGGATTGAAATGATTCATCCAGTCATGGATCACTTCTTTTTGCATCTCATTATGAAGTAAATGATACTGTATAAAAATCATATGATTGCGGATCGCTTCTAACGTTTCAGCTATTATTGGAATAGACTTTTCTACAGCTTCAGCCAGTTTTGCTACCTTTGCTTTTAATTCTCGGAGCATTTTGTTATCCGCACGAATCTGACGGTTGATTTCACAGCGGTCTGCTATCATGCCTTTCTTTTCCATATTCTGGGCAATGTAGCCTTCATGGATGGTTGGCTGTTCGGTGATTCCCTGATCTGCAAAGCTGCGGTGATCAATGGTAGCATTTATCTGATTACGTGCAAGCATTTTATTTACGGCATCTGCCCAGTTTGCCCGCCAGATACAAAGTTGTTCATCACTGTTCCATTGTTGGGAAATAGGATTCTGTCTGCCATATCGGCTGCTCTTGGGGTGTTTATCAATTCGTTCATATCCTTTTTCCTGTGCAACAGAAGAAGTCAGATATTCTTTCTTTTTCCCAACTTTATAGCGATATTGCTTTTCCCATCCCTGTTTCTGAGCAGTTTTAAATTCAGAAGCAGTAAACCCTTTTTCTTCCCCATCTTTGATACAGAGATATTCTTTTTCTGTTTTATACTGCCATGTTCCATTTTCATTTAATGGTCGGACAGTAAGAAGAATGTGTGCATGGGGATTGTGACCATCTGTATCGTGAATGGCAAAATCAGCACACATCCCCATATCTACAAAATTTTTTTAATAAAATCTTGAAGAAGAGAAATATTGCTGTCTTTATCCAACTCAACGGGGAGTGCGACAACAAATTCTCTTGCAAGTCGGCTGTCTTTGGTCTTTTCGTTTTCTTCCACAGCATTCCAGAGTTGTTCCCGGTCATTCCATTCCAATGGAGCCATTGGAGGAAGCATCACCTCCTGATAGATCAGCCCCTGCTTTCTGGTATAGTCATGCTGGATGCCGTCATAATCATTGTACATGCGGCTACAGCTCATATAAGCAGAAGCAGCAACAGCAGACCGACCGGAACCGCGGCTGACGACTTTGGCTTGCATATGATAAATTGCCATATCTGGCACCTCCTTTCGATGTTGCCTGCAACAGCGGATAAAGCCCTCGGCAGAGCGCACGAGCCCCGAAGGGGATACCACTGCCTGATTTATCAGGTGGTGAGTAAGTGCGCCCTTCGGGATGAGAAATTGCTGGTGTCAACTAGTGTCAGATTCTTTTGAAACGGTTTAACAATTCCTGTCTGATCTGCGACGGCTCCATTGTCTGGAATTCCGGGAAGATGCTCTCCAAAACGGCACCCTCCTGAATCAGCCTGCGTGTCCGGGCATTTCGCTCTTTCACACGGTTCCGTGCCTGTGCTTCCTCTGCTCTGTGTCTTGCCTGTAATAATTCTTTTCTGATTTCTGTTTGTGTTTTTTTATCTGTCATATTGGCCTCCTTTCTTCTATGACCGTTTCCGGTCAGATTTTTAAGCAAGTAGTTTTCGGGCTTCTGACATATTAGCTACAGCGTTCAGTTCCCGGATATTCTGGTTGTTGATCTTTAGTGGGACACAACGCTCCAGAATCCGGTCATAGATCCTGCTGTGTGCTAAATCTTCCGGATGTTTTAATTCTTCCAACGTCAGATTTGTTGTAATGATCATAGGTTTCATACTGCGGTAACGGCTGTCGATTACATGGAAGACCTGTTCTAAAGCAAATTCGGAATTTCGTTCCACACCCAAATCATCAATGATCAGCAGGCTGTACTGATTTAAACTATTGATAAATTCATTCCGATCCTGCGGATATATTCCGGTCAGAGAATTTAAGATTTTGGCGAAGTTCGTCATGAGTACGGGAACCCCTTTATCTAGCAGAGCGTTTGCAACACAGCCTGCAAAAAAGGATTTCCCAGTGCCGACATCACCCCAGAGCAGCAGCCCCATGGCCTTGGATTTTATTTCCTCCCAGTGAGTAACATAATTTTTTGCCTTTTCAATTTCCGGGTTGATACCGTTATCGTGAGCAAAAGTGAATTCTCTTAAAGCCGGGTCTTGCAGACCGCTGGATTTCAGCCGGGAGATGTGTTCTAGAAATTCCTGGTGTTTTCGTTTTGCTTCTTCTTTTTCATATTGTTCCTGCTGGCATTGGCAGCGGATGATCGGAAACATGATTTTTCCTAAAAATTCTATCTTTTTCTGCCGTGGGGTGTGGCACTTGGAACAGTAGATCAGACCGTCCGTTTCGCTGATATATTCATCTTCTAAAGGCTGCCGGGGAGAAAGGTTCGGCAGTAGGTTTTGTGGTTTTATCATAGGCTTTCATCCTCCTTACATTCATAATGGCGTTTTACTGAATCATTATTTTTCTTCTCTTTATTATTAGGGGACAGTTTTCTGACTGTCTGGCGGACAGAATTCTGTCTGTCAAAGGGACGGTTTTCTGACTGTCTAACAGACAGTTTTTCTTCTGTCTGTGTTGAAAAATCAGCCGGGACTTTTACATAAATCCGGTTGGGATTCCCGGTTCCCTGACGAGCACGACAGATAAGGTCTACTTGTTCCAAAGCACTCAGAGATGTTTTGATGGTTGTCTGGCTTTTGCGAAGTGTTGCTGCCATATCTTCAATGGTGAAATAGGAGAACACATGACCTTTTTTATCAATCCAGCCGTCATTTTTTTGTGATAATCTTGCCCGGTTTAAAAGCACCATATAGAGCAGTTTTGTGGTTTCGGAGAAATCACAGTCCAGAAGAAAACTGGGAAATGCCATATATGGCGGTAGAGTACTGTTTGCAGTAAGAAAGGTTGTCATGCACTCACCTCCCCTCAGATGACGAACACTTATCTATTGCAGTATTTTTCATCTGTAACAGGACTTCCTCTTTGTGTTTTCATAAAAATCCTCCTTTCCGATAATCTTTTGTGCGGATGTTTCGCACAGGATTAGTTTATTGAAAAGAAGGGGGAATGGCATTGAGCCGGGATTGAGTGAGAATTGAGTTACAATGAACTTTCAAATATAAACAGGAATAGTTACAACGAAAAAACGGGTGTATAATCAGGTTAGTAAATATTATTTATTAATCACATCTATTTATGGATTGACAACAGTGAAAAAATAAAGTAAACTAAAGTTAGTTAAAGCTAATTAAAAAACGGCTTATGTTTAGATAATGGGATAGGTTTATAAAATTATAGAAACGTACATCTGATGTTTTTAATGAAAGCAAGGTGTGCATATTTTTTTCACATGAATTAGTTAAAACTAACTATTGATAAAGAAAACTTACTGGGTAGAGTAGATTCATTTTCAGAAAAGATGTTTAAGGAGAAGTGAAAGAAAATGTCAGAGGAAATGTTAGTATGCCATTGTTCACCTACGTTAGCAGGACTGAAAACGGGAAGTCTTTTTTCATGCCCTTATAGTTCACAAAAGATGATTATAAAAGAAATACGTGAATTTAATCAAAAACTGACACAGAAAGGGATCCGGATTATCCCGGTTCGCATATCAGACAAACGGATGCTGGTTTATGTCTATCGTCCAGAAAAGTTAAAAGAAGATTTTTCTGATGAGAAAACTCAGATCATATTGAAATGTAAGGGATATGATTGTACGAATCTATCACAGTGCATCTGCAGACTGATTCAAAAACTGCAGAGTGACCCAGACTTTCCGCATGAAATAGGTTTATTCTTAGGGTATCCGGCAGAGGATGTAAAAGGATTTATTGAGAATAAGGCGGCCTGCAGCAAATGTTCTGGGTGTTGGAAGGTGTACGGGGATGAACAGGCCGCGAGGATTCTGTTTAAAAAATATAAAAAATGCACAGAAATTTATTGCAGGAGATGGAAAAGTGGCGTGGCTGTTGAACAGCTTACGATTACTATATAATCACAAACTTCAGAAAGGAAGGTAAAAATCATGAGTAAAATTGCAGTAGTTTATTGGAGTGGCACAGGAAATACAGAAGCCATGGCAAAGGCAGTACTGGAGGGCGCGAAGGAGAAGGGGGCAGAGGTTGTATTATTAACTCCGGATGAATTTGATGTTTCTATGATGGATTCTTATGATGCGATCGCTTTTGGATGCCCGGCAATGGGAGCAGAAGTATTGGAAGAAGAGGAATTTGAACCGATGTTTGCTTCTTGTGAATCAAAACTTTCAGGAAAAAGAATTGCACTGTTTGGCTCTTATGGCTGGGGAGATGGAGAGTGGATGAGAGACTGGGAGACAAGATGCAAAGAGGCGGGAGCTGTCTTGATTTGTGAAAGCGTGATCTGCAATGAAATGCCCGATGATGAGGGGATTCAATCCTGCAAAGCGTTGGGTGAAAATCTGGATTAATAAATATTGGGGAATGCTGCGAGAAAAGATTTTAATCAGTTAATAGCAGCGTTCCCATAATACGATTTAGAACGCAACCGATGATCAAGAACGGATGATTTTGTAGATATCTGCTATCGGAGCGTTTTATGAATATATTAAAAATGGGAGGTTGGGTATGAGTGTTGTTATTATAGGCGGGCATGATAGAATGGTCTGTCAGTACAAAAAAGTTTGTAAAAGTTTTAATTGTAAAGCGAAAGTCTTTACACAGATGTCTGCAACTTTAAGTAAACAGATTGGGAATCCAGATTTGATTGTACTGTTCACGAATACGGTTTCCCATAAGATGGCCAGGTGTGCAGTGGAGGAGGCGGAACGCTGCAATGCGGATGTAGTGAGATGCCATTCAAGTAGCAAAAATGCGTTACAGGAGATTCTTGGAAGTATCTGTATGTAGCGAAATTTTTTTATATATTAAGAATAGATATTGTTTTGGTGAGTTGATAGAGGTATAGGTTATGTCTTTTTTTCAAAATACTTGTAAGCCAAAAGGAATCGGCGGCAAAATTATGGTTCATATGATGAATACTGGTCATTCATCTATGGCTGAATGGGGATTTACACATATGGAAATTCAAAGCGATAATGTATGTCTGGATATTGGATGTGGCGGTGGGGCAAATGTCAGAAAGTTATTAGAAAAAAGTCCGTATGGCAGAGTGGTTGGCATTGATCATTCAGAAATCAGTGTAGAAAAAAGCAAAAAAATCAATAAAGCAGGGATAGAAAGTAAGCGTTGTGAAATCCTGCAGGGGGATGTCATGAAACTCCCTTTCAGAGGTGAAACTTTCGATGTAATTACTGCATTTGAAACAATATATTTCTGGCCGGATATTAGTGAGGCTTTTAAGAAGGTATATAAAATTTTGAAAATCGGCGGAACGTTTATGATCTGCAATGAATCAAACGGTGAAAATCCAAAGGATGAAAAGTGGACGAAGATAATACAGGGGATGAAGATTTACAATTCTGAGCAAATAGAAAAATCTTTGGAGGATGCCGGTTTTAGAGGAGTAAAAGTAGATAAAACAAAAAAAGGTTGGATTTGTGTGGTGGTAAAAAAGTTATGAAAAGCAAAAGAAAACGATGGTATTTATTGTGGTTTGTAGGCGCAGTAATATGGCTGACTAACTTTTTTGACAGTTTCAGAAAAGATGGGGTTGATTTTGTGGTAAGCATGCAACTTTTAGCCGCAATACTCTTCTTTGCTGCAGGTATTGTTGGGCATATTCGATATAAGAAGCACGATAAAAATCAATAATGCAATACTAAATATGGAAAATGAAAAGATTTTAGAAACCGGGAAAGTATGAAATTCCCGGTTTTAAAATGCCATTCAATTTATAGTGAGAAGAGAGTTATTTGATATGCTTTTTGAGGGCTTCAAAACTTTCAGAACTAATGACATGTTCTATCCTGCATGCATCTTGTGCGGCAATATCCGGATCAACACCAAGACGTTCTAGCCAGGAAGAAAGAAGAACATGGCGTTCATAAATCTGTGTAGCTATTTCTTTTCCAGATTCAGTTAAATTAATATATCCTTCCGGAGATACCGTTATATGTCCGCTTGTACGCAGTTTCTTCATAGCCACACTTACGCTGGGTTTTTTAAAGTCTAATTCTGTAGCGATGTCCACAGAACGAACAACAGGACGTTTTTTGCTTAATATTAAAATAGTTTCCAGATAGTTTTCACCAGACGAATTTATGTGCATAGCTTGTCACCTCCTATATCATTCGGATTCTTTTATAAAAATTGTATAGTTATTGTATCATGATTCATGGTATTCAGCCAGATATATTTATAAAAGAAAAATAAAAAAGTATTAAATAATTATTGACAACTCACCGGGATTAGAATATACTAACAACGTCAAATGAGAAAAAACATCGAATAGCTGTGAGTAAATTTTAAGTATAATTGTAAAAATGACTATAAGGAGCGAGTGGATATGAATTTAACAGAAGCCAAAGAAGGGGAAGAATATATCATTAAGGAAATTTTGACAGATGATGAAGAACTGACCTCTTTTCTGTTTTCTCTTGGCTGTTACAGTGGTGAACCAATTACAGTGGTTTCTCATCTGAAGGGTGGCTGTGTAGTTTCCATTAAGGATGGGCGTTATAATATTGATACTGATCTGGCGAAAGCCATTTCAATATAATAAAAAAATAGTAGTTTCCACTATTTTTTTTGCACAAAGGTTAGTGCATACTAATAAAGATAAGATGCGTATAATTAAAGACGTCGAAAAGGAGGAGAATTATGAGGATTGCTTTTGCAGGAAATCCCAACAGTGGAAAGACGACCATGTACAATGCACTTACCGGCAGGAATGAACGTGTCGGGAACTGGGCAGGCGTTACGGTCGAAAGAAAAGAAAGTCCGATCAAGAAAGGTTATTATGACGGGACGGAGGAGTTAGTTGCGGTAGATTTGCCGGGCGCTTATTCTATGTCTCCTTTTACATCGGAAGAAAGCATTACCAGCGGATACGTCAAGAATGAGAATCCGGATGTGATCATCAATATCGTGGATGCTACGAATCTGAGCAGAAGCCTGTTTTTTACCACACAGCTTCTGGAACTTGGGATTCCAGTAGTTGTCGCACTGAATAAGAGCGATATCGTTAATAAGAAACAGACAAAAATTGACGAGAAGATTCTGTCTGAAAAGCTGGGCTGTCCGGTAATCAAGACGATTTCCACTTCTTCCGGACATGAAGGACTCAAAGAGACTGTAAATGCTGCGGCTGCATTAAGAGGAAAAGGTCAGAAAGCACCTTATGTGCAGGGGGATATTGATTTCAAAGATAAAACGGCAGTAGAAGCGGCTGACAGAAAGCGTTTTGAGTTTGTGAATGGAATTGTAAAGCAGGTAGAGAAGAGAAAAGTTTTTACAAAGGATAGAAACGTACAGGATAAGATTGACGGTATCATCACACATAAGATTATCGGTATACCGATTTTCGCAGCAGTTATCTTCCTTGTGTTCTACATATCCCAGACAACGCTCGGTACCTGGATCGCAGACTGGCTGGTGGCATGGATCGAGACTTTCCAGGGATGGGTCGGCGGACTGATGGAAAATGCAAACCCGCTTCTGTATGCACTCCTTGTAGATGGTATCATCGGTGGCGTTGGTGCAGTTGTCGGTTTCCTTCCGCTTGTTATGGTCATGTACTTCTTAATTGCATTATTGGAAGATTGTGGATACATGGCAAGAGCTACAGTAGTTCTGGATCCGATTTTTAAGAGAGTAGGGCTTTCCGGTAAATCTGTCATTCCTATGGTCATTGGTACAGGATGTGCGATTCCGGGCGTTATGGCTTGCCGTACAATCCGTAACGAAAGAGAACGTCGTACCACAGCGATGCTTACACCATTTATGCCATGTGGAGCTAAAATCCCAGTGATTGCTCTTTTTGCAGGTGCATTCTTTGCGGACGCATGGTGGGTTTCAGCAACTATGTATCTGGTGGGTATTCTCTTAGTTTTGCTTGGAGCTTTACTTGTGAAAAAGATTACAGGACAAAAATACAGAAAATCTTTCTTTATTATTGAACTTCCGGAATATAAGTTTCCAAGCTTGAAAAGGGCATGCGGCTCTATGCTGGAGCGAGGAAAAGCATATATCGTAAAAGCAGGAACGATCATTCTGGTATGCAATACGGTGGTACAGATCATGCAGAGCTTTAACTGGCAGTTCCAGCTTGTAGAAGAAGGTGCAGAAGGGACATCTATTTTGGCATCCATTGCCCATCCGTTTGCGATTTTGTTCATACCGCTTGGATTTGGAGTGTGGCAGCTTGCAGCAGCGGCAGTGACAGGTTTTATCGCAAAAGAAAACGTAGTTGGGACGCTTGCAGTAGTTTACGGTATCACAAACTTAATAGATACAGATGAACTGGCGTTGGTTGGAAGTGGGAATGAAGTAGCAACTGTTATGGGACTGACAAAGGTAGCAGCTCTTGCTTATTTGATGTTTAACCTTTACACACCACCTTGTTTTGCAGCTCTTGGAGCGATGAATTCAGAAATGAAGAGTGGAAAATGGCTGCTTGGAGGAATCTGTCTCCAACTTGCAACGGGGTATACCGTAGCTTTTGGTGTATATCAGATTGGTACATTGATCACAACAGGATCTTTTGGCACCGCATTTATTCCGGGACTTATCGCGGTTATTGTATTTGCTTTGATTATTCTCTGGAGAATCCGTAAGTCAGATAAAGAGTTTGCTTCAGAATACAGCCTGCATTCTGTAAAATCATAAAGGATAAAAGTTATAGCAGACGGTGGACAGAGAAGAAGTACTTTGTCCACCATTTTTATTAGAAAAGGATGTGAAATGCTCTATGGAAAATATGATAGCAGTTCTTGTTATTGTAATCTTAGTAGGGAGTGCAGCTGCATATCTTATTAAGGCAAAAAGAAGCGGAGTGAAATGTGTTGGATGTCCAGCGGGAGGAAATTGCAGCAGCAAAAATAAAAAGAAAAAAAAGAAATTGACGGGTCCGGTCATCGCAAAGAAAACCATGTTTATTACAGGAATGCATTGTGAACATTGTGTACAAAGTGTGACAGATAGCTTGAATCGGATTGATGGAGTCTCCGCCAGAGTAGATCTTAATAAAAGTTGTGCTGAGATATCCCTTGATCGTGAAATAGGGGAAGATATCCTGATCTGCGCAGTAGAAAAAGCAGGGTTTTTAGTTGAGTCTATTCAAAGCTAGACCGTGGTATTTCATATGGGAGAAAGCGGGTATGAACGGTGAAAAAGAAAGTATTATTATAAAACTGAAAGAAAATGGCTGCAGAATTACAAAGCAGCGTAAAATGATTTTAGATATTATCCTGGAAGACAGGTGTTCCAGCTGCAAGGAAATTTATGCCCGGGTGGTGAAACTTGACCAGAGCATTGGGATGGCAACCGTTTACCGTCTGGTAAAGGAATTGGAGAATATCGGGGTGCTTAGCAGAGAAATCGTATATAAGTAGCCTGCAAATGACAAAATTTATCAATAAGGACTGTTAGAATTGACTATCTTAAATGAAAGTTGTTACTATGAAAAAATAAACAGAGTCTTATAGAAAAGGAAGTGATGTGGTTGTGAAACAACATAGGTTTTGGGCGTGGGCGTCCGTCTTTTGCTTTTTGATGGTATTCTATACAGGCTATAAACACAAATAATCAGGAGGTACATAGGATGTTTAGTGATTCTACTTTGAAAAAAATCGGATGTTTTGTAGGAGGAGTCGTATTTGGGACTGCGGGTGTAAAGCTCCTTTCCAGTAAGGACGCAAAAAAAGTATATACAAACTGCACTGCGGCTGTACTGCGGGCAAAAGACTGTGTTATGAAGACTGCTACAACAGTGCAGGAGAACGCAGAGGATATCCTTGCAGAAGCACAACAGATCAATGAAAAGCGTGCACAGGAAGAGGCAATGCAGGTGCAGGAAGATGATGTTCAGGAGGATGGTGCGTCTGAACAGGAAGAAAACGAATAGGTAAAAGATGAGATTTCTTATCAAGCATGAAGTACAGGGCCGTCTCCGTATCCACGTTATCCGAAACCGAATGACATGTACGGAGGCGGATGTTCTTTGCTGGGCTCTTGAAAAACAGAAAAGTGTTATAAAGGTCAAAGTATATGAGCGCACCGCAGATGCTGTGATCTATTATACAGGGGACAGAGAAGAACTGATCCATAAATTAAAAAAGTTTCATTTTGAGAAAGCAGATGTTCCGGATAATGTATTATCAAGTTCAGGGCGTGCTTTAAATTCCGCATACAGGGAAAAGCTGATAGCAAAAACATTGCTCCATTATGGAGGGAAATTGCTCTTGCCAAATTCGGTGAGAAAAATATGGCTTACTTTTAAAGTGGTCCAATATATCGGAAAAGGGATTCGATGTCTGGCCAGACGGAAGATAGAGGTGCCGGTATTAGATGCTACAGCGATTGGCGTGTCCGTGCTGCGAGGAGACTTTAATACTGCCGGTTCTGTCATGTTTCTGCTGGGAATTGGAGAATTGCTGGAGGAATGGACACATAAAAAGTCTGTAGGAGATCTGGCACGCAGCATGTCTTTAAACATAAAGAAAGTATGGCTGAAAAGAGAGGAGCAGGAAATTCTTGTTCCGGCATCCGATATTTTGCCGGGTGACAGAGTGATCGTACACATGGGCAATGTAATCCCATTTGATGGAGAGGTGTCTTGCGGAGAAGGAATGGTGAACCAGGCATCTTTGACCGGAGAATCTCTTCCGGTACGAAGAACTGAGGGTCAGTCCGTATATGCAGGAACCGTTTTGGAGGAAGGAGAGTTGGAAATCATAGTCAGGGCCGTATCAGGTGCTACCCGGTTTGAAAAGATTGTGACTATGATTGAAGACTCAGAAAAGTTGAAATCCAATCTGGAAAGCAAGGCAGAGCATCTGGCGGACCGTCTGGTACCATATACGCTTCTGGGGACAGGGCTTGTCTGGGCTGTCACACGCAATATGACAAAAGCTCTTTCTGTTCTTATGGTGGATTTTTCCTGCGCATTGAAGCTGGCTATGCCGATTTCTGTCCTTTCTGCAATACGGGAAGCCGGACAGAATGGAATTACCGTAAAGGGTGGGAAGTATCTGGAGGCTGTGGCAGAGGCAGATACCATCGTATTTGATAAGACCGGTACGCTGACAAAGGCGAAACCAACTGTAAAAGAAGTCATTGTGTTTGGCGATTATCCTGAACCGGAAGCTCTGCGGATTGCTGCCTGTCTGGAAGAACACTTTCCACATTCCATGGCAAAAGCTGTCGTGGATGCTGCAAAGAGAAGAAGTCTGTATCATGAAGAAATGCATTCAAAAGTGGAGTATATTGTAGCCCATGGTATTTCCTCCTATATAGAAGGAAAGAAGACCATAATAGGGAGCAGTCATTTTGTGTTTGAGGATGAAAAGTGCCGGATACGTCCGGAATATCAGGAACGATTTGATACGCTTCCTGAAGAATACTCTCATTTGTTCCTTGCCATTGACGGAGAATTAGTTGCTGTAATCTGTATTGAAGATCCTCTCAGGGAAGAAGCCGGGGAGATGGTAAGATTTTTGAAAGAAGAAGGTGTTTCCAAGATCGTCATGATGACGGGAGACAGTGAACGTACTGCAGCATCTATTGCGAAACGAGTGGGAGTGGATGAATATTATTCCGAAGTACTTCCGGAAGATAAGGCAGGATTCATTGAAAGAGAGAAAGCGGCAGGAAGAAAAGTAGTGATGATCGGTGACGGAATCAATGATTCGCCAGCGCTTTCAGCAGCAGATGCGGGAATTGCAATCAGTGATGGAGCAGAACTTGCGCGAGAGATCGCAGACATTACGATTGCTGCTGAGGATCTGCGGGAAATCGTAGTACTGAAACGTTTGTCTAATGCGATGATGCACCGTATTCAGGGGAATTACAGGGGGATTGTCGGTATTAATGCAATGCTGATTGCACTAGGAGTGGCAGGAATTATTCAACCAACGACCTCTGCGTTACTACATAATACTTCTACTTTAGCTATCAGTTTGAAGAGTATGGGAAATTTATTGCCGACTAATTAATATAAAATATTCATATTGTTATAAGTTTTAATGTCTGAATAGTTTGATTTGTAGACTATTCAGACATTTTTAGTAGAGCTCAATAATTGTTGTCCAATTTGTATTCCAGCATTGATATACAATTCTTGTATTTGTTGGTATTTATTATCGATAGCTTCCGGTTCAGATTCCCATACTATTTCATAGATTGCCATAGCTTTTTTGAGATGGGAGGTAGCCTGTTCTATATCAGCCTGTACCAGATAGGCAGTTCCCATAGCTTCCTGAATAATGGCATAGTCCAGACACTGATCGGAATTGTATTCTTTTACCAGCCGGGCACATTTGCGTAAGGAGGATAATCCACGAGACGCTTCACCGGTATCTGTAAGGAGAGCTGCATAGTTGCAGATTTGAACAATACTGTCATTCATATAGAGAAGCTGGTATTGTTCTAATAAGCTGATTCCCTGCTCCATAGCCTGTTTTGCCAGTTCGGTATTTCCCTGCTGGTGATATAGTCCACCCAGATTTCCATATAGATTTGCGACGAGGTGGGCGTTTTCAGGTGTAACAGGAGAAAGCAAAGACATCGCTTCTTTTTCCAGCTTTACGGCTTTTCCAATATTTCTTTCAAGGGTAGCTTTATAGTCCAGTAATAATGCCCGGTCAGACACGGTTCCGATAGAAGTGTCTTCCAGCAAAGAAGATAGTTCACGCAGGATTCTTTGCATACCATTTTCTTCGTGGTATTTTTCCATATATGGGAAAACATCTTCTAAGAATAATAAATAACCAGAAATATCATCTTTAGTTGTTTTTGTAATAATGTTTTCAACGGTTTGGAAAACAAGTCTGTAGTAGGAAATATCATTGCCGTGTAAAAGGCAGATGTTTTGCAGACTTTCCAGTAAAGGGAAACAGGTTTTTACAGACGGCTGCATATCTGCAACAGCGATTTCCTGTATCATGGGATGCAGTACAATGGTTCTTCCGGTTTTTGGCTGAATAAATCCCATTTCAATTAAATCATTTACGGCATTCAAATCCGGTAAATTCAGCCATGCAGCAAATCTTCGTGCCGGAATACCGGTTAAAGGAATCAGGCACAGACATCTCATTACATCTTGTTGAGTTTCAGAAAGCTGATATAGAGAGAATAAAGTATGTATGTGTCCATAGTAGGTTTCTTTGCTGCTTTGCCCGTCTTTTATAATATTGATTTTATCAGTTGCATCAAGAGCGACATTTTCTTCCAACAATTTTTTTAAGAGCATTTCTGGTTCCAATATTCCGGTTTCCAGTAAGCGTGATGCCAGTTCTACAGCGAGCGTATGGGCATGGACAGCTTCTATGATCTGTTCTATGACATCAGATTTTTCTTCTGTGTCGGAGAAAAATTTTCCTGCAAGTTGCAGAAGCGTTGTTTTATCGGAAATTTCTTCCAACAGCATACAGGAATGTCCGTCCAGACGGCTTCTGGTAGTAAATAATATCTGACAGCGGTATTTGAGTATGACCGAAAGAAAACTGTCCTGTATGGAAGTGGCGTTGAAATTATCTACAATCATCAAAGTATCTTCTTTGAGAGAACGCAGAAAACGGTTGTGTTTTCGGAAGCGTTCTTCATCAGAATCCTGCGGAAGATCATCCGCAAAATCCATGTCTGTAATATCCTGTTTTAAATCACCGCTGTAGGTGAGATACAGGATATTGGTATATTCTTTCTTATACTGCAGGGCATAAGCCTTTGCCAGTTCACTTTTCCCGATTCCGGCAATTCCAGATAAAAATACTTTACGCTCTTTTTCCAACAGAGAATGCAGCACTTCGATTTCTTCAGAACGTCCACAAAAATGCCTGCATGGACGGGGAACGTCATTTCCCATTACAAAATCTGTTAAGACAGGAGAAAGATTTCCGGCGGCTAATAATTTCTTGGTTCGTGTGTCACGTTTCACAAAATTCCGTTCCATTCCGAAACACAGAACCCTTGTTATGAAAATATGTATGGTGTCTATATCAGCGGGAGAATAAGAACAGATTAGTTCCTGTTTTTTTGGCTCTGAAATAGATGTATCCTGTAATACTAACTCATATAATTCTTTTGCTGCCATAGCAGAATCATACATCAGAGGAATAATATGTCGCTGAATGTTTCCTGCCAATTCTAATTGATGTTCTTTATCTAAAAAGTAGGTTACGATCCGGGGACTTACTTTTGCCTGTCCTGTCATCCAACGGCAGACCTGTCCATTGTCAAAATCAAAGTCTATGGCTTCATCGCTGCACATAAACGTGTCAAATAACAGATAGGTAAAATCTATTTGATTCATTCCTTTATCTTCGCTGATATAACGGCGAATGATCGTCATAATCGAACCAAAATCACATCTTTCCAAATAGAATCCCCTCCTGTTCTGTAAAATACTCAATTTCCGCTCAATCTATGCTCAATGAGTTTCTTATGAAATTCCATTAAACTGACATCAGGCTGAACGGAGTTGGTCTAATAGAAATTATAGCACAAATTCCAGATCAGCTAAAGAGTACCGCCGAAAAATGCGTGGTGACAAGAAATATCGGTTTGGAAGGAGGAGCTATGGCACACACAGTTGAATTTGAACGATGTGTTGATTTTCTTGCCAGAATGATAGAAAAATATGGCAGTGAGCTCCTTCAGGAACTGAATGGATTACCGAAGGAGGACAAAGCAGAAGATAACTGCCAGCAAGAGCAGCAACAGAATACATTGGGAAATGATTAGGGAGAGCATAGATGTTGGCTCTCTTTTTTCTTGCGTGATATTTGTGCATTTTACCTATATTGACGAGTATGTGCAGCTACGGTAAAATATAGTTGGGACAAATAAAAAGTAAACTGTAATTTGGTATGGAGAATATAAATGAAAAAGCGAAGATGTTATATATACACAAGGGTATCTACGTCTATGCAGGTAGAAGGATACAGCTTGGAAGCACAAAAAGAAAGATTGAGAAAATATGCAGATTTTCAGGAAATGGTGATTGTCGGAGAGTATTCGGATGAGGGAAAGTCAGGAAAAAGTATTGAAGGACGGCAGGAATTTATGCAAATGCTTCGGGATATTGAAGAAGGTAAAGATCGTGTAGAGTTTGTCTTGGTATATAAGTTATCCCGTTTTGGAAGAAATGCTGCAGATGTACTTAATTCTTTGCAGAGAATGCAGGATTTTGGAGTAAATTTGATCTGTGTTGAAGATGGTATAGACAGTTCTAAAGACAGCGGTAAGCTGATGATTTCTGTTCTGTCTGCGGTAGCAGAAATTGAACGTGAAAATATTCTGGTACAGACAATGGAGGGGCGCAGACAAAAGGCGAGAGATGGCAAATGGAACGGCGGATTTGCTCCGTACGGATATAAGCTGTTAAATGGAGAACTGGAAATTGCAGAAGATGAGGCAGAAATCATTCGTATTATTTTTGATAAATATATTCATACCAATATGGGAGTAAATGGCATTGCAGCCTATCTGAATGAGCATGGCTACAAGAAGAAAAAGAGACAGAATAATACGTTGGATGCGTTTGCTACTTCTTTTATAAAGGGTGTCCTTGATAATCCTATTTATTGTGGTAAATTGGCATTTGGAAGAAGGAAAACTGAAAGAGTGCCAGGCAAGAGAAATGAATTCCGTATTGTAAAGCAGGATTCTTATATATTAAGTGATGGTATTCACGAAGCCATTATTTCCGAAGATGATTGGAACTTGGCAAAACAGAAACGAAATATAAATGGAGTAAAGCATGAGAAAATCCATAGTTTGGAGCATGAACATATTTTGTCCGGAATTCTTAAATGTCCAATTTGTGGAAAGGGAATGTATGGAAATGTAAACCGTAAGAAGAAAAAAGACGGAACATTTTATAAGGATTATTTTTATTATGCCTGCAAGCATAGGTATTATGTGAATGGTCATAAATGTGATTACCGGAAGCAGTGGAACGAAGAAAAAGTAAATGATGCGGTAGCAGAAGTTATTAAAAAGCTGGTGAATAATCCGAAATTTGAAGCCGCTATACGTGCAAAAATCAATTCTAAGATAGATACCGGAGAATTGGAAACAGAGCATGAGAACTTGAAAAAACAGCTGCGGCAAGTATTGGGAGCTAAAAATAGGTTAGGACAACAGATGGACAATCTGGATATTTCTGATAAAATGTATGACAGGAAGTATCAGGATATGCAGGATCGGTTAAATGGTTTGTATGATGAGATTGAACGACTGGAAAGTCTGATCGATGATATAGTATCCAGAAAAGAGTATATCCGTCAGCAGAAAATTTCTGAGGATGGAGTGTATCAATATCTTTTGTACTTTGACAAACTGTATGATAAATTCACCGATATGGAGAAAAAAGAATTTATGAACAGTTTTGTTGAAAGAGTTGATATTTACGAGGATGAACAGCCGAACGGAAGATTTTTGAAGCATATAAAATTTAAGTTTCCGGTATTTTTTGACGGTGAAGAAATTCAGGAACTTAGTTGGGACAACGAAACAACAGTTGAAACTGTTACGCTTCTGGTGCGGAAAGCTTGATTCTAGGCGGGTTTGCGGGATTATTTGGAGAAAATGGAGTTGTGTTTTTGTGGAAGGTGAGATGGATAAGTTTCCTTATTGGTGGGGACGGGGATAACGCCGGAGGGTTTGAAAATGAGGGTTTTGTCGGGCAAAAGATACAATGCGGCAAAACCCATACTATTTGGTAAAAGTGGATACTGTCTGGCAAAACTAGTATTGTGCGATAAAAGCGATAGTTGCTGAGTAAAATAAACAATGATAAATTTTTGCTTGTAATTTATCAATCCATCGTTTAAACGGAACATATCTGAATACACAGTTCTGAAAAAATATCGTTCGGGAGTTCCCCGGTATATTCAATTATACATAAAGGCAAAGGAGAGGTAGATATGTCATTTGGATTTATTGATTTAGCAAAAGAAGTTTTGAAAGCTTCGGAATGTCCGCTTTCTGTCGAAGAGATGTGGGAAGCAGGTTGTAACCAGGGGCTTGATGAGAAGCTGGGTTCTTCCGGCAAAACACCAATTAGGACCCTGTCAGCCAGAATCTATGTGGATATCAAAAATAACATGGATTCGGTATTTATACAGGTTAGCAAAAGGCCAGCTAAATTTTATCTGAAAGGAAAAGACATTAATCCAGAAAAAGGAATCCCGGAATCTGGTGCAGGCAGGAAAAAGAGTAAGTTTACAGAAAGGGATTTACATATTTTACTATCAAGTTTTGTCTGCACGGACGAGCATTTTAAATGTATGACAAAGACGATTTATCATGAAGTTTCCAAGAGGGAAAAAAGTGGTAAGAATAAATGGCTGCATCCTGATAATGAGGGGTTCATTTTCCATTTGATTCATATACGGTAACTATTCAGAACCCCCTTTAGGTTCTAAATGATTTTTGTTAAAAACAGAGAAAATAAAAATTCTGTTTTCACTTGATTTGCTTTTGTTGGTGGATAACCAACTCATGATTTATCAATTAGTCTTCGCTTTGTGGATTACTGATTTTAGATCATAATTGTGTTTCAAATCCAATTTTTATCGGTTTTTGAATAGCTTTAGCAACACCTGAACCTTGAAATAATGATGTTATCCACAGTCTTTTTGACCAATAAGGAAATCCATGCAATTCGCTTTTTTACTGGCTTTCAGCTAAAATAGACTTATCAAATTTAGCGGAAGAAGGTGGCCTCATTTACAAAAGACGAAATGATTGAACAACTGCTAATGCAGGTCAATACTTTAACGGTAGCGCTTAATTCACTGCAGCAATCATTTGATGCTCAAACAGCACTTATTACAAAACCCAATCAGACCATCCAGGAACTGAAAGAACAGATTAATAAGAATTCCCAAAACAGTTCTAAACCACCTTCAAGTGATGGTTTCAAAAAACCTTCGCCAAAAAAGTTTACGCAAACCTTCAGGAAAGAAGGCTGGCGGCCAGGAAGGCCATCAGGGTACTTATTTGCAGTGATTGCAGGTCCAGATGATGTAATTGGATATATGCCATCTGCTTGTGAAGGATGTCCTCATTATCAAATGTGCAAAGGGACAGCCTGTGTTGTTGAAAGACGTCATGTCATTGATGCAGTCGTCACTGTTAATGTGACAGGACATCAGCTACTTGAAATCCCTGTCTGCATGCTTCATGGAGATAACAGAAAAGGTTCGTTCCCTGCTGGCATCAAGGTAACTGTACAGTAAGGTGAAAATCTTCAGGCATTGTCGGTTGCGTTGAACACGGTTGGTGCCGTCAGTGTAAAAAGAACACATGAGATTCTCTCTGGTGTATTCAATATCCCGATTGCAACAGGAACTATAAGTAACATGGTAAAACGCTGTGCCGATGCCGTATCTGAAACAGTGAACACAATAAAGCAGAAAGTGATTGATTCCAGACTTGGACACTTTGATGAGATAGGAACCCGCGTAGATAAAAAGCTTTGGTGGGTTCATGATGCCTCGAACTGCGAATTTACATATCTGAACATCAGTCCAAAACGCGGATATCTTGGTATGGAACAGTGCGGGGTATTGCCTCTGTTCCGTGGCGGGCAGAAATGGGCATCAGCATTTATAGACCTTCTAATGGAAATGAAGAAGGTTAAAGATAAAGCCATAGAGGCTGGAAAAGAGTCTCTGAGCTATTATCACAATCAAAAGTTTGAAAAGCGTTATGAAGAACTTATTAAACAAGCCAGGGAAAAGAATCCGCTTCCAGTTACCACAGCGAAGAAACGTGGCAGGAAGAAAAAAGGAAAGATTCTTGCACTGGTAGAACGTCTTGACAATTACAAGGCATCAGTCTGCCTATTTATCCATGATTTCATGGTTCCATTTGATAATAACCAAGCAGAACGTAATATCAGGATAATCAAAGTTAAGACAAAGGTATCTGGCTGCTTCCGAAGTGAAGAAGGTGCCAGAGACTATCTAAAAATCATGTCATATGTTGGAACTGCTCATAAGCAGGGACATAACGCATATGACGCAATCAGAAATGCTATTTCAGGATGCCCTGAGTTCATTTTCGAATAGGGGGTTCTGAATAGTTACGATAGTGTCATTATTGATAGGAAATACGAAAAGTCCGGTGTCGCAGGATTGCAAAAGCAAGAGTAAAGCATTAAATTGGCAGGACATGTATTTACAAACTCACTAAAGGGATGTATAATATTAGCTAGTTTGTAAAAAGAGGGATAGCAGATGGATTATACAAAAATGCTTAAAAAATTAGTCGATGATAATGCTGGTATTATATCAACAAAAATGGTAACAGAGCTTGGAATTCCTAGAACATATCTTTCGGAACTTATTAAAAAAGGAATGTTGGAACGGTATAAGCGAGGGATATATATATCAACTCAAAGTAACGATGATAAAATGTATTGTTTTCAGATGAGATTTTCACAAGCGACATTCTCTCATGAGTCAGCACTATTTTTACATCAATATATCGAAAAAATGCCTGAGCAACCAATTGTGACAGTGAAAACGGGAACAAACACTAAAAATCTAGTGAATAATGGAGCTAGAGTGCATTCTATCCGTCAAGACTTATATACTCTTGGAGAAACGGAAATAAAAACCCGTTATGGTAGAAATGTAAGAACATATAATATTGAACGTAGTATTTGTGATATCATTCGTAACAGAAGTAGAGTTGATAGTGAGATTATTGTGAGCACGGTGAAAAAATATAATGATAGTCCTGAAAAAGATTTTTCCAGACTTATTACTTATGCAGAAGAGTTAAAGGTTGCTAAAATTTTGAATAATTATCTTGAGTTTTTGCAATGAGATTTAATTCCAAGAAAAATTTGTAAAGGGGCTAACTGAATTATGCAGTCGGAAATTTATAATATCATTTCTGCTTTGGCAGGAGATGTAAACAATAAAATACCTGAGACATTTGAAAAAAAATATTATAAGAAAATGTCTTATTCAAATGAAAATAAAGTAACAGAACTTGATAAAAAGATATTATATGAGACTATTAGTTTTGAAGTTGCATTTGTCCATGTGATAATATTTATATTTAATAGATGCTTTAACATAGAAAGTGCAAATTATCTAATTCTGTTAGAGCGATTAGATGTAGATCAACTATATTCTTGGTATAGTATGACAGAAAAATTTGTTACTGATAATTTTGATGAGATTAATGTGCATGAGTTTTCAGATATTTGTGAATTAATTAATCAGCATGATACATTTATTAATAAAGATATCAAAAAAAAGCTAGGTCAATTTTATACACCAATAAATATTGTACAAAAAATGGTTTTTGAAATGAAAAATAATTTGCGGTGTTTAACTAATACCGATTTTATTATTGATCCTGCATGTGGAACAGGTGTTTTTGTGATAGAAATAATCAGAGAATTAAAAAAGATTTTCCAGCAATCTGTAGTAATTGAGTATGTTAAAAAAAATATATTTGGTTATGATGTTAACCCTTTTGCAGTTATTGCCACAAAAATAAACATAGCATATATTTTGTTAAAAGAGTTACCTGAAGAGAAAGTAAGAATTTTAGATTATATTGTGAATGCAGATAATGTTTTCAATAACATACAATGGAAAAATACAATAGTGGAGCCAGACAATAATGTCTATTCAATCATTTTGGGAAATCCTCCATATTTTAAACTAAATAGTAAATTAGTCAAAAATATTAGTGGGTATAGTGAAATTTTATATGGTCAGCCAAATATTTATTCTTTTTTTATGTATTGGGGGATGAAACATTTAAAAAGAGATGGTGTAATGTGTTTTATTGTACCGCAATCAATAAGATCTGGTCTTTACTTTAAAAATCTTAGATCCAAAATAAAAGATTTAAGAATAAGAGCTTTAATTCATATTGATTCTAGACAAAATGTATTTGATCGAGCCGAGCAAGCGGTACTAATTATTTGTTTAGAAAATAAACCAGTTGCAAACAGCAAAACTAAGATTCAGTTTTATGATGGAAATGGAACGATTAATGCAGAGTTTAAAATATCTAGATCCAAATTAATGATGGATGAACAAAATAATCATATATTTATAATTAATAAGAAAATTGAAATGTATAGTATTCTAGATAAAATATTTACAAACTGCTTACCATTGGATAGTGAGGAAACAAAATTAAAGTTTTGTAATGGACTTTTCGTTTGGAATCAACATAAAGAAGATATTGTGGACGAGGAATTAACAGCAATACCTATTATCTATGGGGGGAATATACAACCATTAATGTTTGACTTTTCTGTATGCTCTACAAATGAAGAAAGAAAACAATACGCTTTGATAACGCAAAAAACAAAATCGTATGTATTAAAAGGCAAAAGATTATTAATTCAACGAACTACAAATTTTGAAAAAGATATTCGATTAAAATCATGTATAATATCGGATGAGTTTTTGGAAAGGTATGAAAGCTATTTTTTAGAGAATCATGTGAATTTTCTATGTAGCAGTGAAGGGAAAGATGAACTCCTAAGTATTGAAAAAATGTATTACTATTTAGGAATGTTCAATTCAAGGTTAGTAAATTATATTTTCATGAGTAAAAGTGGTAATACTCAGGTATCAGCCAATGAACTTAATGCACTTCCTTTTCCCCAAAGTGGTGTTCAAACGATTTCTCAATTTGTATCTAACTATATGAGTAAATTACAAGAATATCAAAATGAATTAGATGTGCTCGTTTGTAAAGCATATGGATTATCTGAGGATGAAACTAACTTTATTATAAATTATTGAGGTGAGATGGATGAAAAAATTAAGATTTAGGACAAATTCACGACATATTAGCCAGTTAGGAAGAGAGTTGGTTACTGATTTTGTTACTGCGTTGGTTGAATTAATTAAAAATTCATATGATGCAGATGCATACGGTGTGAAGATTATTATAGATAAACCTAATACACCTGAAAGTAAAATAATTCTTATAGATACTGGTTCTGGCATGACGCAAGAAGATTTTGAAAATAGATGGATGGTAATAGGAACTAATAACAAAGTGACAGAACCATTTACGGCTAAAGGAAGAAAGAAAGCTGGAAAAAAAGGTATTGGAAGATTTTCAGTAGAAAGAATTGCAGAAAAGGTAAGTGTCTATTCTTTCACGGATACGGAACAGCCATATAAGGTGAAAATCAACTGGAATAGTTTTGAAGATATAAATATTGCGGCATTAAATCAACGGATTAATATCTTGAGGGATCATGAAGATTCTGCTGCTGCGAAGTACATTGGTGGTCAACTGGAATACTTCTTTTTAACAGACAAAGTAGATATGACGGATAAAAATTTAGTTGCAACAATTATAGGCAGAAATACATTTGATTATCCTGTTTTTTATAATATAAATATACTTGATGAACTTGAAAAAGAGGTTGTTCCAATCTTAGAAAAATATGAAGATATCGAGCAGTTAGTCGAGGATGTCGAAAGTTCCTTAGAAACATTAGATGTCCATAATGATGCCATGGCGTTTTCAATGATAGATGAACTATATCAAAAATATGAACTACCTGAACCGCATACAGGTATGATTTTAGTAATGGAAGGACTTAGAGATGAATGGAAACAAAAAGATGTTGATAAATTACAAAAAGAATTAAGGCTTCTTGTTGCCCCGGACTTAATTGAGCAAGACCCCTTTAAAATAGAACTTGTTGCTCCGGATTTTAGAATAGAAGATATCGTTTTAGTAAATGAAATTCTTGATTTAAGGTATGCAAAAGTTGATGCGAAAATTTATGATAATGCGAAAAAATTATACATATCATATAAAGATAAAGAAGGAAAAAAAGATTTGATAGAAGAAGAATATGAACAGCCTCTTTTGTGTGGTGATGTTAGTGCGGAAATATACTTCTTTCTTAGAGATTCCAGTAACCTTACAAGTGCGGGATATAATTTTAGATTTGCTCAAAAAATGTTAGATACTTATTGTGGAATTAAAATCTATCGTGATAATTTTCGAGTTAAACCTTTTGGTGATATTGGAAATGATTGGCTATTTTTAGACCAAAAGAAAGTTAAAGATACACATGGCTATTTGGTGGGCAATAATCAGGTAATTGGTGTTGTGAGAATTGGTGATGTTACTAATCCACTACTTGTTGATGCAACCAATAGAGAGGGAATTATTGAAAATGAAGCATATGAACAACTTATAAGCTTTTTGACTAAATGCACTAATTTGATTAGTGATGTTAGACGAAAGGCGTATTTAGCTGAACAGGAAAACATAAAAAAGTTAGCAGCGGAAAAAGAGAAAATAGATGCTCAATTTGACAATGTAAAAAAGCAATATCTAGACAATCCATTTATCAAACAGATTGAGGAAGTTACGCAAACTGTTGATCATAATGCTATGCCTGAAAAATTACAACAATTAGCTAAGGCATTTATTGAAGATTCTGAAAAGAAAAAGGCAGATATACAAAAACTGCAAAATGATTACAATCAGCATTATAGTGATACAAAAAGAATTTATCAGGAGAAAATCAACTTTCAAGAAAGTGAGCTTAATTTATATAAAAATTTAGCTTCTCTCGGAATGCTAACTGGATCATTCGGGCATGAAACAAGCGACATCGTGAGTCGTATCCAAACAAGTTTACATCTAACAAATGTATATTTAGATAAAGATGTTAATAGGAATAAGATTAAGGATGTATTAAAAATTGTTAGTAGTGATTTTGGTAGAATATATGCATATAGTAACTTGATTATTAATTTTTTGAGGAAGCGGAAACGCGAAGCATCAGTTGACATAGAATTTGGAGACGTATTAGATGAAGTAAGCGGATTTTACAGAGCCATTGTAAATTCATTTGATATTTCCTTGGAATCAAAATGTAGTCAGAAAATTGTTTATACAATGAAACAAATTGATTTAGAGTCAATTATTATTAATATGATTACTAATGCCTTTGAACAAGTAAAGGGCAAGCAAATCCGTCAGATTAAAATTCACATTGAGCAGAGTTTATCTCATATTATACTAAGCTTTGAAGATTCTGGAAATGGGGTTCCAAAGGGGAAAGAAAAGGATATATTCAGGCCATTTGAAACTACTAAGGAAGAAGGTATTGGTTTAGGCTTGAATATTGTTAAAGATATTGTGGAAAACTATGGGGGAGAAATAAAAGTGGAGCGCTCAGAAACTCTGCATGGTGCCAAATTTGTCATATTATTGCCTAAAGGAGATAATGAAGAATGAGTGAATTAAAAGGTTTATTTATAGAAGATGAGGTAGCAAATATAGATATTTACACAAAATTATTTGCATTAGAAGGCTTACACCTTGAATGTATCAATGAATTGCCAGCAACATTAGAAGGTTTTTATGATATTGTCTTGGAAAGAGATGTTGATTTTTTGATTATTGATTATCATTTGGATAAGCAAGTTACTTATAAGGGGATTGATGTTTTGAGAGAAATAAGAAAACATGATAGTACAATATATGCTGTACTATTAACTAATTATCAACTTGAAGATTTTGCTGACCAATTTGGTGATTATGACTACGAATTAAAAAAGGATTCAATTGTTGAGCGTTATGTGGATGTAGCCGAAAAAATTAAAAGAGCTTGTGAGTTGCGAAAAGAGAATATGATATATAAAGGAATTGTGCAACAAGAGGAGGAAGAATCAGATACTATAAAATTACTAAAAGAAATCAGTTCCAAACTAGATTCTAAAGAATGATTGAGGTGCTATGTAATGGAATATCAACGAAAATTTAGATGGGCTAATTATGAAACACCAAAATGTAAAGTATACCTAAGAAATGACTTTTCTCATGAATGTGCATATTGCAAATTGCAGGAAAAAGAAGTTGGTTTTATTGATGCAAATTATTTTGAAATAGACCATTTTAGACCTCAGTCAGACGGGAATCAAGTATTTAATCCTCATTTATATAGTAATCTTTATTATGCATGTGAAAAATGCAATGGTGAAAAAAGTGATACTTGGAGCGAAATGTTACTTGATCCATGTAAAGAGGATGTCTTTTCTGGGGGTTGCCCTGCAATTGTTGATGGATATGATGCAGATTCATTGTATAAGTATACGGCACAAAATGATAAAGGTAGATATTATATTGATACGTTCAAATTAAATTCTAGATATCACATAAGAATTAGAAAACGAAGAATAAATAGAGAAAACAACATTCGTCAAATTGATGTATTAATAGACGAGATTTTACATAAGTTAGATAATAAGAAGGAACTTATAAATTTAGAACAATTGATTAAACAGCTGGATCAGTTGCGTTTAAGCAAAAAGAAAGAATTATCTAACCTATCAAGCGATGAAAACTTTGAGCTAGTAGAAAAATATCTTACCCTTAGAGGGATTAAAAATAGCATCGTATTTGAAGAGTACAATATGGACATTAAAATTAAAAGGGAAGAAATTAGTTACTATTGTGAACTCATTATTGATGAATCGGATAACGATAATGAAGTAAAACTCAAGTTTTTGGATACAGAAAAATTGAAAATATGGTTTACAAAACTAAGATATCAATTTGGAATGCTTTATTATTACTCTAAGTTGGACAAATTATATTTTTATCCTATATCAAAGTTGATAAATGAAAGCGATATTAATGGATTTGGAAGTAGAAAGCAAATCAAGTTAACAAAAGCAAATTTGATAGTTTAAAATTAAAAAAATTAATTCATGTAGGAAACTTCAACTTTGTTTATAAATGGGGTGAATTACATTATAAAGGGGTAAAAAATCATCAAAAGGGGTAAGAGGGGTAAAGTTCTAAATCAGCTACTTTATAACAAAACATATGGGTGAACCTTTTGCCATGTAGTATAAAAGATAACTTTCACCGCATGTGGAAACAGTAGTAATGATAGCTCGGAAACCTTGGCTTTATGGGTATTTGAGGTACACGGTAAATCACTAGTACCGTGCTAGTTTCCTTGCTCCATGAGATAATAACTCCAGAAAACTACAAGTTTTTTAAAGGAGTTATCGCCATGGATAAAATCACACATCAGGTCCGTGCAGAGCGCTGGACCAGGATCCTGAATGAATGTATGAACAGTGGGATGTCCAAAACCGCATGGTGCCGGGCAAATGGGATCCCTGAGAAGCAGTTCTTTTACTGGCAGCGCATCCTGCGAAGGGAAGCCTATGATGCATCTCAGAATCCATCATTACCTATAGTTGCAGAGACGGAACAGTTGTCTGCCGCTCAGAGGACGGTCTCT
This sequence comes from Lachnospiraceae bacterium, assembly GCA_022845895.1. Classification (GTDB taxonomy): domain Bacteria; phylum Bacillota; class Clostridia; order Lachnospirales; family Lachnospiraceae; genus Extibacter. Next base: position 1,395,302 of record AP025573.1, read on the forward strand.
TTTGCTGAGATCAAGCTTCCTGCCGCGTCACCAGACGCGTCTTCCGTTTTCCGGCCGGATCTGGTGATCCGGAAAGGGAATCTTGTCCTGGAGATCTCGAATTCAGCCTCGTCAGAATTACTCTCCCGGGTAGGAGGGATCCTTCATGCTGAATAACGCATCTGGCTTTCAGAAGGTTTACATTGCCGCCGGTTATACGGATCTGCGGCGCGGGATTGACGGGTTGGCATCCATTTTGAAATTCAACTTCCAGTTGGAGCCATACGAAAAGGATACCCTCTTCCTGTTTTGTGGAAGGCGCAGCGATCGCATCAAAGGGCTCCTATGGGAAGGGGATGGATTCCTTCTCCTTTATAAAAGGCTGGAACTTGGCAGTTTCAGTTGGCCCCGCACAAAGGAAGAGGCACTGGAGATTACTCCGGAGCAATACCGGGCGCTGATGCAGGGACTGGAGATCGTATCCAGACACCCGATTCAGGAAGTTGAGCCCAGTGATCTTCTGTGAAGCGTTGTGCAAAACAGAGAAAATAAAAAACCTTTCCGTATCCACCGCTGCAGACGTGACGGAAGTTATCCACAGCCGGGTCTCATACCATTCATTCAATTAAGAGTACTTTACAGCCACAGGCTGCCGTGTGGATAAGTACTCTGAAAAACCGAAAAAACTCATAGTCTTTTCGGCTTTTCAGAGTGCTTATCCTTTGGTGAGAATGACGGACTCCCTTTTTGCCCGGTTCGCTTTTTCTTTTGGTTTGCGGTACAATAGTTCCAGTAAAACGAAGGAGCGCCGAACATGCAGAAGATCTACTCACCGGAAGAACTGAACAGTTTCAGCAAGGAAACACTCGTAGCAGTGATCCTGTCCATGCAGGATCAGCTCGCCCAGCTGAATACAAACATGGAACGTCTGATCGAGCAGATCGCATCTGCGAATAATCAACGCTATGGGCGCTCTTCTGAAAAGCTGGACGTCATCGCCGGACAGTTGGAACTGGAGCTCATCTTTAACGAAGCGGAAGCCCTGACCGAGACGCTTTATGTTGTTGAGCCTGCAGAAGAGGATGTGATCCAAGTCACGCGCCGGAAGAAGAACGGAAAACGCGAGGCGGATCTGAAGGGTCTTCCCGTGGAAGTGATCGCCCATACCCTTCCGGAAGAAAAGCTGCAGGAAATCTTTGGCCGTGCCAGCTGGAAACAGCTCCCGGATGAAGTCTATAAAAGAGTCCGGGTACAGCCGGCAGTCTACACGGTCGAAGAACACCATGTGGCCGTGTATGCCGGCAGGGACAATCAGACGATCGTCAAAGCGGACCGGCCAAAGGAACTGCTCCGTAACAGTATCCTGACACCTTCTCTTGCTGCAAGCATTATGAATGCCAAGTACGTAAACGGCCTCCCCTTATACCGGATCAGCCAGGAATTCCTGAGAGATGACATCCACATCTCCCGGCAGGTGGTGGCGAACTGGATGATTCAGTGTGCGGACCGGTATCTGGGACCACTTTATGATTACTTTCATAACAGGATGTACCGTTTCCATGTGCTTCAGGCAGATGAACCCCCGGTCAAGGTATCGAAGGATGGGCGTCCGGCAAACAGTAAGAGTTATATGTGGGTTTACCGGACTGGGAAGGGGTATGGGGATACCCCCATCATCCTGTATGAATACCAGAAGACCCGGAAAGCGGACCATCCGCGGGAATTCCTGAAAGGCTTCAAAGGCATCGTTGTCTGTGACGGTTATTCCGCTTACCGGAAGCTGGACCGGGAAACGGAGTCGATTGTTTTCGCCGGGTGCTGGACCCATGCGAGAAGATATTTCGCCGATGCTCTGAAGGCACTGCGGAAAAAGGGGAATCCAGCAGCCAAAGCCACGGTCGCCTATGAAGCAGTCAAGCGGATCAGCGCAATCTACCATCTGGATAACCAGCTGGCTGAACTGAAACCGGATGAGCGCAGAAAACAGCGTCAGATTAACCTCAAACCTCTGGTGGAGGCTTTCTTTGCGTGGGCAAAAGAGAGCCAGGCTTCAGGCCGCCTTACCAAAGGGAAAACATTGGAAGGGCTCAATTACTGTATCAACCAGGAAAAGGCATTAAAAGTATTCCTGGATGACGGCGAAGTCCCACTTGATAACAACGCAACGGAAGGGGCGCTGCGCAGCTTCTGTCTGCACAAACATGCATGGAAGCTGATGGATAGTATCGATGGCGCAAAATCCAGCGCGATCATCTACAGCATTACGGAAACAGTAAAGGCGAATAACCTGAATCCCTTCCGTTATCTGGAGCACGTCCTGAATGTGATGAAAGATCATCAGGAGGATACGGATTATGGTTTTATGGAAGAACTGCTTCCCTGGTCTGAGCAGCTGCCGGAAATCTGCCGAAGCAAAACAAAAACAACGAATGTGTAAACCGGCCGCCGGAAACGGCGGTCATAAAATGAGTTGGTACTCATGGTTTACCGTGTACTATTTGAGGGATTTTCAATGCAATATGGAATTGTATTTTTTAAAGAAATAGAGTGGGATAAGTTTTCGTTTGGGCGGGGATAGGGATAACGCGTGTGAGTTCAAAAATGAGGGTTTTGCTGGGCAAAAGAAACAATACGGGAAAATTCATATTATCTGGCAAAAGTAAATGATAAGAGGGCTATTAATATAGAGGATACAATTTAATTTAACACGCCTTGAAGGAGGGTATGCATTATGGCTAAAATTGACACAGCATATAGTTTGGAAATAAAAGATGTTATAGATGCTATAGAGGCGAATGAGTTATGGATAGAGGGCATTTTAAAAGATAAAAGATTATTCAAATGTATAGATGACAATTGTAATGCCAGAATTACTTGCAAGAATATGGATACATTTGCAGATAAGAGAAAAGTAAATCCACATTTTATTATGTCAGACAGAGAAAATATGCATAGTTCAACTTGTGAAATAAATAAGGAGCTTGAGGAAAAAAGAAGTAAAAAGAGGGAGAAAAAGGGGGGAAGAGCAAGTCAATATATTGGTAAAAAGGTATGTTTTCATATAGAACGTCCAAAGAGCCATAGGATTGTTGAATACAAAATTATTAATGATGAGAAAGGCAATGTGACAAATATTGAAGAAGAAAAGAAAAAAAACAGAGAAAATAGGAAAATGCATAATTCGAATTATTATTGGCTTAACTCGTTGATTTGGTATTATATTGATGCCTATAAAAAAGGTACAACTGAACAAGATACAGTAGAATTAGATTTTGGAGCAAATAAAAAATATACATATTCTTTAAATAGGCTTTTTAAGCGGATTAAAAATGAAAAGGAAGCAACTGATAGAGATGGGTATCATTATGTTTACTATGGAAAAGGAACGGTTTATCTCAGAACAGATGGAGGTTATGATTTAGTATTCTATGAAAAGTTTTTTGGCTCAGGGAGACGAGTAAAATGTATAGTAGAGAAAATAGTACTTGACACATGTGAGTATGGAAAATTAAATAAGACAAATGTTTTGAAAGCTGCCATAGGAAAAGAGAGATTTATTTATACTTTATCCTCAAAAAATATTAATAAGAAATATAATACAGTATTTTTAAATATTAAAAATTTGGATTGTATTGCTATTTCAGAAATTGATTTGGACAGCATTGGTAGAACGGAATATGATGAAGATTGATTTAATTGATAAATGAGAATTGATTTATGCTATAGAAATAAAATATGCAAAATATTCTTAAAGCTCATATTATAGTGTTCATTCACGATAAAGCATTTGAATGGGGATTGATTACAATTACACGAGATTTCCGATGCTGAAAAAGATGTTGGGATGGATGTTGGAACCAGAAAATGGGTTATAGCAATAGGGAGATACATCTTCCGAATAAATTTTAAGCCAGGGAAAAAACTTATTGAATACCACAATGAAGTAATATTTCAGGGGTGAGAACCACTACAAGTGGGTTTATTTTCAGATGAAAGCATATATAGATTATAATCCGAAAAAGGTATTAGAATGCAAACTTAAGCATAACACTATTGTGCCGAGAAGCCTACTTATGTGCATTTCTGAAACATATATTATATGGTATATAAGCGCGATATGAACTGAATACTTACAAATCAGAGATACACACCCCAATATCATCCTAACAGGAGACTCAAAACTTTGCAAAAACAGGAATTCACAAAACAGGATTTAACGCTCTTCAAAAATAAGATTGCCGGCTGGCAGGAAGCCTATATTGACAGGCTCAACAAGGAATATATTGAATTGCTAAGTGAAGATGCTAAGCCGTCAGTTAAGTTTTGGAAACTGGACGAGAGAATAAAGGAAGACAGGAAGAAAACTGGCGTTTTGTTGGAAATGAATCGGTCGCCCTTCTTTATAATATAATATCACTTATAAATGATGGGGCAATTACCTTTGACGACCTCGAAGGATTCAGCTATGAGCTTAAGGAATCGGTAAGTGCCCATGCTCAGAATTTTTAGCACATGCATTTCAGTATGGATAGGAGGACAGGATAGGGCAGATGCGTAGCGAGACGGACAAATACATTGCGGAAACACACATGCTTGATTATTCGGCTACTTCAATCCAACGCCTGATTGAATCTAGGAAGTGGAAGGAATTAGATACATTTGCATGTATAAAAGCCATTTATAACTATGTGAGAGATGAGATTCTTTTTGGATATAATGTTGATGACAATATCTCAGCATCTGAGGTACTGGCTGATGGATACGGCCAATGCAATACGAAGGGGACGTTATTTATGGCGCTTCTCAGGGCCTGCAATATCCCATGCAGAGTACATGGCTTTACGATTGATAAAGAGCTGCAAAAAGGTGCGATGACAGGCATCGTTTATAGAATGGCTCCTCAGAATGTATTCCACAGCTGGGTGGAAGTGTTATTGGACAATACATGGTATGAGCTGGAAGCATTTATTCTAGACAAGCCCTATCTCGTAAAACTGCAGCAGGCTAACAGCGATTGCACAGGTGCATTCTGCGGTTATGGTGTGGCAGTTAAGGATTTTAAGAATCCGGTCATTGAGTTCGACAGAAATAATACCTACATACAGAGCGAGGGCATCAATCAGGATTTTGGGATATATGATAATCCGGATAGCCTGCTAAAGGAGCATCACCAGGAAATGTCCCCGATAAAGGCATTTGCATACAGACATATCGGAAGGCATCTGATGAACAGGAACGTAAAGAAAATCAGGAACTGACGAGTGAAGTCATGTTATAGAGGTAATATGCAATATGAACATCAGGAGTGCAGTAAAATCAGATATTGAAAATATATCAAACTATGATAAACATGTCAGTAAAGAAGAACTGGATTCTATAGTATCTCTGAATCGGGTAATTATAGCAGAAGACAGGGGGAAATTTATTGGCTGGTTACGATGGAGCCTGTTCTGGGACAATACGCCATTTATGAATATGTTGTTTATACTGGAACAGTATCGCGGCTGCGGGCTTGGAACAGCAATGACGGCTTATTGGGAGAAGCAGATGAAATCAGCTGGCTATGAATTGGTTATGACCTCTTCTCTGTCGAGTGAAACGGCGCAGCACTTTTATCGCAGATTGAATTATGTGGATTCCGGTTCGCTCCTGCTGCCCGGCGAGCCCTTGGAGATTTTCTTTGTAAAGAAGATATTGTAGCGTCAGATTACAAGGGCACGCACGGTTTTGAACTGTCATTTTATGATTTTGCTACGTTATCCTCACTCAGCGTGCATTCAGCACGCTTCAATCGTCTACCTTGCAGAATCATAAAATGGCAATTCAAAACTCTATGACCTCGTCTGTAGCTTTTAGCTTATTTGCAAGGCAACGGAATGAGACGTACTGGACGTACGCTGATTGACGTTAACACCGCAAATACGCTAAAAACTACAGTGCGAGGCGTGTGTGCCCTTGTAAACTGACGTTGGCATCAGTTTATAGTTCAGAGCCGCGAAAGCCGTAAGAAAGATTGATAAGCTGTGACTTATATGATTCGGTCACGGCCTATCACTCTGTGCACGCCAACGATTGAAAACGACGAATAGCGAACGGTCCCCATGTTGGCGTGAGAGGTGATTGGCAGAGAGAAAATCAATCAAACGGATGAAGAACCACTTTAATCGCTTCACCGGTCCTGGTAAGCCTTATTCCCTCGTTAATCTGCTCCAGAGGAAGAACATGCGTCACGAATTTCTCAGTAGGAAAACTGGGTGATATTGCCAGCTGGAATGCACGCTTGGACTGGCTGTAAGAAGCACCGAAATGTCCTTTGATCCATATGTTATTATAATGGATCAGGTTACAGTCGAGCTCTGTCATAGAACCTTTTGGTACGCCGCCGAAGAATACTACCAGTCCTCCTTTGCGGACCATATGGATACTCTGTGTCTGCGTTGCATTGGCTGGTGTAGCGGAGATGACCTTGTCAGCGCCTCTGCCATTGGTCAGTGATTTGACCGCTTCGATGGGGTCTTCCTTCAGGCTGTTGATGGTAACGTCCACGCCAAATTGCTTCGCCATCTCCAGACGGTTGTCATTGATATCAATCATGATGACTTTCTGTGCACCACGGATTTTAGATAGCTGGGCCATAAAGCAGCCGATGGGGCCTGCGCCGATAATAACAAGAGTGTCGGGGAAACTAACATCCACATTTTCAAGACATGCGAATACAGAAGTCAGAGGCTCGCCAAGGCTGGCCGCTTCAAAGGATACATCGTCTGGTATCTCGTAGATGCCCCCGCGGCGGATCTTCTCACCGGATACAGCAGCATATTGTGCAAAGCCGCCGGTTCCTGCTAATTTTGCGACCGCTGTGTCAGAGCAGTTTTCACTGTGCCCGCTGATACATTCATCACATTCCATGCAGTAGGTCCCAGGGAACAGGAAGAGCCTGTCCCCGACAGAATATTTCGTCTGTTCGTTTCCGATTTCATCTACAAGCCCTACAATCTCGTGTCCATAGATAAATGGATAATCCCCCTTTCTGGAGTCTGTCGTAAGATTTCGGATGTCTGACCCACATAATCCAACAGCCATGATTTTAAGAAGAAGCCCGTCTTTTGGGTATATTGGTTTTTCGGTTTCCTCTACGCGGATATCATCTGGTCCATACATAAGAGCCGCTTTCATTTTCATCTTTTATGTCTCCTTTCGTTTTCTGCCTCCAGTATAAAGTGTTTCGGAAAACATATCGAATGCTCATTTTCCTATTAGAAGAGGCAAAAGCAGTTTTGAGGGAGAAAGCCACATTTGTTACTCTTGTGATACATGGAAGAATTACAGAACGAAAGGACAAGCGTGGAGGAAAACTAATGAGTAGTGCAGATAATTATGTATTAGGAATGGATTGTGGAACGACCAATATCAAAGCGATCATACTGGGGGATGACGGGACTGTAGCGGCATCGGCGAGCAAGGCCAGTACATTTATACTGCCGGGGCCTGATATGCAGGAACAGGATGCAGATAGCTGGTGGGAGAACACGAAAGAGATTTTTCAGTCTCTTACCAGCCAGGTGGATGAAAGCGTCGTAAGAAAAATCAGGGGTATTTCCATCAGCTCTCATACAGTCAGCATGCTTCCGGTGGATGACAAGGGATGTCCTCTCAGAAATGCATTGACTTATCAGGATGGCCGTTCGGCCGATCATCTGCGTTATATCGTGGATACGATCGGATTGGAACATTTTGTTCAGATTGTAGGAGGGCAGCCATCCGTGGCATTCCTTCCTAATAAGATTCTGTGGTTTAAAGAGAACGAGCCGAAGCTCTTTGCAAAGACGAGCAAGTTCGTGCAGGCCAGTTCTTATATCAATTATAAGCTGACAGGAAGAATGACATCGGATATTGACCAGGCGACCCGGACACAGTGCTTAGATATCCGGACGATGAGCTGGTCCAAAGAAATCGGAGATGTCATTGGAGTCGATCTGGATGAAATGATGCCGGAATTAAAGCTGGTAGATGAAATCATCGGCTTCGTCACAGAAGAAGCAGCCAAAGAGACCGGCCTGCGGGAAGGGATACCGGTCATCGCCGGATGCAGTGATGCGATGGCTTCTGTATATGCCCTGGGTATGAGCAGGCTTGGGGAGATGGGAGAATCTTCCGGTACGACATCATTGGTGTTCGCAGGCTGTGACAGAAAAAGTGCTTCGGATATCCCGGTTGTTACAAGACCTTGTGCAATTGACGGAATGCCCTGGATTTTTGATGCGCCGATTCAGACAAGCGGCGCCGCGCTGAAATGGTTTATCGAGACACTGGCAGGGGAAGAGCGGATAGAGGCTGAGAAAAAGGGGAAAAATATATACGCATATCTGAATGAGTTGGCATTGGAATCAAAGGCCGGGGCCAATGGCTTATTTTTCTTCCCGTATCTGCTGGGAGAACGGGCACCCTTGTGGAACGATTATGCCAGAGGCATGTTCATCGGTTTGGGGATGGACACGACCCGGGCGGATTTGACCCGGGCCGTATTGGAGGGAACAGCTTTTGCACTCCGTCATGTAGTGGAAACTGTGAAAGAAGCGGGAGCTTCTGCAGAATGTCTGCGTATATGCGGTGGAGGGGCTAAGAGCAGGACCTGGTGCCAGATCAAGGCATCGATGCTGCATATGCCTGTTCATGTACTGGATGACAGATCAGGAGATGTTCCCGTCGGGGATGCGCTGCTCGTGGGGCGCAAAGTGGGTGTGTTCCCGGATCTGACAGAAGCGGCTGAAAAGATTATAAAAGCAAAAGAGATTATCGAACCGGTAAAAGAGTGGGAAGAAGCATATGACCAGCTATATCCTTACTATGTAGAGATGTACCGGCATCTGGACCAGGATTTGAAACAATTAAAAAAGACAGTCAGCCAATTATAGGCTCGCTGTCCTTCCATATGACCCTGATTTTATTCCGCGTCATCCAGTGACATAAGGGAATCGAAATCAGGGTTTGTCGTTCTCTTGTAGGATAAATAACTTGCACCGACACGCATGGTGTTCAGAAGATTGATGATCTCCTTGATGGACAGAAATTCATCATCTGCATCGGCGGTCAGCCAGGTGCTGGCAGAAAGGAAATGAAGTTCAAGGAAAATCTTTACGAAATGCTCTCTGAGTGCATCATGAGGCATGCCATCTTCATCCATCATATGGTTGATATAGTCTGTAAGAGTCACTTTGATTCTTTTCACGAAATAGGTATCTCCATTTTTGCGGTCCAGCATCCTTGCCATCGGCTTGCGGAACTTCTTGCAGAAACGAAACCATTGCCGCAGCGCCTCTGGAGGCGTATAGTCGAACTTCTCCTCAAAGAGTTCCGGAGGCGTGTGGGTACGGGCGTGGCTTTTGATAAGCACAGCACGGCGCTCAAGGTCCTCTAGCATCGGCCTTTCGATTTCTTCCATCAGATTATAGATATCATCAAAGTACTGATAGAATGTTCCACGGGTGATTTCTGCCTTGCTGCAGATTTCCTTGACAGATATCTTATCCCACTTTTTTTCTGGAATCATATCGAGGTAACAATCTATAATTTTCTCACGGGTTTTTGAAGCCTTGCTGATTTTTGCGGGTTTGGCTGTTTTGATATCCGGAGTAGACATAGAGTCCCCTTTCTTTGTGAAAAAAGAATAAATAAAAGATACATTTTTTGAAAAAGTGTATGAATTGAACAAAAAAAATAAAAGTGTTCTATTCTTTCTGGATATTATTTTGTAAGATGATTATATCAAAAATATCCCAGGGAAATTATAGCACAGAGAACAGCAGATGTTCAATAGGTGCACTTTTTATTTTTGAAAACGGATCCGAAATTCAATTTTGAATACGAAAGGATAAAGTAGAGCATGGACACAAAAACGAAAAGAGGATATGGAAAAGGCTGGCTGCTGATTCTATATGCATTTTTAGGATATTTCACGGCGACAGCAGTTGGAAGCGCAATGAATGCTGCATCTGGAACTTTGGCAGACTTAAGAGGATGGAATGCAGCCGTACTTACAAGTTTGATATCATTAGGCAGCATTGCTAATATCGTAGCAGGTTTTGTACTTGGCAAATTATCTTCTAAGTATTCCGCTAAAAAATTAAGCTTAATCTGCTTTGGAATCTATGTAGCCGTGATGCTAGGCTTAGGAGCAACATCAAACTTTATGGTATTTGCCATCTGCCTGATTCTTGCAAACGGGATTTCAAGTGGTATTGGCTACCAGCTGTCACCGGTATTGATTTCAAGATGGTTCCCGAAGAGAAAAGGTATGATCATGGGACTTGTAACTATGGGTATTCCGCTCTGCTCAGGCGTGGCTACGATGATCTATCAGGCAGGATATGGAGCCATGGGCTCTATTGGAGGATTCCTCCCGTTTATCATTATTGCAGTCGCGGCAGCAATCATCTTGATTGTATTTCTCTCAGATAATCCTGCAGACAGAGGATTCGCACCTGATAATGGCATCAAAGTAGAAGGAGCTAAGGAAGAAGCGGTGAACAAAGACAGCATATGGACAACTTCCAAATTGCTTCGCACGCCACAGGTATGGGTTCATGGCATCACATTAGGCACACAGCTGTTATTTGCGTCAGGCCTTATGGTGCAATTGTTCCCAAGACTTCTGGAGATTGGCTTTGATGAAGGGACAGCGAGCATGATGATGCTTGCATCAGGTCTGCTGGCACTCCCTGGGTCTTACCTCTGTGGAGTCCTGGATTCCAAGATCGGGGCACGTAAGGCGGCCTATTCCTCATTCATATTCGGAATCCTGGCAATGGTGCTTAACTTAACCGGAACAACAGCCGGCGTGTGGATTTCTCTCGTATGTATCGGTATGGTTGTGGGAGGGGCTGCTAACTGGCCTGCATCCCTCTGCATCGAAGAGTTTGGAGACAGCTTTGCCAATGGATATGGAATTATCCAGCCGATCATACAGGTAGTCGGCGCTATCGGACCTGCTTTCTTCGCGGCATTCTATGGAATTACAGGAAGCTACCGCATTCCATATATCTGTGGAGCGGTATTGATGCTGGTGGGCCTGGTTTGCTTCAAGCTGTTTGCAAAAGAAGGATTTGTGAAAGCAGAAGAGGAAAAGTGCGCAGCGAAATAAGAATTTGGCGGCGGCAGATAATCGTAGATCTAGTGGAAGGCAAAGCGTAGGCGAGGGACAACTGTCCCTCGCCTCCTTTTCTGGCTTTCGGCATCCTGTATACCAACCCCACATCAAAAAACTTACATTTCCTCTCCGTCTGGCCACGTTTGATTTCAATTTACTGGCTCCCTAATGTTTCCCCGAGAAGAACTCTAATAATTCAGCCCTGGTACGCTCTTTTCGGAAATAGTCCAGGTTGTCATGGTCTACATAGATCTCCTGCAGCAATTTCAGCAGCAGAGGCTCATCGGAAGGGGCGAAACAGGCCATGATGATGACACGTATCTTGCTGGAATTCCAAAGGATCCGGTGCCTTAATGTGGCAACAGAAAGCTGTGTTTTCTTCGCCGGCACCAAAGAATAGAGAAACAGTGCACCCGGTTGAAAGCCATAAGTGTAAGTCGATTCTCTTCTTAGCATATCTTCCGTGAACTTCTGTGATACCAGCCCATCCTGAATAAAATCATCAGACATGGATTCGATGATGGAGAACTGGCTGGCTTCGCTTATGTTCTCATGCCAATATGCATCAGGCAAAAGGCTTGATAAGGATTGGGCCTGATTCTTAAACAGGAATTTGAGGCAAGTATCAGACACGAGTTTCTGGATCCGTATATAGTCCTCCGGAAGCATGTCGGGAGAAATACGCAAAACCTGTGTGGCTGGATTGTCCGTAATCTGCTTCTTGACGGTAGTCAGTACCAGATCCGTATTTCGGAAATTATGGGCACTTCTCGCATTTACCGGCAGGAGAGCGGTGATGTTCAGGTAATTGCCAAAAGCCCCAAGCGTCTTTTGCTTGATTGCCCAAATAGCGGTCAGATTCAAGTGGCAGCAGATGACCGTACGTATGCGGTTCTCCGGGTGGTTGGCCCAGTACCCTTCGATAGCTCCGGAGATGCACAGAGCCAGATAAAGCAGCTCTGTCTCATCTAAATAGTAGCCCAGGTATTTTAAAGCAATTGGCTGTATGAGATACGCGATCTCGGATTCCATCAGAAGATTCCGGCGGAGAAGATTGGCATTACCCTGGGCATTCAAGATATGGCCGGGCATTCTCAAGTAGCGCAGATACTGTATCAGCGTAATATAAAAATCTTCGTCTGTGGAGAAATCGATATGGAAAATGGAATCGATCCGCTTCAGATAGCAGTCTGTCATTTCAATCAGGAGGGAATCGAAGTGGCTCGCCACAGTATGAAACGTCAATTCCTCTGCATTTAAAAGATGGCTGTTACACAAATGCTGATAAATGGCATCCTTTTCCTGGTCAGGAAACACACAGGAAAAAGCTTCTTCCATAGAGTCAAAGATATCCTTGCATAAGGAGGAGATCGTATCGTCTTTATCGGTCGGTGAAGGAGCTTCGGCCAGTACATGACCGGACAGCATACGGTAGTACATAATCGCGAGTGACAGGTTCAGGGTAACCAGATTCGCATCCTCGATCTGGAAATGATGATGGTATAACTGTCTGGCCGTTATCTGCATGATCAGATCCATAATCTCTGCATCCAGGAACTGGTAGCTGTAGTATGCATTTCCCGTGGCATTATAATCCCAGTCACTCTGGAACAGCCGGTTCAGAATGGCACGGCGTTTGGACTCGTCAGGTTCAAATTCCCAGGTGTCGTCAACGTGGATCAACTTGATATAAGGGTCGGAAAGCACATAGAGCCGTTTTAAAGTTGCGATATCATTGCTTAACGTGGTTTTGCTCACATACATCTCATCTTCCAGATCATATTGATCCAAAGGCACATCTGACAGGCATAATTGAAACGTCAGATAGCGGATACGGTCTTCTCTTGTCAAGAACAGATCATCCGTTTTGAACTGTTCCAGAAAGGACGGCAAATCCGGGCACTCCAAAAGATACCCCTTGCTTCGCTCTGCCGATATCCTTGCCCCGCAGGTGGTAAGCGCATGGTTGATTTCCACAATGTCACTCCGGATAGTACGGGGAGAGACGCCAAGCTGTTTGGCCAGGGCTTTCCCTGTGACATGTGAGGTCTGGTTCTGTATGAGATTGAGCAGCTTGCGCTGCCTTAAAGACAAAGTAATCGTATCCATATAGCGCTCCTTTTTCTGATGTATTACAAATTTATTCTAGCAGAAACCATTTCCTCTTTAAAGAGGAAAAAGCGGATTTGAGACAGAGCGCGAAAATAGTTACCATTGCATTAGGAACAAAATGACAGGATAAAGGAGAAAGAAACATGGCATTTGATTTTTTTGTAAAGAGTGATATTACATTTGGCAGGAATTCTGTAAACGAGCTGCCGAGGCTCATAAAAGGGTACAAGGCTAAAAAGGTAATGCTTGTCTATGATGCAGGCGTGAAATTCGCGGGTATTGCAGATACCGTGCTACATAGCTTGAACGAGGCAGATGTGGAAATCGTGATTTTTGATAAAGTTATCCCGAATCCGACGAACGAGATTGTTGAAAAGGCAGCCGTAATAGCCAAGGAAGAAGAGGTGGATGCCTTTGTGGCTGTCGGAGGAGGCAGCAGTATAGATCTTGCAAAAGCAATTGACGTCTTGATGACCAATCCCGGGCCGATCGGACGATATGGCGGAATCGGCATGGTGGAACATGACTTGCTGCCGCTCATCGCAATTCCGACTACAGCCGGAACTTCCAGCGAGATTACCAATGTCAGCGCCCTGATTGATACGGAAAAGGTCATCAAATATGTCGTTATCGATAATAAGCTGGTGCCCTCCAAGGTCATCATCGATCCGGAATTCACCAAGACGATGCCTGCATCCGTAACCGCTTCTACCGGCATGGATGCAATCACACATGCAGTGGAAAGCTATATCTCCAATATGGCGACCCCTCTGACTGAATACAATTCCCTGCAGGGACTGAAAATCATCTATCACAACCTGCCAAGAGCAGTGAAAGACGGTTCGGACATGGAGGCGAGGGAGCAGATGATGCTAGGATGTGTCATCACGGGATTCGGGTTCTCGAATGCCAACCTTGGGCTGGTACATGGAATCGCCCATACCTTGAGCGCCCATTTCCAACTGGCACACGGAATGGCAAATGCAACGGTGCTTCCTTATGTGATGGCTTTTAATGCCGAGAGCTGTCCCGAGAAAATGGTGGAGCTTGCAAAGGCAATGGATCTGCCGGTTACCGGCGATATAGAGTCGGATAAATATCTTCTTTCTGAGGAACTTCTGAAACTGACGAAAGAGTTGGGCATAAAGACATTATCCGAGCAGGGCATTACGGAGGAAGATTTTGAGATGGTTGCAGACGATGTCCTGAATGAGCCTGTCCTCTCATTCAACCCAAGACAGAATGTTACGAAAGACGATGTCCTGGCTATTTTAAAGAAAGCGTATTGATCAGATAGAAAGGAATACAGACATTGAATAACACACAGAAAACGAAAATCATTCTTGCGATTGTAGCAATTTCATTCATACAGGGTCTGCAATACTGCGTCTCGCCGGTATTGGGACAGATACAGGAGCATTATCCGGATATCAATGTATCACTGGTACAGATGCTGATTACCGCACCGGCATTGCTTTCCATGATCGTTGCATTAATCTCCGGCGGCTTAGTGGTGAAGATCAGTAAGAAAAAATTGCTTCTATTTGCAGCACTTGTGGCCGGCGTCACAGGATTCCTGCCGTATCTTGCAGACAGCTTCTGGCTGCTGTTCATCTCAAGGACACTGTACGGAATCGCGCTGGGGCTGGCCTGCACCTTGAATACGGCTGTCGTAGCGGAGTTCTTTGAAGGGGATGAGCGTGTATCCGTCATGGGGATACAGGCGGCAAGCATCGGCGTCGGGATGGTCATCATCACCACGTTAGGCGGAAGGTTAGGAAGCCTTGGTTTTACTTATTCTTATCTTACGAATATCATAGGATTTCTTTCTTTTCTTGTCCTTGCGGCTATGCTTCCGGATACCGGAGCTTCCAAAGTCACTCAGACAGAAAAGATACGCTTGAATAAGCGGGTGTTCCAGGTTGCATTTCTTGGGTTTTTGGAATTCTTGTTCTTGATTACATTTACAACGAATATCGCAATGCACATAAGCGGTGCGCTTGCGGGAGATAGTTCCGTATCAGGGATCCTGACCGGTGTCTTTTCCGGGGCTCAGATCGTGATGGGACTGGTGCTCGGATATGTTACGAAGGTGACCGGGAACGCGACACTTCCGGTAGCGATGCTGAGCTTCGTGGCAGGAGCGGCCCTTTTGATCCTGTTTCCGTCTAACCTGCCAATCCTCCTGGCCGCAGCGGTTCTCTGCGGATTTTCCCAGGGGATGTTCATTCCACAGGCGATGGTGGACGTCGCGAATGCCGTAAGACCGGTTGCCACAGCCATGGCTTCTGCCTGCTTTACCTGTGCCATGTGCTTTGGGCAGTTGGTATCACCGAGTGTCCTGAATGCCATATCGCGGTTCATTTACGGCAAAGTAAGCACTTCCAATGTATATACGATTGCAGGAATCGGAATGGCAGCCTCAGCGGCAGCCGGATTCTTGATCATGAAGACACCAGGGTCAAAAAGTCCTGCGTTTCATGACACCATGGAAAAGCAGAGCTTGGAACCCGCAAAACATAAGAAAGTGGAGGAGATACAATGAAAAAAACAGTAGCATTATGCACATCCATTCCGGAAAAGCAGATGGAGATGATCAAGGAACAGTGCGACATCACAATCTGCGGAGAATTAAAGCACGGCAAAGGAAACGTCACTGAGGACATGACCCGGGAAGAATGCATGGGACATGAGATCGTAGTGTTAGGTGATGAGTATGCAGGGGCAGACACTATAAAAGCCTGGGCCAAATCCGGAATGAAATTCATGGGAGTTGCAAAAGGAACACCTGCGACGGTTGATTATGATGCCATTCAGGATGCGGGACTAGAGCTGTCCTACACACCGGGAAGAAACCGTGTGGCGGTGGCGGAATTCAACATGGGGCTTATGATTGCAGCCGCACGTAACCTGACGCTTAGCTGTACCGGACTTTCTAAAGGCGAGCATACAGGCCCGGCCAAGGAGAATATCTACGATGTACCGGATGTAAAGAACGTGACGTTCGGACCATTGGATGAGAACCATCCATTTACAGATTATGGCATTGGCTTTGAATTGTATGGGAAGAAGCTTGGTATCGCAGGATATGGTGCCATCGGACGCGAAGTAGCCGTAAGGGCAAGGGCATTTGGAATGGAAATCTTAGGATACGACCCATACATGCCGGCTGAGAAAATCGAAGCAGACGGAGCAAGGGCGGTGGACCTTGATACCATGTTAGCGGAAAGTGACATGGTCAGCATCCATCTTCCGGTTCTTCCGTCTACGAAAGCAATCGTGAACAAAGACTGGTTTTCTAAGATGAAGCCGACGGCTTATCTGATCAATACTGCAAGAGCCGCGGTCATCCATCAGCAGGATCTGGTAGAGGCGCTTCAGAATCAGGAAATCGGCGGAGCTGCTATCGACGTTTATTGGGAAGAGCCGGTACCGGCCAACCACCCTTTGCTCTCTATGAGGAATGTCGTATGCACCCCACATATGGCAGGACTTACAACGGACGTTGACAACTGGTCAGGAACCATGATGGGGGACGAAGTGCTTGCATACTTGAAGGATGAGCCAAGAAAATATATTTGGAAGGTAAGGAAATAAAGGAGAAAAGCCATGGCGAAGAACTGCTGTAAAGGGAAAGAAAAGTATTCACATTTATTTGAACCGATCAGAATTGGCAACATACGTTTAAAAAACAGGATCATCGCAGCGCCTACCAGCCCAAGCATGATTACGACAGAAGGTCATTTTACGCCGGAGATGATTGCGTACCTGGAAGAAAAAGCAAAAGGCGGTGTCAGTGTCGTCACTTATGGAGAGGCCATCGTACATTCCGCAACCGGGAAGTCGCACAACAAACAATTGCAGTTAGATTCTTTTGGCGTCAAGCAGGGAATGGCCCAGGCCGCAAGGGCTATCCACAACAGCGGGGCTTATGCGAATATTCAGCTGTCTCACGGCGGAATGTACGGCGGTCTGGAAAGTGTAGGTGGAGACCAGGACCGCCCGTCTGTTGCCTATGGGCCAAGCAAGATGAGCATGCCGGCAGGGGAAGTAGAGGAGATGCCAAAAGAGCTGATACTGGAAATCGTAGAATCTTATAAGACAGGGGCAAAGCTCTGCAAAGACTGTGGATTCGATATGGTACAGTTCCATGCGGCACATGGCTGGCTCTTCTCACAATTCTTATCCCCTGTATTCAACAAGAGAACAGATGAATTCGGCGGAACATTAGAGAACCGGGCAAGATTTATGCTGATGGCTCTTGACGCTGTCAGAGAGGGAGTAGGCCCCCGTTTCCCCATTGAGATTCGCCTATCAGGAGATGACCTTACGGAAAATGGGCTCCGGATGGAGGACTGTGTCAAAGTTGCGAAGATGGTGGAAGATAAGGTTGATCTGTTTAACGTATCCTGTGGAAACCATGAAGACCCGGAGATGTTCTGCCGGACACATCCGTCCGCATTTTATCCACGCGGGGTCAATGTCTATCTAGCCGCCGAAATCAAGAAACATGTAAAGAAGCCCGTTGCATGTGTTGGGTCCCTCAATGACCCGGCGCAGATGGAGCAGATTCTTGCAGACGGACAGGCGGATATTGTTGAAATAGGACGCGCACTTCTCGCAGACCCGTATCTGGCACAGAAAGCGTTAGAAGATAAAGCAGATGACATCACGCCGTGCCTGCGCTGTTATGAGTGTTTTGGGGAGACGTCAAAAAGCGAGACTGTAAAATGTACGGTTAACCCAACTATGGGCCAGCAGCTTCCGGAAAAGTACGGGAGAAAAGAGCCAGAAGCCCTGAAGAAAGTCTTAATCGCAGGCGGTGGCCCGGCAGGAATGCAGGCGGCAATTACGTTAGCCGGAAGAGGGCATGACGTGACAATCGTAGAAAAATCCGGTAAATTAGGCGGAAATCTGCACCCTGCTGGAGCGCCTTATTTTAAAGAGGATATTATAAAGTTTGAACATGTATTAGAAGAACGTGTGGCAAAATCCGGCGTACAAGTCATTCTGAATACAGAAGTGACACCGGAATATGTAAAGGAATTCAATCCGGACGTATTATTTGCTGCAATTGGCTCCAATGAACTGTGCCCGCCGATTAAAGGGATGGATCAGCCCCATGTCATCATGGCCATTGACGCAGAACTGAATCCGGAAAAGCTCGGCAAAAAAGTGGCAATCATGGGAGGCGGACTTGTAGGCAGCGAAGCCGCAGTATCCTTCAGGCATGAAGGGAAAGAATGCGCCATTATCGAGATGAAGCCTGCCGTTGCAGACGAAGTGAATTCCTTTTACCGGGGCGGACTGATTGCAGAAGTAGAGAAGTCGGCGGATATCTATGTGAATACAAAAGTAAAAGAAATCATACCGTCAGGTGTGTTGTGTGAGCGCTGCGGGGAAGAGTTTGTGGTAGAGGCAGATTCCGTCGTATGTGCACTTGGATTCCGTTCTCCGTATGATAAAGTCGACGCCCTCTGTGAGTGCGTGGATGAATACTATATCGTAGGGGACTGCAGCAATGTGGGGCAGATATACCAGGCAGTCAATCAGGCATATTATGCAGCGTTAAGAGTATAGATTTTATCTGATAACAGGAGGAAGATTCATAGATGAGCATCTTAGAACAGATTTATGCAAAAGCAAAATTAAATCCTCAGAGAGTCGCTTTCCCGGAAGCAGCCAATGAAAAAATGATGCAGGCGGCTTATGAGACGGGAAAAGAGGGGCTCATAAGGCCGGTCCTGGTCGGTGACGGGGCAGAGCTGAGAGCATTATGTAAAGAAAGAGGATATGAAGAAGAAGTATTTAAAATCATAGACATTAAGGAAGAGACATACAGGGAGAAACTGATTGCCGCTTATGTCGCCCTTCCGGGAACGCTTCTGAAAGAAAGGGCAGTGGGCAGGCGCATGGAGAATCCATTGTACTATGCAATGGTCATGCAGGCTGTGGATGAGGCAGATGTTACATTCGCAGGCATTGACAATACCACTGGGGAGGTATTGATTGCAGGGCAGACCATCATCGGACTTAAGCCTGGCATCAGTACCATCTCAAGTATCGGACTCTGTGATATACCGGGCTTTGAAGGAAGTGAAGGGTCACTTCTGGCAGTAGGCGACAGTGCCGTGTGCACCAATCCGACGAAAGAACAGCTTGCGGATATTGCAATCTCTGCCTGTGAGACAGTAAAGAGCCTGCTCGGCTGGGAGCCCAGATGTGCGATGATCAGCTATTCCACCCTGGGAAGCGGTCAGGGCGAACTGATCGACAAAGTTGTGGAAGCGCTTCATATCGCACGGGAGAAGCGTCCGGACTTGAAGATAGACGGAGAATTCCAGCTGGACGCGGCAATCAAACCGGAAGTCGCGGCCAAGAAGGTTCCAAGAGAAAGCGAAGTTGCCGGGAAAGCCAATGTGCTGATCTGGCCGGATTTGAATGTGGGCAACACAGCGGTAAAACTCATTCAGACATTTGGCAATGCCGATGCATATGGGCCCATGCTGCAGGGATTCAACAAAGTGGTGTGTGACTGCTCGAGAGGGGCTCCGGTTTCCGAGATTAAAGGGAATGTAGTCATCAGCGCGGTGCGCGCAGCAGGAATGAAGTCAAAGACCCCGCTGTAAGCAACGGGGCATCAAATTTGCAGCGCAGCGAGCTGCGGGGTATTTGGTCTTCGCTTCCGCTCCGGTCGTTGCTAAGCAAACGTCCACTGGACGTTTAGCAACCCTCGCGGCAGTCGCCAAGGCCAAGCGAGCTTGACTTTGGCTCGTTGCTCGCGGGAATAAATTACAGGAGGGGGCAGGCTTTATGAGCAGATTTATTGAGATGATCTATGACATGTTTGAAAGAACACAGACAGAATGCATCGAAGGCTTTGATGATTCTTTAAAAGAGCGCAGTGACATGACACGCAGTGACAATCTTATCTACGGGCCTGACCCGGCCTTTCATACACTGGATATCTACCGTCCGAAGAACCGGGAGGGAGCCAGGCTTCCGGTTATCATCAATGTCCATGGCGGCGGATGGATCTACGGCTCAAAGGAGGAGTACCAGTATTACTGTATGACATTGGCAGAAAAAGGTTATGCAGTGGTGAATATGAATTACCGGCTTGCCCCCATGTTCCATTTCCCATCGCCTGTAGAGGACTTGAATTACCTGATGCAGTGGCTTTTGGAGAATGCCAAAGCGTATCAGCTGAACAAGGAGCGTATATATGCAGTGGGAGATTCTGCGGGGGCCCATATACTGGGCACATATGCTGCTATCTGCACCAATGAAGCATATGCAAAGAAATTTCCCTTTGTAATTCCAAAGAAGAATGTGTTCACTGCAATTGCATTAAACAGTGGGGTGTACCTGACCTGTGTGGAAAGAGAGAAAACAGATTTCACCAGAATTCTAGCAATGGAATACCTGGGAACCGAAGACCCGGAAAGCATAGAATTATTCGAGTATATAAACTATGTGAATGGACAATATCCGGACACCTTCATAACGACTGCCGAGAAGGATTTTTTGAAAATGCAGAGCCTAAAGTTCGCAGAACATCTTGCGGAACAATCGGTGAACTTCGCACTGCGGATGTATGCCAGCAAAAGAAATGAACTGGGACATGCGTTCCATTGTGACTTAAGGCTTCCGGAAGCCGCAGCCTGTAACCGGGAGGAAATCGTCTTTTTTAATCATAGGGAGCTCTTATGGAGAATCGGGTGAAATTAGTTGTTGCAGATGTATGGCAGTTCCAGGGAAAAGAAGAACAGATTCTTTCGCAGATTGCCCCATGTTATGTGGCGAAGTACAAAAATACGAAGATCCGCCGGGATGCCCTGCAGGAATTGACAGCCGGGTATCTGCTTAAGAGATATCTGGGGGTCAATAAAGAGGAGCAGCTTACATATAATGCCTGCCATAAACCGCTGCTGGTATCGGGAAGGGCATATTTCAACCTTTCCCACAGCGCAGACAAGGTTGTGCTTGCCATTGCCGGATGTGATATCGGTGTTGATATAGAACAGATTATGGATTGCCATGAAGCAACGGTAAAAAAGATGTTCAGTGAAAAGCAGAAGGAAGAGCTGTTTGAATTAGAAGGAAATGCAAAAAATGAAAAGTTTACAGAAATGTGGACCGTTCATGAGGCCAAGCTTAAATTGAAAGGCACTGGGTTCGAGGATAGCTGGGAGAAGATAAGGCAGCAGATAGAGTGCAGTATATATACGATTAAAATGGGTGATTATTATCTGTCCTGTGCAACAAAAGAAGCGGCTGTAATCGAGACGGAATGGCTATGATTTCCAGTTTCTAAACACTTTTTAAAATACTGTTCTGGTATATGTACTTCCAGAACTGTAACATGAAATTAATTAGAAAAACAGTAAACGGAGGAAAAAAATTATGACAAGAGATGAAGTAATAGCAAAGATGATCGAGTATGCTGCAATGGCATTCAAGACAGATGCTGCAAATATCAATGAGAATACGGATATTGCAGAAGAGCTGGGCGTTGCATCTACCCAGAGAGTGGCAATGAGCGCTTCCATCGAGAACGATTTCGACGTGATGATTCCGGTGGCAAGATTCGGAAACTACAAGACAATCGGAGACTTGGCAGACTTCGTTATGGAAGAGATGTAAGGGGTGATATTGTGGTTCATAATGTAAAAATCGGTAAAAATATGAGAAGCGTGTCCATCGTTGGAATCGGCGCAACGCCATTCTTCAATGGTATAAGCAATCCTCAGTATAAAGGCCTTACCAATGGCGAGCTGTTCGGATATGCCGCATTGGATGCTATGAAAGATGCACACGTAGAGCCGAGGGATGTGCAGTATTTCTTCCACGGCTCGGCGAATCCCCATGTATTAAACGGATGTATTACGCCGAACCTACAGGTTGCCGACTGGTTCGGCATGAGAGGAAAAGGTTCCATCTCCCACTCGGAAGGATGCTGTACCGGATATATCGCACTGGAAGAGGCCGTGTTCGCAGTGGCAAGCGGCGCCTATGAAGTGGTGCTTACCGGATGCAGTGAACAGGGTACCGGCATGCCTGACGGCAATACACCGGATCACATACGTACCGCTCTGACAACAGAAGTGCTGTTCCCCGATTTGGATTCTATCTTTGACCGTGCCTATGGCAGATACCTTGGCGGCGGACCGGGAATGAACCATGATGACTGGATCAACTTCTACGCAAAAGAGAACGGATTGACTCCGGACCAGGTTGACGATGTACTGAACCATCAGGCGTATCATTTCAGACGGGCAGCCGAATTGTGTCCTCGTGCCATTCGCAGAACCCCATATGAGAAGCTGGCCGAAGAGGCAGGATATGAGGATGTCTGGGACTATATGAAGTCCCCAAACAATCCGAAGATGACACAGTATCTAAGGACTTCCAGCGATTCCTGCGTAGCGGACGGCGCGGCCTGCTGTATCGTAGTGCCGACAGAAATCGCCCATCAGTACACGGACAAGCCGATTGAAGTACTGGCAACAGGCGCCTCTGTATTAGATGCCATCGTACCGCATCTGGAGAAGAAAGCGACGGCAGAAGCAGCACGCCAGGTATATGATGCTACAGGGCTTACCGCAGATGATATGGATTTGTTATATGTCAATGACTTTATCGGTTCCTCTGCCTTCCTTGCAGCAGAAGAGATTGGATATCTGCCGAAAGGTGAAGGGTGGAAATATGCTCTTGACGGACGGCTGGCATATGACGGAGACAAACCAATGAACACCAATGGCGGACGGACTTCTTACGGACATGCATTTGCCGCATCCGGAATGGCGGATGTATTTGAAGCGGTTGTCCAGATGCGTGGAGAGGCCGGGGAACGCCAGATTAAGAAAATGCCAAAGCATACGTTCTTAAGAGGATTCGGTGGAGCGCAGAATGTCCGTGCAACCATTTTAAGAGCGAACTTTTAAGGGGGATGGATGATGGATCGAAATAGAATCAGTACAGAAGAGTTTTGGAATCCGGAACATGTGGTAGAAAAGTTCTGGAATGGCTTAAAAGAAGGCACCATTTACGCAAAGGAGTGTAAAGAATGCGGGGCAATCGAATTTCCGCCTCATCACGCCTGCAACGCCTGTGGTTACCATGATACGGAGTGGACGACGCTTACAGGAAAAGGCGTCTTAAAGACATTCGTATTTACCGGAGCGCTGAATGCCAGGCTTGAGCTGGAAGATATGGGGCTTAAATATGTATGTGGTGAAGTGCAGCTTGAGGAAGGGCCGGAGATGAACGCGGTTATTCTTGGAATCAATAAGAAGAAAGCAAGGGAAATTACGGATAAGCTTCCGGTAAAAGTCCGCCCGGTATTCTACGATATGGGAAGATACACAACACTTTTCTTTGAACTTGACGAATAATCGGGAAAGGAACAAAAGGCTGAAATGGACAAATTAAATGTATTGTTAGTGACCGGGCTTTTGACAGCAGAACATCAGGGGAGAGCCATAACCGAGCGGTTAAGGGAGCTTCTGGAGGCAACGGGACGGTTTCAGGTCGTGATTGTAGAAGAATTCCGTAATATCACGCCAGAGTATTTAGAACCATATGATGTGATTTTCGTAGACTATGACGGGAAGACATGGCCTACCGATAAGGCCAGAAGATTCGGAGAGAAGAGTGAACAGGCAGTTTATGATTTCGTTTCCAGGGGAAAAGGGATTGTATTCTACCACTCATCCATCTGGATAGATGAGGATTGGCCGGATGAATGGAGAAGACTCCTTGGCGGCTATTGTTCTATGGAACAGGGCTGCAGACGCTGCCCCAAAGACGACCACTTTGTTGAGACTATAGATGGGAACCATCCCATTACGAAAGGAATTGATAAGAAATGGATGAATGTGTTTGATGATTTGTTCACGCAGCTCATTATTCATCCGGAAGCAAAAATGCATGTCTTGGCATCTATCTTTGACGATGTGGAGAATTACAGGATTCCCGGATTCCCACCGCCCCACCATCCGGTAGACATTCCGGACGGGAAATTAGAGAATATGGCAGGTGTAGGTGAATACACACCAGTTATCTGGACAAATGAGTATGGCAGGGGCCGGGTATTCGTCACATCCATCGGACACTGGGAGGCGCTCGATAGGTTCAACTTTATCACCATGCTGGTCCGGGGCGTAGAATGGGCTGCCACTGGTGAAGTCACATTAGAGAAACCAGACAGGACAGGAAACAATCGTTTGAAGTTATTCCCTTATTACTAAGAGGAGCAATTATGAGAAAGTTTAAAATATTTACAATCAACCCCGGCTCAACATCTACGAAAATTGCACTTTTTGAAGGTGAGGAAGAAGTATTTTCTAAAAATGTAAGCCACGATGCCGGGAAACTTGCAGAGTATGCATCTATTTCAGACCAGTTTGCATACCGGAAAGAGACCATCGATGAGCTCCTGAAGGAAAATCATATTTCTCTTGACCAGGTGGATGCATTCGTCGGTCGGGGCGGTGGCCTGCTGGCAATGGATGGGGGAACCTATGAGATTGATGACCTTGTACTTAATCATGCGACACGCGGGGCCAATGGGGTACAGCATCCGGCAATGCTTGGACCGCAGATTGCATATGAATATGCAAAGTTATATCATGCAAAAGCATTCGTAGTGAATCCGCCGGATGTAGATGAACTGCAGGATTTGGCGAGAATGACGGGAATTAAAGGTGTATACCGCGTGATTCACCTGCATGCCTTGAACCTGAAAGAAACAGCTATCCGCCATGCGGCAGGCCTTGGCAGGAAATATGAAGAGTGCAATTATGTCGTATGCCATATTGGAGGCGGTATTTCGGTATCTGCACACCGTAACGGTAAGATGGTTGACGGATTCGATATTGTGGGTGGGGAAGGCCCTATGGCGCCAACCAGGTGCGGAAGCATCAGTGTTGCCAATTTGTTAAAATACGCAGAGGGTAAAGAACTAAAAGATATTAAGGCACTCTGCACAAAGAGCGGCGGGTTCGTGAACCATACCGGTATTTCAGATGCGCTGGAGCTTACAGCCAGGGCAAAAAATGGGGATAAATATGCCGAAATGCTGTGGAATACAATGATTTACCAGATTGAAAAATGTATCGGTTCTATGGCGGCAGTACTTCACGGGAAGATTGACGGAATCCTTCTTGGCGGGGGTATGGTGTATAACGAAGACCTTGTTGCACAAATCAAAGACGCTTGTGGATGGATAGCGCCGGTTACGGCTTATCCCGGAGAATTCGAGATGGAAGCAATGGCATCCGGTGCAGTCCGCGTACTAAGCGGTGAGGAAGAAGTGAAAAAATACAGCGGTGTCTGTAACTTTACAGGCTTTGATTTTTAAAACAGGAAGTAAAGGAAGGTAAAAAGCTAATGAAATATGAAAGAATCAGAAAAATTGTATTAGATGCTATACTGGATGCGGTAGCTCAGGGCTTAATCAAAGGGACATCCGGCAATATCGCACTCCGTGACGACGAGGATGATGTTGTCGCCATTACGCCTAGCGGGATTGCATACGGCACAATGAAAGCAGAAGATATTGCAATCGTAGATATGAATGGGAAATGGCTGGACGGGCCATACAAGCCGTCCTCTGAGGTGCCGATGCACACCGCTGTCATGCGTGCAAGGCCAGATGTTAAAGCAACCGTACATACCCATGCGATGTTTGCAACCATTATGGCAATGGGAGATGGAGAGATCAAAGCGACAACGCCGCCCCAGTGTGAATTCGTACCAGTGAGAGTCGTGCCATTTACAATGCCCGGAAGTGATGATGTAGCGGATAAGGTAGTCGAGGCATTGGGCGAAGAAGGCAGAGCCTGCCTCATTAAGAACCATGGTATGTTCTGCTGTGGGAAAGACATGAAGGCCGCCATGTCTGCAACAGTATACACGGAGGAGATGGCAGTTACAGAGTATTATGCAAGATTACTTGGCACTTATGAGCCAATGCCGCAGGAAGCAGTAGATGCAATGCAGGCATTGATTAAAGCTGACCAGGCTGTTTAGGGAGGCACCAAGGACAGATGCACTGCTTGCCATGTTGCGCCACCTGTCCACCTTTTATCAAGATTGACAAAAATGGATTAGCCGTAGAGTAACATCTACGGCTTTTATTTTTGCCCGGATTTTAAGGGGGATATAACAATGTATGATGGTATTAGATGATTTTCTCATATCCAAACATTTCCTTGCTATAGACGGTTTCTCTTGCATGTAGTAAAATGGACTCACCAGAAATCAAGATTTCGGAGGAATGGATGTGGGGAAAAAGACGGAACAGTCTCAAAAAGTATATAATGAGATGGCGTGGGAATATGATAATGCCCCTGAGGGAAGGTATACAAGACCACATAAAGAGGAGATTATTAAGAAGGCCGTGCTCAGGGAAGGGGATAATATCTTGGATGTTGCCTGCGGTAACGGCCGCCTGCTTGGAGAACTTTCCAAAAAGGCTAGAGTCAATGCATTTGGCGTAGACATTTCGCAGAGCATGATTACCGTTGCCAGAGAAAGATATCCGAATTGTACTTTTGCGGTGAGTCCCTGCACTCCTCTTGGTTTTGAAAACGAGAGTATGGATGTCATAACGGTGTCATGCGCCTTCCATCATTTTGAGACGCCCCAGGAGTTTGCCAATGAATGTATGCGGGTATTAAAGAAGAACGGAAGAGTCTTTATTGCCGAACCGCATTTCTCACCCGTGGTACGGTGGCTTGCCAATGTGGTGGTGTATTCATTTTCAAAAACGGGCGATGTGAGAGTGTATGACCAAAAAGAAATTCGGTTATTCTTTGAATTGGCTGGATTTACTGATATGGAATCGTACACGACAGGCAGCGTGTTATTTTTCACAGCAAGAAAATGAACGCCATTTTGCCGTACGTAAAATGGTAATAGGAGCGATTGGATATGAAGATGCCAGAAAAGATAGAACCTGCTATGTTTGCGCCCTGCGGAATGAACTGTCTCGTATGTTATAAGCACTGCTATCATAAAAAGCCATGTGCAGGATGCTTGAAATGTGACAGGGGTAAACCGGAGCACTGTAGAAAGTGCAGGATAAAAGATTGTGTGACAAAGCAGCAGATTACATATTGTTTTGAATGTTCCGAATATCCGTGTAAGCAGATAACACGGTTGGAGAAAAGCTATAATACCCGTTACCGCGCCAGCCTGAAGGAAAACAGCCGGATGGTTAAGGATTATGGACTGGCCGCATTTTTAGAACAGCAAAAAGAGCGGTATACGTGTCCAGAATGTGGTGGGATTATATCAATCCATGATGCGGAGTGCAGTGAGTGCCAGTATAAATTGTAATGAGGGGAAATGAATATGGAAAAAAAGATGAGCTGTTGCGGTATGATATGCTCTGAGTGTGAGTATTATCCAGCAGAGTGCCAGGGATGCCGGGAGATAAAAGGAAAGGTATACTGGCTGGAGTATACGGGGGAAAGCTGTTGTGATATTTATGAATGCTGTAACAATCAAAGAAAATACGAGCATTGCGGACAGTGTGAGGAGTTGCCATGCAGCCGCTATGAGCGTGATGACCCGACGAAAACACCGGAAGAAAATGCAGCCGATTTTTCGATGCAGATCATAAATTTAACTTCTGGAGGTCAGGAGAGAGAATAAAGGAAGAAGGGTTCAAATGGTTGGTATATATTTCAGCGGTACAGGCAATACAAGATTCTGCGTGGAGAGGTTTCTGGCCTGCTATGAAGGCAGTGCGAAGGCATTTTCCATGGAAGGCGGGCAGGCGGCCGCTGCGATAAAGCAACATGAAGAAATCGTATTTGGGTATCCGGTGTATTTTAGCAATCTGCCCAAAATAGTATATGATTTCATAGACAGCAACCAATCCATATTCTCAGGAAAGAAGATATTCATTATTGCGACCATGGGATTATTCAGTGGGGATGGAGCTGGGTGTTCTGCAAGGCTGCTTGCAAGATACGGAGCTTGTATTTCAGGCGGGCTTCATCTGAAAATGCCGGATTGTATCGGTGATGAGAAGGCGCTGAAAAGGACGAAGGAACAAAATCATCTGCTTGTCAAAGAAGCGGAGAATAAGATAAAGGATACGGCAGAAAGTTTAAGGCAAGGCACGCCTGCGAGGGAAGGGCTCGGTTTTTGGTATCATATGGCAGGCTTATTCGGTCAGAGATTGTACTTTTATAACAAGACTAAGAAGTATTCGGATAAGCTGCATATTGACAGAGAGAAATGCATCGGATGCGGAATATGCGCATCCGCCTGTCCGATGGAGAATATATCGCTACAGTCAAAAAAAGCCCGGCAGCAGGGAAGGTGCACCATGTGCTACCGGTGCGTGAATCATTGCCCAAAGCAGGCAATTACGCTGTTGGGTAAGAAACTGTATGAACAATGCTTAATAGAGAAATATATATAAGAACATTGCTATCCTGCGGTTTTGCACTGGCTGAATCTGAAAAAAGCCGTTATGTGATACAGAAATAGCCATTTTGCCGCCTTGCAGAACCCTCGCATTAGGGCGGACAGTATACGATGAGCCTTACGGCTTCAAAATGACTTTGATACAGTCCTCCTCTTTTTTATCAAAGATGCTGTATGCATGGCTTCCTTCTTCCAGAGAAAGCTTATGGGTTATGATGTCTGTCGCGTCAAATTCTCCCTTTTGGATCTTCTCCAGCATCAGATCAACGTATCTTGTGGCAGGGCACTGACCCATCTTTAAAGAGATATTCTTGGAAAAGAAGTTTCCAAGAGGGAAGTTGTTATATTTATTGCCATAGACTCCGACGAACGCTACCGTGCCGGTTTTCCGGATGCACTGGGAAGCCGTCTCTATCGCTGACTTTGAACCTCCCTGCAATTTGAGCGCAGTTTCTATCTTTTCCATGACCGAGGTCTTGCCGTCCAGTCCCACGCAATCGATTACGGAATGAGCCCCTCCGTGCGTGATTTCTTTTATATGCTCCCCTACCTGTTCAAATTCTTCAAAATTAAGGGCCTCTACGCCATAACCCCTTGCATGCTCCAGGCGGTAGCCTACACGGTCGACAGCGATGATTCTGCCGGCCCCTTTCTGGATACACCACTTGATCGTCATCAAACCTATAGGGCCACACCCTAATACGGCAACGGTATCCCCAGCCTTCACGTCAGCGATTTCTGTGCCCCAATAGGAAGTGGGCAGGACATCTGTGACGAATAGGACCTGCTCATCCGTCAGTTCATCGGGTACTTTTTTCGGTCCTACATTGGCATATGGAACCCGGATATACTCTGCCTGGCCGCCGGCGTAATTCCCATGATATTTGCTATAGCCGAACAATCCGCCCGATTCCGCATAGTCATTAGAATTATCACACTGGCTGTATTCTCCTTTATCACAATATTCGCAGTGTCCGCATGCGACGGGGAAAGGGATTACTACCCGGTCACCTTTTTTGAGATTTTTAACTTCCTTTCCGACTTCTTCCACGATACCCATTGTTTCATGGCCAAGGACATATCCGTCATACATCCCTTTTACCAGGCCATGCACCAGATGCAGATCTGAGCCGCAGATAGCGGCGGAAGTGACCTTAACTATAATGTCGTCCTCTTTTTCTATCTTCGGATCCTCTACCGTTCTGCATTCGACCTTCTGCAGTCCATCAAATACGACAGCTTTCATTGCAATACCTCCTGTTAATATTTGAAAATATTATCTGTAGATAAAGCAGATTTATACCCTGCAAATCTGTCGTAAGTATACATCTCATACATAAAGGGCTGCTCTTTTCATGGCCGGCGCAGTCTTGTGGTACTTCGGACAATGCGGATGGATAACGGAAAAGGAGACTGCCATACATTACGGCAATCTCCTTCATTTATTCTAACTCTATCTTTCCATGCTTATTCTCGAACTCTGCGACATGCTTTTTCATTAAGACTTCTAATTCCCGGTTGGCAGAACGTGCATTATATTCCGCGACATAGCGGAACATCTTGAGCAGCTGGGCGTCTGTCCTGACCGTAAATTTTACAATATCAGATGGCATAATAGAACCTCCAAAAAGAATTTGTGGTTATTATACCGTCTAATTGACGGCAATATTCGGAACTGACGTCTAGGTGACGGCGTAAAATGTAAATAAATACAATATAGTGACGGTATCATGCGGTCGGAAAGACGGTTGAATTATGTTGACGTCAATATGACGGCATAATATAATGTGAACATAGAAAAAGTATCAGGATAAGAACGCTTTCACAGGGCAAGATAGTAGTATAAAAACAACAAATTTTACCAGAGGAGAGTTATATGAGTAATATTAAAGAACTGGTCAAACTGGCTGCTGACAGTATGAAGAACCGGACATTGGACGATTTGCTGGAGAATGACAGAGGATTCCAGGACAGGCTTGAAGAAGAGAGGGAAGCGCACAAAGCGATGAAGGAGCTGGACTTGACAGAAGAGCAGAGGACTGTGGTGGAGACCTTGGTTTCCAGAAAAGATGAAACCGAGTACGATTACCGCGTGAATGCCTATATGGCAGGTATGATTGATGCATATGAGATATTAAAACAGTTTGACTTGACCAAGGAGTAGGCACGCCGTTACCTTTGCAATTGGCAAACCGAACCGATATATGATAAGATATAGGGACAGTGACGACATACGGCAGCAGATTCAGAGGATGGTAATAATGGAAAAACAAGAGAAGAAGTACAAGCGCCGCCCGCGATATTCGGGCGCATATCCAAAGAGATACGAGGAGAAATATAAGGAGCATCAGCCGGAGAGATATGCAGATACCGTATCCAGAGTTATCCAGAAGGGCAGTACGCCCGCCGGCATGCACATCCCTATCTGTGTCAGGGAGATTCTGGATTTCCTTCAGATACAGCCCGGGCAAAAGGGGCTTGACGCGACCCTGGGATACGGCGGACACAGCGCGAAGATGCTGGAATGCCTCAAAGGCCAGGGCCATCTGTACGCTTTGGATGTAGATCCGATTGAGTCGTCGAAGACAGCAAGGCGGCTGGAAGACATGGGCTACGGGCCGGATATCCTCACAATCCGGCAGCAGAACTTTGCCGATGTCGACGAGATATCCCGTGAAGCCGGATTATTTGACTTTGTGCTTGCGGACTTGGGCGTCTCTTCTATGCAGATCGACAACCCGGACCGTGGGTTCACCTTTAAGGCGGAAGGCCCGCTGGATTTGCGCATGAATCCTCAGAAGGGCAAAAGCGCCGCCCAGAGGCTCAGGGAGATGACGCAGGAAGAGCTGGAGGGGATGCTGACGGAGAATGCCGATGAGCCTTACAGCGCTGAGATTGCGGGAGCAGTCACGAGGAAGATCAAAAGGGGCGGGACAATCGACACGACGACACAGCTCTATGAGACCATCGGGGAGGCGCTTGCTTTTCTGCCGGATAGAGAACGGAACGAGGCAGTAAAGAAATCAAGCCAGAGAACGTTCCAGGCACTTCGTATCGATGTCAATAGCGAGTTCGAGACATTGTACACTTTCCTGGAAAAGCTGCCGGATGTACTCGCACCGGGCGGCCGGGTGGCTATCCTGACATTCCATTCGGGTGAGGACCGGCTCGTAAAGAAATCGTTCAGAGAAATGGAAAGACGCGGAGCATACAAAGAGATATCGCGTGAGGTCATACGGCCGTCCCAGGAGGAGTGCAGGCAGAATGGACGTGCCCGCTCGACGAAGATGCGGTGGGCAGTCCGGGCGGACTGACAGACGGAGACATACGGCTTAATATACACGAGAGAAAAGGAGACGGGATGGAACGTTGTAAATGGTGCCTTTGTAATGAGAAGATGGTAAAATACCACGATGAGGAGTGGGGCATACCGCTTCATGATGACGGCAGGCAGTTTGAATTTTTAATGATGGAAGTGATGCAGTGCGGACTGAACTGGAATATGATGATACAGAAAAGGGAAATCTTCCGCGACTGTTTTGACGGATTTGACTACGAGAAAGTAGCCCTATATGGTGAGGACGATATCGAAAGGATTATGCAGACAGAAGGGATGATAAGGTCCAGGCGTAAAATAGAGGCAGTAATCCACAACGCCCGCTGCTTTCAGAAGGTGCGGGAAGAGTTCGGCTCTTTCAGCGCATATCTTTGGAGGTTTTCGGACGGGAAGACCATCTTCTATGAGGGGCATGAAAGCGGAGAGCTGCCGGCAAGAAACGGGCTGTCTGATGAAGTCAGCCGGGACCTGAAGAAGCGGGGATTCAAGTATCTCGGCTCCATCACCGTATACTCCCATCTTCAGGCGTGCGGGATTATCAATGACCACGTGAAGGAGTGCTTCCGTTACGAGGACGTGGCAGGGCGCGTTCCGGACATTTGATAAAATGCTCTGATGGACGGGGCTTAAGGATATCACATCGGTTTTAAATTCTTCTCCAGGCGGTCCACCATCCAAGCAAGACGTTTGGAGCGTCCTGCCTCGGTTTTGGCATCCAGGTATGCTCTCGTATAGGTCTTCTGAACAGACGGAGACATCCCCTGGAAATTAGAATATGCCTGTCTATACTCTTTCAGCAGGCCGGCCACCATCGCAATCTGTTCCTCGGCGACAGCTGCTGGGCCGGCCGGCTTGTCCCATCTGCCGTTTTTCTTTGCCTCTTCAATTTTCGCCAGGCCATAGTCGGTCATCAAACCACGCTGAATCAGATCTTCTGCTAACGCCTTATTCTTGGGAGACCATTTGCTATCGCTTCTGCGTGCAGAAAAGTATTTTACATAGGATACGTCATCAATGCGCTTCATCAGTCCGTCAATCCAGCCAAAGCAGAGCGCCTCTTCCAGCGCCTCGCCGGCTTTTACCGTCACAAGCTGACGCGTCTTTCCAAACAGCAGCCATACCCCTTCGCTTGACGTGCAGTTATCTCTAAGCCAGCATCTGAACTCATCGCGGGTTTTAAAATGTAGTGGTTCAATCATAATTGCCCCTCCTGTATTATAAGAAGTGAAATAGTGGTCTGCTAATTATACCATGCCGCCTGACGTAAGAGGAAGAAGTATCTTCTTTAAAAATACAATTGACTTGCAGGAAAATAAATGTTATATTACATATAGAACAAATGGAATAACTGCAGACAAGGCAGTGAGGTGATGACAATGGCAGTAAAAAAAGACTATTATGATATTCTTGGAATTGATAGGAATGCAGAAGATGATGCGATAAAAAAGGCATACAGGAGGCTGGCGAAAAAGTGCCATCCTGACACGAATGCCGGTGACGCACAGGCGGAACAGAGATTTAAGGAGATAACAGAAGCATATACGATATTAAGCAATCCAAAGAAGCGTAAGCTCTATGACCAGTTCGGCCATGCCGCTTTCGATGGAAGCGGGGCAGGGACGGGCACAGGCGCCGCTGCAGACACTGGCGGCGCATATAGGGAGTATCATTTTGAGAACGGCAATATGGACGACATCTTTGGTGACATATTCGGAGATATCTTCCGCGGCGGCAGAACAGGAGGCTACGCCTATGACGGCGCTGGTCCCAATGGCTTCGGACGGGCGGACTTCCGGACGAAAGGTGCAGATATACGGGCAGAAGTGACCGTTAGCTTTGATGACGCGGTCTTTGGCTGTGACAAGATTATCAGCTTACAGGACATGGAGAAAGGCGGCGGGGCGGTACAGTCTCTCCAGGTCCATATACCGGCGGGCATAGAGAGCGGCAAGAGCATCCGGCTCAGAGGCAAGGGCATGCAGGGCCTTAATGGAGGCAGATGCGGCGATCTGCTTTTAAAAGTGGTAGTAGGAGAGAAAAACGGGTTTGAGCGGAAAGGCCAGGATGTATATACGACAGTATCCGTACCGTTTACGACTGCCGTCTTCGGCGGCGAGGTTCGTGTGCAGACACTCTATGGAGATGTAATCTGCAAGATTCGGGAAGGGACCCAGTCAGGGACAAAGATACGTCTCAAAGGCAAAGGAGTCGTATCTATGAAGAACCACGATCTTCACGGCGACCAGTATGTTACGGTACAGATTGAAGTCCCGAAGAACTTAAGCCAGGAGGCCAGACAGAAGCTGAAGGAGTATGAGCAGGCGTGCAGATCAGAAGGGCGCGGAAAGAATAGTAACAGCGCGGCATAGCCAGTGTAACGGTGATTATTAGCATCCGGGTGTGCGCGGCTATGTTGCCGGCTGCCCGTCTGACAGGCAGTTTCTTCCGCTCTGCTTTGCGCAGTAGAGTGCTTTGTCAGCCTTATTCAGCAGATTCATAAACTGCTCCTCGCTGCTTACGTACCTGCTGCTGATACCGATGCTGACACTGACATACCCGTCTCCAGCGACGTGTGGAATCTTCAGATTGTGGATTTCATGCAGCAGCTTCTGCGCAAATGCAGTCACTTCTTCTATGCCGGCTTCCTGCAGCACGACTAAAAACTCTTCTCCGCCGTAACGCACGGCTATGGACTTGAATCCGGCGGAAAGCCTGCGGATGACGTCCGCGACAGACTTGAGCACTTCATCGCCTGCCATGTGTCCATACGTGTCGTTATACTGTTTGAAGTAGTCCACGTCCAGCATCAGCGCATGAAGTTCGGCACTTCCCGTTTCCAACAGATTCTGCTTGTACTGCTCCAGATATATGCGGTTTGACAGTTTCGTGAGCCCATCCTGGTTGGACAGGTATTCAAACTTCTGATTCAGCTGCAGGAGCCTGCCGTACGTATAGACATAAAATCCGTTCAGGGCAAGTGAAAATACAAAGTTGCCGACGTAGAGAAACGGAAACCGAAGCAGAAAATTTTGCGTGTATACCGGGGGCAGGGTATGGTGCAGCGGAGTCCATAGAAAGGCGATGAGTACAGACAGGCCGATACTGCTGAACAGGATGGCAGGCTTCATCTGCAGGATAAAGAAGCAGATGAACGGGTACAGGCAGAACCAGAGGGCGGCAAAGCCTTCCACAAGCCCGCCTACGACGTAGAGCGTAAACATACCGAGCAGAATAAAGGCCATACAGAGGGAACCCGCCAGATATCTGCCGGTTTTTTTCGCATACAGATAGATGACGATACAGACGGCTGCACTGATGCCGGTCTCAAGGCCCAGGCGGTATTCTGCCTTTATCATATTTAAGACAGTCATAATAACAGAGATGCCCGCGCCGGCAATACAGAACAGGCGAAGCTGCACACAGAGCCTGTTTGTCATATTTACAAACATTTCTTCCAGCAGCCCTCTGAAAAACTTCTTCAGATAATTCATGTAAATCCCCCTTTATTCATACAGATAATATAAGCGCGTCCATATGATGGAATGGATGCGAAAAAACTTGACACGAAAATACTACAAGTGTAAGATTTAGAAAAGAGCATATAAAGATAATAAAATCAGGCATTACTATATAACAGTTCTGAAATCTTACTTTCAGGGAGGGAAGTATGCGCTACAGAAACAACACACACAAAACAAGTAAACCTATACTGATACTATCGGCCGCTGCGGGGATAATCTTAACAGCCTGTGCCATTTCTGCCGTTATATATTTCTGCTCCGACAGGGGCAGGGAGACGCCTCAGGAACTTCTGGCCGAATACATGAAACATATCCCTGAAAAGGAATATGGGAAAATGTATGAGATGCTGGATAAGGAGACGGCGCGGGATATAAGCGAAGAAGAGTTCATAACACGCAATTCCGCCATATATGAGGGGATTGGGACAGAAGACATGGCCGTCAAAGTAACAGAGTATGACGAAGGCAAGAGGACGGTAAAGTACCATGCTTCATTTGACACCGTTGCCGGGAAGATTGGTTTTGATAATGAGGCCACGTTTGTAAAAGAAGGAGACGGCTACCGCCTTGTATGGGAGGACAGCCTTATCTTCCCCGGCCTCGAAGCGGATGACAAGATCAAGGTGTCTGTAACGCAGGCGGAACGAGGGCAGATTCTGGACCGGAACGACCGTGTCCTTGCAGGAAAGGGGACAGCTTCTTCCGTAGGAATCGTACCTGGCAAGCTGGAGGACAGAGAACGTGCGGTGGAAGAGATAGCAGAACTGCTCGCTCTTGAGCCGGAGGAGGTAGAGAATAAGCTGGATGCACAATGGGTGAAGGAAGATTCCTTTGTCCCGGTCAAGACGGTCGCTAAAGTGAGCGAATTGGATCTGCTGGCAGTGGATCCGGATGATGATGCGGCAGTGGAAGCCAGGAGGCAGGAAAAGCTCCTTGCAATACCCGGCGTCATGATTACTGACGTGGAAGTGCGGGAATATCCGCTGAAAGAAGCGGCCGCACATCTGACAGGCTATGTCCAGAGCGTAACGGCAGAAGATCTCAAGGAGCATGCCGGGGAGGGATATACATCGAACAGCGTAATCGGAAGGAGCGGAATAGAAGGACTGTATGAGAAGGAGTTGAAAGGAAATGACGGATATAGTATCAATATGATGGATAGTGAAGGAAATCTGAAGAAAGTGCTTGCAAACGTTATGGCAGAGGACGGACAGGACATAAAGCTTACGGTGGACGCTGAGCTCCAGTCTGCCCTGTATGAACAGTTTGCAGAAGATAAAAGCTGTTCCGTCGCCATGAACCCATATACAGGAGAAGTGCTGGCGCTTGTCAGTACGCCTTCCTATGACAGCAATGGTTTTATAACAGGGATGACGGATGAGGAATGGGCAGGGCTCAATGAGGATGAGAAGAAACCGCTGTACAACCGTTTCCGCCAGGTCTGGAGCCCGGGCTCTACGTTTAAGCCGGTCACCGCTTTCATCGGTCTGGATTCGGGGGCGATAGATCCGGAGGAAGACTTTGGAAATGAAGGGCTTAGCTGGCAGAAGGACGCGTCATGGGGGTCTTATCACGTGACGACGCTCCATGAATATTCACCTGCAGTGCTGGAAAACGCACTGATTTATTCGGATAATATCTATTTTGCAAAAGCCGCTTTGAAAATCGGGGCGGAAGAATTACAGGAATCCCTGCAGAAAATCGGTTTTGGAAAGGAACTGCCCTTTGAGATATCAATGTCCG
Organism: Lachnospiraceae bacterium; assembly: GCA_022845895.1. Taxonomy (GTDB): domain Bacteria; phylum Bacillota; class Clostridia; order Lachnospirales; family Lachnospiraceae; genus Extibacter. The sequence goes on from AP025573.1 coordinate 1,432,587, forward strand.
TCTCACAATATTCTAACACAGAGAAGATTGAGACGGAGATTCAGCTTGCCGACAGCGGTTACGGCCAGGGGCAGGTGCTCGTCAATCCGCTGCATCTGGCAGGCATCTATACGTCCTTCTGCAATGACGGCAATATGATCAAGCCATATCTGCGGTATGAGGAGGAGCCAAAGAAAGAGATCTGGATACAAGGCGCATGCACACCCGAGACAGCGGGCCGGGTGCTGGAAGGGATGAAAAAGGTCGTAAATGATTCCAACGGCACCGGATACGCGGCTCACAGAGAGGATATCATCCTGGCAGGTAAGACCGGCACAGCGGAAATCAAGGATTCAAAAGAAGATACTGCCGGAACGGAACTCGGATGGTTTGCCGTATTGACGCCGGATAAAGAGTACGATAGGCCGATACTGGTCGTAAGCATGGTCGAGGATGTGAAAGACATCGGGGGGAGCGGCTATGTTGTCGGCAAGGATAAAGATGTGCTGGATGCGTACCTGACACATTGAGATTCATACTGCTTCTGTCCGGGAAGTAGTATGCTTTTAAATATTACAGTTGTAAGAATAAGGAGGAAGACATATGTACCGAAGAGGAGTCATAGCATTATGCGCATTCCTGGTGCTGCTGACAGGAGGCTGCGGCAGGTCTTCCGGCCCGGATGAGGGAAGCCGGAAGGAAGAAGGCGCAGGGGTGCCCTTTGAAGAGTCGATTCAGATAGCGAAAGGATATCGTGATATATACAAAAAAGCTGTGAAAGAAGGCACAGACGGAACACTTGAGACGACACGCCTCATTGTAGAGCATATCGGAAAAGAAGGATATGCGGCAAGCGATTATGGTAATCAGGTCAATATGCAGAATCCGGATAAGGTAAGGACGTTCGCAAGAAAGGTTGAAGAGAAGAAAGAAGCGAGGGTATCGCTGTTCATCGTCAATGACGGAGGAGGATTTACGCGTTATGATCTTAAGACAGCGGACGGCAATGTGGATGTAGTAAAGAGTTCGCTCTACTGGGAGGGAGCTGTGCCAAAGTCAGACTATAAGGAAGAGTACAGGACGAAGACATGGGTCTGTGATGAAGGGGGGTACCTGTTCTTTGAGCGCAACAACCTTACCGGTGCCGGCAGCGGACGGGTGGCCGTACGGCTGCAGCCGCTCGATGATTCGTGCAGGGAGCTGAACCGGAAGTATCTGCTTCCAATCGGATATCATCAGAACAATATGTTTACGATCGACTGGAATGAAGATGATTACGGGAATCTGAACCTGTATGATCTCTATGAGAAGCTGTACACGATGAAGACAGGGGAGAAAGCACCTTACGAATTTGCCTTTACGGGCAGGACCTATGAAGTGCCGGAAGAGGAATTTGAAGCTGCGTTCCTCGACTTCTTCCAGATGGACAGTCAGACGATCCGACAGAGGACGACGTACCATGAAGAGACGCACACTTACCAGTACAGGCCGCGGGGCCTGTACGACAAGGGAACGACGCCGGATGTCCCGTTTCCTGAAGTGGTGTCCTATAAAGAGAATGGGGACGGAACGCTCAAGCTGACCGTCAATGCGGTCTGGCCCAAGAAAAGCCTGGAAAGAGCGTTCCGCCATGAGGTGGTCGTCAGACCGCTTAACGGGGGCGGATATCAATATGTATCAAACCATGTCGTACCATCAGATGACAATGTGGAACCGGAATGGTATATGGAGAGACTGACAGAGGAGCAGTGGCAGGAATACTATGGAGGGAACGGATAGCAGGCCGGTCAGCTGTGCGGCTTCGAATCGACGAAGCAGTTTTTTATTGCGAGCATAAGGACAACCAGGGCCGCGGTTATCATGATATGTGATATGCCGGCAATTCCCGAAATAGCCGCATCTGCCCCTCTGCTCAGCGGCAGTGCCTGGACCTGCGTGATTCCGCGGACCAGGAGCATGACTGCCATAAGAGGCAGGGCAATGTTATATAGAATCAGGAAGACTTTGAATTTGCGGCTCTGCAGGAGACAGGAATCCTTGCAGAACAGCATCAGGACCAGGAAGAGCAGCGTGCCGAGTACGATCAGGTGCACATGGGTGAATGCCAGCGTGGTCCTGCCGTCAAAAGCCATATATTTTGTATACTCGCGGTAGAATACGCCAGAGGCTATGCCGGCCAGAAGATAAATAAATGAAATACGCCATAATTTCTTCATATCGTATCAACTCCTTTCAGATGTCTGTTCATGTCAATATAGCCAATGAGCACGGTCCACACATAAGCGCATGTCTTAGGAATCATCAGCATTCCTACAGCAGGTACGGTATCGGCAAAAAGCACGACAGGAATGTAAAAAGCGAAGCTTAAGACTATCGTCAGCCACATCAGCCGGAACGGCCTGTCGTTATGCGCTCCTGCAGATCTGTAGAAGAGGACGATGATAAGCAGCCCCATCAGGGCGAATGGGATGTTGCGCCCGATGCCCCAGCTAAGCGGAGCATCGGCAGATGTCCAGCCGTTCTGCGGAAACAGGCAGAGTATAATGCGCAGCAGTGCAAGCGCATAGACAGAGACGGTCAGCGCCATATGTCCCGTTATGCGGTAGCGAAGCCGCCATACATAGTAGAGCAGTATGTAAAATATGGTCATGGTTATAGACGTGATAAATTTTCCGATGCCGAGTACGGCAGTATATTGGTCGAGCCCTGTCGTACAGAGTGCCACGGCACGGGGAACGAGATGAAATGCGTCGCCGGCCCCGAGCGTCACAGCCATGACGCCGAAGAGCAGATACTGCTTTGTCCCCCGGCTTCTGCGAATCATAAGTATTCCGAGGGTGATTACTGTAATAAGGTAGACTGCATCGAATGATGTTTCCATTATTGCCTGCATTGTCAGGCACCTCCTTTTCGTTATTTTCAAACAGCGATGATAGCGTCAGTATACAAGGGTGCAGGTCAGTATATGCAGCGGGAAACGATTTCTAGCAGCGGCCTGTAATTGTCCTGTCCGTTTAGCAGCATAGATGTAAATACGGTAAAGATGAAATCTACAAATACTTCCGCGGTCAGGCCGGTACCGAACGCGTCAGGACGAACGTTTCCGTCATTTTTCAATACCTGCGCCAGGCTCTCTTTTATGTGCCCGAAATACTGCTGCATTACGAGCCGTCCCCTTTCTTTCTCTCCAGCCGCAAAGCTGACGGAATGGAAGGTGAAAAATCCCGGATACCGGGCGCACCCTTTCTGCACGCGCTCAAACAGCCAGATCAGGCAGTCGGAGAAGGAATCGAACTTCGTACAATCGCCCATATGAAAGATATCGCGCCACACATCTTCTACGGCGGCGCTGAGCAGTTCCGCCTTGGACGGAAAGTAGTTGTACAGAGACCCTACCGCTATGCTGCAGGCATCCGCTACGGAGCGCATGTTGACGGCAGATATGCCCTTTTCCATTACAATGCTCCGGGATGCGGCAAGTATGGCTTCTTTAGACGTCACGACTTTATTCATCGGTCATCTTCTCCTTTCATAAAATGAATATGAACATTGTTCATTATAATCCAAACAATATGGCCTGTCAAGATGTTGGAGATATTTTTGGCATCTTGGCAGGCCGCATATACCTGCACCGTGTTGTACGTTGGATAAGCAGGAAACCCGTGTCAGTCGAGGAGCTGCATGTCAGACAGTATGGACTGCGCCGTCCGTGAGGCGGCAGCTCCCGTAGCTTCGGAATCTCCCTGGATATTGACAGCGAAGATGCATGTACGGCCTGGAAGCTCCACCCATCCGACGAACGAGCCGTTTACATCTTTCCCGTCCACGCGTCCGGTTCCGGTCTTGCCGTACAACGCCGTGCTGCCGTCTTGTGACAGAAGAAGGGCATTCTTTACCGCATCTATGTTTGACTTGTCTGCCGGAAGATCATATGCATACAGATGCCTTAAAAGTTCTACCTGTTCGATGGATGAGATCTTAAGGGAAGATTCCAGCCAGTAGGAATCGGTTCCCCCGCTGTTGTCCTCATTCCCATAGTGCATCTGCGTTAGGAAAGCATGCACCGCCCCGGCGCCGGCCTGTCTGTCGATAGTCTGGAAATACCAGTTTACAGAGCTGCGCATGGCTGAATGAAGATCCTGGTCCTGATTCCATTCATCAAAGGGATAGGCCGTCCCATCCCATTCCATCTGGGACTTTTGGGGGGAGATGATACCTGTCTCCAGGCCGAGCAAAGCGGCGTAGATCTTATAGGTCGAGTTGGGCGATACGCGAAGAGCTGCATGCGCTTCTTCATATATGAGCCAGGAGTCTGCCGCTGTGTCATAGAGCACGAAGGTTCCGTCATACCCGCCAAAATAAGAGGACAGGTCGGGGTATGATATCTGTGCCTCTTTTGTATCGAAATCATAGTAGTCCTTACCGGACGCGTAGGTAGATAGTGCAGGGGCGGTACCGAAAAGGGCCAGCGCGGTGAGACAGTAGATACACAGTCCCAGTATCCGTTTTGATGCAGATTCAGGGCGGTATGAGGCGATGTTCAGAATCCTTTTCCTGAGCTGCTTCGGACTTCCCCCGATGCCTGAGGCTATGGGAAAGGGAGCGAGAGATATCTTCTCGGCATAGTTGATAAGCGTATGGCCGTATTTTTCATATTCCGCACGGTCCAGCATCTGCAGTACGGCGGAATCACATGCCGCCTCCCGGTCGCCCTGCATCTCTTTGAATGCAAACCATACGAACGGGTTGAACCAATACAGAACTTTGGCAGCATTCATCAGATTGTTGACGAGTGCGTCCTTATGCCTGTAATGCTGAAGCTCGTGCAGCAGCATGTACCGGATATCGTCCGGATGCTCCTCCGATATGAGATGGGGCGGAAGATAGATGCAGGGCCTAATAAAGCCCGCGATGACAGGAGATGTTAAGAACACGGCTGTCCGCAGCGGAATGTCCCTGCTGATGCCTGCCTCACGCAGGCAGCTGCGGTAGAGTGCAAGAATATGAGTATTCTGGAGCGCTGCAGAAGACCGACGGATTTCGTTCAGCCGTAGGAAAGATATGGTCAGCATGATGAGCATGGCAATCATGCCCCCGATCCATATGACAAGCAGCAGCATTTCTGCTGCGGCAGGCGCCTTCCGGCTCACAGAGATGCTGAAGTCATTGAGCCAGCCAGAACCGGCACCCGGAGGGACCGTACCGGTGGCTTCATAAGCAGTGGACGCGCCGGATGCCGGACGGGTTCCCGCTGTGATGAACCGTGAAAGTATCTGCCGGAACCGGGGCATATCTACAGGGAGAAACGGTACGGCGAGAAGGGCGAGCAGAAGGAACCAGAGCTGGTACTTCCGGCGGGCAGACAACAGCCCTTTCAATACTTGCCGGACTGCCAGGAGGATGACGATGATGGCAGCAATAAAAGCATTGCATATGAGAAAGCGGACGATGAAATCCATATCATCTCCCTCCTTTTCTGGAACTGTTGGAAAGAAGGGAGCGAAGAGAAGCGATGTCTGCTTCCGAAAGTCTGTCATCTTCAATGTAGGCAGAGAGCATCGCGGTGATATCGCCGTTGTAGAAACGTTTCAGAAAAGAGCTGCTCTCCTCGTTCACATATTCCTGCTCTTTTACAAGCGGGGTATAGACGAAGACCCGGCTCTGCTTCTCATAAGTGAGGGCGCCTTTGTTCACGAGCCGCTTGATCAGTGTCTGGACTGTCTTCGGGCTCCAGTCCGTAACCGCGGTCAGCCGTTCCGTTATCTCGTTCGTACTGACGGGGGCATGCTTCCATACGATCTTCATCACTTCATATTCGGCTTCGGATATCTGGGGCAGTGGCGCCATAACAACTCCTCCTTAAATCTTACGATTGTAATAGATAGATTATATCGTTTTTGCAGGGTATTGTCAATAATTGCGGGCGTTCCCGTACTGCTCCAATATGTATTTGAAATAACAGGCGGGAGATGGTAACATAGGAGCAGAACACATATTTTGGAGGTAAACGTGAACGTATTATTTGTAGACAGTTGTACGAAGGAAGACATGGCGTCCAGGACACGAAGGCTCTGCCGTATTTTTTTAGATGAATGGGAGAAAAGCCACCCGGACTGTGAGGTAGAAACCATCGTGTTGAAAGAAGAAGGCATGGCACCTCTGACTGAAGAGGACACCATACGGCGTGACGAACTTGTCAAGACGGGGGAACTCAGTCACTGTATGTTCAATTATGCGAGACAGTTTGCCGGTGCGGACCGGATACTTATCGGAGCTCCGTACTGGGATCTGTCATTTCCGTCTATGCTTAAGGTATATATCGAGCACATCTGCGTGAATGGGATTACATTTGCGTACGAGGGAGCCAGGCAGGTTGGACGCTGTTCCGCCGAAAAACTTATGTATATACAGACCGCGGGCGGCTTTGTAGGAGAAAAGGAGCCTGGAAGCATATATCTGCAGGCAGTATGCAGTATGCTCGGCATCCCCGGATTCCGGTATGTCTGCGCGGAAGGCATGGATATACAGGAGATTGACAGGGAACGGCAATGGCGCGATGCAGTGGAGAGGACCGTAAAGGAGGCGAAGCAGTGGTAAGGGGATGTCATCCCGGACAGCCATACTTTCCATATGTTTAGAAGCAGGCATTGTACCCGACAAGGTACAGTGCCTGCTTCTATCGTCTAACGTGAAGATTTATACCTGCTGCCCCATATTGTCATGGCATCCAGTATCGGCTCCAGGCTGTATCCGGTCTCGGTAAGCGTATATTCCACGCGGGGCGGCACTTCTGGATAGACTTTGCGGGTCAGGAGGCCGTCGGCTTCCATGGCGCGCAGATGGCCGGTGAGCACTTTCTGTGAGATGCCGGTGACAGATCTCATCAGTTCGCTGAAGCGCTTCGTACCGCTTAGAAGGTCTCGGATGATAAGCACTTTCCATTTGTCGCCAATCAATTTTAATGTCATTTCCACAGGACATTCCGGGATATCGTTCGACATACTTCCCACCTCCATAGAATCGTTATCGTCCTATATCCAATATAGGACATGTGGGGAGGAACCGCAAGGTATATTTTAGAAACAAGGTATCAGAACAGAATCTATGACACTTTGAAGTGCGTACTTCCATTGTGAAAAGAAATGGAATAAGATATAGACAGGTACGAAGAGACGTGGCAAGCAAGTGATAATGGGCGGAGGTGACAGGATGGAAGCCGTGAGAAGACTTTACGATATGATCAAGGAAGCGGATGCCGTTGCCATAGGAGGCGGAAGCGGCCTTTCTACGGCGGCGGGATATGACTATTCGGGAGAAAGGTTCCGGAAGAATTTTGCGGAATTTATAGACAGGTACGGCATGACAGACATGTACAGCGCGGGCTTCTATCCGTTTCCGACAAAGGAGGAAAAGTGGGCATACTGGAGCCGGCATATCTACTGCAACCGTTATGACCAGAAGCCGTCCCGTCTGTATATGGATATACGCAGGCTGGTGGAAGAGAAGGAATACTTCGTCATAACGACCAATGTGGACCACCAGTTTTACGAGGCGGGCTTTGAGGAGGAGAAAATCTTTGCGGTCCAGGGCGATTACGGACAGTTCCAATGTGCGAAGGCATGCCATAGCAGGCTGTATGACAATGAGCGGCAGGTACGTGAGATGATTCGGCAGCAGCATGGCTTAAGGATACCAGCCGCCCTTATCCCGAGATGCCCGGTATGCGGCGGAGATATGGAAGTGCATCTTCGTTGTGACGGGTATTTCATCGAGGACGAAGCATGGCATGCGGCGTGTGGAAGGTACGAACGGTTTATCAGAAGGTACAGCGGGAAAAGGATACTATTTCTGGAACTAGGCGTTGGTATGAACACGCCAGGCATCATCAAGTATCCGTTCTGGCAGATGACGGCAAAGTATGAACATGCTTTTTATATCTGCGTGAACAAAGGCCAGGCGTGGGCACCCTTGGAAATCAGGGAAAGGGCACTGTGCATGGACATAGATCTGGCAGAAGCGGTTGGGCGGCTTATGGAGGAAAGAACAGTAGAATGAGGGAGGTGCGGTTATGGATGTACAGGATTGTCTTAACATGCTGAGAGAGATTAAAGACGTCGCGTTCGCAACGGTAGATGCAAAGGGAAAGCCACAGGTGAGGATGATAGATGTGATGCTTGTGGAAGAGGGAAGGCTTTACTTCTGTACGGCAAGGGGAAAGAATTTCTACAAAGAGCTTTTAAGGGTCCCGGATGTCGCGGTTACGGGCATGAACAAGAAGTACCAGATGGTAAGGCTCAATGGTCTGGCATGCAGGGTGGAGGACCAGAAGGAGAAGATAGACAGGATATTTGAAGCAAATCCTTCCATGAAAGACGTATATCCCGGGGAGAGCAGGTACATACTGGAAGCATTCCGTATTGAAGACGGGGAACTGGAATTCTTTGATTTGGGGCAGCCGCACATCTGCCGGAAGACATTTACGTTCGGAGAGCATAAGAATACCGGGAGAGGATATTACATTACCGATAAGTGTACCGGATGCGGCGTCTGTCTGGATGTCTGTCCGCAGCAGTGCATACTTGGGAAGACACCGTATGAAATCGTGCAGGAACACTGCCTGCACTGTGGTCTTTGTTATGAGCGCTGTCCGTCGGAGGCAGTCGCAGGGAGGGAGCTGTAGATGATGCAGAACATTTGGATTATGCTTGCAGAGCGGAGAGGGTTCTTTGCGAAGCTGCTGCTTGAACATTTGGAGATATCGCTCGTCGCAATTCTGACGGCTATCCTATTGGGCGGGATAGCCGGGATACTGATCAGCGAATATGACAGGGCCGCAAAACCGACGCTTGGAGTGATTGGCTTTCTATATACGATTCCGTCCATATCTATGCTTGGATTCCTTATCCCTTTCTCCGGCGTGGGGAATGTCACGGCGGTCATCGCGCTCACGATCTATGCGCTGCTGCCGATGGTGCGGGCTACCCACACGGGCATTACGAATGTGGACGCGGGTATACTGGAGGCGTCAAGAGGAATGGGCAGTACGAGATTCCAGATGCTCTATAAGATTAAGCTTCCGCTGGCAATGCCGGTCATCATGTCAGGCATACGGAACATGGTAACTATGACGATAGCGCTGGCAGGTATCGCTTCCTTTATCGGAGCGGGCGGGCTGGGCGTGGCCATCTACCGCGGCATCACTACGAACAATGCGGCTATGACGATGGCGGGGAGCCTGCTTATCGCTATTCTTGCTCTTGCCGTAGACTTTATCCTCGGTATCGTGGAAAAGAGCATGCAGAGGACCGGAGCTAAGGCAAAAAAGAAGAACGGAGCTGTCAAGATGACGGCTGGCCTGCTGTGCATCGTCCTGATAGCAGCAGGGCTCGCTGATTACAATAAAAAAGAGACGATACAGATTGCGACCAAACCGATGACGGAACAGTATATCCTGGGAGAGATGCTCCATATCCTGATTGAGCAGGACACGGACCTGGAGGCAGAGGTGACACAAGGGGTCGGCGGCGGGACTTCCAATATCCAGCCCGCGATGGAGAAGGGAGAATTTGATATCTATCCGGAATATACCGGTACAGGCTGGAACATGGTGCTGAAAGAAGAGGGACTATATACCGAGGACATGTTTGATGAGATGGAAAAAGAGTACAAAGAAAAGTACGAAATGCAGTGGGAAGGCATGTACGGATTCAACAATACGTATGGACTTGCTGTCAGAAAAGAGGTGGCCGATGAGTATGATCTGAAGACATGTTCCGACTTGCAGGAGGTGGCGGAGCAGCTCACTTTTGGGGCAGAATATGATTTCTTCGAGCGGGAGGACGGCTATGACGCGTTATGCGAGGCATACGGATTCCGGTTCGGCAATACGATGGACATGGATATAGGGCTCAAATACCAGGCAGTGAACCAGGGCAGGATTGACGCGATGATCATATTTACGACAGACGGACAGCTCAGCACGTCAGATGTGACGGTGCTTAAGGATGACAGGAAGTTCTATCCATCCTATCTGTGTGGCAATGTCGTACGTTCCGAAGTGGTGAAAGACCATCCTGAACTGCTGGAGGTGCTGGAAAAGGTGACAGGCATACTCACAGATGCCAGGATGTCTGAGCTCAACAATAAGGTGGAAGCTCAGGGGATGGAGCCCAAAGAGGTGGCGGAACAGTTCTTAGAAGATGCAGGGCTGCTCAGGTAGGAGGTCATAATGAATAAAGCGATAGAATACCGGGATATCAAGAAGGCCTACGGTGACAAGGTGATTATAGAAGGCTTCAGCATGGCCGTAGAACAGGGGGAATTTGTCACGATTATAGGTTCCTCCGGCTGCGGGAAGACGACCATACTGAAGATGGCAAACGGGCTTGTGTCGCCCACCGGAGGATCGGTCATCGTCAATGGAAGGGACATACGGAATGAAAATATGATAGAGCTTCGCAGGAATATCGGCTATGCGCTTCAGGGAAGCGTGCTGTTCCCCCATATGACAGTGGAACAGAACATATCGTATGTGCCGAATCTGCTGAACAGGAAGAATAAAAAGAAGACGAAAGAGGCCGTGAGCAGATGGATGGGGATTGTCGGCCTTGAGGAAGAGCTGAGAGGACGGTATCCGTCGGAGCTGTCCGGGGGACAGCAGCAAAGAGTCGGTATCGCAAGAGCATTGGCGGCGTCTCCGGATATACTGCTGATGGATGAGCCGTTCGGGGCTGTTGACGAGATAACAAGAGGACAATTGCAGACAGAACTGAAGCAGATTCATGAGAAGACGGGGATTACCATACTTTTTGTGACCCATGATATATCAGAAGCTTTGAAGCTCGGCACGAAAGTGCTGGTGATGGATCAGGGCAAGATACAGCAGTACGGGACGCCCAGGGAGCTGCTTTATAGTCCGGGAACGGAATTTGTCGGCAGGCTGGTGGAAAAAGAACGGCAAGAACCCTGCCCTTAGAAAGCCCTTTCTATTTTCCACCTCAACGTGTATAATAGACATATCTTATTAGACGGAAACTGACAGGGATAAGGAGATGAGTCTATGTCTGCCGACAATCTGGCTGCTTTACTCGATGCGTTGACCGATATGAGCGTGTATGTCATAGAAGAAGAGACGCACAAGCTGCTGTACTTTAACGAGCGCTGCCGGGAGACCGGACGCGGAAGGGCCGTAACAGGCGCCAAGTGCCATGATGTATGGCCTGAAGTGTGTGGCTGCTGCCCGCTGGAAAGCCTGGGGGACAGGAAGTCCATACATATCGTCTGTCCAGATCCGCTGCTCCATACGACAGTTGACGTGACTGCCAGCCGAATCATATGGGATGGAAACATACGTGCAATCGTAGTGACAGCTGCTCCTCACAGGTTGAAACTTGAGGAAGAACAGGATATGAGAAATATCCAGCATATGTATGCACAGAGCCTTGTGACGGTATTTGACGAGTGTATCATCGCGAATCTGACAGACGACTATTATGTCAACTGCCAGAAAGATACACTTTGGACAGATATACCGGAACAGGGCAGTTTTGGTGTGGAAAACCGTAATTATGCGGATAAGGTCATCCATCCGGACGATCTGGAACCGTTCAATGCATGCTTTTCCCGGGAGGCGATGCTTGCGGCATTCGGAAGAGGCAAGAAGCGCCTTACCAGGCGGCTCAGGCGCCTGTCCCAGGACGGCAGCTACCGTATAGCGGAGTTTGCGGCGGCAAGGATAGGCCAGGCAGACGGGGAAGACTGCTGGTGCGTACTCGTATATCACGATGTACATGACGAAGCATTGCTGGAGCAGCAGCTCAATGTAGAGATCAGCCAGCTGGCTACGGCTGCAAGGGCGGCCTACCAGATGCTCATCGCGGTCAATCTGACTCAGAATACATATCACATGCTTGAATATGAACGGTCACATGTCAGGAGGCCGGACGACGACGGCTGCTTTGACGAGCTGATTGCATTTGAACTTGCCGGTGTCCATCCGGATTATCGGGATGAGTTTATCAGCAAGTTCCGGCGCAGCGCCCTGATCAGCACGTATCTGCACGGGGAACGGATTGTGTCCATGGAGGTGCCCCATCTTGGAGAAGACGGGGAATACCACTGGAATTTCACCCAGGTCGTGAGGGTGGAGAGCCCTTATACGGACGACCTGATTGAGATTACGCTTTCGAGAAATATAGATGAGGAACGGCGGATACAGGAAGAGACGATAGAGAAGGAACGCCGGACGAAGCAGATATTGGAAGAAGCGCTGGATAAAGCAGAGAAGGCCAGCCAGGCCAAAAGCGATTTTCTTTCCAGGATGAGCCATGACATCCGGACGCCGATGAATGCCATTATCGGCATGACGGAGCTTGCACTGATGAACACGGGGGATGAGGAGAAGGTAAGGGAGTATCTGAAGACGATTGCCGGTTCCGGCGGGCGGCTGCTGGAACTCATCAATGAAGTGCTGGATGTGAGCAAGATAGAGAGCGGAACATTTGAGCTGACGGAACGGAAGCTTGACCTGCATGAACTGGTGGATGAGGCAGCAGATATGATACGGGTGTCGACTAAGAAGCGGAAGCAGACGCTGTCCATCGATGTGGAGAAGGATATGCATTCCAAGGTTACTGCAGATGAAGGAAGGCTCAGTCAGATCCTGGAGAATGTCCTGTCTAATGCGTCCAAATATACGGAAGAAGGGGGGGCCATCTCGCTTTTCGTGCGGGAGCTTAAAAGGGAAGAGAACGAGATAGGCACCTACCAGTTCATTATCGAGGACAACGGAATCGGCATGGAACCGGAATATATGGAACATATCTATGAACCGTTCAGCCGGGCGGACGACAGCAGAGTCAGCAAGGTTGCGGGAACGGGTCTTGGAATGACGATTGTCGGAAATCTGGTAGCTATGATGGGCGGGGATATCCAGATTGAAAGCGAGCATGGAAAGGGGTCAAAGTTTACGATAACCTTGTATCTGGCAAAGAGTGACGGTTCTGCTTTTGCAAAACCGGCAGACGCGTACCAGGATATGGAATCCTTTGCCGGGCTCAAGGTGCTGCTCGTGGAAGACAATGAGCTGAACAGGCAGATTGCGACAGAGATGCTGGAACTGCTTGGGACGCAGGTGGAAAGTGCGGAAAATGGCAGGCAGGCGTTAGAAGCAGTGCAGTCACACCCGCCGCTTTATTATGACATTGTCTTTATGGATGTACAGATGCCGGTCATGAATGGATATGAGGCCGTAAGGCAGATACGCGGCTGCGGGATGGAGCGGATTGAAGAGCTGCCTGTCATCGCATTGACTGCCGATGCATTTGCAGAGGACGTCAGACATGCCCGCCAGGCCGGTATGAACGGACACCTTGCCAAGCCGATATCGATGGAACAGCTGAAAAAAACATTGGCAGACTGCACTGCGTGGCGTGTGCGCAACGGAAAAGAGCCGGACGGCGGTGCAGGTATGAATGAATAACCAATTGCAGGGGGGACAGCGTGAAACGAGAAGACAGATTAAGCGGGCGACGTATGGAAGAGGGACTGGAATGTGCCCATAGTGATTGTTCGAATCCGTACCAGGAGATGGTAGGCGATGATAAGTTTCCGGATAAAATCAAAAAGCAGTCTTATGCGTACATCCAGGAACAGTTATCCAGCCTTGAAGAAGAGATCAGGCAGAGAAACCGCCAGCTTGAGGTAATCATGTCCTCTATCGCGGGCGGACTTAAAATCAGCAATGACGATGATACCTATTCCTTTGCATTTGTAAGCAAGGAGGCGGCTGCGTTATTCGGATATACGATAGATGAATTTATGGAAGCGACGGGTGGATCCGCTGTGGGTAATGTGTACCCTCCGGATCTTCCGAAAGCATTGGCGGACTGTGCGGAGGCATTTAAGGACGGCGGCTTGACATATTCTACCAAGTACAGGGTGCGCTGCAAGGACGGAAGCCTCAAATGGGTGATGGACAGCGGAAAGAAATCGAAGGATGCAGATGGCAGATGGATGGTAAACAGCCTGTATCTTGATATAACCCGGTCTGAGGTGGACGCGCAGCGCCTGAGAGAGCAGACGAATCTTCTATCAAGCATCTACGCAACGGTGCCGTGTGGAATCATACGGTTTGTCAGGTCCCGGGACAGAAGCTTCCGCCTTATCTCTCTGAACAGAGCAGTCATAGCGCTTATGGGATATGAAAGTATGGAGGCCGGTAAAGATGACTGGCATGACGGCATGATGGGAGCGGTGGTAGAAGAAGACAGGAAAATTCTGGAGAATGCATACAATATGCTCGAGAGGGTGGGAGACCGCCGGGACTGTGAATACCGCGTGCGGTGGAGGGACGGCTCTGTCCACTGGATGGACGCAACAAGCATGATTGTCGGAGTGACGCCGGAAGGAGAGGATATCCTTCAGCGCACGATGGTTGATGCCACGCAGCGTAAGATTCTGCAGCAGAGGCTGGACCGGGAACATGAGATGTACCGGCTGGCCATGGAGGCCAGTTCTGCCATCATGTTTGAATACCTGATGGACTCGGATACGTTCATCAGCTACGAGCCCAGAACCGGACGGGGAGTCCTGCGCAATGAGATAAAGGATTATTCAAAGGTTCTTAAGAGACACGAGATTGTACACCCGGACGATGTCGCAACAGTTGTCGATAACATATGCAACGGCCGCACGGAAGTGTTTGAGGTGCGCTGTACTACACCGGAAGGCCTGCCGGGGGAATTCGTCTGGCACCGGGTGAACAGCAGGCTGATGAGGGAAGATGAAAGGCCGCTCCGGGTCGTGGGCGCGCTGCATAATATACATAAGATGAAGTCGAAGCTGTCGGAGAGCAGCGAACGTCTGCAGATGAACCAGTCGGCGCTTCAGGCGATCAATGATGTGTATGTCTGCATCTTCTATGTGAATCTGCAGGAAGACAGCTACTACGCCGTACGTCTGCCCGAGGCGGACAAAGGGGGCGGCCTTCCCCGCAGCGGCAGCTATTCAGGTGCCTTGTGCAGCTATATAATAAGAGATGTCGATGAGGCTGACCGGGAGAAAGTTGCCGGCCTCTGTGACCGGGAGAGCATCTTCAGGAGTCTTGCCGGACATTCGGGGCATCTGGAAGTGGAGTTCAGGCATAGAAAGTCTGCCTGCTGGTTCCGGATGGAAGTCCATCTGACGGCTGCAGGCAAAGGTGGCATGGATACTGCTATATTCGCATTCCGCAATATCAGTTCGGAAAAGCAGAAAGAGCTGGAACACTACGAAGAAGAGAAAAAGGCCAAGCGTGCGCTTGAGGAAGCGTATGCTTCTGTGAACCGTGCAGACAAGGCGAAATCGGAGTTCCTGTCCAGGATGAGTCATGACATACGGACGCCGATGAACGCGATTATGGGGATGGCGGCAATTGCCCGAAACAGCCTTGGCAATGATGAAAGAATAAAAGACTGCATGTCTAAGATCGACCTTTCCGGCAGGCATCTTCTCGGCCTGATTAACGAGGTGCTGGATATGTCCAAGATAGAGTCCGGGAATATGAGCCTCAGCGAAGATGTCATCGTGCTGGACCGTTTTCTGAAGGAAGTATCGGACATTATCCGGCCGGATGTGGAGCAGAAGAATCAGCATTATCAGGTCGTGAGAAAGGAAGGAAAGCACGAAGCCGTGTTCGGAGACACCGTCCGTTTGAAACAGATACTGATCAATCTGCTTTCCAATGCCGTGAAATATACGCCGGAAGGCGGACATATCACGGTTGCCCTTGAAGAGAAGCTGTCCGGAGGAAGCGGGGTGGGATGCTTCGAGTTTGTCGTGGAAGATGACGGAATCGGTATGTCCCCGGAATTTCTTGACAAGCTGTTCCTGCCATTTGAGCGGGCGGAGGATGAACGTGTCAGCCAGATACAGGGAACTGGCCTCGGCCTGTCTATAACCCTTAATCTCGTACAGATGATGAATGGTACGATTCAGGTAGACAGCCGGCTGAATGAAGGGACAAAGTTTGTCATCACGGTATATCTGAAGCTTGTACAGGATGAAAGCATGGCGGAAGCCGCCAGGGAGGACGGGAGAACCTACGCGGGATATGAATTTGCGCCCGGCACACGTATACTTCTGGCAGAAGACAATCACCTCAACCAGGAGATTGTCGTGGACCTGCTGTCTATGAATGGCATAGAGACAGACTGTGCGGACAATGGAAAGGAAGCCGTGGAAATGTTCCTTGCAAAGCCTCCCGGAACGTATACCCTCATCCTGATGGATATCCAGATGCCGGTCATGGACGGATACAGCGCCGCCCGGGCGGTGCGAAGCCTGGGAGATGCAGGAGAGAGGCCGGATGCTGCCGACATTCCTATCATAGCCCTTACGGCCAACGCATTTGTCGATGATGCATACAGGGCAAAGCAGGCCGGTATGGACGAACATGTGACAAAGCCGCTGGAAATCAACCGGCTGCTGCATATCATGTATCAGCTGACCCATTGATATGATTGACAATTAGAAGATGCCGCCATGATAGTGCTTATCGTGGCGGCATCTCTACGTTCCGTAGGTTGATGGATCCTGTGCCAGGGGATATGATAAGTATGTCACATGATATTATCTACAGATAGAAAGAGGAGAACAGCATGGGTTATGTAACAGGAAATACAATAAGAGAATTAAGAGAAAGAAAAGGATATACGCAGAAGCAGCTGGCGCAGCTTGTATGTGTCAGCGACAAGACGATTTCTAAATGGGAGACTGGAAAAGGTCTGCCTGATGCCGGCATCATTACAGAGCTTGCCGCATCGCTTGGCGTATCCCTGGCAGAGCTGCTGAACGGGGAATACGCCGAGAACAGGAACCGCTCCGGGAATATGAAGAAAGTATCTTTCTACGTATGCCCTCTCTGCGGCAATGTGATACAGGCAACAGGAAACGGTTCTTACAGCTGCTGCGGTATCCTGCTGCCACAGCTGGAGACGGAAGGGGATGACGAAGGGCATGCGATGCAGGTGGAGCTGGCCGACGGGGATTATTATATTACCATAGAACATGAGATGAGCAAGACACATTTTATCTCTTTTCTCGCTTACGTTACCGAGAATCATGTACAGTTTGTCAAGCTGTATCCGGAACAGAGTGCGCAGGCCCGGTTTACAAGACGGGGACACGGTTATCTCTATGCCTGCTGCAACAGGCATGGCCTGTACAGGAAGAAAGTGTAGCGCAAGCTTCATGTAAGCTGTGCATATACTAGAAGCAACAGACAGTTATATAGAGGACGATATGGAGATATATGTAGTAATGGAAGGAGACGATGTTGACAGTATCGCGGCGGCGTACGGCGTGGATGTCTGGCGGCTCATATATGACAATCAGATCATATACCCGTACCGGCTTGCCATCGGGCAGGCGCTGCTCATCCAGACGGGGGCAAGGAGTCCGCGAAGGAGCATATATGTGAGCGGATATGCGTATCCGTTTATCAGCAGATGGGTCCTTCAGCAGACCTTGCCGTTTTTGTCCGAACTGCCGATATTTTCCTATGGATTTACGGCAGACGGGGAACTTGTCCCCCCGCTTCTGGATGAGAGGTGGATGATACAGGAGGCGGAGAGGTATGGGACAGAAGCAGTCCTGACACTGACCCCGCTCGGACCGGACGGCCGCTTCAACAACAGCCTCATCAGTGCAGTCGTGTACAACGAGTATGCAGCAGACGCCCTTATTTCTAACCTCCTTGAGACCATGAGAGAGAAAGGATACAGAGGCCTTGATATTGATTTTGAATATATACTGCCGGATGACCGTAACGCTTTTACAGCGTTCGTCTGGAAGGCCGCGGAAGCCATGCGTGCTGCCGGCTACTGGCTTTCTATCGCACTGGCGCCGAAGTCGTCGGCAGAACAGAGAGGCCTTCTATATGAAGGCAAAGACTACCGGGCTCTGGGTGAGGCTGCAGACCATGTGCTTCTCATGACTTATGAGTGGGGATACACTTATGGGCCTCCGATGGCGGTCGCGCCGCTGCCACAGGTGCGGGACGTAGTGGAATATGCGGTGACGGAGATCTCTGCCTCTAAGATCAATCTTGGGATTCCCAACTATGGGTATGACTGGTCCCTTCCGTATGAAAGGGGAGTGACACGGGCTCAAACGATTGGGAACGTGCAGGCCGTCCAGCTCGCCATAGCAAAAGGAGTCCCCATTGAGTTTGACGAGAGCGCCCGGAGCCCATACTTTAACTATGTGGAGAATGGCACGGAGCATGAGGTCTGGTTCGAAGATGTGAGAAGCCTCCAGGCCAAGTTCGGCCTGATAACGGAATTCGGACTGCGCGGATGCGGCTACTGGCAGATTATGCAGTGGTTCAGGGCCAACTGGCTTCTGCTGCGGGATAATTTCTATATACTGAAATAAGGACTTTCCTGTTCAGATGACAGGTATTCCTTGTTCCGAAGCCAGCAGACAGTATCCTCAAGGGTAGAGCGGATATCCCGCGGCATATATCCGAGGCAGGCGGTTGCCTTATCGTGGGAAAAGCGGTCATTGCTCTGCAAGGTATAAAGAGAGTACCTCGTATACAGAGGGCGCCTGTGCTTCATACGGAACCATCGTCCTATGGCCGGGCAGACTGCTCTTGCCATCCATATGGGCAGGACGGGAAGGCGGCGTCCGCCTGCTGTCTCCCGCAGGATACGTATGATATCACATATTTCATAGTGTCGGTTGGACAGTATGTAGCATTCCCCTGCTCCTCCTTTTTCCAGTGCAAGCAGGCATCCTTCTGCCACATCCCGCACGTCTACAAAATCATATCCACCTCTGACGCATGCAGGAAGCAGGCCGTCCAGGTAGTCTTCCACAAGCTGCATGAGATAGCTGCCGGAGAGGGCGTCGGGACCAAGTATGCCTGAGGGATGGACGATAACAGTGTCCAGCCCTTTTTCTGCCGCGCTTAGGACTTTCTGCGACGCCTCTGCCTTAGAACGGGCATACCCGCCGCGTACCTCTTCCGGCGAGAACCGGGCCACTTCCCGGAGCACGTCCGGACTGTCCTTTTCCGGTATCGCATGGACGGAGCTTACATAGAGGAGCCTTCTTACCTTATATTCCATGCAGAGGGAGATGATATTTTCTGTGCCCTTGACGTTCACCCTATACACCTTTTCCACAAGTTCCCACGATATGTCGACGATGCCGGCTGCATGGATGACGAATACTTCTGCACCGGCGGTATTCTTAAACAGCGGGATAAGACTTTCTGCATCTGTGACATCTCCTGTCGTATAGCAGACGTTATCAAACAGCCGCTCCGTGTCTCCGGGCAAGACGAGGCCTCTGATTTCAGAATCGGTTTTAAGCAGCAGACGTATGATGGCCCTGCCGAGATGGCCGTTGGCGCCGGTTATGATATAGACTTTTTTCATGTGGGACACCTCCTTGGAAATATAGACACGGTGTTGATTATCTTTCATATATGTATTATAATATATTACATAGTTACAGACAATCGACAGCTTTGGCCCGGATGACGTGTAACCGGACATATGTGGCCAGCTGTGTCTGATATTGGACAGATTCCAGGAAAGTACAGGGAAAAGGGGACACCAGATTGAGCAGGAACGATTACCGCGTTAAAGTCACGAGGATGCTTATCCGTAAAGCATTTACGGCTCTTCTCGGGGAGAAGCCCATCCAGAGCATCACGGTGAAGGAGCTGTGCCTGAAAGCCGGTATCAACAGAGGCACGTTCTATGCCCACTACACGGATATATATGATCTGCTTGAGAAGATGGAAGATGAGATGACGGCAGATTTCAGAAAGGCGCTGGAACCGCTTCTGAGCACCGGCAGCGGAGAGCTGACGCCGCTCTATATTACGACAGGGGTGTTCCAGTGTCTGAAGGACAACGCGGATATATGTACGGTGACGCTTGGACCTTATGGAGATAAAGAATTTGCTGCCCGTCTGATCCAGATGGGGCAGGAGAAGTGTGTGGAGACGTACACCCGTTATTTTGAGGAAGCGACGCCCAGGCAGATAGAGTATTTCTATGCGTTCGTCAGCGCGGGGTGCATCGGTGTGCTGGAAAAGTGGCTGGCAGAAGGAATGGCTGGCAGCGCCCGGGATATCGCGGCCTTGACAGAGGATATCATGATGTTCGGGATCGGATGTCTGAAGAATCAGGGAGGCTAGCCGGCAGTATTACGCCGGCCAGCCTCCCTGGCTGCTGTCTGTATTACTTTTCATTTTTTCTCCGGGAAGCTTTGCGAAGATAGCGCCAGCACAGCACTGCCCCCACCAGCAAGAGAAGGATGCGGGTCAGGTTCGAATAGGCCTTCAGGTATGACGAGATCGTATTCCAGGAGGAGCCCATAAAGGCGCCGAGCGATACGAGGAATATGTTCCAGACGGTGCTTCCGACTACCGTATAGAGGAGGAAGAGCGGCAGCTTTATACCTGCCATGCCTGCGGGAACGGATATAAGGCTCCGTATGATCGGCACGCATCTTCCGAACAATATGGCCTTCTGCCCATGCTTTTCAAACCAGCCGGTTGTCTTTTCCACGTCTTTCTTTTCAAAGCCAAGCCTCTTGAGAGCCTTTGTACGAAGCAGCGCCTCCAGCCTCGGAGGTGTGAGCAGACATCCGGCTTCGTACAGTATCATTGCCCCGGTGGTAGAACCGAGGGTGGAGAACAGTACGACTCCCGGGATGGTCATATCCGTGCAGGTAGTCATAAATCCGCCAAAGAAGAGGATGACTTCAGAGGGAATCGGTGGAAATATATTTTCTACGATGATGAGAAAACAGATGCCTAGGTAACCAAACTGATTCATGACCTGTATAACAAATTCCTGCATATAATTGACCTGCCATTGATTAATCTATCCCATATATATGATAAGGGAAGCAAGGACAATGACAATTTCTTTTGACATGGAAGGTCCGGACGGCAAAAAGCACCGTGACATTCCCGCAGGAGGATGATACTATATACTTGTTGGACTGCTGATGTCCAGCCAGGGTAATAAAAGTATAATATTTAGGTGAACGAAGAGAGAGGTGCAAGGATGAGACAGGCCGCATTATTTTTTGATATCGACGGAACTTTGCTGAGCGAGAAGACAATGGAGATACCTGAGAGCACGCTGGACGCACTTGGCGCTGCGAGGAAGAACGGGCATCTTGCCTTTATCAATACAGGCAGGACATACGGGAGCCTGCCGCCGGAGACGGTCCGGATGCAGCTGGACGGATATCTGTGCGGATGCGGCACTTACATATTGTATCAAGATGAGGTGCTTCTTGAAAATCATATTCCAAAAGACAGGGGAATCGAGATCATCGACTGTATAAAGAGATGCAATCTGGAGGGCCTGTGCGAAGGGACGGAAGACGTCTACTTCTCCAACAGGATATCTCGTTTCGAGCAGATAGAGAGCATGCGGAGATACTTTGCTCTTGAAGGCCTTGGCGTCGAGTGCGCCATGGAGGAAAAGAACTTTATATATGACAAGCTGCTTGTGTATACGGACAGCCGGAGCGATAAGCAGGCGTTTCTGGACTTTATAAGTGCGGATATGGAGGCGATAGACCGTGGGCAGGGCATCTACGAGTGTGTGCAGAAGAGATACAGCAAAGCGACAGGCATACAGGTTATCATGGAACGCCTTGGGCTTGAAAAGGATCAGGTATACGTGTTCGGCGACAGCAGCAATGACCTGTCCATGTTCGAATTTGCAGACCACGCGGTGGCTATGGAGGTGCACGATGCCGTTCTGGAGCCGTATACGGAGCATGTCACAGGAAAAGTGGAAGAGGGCGGAATCAGCAGCGCTATGGAGCATTATGGACTTATATGATGTGCGGATGCGGACGAAGATACTCATGCATGCAGCGTTCGGCTTTTTGCTTTTGAACGTACTTGTATTCTGCATGGTGTTCCGCAGGCCGGATAAAAGATGGAAAAAGGATACCTATGACTGTGCAATCGTGTGCGGCTATTACGCGGAAGAGGACGGATCCCCTTCCCCGGTCATGAAGTCAAGAGTGGAAAAGGGCGTGTATTTGCTGCGGGAAGGGAAGGCGGCCTGCCTCCTTCTGAGCGGGGGAGCAGTGGCCAATTCCCACGTAGAGGCGGAGGTCATGAAAAAGTACGCGCTTGAGCTGGGAGCCGCGCAGGACGTCCTGTATACGGAGGCGCAGTCTGTAAGCACCTATCATAATATGATGTATTCCAAAGAGGTCATGGATAAGCATGGCCTTAAGGACTGCATCGTCGTGACGAGTAGATGGCATCTGAGGAAAGCGGATCATTATGCGAGAAAGTTCCATCTTAACTATGTCATGTGCGAAGCGGATAACCCTGCAAAACAGACGTGGCTGTGTAGAGCCTTGCTCTATATGAAGACATGGTGGAATATGTACAGCAACCTGTTCAGAGGGTACTGGTAAAGAGGAGGCATCCGTGCACGGCGGGATGCGGATTGACATATATTGATGTAAAAGACAGTTTCGAGGATTCTAAATGTTTTACGTGAAAGCGAAGGACGGGGTGAAGCTGGCCGTGTATGTATATAATCCGGAATGTACGGAGACCGTATTCTTACTGCACGGCTGGCCGTTATCCCACGAGATGTATGAGTATCAGATTCCGCTTCTTGTACAGAATAACTACAGAGTGGTGCTCATGGATATCAGAGGCTTTGGAAATTCGGACTCCCCGGCATGCGGTTATGACTACGACACGCTTGCAGATGATGTGTACAGGGTTGTCCGGGCGCTTAAGCTTTATCGTTTCGTATTGACCGGCTTTTCCATGGGTGGCGCCATCGTACTGCGTTATATGAAGAATTACCGTTCTTACGGCGTGAAGAAGCTGATGCTTCTTGCGGCGGCAGCGCCGTGCTGGACGAGAAGGGCCGGTTTCCCGTATGGACTGACGAAAGAATATGTAGACGGGCTCATATGCATGGCCAAGACAGACCGTCCGCAGCTGGCGAGAAATTTCAGCCATGAGCAGCTCTTTGCAAGCTGCCAGAGCGAGGCGGTAAAGGACTGGTTCGAGCTCATCGCGCTGTCCGCGTCCGGCATCGCCACGATTGAGACGGCATATTCCCTCCGGGATGAAGACGGCAGAAAAGACCTTGACGCGGTGCGGGTACCGACAACGATTATCCATGGGACGAAAGACACGGTCGTATCCAACGATCTTGTGAAAATACAGCATAGGTGCATCGAAGGATCTAAGCTTTATCAGCTTGATCAGAGCGGGCACGGAATCGTGTATGACCAGCTGGAGGAATTTAACTGTATATTTATAAAAGAAGTAGGAAAGCTTTAGACAGGCGGACAGCATGCAGCGGTGAGGATTCATTTTATGGGTCGGCATGGCTGCATCCTGTCCGTATTTGCCCGGTTCAAAGCAGGGCATTCCTGGACAGGCCGCAGATAAGAGGAGGAAATTATGGGAGAACAGCTGTGCCCGGAGATCCACTATAAGAAAGACAGAGATAGGGTGGTGCTGACGGGCTGTTATGGCATAGACGGAAAATTATATATTCCCGATGAGATAGAAGGCCACGCGGTATACGGGATTGGGCCTTACGCGTTTTCCGTGGCCGAATCGCAGGAGGACAGCGTATATTTAAGCCCCGAGGCCGGGTATCTCAGTGAACGGCACAGAATCTGCGCGGAAGAGGTGGAAGAGATACGCCTTCCTGGACAAGTCCGCGAGATTGGCAGGTATGCATTTTACCGGTGCAGGAATCTGAAGAAGCTCATACTCTCCGACAGCCTGCTCGAGATTGGCGGGGGAGCATTTACCGGATGCCGTCTCGGCGAAGTGGAGATCCATTTTTACAGGGGAGAGAAGTCTGCCCTTAAGTCTGTCGTGGATGAGATCCGCTATACTGTGCGTGCGGTACTGCATCATCATGGAGCGGACAATAAGGTACAGGTGGCCCGGCTGCTCTTTCCGGAGCATTATGAGGAAGCGGTCGAGAATACGCCGGCAAGGCTGCTGGTGACGCACCATCACGGATCCGGCGGATATTACAGGCAATGCTTTTACAGCCATGAGGTGGATTATAAGAAATATGACGAGGTTCTTCCTTATGCAGTCGCGGAGGAAAAAGAAGAGACGGTAGTTGAACTTGCCTTCGGCAGGCTCATGTATCCTTACCGGCTGTCGGTGGCGGCCAGAGCTTTATACTTGTGCTATCTCAGGGGGCATATGGAGGCAGTGGGAAGATATGTGGCAGAGCACGAAGCGTTCGATGAGATCAGGTTCCTGTCTCAGGAAGGCTGCTGGACATCCGGGGCGCTTGAGGAAGCTGTCACGATAGCGTCGCGGCTTGGGCGGACGGAGCTGGTCGGTGTGCTGATGGACGTCAGGCAGAAGCTGCCGGCTGGTAAGAGAAAGCGGTTTGAATTATAGCAGGAAAGAGGGGACAGGCAATATGGATGACAGGCAGAAGATTACAGAACAGCTCGAGAACGTGGGACGTCAGATTCTCTTTACGTCCAGAAACGAGCTGTATATGAAGATGCGTTTTCTCGACGTGGCCCTCAGCAGCTTTTCCTATATCATGGACGATAATATTGAGACTACGGGTACAGACGGATTCGCGATATATTTCAATCCCCGTTTTCTGGGAGGCATGTACAGGGAAGAGAGGATACTCGTCAACCGTATCTACCTTCACATGGTGCTGCACTGCATCTTCCGGCATATGACTGGAAGAAAAGGAAGGGATTCCAGATATTATAACCTTGCATGCGACATCGTGACAGAGTATATTATAGATGGAATGCGGCACCGCTGTATCTTAAGAAGGCGTTCCGTCCTGCGCAGAGAGGTATACCGGAGGCTGGAAGCAAAGATGAAGGTGCTGACGGCCGAGAAAGTGTACAGTGTCCTGACAGAGCGGGAAATGGACGGGAGGGAGCTTCTGAGGCTGGAAGAAGAGTTCAGGATTGACAGCCACAGCCGCTGGCCGGACGAGGAGGACAAGAAGCAACAGCAGGAGATACAGAACAAGTGGCAGGATATCAGCGAACAGATGGAGACAGATATGGAGACGTTCTCTAAAGAGGCTTCGGCAGAATCCGGACATCTCATAGACCAGGTGAAGGTGGAGAACCGCCAGCGGGCCGACTACCGCCAGTTCTTGCGCAAATTTTCTGTTCTGAAGGAAGAGATGGCGGTGGATCCGGATTCATTTGATTATGTGTTCTACACATACGGACTTGAGCTGTACGGCAACATGCCGCTCATAGAGCCGCAGGAATGGCGCGAAGTACAGAAGGTGGAAGAGTTCGTGATTGTCATTGACACGTCGATGTCGTGTTCCGGGGAGCTGGTGAAGAAGTTCCTGGAAGAGACATACGCAGTGCTCAGCGAGAGTGAAAGCTTCTTCCGCAAAGTAAACATCCATATCATCCAGTGTGATGACACGGTGCAGACAGATGAGCGGATAACGAAGGAGGAAGAGCTTAAGCGTTATATGGACAATCTGACCCTGTACGGTGAGGGAGGGACGGACTTCAGGCCGGCGTTCACTTATGTGGACCAGCTATTGAAGGAGCAGGCGTTCAGCCGTCTGAGAGGGCTTTTGTACTTTACAGACGGCAGAGGGACGTATCCGTCGAAGATGCCGCCATATGAGACTGCTTTTGTATTTTTCAGCGAGGATTATGAAGACACAGACGTGCCGCCGTGGGCGATGAAGCTTGTACTGGCACGGGAAGACATAGAAGGAGACAGCAAATGAATATAAAACGTGCGAAAAGAGAGATCAAAGATTCGATAGAGGCCTATCTGAAAAAGGATGATTTCGGCGAGTATATGATACCTGCTATCCGGCAGAGGCCGATACTGCTCATGGGACCGCCGGGTATCGGCAAGACGCAGATTATGGAACAGATTGCAAGAGAATGTGGTATCGGGCTTGTCGCCTATACGATTACGCATCACACGAGGCAGAGCGCGATTGGCCTTCCTTTCATCCAGGAAAAAGAGTACGGGGGCAGGAAATACTCTGTGACCGAGTATACGATGAGCGAAATCATATCTGCGGTGTATGACAAGATCGAGCAGACGGGAATGCACGAAGGCGTCCTGTTCATCGACGAGATAAACTGCGTGTCTGAGACATTGGCGCCGACGATGCTCCAGTTTCTCCAGTGCAAGATGTTCGGCAACCAGAAGGTGCCGGAAGGATGGATCATCGTGGCGGCGGGGAATCCGCCGGAATACAACAAGTCGGTCAGAGACTTTGACGTGGTCACGCTGGACCGGATCAAGAAGATCGATGTGGAGGAGAACTTTGAAGTCTGGAAAGAGTATGCCTATACGGCTGAGATTCATCCGGCGGTCCTCGCGTATCTGGAATTGAAAAAGGAGCATTTCTACAAGATAGAGACGACGGTGGACGGCAAGATGTTTGCCACCGCAAGAGGATGGGAAGATCTGTCCCAGCTGATCAAGACGTATGACGTGATTGGGAAAAAAGCGGACAGGGAAGTGATATACCAGTATATCCAGCACTGGAAGATAGCCAAAGACTTTGCGAACTATCTGGAATTGTTTGAAAAGTATAAGAAAGATTACGGACTCCAGAGAGTGCTTGACGGGCAGTATGGCAAAGATGTGCTGGAGCAGCTCAGGTACGCTCCTTTTGACGAACGCCTCAGTGTCGTCGGCATCCTCACAGGTAAGCTTGGGGAACTGTTCCGGGACTATGTCATGGCGGACCGGTATGTGACGCTCCTGCACGGCTATCTGCTCAGGATGAAAGAGGGAGACACGCTTGCGGCCGTCACTGCCGCCGCCCAAGAAGAGCATGACAGGCTCAGAAAGGCAGAGCAGCTTGGCAGGCGGGAAGAGGAGATATACAGAAAGGTGCTCCATACGCTGGAATCATACGGACAGACGGTCAGAAAAGGACATCTGCCTCAGGAGGAAGTATTTGGCAGGGTGAAGGAAGAGTTCCAAAAGGAGACCGGCATGAGGGAAGAGGCGGCCGCAAGAGCCGGAAAGGCGCTGGATTATGCCTTTGATTTTATGGAGGATGCCTTCGGGGACAGCCAGGAGATGGTGGCTTTCATCGCAGAACTTAACACGAATTACTACAGCATCCAGTATCTGAAGGAACATGGCTGTGACAAGTATTACCGGTATAATAAACGGCTTCTGTTTGATGAGCAGCATGAGGATATCATGAGCCGTCTGGACGAAGTGGAAGAGAATATGATTAACCTTTGAAAATAAACGGGAATGTGATATGATAGAGGAAACTGTAACTGGAATTCTATTTGATGTGGCAAGGTAGGGGTATGGACAAAAGACACAAAATATTAATAGTAGATGATACGGAGATGAACAGGTCGCTGCTGTCGGATATGCTCGGTGACGAATATGAGATAGCGGAGGCAGTGAACGGCCTGGAAGCGGTGCAGTATCTGCAGAAAAATGATAATGACATCGCAATCATTCTTCTGGATATCGTGATGCCGGTGATGGATGGCTTTGAAGTGCTTGCGATGATGAATAAAGGGAAATGGATTGAGCATATTCCTGTCATCATGATATCGGCGGAGACGTCGTCAGCCTATATCGACCAGGCCTATGACCTTGGCGCGACAGACTATATAAGCAGGCCGTTTGATGTGAAGACGGTCCGGCGCAGGGTCAGCAATACGATTATGCTGTATGCGAAGCAGAAGATGCTGCAGGGCATGGTGACGGATCAGATTCTGGAAAAAGAGAAGAACAACTATCTCATGGTAGAGATTCTCAGTACGATTGTCGAATTCCGTAACGGCGAGAGCGGGCTTCACGTCATGCATATCCGTATTATTACCGAGATACTTCTCAGGGCGCTCGTGCGCCATACGGAGGAGTACAACTTAAGCAGCGCGGCCATCGCCCTCATCACGAATGCGTCCGCTCTGCATGATATCGGTAAGATATCCATTGCAGAAGAGATATTGAACAAACCCGGCAAGCTGACGAAGGAAGAATTCGAGATTATGAAGACGCATTCCGCCATCGGTGCAGAGATGCTCAGAAGCGTGCCCAACCATCAGAATGAAGGGCTTGTAAAGGTGGCGTATGAAATATGCCGCTGGCATCATGAACGGTTTGACGGGAAAGGGTATCCCGATGGACTGAAGGGAGAAGAGATTCCGATAGCCGCCCAGGTCGTATCCCTCGCCGACGTGTACGATGCCCTTACGAGCGTACGTGTCTATAAGCCTGCGTATGCGCATGAGAAGGCAATGGAGATGATTTTGCACGGGGAATGCGGCGCATTCAACCCGATACTGCTGGAATGCCTGATAGAAGAGGGGGATCATATATCCAGAGAGCTGAAGGTGCGTTCGCTCGGCAAGACGATGCACAATGAGATGAGGAATATCACATCGGAACTGCTGGAGGCAGGCGGGATTACGGCTTCGGACCGCACGCTGAACCTGCTGGAGCAGGAGCGGATAAAATACCAGTTCTTTGCCTCCATGTCCCAGGAGATACAATTTGAATTCAATGCGGAGACAGATATGATCATGCTGTCCGAATGGGGTGCCAATTATCTCGGAACAGACGAGATAGCGCTGCATCCTATGGAAAATGCCATGATAGACGAGATAATAGACCACGAAGATTTGTGCGAGATTCAGCGGAATCTTAGAAGCGCCACCCCGGCACATCCTGTCGTCAGCGGTATATACCAGCTGCGCATCCAGGGCAGGGAGCGCTGGTGCAAGCTGATTGCCCGCGCTCTTTGGAGCGACGAAGAGAAGAAGATCTACAGCGGCTCCATCGGCAAGATGATCGATGTGCATGAGGAGCGGCTGGAGATGAACATGCTGAAGCAGGCCGCAGCTCAGGATATGCTTACTTCGCTTTATAACCACACGAATGCCCAGAAGATAATTACGTCCATGCTGAAGGAAGATATGGACTGCAAATACGGCCTGATTCTGTTCGACCTCGACTTTTTCAAGAATGCAAACGACCAGCACGGGCATCTGTTTGGAGACCGTGTGCTGAAGTTCGTGGCCAAGAAGATACTCCAGAATATCAGAAGCGAGGATATAGCGGCCAGAGTCGGCGGGGATGAATTCCTCATTTTTGCCGGGTACAGGGACGATTTTTCTTATATCGTCAACCGTATCTTTAATTCACTTGCGGACTATTATTATAATTTCAAGATATCCATCAGCATGGGGGTTGCCATATATCCAAAAGACGGGACTACATATGAAAAGCTGTTCCAATGTGCCGACCAGGCGCTATATTCTTCCAAGCAGGAGGGAAGGAACCAGTTTAAGTTCTATGACGAATCCATGGAGAGCTGCATCTCTGTCATATCTCCGATGGATCATGAAATCGATGACTAGGATTAAGGCCCTTGGCATGCTGGCAGCGGTGCTGCTTCTATCTGGCTGTTCCGCAGACAGCTCCGGACAAGGAAGCGGCAATTCCGTGGAGACGGAAGGCGCCGTACAGGAGGACACAGCCGGGAGCACCTATAAGTTTGTCGATGTAAAAGGCACGGAGTATGAGGCGGCCTGCATCGAAGGTCTGCCGCTATGCAGCTATGATTACGGACGGCTGAAGGAAGAGGACGGCTTCAAGTATTATACGGATAAGGATGGATCGAGGACGTCCAGAATCGGGATTGATGTCTCTGAATTCCAGCAGCCGGTGGATTGGAGCAAGGTCAGCGCGGCGGGGATAGAATTTGCCATGGTGAGGGTCGGATACCGGGGATACGGCAGTGCCGGAAAGCTTGTGGAGGATAAGATGTTCCGGTCGCATATGGACGGTGCCCTCGGGGCAGGGCTTGATGTGGGGGTCTATTTCTTTTCCCAGGCAGTATCCGGGGAAGAGGCGCTTGAGGAGGCGCAGTTCGTACTGGGGCGGATTGGAGAGTATGACATTACATATCCGGTGGCGTTTGACACGGAAGAGATAAAGGATGATACGGCCCGGACGGACGGGCTGGACAGGAGGCAATTTACAGATAACTGTATCGTATTCTGCGACCGGATAGAAGAGGCAGGCTATGACAGCATGATATATGCCAATATGAAATGGATGGCTTTCACGCTGGAGCTGGAGCGGCTTGCGGACTATGACAAATGGTATGCGGATTATGAACCTGTACCCCAGTGCCCGTATGAGTTTTCCATGTGGCAGTACACAGAGACCGGGAAGGTGTCCGGGATAGACGGCAGCGTGGATTTGAACGTGTATTTTGAGAATGATTAACAGTTGGCGTTTTCTGTTGACAAGACCTTGTACGGCCAGTATAATATCAACTATCGGTAAGGGAGTAGTTGGCGCTTGGCGTAGTATTGTCAACATGCTGATGAGATACATCTGGCATTACTTTAAATAATGAGACTTATCCGTGGATACGCCACGGATGGGTCTTTTTTTACTTTATAGTAAATTACGTCCTATAAAGCAAAAACCCTCCGGGGAATGCGTACTCCGGCGTAAGCTGAAGATGTCGCAGGCGACCGACGGAGACGCGAGAATGTGCCTTGGCACATTCTATATTCTGATACTGAAGATAAAATAAGGAGAGAGAAAAGATGGCATTGTATGAATTGTTTTTTATCGCAGTGGGGCTTTCGATGGATGCGTTCGCAGTCTCTGTCTGTAAGGGTCTCGCCATGAAAAAATGTACGTGGACGAAGGCGGGCGTCGTCGGTTTGTATTTTGGAGTGTTCCAGGCGGTCATGCCGTTTGCGGGATACTTGCTTGGGGTCCAGTTCAAAGATGTCATAACGTCGGTCGATCATTGGATTGCGTTTATCCTGCTCGGTATTATCGGAGTGAATATGGTGCGGGAAGCACGCGGCGGGTGTGACAGCTGCGAGGATGCAGATGAATCGCTTGATGTGCGCACGATGCTCGTGCTGGCGGTGGCGACGAGCATCGACGCGCTTGCCGTCGGGGTTACATTTGCATTTCTCCATGTCTCGATTGCACCGGCAGTGAGTTTTATTGGCTTGATAACATTTACAATATCTGTCGCAGGTGTTAAAATAGGCAATGTATTCGGAACGAAATATAAATCCAGGGCAGAGCTGGCAGGCGGGGTAATCCTTATCCTTATGGGATTCAAAATCCTGCTGTCTCATCTGGGAATATTATAGGAGAATGTATATGAAGTGGAATCGATTTCGTTTAAAGACGACGACCGAAGCGGAAGATATCGTGAGCAGCATGCTGATAGACCTGGGCATCCAGGGCGTGCAGATTGAGGACAGGATACCGCTTACGCAAGAGGACAAGGAGCAGATGTTTGTGGATATCCTTCCGGATATTCCGGAAGATGACGGGACGGCGTATCTGACCTTCTACCTCGATGAGGAAGAAGATGCGGGGACGATCCTCGGACAGGTGCGAAAAGAACTGGAACAAATGAAAGGCTATGTGGATGTGGGAGCCTGTATCATAGAGGAATCACAGACCGAGGATGTAGACTGGGTGAACAACTGGAAGCAGTATTTCCATCAGTTTACGATAGATGACATCCTTGTGATTCCGTCTTGGGAAGAGGTGGAGGAGAAGGACAGCGGCAGACTGGTCATCCATATCGATCCGGGTACGGCGTTCGGGACAGGCATGCATGAAACAACGCAGCTATGTATCAGACAGCTCAGGAAATATGTGGAGCCGGATACGCAGATTCTGGATGTGGGCTGTGGAAGCGGCATCCTCGGGATGCTGGCGCTCAAGTTCGGTGCCGCGTATTCAGTAGGGACGGATCTGGATCCATGTGCCATCGACGCCACCCATGAGAATATGGAGGCGAACGGAATCGGCAGAGAACAGTATGAAGTCATGATTGGAAATATTATTGGTGACAGCCGGATACAGGAGAAGGTTGGCTATGGGCGGTACGATATCGCTGCGGCCAATATCCTGGCGGATGTGCTCATTCCGCTCACGCCGGTTATCCTTCCGCATCTGAAGCCTGGTGGAATCTATATCATGAGCGGAATTATCGAAGAGAAGGAAGCGGCAGTGGTTGAAGCCGTGGAAGCCGCGGGGCTTGCCGTGCTGGAAATCAACCATCAGGGCGAGTGGGTATCTGTCACAGCGAGAAAGAGTCGGGAGAAGTAGGATGCAGCATTTTTTTGTGACGCCGTCCCAGGTCAGAGACGGCGATATCTATGTGGAGGGCAGGGACGTCAACCATATGAAGAATGTCCTGCGTATGAAGCCGGGCGAGATGGTAGCCGTAAGCGACGGTGATAACCGGAAGTACGTATGTACCGTGGAGCGGTATGAGGAGGGACAGGCTGTCTTGCGCATATGTGAAGAACAGGCGGCAGACACGGAACTGCCGTCCAGAATCTGCCTGTTCCAAGGGCTGCCGAAGCAGGACAAGATGGAGCTGGTCGTTCAGAAGGCGGTAGAGCTAGGCGTCTCGGAGGTCGTGCCCGTCGTGACAAAGCGTTCCGTAGTGAAGCTGGATGAGAAGAAGGCCGTGAAGAAGGTGCAGCGGTGGCAGAGCATTGCCGAGAGCGCTTCCAAGCAGGCCGGGCGGGGGTATATACCGAAGGTTGCACAGGTAGCTGGTTTCAAGGAGGCGCTTTTACAGGCATCCGGCCTGGACGTATTGCTCATACCTTATGAACTTGCGGAGGACATGCAGGAGACGAAAAAGGCGATAGCCTCGATCGTACCAGGACAGTCCGTCGGTGTGTTCATTGGACCGGAGGGCGGTTTTGAGAGAGAAGAGGTCGAGGCGGCTATAGAAGCGGGAGCCAGACCGATTACTCTCGGAAGGCGGATTTTAAGGACAGAGACGGCAGGGTTAACAACTTTGTCAGTACTTATGTTCCATCTTGAGGGGTAATGACATAATCTATTATTGAGAATAAAAAGCAGGAAGTGGAATTATGAGAGAAATATATTTGGACAATTCTGCAACTACGAGAGCTTATGAATGCGTGGGGGACCTTGTGCGCAAGGTGATGTGCGATGACTACGGCAATCCATCCTCCATGCATGCGAAAGGCGTGGCGGCAGAGAAGTATATAAAACAGGCCAAGGAAAGACTGGCGAAGCTGTGGAAAGTTCAGGAAAAGGAGATATTCTTCACGTCCGGCGGAACGGAGAGCGACAACCTGGCGCTTATAGGTGCCGCGAGAGCCAACAGCCGGGCGGGGAAGCATCTGATTACCTCATCCATAGAACATCCGGCCATTATCAATACAATGCGTTTCCTTGAAGAAGAGGAAGGATTCCGGGTGACGTTTCTGCCGGTTGACAAGTATGGAAGAATCCGCCTGGATGCTCTGAAGGAAGCTTTGTGCGATGAGACAATTCTCGTGTCAGTCATGTATGTCAACAACGAAGTCGGATCCGTGCAGCCGATTGATGAGGCTGCAAGCATCGTCAAGGCGTATAACCGCAACATACTGTTCCATGTGGACGCGGTGCAGGGCTTCGGCAAGTACCGTATCTACCCGAAGCGCATGAAAGTGGATATGTGTTCCATCAGCGGGCACAAGATACATGGTCCGAAGGGAATCGGGGCGCTCTATGTCGGGGAACATGTGAAGATAAAGCCGGTCATATATGGCGGAGAGCAGCAGAAGAATATCCGCTCCGGAACGGAGAATGTGCCTGGAATAGCAGGCCTTGGGCTGGCTGCCGAGACGATTTATACGGATCTCGCTGGGAAAGTGGCGTCCATGCGGAACCTGAAGGCACATTTCATCGATGGGGTCCGCAAGATTGACAATACGACCATCCACGGACTATATGATGAGACATCCGCTCCCCATATCATCAGTGTCGGGTTTGCCGGAGTCCGCAGCGAAGTGCTGCTGCACGCGCTGGAAGAAAAGGGGATATACGTGTCATCCGGTTCCGCATGCTCTTCCAACCACCCAGGAATCAGCGGGGTGCTCAAAGGCATCGGGGCAGGACAGGAATATCTGGATGCCACGCTCAGATTCAGCATGTCCGAGTTCACGACAGAAGAAGAGATTGACTATACGCTGGACACACTATATAATGTAGTACCAATGCTGAGGAAATATATCAGACAATAACGAAAAATATGAAAGGGGTCAGACCCCTGCTGCGCCAGGGGTCTGACCCCTTTCGAAATTTAGAGAGGATTCAGAAAATAAGATGAGATTTCATACATTTTTGTTAAAATACGGAGAAATTGGAATTAAAGGGAAAAACCGGTATTTATTTGAGGATGCCCTTGTGCGGCAGGTACGGTATGCCCTGCGTGATGTGGACGGCGAATTCTATGTTCACAAGTCACAGGCGAGGATTTATGTGGACTGCGAAGGCGAGTATGATTATGAGGAGACGGTGGATCATTTGAAGCGGGTGTTCGGCATCGTCGGCATATGTCCGGTCGTGCGTATGGAGGACAAGGGCTTTGACGAACTGAAGAAGGATGTGGTTGCGTATATGGACGAGCTGTATCCAGACAAGAAGATGACGTTCAAGGTGGAGGCCAGACGTGCCAGAAAGACTTACCCAAGGACGTCCATGGAGATCAACTGTGACATCGGAGAGGCGGTTCTGGAGACGTTTCCTGATATCCGCGTGGATGTGCATCACCCGGATGTGATGCTGAACATCGAGGTGCGGGATTCTATCTATGTGTATTCCAGAATCATACCGGGACCGGGCGGAATGCCGGTAGGGACGAACGGGAAAGCGATGCTGCTTCTCTCCGGAGGTATCGACAGTCCGGTGGCCGGCTATATGATAGCGAAACGGGGCGTCGGTATTGAAGCCACTTATTTCCATGCTCCGCCGTACACGAGCGAGCGTGCCAAACAGAAGGTCGTGGATTTGGCGAAGATCGTATCCAGATATGCAGGACCGGTGAAGCTCCATGTAGTGAACTTTACCGATATCCAGCTCTATATCTATGACCAGTGCCCTCACGATGAGCTGACGATAATCATGAGGCGGTATATGATGCGGATTGCAGAGCATTTTGCGCGGAAGGATGGATGCCTCGGACTGATTACCGGGGAGAGCATAGGACAGGTGGCCAGCCAGACGATGCAGAGCCTTGCAGCCACAAATGATGTATGTACGCTTCCGGTCTACCGGCCGGTCATCGGGTTCGACAAGCAGGAGATTGTAGATATTGCGGAGAAAATTGATACATTTGAGACGTCCATACAGCCCTTTGAGGACTGCTGTACAATCTTCGTAGCCAAGCATCCGGTGACAAAGCCGAATGTAGAGGTAATCCGGCGTTCAGAAGAAAAGCTGTCCGGCAAAATAGATGAGCTTGTAGACCGGGCGCTTGCGACGGTGGAAATTATTGAGGTGAAATAAGTCAAAACTGAACGAAGAACGTACTAAGGCGCGATTATCCGGCTGCGGCAGGGCGCTACAGGGACAAGAAGTCTTCTGTATAATGAAAAAAGCCTGCCCGCTCATAAAAGCGGTGCAGGCACATTGATTTCTCTATGTTTTTATCATTTAGTCTACGATATATGGTTTCAGGATTTCTAAAACGGTATCTACATCGTTGTCTGCATGAATGTTCAGGTCGATTGGCTTTGATAAATCGAGGCTGAAGATTCCCATGATTGACTTTGCATCGATGACATACCTTCCGGATACTAAATCAAAATCATAATCAAATTTAGTGATTTCATTTACAAAAGACTTTACTTTGTCAATCGAATTTAAAGAGATTTGAACTGTTTTCATTGGACTTAACCCTCCTTGGCTTTCTTTACATGTTCTATAAACATCTTAAGAGTACAAGGTATAAAAGTCAAGGAACAAACTGCCAAAGAAATTGGAAAAAATTCGTTAAAAGTTACAACAATTTGTATACTCTGATTCGGCGTAAGGCGCGTGCGCCTTACGCCAGCCAGGGACATTTGAAGGAGTAGGAGAATCAGTATGAAAAAAGTAGCGCTGCATAATCTGGGATGCAAAGTCAATGCCTATGAGACAGAGGCGATGCAGGAACTTCTTAAGCAGCACGGATACGAGATAGTGCCGTTTGAAGAAGGGGCAGATATATACATTATCAATACATGTACTGTCACCAATATGGCTGACCGCAAATCAAGGCAGATGCTCCACCGGGCGAGGAAGATGAACCCGGATGCAGTTGTCGTGGCCGCGGGGTGCTACGTGCAGGCACGGGGCGAGGAAGCGGACGACTGTATCGATGTCGTGATAGGAAATAACCGCAAGAAGGATCTGATACAGATCCTGAAGGAATACGAAGAAGGCAGATGGGAGACAGGAGAAGGCCTGGTGGACATCAGCCACACCGATGAGTATGAGGATCTGAATCTGAGCAGCACCGCGGAACATACGAGGGCTTACATCAAAGTACAGGACGGGTGCAACCAGTTCTGCTCTTACTGCATCATACCGTACGCGAGAGGACGTGTCAGGAGCAGGAAACGGGAGAGCGTGCTGGCAGAAGTGAGGAGGCTTGCAGAAAGCGGCTATAAAGAGGTGGTGCTAACCGGGATACATCTCAGCTCCTATGGAGTGGACACGGGAGATACGCTTCTGGCGCTGGTCGAGGCTGTACATGAGACGGAGGGGCTCAGGCGTATACGGCTCGGCTCCCTGGAACCGAGGATCATAACAGAGGAGCTTGTCCAGGCACTTGCCGGGCTTCCGAAATTCTGTCCCCACTTCCACCTGTCGCTGCAGAGCGGCTGCAATGACACGCTGAGGCGCATGAACCGCTGCTACACGGCAGAAGAGTATTATGAGAAATGTGCGATGCTTCGTAACTATTTCCATCATCCTGCACTGACGACGGATGTGATCGTCGGCTTTCCGGGCGAGACGGATGCAGAGTTTGAAGCGTCCAGGGCTTTCATCGACAAGGTGGATTTCTACGAGACACATGTATTCAAGTATTCCAGACGGGAAGGAACGAAGGCTGCCGCTATGGATAACCAGGTGCCGGATGAGGTAAAGGCTGCCCGGAGCAGCGTGCTGCTCGAACTGAGCCGCAGAAAACAGGCGGCATATGAGGAAAGGCTCATAGGAACGACGGCAGAAGTGCTGGTGGAAGAAACTGTCATGCGCGGTGGGGAGCTTTATGTGACAGGACATACGAAGGAATATGTCAAAATTGGACGAAAAGGGTCAGAAAATCTTACGAATAAGGTCATAAATGTAGAAATTGAGAGCCCTTTGCAAATAATTCATTGAATTTTCGGGTGCTATGGTTTAGAATGAAATAGAAGTATTTTTGGAGGACGTGAGTATATGAAGGATTTAAGCAACACCCAGTTTTTTCAGGTAGAAAGCGGTCCACAGATTCAAGCAAAAGATATTCTTGAGATTGTGTACAAAGCATTAAGTGAAAAAGGTTATAATCCGGTCAATCAGATCGTTGGATATATTATGTCAGGAGACCCGACATATATAACAAGCCATAACGGTGCGAGAAGCCTGATTATGAAGATGGAACGGGACGAACTCGTAGAAGAGATGCTTAAGACGTATATCGAGCACAACGGATGGGTATAATGTCTATGAGAATTATGGGACTGGATTACGGCGAGAAGACGGTCGGCGTGGCTGTCAGCGACCCCTTGGGGCTTACGGCCCAGGGTATTGAGACGATTTTTCGCAAGGAAGAGAACAAGCTGCGCAGGACATGTGCCCGGATAGAGGAGCTTATCCGAGAGTATGAAGTGGAGCGTATCGTGCTTGGGCTTCCGAAGCATATGAATAATGATATTGGAAAACGTGCGGAACAGTCATTGAAGTTTGGTGAGATGCTTAAAAAGCGGACCGGCCTTGAGGTCGTGATGTGGGATGAGCGTCTGACTACGGTAGAAGCGGAACGGACTTTAATTGAAAATAAGGTAAGACGTGAGGACCGCAAGAAGTATATCGATAAGATTGCGGCTGTTTTTATATTGCAGGGATATCTGGATTCCATATATGTGGGACAAGAATAGTCTGTGTGAGGTGTTTTTATGGAGAAAATCAAGTTCATGTCTGAAGAAATGCAGGAAGAAGCAGAATTTTTCGTGCTGGAGCAGACAAAAGTCAATGGAGTTTCATACATTCTTGTGACTGATTCGGAAGAAGATGATGCAGAATGTCTGATATTAAAAGATACATCAGAGGAAGACGGTTCAGACAGCATCTATGAAATCGTAGAAGATGATGTGGAGATTGGCGCTGTATCAAAAGTGTTTGAGGAGCTGCTGGAGGATGTTGTTATTGAAAGGTAGTATACTATGTCAGTCAGTCAAGAGAAATTTAAGGAATTACTGAAAGAAAAGGGTCTTAAGGTAACCAATCAAAGGTTGCTTGTATTAGAGGTGCTCGCAGAACATCGTGATAAACACATGGCTGCGGAAGACATTTACGAACTGGTGAAGGAAGACTATCCTGATATAGGATTGGCGACTATTTACCGGACAGTGCAGTTGTTGCTGGAAATGCAATTGGTGGATCGTATCAATCTGGATGATGGATGTGCGCGTTATGAAATTGGCGAGCTTTTTCTCGGGGAAGCCAAACATCACCATCATCACCTGATATGCAAGACTTGTGGAAAGGTACTGCCCTTCAAAGATGACCTTCTGGAAGAACTGGAGGGCCATATAGAAGAGGCGACGGGATTTCACGTGTTAGACCACGAATTAAAGTTCTATGGACAATGCAAAGAATGCCTGGAGAGGCAAAATAGTACGGAAAAGCACGTGGAGGTGTAAATTTGAAAAAAGAAAACAATGGAAAACTGCGTATCATTCCACTCGGAGGATTGGAAAAGATTGGAATGAACATTACTGCCTTTGAGTATGAAGACAGTATTATTGTCGTGGACTGCGGTCTGGCATTCCCGGAGGATGACATGCTCGGAATCGATCTCGTCATCCCGGATGTCACTTATCTGAAAGACAATATCCAGAAAGTGAAGGGATTCGTAATCACCCATGGCCATGAGGACCATATCGGTGCGCTGTCTTATGTATTGAAGGAGATGAATCTTCCGATATATGCGACGAAGCTTACGATGGGGATTATAGAGAAGAAGTTTACAGAGCACAACCTGCTCAGAAGCACGAGAAGAAAAGTGGTGAAGCACGGACAGTCCATCAACCTTGGACAGTTCAGGATTGAATTTATCAAGACGAACCACAGCATCCAGGATGCGGCGGCTCTGGCGATATACTCACCGGCCGGCATCGTGGTGCACACCGGCGACTTTAAGGTGGATTATACGCCGGTGTTCGGCGATGCCATCGACCTGCAGCGGTTTGCGGAGATTGGAAAGAAAGGCGTGCTGGCGCTCATGTCAGACAGCACGAATGCAGAGCGGCCTGGATTTACCCAGTCTGAGCGCACGGTGGGACATGCCTTTGACCATATATTTGCGGAGCACCAGAATACGAGGATAATCATAGCCACGTTTGCATCCAATGTAGACCGTGTGCAGCAGATTATCAATTCGGCTTGCAAGTATGACAGGAAGGTCGTGGTGGAAGGCCGCAGCATGGTCAATATCATCGCTGTCGCCCAGGAGCTAGGCTACTTGAGCGTGCCGGACAAGACGCTCATAGAGATCGACCAGCTTCGCAACTATCCGCCTGAGAAGACGGTCCTCATCACGACAGGAAGCCAGGGAGAGTCCATGGCGGCACTGTCCAGGATGGCGGCGGACGTGCACAAGAAAGTGACGATCATGCCGGGAGATACGGTAATCTTCAGTTCGAATCCGATACCGGGTAATGAGAAGTCCGTATCAAAGGTCATCAATGAACTGTCCGCTAAAGGTGCCAATGTCATCTTCCAGGATGCCCATGTATCGGGACATGCCTGCCAGGAAGAGCTGAAGCTTATATATTCGCTCGTAAAACCAAAATATGCAATTCCGGTGCACGGCGAGTACCGCCATCTGAAAGCAAATGCGGCGATAGCCCAGACGCTCGGTATCCCGAAGGACAACATCTTTATCCTGCAGTCAGGTGAGGTGCTTGAGCTGAACAGCAAAGAAGCCAAAGTGGCGGATAAGGTTCATACAGGCGAGATTCTCGTGGACGGCCTTGGAGTAGGTGATGTAGGCAACATCGTGCTCCGTGACAGGCAGCATCTGGCGGAGGATGGTATCCTCATCGTAGTGCTGACACTGGAAAAAGGAAGCAATCAGCTGATGGCCGGACCGGATATCGTATCCCGCGGCTTCGTGTATGTGCGTGAGTCGGAAAAGCTAATGGAAGAGGCGAGAAAAGTAGTAACCAATGCGGTAGAGGACTGCCTGGCACATCAGAAGAATGCGGACTGGAGCAAGATTAAGCTTGTAATCCGCGATACGATGAATGAATATATCTGGAAGAAAACAAAGAGAAGGCCGATGATACTTCCGATTATAATGGATGTATAAAGTGTGTTTTGGGACGTGATCTTATTCAAAAGGGTTACGTCCCAAATTGATCTTTGTGGTGTACCAGAATGGATGAAGGGGTGTACCTGAATGATTGTCGACGAACGTATGGTTACGTATATCCGCAGCCTGGAGATGCCGGAAGCGCCGCTGCTGGAAGAGATTGAACAGGAGGCTGTGGATACTTTCGTACCGATTATACGGAAGGAGACGCAGAGCTTCCTGAAAGTGATTATTACTATGTGCCGGCCGAAGCGGATACTTGAAGTGGGTACGGCAGTAGGATTCTCTGCGCTTCTCATGAGCAAGTATGCGCCTGAGGATTGCCATATTACGACCATAGAGAACTATAAGAAGCGGATTCCGATTGCACGCGGCAATTTCAGGCGTGCAGGACAGGAGAATAGGATAACGCTGATAGAAGGAGATGCCCTGGAGGTTATGAGGGGGCTTGAGGGCCCGTTTGATTTTATTTTTATGGATGCGGCAAAAGGGCAGTACATCTATTATATGCCGGAGGCTCTCCGTCTGCTTACAGACGGGGGAGTCCTGATGTCCGATAATGTATTGCAGGACGGCGATATCATCGAGTCGCGGTTCGCGGTGGAGAGGCGCAACCGTACGATTCACAGCCGCATGCGGGAATATTTATATGAATTAAAACATAGAGAAGATTTGCTCACATCAATCCTCCCTCTTGGGGACGGTGTGGCGCTGAGCATAAAACGAGGAGAGAAGAAAGATGGCCAGACATCCTGAATTGTTGATTCCGGCGAGCAGCCTGGAAGTGTTGAAGACAGCAGTAATATTTGGAGCGGATGCGGTGTACATCGGAGGTGAAGCCTTTGGACTCAGGGCCAAGGCAAAGAATTTCTCCATGGAAGACATGAGAGAGGGAATCTGTTTCGCCCACGCCCACGATGTAAAAGTATACGTGACGGCTAATATACTCGCACATAATGAGGATCTGCCCGGAGTGCGGGAATATTTTAAAGAACTGAAGGAAATAGGTCCGGATGCATTCATTATCGCCGACCCTGCGGTCTTTGAAATCGCAGGCGAGATATGTCCTGAGATTGAGCGGCATATAAGTACGCAGGCGAACAACACGAATTACGGCACGTATCTGTTCTGGTGGAAACAGGGGGCGAAGCGTGTCGTGTCGGCACGAGAGCTATCCCTGGCTGAAATCAAAGAGATACGGGAACATATCCCAGAAGAGATGGAGATAGAGAGCTTCGTGCACGGGGCAATGTGCATCTCTTATTCCGGCCGCTGCCTTCTGAGTAATTATTTTACAGGGCGGGACGCCAACAGGGGAGCCTGTACACATCCGTGCCGGTGGAAATATTCTATCGTGGAGGAGACGCGT
Source organism: Lachnospiraceae bacterium (assembly GCA_022845895.1). Taxonomy (GTDB): domain Bacteria; phylum Bacillota; class Clostridia; order Lachnospirales; family Lachnospiraceae; genus Extibacter. The sequence goes on from AP025573.1 coordinate 1,474,350, forward strand.
CCGGGCGAGTATATGCCTGTGTATGAAAATGAGCGGGGCACGTACATTTTCAATTCCAAAGATCTGTGCATGATTGAACATATCCCGGAATTGATCGATGCCGGCATCGACAGCCTTAAGATAGAAGGCCGGATGAAAACAGCGCTGTATGTTGCCACGGTAGCCCGGACCTACCGGAAAGCGCTCGACGATTATGCGGAGGATCCTAAGCTGTACCGGAAAAACATGCCATGGTATCTTGACCAGATATCCAACTGCACGTACCGGCAGTTTACGACCGGGTTCTATTTCGGCAAACCGGGCGATGAGAGCCAGATATACGACAGCAACACTTATGTGAAGGAATATACGTATCTTGGCATCATCAGCGGCGGGAAGGACGGGATGTACCGTATTGAGCAGCGGAACAAATTCTCTGTAGGCGAGGTGGTTGAGATTATGAAGCCGAACGGGGAAAATGTGGAGGTAACGGTCAGGCGGCTTGTAGATGAAGAGGGAAATGAACAGGAAAGTGCGCCGCATCCCAAACAGGTGCTGTACGTGGACTTGGGAAGCAGAGCAGATATGTATGACATATTAAGAAGAGCAGAACCATAAGAAGTAAATCTGTATCGCCGGCCCGTCTTATAGGGATTCCCTATAAGACGGGCTTTTTATTTACCTTTTTTATTGGCGGCATTTGACGTGCGGTGATAGGATAACTGTAGGATGCATTTACATTCTGATTAAAATCGAGTGAGAACCATAGGAGGACAAGATGGAGATAATCAAGGAATTGCCGGAAGTATTTGAGGAATTTGCCGAACAGCGTAAAAATTCTTTCCTGGGTGTGAAGGAGCTGAAGGATAAAGGCGTGCCGATCGTAGGCGCCTATTGTACATATTTTCCACAGGAAATCGCCATGGCGATGGGGGCTGCAACCGTGGGCCTGTGCTCCACGTCAGATGAGACGATACCAGAGGCGGAGAAGGACCTGCCGAAGAACTTATGTCCGCTCATCAAGTCCAGCTATGGATTTGCGAAGACGGATAAATGTCCCTTCTTTTACTTCTCTGATGTAGTCGTTGGTGAGACGACGTGCGACGGCAAGAAGAAAATGTATGAATACATGAAAGAATTCAAGGACGTGTTCTTGATGGAACTGCCAAATACCCAGGGGGAGGAAGCGCTTAAGCTGTGGAAAAGCGAGATTGTCCGGTTCAAAGAATATCTGGAAGCGAAGTTCGAGACAGAGATAACAGAAGAGCAGATTCGGGATGCGGTGAAGGTGAACAACGCCGGAAGGCGTTCTCTGAAGAAGCTCTATGAAGTGATGAAGAACGATCCTGCTCCCATAAAAGGCCAGGACTTGTTCAAGGTCCTGTACGGCAGTACCTTCAAGTTCGACCGCGCCGCCATTCCGGGCGAGGTGGACGCATTGGTGGATAAAATCAATAAAGAATACGCAGAAGGCAAGATGGAAGAGAAGAAGCCACGTATCCTCGTGACCGGATGTCCGATAGGCGGCGCGTCTGAAAAGGTGATTAAGGCGATTGAGGAAAACGGAGGAATCGTAGTGACATATGAGAACTGTACCGGTGCGAAGTCCATCGATAAGCTCGTCGACGAGGACAATCCGGATATCTACGATGCACTGGCCAGAAGATATCTGAATATCGGATGCTCTGTCATGACGCCAAATCCAAACCGTCTGGAACTCCTTGGAAGGCTCATCGATGAATACAGAGTCGACGGCGTGGTGGAGATGGTGCTCCAGGCCTGCCATACATACAATGTAGAGACGCTCGGCATCAGAAGGTTCGTAAATGAAAAGAAGAACATACCATATATCAGCGTAGAGACAGACTATTCACAGGCAGATATCGGCCAGCTGAATACGAGAATCGCGGCATTTATCGAAATGCTGTAGACATGATAGGAAATGGAAAGACCGCCCGCAGGCGGTCTTTTAAAATGTCTGAATATTGTATGAATTTTGAAAGGGGTCAGACCCCTGTGGCGACAGGGGTCTGACCCCTTTCGTCATTTGCAGGAACAGCCGGGACTTTTATTTTCTGACGAAAGACCCTGCTGCCGACGATGCCGGCCAGACATCCGCCGATGACAGCGAATGCTAGAGCACCGATGACATGTGTAGCAGGATTGAATGCGAACGGCGCTAAAAGTCCCGGAATCGGGGATGCTGTCCCTGGTGCATTATTCACAATATGGAACACTGCTGCTGATATCCCGGCGAATCCTCCGCCGAAGAAATTAGAGCAGTAGATAGGAAGCGGATTGGATGTTATGATATCTGCCTGTGTGAGCGGTTCCAGCATGACGGCTATGACATTGCTCCTGTCTCCAAGCTTCAGCCGGGAGAAGATAAGCCCGTTGGTGAAAGAGCCTCCTACGCATGCAATGGCGGCTATGCCCATCGCCAGCCCGTCAAGGCCGAGCATGGCAGTCAGCGCCATGGAACTCAGAGGTGATGTGCATATCATCTTAATGATGCCGCCAAGCAGGAATCCCATGACGATGGGAGACTGTTCCGTTGCGGCGGATATCGTGCCGCCGATAGTGGAAAGGACTGTGTTGACGGCAGGGTTGACGGCCATGACGATGAGGCGGGCGGCAGGTGCGATCAGGAGCGCGCCCCCGATAAGGTTCAGCCCTTCCGGCAGCTTCTTTTCAATAACCGGGGCTATGAGTCCGATTATATAGCCCGCAATAAATCCAGGAAGGATGCCGTATCCTCCGACGGCAACGCCGGCGACGATAGCAAGCACAGGATTGGCCCCCATGCAGATTGGTACCATAGCGGCAGCGGCGACACCGCCCAGCCCTCCGGCTGTCTCTCCAAGGCTGCGGAAAAAGTCCAGGCCGAGCAGATCGCCGGTGATATATTTATGTACGGCTTCTACGAGAAACGTGGCGATAGCGGCATTGGCCATGCCAGACATGGCGAGTTGCCCCTTAGGCATCTTCAGGCTGAAGAGCGAGAAACCGGCAAGAGTGACGAGCAATAAACCTATTCCCGATGCGATTGTAAACATACTTTTTACCTCTCAATTCGTAATGATGATTTCATTTATAATTCCGTTCTCTTATTGATGAAACCAATATACAAGCCGGGTTTCAAAAAGTTACAGATGGTATCAAAATTGACATAAAAAAAACAGTACCACACAGAATTTTGTGATAATTCACAAAATGGCCATAATGATACTGTTAATTCTGCCCATAGATTCTTCCTACTGATTCTGGCTGTATACGACAAGCGCATTCAAGAAGTTCTTGATCTTGACATTGCCATGCCGGTCGCTCTTTCCCCGGATATAGTCCATCTCTCTTCGCACCTGTTCAAAATTGTAAAGCGTATTGGAATACTCAGTAAAAATGTCATTGCCATAATCCTCAATGCCAAGATGGGCAAGGTTTACCATCCCTGTGTTGGCCGCCCGGCGGATGCGCTGTTCCATGGACTTCGGCGAATCGCTGAACCTTTTGCACAGCTCCCCAAGCGTCATGTCGTTGATCTGTCCATCGTGTTCCAGCAGATATTCCACCGCCATGATGATATCCCGGCTTCCGATATCTCCGCTGATGCCAAGCCGCTGAAGGATATTCGTCAGCACCGTTCTCGAAGCAGCGGCAGAAGATGCCGTCCGTTCCGGTTCAGGAGAGTTGGACGTCATCTCATCCATAAATATGCTCTGCATCTTTTGTATCGTCCGCTGCATGGAAAGCTGCCGGCTCACCTTTGCAATGACATTTTCCACTTCTACGCTGTTCACCGGCTTCTGTATGAAGTATTCGATGCCTGCTTCATATGCCGAGCCTATCATATCTTTGGAAGACACCTGGGACAGCATGATAAAAGCCGTCTCTGAGAGGAATTCGTTCGCTTTTCTGACAAAAGTGATACCGTCCATGTCAGCCATGAGCAGATCCACGATTATAATGTCGGGGGCAAGCAGGCGCACGTCTTCCAGCGCATCATAGCCGCTTAACGATGTCCCGCACACGGTGCCGAGCTTCCGGTTGGCTATAATCAGCTTCAGTATATTCAGTATGTTCCTGTCATCATCAATCAAATAAAATTTCATCTATACAACCACCTTCATTTTTTCTTGAGAAATTCTTATGGTGAATGTCGTACTTCCGGGAATGGATGAGAGTGCAAGCGTACCACCGAACTGGCCTTCCACCAGATCCTTGACGAGATTCAGCCCAAGCCCCCGGTTTACTTCACCAGTAGAAAAGTTTATCTTAGTAGAAAAGCCGGTCTTGAATATTTCAGACTGGTCTTCCTCACGGACGCCGGGTCCGTCATCCGTAACGGTAAAGACGAACATGTCCTCCTCTGCCTGTTCCTTCACATATATATGTACTTCCTCCTCTTCAGCCGCTTCCAGCGCATTGACGAACAGGTTCCGGAAGATGGACATAAGGGCATAGTGCCGGTTCGTGTAGACACGGTCGCGGCAGTCCGTTTCCAACGTCAGCTTCTTCTCATGCTCCGCAGCAGACCGAATCATCGTATCCCTCAGAAGTTCCAGCAGCTCATCCAGGTACATGCCGTCTCCCTCCAGCTCTTCATCAAGCGCCTCTGATATGCCCCTCATGATGAGCAGATATTCCTTCTTGACTTCGTGGATGTCTTTGGCTACCTTAAGCGCAGATCTGGCAAGCGGACTGCTTTCGTCCCTCTCCTTTAACCGTTCGTAAAGGCGGTAGGAAGTGTTCATCGTATCTTCGATAAGCGTGGTGTTCTTCTTCATCCACATGACCTCGCCGTCCAGCTTGGAGATAAGCAGGACAAGCCGCTTGTAGCGTTCCTCATGCTCCTGCTTGAGCAGAAGCAGCCTGTAATGCGCAAACACGGTCAGGACGCACCATATGACTGCAGTGCGTGCGGCGGCGGCCAGCAGTATGCTTGCCTGAGCCTTCGGTGTAAATGCTTCGAGGCGGATGCGGAGCAGAAGTTCTATCAGATTGGCACCATAATCTATGACAAAGAGCGGCAGGATAGCCCGGTTCCGGTCAAGACGGCTGCCCCCGAGCCTGCGGGTGTAAAGATAGAATGCCAGCCCGTAACAGAGATAGAAGATGACTTCCGGATAATAAGACCGAACCGCACCTGACAGGCGGCCATTCTGCAGCCAGACGAGCAGCAGCCTGGATGCAAATACTCCCGCGGCCCCGAACACGGTTACGGGTATGACCGGGAAAGACTGCGCGATAAATAAAAACGCCGGAAAGCAGACGACGGCGACAGACAGTTTGAAATCCGTGATAAACAGGTTGATATTAAGCTGCGCTGCCAGTGTTATGGCCAGGCTGAAGAACACAATGCTTCCAAAAGTTTTTTTCATGATATACCTCTCTTCTATACTAATATAGCGTCTTCCGGCCCCTTTGTATAGGAAAAATTTATATGGAAAAGCACAAAAGCTCCTGTTTTCACATAGACTATATCAAATACGCCAAGAGGTGCTTTCCTTGAAATCTTTTCCCCAACCCCTCACTGCCTCGGAAGAAAGATATTACATGCAAAAATATACGGAGGGAGACCTTGAAGCAAAACATGTTCTCATAGAACGGAACCTGCGCCTCGTTGCTCATATCGTTAAGAAGTACCAGTCACTGGAAGAAGACAACGAAGACCTGCTCTCAATCGGCACAATCGGACTCATAAAAGCTGTGGTGACCTTTAACCCCGATAAAAGCGTACGCCTCGGAACTTATGCAGCCCGTTGCATCGAAAATGAGATATTGATGTATCTCCGTTCAAAAAAGAAGTCATCCAAAGAAGTATCACTCTACGAACCGATAGGTACAGACCGCGAAGGAAATGAAATCCAGCTGTTTGACATAATCGAGACCGACGAGGATGATGCGCACAGGAAAGTTGCACTGAAGGATGATATCCGGCTTCTTTATGAGAAGGTGGAAGGAGAGCTCTCACAGAGGGAGCGACTTGTACTGAAGATGAGATATGGCCTGTATAATGAAGAAGAGTATACGCAGCGGGAGATAGCCAGACGCTTAGGCATCTCTCGTTCTTATGTGTCAAGGATTGAGAAAAGTGCAATAGAAAAGCTGCGCGAGTATTTTTAATGCCCGCGCAGCTTTTCTATTGCACTTTTTATGGCCCTATTGACATCATCTTCCATATTCGTTATGATAGTTCTACATTTAACGGGGCATTCTGACCCCGGAAGGCAAATCCGGCCAGCATCGGCCACCGACCCATCAAAAAGCAATATAAAACATGAAAAGGAGAATGCGAATGAGTTTCAGTACGGTACTGTCTGCGGCCATAGAAGGACTTTCGGTAGAATTCGTCCATGTGGAAGCAGATATCAGCAACGGCCTCCCGATGTTCCATATGGTAGGCTACCTGTCATCAGAGGTAAAAGAAGCGTCTGAGCGGGTGCGCACTGCTGTGCGCAATTCCGGGATAGAGCTTCCGGCGAAAAAGATAGTCATCAACCTGTCCCCTGCAACCGTGAAAAAGAGAGGGGCGGCCTTCGACCTGCCGATTGCCGCCGCTATCCTGGCGTCGCTTGCGCTTGTGCCGGAGGAAAGCCTGGCACGTACGCTGATTATCGGGGAACTGAGCCTGGACGGACGCCTGAGGGAGGTGGCGGGCATCCTCCCGGTTGTGATGGCAGCCCGGGAAGCAGGGTGCCACACGTGCATCCTCCCGAAGGCCAATGCGGCAGAAGCATCCCTTGTAGAAGGCATTCGGATAATCGGGGCCGAATGGCTGAAAGAAGCGTATGGTTATCTTAACGGCATGCATGGGCTGGAACAAGAGCAGTACAGGACGCCGCATGGCCCGCTCGGCCCTGCCAGGCCGCAGACAGACTATAGGGAAATCCACGGACAGGAAGCTGTGAAGCGGGCTGTAGAGGTTGCCGTAGCGGGAGGCCACAATGTTCTCATGGTCGGACCTCCGGGGAGCGGAAAGTCGATGATAGCCAGAAGGATACCGACGATACTTCCACCATTGACAATGGAAGAGAGCCTTGAGATTACAAAGGTGTACAGCATCATGGGACTGGTGGACAAGGAACATCCACTGGTGGTAGAACGGCCATACAGAAGCGTACATCATACGGTTACGAGAAGTGCCCTCATCGGAGGAGGGTTGATACCATCCCCGGGTGAGATCAGCCTGGCGCATGGCGGTGTACTGTTTCTGGACGAGCTGACAGAATTCCAGAAGCCAGTGCTGGAAGTGCTGCGTCAGCCGCTGGAGGAGAAAACGATACGGATTACGAGGAAGCACGGAAGCTACGTATTTCCCGCCAATTTTATCCTCGTTGCCGCCTTGAATCCATGTCCGTGCGGGAACTATCCGGATCTTGAGCGCTGCACGTGCACGCCGGGACAGATCCAGCACTACCTTGCCAAGATCAGCCAGCCGTTCCTGGACAGAATCGACATATGCGTGGAGGCGCCGAGAGTCGATTACCGAAGCCTGAAAGCGGAAGATGAGGGGGAAAGCTCACAGACGATAAGAGAGCGTGTATGCCTGGCAAGAGAGCGCCAGAAAAACCGGTATCATACACTTGGTTCTATGGCCAACGCGTCCCTGCCCGCCAAGGAGCTGAAGAAATACTGCCGTCTTGGGGTTGAAGAAGAAGCTGTCATAGGACAGGCATTTGAAAAGATGGGGCTCACGGCCAGAACGTACCATAAGACCATTCGGGTGGCCCGTACGATAGCCGACCTGGCAGGAGCCGATAATATCAGTGCGGCGCATATCAAAGAGGCAATCGGATACCGGATGATGAATAAAAAATACTGGGGGAGGTAAATGTATGGAATTGGCGTATGAATACTGGCTTGCATGCATCAGGCATGTGCCCGCCCGTAAAAAAATAAAGCTTCGTTCCGAATATACGGATGCAAGTCAGATATATTATATAGAAGAAACGAGACTCTATTTTACAGAGTATCTAAGTACGAAAGAAGTGGAGGCCGTCATAGCCTCCCGCAGAATATGGGATGTGGAGAAGAATTATAGAGAATTATGTGATAAAAGCATAAGCCTTGTACCCTATTTCCACAAAGGATATCCCGGACGGCTTAAGGAAACGGCAGACCCGCCTTATGCCCTGTATGTAAAAGGGCGGCTTCCCGACCCAGCAAGACCTGCGGCAGCCATCGTTGGCGCTAGGAGATGCAGTGCATATGGCACTGGGCAGACAGAGAAGTTTGCCAGAAGGCTGGCTCAGGCAGGAGTAGAGATTATCAGCGGCATGGCGCTCGGCATCGACGGCACCGGACAGAGGGCGGCGCTGGATGCCGGCGGCAGCACTTACGCCGTACTAGGCTGCGGGGCAGACCTGTGCTACCCGCGGGAACATATAGGACTCTATATGGATATCCAGAAGCAGGGGGGCATCCTCTCGGAGCATCCCCCGCAGACACAGCCGCTGCGGCCCTACTTTCCGGAACGGAACAGGATTATCAGCGCCCTGGCTGATATCGTGCTTGTCATGGAGGCGAGAGAAAAAAGCGGATCCCTCATCACGGCTGATTTTGCACTGGAACAGGGGAAGGATATCTACGTCCTTCCGGGACCTGTGACGAGCCCGTTAAGCCGTGGATGCAACAACCTGATCAGGCAGGGTGCAGGCATCCTTGCTTCGCCGGATGAGCTGTTGGAAGATATGGGTATATCTGCCAGCAGCTTTGGTCAAAAATCTGACAAAAATGAAAAAATGCTTGAAAGTCCCGAAAATATAGTGTATAGTTGTCTCGGTTTATGTCCGAAGAGCATAGGGAAGCTTACAGAGGAGACCGGATTAGCCCCCGGGGAGCTTATGGAGCGTCTTGTCACATTAGAATTGCAAGGACATATCAAGGAAATATCAAAGAATTATTATGTGAGATCAGACGGTTGAAAATAAAACGGACGGCTAGTTCATAATGGAGGAAGCAATATATGGCACGTAATCTTGTTATCGTGGAGTCACCGGCCAAGGTGAAGACAATTAAAAAGTTTTTGGGAAGCAATTATGCGGTGACCGCATCGAACGGTCATGTGAGGGATCTGCCGAAGAGCCAGCTCGGCGTGGATCCGGAGAATGACTACGAGCCCAAATATATCACCATCAGAGGTAAGGGAGAGATTCTTGCCAACTTGAGGAAGGAAGTCAAGAAAGCCGATAAGATATATCTGGCGACTGACCCCGACCGTGAGGGGGAGGCCATCTCATGGCACCTGAAGCAGGCACTGAAGCTGGAAAATAAAAAGGTATACCGTATCAGTTTTAACGAGATTACAAAAAGTGCAGTAAAAGCTTCCCTGAAAAATGCAAGGGAAATCGACATGGATCTGGTGGATGCGCAGCAGGCCCGGCGTGTGCTTGACCGTGTCGTGGGTTATAAGATAAGTCCTCTTCTGTGGGCCAAGGTAAAGAGGGGGCTAAGCGCCGGCCGTGTACAGTCGGTTGCGCTCAGAATCATCGCCGACAGGGAAGAAGAAATCAATGCGTTCATTCCTGAGGAATACTGGACCCTCGACGCGAATTTGAACGTAGAAGGTGAAAAGAAGCTGCTGACAGCCAAGTTCTACGGTACGAAAGACAAGAAGATGACAATCGGCTCCAAAGAAGAGCTTGACAGGATACTGGCAGAGGTAGAGAAAGCAGACTATTCCGTTGCGGACATCAAAAAAGGGGAACGGGTGAAAAAAGCGCCGGTACCTTTTACGACGAGCACGCTTCAGCAGGAAGCCTCGAAGGCGCTGAACTTTGCGACACAGAAGACGATGAGGATTGCACAGCAGCTCTATGAGGGGATAGACATCAAAGGGAATGGAACCGTCGGCCTGATTACGTATCTGCGTACAGATTCAACGAGAATATCGGAGGAAGCCGACGAAAGTGCAAGAGCGTATATCGGTGAGCATTATGGAACAGAATATGTAGCAGCAGGCAGCGCAAAAGGAAAAGACGACAAAAAGATTCAGGACGCCCATGAGGCTATCCGCCCTTCCGACGTGACAAGGACGCCGGCTGCAATGAAAGAATCACTTACAAGAGACCAGTTCCGCCTCTACCAGCTTGTATGGAAACGTTTTGTCGCCAGCAGGATGCAGCCGGCGAGGTATGAGACGACATCCGTAAAGATTGCGGCAGGAAATTACCGTTTTACCGTAGCAGCATCGAAGATCGTGTTCGAGGGGTTCCGTTCCGTATATACGGAGGCGGACGAGGAGAAAGAGACAGGAAACGTGCTGCTCAGAGGTCTTGATATGGATACGAAGCTCACGAAAGAAAGCTTTGACACGAAGCAGCATTTTACACAGCCGCCGGCACACTATACGGAGGCCGGGCTTGTGAAGACGCTGGAGGAACTTGGAATCGGCCGTCCAAGCACGTATGCGCCTACAATCTCCACTATCATCGCCAGACGATATGTGGCAAAAGAAAATAAGAACCTGTATATCACGGAACTTGGGGAAGTAGTGAACAACATGATGAAACAGTCGTTTCCGAGCATTGTAGATGTCAACTTTACCGCCAATATGGAGAGCCTGCTGGACGGCGTGGCTGAGGGCAAGGTAAAGTGGAAGACGATTATTGAGAATTTTTATCCAGATTTGGAAGATGCGGTGAATCTTGCGGAAGAAGAGCTTGAGAAGGTCAAGATTGAGGATGAAGTGACGGATGTCATCTGTGACCAGTGCGGCCGCAACATGGTCATAAAATATGGTCCCCACGGTCGTTTTCTTGCCTGCCCTGGCTTCCCGGACTGCAGGAATACGAAGCCTTATCTGGAAAAGGTAGGTGTTCCCTGCCCTGTGTGCGGCAAGGACGTAGTCATCCGCAAGACGAAGAAGGGAAGGAAATACTATGGATGTGAAGACAATCCTGACTGCGAATTCATGTCATGGCAGAAACCGTCCACGAAGAAGTGCCCACGATGCGGAAGCTACATGGTCGAAAAGGGTAATAAGCTGCTCTGTAGCAGTGAACAATGCGGATATGTAGAAAATAAGGAAAATAATAAAAAATAATTAGGAAATTGATTGAAAAAAAATGAATTGTATGATAATATAGCATTCAAAGGATGGAGGAATGTGAATGAGTGTACAATTGTTAGATAAAACCAGAAAAATCAATAAATTACTTCATAATAACAATTCCAGCAAAGTAGTATTTAACGATATATGTGAAGTGCTCACAGAGATATTAGAATCTAACGTGCTGGTGGTGAGCAAGAAGGGCAAGATTCTTGGGGGAAGCAGGGCAGATGGCGTGCCGGTTATCAGGGAACTGATTGAGCAGGAAGTCGGCAAGCATATTGACGAGATGTTAAATGAACGGCTTCTGAGCATACTTTCCACGAAAGAGAATGTAAACCTCCAGACGCTCGGGTTCTCAGAAGATGCCGTAAAGGGCTATCAGGCCATCATAACACCTATCGATATCGCGGGTGAAAGGCTTGGCACGTTATTTATCTATAAGAAGGATGAAGTATACGAGATAGACGATATCATCCTGAGTGAATACGGAACGACGGTAGTCGGTCTTGAGATGCTGCGGTCCGTCAATGAAGAGAGCGCCGAGGAGACGAGGAAGGAGCATATCGTCCAGTCTGCTATCAGCACGCTCTCATATTCCGAGCTGGAGGCGATTATCCATATCTTTGAGGAGCTGGATGGCACCGAAGGCATTCTGGTGGCGAGCAAGATTGCCGACAGGGTCGGAATCACAAGGTCGGTCATCGTCAATGCGCTTCGTAAGTTTGAGAGCGCAGGTGTCATAGAGTCACGATCTTCCGGAATGAAGGGGACGTATATCAAAGTGGTGAACGATTACGTATTTACCGAGCTTGAGCGGATCAAAGCTGAGCGAATGAAATAATATAGAAATAAAAGGGTATCGGGAAACTGATACCCTTCTTTTGAAGGGAGCAGTTATTATGTACGAGGGAAGGCCTGTGGACATGCAGATGGAGCGGATGATTCTAGATGAGGGCTTTTTTGATCAGACAATATATCAATGCGAGATTATTACGTATAAACCGGAGGAAGAACGGATATATTTATTATCGAAACGGACGGAGCTGCCGGTATTTTCCCTGGACGGCATCTACAGATGTACGATAGCGGCTGAGGAAGGCCTCGTCGAGTGCAGCGGAAGCATAACGGAACGCTACTGGAACAAGCTTGGGCGGGTGATGGTATTCCGGCTCAGGAACGGATTTTATAAAAAAGTTGTAAACTAAATATAAAGTGTGTTGACAAAATAAAAAGAGAGTGCTATTTTATATCTAGAGTCTTTTAGCACTCTCTTTTTGCGAGTGCTGACAAAATAGATAAGAATAAGGAGGAATAAATATGAAATTAGTACCATTGGGAGACAGAGTTGTATTGAAACAATTAGTTGCAGAAGAGACTACAAAGTCAGGTATCGTATTACCGGGTCAGTCAAAAGAGAAACCACAGCAGGCGGAAGTAGTAGCTGTAGGGCCTGGTGGGGTAGTGGACGGCAAGGAAGTCCAGATGAACGTAGAAGAAGGGCAGCAGGTTATTTATTCCAAATATGCCGGCACGACAGTTGAAGTTGATGAAGAAGAGTTCATTATTGTAAAGCAGGATGATATCCTGGCAATACTTAAATAGCAGCTTTTGAACAGATAACATTAATAATTTAGGAGGCAGATAATTATGGCAAAGGAAATTAAATACGGCGCTGAAGCAAGAGCAGCATTAGAATCAGGAGTAAACCAGCTGGCAGATACGGTAAGAGTGACGCTTGGACCAAAAGGACGTAACGTAGTGCTCGACAAATCTTTCGGGGCACCGTTGATAACAAACGATGGTGTTACGATTGCAAAGGAGATTGAGCTGGAAGACGCATTTGAGAATATGGGAGCTCAGCTTATCAAAGAAGTGGCATCTAAGACAAACGATGTGGCAGGTGACGGAACGACGACAGCGACCGTGCTTGCGCAGGCAATGGTACACGAAGGAATCAAGAATCTGGCAGCCGGCGCCAATCCGATTATTCTCCGCAAGGGTATGAAGAAGGCGACAGATGTTGCTGTAGAAGCCATTGCAGGAATGTCCAGTAAGATCAAAGACAAAGAGCAGATTGCCAAGGTTGCCGCTATCTCCGCAGGAGACCAGGAAGTAGGCGAGATGGTAGCGGACGCGATGGAAAAGGTATCCAACGACGGCGTTATCACAATCGAAGAGTCCAAGACGATGAAGACGGAACTTGACCTTGTGGAAGGTATGCAGTTTGACCGTGGATACATTTCCGCATATATGGCAACAGATATGGATAAGATGGAAGCAAACCTGGAAGACCCATATATCCTCATTACAGACAAGAAGATATCCAACATCCAGGAGATTCTTCCGCTGCTTGAACAGATTGTACAGTCCGGTTCCAGGCTTCTTATCATCGCGGAGGATATCGAAGGTGAAGCGCTCACCACATTGATCGTGAACAAACTGCGCGGTACATTCAACGTCGCAGCTGTCAAAGCTCCGGGATATGGAGACAGAAGAAAAGAGATGCTGCAGGATATCGCGATTCTCACAGGCGGACAGGTGATATCAGAAGAGCTTGGCCTTGACCTGAAAGAGACGACGATGGATCAGCTTGGACGTGCGAAATCCGTCAAAGTACAGAAAGAAAATACCGTTATCGTTGACGGCATGGGCGAAAAAAATAAGATTACAGACAGAGTGTCTCAGATTAAGAAGCAGATTGAAGAGACGACATCTGATTTTGACAGAGAAAAATTACAGGAAAGACTTGCCAAGCTTGCAGGCGGCGTCGCAGTAATCCGTGTAGGGGCAGCGACAGAGACAGAGATGAAGGAAGCGAAGCTCCGCATGGAAGATGCTCTGGCAGCAACACGGGCGGCTGTAGAGGAAGGTATTATCGCAGGCGGTGGATCTGCATACATCCATGCAGCCAAAGAAGTGGAAGCACTTGCACAGAAGCTTACCGGCGATGAGAAGACAGGCGCTAACGTCGTATTGAAATCACTGGAAGCTCCACTGTTCCACATTGCGGCAAATGCAGGACTGGAAGGTTCCGTAATCATCAACAAGGTGAATGAATCTAAATCAGGAACAGGATTTGACGTACTGACAGAAGAGTATGTAGACATGGTAGAAAACGGCATCCTGGACCCTGCGAAGGTGACAAGAAGTGCGCTCCAGAATGCTACAAGCGTAGCATCCACACTTCTTACGACAGAATCCGTAGTCGCCAACATCAAAGAAGATGTACCTCCTATGCCGGCAGGCGGCGCAGGTGGCATGGGAATGATGTAATCACCGGCTTCTCCTAAAGTATGAAAATTTTGAAAACTCCTCTCACGGGGAGTTTTCTTTTTGCCATAATATGTGTTACAATAATTACACCTATTAATTTGGAGGATTTGCAGATGAGCGATTATTATACGGAACAACTTGTAAAGAAAAGGGCGGATATGAAGGACGTGTTTATAAAGGCGCTGCTTGTGGCGCTCACCATCGTATCAGTTCTTATCGTCTTTATGTTCCCTTTTGGAATCATTCTGCCGGTGGGAATGATCGTGCTGGACGTCTTCATGTTCAGGCGGATGAATGTGGAATACGAATATTTGTATGTGAACGGAGATCTGGATATTGATAAGATTATGAACAAGGCAAAGCGAAAGAGAGTATTCTCTGCTCATGTCAACGATCTGGAACTTTTGGCACCTGTAAAGGATCTGGAGCTGCGCCAGCACGCGGATGCAAAGACATTTGATTTCAGTTCGAGGAACGAGGGGGCGCGTCTTTACGCCTTGGTGGTCATCGACAGGGGGCAGAAGAAGAAAGTGATATTTGAGCCTAATGATACGATTATCGAAGGATTTAAGATGCTGGCTCCGAGGAAGGTCGCGCAGTAGCATGTCCCTCAGCAATCCGCAAAAAGAAATTGAAAAGCAGTTGACAAGTGCGGGTATCATTGGTTATTATAGCAGTTAAATCATAACAACAGATGGAAGAAAGAGAGGATAAAAGTATCATGGGAAAAATTATTGGAGAAGGTATTACATTTGATGACGTTCTTCTCGTACCAGGCTATTCAGAAGTGATTCCAAACCAAGTTGATCTGTCAACATACCTGACGAAGAATATCAAGCTTAACATACCGATGATGAGCGCGGGCATGGATACGGTTACGGAGCACCGTATGGCGATTGCCATGGCGAGGCAGGGCGGAATCGGCATCATCCACAAGAATATGCCTATCGAGCAGCAGGCGGAGGAAGTGGACAAGGTAAAGCGGTCTGAAAATGGGGTAATTACAGATCCTTTCTATCTGTCACCGGAGCATACGCTGGCTGATGCCAATGACCTCATGTCCAAGTTCCGTATTTCCGGCGTGCCGATTACAGAGGGGAAAAAGCTGGTCGGCATCATTACGAACCGTGATTTGAAATTCGAGGAAGATTTCTCCAAGAAGATAAAAGAATCTATGACATCGGAAGGGCTTATCACTGCGCCGGAAGGCATCACGCTGAATGAGGCGAAGAAGATTCTGGCGAAGGCACGGAAAGAGAAGCTTCCGATTGTAGACAAAGATTTTAACCTGAAAGGGCTCATTACGATAAAAGACATCGAAAAGCAGATAAAGTATCCTCTGTC
This sequence comes from Lachnospiraceae bacterium, assembly GCA_022845895.1. Classification (GTDB taxonomy): domain Bacteria; phylum Bacillota; class Clostridia; order Lachnospirales; family Lachnospiraceae; genus Extibacter. The sequence continues at coordinate 1,489,999 of AP025573.1, forward strand.
GGCCAAAGATGAACAGGGACGCCTTCTCTGCGGCGCTGCGGTAGGCATTACAGCCAACTGTATCGACCGTGTGCAGGAGCTTGTCAATGCCAAGGTCGATGTGATAGTCATGGATTCAGCGCACGGCCATTCGGCCAATGTTCTGAAGACGGTGGATATGGTGAAGACGAAATTCCCGGAACTTCAGGTAATCGCCGGAAATGTAGCTACCGGTGAGGGGGCCGGAGCTCTTATCAAAGCCGGGGTAGATGCGGTCAAAGTAGGTATCGGCCCAGGTTCCATCTGTACGACCCGTATCGTGGCAGGCATCGGCGTGCCGCAGATTACGGCTGTTATGAATAGTTATGAAGTTGCGGACAAGTATGGTGTCCCGATTATTGCCGACGGCGGCATCAAATACTCCGGTGATATGACGAAGGCAATCGCCGCAGGAGCCAATGTTTGTATGATGGGCAGCATCTTTGCCGGATGTGATGAGAGTCCGGGAACGTTCGAACTGTTCCAGGGAAGGAAATATAAAGTGTACCGCGGCATGGGCTCCATCGCGGCTATGGAAAACGGCAGCAAAGACCGTTACTTCCAGACAGACGCCAAGAAGCTTGTACCGGAAGGCGTGGAAGGGCGTGTCGCATACAAAGGGACGGTCGAGGACACGGTATTCCAGCTCATGGGCGGCCTGCGCTCAGGCATGGGCTATTGCGGAACAGGCACCATCGAAGAGCTGAAGACAAAGGCGCAGTTTGTGAAGATTTCAGCGGCATCCTTAAAAGAGAGCCATCCCCATGACATACACATCACGAAAGAAGCGCCGAACTATAGCGTAGATGAATAGGTTTAAGTAAAGTGGCTGCGGGCAGGGAACCGGGTGGCATCTGCTCCGATGCGTCCGAGACTCCGACTATTTCACGTATCTCTAACCCTGCGTAATGCGCGCCGATTGCGGCTTGCATCCCGCAGGATAAGGGCTACGGAAAGGATTCTCCGTCTCTTCCGCTTGCACCTGCGCATCTCCCACCCGTCTCCCCGCCCGCTATCTACTTCGCTTAACAAGGGCGAGTGCGGTTGTGTGACGTTACTGGCCAGCGTATGAACGCTGGCTGCGTCAGTTGAGTGATAAAATATCGCATGCTTAATGTGAATAACACAAAGAGCAGATGAATGATAAGAGTTTTGCAAGTCCATATGAATCAGGCTGGCGAATCTGTTCGTTGTGAATCAATTGCAGCGAGGCGAGCACGCCGTTGCTGCAAGAAGAGCCGGAACCAGGCAGGGGATGCTATCTCGTATAACATCCCCGTATCTGGTTCTGGCTCTTCTTATATTAGGATTTCTCTTCGGCAAAGGGCTTAGCCCTCTATCACTATACTTACACAAACAAAGCACTTCCATCAGCCAATCGTGTTACACAGCCGCCCCCACCCATGCCAGTAAAGTAGATAGCCGATGGGGAGGTAGGGGACAGATGCGAAGGTATAAGCGGAAGGGACGGAGAATCCTCACCAGAGTCCTTGGCTTGTGGGATGAGAGCCGCCATCGGCGAACATTCCACAGGGTTAGGAATCTGTGTGATAGTCGCAGTTCCCGGACGCATCGGAGCATCTGCCCCCTACCTCCCCATCGGCGTCTCAGTTTACTAAACCCACATTTACGATCTTGCAGTACTGGACATGGGACGTAAAGAACGGTATCATTAGGATAGTCAAACACCTCGCAACGAGGTGCCGGGTATTTGGCCTTCGCGGCAGTCGCCAAGGCTAAGGGTGCTTAGCTTTGGCCCATTGCCCGCAGGAATAAAGTGACAGGAGGATTTTGCGATGGTAAGGGATTTTGGAATTACAGAAAAAGGAGAAAAAACGAACTTATACGAACTCAAAAATGCTAACGGCATGACGGTCTGCGTGACCGACTACGGCGCGGCTGTCGTATCAGTATATGTGCCGGGACAAGACGGCAGGGTGAGAGACGTCGTGCTCGGTTATGACTGTGCCCGTGATTATGAAGCAGGAGGACAGTCACTCGGGGCGACAGTAGGAAGAGTGGCCAACCGTATCGGAGGGGCACAGTTTACGCTGAATAGCCAGACATATACGCTTGTTCAAAATGACAATGGCAATAACCTGCACAGTGGTCCTGATGTATATAACCATCGACTATGGGACGTAAAAGAGGCAGATGAGAGGCATATCGTACTTCATCTGTTCAGTCCGGATGGGGACCAGGGGTACCCGGGCAGCCTGGATATAACGGTGACATACAGCCTGGATGAGGGGAACGGGCTAAGGATTCATTATGAGGCGGAAGCGGAAGCGGATACGATAGTGAATATGACAAACCACAGCTATTTCAATCTGAACGGACATGATTCGGGAGATGTGCTGGAGCAGGAGCTGTGGCTGGGAGCGGATGCCTATACACGTGCGGACGAGGAGTCGATTCCGACCGGTGAGATTGTGGATGTGGCGGGAACACCTATGGATTTTCGCGCCCGTAAGCCGGTTGGGCGGGATATACAGGCAGATTATGAAGCCCTGAATTATGCCGGAGGCTATGATCACAACTGGGTGCTGAACGAAGGCGGATTCCGGAAAGTGGGCGGCTTTTCATGCGAGGAGAGCGGCATCGGCATGGACATATATACGGATATGCCGGGGATACAGGTGTACAGCGGCAATTTTCTGGACCGGGAACGTGGGAAAGAAGGGGCGCTGTATGGAAAGCACCAGGGCATATGCTTTGAGACGCAGTATTTTCCCGATGCGGTTAATAAGGACAATTTTGTAAGCCCGATAGTAAGGGGCAAAGAGAAGGCTGTGTCTGACACGTCGTACGTCTTTTCATTTTAAGATTCAGAAAATTATAAGTATTTTTTCATAAAATATTTCTCCTTCCTGTGATAGAATGGTGTAGGGTGAATGGAGAGATGATATGGACAGAAGAATAGCGGAAGCAAGGCGCAGGAGGATGATTCGGCGTAACGTACGGCTCGGAATACTCGTGCTTGCGGTGCTCATCGTGCTGGTGGGGATAGTCAGGATTGTAAAGCCGGCCTGGTTTACAGATGATTACATTGAGCTCAAGGGCAGCGATATCGACGCTTCCCGGCCGGACCTGGACGTGGAGCTGCTCACGGAGAACCCCTACTCAAGGCCAGGGACGAAGACGGACAAGATTAAGGGAATCGTCGTGCATTATACGGCCAATCCTGGTGCAACCGCCATGGATAACCGGAATTATTTTGAAGGGCTCAAGGACAGTCATGAGACGAAGGCAAGCAGCAACTTCATCGTTGGCCTGGAAGGTGAGATTGTCCAGTGCGTCCCGACCTGGGAAGTTGCGTATGCGTCCAACAGCAGGAATAATGATACGGTGTCTATCGAGTGCTGCCATCCGGATGAGACGGGAAAGTTCAATGATGAGACATATAAGTCTATGGTACGGCTCTGTGCGTGGCTTTGCATGAAGTTTGATCTGGACAGCGAAGATGTCATCCGGCATTACGATGTGACGGAGAAGAACTGTCCGAAATACTTCGTAGAAAATGAAGATGCATGGAAGCAGTTCCGGGCAGATGTACAGGCAGCTATCGAAAGATAAAGAATCAAAAAATAATCTGAAAATGCGTTGACTTTTTATCATGTGTTGCTATAATGGGAAGTAGCTGGTATACAGCGATTAACATGAGAAAAGCAGAGACGGAAAAGAGTAATCTATCGGACCCATACAGAGAGAAAAACATTTGGTGGAAGTTTTTTATGGCAGAAGGCAGACGAAAACCATTCCTGAGCTGTGGTGCTGAACCGACAGTAAGCATCGTCGTACTCCTGCGTTAAGGGATAGGACTTGTGAGAGTCTGAAGTGAAAAGTTAAGGTGGAACCGTGCAGCAATCAGATGCACCCTTAAACGGACAGCGTAAGCAGTCTGTTTTGGGTGCTTTTCTTATGTTAGAGGAAATGTTACTGCCCTAGGCAAAATATGTTTCCTAAAGCAAAATAAAAAGAGAATCGAAAGGAGCGTAACAAGATGAAAGTAAGCATGAGAGACGGATCCGTGCAGGATCTGACATTTGCAGATGAAGTGGGACAGGAGGCATTCCGCCACACGACATCCCATATCCTGGCCCAGGCCGTAAAGCGTCTGTACCCGGATACGAAGCTGGCAATCGGGCCGGCAATCAAAGACGGCTATTATTATGATTTTGAATTCAGCTTTCCATTTACGACAGAACATCTGACTGAGGTAGAGAAGGAGATGCGCAGAATCGTCAAGGAGTCGCTGCCGCTTGAGAGAAGCGTCGTGAGCCGTGAAGAAGCTTTGAAGATGATGGAAGAAAGAGGAGAGACTTATAAGACAGAGATGATCCAGGATCTCCCGGACGAGGAGGAGATCAGCCTTTACCGGCAGGGAGAGTTTGTAGACTTCTGCGCAGGCCCTCATGTGTCCAACACGAGCGTCATCAAGGCGTTCAAGCTTCAGAGCGTGGCAGGGGCTTACTGGCACGGAGATGAGAACAACCAGATGCTCACGAGAATCTATGGGACATCCTTCCCGAAAGCGGACGAGCTGGAGGCTTATCTTAAGAGGATGGAAGAAGCTCGTCTGCGTGACCACAGAAAGCTTGGAAAAGAATTGGGGTTGTTCGCGATTATGGATGAAGGCCCCGGCTTTCCATTTTTCCTGCCTAAAGGGATGGTGCTCAAGAACCTGCTTATCGATTACTGGAGGCAGCTGCATCTGAGAGAAGGATACGTTGAGATTTCCACGCCTATCATCTTGTCCAGGCACCTGTGGGAGAATTCCGGACACTGGGACCACTATAAAGATAATATGTACACGACAGTCATCGACGAAGAAGACTATGCAGTCAAGCCGATGAACTGTCCGGGCGGGATGCTCGTGTACAAAGTAGAGCCACGTTCTTATAAAGACCTTCCGATGCGGGTCGGCGAGCTCGGGCTTGTACACCGGCACGAGAAGTCCGGACAGCTGCACGGGCTCATGCGCGTGCGCTGCTTTACTCAGGACGATGCCCATATCTTCATGACAGAGGATCAGATAAGGGATGAGATCAAAGGGGTGGCAAGGCTGATTGACGAAGTGTACTCCAAGTTCGGATTCAAATATCACGTGGAACTGTCTACGAGGCCGGAGAACAGCATGGGAAGCGATGCAGACTGGGAGATGGCCACAGAAGGATTAAGAGGCGCACTGGAAGAGCTTGGAGTGGATTATGTGGTTAACGAAGGCGATGGCGCGTTCTATGGCCCTAAGATCGACTTCCATCTGGAAGATTCCATCGGCCGGACATGGCAGTGCGGCACTATCCAGCTCGATTTCCAGATGCCGCAGAGGTTCGAGCTTGAGTATACCGGTGCAGACGGCGAAAAGCACAGGCCGATCATGATACACCGGGTTGCTTTCGGTTCCATCGAGCGGTTTATCGGTATCCTTATCGAGCATTACGCAGGCAAGTTCCCGACATGGCTTGCACCGGTACAGGTCAAGATCCTGCCCGTATCAGACAAGTTTGCCGATTATGCACAGAAGGTGACGGACGAGCTGAAAGAAGCTGGAATCCGTGTAGAACTGGACGGCAGAAGCGAGAAGCTCGGCTACAAGATTCGCGAGGCGCAGATGCAGAAAGTACCTTACATGGTAATCGTGGGAGAAAAAGAAGTTGCCGAGAATGTTGTATCCGTCAGAAAACGCGATGAAGGCGATATTGGAAGCATGGAGCTCAAGGTATTTGCAGACAAAGTGCTGGAAGATAAATAAGAAAAAATAAGATTCATGCTTATGGGGACAGGTTAAAATGAAATGGGGACGGGGTTTTTCTCAAAAAACCCCGTCCCCATTTCATTTTAACCTGTCCCCGGTTTGTTTTATAAATATCCAAGCTGTTTTAACGTGTTGAGAACCATATGTCTGCCCGCATCGGTTCCATCGATGATTCTTCTGGCACGGACGGAGTCTCCGATGTTGAGAAGTGCGATGTCCTCGTTCTCAAAGGCTTTGGTGAGCGCATCCCAAATGGGGGCATGGGCTTTCATGCCGAGGCAGACGAAGCCGTAGTCGAATGGCAGTTCTACTTCTTTTCCGCCTTGTTCCACGAGGAAGGAGTGGGGATTGACTTTCTTAAGCGCGGTGTTTACGAGCTGCTTCACCTTATGCTTCTCCATGCACTCTTTCATGGAAGCGGTGGAGGAGGCGTCCAGGCCGTTGCCGATGGAGGGCATCATCTCTATGATGGTCGTGTCTGCGCCGCGGGGGGCGAAGAATTCTACAACGTCAAGTCCGACGGCTCCGCCTCCGATTACGATGACGCTCTTGCCGGACATGTCCTCTGGATAGCGGTCGATATTGTGGATGAGATCCAGAATGGAGTACACATTCGATTGCCTGTCCGCAAGATTCTCGTGCAGGCCGTCGATTGGCGGGAGAAGCGGGACGGAGCCGGTGGCGTTTACTACGAGGTCAGGCTGGAAGGATCTGATGATATCGGCAGTGGCGTCCACCCCGGTTTGGATGGTCAGGTTGTCAAGCTCCTCCGCGCGGTGCCTGAGATAAGCAGGGAAGTCGGCAAGCCGCTTTTTGGCAGGAATCTTAGAGATTTCCACAGAAAGTCCGCCTATGTGGTCCTGCTTTTCGAGAAGCGTAACGCTGCAGCCGGCCTCGGCCGCAGTACAGGCAGCCTCCAGCCCGGCCGTCCCTGCACCGGCAACGACTACATTGCACGGCCTTGCCACTTTCTGCCTCTTATACGCATCGCCTCCTGTCACGTCTGGGTTTATCGTACAGCGCAGCGGACGGTTGCCGCCGATGCGGTTGCCGACGCAGCCCACATTGCAGGAAATGCATTTGCGGATGCCGGATACGTCGCCCCGCCTTGCTTTGCAGCACCAGTCGGGATCTGCGATAAGGCCGCGCCCGATACCGATAAGGTCTGCATCACCCTTGGCCAGTATATCTTCCGCCGCCTGCGGGCTTCGGATGTTGCCGATAGCGATGGTCGGTTTGTGGAACTTCTCCCGGACTGCCCTGGCCATGTAGGAGCGCCAGCCGTCTGCCAGATAATTCGCGTCAATCTGGTACTGAATGGACGGATTCAACGCAGCCGAAGTGTCATAGATATCTACGCCGTCATCCAGGAATTCCAGATATTCGAGGCAGTCGTCTATCGTATTGCCCCCATCCACGAGTTCATCGACGCTGAGCCGCAGGGAGACAGGAACACGGGGCCCGACAGCGGAGCGGACCTCATCGATGACCATCCGGCAGAAGCGGGCCCGGTTCTTGGCGCAGCCCCCGAACTCGTCTGTCCGGTCGTTCATGGTCGGCGAGAGGAACTGGCTGATCAGGTAGGAGTGTCCTGCGTGGATTTCTACAAGGTCAAACCCTGCGTTGACCGCCCGCCTTGCGGCGGCGCCGTAGTCTGCGGCGATGCTTTCCAGTTCTTCTCTCGACAGCGGCCTGGGACATTCGCCGCCTGGTTTGGATGGCAGAACGGAAGAGGAGACAGGCTGCATGCCCGTGCGGGCGGACATGGCGGAAGCGCCCGCATGGTTGAGCTGAATCCCCATACATGCGCCGTGCCTGTGGCAGGCTTCCGTCAGCTTGTAAAGCCGGGGTATATAGCAGTCTTTGTCAATACGCAGCTGTGTCGTGCCGTTTGCGCCTTCCGGATATTTTACACAGATATTCTCCACGAGGATAAGCCCGGTCCCGCCTTTGGCCCGAAGCTCATAATAAGCGATGTGCTCATCGCTCATGCTGCCGTCGTGTTCCGCCAAGTTGCTGCCCATAGGCATCATGACAACACGGTTTTTCATCGTCATCCCTCTGACGGAGAGTGGGGAAAACAAGTGCTTAAAATTATTCTTCATCTTAACATCCTCCATTACTTAACATATCGTCCAACACGGTTCTATAGTCGGATTATAAGATATTGTTAAAGATAAAACAAATTCATGTTTTTGCATTGTTTGATAGATATATTCTATGGATTGTGGTATGATTGTAAAAAATAGACAAAGGAGGCAGATTATGAATTTGAATCAATTGCACTACTTTGTGACACTTGCACATATGGAGCACTATACTAATGCAGCCCAAAAGCTGTCGATTACACAGCCAAGCCTGAGCCATGCCATATCATCGCTGGAAGAGGAACTCGGTACAAGCCTGTTCGAACGGCAGGGAAGAAACGTGGCCCTCACCAAATACGGCAGGCTGTTTATGGAATACGCCGAGGAGGCGCTCGATATACTGGATGCGGGAATCAAGAAGACGAAGGCCATGACGAGCGAGAAGAGCGGCAAGGTCGACATCGGTTACATATACACGCAGGGGAGCGAATTTATCCCTGAGCTGGTATCCGGCTTTCTGGAGACAAACAAGGACAAGCAGGTAGACTTTGGCTTCAGCAATGGTATCACGAAGGAAATCGTACAAGGCGTAAAAGAAGAGAAGTATGACATCGGCTTCTGCTCCATGGTATCGGGGGAAAAAGAGCTGGAATTTATCCCTGTGTCGCAGGAGAAGCTTGTTGCGGCCGTGCCGCCGGGACATCCGCTGGCCGGCAGGAGGAAGGCGAGCTTTGAGGAGATTGCCTCATATCCTCAGATATTCTTCAATAAAGGGAGCGGTCTGCGCGGCGTCATCAGCCAGATATTCAAAGATTACGGAATGAAGCCGGATATCGTCTATACCGTGGACGAGGACAGCGCCATGGTCGGGCTGGTGACGAGAGGATTCGGCGTCTGCATCGTGCCGGATGCGGCTACGGTGCGGAGTATGAAGGCATCCTTCCTGGAGATAGAGAATCTGGACTACCGGCGGTTTATCTATATGGTGACGCTGAAAAACAAGTACCAGGCCCCTATCGCCAGGATGTTCGCAGATTACGTAAAAGACTATTACAGCCTGAAAAAATAAAGTATAATTGTTGCGCAGTATCGGGAAAGTTGATATAATATACCGGTGTGAAAACGGATCAGTATAAAACAGGAGAGAAAGAAAAATATGAATGATTTAGAGATGTACAGAGAGCAGCTGGCATTGTGTGATGATAAGCTTATTGACGCCCTGGTGGAGCGGAACGCGGTCATAGAGAAGATTATGGCATACAAAGAAAAGTATGGAATGCCTATCCTGCAGCCTCAGCAGGAAGCGAAGCAGAAGCAGCGTCTGGAAGAAAAGCTGGCTGGCAGCAAGTATAAAGACGAGATATATGATGTATTCCGCTGCATACTCAAGAACAGCAAGAGAATCCAGGCGAGGAAGCTGTTTGATTACAATATCGTGCTCATCGGATTCATGGGAGCCGGCAAGACGACGGTTTCCGATTATCTGAGTACGATGTTTGCGATGGAAATCATAGAGATGGATCAGGTGATTGCAGACAGGGAGGAGATGAGCATTCCGGACATATTCGCTACATACGGGGAAGAATACTTCCGAAATCTGGAGACCAATCTGCTGATAGAGATGCAGTCGAGAAAGAATACCGTAATCTCCTGCGGTGGCGGAGCCGCTCTCAGAGAGCGCAATGTAGACGAGATGAAGAAAAACGGCAGGGTCGTACTATTGACGGCCAGCCCCGAGACGATATACGAGCGTGTGAAAGACAGCGACGACAGGCCGGTGCTGAACGGGCGCAAGAACGTGGAAGGGATATCAGAGCTGATGGAGCAGCGCCGTGAAAAATATGAGGCGGCTGCGGACATCGTAATCAATACAGACAATAAGAACGTGCTTCAGATATGTGAAGAGCTTGTGCAGCGCGTTACAGAAATGGAAGATAAATAATGTTTGATAGATTTTTTCCGGACAGATACGTGGCATCTACCTATGTCATAGATTTTGAAAAACTGTACAGCGAAGGTGTCAGGGGACTTATCTTTGACATCGATAATACGCTGGTGCCCCATGGCGCGCCGGCGGATAGGCGGGCGGAAGAACTGTTCGCGAGGCTTAAGCGGATAGGCTTCGGCTGCTGCCTCATCTCGAACAACCAGGAACCTAGGGTCAGGATGTTCAATAAGAATATCCAGGTGGACTATGTGTATAATGCCCATAAGCCATCCACGAAGAACTATGTGAAAGCCATGGAGATTATGGGGACTGGGACGGATAATACGGTCTTTATCGGCGACCAGCTTTTCACCGATGTATGGGGAGCTAAGAGGGCGGGTATTCCGAATATACTCGTGAAGCCGATACACCCGAAAGAGGAGATTCAGATTGTACTGAAGCGTTATCTGGAGAAAATAGTGCTGCACTTTTACAAGAAGAGCCTCGACAGGTAAAAAAAGGTTGAAAAAAGGCAGAATATATTATAGAATTAGAAAAGTGAGAAAGAACGTCAGGTGCCGTTGTCGCACCTTTTAAGGAGGATTATTCATGGTATCAGCAGGTGATTTTAAGAACGGCTTGACCGTAGAGATCGAGGGGAATATCTACCAGATTCTGGAGTTTCAGCATGTAAAGCCAGGAAAAGGAGCTGCCTTCGTCCGTACAAAGATGAAAAATATCATCAACGGCGGTGTTGTCGAGAAGACATTCCGTCCGACAGAAAAGTTTGAACAGGCGCACATCGACAGGAAAGAGATGCAGTACCTTTATTCAGACAGCGATTTATTCTATTTCATGGATGTGGAGTCATACGACCAGATTGCAGTCAATGCAGATACGGTCGGAGACTCTCTGAAGTTCGTAAAAGAGAATGAGAACGTAAAAGTTATCTCTTATCAGGGGAACGTGTTTTCCATAGAGCCGCCGATAACGGTTGAACTTGACATTATTGAGACAGAGCCCGGATTCAAAGGCGACACTGCCCAGGGGGCTACGAAACCGGCTATCGTCGAGACCGGGGCTCAGGTTATGGTACCTCTGTTCGTGGAACAGGGAGACAAGCTGAAAATCGATACACGTACAGGAGAATACCTGTCACGGGTATAGTCATGTTCCGACTGCGGCACTGCCGGACGGCATGACAAGTTTATAATAATAATGACAAGAAAAGCCTTGCAATTTCTGCAGGGCTTTTTTATAATTGTTATACCATAATATTTCAGGGCTGTATCATACAGCCTGTCCAGATGACATCGATATGCATAACGGCCAGATTGACAGATATGGCCGTGTCCTGGCAGCTTCTGCCGGATATTCAGAAAAAGAGCCAATAAGATACTGCTGCACGAAGAAAGGAGTAATATGACTTACGATCAGTTTGTGCAGGCCGTAGAAAGAAAAGTGAACGAGGGAACCGATGACGACATTGCCGTATGTATCCACACGGCGATCAAGAATAATGGAAGGGAGAGGAAAGGGATAAGGCTGACGAAGCAAGGGGTCAATATATCGCCTGCCATATATCTGGAAGAATACTATGAGCAGTTTCTGTCAGGAGGCACGGTTGAGGATGCCGCCGGGGATATATTGAGGCTGTACGAGGAGATAAGCTTCAGCCGTTCGTGGGATAAGGATAATATATCAGCTTATACGAAGGTAAAAGAGAGAATCGTATATCACCTCGTCAACAAGGAAAAGAATGAAAATATGCTGACGGATACCCCATATGTGCCGTACCTGGACATGGCCGCCGTGTTTTATGTCCTGTTTGAGGTAAATGCCTATGGCACGGCTGCGATGATGGTCAAGAATGAGCATCTGAAGCTGTGGAACGTAACCGAAGAGGAGATATACCGCCAGGCATGCCGCAATACAGAACGGCTCCTTCCCTACGAGTTCAGGACGATGAAAGAAGTGATAGCAGAGCTGACGGGAAACAAAGAGGAGCCGGGAAGGGATGTCATGTATGTTCTGAGCAATTCCATAAGGAGCTTCGGAGCGGCCGCGGTCTTGTATGACGGCTTGCTTGCGTACATCGGATGCTGTCTCAAAGAGAACTATTACGTGCTCCCGAGCAGCGTCCATGAAGTGATAATCATACCGGAGAGCGAAGCGCCTGGCAAGAAGGAGCTGGCAGCGATGGTGGCGGATATTAACGCGACCCAGGTAGAAGAAGAGGATGTGCTGTCGGATAATGCATATTATTACGACCGGAAGCTGAAAAAACTACAGGAGTAATAAAGATGTCCCTTTCCATCACGAGCGCCGGGTGTTAGAATGATACTAAGGAGGGTGGTGGAATGGGACAGGATACAGTCAGGTTGTATACGAGACAGAATGATAAGACGCTGCTGCCGTTAAAGAAGCAGGGCCGCATCATCAATCAGAGAATATATGTGGAGATGCACTTCGGAGATATCGCACCGCTGTTTTTGGAAAGCTACGACTGGTTTACGGAAACAGCGGCAAAGAGGGTGCCAAAGCCAGAGGACGTAAAAGCTCCAATCTGGTGTTCGATCAGTGCACAGAACTGCCTGAAGCCGATTGACGGGACGGTCGTATATGTGCTGGAAGTGCCGAAGGATAAGGTGATATATTTTGACGAGGCAAAGTGGGACTATGTGCTGAACCGGATCTATCTGCCGAAAGACGCCCGTGACAGGGCGGCCTATAAGGAACATCTGAAGGGGATTGGCATCTCCAGCGGGTTTGAATTCTTCGAGGGACGGTATAAAGGCATGTATCCCGAGGAAGAGCGGCGCATCAAAGACAGCTGGCAGCGCGTCTTTGAGATCGACAGCTGGACAATCTTCAATGTATGCGGCAACATATGGGAAATCAGAGAGGAATATGTACAGAAAATCGTATATCCCGGGGAGGACCTGGAGGGGCTTAAGTATTAGGCAGATAAAAAAGGATACCTTTTTTGCCGGCAAAGTGCTATAATAGAACTGTTCACAATCTGCACTGCTAAGGAGGAATCGGTATGAAACTGGTAATTACTATGAGCCGGCGTTACGGTACAGGGGCAAGCATCATCGCGCAGGAACTGTCAAAGAGGCTTGAGATACCTGTATATGACAAGGTCAACGTGGAACAGGAGCTGTATAAGAATATCTATGAATCTGAAGTGGAAGTGATAAAGGAGCTGGCACAGAAGCCATGCATCATCCTTGGACGCTGTGCCTCGGAGATATTGAAGGACAGGAAGAATGTATTCAATATCTATGTATGCGCGGACAAAGAGGACCGGGTACGGAGGATTATGGAGAAGGACGGCATCTCCTATGAGGAAGCCGATGAGAAGGTGGAGAGGACAGACGAAGAGCGTGCCCTTTACTATCATGAACATACAGGCAAGGCATGGGGGGACGTCAACAATTACCATATGATACTGAACACATCCGATCTGGGTTTAGAGAACTGCACGGATATACTGATGCGGTACTTTGAGAAGATGGAGTACATATAAACTTTTATTTTGTCGAAGATATCTTCTTTACATTACTTAAGAAATGTGATAATATTACAAAGGCAATTTCATATAGGACAAATTATGCACCCGTAGCTCAGGGGATAGAGCACCGCCCTCCGGAGGCGGGAGCGGCGGTTCGAATCCGCCCGGGTGTGTACTTAAAAAAGTGCTTACAATGGAGGGAGTCTTATGAAAGCAAGATGGAAAGACTGCTCCGGCCGGCTGAAGAAGTATAGAAGGGCTAATATAATCATAGCCGTCATGCTGCTCGTACTGGCGCTGGGCGTAGTCGGATTCAATCTTACGGAAGAGAAGGTCCAGAAAGCACAAAAGACAAATTCCCAGGACGTCAAGGCGGAAAACAAAGGATATGACAGCATGGAGACGAATCCGCTGATGCTGGAAGAGTACCCGGAGGTGACAGACGTGGTAAAGTCTTACTACGCGCGTCTGGCAGAGAATTCGGATTTTGTCGAGTCCTATGACAACGTACAGGTCTATACGAAATTGGGAAAATACAAAGATTCATATGTGGCTTTTGTCAAATATGATATGAAGATAAAAGATATCTACACAGGGGTTCCTGGATTGGGTACGCTGTATGTAGAAAAGAACAAAGAGAGCGGCAAATATCATGTGAGCCAGACCGTGGAGGACGAAGAACTGAAAAGTTCCGTGGAAGAAGTGGCCGGCCAGGATGATGTGGACAAGCTGCTGGCGGACACTACGTCACAGTATCACAGTGCCGTCGAATCTGACGCGTTGCTCAGGGAAGCTTTGGCAGATTTGAAGAATGCATACGAAGATTCCACTGGGACAAGCAGTAATGAATAAAGTATATTAAGTCAGACCTCTGCATCTTAAGAGGTCTGACTTTTTAAAAATACAAAGGATGGGTTGGGAGAAGATGTCGGGATATAAAGAGGCATTTAAAAAGGCATTTCCATACACGATTCCGGTAATGACGGGCTATATCTTTATCGGCATCGCATTCGGAGTCATGTATGCGGAGAAAGGCTATTCTTTTTTATGGGCGGTGCTGATGAGCCTGCTCGTATATGCGGGGTCGGGACAATACCTGGCAGTAAACTTTTTTGTGCCTGGAATCTCGTTCCTCCAGGTTATATTTATGACGCTGATGGTGAACATACGCCATATCTTCTATGGCATCTCTCTTCTGGAGAAGTTCAATAATATGGGCAGAAAACGCTGGTATATGATTTTCGGTCTGACCGATGAGACGTATTCCCTTTTATGTACGACAAAAGTGCCGGATGGGGTAGAAGAGGAGAAGTTCCTCTTTGCCATATCCCTGATGGACCAGTCGTACTGGATTATCGGCTCTGCTATCGGCGGACTGGCCGGCAGCCTGCTCCCTTTCAATTCGGATGGGATTGACTTTGCCATGACCGCTTTGTTTGTCGTCATATTCGTAGAACAGTGGATGGACAGGAAGAACAGGACGCCTGCGGTAATCGGAATCGCTGCTGCATTCCTCTGCCTTCAGATATTCGGCACGGATAAGTTCGTGCTTCCTTCCATGCTGCTCATCGTCCTCGTACTGTTTATGCTGCGTACGAGGCTGGAGAGAAGGGAGGAGATACAATGCCTATAAGTGCAGCCATGTCATTTCTCATAATACTTGCAGTGGCCGGTACGACCTTCGCGACCCGTGTCGTCCCTTTTCTCGTGTTTCCGAAAGGAAAGGAGATTCCCCGTGTCGTACAGTATCTCGGGAAGGTGCTTACGCCTGCCGTAATCGGGATGCTTGTCGTGTACTGCCTGAAAGCGACGCCTGTGCTGGAGAGCCCCCATGGCGTGCCGGAAGCGCTGGCGGTCATCGTGACGGCAGGGCTTCACGTGTGGAAACGCAACAATCTGCTCAGTATCGGGGCGGGAACCATACTGTATATGTTCCTGATTCAGGTGGTGTTCTAGTCTATATCAGATAAAAATTCAGCCGGTTCCTGCTGTTACATATGGCAGGGCCCGGCTGTTTTGCAAGCAATGCTTTGGCTCTTACTGAAGATTTGTCTTCTTCCTCAGAATATAGTACGTAAAGAGGTAGAGGATGACAGACGTAACGATGGAGAGTGCGGCCGTAATCTTACAGAGATATATCATATATTCTGCAAAGTTGAAGTCTAAGGTTCCATTCTGCGAGGCAATCGGCATATAATCGGAGAAGAAGCCGGTAACCGTCATGACGAGCAGGCTGAAGATGGATACGACTGTCGTGATGATGAAGTAGGAGACTACGGCCCCGAGGATGCGGTGATTAGAAAACAGCTGCCCCATGGCGATGGAGGCATATATCATGATGACACTGCTGACCGCACCGATGATTACAAGCAGGATGATTACGGCTATGAGCAGCGCGGGAGTCGTATCGCCTGTGATTCCGAGCTGGTTGAGGACTTCTGCCTTGTTTGAGCTGTACGCACCCGCAACGGACGGTGTCATGATGACTATCCACATGGACAGTATGATGAGCAGGATGTCGATAATGCACCAGACAGTTGCAGCTATCGTCTTTGAGAGCAGTTGCTGGCCCGGTGTCACCGGAAGCGTCCGGGTCAGATAGCCTTCACTTGAGAACAGGTTCTTATAGAACTTTACCGCTACTATCATCTGCGTTCCAAACACGACACCGGACACTATGAGAAAATAAAGCATAAAGGTGAGTGAAAGCATGAGCGTGGTCGTGTCGTTGACTTCTGTAAACTGTATCCGGCTTGTAAGAAAGAATCTTCCGGCCAGGGCAGACAGTATGAGAAAACCGTGTATGATAACTAAGAACCGGTTCAATGCTTTCATGTCATATTTAATCAGTTTGCCTAACATCTGAACACCTCCCTGAACAGTGCGTCTACGGATTTGCCGTGGTCTGAGCGTATCTCATCTACAGCAGCATTGAGAGCGAGCTGGCCCTGGCGGATGAATATGACACGGTCGAGTATATTTTCAATATCATGGATCAGGTGGGTGGATATGATAACAGTGGCGTTTTCGTTATAGTTGCCAAGTATCGTCTGCAATATATAATCCCTTGCGGCCGGATCCACGCCGCCGATCGGCTCATCCAGGACATAGAGCTGCGCGTCCCGGCTCATGGTGAGCACAAGCTGGACTTTTTCCTTCGTACCCTTTGAAAATGTCTTCAGACGTTTGTTCACGTCTATCTCCAGGTCCGTAAGCATCTTATAAGCCCTGTCCGTCACAAAATTACTGTAAAAATCAGAAAAATATACAATCATGTCTTTTATCTTCATGGAGTCATCGAGATGGATGCGGTCCGGAAGATAAGACACGATTTTTTTAGTCTCTACGCCGGGTTCCTTGCCGTCAATCAATATCTTGCCGGAAGTAGGTACGAGAATATCATTTATCAGTTTGATGAACGTAGTCTTTCCGCTTCCGTTAGGTCCAAGCAGCCCCACAATCTGTCCCCTCCCGATAGAAAGGCTCAGGTTGTTCAGGGCATAGAAGCTGCTGCCATACCTTTTGGAAAGACCCTGGCATTCCAAAATTGGATTCATATTAGTGTTCCTCCTTTATCGCTTCCTGGATTAACAGAAGGGTTTCCTCCTCCTGAAAGCCGAGCTGTTTCATTTTTTCAAAAAAGTCTTTGATGTGTTCTGAAGCAAGTTCCGTCTTCATCTGTTTCAACATCTTTTCATCCTCCGTTATAAAGCGTCCGCTTGTCCGCTGAGAGTATACCAGGCCGCTGCGCTCGAGCTCGGACAGCGCCTTCTGCATCGTGTTAGGGTTCACGGCAGCGTCCAGCGCAAGGTCACGCACAGATGGAAGCTTGTCGCCGGGCTTATATATACCTGCTATGATATCCTGCTGTATCTTCTCCATAAGCTGCAGATAGATGGGCCGTTCATTATCTAAATCCCATGGCATGTAATCACCTCGTTTCTGAAAGGATAATTATTATTGTATTATCTATGTAATACAATAATACAAAAGGGAGAAGTTGTCAAGTGATTGAGCAAGATTGGCGCGAAAATCGTGCAAAAAGTCCCGGCAGAGATATCATGCTTCTGCCGGGATCGTAGGATAGCCAGTATAAAAAGTTATCGGATGCTGTCCGCTTCGTATTCTTCCAGTACAGTATCCGCAAGACGGGGGTTGAACAGACCACTTCTGAGCATCGTTATCTCGTGCTTGTAAGGTGGATAGGCCTTCTTGGGATGATCGACCGATGGGATATAGGGTGTCTCGAGTATTTTCGGGATTTCCCGGAAATCAGGATGGTGTACGATGTAGGAGAGAGCATCGAAACCTATCTCGCCGCTGCCGATGTTGGTATGCCTGTCTTTGCCGGCCCCCCTCGGATTGCGGCTGTCATTGATGTGGAATACCGCAATCTGGTCTTTGCCGATTACCTTGTCAAAATGCTCCATGACACCGTCAAAATCGTGGACGATATCATAACCGCTGTCATGCGTATGGCATGTATCAAAACATACTCTCAGCTTGTCATTAAAGACGACACCGTCGTAGATACGTGCGAGCTCTTCGAACGTACGGCCGATTTCAGAACCTTTTCCGGCCATCGTCTCCAGCGCGATATGGACGGACGTGTCTCTTGTCAGAATCTCGTTAAGCCCCTTTATGATCTGGGCGATACCTTTGTCTGCCCCTTCGCCAACGTGTGCGCCGGGATGGAGGACGAGCGTCTGGCTCTGGCAGGCGGCGCTGCGCTGCAGATCCATCCGGAGAAATTCTACGGCCAGTTCATATGTCTTTTGATTTACCGAATTCCCCAGATTGATAATATAAGGCGCATGGATGATGATTTCGCTTATATCATGGCTGTCCATATATTCCCACGCGGAGTCTATATTCAGTTCGCTTATGTCTTTTCTTTTCGTATTCTGGGGTGCCCCGGTAAATACCATGAAGGTATCGGCACCGTAGGACGCCGCCTCTTTTGCCGAGCCAAGCAGCATATCCTTACCGCTCATGCTGACGTGGGAACCTAGCTTTATCACAGTTGTATACCTCTCTTTTCAATCATTTGTCACTGCCTGCGGAACTTATCCTTTCCCTGGCCGCAGACAGGACATTTATAGGAATCGGGAAGGTCTTCAAACGGCGTCTCCTGGTCGTACACATAACCACATACGCTGCATACCCATTTTGCGGCAGAGCTGTCTGCTCCTTCTG
Source organism: Lachnospiraceae bacterium (assembly GCA_022845895.1). Lineage (GTDB taxonomy): Bacteria > Bacillota > Clostridia > Lachnospirales > Lachnospiraceae > Extibacter. The sequence goes on from AP025573.1 coordinate 1,508,502, forward strand.
TCTCATCCGGCAGATAAGTAGGAGCGTTCTTCGGACTCTTTCCTTTGACGACATTGTGATAGTATGCATATGTCATAGCCGGGGAGTCTTCCAGGATATCTCCATCCACAACTTCACCGAGGAATACGGTGTGAGTGGAAGTCTCCATCGTGTCTATGACGTTACAGACGATATAACCGCAGGAATCGTCGATGACAGGGAGCCCTTCCTTCATGGTATGGCTGACGCCTTCAAATTTGTCCACGTCTTTGCCGGTTTGGAAGCCGAATTGTCCGATGAGGGAAGAGGCAGATGACTCCGACAATATGGATATTGCAAACCTGCCGCTTTTTGCGATGCAGGAGTTGGTAAAGTTGTCATGGTTCATGCTGAGAGCGATGGTAGCAGGCTCCGATGTAATCTGCATGATGCTGTTGGCGACACAGCCAGTGCTGCGGCTGCCGTCCAGTGTAGAGATGATATAGACGCCGTAGGATAAGTTGCGGAATACATTTTTGTTCATATGATGACCTCCTCTGATATAATAATAGTAATTGTTATTAATATAATACCATGCCGTGGAAGGTTTTGCAACAGCAGATTTAAAATATAGTTGTTGCCAAACTTACCTTGTGATAGAATAACTAGGTAAAATACGTTATATTCAAGTTTTTCTTATATAGAAGCCATATATGCAAGGAGGAGGCAAAATGGAAAAAATTATCAGTCTCATAGAGAAAGAGATGGAAGCGGCGTTCGAGAAAGCAGGGTATGACAAGTCCTATGCCAAGGTGACGCTGTCCAACCGTCCCGACCTGTGTGAATACCAGTGCAACGGCGCGATGGCAGGAGCAAAGGCATACCGGAAGGCGCCGATAGCGATCGCACAAGCCGTGGCTGCAAATCTTTCTGCGGATTCATGTATCAAGGAGGCAGAAGCTGTGAAGCCGGGATTCATCAACATCCGGCTGAAGGAGTCGTTTGCCGCTGATTACCTGAACGAGATGAACGACGACGAGGCGCTCGGCCTTACAAAGGCCGCGGAGCCGAAGATGATTATCGTCGATTATGGCGGGCCGAACGTGGCCAAGCCGCTTCATGTAGGGCACTTGCGCTCTGCAATCATCGGAGAGAGCCTGAAGCGCGTCGCAAGAGCGATGGGACACAAAGTGCTCGGAGATATCCACCTCGGTGACTGGGGATACCAGATGGGTCTGATCATTACCGAGCTTCGATGCCGACAGCCGGAACTTCCCTACTTTGACGACAGCTATGAAGGCGAATATCCGGAGGAGGCGCCGTTTACCATCTCAGAGCTTGAAGAGATATATCCTGCAGCGAGCAGCAGGGCAAAAGAGGAGGAGGACTACCGCGAACAGGCGCTCAATGCCACGTTCCTCCTTCAGAACGGACACAGAGGGTATACGGCCGTATGGAACCATATCATGGCTGTATCGGTAGCGGATCTTAAGAAAAATTACGAGAACCTGGGTGTCAGCTTTGACCTCTGGAAGGGGGAGGCGGACGCGCAGAGATATATCCCTGATATGCTGAAGCGGCTGAAAGAAGAAGGGCATGCCCGTGTCGATGACGGCGCTCTCGTGATTGACGTGCAGGAAGAGACGGACACGAAGGAAGTGCCTCCGTGCATGATACAGAAGTCGGACGGGGCGTCGCTTTACGGCACGACCGACCTTGCAACGCTCGTACAGAGGGAACAGGACTATCATCCGGATGAGATCATATATGTGGTGGACAAGCGGCAGGAGCTGCATTTTGAACAGGTGTTCCGGGCCGCCAAGAAAGCAGGCATCGTCAGAGAAGAGACGAAGCTTTATTTCCTTGGATTTGGCACGATGAACGGGAAGGACGGGAAGCCTTTCAAGACGCGGGAGGGCGGAGTGATGCGGCTGGAAAGCCTGATTGCTGAAATCGAGGAGGAGATGTACAAGAAGATAACAGATAACCGTACGGTGTCTGAGGAGAATGCGGCCCGTACAGCACAGATTGTCGGCATGTCCGCAATCAAATATGGAGACTTGTCCAACCAGGCGTCCAAAGATTATGTGTTCGACGTGGACAGGTTCACATCCTTTGAAGGCAACACCGGACCGTATATTCTGTACACGATCGTGCGTATCAAGTCGATACTGAACAAGTACAGGGAAAACGGCGGTTCCTTTGAAGGAATCAAGATGGAAGGGGCTCATTCAGAGAGCGAGAAGGCGCTTATGCTGGAGGCTGCCAAGTATAATGAGGTGGTGCAGACTGCATTCGAGGATCTTGCGCCTCACAAGATTTGTGCCTATATCTATGACCTGGCTAATGTCTTCAACCGTTTTTACCATGAGACGAAGATACTGGCACAAGAAGATGTGGACAGGAAAAGGAGCTATATCGGGCTGCTCATGCTGACCAGGAAGGTGCTGGAGGCGTGCATCGGCCTGCTCGGATTCGAGGCTCCGGAGAGGATGTAAGAGAAGGTGGATGTGATGACAAGGAAGTTGTTCTATGAGGACAGCCATATGCAGGAATTTGAAGCAGAAGTGCTGTCATGTGAGCCGTCCGGGGACGGATACGAGATTATTCTGAATGAGACAGCCTTCTTTCCGGAAGGAGGCGGACAGTATGCCGATACCGGATGGCTCGGCACCGTCCGTGTAACAGATGCACACGAAAAGGGCGGCATTGTAAGACATATGGCTGATGGGCCGCTGGAACCGGGGACGAGAGTGGAGGGACGGATTGACTGGGCGGAACGGTTCGAGAAGATGCAGCAGCATTCGGGCGAACATATCATCTCAGGACTTGTCCACAGGAAGTTCGGCTATGACAACGTAGGATTCCACCTTGGGAGCGGCTATTGTACAATCGACTTCAATGGGCCGATAACGAAGGAGGAGCTCAAAGAGATTGAAGAGCTTGCCAATGAAGCCGTGTTCAGAGACCTGGATCTTGAGGTGGCATATCCGTCAAAAGAAGAGCTGAAGAACATGGACTACCGGAGCAAGATAGAGATAGAAGGGCAGGTGCGTATCGTAACCGTGCCCGGTTATGACGTGTGTGCATGCTGTGCCCCCCATGTGGACAGGACAGGGGAGATTGGCCTCATCAAGCTGACAGATATGGTCAATTACAAAGGCGGGGAACGGATCAACATGTTATGTGGCATACGCGCCCTGAAGGACTACCAGCAGAAGGAGAGCAATGTCAAGGCGGTCTCGGCGCTTCTGTGCGCGAAGGAGGACGAGGCCGCGGTGGCGGTCTGCCATCTGAAAGAGGAACATATCCAGCAGAAAGGGAAGCTCGCTTCTCTCCAGCAGAAGCTGATTGCATATAAGGCAGCGGAGATTGGCGCGGACGGCGGTAGAGTGGTCGTGTTCGACTCGGAGCTTGCCGGGAGCGGTCCGAGGGAACTTATGAATCTGCTTCTGGACAAAGGGGCCCATGTATGCGCCGTGCTGGCGGGAACGGGCGGCGATGGATACCGTTATGTCATCGGCAGCAGGACGGAAGATGTCCGTCCCCTGTGCAAGGAGCTGAATGGCAGATTCTTCGGAAGAGGCGGCGGCAAGAAGGAGATGGTGCAAGGGTCGCTTTCGGGAGAGGAAGAAGAAATCAGAAGCTTAATAGAGAGCTGGCAGGCAGTTCTTTGATTGAAAACAGAGAAGGGCGTATAGGATTGCTGCAGAGTGTTCCGTTCGACGGAAAGCGATGCAGCGGATATGTACGCCCTTCTCTTTCTTTTTTGACATTTAACGATTTTCTCATGGTTTTATCACAGATTGAACACAATTACACGGTACACTACATACATAGACAGTTAGAAACAACTGTTCATCTGACTTATAAAACGAAAGGAGTCTTATATATGGACAATCAATATAATTATTATAATCCGGAACAGGAGCATGCAGGAGGAACGCCAGGCGGTTATGACAATAAGCCGGAACGGGTGAAGAAGACAACGCCGAAGTGGGTGAAGCTTATATGTTCTGCACTTGTCTTTGGCCTCGTGGCAAGCGTGGTATTCCAGACGGGCAATGTCGTCGGAAATAAAATCTTCGGAACAGGCGGCAGCGGCAAGACTGCAAAGCAGGCATCTACCGTGGGCAGCACGAAGCTGAACACATCCACAAACAGTACGGTAAACTCGGACATTGCGGATATAGCGGAAAAGGCCATGCCGTCAGTCGTCTCCATCACGAATATGAGCGTACAGCAGGTGCAGAATTTCTTCGGCGGCGTGCAGGAGCAGGAAAGCAAGAGCGTAGGGTCCGGCATCATCGTAGGACAGAATGACGACGAACTTCTTATCGTGACAAATAACCATGTGGTGGAAGGCAGCAATACGCTTACCGTATCCTTTATCGATGAAGAGAGCGTAGAAGCGAATGTAAAAGGTACGGATGCGGCAAAAGACCTGGCAGTGATTGCGGTGCCGCTGGATTCTGTGAAGAGTTCCACGATGGACGCTATCGCGGTTGCCACGCTCGGTGATTCTACCAAGCTGAAGGTCGGGGAACCGGCTATCGCGATTGGCAATGCCCTCGGTTACGGCCAGTCTGTCACGACGGGTATCATCTCTGCCACGAACAGAGAGCTTGACACGTACGACGGTGAACTGATTCAGACGGACGCTGCCATCAACCCAGGCAACAGCGGCGGCGCGCTTCTTAATGCCAATGGCGAGGTTGTCGGAATCAACTCGATCAAAGTGGCTACCGACACGGTAGAAGGCATGGGCTACGCGATACCGATATCTGACGCAGGCAGCATCATACAGAATCTGATGAACAAAGAGACACGAACAAAGGTTGCGGAAGGCGAGCAGGGGTATCTCGGAATCCAGGGCGTGGATGTCAATTCTGAGAGCGCACAGATGTACAATATGCCGACCGGCGTCTATATATCAGAAGTTATCGACGGCGGCGGGGCCAAAAAGGCAGGGCTTGCCAAGGGCAGCATCATCACGGAGCTTGACGGTACGTCAATCAACAGCATGGATACATTGAAAGAACAGCTCCAGTATTATAAAGCGGGAGAAAAGGTTACGTTGACCGTACAGACTCCGGACAAGGGCGGCGAGTATAAAGAGAGCAGTGTAGAAGTAACCCTTGGAACAAATACGCAATAATGATATAATGTACCTGATAGGTAACGTAAATATGCAAGAATTGCCTGGGAGGTACAAACATGTATGCATTTGACGAGATTAAAAAAACAGACAGTGAAATAGCTGAGGCGATCAATTCAGAGATGGAGCGGCAGAATTCTCACATCGAATTGATTGCCTCTGAAAACTGGGTGAGCAAGGCTGTGATGGCAGCTATGGGCAGCCCCCTCACCAACAAGTATGCGGAAGGCTATCCGGGGAAACGTTATTACGGCGGGTGCCAATGCGTGGATGTCGTGGAAAACCTGGCGCGGGAGCGGGCGAAGAAGCTGTTCGGCTGCGACTATGCTAATGTTCAGCCTCATTCCGGAGCACAGGCTAACCTTGCCGCATATTTTGCAATGGTAGATCCGGGTGATAAAGTGCTTGGCATGAACCTGGATCACGGGGGACATCTGACCCACGGGTCACCGGTGAACTTTTCCGGGAAGTATTTTGATATCGTCTCTTACGGAGTCAACGCGGACGGAGTCATCGATTATGACGATGTAAGGGAGATTGCGCTAAAGGAGAGGCCAAAACTTATCATCGCAGGCGCCAGCGCATATGCGAGGACGATTGACTTTAAAAGGTTCCGGGAGATTGCAGATGAAGCAGGCGCATATCTTATGGTGGACATGGCCCATATAGCCGGGCTGGTAGCTGCGGGACTTCATCCGAGCCCGGTACCGTACGCCGATGTAGTGACGACGACGACCCATAAGACGCTGCGCGGGCCAAGAGGCGGCATGATACTGTGCAACAGGGAAGCGGCGGACAAGTTCAACTTTGACAAGGCGATATTCCCGGGAACCCAGGGCGGACCGCTGGAACATGTCATCGCAGGTAAGGCAGTCTGCTTCAAGGAGGCGCTGGAGCCGGAATTCAAAGCATACCAGCAGCAGATTATCGATAATGCGCAGGCACTCTGCAAGGGACTTATGGACAGAGGGGTAAGGATCGTGTCCGGAGGCACGGACAACCATCTCATGCTCGTGGACTTAAGCCAAGAAGAAGTTACGGGCAAGGATTTGGAGAGACGCCTGGATGAGGCCCACATCACATGCAACAAGAACACGATTCCGAATGACCCGCGTTCCCCGTTTGTGACGAGCGGCGTAAGGCTTGGCACTCCGGCCGTGACAACGAGAGGGATGAAGGAAGGGGACATGGATACGATTGCAGAAGCAATCGTGCTTGTGATAAAGAGTGAAGATAATATAGAGAAAGCAAAAGAAATTGTGGCAGGGCTTACGAGCAAGTATCCGCTCTGCCAGTAGTGAGAGAAAGGGGCTGGAACTGCCGTGTATGAGAGCGGGGGTCCGGCCCTCATCTTTTGATTTAATATTTTTTGTCATTTTGCATGTCCCCCCCGTTGACAAATATACCGGATGGAGGTATAATCTAAATACCCAATAGGGGTATGAATGGAGGCGTTGACATGATTACAAAACAGTTTAATATAGGCGGTATGAGCTGCGCGGCCTGCTCCAGCGCGGTCGAGAGGGTTACGAGGAAGCTTGGAAGTGTTACGGAGAGCAGCGTGAACCTGACGACCGGCATAATGACGATAACCTTTGACGAACAGGCACTGTCTGACGAAGAGATTATCAGAAAAGTGGAGAGGGCGGGGTTCCGTGCGGAGCTCCACATCGATAAGAGCAAGGAAGAGAAGAAGGAAGAAGAAGCGGTGATGGAAGACGAGGTTCACAAGACGAGGACGCATCTCATCATCAATATTATACTTGCCATTCCGCTTCTCTATATTTCCATGGGGCATATGGTACCGTTTCCGATGCCGCTCCCGGCTGTACTGGATATGCACCACAGCCCATTCAATTTTGCGCTGGCACAGCTCATTCTTACGACCGTCATCTTGTTTAACGGAAGAAAATTCTATCTTGTAGGTTTTAAAAGCCTGTTCAGGGGGCATCCGAATATGGACTCGCTTGTGGCGATAGGTACAGGAAGTGCATATGTGTACAGTCTCGTGATGACATTTCTCATACGTACAGACGGCACGGCGGTCCACAACCTGTATTATGAGTCCGCCGCCATCGTCGTGACGCTTGTCATGGTCGGAAAGTACATGGAGGGCCGGAGCAAGAACAAGACAAAGGATGCCATACGTAAGCTGATGGAGCTGGCCCCGGACACGGCCTGTGTGCTGAGGGATGGGGAACAGACAGAGGTACCGGTGGATCAGGTAAGGGAAGGTGAGCTGATTCTCATCAGGCCGGGGGATAAAGTGCCTCTTGACGGAACCATTACCGAAGGGCGAACGACGATAGATGAATCCATGCTTACGGGCGAAAGCATCCCGGTTGAGAAGGAGGCGGGTTCGGAGGTCATCGGAGGCAGTGTCAATTACCAGGGTGCCGTCACCGTTGAGGTTACCCGTGTCGGTGCGGATACGACGCTTGCGAAGATTGTAAAGATGATGGAGGACGCCCAGGGAAGGAAAGCGCCGATCTCAAAGCTCGCGGATACGGTAGCGGGGTACTTTGTCCCTGCCGTCATGTGTATCGCGTTTGTGGCGGCGGTCGTGTGGGCGCTGCTTGGGCACGACGTTGCCTTCGTGCTTACCATATTCGTATCGGTGCTTGTCATTGCGTGCCCGTGTGCGCTCGGGCTTGCAACCCCCACTGCCATTATGGTCGGGACCGGGCTTGGCGCGGGCAACGGCATCCTGATCAAGAGCGGCGAGGCGCTTGAGATTGCACACAAGGCCGACGCAGTCGTGCTTGACAAGACAGGAACGATTACAGAAGGAAAGCCGGCGGTCATGAACATCATAAGCCATGACAACGATGAGGAGCTGGTGCTGCAGATTGCGGCGTCCTGCGAACAGGCTTCGGAGCATCCGCTCGGGCGTGCTATCGTGGAAGAGGCTAAAAAGAGAGGACTGCCGCTTCTGAAAGCGGAAGAGTTCCAGAGCGTCACCGGTCAGGGCATCGAAGCGGTCATCGGGAGTGACACATATTATATTGGCAACAGGAAGCTGTGCGAGTCTCTTGGGATAGGGCTTGGCGCATACGGTAAGGAGGCGGAGGCAATTGCCGCGAAAGGGCAGACCCCTATGTTTGTCGTGCAGAAGCCAGGCAGACCGGAAGATGGTGCAGAAGAGGCATCTGCCCCGGCCGGAATCATCAGCGTGGCGGATCCGGTGAAGGAGACAAGCCGGGAAGCTGTGGCACGTATGAAGGAACTGGGCATACAGGTCTATATGCTGACTGGCGATAACCGGTTGACGGCAGAGTATATTGGGGGTAAAGTAGGAGTAGACCATGTGGTTGCAGAGGTGCTGCCGCAGGATAAGGCAAATGTGGTGGAGAAGCTTCAGAAGGAAGGGCGCCGCGTGATGATGGTGGGAGATGGCATCAATGATGCTCCTGCCCTTGTGCAGGCGGATGTTGGAGTGGCTATCGGAAGCGGTAGTGATATCGCCATCGACTCGGGGGATATGGTCCTTATGAAGTCTGATTTGAATGACGTATATAAGGCCATCCGGCTGAGCAACGCCACCATAAGAAATATCAAGCAGAACCTGTTCTGGGCGTTCTTCTATAACAGCTGCGGCATTCCGCTGGCGGCCGGTGCGCTGTACGCGATAAACGGGACGCTGCTGAACCCTGTCTTTGCGGGTCTTGCCATGTCCTTGAGCTCCGTGACCGTTGTGGGAAATGCACTCAGGCTTCGCAGGCTGAAATTATAGGAAGAATACACGAAGAGGAGAGGGACTATGGAAGAGAAGAGCTGCTGTATGGAACGTACGAAGCACCGGGATGCCGGCGAATATAAAGAGCTGGTGACGAGGCTGAACCGCGTCGAGGGACAGGTAAGGGGAATCAAGAAGATGCTGGAGGAGGACCGGTACTGTGTGGATATACTGACGCAGGTATCCGCCATTCAGGCGGCGTTGAATGCATTCAGCAAAAAGCTGCTCGTGAACCACATCCATACGTGTGTGGTTGATGATATACAGGAGGGCAAAGTGGAAGTGGTGGACGAACTTTGCGATACGATTCAAAAATTGATGAAATAGGAGGACGGGCCAGATGACAGTGATTAAAGTGGCAGATATGCACTGTGAGAAATGTGTGGAGAGGATTACCAGGCTTTTGACAGAGGAAGGGCTTGATTTTAAGGTGAGCCTGGAGGATAAGACGGTGACGGTGGACGGATGCGAACACTGTGTAAAAACCGCCATGGAAGCTTTGGATGACCTTGGATTTTCTGCAGAAGTGTAGAGAAGCAGGACAACTATGTAAATTGTTTTGATATTTGCACTGTGATATAGTATAATACGCAGTGGAAGTACAGATAGAAACGAACGAGGAGGGACAGATTTCCATGAAATGTCCAAAATGCGGCCAGCCGTTAAAACCGAGCCAGAAAGACCCGGATTACATGTTATGCTTTAACTGCAGAAAGAAGTTCAAGTTACCAGGAACGAAGCAGCGCGGGGAAGAGGAATTACAGAAGTATGCCAATATTCCGCCGAAGAAGGTGCGGGATAAGCGGGAAAAAGAAATGCGAAAGGCATATGATGAACTGCTTTCCGTGGAGGAAGAGAGACCGAGAAAGAGGCCGAAGAGAAGGCCGGAGCCGGAAGTCGAGGATGACTATTATGACTTGGAGGATGATAAGGTCTCCAAAGTACCGGTGATTATACTGGGAATTGCAATTGTAGCCGTGGCAGCATTGATTATTTATATGCTCTTAAAATAGGCAGCCGATAGCAAGGCCGCTGATTGCAGATGCACAGTCATCTGTAGTCAGCGGCTTTTTTGTGCACAACTTTCCGGTCAGTCCCATACTATAATATTGCAAATGATTATGGAAGGAGTATGACACATGCCGAATTACCGTTATAATGCGCCGGAGTACGGAAGGCGTAATAATTGTGGAAGAACAGCACCTGTCATGAGAGAGGAAGGCTGCCGTACGAAAGTACAGCCGAAGATGCAGCCGGCCTGCTGTGATGACAGGGCAGCTTATGACGAGCTGAGCGGTATGCCCATAGCGATGGCCTATGTACCGTGGCAGCAGTGGCGTGCCTTGTACGAAGTCGAAAAAGGATTACATTGCGGTACGATTTTTGAAGAACTGAACAAACCATTCCGGGGGATAGGAGGGTGTTCAAGATGACAGACAACAAACCTTGCAGACATGAACTATTGGATTGGATCAACGCGGTGAGTTTTGCGGTGGATGATGTAAAGTTGTTTCTCGATACGCATCCTTGTAATGAAGAAGCACTTGAATTCTTCAATGAATTTCAAAGGCAGAGAGTCCAGGCATTGAAAGAATATGCCAGATACTACGGCCCATTGACACTTGACACTGCTGATACGGAAGCAGACAGGTGGAAATGGATCAACGAGCCATGGCCGTGGCAGGAAGGAGGATGTTAGTATATGTGGAATTATGAGAAAAGACTGCAGCATCCGGTAAAAATAACACAGACGAATCCGAGGATTGCACAGGTAATCATGTCACAGTTTGGTGGCCCTGACGGAGAGCTTTCGGCATCAATGAGGTACCTTTCACAGAGGTATACAATGCCATATAAGGAAGTGACAGGCATCCTGACAGATATCGGAACAGAAGAGCTGGCTCACATGGAGATGATTTGCTCTATCGTCTACCAGCTTACAAAGGACCTGACACCGGAGGAGATAGAAAAATCCGGCTTTGACAAATATTACGTAGACCATACTCTTGCTCTGTGGCCCCAGGCTGCTGCAGGAATACCGTTCAATGCGTGCGAGTTCCAGTCTAAAGGCGATCCTATAACGGACCTTCACGAAGACATGGCGGCAGAACAAAAAGCTCGAACTACTTACGATAATATACTAAGGCTCGTAAAGGACCCAGAAGTATGTGAGCCAATCCGCTTCCTGAGAGAGCGCGAAATCGTACACTACCAGCGATTCGGCGAATCCCTGCGCATCGTACAGGATAACCTGGACAGCAAGAACTTCTATGCATTCAATCCAGAGTTTGATGTCAGAAAATAGCGTGAATTGTCGAAGGGGTCAGACCCCTGCATATGCAGGGGGTCTGACCCCTATGAAAATACGCTTGACTTTTGCGGCAGGTTAATGTTATACTCACCCCGTAAAGTAAACAAAAAGGATTTCATTACTGACGGATAATGTGGGTTACCACAGGGGAATGAAGTCTTGGAATAAGCCGACCGTCTGGGCAGCATCATTTTTCTGGTGCTGCTCTTTTTTTAGCGGTTGGGGTCAGGCCCCTTTCGAAAGGGGTCAGGCCCCAATGAAAAGAGCGCAGGGAATGGTGTCATACACACAGAGAACAGGAGGAATGGAATATGTTTACACAGTGGGAAGGTTTTAATCCGGGGATATGGCAGGAAGAGATGAATGTACGTGATTTCATCCAGAAGAACTATACCCCTTATACAGGTAATGGGGATTTCCTGAAGCCGGCGACGGAACGTACCGATAAGCTGCTGCATAAGTTTGAGAATCTGCTTGGGCTTGAGCGTGAGTTCGGAGGCGTGCTTGACATCGATACCCAGACGGTCACTTCTCTTTTGAATTACAAGCCGGGTTATCTGGATAAGGAACAGGAGATTATCGTAGGGCTCCAGACGGACCGTCCACTAAAAAGGGGCGTCAATCCCTTCGGCGGCCTGCGCATGACAAGGGACGCATGCCGGGCGTATGGCTATGAGCTGTCACAGAAGGTGGAAGACGAATTCCAGTATAGGACGACCCACAACGACGGAGTATTCCGTGTCTACAACAAGGAGACGAAAGCAGCCAGACATTGCGGCCTTATCACGGGTCTGCCTGATGCTTACGGACGCGGACGTATCATCGGCGATTACCGCCGTGTCGCCCTCTACGGTCTTGACTATCTGATTGGACAGAAGCAGGCGGACAAAGACAGGCTGAGCCTGGAGGTCATGGATGTAGACCATATACGCCAGCAGGAAGAGCTGTACCAGCAGATTAACTTCCTCGGCAAGCTGCGCGACATGGCCGCCATGTACGGATATGATATTACAAAGCCCGCGGCGGACGCCAGGGAAGCGGTACAGTGGCTGTACTTTGCCTATCTCGGCGCCATCAAAGAGCAGAACGGAGCAGCCATGAGCCTTGGCCGCACCTCGACATTCCTTGACATCTATTTTGAACGGGATATTGCAAAAGGCATCCTGAGCGAAGAAGGAGCCCAGGAGATTATCGATGACTTTGTGATGAAGCTGCGTATGGCACGCCATCTGCGCACGCCGGACTATAACGAACTGTTTGCCGGCGACCCGATGTGGATTACGGAATCCGTAGGCGGCATGGGTGAGGACGGCAGGACGCTCGTGACGAAAAATTCCTTCCGCATGCTCCATACGCTCTACAACCTGAAGCCATCGGCAGAGCCGAACCTTACGGTATTGTGGTCGAAGGACCTTCCGGATAATTTTAAGAAGTACTGCGCAAAGGTTTCCTGTGATACGGATGCCATCCAATATGAAAATGATGACCTGATGCGTCCGCAGTTTGGCGACGATTACGGAATTGCCTGCTGTGTGTCTGCCATGAGAATCGGGAAGGAGATGCAGTTCTTCGGAGCCCGTGCCAATCTTGCCAAGCTGCTGCTCATGTCGCTGAACGGCGGCAGGGATGAAAAGCAGAACATACAGGTAGGGCCGGCGCATGAACCATACGACGGAGAATATCTGGATTACGGCAAGGTTATGGAACTTCTGGACGTATACCGTCCATGGCTCGTTAAGATGTATGCCAACACGATGAATGTCATCCATTATATGCATGACAAATATGCCTACGAAAAGACGCAGATGGCACTGCACGACACAGAAGTGCACCGATTCATGGCATTTGGCATCGCAGGGATGAGCGTGCTTGCAGATTCTCTTTCCGCCATCAAGTATGCTAAGGTGAGATGCATCCGCGACGAGGAGACGGGTCTTATCATAGATTTTGAGATAAAAGGAGAGTATCCGGCGTTCGGTAATGATGACGACCGTGTGGATGACATTGCCTGTGAACAGGTAAAACTGTTCTGTGAAGAACTGAAAAAACAGAAGCTGTACCGTGACGCTGAACCAACCCTTTCCATACTCACGATAACCTCCAATGTCGTGTACGGCAAGAAGACTGGTTCCACACCGGACGGCCGGAAAGCGGGAGAGCCCTTCGCACCGGGTGCCAATCCGATGCACGGAAGGGAGAAGAACGGGGCGCTTGCTTCTCTTAACTCTGTCGCAAAGCTTTCTTATCAATACTGTAAGGATGGAATCTCCAATACATTTTCTGTTGTCCCGCAGGCGCTTGGAAAGACAGAGGAAGAAAGGCTTGATAACCTGACATCCATACTGGACGGATATTTTGGCCAGATGGCACATCATTTGAATGTAAATGTGCTGAACAGGGATACGCTTATGGATGCATACGATAATCCTGACAAATATCCTAACCTTACTATCCGCGTATCCGGCTATGCGGTGAACTTCAACAAGCTGACACGTGAACAGCAGAAGGAAGTGATTTCACGTACTTTCCATGAGACGATGTAGCGGCCGTATCCACTCCTTCCAGTCCATGGGGGCGGTGGACGGGCCGGGGCTCAGATTCGTGGTGTTCATGCAGGGCTGCCCTCTGCGGTGCGCCTACTGCCATAACCCGGATACGTGGGAGCCGGATGCCGGAATAGAGTACGCGGCGGAACAGGTGGCGGAGAAGATCCGCCGCTATCTGCCATATCTGAAAAATGGAGGTGTCACGGTGACAGGCGGGGAGCCGCTCATGCAGCCGGAATTTGTCACAGAGCTGTTTTGCATTCTCAAGGAAGAAGGGATACACACGGCTCTGGATACGAGCGGGGTCGGAGATCTGCAGAAGGCCGAACGCGTATTAGAGTACACGGATTTGGTACTGGCTGATGTAAAGTTCCTAACTGCGGAAGACTACATATATTACTGCAAGGCAGATATCCAGAAGGTGATTGCGTTCTTGGATCTGGTAAAAAAGAAGAACATACCGCTTTGGATCCGCAGGGTCGTCGTCCCTGGCATCAATGACACGAAAGAACATATGATAAAGCTGGTGGATTTCCTGGAAGCGTATCCGAATGTTGAGAAGATCGAGCTGCTGCCGTTTAGGAAGCTCTGTCTGGAAAAATATGAAACGATGGGCATACCGTTTCCGCTTGCCCAAGTGCCTGAGATGACGGAGATGGAAACGGAAAAGCTGAGAGAGATGCTTCCGGATCGTTACCGTTAGACAATAATAGAATGACTGATACAAAGACGTAACCGGCTGCCTGGGTGGGCAGCCGGTTTTGCGGCTATTCGCCGCCTGGTCCGTCTTTTCTCGGACGTTCAGACTCCGGAAGTGGTTCAACTGATTTTTCGGAGTTGGAAGCGTTGATCTTACCGTCATAAGCGTCTTTGCTCTCCATATAGTCGATTGGACGTTCCGTTGTAAATGAAGATTTATTTTCTTTCATACGTGCACACTCCTTTCAAAAGTATGATGCTCACACGTATGAGGAAATATGTATCTGAATTCATCTTCCTCATTGCAGACATCAGAACCATACTTGTCAGAAGCCCTGATTTAATCCCTTGGGCAACGAGCCAAAGCCAGGCCCGCTAGCCTTGGCGGCTGACACGAGGGTCATATGCCCTGTAGCTCGCAGCGAGGTATTTGACTTCGCTGTACAGGATATAAGGAGTATAGTATAATTATACGATGACAGAAACATTACCACAGAAGACAGGAGTGATGATTATGATATATGAAGGGCAGATTTGCCGTGCACCTATGGAGCGGGCATCGTTCATGCTTCCGGTAATGGTAGGATGCTCTTATGGCAGGTGCAAGTTCTGCAACCTTTTCCGGCATCTGGCCTACAGAGAGATTCCGCTTTCGCAGGTTGAAGCCGAGCTGAGACGCGTCCGAGATATGAACGGGCGGCCGAGGAGAATATTTCTCGGGGATGGCAACGCATTTGGACTTAAGGCCGGACATCTGGAAAAAGTGCTCGACATGATTCGGGGCTATTTCCCTCAATGCGAGGCTGTCAACATGGACGCGACGGTAACGAGCATTCTCATGAAATCGGATGAAGAGCTGGCGATGCTCCATCGAAAGGGAGTCCGTCATCTGTATATCGGTATCGAAAGCGGCCTGGATGATGTACTGGCTTACATGGAGAAAGACCATGATATGAGTCAGGCCTATGAGGCTGTCAAGAGAATAAGCATGGCAGGAATGATATTTGATGCACATATTATGACAGGGGTGGCGGGCGCAGGCAGAGGAGCAGAAAATGCAGAGGCTCTTGCCGCCTTTTTGAACAGCACATCTCCTCGGCATGTGGTCAACTTCTCCATGTTCCATCATAAGGAAGTGCCGCTGTACCAGCATATCCTGGACAATACTTTCCGGCCTGCGGATGAGCTTGAGAACCTCCGGGAAGAAAGAAGGCTGTTGGAGCTCATCAAGGCAGCAGGGGAACAGCCGGTCATATACGATGGATTCCATGATTATATACAGTTCCGTGTCCGGGGACGTCTGCCCGTGGACCGGACACAGATGCTTGATAAGCTCAAGGAGGCCATCAGACAGTATGAACACAGAAGCCCGGTAATCTCTTATGTACAGGGGGAGTGTCCCCATCTGGA
Source organism: Lachnospiraceae bacterium (assembly GCA_022845895.1). Taxonomy (GTDB): domain Bacteria; phylum Bacillota; class Clostridia; order Lachnospirales; family Lachnospiraceae; genus Extibacter. Next base: position 1,524,320 of record AP025573.1, read on the forward strand.
GAAATGCGATGGACTTCAAAAAGTGTGGGATATGCAGACATGAATACCGGAACCTTAGGCAGCCTGTGCACTCCATATAGCGAGGGAATACCCGGCCAGGCAGAAAATGCAGTTGTTTTTATTCTTTCATATCGTTATAATAAGAACGGTAGATTGGAGTGTAGATATTATGGCGAGAAGTCGGAAGACAAGAAAAAGGAAAATGACGAAGGCACGGTATTTTGATTACAGTATGCTTGCGGTCCTTATATTTCTCATCTGTTTTGGACTTGTAATGCTGTACAGCACGAGTTCATACAGCGCGCTTGTAACTTATGGCGACAGTATGCATTATTTCAAACGACAGCTTATATTCTGCGTGATGGGGCTCATAGTCATATACGTGGTGGCTAAGATTGATTATCATATTTATATAAAATGGGCCAAGCCGTTGTATTTAGTCTCTGTATTTTTGATGATGCTTGTAAAGACGCCTCTGGGAAAAGAGGTAAATGGCGCCAAGCGCTGGATACAGCTGCCATTCGACCAGCAGTTCCAGCCGGCAGAGGTGGCGAAGATAGCAATCATCTTATTTATTCCTGTGCTTATCTGCAAGATGGGCAAGGAGATTAAGACGCTTGGGGGAATCGCGAAAATACTTGCGTGGGGTGCTTTTTCCGCCGCCTGCGTTTTATTCCTGACGGACAACTTGAGCACGGCTATCATCGTAATGGGAATCACCTGCATCATGGTATTTGTCGTACATCCGAAGACGGCGCCGTTTATCGTGCTATTTACGGCAGGTATGGGCGTGATACTTGTGGCGGTGCAGATTCTGGGCAGGGTACTTGTGACGAGTGAAAACTTCCGTATGAGAAGAATACTCGTATGGCTTGCGCCGGAGGATCATGCTGCAGAAGGCGGCTATCAGATCATGCAGGCGCTGTATGCAATCGGTTCGGGAGGCTTTTTCGGGAAAGGCCTGGGGAACAGTGCGCAGAAGATGATCATCCCGGAAGTCCAGAATGATATGATTCTTTCTATTATATGTGAGGAACTGGGAGTGTTCGGGGCAATCCTGGTACTCGTCCTGTTCGGGATGCTTCTGTATCGCCTGCTCTTCATCGCCCAGAACGCGCCAGACATATACGGCTCTCTCATCGTGACAGGCATATTCGCACATATCGCCCTTCAGGTCATCCTGAATGTGGCTGTCGTGATAAACCTGATCCCAACAACCGGAATTACGCTGCCGTTCATCAGCTATGGAGGGACTTCTATCCTGTTTCTGACAATCGAGATGGGAATTGCTCTCGGAGTGTCGAGGAAAATTAAGTTTGAAGACTAAGGCACCTGGGAAAACTTTAATAAAAATACTTTTATTTCCAATACAAATGTGCTATGATTACAAATGTAGTATTGAAAACTACATATTATAGCAACAGATGACATGCCAAACAAACACAGATATGGTATGCCGGGAGGAAAGATATGAGTTATAAAGTGATTGTAGACAGCTGTGGAGAACTTACAGATGAGATGAAGAAGTCCGGGTGCTTTGAGACGGCGTCTCTGAAAATAGAAGTGGCGGGACAGCAGATTGTTGATGACGAGACTTTTGACCAGGAAAGATTTTTGAAACTGGTGGCAGCTTCGCCGGAATGTCCCAAGTCTTCCTGTCCGTCACCGGAGAGATATATGGAGGGATTTCACTGCGAAGCGGATCATGTATATGCGGTGACGCTATCCTCGGAGCTGAGCGGTTCCTACAACAGCGCCCTGCTCGGCAAGAACCTGTACCGTGAAGAATATGGGGAGAAAGATATCTATGTGTTCAACTCCCGCTCGGCCTCTGTCGGCGAGACATTGATAGCACTGAAGATAGCAGAGTGTGAGGAGGCAGGGATGGCATTTCAGGACGTAGTGGATACGGTGGAAGAATATATAGCGGAGCAAGATACGTATTTTGTGCTAGAGACACTTGAGACATTGCGGAAAAACGGACGGCTTACCGGCCTGAAGGCTATCGTCGCCACGGCTCTCAACATAAAGCCGGTGATGGGCGCCACGGCAGAAGGGACCATCTGCCAGCTTGGACAGGCAAGAGGGATAAAGAAGGCGCTCGTGAAAATGGTAGAAGAGATTGCAAAGAGGCTGAAAGAGCCGGGTAAGAAGATACTTGCCATATCACACTGCAACTGTCCAGACCGTGCCAGACAGGTAAAAGACATGCTGCTAGAAAAGGCAGATTTCCGGGACGTCATCATTTTGGATACGGCTGGAATCAGCAGTATGTACGCTTCAGACGGAGGCGTAATTGTAGTTGTATAATGCCGGAAACTATGGTAGAATAACTCTTAGTTATTGAGCTATAGAAGGAGCGAAAAATATGAGCCAGGAAAAAGTAGACAGGTATAAACAAGAAAAAGCTAACCGCAAAAAGAATGTGAAAAAAGAGAAAGCCGCAAACATAGCCCGCAAATGTGTCGTAGGGCTGGCCGCGCTTCTTCTTGTAGGCTGGGTTGGATATTCTGCCTACGGAACATATAAGTCTAACAAACCAAAAGAGTCAGTAGAAATCGATTATACCGCGCTGACGGAATTTTCCACAAACCTCACCGAGGCGGCAGGAAATACAGAAGAATAGCCGGTAAGATTCAAGATTACAAAGGCGCTGCAGAATAGATGGCTGGTCCATCTGCACTGCAGCGCCTTGTTTTTGTGTTTGAAAACAAAAGAAAAAGAAGTCTGACAATGGCCTGAATTTTGAAAGGGGTCAGACCCCTGTGGCCACAGGGGTCTGACCCCTTTCAAAATTTTCTTAAAAAAGGGTTGAAATCGCCCAAAAAGTGGTTTACAATGTATTCAAGTGGTAGAAAGTGGTGAAAAGTGGTATAAAGTGGTGCAAAAGTGGCAGACCACTTGAAAGAGGGTGAGTTCTTATGTTGAAAGGAGAATACAGTCATAATATCGACCCTAAGGGAAGATTAATCATTCCGGCCAAGTTTCGTGACGATCTAGGGGAGAATTTCGTCATAACAAAAGGTATGGAAAACTGCTTATATGTATATCCTGAAGATGAATGGAACGCCTTCGAAGATAAACTTAACGCTTTACCTACGACCACAGACAAAAAAGCCAGAGCTTTTGCCTACTTCTTTCAGGGGAGTGCAACTGACGGCGACCTTGACAAGCAAGGAAGAACTTTAATCCCTTCTGTACTGAGGACCTACGCGCATCTTGAAAAAGAGGTCGTGTTTATCGGCATGGGGAAGCGTGCCGAGATATGGGACAAGGCAAGATGGGATGAAAAGAATGCTGAAGTGGAGCTCAACATTGAGGATATTGCTTCTGATATGGAAGAGAGCGGATTCAGTATCTAGAGGGAGAAGATATGGGATTCGAACACAAGTCAGTATTACTTGAAGAAACTATTAATGGGTTGAACATCAGGCCGGACGGAACATATGTGGACGGAACGCTTGGTGGAGGTGGACATGCATACGAGATATGCAGACGCTTAGGAAACAAGGGGAGTATTGTAGGAATAGACCAGGACGCGGCGGCTATCACTGCCGCAGGCGCCCGCTTAAAAGACTTCGGGGAGAAGGTCACGATAGTCAGGAGCAACTATTGTGATATGAAGTCGCAGCTCCATCAGCTAGGCATTGACAAAGTCGACGGGATCGTACTTGATCTGGGCGTATCATCTTATCAGCTGGATACGGCAGAGCGGGGATTCTCCTATCGCGAAGATGCGCCGCTGGACATGAGGATGGATACGCGTCAGAAGATGACAGCCAGGGACATCGTCAATGACTACGGTGAGATGGACCTCTACCGCGTGATACGGGACTACGGGGAAGATAAGTTTGCAAAGAACATCGCCAAACATATTGTAGCCGCACGCGCGGAGAGGCCCATCGAAACTACCGGCCAGCTGACCAGTATCATAAGACAAGCCATTCCGATGAAATACCAGAAAAAGTCTGGGCATCCTTCCAAGAGGACGTTCCAGGCTATCCGTATTGAACTGAACAGGGAGCTGGAAGTTCTGCGGGATTCTCTGGATGATATGATTGACTTGTTAAAGCCAGGCGGAAGGCTGTGTATCATAACCTTCCATTCACTGGAGGACAGGATAGTAAAAAGTTCATTTAAGAAAAATGAAAATCCATGCACCTGTCCAAGCGATTTTCCCATATGCGTATGTGGAAAAGTATCAAAGGGGAGTATTTTAACTAGAAAACCGATTCTTCCGGATGAGGATGAGTTGGAATATAACAGCCGTGCGAAGAGTGCCAAGCTCCGCATATTTGAACGACGATAATTTTAGAAAGGGGAAAAACATGGCAGCAAGATATACATCATCCAGAAGCAGGACAGCCTATGGAACATCAAACAGAACACGCGGTCAGATGTATGTCTACGGCAATGTGGTGACAAAACCGGCATACGAGCCGGAACGGCGTACTAAAGAACCTGAAAGACCGAGGAAGACAAGCAGGCAGGTGCGCAAGAACCGCAGGAAAGCGCTGCATATGAGCCCCGGATATGTTATATTTCTGGCAGTGGCGGCCATACTTGCACTTGTAGTATGTGTAAATTATGTCCAGCTGCAGTCCAGGCTTACAAGCCGCTCAAAAGCAATCTCTGCGATGCAGGAAGAGCTGGCGGATATGAAAGAAGAGAATAATACAAAGTATAATGCTGTAATGGATTCCGTCAATCTGGACGAGATTCGGGACAAGGCGCAGAATGAACTGGGAATGGTATATGCCACTTCAGACCAGATTGTAGAGTATGACAATCCCGCGTCAGATTATGTGAAACAATATGAGGATATACCGGAAGATGGTATACTAGCCCAATCAGACAAAAAATAATAAACAGGTGGAATTATGGGAAAACAGACAAGAAATGTATTTAAAAGGAAGTTTTCCAAACTGATGCAGAAAAAGCTAGTAATGCTCTTCGTAGCAATTGTACTAGCTTTTGGCGTATTAGTAGGGAGGATTACATACATCAATGCGGCCAGCGGGGACAGGTATACGAAGGTTGTGCTGGACCAGCAGCAGTACGACAGCCGTACGATACCGTTCAAGCGGGGCGATATCGTGGACCGGAACGGTACAAAGATAGCCACCAGCGAACGGGTATACAATGTCATTCTGGATGCCAAGGTGATGACAAGCGACAAGGACTATATCGAACCGACGATAGAAGTGCTGAAAGACTGCTTCGATATAAAGGAAGAGGACGTCAGAAAGCTGATAAAAGACAATCCGGGGAGCAGATATAACATTCTGAAAAAAGGTATTGATTACGAAAAGGCCAAGGAATTTGAAAAGGTAGACGCAGATGACAAGAAATATCCGGATGTAAAAGGCATATGGCTGGAAGAGGACTATGTCAGAAAGTATCCATACAATACACTTGCCAGCGATGTCGTCGGATTTACCGTGGACGGCAATGTGGGAAGCAATGGGATAGAAGCATCTTACAATTCTGTCCTGAATGGGACCGACGGCAGGGAATATGGATATTTTGACAAGGAATCCAGTGTGGAGCGCACGGTAAAAGAGGCGGTGGACGGGAGCACCATCATGTCTACCATAGACCTCCAGGTTCAGAGTATCGTTGAAAAGCATATACTGGAATTCAACGAAAAGCATAAGAATGAAGCTTCTGAGGGAGAGGGCAGCAAGAACACGGCAGTTATCGTCATGAACCCGCAGAACGGTGAGATAATCGCGGAAGCATCTTATCCGAACTTCGATCTCAACAACCCAAGAGATCTGACAAAATACTATTCCGAGGAAGCTATAGAGGGTATGGAGGATGAAGAGAAGCTTGAGAAGCTGAATGCACTTTGGAACAACTTCTGCGTAAGCGACACGTATGAACCGGGTTCCACCTATAAGCCGTTCACCATATCGGCCGGCCTGGAGACCGGGGTACTGACCGGTAACGAAAGCTATACTTGCGGCGGGATGCTTCATGTGGGTGACCACGACATACACTGCAGCAACCGTGACGGGCACGGGACGCAGTCGCTGAAGCAGTCACTTGAAAATTCATGTAACGTGGCATTGATGCAGATAGGTGCCGCGCTCGGTAATGACGAGTTCTGCAAATATCAGGAGCTGTTCGGATTCGGATCGTCCACAGGCGTAGACTTGCCGGGGGAAGAGGCCGGCCTGCTGTATGAACCTGATAATATGGACCCGGCCAGCCTTGCTACGAATGCATTCGGCCAGAACTTCAACGTAACCATGACGCAGATGGCATCGGCATTCAGTTCGCTCATCAACGGGGGGGATTATTATAAGCCCCATGTGGTAAAGCAGATTCAGGATGAAAGCGGGAATGTCACAGAACACAAGGATCCGGTGCTCGTAAAGCGGACCGTTTCAAAAGAAACAAGCGAGATTATCAAAGACTATATGCTCGGCGTCGTGCAGGAAGGTACCGGCAGTTCGGCAGCGGTTGAAGGCTATGACATAGGCGGCAAGACCGGAACCGCGGAGAAGCAGCCCCGTGGAAACGGCAAATATCTCGTCTCCTTTATCGGATATGCGCCCCAGGACAATCCTGAAGTGGTCGTATATGTCGTGATTGACGAACCAAATGTGGCAGCACAGGCAAGCAGCTCTTATGCGACCGAGATGGCATCCAAGATAATGGCAGAGATATTCCCTTATCTCGGCGTCACAAAGGCCGCACCGGAAGCAGAATAGAAGAAATTAAGTAGAATAACCTCACAGAAGTGTTAATAAGTTATAAAAACGACTTCTGTGAGGTTTTTTTGTGAAGAATAAGACCTATAATAAAAAGAAGATCTTTGTAGTATTTATCTGTGCCGCAGTCATCATACTGGGGCTCGTGGGAAGGCTGGTGTATCTCATGGTATTTGATGCAGAATATTACCAGAAGAAAGCCGAATCGCTCCACGAGCGGGAAAGGGATATCAAAGCGGCCAGGGGAGAGATTGTGGATGCAGGCGGGACCGTGCTTGCGACGAACAAGACCGTGTGTACCATATCGGTCATACACAGCCAGATGAAGGATCCGGAAGGCGTGATCAAGGCACTTTGCGCTGAGCTTGAAATGGACGAGGATACCGTGCGTAAAAAGGTAGAAAAGGTCTCCTCCATGGAGCGTATCAAGACGAACGTAGATAAGGCGACAGGAGACCGGATACGGGAGCTGGAGCTGGAAGGCGTCAAAGTAGATGAAGATTTTAAGCGCTATTATCCATATGATGAACTGGCATCCAAAGTGCTCGGGTTCACAGGAGGGGATAACCAGGGAATCATCGGCCTGGAAGTAAAATATGAAGAATATCTGAAAGGAATCAACGGAAAGATACTCACGACGACAGACGCCAGAGGTGTCGAACTGGAAGGCGTGGCGGAGGACCGGATGGAACCGGTCGCCGGGAACACGCTCCAGGTAAGCCTGGACTATAATATACAGATGTATGCACAGCAGATGGCGGAGAAGGTCATGGAAGAAAAACAGGCAGACAAAGTGTCGATTCTCCTGATGAACCCGCAGAACGGTGAGATCATCGCCATGGTGAACGTGCCGGAATTCAACCTGAACGATCCCTTTACGCTTAATACGGAGGAAGATACAGGCGCGATGTCACCGGAAGAAAAGCAGGACGCGCTGAACCAGATGTGGCGTAACGGCTGTATCAATGACACATACGAACCGGGCTCCACATTCAAGATCATAACAGCTTCTGCCTGCCTGGAGGAAGGCGTCGTATCTCTGGACGACAATTTCAGCTGTCCCGGCTACCGGGTAGTGGAAGACAGGAAGATACGGTGCCATAAAGTCGGGGGGCATGGGTCGGAGACTTTTGTGCAGGGAATACAGAATTCCTGTAACCCTGTATTTATCGACATCGGGCTGAGGCTTGGCGTTGATAAGTTCTATGAATATTTCAACCAGTTCGGGCTCATGGGCATGACAGGGGTGGATCTGCCGGGGGAAGCCGGGACCATCATGCACAAGAAGAGCAACGTAGGTATGGTGGAGCTGGCTACGATGGCGTTCGGACAGTCGTTCCAGATAACGCCGATGCAGATGGCTACGACCGTCAGCTCCCTTGTCAACGGAGGGACGAGAGTTACGCCGCACTTCGGGGTCAAAGTGATGGACGCGAAGGGCGAAGAAGTAGAGACGTTCCAGTATAAGAAAGAAAAGAATATCGTATCAAAAGAGACTTCCGAGACGATGCAGATGCTGCTGGAGAGCGTCGTCTCCGAAGGTTCTGGTAAGAATGCCTACGTGGAGGGGTACCACATCGGTGGCAAGACGGCCACCTCCCAGACGCTGCCGAGAAGCGCCAACAAATATATCTCATCCTTTATCGGTTTTGCGCCGGCAGATGACCCGCAGGTACTGGGGATGTGCGTCATATATAATCCTCAGGGCGTATATTATGGCGGTACGATAGCGGCTCCTGTCATCCGGGACATTTTTGAGAATATATTGCCCTATCTTGGCATTGAAAAAGAGTAAAAAATGAAGTATACTATGTAAGGTTAGTGATTAACAAAAGAAGCGAAGAGGTGGATTATGGATTATAGAGTTTTTCTCCCGGTATTGATTGCATTCGCGCTTAGCGTAGTGATGGGGCCGGTGATTATTCCCATTTTAAGAAGACTTAAGATGGGTCAGACGGAGCGGGAAGACGGGGTGAAGTCTCACCTGAAAAAAGCAGGCACGCCGACGATGGGCGGAGTCATCATATTGGTGAGCGTTGTAGTTACTTCGGTGTTCTATCTGAAGAACTACCCGAAGATCATACCTATATTGTTCGTAACCCTGGGATTTGGACTCATCGGTTTCCTGGATGATTATCTGAAGGTCGTGATGAAGCGTTCCGACGGCCTGTATCCAAAGCAGAAATTTGCGCTGCAGATACTGGTGACAGCTGTCCTCGCGTTTTACCTCGTGCGTTTTACAAATATACCGCTCACGATGCTCATACCATTTTCAGGCGGACATTATCTTGACATCGGCTGGCTTGCGATACCACTCATGTTCGTGGCCGTGCTCGGGACGGTCAACGGTGCCAACTTCACAGATGGGCTGGACGGCCTGGCATCCAGCGTAACCGTCCTGATAGCCACGTTCTTTACCGTGGTGGCAATCGGCACGAAGAGTGGCATAGAGCCGATAACGTGTGCTGTCGTAGGCGCGCTTCTCGGCTTCCTGCTATTTAATGTCTATCCGGCCAGCGTGTTCATGGGTGATACGGGGTCGCTTGCACTCGGCGGGTTTGTGGCGTCAACGGCGTATATGCTCCAGATGCCGATCTTTCTTATCATCGTCGCATTTATATACATGGTGGAGATATTATCCGTCATGATACAGGTGACCTATTTCAAAAAGACGGGGGGGAGGCGCATCTTCAAGATGGCCCCGATACATCACCATTTTGAACTGTGCGGTTGGTCGGAGACGAAGGTCGTTGCAGTATTTTCTATCATTACAGCGCTTCTCTGTCTCGTTGCGCTGATGGCTATGTAGGAGGAAATTATGGAAGTTACAGATAAGAAGGTGCTCGTATTCGGTTCCGGACTCAGCGGAACCGGCGCTGTGGGGCTGCTGTCAGAACACGGTGCAGAAGTCATCCTGTATGACGGGAATGAAAAGCTTGACCGGGAAGAGATTGCGGGCCGCATCGGCTTAAGCGGCGATGTGCAGATTATACTGGGGAGCTTTCCGGAAAAATTGCTGGATACGCTTGACCTTGTCATACTGAGTCCGGGCGTGCCGACGAATCTTCCTGTAGTGGAACAGATGCGTGCCAAAGGGATAGGGATAATCGGAGAAGTGGAGCTTGCCTATGCATTCGGAAGAGGTGACGTGCTTGCCATCACGGGCACGAACGGCAAGACGACGACGACGACGCTGCTTGGCGAGATTATGAAGCATGATAGAGAAGAAGTGTATGTCGTAGGCAATATCGGCAATCCATATACCGTCGCGGCGGGAGAGATGTCGGACAATGCGGTGGCCGTGGCAGAGATGAGCAGCTTCCAGCTGGAGAGCATCGTCAGCTTCCGGCCGGCAGTGAGTGCTCTGCTCAATATATCGCCGGATCATCTGAACCGCCATCATACGATGGAAGCATACATTGAGGCGAAGAAGAATATAGCCAGGAACCAGACGGAAGATGACTGGTGCATTCTAAACTATGAAGACGATGTGACACGGGAATTCGGAAAGAATGTCAGGGCGCAGGTTCTATATTTCAGCAGCCGGCGTAAACTAGAAAGAGGCATCTATCTTGATGACGGTATGATAGTCTATAAGAATCCGGAAGAGATTCGTATCTGCCATGTGGAGGAGCTGCAGCTTCTCGGCACCCACAACTATGAAAATGTTATGGCCGCCGTCGCTATGGCTGCCGTATACGGTGTCCCGATGGACCGGATACGGGAGAGCATCAAAGCATTCAAAGGAGTGGAACACAGGATTGAGTTCGTGACGGAGAAGGACGGAGTCGCTTACTACAATGATTCCAAAGGGACGAATCCGGATGCGGCAATCAAGGGAATACAAGCCATGAACCGCCCTACCATACTGATTGGCGGAGGATATGACAAAGATTCTTCGTATACGGAATGGATAGAAAGCTTTGGCGGGAAGGTCAGGAGGCTGATCCTTCTGGGCGCCACGAAGGAAAAGATAGCAGAAGACGCAAAAAGCTGCGGTTTTCATGATTATACGTTTGCAGATACATTTGAAGAGGCGGTGCTTATGTCAGCAGAAATCGCCGGGCCCGGAGAAGCAGTGCTTCTGTCACCGGCCTGCGCCAGCTGGGATATGTTCCCAAATTATGAGACACGTGGAGATAAGTTCAAAGAAATTGTAAATTCCTTATAAGGAGTGCATATCGCTTGACACGGTCCAAAAAGAAAAAGTATGATTATACGATGCTGGCAGCCCTGCTGCTGCTCGTTCTTATCGGCCTGGTGATATTATACAGCACCAGTGCATATAACGGAGAAGTGAAATTTCATGATTCGTTTTATTATCTGAAGAAACAGGCATTTGCGACAGTGCTTGGGATTGCCGGAATGTTTTTTGTTGCCAATATGGATTATCATGTGTGGAAACATGTGGCTGTGCTCGGATATTTCACGGCGATTCTGTTGTCCGTTGCGGTAATATTTGTCGGCGATGAGTATAACGGGTCCAAAAGATGGTTATCTTTGGGGCCTTTTTCTTTTCAGCCGTCGGAATTTGCCAAGGTGGCCGTCATACTGTTCCTGGCACATATCATAACGAAAAATGTCAAGAGCATGGGAAAGATGAGGACGATGGTAAAGGTGATGCTCCTCATACTCCCGATTGTCGGTCTCGTAGGCGCCAGCAACTTAAGCACGGCCATTATCATTCTCGGGATAGGTGTGATTCTCGTATTTGTGGCAAGCCCGAAATACAGCCAGTTCATATTGATGGGTGCGCTCGGAGCCGGCTTTATGACCATCTTTCTGGCCCTTGAGAGCTACCGTCTGGAGAGGCTCGCGATCTGGCGGAACCCCGAGGCGTTTGAAAAAGGATACCAGACGCTGCAGGGCCTGTATGCAATCGGTTCAGGTGGACTGTTCGGCAGAGGGCTCGGGGAGAGCGTGCAGAAGCTTGGGTTTGTGCCCGAGGCCCAAAATGACATGATATTCTCTATCGTCTGTGAAGAGCTGGGGCTGTTTGGGGCGGGATTCATACTAATCTTGTTCCTCATACTTATCTGGCGCTTTTTCGTCATTGCCACACATGCGAAGGACCTGTTCGGGGCGCTGATAGCGGCCGGGGCTATGGGACATATGATGATACAGGTCATCCTGAATATTGCGGTCGTGACGAACACGATTCCGAACACGGGAATCACCCTACCGTTCATCAGCTACGGAGGCACCTCGGTCGTATTTCTGCTGCTGGAAATGGGGCTTGTGCTCAGCGTGTCATCTCTGATAGAATGAGAGAGGATAAGGAGAAAGCTTAGGAGGAGTATACGATGGGAAAAAATGAGTATCAGGAGGATGAGGCGGCAAGGCCGAAGAAAAAGAAGAAAAAAAGCCATAAAGTCTATGCGTTTATGGTTCTGGTCATGGGCATTGCCATAATCGTGCTCGCAGTCCTGATTCTTTTCTATGTACAAAAGATAGAAGTCGAGGGGAACGAATACTGTAAGGATAAGGAGATCATCAATACGGTCCAGAATGACAGGTTTTCAATCAATACGTTGTACATACTAGGAAAATACGCACTTGGCTACGGGGAACAGCTTCCGTGTCTGGATGATATGAAAGTAAGTATGAAAGCGCCATGGATCGTGAAGGTGACAGTGAAGGAAAAGCCGATCGTAGGTTACATATACGCGGGAAATGAATACGCATATTTTGACAAAGAAGGAATGATCGTATATAAAGGCCCGGATTTTATCGAGGGGCTTCCATGCATCGAAGGGATAGAAACCGGTGATATCAGCCTGTACGGCATGATTGAGAGCAAGGATAAAGGTATCTTTGAAGAGATGCTCGTAACGACCCAGCAAGTGAAAAAATATAAGCTGTCCCCGGACAAGATCGTATGTCAGGACGACAAGATATATCTATATAAAGGAAAGATACGGATTTCACTCGGCAGCAGTGTCTCTTCGGAACAGATTGCACAGATTCCGCCGATTATGGAGAAGCTGGAGGGGAAAGAAGGAACACTCCACCTGGAAAACTATTCGGAGGGAAATACTACAATCACGTTCAACGCAGAAGAAATACAGGAAGAAAATTAAGAAAAATGCGTAAAAATCAATAAAATAAGATAAAATTCTATTGATATTTTATACAAAAGCTTATATTATATACTATATATAGGAAAATGCGTTTTTGCGTTTTGCTCTGTGGGATGTATAATATATAATAAGGATAGGATAAAGGAGGAAAAACCCTTGCTAGAAATTAAGACGAATGAATCAGAAGCAGCGGCAAAGATTATTGTTGTTGGAGTCGGCGGAGGCGGTAATAACGCGGTAAACCGAATGATTGACGAACAGATTGCCGGTGTTGAATTTATTGCTATTAATACAGATAAACAGGCACTCCAGTTATGTAAGGCACCTACGCTTATGCAGATAGGGGACAAGATTACGAAAGGGCTCGGTGCGGGAGCGAAGCCGGAAGTAGGTGAAAAAGCGGCAGAGGAAAGTTCAGAAGAGATATCGGCAGCGCTTAAAGGCGCCGACATGGTATTTGTTACGTGTGGCATGGGAGGCGGTACCGGTACGGGTGCCACGCCGGTGGTCGCGCGTATAGCGAAGGAGCAGGGAGCTCTGACGGTCGGTGTCGTCACTAAGCCGTTCCGTTTCGAGTCAAAGACACGGATGAACAATGCACTCTCCGGAATCGAGAAGTTAAAGGAAAGCGTAGATACGCTGATCGTCATCCCGAACGACAAGCTGCTGGAGGTTGTGGACAGACGCACGACCATGCCTGAGGCGCTCAAAAAAGCAGATGAAGTATTACAGCAGGGTATTCAGGGTATTACCGATCTTATCAACGTACCTTCACTTATCAACCTTGACTTTGCCGATGTACAGACGGTCATGACGGACAAGGGTATCGCCCATATCGGAATCGGACAGGGCCGCGGCGACGACAAAGCGCTCGAGGCAGTTAAGCAGGCTGTTGCCAGTCCGCTGCTTGAGACGACGATTGCAGGCGCGTCCCATGTCATCATCAACGTGTCCGGTGATATTACGCTTATGGATGCTTCTGACGCGGCAGAGTATGTGCAGGATCTGGCAGGGGAAGATGCCAATATTATCTTCGGTGCCATGTATGACGATTCCAGGGCAGACGAAGCTACCATTACAGTCATAGCTACAGGTCTACATAACGTAGGCGGCAGCGCTTCAAAGCTTAAGGCAAGACTGGAGACCCAGAGGGGAGCAGTACCGCAGCAGGGTGCACAGGCATATGAGAGGCCTGCGGCTGCCACAGCGGCGAAGCCGTCATCCCAGAAGCTGGATCTTGGCATGGCTCCGACCAGAGGCGGCGGCACGACGGCCGCTCCAAGAAAGCCCGCAGGAGGGACGACCCCTTCTCTGGATACGCCTAGAACGCCGACGAGCAAGGTAAAAGAGCAATCCATCAAGATACCTGATTTCTTTAAACGATAGAGAGCAGATCAATAGTAGGAAACCAAGGAGGACTTCACATACGAAGTTCTCCTTTTTTGTTATAAAAGCAACATTGTTCTTTCTTATATTCGACAATATATCACAATTCTTATCCCTATTCGCTCTTAATCCCCATATTTCTCCCATAAAATTCTCGCTTTTACGCAAAAAACAGACACAAAGTATTGTGCTTTGTCAAAACACAAATCCGAAAAAAACAGTCTCCAAAAATCTATATGTTGTGGTTTGGAACGGCTGTCGAAAGAAAATAAGAATGGATTCCATCATCTGACAAAATCTTTTGGACCTTCCTCGTATAATAAATCTTGCTTGAGTACCAAATCGATTTAGTATCAAAAGAGAAAGAGGTGGAATGTGTATTATGAGTTATACATAGACGTATTTTTTCTGGTGAACTTCATGATGGACTTCATACTCCTGCAGATTACCCGCAGAATCCTGAAATGTTCTGCCACATATGGAAGAATCTGCCTGGGTGCGGCTGCCGGAGCATTGCTCACCTGCGCTGTCGTGATAGTTCCCATACCATATGCGTTTATAAAATTCATACTGTTCCACGGTCTTGTCAATATTGTAATGCTTAAGGCAGGATTGAAAATCAGCTGGGACAGGACATTCGTGAAAGCTTATGTCGTGCTCTATATCAGCGGAATCCTCGTCGGAGGCGTATTTGAATACCTCCGGCAGTATATGAGGATCGGAAGCCTGTTCTTTGTCCTTGCGGTGGTGAGCTATTATGCAGTGCTTGGTATCTGGAACTTTCTGTCTTACCTTTCAAGGCTGAAAGAGTACAGATGTGAAGCGGTCCTGTACAAGGATGAAAAGATGTGCAGGGTGGAAGCGGTGATAGACACCGGCAACAGCCTGAAAGATGCCGTGACAGGCAAACCGGTCAGCATCGTGGATGAAAGCGTCGTGAAGGCGCTGACAGAAGCTGCCCTGCCGGACGGCATCCGGTACATACCGTACCATTCCGTCGGGAAAGAGTCAGGGGTCATGCCGGTCATTACGCTGGATAAGATGTGCGTGTGCCAGAAGCACGAGAAGTGGATCGAGCGTCCGCTCATCGGGATCTGCGACGGCCATGTGGCATCAGATGGAGCATACAGGATGATATTAAATCCTGATATATTATAGGAGGAACAGATTATGGTTATCAAAGTAGCAGTACCGCATCAATTCAAACTAAAAGTAATTCCAGACTTTCGGACACTGCTTTTTCCGGATAAAAAGGATATACACTATATTGGGGGCTCTGAGATACTTCCCGCGCCACTTGAGGCGGAGGAAGAGAGTGCCGTGATAGGTGACCTCGGTTCCGAATATGACGAACAGGCCAAAAAAGTGCTCATTGAACACAACCTCCGCCTGGTAGTGTACATAGCCAAGAAGTTCGATAATACAGGAGTCGGTGTGGAAGATCTGATTTCAATCGGCACGATAGGACTGATAAAAGCAATCAATACATTTAATCCTGAGAAGAATATAAAGCTTGCGACTTACGCGTCACGTTGCATTGAAAATGAGATACTGATGTATCTGAGAAGGAATAACAAGACGAAGATGGAAGTGTCCATAGATGAACCGTTGAATGTAGATTGGGATGGAAATGAACTTCTTCTCTCAGACATCCTGGGAACAGAAGAAGATACGATATATAAGGACCTGGAAAACGAGGTGGAACAGAAGCTTCTGCTGAAAGCAATCAGCAGGCTCTCCGGAAGGGAGCGGACGATAATACAGATGCGCTTCGGCCTTGGGACTCCTGACGGGGAAGAGAAGACGCAGAAAGAGGTGGCGGATATGCTCGGCATATCACAGTCCTACATATCCAGGCTGGAGAAGAAGATTATGCAGAGGCTCCGGAGGGAAATGGTAAAGTATTCATAGCCACGTCCATAAAAAGGTGATACAATAAAAGAAAAAAGGGGTTGTGCATATGAAGCTTACTTTTATTGGGGCCGACCATGAAGTTACGGGAAGCTGTCACCTGATTGAAGCCTGTGGAAAAAATATTCTCGTCGACTGTGGCATGGAGCAGGGACCGGACCTGTATGAAAATCAGGATATACCGGTAACTTCCGGAGATATCGATTATGTCTTGCTCACCCATGCACATATCGACCATTCCGGAAAGATTCCGATGCTCTGTAAGCAGGGGTTCAAAGGTGACATAATTTCAACCTTTGCAACTGCCGACCTGTGCAACATCATGCTGCGCGATTCCGCGCACATCCAGGTGTTTGAGGCGGAATGGCGCAACAGGAAGGCGAAGCGAAGCGGCGCCGAACCGTATGAGCCGCTCTATACGATGGAACATGCAGAGGCGGCTGTGAAGCTTCTATCCCCCTGTGACTATAACCAGAGGATTACGCTATGCGAGGGAATCGACGTGCGCTTTACGGACGTCGGGCATCTGCTGGGATCTGCGGCTGTCGAAGTGTGGATTACGGAAGACGGCGTGCAGAAGAAGGTGGTGTTCTCCGGCGATATCGGCAATCTGAACCAGCCGATAATCAAGGACCCACAGAAGGTAAAAGAGGCGGATTATGTCGTGATAGAGTCTACATACGGCAACCGGACGCATGGTGATGAGGTACCGGATTATGTAGGTGATTTTACGAGGATACTGCGTGAAACCTTTGAAAGAGGCGGCAATCTCGTGGTGCCCTCGTTTGCCGTAGGACGGACGCAGGAGCTGCTATATTTTATCCGGGAGATCAAGGAGCAGAAGCTGCTGCCGGAATTTCCGGATTTTGAAGTATACGTCGACAGCCCTCTTGCAATCGAAGCCACGAATGTATTCAACAAGAACGTATGGTCCTGCTTCGATGAAGAGGCGCTGGCACTTGTGAATCAGGGAGTGAACCCGCTCTTGTTCAGAGGGCTTAAGACGACGATTACGAGCGAAGAGTCGAAGATGATCAACTTTGACGACAGGCCGAAAGTCATCTTATCCGCTTCCGGGATGTGCGAGGCCGGCAGGATCCGGCATCATCTGAAGCATAACCTCTGGAGGAAGGAATGCACCATATGCTTCGTCGGCTACCAGGCGGTGGGAACGCTCGGCAGAAAGCTCATAGAAGGAGCAGAGAGCGTGAAGCTGTTCGGCGAGCCGGTGGAAGTCAATGCAAGGATTGAGGTGCTAAAAGGAATCAGCGGCCATGCGGACATGAATGGCCTGCTGGCATGGATGAAAGGGTTCGAGACTGTGCCGTCCCATGTATTTGTCGTACACGGCGAGGACCAGGTCACGGATGAATTTGCCCGGACGATTACAGATACGTTCGGATGTCCTGCGCTGGCACCGTATTCAGGAGGCAGCGTGGACCTGGCGACGGGTGAAGTGCTTACCATCGGTGTAAGGGAACCGAAAAAAGCGGTGGAGAAGCCGGCCAGGACAAGGGCGGAGGCAGCGTTCAACAGGCTCGTCGCGGCCGCAAAACGTCTGCTTGAAGTCGTATATAAGAATGAAGGCCTGGCGAATAAGGAACTGGCCAAATTCGAGACGCAGATACAGAATCTGGCGGAGAAGTGGGACAGGGATTAGAAAAGTGATGTCAAGCCCCAATAATTTTTATATTTTCGAAACGTTCGTATAATCCAAATCCATAATGAGAAAAATCTTATTGTACTTAATTTATTTGACAAAATGTTATGTTCAGTAAGGAGGATTCTTATTATGGCTCAGGGAAAAGTTGAAATATGTGGTGTAAATACGGCAAAGCTTCCCATCCTGAAAGAAGAGGAGAAGGAAGCTTTGTTTGCGCGTATAAAAGCAGGCGACCAGGAAGCGAAGGAAGAATATATCAAGGGAAATCTGAGGCTCGTCCTGAGCGTCATCAAGCGTTTCGGCGGCAGCAATGAGAATCCTGACGACCTCTTTCAGATAGGCTGCATCGGCCTGATCAAAGCAATCAATAACTTCAATACTGAGCTTGACGTCAAATTCTCGACTTATGCGGTGCCGATGATTATCGGTGAGATCCGGCGCTATATGAGGGACAACAATTCCATCCGCGTCAGCCGGTCGCTTCGCGATACCGCTTACAAAGCGATATATGCGAAAGAAAATTATGTAAAAAGACACTTGAAAGAACCTACGGTGCAGGAGATAGCTGAGGAGATAGGAATCTCCAAAGAAGATATCGTATTTGCGCTCGATGCGATACAGGTGCCGATGAGCCTGCAGGAACCGGTGTACAATGACGGCGGAGACGCCCTGTATGTGATGGACCAGATAAGCGACACGAAGAACAAGGAAGAGAAATGGGTGGAGGACCTGTCGCTGGAAGCGGCGATGGAACATCTCGGGGAGCGTGAGCGATATATCATCAAGCTCCGTTTCTTTGAGGGCAAGACACAGATGGAAGTGGCGGAAGAGATCAACATCTCCCAGGCACAGGTGAGCAGGCTGGAGAAGAATGCCTTGCGAGTCATGAAGCAGTATCTGGAGAATTAGGCGGAAGTCCCGGAGAGAACGTAAGGCATATGTAGCGGCGCGGCAGACAGGGTCGGAAAGGATCCTCATCTGCCGCGCTTTGCTCTGCCTGGCCGTCATTTCATCAAATTCCAGCTTGAAATTTATACACGTTCATACTATCATTAGGTACATAGGAGGATGTATGTATGAAAGCTTGCATATTTGATTTGGACGGGACACTGACGGATACATTAGAATCCTTGGCATATTCAGTAAAGGCGACCTTGCGTGAGATGGGGCTTAAGGAGATAACGACAGACGAGTGCAGACAGTTTGTCGGCAACGGGGCCAGACGGCTGATGGAATGTGCGCTTGAGGCTGCCGGGGACAAGACGGGCAGCAGAATTGATGAAGGTATGGAGATATACGGACGTATATTTGATGAAAACTGTACATATCATGTAACACCATACGAGGGAATACCTAAGACGATTTCCGGACTCAGGGCGAAGGGCCTGAAGCTGGCAGTCCTTTCCAACAAGCCGCATATACAGACCATGAAGGTGGTACGGGAGATATTCGGGGATGATATCTTCGACTGCGTGCAGGGACAGATGGAAGGCTTAAAGAGGAAGCCGGATCCGGAGGGAGTGTACAAGGTGCTCGAAAGGATGCATACGGAGAAAGAAGACTGCCTGTATATAGGCGATTCGGAAGTGGATGTGAAGACTGCATGCAATGCAGGGATAACATGTATCGGAGCAGCATGGGGGTTCCGTTCAAGAGAAGTCCTGGCAGATGCAGGGGCGGTGCATATCATAGATATGCCGGAAGAATTACTGCAGTATGTATAAGAAGATTGTAACGTCACTTTAAGGGAGGATATCAAAGATGTATGAGTATGATGAAGATTGTCTGAGAACGTTTTTGGAGAAACAGTCGCAGCTGTTCGACGAGCCGGTCGCCATAACACCCGAAGAGGCAGAAGCATTCCTGGAAGACTGCATGGCCGTCGTTGTGGATGGAATCGGTGAGGTGAGGGAGTTCTTTGAAGAAGAAGGGCTGGACATAGAAGGAATGTCGGAGGAAGAGCTGGAAGAGGCTTCCGAAGTGTTCCCTCTGCCTAACGGCAGATTCCTGATTGTGGAAGGGTAGCCCGGGCAGCAAAGTACATCAGAAAAGCCGCAGCTATTTGGTAACTGCGGCTTTTTTCAATGCTTCGTCGATGGCATTGACGATAAGTTGAGAGGTATATGGATTATCTTCGGAATACTTGATGTTGTCAAGCGACTGTTTGTCATACACCTGTTCTGCAATGTCTTCGATTGCAGGCTGGATAAGCGGGAACATGGTAGTTACTGTTTCGTCCAGGTTAGAGAACCGTACGGAATTGATGTGGGATTCATCTACCGATACTTCCACCTCCAGCGCTGTGTTGTTCAGAGTCACAGTGGATGTATAGACCCCCGGGACATATTTTTCTTCATCCGCACCGGCGCCTTTGCTCTTGGGAAGGAACATAAATACCAGTAATAGGATCAATACTATTGCCAACACGGCAAATACCGCCGTGTATATAATCTCTTTCATATGCAATACAACTATTTTTGTTTTAGAACTCATAAAGCCCTCCTGTGTCGTGTATCGTATTTTCACTTTCTATAATGTATGAGATTTATCCTAAAATTATTCGTGGCTTTTGCGTGACAAAATGATTGCCCTCTTGTAGAATGTAATAGGGAGAAAATGAGGTGAGAGAAAATGTTTATTATCGCAGGACTTGGCAATCCTACATTACAGTACGAAGGTACAAGGCATAACGTGGGATTTGATGTCATAGATACGATTGCAGACAAATATAATATTTCCGTAGATTACCGGAAAAACAGGGCGTATGTCGGAAAAGGGATCATTGCCGGACAGAAGGTGCTGCTTGCAAAGCCGCAGACGTATATGAACTTAAGCGGCGAGAGCATCAGGGCGCTCGTGGACTATTATAAAGTAGATGAGGAGACGGAGCTTCTCGTCATCTACGACGATGTAAGCCTTGGCGTCGGGCAGCTGCGCATACGCAAGAAAGGCAGCGCAGGAGGGCACAACGGGATAAAGAGCATCATCTCGTGCCTTGGGACGGACATATTTCCTCGTATAAAAGTAGGAGTCGGCGAGAAGCCGAAACGGTATGACCTGGCCGATTATGTGCTTGGCCATTTTTCTAGAGCAGAGCGGGAGATGATGGAGGAAGGCTATAGACATGCGGCTGAGGCCGTGGAGATGATAGCGGCGGGTGACATAGATGCCGCTATGAATGAGTATAATCGAAAAGTAAAGCCTAAGGAGGGCTAAATATGCAAGCCTTAATAAGGCCGTTAGAAGAATTGGCGGAATTTGAAGAGCTTCAGAAGAGGAAGAAGAGCAGTTCCGGCATGATACAGATATCCGGCTGCGTCAATTCACAGAAAACCCATATGATGTATGCGCTGAGCGATGGCTGTCACTATAAAGTCATCGCCTGTTCCAGTGAGTCAAAAGCGAAACAGATTTATGAAGAATACCGTTTCCTGGATCCGAATACATATCTGTACCCGGCAAAGGACCTTTTGTTCTATCAGGCAGATCTAAGGAGCAGAGAACTGGTACAGCAGAGGATGGAAGTCATCCAGTCCGTCATCACGGGGCAGGACATAACCGTTGTCACAAGCTTCGACGGTTTCATGGATGCTCTGCTGCCGAAGGCTGAGATCGAGAGACGTACGATAACGGTGAAAGGCGACAGCGCGGTCGACCTTGCCAAGATGCAAAGAGAGCTTGCAAGACTGGGCTATGACAGGGAGATACAGATAGAAGGCCCGGGACAGTTCGCCGTCCGCGGAGGGATTCTGGACGTATATCCGCTGACAGAGGAACTTCCTATCAGAATAGAACTCTGGGGAGATGAGGTGGACTCGATTCGTACCTTCGATGTCGGCACGCAGCGGTCTATAGAGAATCTCGAGGAAGCCGTCATATATCCGGCCAGCGAATTCCCGGAAGAGGGGGAGAAGAGGGTATCCTTTCTGGATTATTTTGAACCGGAGCATACGATTCTATTTCTCGACGAGCCGGTGCGGCTTCTGGAAAAAGGGAAAGGCGTCGAGGATGAATTTATTGAAGCCCAGAAACGCCGTCTCGAAAGCGGCTACGATATGACCGATGCGGAAGCGCAGCTCTTTCATACGGATGAGATAGTCAAGCGGATGAACGGCTACAGCAGCATCGGCTTCTTTGCGTTGGAGATGCGCAGCAGAGGATTTGAAGTCCGCGCATCCTTCAGTCTTATGACAAAGAGCGTGAATCCCTATAACAGCAGCTTCGACATGCTGACGCAGGACTTGAAACGCCTGAAGAGGAACGGCTATCGTGTCGTGCTCCTTTCCGGTTCCAGAACGAGGGCAAAGCGGCTGGCCGAAGATCTGCGCGATTATAACCTGAGCAGCTATTACAGCGATGAGATGGACCGGGAGGTAAGCCCCGGGGAGATCATGACCGCATACGGACACGTGGCGGAGGGGTACGAATACCCCATGCTTAAATTTACCGTGATTGCAGAAACGGATATCTTCGGCAAGGTCAAGAAGAAAAAGAAGAGGAAATCTTACGAGGGCCGTAAGATACAGAGCTTTTCCGAACTGAAGCCGGGAGATTATGTCGTCCACGAAAACCATGGCCTTGGGATCTACCAGGGGATAGAGAAGATAGAAGTGGACAAAGTGGCAAAGGATTACATGAAGATATCCTATGCGAAAGGGGGAAACCTCTATATTCCCGCCACTCAGCTGGACCTGATACAGAAGTATGCAAGCTCGGACGCCAAGAAGCCGAAGCTGAACCGGCTCGGGACGCAGGAGTGGACGAAGACGAAGAAAAAAGTCCGGGGCGCGGTAAAAGAAATCGCAAGAGATCTTGTCGCGCTCTACGCGGCCCGGCAGGAACAGGAAGGGTACGTGTATGGGGAAGACACGGTCTGGCAGCGGGAGTTTGAAGAGATGTTTCCCTTTGAGGAGACGGAGGACCAGCTTCTGGCCATCGAAGCGGTAAAGCGGGATATGCAGAGCCACCGGATCATGGACCGCCTCATCTGCGGGGACGTCGGTTACGGCAAGACAGAGATTGCGATCAGAGCAGCGTTCAAGGCCGTGCAGGAGGATAAGCAGGTCGTATATCTCGTGCCGACGACGATACTTGCGCAGCAGCATTACAACACCTTTGTTCAGCGGATGCGTGACTTTCCGGTGCGGATTGACCTCATGTGCCGGTTCCGTACGCCGTCGCAGCAGAAGAAGACCGCGGAAGACACGAAGCGGGGCCTCGTCGATATCGTGATAGGGACGCACCGCGTGCTGAGCAATGATATGGAATTCAAGAACCTGGGGCTCCTCATCATCGATGAAGAGCAGAGGTTCGGTGTCCAGCACAAGGAGAAGATCAAAAAGCTGAAAGAAAACGTGGATGTGCTGACGCTTACCGCTACTCCAATACCGCGGACGCTCCATATGAGCCTGATCGGCATACGTGACATGAGCGTGCTGGAAGAGGCGCCCAACGACAGGATGCCGATACAGACGTATGTGATGGAGTATAACGACGAGATGGTACGTGAAGCCATAGAGAGGGAGTGCGCCCGCCAGGGACAGGTCTACTATGTCTATAACCGTGTGGAAGATATCGCGGAGGTTACCGCCGGCATACAGAAGCTCGTGCCGGAAGTCAGCGTCGCATTTGCCCACGGGCAGATGAAAGAACACCAGCTGGAGAAGATCATGTATGATTTCATCAACGGAGAGATCGATGTCCTCGTATCCACCACGATCATCGAGACAGGGCTTGACATATCGAATGTCAATACGATGATCATCCACGATGCAGACCGGCTTGGACTGTCGCAGCTCTATCAGCTGAGGGGCCGTGTGGGCCGTTCCAACAGGATGGCATATGCGTTCCTTCTGTACCGGAGAGACAAGATGCTCAAAGAGGTTGCGGAAAAGCGTCTGGCCGCTATCCGCGAGTTCACCGACCTTGGCTCCGGGTTCAAGATTGCCATGCGCGATCTGGAAATCAGAGGTGCCGGCAACCTGCTCGGCGCACAGCAGCATGGGCATATGGAGGCGGTCGGATACGACCTGTACTGCAAGATGCTCAATGAGGCGGTGAAACATCTCAAAGGTGAGATGGAAGAGGAGACTTACACGACGACGATGGATCTGAACGTGGACGCGTACATCCCTGATTCTTACATTCCGAACGAGTATCAGAAGCTCGATATATATAAGCGGATTGCCGCTGTGGAGACGGAGGATGAGATGGAGGATATGGTAGAGGAGCTCATCGACCGTTTTGGAGATATACCGAAGAAGGTGGAGACCCTGCTGAACATCGCCCGTCTGAAGGCGCTGGCCCACAGCGTGTACGTGACGGCTGTGGAACAGAAAGGCGAGACATATACCTTTGTGATGTATGAGAAGGCGAAGGTCCGTCCGGAACGGATTCAAGACCTTCTGGATGCATTCAAGGGGGCGCTCCTGTTCAAGACCGATACGCCGCCATATTTCATCTATGAAAAGAAGAACCGGAATAAAAAAGAAAAGAATGAGGACATTCTGCAGGTTGTGAAAAATGTGTTAATTGGAATAAAAGGATTGATTGACGCTTAAAAACGGGCTATAATGGTGAAGTTAGCAGTACTAAGGAGGGTATATAAAAACATGAAAAAGAGAGTGTTACTATTTGCAATAACGGGTCTGCTCGCGGCGGGCGTCCTCACGGGATGTGGTTCCATCGACGAGAATGACGTGGTGGCGACCGTGGGAGAGAAAGAGATTACAGCCGATGTTGCAAATTTCTTCGCGAGATATACACAAGCCCAGTATGAGACATATTATTCCGGCTACCTCGGAGAGGATATGTGGAATACTGACGCTGCAGAAGGACAGACTTATGAAGAATTCGTCAAGGATTCTGTGCTGGAAGAGCTGGAAAAGATGATCGTACTGGAAGAGCACATGGGCGACTATGACGTATCTCTTACAGACGAAGAGAAGGCTGTCATTGAGAAATCCGCCAAAACCTTTGATGAAGATAATACGCTGGAATCCAAAGAGAAGATATCAGGTTCCAAGAAGACGGTAAAACGTGTACTGACGCTCATGGCAATACAGAAAAAGATGTCGGAAGCGATAGAAGCGGATGCGGATACGGAAGTGTCGGATGACGAGGCGGCTCAGAAGAGCATGCAGTATGTGCTCTTCCCTTATACGACCACCGATGATTCCGGCAAATCTGCCGACCTGTCGGATGAGGAAAAGGCTGAGGCCAAGGAGAAGGCAGAGAGCTTTGCACAAAGTGCTGAGACGGCAGAAGATTTCAATGCACTTGCCACAGAGCAGGGACTGGAAGCACAGACCGCCACGTTCGACAGCGAGTCCGCAAGCCCGGATGAAGCCCTCGTAAAGGCGGCGGACGCACTTGGAGAAGGAGAAGCGACCGGCGTCATAGAGACAGACAGCGGCTGTTATGTGGCCAAAGTGACAAGCCTTCTGGACAGGGAGGCGACGGATACCAAAAAGGAAAGCATCGTCCAGGAGAGAAAGACAAAGCTTTACAACGATACGTGTGACAAATGGATTAAAAAGGCAGGTGTGAAGGTGAACAAAGGAGTCTGGAAGAAAGTGGACTTCAACGACCTGAGCGTCACCATCAAGCAGAGCAGCGAAGAACCATATTCCGATGGGGCCAAGACAGACGACCAGGCGGAGTAAATGTAGGTTTAAGTAAAGTGGCTGCGGGCTGGGAGCCGGGTGGCATCTGCTCCGATGCGTACGAGACTCCGACTATTTCACGTATCCCTAACCCTGCGGAATGCGCGCCGATAGCGGCTTACATCCCGCAGGATAAGGGCTACGGAAAGGATTCTCCGCCTCTTCCGCTTACACCTGCGCATCTCCCACCCGGCTCCCCGCCCGCTATCTACTTCACTTAACAAGGGCGAGGATGGCTGTGTGACGTTACTGGCCAGCGGATGAACGCTGGCTGCGTCAGTTGAGTGATAAAATATCGCAAGCTTAATGTGAATAACACAAAGAGCAGATGAATGATAAGAGTTTTGCTGGTCCAGATGAATCAGGCTGGCGAATTTGTTCGTTGTCAAGCATTTGCAGCGAGGCGTACACGCCGTTGCTGAAAGAAGAGCCGGAACCAGGCAGGGGATGTCATCTCATACACATCCCCGTACCTGATTCCGGCTCTTCTTATATTATAATTTCTTTTTGCCAAAAGGCTTAAGCTTGCTTAGCCCCTTATCAATATGCTGACATAGCAAGGCCCTACCATCAGCCGACAGCGCCACACAGCCATCCCCACCCGTGCTAGTAAAGTAGATAGCCGCTGGGGAGGTATGGGACAGATGCGCAGGTATAAGCGGAAGGGACGGAGAATCCTCACCAGATTCCTTGGCTTGTGGAGTGAGAGCCGCTATCGGCGAACATTCCACAGGCTTAGGAATCTGTGTGATAGTCGCAGTTCCCGGACGCATCGGAGCATCTGCCCCATACCTCCCCAGCGGCGTCTACATTACTTAAACCCCCATTTATTGAAAGAAGCTTCCTACGATATCGTTGACGAGCTTGCCGTCTGCCTTGCCTTTTACTTTTGGCATAAGGGACTTCATGATTTTCCCTTTATCCTTTGCTGTCGGGGATTCGATACCGATTTCTTTCAGCGTGGCGGTCACGATTTCCCTGATTTCAGACTCATCCATCATCTTCGGGGCATACCCTTCCAGGACAGCCAGACGTTTGTTACACTCATCGATAATTTCCGTGCGGTCCGCAGGGGTCATCTCGAGCGTCTCCTTTGTCTGCTTTATTTCCTTCAGGATGACTTGTGTCTCTTCCTCTTCTGTCAGGTCGGAACGTTTGTCTATCGCTTTATTCTTAAGGGCTGCCAGCAGCATGGATAATGTCTCCTTCGTCTCCTTGTCGCCTGCTTTCATAGCACTTACCATGTCACTTCTTACGTCTTCGATTTTACTCATGATACATCCTCCGTTTTGATTTTTTTTCTTTCTATAAGATATAATAGTATACAAAGACCGTATTTTCAATACCGTACCTTGTGAAACGGCAAGCATATTATTCTTTTGCGGCATGTATGTTTTTCCTGCTTTTAACAGATAATACATTTATCTGCCAATCAAGATAAATGGAGGGAACATAAGGACATGAAAGCAACTGGAATAGTGAGAAGAATCGACGATCTGGGAAGAGTAGTGATTCCCAAGGAAATAAGAAGGACGTTGCGGATACGGGAAGGGGATCCGCTGGAGATATTTACGGACCGGGAGGGAGAGATCATTTTAAAAAAATACTCTCCGATAGGCGAACTGTCTGCTTTTGCAAGACAATATGCGGAAAGTCTTGCTCAGACGATGGGCTGCCTCGTGTGCGTTAGCGATATGGATCAGATCGTGGCTTCGGCCGGAACCGGGAAGAAAGATTTCCAGGACAAATATATCAGCAAGCAGCTGGAAAAAGCGCTGGAAGAGAGAAATCCGATTCTGGCGGCAGCCGGAGATAAGAAGTTCATGAAGACGATCAATGACCAGGATGATGAATATCATTATCAGGTAATACACCCAATCGTATGTGAAGGAGACGTCATCGGCGGCGTCATCTTCCTGACGAAAGAGAGCAAAAAGAAGTTTTCGGAACTGGAACAGAAGATGGCGGCCTGCGCTGCAGGATTTTTGGGCAGACAGATGGAACAATAATGGCATAAATCCGTGTTCTGATTCATACCTTGTGATAGACGAGGAGGGATTAGATGGAGAGACGGATTCAGAAAGATTCAAAAGTCATGTGGGTGTTAAAGTCACTGCTTGCTTCTTATATTGTCACCGGAATTATGCTCCTGGTGCTGACTGTGCTGCTCTATAAGATGGATTTGAACGAAAAAGCAGTATCGGCCGGCATCGTGGCTATCTATGTCATGGCTACGCTTATCGGAGGTATCATTATCGGGAAGCTTGCAAGGGTGCGCAGGTTTGTGTGGGGACTTGGCCTGGGAATCGGATATTTTGCACTTCTGCTTCTGATTACGCTCGGAGTGTATCATACGCTGAACGGAAACGGCGCGAACCTCATTACGACGTTCATTCTCTGCGCCGGCGGGGGCATGGTGGGCGGAATGATTTCATGAAAAACAGCCGGAAAAATACTTCCAAAAACATATTGCTTATGTTATAATAACAAAAGTTAAGCAAACGTAAGGAGGATATTGACATGAAACATGTGAAGACATTGAATACACAGACTTTGAATAATACTGTTAAAAAAGGCGGATGCGGGGAATGCCAGACATCCTGCCAGTCAGCATGTAAGACATCCTGCACCGTAGGAAACCAGACGTGCGAACAGAAGAAATAATGAAACATCATACGGAATACTCGGGACAGCGGTCTTAAGGGTCGCTGTTTCTTGTTGTTTGAAAAAGGGGGATATACAGTTTGGTTCACCAATATAAAAACAATGGATATAATATAGTCCTTGATGTAAACAGCGGGGCAGTACACGTAGTCGACGGACTGTGCTACGATGTCATAGCGGCGCTTGAGGAGGCGCCAGAAGCCCGGACGGCAGAGCGCCTTAAGGCGCCGGATACGCTGGAGGGGCTGAAGGAGAAGCTTGGCGGGACATATGATGCGAAGGAGATAGAAGAGGCGCTTGCAGACATCGTGGAACTAACGGAGGCCGGAAGGCTGTTTACACCGGATACGCACGAATGCCTGATTGAGGATGTGAAGAAGAGGAAGACAGTCGTCAAGGCACTCTGCCTGCACATTGCACACGACTGCAACCTTGCCTGCAGATACTGCTTCGCGGAAGAAGGGGAATACCACGGAAGACGCGCGCTTATGAGTTATGAAGTGGGCAGGAAGGCGCTGGACTTCCTCATAGCCAATTCCGGCAGCAGACACAATCTGGAAGTGGATTTCTTCGGCGGCGAGCCCCTTATGAACTGGCAGGTCGTGAAGGACCTTGTAGCATATGGGCGGAGCCAGGAGAAGACACATGACAAGCGCTTCCGTTTTACCGTGACGACCAACGGTGTACTTTTGAATGACGAAATACAGGAATTTGTGAACAAAGAAATGGATAACGTTGTTCTAAGCCTGGACGGACGCAAGGAGGTCAACGACGGGATGCGCCCGTTCAGAAACGGGAAGGGCAGTTATGACCTGATAGTACCGAAGTTTCAGAAACTGGCCAGGAGCAGGAATCAGGAAAAGTATTACATAAGAGGTACATTTACAAGAAATAACCTGGATTTCGCGGAGGATATCCTGCATTTTGCGGATCTGGGCTTCCAACAGATGTCTATAGAGCCGGTCGTGGGAGAAGAGACGGATCCGTATGCAATCAGGGAAGAAGACATACCGGCTATCAAGCAGGAATACGACAGGTTGGCACAGATTATGATCGACCGTGAAAAGCAAGGAAAAGGTTTTAATTTCTTTCATTTTATGATAGACTTAGACGGTGGGCCGTGTGTTGCGAAACGTCTGTCAGGATGCGGTTCCGGTACGGAATATCTGGCTGTGACTCCCTGGGGGGATTTCTACCCGTGCCATCAGTTTGTCGGACAGGAAGAATTCCTGATGGGTAATGTTGACGAAGGAATCGTCAGGCCGGAGATTGCAGATGAATTCAGAAGCTGCAACGTATATTCCAAAGAAAAGTGTAAGAATTGTTTTGCAAAATTTTACTGCAGCGGCGGCTGTATGGCGAATGCCTATAACTTCCACGGTACAATCCACGATACATATGAGGTTGGCTGTGAGATGCAGCGCAAGCGTGTAGAGTGCGCGATTATGATGAAGGCGGCGCTGGCAGAGGAAGATTCGGAAGGATAAGAGAAAGGAAGTAGACCATGAAGAAGAGTAAGGGCATACTTAGTCTTGTCGTGACGGCAGCGCTCATAGCATTGCTCGCATTCACGACAGCAGCAGGATTCGGTAAAGGAAAGACCGGTTCTGCGGAAAATATTAAGCTCGGCCTTGACCTGGCGGGCGGTGTCAGCATCACCTACCAGGTAAAAGACAAGAATCCCTCAGAGGAAGAGATGCGGGATACGATTTACAAGCTTCAAAAGCGTGTGGAACAGTACAGTACAGAGGCAAACGTATATCAGGAAGGCGACGACAGGATTAATATAGAGATTCCTGGCGTAAGCGATGCCAATACTATCCTGGATGAGCTCGGCAAACCAGGCTCCCTGTCGTTTCAGACGCAGGACGGTGAGACGGTCATTACCGGTTCTGACGTGAAGACTGCTTCGGCCCGTGCCGGCGAAGACGATATGGGCAATAAGGAATACAGCGTTGAGCTTGACTTGAACGAGGAAGGGACGAAGAAATTTGCCGAAGCGACAGAGGCGAACGTAGGCAAGACCATCTCTATCATCTATGACGATGAGACAATCAGCAGCCCCACGGTGCAGACGGCTATCACCGGGGGACAGGCATATATCACCGGTAATTTCAGCTATGAAGAGGCGGAGAATCTTGCTTCCACCATTCGTATCGGCGGACTGAAGCTGGAGCTTACCGAGCTGCGTTCCAACGTGGTCGGTGCACAGCTTGGAGAACAGGCGATCAGTACAAGCCTGAAAGCGGGTGCTATCGGCCTTGCTATCGTATTTCTCTTTATGATATGCGTATACTTGCTGCCGGGGCTTGCATCCAGCCTTGCCCTCATTATCTATACAGGGCTCGTGCTTGTGATTCTGAATGCGTTCAACGTCACGCTGACGCTGCCCGGTATCGCAGGTATCATACTGAGTATCGGTATGGCGGTGGATGCCAATGTCATTATATTTGCCCGTGTGCGGGAAGAGATGTCCAAGGGTAAGAGCGTGCGTAATTCTCTTAAGACAGGATTCCAGAAGGCCATGTCTGCCATCGTGGACGGCAATGTGACGACGCTTATCGCCGCGGCGGTACTGTGGTTCAAGGGGTCTGGTTCTGTCAAGGGCTTTGCACAGACGCTGGCCATCGGTATCATCGTATCCATGTTTACGGCGCTGGTCATAACACGGATGATCATCTATGCATTCTATGCGGTAGGGCTCAGGAAGGAGCAGCTGTATTACCGTCCGAGAAAGGAAAGGAAACCGATTGATTTCCTCAGCAGGAAGAAATGGTTTTTCGCCCTGTCTCTGGCGGTCGTCATACTCGGCTTCGTATTCATGGGCGTGAACGGCTCAAAGGGAAAAGGAGCATTTGCTTACAGCCTGGAGTTTGAAGGCGGTACGTCGACAAATGTAACATTCAATAAAGACTATACGATAGAAGAGATAGATAAAGAGATTGTGCCTGTCGTGGAAGAAGTGACCGGGGACGCCAACGTCCAGACACAGAAGGTTGCCGACACGAACCAGGTCATCATTAAGACGAAGACGCTCAGCCTGGCTGTGCGAGAGGAGCTGAACAAGGCGCTTGCCGACAACTTTAAGGTGGACGAGTCGCTCATTACCGCAGAGAATATCAGCTCGACCATCAGTAATGAGATGAGGCAGGATGCCATCATGGCAGTTATCGTTGCCACGATATTTATGCTCATATATATCTGGTTCAGATTCAAGGATATCCGTTTTGCGGCAAGTGCTGTCACCGCTCTTCTGCACGATGTGCTCGTGGTGCTGGCCTTCTATGCCGTGGCCAGGATTTCGGTCGGAAATACATTCATCGCATGTATGCTTACGATTGTAGGCTACTCGATTAATGCCACGATTGTCATATTTGACCGTATCCGTGAGGAGCTGAGGCTGAAGACGAAAGCGACAGAGCTTGCGGAGGTGGTGAACAAGAGCATCACGCAGACGCTGACGAGGAGCATCTATACTTCCCTGACCACATTTGTCATGGTGGCCGTGCTGTACGTGATGGGCGTAAGCTCTATCCGTGAATTTGCACTTCCGCTCATGGTCGGCATCATATGCGGTGCTTATTCATCCGTATGCATCACCGGCGCGCTCTGGTATGTCATGCGGACAAAGCTCGGGAAGAAAACGACAGATACAAAGAAAAAATAAAAGAGCGGTACAGTATAGCAGCCATGGCCATATTTATATGGCTGTGGCTGTTTACAGTGGAGGAAACGAGAATGGAACAGTGGGTGCTGCTCAGAAAAGGAGCAGATTTTGAGGCCATCGGGAAAGAATTCGGAATCAGCCCGAGGCTGGCCTGCCTTATCAGGAACCGGGACGTGGTTGGTACGGAGGCCGTACGCCGGTATCTGAACGGAACGATTACCGACCTGTATGACGGAATGCTCATGAAGGATATGGATAAGGCGGTAGAAATACTCCGGGAGAAGATAGACGGAGGCAGAAAGATACGTATTATCGGAGATTACGACATAGACGGCGTGAATGCCACGTATATCCTGCTGAAGGGCCTGGGGAAATCGGGCGCAGATGTGGACAGCGATATCCCGGACCGCATTAAAGATGGATACGGACTGAACATAGAGCTGGTCGAGAGAGCTTACAGAGACGGGATAGATACGATAGTGACGTGTGATAACGGCATCGCGGCCAGAGAGGAGATTGACTATGGCAGGCGGCTCGGAATGACGGTTATCGTGACGGACCACCATGAGGTGCCATATGAAGAAGAGGGCGGCCAGAAGCATTATCTGCTCCCGCCCGCGGACGC
Organism: Lachnospiraceae bacterium; assembly: GCA_022845895.1. Taxonomy (GTDB): domain Bacteria; phylum Bacillota; class Clostridia; order Lachnospirales; family Lachnospiraceae; genus Extibacter. The sequence goes on from AP025573.1 coordinate 1,556,699, forward strand.
GGTCGTGGATCCGAAGCAGCCGGGCTGCGGCTACCCGTTCAAAGGGCTGTGCGGGGCGGCAATCGCCTACAAGCTCATAGAGGCGCTGTATGAGGCGATAGGAAATGAAGCGGACGACCTGGATGATCTTCTGGAAAATGTGGCGGTCGCTACGGTCGGAGATGTGATGGAGCTGGAGGATGAAAACCGGATTCTTGTCAGGGAAGGGCTGGAACGGCTAAGAAGAACCGTCAATCCTGGCCTCAGCTCCCTGATCGACTGTACCGGGGTAGACAGAAGGAAGCTGAATACGTACCATATCGGCTTTGTCCTCGGGCCATGCCTGAATGCGGGAGGGCGTCTGGATACGGCGAAGCGTGCCCTTGACCTGCTCTGTGCCCATAACAAGAAGGAAGCGGATATGCTGGCGGGGGATTTGAAGGCGTTGAATGACAGCCGCAAGGAGATGACGGCCGCCGCTGTGGACCAGGCGGTTCAGATGATAGAGACGACATCCCTTGGCCGGGACCGGGTGCTGGCCGTATATCTCCCGGACTGCCATGAAAGCCTGGCAGGAATCGTAGCCGGGCGGCTGCGGGAGCGCTACTGCCGTCCAGCCTATGTCATGACGGATGCGGAAGATGGAGTGAAGGGCTCCGGGCGCTCGATAGAAGCCTATCATATGTATGAGGAGCTTGCCGCTTGCAGAGAGGTGCTCACAAAGTACGGAGGACATAAGCTGGCTGCGGGATTTTCACTGAAGAGGGAGGATGTAGAGCGGTTCCGTAGGATGCTGAATGAAAACTGCACGCTGGAAGAAAGTGATATGAGGGAGAAGGTGGTTATCGACATGGAGCTGCCGTTTTCCTGCGTTACGGAGGATATTGTCAGAGAACTTAAATATCTGGAGCCCTATGGAAAGGGGAATACCAAGCCTGTATTTGCAGCCAGGAAGGTTGAACTGCTTGGCGGCCAGATATTCGGGAAGAATAAAAATGTGCTGAAGATGCGTCTGAGAGACGGCCGTGGCTGTGAGGCAGAAGCCGTGTATTTCGGCGATATCAGCCGGTTGTGTTCCTATCTGGAGGAGCATTACGGCAAAGCTGCCCTGAAGCAGTTCTTAAGCCGCCGGCCGAGCGGGATGACACTGTCCGTTACCTATTATCCGGAGGTGAACGAGTATATGGGAAACCGCACAATGCAGATTGTTATCACGCATTACCAGTAAGCTGTCTAAAGTGTATAGAATTGTTTGAAAATAACATAAACTAATGTTATACTGTTTTTGTATTTATATGAGAGAATGGAGAGGGTGTCATGAAACCAATAGAAGAATATGTAAGAAGCATACCGGATTTTCCGGAGCAGGGTATCATCTTCAGAGATGTCACCAGCGTGCTCCAGGATGCGGACGGCCTGCATCTTGCAGTCGACCTGATGCAGGGGAAGCTGGACGGGGTGGATTTTGACGTAATCGTGGGACCTGAGTCCAGAGGATTTATCTTCGGTGTCCCGATAGCGTATAATCTGCATAAGCCGTTCATACCTATCAGGAAGAAGGGCAAGCTGCCATGTGAGACGGTCTCTATCCGCTATGATCTGGAGTATGGGACTGCGGAGCTTGAGATGCACCGTGATGCGATCAAAGAAGGACAGAAGGTCGTTATCATCGACGATCTCATTGCCACAGGGGGGACGAACGAAGCGATGATAAAGCTTGTGGAAGGCCTGGGCGGTGAAGTGGTGAAGACGATATTTCTTATGGAACTATCCGGTCTGGAAGGAAGAAAGCGGCTGAAAGGTTATGATGTGGAATCCGTGATTGCTTATCCGGGCAAATAGTCAGATATAAATTATGAAGAGGAAGGAGGCGTTAATATGTCAGAGAACACGATATATGAGTCTGAGAACCGGATTGCACCGGAATCAATCGCAGATGAGATTTCGAAAGGGTTAGAGATTGTGGACGGGCATGCCGTGAAGGCTCCCGGAGACTATGAGGACCCGGACCAGCTTTATGACATGTTAATTGCCCGTATCCGGAAGTACCATCCTTCGACGGATGTATCGATGATAGAGAAGGCATATGAGACGGCCCAGAAGGCGCACGGCGACCAGTGCCGCAAGTCCGGGGAACCATACATTGTCCATCCGCTCTGGGTAGCCATCATTCTGGCGAATCTGGAGATGGACAAGGAGACGATTGCTGCAGGGATGCTCCATGATGTCGTGGAGGATACTTCTGTATCGGAGGAAAAGATTAAAAAGGACTTCGGAGAGGAAGTTGCGCTTCTTGTGGACGGAGTTACCAAGCTGGGGCGGCTGTCCTATTCCTCTGATAAGCTGGAAGTGCAGGCGGAAAATCTGAGGAAGATGTTTCTGGCCATGGCGAAAGATATCCGCGTCATCATCATCAAGCTAGCAGACCGTCTGCATAATATGCGCACGCTGCAGTTCATGACGCCGGCAAAGCAGAAGGAAAAGGCTAAGGAGACGATGGATATCTACGCTCCCATCGCCCAGAGGCTCGGTATCTCCAAGATTAAGACAGAGCTTGACGACCTGGCGCTTAAGTATTCCCAGCCGGAAGTATTCTTTGACCTGGTGAACCAGATTAATTCGAGGAAGACGGAGCGGGAGGAATTCGTGCAGCAGATCGTGGATGAGGTATCCACGCATATGAAGAATGCCAACATCAAGGCGGACGTCAACGGACGTGTCAAGCATTTCTTCAGCATATATAAGAAGATGGTGAACCAAGATAAGACGGTAGACCAGATATATGACCTGTTTGCCGTGCGGATTATCGTCGATTCAGTAAAGGACTGCTATGCAGCGCTTGGCGTGATTCACGAAATGTACACGCCGATACCGGGGCGGTTCAAAGATTATATAGCGATGCCGAAGCCGAACATGTACCAGTCGCTTCACACGACGCTTATGAGCTCGGTCGGACAGCCTTTCGAGATTCAGATACGGACCGTGGAGATGCACAAGACCGCGGAATACGGTATCGCGGCGCACTGGAAGTATAAGGAATCAAATGACGGCAAGAAGAGCGTACAGGCGCAGGAGGAAGAGAAGCTGAGCTGGCTCAGGCAGATTCTCGAATGGCAGAGGGATATGTCCGACAACCGGGAATTCTTAAATCTGCTCAAAGGTGATTTGGATCTCTTTGCCGAGGATGTGTACTGCTTTACGCCCCAGGGGGATGTGAAGAATCTCCCCAACGGTTCCACGCCGATAGATTTCGCTTACGCAATCCACAGCGCGGTCGGCAACAAGATGGTAGGAGCCCGGGTCAACGGGAAGCTCGTCAATATAGATTATAAGATACAGAACGGGGACAGGATAGAGATCCTGACATCCCAGAATTCCAGAGGGCCGAGCCGTGACTGGCTTGGCATCGTCAAGAGCACGCAGGCGAAGAATAAGATCAACCAGTGGTTCAAGAAGGAATTCAAGGAGAGCAATATCGTCAAGGGCAAGGAGATGATCGCTTCCTACTGTAAGGCAAAAGCGATTACCCAGAGCGATATCATGAATTCCAGATATATGGAGATCGTACAGAAGAAATACGGCTTCAAAGACTGGGAATCTGTGCTGGCGGCGATTGGCCACGGAGGGCTGAAAGAAGGCCAGGTCGTGAACAGGCTCGTGGAAGAATACAGCAAGGAACACAAGCAGGAGATGACCGATGAAGTTGTCCTGGAGAAGGTAGCGGAAGCGTCCAAGAATAAGGTGCATATCGCCAAATCAAAGAGCGGAATCGTCGTCAAAGGCATTGATGATATGGCAGTCCGTTTCTCCAGATGCTGCAACCCGGTACCTGGGGACGAGATTGTCGGTTTTGTGACCCGCGGACGAGGTCTTTCCATCCACAGGACGGACTGTGTCAATATGATACATCTGACCGAAGCAGAACGTGCACGGCTCATAGATGCAGAGTGGGAAAGTGAAGTGGCGGAACAAAACGGCGGGCAGTACCTTGCGGAAATCAAGATGTATGCCCATGACCGGCAGGGGCTCATCATGGAGATGTCCAAGATATTTACCGAGGCGACGGTCGACGTGAAGTCCATGAACGTGCGTACGAGCAAGCAGGGAACAGCCACGATTGAAGCAGGATTTATCGTACACGGCAGGGAAGAGCTGGATACGATGGTTAAGAAGCTGCGCCAGCTCGAAGGAGTCATAGATATAGAGCGGACGACAGGCTAGATGAGAGAGGATTACATGAAAGTAGAAAAATATGTCACAGGAATTATAAGTACCAACTGTTATCTGGCCATCAATGAAGAGACGAGACAGGCTGTCGTGATAGACCCGGCAGCCTGCCCGTCTTATCTGATGGGCCATATAAAGAGCGAGGGACTCCAGATAGAGGCCATCCTCCTGACCCACGGACATTTTGACCATATCATGGGATTGGACGGCTTTCTTCAGGAATTCCATGTCCCGGTGTACGTGCATAAAGATGACGAACAGCTTATGACAGATCCGGGACTGAACCAGTCCGGCGTCTACACATCAGGCTATACGTTTGACGGGGCCACATATATACAAGAAGGACAGGAGATCAAGGCGGCGGGCTTTGCATTCAAAGTCCTGCACACGCCCGGCCATACGCCCGGCGGCGTGTGCTACTACGCCGAGGCTGAGAAGATACTCTTCAGCGGCGACACGCTGTTCCAGAGCTCTGTCGGCAGGACAGACTTTCCACTAGGCAGCATGTCGGACCTGGTAAGAGGAATCAAAGAAAAGCTGATGGTACTGCCGGATGAAGTGCTCGTATACCCGGGGCATATGGGCGAAACGACAATCGGTTACGAGAAAAGTCACAATCCATTTCTATAAAAAGGGGACGTAACACTTTTCAAAAGGGTTACGTCCCAAATTACATTTTGCCCTGTACCCAAATGAGAGTGTGAGGTTGAATAATGATTGAGATTATCAGCAGCGATGAGCTGTATACATACAACGTGTATCATATTATGAAGGCGTTCTTTCCGGAAGAGAAGGTGCATCAGCTTGTGGAGACAGACTGCAAGGACGCGGTCCGGGCCGTGCTGCCGGATTGCACGGTTCTTAGAATTGGACATAAAGAGCTGCCGCAGCATGCAACCCGGCAGGAATGGAAGCGTTATATAGACAGAGAACTGTACAAGGAACTTGAGCGCCATTCCGGGCGTTCCCTGGCATGGGGGCTTCTGACCGGTGTGCGTCCGACGAAGATTGCCATGAAGAAGCTGGAGGAGGGAATGCAAGAGGAAGAGTTCCTCCGCTTCTATATGGACCGGTTTTTTGTGGACAGGGAGAAGGCGCGGCTTGCTTGGGAGATTGCAGGACGGGAGAAAGAGCTTCTAGGAAAGCTTGACTGTACGGACGGCTACAGCCTGTATGTCGCCATTCCGTTCTGTCCGTCCGTCTGCACGTACTGTTCGTTCAGTTCCGGCCCGCTGGATATGTGGAAGGACAGGGTGGACGATTATCTGGATGGTCTGACAAAAGAGCTGGCCTATATCGGGGGAGCGTCCGCCAGCAAGAAGCTGAATACGATATATATCGGTGGGGGGACGCCCACGACGCTGACAGCGCGTCAATTGGAGAGGCTCCTTGCCTGCATAGACAGGAACTTTGACATGGAACACCTCCTGGAATATACGGTGGAGGCGGGACGCCCCGACAGCATAACGGCTGAGAAGCTCAAAGTGCTGCGCCGGCATCACGTCACGCGCATATCTATCAATCCGCAGAGCATGCAGCAGAAGACGCTCGATCTCATAGGGAGGCATCATACGGTGGAAGACGTTGTCAGGACGTATGAGATGGCAAGGGAGGCTGGGTTTGACAATATCAACATGGACCTCATAGCAGGCCTTCCGGGAGAGACGGCAGCGGACGTGTATGATACGCTCAGACAGACGGAGGCGCTGTCACCGGACAGCCTGACCGTGCATTCGCTTGCCATCAAACGGGCGGCACTGATGGGACAGGAGCAGAATGCCCGCGGCTACGTGGAAGCTCTGGACAAAGATGCCGCCAGGATGGCTGCAAATATGACGGAGATGATTCGGGCCGCCGCCCAGAGCGCGCGCCGGATGGATCTGAAGCCTTATTATCTGTACCGGCAGAAGAATATTGCGGGCAATTTTGAAAATGTTGGCTATGCAAAGGTTGACAAAGCAGGAATATACAATATACTTATTATGGAGGAAAAACAATCCATTATTGCCGCAGGTGCGGGTGCTTCTACAAAGATTGTATTAAAGGAGGAAGCTGAACAGCCGGGCAGTAAAAACGGCAAGAAGACGAATCTGATACGTATCGAGAACGTCAAGGCGGTTGACGCCTATATCGCGCGTATCGGCGAGATGATAGAACGTAAAGGAGAATGGTTATGGCGTTAAAGAAGAAACCGGTTACCGGTATGAAGGACATGCTTCCCAAAGAAATGGAAATCAGGGATTATGTCATACAGCTGATTAAGGAGACGTATAAGACATATGGCTTTGTCTCCATGGAGACCCCCTGTGTGGAGCATATAGATAATCTGTGCAGCAAACAGGGGGGAGATAATGAGAAGCTGATTTTTAAGATATTGAAGCGCGGGGAAAAGCTTAAGATAGATCAGGCAGAAGAAGAAAATGATCTTGTTGACGGAGGCCTTCGTTATGACCTGACCGTTCCTCTTGCAAGATACTACGCGAATCATGCGAATGAACTGCCATCACCGTTTAAGGCGATGCAGATTGGCAATGTATGGCGGGCGGACCGTCCGCAGAAAGGCCGTTTCCGCCAGTTCATGCAGTGCGATATCGACATTCTGGGCGAACAGAGCAATCTGGCTGAGATAGAGCTTATTCTGGCCACGACAGCGATGCTTGGAAAGCTGGACCTTAAGAACTTTACCGTATGCATCAATGACAGGAACATACTGAAGGCGATGGCCGCATTCAGCGGGTTCAAGGAGGAAGACTATGATGAAGTCTTCATCATCCTGGATAAGATGGACAAGATAGGCAGCGAAGGGGTATCCGCTGAGCTTCAGGAGCTCGGCTATGCAAAAGAGAATGTGGACACGTATCTGAAGCTTTTTGATGAGATATCACCGGATGTAGAGGGGATTGCTTACCTGCGGGAGAAGCTCGGGGCCTGCCTGCCCAAAGAGACCGCCGACGGCATGGAGCTTATCATTTCCAGCGTAGAATCGGCAAAAGAGGCGGAGTTCAGGATAAAGTTCGACCCGACCCTTGTGAGAGGCCAGTCCTATTATACCGGCACAATCTTTGAAGTTACGATGGATGACTTCGGAGGTTCCGTAGCCGGAGGCGGCAGATACGATAAGATGATAGGCAAATTTACCGGCCAGGACACGCCGGCGTGCGGATTCTCTATAGGATTCGAGCGCATCGTCATGCTCCTTCTGGAACATGGATACGAAGCGCCGGGCAACAGAGCGCGGAAAGCATATCTACTGGAGAAGAAGCTGTCCTCAGAGGGGATGCTCAAAGTGCTAAGCCTGGCAAGGGCTGACCGGGGAGCAGGTTTCCAGGTCATGATAGCGAATATGAAGAAGAACAAGAAATTTCAAAAAGAGCAGCTGGAATCAGAGGGTTACACGGAAATCATCGAATGTTATTCCGATTCCATCGGCAATTTATAATTATAGAAAAGGATAAGGAGAGAAAAGTATGGCAGAATCGATGCAGGGCATAAAGAGAACACACCGCTGCGGTGAACTGTCCGGGACCAATGCAGGACAGGTCGTGACGGTCATGGGATGGGTGCAGAAGAACCGTAACAAGGGGGGGCTTGTATTTGTCGATGTCAGAGACCGTTCCGGCATCATACAGATAGTGTTTGAAGAAGGAAGTACAGACGCGGGCCTAATCGAGAAAGCGGCGAAGCTCCGCGCTGAATATGTAGTTGCAGTGACAGGTAAGGTGGAGAGACGCTCCGGAGCTGTCAATGAGAACCTTGCCACAGGGGATATAGAGATTATACCGTCCGAACTGCGTATCTTGTCGGAATCTGAGACGCCGCCGTTCCCCATCGAGGAGAACTCCAGGACGAAGGAAGAGATGCGGCTGAAATACCGATATCTTGACTTGAGAAGGCCGGACCTTCAGAGAAATATGATGATGAGAAGCCAGGTGGCTACGCTGACCCGCCAGTTTCTTGCAGAGGAAGGATTTCTGGAGATAGAGACACCGATACTGATTGGGAGCACCCCGGAAGGGGCGAGGGATTATCTCGTGCCGAGCCGTATCCACCAGGGACACTTTTATGCGCTGCCCCAGTCTCCGCAGCTTTTTAAGCAGCTGCTCATGTGCTCCGGCTATGACCGGTATTTTCAGATTGCAAGATGCTTCCGGGATGAAGATCTGAGAGCGGACCGGCAGCCGGAATTTACCCAGATCGACATGGAGCTCTCTTTTGTAGATGTGGATGATGTCATTGATGTAAATGAAAGGCTGCTTGCGAAGCTGTTCCACGAAGTCCTTGGCGTAGAAGTGCAGCTTCCGATACCGAGGATGACATGGCAGGAGGCCATGGACCGGTTTGGTTCCGACAAGCCGGATACCCGTTTTGGCATGGAGCTTACGGATGTGACGGATGTTGTGAAGGGGTGTGAATTCGCTGTATTCAAAGGCGCCATAGAAAACGGAGGCTCGGTACGTGGTATCAATGCCAAGGGGCAGGGCGGCATGCCACGCAAGAAGATTGACAAGCTCGTAAGCTTTGCAAAAGATTATGGTGCCAAAGGACTTGCTTATATAGCAATCCAGGAGGACGGAACGCTCAAGTCCTCTTTTGCCAAGTTCATGAAGGAAGAGGAGATGGCAAGCCTCGTAGAAGCGATGGGCGCAGAGAACGGCGACCTGCTGCTCTTTGCCGCTGATAAGAATAAAGTGGTGTGGGATGTGCTCGGCAGCCTGCGCCTGGAACTGGCGCGCCAGATGGAACTTCTCGACAAGAGCGAATATAAGTTCCTCTGGGTGACGGAATTCCCGCTGCTTGAGTGGAATGACGAACAGGAACGCTATACGGCCATGCATCACCCCTTCACGATGCCGATGGAGGAAGATCTGGAATATATCGATACAGATCCTGGAAGGGTCCGGGCCAAGGCTTATGATATCGTGCTGAACGGCAATGAAATCGGTGGCGGCAGCGTCAGGATATTTAACCAGGAAGTGCAGAACAAGATGTTCGAGGTACTTGGCTTTACACCGGAAAAGGCACAGGAGCAGTTCGGCTTCCTGCTGGATGCGTTCAAGTACGGAGTACCGCCCCATGCAGGTCTTGCCTATGGGCTTGACCGTCTGGTCATGCTTATGGCGAAGGAGGACAGCATCCGCGACGTCATCGCTTTTCCAAAGGTGAAGGATGCCTCCGATCTGATGACGGATGCTCCGACTGCTGTAGAGCAGAAACAGCTGGAGGAACTGGGACTTGCCATAACTGTTGAAGAGTAATATGCAGGTAAATGTATGGAACTGAAACATTTAAAATATTTTGTGGAGATAGCAGAGCAGAAAAGCATGCGCAAGGCTGCAGACCGCCTGTATGTGACGCAGCCGAACCTTACGAGGGCGATGCAGAATCTGGAGGACGAGATGGGCATGAAGCTGCTCATACGTTCCAACCACGGCGTAAGCCTTACGACGACCGGGGAAAGCCTGTACTATTATGCCCAGTCGGTCATCAATCAGCTGAGCGAGATAGAAGCGCTTAAGCTGAAGGACAAAGAATACGTCCAGAACAAGCTGGCCTTATCCGTCGGGAACATCATCCTTAAGGATGAGATTATGCTGAACTTTTATGAGAACCTTCAGACCCGCCATGCCAACATCTCCATATACGAGACATCCATTGAAAAGGTGCTGATTCATGTCGCCAAGCTGGAGGCGGAAATCGGTATCACAGCCGTGAATACGGAACAGTATCCGGCGCTTAATAAGATATTGGAGATCAAGGGGCTTGAAGCCCATGAGATAGCTTCCAGCCCGCTGTACGTGCACGTCGGCGGAAAGAGTCCGCTGTACGGGATGGACTGCATCGAACCGAGGGAACTGCTGCGCCATACTTACGTACATCTTCCCTATGATTACTTCTCCAACATTAATGAGCTTATCTCTCTCGGCGATATCAGAGTCATGGACTTTAAGCATACAATCGTCATAAATAATTATCACGCTATCGTCAATATGGTCAAGCGTACAGATGCGTTCATATTTGGCGGGAAATGGCAGATAGACGAGCTGAAGAAGGGGCATATCGACAGCCTGCTGCTCAACAACTGCAATGTGGAGAAAAAGCTCATGTGGATCAAACGTAAGAAGGAAATTCTTTCCATCCAGGCAAGAGAATTCCTCGATATCATAAAAGAAAACTACGCAGACTAGGCGGTTGCGTTAGCGATACGTTTTGTTTATCGCAGAGGAATGAAAAAGAAGCATTATCCAAAGTGTATTTCATTTGTTATTATATAGGCAGGTCAAAAAAACTTGTTATTATATGAGGAGGAAATACATATGCGGAAATTAGGAAAGAAAAAGATATTGAGCTTGCTGACGGCAGTGGCGATTGTGGCGACGACGGTCGGGTCATTTGCGGTGTGGGATAAGATTCAAGATACGAAAACAGCCAGCGTAACGATCAACAAACCAATACAGACGACGGTATCGGATTTTAGTATTGGAGCATCGGGGACGGAATCTGGAGATTCCATGGTATATACGGGTTCTACCAAGGTTGATGTGGCTAATGTGCCAGCAGGTAAAGATTTGAAATTGACGGCTGTTTTAGCAGACGATTCTACAGAAAAGACCGGAGTGACGGTAGGTATAGCAAAAGAAGCTGCTGATGCGACAACCGGTTCATATACAGACACAGGAATAGCCTCAGGAGAACACACATATACAGTGAAGGTTAGTGCTGACAGGGCGGATGCTGCTAACTGGACCAGCAATAATGAAGTGAAGGTAACGGTAACAGCAGAGCTGGTTGATACTCCAGCAGCACCATAAGTTGAATTGACATAATAAGAATGAATAGTAGAAAAGATACCATCACAGGGTGGTATCTTTTCTTGCAGATTTAATTACCTTACCATATAGAAAAAATGGAGCATACATTATATGAAAAAAGCATTGCTGTTATTAAAAAATTTCATATTCATATTTATAGTGATAGCACTTTTTTCCTATATAATTTGTATGAAATTCTATCCCGATAAAATGAAGGAATTGACAGGCTTTCAAACGTATGTCATCTTGACAGACAGTATGGAGCCTACAATTCCGGTAGGATCTCTCGTTATTGACAGATGTCTTGATGATGAGGATGAGATAAAAGAGAATACTATTATATCTTTTAATGTAGACCGCCTTGGTGATGATGTCATCTTCACCCATTATTTTAAAAAGAAGGAAGTTGATGAGAGCGGCAAGGAGCGGTATTACACACAGGCGGAAAATGCAGACCGCTATGATGATTATAAAACTTACAGGGAAGATATATTAGGAACATATATGTTTCACATTCCATATGCAGGAAAGGTCGTCCAGTTCCTGCAGAGTCCTTTTGCCTTGCTGGAGCTTGGGATTATACTTATTATACTGCTTATCCATCATCTGCTCTGGAATAAGTTCGACAGGGAAGAAAAGGCACAGATGGAATTACAGATGGCCGAAAATGCTGGTGATCTGGTATTAGATGCACCTGATTCAGCACCTGAACAGACAAATGAGAAACCAGGGGATGAGCGGCCCGTGCAGATGACAGAGTCAGATGACGGTGTAGTCAAAGTGTCAACGGAAGCAGGTACAGAGACAGAAGAAGTGCCGGAAGTACCGTATATCGTCAATGACGTATTATTCGGCTACCGCACGGCAGCATCGTCCGGGGCTTTTGAAAATAGCAGTGCAGGATTCACGCTGACGGTAGGAAGGAATGGGATCCTTCGACTTGAAGTACATAAAAAGAAAGAGGGCAGCACGAAGATTGCGGTCGTTACACTTCGCAAGAAGAGCATTAATAAGATTAAGAGAATAATGAAGGACAGTGTGCTTGTTATTCAGAATCTGCCGGAGACGCTGGATAATGGATATTCTGTCGGGACGGGCAGTTTCTTCATCTTCTGTGGCAGGGAGGTGGCAGCCTGGAACATAAAGCGTAATAATATAAAAAAGACGAGATTGAAAGACTACGAATATTATAAAAAGTATAAAAAGAATATGCAGTACGAAAATGATGTGCTGGATATTTTTAAAAAGGTCAAAACTGTTTTAAAAGAGGAAGGCATTAAATTAAATCTTGATTCAGTGGAGATAAAGGCTGGAAAACAGAGCTAGCAGGGGGCGGGCAAGCGTCCCGCCTCTGCTGTAATATTGTTATAATACAAGGGAAAAATAAAAATGAAAAATATCCCAAGAAAAGTGTTGACAAATAGAAGAGTATATAGTATATTAATTATTGTTCTGAGGAACAAAAACACAACATATGCGACAGTGGCTCAGTTGGTAGAGTACGACCTTGCCAAGGTCGGGGTCGCGGGTTCGAACCCCGTCTGTCGCTTTGAACATCTAATATTTGAGGTGCTTTCGCTGCTTTGCTTAAAAAGTACGATTGGAAGTACAGTTGATGACAATAGATACTGAAATAATAATCCAAGCATATTGGGAGATTATTTCGGTATCTATTTTGGTTTTAGGAATATTTGTCTTTCGTTCTGATTGCGGTGATGATATACTGAGTATAGAGAGACATGTGAATCATTCTAATTGTATCAGGAGGTGGATTATGAGTAATAGAGAACGCCAAATGCAGATATTAAAAGAGATACTGGTAGAAGATTTTGAAGCAAAGGAAGCCGGGATGCGCGGGGGCAGTACGTTGTTCGAAGTGACTTCTATCAAAGGGGTAGAGATTCCGGAAGGTCTTACTGTCATCGTTAATTATGATGATTGTGGAAAAGTGAGATGGGTTGGCCCGTCCGTCCCTCTCTACATGCCGAATGTCTCGGAGGAAATCGATGATATGCGCTTTATGGGGAACCTGAATGTGTTTGTCATGAAGAAAAAGAAGGTGCTTAAGCAGATACACAGATCTCTCGATGGAGAGGCATTTGCTAAGAGGGAGAACACATGCAGCCTGAGAGAATTACTGATATGTGAGTAGATGAAGCTGCAGATATGACATTCTGGTTCATGGCTGCTACAGAGCATCAGAGCAGCTTACGATATGGCAGGTCCCGGATTGGGGATCTGCTTTTTCTTTCGGACTCAATACAGAAATGGAGAGTTTCTGGAATATATGATACTGGAAGTCGCATTTCAATTGTGGTATACTTTACATCATGACCTGATATCAGGGTATGAACTGCTATGGCCCACGGTGGCGTGGCATCCATGGTTAGCAGTTATGAATTAAGGAAACGGACGGTGATAATATATGACAGAAAAAAGAACAGTCAAAGTAGCGCTTCTCGGGCTGGGAACAGTCGGAAGCGGGGTATACAAGTTAATTGAGAGACAGCAGAAAGAGATGGTGCACAAAGTTGGTGCGGACCTTCGCATCAAAAAGATACTTGTACATAATATAGGCAAGAAGAGGGATGGCGTGGAGGCGTCTCTGCTGACCGACAGGTGGGAAGATATCATAGATGACAAGGAGATAGAGATTGTCATTGAAGTGATGGGAGGAATAGAGCCGGCCAGGACGATGATACTTGAGGCGCTTAATTCCGGAAAGAATGTCGTCACAGCCAACAAAGACCTTGTGGCTGAGTATGGAAAAGAGCTGCTGGACGCAGCTGAGAACAATGGCGTGGATTTTCTCTTCGAAGCTGCGGTTGCAGGGGGGATTCCGATTATCCGTCCGTTGAAACAGTGCCTGGCGTCTAATGAGATAGACGAAGTGATTGGAATCATTAATGGAACGACCAACTATATTCTGACAAAAATGTTCGAGGACGGCATGGACTTTAAAGAAGCGCTTGCGAAGGCGACGGAACTTGGCTATGCGGAAGCCGACCCCACGGCAGATATAGAAGGGCTTGATGCAGGGCGGAAGGTGGCTATAATGGCGTCTATCGCTTTTCATTCCAGGGTAGTGTTCTCTGATGTATACACGGAGGGCATAACCGGAATTACGGCCAGAGACATTCAGTATGCACAGGAGTTTAAAAGTGTGATTAAACTGCTCGGTGTTGCGCATAATACAGAAGACGGCATAGAGGTAGGAGTCTATCCGATGCTGCTCCCAAAGGACCATCCGCTGGCGTCGGTCCGGGATTCTTTCAACGCGGTCTTTGTCCATGGCGACGCGGTCGATGACGCTATGTTCTACGGAAGAGGGGCAGGAGAGTTCCCGACGGCAAGTGCGGTCATGGGCGATGTCATAGATGTGGCAAGGGATATCCAGTACCACTGTACGGGCAGGATCAGCTGCACATGCTACAGGACGACGCCAATCAAGAAGTTCGATGATGTGAAAAATAAGTTTTTCCTACGGATGCAGGTGGATAACAAGCCGGGAGTTCTGGCTGCGATTGCAAGCGTGTTTGGCGTCCACAAGGTAAGCATATCGAAAGTCGTACAGAAGATAATCAAGGACGGGACAGCAGAGCTTGTCATCGTTACGGAAGCGGTGAAAGAATATCATATGAAGGATGCGCTGGAGCACTTGAAGGATATGGAGACGACTCGGGAGATAAGCAGTATCATCCGGGAGTATTAGGAGTTAAAGATTTGATATGGAAGAGTTAGTAAAACAGAATCCGCTGGCGTCTGAAAGAGTGGGCAGGCTGATAGCAAAATTTGCGGTTCCGGCAATCATCAGTATGCTTGTCAGTTCGCTTTATAATATAGTGGACCAGATCTTCATAGGACAAGGGGTAGGCATGCTTGGAAATGCGGCGACGAACATTGCATTTCCGGTGTCTATCATCTGTACGGCGACAGCCCTTCTGCTCGGTATCGGAAGCGCTTCTAATTACAACCTGGAGTCTGGTGCAGGTAATCCGGAGCGTGCGGCCAGGATAGCAGGGACAGGCCTGTCCCTGCTTGCGGTGAGCGGTGTGCTCATTGCCGGTGTCGTGCTCATATTCTTATATCCGCTGCTGCATCTGTTTGGCGTCACGCCGGACGTGCTGCCGTATGCCCTGGATTATACAGGGATAACGGCATTCGGCATCCCGTTCCTTGTGCTGACGACCGGAGGGAACCACCTCATCCGGGCGGACAGAAGTCCGACCTATTCCATGACGTGCATGCTCACGGGAGCAATCATCAACACGATTCTGGATCCGCTTTTTATCTTCGGATTCCACTGGGGGATTAAAGGGGCAGCCTGGGCGACGATTATCGGGCAGATTATCTCCGGAATTATGGTGATTATCTATTTTATGAAGATTCGTCACATGGAGCTTACGGCTTCCATGATGCGGCCGAAGGGGATTTATCTCAAGGCAATCATGTCACTTGGGATGGCGGCGTGTATCAATCAGATTGCCATGGCTGCCGTACAGATTGTAATGAATAATACGCTGCGCCACTATGGAGCGTCCTCAATCTATGGTACGGACATTCCGCTCGCCTGCGTAGGGATCATATCAAAGGTGAACATGGTCTTCATGGCTATCTGTATCGGAATATCCCAGGGGTGCCAGCCGATTTGGGGATTCAACTATGGTGCAGGTAATTTCGGGAGGGTGAAGGAAACATATAAGAAGGCGGCGGTCATCTCTCTTGCGGTTGGAATTATATTTTTCTCGGCATTCCAGATATTCCCGAGACAGATTGTCAGCATATTCGGCAGTGGCAGTGAGGAATATTTCCATTTTGCGGAACGGTATTTCCGCATCTTTATGCTAATGACGTTTATAAACGGCTTGCAGCCGATGTCATCCGGATTCTTTACGTCTATCGGAAAGGCGAAGCTTGGTATCGTGGTGTCTCTTACGAGGCAGGTCATATTCCTGCTGCCGCTGATTGTGCTTTTTCCGCTGTTCATGGGAATTGACGGAGTCATGTATGCAGGGCCGATTGCGGATGCGGCGGCCGCGGCGGTCGCGATTGCATATGCGTACCGTGAACTGAAAAAGTTTGGCCATTGCCCTTCGCAGGATAATATGCTAGAATAAAAAGGTAAAAATTAAATAAGAAAAGCAGAGTAGAGATATGTGCGTTAAGTGCCAGCCGGACGGGGAGTTGCCGGCAGGACGAAAAGCATGGAGCTTGCGGTACATATCTCGCATCCCGCTGCTACACATAGACAGAAGATATCTGCTGTGCGTAGCTTTAAGGAAAACTACTGCAAAGGAGGTATTTTTTATGAGAAAAATCAAGTCACTGTTCACGGACTCCTTTCAAGAGTTGAGAAGCTTAAAGACATTGGCGATGTCTGCCATGCTGCTTGCGATTGCGGTTGTGCTGGGGTTCTACACGCTGCAGCTTACCGACTACATCAAGATTGGTTTTGCGTATATCGCAAACGAGCTTGCCGGTATGATGTTCGGTCCGGCCGTGGGAGGCGTGGTAGGAGGTCTCGCGGATCTGGTAAAGTATCTGGTGAAGCCTACGGGTCCTTTCTTTCCCGGATTCACCATCAGCGGACTGCTCGGCGGCATCATCTATGGAATCGTGCTCTATAAGAAACCGCTCAGCATGAAGCGGATTATAGCTGCCAATGGGCTGGTGACGGTGCTCATCAACCTGCTGCTGAATACGTACTGGCTCACATTGCTGTACGGCAATACGTTTGTTGCGCTTCTACCGGCCAGGGTTGTGAAGCAGATAATCATGCTGCCGATTGAGGTGGTCCTGTTCTATGCGGTGGCGAAAGTGCTCTCCAGGGCACACCTGTTTGCAGGCGGAGGGAGAGTCGCAAAGCAGTAGGCGGCTAAGAATATGCGGGCCGGGAGGTCCGGCAAGTTAAGAATCAGGGCAAGTGTCGTGGCAGCCGCCGGACATTTGCCCTGTTGTCATGCTGCCCTGTTGCTATGCTAAGGTTGAGAAGATGACGAGGAATAGAGGAGGAGAGAACAGATGCCGGTTGGAGTGATTGTGGACAGCGTATGCGTATTTGTGGGAGGGATAGCAGGAGCGCTTCTCGGGAAGCGGCTCGGCAAGAATCTGTGCAATACGCTGACGCTTGTATTTGGCGTGTGCAGTATGACATTGGGCATCATGAGCATCATTAAGATGGAACAGATGCCGGCCGTCATATTTGCCGTCATACTCGGGACGCTCGCCGGAGAGCTGCTGCGTCTGGAAGACAACATCGCATTGGCGGCGGAGAAGGTACAGGCGCCGGTGGCGAGAATCATGAAGACAGATACGAAGGACAGTAAAGACACATTTATGGCAGAGTTCATCAGCATCCTCGTATTGTTCTGCGCCAGCGGCACCGGCATATTCGGGGCACTGCAGTCGGGCATCACAGGAGACCATACTATCCTCATATCAAAAGCCATACTGGATCTGTTTACGGCGGCCATATTCGCCGCAAGCCTCGGGTTTATCGTCTCGCTCGTTGCAGTCCCCCAGTTTGTCATACTGCTCCTGCTGTTTCTGTGCGCAGGACTCATCATGCCGATGACGACAGACAGGATGCTGGCGGACTTCACGGCCTGCGGAGGCATCCTCATGCTGGCAACCGGTTTCCGGATTGCAGGAATCAAACGCTTCCCTGTCGCCAATATGCTGCCCGCCATGGCACTCGCCATGCCATTTTCGTGGATATGGACCCAGATAATGTAATCCGGAGCCGAGTTGGGGACGGGGGAAATTGAGATTTCCCCCGTCCCCAACTCGTTTTGTGGTGTCCCCAAATGGCTTGACATTTTGACGAAAGTATAGCATGCTATATATGGATACTGTCGTTATACTAAGGATAAGGGTGATGGCATGCAGGAAAGGCTACCGGTAGGTTTCGTATTTAAGCAGATTAACAATGTATATGAGAAGGAATTCAACAATTTGCTGCGGACGCTGGGCATTACAGCGTCACAGTGCGCAGTACTTGATTATCTGTTTTCCAGCAGGAAGGAAGAAGTGAACCAGAGGGATATCGAGAAGGCGCTCAGCCTTAAGAACCCTACGGTTACGGGACTTCTGAAAAGGCTGGATGAAAAAGGGTTCATCCTGATCGTGCCGAGCAATAGAGATAAGAGATGCAAGATTGTATACCTGACGGAAAAGGCGTATGATATCCAGCGCAGGATGGAGGCAGACCGGAAGAAGATAGATAAAAAGCTTACAATCGGCATGACGAAGAAAGAGAAAGAGGCGCTTCAGAAGATGCTCGGGAAAGTGCTTTACAACATATCAGACCCATAGGAGTTTCCAAAAGGGACAGGGCAAAGGCGAATTGGGGACGGAGGAAAATGAATTTTCCTCCGTCCCCAATTCGCCTTTGCCCTGTCCCTTTTGCATAATCGGAGTTTGTTGAGAAAAGACTATCAATAATTACATTGCGCTTGCTATATAAATTTGCTTATGATATATTTGTTAATGTAAATGATAATCAATATCAATATATGGTATAAGGAAAGGGATTTGATATGCCTGTAGAAGTTGTAGCTTATATGCTGACAGTTGAAGATGTGAAGAGGCGGCTGCAGTTCCAGCTCATCCTGCAGTGTGCGCCGTTCTTGAAAGGGATTAAGGTTGCGTGTATTACGAACGTGGATAAGGATGTCTGTCAGGAACTCAGGATGGTGCTTGCAGGTACCGGAATCGAATATAGAATACTGGCTGTGAGAAAAGGCAGATGTCTGGTGTTTTTTTTCAGGCGGGCGGCCTTTGAGGAATATCTCAACCGGAAGGATATCAGGGATTTTCTTTCTTTATATGGGTACGGATGTGCCGACAAGGAAGCGGACGTTGACGATATCCTGCAGAGGCTTTCCGCCAGAATCTGCTGCTATTCCAAGGAAGACATAGCGTTTCCGCATGAGATAGGAGCTTTCCTGGACTATCCTCTTGAGGATGTGAAGGGATTCATAGACAACGGCGGCAGGAACTGCCTGATTACAGGATACTGGAAAGTGTACGGCGACCCGGAAAAGGCGCAGATGATATTTCTTGCGTATGACAAGGCAAAGACAAGTGCCGTGAATGAATTTCTGGCAGGCAAGCATATACGGGATATCGCATGTGAGGCAGCATAGGAATATTGGAAAGTTGGCAAGTATAAGGAGGTACAGATATGAACATACCAGTAGTATATTGGAGTGGAACCGGCAATACGGAACAGATGGCAGAGGCTGTTGCGGAAGGAATCAAAGCCGCAGGGCAGGAGGCCGATCTGTGCAGGGTGGACAGAGCAGATGCCGGTAGGATGGCAGAGCTTAGAGCTTTTGCCCTTGGGTGCCCATCCATGGGAGCGGAAGAGCTGGAAGAAGGCGAGATGGAGCCTTTTGTGCAGGCATTGGAAGGAAGCCTGTCCGGTAAGACGCTCCTACTGTTCGGCTCTTATGGATGGGGCGACGGCGAATGGATGAGAATGTGGGAAGAACGCATGAAGAACGCGGGAGCAGTACTGGTAAACGGAGAAGGCGTCATCGCAAATGAGGTACCCGACGATACGGCAGTGAAAGCATGTGAGGATGCCGGCAAAGCGCTGGCGGCAGCAGTGTAGGCTGATTTGGCGAAAAAGGAGCGTGGCATAGTTGAGTGTAGTGATTATAGGTGGCAATGAACGGATGGAGCAACAGTATAAGCAGATTTGTAAACGTCATAAATATAAGGCAAAAGTATTTACGCGGATGTCCGGTAATCTAAAAACTCAGATAGGGCAGCCGGATCTGATTATACTGTTCACTTCTACGGTGGCCCATAAGATGGTCCACTGCGCGCTGAAAGAGGCGGAGCGGTACAATATCAGGGTAGAGCGCGCCCACAGCAGCAGCGCGAATGCGCTGGACACTGTACTTCAGAACATAAAGTCAGCATAACATATGATGTCGGACATAATGGCACAAGACAGCGCAGACAGGTATCCGCGGCCGGAACCTGTCTGTTTTTTTGCCCTTTTCTTTGACTTTTTACCCTCCGTACTAAAGATTACATAAAAGGGACAGCTATTTTCATGACAGAAGAGAGAGATTATGTTATCATAATGGATAGATTACGCAGGAGGTATGAGTGATGAGCTACGCAGATAAAGTGTTTATAGATATGTGCAGAGATATCATAGATAACGGCACGGATACAAAAGGAGAGAAAGTGCGCCCGGTGTGGGAAGACGGGACGCCCGCCTACACGGTCAAAAAGTTCGGCGTCGTCAACCGATACGACCTGTCAAAAGAATTCCCGGCACTGACGCTCCGGAGGACGGCCATCAAAAGCTGCACCGACGAGCTGCTCTGGATATGGCAGAAGAAGTCGAGCAATATTCATGACCTGAACAGCCATATATGGGACAGCTGGGCAGATGAAGACGGCTCCATCGGCAAGGCTTACGGGTATCAGATGGGCGTCAGGCATCAGTACAAGGAAGGCATGTTCGACCAGATTGACCGTGTCATCTATGATCTGAAGCACAATCCATACAGCCGGAGGATCCTGACGAACCTCTATGTCCACCAGGATCTGCATGAGATGGCGCTGTATCCATGTGCGTACAGCATGACGTTCAATGTGACAAAAGAAAAAGGCAGCGACAGGCTGACGCTGAACGGAATCCTGAACCAGCGTTCCCAGGACGTGCTGGCAGCCAACAACTGGAACGTATGCCAGTATTCCGTGCTTCTCTACATGCTGGCGCAGGTGTGCGGCATGAAGGCCGGAGAGTTCGTCCATGTCATCGCAGACGCGCACATATACGACAGGCATATCCCGCTGATAGAAGAGCTGATAAGAAGAGAGCCGCTTCCGGCCCCTGTATTCTGGCTGAACCCGGAAGTGAAAGACTTCTACAGCTTTACGCGTGATGACGTGAAGCTGATAGACTACAATACACACGAACAGATAAAAAATATACCGGTAGCGATATAGGAGGAAGACGTATGAATCTGATAGTAGCGGTAGACAAGAACTGGGCGATAGGACTGGGCAACAAGCTCCTTGTGAGCATTCCACAGGACATGAAGTTCTTCCGGGAGACGACGAAGGGCAAGGTAGTGGCTATGGGGCGCAAGACGCTGGAGAGCTTTCCGGGCGGACAGCCCCTGAAGAACAGGGTAAATGTCGTGATGACGACGGATAAAAGTTACAGTACGAACGGAATCGTGCTTGTACATTCTCTTGAGGAAATGCTGGACGAGCTTAAGAAATATCCGTCTGAGGACATCTATGTCATCGGCGGCGAGACGATATACCGCCAGCTCCTTCCTCATTGTGACCGGGCATATATTACCCGGATTGACCATGCATATGACGCTGACACATATTTCCCGAACCTGGATGAAGACCCGCAGTGGGAGATGACAAAGACGAGCGAGGAACAGACATATTTCAATCTGGAATATGTATTTACCGTATACGAGAGGAAGTCATGAACATTTTAAGCATTACGGCCCAGAAGCCGGAGAGTACAGGAAGCAGCATCTATCTGACAGAGCTTGTGAAGACATTTGCCGCCCAAGGGCATAAGCAGGCGGTCATAGCCGGAATCTATGAGGACGACGCCCCCCAGTTCCCGGAAGGCACCACCTTCTATCCGGTCTGCTTTTCAAGCGAAAGACTCCCGTTCTATATCACGGGCATGTCCGATGAGATGCCGTACAAAAGCACGCGCTACCGTGACATGACGGATGAGATGGCAGAGCAGTTCAAAGAGGCATTTCTGGAAGCAGTTGACAGGGCGGCAGAAGAGTTCCGGCCGGATCTTATACTATGCCATCACCTGTACCTGCTCACAGCCATCGTGAGGGAGCATCTTCCGGAGCATAGAATATACGGGTTCTGCCATAATACCGACTTGCGGCAGATGATGAAGACACCGCTGCGGCGCGGCTACATCGCAGAGCAGATCCGCAGGCTGGACGCGGTATTTGTGCCGCAGACTGCCCAGGCGGAGGGCGTGGAACGGATATATGGGATGGAGAAGGACAAGATACATATGGCCGGAACAGGTTATAACCAGGAGATTTTCTATTATAAGGAGGACAGCCCTAGAAGAGACGGCGTTCTTCGGCTCGCATATGCTGGAAAGATAGCGGAGAAGAAAGGGGTCATGAGCCTTATCCGATGCCTGAGCCGTCTGCCGTATGAGAGGGAATCCCTTGTCCTGCGCCTGGCGGGAGGAGCGGGAAATGAAGAAGAATACAGGGAGATTCAGCGCCTGGCAAAAGAAGCGCCGTATGAGGTGGAATTCCTGGGAAAGCTGCCGCAGCGCGAACTTGCCAAGGTGTATAATGAAAGTGACATCTTTGTCCTGCCATCTTTCTTTGACGGTCTGCCGCTGACGATAATAGAAGCGCTGGCCTGCGGCGACAAAGTCGTCGTGACAGATTTCCCCGGCATCCGGGACTGGCTCGGTAAGGAGGCGCCCGGCGCACCGGTCCTCTATGTATCCATGCCCCGGATGCGCCATACGGACGAAGTAGTGCCTGAGTCGCTGGAAGGATTTGAACGGGAGCTTGCGGCTAAGATAAAGGAATGTGCAGAACTTCCGGCGGCGGGCCGAACAGACATCACGCACCTGTCCTGGAAAAATATCTGCGAAAGAATATTGGAAATCAGTTGACATATGTGAGTCAAATCAACTATAATAACATTAATTATCTGAGAAATGCTATGACAAGGAGGAGTACATAATCCCCTGATGCAAAGAGAGAAGATGGCTGGTGGGAATCTTCGTGACGGAATTATGGAAGTAGCCTTTGAGCAGTGAACCGAAAGGACAGGAACAGGATGTCCCAGTAGACTTCAACGCATTCCCTGCGTTAACGGGGAACAATATCGGAGATGGAAAGAAAGGTTTGGAAGGCTCCTGTATTGGCTGAGTGCAGAGGGTGCAGCTCTCTGAAATTAGGTGGTAACACGGATGCAATATTCGCCCTAAGCCGGAATGGCTTAGGGCTTTTCTTTTCGTCCGGGAGATTAAGGAGGTAGTTTATGAAAAGAATCAGTGGGAACAAATTATTGGTAAAGGCGCTGAGAGAAGAAGGTGTAGATACGCTGTTTGGATATCCGGGCGCCTGTACGATTGACATCAGCGATGAGCTGTATAAACAGGATTATACGAAAGTAATTCTGCCGAGGCAGGAAGTGGCGCTCGTCCATGAGGCCGACGCATATGCCCGCTCTACCGGGAAAGTCGGCGTCTGCCTCGTCACAAGCGGACCTGGGGCTACGAATCTTGTGACCGGACTTGCGACGGCCAATTATGACAGCGTGCCCCTCGTATGTTTTACGGGACAGGTGGCGAGACATCTCATCGGCAACGATGCGTTCCAGGAAGTCGATATCGTCGGCATCACGAGAAGCATCACCAAATATGGAATCACGGTGCGGGACAGGGAAGACCTTGGGCGTATCATTAAAGAAGCCTTCTATATCGCTCGTACAGGGAGGCCGGGTCCGGTACTCGTAGACCTGCCCAAAGATGTGATGGAAGAGCTCGGACCTGCGGAATATCCGGAGGAAGTGAACATCCGCGGCTACAAGCCGAACACGCATGTCCATATCGGACAGCTCAAGCGGGCAATCAAAATGCTCGGAAAGGCCAAACGGCCAATCTACCTGGCTGGGGGCGGTATCAATATCGCCCGTGCCAATGAAGCATTTACAAAGCTGGCGGAGAAGACGAATGTGCCGGTCATCACGACAGTCATGGGGCGGGGAGCGATTCCGACCAATCATCCGCTCTACGTGGGCAATGTCGGGATGCATGGCGCATATGCGGCCAACATGTCTGTAAATGAATGCGACCTTTTATTCTCCATCGGGACACGGTTCAACGACCGTATCACCGGCAAGCTGCATTCCTTTGCGCCCCATGCGCAGATTGTACATATCGATATCGACACGGCAGCCATATCTAGGAATGTACAGGTGGATGTACCGATTGTTGCGGATGCCAAAGAGGCTGTCGAGAAGATGCTTGAGTATGTAACGGAATGCGATACGCAGGAGTGGCTCGATGAGGTGAACGAGTGGAAAGCCGGACATCCGATGGTGATGAAGCAGAAGCCGGTCATGACGCCCCAGGATATCATAGAGAAGATCAACGAGTTGTTCGATGAGGCAATCATCGTTACAGACGTAGGGCAGCATCAGATGTTTGCGGCACAGTTCGTGGAACTGACGCAGAAGAAGCGCCTGCTCATGTCCGGGGGGCTCGGGACGATGGGATACGGCCTGCCGGGTGCGATAGGCGCCAAGATTGGCAATCCGGACACTCCTGTCATCTCCATCTCAGGTGACGGTGGCATGCAGATGAACATACAGGAACTGGCGACAGCCGTGTTAGAAGAACTTCCAATCATCTCCTGTATCTTTAACAACAGCAATCTCGGCATGGTCCGGCAGTGGCAGAAGCTCTTCTACGGAAAGCGGTATTCCATGACCTGCCTCCGCTCGGGAGCGTCCTGCCGGGGGAAATGCGGGGAAGTGGCATGTCCGGAATATACGCCTGACTTCATAAAGCTTGCAGAGAGCTATGGAGCCAGAGGAATCCGTGTGACAAAGAAAGAGGAGATAGCAGCCGCGTTTGAAGAAGCAAAGAAGAGCACGAAGACGCCGACCATCATAGAATTCACCATCGATCCGGAGGACTTGGTATATCCGATGATACAGCCGGGCGGAACGCTGGAAGACATGATTCTGGACTGTTAGAAAGGAGAGAGGGCAATGAGTAATGGAAATGGAATGAAGAAAAGATGGATATCCCTGTATGTGGAGAACCAGGTAGGTGTTCTCTCGAAGATTTCCGGCCTGTTCTCCGGAAAGTCCTACAACATGGATAGTCTTACCGTGGGCACGACAGAGGATCCGACAGTTTCCAGGATGACGATAGCGACCGTCAGCGATGATGAGACGTTTGAACAGATTAAGAAGCAGCTGAACCGGCTCGTAGAGGTGATAAAGGTCATCGACTTTACAGACATATTCGTAAGGATGAAAGAGATCCTGTATGTAAAGGTACGGAAATGTACACCAGAGGATAAGGTAGAGCTGTTCCAGATAGCAGAGACATTCAAGGCGAAAGTGATAGATTACGGCAAAGACAGCCTGCTTCTGGAGTTCGTCCAGACGGCAACGAAAAATGACGCGGTAATCAAGCTGATGAAAGAGGAGTTCCAGAGCATAGAGGTCGTAAGAGGCGGAAGCGTGGGAATCGAATCTATCAGCATGATGGAGAGGTAGGTGCCTGTTTTTACAAAAAACAGAGTGCACTCTTGAATTCTGTCTGGTACCGTATTATAATTAGAACAGATAAAAACAGAAGTTTTCCAGGACGGAGGAATGAGAACATGGATAAGAAAAATATAGACTGGTCGAATCTGGGATTTGGGTATGTTCCGACGGATAAGCGATACGTTTCCAACTACAAAGATGGGGCGTGGGATGAAGGGATGATGACCTCCGATGCCAATGTAGTCATAAATGAATGTGCAGGGGTGCTCCAGTATGCGCAGACGATCTTCGAAGGGATGAAAGCGTATACGACAGAAGAGGGGCATATTGTAACATTCCGCCCTGACCTGAATGCGAAACGGATGGTCGATTCAGCAAAACGTCTTGAGATGCCGGCATTTCCGGAAGACAGGTTCGTGGATGCGGTAAAGCAGGTTGTGGAGGCAAATGCGGCTTATGTGCCGCCTTACGGTTCAGGCGCAACCTTGTATATCAGGCCATATATGTTCGGCTCCAATCCAGTTATCGGCGTAAAGCCGGCTGACGAATACCAGTTCCGGGTATTCTCGACTCCGGTAGGCCCGTATTTCAAAGGCGGGGCGAAGCCGATTACAATCCGCGTGTGCGATTTCGACAGAGCCGCGCCGCACGGGACGGGACACATCAAGGCAGGGCTCAACTACGCCATGAGCCTTCATGCGATTATGAGCGCTCATGCGGAAGGATATGACGAGAACATGTATCTGGACGCCGCCACAAGGACAAAAGTGGAGGAGACCGGCGGAGCCAACTTCATATTCGTGACGAAGGACAATAAAGTCGTAACACCGAAGTCAGACACGATACTGCCTTCCATCACAAGACGTTCCCTCATATATGTGGCCAAGGAATATCTTGGCCTGGAAGTGGAAGAAAGAGAAGTGTACCTCGACGAGGTGAAAGACTTTGCAGAATGCGGCCTCTGCGGAACAGCAGCCGTAATCTCGCCGGTAGGGAAAGTTGTCGACCACGGCAGAGAAATCTGCCTGCCAAGCGGTATGGAAGAGATGGGGCCGATAACAAAGAAGCTGTATGATACATTGACAGGAATCCAGATGGGACAGATAGAAGCACCCGAAGGATGGATTTGTGAGATATGTTAAATAAATAACGGGGGACGTGATCTTTTTCAAAAAGATCACGTCCCCCGTTATTTATTTAACACGATGGCTCTGTATGATGAGGCGTACGGTCCGGTAGAGGAACGGCTTATACTGTTCGATCGGCAGGGGCTCTTCGAACAGTATAGAATTGTAGCAGGTAGACCCTGCGAGTTCTACGATGGTGAACAGCATCACATCTTCATCTTCGTATGCATGTGCGTCGCCCTCCAGCAGCATCATATATTTATCGAAGAATATGGCGTCCGAGCTTTCTCCGGAAAGCAGGGCGGAGCGCAGGGCGCCCATGACGAGGTTCTTCGATATGAAGTTGAGGAGGGCTTTGTTGCCGACCAGCTCGTTTACGATATGGTCGATGATGAAGATGAGCTGTTCTTCCAGCCCGCTTATCCTGGCTTCCTCCATCGCCGTACCTGCCTTGGTGAACAGCTCGTGTGTCTTGTGGGCTATGAGCTTGTTCTTGATATCATACTTGTCTTTAAAATACAGGTAGAACGTTCCTTTCGCCACGCCGGCCTTCTCCACGATATCAGATATGGACGTGCCGTTGATTCCTTTTGTGACAAACAGCTCGTAGGCTGTGTTGAACAAGGCTTCCTTCTTCTTCTTCTTGTTTTCGTCGATTTTCCCCATAATGCTTTCTCCTTGATTCGTATAACTATACAAAATGAGCTGCCCACATGCACAGTATCCATTAGTTTTTCATAGTATAACAGAAAAATGACCAAAAGTCAAAAATAGTATTGACTAATGGTCATTTTTGGTGTATAGTTTCAACTGAGTTAAATGACTGATGGTCATTATTGTACAGACAGGAGGATGAAAGCAACATGATGGTGAAAATCGGGAAATGGATTGCAAAACATAAGAATATCATCTTGATACTCGGATTACTTCTGATCGTCCCGTCTATCATCGGGATGAACATGACGAGAATCAACTATGATGTACTAAGCTATCTTCCAGGCAGCCTTGAGACCGTAAAAGGACAGGACACCCTGGTGGACGAATTCGGAATGGGCGCCTTTTCCATGGTCATCGTAGAAGGTATGGAAGAAAAAGATGTAGCGGCGCTGAAGGAAGAGATGAAGGCAGTAGATCATGTGGCGGATGTCATCTGGTACGATGATCTCATGGATATCAGCGTTCCGATGGAGATGATTCCATCCAAGTATGAGAAGGTATTCAAAAATGGAGATTCCACGATGCTCGTGGCGCTGTTCGACAACACGACTTCTTCAGATGAGACGATGGATGCGGTGACGCAGCTTCGGAAAATAAGCGCGAAGCACTGCTTCATAAGCGGAATGTCAGGTGTGGTGACGGATATCAAGTCGCTGGCTCTGAGCGAGATGCCGATCTACGTATTGATTGCGGTCGTGCTCTGCCTGATCATTCTGGCGCTCACGATGGATTCGTGGATTACGCCGTTCATATTTATGTTCAGCATCGGTATCGCCATCCTGTACAACATGGGGACGAATATGTTCCTGTCCGACGTATCGTATATTACGAAGGCGCTGGCCGCGGTGCTGCAGCTCGGCGTGACGCTGGACTATTCCATCTTCCTGCTGAACAGCTATGAGGAAAATAAAAAACGGTTTCCGGGCGAAAGGAACCGGGCGATGGCACATGCCATCTCCAATACGTTCAAGTCGGTCGTGGGAAGCTCTGTGACGACGATAGCCGGGTTTATTGCTCTCTGCTTCATGACCTTCAAGCTCGGCACGAATATCGGCATCGTCATGTCCAAAGGAGTCGCGATCGGCGTCGTGTGCTGTGTCACTCTTCTGCCGGCCATGGTGCTCACATTCGACAAGTGGATCGACAAGACGACGCACAAGCCGATACTGCCGGACCTTGGGAAGCTGTCCGCATTCATCACGCGGCACAATAAAGTATGGCTGGCAGCGTTCCTGATCCTGCTTATTCCGGCCATCTATGGCAATGCCCGCACGGATGTATACTACAATATCGACAAAGGGCTCCCGGATACGTTGAAAAGCTCTGTGGCCAATCAGAAGCTGGACGAAGATTTCCACATGAATAACGTCTATATGGTGATGCTGAAGAATGACGAGATGGATCAGAAGGAAAAAGCAGAGATGATGGAACAGATAGAAGGGGTTGACGGCGTGAAATGGGCCATCGGCATGGAATCTGTCGTCGGTCCCGCCGTTCCGGAAGATTTTATTCCATCCGGAGTGAAATCAAAGCTGCAGAGCGACAATTATGAGATACAGTTCATCTGTTCGGATTATAAGACTGCCACCGATGAAGTCAATGAACAGGTCAAGTCGATCGACAAGATCGTGAAGAGCTACGACAAGGAGTCTATGGTGATTGGAGAAGCTCCGCTGACAAAGGATCTGACGGTAATCGCAGACAGCGACATGCGGAATGTAAATGTCATATCGATCATTGCTATATTTATCATCATCTGCCTTGTGTTCAAATCCATATCACTTCCGGTCATACTCGTCGCGATCATCGAGTTTGCCATCTGCGTCAACATGGCAGTCCCGTTCTATACGGGTACAGAGCTGCCGTTCGTGGCAAGCATCGTCATCGGGACGGTACAGCTTGGATCTACGGTCGACTATGCGATCCTCATGACGAGCCGGTACCAGAAGGAACGGAGCCGCGGACGCTCGAAGAAGGAGGCCATCAGCCTGGCGCACCAGTCGTCCATGAAGTCGATCCTAATCAGCGGCGTCAGCTTCTTTGCCGCAACGTTCGGCGTGGGGCTGTACTCGAAGATAGATATGATAAGCTCGCTCTGCACGCTGCTGTCCAGAGGGGCAATCATCAGCACGGTTGTCGTTATCTGCGTACTGCCGGCGATGTTCATGGTATTTGATAAAGTAATCTGCAGAACAAGCAAAGGATTCTTGCCGAAACAGGCAGAATAATCAGGGAGGTATCTATGATGAGAAAGAGTAGAAAGAATAAGATCATGGCAGGAAGCATGGCTCTAGTGATGGCTGTCTCCATGGCAGGCGTCTCCTGCTGGCACAATATGTCCGCGGCGGAAGTAAAAGCGGCCAACGAGGATGTGGAGACTCTTAAGAAGGCGGCATCCGAAGCGCTTGGCGATACAGACACGAAGACGGACGGGGTATACAAAGACGAGACCGTATATGTGAAGGCAGACGCGGCTGGGAAAGTGACGGACACGACAGTGAGCGAATGGCTGAAGAATCCGGGCAGCGGCGCCTTAGAGGATGCAACAGGTCTTACAGATATCAAGAACGTAAAAGGCGACGAGACATTTACAGGAAAGGAGAATGGCTGCGTCACATGGGATGCGAAAGGAAACGATATCTATTACCAGGGCAGAGCAGAAGAGTCCCTTCCGGTGGACGTCACTATCACATATAAGCTGGACGGAAAGAAAATATCTGCAAAGAAGCTGGAAGGAAAGTCCGGCAAGCTGGAAATCCACATCGATTATAAGAACCATTCCAGACAGACCGTTAAGGTGGACGGCAAGGATGTAGAGATGTACACGCCGTTCACGATGGTGACCGCGCTCCTGCTGCCCACGGACCAGTATAAGAATGTCACCGTGGACAGCGGCAAGATCGTATCCGACGCGGATAAAGATATCGTGCTCGGACTCGGATTCCCGGGCCTTACAGAGAATCTGAACCTTCAGGATGTGGATGTAGAGATACCGGAAAGCGTGACCATCACTGCGGATGTGAAGAAAGTATCTGTCGGTACGACGATTACGGTCGTATCCGCAGATCTGCTGGATAAATTCGGGCTTAACGATGTCAATGACTTCGACAGCTTCAGCGACTCTATCGACGAGCTGTCCGACGCGGCCAGTCAGCTTAAGGACGGGAGCAGGACGCTGGCGGACGGAGTGAATACGTTAAACAGCAAGACGGGTGACTTGAAAAGCGGTGTCAACGAACTGGCGGACGGCGTGAATGCGTATGCGGGCGGCGTAAGCCAGCTTGCACAGGGCAGCTCAGAGGTGGCGGCAGGCGCACAGAAGCTAAAAGACGGAGCCACGCAGGCACAGCAGGGCATCCATGATGCCAAGACGGGGGCGGATGCGCTCGTTGCGGGATATGACGACCAGAGCACAGGTGCAGTCATGGCAGCCAATGCGCTGAGCAGCAATCTGAGCGCATTGAGCCAGAAGCTTGGAAGCGGCAGCACATCCGTCCAACTGACGGACGCGCAGAAGGCTGAGATAAGTGCCGCCGCCAATGCGATGGCGCAGGCAGCGGCACAAAATATCACTGACGATATGTTTACGACTATGGGTACGACGAGAGACGCCTATATCCAGAATCTGGCTGCAGCATTTGTGCCCGCTTTGACCGAGAAGATTACGGCCGTAGCACAAAATGCCGCTGCGACGACAAGCTCTGCAATCAAAGGATCGGTAGACCAGCTGGCAGGAGTCGCACAGAAGCTTGCGGGCGGGGTAGGAGAACTGAGAAACGGAACCGCCAGCCTCCAGGACGGCCTTGGTCGGCTCAGCGACGGCAGCGCCGAACTTGTGAACGGCACGGCAGCCCTGTATGATGGTGCGGCTGCCCTCCAGCAGGGTGCGGCAGCCTTGAATGAGAAGAGCAGCCTGCTCATCACCGGCACGTCAAAGCTCAAGGACGGCAGCAGCCAGATGGGGTCAGGCGTCAGCCAGCTGGCTGAAGGGGCCGGTACGCTGGCTGACGGAATGTCAGCGTTCAAGGCAGATGGCATCGATAAGCTGACAGAGGTATTCAAAGGCGATATCGAAGGAGTGACGTCCCGGATCAACGCCATGATGACGCTCGGACAGAATTACAGATCCTTTGGCGGAATCCAGGACGGCATGGATGGATCTACTAAATTCATCATTGAGACAGAAGCCGCAGAATAGTATCAATCCTCCTTCGCAGTGCAGGAGGCCCCGGACAGCAGGCCGGAACATTCTCCCGTGTATAAGAGGGTGAGCCGGTGCATGGCCCTCGTGCAGGCAATATAGAGCAGGTTACGGTCATGCTCGGAGCAGTAGGTTTCCCTATTGGCATGGGGAAGGATGACTTCGTCAAATTCCAGCCCTTTCGACATCTTGACAGAAGTGACAGTGACACCGTTGTGAAACCTGCTGCTGTCCGGGGAAATGAGCTGCAGTCCACATTCCGGAGACAGGGCGTCAAAGAGTGCTTTGGCGCTCTTGTCTGTTTTGAGGATTATTCCAAGGGAAGCATTATTACTTCCGTTAAAATCATCTATCGCTTTTTTGATTCGCAGCAGCTCATCCCTCTCGTCCAGGCAGCATATGACTTCCGGCGCTTCGCCGTGGCGCGCCACAGGCTCAAGTGCGGCATTATTCCGTATGCTTTTTGCAAAGGTCATAATCTCATATGTGGAGCGGTAGCTCTTGTTCAGCTCGGCAAACTGCGCGCCTTCATAGAGGGCAAGCAGATCATCAAGGGAATAGGACTGATACGGATTCAGCGACTGGCCGAAATCCCCCAGAATCGTCTTCGGGCAAGGGAACAGCATGTTGATAACGGCGTACTGTATGGGAGCATAATCCTGCATCTCATCAATGACAAGATGCTTCGTAATCCTGCTCTGCGCCAGACCTTCGTATGCCGCATAAAGATAGAGGAAGGGGTACACGTCTGTCCACTCCAGCGTCTTCTTCCTGGGCATGACGAACAGCTCAGGGTGGCCTGTCTTCCTGTAGAAATCCTTGTACAGGGCGAGCGGGCTTTTTACCGTGAGCATAGCGGTGAGAGCTTTCATAACCGCCTGGAGTTTTGGCAGGTCATCCCCCATGAGGTTGTCGGACTCGAAACGATGGAAGATATCCTTGGCCACCAGAGGCAGCCTTTTTCTCAGGGGATGGCTCTTATATGCAAGAAAGCGTTTCTGGATCCATTCGCCGGAGACAGAGAAGCGGCCACAGGTGTAAGCCACAGGAGCAAAGGCAGTATAAGGCAGTTCTGCAATATATCTATCCATAAGCAAGACAAACTCCGGGGAAGACTTGTAGCGGATCCGTTCTGCAAGATTCGCGTCCTCCGTCTCCGATGGATTCCTTTCGGATTCAAAATAAATCACACGTTCCAGATGAATCGCTGCAATTTCTGCAAAGCTCAGCTCATAGACCGGCTCTTCTGCCAGTTCTGGAATCACGCCCGATATATAATCGCCGAATACCTTGTTTGGTGAGAGTATCGCTACATTGTCAGCAGTCAGCCTGTCTCTGAAACGGTAGAGCAGAAAGGCGATTCGATGCAGGGCCACAGAGGTTTTGCCCGAGCCTGCAGCACCTTGTATGACCATCGTCCCCGCATGGCTGCTTCGGATGATCTTATTCTGCTCCTTCTGTATCGTCGTGATGATAGACTTCATCTTTTCATCCGATGTGTGTGACAGCTCTTTCTGCAGGATATCATCCTGGATGTGGGAGGAGCTTTCGATAGCATATTCCATCTTGCCGTTCCGGATCTTGAACTGTCTTTTTCTCGTCAGCTCCCCTTCGATCCGCCCGGTCGGCGCGTCATAGCCCGCAGGCCCTGGCTCATAGTCGTAAAACATGCCGGACACAGGCGCGCGCCAGTCATAGACCAGTATTTCATCGTCATGGCGGAAGGTGAAGCGTCCGATATAGAATGGTTCCGGGTCTTCGCTTTTGCGGCCGAAGTCGATTCTTGCAAAGTAGGGGGAATCTTTCAGCTTTGCCAGCCTGTCTCTTACCCCTGCTGAGAAAGCCCCGGTATGGTCCGTCTGCCTGAGAAGCAGTTCATTCTGGAACATCTCATGGGGGTCAAGCTCTCCTCTGTATTCTGCCATATACCGCTTGGCGTCCCGGTATTCCCTGTCGATTTTAGAGACATCTCTGTCCGCCTGTGCCAGGGCCGCGTCCAGTTTCTTGTTTGTCTCATCCAGATGAATCATCTCATCCGGATACGGGATTGGATTCGCAAGGACGAAACGCTGTGTGGGATAGCCATATTCCTCCAGCAGTTCTCCCTCGGCAAATCCAAGCTCCTTCAGTTCTCTGCGCTGCCCGGTATCTGCCCGGTCGCCGTCACGGTATGTCGTTATACTGATTTCCCTTCTCCCCATAAGCTCATGCATGACCTTGTGAAGCAATGCTCCCGGCACCCCCGTCTTCCGATACAGGGGATGAGTTCCCATAAAGTCTATGCTGCCATTTCTGGCGGAAAAGAGCAGGATGCCGACTGCGGTACTGCCGTCCTTCAGGATGACGGCCTCTTTTTGCCGGATACTCTTTTTCAGCGCTTGTATATATTCCTCTTCATCAAGGTGCGGATATCCGCCAACGACGAGCCGCACCAGTTCCATCCAGCAAGGGATATCTTCTTCGGCTGCAAACGTGATATCCCATGCCGTGTCATCCGGATTCTCCAGCATCTCATAATTTCCTTCCAGCTTGAACTTAAGCTGCAGCGGATAGAACCGTTCGGATTCCCTGTATCGGTTCGGAGGCTGCTTATACATGGCGGTAAAGATATCTGTAAATGCCTGCTGGCTCTTATACCCCGCCGCAAGCGCTATGTCCAGAATCGGCCTGTCTGAAAAGACGAGCAGCTTGGCGGCTTCTGTCAGCCGTCTGCGTACGATATATTCATGGATGGTAATACCGACGGTATCCGTAAATACGCGGTGCAGATGATACTTGGAATAGTGGAGCGCTTCCGCGACAGTGTCCAGATCTGTCTTGTCACTCAGATGTCCTTCCAGATAGTCGATGACAGATATGACATGTTCAATATGTTTCATAGGCATAATTCGTAGCGTCAGTTTACAAGGGCACACACGCCTCGCACCGTAGTTTTTGGCTTATTTGCGGCGTTAACGTCAATCGGCGTACGTCCAGTACGCCTCATTCCGTTTCCTTGCAAATAAGACAAAAGCTTCGGACGAGGTCATAGAGTTTTGAATTGCCATTTTGTGATTATACAAGGCAGACGATTGAAGCGTGCTGGCTGCACGCTGATTGAGGATAACGTGGCAGAATCACAAAATGCCAGTTCAAAACCGTGTGTGCCCTTGTAAACTGACGCTATCCTCCTTCCAAATATTCATTATACAATCTAACAGCCCGTTCTGTTTCATCTTTCTTGCGGTTTGTGAAGGATTTCTTTTCCAGCCGTGGCAGATGGAAGCGTACCGCAGTCGGAATCACTACTTTATAAAATGCCGGACGCGTGATATACTTATATACGTATGGACCAAGGAGGAAAAACATGGAAGCGTATACAAGTTTTGCTTATGTCTATGATACGTTTATGGATAATGTTCCATATGAAGAATGGACGGAGTATATAGTGGGAATCTTAAGAGAATATGGGATAGAGGACGGGCTTGTGCTGGATCTTGGCTGTGGCACGGGCAGCATGACGGAACGTCTGGCGGAACAGGGTTATGATATGATCGGGGCCGACAGCTCGGAAGACATGCTTCAGATTGCCATGGACAAGCGTTCTGCAAGCGGGCATTCCATCCTATATCTGCTGCAGGATATGCGGGAATTTGAGCTGTACGGAACCGTGCGCGCAGTCGTAAGCGCCTGCGATTCTATCAATTATGTCACAGACCCGGAGGATTTGCTGGAGGTGTTCCGGCTCGTCAACAATTATCTGGATCCCCACGGCATTTTTATCTTTGACTTCAATACAGAGTATAAATACCGGGAGGTGCTCGGAAGCCAGGTCATAGCGGAAGACAGAGAAGAATGCAGCTTCATATGGGACAATTATTATGACAGCGAACGTAAGATCAACGAGTATGAGCTGACGTTTTTTGTCCGGGCTGATGATAACAGGCCCTTGTACCGGAAATATCAGGAGACGCACTACCAGAAGGGCTATACGCTCGTGCAGATACAGACACTGCTGAAAAGAGCGGGACTGGCCTGTCTGGCAGCTTATGACGCGTACACGAAGGATGCGCCGCTTCGTTCCAGCGAACGGATATGCGTCATCGCACAGGAACAGGGAAAATAAAGGAAAGGAACAAGAAGATAGATGAAAGATTATATCGTTAGAGCGACAGCGGCTGACAGCCAGATAAGAGTATTTGCGGCAACGACCGCCGAGACGGTCGAGACGGCGAGACAGCACCATAATACGAGCCCGGTGGCTACAGCGGCCCTTGGCAGGCTTTTGACGGCAGGAGCCATGATGGGGAGCATGATGAAGAATGATTCGGATGTACTTACGTTACAGATTCGTGGAGACGGGCCGCTTGGAGGCATTACCGTGACCGCGGACAGCCGTGCCAATGTGAAGGGTTATGTCAACAATCCGGACGTCATGCTGCCGGCGAAGAACGGCAAGCTGGACGTGGGAGGTGCCGTTGGCATCGGCCTTCTGCAGGTGATTAAGGATATGGGGCTCAAGGAGCCGTATGTGGGGCAGACGATTCTTGTAAGCAGCGAGATTGCGGAGGATCTGACGTACTACTTTGCCAACTCGGAACAGGTTCCGTCTTCCGTGGGCCTGGGCGTCCTGATGAACCATGACAATACGGTGCGCTGCGCCGGAGGGTTTATCATACAGCTCATGCCTTTCGCGTCCGAGGATACGATAAGCCGGCTGGAACAAAGCCTTAAGGACGTGACCTCGGTGACGGAGCTGCTTGACCGGGGCTATACGCCGGAACAGCTGCTTCAGGAGCTTGCCGGGGATCTGGGCCTGGAGATTGCAGATACGGTTCCGACAAGGTTCTACTGTGACTGCTCGAAGGAAAAGGTGGAAAAAGTAGTGGCCAGCATCGGGAAGAAGGATTTGCAGGATATGATCGATGACGGGGAAGATATCGAAGTAAAATGTCATTTCTGTGATGCAGCTTACAATTACACGGTAGAAGAGCTGAAAGAGATTATGAAACGAAGCAAATAGCAAATAAAGTATGGACGGAGGATAATCATGAGACAGGGATTTGTAAAGGTGGCGGCGGCTACCCCTGATATCCGGGTGGCAGACGTGGCGTATAACACGGAACAGATATGCCGGCTGATCGAGGAGACGGAAGAACAGGGGGCAAAGGTTATCGTGTTCCCGGAACTATGTGTGACGGGTTACACGTGCGGTGACCTTTTCACCCAGGATATACTCTTATCGGACGCCAGGAGTGCGCTGCACCGGATAGCAGACTTTACGGAGGATAAGGATGCGCTCATCTTCGTCGGTCTGCCTCTTGTCGTGGACGGAGAACTCTATAATGTGGCGGCGGCCCTGAACCGGGGAGTCGTGCTCGGGCTTACGACAAAGTCATTTCTGCCCAATTACGGCGAATTCTACGAGATGCGGCAGTTCTCCCAGGGACCGGAAGAAGCCAGGGAGATATTGCTTGATGGACAGGTGGTTGCGTTCGGGCCGCAGCTTTTGTTCGAGTCTGCTGCCATGGACAGCCTCGTCGTATCGGCTGAGATCTGCGAGGACGTGTGGTCTCCGGTGCCTCCAAGCATCGAAGCGGCACGGGAAGGAGCGACGATTATCGTCAACTGCTCGGCCAGCGATGAGACGGTCGGGAAATCCGGTTACAGGAGAGGCCTGATAGAAGGACAGTCGGCCAGGCTGATCAGCGGGTACCTATATGCCAATGCAGGAGAAGGTGAGTCTACGACCGACCTCGTATTCGGAGGACACAATATCATTGCCGAGAACGGTACGGTGCTCTGTACAGGCCGTCGCTTTGAG
Source organism: Lachnospiraceae bacterium (assembly GCA_022845895.1). Classification (GTDB taxonomy): domain Bacteria; phylum Bacillota; class Clostridia; order Lachnospirales; family Lachnospiraceae; genus Extibacter. Next base: position 1,593,845 of record AP025573.1, read on the forward strand.
AATGGAGTCATCTATTCGGAGATTGACGTAAAGCGCATCATAAGCGAGCGGAGGAAAAACACGACATTTCAGAGCGCCAAAGAAAGAAGGCTCCTCAGGATACCGTTCTATATCGACGAGACCGAGACGGTCCTTACGAGGACATTTGCGTCGAGCCCGTTCGTACCGGCGGAAGGGAAAGAGCGGGAAGAACGGTGCGAGGAGATTCTTACCATCCAGGCCATGGGACTTAAGAAGCGTCTGGCGCATGCCAGGTGCAGGAGCGCTGTCGTAGGCATATCCGGAGGGCTGGATTCCACGCTTGCCCTGCTTGTGGCCGCCAAGGCGTTTGACGCGCTTTCGCTCGACCGGAAAGGAATCACCGCCGTGACGATGCCGTGCTTTGGCACGACAGACCGGACATACCAGAATGCGTGCAAGATGTCGGTGAAGCTCGGTGCCACGCTCCGGGAAGTCCCGATAGCTGCCGCGGTGAGACAGCACTTTGAAGATATCGGCCATGACCTGGAAGACCACAGCGTGACGTATGAGAATGCCCAGGCGAGGGAACGGACCCAGGTGCTGATGGATATCGCCAACCAGACGGGAGGGCTCGTTATCGGTACCGGGGACATGTCTGAGCTGGCGCTTGGGTGGGCGACGTATAACGGAGACCACATGTCCATGTACGGGGTGAATGCCTCCGTTCCGAAGACGCTCGTGCGGCATCTTGTCCATTATTATGCGGATGCGTGTGGAGACTCTGAACTGAAAGAGGTACTCTATGATGTGCTGGACACGCCGGTGAGTCCTGAACTTCTGCCGCCGAAGGACGGAGAGATCGCCCAGAAGACGGAAGATCTCGTAGGCCCTTATGAGCTGCACGATTTCTTCCTCTACTATATGATTCGTTTCGGATATGAGCCGTCGAAGATATACCGGATTGCCAAGCTGGCTTTTGCGGATGAGTATGACAATATCACGATATTGAAATGGCTGGAGACATTTTACCGGAGATTTTTCAGCCAGCAGTTCAAGCGTTCCTGTCTGCCGGATGGGCCGAAAGTAGGAACGGTCGCTCTGTCTCCGAGGGGAGACTGGCGTATGCCGAGCGATGCGTGTGCGGCAGCCTGGCTGGAAGATCTGGCACATGTAAGGCTCGATTAAGGAGGGATATCATGAGGGCGGACAAGCATACGGCGGTTGAGAAATTCAGGAAGGATTATAACTGCTGCCAGGCAGTTGCCTGTTCGTATTGCGTAGAGCTGGGCATAAAAGAAGCAGACGTGTTCAAAATGACGGAGGGATTCGGCTCCGGCATGGGAGGGCTCAAGGATACGTGTGGCGCGGCCGTGGGCATGTTCCTGGTCATAAGCCTTGCCAACAGTGCGGGTGACATGGAGAACCCAAAGGCTACGAAGTCAGATACGTACGGCAGGATACTCGAGGCCGCGGAAGAATTCAAAAAGAGGAACCGTTCCCTCTACTGCAGAGAACTGAAGACCGATGAGGGAAGCCAGCCCCTTGCATGCTGTATAAAATGCGTGGAAGACGCGGCGGATATACTCGATAAATATTTCAGGCGGGACAGTTAAAGTCCCGCCTGCTTCTTATAATTTGATGTTCTTGAACAAGTCTCCGAGGTTTGTGCCGATATTTTCGGATTTAGGGATATCAACCTTTTCCTCCACAGCCTCTCTGGATTCTTCCAGCGCTTTCATGCTGAGACTTATCTTGCCTTCCTTGAGGCCGATAATCTTAACGGTAACTTCATCACCGACATTTAGCACGTCCTTTGGAGCTTTGACACGCTTCTGGCTTATCTGCGATACGTGAACGAGTCCGGAGAGCCCGTCGTCCAGCCGCACGAACGCCCCGTAGTTCTGAAGGCTCTCAACCGTGCCTTTTACTACGCTGCCAATCTTTACGCTGGCGATTTTCTCTTCTTTTTCCTTCCGTTCCCGTGCTTTGAGTATCTCACGGGCTGACAGTACGAGACGGTTGTTTGCCTGGTCGACATCGATAACCTGTACTTCGATATCTTTTAAAAGGTACGTTTCCAGATCCTCGATATAAGATAAAGAAAGCTTAGACGCGGGAATGAATCCGCGTAAGCCCTCCACCATCGCGATGGCGCCTCCATTTACGATGCCTTCGATTTTAACCGGAAGGACTGTGCCCTTATCCATATAGTCTTTTACGACATTCCACGGATTGGCGTCATCGAAATGTTCTTCCAGGTCAGCCATCGTCTGTGGCTCGTTTGCTGCTTCTTCATGTAATAATTCTTCGCTCATAGTAAAATCCTTTCTAACATATAATATGCAGCCCCTGCCGGGGTCTGCACTGCCTGACATGTGACATTATTAACAGTATACCATAAAAGGCAGGGGATGTTCAAAGAAAAAAACATATATGTGGAAAAATTAGGTTGACGAACACTTGAAAAGATGGCACTCTTACTAATAGAGGTTAATTGCAAGGAGTGAAACCATGGGAAAAAAAGTTGGAAAAGTGTATGTGGTCGGCCATAAGAATCCAGATACAGATTCGGTCTGTTCCGCCATCGCATATGCACATCTGAAGAAAAAGACTACCGGGGAGGAGTACGTGGCCAGGAGGGCCGGGCAGATTAACGAGGAGACACATTATGTGCTGGAGAAGTTCGGCGTCGAGCCGCCGTCCCTTCTGTCCAACGTAAAGCTTCAGGTCAAGGATATGGACATCCATAAGATAGACGGTGTGGCTCCGAATGTATCTATCAGAGATACGTGGGCTAAGATGAAAGAGAACAATGTAAAGACGATTCCGGTATTAAAGGATGATGAGCTCGTTGGGGTCATCTCAACCGGCGATATCGCGACTTCATATATGGAAGTGTACGACAGTACGATCTTATCCAAGGCCAAGACCCAGTACAAGAATATGATAAGGACGCTGGACGGTACGCTGATTACGGGCAACGAACACGGATACTTTGCGAAGGGGAAGGTGGCTATCGGAGCTTCCAATCCGGATCTGATGGCAGAATTTATCGAGAAGGACGATCTGGTGATACTGGGCAACCGTTATGAATCGCAGGCATGTGCCGTGGATGTGGACGCCAGCTGCATCGTAGTATGCCAGGGGGCAGAAGTGCCGGAGGAGCTTATTCTGAAAGCGGAAGAGCAGAGCATCGTCATCATCAGCACGCCCCATGACACGTTTACCGCTGCGAGGCTTATCAACCAGAGCATTCCGGTCAAGCACTTTATGAGCCAGGGCCCTCTGACCACCTTCCGTATGAGTGATTATGTGGAAGATATCAAAGAGGTGATGACGAAGAAGAAGTTCCGTGATTTCCCGATTCTGGACCGGCACGGAAGATTCAAGGGCTTCATATCGAGGCGCCGGTTCATGGATGCGAGCAAGAAGAAAGTGATTCTTGTAGACCACAACGAGAAGTCGCAGGCGGTGGACGGCATCGAAGAGGCGGAGATTGTAGAGATCATCGACCACCACAGGCTCGGCAACATAGAGACGATGGGACCGGTATATTTCCGCAACCAGCCGGTCGGCTGTACGGCTACGATTATCTGCCAGATGTACGAAGAAGCAGGCATCAGGCCAGAACCTGCGATGGCCGGGCTTCTCTGCTCTGCGATTATATCAGATACCCTTTTGTTCCGTTCTCCGACCTGCACGGCGCTGGATGAGCAGACGGCGGGGAAGCTGGCTAAGATTGCGGGTATCAATATGGAAGAGATGGCCAAGGAGATGTTCAATGCCGGGAGCAGCCTGAAGGGCAAGAGCGCGGAAGATATCTGCTTCCAGGATTTCAAACAGTTTACGGTCAACGATGCCGTATTCGGCGTAGGACAGATCAATTCCATGAGCAAGGAAGAGCTGGCGGAGATCAAGGACGTGCTGAACGGGCATCTTCCTAAGGTGCTGAAGGAGCACAACCTTCAGATGATCTACTTTATGCTGACAGATATATTGGATGAATCGACGGAGCTTATGTGCTGCGGTACAGGTGCCAAGGCATATGTGGCAGATGCTTTTGATCTGCCGGAAGACTCGGATAAAATCATACTTAAGGGTGTGGTATCCCGTAAGAAGCAGCTCATACCTGCGCTTGTGGGAGCACTGCAGCAGTAATCCGTGCAGGGAAAGGGAGAGAGGATGGCAAAACAAATCTGGAAACCGGGCAATATGCTCTATCCGCTGCCGGCAGTCATGGTGAGCGCCGCCGGCAAAAACGGAGAAGCCAACATCATTACGGTGGCATGGACGGGCACTATATGTTCTGACCCGGCCATGCTGTACATATCGGTGCGGCCGGAACGGTATACGTACCACATGATAAAGGAGACAGGGGAATTCGTCGTCAACCTGACGACGGAGAAGCTTGCCAGGGCGGCAGACTGGTGCGGAGTAAAATCAGGCCGGGACGTGGACAAGTGGAAAGAGATGGGGCTTACGAAGGGGAAGGCGGAGGAACTTGCGTATGCGCCGGTAATCAAGGAGAGCCCGGTCAATATAGAGTGCAGGGTGACGGAAGTAAACGAACTGGGGTCCCATCATATGTTCATCGCAGAAGTTGCCGCCGTTTTGGCGGATGAGAAGTACATGTCAGGAACCGGAAAGTTCGAACTGAATAGGACAGGCCTTCTGGCTTATTCACACGGAGAGTATATGACGCTCGGCAGAAAGCTTGGAAGGTTCGGCTGGAGCGTAAAAAAGAAGACGCAGAACGTATAGAGATACAAGATAAGACGGGGAAAAAGCCATCGCTTTTTCCCCGTCTTATCTTGTATCCTGCATGGCCGCAGCCTTACAGATGCGGTGCTTCTCTATCCGTTCCCGAGCGGCTTCACCTTCAGCCGATAGATTCTCTTAAGCAGAAGCGTGGAGAGGATGACAGATACGATCTCCGCTATGGGGATGGACCACCACACCATATGGAGCCCGAATATTGCCGCAAATATGTAGGCAACGGGCAGGATGACGATAAGCTGCCTTGCCGCGGACACTATCAGGCTGTACATGCCGTTGCCGAGTGCCTGGAAGACCGAGCCTACGATGATGCAGTATCCGGCGAACAGGAAGCTTAAGCTTATGATCCGCAGTGCGGGAACGCCGATTGCGACCATATTGTCCGAAGCGTCAAACAGCGTCTTGAGCAGGAAGCCGGAGGACGTCTGGAAGATGAGGAATCCGGCCAGCATGATGGCTACCGCTATGATGACGCTAAGCTTCGTCGTGTCTACGATCCGCTTTTTGTTTCTGGCGCCATAATTGTAGGCGATAATCGGTATCATACCGTTGTTCAGCCCGAATATCGGCATGAAGACAAAGCTCTGGAGCTTGAAGTATACACCGAATACGGCTGCTGCCGTAGAAGAGAACATAAGCAATATCTTGTTCATTCCAAATGTCATGACCGAGCCGATTGCCTGCATGATGATAGAAGGGATGCCGACTTCGTAGATGATGGCAATCGTCCTTGCATGTGGCCTGAATCCCCGCATGTTGATGTTAATCTCCCGGTTCTTCTTCAGATTGAAGAAGAACGACATCGTTACCGCTACAATCTGGCCGACTACGGTGGCAATCGCCGCCCCCGCGACCTCAAGCCTCGGGAAGCCGAACAAGCCGAAGATAAGGATGGGGTCCAGTATGATATTGATAATGGCGCCGGTGCCCTGGGTAATCATGTTATAGATAGTCTTACCTGTGGACTGCAGCAGGCGCTCGAACGTAATCTGCAGGAAGATGCCGAAGGAGAGGACGGTTATGATGGTGAGATACTGTGTACCGTATGTCACGATCGTGTCGTTATCTGTCTGAATGGCGAAGAAAACATGCGAGCCGATTCCGCCGAGCAGCGCGAACACGACACAGCTTATGATACCGAGGAACAAGCCGTTTCTGGCGGCATCGTTGGCGCCTTCAAAGTTCTTCTCCCCAAGGTTGCGCGACAGCAGCGCATTGATGCCGACACCGGTTCCGGCGGCAACCGCAATCATCAGCGTCTGGATGGGAAAGGCGAGGGAAACCGCGGTAAGCGCGTCTTCGCTGAGCTGTGCGACGAACATGCTGTCCACGATATTATATAAAGCCTGCACGAGCATAGAAAGCATCATCGGCAGGGACATGGTAATCAACAGTCTGGGAACAGGCATGACCCCCATCTTGTTTTCTTGCTTCTGTATATCTGGCATAAGTAGCCCTCCTTCGTGTTATCGTACTATTGGGTCATAGTCGGTGTAAGCTGGTACACCGACGCCTATTATAACACCATAAAAAATATAATGCAATCAGCCTCATACTAATTTCACGTGATTCATATACATTAGAGAACATATAGGTCAGAGAGAAAGCAGAGGCTGTAAAGTGGAACATCATAATAAAAGTCACGTCCTGCATGGCAGGGCCGGCAGGCATAAGGTACTGTTTTTTTGCGGTTTGGCATATACGCTGTGCCTGTTCAGCATACTTGGGATATCGATTGACGATAAGAGCGCAGATAGGACGGCACAGACCGGACAGTTCAAGGATGCCGTAGATTTCGTGGATTCTTCCGTCGTAGAAGAGGCACCGAAAATAGCACTTACTTTCGACGACGGTCCAAGCCCACATTGCACAGGCAGGCTGCTGGACGGGCTGAAGAAGAGGGGGGTAAAAGCGACCTTCTTCCTTATCGGCATGTACGCGAAGGATAATCCGGACCTGGTGAAAAGATTGTTTGACGAGGGCCACCTCATAGGCAACCACACATACCATCACGTGGATATCACGAAAAAGTCAGACGAAGAAGCCAGGAAAGAGATAGCAGATACCGACAAGGTCATATCTGCCATCACAGGAGAACATGTAGAATATATGCGTCCCCCTTTTGGAGTGTGGCAGAAGAACCTGGAGCTGGAAATGGATGTGATGCCCGTAATGTGGTCCGTAGACCCTCTCGACTGGACGACAGAGAATACGGATGAAATTGTAAATAAGGTAGTGACGGAAACGGAAGAAAATGATATTATTCTATTGCATGACTGTTATGACTCCTCTGTGGATGCTGCGCTGAGAATCGTGGATATCCTGCAGAAAAAGGGATTCGAGTTCGTGACAGTGGATGAATTGATTCTAGAATAAGAAAGCCGGATGATATAGTATGATAAACGAATTTTCCAGGACAGAGCTGCTCATCGGAGCGGATAAACTTCAAATATTAAGAGAATGCACGGTGATGGTGCTCGGCATCGGAGGGGTCGGTTCCCACTGCACGGAGGCTCTTGCCAGATGCGGTGTCGGCCGGCTTGTCCTCGTGGATAATGACACGGTCTCTCTGACGAACATCAACCGCCAGTCCGTCGCGGCCCACAGTACGGTGGGACGCCTTAAGACGGAAGTGATGCGGGAACGGATCAAAGATATCTGCCCGGATACTGAGGTGGTGACGTACGAGACCTTCGTCCTGCCGGACAATGTGGATACACTGTTCCGGGAGCGGCCCGACTATATCATAGACGCCATAGATACGGTCACTGCCAAGCTCGCTGTCGTCCAGAAAGCTATGGAATATGACATTCCCATTATCAGCAGCATGGGGACGGGCAACAAGCTATACGCCGGACTGTTTGAGATCGCGGACATCAGCCGGACGTCGGTGTGCCCGCTCTGCAAGGTGATGAGGAAGGAGCTGAGGGCAAGAGGCATCCGGCATCTGAAGGTGCTGTATTCCAAGGAGCAGCCGGTTGACATCTCAGCCAGAGAGACAGAAGAAGAGAAGGGCAGCAGGCGTTCCCTGCCGGGCAGCATCTCCTTCGTACCGCCTGTGGCGGGGCTGCTCATCGCAGGGGAAGCGGTAAGAGATATGATTTCAGAGGGGCCAGACCCCGTGATTGCAAAGGGGCCAGACCCCGGAGGTGAATGATAATGGATTTGTTTGATTACGTGAGGGAAAAGAATATGGACAGTGAATCACCGCTGGCATCCAGGCTCCGGCCGGTGACGCTGGACGAGGTGGTGGGCCAGCAGCATATCATCGGGAAAGACAAGCTCCTGTACAGGGCCATTAAAGCGGACAAGCTGAGTTCTCTTATCTTCTACGGCCCTCCGGGGACGGGCAAGACGACGCTTGCCAAGGTGATAGCAAATACGACGAGCGCAGAGTTCAAGCAGATCAACGCTACGGTGGCCGGCAAGAAGGATATGGAAGAAGTCGTGAAGCAGGCGAAAGAGCTGCAGGGGATGTACCAGAAGCGCACCATCCTTTTTGTCGATGAGATACACCGGTTCAACAAAGGGCAGCAGGACTACCTTCTCCCCTTCGTGGAGGATGGAACGCTCATCCTCATCGGGGCGACGACCGAGAATCCGTATTTTGAAGTAAATGGAGCGCTTATATCGCGCTCCAGCATCTTTGAACTCAAGCCGCTTGACAAGGAAGACATCAAGTTGTTGCTTAATAGAGCTGTCACCGACGTGGAAAAGGGAATGGGAAGCTATGGCGCGGTCCTCGAAGAGGAGGCCATGGAATTTCTGGCGGATATAGCGGGAGGGGATGCGAGGAATGCACTGAACGCGGTGGAACTGGGCATACTGACGACAGAGAGGAGCGCGGACGGGAAGATTCACATCACGCTGGACGTGGCGTCCGAGTGTATCCAGAAAAGGGTCGTCCGGTATGATAAGACCGGGGATAACCATTATGACACGATATCCGCTTTTATAAAGAGCATGCGCGGCTCCGACCCGGACGCCGCGGTATATTATCTGGCCAAGATGCTGTATGCAGGCGAAGACATCAAGTTTATTGCCAGAAGGATAATGATATGTGCCTCCGAAGATGTGGGAAACGCAGATCCTATGGCGCTGAACGTAGCCGTATCCGCGGCCCAGGCAGCAGAGCGCATCGGCATGCCGGAGGCGCAGATCATCCTGTCCCAGGCAGTGCTCTATGTGGCGACTGCGCCAAAGAGCAATTCGGCCGTCAACGCGATATCTGCCGCAATGGACTACGTGCGCCAGTATAAGACGACGGTGCCCCCTCATCTACAAGACTCCCATTACGGAGGGGCCAAGAAGATCGGGCACGGAATCGGATACAGATATGCCCATGATTATCCGAACCATTATGTGGAACAGCAGTATCTCCCGTCTGAAATCGCGGGGGCGAAGTTCTATGAAGCAAGCCGAAACGGATATGAGAAAAAGATCAGTGACTGGATGGAATACATCAGGGCCAGCAGATAAAAGGAAAAGGCACGGCAGCCTTACTGTCAAGTAAAGCGGCCGTGCCCTTTTGCTTATTTGATATCGCGCTTCTTAAAGCTCACCAATCCGATTATGGCAGCGGCCGCCAGAAAGCATAGGGCAACCGTAATCCCCCGGATGGCAATGGTACGGGTAAGGCCGCCGGACACGGCAGCCATATTCGTATCTATGAGATAGTCGGACAAGGCTATGGTCCTGCCGGACAGCTTCTTGATGAGGATCTCTCCAAGCATGACGAGAAGTGAGATAAATTCAAGGAAGCATATATTTGCGGCAAGGGAACCGCCGTTCTGGCGGATGAGCATGCTGAACATGACAAATACGGATACGAACGCGCTTCCAAGCAGCAGCTCGATTCCCGCAGCCTTGAAAAAGTCCGGCCAGAATCCGGCGGCAATGTCGCCAAATCCCCAGAGAGCCGTCGCGGCCGCGGTGGAGACAGCCACGTAGAGGAGGGTGAATGCGACCCCTGTAACTACGCATACGATAAGTTTGGACAGATATATCTTGCTCCGGCTGTAATTGCGGGAAGCGATGTTTTTAATCGTACCGTTGTTGAATTCGCTTCCGACGAAGAGGGAGACGAGCACTGCAAGCAGGAGCGTCGTGTTGCCGGCAAAGAAAGAGAGCATCTGGCCTGATGCGCTCAGCTCCTCATAACTGCCGGGAACCCCTTGGGTAGAGATATTGATTCCGTTTTCATCCAGCGCTTCCTGCTGCTGTTCCATCTGTGCAGCCATCTCGTCTCCTCCGATCTTGTACGTAAAGTCAAGAAGGAAGATGGAAGCGGCGGCAAGCACGACGGTTACGATAAGGCATACCCAGAAATACTTTGCCTTTCCTAATTTATAAAAATCATTTCTTAGTAAGTTGATCATCTTACATACCTCCTATCTTCGTTAAGAAATATTCTTCCAGATCCATCGCCGCATGTGTGTCAGAGGTGTGGCAGCGCTCCCACAGCTCGTCCTCGGTAAATTCTTCAATCAGCCGGCCCTGGTGTATGATTCCGTATCTCGTGGCAAATTTGGACAGCTCCCCGAGGATGTGGCTTGATATGAGGACGGTAATGTCCTTTTCTTTATTGAGCTTAAGAATCAGCTCACGTATCTCTTTGATACCTTCCGGATCGAGACCGTTCGTAGGCTCATCCAGGATGAGAAGCTCAGGCGTTCCGATCAAGGCGATGGCAATGGCGAGCCGCTGGCGCATGCCGAGCGAGAAGTTCCTGGCCTTTTTCTTTCCCGTGTCGTCCAGACCGACGAGGGACAGGATTTCATCCACCTGTGCGGAATCTTCTCCCTGCAGCCTGCACTGGGCAATCAGATTCTCCCGGGCGGTCATACCAGGATAGAACGCCGGCGATTCAATAACCGTTCCTATCTTCCTGCGTCCTTCCAGCAGGTCGGGCTTTCCAAACAAGAGCATATTTCCATCGCTTGGAGCCGCAAGCCCGGTAATCATCCGGATGAGGGTCGTCTTGCCGGCACCGTTTTTCCCGATAAAACCGTAGATATCTCCTTTATGTATCGTCATGGACAGGTCGCTGACTACAGGACGGCTGCCGTACCGTTTGGTAACATGGTTGGTTCTCAGTATAACACTCATATAAATGCCTCCTTTATGCTGCACTGCTTATTGTATTATTGATTTAGTACAATAATATAATAATACAGAGAGAAAGTCAAGATTAATTTTAAAAAGTGCCTGTCCAGATTGAGTTTTCAGGACAATAAGGGTATAATGACGCTATATGAGTTCTAAATGAAAAGCAGGAGGATTTGAAAATGAAGATTTATGATTCAGTGAAAAAAGAAGAAGTGGAGATCGAGGGAACGAAAGGCCTCATTAATATCATGAAGGACGGACGCCAGGTCGACTTATATCTGAAGGAAAAGAAGACGGATGAGGACGGCTATCTTACCTGGGATGTGGAGCACTGGTCAAGTGTCGACGGAAAGAGATTCATCCGATGCTATTCGCTGGAAGGGAGAGTGCTGAACGAGTCGACCGGACATAATATCTATGATTTGGAAAATGACTTTAAGCCGGAAGAGGCGGAGAAGATCGAGCTCAGCTAAGACAGTACATATGGGATGATGCATGGACGAATCCGGGGTGGAAAGCAGCCGCTTTCCACCCCGGATATTATATTTTCAGAATGAAGGTACAGCCGCCTCCGGACGTGTCTGTCAGGGTCAGACTTCCTCCGTGCAGATGGGCCAGTTCCTTAGCCACGCTTAGCCCAAGCCCGAAATGAGACTTGTCCTTGCGGGAGTGGTCGCTGCGGTAGAAGCGGTCGAATACCCGGATTCTGTCTGCCACAGGGATGCCTGGCCCGTGGTCGGCTACTGAGATGCACAGGTGGTGCCTGGCCTCCCAGGCAGAGAGTTCGATGGAGGGAGAAGCGCACCGGCAGTCCTCCGGGAGGGCATAGGCAATCGCATTGTCTATCAGTATCGAGAGTATCTGCTCCAGACGTTCCCTGTCTCCGAGCACAGGAGGGAGGGGGGTATCCGGCAGCGTAAGCTTCAGTATGGCATGTCTGGATGCGCAGAGCGGTTCGTAATGCTCGTAGACATCCAGGAGCAGGGTGTCCATGTCTATCAGCTCGCGTGCAATCTGCCAGCCTTTCGTATCCGCGGAGGCCAGGACGAGCATATCGTTGACGAGGCGGGCCATCCTCTGGCACTCTTTCTGAATGGCTGCCAGAAACACCTCTGTTTTCGAGGAATCAGCCAGAATCGCAGAGGACGAGGCCTGAATGACGGCCAGCGGGGAACGCAGCTCGTGGGAGGCGGCGGCGATAAATTCATTCTGCCGTTCCCGGTTCCTGGCAAGCGGCTTCAGTGAATGGCCGACAAACAGCCAGCTGACGAGAAAGATAGCCGCTATCCCAAAGAGGCCTGCGATGAGGAACAGTATGCGTCCATTTATAATCTGGGTCTTTGCCTGCCTGTTGTCATGCAGTACGACGAGGCTTTTAAAGCCTTCATTCCTGGTTGGGACGACCATCACATAGGCTAGGTACGTATCTTTGTGGGAGCCGGTAAGGGTTAGTATGCCTGTCTCTTGCAGTGAGGTGGAGACAGGAATGATATCGGCGTTCACCTGCTGGCCCCGGGCCAGTTCTTTTGCCAGTTCTATCAGACGTCCCCTGTCCGTCAAGGTGGCATAAGAGCCAGGGAATAAGAGCGGTATGGCATTCTCTTCTATATGGATGATGAGCTCGTTTTCCGTTTCCTGGACGGCCAGCCATGTCTGGGAGACAGAGCTGCCATACTGTAGCTTTTCGCTCAGCTCTGCAACATTCTTCTTAAAGTTTTCTATATTGCGCCCGGTTATGGATTTTTCTGTCGTATACAGGATGACCGAGAGGACGCAGGCGAGGACGATGCCGATGGTGACGGTGTAGGCGAGGGTGAGCTTTTTCCTTAACTTATGAATCATCTGCTTCCTCCATACGATATCCGACGCCGTGGACCGTTACGATTCTGGTCCGGCTGTCCAGCGCTTTCAGCCGCTTTCGCAGGAAGTGGATATAATTGTCCAGATTCCCGTCCTCGACTTCCGTGTCCGGCCCCCAGACATGGGTCAGTATGAGCGTTCGGGGAAGCGTCTGCCCTGCATTCTTCATAAAGTATTCGAATAAGTCCGATTCTCTCTTGGAGAGTGACAGCATCTGGCCGCGGCAGGAGATGCTGTGCTTTTCTTTGCACAGCTTAAGGTCGCCGCAGGAGAAGCTGCGGCTTGGAAGCAGTGCCGCCGGCCTTCGGGTGAGGGCGCGAACTCTTGCCATCAGCTCCAGCACGTCAAAGGGCTTTACGATATAGTCATCTGCACCGGCGTCCAGCCCATCGATCCTGTCGGAGATATCATTCATGGCGGTGGCGAGTATGATGGGCGTCTGGATTTTGCTCCGTCTGATAGACTGCAGTATGGTCATGCCGTCGACGCCCGGCAGCATACGATCCAGTATGATGGCGTCATATGCCTGCTGGGAGGCGTAAAATAAAGCGTCCGTGCCGGTCGTGCATATATCCGCCTCATAATTATCCTTAACCAAGTGGCAGCGCACAGCTTCACACAGATCCAAATCATCTTCAATCAATAATATTCTCACGATACAGAATCCTTTCTTCTTTTTAGAAGCATCAGAAATCATTGGCGATTTCCATTAGTATATCAAATATTCCTCTAAAAAATCTTTAAAATCTGGCGGAATCCTTAAAAGATTTTTAGAGAAGCTTCTGTTAGACTTATAAAGAGCTCGAAGAAAACAAAATGGAAAAACGAAATGGAGGCTTACACAGTGAAAATAAAACGGATGATAGCGATACTGTTTGCAGTATCCCTCGTGACGACAGGGGCCGCAGGATGTTCGTCAAAGAAAGACGGAGGCGGGAAGAAGGAGGCTATGGGGAAGTATGTGGAAAAGCAGGTGGAACTTCCTCTGAAGGAGGATGAGGAGGCCGCCGCGCTCACGGAAGACGGCGGGAACGGCGCTGTCCTTTACAGCCGGAACATGGAAGATGGAACATATAAGGCATACCGCTACGATGGGGGCAGATTTGAAGAGGAGGATGCTTCATGGCTGAACAGCGCCATCAAATCCGGAGGGACGCTCAGTAAAGTAGTGAAGGGAGAAGACGGGAGCCTATACGCGCTTTACGGTGATGAGAATGCTATGACCCATATAATAAGAAAAGACGGCAGCAGCAGCCAGGAAATCGAGATACCGGATCTGGCGGTCAAAGATGGCAACGGCATCTACCCGCTTATCGGCGGGATACGTGTTGATAAGGAAGGAAACATCTTTCTGACTGTTCCCGTGAATGGGGAAGCGGTGATGTATGACAAGGAAACCGGGGGCAAGATCAGAAGCTTCCAGGGGAACCAGTTCTCCGGTCTGCTGGCGATGCCGATGGATGTGAGAGATAACAGGATCCTGCTGGCAGGCCCGGACGGAAGCGGCCTCGTATGCTATGATACAGGCAGCGGAGAAGTGGCAGAAGAGATCAAATATGCTGATATGGCCGAGGACGGCATCCTCAGGCTCGGTGACAGCGATGACTGCATCTTAGCTGATTCCAAAGGGCTCCACCATCTGACGATGGGAGGAAGCATGGCAGAGGACCTGGTAGACAGCGGCACCTCCGCATTCGGCATACCGCAGACCAATATCCTGGATCTGGCTCAGATCGGCAAGGGAGACTATACCGTGCTGCTGAGCGTTCAGGAAACAAGTGGCCGCTCTAAGCATGAAATGTACCGGTACGTCTACGACAAAGAGGCGAAGGCCGAGCCAACCCATACGCTCAGAGTGTACGGACTGGAAGAAAGTGCCGCTGTCAGGCAGGCGATTGCCAAATATCAGCAGAAGCACACCGACGTGAGAATCGAATATAAGACAGGTAATGCAGAAGAAGGGACGGGCACGAAAGCGGACAGCATCCGGGCGCTGAATACGGAACTGCTCAGCGGCAGCGGCGCCGACGTCATCATGCTGGACGGCCTGCCTGCGGATTCTTATATCGAGAAAGGAATACTGGCGGACATAAGCGGAGTCCTTAACGAAGCCGGGAAAGAGTCGCACCTGAGTGATAACATAATAAAACCGTATAAGAAGGACGGGAAAATATACCAGATTCCTACGCGCTACGGGATTCCGCTTCTGATTGGCTCCAGCAGTACGACGGAAGCGTTCAAATCAGCGGATGCCCTGGTGGATTACATGAAAGACCATGCATGGGATGACGTGATGGATCAGGTGGATAAGGAATCTTTGATGAAGCTTATGCTAAATATGTACTATGAGGATATCGTTGACAAAAACAAGCAGATTGATACGAAACTGCTGGCAAAGCTCATGGAGACTGTGGGAAAAGCAGAAGACAACGGAGAAGGATCCGTAACCTCCATCTCGACATGGGGATCGGATGAAGGACAGCCGGAATCTGACTGGGATGTAGGAAAGTTCGGAAGCTCTGACAAAAAGGATACGCTGTCTTCCAAAGAGATGAAGGGAATCCAGGGAATGATGGTACCTTATCATTATCTGCGACAGGAAGGCGCTTCCCCGTCAGACGTAAATGGAATCTTCGTACCGCATGATATTGCAGGCATAAATAAAGCGTCCAAGAATACGGAGCTGGCAGAAGATTTTGTCAAGATGCTGCTATCCGAAGAAGTGCAGTCCATAGACGTGGAAAATGGCTTTCCGGTGAATGAGCAGGCAATGGAAGCTTGGATCCAGAGTGTGGAAGAGACGCCGGATGAAGAGGGAGGCGGCATATCGATAGCCGTAGGAAAGGCCAGTTCTGACGGAGGAGAAGGCGAAGCGTCAGTCGAGGAGGTCATTACGTTTCCTCATCAAAGTGAAGTGAAATCCCTTGCGGAAACAGGCAAGAAACTAACCGTTCCTGTACAGAAGGACGACATCATAAGGGAGATGATACTGGATGGGGCAAAGACATATTTTGACGGCAGCACGTCGGCAGAAGAGGCGGCAGAGGACATTGCGGAAAAAGCAGACACTTACCTGGCGGAATAAAAGCAGGCCATATCTTTTTCTTCTGCCAAGCATGACAGGAGTGGGAATCTTTGTATTCTTCCCGTTCCTGGATGTGCTCAGGCGCTCCGTTCTGGATGCTATGGGAGCAGACTTCGTAGGTATGGAAAACTACCTGACCGTAATCGGGAAAAGCTCGTTCCAGCTGGCGGTCTGGAATACGGTACGTTTCATCGCGGTCTGTATCCCACTGCTTATGGTGCTGTCCCTGGCGATAGCCGTCATGATAAATAGTATCACGAAGCTGAGGGAGCTGCTTAAGACAGTATTCCTGTTTCCGATGGCGATTCCGGTTGCTTCCATCGTGGTATTATGGAGGCTCGTATTTGACAGCAGAGGATTTCTGAATGAATTTATCGATACGTTCCATATCAGCCCGGTCGACTGGATGAACAGCCCGTCTGCATTTTATGTCCTCGTATTCAGCTATCTGTGGAAGAACACCGGCTACGATATGGTCTTGTGGCTCGCCGGCCTGTATGCGGTCCCGGAGTCCCTATATGAGGCGGCGCGGATAGACGGGGCGGGCAGAAAAGAATGCTTTATCCATATCACGCTGCCGATGCTTCGGCCTACGGCAGCCATGCTTGCTGTCCTGTCACTTGTGAACTCCTTCAAAGTATTCCGGGAGGCATATCTGATTGCCGGGGACTATCCCCATAAGAGCATCTATATGCTTCAGCATCTTTTCAACAACTGGTTCGTTAAGCTCGACATACAGAAAATGAGCGCGGCCTCTGTCATGATGGCCTTGACAGTGGCATTGATTATGATAGGGGTGCATATATCAAATGAAAAGAAAACATAATTGGACGGTGGCCGGCCTGGCCGTACTCAGCAGCGTGATATGGCTCCCGCTTTTTTATATGGCCGGCCAGTCGTTCATGGGGAGCTGGGAGCTGATTCAGAACACCGGCGCAGTGCTGTCAGGTACAAGAGGCAGGGTGCATTTTTCTCTGCTGCCCCAGTTTCCGACGCTGGCACCGTATGTAGAGCTGCTTTTGGATTCTCCTGGATTTTTCGTCATGTTCTGGAATTCGTGCAAACAGGTATTTCCCATTCTCGCGGGCCAGCTTCTGCTTGGCATGCCGGCGGCATGGGCGCTTGGGCGATACAGGTTCCGTGGCAGGAGCTTTATAATGCTCCTGTATATGATATTGATGATTATGCCCTTCCAGGTCACGATGGTGTCGGGATATCTTGTATTGGAAAGGTTCCAGCTGCTGGATACGCATCTGGCGCTTATACTGCCCGGCATATTCAACACATTTCCGGTATTCATCATGACGAAAGCATTTGCGGGCATACCGGATTCCCTGATGGAGGCCGCGAGGATTGATGGTGCCGGGGAGTTCCGTATCTTCTGTTCCATCGGGATACCGATGGCGCTGCCTGGAATCATATCAGCCATGGTTCTTGGATTCCTGGAATACTGGAATGTCATCGAGCAGCCGATGACCTTTTTGAAAACAAAGAGCTTATGGCCGCTGTCGCTTTATCTTCCGAATATCACCTCGGATAAGATAAATGTCTCTTTTGCGGCTTCTATCGTGATGATGCTGCCGGCGGTACTGCTGTTCTTATGGGGGCAGAAGTATCTGGAACAGGGAATTGCGGCATCAGGGCTGAAAGAATAAATGCAAGGAGTGGCATAGCATGGTTCAATGGATAAGACATATCAATATCAAGGATAAGATGAAGAAAAAAACGTTCTGGGGCAAGCTTCTTGCAGCATTCTTTGTACTTATGGCATTGAGCACGGTCGTATCCAGGGCGGCGGATTCTGTAATCGTCCCGAGGGTACGACTTGAGAGGGCTTCTTCCGGCAGCCTGAAGTACAACATCAAAGGGACTGGAAGTATCATTGCTTCTGAAGGTGAGCTTGTGGCGCTGCCGGAGAAGCTGAGGGTCCGGGAGATTACAAAGCCGGGCACGACTGTAGAAGAAGGAGCCGCGCTCGTGCTGATCGATACGGATGAGCTGACGAAAGTGCTGGATGAGGAGAAGGCTGCGCTAGACAAGCTCCGCCTGCAGCTACAGAAGGAACAGCTGGACGCGGTGCCCGATGCCATGACGCCGCAGGCATATTCCGCAGGAAAGAGCCTGGAGCTGGCCCGGAAACACTTTGACGAGGCGTCGGCTAAGCTTGATGAGGCGGCGAAGGCAGAGGAAACTGGGGCTTTGGAGAGGCAGAAGCAGCTGGATGAGAAGAAGAAAGCGGCCTACGATACCTTTGTGAAGGCGGGCGGAGAGAGCAGCAGCGAGGCAAAGGCCGCGTATGAGGAGGCGGTCAGAAGTGCGGAAGAAGAGGCCAGGAACCTCAAAGCTGAGAAGGATGCTCAGATGGATGCCCTGAAACAGAACCGGGACGCGATGCGGGATGCGTTGGAGCAGGCCCAGGCAGCGTATGACGTCGCTCAGGCCGAAGACAAGAACGCAGCCGCCAACCGGCAGAAGGCCAGCCAGGGCTCAGGCATCATGCAGGAAGGGATGAAGATAGATATAGAGCAGCAGCAGAAGAAGGTCGACAGGCTGCAGGAAGTCATGGACGCGGACGGGGTAGTCAAGTCGCCTGTGAAAGGCACCGTTACAGAAAACAGCCTGGCAGAAGGCATGGTGACCTCAGGACAGGAGTATATCAGAATTGGGACGGGAGGATATGAATTCCGTGCCGCAGTCGAGAAGGAAAATGCGATGAGGCTCAAGGCAGGCGATGCCATGGAAGTGGAATTCTCCGGTAGAAAGGACAAACAGATATTAAAGATTACAGATATCCGGGCGGAGCAAAGCGACGGCAGCGGCGTCCAGGACAGCGGAAGTGCGGACGGAGCCGCCGCCGGCGGGGAAGCTGCCAAAGGGCAGGCCGGCCAGGAAAGCATCCTGTATCTTACCGCAAAGCTTGACGGGGAGGATTATGCAGCCGGAACGGAAGGCAGCTATACCATCGACAAAGAGTCGGATATACGGTACGACTGGATCCTGCCTGTAGAGGCGATACGGGAAGACCAGAACGGAACATACTGTCTCATTTCCCGTAAGAAGGATACTATCCTCGGGGAGGAATACGTGGCGGAAAGGCTTACCCTGGTGAAAAAGGCAAAAGACGTAAACAAGGTGGCTGTAGAAGGCAATCTGGACAATAAAACAGATGTGATAATAGAAAGCAGCAAAGAAATTGATGAAGGAGACAGATTTCAAATTGAGGAAAAAGATTAGGCTGCGGCAGATGGCCCTGTTCCTGGCAGGCGTTATACTCCTCGTGCTTTCTGCCGTACAGTATGCTTATATAGCGAAGACGGAGCATGTGGTACGGGCCAGATTTGAAGGGGGCACCGTGCGTGCAGCCCAGGTGGATGAATACTATGAACAGCACGGCAAGGCGGTACAGGGCGGCAAAAAGCAGGACGGGGACATACCGTATGTGACACTGTGGGACATGAAGGAAGGAATAGCGGTGGATGGGGAAGGATATGTCAGGCAAGAAAGCTTTTCCTTAATAGAGGGGTATGGAAATCTGGAGCAGATATTGCCGGGACAGAGGCTGGAGGGCATGTATCCGTCAAAAAGCGACACCGAAGGATGCGCCGTCAGTGACGCAGGCGCGAAGATGCTGTTCGGCAGCAGCCATGTCGTGGGGAAAAAGCTGTATGTGGACGGCAGGGAATATATTATCAGGGGAATCATAGAAGACGACAGAAATCTGATTTGGATACAGAACCGGGAGGCCGATGGGTTCCCTTATATGGAGATGGAGTATCCAGACAGGACGTCTGCTTCCGCGGCAATGGAATGGCTGCGGCAGCAGGAATTTGGCGTCCCGGCTGTCATATTGCCGGGCGGAGACTATGCGGCCTTTAACTTCTTGTTTCTGACGCTGCCGCTCTGGCTTGCCGTGCTCTGGCTCTATACCGCCATAAGAAGACGTATCCATGATGTAGAGAAGAAGTATGTAAGAGGGACACTGGCGGCAGTGTGGGGCATAGGTCTCGCTGTTCTCATCCTGGCAGGCATACGATACAGCTTCCGCTTCGGCCTGGACTATATCCCGCCGAAGTGGTCCGATTTCAGCTTCTACAGCAGGAAAGCTTCGGAATTGGCAGACATGCACAAGAATCTGGCACTGATGAAGCCGCTGCCGGGCGACGCGCAGCTTCTGCAGCACAGCCGGTACAGCGCATGCCTGGCATGGGGAAGCCTTTTAGTCACGGCGTGGGCAATCGTAAGCGGCAGACGGGGCCGCCGCTGATTTTCTAATATTCTTAGATTCAGTATGGCATAGGAATGCTGTGCTGAATTTTTGCGTTTCAATCTAAAAAAAGTATAAACAGTGTTGACAAATAAAATCTATAGTGATACATTAATAATCGAAGGTATTAGCACTCGGTTTAAAAGAGTGCTAACAGGCTGGAAATCCGGTAAAGGAGGCGAATAGATGGTATCAGTACACGGGCTGGATGAACGTAAGATGAAGATACTACACGCGATTATCCAGAACTATTTGGAGACCGGAGAGCCGGTCGGTTCCAGAACCATTTCCAAGTATACCGACCTGAATCTCAGCTCTGCCACGATCAGGAACGAGATGTCAGATCTGGAAGAAATGGGATACATCTTGCAGCCCCATACATCGGCCGGACGGATTCCTTCAGACAGAGGATACAGGCTGTATGTCGATATGCTGATGGAGGAAAAGGAGCAGGAGCTGAATGAGATGCAGGAGCAGATGCTAGACAAGGCAGACAAGATGGATCAGCTTCTGAAGCAGGCGGCAAAGGTGCTGGCAAACAGTACGAACTATGCGACCATGGTATCCACGCCGCTCAACAGCGGCAATAAGATCAAGTTCCTTCAGCTCTCGCAAGTGGATGAGGAACAGATAATCGCAGTCATCGTTCTCGGAGGAAATGTCATCAAGAACAAGATCATCGACATGGAGGAGCCTGTCAGCAATGAAAATCTACTGAAGCTGAACATGCTGCTGAACACGACGCTGAACGGCATGTCCATAGAAGATATCAACCTGGGCCTGATAGCAAGGCTGAAAGAGCAGGCTGGCATACACAGCGAGGTCATCGGACACGTGCTGGATGCGGTAGCTGACGTGATACAGGTGGATGACGAGATGCAGATATATACAAGCGGTGCCACGAATATATTCAAGTATCCGGAGCTCAGCGACAAGCAGAGCGCCCAGGAGATCATCAGTGCTTTTGAGGAAAAGCAGCAGCTGACAGAGCTGGTAACCCAGACGCTGTCCAAGGAGGACAACACGGGCATCCAGGTGTATATAGGAGATGAGACGCCGGTACAGACGATGAAGGACTGCAGCGTAGTGACCGCGACCTATGAATTAGGTGAAGGGATGAAGGGAACGATAGGTATTATCGGACCGAAGCGGATGGATTATGAACATGTGCTCAAATCTATGAAGAAGCTGCAGAATGAGCTGGACCAGATGTTTCATAATAATGACTAGGAAAGGTGGAAGAACCCTTGGAAAATAATCAGGAAAACAAAAGTAAAGAAGAGATGGTAAAAGAGGCGGTAGAAGAAGCCAGGAAAGCGGCGTCCGAAGCGGCGGAGGAACAGGCCGGGAATCCGAAACAGACCGGGGCATCAGAAGACGGCTGCGGCGGGCCGGATGCAGCAGATACGGATTCTGCGGATACGGACGGTACAGACGGCAGTGCAGACAGCTCCACGGAGGAGGAGTCCGCCGAGGACGATAGGGCAGGCAAGAAGGTTAAGAAATTCGGCAAGAAGCCGAAGAAAGATAAAAAAGATGAAAAGATTGAGGAGCTGACGGACAGACTTACCCGTCAGATGGCAGAGTTTGATAACTTCCGCAAGCGTACGGATAAGGAGAAGTCCCAGATGTACGAGATAGGAGCGAAAGATATCATAGAAAAGATTCTTCCGGTTGTTGACAACTTCGAGCGCGGGCTTGATGCGGCATCAGAGGAAGAGAAGGAAAATCCGTTCGTACAGGGGATGGATAAGATTTACAAACAGCTTATGACAACTCTGGAAGAGATAGGGGTGAAGCCGATCGAGGCCGTAGGCCAGGAGTTCAACCCGGATTTCCACAATGCAGTGATGCATGTGGATGACGAATCGCTCGGCGAGAATACGGTCACCGAGGAGTTCCAGAAAGGTTATATGTACCGTGACTCGGTAGTGAGGCACAGCATGGTTAAAGTAGCTAACTAACATTTTAATTGAAAATAAAAATCAGGAGGAAGAAAATCATGGGCAAGATAATTGGTATTGACTTAGGAACGACAAACAGCTGTGTAGCTGTTATGGAAGGCGGTCAGCCGACCGTTATCGCAAATACAGAAGGAGCAAGAACGACTCCGTCTGTGGTGGCATTTACAAAGACAGGAGAACGTCTCGTAGGTGAGCCTGCAAAGCGTCAGGCGGTAACAAATGCCGAGAAGACGATTTCATCCATCAAAAGAGAGATGGGATCCGACTACAAAGTGACAATCGATGACAAGAAATTCTCACCACAGGAGATTTCCGCGATGATTCTTCAGAAGCTGAAAGCAGATGCGGAAGGTTATCTCGGAGAGAAAGTGACAGAAGCAGTTATCACGGTACCGGCTTACTTCAATGATGCTCAGCGCCAGGCTACAAAAGATGCAGGAAAGATTGCAGGACTTGACGTAAAGCGTATCATCAACGAGCCTACGGCAGCAGCGCTTGCCTACGGCCTTGACAATGAAAAAGAGCAGAAAATCATGGTATATGACCTTGGAGGCGGTACGTTCGACGTATCTATCATCGAGATTGGCGACGGCGTCATCGAAGTGTTATCTACGGCAGGTAATAACAGACTTGGCGGCGATGACTTTGACCAGAAGATTACAGATTATATGCTGGCAGAATTCAAGAAAAACGAAGGCGTCGACCTGTCTACAGACAAGATGGCGCTCCAGAGATTGAAAGAGGCGGCAGAGAAGGCAAAGAAAGAGCTGTCTTCCGCTACGACGACGAACATCAACCTTCCGTTCATCACAGCTACATCTGAAGGACCGAAGCATTTTGACATGAACCTGACAAGAGCTAAGTTCGATGAACTGACACATGACCTTGTCGAGAAGACGGCTGAGCCGGTAAAAAGAGCACTGTCCGATGCAGGACTGAACTCTTCTGAACTTGGCCAGGTGCTGCTTGTAGGTGGTTCTACCCGTATCCCGGCTGTCCAGGAAGAAGTGAAGCGGCTGACAGGCAAGGAGCCAAGCAAATCACTGAACCCGGATGAATGTGTGGCACTCGGTGCTTCCGTACAGGGCGGCAAGCTGGCAGGCGACGCAGGTGCAGGCGACGTACTTCTTCTCGATGTTACACCGCTGTCACTGTCAATCGAGACGATGGGCGGAGTGGCAACGAGGTTGATTGAGAGAAATACGACAATCCCGACTAAGAAGAGCCAGATCTTCTCAACGGCGGCAGACAACCAGACGGCTGTTGATATCAACGTCGTGCAGGGTGAGAGACAGTTTGCCAAAGACAACAAGTCTCTCGGCCAGTTCAGACTGGATGGTATCCCGCCGGCTCCACGTGGAATTCCACAGATCGAGGTTACATTTGACATCGATGCGAACGGTATCGTGAATGTATCGGCAAAGGACCTCGGCACAGGAAAAGAGCAGCATATCACTATTACGGCCGGTTCCAACATGTCCGACAGTGATATCGACAAGGCGGTAAAAGAAGCAGCTGAATTTGAAGCACAGGACAAGAAACGTAAAGAAGGCATCGATGCCAAGAATGACGCAGACGCGCTCGTATTCCAGACTGAAAAGGCAATGGGAGAAGTAGGAGACAAGATTGACGCTGCGGACAAAGAAGCAGTAGAGGCAGACTGCAAGGCATTGAAAGAAGTCCTTGAAAAAGCAAATACAGAGACCCTTACAGACGCACAGATTGCAGAAATCAAAGCGGGTAAGGAGAAGCTGATGGAAAGTGCCCAGAAATTGTTCACAAAAGTCTACGAACAGGCCGGCGCACAGGCAGGGGCAGGACCGCAGGGTCCGGGTCCTGACATGGGAGCAGGAGCAGGTCCGGCACCGGACGGCTTCGCAGGAGATGATGTAGTAGACGGAGATTACAAAGAAGTCTAGGAGCACTTTGGCAATACGGTTATAGCCCAGTGCAAGAAGGCTGTTCCGGGGAACCTGGCGGTTGAAGCCTGGTCTCCCGGAACTTGTCTTTGTCGACTTCCAGGAAAGAAAGGGATGAACGATGGCGGAATCAAAGAGAGATTACTATGAAGTGCTCGGTGTCAGCAAGGATGCTGACGATGCGACTTTAAAGAAGGCATACAGGCAGGTTGCCAAGAAATATCACCCTGATATGAACCCCGGAGACGCGGAGGCGGAGAAGAAGTTCAAGGAAGCTTCCGAAGCCTACGCTGTCTTAAGCGACCCGGAGAAGCGCCGCCAGTACGACCAGTTCGGACATGCGGCCTTTGAAGGCGGAGCAGGCGGGGCCGGAGGGTTCGGCGGCTTTGACTTTGGCGGAGCGGATTTCAGCGATATCTTCGGCGACATCTTCGGCGACCTGTTCGGCGGCAGCGGCCGGCGCGGCCGGGGCGGCCAGGGACCGATGAAAGGCATGAATATCCGCAAGAGCGTCAGGATTACGTTTGAAGAGGCCGTGTTCGGCTGTGAGAAAGAGATAGAAGTGGTGCTCAAAGACCCGTGCCCGAAATGCAGCGGCACAGGCGCCAAGCAGGGGACTTCACCGGAAACGTGCTCCAAGTGCGGCGGAAAAGGCCAGGTGGTCTATACGCAGCAGTCGTTCTTCGGGACAGTGCAGAACGTACAGACTTGCCCGGACTGCCACGGAACCGGCAAGATCATAAGGGAGAAATGTCCGGACTGCTCAGGTACAGGGTTCGTAGCTTCCAAGAAGAAGATAGCAGTGTCGATTCCGGCGGGCATCGACAACGGCCAGAGCGTGCGGATTCGCGAAAAGGGCGAGCCGGGGACGAACGGCGGGCCGAGGGGAGACCTGCTCGTGGAAGTGGTCGTCTCCAGACATCCGATATTCCAGCGTCAGGATATGCATATATTCTCAACCGTTCCGATTTCATTTGCTCAGGCAGCACTCGGCGCAGATGTGAAGATCAAGACGGTGGACGGTGATGTGCTCTACACGGTCAAGCCAGGGACGAAGACAGATACGAAAGTGCGCCTGAAAGGAAAGGGCGTGCCTTCTATCCGCAACGCCCAGGTGCGGGGCGACCACTATGTCACTCTGATTATCCAGACGCCGGAACACTTGAGTTCCGAGGCGAAAGAGGCATTGCGCAAGTTTGACGCCCTCGCCGGTAATACGCTGAATCAGGGCAATGACGAAGGCACGAAAGGACCAAAAGGAAAAAAGAAAGGCTTTATGGGCAAGATGAAGGAAGCCTTTGACGATTAGAAGGCTGAACCCCGGAAAACGTTAGGGAAAGATTCTCACTTCTATAAATAAAAAAGAAACGGCGGCTTCGATTTCTCAAAAGCCGCCGCATAAGAATAGGTGCGTGAATACCGATGAACTGGAAATGCATGTTTAGTCAGCCAGTTCTTCAATCTTTGTTATCTCGCTGATATTGAGTTCTCTTCCAAATTGTAAACGAAGAACAAGCTCTTCAAAAGTGTCAATCACTACATTTCGGTAATTATCATCTCTAAAGTCAAATAAGCCCTTTATGAAGCCTTCTTTTTTTACCAGCTCGAGTACCACTGGCTTACCACAAAAATAATCTCTATTAATTTCTATTACAGAAACTGGCTCATCTGCTATTTTTTTCGTCGGTAAAAACGAAGCAATGTACCTTTTTCCTATAATTCCATATACCAGTTTTGTTTTTACCATTTTTCTATAAAACAGAAAATCCTTATCCTCATTCATAATAGATATATCATATACCCCATCATTCCAACCGGTAAGTTCAATGTCGTAATGTTGATTTCCAAAATCATAGCTGGAATAAGCTATCGGGGCAAATTCATTTTCGTTCATCTGCTTTTTCATATTTCCAGTCAATTCATCTAAGCTAACATCAAAGGTCTTTGCAAGTTGTATCAAGTTATCTAATTCTGGAATACCGCCATCTGTTTCCCATTTTGCAATAGCCGAACGTGAAACATTCAATTCTTCTGCAAGTTTTTCTTGAGAGATAGCTTTTTGAAGCCTGAATTGTCTTATTCTTTTCCCTAATGTCATATCAATTACCTCCTTGTCTTCTTTAGATTATAACTATGAGTTGATTTATTCAATATACGCGCCATAACATGGCTGTTACTTATCATGACAACGTCCTATTTCTCCATTTATCTATGGGCTTTTTGCGTCTTTTGGCATCAGCCACATACGGCCTGATTTTGCCACGCTGGGCATGCGGTTTTCCTCACAAGCTTTTGCACCTGTCTTTCTGAAATGCCCCATTTCTTTGCCTTTTCCGGGGCAGAAAAATACTCTAACATTTTCATTCAACTTTCCCCAGAACTTTATTAGCCATAATTATATACGGTCAGCCAAATAAATACAAGAAATCAAATAAATACTTGGCATATCCCTAACTTCCCAGTAGGATGACTTTATCTGCAACATATCTCTGCAAAAGCTAATACAGTTAAAAATGTAAAATACATAACTGTCCCTCCATGTCCCGGCAATAGGCGGTAATATTCTAGTATCAAGAATAAGGAGGACAACTGAATGAATGAAACAACAAGCTTCATACCGGAGATTTACATCGGTGAGAACGGAAACTGGTACATCAATGACTACGACACAGGCGTCAGGGCAAGAGGAGAGGATGGCATCACGCCTCACATCGGGGCCAACGGCAACTGGTTCATAGGAGAGACGGACACTCAGGTAGCGGCAGCCGGTCCAAAAGGTGATAAGGGTGACAGCGGCGATACCGGACCGTCGGGTTCCCAGGGCCTGACCGGAGCCACGGGTCCCCAGGGATTGACAGGCCCTCAGGGGTTGACGGGGCCACAAGGGCCTACAGGAGCTACCGGTCCACAGGGAGCCACAGGACCAAAAGGTGACACTGGTGCTGCTGGCCCGCAGGGACCGACTGGCGCCACAGGACCGAAAGGTGACCCGGGCGCCGCAGGACCACAGGGTCCAAAAGGCGACAAAGGTGATACCGGTGCGACAGGACCACAGGGTCCTAAAGGCGACAAAGGTGATACCGGTGCGACAGGACCACAAGGATTACAGGGAATCCAGGGACCCAAGGGGGATAAAGGAGATGAGGGACCGGCAGGTCCGGTGAATATCGCGAACAATCTTGAGACTTTGGAAGAGGGATTCGCGCTGGATGCAAGGCAAGGGAAGGTGCTTAAGGACAATATTATCAGCCATACTTTTACAAATGTGTTTACAGGCACCAGTCAAGTTATAGGAAAGGTGAATGCGTACACGGTGCCTTCCGGCTATAAGTTTTTAGCTTTATCTACAAATCAGACGAACCATACTGTCATTGCTTATGCCAGGTTTTCAGGCACATCGATAACAACGGATGTCTTTAACATTGCAGGTAATGATGTAAATGTTACTGTTGAAACAACGATTATCTGTCAGAGACAATAATTAAATATAGGATTCCTGGAACCGTATATCCTTTTTTGTAGAACGCCAGGTAATAGAAGCCTGCTTTCCTCTCTTTCGGAAGAAAGCAGGCTTCCTATGCATGCCATCCGGGTGATTCTACAGTGCCACGAAGACCGCGCTGGAGCGTGCTCCGGCGAGAAATGCATCGCTTTCAAGGGCGACAGGAGGGCTGCATGTGGTGCAGTCCACATCTCCTGTGTTGGCGGCCACATGCCAGCGGAGATGGTCGGGCAGAGCGGGAAGGGTAATGGTTACAGATTCCCAGAACGCATTGACGGCAATATAGATGATGTCATCTGCCCTATTGATGTCGTCATAGCCGGCGTACATGATACCGATGACTTTCGTGTCTTTGCTGTAAGAGGAATCCCACGGTGTCTCGCTGTGGAGGCTTACTTCCGGCAGCCCATAACGGTTCGGGCGGCATGTGCCCCTGATGGAGGCATGCCGGCGGCGGAAATGAATCATAAACCGGAAGAAGAGGTAGACATCCTGATTTTTCTCCAGCATTTCCCAGTCGAGCCATGAAATCTCGTTGTCCTGGCAGTACGGGTTGTTGTTGCCATACTGGGTGTTGCAGAATTCATCTCCGGCAAGGAACATCGGTATGCCACGGCTGCACATGAGCACGAGACATGCATTCTGAATCATACGTTTTCGAAGAGAAGCTACCGCAGGATCCGCAGTCTCTCCTTCCACACCGCAGTTCCAGCTGCGGTTGTCATTGCTTCCGTCCGTATTGTTCCAGCCGTTTGCCTCGTTGTGCTTTGTATTGTAAGCATATAAGTCATAGAGCGTGAAGCCGTCATGACAGGTGATGAAGTTGACGGATGCGTTCTTTCCGCGCGTATTCGGGTCATACAGGTCCGGCGATCCGATGATGCGCTGTGCCGCGGCTCCTGCACACCAGAGGCCGCCTTTTAGAAACTCCCGGATATCGTCCCGGTAGCGGCCATTCCATTCAGACCACCGCCTCAGGTCAGAGAAATCACCGACCTGGTATAGTCCGCCCGCGTCCCACGCTTCGGCGATAAGTTTTGTATTGCCGAGAATCGGGTCGAAGGCAAGCGCTTTTATAAGGGGAGGATGTTCCATCGGAGAACCGTCCTCGTTCCGTCCGAGGATGGAGGCGAGGTCAAAGCGGAATCCGTCGATGCGGTAGGTTTCCACCCAATAGCGGAGGCAGTCGACAATCATCCGCTGGACGATGGGATGGTTGCAGTTCATCGTATTGCCGCATCCGCTGAAGTTGTAATAATAACCTTCCGGTGTGAGCATGTAATAGATATTGTTGTCAAATCCCTTGAAGGAGAAGACAGGACCCTTTTCGTCTCCCTCCGCAGTATGGTTGAAGACGACGTCCAGGATGACTTCCATCCCATTGTCGTGCAGTGCCTTGACGAGCTGTTTCAGTTCCAGCCCTTCCCGGTTATACTCTACGGCGGCGGAGTAGCTTGTGTTCGGCGCAAAGAAGCTGACCGTACTGTAGCCCCAGTAATTGAGAAGCTCTCGTCCGTCTACCGTGCGCCGGTCCATCAGTTCATCAAATTCAAAGATAGGCATCAGCTCTATGGCATTCACGCCCAGATTCTTCAGATAAGGAATCTTTTCCAGGATACCCTTGAAAGTGCCCGGAGCGGTTACGTCCCTTGCCATCTTCGTAAAGCCGCGGACGTGCATTTCATAGATGATGAGTTCGTCGAACGGTATCCTTGACGGTGATTCGGCGCCCCAATAGAAATTATTCCTTACGACCCTGGCCCGGTAACCTTTCGATTTGTCTTTCCTGCCCCATGTGCTCTGCCCGGTGATAGCTTTGGCGTATGGGTCGATAAGGATATTGTCCTTGCAAAAGAGCAGGCCTTTTTCCGGATCATACGGACCGTCGAGACGGAACGCGTATTCAAATTCCTCCACATCAAGGCCAAAGATGAAGATGGAGAATACATGGCCGATGCGGTAACAGTCCGGTACAGGAATGACTGCATAAGGTTCCGTCTCCATACGGTGATATAACAGTATCTCGCAGGAGATGGCCCCCTGGGAGTGCACGGTGAAGCTGACCCCGTTCGGCAGAGCCCAGGCTCCGTTGTAGTCATAGAAGCCGGGGCGTACCTTGAATCCATTGATTGTATCAAGTGGCTGCAGATGGTGGCAGAGCGGCGCGAGAGGTGAATCTATTCCGAGCGTATCATTGTCTAAACCTGTCATGTAGGTACCTCCTTGAAGTATATGATGCCTGGTTACAGATGCTGGTAGTAGAAGACAGCCAGCTGTGTCCGGTCCCTAAGGTCCAGCTTTTCCAGGATGTTGCTCAGGTAATTACGTACCGTCCCCTCGCTCAGATACATCTTCTCGGCGATTTCCCTGTTGCTGTAGCCGTCTGCGACGAGAGTGATGAGCGTGTATTCCTTTTCTCCGATATCATAAGATGCATAGTCGAACCCGTTTTTGGGCTGCAGCAGATTTGGAATCTTGGATATGATTTCTGTCCCGAATACGGTCTGACCCGTATATACGGCTTTTACGGCAGGGATGATGCTGTTGTAGTCCTGCTTGAGCAGATAACCCTTCACTCCATATTTTAGTGCTTTTACGATATATTCATCGTCCGAGAATGTGGTCAGAAGAAGGATCCGGGCCTCCGGATATGCAGCCAGAATGCGGCGGGACGCTTCGAGGCCGTTCAGCTTTTTCATCCGGATATCCATCAGCAGTACGTCAGGCTTTAATTCACCGTACAGCCGTACCGCGTCCTCTCCGTCCTCACCTGAGCCCGTCACATGAAGGGTATGGTCAGATTCCAGTATTGTCTTCAGAGCATTGGAGACGAGCATGTCATCGTCTACAACAAGTATATTCATAGCTGTTTATTCCTCCTTCTTAGGTATCGTAATAAAGATGCGGTAGCCACTCTTAGTCTGTATCTGCATGGTGCCATGCAAAGCCTCTACACGGTCTTTCATGTTGGTAAGCCCGAGACCGCTTCCGCCGGTTTTGGCCGTGCCGTTATCCTCGATGATAAGCTGGTACAGTCCAGGATGTTCCCGTACGATAAGGTGTACCTCACTGGCATTGCTGTGGCGGATGACATTGTTCAGCGCTTCCTTGACGATGGTGATGAAGCTGTATTTGATGTCCCTTGGCACGTCATACCCCATATCGTAGTCCATATGAATCTGACAGAAAGTAAATGTATCGGTGAGGCTTGTAAGCGCTTCTTTTAAATTTATGGATTCATCATGCAGATCATGTACGCTTTCGCGGACATTGGTCATAGCGGTATTCAGCGTCTCTTCCAGCTGCAGCAGCGAGGATTCCAGGGCAGGATTCTTGTTCACCATACGGATGGCACCTGTCATCAGGATAGAGCGGGTGAGCATATGCCCTACATTGTCATGTATCTCCCTGGCGATGCGGTTGCGCTCTTTCAAGGTGGCAGTGTATACTTCATAATCCTGCTTTTCAAGCAGCGCGTGATTCTTCTCTTTCAACAGCAGATTCAGCTCCGTGCTGTCGTCCCTTGTCTTCTTAAACCGCAGTTCAAGCTGCTCATGCCGGTCCGTCTGGAAACAGAGGAGCAGCGCGATGCCGCTGCCGAGCACGAGGAGCAGGAAGAGGGGGAGGGATTCCGGCAGGATGCGGCAGATAGCCACGATGCAGAGAGCCGCCACGCCGATGTAATTCTTATACCAGAGACAAGTGTAAAGGACTGCAGGAAGGAAAGAAAGCAAGACAGGGAAAAAGACGGCCAGTACGATCAAAACGGCAGATGATAACAGATGGAAGCTCCGGGAGCCAATAAAATAATTAGCCGAGATGTATATCACGGCTATGAGGAAAGATATGACGAAAGGGGTATCCATCTGTGTCAGTAATATCGTCGTAAAGCTGAATATGAGAAGGATAAGCTGATCAAGTATACGTTTCATATAGTTCTCCTTATATTGTGACAAATGTCATTTCAAGTGCTGACACGTGACACTTACATTATAAAGCGGCGGGAGCTATACTACAAGTAGAAATGGAGAAGGAGGTTATGAAAATATGATTACGATACAAAATCTGGTAAAACGGTACGGCAGCCTTCTGGCGCTGGACCATCTGAACCTTGAGATACATGAAGGGGAGATATTCGGCCTGCTCGGACCGAACGGATCCGGAAAGACGACAGCTATCAATTGCCTGCTGGCGCTTCTGAAATACGATAAGGGGACGATAACTGTCATGGGAAAAGAAATGAGGCCCGACAGATATGACATCAAGAAAGAGATTGGAGTGGTCATGCAGAACGTGGCTGTATTTGAGCAGATGAGCGTCCGTGAGAATATTGATTATTTCTGCGGCCTGTATATACGGGATAAAGGCAGGCGCAGAGAGCTGGTTGATGAAGCGATACGGTTTGTCGGGCTGGAGGACTACATGAAGATGCGTCCGAAAAAGCTGTCGGGCGGACTTCTGAGGCGGCTGAATATCGCCTGCGGCATCGTCCATAAGCCAAAGCTCATCATTATGGATGAACCTACGGTCGCGGTGGATCCGCAGAGCCGGAATAAGATTCTGGAAGGTATCATGGAGCTGAACCGGCAGGGGTCTACGATTATCTATACGTCACATTATATGGAAGAGGTAGAGCAGATATGTTCCAGGATAGCTATCATCGACCATGGAAGGGTATTGGCCACCGGAACGAAGGAAGAGCTCAAGAGCATGATTAAGACAGGCGAGACGATTACGATACAGGCTGTTGCCCTCGATGAAAAGCATTTGTCGCAGATAAGGGAGCTTCCTCATGTGTTTGACATTTCCTATGAGGAGCAGACACTGAAGATCAGACTGAGCGGAGCCAAGCATAATCTCGTGAGAGTGCTGCATTACATGGAAGAACAGGATATTTCATTTGGCAGGGTATTTTCAGAGCTGCCTACGCTTAATGACGTATTTCTGGAGATTACCGGAACTGAGCTGAGGGATTAGGAGGAGATATTATGAGGCATCTGATTAAATATAGATTTATACAGACTGTCCGGGAATGGAGCGTGATGTTCTGGGCACTTGCCTTTCCTATCATTCTCGGCACATTCTTTTTCGTCTCTTTTGGAAGCGGCGTTACGGGAGAGGAGATGGACGCCATCCGTGTGGCAGTCATCGAGCAGGAGGCGGATCAGCAGGAGGGCGGTGCATTTGACGAGTTTCTGGAACAGATGGACGGTGATACGCTGAAGATTGAGAAGATGGATGAGGAACAAGCGCTGAAAGACCTGAAAGGGGACGAAATTACAGGTATCTATTACACTGGTGGGAAACCATCCCTTACGGTAGCAAAATCAGACTTGAACACAAGTATACTGAAATCGCTGCTGGACAGCTATAATAAGAATGCGCATATGATCATGAAGATCGCCCAGGACCATCCGGAGCGTCTTATGCAGGCTGTGGAGGCGCTTGACGGATGGCAGACGATGACAGAAGAGGTAAGTGTCGGAGGAAGGACGATGGACCCGAACGTGTCGTATTTCTTTGCCCTTATCGCCTATGCATGCCTGTCAGGAGCATTCCTCGGCGTGAAGGCAAGCCTTGACGGGCAGGCCAACCTGTCCGCTCTGGGAGCGAGAAGAAGCGTGACGCCGACCCATAAGCTGCGGCTTGTGCTTACGGATATGTCGGTTCTGTTCTTTGTACAGTTCGTCAACATCATCATCCTGACAGTCGTCGTAAGGTTCGTGTTCGGCATCGACCTTGGCGGCAATATAGGGCAGATCCTGCTCGTAGACCTGCTTGGCAGCATGATAGGAGTGTCCATGGGTATCATGATTGGATGTGTAGGCAAGTTGAGCGAGAGCATCAAGATGGGCCTGACCGTCATGTTGACACTGTTACCGGGGTTCCTTGCAGGGCTTATGTTCGGCAATATGAAAAATATCATTGAACAGAATTGCCCGATTATCAACCGAATCAACCCGGCAGCTGTCTTAAGCGATACATTTTACTGTATGGGAGTGTTTGATGATGCGGAGAGATTTACAAGGAATCTGATGATACTCGGTCTTATGAGCGTATTATTCATAGGGATTGCATTCATCGCGGTGAGGAGGGAACGTTATGACAGTATTTAGAGGATTTATGATAATGGTAAAGCGTAACCTCGGAATGATGTTCATGTATATAGCTATCTTCATAACCATAGCGGTTATGGTCCAGACGATGACAGACGGAAAAGGGATGGAACACTTTGAAGAAGAGCGGCTGAAGGTTGCCGTCATCGACAGGGACCATGGAAAGCTGGCAGAAGGGCTTACAGATTATATCGGAAAGAAGCATGATCTGGTTAAGGTGGAGGATGACAAGAACGTGATACAGGAGAAGCTGTTTTACCGGGATATCTACTATGTAGTGACGATACCGGAAGATTTTGAACAGGTATGCCTGGAAGATGGCGAGAAGCTGCAGACGACAAAGCTTCCGGATACGATGAGCGCGTTTTATGTGGATCAGCAGATATCCACATACCTCAACACTGTAAAAGTGCTTAAAAGCGCCGGATATCCGCTGGAGGAGGCGATCAGCGACGCGGCCGAGGCCGGAGAGGCAGAGTCGGATGTCACGCTGATTGACAAGAATGGAAATGGCGGTGTTACACTGCCGCATGCATTCCTGTTCCAGTATATGCCGTATATCATACTGGCGGTGTTGTGCTATACGATTGGTTATATAATGATAGCGTTCCGAAAGAAGGATGTGAGACGGCGGATGCTCTGCTCGTCCGTGTCAAGCCGGAGCCAGAATGCACAGATGGTAATCGGATTTGTTATCATGGGCGTGGGATTCTGGGCGATATGCATGCTGTTGCCGCTCCTCATGTACCCGTCCCAGTTCCTGAACGACCCGAATAAAATCTATTACATGCTCAATTCGTTCCTCGTCGTGCTGGTAGGGATGGCCATAGCGTTCACAATCGGCGTGGTGGTCCAGAAGATAGAAGTCCTAAATGGCATCGTAAATGTGATATCGCTTGGAATGTGCTTTACATGCGGCGTGTTCGTAGGTATGGACACACTCGGGAAGGGCGTAAAGATGTTCGCACAGTTCCTGCCGCTATACTGGTACGAAAAGGTCGTCGGCGTACTGTCTGCCAATACAGAGTTTACGAAGGCACAGGCCGAGACAATCTACAAAGGATTCGGAATCCAGCTGCTGTTCGCGGCAGCCATCCTCTGCGTGGGACTCGTCATAAGCAAAAGCAAAGAACAAGAGTAGAGGGGACAGGGCAAATTTAAATGGGGACGGAGGAAAACTAGTTTTCCTCCGTCCCCATTTAAATTTGCCCTGTCCCCTATGGAAGAAATCATCTCGTTATGATACAATCGTCTTTAGGTGACGATGATTGAAGGAGGTAGGAAAGATGCATAGTTTTGTTCAATATACGCCGACGGAGATTGTATTCGGTAAAGATGCGGAGCGGGAGACCGGAAGGCTGGCGAAGAAATGGGGCGCGTCGCGCGTGCTCATCGTATACGGCGGAGGAAGTGCCGTACGCAGCGGGCTTCTGGATACGATAAAGAGGGAGCTTGACGAGGAAGGCATCGGGTACGATGAACTGGCCGGTGTACAGCCCAACCCGCGTGTCAGCCTGGCACGGGAGGGGGTCGGGAAGGCAATTGCCCTGAAAGCCGATCTGATTCTGGCAGTGGGAGGCGGAAGCGTGATCGATACGGCCAAGGCAATTGCCATCGGCGCGGCCAATCCGGAGACGGACATCTGGGAATTCTGGGAAGGCAGGAAGAAGGTGGAGAGATCCATGCCGGTCGGCGCAGTGCTGACGATATCTGCCGCCGGCAGCGAGATGAGTGACTCTTCCGTGCTGACGAACGAAGAGACAGGCAGAAAATGTGGCGTTAGCTCTAATCTTAACCGGCCGAAATTTGCCGTCATGAACCCGGAGCTTACCTATACGCTGCCGAAGTACCAGCTTGCGTGTGGTATCGTGGATATCTATATGCACACGCTGGAGCGGTATTTCACGCGGGTGGGCGGAAATCAGATGACGGATGAGATTGCGGAAGGGCTTTTGAGGACCGTTATCGAGTTCGGACAGAAAGCCTATGCCGACCAGACTGATTACGAGGCCATGAGCGAAATCATGTGGTGCGGCAGCCTGTCTCACAATGGTATCACGGGCCTTGGCAGACCAAGGGATTTCGCGAATCATAAGCTCGGGCATGAGCTGAGTGCTATGTTTGACGAGACCCACGGTGCCACGCTGTCCGCTGTCTGGGGAAGCTGGGCCCGGTATGTGTACCGGCTGGATGTGCCTAGATTTGCCCACTACGGAAAAGCGGTGTGGGGAATGGAATATGAAGAGGAGGAGGAAGCTGCGCTTGCGGCGATTGAGAAGACGGAAGAGTTCTTTCGGTCCCTCCAGGTCGCAACATGTATCGGAGAGCTGAAAACCGGGGTCCTGCCGGATGAGACGCTTAAAAAGCTGGCACAGAACGCGACAAAAGGGGATACCATAAGGCTCGGAAGCTTTAAAGAGCTGGATGCGCACGATGCGTATGAAATATATAAAGCGGCAAACCACGGATAACTTGAATATCAACTGGAAGAGTTTCTACAGAAATGTCTTCGCGCTTGTAATTCCGATGGCAGTACAGAATCTGATAAATGTAGGGGTTACCGCTGCGGACGTCATCATGCTTGGGAAGGTCGGCGAGAAGGTGCTCTCAGGCGCTTCCCTTGCGGGGCAGATTCAATTCATCATGACGCTTTTGTTCATGGGAATCACGTCAGGCGCTACGGTGCTGACCGCCCAATACTGGGGAAAAAAGGATACGAGGACGATTGAGAAGGTCCTTGGCATGGGACTTTCTGCCGGCATCGTGACTGCGGTCATGTTTGCCGCCGCCGCACTTATCATTCCGGATGCGCTGATGCACATCTACAGTTCAGATCCGGAGGTGATAGCAGAAGGGGTAAAATATCTGAGAATCGTCGGAAGCTCTTATCTGTTCATGGCAGTGACACAGGTATACCTTAACATCATGCGGAGCATAGAGCGGGTACTCATAGCCACGTTCGTATACTCTATATCATTGCTGGTCAATATCGCTGTGAATGCATTGCTCATATTCGGGCTGATGGGCTTTCCTGTCATGGGGATACGCGGCGCCGCTGTCGGCACCTTGATTGCGCGTATAACAGAGATGGTTATCGTCCTCTTATATGCATTTATGAAAAATAAAATTGTCCGGATCCGGTTCCGGGATCTGGTAAGGATAGATAAAGTCCTGTTCAAGGACTATATGACCTATGCGATGCCGGTCGTGCTCAACGAAGTGATGTGGGGGCTTGGCAGCTCCGCCAACACAGCCATCATCGGACATCTCGGAAGTGCAGCCGTGGCGGCCAATTCTGTCGCCCAGGTGGCACGGCAGCTGGCTACGGTGGTCGTATTCGGCATTGCCCACGCCGCGGCAATCTATCTTGGCAAGACGATTGGCGAACGTAGGCTTGACTATGCCAAGGCATACGCGAAGCGCTTTATCTGGCTGAGCGTGATTATAGGTGCCCTGGGCGGTGCCATCATCCTCATCGCGGCACCGATAGCCAATGCGAGCCTTGCGCTGACGGGACAGGCAAAGGGGTATCTGACCTTCATGTTCTTCGTCATGTCATATTTTACAGTGGCCCAGTCGCTGAACGGTACGATGGTCATCGGAATCTTCCGTTCCGGAGGAGACACGAAATTCGGGCTTATCATGGATGTGTCCACGATGTGGGGATGCTCCATCATCATAGGGGCCGTGGCGGCGTTCGTGTTCCATGCCAGCGTGCCGGTCGTGTACGTCATACTGATGAGCGATGAGCTGATAAAGGTTCCGATGACCATAAAACGGTATGCGGGATATAAGTGGCTAAAGGATGTCACGAGAGAAAAAGAAGAATTGGGAGGAGCTTGACAGATGATTATCTTAAGCAAAGAAGACATAGAAAAGCTGGTGGATCCAGATAAGATGATGGACCAGATTGAGGAGGCATACAAAATCTTCGGTTCCGGAGAATATTATATGCCTCCCAGGCCGTCCGTAGAGCATGACAATAAGACGCTCATGTACATGCCCTGTTATACGAAAGAGATAATCGGAACGAAGATGCTGACAATCTTTCCTGACAACGCGAAGCTCGGTCTGCCGTCCATCGATGGCATCATCCTGCTGAACAATGCGGTGACCGGTGCGCCGGAAGCGGTCCTGGACGGCCAGTCGGTTACGGCGTGGAGGACCGGTGCAGTGGGCGGCGTGGGGATACGCCATCTGTCCAGGAAGAACTGCCATACCGTGGGCATCGTCGGCGCAGGAGTCCAGGGGTTCCATCAGGCAATCTATGCGTGCGCGGCGAGAGACATACGTACGATATATATATTTAACCACAGCAGCCGTGACCTTGCCGATTATATGGACAGATTGGAAAAAGCTATTGATAATCCGGGCACTAAGGTAGTACAATGTAAGACAGTAGAAGAACTGACGGCCAAGAGCGATATCATCTGCACGACCACACCTTCTACCGAGCCGGTGCTGCCCGATGACAAAGAACTGCTTCGGGGCAAATGCATTATAGCCATCGGTTCCTATACGCCAGAGATGCGGGAAATTCCGGATGCAGTCTGGAATCTTGTAGATAAGGTATATATCGAGCTTCCGTATGCATGCGAAGAGTGCGGAGACCTGAGCCAGCCCATCAAGGAGGGACGCCTGACAAGTGACAAGATTGTGCTGATGAGCGATTACCTTGCATCAAAGGAAGAAGAGGCAGATACAGGAAAGACCACATACTTCAAGTCAGTGGGGATGGGGCTTTTTGATGTATGTATCGCACAAAGAATATTAGAAGAAGCAAAGGAGAGGTAGATTATGAAAGTAGTAGCAACAGAAAAGGCACCAAAAGCATTGGGACCATATTCACAGGGGTATGTACACAACGGGATGTTCTATTCTGCGGGCCAGATTGGCGTGAATCCAGAAGTTGACGATGTAGAAGCGACGACAATCGAAGGCCAGACAGAACAGGTATGCAAGAACGTAGGTGAAGTGCTGAAAGCAGCAGGGACAGACTTCGACCATGTAATCAAGACAACATGCTTCCTGGCAGATATGGGCGACTTTGCCGCGTTCAATGAAGTATACGCCAAATACTTTACATCCAAGCCGGCCAGAAGCTGCGTGGCAGTAAAGACATTGCCAAAGAACGTAAAATGCGAAGTAGAAGTCATCGCGGTAGTAGAATAGATTCAGAAAGATACAGAAGGGGACAGGTCCCGGAAAGGTCCGTCCCCTTTGGCGTGTGTGAAAGGGGTCAGACCCCTATGGGCCATAGGGGTCTGACCCCAAATCAAATTTGGAAAGAAGGATATGTATTATGGCAGAACAACAAAACGGCTGTGCGCCGTCTGACTGTGCTGGCTGCGCCCATGCAGATTCTTGCAGCAGCAAGCCTCAGGACTTGAGCGCACCGGCTAATCCATTTTCACGTGTTAAGAAGGTCATCGCGGTTGTAAGCGGCAAAGGAGGAGTGGGGAAATCCATGGTGACTGCTTCGCTGGCCAGGATGATGAGGGAGCAGGGGTTCTCTGTGGGAATCCTCGATGCGGATATCACCGGACCGTCGATTCCTAAGATGTACGGCCTGCACGAAAGTGCAAAGGGAAGTGACGAGGGAATGTTTCCGTGCGAGGCAAAAGACGGTACGAGAATCATGTCTGTCAATCTGCTTCTGGAGAATGAATCGGATCCAGTTATCTGGAGAGGCCCTGTCATCGCAGGTGTCGTGACGCAGTTCTGGTCTGATGTCATGTGGGGCGAACTGGACTATCTCTTCGTAGACATGCCACCAGGAACTGGCGATGTGCCGCTTACCGTATTCCAGTCGCTGCCGGTGGACGGGGTCGTCATCGTCACGTCGCCGCAGGACCTTGTACAGATGATAGTCAAGAAGGCTTACAATATGGCGCGCCAGATGAACATTCCGGTTCTGGGGATTGTTGAAAACTACAGTTATCTGGCCTGCCCGGACTGCGGAAAGAAGATCTCTGTATTCGGAGAGAGCCATATCGACGAGATAGCGTCGGAGCTCGATATACCAGTGCTGGGCAAGATGCCTATAGACCCGAAGCTTTCTGAGGCAGTGGAAAATGAAAACTTTGCCGAGGTGAGCAATGAATATCTGCAGGCGGCGGTAAATAAGATTTAAGGCTGTATCGTGGACAGCCTACCAGTGCCCATGGCAGAATATGCGCTCTGTGACTGCCACGAATATAGTGGTGGCAGTATTGGCGCCGACAATCGTATAAAGCAGCCGTCTGGAATCGCCTGCGGACTTACGAAGCAGACCGTATTCAATAGGCAGTTCCGCAGCTATAGTAAGCAGAAGATAGAAAGCGCCGACCGTATAAAAAGGGAGCGACTCTGCATACATCAGGACAGACTGCCATGGATGCCCCGGGATATGGAAAACCGGGTCTAATGAAGCACCTATATACGGTATGCAGAAAGATACCAGGTTGCCCAGAAGCATGACAAGGAATACTTTCACAGGACGCCTTATATGGCAAATGTAGTTGACGGCCAGAGTCTCCGCGGCAAGCGTTATCGCTGCCACATAAGGCAGCACGTCATAAGGGCGGGTCGTTGATATCCAGTACCAGGAGGAGTTGGCGTAAACGGTTGTGCTGTAGAAAAAGGTTATGATTATGATAACCATTGGAATCATACGTCTTTTTGACATGGCGGGTGCCTCCTTTCAATCTAGCATTATTGTACCATAATAAGAAATCAGTAAGGCGAAAGAAAACCTTATCTTTTTCTTAGACATTACGTCAGATTCACTTTGAGATAAATATTGTGAACTATATACAATTGACTAATAAGAACGTATGTTCTATAATGGAAGTATAAAACATAGACATGCGCTTAATAATTACCCTCAGCCGGAGCAGGCGTGCGCATGCCTCTGACCGCTGAGGGTAAAGTCTTTTGTGTAATATTGGGAAATCAAATTGACGTTGATTCTCTTTCTATGCTATGCTGTCACACAAGAGGTGTAAGGTCTATGTATAATGAACAAAGAAAAAAGGAGTATTTGGAGTATAAGAAGCAGGACTACCTGAAGCATCTGTTCATGGATTCGGCGCAGTATGAGGCAGAGCTTGGCAGAGACTTGTGTGAGATGGAGACGT
The DNA here is from genome assembly GCA_022845895.1 of Lachnospiraceae bacterium. Taxonomy (GTDB): domain Bacteria; phylum Bacillota; class Clostridia; order Lachnospirales; family Lachnospiraceae; genus Extibacter. The sequence continues at coordinate 1,634,518 of AP025573.1, forward strand.
CGGAGCTGCTTCATTTTCTTATCCGATACGACGGATTCCGGACGTTTGAGGATAAGAGGCGGCAGCTTTCCAACTATGTGGAATGGTGCGTGATAAAAGGATACGCAGCTTTCAACTGGATTTCCCTTAAAGTGGTTCCGAACAGGGAGCTGAAGGACATTTTTCTGTCGGCGAAAGAGGAGTTCTATATATCGAAGCAGCTGTATCGCCAATATGTAGATTGTCTGCTGGACTCGGCTTATGGAGTGTATATTGCCTCCGCTTTCGCAAGCATATACGAAGGAATATCGGGAAAGGGCTTTTATAACATGGTCAACCTCAGGCGGAGCCAGATTGGTGAGGACGGCGGTCTGCTGCATCTGCCGGACGGTACGGACAGGACCATATCTAAAGAGCTGTCCGGGATGCTGATTGCCACATCAGAGGTGGAAATGATCCGCAAGGAAAAGACGGTCCGTTATGTGTCCTCTCTCTATCCGGATTCTGTATGGAAGATACGGAAGAATGAAACGGTAACCTACTCCAAATTACAGAGGAAGTTTGTATATCTTATAGAGGAAATGAAAAAGATTCTTGGGGAGAAGCGGATTTCCAAGACTTCGATAGAGCGCAGCGGATATTTCAACAGAATCTATGATAAAGTTCTTGAGGACGGTACGGATATCCGCAAGTTAAAGCTGGGAACAGACAAGGAAGCAGTTCTGGAGAACCTGTCTTATGACAGATACTTTGAAGATTCTGGATGGAATATGGATATGAGGAAATTCATCCGTTCTTATCAGTCCTATCTCAACCAGATATAAGACCGCGCTCTTTCCACTTTGGAGGATGGTATGTATAAGGTTGTTGCAACAGAAACATTTGTCGATATTATAGAACAGTGTGGTCCCTTCTGCATAGCTGATGTGGATATGGACACCGGTAATGCCAAGCTGATAAAGAGACGGCAGCTATTGGATATCGTGCAGATCTGTACGGAGATAAGGTGCTATCAAGACGATATGCTTAAGCGGTATGATATATACTACCGGGAGAATGAGGACAGCAGGCTTGCAAGAGTGCTGATGGAGGCGGGATAAGACAAGATTATATGTAAGAATGTAATGGCCAGAACAAAAAAGGGCAGACGCACAGGAGATACGGAGTATCCCTGATGCGTCTGCCTTTTTCTTAAGAGAGCATCTGCCTCACCGGACTAAGGCAGAAGAAGCCTGTCTCAATTATAGACTCAAAAGCTTTGTCCATGTTGCAGGACCGACGATGCCATCGGGTGTAAGAGAGTGGTCTTTCTGAAAAGATTTTACTGCCTTCTGTGTCTCAGTGCCAAGTATGCCGTCAGCTCCAGTGGAACCACATGAATATCCAAGCGAGATCAGCCTCTCCTGCATCAGCTTTGTGATGCCCCCTGAGGCGCCGGGAGAAAGCATAGGGCAGCCCTTAAGCGTGTTGGGGCCTGCTATACCGTCCACAGTCTGATGGCTGAAGCCCTGACGGTTACATTCGCTCTGCAGCCGGGCAATCCAGGATGTGCTGACATTCTGGGACGGTTTATTTCCGGAAGAGGAGACAGTGACAGTACCTGTAGCGGATGCCCCGGCTATTTCTGAGAATGGAAAATTAGTCCCTGGGCATGAAGTGGCACATACATCACAGTGCCGTTGTATTTTCGTGATTCCATACTTCCTTTTTAGATAGGCGACTAAATTCTTCCCTGCATTTATTTGTGTATCAGGCATTGTTTCCTTCATATAGGCCCCTTCAAAACAGATGCCCAGAGAATTGGAATTGCTTCCGGATGCGTGGGCTCCGACGGCCCATTCAGGCCGTCCTCTTTCGATGGTCCCATTTTTCCTCACGACGAAATGGTAGCCGATACCGGCCCATCCGTTCGCTTTATGCCATTTGTGAATGACAGAGGCATCGCAGGAAGATGCTTCTGCGTGGTGTAAGATGATACGGGATGTAGAATTCCTCCGGCTGAGTGACCCGAAAGACAGGTTCGTTTCTTTAATGCTTATGTTCATTTTATCACTCCTTATAGGTGTTCATATGTTAATCATCAGGTTTTATTGGCAGCTGCTTGATACATTTTCTGAATTTTTCGTCTCCGGTATGGTTGCCCCCAATCTCGTTATATACGGTATGGAGGCTGACAAATTCTTCATATTCGTCTTCAGGAATATAGCCCTTGTTAAGATAGACTTTATACTTCTGGTTTATCCTGTCGGATAAGATGACGCGGTTTGCATCACAGAGCTTGTCAATATTATCAGCTTGCATATCCAGACGGCTGCTGATATCAGAGATTCTTTTTGACTCCTGCTCTCGTTTTAAGATACGCTTGGACGTGATGCCCAGATAGTTTAACAGCCAGTCTGCTGCAGAGATAACCTCTTTTAGCAAAAAGATTACCCCGAGCATATAGATGAAGAACGTGGTAAAAGTCAGAGGATGGCTGACATTCATGAGGTATTTTAATAAGTTCATATGGTTATTGCACCAGTCCTTTCTGAAGATGTTGTAAGAAAATTGCCCAGACAGGGCGGATTTTAGAATGTTTTGGTGTTGCGGAAGAACAAAGTACGTAGCATTCTGTAGATATGTGAGGACAAAATACCGTTGCTTAAGGATTCTGTATTGATGTAGATATTTTGGGGAGATGGTGGTTGCGTTGCTGAATTAAATAGCAAATTATTAGATTATCAAGTGAAACAAGATTCCGGAGTATATGGAACTAATATAATCTTTGTTCGTTTAGGTAATTTTGTCTATTTCGCTATAAATGGCTTAATGAATAAGATACCTAAGGTTAATAGCTGGAGTTCAATTAATCTATACACAATCAAAGATAAGAAGCTGTTCCCAAATGAAAATTTTGATGTTGTATATAGCTTGGAACGTGATGGTAGTGTTGAAGATTTTACTAATGCAAGAAATACGTTTATTGTCTTTAATAGAACACATAAGACTATTCAGCTGTGGTGTCGTTCTGGGGGTATTGATTGGTCTTCATATGGAAATGGACATACTTATTGGTCCTGTGGAAGTTATTTATCATCACTTTTATTAGTTTAGAAAATCTTTTTAGTCTTATCAGTGATTAACATAGGACAAGTTACTTATAGCTTTTTTGTATAGTACAAAGTAGCATATATGCCATATCCACTGCCCCATTGCTCTTTATTTTTGAAGAGGATATTTGAGGAATTGACTTGAAACAGATGTGTAGTAGCAACACCATTTAGATAATAGGCATTAAAATATCCTCCGAGTTTACACTCAGCATAGACCATTTTTGATACTCCAGAAATACCATGGGGAATTTCAACAAGTTGATATGTTGAAGATGCAACAAAGTTTCCCATGTTACTTTTCACTGTTTTACGAAATAATGGCTCTCCTTCAAACATACCAATTTGTTGTTCTTCCAACCAATCTACATTTTTTAATTTGCTATTTAATTTAGTAAAGGTTAACAGTTTCTTCTCTCCACTCAGCTTGTTACAATTAAGCAGAAAGGAGATGATAACATGGATCAGAAAATTATGGAAGTACTTATGCGCATGCAGACGGTACTGCAGGAATCACAGCTAAAGGAATTACAGACAGTACTTCAAGTAGTTTTTACGGGCTGTTCATTGCATCAAGATAAACAAGAACTACGAGTAGCAGATAGGAATTGGACGATAGACTTGGAGGAATATCTCATGTCAAAGGCTCTGGAAGGGAAATCCCCTGGAACTGTTGCTAGATACCGTTATGAGTTGCAACGGGTTCTAGCATATATTAATAAAAAAGTTCAAGACGTGACTTCCGATGACATATCAAACTATATGCGAGCTTATAAATCAATCCGTCAAGTAACGAACCAAACATTAAAAAATGTAAGAGCTGTCTATAGTAGTTTTTTTTCTTGGCTTCGTGACCGTGGCAGGGTACAAAAGAATCCCATGGCTATGGTAGAGGCAATTAAAGTAGAGCAAAAACTAAAGAAGCCATATAGTGATGAAGATCGTGAGATGTTACTTCGTAGCTGTATAACGCTTCGCGACAAGGCAATGATGGAATTTTTTTACAGCACGGCTGTCCGTGTATCGGAGTTATCAGCCCTTAATAGAGATGATATACATTTCACAAGTAAGGATTTGGTTGTGTTTGGTAAAGGAAGCAAAGAAAGAACGGTTTATCTTAATGACAGAACTAATATGTACATAAAAGAATATTTAAACAGTCGAACAGATGATAATCCTGCACTATTTGTTTCTATTAAAAGTCCTCATGGCCGGTTGACTAAAACCGGCATAGAGGATATTATTCGACGTACGGGTCTACGTGCAGGAGTAGTGAAAGCTCACCCACACCGGTTCCGTAGAACTGCGGCTACGAATGCTCTCAATAGAGGTATGCCTGTACAGGAAGTGGCGCAATTACTTGGGCATGCCAAACTTGAAACAACAATGGTTTATTGCAGTGTTGACCAAGCAGGAGTTAAATACCATCATCAGAAATATTTGAGTGCTTAGAAAAGGATAAATAAAGTCCTTTAGACATCCGGTTAGCGTCGGATGCTTTTGTTGTGCACTTTTATATATGTAATCGACGACTTATTGAATTAGATAAATACTAAATTAAATAGCAATTTTGGTTTTGAATATGGTAACAATTCAAATGGTTATTACAAGAAATATAATAACGGACTATTGGAAATGTGGGGAAGCGCATATGTTACAACGGTAGGTTATGCCGCAAGTGTTAAATTACCCTTTGCTTACTCGACTATCGCCTATAGGATTTTTGTTACACCAGTATATAATAATCCAACAATCGGTTTGATTTGTAGTGGCCAGCAGGTTTCTACTGATGCCTTCAATATTTATGGCCGAACTCATGATGGAAAGACACCACCCGCAACGACTACTGTATGGTGGAATACTATAGGATATTGGAAGCTTTAACCTATAGTATTTTGCAATCGGGGATAAAGCCAAGAGTTCCTGTTGTAGCACCTGAAATAATGCATCAATACCAAATGTATAGTTTGAATTGCTGCCGCCCATTTTAATACATAGCCGTAATAGTCGTTTGTCCATTTGCTAACGTCTGAAATCTGCTTATCCATCACATTTTACTGATTCTCTTTCTTGATTATTTCCATCTCCCACTTGCATATGCTACCAGCCTCATCTTATTTGCAGCAGCCCTTGCTACAACATCAAAAGCTCTAAATGTAGCTATTGTTTCTGAAAAGCTGTAAACTGTACCCCATGATGCACCTGTATCATATTGGGCTTTAGCACATACAACTATATCTGGTATTGAAATAAATTTAATCGGATATGTCCATCCATGTGTCCCTTGGTAAAGGGAGCCATATGCGTTAGTGAGACCCCATGTCCTGTTTTGATTTATCCATTGTTCCATTATCCCGGAGTTCCATTTTCGGTAATAGCCATTTGTATTACTCCCGGTTTCAATAACATAATCTAATTTGCTATTTAATTCATTAAACATATTTTGAAGATCTGCTTTTGTTACTAGCAAATCCGCATTTGTCTTATCTATCTCGTCCAGTATCAGCCTCTGCGTCCCTTTTGAATCTGTAGCCATTATGTCTGTTCCCACCTGAAAATCTGCATTGCTGTCGAAGTCGGGGAGCATCCCGACGGTCACCTTGCCGTTATCGCACGGCATAAATATCGGAATACCTTTATCGACCATCGTGGTCTCTGTCGTTGTCGTAATCCGGTCGGAGATTACGAATTCAAAGTTATAGGACTTTTCAATGTCTAATGTTATAAACGGGTCGCTGCTCGAGTCTTTTAGCAGGGTGGCTTTAAAGTCTGTGGAGGAACCGGGAGCATCCGAGCTTTTTATGCCGGTGACTGTGGTGTACGTGGTTCCATAGGTGGTCCCGACCTCTGCGTATCGGTACTTGACATTAAACTGGTTGTTTTTGCTTGCAATGCCGATTTTCAGCTTGGAGTATATCGAGGAAAAGTCGATGGTCACTTCTTTTTCAAATTCGTTGATCCGTCCCAAAGTGATTTTTGTGGCAGGCCGGCTGTACGGCAGGACATGATAGGTCTTGGTGACGGTGGCGGAAGTATTGCCCCTTGAGTCGAGGGCATGGATATTGATGTTATAGCTGCCATGTTCGGCCATCGTTCCGATGTCAATGAGCACTTCACCGGCAGAATATGGCGTATGAAGCTGCTTTTTGATTTCATTTCCTGCATCTGTGACGGTCGTTATGTACTCGTTGATTATGGCATGGTTTTTGGCAGACGCCCGGTTGGCGGCACTGATCTGTACCTGCATATTGCCGTAGTTCTGGATGATGTAAGCCGCATTTTGCAGCACTTCTGATGTGGCGCTATCTGTGTTCCTGTACGTATAGGCAGAGAATTCAGGATTGCTGCCTGTAACGCGGGCTGTGCCGTATGAGATGTTCTCATAGAACTTGCCGCTTATTGTTGTGCCGCATGACAGCTTGAACTTCATCTCATTTTTCGTCGTGCAGCAGCTATACAGTGTATCGGCAATGCTAGAGAGCGGAAGGGTGACGCTCTGTACGTTCTTCTCCGAGCTGGCAGTGAGAAGGCCATCTGTCCAGGTGCCGTCGTCGCGTTCTACATGGAAGCTGAAGTTTGACGCGTTCAAGTCATAGTTGATAAGCGTCAGTGGCAGATTCTTGCCTATGTCGAACGTGAGGGCCGTGTTGGAGACAGATGCAATCGGCTTTGTCTTGACTGTGAGAGCGCTGGATGTCGTCTCCAGCCCCGAGTCGGAGCGCCTTACTTTCAGTTTGACGGAGTAGGAAGTGTTGGGTGCCAGGCCGGAGATGGTAAATGTAGTGCCGGACGTGGCAACCCATGAGCCATTTCCTATCATATAATAGACGGCGCTGCAGGATGCGTCTGCACCCCACTGGAACGTGGCGCTCGTCTGCGTCACGGCTGTGTTTTTCCATGTCGTTATGTTAGCGTAGCGGGGAATCTTATCAAGGGCTACGCTTTTGGAGGTGCTGGAGCTTCCGAAGGAAGTGCCGCTGATGCCGCCGCTTGCGGCGATGGCAGTAGACTTGCTGCCGTCATTGTTGTGGGCGACGGTAACTGTTCTGGCACCGACGTTGACCCAGCTGTTATTCGCGCTGAGGGTGATGTATTTGGACACTGCCCCGGAAGAGCCATTTATGCTGATGGCCCCGTTGAATGTACCGTATGTCGCCGCAGTTGAGCTGGATGATTTCATATAATCCAGATACGCGGTAACCGTCGAGGTATTTGCGTTAGAGCCATTTGATTTGGAGGACCAGCGTATGCGTCCTGTGATATATTGATTGCTTGTACCGAAGTTCCATGAACCACTTGCCATATTTTGTTCTCCTTTCTTAGTAAAAAAGGAGGTGCCCGGAGACACCTCCTGCATATATGTGTTTAGCTCGTCCCCCCGGATTTGACGAAGGGAAGGGCGTTAAAGGTCACGCCGTCTATCGTGTACGTTTTCGGAACCATCTTGATAGCGGTCGTGTCGATACCGTTACGCACCTCGATGCGCTCCGTTTTCGTGAGGTCCTTTTCCAAACGGAACATTTCGTCGTTGTTATAGTAACCGGCAAATTCTTCCGTCGTCATCACTGTCTTCATGCCGGTGGCAGGATTGGAGACTTCCAGGCCGTTCACTGACATGAGCACGTTCGTGACGATGTCAGGATAATCATACATGCCTATCTGTGCGAACAGGGCTTTCCAGCCATTGGCGGTAAGCTCCGTCTCCGCGGTCTTACCCTCTACGGAAGTGACCCTGTTTAGGATGCCTTCCAATGCCACCTGAATCTCAGACTTATTCTTTAGCACGTCTTGCGAGAGCGACTCCATGTTCTGGGACAGGTTGTCGAGGGAATCTCCCGTGCCCTCTACAGCGAGGCTGATTTCGTCTATGTTCTGTGTAATGTTGGAGAGATTCGTGTCTATGGTGCTGTCTGAAATGTAGTAGACGCGTCCTTCTTCCTTCTCGGCATAACCGCCGGAGAAGCGGCTGTCGTACAGCGTATACCAGTCCTGCCCGTCTGCCGAGACTTCCAGCTTGTGGTTGTAGATCCTTTCATCGAGATAGTAGTGCCATACGGTAATCTTATCTATGTCAGGATAGACTTCTCCGAGATCCAGTTGCATGCATTTTTGACCGGAGCCTGCCGTGATAAAAGAGCTGCTTATCGGCACATCGTTATCGTCAAGCGCGATGAGGACGTCATCGGTGTAAGCCTTTAGATTCTCGATTTCAATATTATTGCCATTCTGGTCATATGCTTCAGGGGTCAGGCTGAAGGCGATGTTCGAGCCGCCTGCCATTACCCGGCATTCCACCCAGTGGCTTAGGGCATCCACCGAGTTTCCGTTCAGCCAGTCCCGGATGTAGCGGATCGAAGTGGGAGGCGCGTCCTGCTTCCGGGTAACGGTGGAAGAGAGCTCTTTGGCGGTCTGCACCACTTCTGAGACTTTCCCGTCTACCGTCTGGACGGAGGTGGTGATGCCGTCAACCTTTTCCTTCAAGGTGGCCTTATCCCCTTTGGCATTTCGTATCTCGGTCTCGACACCGTCCGCCTTCGTCTGGACGGAGGTGATGTTCTGCTCCGCGTCCTGCACCCGCTGGGTGATTCCGGACATGTCCGTAGTGAGAGTGCTTATATTTCCACTCAGGTCTGTGACGGAAGCTTCTATGGCTCCGGCCCTTTGTGACAGCTCGGACTTCGTAGTCTCCACCTGTTCTTTCGTGGCATAGGTCTCTGTGACTGTCTGCCGGAAGGAGGAGGCATCCTGCTCGGCCACGGTGATGCGCTCCGCCAGCGTTCCGGTATCGGTCTGGACTTCCTTCACCGTGTCGGTGATACCGCTTAAGCTGATGTTATGCTGTACCAGGAGGTCTACGATAGACTTGCTCACCGTATTGCCTGCCTCATCGGTAATCTCCACCAGATCCGTCCGCCACACCTTGTCGGTGATGGACTTTTCGACTGCGTCGATTGCGGACGATACTCCTTCCATCGTCGAGCCGAGGCGGGAGATGTCATCGATGATGGATGCAAAGCGGATGTCCAGCCCTTCGCCGTTAACGGTAATCTGTGCGGAATTCCAGACCGGGTTGCCGTCCTGGCCGAGGGAGGCACCGGCTTCTTTCCAGTTGATCTTATCACTGCCTATCGTGGAAGGCGCTATCATGTCATTCTTAATGAGGCCGTCAGATATGGCGGATGCCCGGATGCCGTCCTGGTCCATGATGACTCCCGACCCGGCTGCGTCGTAGACGATGAAGCTGAAATTGCCGTCGGCATCTTCGCCGAGCTGGAGCCGCACGCGGCCGTCTCTGTCACGGAACGTCTCGGTATTGCCGATGACAGACAGGGAACCGTCTTCCGAGAGGATATTGATTCGGTTCGTGTTGATGCTGCCGGCCTTCAGGTCATTGACGGAGATATATTGCGCGACGACGTCTTTCAGAAAAGCCTCTTCTATGGCGGCATTATCCGCAGTGAGGTTAATGATGATACCGGTCTCTGTGGAAGAGGTTCCGATAAGGGCATTCTTGATGGTGGAGACGAGCGTGTCAAGCTGCTTGATGACGGCGCTGTCGGATACGATTTTGTCGGCGGCGATAAGCTGAGACTGCAGATACTGGAAAAATCCGTCTTCCGCATGGATATCGGAAGTCCGTATCATCTCGGCCTGCAGGTTCTTGGCGACGATCATCTGTCCGGTGAGCGCCTGAAAATGCTGGTTGATTGCATTTGCCACCTTATTATTAAATAGAGTGGAAGAGAGAATCTTCTGTATGAGCCCTGTCGTGAGCGTAACCCCTTCGTTGGCAGAAGCGCTTCCGGCAGAGCCGGAGATCCGGTTCTTGGATGTATTTCCCCCAAGTCCGAGAAGATAGGTCGTGTCGTAACGCTTGGAGCCTGTCTTTACCATATTGGAAAATTCGATTCGCAGGTCGTTGTCCATGGACAGCGGGTTAAAGCTGCAGGAGATAAGGCGGAGCTTCACGACATAATCGTCCTGGGTACCGAGGTAGAGGAAGTCGCCGAGCTCCAGGTTGTCTGTGTACTGCCTGTACTTGTACATGGACAGGAAGTTGTCAAGGTCTGTGGCGTAGACATACTGCGGCTGGCTGGAGATTTCCAGATCCTGCACCGCGGCGTCGTAGAGCTTGAGCTGTTCGTCGATAGCCGTCACCTGGTCATCGGAGCTGGTGAGGAACATGTTATTGTTCGTGTAATCCGTGTCCCGGTATAGGCGGGACAGTGTGCGCAGTTCCTTTCTCGTAAATGGCTCGGCGCCTTCCATCTTCCAGTTCTTCTTGTCCACGGAGTATGCAAGCTGTGTCCGCTGCTCCTGAAGCGCCTCTGCCAGTGCCTCCGCAGCTTCGTACGCTGCGGTGCGTTCGGCGAGGGCGTTGGCACAGGAGCCGGAGATGGTCTCGTCAAGCTGCATCACGACATCCAGATACTGCGAATGCATTTCCTCGTGCATATCTCTCGTGTGGGGCGGATAGGAATCCTCGTCTGCCTCTGTGTTCTGGGCATAATCTTCGTAAGGAATGTCATAATGGGCATCTTCCAGGGACTTCTTCTGTGAGCGGTAGAAGTCGATGCTGGTCAGAAGCTCGCTGATGCCGTACAGTTTCCAGTCTGTCTTGTAAGAATCGATATAGGGCAGTTCCCCTTCCGAGGTGGGGAGCTTTCGGTTCTCTACCTCGATGGCGATGCTCGGGAGGATGACGTCACGTATCTGATAGTAGTCGTTGGCATCGGGAGAGCCCTTAAGCTTCGCCTCGTCAAAGTCGCCGTTATCGTCTACGTAGTAAGATTCATAGCCTTTGAGCTGCGCTTCGTAATTGTCTCTGGCTTTCAGAAGGTTATCATCACTGAACTTGTTCCATTCGGTGGAACAGTCGTCCAGAGGCAGCCGGTCCATCAGCTCCGACATGACATTGAGCTGGCTGTTGTAGCTGCGGCTCAGTTCCATGTATTCATACCTTTTGGATTCCGTATCTGAACGCCAGGCGTTGTATTTGGCTATGAGTGATTCGCCCATGTAGTTTTCATTGAGGAAGCTCGACAGGTTTTCAATCATATTGCTGCCGAAGTTCACATATTCGATGCCGAGCTTGTCGTCCCCTTCCACCCGGTACCGGGTATAGACGCTGTTCTTATCCACGGAGATGTCATTGGCATTCTGAAGATTGCGGAAACCGACAGTCACGTTCGTATCTTTCCCGAGATTCTCCGGGCGGAAGGCGTTGATTGTCATGGCTTCGATATCAAAGAGGATGAGGCATTCAAAGAACTGTTCCACATCCTGTGTCAGGAAGGAATAGACGCTTTTGGAGTCCACGTCGAAGGTGCCGATCTCGTCCTTTAGCTGGACGACCTCTTCCACAAGTTCGCCGTCCTTATAAGAACGGTATACTTTCGGAATCTCGTCGATGTGTCCGATGCTCCAGCCTTCGATGCCGGCAAAGGAGAGGACCATGTGCAGCAGGCTCAGCTCTGGATGCTCTTTATCGCAGAACGTCACCTGCTTCTTGGCAAATGGGACGTCGCCGATGTATTCTACGTTGTCGGGGACGAGCATTTCGACGGAATCAGTCGTTCCACAGTTGACCTTGAAGCCGAGGAGGTCGTTGTTCGTCAGCCCGATGTCCGCCGACTGGGCGGTGACTTTCTTATATTCTTCGTCTCCGTCATTAGAAATCTGCGGGGTGGACATGATGAACCATCCGATACGTTCCACGTAGATGCACATGAAGTCATTCAGAAGGTCGTATCCAGACGACATGACCCGTCCCCGGCCGCTTTGGCCCGGTGCAAGGATGTATCTGTCATAGGAAAATGACAGCTCTGCCGTGTTGTTCAGGCTGAGCGTAAGGTTCACCGAGTCGGGGCGTATGCCATTGAGAGGGCAGAGCAGCTCGTGGTCCGGCGTTCCGAGATAGAAATGAGGCGGGTCCGGCTGCTTATTGTTATTAAACTGTATCTTCATGTCTAAGCACCTGCCTTCCGGGTCTCTCTGTAAGTGAGGGTGAAGGTGCAGCCATCCGCCCAGAACAGGAAAGCGTTCTCCCCGCTCATGAGCCTCGGCCAGTACATGTAGTCCGTGTCCGCCACGCCCAGATCTGACAGCTTCACCATGCGGCCGATGTCATCATAGAGGAACAGGCTGTCCGCATCAATGGTAACGGGCAGGTCCCGGTTGACGTCAAAGCAGAGGAAGCCTCCCCGGACGATGTAGTATTCATAGGTTGAAGTTACATAGCACGCAATGCATTTGTGCTCCTGCCCGTAGGAATCCCGGTAGAGAAAGCAGAGCGCGGTATCGTCTCCGACCGTCAAGATACGCTGTCCATCTTCCGAGAGCTGGAATTCTGCCGCGTATCCGTGGGCGAGTGCGTAATCGGATACTTTTTCTTTCAATTGCTCCATGAGCAGGGCGTTGGACGGGGCCGGAGCAAGCGTTCCCTCGTCATAGATACAGCAGTCGGACAAGTTCAGGAAATAAGCCTGCCCGGTGACGTCCGGGGCCATACGTATGACGGGATAGCAATATTCGTCCAGCCGGTCATCCTGGCTCGTAATCGTATAGCTGGCCGTCTCTTTGGCACAGGCGACCATGTGGACGATGTCATCGGTATATCCATACGGAGAGGAGCAGTCGAACATGAGCCGTAGGCCGTAAACGTCACCGGCTACGTGGAATGACTGGATATCCGAGAACTGCCCGTAGTAGTAGCGGGGCATGCCGTCTCCGTCACCGTCATACTCAAAGGAGAGAAGTTCGGAAGAGACGGTAGAGGTGAGCCAGCGCGCCAGCTCCCGGATGTCGGAAGGGGTGATGATACGCCCGGACTGGCTTGCATATACGTCCGGGTCCTTGATGATATGGAGCTCGAACTTCAGCTTGTCCCCGGGCTTCGACCGCACGGAGCCGGGCTCGCTGCGGTAACGGTTCGTGTCTCCGTATTCGATATCTCTTGCAAAGGCAAAGTACGAATCCGGGTCCTGGTCGAAATCGACCGCAATATAATGACTGTCCAGGTCGGACAGCCTTTTGTCTAAAAATATAAAGTCTTTAAAAGATTTGGCCATACAATTCCTCCTATTTTCATAGGGGTCAGACCCCGGCTGCGCCAGGGGTCTGACCCCTTTCAAAATTTACTTCAATTTACGGTAATCGTCTGATAATTCTGATGACACGATTTGTGTCAGTTCTTTTCCAAGGGCCGGCAGTGCGGACTTCAGTTCGTCTACGATGTCTTTGTCTGCGTTTCCTTCTATATTGAGCAGCGTACCGAAGCTGAACTGGGCTTGCAGCCCGCGCTCTCCGGACGGCTGATGTGCCCTGCCAGGGGCAGGAAGGTATAAGCCGGCGCCGGAGAGGAGCTGTGGCGCCCGTTCCGCCAGGTCCCATAGGTTCTCGGTGAGCCCGGAAGGGATGACGCCATCGCCCCGCTGAAGTGGAACGAGGATGCCCCCGTCGGACTTGCGGATGACGATTTCACCGGCGTGTACGAAGTCAGGGCCGCTTATCGGTACGGAGCGGCTGCCCCTGCGGTAGCCGGCGGAGCGCATCTTGTTGAGCAGCCAGACGTTCTGGGAGTAGGTGCCGGAATAATAGCCGCCTCCGCCCCAGTAGTTGTAAAGCTCCCGGCAGGCGGACATGGAAGAGTCGAAGTCGTGGGATTTGAGGCGGTCCACGATGGAACTGTTGACGTTCAGCTTGTTCTTCGGATAGTAGTCCTTCTTATAACGGAACGGAATGCCGCCGTAAGCCGGGCTGTTCTGGGAGGGCGCCGGTTTGGCCGGAGCCCTGGCAACGGAGACAGACACAGTAGCGGAGATGCCGCTTCCGTCGGTGGTTGTACAGGTGATGACGGCGCTTCCTGCCTTGACGCCCTTGATGGTGCCTCCGGATACGGTGGCCGCCTTCGTGTTGGACGAGGTCCAGCGCAGCGTCTTGTTCGCCGCATCCGTCGGACGGACTCGGGCAGATACGACAGCGGATTTCCCTTCGGTGAGCGAGAGGGAGGTGGTGCTCAGGGTAAGCTCAGCTACAGGCCGGTTGTTGAGGTCGGTCTCTTTGCTGATATCCTCGATGATGGCATCATGGGACGGGTTCTTGTTGATGGCCCCGGTATCCACGCCTGTGGTGGTGCCGGAAGCCTGGACGCTGCCCTGTGACGCGCTTCCTGCCTCCATCTGCCCGGCAGCGCCGGACTGGGTGCCGAGGTCCGTGACGTTCTGATGGAACCCGGAGCTTCCCGCGAATCCCGTATTGGCGATGATCTCATTAATCTTGCCATATGCCTGGCCGTACATGGATACGACCTTGTTCAGCATATCCGCCACGACCTGTTCCTGCTTGCTGGCATTGTATGTCAGCTCGTCCATAGTAGAGTTGAGACTGTCTTTCATCCCTGTGGAGAGCTTGTCGTAACCACGGTCGATCATGTCGTCCGCATGGTCCTTCTTCAGCTCGGCGAGGTCTTCTTCCTTCTCGGCAAGCTCCTGCTGAAGCCGTCTCAGCTCCGCCTGGGCAGAGGCGTTGTTGACGCCCTGGAGCGCAGCTATCTGTGCTTTGAGCTGGTTGACAGACTTCGACCGGTCGTTCAGCTTCTTGGAGAAGTCATAATACTTCTTGTCCAGATTCAGCGCTTTCTGCCGTTTGTCATAGTAGTCATCCATGTAGTCTATCTCGGCCTTCATCTGGTCTTTGTACAAGTCGATGATCTTATCTTTGTAGTCCTGCACGTCACCAGCCGCGTCCTGGATGTCCTTGAGCATGTTCTTCTGGCTCTTCTCATAGTCTTCCTGGCTAAGTATCCCGTTCTGGTAGGCTTCATCCAGCTTCTTCAGCGCAGCCGTATATTCGGCTACCTTCTGCTTGGACGTGGCCATCTCCTGACCGAGCAGCGCCAGGTTGGCGAGGCCGTTGTCGGTGAGGGCGCCGCTCTCATCAAAGAAGGAATCCTTATCGAGCAGAGAGCGGAGATTCTTGGAACTGGATATCGTTGCATCGAGACCGTCTATGACTTCTTCAAACGGATTGGTAAACCGGGTCTCCCAGATGGACTTCTTCAGCTTCTCGTTATTCTCCATCAGGTCATAGATGTCGGAATCCAGTCCGGCAATCTCTTTGGCAAGGCTGTCGTACAGCTTGGAGCCTACATCATAGACGGCCTGCTTTTTCACGAGCTGCTGCCTTAAGTCGTAGCTCTTCTGTATGGAATCGTTGTTCAGGTCAATCTGCTTCTGGTAGTCGGCCTCGGTCAGAGGCTCGCCTTTGGCTTCCTTGAGGCTCAGGAAATCTTTCAGGTTATCACTTACCCTGTCCATATGGTCGAGGGTGTCCTCGAACTTCTTCCACGTCGCATCGAGTATCTTCTGCGTATAATCGGCAATCTTCTTCTGGGCATCGTACCACTCGTCGGAATACTGCTTGATCGTGCCGGAGGATACCTGCTTCGCCAGCTCGTTCTGATACTGGGAAAGGGCGGAATTCAGTTCGGATATCTGGTTGGCATAGCCGAAGTCGTCATTGTAGTCGAACCGGTTGCTGAAGTAGGAGTCGATGTTGCTAAGCTTCTTCATGGCAAGGTCGACGAGGTCTTTCTGCAGGTCGGCGATGTCCTTTTGAAGTCCGAGCGCCTTCTCATAGTATTTCTTGTAGTCGTCTATCTTGTCTTTTAAGTCTTCGTCCGTGATGGTGCTGACATCGTAGCTTCCGTTCTGCACCGCGTTCACCCAGGAACCGGATAAGCCGACGGCATTGGCCTTGCCCATATAAGTGTCATATGCCTTCTGATAGGAGGAGAGGTTGCTTTTCGCCTTAGCGATGGCGCTGTCCACCTGTTTGTTCTGGGCGGTGAGGTTGTAGGAGAGCGTTTCTATCGAATCGGAGATTCTCTTGAACGCAGATTCCATGCGGTCGATAAGTATCTCAATCTGGTCGAATTCCTGCTTGAATTCCGTACCGCTTGCATACGCCCGCCCGGATAGGTGTCCAAGGCTGCCTTCGGCATAAGAGCTGCCCACGAGGCGCGCATGGGAGCCGGTCACATAGCCGCGGCTCAGCAGAGCCTCCGACTGCTTGTGATTGAAGACGATGTCCCCGGCCTTTAAGCTGGCCATAACAGGATAGCCGTTGTTCAGCGTAAACCATCTGCCGTTGCGGACGATGATTTCACTTCCAAGCTCGTTGATGAGGGCGCGTTCGCTGTGGGGAAGGCCCCAGCTTCCGCCGCTGTAGGAGCGGGAACCAGAATGGCGATACTGCCAGAGGGCAGTGCCGGCGGAGTGGGCGGTGCCGTTGGCCTGTTTGGACTTAATCGGTGGAAGTAAGGGTAAGCCAGTGGTCCCTACTCCAATACCAAATGGTTTATATTCAACTCTACGTGTTATAGTAGGGAAGGCTGACGGCAAACTTAATGTATTAGCAACATATGTAGTAGTACGTTCACCACCGTCTTCTTCTGTCGTTTCTGTTACAAGAAGCTGGTTGTTAGGAAGAAGCTTTACATTCCTGGTACCACCATCTTTATTAGATATCTCCGCCTGCAACTCTCCAGAAACGGGATTTAAAAGTGTAAAGCGTGATCCACCATCTTTATTAGCGGCTGCCTGATCGACATTTGAGGAATCTGCGATAAGCCGTACCACTTGTTCCGGGGTCATTCCCAGAAGTTCTGCAACAGCACTAATAGCCTCTTCGTTATTTGCAAGAATGTTGGCAATAATTTGCTGTCCATTTGTACTGGACAACCATGTCTGCCAGGCCTCGTCAGCCACTTCCGTATTAGTTTCTGGTGTGATTGTCGGATTATCTTCTGAAAAAGCTGTTTGGATATCAAGCATAAAGTCTTCCAGATTGTTAGCCTTTATTGCAAGCCGGACTGCTTCATCTTCATCCAGCTCACCGGATGCAATTTGCTCCTGGACATCATGTAATGCAGACTCTACCCCGAAATATATAGGGAATTCCTGAGGCTCTACCACTTCTGAAAATTGATTCTGGTCTTCAAGTTTGCCTCTTGCAAATTCTTTTTTTGCTAATGAATTACCCCACGCCTCACGGGTACCGGTGCTCTCAGCAAGCAATTCAGCTTCTTCGATTTCAGATTCCAGTTGAGCCAAGCTGTATTCAAATTCTATTTCAGCTATGATTTTAGGGTCAATTGTCGACAGGTCCTCTTCATATTGACTTAGCTTTTCTTCCCATCCATCAAACTTGCCGGATAATTCTTCCCTGTCTTCACTATTGAGAGAGTCTTTCAGTTCTTTAAGACCTTCTAAAGCCTCTTTGGCTGAACTTAACTGTTCTGTGGATTTTTCGATATCACCAAAGTCATTACCGTGATCTTGGGACCGTCCCATAAGTATTTCAAATGCTTCTACAGTCAAATCCATTGAGCTGGCCGCTTCTGCGGTAGTTCTAAACGAGCCGCCGACGCTTTCTAATTTTGCATTGTAATCATCCCAAAAGGTCAGGACTCCTTTTTCATCCATGATTCCGTTGCTATCGAAAGTGAAGTATTTTTGTGCATTTTCATAGTTTTCAGCAAATTTACTTTTTATTTCTTCAGGAGCAACACCTATCAGTTTGGCAACTGATTTAACATCATCTGTATTAATAATTCCTTTATCAAATTGTTCCTTTGCTTTTATGAGGTAATTCCCGATATCTTCATAGGCATCGCCTGCATTTTCTGTCTGAAAGGCTTCGGAGATTCCGGAAAAGGAGCCGTCTATTTTATTTGCAGAATTTGCCGCTTCGTTTGCGGCGCTTGCTATATCTTTAAAATGCCTGGCAACATCATCTAAGGTTGCAGTACCAAAATCTTCAGAGTTTAACCCAAGCCCTTTGATGGCTGCTTTGATATCTTTTGTAGACTTTCCTGCTTTTGCAAGTTCTGTCAAATAGTTACTAATGCCTGAAGTGTTGGAGCCAGAAAAAAAGCTTTCAATAGCACTTTTAGGAGTATCGCTTTCATAGTTGAGCCGCTCTGTATAGTTCATAGCTTCTTTAAGTTCATGAACCTGCTGCTCAAAACCTGGAAGAGGCTTTCCGGTAACATCATTAATCATGGAATCATGCCATTTTGATACATTAGCATATCTTTTATTTAAATCTTCAGAATATTTACTTATCTTTTCTTTGTAATCTTCAATGGTTTGTTGCTTTTCTTTGAAGCTGTCGTCATTTTTATTTAACCCTTTTTGCTCCTTCTTAAGCTTATTTACCTCGGCTTCATATTCTTTGATTGCATCGACATTTTCCTTTATGGCTTCTGTATCTGTACGCTTATGCATCTCGCGGTCATCATTACGCCCTCCGGCGTAAGATGCCATTAAAGCATCATTTTCATCATTTGTTTCGTAAAGGATACTGTCGGATTTCTTCTGCATTGCATTGGCAGCTTCTTTGGCGTCAGTATATTTTTGTGCGTCACTGAGCTTCGCCAGAAGAGTCGAGCGTTGTTCCAGAGCTGCATTTTGCTCTTGGAGATTGGCTAATTCACTCTGCTCTGTAAATGATAGCTTCCCTTTGGATTGCAATTCTTCTATCCTTGACTGCACGGACGATAGTTCCGTATTAACAGACTGTAATTCGCCTTTTGTCTGGGCATATTGAGAGGCAGCGGCCTGTGCTTTGGAAACTGCATCATCATAACTTTCCGTCAGGCCATTGATAAGTAAAAGACCACCGATTGATGCAGAAACTACACCTATCAAAGGGGCCAAAGGAGCAAGCGTGGAGAGCAATCCTGAGAAGGTTGAAGTTAACGTACCTGCTCCTGAGGCAGCAGCGGTACATGTTTGAGTAAGATTTCCCATTTTTGATGTTATGCCGTCAGCTGACGCAGCCAAGATAGAGTTTCTTAGTGGCAAGTGTTGTTCTAAATTTATCAATTGATTGTCATTTCATTTGATAAAATGTTATAATAATTAAAAATATGGAGGTGAATTTATGATTTATGTGATATGCCCAAGATGTAAAAGAAAAATCGGCTCGTATGAAATAGAATGTCTTTTTTGTGGGTTCCCACTTCAAACATATTTACAAGACAGCGGTATAGATGATTTGAAGAAAAAAATCATGTGCACCAGATGTGGGAAACAAAGTAATGGCTTAACAGGTGCTGTGGAATTAAAATGTGATTATTGTGATATTCCAATGGTGCAGCTAATGTATAATGACCAAGAGTTTTCAAAAATGTATAATGATTCTTTAGATGGGATAGCAGAAAAGGTTATGGAAAATCTGGGAATAGATATATTGGAATTAGAACGTATGATACAAAGAAAAGACCCGAGGATAATGGAAGAGATGACTAGAATTAAGGGTGGTAATCCATATGTGATTTTTTTAAAGCGGCAATTTCCAAGTACCTTTGATATAAATGCATTTGAAGGAAGAGAAGCGCAAGAAAAACGAGAGGCTGAAGCCAGACTTCCTCGTTGCCCAAGGTGTGGTAGTACAGATATAGGAAAGTGGACTGCTTCAGTGGGTAGTGTGAATACTTTGTATGTGCGTTGGAACAAATGTAAAAATTGCGGGAATAAGTGGAAATAGTATTTCGAAAGTTAGTCTGCTTATAATGGCAGAAGTAATATCTATATAGTCGCTATGTATTTTTATTAACTTATGATAAAGTTTTATTTTTTAATTTGTTTATAATTATTTTTAGACAATTTTTAAACCCTCTTGTGACAAACGTAAACAACAGTGAGAGAGTAGCACCGTTGCTGACGGGTAATGTTTATATGCCTAGCAAGTAGGCATCACACTTAGACTATACTTTAATAGCTGGCAATATAAGGTCATGCCAGCTACAAGGATGGGTAGTCGTTGAATATCCTCACTGTTAAGAATCTTTATCCTGTTTTACCAGATTATATGATTCAACTGACGCCAGATGAGTGTACTGCTGATTGGGACGTTTATGTATTGTACATAGTTTGCCATATGAATTTTTAAACCATACCATCTGCTGTCACCAGCTCTGTTTTGGTTTCATATCACTTTCCGTTCCAGCAAAGAGGAATTACCAGGCCTCCAATACTCCTTTGGGTATATTTAAAGAACCCCCATTAACACAACTTGTTTATGACACCATATTTGTCATATCCTTATTGTGAAGTAGACTCACATAATTAATTTTTGTAACCTTATGTTTTTTAGGTTAATCCAGGCTCTTGTTTAGAGATTGACCAGCAGTTTTAAGATAATTGATACTAGTGGCAACCGTATTAAAGAAACTCAGCCCCTCTTCCAGCCCGCTCGTATCCATCTCCACCGGCACCTTCGCAGGCGCCCCGCTCGTGACGCTGTTCACCGCGGACTGAAGCTGTCCGCTTAAGGCGGCGCTGTCAATCTCTACATTTATTTTATATTTCTGTTGATTGAGTTGTTCGTACAGTGCGTCTGTATTCAGTACAGGCTGTACGTTTATGTTATATTGTTCACTCAATGGAATCCTCCCTTCTTTCATTTGGTTTGGAAAAGATTCTACAGATATCACATCTGCACGGGACGCTTATCCAGATGGCAGTACCGTCGTCATGTTCTGCCGCATACCGCCCCGCGGCTTCTAAATCTTTTACATTGCTGTCGGCGACGACGGTCAGACCTTCCAGCGCGTCAAATCTGACACCGAGGACTTTTACATAATCATTGCTGTCCATATATCACACCTCCGTGCATGACGCTGTATCAATCTGTTTCCTTGTTACGGGCTTCCCGCACATGGGCGGCCTGTGCCGGGCTGTACGTATCTTTTACGTATTCCAGAGCTTCCCTGAGGTTCAGCAGCTTCGGGTCCACGGCCTCTATTTTTTTCGTGGCGGCAAGAAGAAGGGCGGTGAGCGCGTCTTCTTTTTCGTGGATGAGCTGCTGCTTTCTGAACTCTACCATCTTTTCCGTGTCCGAGAGGATGCCGTACATCTGGATGACGGCCTCTTTGTACGGGCAGGATGGGATAGAGTCTTTATCCTGTTCAAAGAACTCGTCGTAGAGCTTCATAAGCTCCGCATCTTTCGTGACGGCTTCGTAGATGTTCTCTGCGATTTCAGTCTTTCCGCCCTCAGTCTCTTTGACCTCGAAGGCGATGCCGTCCATGCAGTGCAGGAAGAATACGTTGATGAGCATCATGTCGGCATAGTAAGGGGTATAGCTTACGCGTCCCTCGCCGTCTGCCGTGAAGTATCCTTCTGCCAGCTCCTGGGGCATGAGTATCCTGTCCTCCATGGACAGGGTTGTCTTGATTGCCGGGTTTTCCTTTTTCATTGATTCATTTCCTCCTTTTTCGGTTTGCTTTCTTTCCATTTCCTGTATGCGTACTGTGTCTCGGATTTCAAGTACCAGCATACGATCTTCCCTTTCTTGTCGGGCCGCTCGGACTCACAGATGTGGACCGGCTGGCAGCTGGACTTCGCATACATGAGTATCTGAGACAGCGTGTCGATGGGTACAAGGCTGCTTTTAGCAAAAGAGTTATCCAGCTATATAGTTGTGACTAAGAAGAGCCTTCGAATGCTTGTGGTTGAAAACGAAGACGATATTCCCAGGCAATGTTGGGGGATTCCATGTATCGACAGCAGAAGTTTCAGGAGAGAATTTAGCAAAACCATCTTTATCAGTCGGTTTATAGCCATTGACAGCGTTAGAATTGACATTGTATGTTACTGTTCCATCTTTATTTAGCTGGACTTCTGTTGTTTCTCCATTAATCTCAGTAGTATATGTAATCATGCCGTCTTCATTTTTTACGGCTGTCACAGACTGTTCAACCCCATTTACATCAGCCGTAAATGTAATTGTGCTTCCGTTACTCAGCTGTTCAAGCTGTGCATCGACTTCTTCCGCTCCCAGACGGGCATCTACGACTAACGAACGTGGCTGTGAAAAGAAATTCTCCCAGGCTGCGTTGATCTCTTCAGGACTGCTTTCACTGTTGATGTCAGGATTTTCTTCGGAAAATTCGTCATACATTGCCTGCTGGAGTTCTTCCTGGTTCTGAATCTTGGCTTGTATTTCAAAATATTCATCGGAGCCTTCTTCGGCTTCTCTAAGCTGTTGATATAAGTTGCTGACAGTATCTTCCGATGTCTTGAAATATACGGGCAGCTCCACCCCTTCTTCGTTTAGGCCGAGTCCCTCTTTGGCGTTAGCTATGTATTTCTCATAACCGGCGATGATGCCTGCGTTAGTCTCTGAGTTCTTTCCGCCCTCTGCCTTTTGAAGCACTTCCAGTTCATCTATCTGAGCCTGTATGGAGGCCTGGTCGTATTCAAATTTTATATGGACAATCTGTTCTTCTGTCAGTTGGGATAAATCATCGGTATACGTAGCATAATTTTCATCCCATCCTTCGATGAGGCTTCCGAGCCTGTCTTTAGAAGCGCCGTCACTCATGGAATCGTAAAGCTCTTTGATGCCATCGAGCGATGACTCATATTCCTTCATGCCCTCACCGCTGAACATGATACCGTCGAATTCATATCCGTAGTCTTCCATATTGTGAAGGATGGTGTCTACTACTTCGGTGTTTACGCCGAGAGCTTTGGCAGCTTCTGCCGTAGATTCAAACTTGGGGACAATCTTGCCGGTTGCAGCATCGATATCAACCAGGTTCTTCCCGACGGTGCCTTCTGTCGCTTCCAGATCTGCTGCAAAATTATGCATGCTATCAAGAGGATTGTCCGTATCAAACCACCGTTTGACTTGGGTATAGCTCTTTTCCCATGCGGCTTTATATGCTTCAGCCTCGGTTGCATAATCACCTTGGGTAATTTTCTGCGGAGACATCCACTGCGCTACGGCCTGAAAGTCATCCGTGCCAATCTTGCCCTCTTCATACATCTGCTGTGCCTTGTCGATATAGCCTGCCATGCTCGTCCATTTATCTCCGGCATTTTCCGAGGTAAATGCTTCTTGTACGCCTTCATAGGAACCGTCGATACCGCTGATTGACTCTTTCGCTTCTTCTGCGGATTCTGCCAGACCACTGAAATAATTCCTGAATGCATCCCCCTTTCCCTTGCCTGTCATGCCAAGGTCGCTTAGGGTAAGACCCATATTATGCAGGACATCGACGACATCTTCTCCTGACTTTGCGGCTTCCAGCAGCCGGTCTTTTATAAAGTTCTTGCCTGTCGTTCCATCAAAGAAATCATTGATGGACTGCTGCCATTGGTCTTCTTGAGAGAGATCCATATTATTAACGGAATTCAGAGCTTTTTTGACGGATTTGAACTGTTCTTCGTAGCCGACTTCAGCTATCAGCCCTTCGCCGTCTTTCGAGAAGCTGGCGAGAAGTGTAGACAGGTCATTCTGCTTTGTGTCCAAGTCAGAAGTCAATGTCTTTATAGCAGTGCGGTAGCTGTTGATATCTTCTTCTGCCTTTTTCCAGTCAGAGCTTCCGGGGTCATAGCCGGCCTGTTTACTCTCGAGTTCTGATATGGCCTTTTCATATTCTTTGATGGCGGCAACATTTTCCATCGTAGCGTCTACAACATTGACGTTACTTACCTGTCCCTGGTAGGTCCTCTTTCCTCCGGGCACTTCCTGTGCGACTTTCTGCGCGACTGATTGCTTTCCCATGTTCAATGCGTCTCTGGCATCAGAAGCGGACAGCTTATGCTGCTGTTCTGCCAGTGTTTCCTTTAAAGCAGCCTGTCGTTTTGCTTCATCGCTGGCGCGCTTGGCTTTCTGGACTTGGGAATTTTCAGCGGCAGATAAATCTGCTGTATTCAGCTTCTCATATAAATCGTCAATAGAATCATTCGGTTTTATCTTAATGTTGTTAGCTTCTGCTATGGAAGCGAGTGTCTCCTTATATGACTCTGCCTGAGAATTTAAGGCGTCTAATTCAGACTTCGTCCCATTAAAATTATCCAGATTGGCCTGCGTATTCTTCAGTGCGGAATCATAGGATAGATTATACGCGTCGGAGAGCTTGTTGAGTCCTGTGTAAAGCAAAGCAACTGCTCCAACGGCTAGTGTTGCCTTTCCTGTGAAGGAGTCTAAGACTCCTGCTATTTGTGGTGATAGGGATTCTTTTGCCGTTTTAAAAGTTTCTTTTAAACTTCCAGATGCAAATGCGTCTCTAATATCTGCAAAGGATGATTTAAGTGACTAAGCATAAACTACTAATTATATTGTTGTTTATAATTGGCAGTGATATAATCTTATCAGGAGGTGATATAGGATGGCATTAATAAAGTGTCCCGAATGTAAAAGAGAGGTATCAGACAAAGCAGAAGTATGTATCCACTGCGGCTATCCAATAGTAAAACAAAGAGATTATAACGCTACAATACAGGAAAAGTCAGGTCCATCAAGTTATAAAATTAGAATGATTGATGTACATGATAACAAAGAAAGTAGGGCGGTTCTACTCATGCGTATGATAGCTGGGATTAAGCAACCAGAAGCATCTATATTAATTCGAAAAAATTACAGTCCGATTATTATGGCCGGCTTAAGTATGGAAAATGCAGAAGTAATTAAACGTATTTTTGAAAACGAAGAAATCAACGTCGCTATCGAACCAGATAATGACTCAACACAAAGAACAACTTTAAATGTGAATGCTAAAGGCAAGATAGGTGTGGAGGCGATAAACTATTTCATACCCAAACAGGATGAGAATGATTTCCTATTCTGCCCGAGATGCCGATCTAAGCTGGTAGAGACGGTTACGATATCAGCAACTCAAGGGTTTGTGAAACCAGTGAATATCTGTAAAAAATGCGGTCACAAATGGAACATAGGAAAATGATAGAGAGTATAATCGTGTTTCATTATTAACAAACAGCGCTGAACATTAGGAGGTGATTTAGAATGGCATTAATAAAGTGTCCCGAATGTAAAAGAGAGATTTCAGACAAAGCAGAAGTGTGTATACATTGTGGTTATCCGATAGCGAAACTAGGAGGTTGCAGCGATACAAAACAGGAACATACAAGCCCATTACTTTACAAAATCAGGGTAATTGATATACCTGATCAAGATAGAAAAAGTATGGCAGTTGCTCTGACTTGTACTATAGCTGACATTAGACTAAGAGAAGCATCAGCATTGATTGAACAGAATTATAGCCCAATTATTATAGCAGGTCTAAGCATGGATGACGCAGAAGTAATAAAACGCATATTTGAGAATGAAAGGATTGGCGTTACTATTGAACCTGATTATGAGTCAACACAAAGTACGACACTGGATTTGAATGCTAAATGTAAACTTGGTGTAGAGGCGATAAACTATTTCATGCCAAAGCAGGATGAGAATGATTTCCTATTCTGCCCGAGATGCCGGTCGAAGCTGGTTGATACGGTAAGCGTAACCACCTTCTTTAGCTGGGGAGAACCTATGAATGTTTGTCAAAAATGCGGATATGAATGGAAACCTGGAAAACGGTAGGGAGCATAACCTGTTTCATTCTTAACAAACAGCGCTGAAGACTAGGAGGAACAATATGGCATTAATAAAGTGTCCAGAATGTAAAAGAGAGGTATCAGACAAAGCGGAAGTATGTATCCACTGTGGCTATCCAATAGCAAAATTGAGAGGTTGTAACGATATCATACTAGATTCAACAGATTCATCAAAATACAAAATCAGAGTAACAGATGTACATGAATATGGTAATAGAGCAGTTGCACTTGTAGGTATAATAACTAGACTTAATACAATGGAGGCATCTAAGTTAATTGAAAAGAATTACAGCCCAATTATTTTAGCTGGGCTAAATATGAAAGATGCAGAAGTAATCAAAGAAATATTTGAGACTAGGGGAATCAGTGTCGTTATTGAACCCGATAATGAGTCAACACAAAGTACAACCTTAAATCTGAATGCTGAAGGAAAACTGGGTGTGAGGGCAATAAACTATTTCGTACCCAAACAGGATGAGAATGATTTCCTATTCTGCCCGAGATGCCGTTCGAAGTTGGTGGAGACGGTTACGATATCAGCGACTCAAGGGTTTGTGAAACCAGTGAATATCTGTAAAAAATGCGGTCACAAATGGAACATAGGGAAAAGATAGAACTGTAAATTACTGTCTCTATGCCAACAAACGTAAGTAACAGAAAGAGACGAGCACTGTTACTGACGGGTAATATTAATATGCTTAAGCATAACACTTAAGACTATACATTAATAGCTGACAGTATAAGGTCGTGCCAACTACAAGGATGGGTAGTCGTTGAATATCCTCTCTGTTAAGGATTCTTATGCCATATTATTGGTTTATGCAATCCAGACAATTAGCCAGAGAGTGTACTGCTGATTGGGACGTCTATGTAATGTATTACATAGTTTGCCATATGAATTTTCAAACCATACCATATGCTGTCGCCAGCTCCGTTTCGGTTTCATATAACTTTCCGTTCCAGCAAAGAGGAATTACCAGCCCTCCAATACTCCTTTGGGTATATTTATTGAACCCCCATTAACACAACTTGTTGATGACACCATATTTGTCATTTCCTTATTGTGAAGTGGACTCACTTATTTGTGTAACCCTGTGATTCATGGGTTAATCCAGGTTCAGTGGTAGTCGTAGTCGTTTCGATAAATCACTTATATTTCTAGCGCTTGATGAAATTGTATTGAATAGAGACAAGCCGTCTAGCAATCCGCTCGTATCCATCTCCACCGGCACCTTCGCAGGCGCCCCGCTTGTGACGCTGTTCACCGCGGACTGAAGCTGTCCGCTTAAGGCGGCGCTGTCAATCTCTACATTTATTTTATATTTCTGTTGATTGAGTTGTTCGTACAGTGCGTCTGTATTCAGTACAGGCTGTACGTTTATGTTATATTGTTCACTCAATGGAATCCTCCCTTCTTTCATTTGGTTTGGAAAAGATTCTACAGATATCACATCTGCACGGGACGCTTATCCAGATGGCAGTACCGTCGTCATGTTCTGCCGCATACCGCCCCGCGGCTTCTAAATCCTTTACATTGCTGTCGGCGACGACGGTCAGACCTTCCAGCGCGTCGAATCTGACACCGAGGACTTTTACATAATCATTGTTGTCCATATATCACACCTCCGTGCATGACGCTGTATCAATCTGTTTCCTTGTTACGGGCTTCCCGCACATGGGCGGCCTGTGCCGGGCTGTACGTATCTTTTACGTATTCCAGAGCTTCCCTGAGGTTCAGCAGCTTCGGGTCCACGGCTTCTATTTTTTTCGTGGCGGCAAGAAGGAGGGCGGTGAGCACGTCTTCTTTTTCGTGGATGAGCTGCTGCTTTCTGAACTCTACCATCTTTTCCGTGTCCGAGAGGATGCCGTACATCTGGATGACGGCCTCTTTGTACGGGCAGGATGGGATAGAGTCTTTATCCTGTTCAAAGAACTCGTCGTAGAGCTTCATAAGCTCCGCATCTTTCGTGACGGCTTCGTAGATGTTCTCTGCGATTTCAGTCTTTCCGCCCTCAGTCTCTTTGACCTCGAAGGCGATGCCGTCCATGCAGTGCAGGAAGAATACGTTGATGAGCATCATGTCGGCATAGTAAGGGGTATAGCTTACGCGTCCCTCGCCGTCTGCCGTGAAGTATCCTTCTGCCAGCTCCTGGGGCATGAGTATCCTGTCCTCCATGGACAGGGTTGTCTTGATTGCCGGGTTTTCCTTTTTCATTGATTCTTTTCCTCCTTTTTCGGTTTGCTTACTTTCCATTTCCTGTATGCGTACTGTGTCTCGGATTTCAAGTACCAGCATACGATCTTCCCTTTCTTGTCGGGCCGCTCGGACTCACAGATGTGGACCGGCTGGCAGCCGGACTTCGCATACATGAGTATCTGAGGCAGCGTGTCGATGGGCACGAGGCTGCTCTCTCCGTAGCATGCAAAGGCTTCTTTTAACGTGTCAAATCTTAATCTGCCTATGATGATTCCCTTCTTTCTTCTGTTGGTTTCCCTTATTATAAGGACGAACGATGCGTTTCAAAATAAAGTGGACAAACTTTCCCATGTAAAAAAAAGGGCAGAAAATACCCGTATTGTATTTTCTGCCCTTATAAGGATGCCGCAGGAGACGAGTGGTCTCCTGCGGACGGTCTCACGCTGCGCTGCGGCGGTGAGGCCTAACTACAATACTGATAAAACTGGAATTATGCTTCTTCCTCTACGATCAGGTCGAGGATGTTGTTGTCCTTGTCTGCCAGAAGGTCGCAGGTGATTGTGACAGCGCCCGGATCTCCGTTGTTGGCAAATGCAAGTGACATCGTAGACTGAGGTACGCATTTGTAGGCAATCATCCTTGCCGGAAGGATGTCGTCGTCCTCTGTCTTCATGTATGTCTCGCCTTCCACGATAAATGCTTTCGGGAAGCTGGTAGACTTGATGTTGATTCTTTCTACTTTATCTGTGACTTCTTTCACATAGTAGGCAACTACAGATGTGATACCGTCTGCATCTGCCAGAGTGGCAATCGCACCGGCCATCGTAGCGCTGAGCTCTTTGCCGCAGTCATCGTCTTCTGCATAGAAGTCAGGAGCGAAGCCTTCAGCCGGAGCCTCAGGAAGCGTCACCTTGCCTTCTGCTACCGGAAGGACAACCCGCTTCGTGTATTTTGCTGATTTGGATACGTCGCCGCCGGTGATGAGCTCCCACAGCTTGACAGACTGCATCTGTGTCTCGATAGTGAGCGTGCCGCCCTTTTCACCTGCGAAGGACACTCTCTTCGGATGTCCCTGTCCGCCGTAAGCGAACATCGTCTCGCCTGTAAGCTCTGTTGTAGATGTGTTTGCGAAGTCGAGGTTCAGGAAAGGCTTCTTTGTCGTGTAATCCTTGAAAATCAGTTTCTGAACTTCTCTGTTCGCCATTTTTGAATTTAATCCCATAATATAATCCTCCTGTTTTTCTGCCGGTCCTTCAAGGGGCCGGGTCAGTTTGTAGTTGTAATGTTCTTGAACCATAAGTTGTAGTCGAACTTATTCTCCTTGTCTCCCCATACGGAGACAGAAGTTCTGCCGGATGCGTAGATCTCATTGTTGCGCAGCCGGGCAAATGTATCCCAGAGTTGGTAGACGGTCATATCCCACACGTTTGTATAATTAATGCTGTTGTGCATGGCACAGACGGCAGAGATGATGTTGGCAAGCTCAAGGTCGGCATTGGCCTTGGGCCTGATATGGTTCTTTTTCTTGCGCTTCTGCATTTCCTGATACCGGGCCAGACCCTTTTTGTTTTTTACCCTGGCAGGGTCTACGGTATCTTTCGTATCTATGTGTCCGAACTGCAGGATGATATCACAGACCTCCAGGTAGTTCCCCTTGTGGATGGTTCCTGTGATATGGATGCTGTCTCTGCCCTCCTCATCTTTGACGGGGCGGAAGACGACGAAGGCATCCTTCGACGTGTCATAAAGGACACGCTCCTCGAAGAAGAAGTCGAAGATGGCGGAAAAGGACTGCTGCAATGCAGTGCTGCTGGCGGCGATATCGTACATGGTCAGGCACGACAGCTGTTCTTCGTCCAGGTGGTCGTACCAGGGTTTCAGGCTTTCATTCACTTCTGTACAGTATTTTTCCGGGGATATGTTAAGAAGTGCGAGATAAGTGGAGTAGACGCGCCCGGTCACTTTGGAGACGTCTCTGAGCGTGAGCGGCCGGATGCTGCCCACGCCTTGTATGGCAAATGGCGCGGGGCTGATCAGGTCATAATAATCGAGCTTCATCGCGCCACCTGACCCTTCGGCCTGATTGGCATCTGACAGATGGTGTAGCTCAGAGACTTTCCATAGAAGCGCTCGTCCTGCCACAGCGAAGTGACCGGCTTCTCTTCCGCGAGCTGCATCATACCGGTGCCGAACGTGCGCAGAAGTGTCTCATCTGCGGTGACGGCGCGGTGGATGGCCGCCAGAGCCATGTCGATCCGGTTGCCGGACAGTCCGTAGGCCGATGCGTATTCCTGCTTCATGGCCTCTGTCATGCGAAGCATGCTGCCGCGGGCGTATGCATGTATGGTGATACGCACCTGCAGGGCAGCGCCGGCAGTGAGCGGGGCCTCTGTCTCAAGGCAGAGGAATGCCTGGTCTTCCTTAACAGAAGCAGGCGGCACTGCGGTGTCGAAGCAGTGGCAGGACGTCCAGTTCTCTTTTGGCGAGAGCTGGCTGTCGTCAGGTACAGGCATGATCAGCTTCTGTACGAGTTCGTCTTCAAAGAACAGGTCCGAAAGGGTGTCCTTTATCTTTCCGAGCGTTTCCAGCGGGTTCTTGCTTCTTTCCATTCTTTCACCTCCTTATAGTGTGTGCAGGTTTCATGGCTGTTCTTTCTGCTTTGGCTGATCATAAGTCAGGGCTTTCTGGCTGTCCGAGACGCCTTCTGTCGTCGGGTCCGTGACGATGCCGAGCAATACGAGCAGATTGATGACCATTCCTGCGGTCTCTACCAACTGGGATTCAGAGACGGGGGGAACGATACTGGCCATACCGAGAAGCTGGTAGACGAGTGAGAGGAACGCCATGATGATGGCAGTCAGCGTCACCTTGTTGCCAAGACGCAGTTTCCAGTTGATGTGCATAGACATCCACCTCCTTTTATAATTGTCCAGATGCATCTGTATTCTTGACAGAAGGAAAGAGAGCCGGCTTCTGATAAGCCGGCCCTCCTTCCGGAGAAAAGAATAGGAAAAGAAGTGTGCGGGTATGTTCCCTTGTAGGCGAATTGGAAAAATATGGCTCCCACCCTCGCCGCTCCGGCGGTTCCGGCATGTCAGAATAAGAACGTACGTTCTGCTGCGGTTGAAGAAAGCCAGATTTTACAAGGGGTCTGGGCATTATGAAACGGAACTTGCTGCCTGCTGATTCTGCCTGCGCCTCTCATAGGCCCGCCGGTTCTGCTCCTGCCGGAGCTTCTTCTGGTGCTCCTTTTTATGGAGGGGGCAGCGGCACGTCTTCGTATCTTTCGCGTCCACTTCCACCGGGCAGCCGCAGTCGATGCACGCTATCGTCTTCGTCCCTGCCGGGCGGTATGTGCCGCAGCCGGTACAGTACTTCTGGTTCGGCGACGTGGGGACGAAGCGGGTGCCGCAGCGCTCGCACTGGATGCTGCCCTCCGGCAGATTGTGCTTAAGGTTGCCGACGATGGCAGAGCCGAAGCACTGCCAGAGCAGCTCCTTGTGGGGCGTCTTCTTCCGGTACAGGTGCTTGACGAGCATGTCGCAGATTTCTGCCTCGCTGTAGCTGAAGGCGAGCAGCTCCTTGCGGACCGCCCCGATGACGTAATCCACGTTGTCTGCGCTGCCCGGGTTCAGCCGGAAGTGGTACCTCCGGTTCAGCCGGTCATACGCCTCGATAACCTGGTCGTCAATCTCGATGCGGGGGCGGGACATCAGCTTCGTATAAGAGAATTTACCAAAGTTCTTACCTGCGAGCCGGATAGGGCGGTAGCGGATCTGTCCTTCCAGCCGGTCTACAAAGCCTGTGCCGGCCGGCTCTACCTGGCCTTCCGCCTTATCCTTCGCATACAGGAAGAAGTGGGGCAGTCTGCCCTTCGTATAGGTGCGGATGAGGGCGTCGGTTTCCTTGGGGCGGTCCGGCATGTACTGGGTCTTGGCCATATCGATGCAGAAATTGTTCTCCATGCAGAGCAGCTTGATGACCAGGAGCGCCTCCTCCTTCTTCTCCTCTGTCACATGGGCCCAGTCCACGCTGTTGAATATCTTGGAGATGCTGTTGCTGTAGCGCCCGATATTGCCTCCTCTATAGGCGGCGCTGATGCCTTCATACAGGACTTCCCGGGACAGGGGCACAGGCCGTGCCTTCTTCATCTCATAATAGAGGGGGACGATGTCGTCCTTAGCCATATTGCGCTCCGCAATCTCCACGAATACGGGGTCGCCTACCACGAGGGAACGGTCGCCGTCCACGTCGAACTGGAGGATCTTCGATATCGGGTCATGGGTGCTCGTGTAGAGGGCGTTGGTCGTAAACCAGCGGGCGGTGGCTTCATCTTTTATATTCCTGCGGACCGCGTGCTCCCGGTACAGGTGGGGGCTTCGCAGGCAGTCCACCTTTTTGCCGGCGTAATACAGGCGGCAGCTCACTTCCCCGTCCGCCAGCAGCCCTTCCGGTTTGGGGATGCCGAGGAACAGGCGCTCGCAGAAGGCGTACAGGTCCGGTACGATAAACGTATACTTGCCCGAGATCTCCAGCTTGCCGGAGCGGTATTCTTTTACAAGGCTTTTCTTGATCTCCCTGAGCCTTGCCCGGATATACTCGTCGGCAATCATCTCCGGATAGAGGAGGAGCGCCTGCTGGAGCCATGTCTTGTCCGGGTTGCCGGGGACCGCTCCGAAGACGCGCAGTATCGTCCTCTTGTCGGAAGAGAGCTTCTCCAGCGTGTAAAGAGAAGGCCGGATGAGATAGGCAGCCTCTTCTTCCGTAATGTCGGTGAGCGTCTGCAGCATCTGGTAGTTGAGGGTGGCATCGGGCACATAATCTTCTTCCATGTTGCAGATGCCGGCCTGGCATCCATAGTCCTCGAAGTACGTCTGGTACTGTTCCCAAGAGGTGTAGAAGCGGCTCATCTTGAACTGGCTCTCGGTGAAGATAATCTGGATGCGGTCGGCGAGGATATCCCACCGCTTCCCGTAGATATCCGTGACGACAGGGGATGCGCCGTGTTCGCGGATGAATCTGACGAAGTCGAAGGAGGCGAGCAGCCCCTTCACCCAGGGGAGGCGGACCATGAAGTTCTTCCGGGACAGCCGGGGAAGTATCATGCCGCAGCCGTCCGTGTGGGGGATGGGGACATCCGTCTCCTTTCGCTCGATCGTGTAAGTGTCGTCATGGATGAAGTCCACCCTGCATCGAACGGAAGTCTCGAAGTCG
This sequence comes from Lachnospiraceae bacterium, assembly GCA_022845895.1. Classification (GTDB taxonomy): domain Bacteria; phylum Bacillota; class Clostridia; order Lachnospirales; family Lachnospiraceae; genus Extibacter. Next base: position 1,667,418 of record AP025573.1, read on the forward strand.
GGCACGACGATGCATCTTCTGATATCGAAGTCGGTCCACGGCTCTGTGGCAGAGTTGGACAGGGCGAGATAGGCAAGGAACTTATTGGCGTTCATGCCTCCCCGCTCGTTGATTGCCGGAACGGTGAGTCCGCACATGAGCGGCTTCTCTATCTTCTTCCAGAGGCTTTCTTTTATGAAGACGGTCTTCTTCGTCCGGATCTGCCCGGCCGATGAGGTAAAGTAGATATATTTTTCCCGCTTATAATAGAAGCCGTTGACGATAAGCTGACGGATGACGTCGTAGAAATAAGTCTGCACGACGATGATACCGGTCGTGAGCTCGTCGGCTTTCATCCCGGCTGTCCGTGTGAGAGCGGATTCAAAGACAGAGATGATCCTCGTATCTGTCAGCCTATCTTCCGGGAGCGTGCGTACGATGCCGGGGTCGGAGACGAGCTCCTCTGCCAGCAGTGCTTTATAGCTCTTGATTTTACGGTTTACATGGGTGCGCAGTGCCTCATACTTCTGCATCGTATGATCGTCATAGCCGTCTGTGGATGCAGACTTAAGCGCAGCCTTATGCTTCATGTAACGCGCCATTACGCGATGCAGCCGCTCTTCCTTCTCTGTATAGAAACAGCCGGTCTCTAACGAATAGATATGTATCTGTCCAGACAGCGCGCGGTTTCGTTTCTTTTTCATCACTATTCCTCCCTTACCTTTATGATTGACGGGGCCTGTCCTCCAGCCAGAGGACCCACATACGGTCCTGGGGACAGTAGCGGGAGCAGAGCCTGTCGTGCTCGTACGACAGCAGGTCCCGGATCTGGTACGTGAACCAGGCATATGCCGTCTCCTGGGCCCGAAGCTGCGAGAGCGTGTCGTTGATATACATGGCGTATGTCTGCCAGTTCGTGGCTCCGTCATAAGTGCCGCACAGGCTGCCGCCGTAAGCGGGCCCGGACGTATAGCTGCCGGACATGCGCTTCTGTCCGGAAGGGCGCACCGTCTGCTTCATGAGCCGGAACTTCTGCTGCCACTGTGCGTCTGTCATATGGACGGACGGGGCGGCAGAGCCGGGGCTTGTGTATACGTACATCGTGTCTTTCAATTCCTGGATTGTCACAGGTATCACCTCCTTCGTAAAAAAAATATGTAAAATGCGAAATTCCAATCATACAGTCAATTCTGTTTGGACTAATATAACACCGAACATAAGTTCGTGTCAAGCGATAAAAACATGATAGAAAATGAAAGCAGTTAAATGTGAAAAAGTATTGACAAATAGAACATATGTTTGTAAAATGAATTCAAACACATGTTCTCTATGCTTTTGGGGAAGATAAGGATGATACGGAGGCGCATTATGAGAATTCAGGAAACGATGTCCATGTATGACAAGCTGAATATCCTGTCCGACGCGGCCAAATACGACGTGGCCTGCACGTCAAGCGGAACTTCGAGAAGCGGTGACGGGACCGGAATGGGGAGCTGTGAGCAGACGGGCATCTGCCACAGCTTCGGGGCGGACGGCAGATGTATCTCGCTGCTGAAGATACTTTTTACGAATGAATGCATCTATGACTGCAAATACTGCATCAACCGGAGGAACAACGACGTGCCGCGGACCTCCTTCACCCCGGAGGAGGTCTGTACGCTGACGATGGAATTCTACAGGCGCAATTACATCGAAGGGCTGTTCTTGAGCTCGGGCATCCTGAAGAGCCCGGACTATACGATGGAGCTGATCTATGCCACGCTGTTCAAGCTCCGGAAGGAATGCAACTTCCAGGGCTACATCCATGTCAAGGCGATTCCGGGAGCGAGCCAGGAGCTTGTAAGGAGGGTCGGCTTTCTGGCGGACAGGATGAGCGTGAACCTGGAGCTTCCGACGGCAGAGAGCCTTAAGCTGCTCGCACCCCATAAGACGAGGAAGAACATACTGGCTCCGATGCGGCTCGTGCAGAACGGCATGGCGGAGAACAAGTATGAGATACAGGCGTACCGGAATGCGCCGCGGTTCGTCCCTGCGGGGCAGAGCACGCAGATGATCATTGGCGCCACGCCGGAGAGCGATTACCAGATTATGCAGGTGGCGGAGTCGCTGTATCAGAAGTTCGGTCTGAAACGGGTATTTTATTCCGCGTTTATCCATGTCAATGAGGACGCCACCCTTCCGGCCCGGACAGATGAGGGCCCTCCGCTGCTTAGGGAGCACAGGCTCTATCAGGCGGACTGGCTGCTGCGGTATTACCAGTTTGAAGCGGCAGAGCTTCTGTCGGAGGAGAATCCGAACTTCAACGTGCTGCTGGATCCGAAGTGCAACTGGGCGCTGAAGCATCTGGAACAGTTCCCGGTGGAAGTCAACCGGGCGGATTATAAGATGCTGCTCCGCGTGCCGGGCATCGGCTACAAGTCTGCCGTGCGCATCGTGAAGGCGAGGCGGCTCGGGACGCTGGGCTTCCAGGATCTGAAGAAGATAGGGGTCGTCCTGAAGCGGGCGCTCTATTTCATCACATGCAGCGGCAGGATGATGTATCCGACGAAGATAGAGGAAGATTATATCACGCGGAACCTTCTGGATACGAAGGAAAAGCTTCCGGACGGGGTCACGGGGATGACATACCGCCAGCTTTCCCTTTTCGACGATATGAGGTTCGGCTCTGCAGGCGCGGTGAGCCTGCGCTGAGACAGGTTAGAATGAAGATACGGGGAGAGAGGACATGAAGACAATCTATATCTGCACCGATACGATAACCGGCATATTTTCCGGCATATACGACGCGTGGAAGGCGGAAGGGGAAGAGGACACGTGCGGGATAGCGCTGCGGGGGGCACTGGAACAGCAGCTCTTCTGCGACTATGTGGAGACGGTGGAGACGGAGCATAAGGCGGTGGTCGTGGAGGCGATGATCAAGAAGAACCTGGGGCGCCCTGCCTACTGGGATATCTACCATGCAGCGCTTGCGGCGGATGGGGGCAAGGGGGACGCCATACTCGGCACGATGCTGGCGGCCAGAAGGATCAGGGACAGCAGGAAGATCATGGAGCATCTGAGCCACCCGGCAGTGGAGAAGGTGTTCGAGCTGAGCCGGACGGTGGGCGGCGAGGCGCATGCGTTCAAGGGGTTCCTGCGTTTCCGGGAACTGGTGAACGGGGTGCTCTTTGCAGAGATTACGCCGAAGAACCAGGTGCTCACCTGCCTTGCGCCTCATTTTGCAGACCGGCTGCCACAGGAGAACTGGATGATATACGACAATGCGCACAAGACCTTCGTCGTCCATGAGGCGGGCAAGAAATGGGTGCTCGGGCTGAACGAGCAGCTTGACATAGACGCGGTCCGTAACATCTCGGACAGGGAACGGGAATATGCCCGCCTCTGGAAAGGCTTCTTCCATACGATTTCCATAGAGTCAAGAGAGAGCCGCAGCAGGCAGTTACAGCATTTGCCATTGCGGTTTCAGAAAAATATGGTAGAATTTAATCATTGACTATGTTCAGGAAAGAAGAGATCGTATGGAACAGCCATTGATTCGAATATCCGTACGCAGGCTTGTGGAGTTCATCCTGCAAAGCGGCGATATAGACAACCGGACGGCCGGGGCGGACAAAGACGCCATGCTGCTCGGCGGGAAGATACACCGGAAGATACAGCGCCAGATGGGAGCGGATTACCATGCGGAAGTGGCACTTAAGCATGTCATCGGCTGCCGGGGGTTCGACCTGCAGATCGAAGGCAGGGCGGACGGCATCATCGATACGCCGGAGGGGACTGTCGTAGATGAGATCAAGGGGGTGTTTAAGGAGCTGCACCTTCTGGCAGAGCCGGTGGAAGTGCATCTTGCCCAGGCGAAGTGTTATGCATTTATGTATGCAGAGCAGAACGGACTGGACAGGATTGGCGTCCAGATGACGTACTGCAACATGGAGACAGAAGAGATCAAGCGGTTCCAGTCCGTCTATGGGGCGGAAGAGCTTAAGGACTGGTTCTTTGAAGTGGCAGGCAGGTATGAGAAATGGGCCAGATATGAGATTACATGGAAGGAAAAGCGCAACACTTCGATCAAAGGAGTGGAATTTCCCTTTGCATACAGGGACGGACAGAAGGATCTCGTCTCCTCCGTCTACCGGACGATTCTGAGGAAGAAGAAGCTGTTCATACAGGCGCCCACCGGCGTCGGCAAGACGATGGCATCCGTGTTTCCCGCTGTGAAGGCGGTAGGGGAGGGGCTTGGGGAGAAGATTTTCTACCTCACGGCCAAGACGATTACAAGGACCGTGGCGCAGCAGGCATTTGAGACGCTGAAGGAGCAGGCGCTCCGGTTCAAGGTGATTACGCTCACTGCGAAGGAGAAGATCTGCTTCTGCGAGGAGGCCAACTGCAACCCGGATTACTGCCCGTATGCAAAAGGGCACTATGACAGGGTGAACGACGCGGTGTATGAGCTTATCACCACCTCCGATGACATGAGCAGGGAAGTGATCGAGGAGCAGGCGCGCAGATGGAACGTCTGCCCGTTCGAGATGGGGCTTGACGTGTCGCTCTGGGTAGACGGCGTCATCTGCGACTACAACTATGTATTTGACCCGAATGCACATCTGAAGCGCTTCTTCGGCGACGGCATGAGCGGCGAGTACCTCTTCCTTATCGACGAGGCCCACAACCTTGTGGAGCGGGGACGGGAGATGTACAGCGCCGCCCTGTACAAGGAGGATTTCCTGGAGATAAGAAGGCTCGTGAAGCAGGAGGATCCGAAGCTCGCCGGACGGCTGGACGAGTGCAACAAGCAGATGCTCGCCCTGAAGCGGGAATGTGAGACGTATCAGGTGCTGGACAGCGTATCCCACATCTACCTGAAGCTGATGAACCTCATGGCAGAGCTGGAGCGGTATCTGGAGGAATGCACGGAGGAGGAGAAGCGCAAGAAAGTGCTGGACCTATACTTCGACGTGCGCATGTTCCTCGGCATCTATGACAGGCTGGATGAGAATTATCTCATCTACTCGGAGCTTGAGGATTCCGGAAGGTTCAAAGTCCGCCTTTTCTGCGTGAACCCGGCGGAGAACCTAAAAGAATTCCTAGAGAAAGGGAACAGTGCCATATTCTTCTCTGCCACGCTTCTGCCGATGCACTATTATAAGGAGCTTTTAAGCACCGAGAAGGACGACTACGCCATCTATGCATTATCACCTTTCGAGGAAGAGCACCGGCTGCTTCTGCTCGGGACGGACGTGAGCACCAAGTATACGAGGCGGAGCGAGGACATGTACCGGCGTTATGCAGAGTATCTGAAGCAGGTGTCGGAGACGAAGAAGGGGAACTACATCGCCTTCTTTCCGTCCTATCAGTTTATGGAGCAGGTATATGCACAGTTCCTCTCTTTGACGGAAGACCGTGACGATATCGAGTATGTCATGCAGTCGCAATATATGTCAGAGGAGGCAAGGGAGATATTTCTCGAGAATTTTGAGGAGGAGCGGGAGAAGAGCCTCATGGGGTTCTGCGTCATGGGCGGCATCTTCTCCGAGGGCATCGACCTGGTAGAGGACAAGCTGATCGGCGCGGCCATCATCGGAACCGGGCTTCCACAGGTGTGCCGTGAGCGGGAGCTTCTGAAGACGTATTTTGACGGGAAAGGATACCGAGGCTTTGATTACGCCTATCTGTACCCGGGTATGAACAAGGTGCTGCAGTCGGCGGGACGCGTCATAAGGACGGATGAGGACCGGGGCGTCATCCTCCTGCTGGACGAACGGTTTGGCGACGTAAGGTACCGGGAGATATTTCCCCGGGAGTGGAAGACGGCGTGGTACTGCAGCCTCAGGAATGTAAAGGAGCAGATGCACCGTTTCTGGGAACCGGAAGGATGATGCAGCCTCACTTGCGTGCGCCGTCCGTCCCGGTCAGGCAGTGCAGGAATTCTCCCACGGCTTTTGACACCGGCATATGCTCGTTGTATGCCACGGCAAGCTCCCGCTGCGGCAGCTGTTCTTTCGTCTCTACGGTGAACAGGCCTGTGGACTTGTGGGGGATGCAGTAGTCCGGGATGAAGGCGATTCCAAGGCCGATGCTTGCCAGGTCGATGAGCAGGTCGTTGCTGCTCAGCTCGATCTCCGGGACGAGGTCGAGCTGGTGCTGCTGGAACAGGGCGTGGAGGAATTCGCTCGTCGTGCTCTTCTTATCGAGCATGAGGATCGGATACTCGAGCAGCTCCCGGAAGGACAGGACCCGGCCCTTCAGGGAAGAGAAGGCTTCATTCGCTATGAAGACGTCCCGGAACGTCTTGATCGTCTTTACCGAGGCCACGTTGCCGAGATAAGAGTTCGGGTAGTTGACGACAATCAGATCTACCTGGCCGCTCTCCAAAAGCTCCGCACAGCGGATGGAAGTGGCGTTCGTCACCTTGATATGTGCGCCCGGGAAGGACTTGTGGAACTGTTCGAGATAGGGGACGAGAAAGTAGCGGCATATCGTGTCGCTGGCGCCGATGCGGATCTGGCCGCCGTGGGAGGCGGCGTCCATGATCTGGGTCTCTCCCCGCCTGATTAGGTTGATGGCAGGTTCAATGTGGCGCAGCAATATCTCCCCCTCCGGCGTGAGCCGGACTTTTTTTGTGCTCCTTATGAACAACGTCTCATCCAGCTTCTTCTCCAGAGCCTTGATGGACTGGCTCACCGCGGACTGGGAGATGTAGAGCTGTTTGGAAGCTTCGGAGAAGCTTAAGCTCACTGCCACATGATAGAACACTTTGTACAGTTCATAATTGATATCCATTATAAGTCCTCCTTATAAATCTGTCCTTTATTATAAGTCAAAAAAGGATGAATTACAATATGCAGTATGGTAAGATGGAGACGGAGGAGATACGACATGAAGAAATCACACACTATTATAGCGGTAGCGGCAATGCTGTTCCTCATCACGGCCATCCTGATTACGAGCTTCCAGCTTGCGGCATACGGGGACCCGGAGTATAAGTTCTATGAGAAGGAGTATGCCAAATATAACGTGACAGAAGACCTGGGCATGGAGATGCCGGAAGTCATGGATGTGACGGAGCACATGATGGCTTATCTGATCGGGGAAGAGGAGGAGCTGTCCGTCATCACGGTTGTGGACGGCAAGAACCAGGACTTTTTCAATGAGCAGGACCGGGCGCATATGGCGGACGTGAAGAACCTCTTTCTCGGAGGGCTTGACGTGCGGACAGCCTGTCTCGTCATATTCCTGATTCTGATGGCGCTGCTTGCGTTCAGGAAGGCGGATCTGAGAAGGCTCATCCCGAAGGCTTATTCGGCGGGGCTGGGGCTGTTCCTCGTAATCGTCGTCCTGCTCGGACTTCTGTTCGCGTCCGACTTTACGAAATACTTTACCATATTCCATGAGATATTCTTTACTAACGACCTCTGGCTCTTCGACCCGGCCACGGATTATATGATACGGATGCTGCCGGAAGGATTCTTCTATGACATGACCATGCGGATCGGGGCGGTGTTTATCGGAAGCCTGGCCGCCATCTGGATCGTCTTAAGAGTCTGGCGGACCGTCATGGCAAAGAAGGATGGGAAGAAGGATAAAGATGATAAGTGACACTTATAAGAGAGTTAAGTTATATTAATTTCACTAATAATATCAAGTATGTTATGATGGAACAAGATAATCATACAATTCATGAACGGAGGAAGATCAATGAGCAGTGTAAAACGAGTATATGTAGAGAAGAAGCCGGGCTTTGCCGTACAGGCCAAGGACCTGAAGCATGAGGTGAAGAGCTATCTCGGCATCGGCGGCATAGAGGATGTGCGCGTGCTGATCCGCTATGACGTAGAGAACATATCGGAAGATATATTTGAGAAGGCTCTAAGCGGAATCTTCTCTGAACCGCCGGTAGATATGCTGTACAGGGAAGAGTTCCCGGTGAAGGAAGGCAGCAGGATCTTTTCCGTCGAGTTCCTGCCCGGCCAGTTCGACCAGCGTGCAGACTCGGCCGTGCAATGCGTACAATTTATCAAGGCGGACGAGCAGCCGGTCATCCGGACAGCCACGACCTATGTCATAGAGGGAACGATAACAGAGGAGGAGTTCGAGGCGGTCAAGGCGCACTGCATCAATCCGGTCGATTCGAGAGAGACGGGGATGGACAAGCCGCAGACGCTCGTGACGGAATTTGAAGAGCCTGAAGATGTCATCGTATTTGACGGGTTCAAAGAGATGGACGAGGAGAAGCTTGAGGAGTTGTACGGCTCCCTCGGCCTTGCCATGACGTTGAAAGACTTCCGGCATATCCAGAATTATTTTAAGGCGCAAGAGAGCCGGGACCCGTCCATGACGGAGATCCGCGTGCTTGACACGTACTGGTCCGACCACTGCCGCCACACGACCTTTTCCACCGAGCTTAAGGACGTGACGTTCGGAGACGGCGATTACAGGGAGCCGATTGAGAAGACGTACCGACAGTACATCGCGGACCACAGCGAGATATTCAAAGGCCGGGAGGACAAGTTCGTCTGCCTGATGGACCTGGCGCTCATGGCCATGAGGAAGCTGAAGAAGGAAGGGAAGCTTGAGGACCAGGAAGAGTCGGACGAGATCAACGCATGCAGCATCGTCGTACCGGTGACGGTAGACGGGGCGGAGGAAGAGTGGCTCGTCAACTTCAAGAATGAGACGCACAACCATCCGACCGAGATAGAGCCTTTCGGCGGCGCGGCTACCTGCCTCGGCGGTGCAATCCGAGATCCATTGTCCGGGCGTACTTATGTATATCAGGCGATGCGCGTGACAGGGGCGGCAGACCCGACCGTGTCCGTGAAAGATACGATGAAAGGGAAGCTGCCCCAGAAGAAGCTCGTGCGGGAGGCGGCCCACGGCTACAGCTCTTACGGCAACCAGATCGGGCTTGCCACGGGAGCGGTCAAGGAGATATACCATCCGAATTACGTGGCGAAGCGTATGGAGATTGGGGCGGTGCTCGGCGCTGCGCCGAGGCGCGCGGTGATCCGTGAGACATCCGACCCCGGCGACATCATCATCCTGCTTGGAGGCCGCACGGGCCGGGACGGCTGCGGCGGTGCCACCGGTTCGTCCAAGGTGCACACGGAAGAGTCGATAGAGACATGCGGCGCGGAAGTACAGAAAGGGAACCCGCCGACGGAACGGAAGATTCAGCGGCTGTTTCGCAGGGAAGAGGTGAGCAGGCTCATCAAGAAGTGCAACGACTTTGGTGCAGGCGGCGTGTCTGTCGCAATCGGAGAGCTTGCGGACGGCCTGCGGGTAGACCTTGACAAGGTGCCGAAGAAATATGCCGGCCTGGACGGCACGGAGATCGCCATATCGGAGTCACAGGAGCGTATGGCGGTCGTCGTGGACCCGAAGGATGTGGATGCCTTCCTGGCATATGCAAAGGAAGAGAACCTGGAGGCCACGAAGGTGGCGGTCGTAACCGAAGAGCCGAGGCTTGTGCTCTCCTGGAGAGGCAGGGAGATCGTGAACCTGTCCCGTGCGTTCCTTGACACGAACGGCGCCCATCAGGAGACGTCGGTGAGGGTCGATATCCCGAACCGTGCAGATACGATTCTGAGCCGCGAGGAAGTGGCGGATGTGAGGGCAAAATGGATTGATACGCTCAAAGACCTGAACGTCTGCTCCCAGAAAGGGCTTGTGGAGATGTTCGACGGCTCCATCGGCGCGGCCTCCGTATTCATGCCTCACGGCGGCAAGTACCAGATGACGGAGACGCAGGCGATGGCTGCCAGGCTTCCGGTGCTTACAGGTGACTGCGATACGGTGACGATGATGAGCTATGGGTTCGACCCGTATCTGTCCACATGGAGCCCGTACCATGGAGCCATCTATGCGGTGACGGAATCGGTGGCCAAAATCGTGGCAGCAGGCGGGGACTACAGTAAGATCCGCTTCACGTTCCAGGAGTATTTCCGTCGAATGACAGAAGACCCGGGAAGATGGAGCCAGCCGTTTGCAGCCCTTCTCGGAGCATACAATGCACAGCTTGGATTCGGCCTTCCGTCCATCGGGGGCAAGGACAGCATGTCCGGCACCTTTGAGGACATCGACGTGCCGCCGACTCTCGTGTCCTTTGCGGTCGACATCGCCACAGAGAAGGATATCATCACGCCGGAGCTTAAAAAGGCGGGCAATAAGCTCGTATGGCTCCGCATAGAGACGGATGCGTATGACGTGCCGGTCTACAGCCAGGTGATGGAGCAGTACGGCAAGTTTACAGACGACATCCGCAGTGGCAGGATCGTATCCGCCTATGCGCTGGACCGTCATGGCATCGCGGCCGCGGTGAGCAAGATGGCATTCGGCAACGGAATGGGTGTGAAGATAGAGCACAACGTAGATGCAAGAGACCTGTTCGCCCCTGCGTTTGGAGATATCGTCGCAGAAGTTCCGGCGGATAAAGTCGGGGAGCTTGGCATCACCTATACCGTCATCGGTGAGGTGACGGACGATGCCGCGCTTTCCTACGGAGATATGAGCATCGGCCTGTGCGAGGCAGAAGCCGCCTGGACAGAGACGCTGGAGAAGGTGTTCCCGACCAGATCTGAGGCAGAAGGAGGACCGACAGCATTCTTCGTGGCCGGCGAAGAGACGGAGGCCGGCCGGCTCGGGGAAGACGGGTGCTTCCATGCCACCGGCGTCCACGTGTGCACGCACAAGATTGCACAGCCTACGGTATTTATCCCGGTATTCCCGGGAACGAACTGCGAGTACGACAGCGCGAAGGCGTTCGAGCGCGCGGGAGCGAAAGTCATCACGAAGGTATTCCGTAATATGGACGCCGCGGACATCACCGATTCCGTGAGCGTGTTCGAGAAGGCCATCGGACAGTCCCAGATCATCATGTTCCCGGGCGGATTCAGCGCGGGTGACGAACCGGACGGTTCTGCCAAGTTCTTCGCCACCGCATTCCAGAACGAGAAGATGAAGGAGGCGGTGCAGAAGCTTTTGAATGAGCGGGACGGCCTCGTGCTCGGCGTCTGTAACGGATTCCAGACGCTTATCAAGCTCGGCCTCGTGCCGGAAGGTGATATCGTCGGACAGAACGCGGATTCTCCGACGCTCACGTACAATACGATCGGACGCCACATATCCAAGATGGTCTACACGAAGGTCGTGACAGATAAGTCGCCGTGGCTTGCCAAAGCTGCCCTCGGCGGAGTATACACGAATCCGGCGTCCCATGGCGAGGGCCGCTTCGTGGCGGATGATGAGACGATTGCCCGTCTGTTTGCAAACGGACAGGTGGCAACCCGGTATTGTGACCCGGACGGCAATATAGGCATGGACGAGGAGTGGAACGTAAACGGCTCCTACTATGCCATCGAAGGTATCACAAGCCCTGACGGACGGGTGCTCGGCAAGATGGCCCACTCCGAGAGGCGGGGCCGCTCTGTGGCGGTGAATATCTACGGAGAGCAGGATCTGAAGATCTTTGAATCTGGTGTGGAATATTTCAAATAACTGTGATAAGCTGACTGCAAGACAGGAAATGTATCAAACAGGAATAGCTAGCTGCTGCCCGGCGTTGTGCCGGGCAGTTTTTTGTACCATAGGATGCTTTGTTCTGGAATAGGAAGGATAGGCGTAAAGTATGAATATACACAGATAAACGGGCCGCGGCCTGCTATAATGGGGCAAACGGGCGGAGACGTTCAATAAAAGAAAGGAAGGTGATTCCAGGATGTATACCTATGAAGATAAGAAAAGGCCGCGTACAAAGGTGAAAACGTTTCCGAGCCATCCTCCCGTAATTCAGGGGAAGCTGGCAGGCGGACTGATGCAATTAGTGCGTGGGGAGATATTAGCAAAGCTGGAGGAAGATTATACGTATCCTCCGGGAAAGAGAGAATTATACTTAAGTATTATCGAGGCATGCATTAACGCGCCGGACAAAGAATACGCCGAGTTGAATCAGATTGCGGATGTGCTGCATCTGACTCCTGTTTGCAATTCTGAGGAGCTGGAAAGCATCATCGAGCCCTTATATGAGAACGAACGGCTGCCAGGGCGCACGGACATTGTCGGCGCAATCCTGGAACATTATTCTAAGCGCTTCAGCTTGAGAAGCATAGACAGATTAATGGCTCTTTCTGAATTCTCCACAAGACTGCAGAATATTATACATGACAATCTATTCCAGTATTATGAGCGGACGACTGGACGGATGAAAGACAATCTGGCCGGGGCACAGGCTGCTTATAGACAAGCAGAGGAGGAGTACCTTAAGCATACTGCGGAACAAGTAATGACAAAGGAACCTTCTTCCACCTCGCCGGTTTCTTCCCTTGCTCCGCCACCTCCGCCTCTGATGGGGGATTCTAGGCTCGTTGAATTGGGCAATGTAAAGAATAGAGCACGCCTGCAAATAAGAACTTTGGAAAAAAGTATCCAGGATATCACGGCTGAGAATCAACTGCTGAGACGTATATTTGCTTTCAGACAATTCCGGCAGAATACGGAGATTCCTCCGGCTCTGGGCATCGGGGCCTTTACCGTGCGACATTACACAACCGTTGAAGAGCCGACCTTCACCTCTATCCGGTCTGCGCTTTCTCTGGGAGTGGCGGAGGCCGGGAGCATGAAAAAATCTTCCGGACATACGACGGACAGGGACTGGAATACCTTCGGTAATATCGGCAATACATTTTTTCTCTTATTTGTTGGTGGCCATCCCGTATGCAGGCAGCCTTTCTTAAACGGTACGAAGCATTATGTTGAGTTCCCTCTCGGACATTTTGACAGGATATGGGTCTCCAGCGACTGGCTGGACACGCGGGCGGTAAAGGGCGATTCCTTCTTTGGCACGGGGCAGCAGATTCATAGGCAGCTCCTGGCGGTGGTGAAGGATTACCTTGACCAGTGGAAGGCGGCTTCTCCTTCGGCTCCTGACTTCTTACGGCTTACCCCTGCCGCATTTGCGGAAATCCTCGGTAGCTTATATAATAACTTTGAGGTAAAGGTGCCGGGCTGCGTTCCGATAGGGCAAAACAAGTGGATCCCTTCAGACTTCAGGCGATAGCTATAGCGCACGGTCCACGGGAATGTAGCATACGGCTGCGGGGGGACAGGGAGAAAACAAGTGCAATATGAAAATGAAAAAGCGGTAAAATGCAAATTATTAGCAAACACCCGTAAAAATTGTATAAAAAAGCGGTGATTTGCAAGAACCAAATGGAAAAGTTGCAAAAAAGTGGAAAAACCTGAAAAAAATTCTTGTCATTTCCATAGGAATACTTTAAGATGGTAAATGGACAGAGACGTCAGAGGGATAGTCCGATACACGATCTGCCCGCCTGATTAATATAAAAACCAAGGAGGAGTTAATATGTCTTATGTTGATGAAGTGCTGGAAAAAGTAGTTGCCAAGAACCCGGCGGAACCGGAGTTCCACCAGGCGGTGAAGGAAGTGCTGGAATCTCTCAGAGTAGTGGTGGAAGCAAATGAGGAAAAGTACAGAAGAGACGCGCTGTTAGAGAGGCTTGTGGAGCCGGAGCGGCAGTTCAAGTTCCGTGTGCCGTGGGTAGATGACAAAGGCCAGGTCCAGGTGAATACAGGATACCGTGTACAGTTCAACAGTGCAATCGGTCCTTACAAAGGAGGCCTTCGCCTTCATCCGTCTGTCAATCTTGGGATTATCAAGTTCCTTGGGTTTGAGCAGATTTTCAAAAATTCTCTGACCGGCCTGCCGATTGGCGGCGGAAAAGGAGGATCGGACTTCGATCCAAAGGGAAAATCAGACAGGGAAGTCATGGCATTCTGCCAGAGCTTCATGACAGAGCTGTGCAAATACATCGGAGCAGACACGGATGTACCGGCCGGGGACATAGGAACCGGGGCAAGAGAGATTGGTTATATGTTCGGACAGTATAAGAGGATCCGCGGCGTATACGAAGGGGTACTTACCGGCAAGGGCCTGAGCTACGGAGGCTCCCTCGCCAGAACGGAAGCGACAGGCTACGGCCTGCTCTACCTTACGGAGGAGATGCTGAAGATTAACGGCCATGACATCGCTGGCAAGACGGTGGCGGTATCCGGATCCGGAAATGTCGCAATCTACGCGACACAGAAGGCGCAGCAGCTCGGAGCGAAAGTCGTGACGGTGAGCGACTCCAACGGATGGGTATATGACCCGGACGGAATCGATGTATCCGCGCTCAAGGAAATCAAAGAAATAAACCGCGCAAGGCTGACAGAATATAAGAACTACCGTCCGAACTCCGAATATCATGAAGGGCGCGGCGTATGGTCCGTAAAAGCAGATATCGCGCTGCCATGCGCGACGCAGAACGAACTACTGATCGATGACGCGAAGCTGCTGGTTGAAAATGGCTGTATCGCGGTGGCGGAAGGAGCCAACATGCCTGCCACGCTGGAGGCGACGGAATATCTGCAGAGCCATGGCGTGCTCTTTGCCCCGGGCAAGGCAGCCAATGCGGGCGGAGTTGCCACGTCTGCTCTTGAGATGTCACAGAACAGCGAACGGCTGAGCTGGTCATTCGACGAAGTAGATTCCAAGCTCCAGGGCATCATGATAAATATCTGCCACAACATGGCGGATGCGGCAAAACGCTACGAAGCCGAAGGCAATTATGTCGTTGGTGCCAACATAGCAGGATTTGAGAAAGTAGTAGAGGCGATGACCGCACAGGGCATCGTGTAGAGGAAGCATGGGGTCAGGCCCCTATGGAATAAACTTACACATGTTATGATTCCATAGGGGCCTGACCCCTTCCCGGACCCATCAAAAAAATCCATCGTCACCGATGGATTTTCAAGTAGCGGGAACTGGATTTGAACCAGCGACACTACGGGTATGAACCGTATGCTCTAGCCAACTGAGCTATCCCGCCATATGTGTAATTGTTACAGGAAAAGACAAATCTTTTCTTGCAAATGGGACCAATAGGGCTCGAACCTATGACCCTCTGCTTGTAAGGCAGATGCTCTCCCAGCTGAGCTATGATCCCATCTTATAGGTTGTGTTCCCGCAACCCGCTTTGCTATTATACTATTGAAATCAGGAATATGTCAACACTTTTTTTGATGAAATTTGTAATTTTTTTCCGACGTGCATTTTCCGCCGTTATTGCATTCAATATGAGATTATGATATAGTTTTTTTAATCGGTCAAAGCGAGGATAAATGTAGAAAATACAGGAGGTTACAGATAAATATGACAAAAGGACGTTTCGTATTCCGGCTTATTACGGGAGGCTATCTTGCGTATCTTGGTATCGGGCTCATAAAAGATGCCCTGACAGAGATGCCGGAAAATTATGTATGGTATACGGTGGCCGGAGCGGTGTTCGCCGTGATTGGGCTTGGGTGGCTCTTGACAGGTGTCAGGATATTTCTGAAAGAAGGGTTTCAGGAGCCGGACGCAGATCCAGAGGAAGAGGAAGTGGAAGAGCTTCCGGAGGAAGGACATGACGATGCCCTGCCCGGGAATAAGGAAGAAAATATGGTAGAAACTGTGGAAGATGTCAATCATATAGATAAGGCTGGCGAAGAGGAAGAGGAGTAATGATATGCGGGTAGGAATGGGCTATGATGTTCATAAGCTTGTGGAAGGTAGAGAGCTGGTAATCGGCGGGGTCACGATTCCTTATGAAAAAGGTCTGCTCGGCCACTCAGATGCGGACGTGCTCCTGCACGCTATTATGGATGCGCTGCTTGGAGCCGCGGCTCTTGGGGATATTGGGAAGCATTTTCCCGATACGGCCCCTGAATATGAAGGGGTGTCAAGTCTGAAGCTGCTGGAGCGTGTCGGAGAGCTTATTGAAGAGGAACTGTACGTCATCGGCAACATCGATGCGACGATAATCGCACAGCGTCCGAAGATGGCTCCCTATATAGAGGACATGCGGCAACATGTCGCTGCGGCGCTGCATCTGGAGACGGGACAGGTGAATATAAAGGCTACGACAGAAGAAGGTCTTGGTTTTACAGGAAGCGGGGAAGGAATATCAGCACAGGCGATAGCAGGACTTGAGACGATAGCGAACGCAAGTTATGCAGTAGGACCGGCAGAAAGCGGCTGCGGAGGGTGTTCCGGCTGCCCGCGCAACAGAATGTGACGACAGGGAAGATAGATTGCGCAGCGCGCAGTCTATTTTCGTTACACAGGCCCCCACAGGATGGGGGAGTCTGGTTCTGTGACAGGATAACGTGCCGGCGCAGGCCGGAATCTGAGAAAGGAGGGGACATACATGAATATGAGAAAACTGCCCGCAGAAGAGCATATACGGACAAGGCGCCTATATGAAGAGGTGTTTCCCGATGACAGTCGGGAATTCGTAGATTACTATTATGCCGAGAAGATAAAAGAGAATGAGATATATGTGATAGAAGAAGATGAGGATATCCAGGCGATGCTCCATCTCAATCCATATAAGATGTATGTAAATGGCCGGGAACAGACGGCCCACTATATCGTGGCAGTCGCCACGAGGGCGGCCTACCGGAAGAAGGGGTATATGAGGGAGCTGCTGACCGTCGCCCTCCGGGACATGTACCGGTCCGGCGAGACATTCACCTACCTGATGCCCGCCGCGGAATCCATATATCTGCCCTATGATTTCCGCACCGTATATGAGCAGGAGAGACGCTTCTATACAGAGGCAGACGAGGGGCAGAAAGATACGGTCATCCGCGCGCTCCAGGACGAAGAATGCAAAGAGCTTGCGGATACGGCGAACAAGCATCTGGCGCAGCATTATGATGTGTTCGCCTTACGAAGCGCCACTTATTATGAGAGGCTGAAAAGAGAATACGCAGCGGACGGCGGAACGCTTATGCTGTACCGGAAGGAAGGCATGATAACAGACTGCCGCCCTTATGTTCCGGAGCAGGACACGGACAGACCGGTAATCATGATACGCATTGTGGATGCAGAGCGGATGCTCATGAGCCTGAGCCTTAAGAGACTGGCGGCGGTATGCTTTCGCATCACGGATCCGGTCATCGAAGCGAACAACCGGTGCGTCGTCCTCACAGGGACAGAGCATTCCGGCGTAATGCTGATGGAAGGGAAGGAAGAGAACAGCGAAGGGACGGTTGATATCTCTGCGCTTGGCGAGATTGTCTTTGGCGCGTGTACGGCAGAGGAAGCGTGCTGTCAAGAAGGCGTCAGGATGACGGAGCGCATGAAAGAGGAGCTTGATAAGATCATACCTCTGTCACATATATATATCAATGAAGTCGTATAGAAGGGAAAGGAGAACAAGATGAGACCGGTAACCGTCAGAAATATCAAGATCGGCGAAGGGCGTCCGAAGATATGCGTCCCTATCGTGGAGAAAGAAAAGGAGGGAATCTTGGCGCAGGCGTCGGCTATCGCCGGACTTCCGCTGGATATGGCAGAGTGGAGGGCTGACTGGTACGAGGATGTAAAGGACAGCGGCAAGGTGCTGGATACGGTCCGGGAACTCAGGAAGGTGCTCGGAGAGATTCCCCTTCTTTTTACGTTCCGTACGGCAGCGGAAGGCGGGGCTGCCGATGTGGCCGCAGGGGCGTACGCAGAGCTATGCGCGGCTGCTGCGAGGTCAGGATATGCGGACCTTATCGATGTGGAAGTGTTCACGGCCGGGGAGTCGGCACAAGACATTGTGAGGGAAGTACATCGTGCAGGCGTCAAGGTGGTGGCGTCCAACCATGACTTCCATAAGACGCCTCCGAAAGAAGAGCTGCTCAGAAGATTCCGGCATATGAAGGCATTGGGAGCAGACATATGGAAGATAGCAGTCATGCCGCAGTCCGGCCGGGACGTCCTGACGCTTCTTGACGCCACGCTCACCGTGACGGAAGCAGAGGACAGCAGTCCGGTCATATCGATGTCCATGGCGGCACTTGGTGCGGTGAGCCGGCTGTCGGGAGAAGTGTTCGGTTCTTGCGTTACATTCGCGGCAGCAGGCAAGGCATCGGCACCGGGACAGATCAGCGTAGATAAGATGTCTGAAATGTTGGATATCCTGCGTCTATGATGCCGGCGTCGCCGACAGGCCGGCCGGTGCAGGCAACTTTAGAAATTCTTTCGTTTTTTATAAAGCCTCCCTTTAGAATCCGGTCGTAAAGTAATATTACGGGGATCAAAGGGAGGTGTTATTTATGAATATCAATCTGGCTTGGGCCATGCAGAACATATGAGATGAGGAGTGGACGACGATGGAGATGAATCATGTATTGATAGTGGAAGATGACAAGGAAATCAGGGAAGGTGTCGAGATATACCTGAAAAGCCAGGGATATGAGGTATTCCAGGCGGCTGACGGCAAAGAAGGGCTGGAAGTCATCGAAAGGGAAGACATACACCTGGCGATCGTGGATGTGATGATGCCCAGGATGGACGGCATCACCATGGTAGTAAGGCTGAGGGAAAAGCATGACTTTCCCGTCATCATGCTGTCAGCCAAATCAGAAGAGGTGGATAAGATCATGGGGCTTAATATCGGGGCGGACGACTACGTCACAAAACCATTTACTCCGATGGAGCTGCTGGCACGGGTGAATTCCCAGCTCAGAAGATACCGGAAATTTGCAGAAAAGCTGAACGCAAAAGAGGACTCCTCTAACATCCACGTAATCGGGGGGCTGGAAATAAATGAAGATACGGTAGAAGCAGCGGTGGACGGGGAGCCGGTAAAGCTTACGCCGATCGAGTATAAGATACTGCTGCTGCTCATGAAAAGCCCCGGAAGAGTATTCTCAGCAGAAGAGATCTATGAACGCGTGTGGAACGAACGGGCCATAACGACGGATACGATCATGGTCCATATCCGTAATATCCGTGAGAAGATAGAGATCAATCCGAAAGAACCGAAATATTTGAAGGTGGTGTGGGGCGTTGGATACAAAATTGAAAAACAGGCATAAACTTGCCGTAGCTTTAATTATCATCATAATATTACTCTCATCGTGCATCATGATCGGCCAGTACGGCCAGTCATATGATGACAGCCGTAAGACGGAGGAGAGGGTCAAGGACGGGTATCTCCAGTCCGAGGATTTCCTGAACCTGTTCTTGAAGAGCAGCTATGTCCTCTACAACATAGAGGAGGCGGGGAACTTCCAGGACAGCAGCCTGGATGAAGAATACCCATCGCTGACGCAGTATTTTAAAGAGATATATCCGTATATGGAATATCAGGTCCAGGATGGCGGCGGGGAGGTAATCGGCAAGAGCCTGACCGGCACCTCCGACGAGCTGAAGGAGACAGACCTGGATAAATACGAGATTGGAATCGTAATCTCATATGACAAGAATGGCACGGCTACTGTAAAAACGGTGACAGGCGACTACAGGGACGGCCAGATGACGGAGCTGAAAAGGCTCATCAGCAGCTCTGACAGCGATAACATGTATTCCGACTATGCAATGGAATATAATGTCGAAGAGCTGAGCAGACCTGCAGACAGAACCTATACTTATGTGATGACGAAGCAGAATGTCAACGACTATCTGGAAGAATCGCTCAGCTATTACGGCTTTGCGCCTGATGCAATCGTATATGGCGTATCTGTGCTCATCCTGCTTATGTGCCTGGCTGCCGTGTATCTTCCAAGCCGCCCGTCCTTCCACACCGGGGAGGAGATGATATTTCACGCGCCGCTCGAGGCGGCAGTCGGAGTACCGCTCGTGGCGTTCTGTGCAATCATGGGCAATGTAGACGTGATTCTGGGCAGAAGGAAGGGAGTACCGGATATGTTGGACTTCATACTTTGGACGATGTTCTTTGCATCGGTCTACTGGGGCGCATGCTGCCTGCGGCAGATCAAGAAGATGGGCATCCGGGAGTATGTGAAGGAGAAAGTCCTCGTGCTGCAGCTCTGGCATGGGGCCAAAGGGATTCTGGAACGCGCGTGGGACTGGTGCAAAGAGAAGATCAACATGCTGTACCGTTCCATGGATGAGATTGACTTCAACGACAGGAACAACAAGATTATCATCAAGATCGTGCTTGCCAACTTTATCATCCTGCTCGTGCTCTGTTCGCTCTGGCTGTTTGGCATCATCGGCCTTATCGTATATTCGGTTCTTCTATTTGTCGTACTCAGGAAGTATTTTAATGATCTGAAGGATAAGTATGCACTTCTTCTGGAGGCCACGAATAAGATTGCGGAGGGGAATCTGGATACAAAGATTGAAGGAGACCTTGGAGTGTTCAGCCCGTTCCGGACAGAGATCGAGAAGATACAGAACGGTTTTAAGATGGCAGTGAACGAGGAGGTCAAGAGCCAGAAGATGAAGACGGAGCTTATCACGAACGTCTCGCATGATCTCAAGACGCCGCTGACTGCGATCATCACCTATGTGAACCTTCTGAAGGACGAGGAGGACGAAGATAAGCGCAAGTCCTATATCCAGGTGCTGGAGCAGAAGTCGAACCGGCTGAAGGTGCTCATTGAAGACCTGTTCGAGATAAGCAAGGCGAGCAGCGAGAATGTGACGCTGGATCTGGTCAATGTAGATATCGTCAACCTGTTCAAACAGGTCAAGCTCGAACTGGAAGATAAGATTGAAGAGGCGGGCCTGGAATTCCGCTGCAGCTATCCGGAAGAGAAGCTCGTTCTGAGGCTGGACAGTCAGAAGACCTACCGGATATTTGAGAATCTTCTTGTGAATATCGTCAAGTACGCCATGCCTCAAACGAGAGTGTATATCGAGCTCGTACAGGAGGGAGGGGATGCGGTAGTACGGATGAAAAACATATCGGCCGCAGAGCTTGATTTCAACCCGGAAGAGATTACCGACCGTTTCGTGCGGGGTGACGCGTCCAGGAACACGGAAGGTTCCGGCCTGGGGCTTGCCATCGCGAAGAGCTTTACGGAACTGCAGGGCGGCAGGCTCAGGATAGAGACGGAGGCAGACCTTTATAAAGCAGAGATACGCTGGAAGATGTAAGCTGTCAGATGATAAGAACATCTTATGAAAAAATAAAATATTATAATTTTTACTAATCGTTATCTGGTGCTATACTATATACGAAAGCGAGGTAAGAATTATGTATGACATATGTATCATAGGTGCGGGACCTGCGGGAATCAGCAGTGCGGTCTACGCGGCGAGCCGGGGGCTTGATACGGTGGTCCTGGAAGAAAAGGAAGTAGGAGGGCTGCTCGGGGGCGTGTCGACCGTAACCCACTACTCAGGAATCATAGAAGGAGAGACAGGCACGTCGTTTGCAGAGCGGCTGAAGAAGCAGGCGGAATCCTATGGAATCGAGATACGCAAAGAGAAAGTGGTATCCGCCGAACTGGCTGGAGATGTGAAGAAGATTACGACAGACAGCGGAAGCTATGAGGCGAAGGCAGTAATCATAGCCGCAGGTACTACGCCGAAGAAGCTCGGGATACCTGGAGAAGCGGAACTGGAAGGGCATGGAGTCGGAATGAATGCGGCGAAGGCGGCAAAGGAGTACGAAGGCAGGGACATCTTTGTCGTCGGCGGTGCCGACGGCGCGGTGAAGGAAGCGCTGTTCCTGGCCGGGTATGCGAAGAAGCTCACGATAATCCATTTTGAAGATCAGCTCGGAGCAATCCCGGAATTTACAGAGAAGGTAATGAGAACCGGTAACATCGAGCTGCGCCTGCATACGAGGCTTGCAGAGCTTCAGGGCGACGGCCGGGTAGAGGTCCTGAAGCTGAGAGATGAACATACCAAAGAGACGGAAACGATTCGTTGTGACGGCTGTGGAGTATTTATCTATGCCGGATCGACGCCGAACACCGGCCTGTATCCTGAACTCGACCAGACAGACGGCTATCTCGTGACAGATGACAGGCAGATGACGAGTATTCCCGGCGTATTTGCGGCAGGAGACATCTGCGCGAAACAGGTGCGGCAGGCGGCGACGGCCGTTGCGGACGGTGCGGTGGCCGCAATCAATGCGGCAGCCTGGTGCAGAAGCAATGAATAAGGATATGAGAAAAAGCAGTGTTGACAAATACTGCTTTTTCTCATATTATATGATATATATGGTAAAGACAGGGAACGAAAAGAGTAACATGTCGCGGAACTAACAGAGAGAGGCTGTCACTGGCTGAAAGCAGCTTTGAGGGAAGGGCGTGTGAAGTGCATTCGGGAGTCTGTCCGGCGAACAGGTGAAACGGGTAGCCGGACACGGGTAACGCACGTTACGTGTTTCGAGTGGAAGCGTACGCTTCTATAAGAGTGGAACCGCGGGCATACCCCGTCTCTTAATCTATGTTAAGAGACGAGGTATTTTTTATTTCAGAGGTGTTTAGTATGGGTATACTGTCTTATGTAAGAGAAGAAGTGAAAGTAATCAGGGAGAGAGACCCCGCCATCAAATCGAATATGGAAGTGTTCCTGTATCCGAGCTTCAAGGTTATATTGAGATATCGGATCGCCCATAAGCTGTACCGGAAAAAGCACTTTTTCCTGGCCCGGTGGATCTCTCAGCGTGCGGCAAGGAAGACCGGGATAGAGATCCATCCGGGAGCCAGGATCGGCAAGGGGCTTTTCATCGACCACGGCAGCGGCGTAATCATCGGTGAGACGACGGAAATCGGCAACAATGTCACCTTGTACCAGGGAGTGACCCTGGGCGGTACCGGCAAGGAACAGGGCAAGCGGCATCCGACGCTGCGTGACAATGTGATGGTGAGCGCGGGTGCCAAGATACTCGGTTCCTTTACGATTGGAGAGAACTCTAAGATCGGTGCCGGTTCAGTCGTGCTTGAGGAAGTGCCGCCCAACTGTACGGTGGTGGGAGTGCCCGGCAGGGTAGTCAAGATGGGTGACCAGAGGATACCGCGTGTAGATATGGATCAGGTACATCTGCCGGATCCTATCAGCAACGATATCCGGGAACTGCAAAAGGACAATATCCGTATGCACCGGCAGATCCAGGAGATGGAGAAGCGCATGAGGTGCATGCGGGAAGACAATATAGAAGTGTTGGATGAGGAGGAAAAGGAATAATATGAAACTGTTTAATACGCTCACAAGAAAAAAAGAAGAATTCGTACCAGTGGAGGAAGGAAAGGTCAAGATGTACGTGTGCGGCCCCACGGTCTATAATTTCATCCATATCGGCAATGCAAGGCCGATGATCGTATTCGATACGGTAAGAAGATATTTTGAATATAAAGGCTATGATGTGAACTATGTGTCCAACTTTACTGACGTGGACGATAAGATCATCAAGAAGGCGATTGAAGAGAGGGTGTCCGCGGACGAGATATCCAAACGCTATATCGCGGAGTGCAAGAAGGATATGGAAGGCATGAATGTAAAGCCGGCCACGAAGCATCCGCTGGCTACGGAAGAGATATGCGGCATGGTGGAGATGATTGGCGACCTTATCGAGAAAGGCCATGCGTATGAGAAGAACGGTACCGTGTACTTCCGCACGAGAAGCTTCAAGGATTACGGGAAGCTCTCCCACAAGAATCTGGATGATCTGCGTACGGGGGAACGTTCTCTGCTGGTCACAGGAGAAGATGAGAAGGAAGACCCGCTTGACTTTGTCCTCTGGAAGCCGAAGAAGGAAGGGGAGCCGGCATGGGATTCGCCGTGGAGCGACGGACGTCCCGGATGGCATATCGAGTGTTCCGTCATGTCCAGGAAGTATCTCGGAGAGCAGATTGATATCCATGCAGGCGGTGAGGATCTTGTATTTCCCCACCATGAAAATGAGATTGCCCAGAGTGAGGCGGCAAACGGCAAGGAATTTGCGAAATACTGGATGCACAATGCATTCCTCAACATCGACAACCATAAGATGAGCAAATCTCTCGGCAATTTCCGCACGGTCAGGGAGATCAGCGAACAGTATGATCTGCAGGTGCTGCGGTTCTTCATGCTGAGCGCCCATTACAGGAGTCCGCTCAATTTCAGCGCCGACCTGATGGAAGCATCCAGGAACGGACTGGAGCGTATCGTCAATGCGGCGGATAACCTGAAGTTCCTCATGGGCAATGCGAAGGACGAAGAGATGTCCGCAGAGGAACAAGAGGCGTATGCAAAGTCAGAAGCGTTCGTTGAAGGCTTCGAAGCCGCGATGGAGGATGACTTCAATACGGCTGACGCAGTGGCAGCAGTGTTCGATCTGGTCAAATATATCAACACGACGGCAGACGGGGCAAGCTCCAGAGCCTATCTGCAGGCGCTGCTCGAACGGCTTGTCAAATTAACAGACGTATTGGGGTTGATTGTTGACAAAAAAGAGGATATGCTGGAAGAAGACATAGAAAAGCTAATTGCCAAGCGTCAGGCCGCACGTAAGGAAAGGAACTTTGCACTTGCGGATGAGATACGCGATGAGCTGCTTGGTAAAGGCATCATATTAGAAGACACACGTGAAGGAGTAAAATGGAAAAAGGCATAGAATGGAAGTTTGATTCATATATGCGCGAGACGTTTCAGATGAAAGAGGTGGATATGAACGAGTATTCACCTCTTGCTTTGGCGTATATAGGTGACAGTATTTATGATCTGATAATCAAGAGCCTTGTAGTGAATGAAGGCAACCGGCAGGTGAAGAAGCTGCATAAGGAGACGAGCTCTTATGTGCAGGCATCCGCCCAGTCCCGGATGATGCGGACGATTCAGGACCGGCTGACGGAAGAAGAGCATACGGTCTATAGAAGGGGCAGGAACACCAAGAGCGTATCGCCGGCCAAGAACCAGACGCTGGCAGACTACAGGCGTGCAACCGGCTTCGAGGCCCTGATGGGGTATCTGTATCTGAAGCAGGATTACAGGCGGATGATGGAACTCGTCAAGCTGGGGCTTGACAGTATAAAGGAGAGAACAAATGAGTGAACGTCAGGTAAATGAATTGATGATCGAGGGGCGCAATGCGGTGCTGGAGGCATTCCGCTCAGGTAAGCCGGTGGATAAGGTGTTCATCCTCGATGGATGCCAGGACGGCCCTGTCCGCACTATCGTAAGGGAGGCGAAGAAGCACGATACGGTGCTGAATTTCGTGACAAAGGAACGGCTTACACAGATGTCGGAGACGGGAAAGCACCAGGGAGTCATCGCTTATGGTGCGGCCTATGAGTATGCGGAAGTAGAGGACATGCTCGCCCTTGCCCGGGAGCGGGGGGAAGATCCGTTCCTCTTCGTGCTCGACAACATCGAAGATCCGCACAATCTCGGCGCAATCATCCGTACGGCCAATCTGGCCGGTGCCCACGGGGTCATCATTCCAAAGCGCCGGGCGGCAGGGCTTACGGCGACTGTGGCAAAGACATCGGCGGGAGCCTTGAACTACACGCCGGTGGCGAAGGTGACGAACCTGTCCAAGACGATGGAAGAACTGAAAGAAAAGGGGCTCTGGTTCGTCTGTGCAGATATGGGCGGGGAATCTATGTACTGCCTGAACCTGACCGGACCAATCGGCCTTGTGATAGGCAGCGAAGGGGAAGGGGTCGGACGCCTTGTCAAGGAGAAGTGCGATTTCACAGCAGGCATCCCGATGAAGGGTGACATCGATTCCCTCAACGCATCGGTGGCGGCAGGAGTGCTCGCCTATGAAATCGTAAGGCAGCGCTTGCAGAAGTAGAGGTGTGGTTATGTCCGATTATGAGAAGATGACAGACGAACAGCTGATACGGAACCTGAGGGGCGGGGAAAAGGCGATTGTCGATTATATTATGGACAAGTATAAGAATCTCGTCCGGAAAGAGGCGAACGCCATGTACCTTCTCGGCGGCGAAAACGACGACCTGATCCAGGAGGGGATGATCGGCCTGTTCAAAGCGGTGGAAGATTATGACGTGGAACAGGAGGCATCTTTCTTCAGCTTCGCAAGGCTGTGCATCACCCGCCAGATGTATTCTGCCATCGAGGCGTCCCGCCGGAAAAAGCATAGTCCGCTGAACTCATATATATCGCTCTACGACCAGGAGGGTGAAAAGGGCTCCCTGCTGGAGACGATGGAAGCAGGGGGGCAGAGCAACCCGGAGGAGCTGTTTTTGAGCAAGGAGTATGTTGCGCTTTTGGAGAGCGAGCTGGAAGAACAGCTGAGCGATCTGGAGAGCAGGGTGCTCTATCTGCATCTGATGGGGACGGATTACCGCACGATTGCCAAGCTGATTGACAAAAGCCCGAAGACGGTCGATAATGCCCTGCAGCGCATCAAGAATAAGACGGAGAAGATTCTGGCCAGGGAAGAGACGAAGTAAGAAAATAGTTAAAAGATATTGACAAACAGTCATGTAATATTGTATATTATTAACGTTGCATATTACATGTATGCTGTCTTGGCGCAGTCGGTAGCGCGTCGCCTTGGTAAGGCGGAGGCCGGGGGTTCAAGTCCCCTAGACAGCTTGATTACTCCCTTTCAGGGAGTATTTTTTTCGTTATTATGAGAGAGGGCGAAGGATAATGAGAAAATCAACAGTTATGACAGAGGGAGTTATATGGAAGGAGATGCTGTTCTTCTCTATTCCGCTTATTCTGGGCAACCTGTTCCAGCAGCTGTATAATACGGTCGATTCCATCATCGTGGGTAATTATATCGGCAGCGAGGCGCTGGCAGCAGTCGGTTCCAGCTCTTCTATCATCAATCTGCTCATAGGGTTCTGCATCGGGGCTTCGGCGGGCGCAGGGGTAGTCATCTCTCAGTTCTTCGGGGCAAGAGATGAAAAGGGCTTGAAAAAGGCAGTGCACACGACCGTTGCCATATCCATAGCGGCAGGCGTCATATTGACCGTGGCGGGCATCTTGCTGGCCCCCGTCATCCTGAGGGCGATGGGGACGCCGGCGGAAGTGTTCAGGGAGGCGGTCATCTATCTGCAGGTGTATTTCGGTGGAATCGTGTTTTCCGTCATCTACAATATGTCCGCAGGAATCCTGAACGCGGTCGGCAATTCCAAGCGGTCCCTCGTATACCTGATGATAGCCGCGTTATCGAATATCATACTTGATATCCTGTTCGTCATTGTGCTTAAGATGGGGATCGTGGGTGCCGCGCTTGCCACAGATATCAGCCAGCTTCTGTCCTGTATCTTCATTATATTATACCTTGTCAGGAGCAAGGAAGTATACCATGTGGACATCAGGGAAATCCGCTTTTATGACAATCTGCTGTCCAAGATCATAAGGATCGGGCTTCCGACCGGAATCCAGAATATCGTCATCTCATTTTCCAACGTTATCGTCCAGTCCAGCGTCAACAGCTTCGGGGCGGTGGCGATGGCAGGATTTGCCGCCTACATCAAGATAGACGGATTCAATATCCTTCCGGTGCTTAGCTTTGGCATGGCGGCAGCCACATTTGCAGGGCAGAACGTAGGTGCCGGCAGATACGACAGGGTGAAGAAGGGGATGTTCGTCTCGGTCGGGATGGGAGTCGCCTATACAATCCTGACAGGGATACTGCTGCTTACCTTTGCGCCTCAGGTCATAGGCGTATTTACGAAGAACCCGGACGTAGTTGGATACGGAGTATATATCATGCGGTTTTTCTGTCCGTTCTACTGGCTGCTCGGAATACTGCAGGTACTGTCCGGCACGATACGTGGGACGGGAAAGACGATGGAGACGATGCTCGTATTCCTCTTCTCGCTTTGTATCTTCCGGGTCGCCTGGATATGGGGGGCGCTTGCCATCGAACACAAGATTGACTGGGTCATGACCGCTTATCCGCTGTCCTGGCTTATAGGGGCCGTCCTCATCCTGTTGTATGCATGGAAAGGGAACTGGATGCCCATCCAAAAACGTGAATGAACGACCTTGTTCTGCCCGCTGTTTTATGATAAGATAAGGAACACAAATGCTACTGTATCCATAAGGAGGATTATTAATGGGAGAAGAGATGATTTCCAAGAATTTTATTGAACAGGAGATAGATAGAGACCTGGCGGAGGGAGTATATTCGGAGGTATGTACGAGATTCCCGCCGGAACCGAACGGGTATCTCCATATCGGACATGCCAAATCCATTCTGCTTAACTATGGACTGTCTCGGAAATATGACGGCACGTTCCATCTCAGGTTCGACGATACGAACCCGACGAAAGAGGACACGGAATTCGTGGAGTCTATCAAGGAAGATGTGAAGTGGCTCGGGGCAGACTGGAAGGAGCACCTGTATTTTGCATCGGATTACTTCGATGTCATGTATGAATGCGCGCTCACGCTGATTAAGAAGGGGAAGGCATACGTGTGTGACCTGAGCGCCGAAGAGATCAGGGAATACCGTGGTACGCTGACGGAGCCGGGGAAGAACAGCCCTTACCGGGAGCGCACGGTGGAAGAGAACCTTGCCCTGTTCGAGGCCATGAAGAACGGAGAGTACAAAGACGGGGAAAAGGTGCTCAGGGCGAAGATCGATATGGCTTCTCCGAACATCAACATGCGCGATCCGGTCATCTACCGTGTCGCACGTATGGCACATCACAATACGGGGGATAAATGGTGCATCTATCCGATGTATGACTTCGCGCATCCAATCGAGGATGCGGTAGAGAAGATAACCCATTCCATCTGTACGCTCGAATTTGAGGACCACAGGCCCTTGTACGACTGGGTGGTGAAGGAGTGCGGATTCGATCCGGCACCGCGCCAGATCGAGTTTGCCAAGCTCTACCTGACTAATGTGGTGACAGGAAAGCGTTATATCAAGAAGCTCGTGCAGGACGGAATCGTAGACGGGTGGGACGATCCAAGACTCGTCTCTATTGCGGCGCTCAGAAGAAGGGGCTTTACTCCGGAATCTATTAAGATGTTCGTGGAGATGTGCGGCGTGTCCAAGAGTCAGAGCTCTGTCGACTATGCGATGCTGGAATACTGTATCCGTGAAGATCTGAAGCTCAAAAGGCCGCGCATGATGGCGGTGCTGGATCCAATCCGGCTTGTGATCGACAATTATCCGGAAGGTGAAGTGGAATACCTGGACGTAGATAACAATATGGAGAATCCGGAGCTTGGGACGCGCAAGGTACCGTTCTGCCGGGAACTATATATTGAACGGAATGACTTTATGATTGAACCTCCAAAGAAATATTTCCGTCTCTTTCCCGGCAACGAGGTAAGGCTTATGCATGCCTATTTTGTCACGTGCCAGAGCTATGAGACAGACGAAGCCGGCAATGTTATGGTCGTGCACTGCACATATGACCCGGAGACGAAATGTGGAACCGGATTTACCGGGCGCAAGGTAAAAGGGACAATCCACTGGGTTGCGGCGCCATATGCAAAGCCGGCGGAAGTACGGCTGTACGAGAACCTCGTAGATGAAGAAAAAGGGGTATACAACAAGGAGGACGGGTCGCTGAACCTGAATCCGAATTCTCTGGAAGTGCTTCAGAACTGCTATGTGGAAGACAGCTTCGGCAGTGCGAAGGGATGTGAAAGCTTCCAGTTCGTGCGGAACGGATACTTCTGTATCGACGCGAGAGATTCTTCGCCGGAGCATCTGGTATTTAACAGGATAGTATCCCTTAAGAGCTCCTTCAAGCTGCCAAAATAGACGAAGATAGACGATATGAATGAACTGACGATAAATCTGAAGAGCGATTCCAGAACCCCGCTCTATGAACAGATATATGATTATATCAAAAATGACATCCAGACAGGACGTATCGCTTACGAGGAGAAGCTGCCTTCCACCAGGTCGCTGTCCAGGCATCTGGAAGTGAGCAGGAGCACGGTAGAGCTGGCATACGAGCAGCTCCTGTCGGAAGGCTATATAGAATCAAGGCCGTGCAAAGGATTCTTCGTCTCCGAGATTGAAGAGCTGTATTCCATCAGGAGAGTGAAGCCGCAGGCAGAGCGGCAGGAGGAGGAACCGAGGAGATACCGGTATGATTTTACGCCCAACGGGGTAGACTTGAAGAGCTTTCCGTACAATGTGTGGAGAAAGCTTTCAAGAGAGATTCTCACCGACGACAGGACGGAGCTGTTCCGTTCCGGCAATTCCCAGGGGGAATACAGCTTCCGTTGTGCCATATGCAGCTATCTGTACCAGGCGCGCGGGGTGAACTGCACACCGGAGCAGATAGTCGTAGGGGCGGGGAATGACTATATCCTCATGCTGCTCAGTACGGTGCTCGGCCCCGGACATAAGATTGCCTTCGAGGATCCTGCCTACATGCAGGCATACCGCCTCTTTAGAAGCATGTCCTATGAGACGGTCTCTGTTGGGATGGACAAAAACGGCATGGACATCCCGGAACTGGCGCAGTCGGGGGCGGATGTGGCGTATGTGACTCCATCGCACCAGTATCCGACCGGGACGGTGATGCCTATCCGACGGAGGCTCGAGCTCCTCAGATGGGCACAGGAAAGAGTGGAGCGCTATATCATCGAAGATGATTATGACAGTGAATTCCGTTATAAGGGGAAGCCGATTCCAGCGCTGCAGGGGTATGATGCAGACGGCAAAGTCATCTATCTTGGTACATTCTCCAAATCGATAGCACCTGCCATCCGTCTGAGCTATATGGTACTGCCTGAGCCGCTTCTGGACGTGTACGACAAGAAGAGCAGGTTCGTCAATTCGACCGTTTCCAAAGTGGATCAGCTGATCGTGCAGAAGTTTATCGAAGAAGGATATTATGAACGTCATCTCAACAAGACGAGAGCGCTGTATAAGAGCCGTCATGATGTCCTGATCGAAGAGCTGAAGCCGCTTCTTGATATATGTACGATATCAGGAGAACATGCGGGAGTGCATCTGCTCCTTACATTTGCCAACGGACTCACGGAGAAGGAACTGATCCGGAGGGCGCAGGAGAAGGACATCCGCGTATATGGGCTTTCCGATTATATGATACGATACCCGAAGGAGTCGAGCCATACGGTTCTGCTTGGCTACGCGAACCTGACGGAAGAACAAATCAGAGAAGCAGTCCGCATCCTTACCGGATGCTGGAGATAAAAAAAGTACGATTCTTGACAAATGTCAGGGGTCGTCATATAATATTAGTTGTATTTTACAACAATTGTATAATACAACCGTTTTGAATCTGAATGTAGAGCCCCGTCAGTGTGTGTCCGATGTAGAAGGAGAACATATGAAGAATTATTATGTCAGCATAATCAGAAGAGGTGAGATGTCATATATACGCAGCGAACTGGAACAGTTCGGGCTGATACCGATGGAGGGCAGGCTGATCCGGCTGTTGAAGGACCACTGCTTCAGCCAGGAGGAGCTGGGGGAATCTCTCGATATCGATAAAGGCAGGATAGCCAAGACCGTGTATATGCTTGAGCAGAAGGGAATCGTCAGCAGGAATACGAATAGCAATAACCGGCGTCAGAAGCTGGTATCCCTGACTGAGGAAGGCGAGAGGATATATGATGCGATACTGGACATCTATGAGGCATGGGATGACATCTGCTACAGAGGATTTACAGAAGAAGAAAGAAACATGAACCACGAATTTATCAAACGTATCTCCCATAATGTAGTGGAGTACAAGAAAAAGATTGGGGGAAGAAAGAATGGTTAAGAATCTGACGAACGGCAGGCCACTTAAGCTGCTGTTTTTCTTTGCGATGCCGATGGTGCTCGGCAACCTGTTCCAGCAGCTCTATAATATGGTAGACTCGATGGTGGTAGGAAAGTTTGTCGGGGAGGATGCACTGGCAGCAGTCGGTTCCTCGTTTCCGGTCGTATTCCTGTCTGTAGCGATAGCGGCGGGCCTCTCCATGGGATGCACGGTTGTCATATCACAGCTTTTCGGGGCGGGGCAGATCGAGGAGATGAAGACGACGGTATTTACGGCGCTGATTGCCCTTGGCGCAATCGGCCTTGCAATCATGGCATTGGGAGAGCTCACGTCGCTGCCGCTTTTGCGGCTGCTTGGAACGAATGAGGAGATTATGGGGGATTCCCTTGTCTATCTGAGAATATACTTTGGCGGCGCAGTATTTCTGTTCTTATATAATACGTTGAACGGTATCTATAATGCGCTCGGTGACAGCAATACGCCTCTTAAGTTCCTCATGGTCTCGGCACTTACGAATATCGGCCTGGATCTTCTGTTTGTCATCAGATTCCATATGGGGGTCGCAGGCGTTGCGTGGGCGACGCTGATCGCGCAGGGGATGTGTGCGGTATTCTCTTTTTACATACTCATGAAACGTCTGGCAAAAATGGAGAATGAAGAGCGGTACGAGGAGGAGAAGCCGGCATTGTTTGAACTGTCTGCCGCGAAGAGGATTGCCAGAATCGGCGTGCCTTCTATGATCCAGCAGTCTATCGTCTCCCTGAGCATGATGTTTATGCAGGGACTGGTCAATTCCTATGGGAAGGTGTTTGTCGCGGGCTATACGGCGGCTACGAAGATTGACACGCTGGCCATGATGCCGAATATGAATTTCTCCAATGCCATGTCGAGCTACACGGCCCAGAATATCGGTGCCGGTAAGGACGAACGGGTAGAGGAAGGATACAAGGCGAGCCTTCTGATGGTACTGATCTTTTCTGCAATTATTACCGGAATCATCTTCTTGTTCGGCCCACATCTTCTGGGACTTTTCCTGAACGCAGGGTCTGCGGGCAGCGCGATGGATTATGGCCTGAAGTATATGAAGACCGTATCGGTATTCTATATCGTGATGGGCTTTATGTTTGTCGGAAATGGGCTGCTCAGGGGTGCAGGAGATATGGGGGCATTCATGCTCAGCTCCATGTCCAACCTGTTCATGCGTGTCATCATCGCATATCTGCTGGCATATTTTATAGGCTCAAGCGCAATCTGGTGGTCCATACCGATCGGATGGGGGATAGGAGCGATATTTTCATTTGTGCGTATCAGAAGCGGGAAATGGAAGAGCAGGAAGCTGCTTGAGGAGAAGGAAGACGTAACGTAAAAAGAGCCGCCGGCATACGGCCGGCAGCTCCCTACCCCATCCGTCCTGCCTGCTGGCAGAATGGGCCGGGATTGATTTTGCATATTACTTCTCTTCGGTGTCAGAAGAAGCGTCTTCTTCATTCTTTCCTGCTGAATTTAAAGGTACGTATTCCCGATCTGCGGTTGATTTCAAATCATTGTCAAGGTCGAAGTCTTCGTCCTCGAAATCATCTTCGAACTCATCTTCCTCGTCACAGATATTTTTCTTCTTAAAATAATAGACAAGTCCTGCGATTACACTGCCTACCGCAGCCAGTCCCAGTATTCTCTTACCCCATTTAGACATAATCGTAACTCCTTCCTGAATTTTACATTCATATACTATCCCTTATTGTAATACTTTTTGCTGAAAAAGGAAAGGGAAAAGGTCTCTTTTTTGGTAAAAAGGGTACCTTTATCTGTATTGTAGACAGAAAAAAAGTATGTTAAACTGTACAGATAGCGAGATAAGAAAGGAAGTAACGGATTTATGCAGATTGAAGCACCGGGCACGGCCAAAAAGGGCCTGTTCAGGATTATATTCAGCAGGATGGGCATTATCTTTCTGCTGCTTCTGCTTCAGATAGGTGTATTTATAGGAACCACGATATATCTGACAGAATATATGGCTTATATATACGGGGCATTTACCATATTAGGCGTCATCGTACTCATATATATCATCAATTCAGAGGGGAATCCGGCGTTCAAGATGACGTGGATGCTCTGCGTGCTGGCGCTGCCTGTCATCGGCACCTTGTTCTACCTGTACGTTAAGACCCAGTTTGGTACACGGTACATGAAGCACCGGCTTGCCGGCCTGAGGCTTGAGACGGCTCCGTATATGGAACAGGACCAGGATATCGTGGATGCTATCTGGGCGAGCCGGTCTGCCAATGCGCAGCTTGCCTATTACCTGTCGAATCAGCTGGGATTTCCGACTTACCGGAATACGCAGGTGAAGTATTTTCCACTGGGCGAGGACAAGTTCCGCGCGATGGCTGAGGAGCTGAAGAAAGCGAGGAAGTTCATATTCCTGGAGTATTTTATCGTGGAAGAAGGGCACATGTGGAATACGATCCTTGAGATATTGAAGGATAAGGCAAGGGAGGGGGTCGAGGTGCGGTTCATGTACGACGGCATGTGCGCCATATCGATGCTTCCGTACAATTATCCGGAGCAGATACGCAGATATGGGATCAAGTGCAAGATGGTGAGCCCTGTGAAGCCGTTCCTCTCTACGGTACAGAATAACCGAGACCACAGGAAGATCTGTGTCATAGACGGGATGGTGGGTTTTACCGGAGGGGTGAACCTGGCGGATGAGTATATCAATGAAAAGGTCCGGTTCGGCCACTGGAAGGACACCGCTGTCATGCTGAAAGGCGATGCGGTGCAGAGCCTTACGATGATGTTCCTGCAGATGTGGAACGTGGATGAGCGGCGCGCGGAAGGCTACAGCAAGTACCTGACGGAGAAGACGCCGGGGCTCAGGCGGGAGCTCGGCTATGTCATCCCTTATGGGGACAGCCCGTTTGATGATGAAAATGTAGGGGAGGAGGTTTATTTCCACATATTGAACCATGCCAAGAAGTATGTGCATATCATGACCCCCTACCTCATCCTCGACAATGAGATGATTACGACCCTTACCCGTGCCGCGAAAAGCGGAATCGAGGTTGTCATCATCATGCCGCATATACCCGACAAGTGGTATGCGTTTGCCGTCGCCAAGACTTATTATAAAGAGCTTATCGAGGGCGGCGTGCAGATATATGAGTATACGCCGGGATTCGTACATGCCAAGGTATTCGTATCGGATGATGACACCGCGACCGTCGGTACGATTAATCTGGATTATAGAAGCCTGTATCTTCATTTTGAATGCGGCGTATTCATCTATAACAATTCAGAAGTGGACAAGATTGAACGGGATTTCCAGAGGACGCTGGTAAAATGCCACAAGGTGACGCTGATGGAAGTGAAGAAGCGGACGATGCTGACCAAGATTATGGGACAGGTGCTGCGGCTGTTCGCACCGCTTATGTAGAACAGGCAGCCAGAAGATACGGCCCGGGGCAATATGCTCCGGGCCGTCATTTTATTGCAGGGCAAGCGTAAAGACTGCTTTCTCTTCTTTCAGCTTACTGTCTGTCTGGGTGACCGTTATCGTGATGGACGAACTCTCTGTTTTGAGTCCGTATGCCGCCTGTACGCCTGTACACTTGGCTCCGACAGGCGTCTCCTGCGGATAGTTGGAGATGGACAGCGGATAGGTGGACGCCACCTCGCCGCCTTCGTCTATGACGGTAAACTCGTTATCGCTGAAATATAAG
Organism: Lachnospiraceae bacterium; assembly: GCA_022845895.1. Lineage (GTDB taxonomy): Bacteria > Bacillota > Clostridia > Lachnospirales > Lachnospiraceae > Extibacter. The sequence continues at coordinate 1,702,577 of AP025573.1, forward strand.
TCCATGAATCCTTCAAAGCCGATGTTTTCATAGTCATATGTAAGCAGCACCACCTGGGCCGGCGTGGATTCTTCAAACTGGTTTCTGTCGTCGGTCAAAGCGGCGGATGTAAACGTGAAGCTGAACTTGCCGTCTACCGTCCACGTATCGCCGACACCATATTCTTTGGGTGTTTCTTTTTCCTTCTCTTTTGAAGTATCCTCTTCGTTTTTATCTGCTTTGGAATCCTCCGGGCCGGAAGAAGAACTTCCACATGCGGACAGTCCGAGACACATCGTAAGGATGAGCAGTGCGGCCAGTATTCTCTTTTTCATATCTAGTACCTCTCTTTATTTGTCATTTTTTTTGTCTTTACCGCGGCAGCTGCATATACGATGCCGAACGCGCAGGCGATGAAGCCCCAGACAGGCAGGTCGCCAAAGGAACTGCCTGTCCCGATAGTCAGAGCCGCGCCGATAAAGTAGAACACGCTGCAGACGGCAGGTCCTGCGGCGCCGGCAGAGCCTCTCGTCGCAACGCCGATGATGCCTGCGATCAGATAAACGAATGCCAGCAGCAGCCCTGCGGTTCCGCTCGTCGCATTATTCTGCTCCAGAGCATTGCTCAGTCCCGCGGCACAGGACTGAAACGATATCAGTGCAAAGAGCACGATGGAAATGATGCCTGTGACCAGCCGTCCGGTAGCAAGTGCCCCTTTTTGCTGCTTCTTTTTTTTGTCTGGATTCACAATCTCCCCTCCTCTTTCTAGTATGATAGTTTAGCTTGTGTGGCCTGCTGAACTTTGCCGGTTCAGCAAGTATATATTTTATCAATTGTAATAATGCTATGAGCATACTGATATAATGCGATTGGCATATTACAACTGTAAAATAATCGATGTAAAATTGCAGTAATAGGATGTGAGGGTTGTCATATGGATTACGTAGCACTTGGGAGAAGAATAAAAGAAGAACGTTTGAAACTGAATATGACCCAAGAACGGCTGGCGGAAGAAGTGAACCTCTCCACCTCGTATGTCGGGCAGATTGAGAGAGGGGAGCGGAAACTGACGCTGGACAGCCTTATCAATATCACGAATTGTCTTGGTGTTACTGTCGATTATCTTCTTCAGGAATCCATAAGCCAGGAACAGTCATCCTACAGGGATATCTGGACGAACCTTTTGTCAGACGCAACACCTAAGGAAAAAGAGATGGTGGTGAATCTGACAAAACTGCTATTGAATTATATGGATGAATAACCAAAAAGAACTTCTGCCATTACTATACAGAAGTTCTTTTTCATTTTGGTATGCACAGAGCATACACGGTTCTTTTTATGGGAAAAATAAGAGCTGCAGCATCAAGAAGAAGATACAGGCGGAGAAGGACAGGAATAGAAGGCCTGCTTTCGCCGCTGTTATTTTTGCACGCGTCATGCTGCTGAATACCGAAAAGTGTTTCGTGTAATAGCCCCAGTCGGTCACGATTGCCCATGGCACGTACAAAAACCAGATGGAATACAGCCACATGTCAAACCTTGTATTGCCGCTGCTCAAAGGGGCGGTGGCAGTGCGGTAGCCAGCGTAGGCCAGTAGCATATATCCAAAGACGCCCACGACCATCTTCCACGGCTTCCGTGTCCGGAATCCGGGAAAGAAACGAATCCAGCCGATGGACGCGACCGCTTCTTTTGACAGAAACGGCACTTCGCCCGGCGGGATGCGCCTGTCCAGTACAGCGGCCAGTGCTCTGACGGTCTGGTACCGGGCGTCCGGATCGATAGCCGTACACCGTTCCACGATGCTCCGGTAGAAGAGTTCCTGGGGCAGCTTCTGCGAAGGGAGGGTTCCTGTCAGCAGAACGTTCAGCAGCACGCCTGCCGCATAGATGTCCGTGCGTTCATCCGTCTGGCCGAAACCGAACTGTTCCGGAGCAGCGAAGCCCGCGGTGCCCAGTATCGTCGTGTCCTGGTTCCGGTCTTCTTTCTTCGTCCTTGATATGTCGAAGTCGATGAGCTTCAGGACGGCATCTGTGGAGATGATGATATTGCCTGGCGTGATGTCCCTGTGGATGATTTTATGGGAATGCAGATAAGTCAGCACGCTGCACAGCTGTGACATATAGCCGAGTATCTGTCGTTCCTCCATATATTCTGCACGCTCCAGCTTCTGTGCCAGCGTCTCGCCGCTTATGTATTCCTCGATGACGTAGAATCTGCCGTCTACTGTGTAGAGGTCAAGGACCTGGGCGAGATTCGGATGGTCCAGAATGGTCAGCTTCTGATAGATGGGAAACTGTGCCCCGGACACCTGCTTTCTGACGGCAAGCGTTCCTCCGGAAGCATTTTTTACGAGGTGAGTAGTGCATGGCTCCTTATCCTGAAGAGGAGCGAGCACGGTATAATTGTAATCCAGATAGCTGTTTTTTAAGTTTTCCATGAGATTCGTATCCTTTGTCCTTGATTTTTCCTGATATTCATTTTATCATATCTCAATGAACATTAGTAGTTGAATTCGCAGGAGCGTTCCTTATGACGGGAGGATAAGATGGTGGAGAAGAATACATCAACAGAAGAATTATTAGAGCTGTTAAAGAAGAAGCGAAGCTTTGACGAATATCTGAAAGAAACGCCGGAATTTATAACAGGTGACCTGTCCGCCTATCTGGAGCAGATGCTTGTCGAAAAGGGCAGGAAGAAGGCTGATGTTATCCGCGGCTCACAGCTTGACCGCAATTATGCATACCAGATATTTTCGGGAACCCGCAAGCCGACCAGGGATAAGCTGCTGGCGCTCGGATTCGGAATGGGGCTTACTATCGAAGAGATGCAGAAGGTGCTTAAGACATCGGAATATCCTGTCTTATATGTGAAGAATAAGAGGGACAGCATCATACTGTTCGGCCTTGACAAGCAGATTTCTGTCGGAGAGATGAACGAACTGCTGTACGAGATGGAGGAAGATATCATCGAGTAGTTTTGGAAAATAGCATTTTACACGGCAGATAAAATATAGTATAATGCTATAGGCAAAGTTAGTTGATAACACAGGAGGAATTCAAATGGTTAAAGCAGTAGTGGGTGCTAACTGGGGAGACGAAGGAAAAGGCAAGATTACCGACATGCTCGCCGAGAAGGCAGACATCATAGTAAGGTTCCAGGGCGGGGCCAACGCGGGGCATACGATTATTAACAATTATGGAAAATTTGCGCTTCATACGTTGCCGTCGGGGGTGTTCTATCATCATACGACGAGCGTAATCGGCAATGGCGTCGCTCTTGATATACCGGTCCTGTTCAACGAGATACAGTCTGTCATAGAACAGGGTGTTCCGGCGCCGAAGATTCTCGTATCCGACCGGGCGCAGATTGTCATGTCTTACCACAAGGACTTCGATGCATATGAAGAAGAACGGCTCGGAGGCAAATCATTCGGATCGACGAAGTCCGGTATCGCCCCTTTCTACTCTGATAAATATGCCAAAGTGGGATTCCAGGTGAGCGAGCTGTTCGATGATGAACTGCTGAGGGAGAAGGTAGTGCGCGTCGCGGAGCTTAAGAATGTGCTGCTTAAGCATCTCTATCATAAGCCTGCAATTGATCCTGATGAATTATATGATGAATTACAAGAGTATAAGAAGATGGTGGAGCCATATGTATGTGACGTATCGCTCTTCCTTGACAAAGCAATCGGCGAAGGCAGGGAGATCCTGCTGGAGGGGCAGCTCGGTTCCCTGAAGGATCCGGACCACGGAATCTATCCTATGGTGACGTCATCGTCTACGCTTGCCGCTTACGGAGCCATCGGGGCAGGCATCCCGCCGTATGAGATCAAGAAGATTATCACCGTATGCAAGGCCTATTCAAGCGCGGTAGGAGCAGGTGCATTTGTCAGCGAGATCTTTGGTGAGGAGGCGGACGAGCTGAGACGCCGCGGCGGAGACGGCGGAGAGTTCGGCGCCACGACAGGACGGCCACGGAGAATGGGATGGTTCGACTGCGTGGCATCCAAATACGGGTGCAGGATGCAGGGAACGACAGATGTCGCGTTTACCGTGCTGGACGTGCTCGGCTATCTGGACGAGATTCCGGTATGCGTCGGGTATGAGATCAACGGGGAAGTGACGACAGACTTTCCATCGACCCATCTGCTTGAGAAGGCAAAGCCTGTGCTGGAGACGCTGCCAGGCTGGAAATGCGATATACGCGGCATAAAGGAATATGGCAAGCTGCCGGAAAACTGCCGCAGATATATAGAATTTATAGAAAGACAGATCGGTTATCCGATTACGATGGTCTCCAACGGGCCAGGCAGAGAGGATATCATATATAAGTAATAGAGCAGGACGGATGCCATCAGGCATCCGTTTCTTGTCATCTGGGTACACCATTAAATGCAATTTGGGACGTAACCTTTTTTAAAAAGATCACGTCCCTTTTTGCTTCAGCAAATTTTAAGAAACGTGCCACAATGTAGACACATTTTATGCTTATAATGAATTTGTGCTTACAAAACAGGCATATTGCGAGGGGAGCAACAATATAATAATAAAGCCGGGAGTCGGGGCTTCACGGCTGACGAGTATGAATAATGGAAATGGAGGTATCTACTATGCAGCAGAGAAATGAGTCGAATTACCCAGAAGTGATATCAATGGAAGAATACCTTACAAAGAGACAAAAAATAAGGGAAAAAGAACAGAAGAGGCAGGGAAAGGGCGCAGAAAAGAAACGCTCTGCGTGGATGCTGGCGGAGCTTTATGTGTGATATTAAGCTGAATCGCCCCTCCCGCTGTCGTCACCTTTCGTAATCTTATATACGAGGGTGTAGGCGTACAGAAGTACGGGAAGTATGACTGTGCACACGATGGATGCCTTAAGAAGACCCATCGTTTCGGACCGGTCCAGCAGGGCAAAGACAAATGTGCTGATATACATGCCGGCAAGCAGAACCGCGCCGGACAGAGCTAGAATACGTTTTATCTTTTTCATCGGAATCATCCTTTACATCTAATCGAGTCTTTAGTATATTATATAAAGAGCAAGATAAAATTGCAAATGAATACAGAAGGAGTATGTAATATGAGTCGTACGTTATTAGAACAGTGGAGAGATACAGCCTATAATGAACAGGCAGACAAAGGTGAGCTGCAGAAGTTCTGGTCCACATATTTTCAGATTGAGAAGGAGATATATGAGCAGCTTCTGGAACAGCCGGATGAAGAAGTAAAAGGGACGGTAAAAGAGCTTGCCGAAAAGTATGGGCAGGAAGTATTCACGATGGCCGGTTTCCTCGATGGAATCAACGACAGCCTGAAGGAGCCGAATCCAATCGAGACGATGGAAGAGGATACGGTAGTCAGCCTTGCCTTTGATAAAGAAACGCTGTATAAGAATATGGTTGCGGCCAAAGCCGACTGGCTGTATGAACTGCCGCAGTGGAAGAATATATATACGGAGGAAGAACTCAAGACTCTGTACAAGGAACAGAAACAGTCCGGCACAATCCGGAAAGAGAAGGAACCGGGACGTAATGACCCATGTCCGTGCGGTTCCGGCAAGAAGTATAAGAAATGCTGTGGAAGGTAGCACTGCCTGCGGCAGGCGCCGCCTGCCTCCTGTACTATGGGGCGGTCAGCTTACGTCTGCACAGATGGAATTCAACTTTTGCGAGATTCTGGCTGGCGGCCGGGGCACTGTGTGCCGCGCTGCTGGTGTTGTTTCGGATGCGACCGGAACTGGCGGAAAGTCCGCTGTGGAAACTGCTCTGGATTCCGGCTGCCGTATTTGCCGTCGTAGAGATGCTCATAGCCGGTGGAATGGTTTCTACCGAGGAGAAGGGCATACCGTATCTTATCGTCCTTGGCGCGCAGGTAAAAGGGACGAAGATTACAGATTCCCTTAGGAGAAGGCTCAGGCGTTCCGCGGCATATCTGTCTGAGAATCCGGAGACGATGGTGATAGTATCCGGAGGACAGGGGCCGGGAGAAGCTATCTCCGAGGCGGAGGCGATGGCGGCATATCTTATCGGCTGCGGCATTAAGAGAAGCAGAATCCTTCTGGAAGATCAATCAAAGTCGACAGAGGAGAACCTTACATTCTCCGCGCGATATCTGCCTGATAAGAACGTGAAGGTGGGAATCGTATCAAATAATTTTCACATGTACCGGGCCTGCTTGTATGCCAGAAGGATTGGCTATAAGGATGTGTGCCGTATACCGGCGGGGTGCAGCCCGCTGCTCTTCGTCAATTATATGGTCAGGGAGTTTTTCGCAGTGTGCAGATTATGGCTGCCTTAGCAGGTATGGAAGGCCGATAAAAGTATTTATTGTACTTTTGCAGTTCAATTCTACATAATCTTTTGATTTAAGAATAGTAATATGCTATATTATAAGGGATAGCATATTGCTATTTTTTTCTATTTTCCTTTTACGAAAAAGTGTGGACAGGGAGGCCAGAAATGAAAAAAAGAATTGTATGTGCATGCATCATAGCTCTGGTTACGGGCATGACGGCAGGATGTGCGGGAAAGGCCGGTAATGGGGCAGATGCCGATAATCCTACCGTGATAGAGATAGAGACATATTACAACGGGGCAGCCAAAATAGCGCTCGATGAACTGGTTGAAGAATTCAACGATACCGTTGGAGATGAAAAAGGGATTTTCGTAAAGGCAAGCAGCAGCGGGGATATGGGCGAACTCTTCCAGAACCTGGAAAATGAGCTGGAGAAAGAGGAAGAGGACAGAGACCTTCCTGACATATTCAGCTGCTATGGTTCCAACGCCATGGAATTTGAGGAAGAGGGCCTGCTGGCTGATCTGGACGATTACTTTACGAAGGATGAGCTGGATGAGTATGTAGACGAGTATATCGAGGAAGGCAGAATAGGAAAGGATAAGCCGCTCGTCGTGTTCCCGATAGCGAAGTCGACGGAAGTGATGACGATTAATAAAACCGACTGGGATAAGTTCGCGCTGGAGACCGGTTCCGATCTGAGGCAGCTTTCTACATGGGAAGGCCTGGCCGACACGGCGGAAGCTTTTTATGAATGGTCCGGTGGCAAAGCCCTGTTCGGACGTGACGCATATGCCAATTATATGCTTGCAGGCGCACATCAGCTCGGAGAAGATATGTTTGAGGTTAAAGATGGAAAGGTAGCCATCCAGATGGACCGGGATGTCATGAAAAAGCTGTGGGATAACTATTATGTCCCTTATGTAAATGGGTACTATACGAGCATTGGAAGGTTCCGTTCTGATGATATGAAGACAGGAGACCTCATCGTGGCAATCGGCTCCTCTTCCGGAGGTTCCTACTATGCCCAGGAGGTGACCGTAGGCGACAATGATCCATATCCGATTGAGACGATGGTAATGCCGGTGCCTAACTTTGAGGGTGCAGAGGCTGTAGTGACACAGCAGGGAGCTGGTATGGCGGTCGTAAAATCAGAGAAAGAGAAAGAGGAGGCAGCAGCCACCTTTTTGAAATGGTTTACAGATGTGGATGCCAACAGCAGGTTCAGCATGGCATCTTCCTATCTGCCGGTCAAGAAAAGTGCCAATGATATGGAATTATTAGAAAAGATTGTCAAGGAAAATAATATTGAGTGGAACGATATCGTTCGGGATACGATAGAAGTTGCATTTGAAGAATGTAATACATATGATCTGTATACGATGACTCCGTTTAAAGGAAGCGACAGCTGCCGTTATATAATCGAAGATTCTCTTCAGAAAAAGGCCGCTGCGGACAGAGAGACGGTGGTAGAGCAGCTGGGGGCAGGAAAGTCTCAGGAGGAGGCCGTCTCCGGGCTATTGACAGAGGAGAACTTTGAAATATGGTATAATGAGCTGAGCACACAGCTGAAGGAAGCTGTTCAAAGCTAGGAAGTCGTAAATGATGAATATGAAAAGAATTTCGATTCGAAAAAAGCTGCTGGTGGTTATGCTGTCCGTAGTCATGCTCCAGGGGATACTCTGTTTTTCAGCGCTTACGTTTAACGACGGTTTCGATTATCTGAAGAAGAGTGCATGCACAAGCTTTTCCAATACGACGCTTGCCAGGAAGAATGCGGTTGAGAACTTCATGCTCAACAAATGGTCTAACCTGGGGGAGTATCAGGAAAAGGTACAGGCTGCAGTCAGCGCTAAGCTGGGAGAGGAAGGCAGAGACCTTTCGGATCTTGCATCGGATAAAGAATTGAATAATAGGCTGCTGCTGGATATTACGGAGGATATGGTGGATATGCTCCGGTATAATTCCACGACAGAGGCATACATCGTTCTGAGCGGATACGGCGGACAGGATGCAAGGGAGCATTGCGGTCTGCTGATCCGGAATCTGGATCAGGGCACGAATGCAGATTCCAATGGCTTTCTGCTGGAGAGAGGCTCCTCCGAGATATCGAAAGCTTACGGCATCCCTATGGATTCGTACTGGTCTTCGCGCTTTGTCCTACATGACGCGATGGATCTTGGATGGTATGAGAAGCCTGTTGCAGCGGCGGAGAAGTATGAAGACAAATCGGGCTCGGCGCTCGGGTACTGGTCCGCCTTCTTCCGCTGGTCGCCTGAGGATATCAAAGTGATGTCCTATTCTGTTCCGCTCGTACAGGATGGAACCGTCTATGGAGTCATGGGCATCACGGTGTCCGAGGATTATCTCGAATCGATGATGTCGCCGCAGGAGCTGGATGCGGATAATGCGGGATCCTTTGTGCTTGCCAGGACGACAGACGGGATAGAATATGAATCCATATTTTCCACAGGCATCATCGCAAAGAATCTGGCAGAAGATAATCAAATAATCAAATTTAAAAATGAACCGGCGAATGGCCGTGTGAGCAAGATAGATGACGGGGCAGGCAATTACGGCAATGTTCAGAACATCGATTTGTACAGGCGCACTTCACCATACAGCAGGGAAAAGTGGGCAATCATAGGCGTGCTCCCGGAGAGCACGCTGTTCCGGTCGTCAGACCGGCTTCAGATGACGGTGATGATAGCCTTCGCAACGTCTATCGTGCTCGGCATAGCAGGAGCGGTGGTCGGCAGCTACTTCTTCACCCGTCCAATCAGGAAGATGGTCGATGAAATCCGCAGCAAGGACGTCAACGACGAGCTGAAGTTCCAACCGTCCGACGTACAGGAGATAGACGCGCTGGAGAATGCGATCGTCTCGCTCAATGTCAATGTGAGGCAGAATGCGTCTAAAGTATCCCAAATCATCGAGCTGGTGAACCTGCCTCTCGGCGTTGTGGAATATCAAAGAGGCACGGAAAAAGTGTTCTGTACAAAGAAAGTCATCAAGATGTTTATGATGAACAAAAAGTATTACAGCCGTGGCTACCTTGACCGGAAATACTTTGAAGATTATATGAAAGAGGCAGGGCTTGAAGAGCTGCTTGAGAAATCCGGGGAGAAAGACTACCAGATTGCCCATACGATTCAGCAGAGATGGGTACATCTGAAGTCGCTGTCCGACGAAGATAAGACGCTGATTACTGTTCTGGATATCACGAAAGACATCTATGAGAGGCAGAAGATAGAATATGAGAGGGATTACGATATCCTGACCCATCTTCTGAACCGGCGGGCCTTTAACAGGAGAATGAATCAGCTGCTGCAGGAAGGCAGCAGCCTGACGCTTGGGGCGATGATTATGTGGGATTTGGATAATCTGAAATATGTCAATGACACATACGGACATGATTATGGCGACCAGTATATACAGAGAGCCGCAGTTGTATTCAGCGGCCTGACGAGAGACGGCGGCATCGTCGGCCGCATCTCCGGGGATGAATTCCTGGCTTTTATTCCGGATTGTGGAAGTAAGGAATGGCTTCTGGAAAAAGTAGAGGAAGTCAAAAGACAGCTGAATAATACAAGGGTCGTCATGCCGGACGGAGAGTCGATAGCAGTTCGTGCCTCCGGTGGTATCGCCTGGTATCCGGATGACGGCAGAAATCTGGATGAGCTTAGGAAGTATGCGGACTTTGCCATGTATGACACGAAAAACAGCTATAAAGGCGCATTTAAAGAGTTTGACAGGAAAGCCTATGAAAAAGACGCTTTTCTGCTGCAGGGCAGGGAACAGCTGAACAAGCTCATAGAGGATGAACTGGTCAATTATGCGTTCCAGCCGATTGTAAGTACGAAGGATGGACGTGTGGCCGCCTTTGAAGCATTAATGCGTCCCATCATGGAAGACCTGGCATCCCCCGCCGATGTCATGAGGCTGGCAATCTCACAGTCAAGGCTTCCGGACATTGAAAAGCTTACGTTTCGCAAGACATTTGAGGAGTACGCGTCACAGCGGGACGCGTTTGGCGACAGGAAGCTGTTTGTCAATTCCATACCGAACCAGATACTTTCAGAAGAGCTGCTGTATAGCCTGTTTGAGCGGTACCAGATAGGAAAGGATACGCTCGTCGTAGAAATGATTGAAAGCGAACAAACGGATATCGGGATTATGGAAGATAAGATTCAGATGCTGAAAGCATTCCACGCACAGCTTGCGGTCGATGATTTCGGTGCCGGGTACAGCTCAGAATCGACACTGCTCTATATGCAGCCGGATTATGTCAAGATTGATATGAGCATCGTAAGAGATATTCACAGGGACAAGGACCGTCAGGCACTTGCGGTGAGCACGGTCAACTATGCGAGGCCGAGAGGAATTAAAGTCATCGCAGAAGGAGTGGAGACCGCAGAAGAGATGGAGACGCTCATCTCACTCGGTGTTGACTATCTGCAAGGCTTCTATGTCGGCAGGCCGGATACGGTAGTGAAGGATGTGGATGAAAAGATACAAAGGGAGATTAAAGAGCTGAACGAAAAAGCCGGCAGAAGGACAGGAAAGGAGCAGTATGAACAACATATATGATTGTTATAGATTGAATAACGGTGTCATGAACCCATGTCTTGGTTTTGGGACGTACAGAGCATCGGACGGTGACGATTGTGAAGTAGTGAAGACGGCCATAGAAGCGGGATATCGGTACTTTGACACGGCGTCTTTCTATGGAAATGAAAGACAGATTGGCAGAGCATTGGCAGAGTCCGGAATCGCCCGCGAAGAGTATTTCCTCACATCGAAGGCTTGGAGGACAGAGATGGGATATAGTAATATCAGGAAGGCATTCATGGAATCGCTGGAAAGGCTTCAGACAGACTATATGGACTTGTATCTCATCCACTGGCCGCTTCCGGAAGACGGCTTTACACAGTGGCGGCGGCTTGATATAGAATCGTGGCAGGCGCTTGAGGAGCTGTACCATGAAGGGAAGGCCAGGGCTGTAGGAGTGAGCAATTTTCTGCCTTACCACATAGAGAATCTTCTGGAGAACTGTGATGTGAAGCCTGCAGTCAACCAGATAGAATTCCATCCGGGCTACACGCAGGAGGTTACGGTACGCTACTGTCAGGAACAGGATATCCTCGTACAGGCATGGAGCCCTATGGGGAGAAGCAAGGTGCTTAAGGAGCCGGTTATCCTTGAGATGGCGGAACGATACGGAGTGACGGCAGCCCAGATATGCCTTCGCTACGCGCTTCAGAGAGGAGTCGTGCCGCTTCCCAAATCGTCCTCCATGGAGCGGATGAAGCAGAATCAGGATATCTTCGGGTTTGCACTGAACGAAGAGGATATGTATATCCTTGGGACGATGCCGCAGACAGGCTGGTCGGGCCAGCATCCGGAGAAGTTCGGAAGGTAGCGGACGGCAGGAGAATCATCAGATAAAAGACAGAGGGTGAAGAGATGAGCAGGATAGAACCATATAAGCATAAAGTACAGTATTATGAGACGGATCGGATGGGAATCGTTCACCATTCCAACTACATCCGCTGGTTTGAAGAAGCCAGGACAGACCTGATGGAGCAGATGGGGATGGGATATGAGGAGATGGAAAAGCGGGGGATCATGAGTCCGGTCCTGTCTGTAGAGGCAGATTATCTGCGAATGGTGCACTTTGGCAGCATCGTGACGGTCAATGCGTTTATCAAGGAATATAACGGCATCAAGATGACAATCGTGTATGAGGTCGTGGATAGCAAGACAGAGATGGTCCATTGCAGAGGACTTACGAAGCACTGTTTCATCAATGAGGCAGGAAAGCCTGTCTCTCTGAAGCAGAGCTGCCTGGAGTTCCATGATATGTTCGCAAAAGGGTTGTGTGACTATAAAAATCAACAATAAATTGAAAAAAGAATATTATATTCTTAATATGCAGATACTACTTCTGATATCAAACTAAGGAGGTAGGATCATGCCAGAATTAAAATGTACCGTACAGACCTGTACACACAATAAGAACTTTTACTGCGACCTTGATAAGATCCAGGTAGGAGGGAACTCAGCAAAGCGTGCAGAGGAGACGTGCTGCGACAGCTTTGAAGAGCGCAAAGGCGATTCATACAGCAACGTAAGCCAGAACAATGCTACGGCCTGCAGCCGTATCGACTGTAAGGCGACAGAATGTATGTATAACGAAGAGTGCAAATGCCATGCAGGAAAAATCAGCGTGGAAGGCAGCGAGGCCTGTAGGTGTGAACAGACGGAATGTGCCACATTCCACTGTGGATGTTAAGAAAAAGGGAAGCGTAATGCTTCCCTTTTTCTTGTAACACGGAAAATATTGTCAGCTCGAAAGCTCCACGATATAAAGCGCGGTCAGCTTGCATCTGGAGAACAATGATTCAACAAGTATGTATTCCTCGTCCGTATGTTCCAGGCTCCCGATGGGACCGAGAGAATCGATGGTTGGTATTCCCTGTGCGGAAGTATAGTTGCCATCGCTGCCGCCGCCGCAGTATGTTTCGTTGACCGGGATGCCAAGCTTTCTGGCGGCTGTAACAAGTGTCTGGTAGAGTGCCTGATTACCCGGTGTCTTTTCTATCGGAGGGCGGTACATTACTTTCGTCAGTGTGCTTTCTGTCCCGGGTACATAAGAAGTATCAACAATCTCCTGCATCTTTTCCATCAGTGCAATCCCGTCATGGTGGAATCTGGCACGCAGGTCTATTTCCATAAAGACGTGTTCCGGTATGATATTGCTTCTTGTACCGCCCTCTATGACACCGACGCTGACGGATCTGCCGAGACTCAAGTCGGTCAGACCATGGAGCGCAAGAATCTTGTGTGCGGCTTCATCGATCGCATGGATTCCATCGAGCGGACATGCACCTGCGTGTGCCGGCTTCCCCTGTATATCAAGGTTGAAGATGCCGCCACCTTGCCGTTCGATTACGACATAATCCCCCGGCATGCCCGGTTCCATGACAAGTACCATGTCGCTTTTGCCGCATTCTTCGATAATATATTGCTCAGAAGTCTCGCTGCCCCGCTCTTCGTCGCTGTTGAACAATATCTTCAATTCTTCGTAGCCGGTGTAGCCGGCTTCTTCCAGAGCCAGCAATGCATAGAGCAGGCAGACGATTCCGGCCTGCATGTCGCACACGCCCGGACCGTAGGCTTTGCCTCCCTCTATGCAAAAGGGCCGCCGCTTCGCCGTACCTTCGTCGAAGACCGTATCCATGTGTCCGAGAAACATCAGCTTTTTAGATCCGCTGCCTCTCCTGCGGGCCAGCAGATGTGGGGCGTATTTGGAACTTGGCAGCATCTGTACGTCAAAGCCGAGGGGAAGCAGGACATCTGAAATAAATCCGGCAACCTTTAATACGCCGTCCGTCGTGTAGGAACCGCTGTCCGTGTTGACCATCTTTTCTAGTAATGAAAGCATCGCGCCGCGTTGGCTGTCAATATACTGGGTGATAATATCCTGAACCATCAGTCGCCCTCCCTGCCTGCCAGCCGCAGCATCGCGCCGGCATAGATTTTAGCGGATAAGATGAGATCGTCTATCGAGATATATTCATCGGGACAGTGGGCCAGTTCCTCCTTGCCGGGGAACACCGGACCGAAGGCGACGGAATTGGGGATGCTTCTCGCGTAAGTGCCTCCCCCGACCGCGAGGGGGACTGAGCCGTCCGGACAGTAGCTGTGGTAGACGGATAACAGCGTCTGGACAATACGGCTGTCCTTTTCCTTATACAAAGGTTCGCTGTTCAAGTCGATGTGCATCGTAAGTCCTGCATCGGCCACGGCGCCTGCGAGAAGCTTTTGAATCTGCACGCCGGAACAGGTGACCGGATAGCGGATATTCAGCTTCAGGCTCGCATGCTGTGTATCCATATTCAGAAGGCCGGCATTCAGCACGAGCTTTCCGGAAGGCTCGTCGCAGATATCGCCGAATAAGCCTGAACCATCGGTTTCAGCGCCGATGTGTGAACGATAGAATCTTATAAAACTGCTCTGGAAGGAATCACCTTCCATAAAGGGTTCCAGAAGCAGCATCATGTTCGACACAGCGTTCACCCCGTTCTCCGGCGTACTTGCGTGAGCGGTCTGCCCGGTGGTACGGACCTTGACGACAGGTCCGCCGGCAGAGATATGGGTGCCGGGGATAAGCTGGGCCCTCATTTTAAGTCCCTGTACGACAGAGCTGCTAGGCTCTGGAACGACGAGTTCGGCGTGGCATTCATCCGGCACCATATTCGCCCTGCGGCCCCCGGTCAGGTTCCGTATATGGGGTTTATCTTCCTCTACGGCTCCTTCCTTATCCAAGGTGGCAAACAGGATTCCCTTCTCTGCGTATATGACCGGGAATTCGGCGTCCGGAGAGAAGCCGGTACAGGGAATCTCTTCCAGCTCCTTATAGTAGTCCATGCATGCCCAGTCGTTTTCCTCATCTGTGCCGAAGATAATCCGTATCCTTCTGGAAAGAGGAAGCCTGCTGTCGGCAACCGCCTTCAGGGCAAAGATGGAAGCGATGGCAGGACCTTTGTCATCTACCGTACCGCGTCCATAGATCTTACCTTCCTCCATGATACCGCCAAAGGGCGGGTGTTCCCATCCATCTCCCGCGGGGACGACATCCAGATGTACGAGGATGCCGCACAGTTCTTCGCCACTGCCGATTTCAGCCCATCCGGCATAACCTCCGCAGTTTTTGGTGCGCATTCCAAGGGAGCGGCAGAGTGCCAGCGTCTCATCAAGGCACTGCCCGATAGAAAGCCCGAAAGGCATGTGCGGCCGGGGAGTATCCTTGATGCTTGGAATGCGGACGAGATTCCGGGTATTGCGGATAATGTCTTCCCGGTATCCATCAATCAATGTATCTAAGACAGTGTCCATCATAATCCCTTTCTATGTATATCAGTTCAACTTGGTTACAGGGATATAGCCGTCCTTATATCCAAAGTAGTCATATGCCTTCTGGAACACAGATACAGAGTCTCCTTCCAGCCATTTCGGGTTGCACGGCACACCCACGAAGGCCACTTCCATGCCGGGTTCCAAATCAGCATTCGTCAGCGGCGTTCCGTCGGACTGAAAGACGCAGAGTGCATCGGGTGTGACGCAGCGTACCTTGCCGCCCTGATCAAAGGCAAGTATATTTTCATTTTCTATCATGATTTTTATGCTTTTTCCGGCATATGTTCCCGTACCTTCAATAATCTCATAACCCCAGTCGTGGCTGTTCTCTGTCTCCATACGAAGTTCCGACAGCGTCCCTTCGATAATCTCGATTCCTCCGGTGGCTCTGGCAATGCATTCGACAGGGCGCTCGCCTGCGGCAATTCCTCTGCGCACGGCTTCCCCGATGGAGCGGGCCAGCTCATAAGAACCTGCCACAAGCGCTTTTTTAGCGGTTGCGCCGTCCATGATATAGTTGGCGACTCCTGCGGATCCTCCGAACACGTTGACGATGGGGCGGCCGATCAGCTCGCAGTCGCTGCTGTCCTCATAATAGAGCACGGCACTTAAGTTCTCCTCATTCGCCATCGCGAAAGGGGCAGAACGTACGTTGTGGATCTCCGGCATGATCATGAACGATTCCGGAACCGCACGCCCTACGCCGTCGGCATTGATGACTTTGATTCCCGTATAACATGCCGTGTATATAGGGGGCATGAAATTACCTCCGCCCACCTCGAAGGCAGCGACATAGTCAATCTTCTTATTGGTTACGGCTTCCAGTCTTTTCAGCGCGTGGACACAGGCGATACAGTCAAAGCCGCGTTCCTTTGTGGCTGCGGGGGATCCCATGCCTGATATGATGGCTACATATGCGTCATCCGGAACTTCTTCAAGCTCCGCAAATTCTACCTCCTTGGTGAGTGCAAGGATATCTTCCAGCAGACGGTAGCTCGTCTTGACATCTCCGCCGCCACCGCTGCCGAGGATAATTGCCCCGCGTGTCATGTCATACAGCTGCTCTTTGTTCATTTTTACTGACATATCAAGTCCTCCTTAACATACGGATGATTAACAATCTTTTCCGTGATTTTTATTGAATAGTTTTACACAGGCTATCTGCATGATGAAGGCTGCAACAAAGGAGTCGATTGCAGGAATCGTGGTAATCTGGAACAACGCGAATCCCGGAGAGGTCTGTGTTGTCATAAATCCTACGGCGGCTGCGATGAGATAGGCAGCCATACTTTCAAGGCGCACCTTTTTAAGCTGATTTAGACGGTCAAAGCTGTAGAACTTCCTGCACAGATAGAAGTCGGCCAGATAACATCCTCCGAGGGGAGGCGTGAAGATTCCGAGTACGGAGAAAAACGGGATCATCATATTGGACAGGCCGATGACGGCGAATATGGTGCCGGAGACGCCGGTAAATATTGCCAGCTTATACTTCGGCATCTTCTCAAACACGACGGAGAGTCCGAGGGAACCGCTGTATACGTTGTTGTCATTGGAGGTCCACTGCGCCAGAACCAGGACGACCATGGCAAGCACGCCCCACCCGAGACCTATCATGACGGTGACGATGTTGGCATCCCCCACTGCTTTGGCACAGGCCGCGGCAATTACGATCGTAATGCCGTAACCGATGACAAGGCCGATGACCATGGCTTTCACGGTGTCTTTGAAATTCTTCGCATACCGGAGGATATCCGGGCTCCCTACCGCACCTGCCGCAAAGGAGCCGATGACAAGCGAGATGCCGGTACCAAGCGACATTGGATTTGTGATAAAGGATGTGTTCAATTCACTGTACGTATGCCCCTTGAGTACCATGACAAGCGATGCTATCATAAGGATGGCGATGGCCGGTATAGCTATCCAGCTCAGCTTTTCTATAGATTTGAAGCCAAAGATTGCGGAAGTTGTCATCAGAAGTCCGCCAATCACTATGATTACTTTTACACCCGCTGGAGACAGGGCATTGCCGGTCATGAGCCGGAACATCTGTCCAATCGTGTCACCGAACAGGCCGGCCTGTACGCCGAACCAGCCCCAGGCGCATCCGGCATAGAGGAGGCCGACGAGAGCGGCGCCCTTAAGCCCGAACGTAAACTTTCCAATCATGCTCGTCGACAGACCTGTGTACATGGCCGGTTCCGCACAGAGACAGGCCATGGCGGCCAGAATGAGGGCGCCTGCCAGAACGGCGATGATAGATTCATTCAGTGTCAGGCCGGTGGCAAGGCTTCCGCCGAGCGTAAAGGCCGATATGCTGATGGCACAGCCGATATACACGACGGCGCTGCTGGCCCATCCGCGCTTCTTATCTTCAGGGACCGGTTTGCGCGCAAAATCGTCGTCACCGCCTGCGTATGCTTTCTCTTCAAGAAATTTCCATAATGATGCCATATCATTTCCTCCTTATTCATTTGTATTCTCATTCCTGCTTCGTTCCTATCTGATTCGTTGATTCATCTCATTATGGACGAGATGGGCCGTACTGTTGTTCAGCTGGAGCGTGACAAAGGTTTCCAGCATCTTAAGTCCCGTTGACAGCGGCTCCACCACCGTAATGCCGCATCCGCGCAGGGCAAGCTCCGCCCTCAAGTCATCTGCGATATAGGCCATGGCGGTACATCCCAGTATGAGACAGTCGCAGCCGTGTACACGGCCCGATTGTTCGGCAAAGTCCGCCAGCCTATCGAGCAGCGCTTCCCGGTCATGCAGTTCGAGTACATCGAGGTTGGTAAAATCCTGACAGACGATGCTGTCTCTGCATTCAGGATTGTTCTCGATTACTTTGGCAAGCAGCAGGGTGCCTGCGGGATCCTCCCTGCCCGGAATTATGACAGAAAAGTGTCTGCCGCATCCGAGAGCCGCCATCATGGAAGGCCGGAAACCGCCGAATACAGGTACATGCACCAGTTCCCGCACCATATCCACCGCAGGATCGGCAAAGCAGTTGATAAAGATGCCGTCTGCCCCTTCTGCTTCCGCAAGCATAGCTTCCTCTGCAATCTCAGGGCTGTTATATCCGACACGTGTAATCGTGTTCAGAGCCTCGAACCCCCTTCTGAGGAAGCCTACCGATACCTCGGTGCCGGGATTCAAGACACGCAGCGCATGGGGGATGCCATTGTTCGCCTTGCGTGTGGCAGGAGTATCTGCCACAGGAATAATCAATTTTAATTTCATCATTTCACCTCCTAAATTATTATTATCTGTTTATTTGCCCAAGCTTTGATATATTGTCAGTATTCTATCACCTGTCTTTCTGTGAAAAAGTAGCCTGTGCTACAAAATGGAGGAAAAATTTTCGGATTGGCATATATAAGCATGGGTGGTATAATAGAGATGGTTTTTCAATGGAGGTGGTTAAAATATCAACACTAAAACAAACCATGGCTGATTTTGACATCCTTTTGCCGGAGTATGAATCGCCATGGTTATTTTTTTCAAAGAAAATGCCATCTTTACTGGAGGATGTCCAGGCAAAGATGGAACTATGTACATATAAAAGAAATACGATATTATTTACCCAGGGTGAAGAACATCCATACGTTTATATCGTGGGAACCGGAGTCGTCAGGATTCTGACCGGTGATGAGAACGGAAGCGAAAAGCATCTGATGATTGCCGGCCCGGGAAGTCTTCTCGGAAATCTGTCCAGCCTCGATGGATATCCGTCCCTGTTCACTGCGGCTACGGCGGAAGAGAACTGCCGCCTTTACCGCACGACAGGGCCGATATTTACGAGGATGACGGCAGAGATTCCTGGATTCAAAGACTTTCTCATACAGGACCTCTGTGCCAAGATGAGGATACTTGCAGGGAATATATCGTCCCTCTCGTTCCAGAGGGCAGACGTCAGAATCGTACGGGCATTCCTGTATCTGATCCGGGAGAGCGGGACACCCTGCGGCAGAGGAATTAAAATCAACATTCCATTCACCCATCAGGAGATGGCAGATCTCGTCTACTCGAACCGCGTGACCGTATCGCGTTTTTTCAGCAGGCTGAAAAAAGAGGGTGTCATTGAAAAAGTCAACCGCTATTATTACATACGGGATGTAGACTACTTCTACCACTATATCAACGAGCTTGGTGCTTAGAAAGCAGCCAGGCTCTATTTTACGATACAACAGTTCAATCAAATGACCAGTCTTCTTTTATCAGATATTCTTTTAACGCCTGTATGTCTTTGACGATCAGGTATCCTTTATCCTTCTCTATCAATCCCTCATTAGTGAGCGACAGAAATATGTTCGAGACCGATACCCGGGACAGGCCTGTCTGATAGGCCATCTCCTGATGGGTGAATTTGATGTTCAGCTTATAAGAGCCGTCTTTCGTCTGGATGCCATACAGCTGAATGAGGCTGAGCAGCGAGTGATATACTCTGTAGCTGGAGTCATTAAAGCTCATCTGCTCTAATAGACTTGTAATGAGACGAGTCTTCAGAGACAAGGCTTTCAGAAGAGTCATGCTGAAAGCAGGATTCACGTATATCTCATCAATAAAACGCTTTTTGGGAATCAGATACAGCGTAGTCTTTGTGCATGTCGTAGCAGTACAATAGTTTGCCAGCCGATCCAGGCAGGCAAGCTCTCCAAAACAGGTGCCCTTGTCAGCTATGTAGATACTGCGGCGCCTGCCGTTGATGCCGTACAGGTCGAGCACGACCCGGCCTTCTTTGACAAGGTAGACATAAGAAGTGACATCACCCTGCCGGTAGATGACGGCATCCCGGGCATAGGTTTTGACGGTGGAATCCTTAAGAATCGGTTTCCAGTCCTTATCATCCATGCTCAGCCAGGGAGACATGTAGGGTGCAATCAAATCGGGAGAATTATTTTTAGTCATCATCATCACACTCCTTTTAACTGTAATAAGATCAGGAAACGACATAATATTCCGACGATTAAAGTTTGTTAAATAATAAATTATAAAATTACGAAGGTTTGTAAAATAGTTTACAGAAAAATTATAGCATGATTACTATAATTGTCAATATGAATCAATTAATACAATTGACAGAAAATTGAACGAGAAAGGAGATGAATATATGGCAGAGATTGACCGGTATTCCTTTATCTGCGGTATGATTGCGGCTTTCGGCGAATGCGTGGCCCAGGAGGTGAAAAAGACGGCATTCAGTCCTCCATTCCCCCCTTCTGAATTGGAACAGCTGGAGGAAGAAGCCGAGAGAATCATGAGAGAACAGGGCCTGTCTTTCTATCTGGAAAAAAATCCGGATATTCCGGAGGATAAAAGGGTGTACTGGTGGGTCCTGTACAAATTCCCAGAAGTGCTTGGCCAATACGAGGCATTAAGAGAGAAGGGGTATAACCCCGCATGGGAATTTGATCGGTTCAAAGACTTGTTAAGCTATGGGACAGCGTGGGGGCCGGGGCATGAAGCCGTAGTCTCTCAAGTAAGAGAAGAGGCAAGCCCCATGGATCCGGTGACAAGAATCTTGTTCCCGGACCATGGATGGCCGGTTGAAAGAAAGGTATAAGGAGGATAAGGAATGAATTCATATGGTTTTATCGAGACGAAAGGATTTGTAGGCGGCGTAGAGGCTGCAGACGCGATGGTAAAAGCCGCCAATGTAGAAGTGGCAGGAAAGATGGAGATTGGCGGAGGTTACATGACAGTAGCCATCAAAGGTGATGTAGGTGCGGTGAAGGCTGCCGTCGATGCCGGCGCCGAAGCGGCCCAGAGGGTCGGGGAGCTTGTCAGCGCCCATGTGATTCCGAGGCCGAACGAAGGCCTGCTGAATCTGTTCCTCGATAAAGAGGAGGCGTAAGCAGCCTGATAATATGGCAGCAGGAAAGGAGTTGTAACGATTGAAGAAATTTTATACAGCAGCAGATGTCAATATTTGTGCCTCCAAGGGAGAGACGGTCATCTATATCAATCCGGGTGATGTGGTAACTTCCGTTGCGAGGGAGGAAGCCGGGAAGAAAGGGATACGGTTTGAAGCAGGAAGGGCAATTGAGCAGCCTGCAATGCCTCAGCCGGAGGCCGCCGCGCCATCTCCGGTGCCGGCCGCGATACCTGCATACAAGCCGGCTGCGCCGGCAGTACCGGCCGCCGCCATCTATCCGCAGGTGAAGGCCCTGCCCTATAAAGGACTTTTGAGCGAAGCGGAGGTCGACCGGTGGCGGGAAGACTTCCCAATCCTGAAATCCGTGGCCCATCTCGGAAACTGCTCACAGAGCGCACAGTCGAAGCAGGTGCTTGCCGGCATACAGAGATATCTGGACAACTGGGGAAGCGTAGGCATGGACTGGGATTCCTGGATGGAGGAGATAGAGCTTGCGAAGGCAGAGTTCGCAAGACTCATTGGGGCCGAACCAGACGAGATTGCCATCGCGTCATCCGTGTCCGACCTTGTGAGCTCTATTGCCAATTCCCTGGACTATACAGGCAAGCGGAAAAAAGTGGTCGTGACAGATATGGAATTTCCGACCGTGGATTACATATGGCTTGCGAACCAGCGTCATGGGGCCAAGGTAGATTTTGTATCCGTAAATGAGAACCATGAGATCGATATCAGCGAATACGAACGGTACATAGACGAGGATACGCTTTTGACATCCATAACGCAAGTGTACTATCTGAATGGCTTTAAGCAGGATGTCAGGGCAATCGCAGACATCGCACACAGGAAGGGCTCCCTCGTGCTTGTCGATGCCTACCAGTGCCTCGGTACGGAGCCGCTGGATGTAAAGGCCATGAATATCGATATTCTGGTGTCCGGATGCCTGAAATATCTGTTCGGCATCCCCGGCGTGGCATTCATGTATGTGAACAGGAACCTCATACAGGAGCTGAAGCCGTCTGTGACCGGTTGGTTCGGCCAGACGAATCCCTTCCTGTTCCAGACGAGATACCTGGACTGGGCCAATAAGACGAGCCGGTTCGACACGGGAACCCCGCCTGTGCTCACTGCATATGCGGCCAGAGCCGGGCTTGAGATTATCAACCAGGTCACGGTTCCTAAGATTAAGGACCGGATCGACATGCTGAGCGCACATGCCCTGAACGGCGTGGCAGCGAGAGGACTGAAGACGATCAGCCCCTTTGACGTGAGCAAAAAGGGGGGCACGACGGCCATCGTCTGTGGTGACAAAGTAGACTCCCACACGATGGAAAAGCTGCTGAGAGACAGAAATGTCATCGGTTCAGGCAGGGGCGATGTTATCAGAATCGCACCTCATTTCTATACGAAGCCTGAGGAGATAGACTATGCTCTGGACTGTATCAGGGACATTCTGGAAGGAAGGTAGGTGCAGTACATGTATATCTGCAAGGTACAGGGGAAATGTGTTTCCACGATTAAGAATGAGCAGCTTAAGGGCTGCAGCCTGATAACGATGCAGCGTCTGAACAAGTCGGGAGGTCCGGCAGGAGAAATCCTCGTGGCCGTCGATACGATTGGCTGCAGCGTGGGAGAGACCGTACTTGTGACGAGAGGGTCAGGTACACGTGCCGTACTGGGCGCTGACAGTCCGGCAGATATGGTAGTCGTGGGAATCGTAGACACTTATGATTGGTTATGAGAAATAGGAGGATTCATATATGAAGTCAAAAGGATTTATTGAGACAAGAGGTCTGGTGGCAGCAATTGAAGCAGCGGATGCGATGGTAAAAGCAGCAAATGTAACCCTGACCGGCAGGAAGATGATAGGTGGCGGGCTCGTGACCGTCATCATCGAAGGGGACGTGGGAGCTGTGAAGGCGGCAGTGGACGCGGGAGCGGCGGCAGCCCAGAAGGTCGGAGAGCTGATCAGCGTTCATGTAATCGCAAGACCGGACGCCGAGATTGATACATTCCTGCAGTAAGGCGGGTGTGTTATGGAAGAAGCGAAGAAAGAGAATCTAAATCTCAGGACCTTTATCATTGTTGACAATATGCAGCCCCAATATGCGGCTGTCACTGGAACCGTGTCCAAAGGCGACATTCCGCTGGCAGGGATGAGCGAACTATATATCGAGCTGGCACCGGGCAGCGGGGTGTATGACCTGTTGAACGCCGCACTCAAATCGTCCAATGCCAAGCCTGCATTCCAAATCGTGGAAAGAGAATACGGGGAGATAGAACTGCACTCCTTTTCCCCGGAGGATGTCAAGCAGGCCGGCGAAGCAGTGCTTAACGCCTGCGGACTTACGGTTCTGGACCGTATGAAGCCGGCCATCGTGTCGGAACAGATAATCTCCAATACGGACGCCTATCAGGCACAGCTGATCAACAGGGATTCCCGACATGGATCCATACTCGTACCGGGGGAAACGCTGTTCATCATGGAGGTGGAGCCAGCGGCGTACATATCGATAGCTGTAAATGAGGCGGAGAAGAACGCAGATATAAAAGTCGTCACGTTCGACCCAGTCGGACGGTTCGGAAGGATGTACATATCCGGATCAGAGAGTGAAGTCAGAAGTGCACGGGATGCGGCAATTGCAGCAATTACGGGTGTGGAAGGAAGAACATAGCTTATGGGAATTGATATATTTGCAGATTATATCCGGAAGTTAGAGCAGAAGAAGGAATCTGTCACGCCATCTCAGTCCTATGCTGTGGGGCAGGGTCGTCCAGAAGCTTTAGGAAGCGGGGAGACGCTGGCTGTCCTTAAGGAAATCAGCCGGAAGCTGTCCGATATGCAGACATTCCGGGAACCTCCGTCAGATGCCAAGGCGGATCTGGCCATCGTGGGCGGGATGCTGGTGCTGCCTGGCCACGGCATCTTTAAGGCCGATATCTTCATTAAGGACGGGAAGGTGCAGTCGTTTGGCACAGGAGAGGGAATCCATGCGAAGAAGACAGTGGACGCATCGGGAACGTATGTCTGTCCTGGGCTGATGGATCCTCATGTACATTTGGGCCTGTTTGCACCTATGGAGACAGATATGGCATCAGAGACGAAGGCGGCCGTCATGGGAGGGATTACGACGACAGGGGTATTTTTCGGAGGAGCAGACTCTCACTTTTCCACGTTTCCGGAGATAGAAGAGCAGGCAGAGAAGTATTCCTACACGGATATCGTCCCACATCTCGTCATCGGTAATGAAGAACAGATGCGGGAGATACCTGATTATGCCCGCTACCTTGGCGTGACATCCTTCAAGGTGTACATGAATGGGATACCGGGCATGATTCCGAGCGTAGATGACGGATTCATCCTGGATGTCATGGCACAGATGAAGCGCATCGGCAGGCAGTGTATCCTCTGCTGTCATACTGAGAATACCCATATCGTATCGAGAGCGCTTCGGGACGCAAAAGAAAAATATGGTGATGGCGCAGACGTCAGTGACTGGATGGAAAGCCATCCTGCCATGGCAGAGGAGGAGGCGGTGATGCGGATCTCGTATCTCGCCGGGAAGAGCAGGATTCCGGTGTACCTCGTACATATCGGTACAAAGGAAGGGATTGAGAAGCTGCGCCAGATCAAGCCGTTCAACAAATACGTACATATCGAAACGACGAGCCCTTATCTGTCTGTCACGAGCGAGCAGTTCGACGGCCCTCTCTACAAGATGGAGCCGCCTCTTCGGAACCCGGAAGACAAGAACGCGCTCTGGGAGGCGCTTGATGACGATGTCATAGACACGATAGGGACAGATAATGTATGTGAAAACATAGAAGAGAAGCAGCCGGAGCGTTCTATCTGGGACGTGGTTCCGGGATATTCCGTATTGGAGACGCATCTGGCGTCTGTTCTGACGGAAGGCGTGGTGAAAAGAGGTATCAGCATAGAAAAAGTAATTACCCATATGACGAGGCGTCCGGCAGAGGCATTTGGCATCTACCCACAGAAAGGGACGCTGCTACCGGGAAGCGATGCGGATCTCGTATTGATTGATATGAACGAGACAAGGGAAGTACATGCGGAAGATATGCATTCCCGCTCGGATTTTTCCATCTTCGAGGGCAGAAGCCTTACCGGATGGCCGGTGATGACGGTCAAGGGAGGCAGCATCGTGATGGAGAACGGAATGCTCGTGGCAGACGCGCCGTCGGGACATATGGTGAAGCGATAGGAGGGAACATAACTTGAAAGAAATCAGAATACATGGCAGAGGCGGTATGGGCGCGGTGAAAGCGGCAGAAGCGCTCGTGTACGCAGCGGTGATGGATGGGAAATATGGCAATTCGATTCCGTTCTTCGGATTTGAACGCCAGGGAGCACCGGTAACAGCCTTTGTGAGAATCAGCGAAGACCCCATCCGGCCTAAGAACAGGGTATACCATCCAGATGTCATCATCGTGCTGGATCCGACGATCATGAAGGCGGTCAACGTGTTTGAAGGTGTCAAAGAAGGCGGCATCCTTGTGCTCAACACGGCACATGAACCGGAAGATCTGGATATTCCCAAGAACATTGCTTCTGTCACCGTGGCAGATGCCACGAAGATAGCTCTGGATATGATTGGAAGACCGATTACCAATACCGTCATGCTCGGCGCATTCTGCAAGGCGACAGGGCTCGTATCTGTCGACGAGGTGGCCGGGAAGGTGGAAGAACTGTGGGGCACCAAAAATAAAGAAGCGCTGTACAAAGGTTATGAATCTGCCGTGACGGCGGCTGTGC
This sequence comes from Lachnospiraceae bacterium, assembly GCA_022845895.1. GTDB lineage: Bacteria > Bacillota > Clostridia > Lachnospirales > Lachnospiraceae > Extibacter. Next base: position 1,728,417 of record AP025573.1, read on the forward strand.
GATAAAGGAGGTGGCAGAAAAGATGGAATTTAAGAGTGAATATATCGTGCCGGTTGGAGCGGATGGCATCCATGTCCTGAACACAGGGGACTGGAGGACGCAGCGTCCGGTGCTAGATCAGGAGACGTGCATCGCCTGCGGCACATGCCTACTGTACTGCCCGGTGAATTCGATAAGGAAAGCGGACGGAACATTTACAATCTGTTACGACTACTGTAAGGGCTGCGGCATATGCGCCCACGAATGCCCGAAGGATGCAATCACGATGATACCGGAGGAGGGGAAATAGATGCAGAGATTAGATGTATTAAACGGCAATATGGCGGCGGCTGTCGGAGCTGCCCTTGCAAAACCGGACGTCATCGCAGCTTATCCGATTACGCCGCAGACGCCGGTCGTAGAGTATCTCACACAGTTTGCCGCAGACGGGAAGATAGATGCGGCCATGAGCGAAGTGGAATCTGAGCTTTCAGCAATGAGTGTTGTAACAGGGGCCTCTCTTGCCGGATCAAGAACCTTTACAGCGACGGCATCCCAGGGACTATCGCTCATGTACGAACCTTATTTCAGGGCATCGACGCTGCGCCTCCCCATCGTGATGGCCGTCGTCAACCGGGAGATGATATCTCCCCAGAGCGTCTGGGGCGGGCAGCAGGATTCCATGAGCGTAAGAGATGCGGGGTGGCTGCAGATATATGCGGAAGACAACCAGGAGATTCTGGATCTCGTAGTGCAGGCGTTCAAAATTGCGGAAGATAAGCGGGTTCTGCTGCCAATCAATATCTGTTACGACGGATTTTACCTGTCACATATGACAGAGAGGGTTATGGTACCAGAGCAGGAAAAGGTGGATACCTTTCTTGGAACTTACCATCCGGAGCATATTATTCTGGATCCGGAACGGCCTATGGCGGTGGACCCGCTTACAAACGGCGCCCTTTTGATGGAATATAGGTACAAACATCTGAAGGCCCAGCAGGCGGCGCTGGAGGTCATCGATGAAGTGGACAGAGATTTTGGAGAGCTGTTCGGCCGCAGCTACGGAGGCGCCATCGAGGAATATCGGATGGAAGACGCGGAATATGCCATCATCACGACAGGGTCCATGTCGGGCGCCGCAAAAGATATGGTGGATGCAAAACGGGAAGAAGGCGTGAAAGCGGGCCTGATCCGTATGCGTATGGTCCGCCCGTTCCCGAAGGAGCGGATCAGAAAGGCGCTGGCAGAGGTGAAAGCCTTCGGCGTGGTAGATAAGAACGTGTCGTTTGGCTGTGACACGGGAATCGTATATCAGGAAGTAAGAGCTGCCATGTACGGCGGAAACAGCGTACCGTCCGTGCCGGTTGTCGGCGGCCTTGGCGGTGAGGATATCTCACTTCAGATGATGGGAGACGTCATCGACACAATCGTCCATGCCGCGCAGGAACAGACAGACAGCGAGACGGTATGGCTTATGGTGGAAGAAGGGTAGGTGGAAGAGGATGAATATTGTAGATAAATTAGCGGCAAAAGAAGATATGGTCTCTCCCGGCATATCAGCCTGTGTGGGATGTAACGTTGAGCTGACGCTGCGTACCTGTATGAAAGTGCTCGGTCCGAACACCATCTATGCGGTACCTCCCGGATGTATGGGAGGAGTAGGGGTCGTTGGATGGGATACGGAGTCCGGATCTAAGATTCCGGTGTTCTTCCCGCTTCTTGACAATGTGGCGTCTATGCTGGCAGGCATCAAGATGCACTATGAAAAACAGGGAAGAGATGTGAACGTGGTGGCATTTGCAGGGGACGGGGCGTCGACAGACGCAGGCATGCAATGCCTGTCAGGCGCTGCGGAACGCGGGGATAAATTGATCTATATCTGTTACGACAACGAAGGATATATGAATACGGGATACCAGAGGAGCAGCGCCACGACGAAATATTCATGGACGACGACGACGCCGGTGAGCAAGGAAGGGCGCGGCGGCAAGAAACAGCACAAGAAGGACTTCCCCATGGTCATGGCCATGCATGATATCCCTTATATGGCGACCTGCTCTCCGGCCTACATTCCGGACATGGTGCGTAAGCTCGAGAAGGCGATAGAAGCGTCCAGGACGGGGCTTGCTTATCTCCACGTGTTCAACCCGTGCCTGACCGGATGGGGGATAAAGCCGGATACGAGCATCGAAGTGTCAAGGCTTGCGGTAGAGAGCAATTTCTTCCCGCTCTATGAAGTGGAACATGGTTCCTTTACGATTAACAAGACATTCAAGGAGCCAAAACCGGTGAAGGAATATCTGGGACGCATGAAAAAGTTCAAACACCTGAATGAGGAAGAAGCGGCAGAAATCCAGGAACTGGTCGACTACAAGTGGAACCGGCTCACGAAGCTTGCCGGCCTATAACAGGAGAAGGAGGGAATACATGGTACATAATCTAGAAGCCTTATTCAATCCTGAGAACATCGCGGTCATCGGCGCCAGCAATAATCCGCTGAAAGCCGGATATACGGTCATCTACAACCTGAATCAGATTGGATACCCCAAGCACGTATTTCCCGTTACGATGTCGGCAGATGAGATTCTGGGGCACAAGTGCTACAAGAAGCTCTCAGAGATTGAAGAGACGGTAGAACTGGCCGTACTAGGCACACCGGCGAAGATGATATATGACATAATGGCCGACCTTGCAGTGCGAATGGAGGAAAAGCGGGATATCAAGGTAATCGTCTGCATCGCCGCGGATTATGGCGAGACGAAGACGGAGGAAGGGATACGCAGACAGGACTGCCTTATTGAGACTGCAGCAAAGTACGGGATCCGTGTGGTCGGGCCGAACTGCATCGGAATCATCGACAACATCAACCGTGTGGATACGACTTTTGTTGAGACGCTCATACCGAAGGAGATGAGGGGACAGAAAGGAGGCATCAGCTTTATCTCCCAGAGCGGCGCCATGGCGGCTTCCATCCTGATGATGGGCGCATCCGGGCCGGCCCCGATCTCCATGAACAAGTTCATCTCCATAGGAAATATGGCGGATGTAGACTGCATCGACCTGCTGGAGTATTTTGAGCAGGATGAGGACACGAAGGTCATCGGCATGTACCTGGAAGGATATCCGGACGGCAGGAGGCTGATCGACACGCTGGCAAGAATCGCCCGAAAGAAACCGGTGGTAATCCTGAAGGTCGGCCGCAGCAGCATCGGGGCAGAGGCTGCCAACTCCCACACAGGCTCCCTTGCCGGGGCTGATTCCGTATACGACGCGGCATTTTGCCAGTTTGGAATCATAAGGGTATACACGATAGAAGATATGATGGATACGCTTCAGGCTTTTGACGCGATGAAGATACCGGACGGCAGGAACTGCTTTTTGCTGACACAGGCCGGAGGCCCGGGAATCTATTGTACAGACGCATTTGTAGAAGAGAAGGTCCTTGAGTTTCCGCTCGTATCAGAAGAGACGAAGAATAAGCTTGCAGCCGCTCTGCCGCCTATGGCAAATGTCTGTTCTCCGGAAGGATATGCAGATATCACGGCCGCAGCCACTGTGGAACATCATGTAGAAAGCCTCAGAATTGTCATGGATGACGATGCGGTAGACAGCGTCATATTCGTGACCGTCGTGCCGACGTTCCTGCCAAGAAGGGAGCTGGCCGAAGGGCTGCTTAGCCTGCTTGCAGAAGAAGGATACAAGGAGAAAAAGCCTGTATGCATCTGCATCATGGCGGGGAATTACGTATGGGAATGCCGGGAGATACTGGAGCGGGGAGGGATACATACCTTTGATACCCCTGCCCACTGCGTGAAGGCGATGAGCCACATGACGGCCTACGGCCAATTCTTAAAACGTCAGGAGGAAGAGGCGGATGAGTAGATTTTTAAATGAACTGGATGCAAAGAACCTTCTTTCTGAATACGGTGTGCCAATGGCCAGGAGCAGGGTTGCCGCGTCGAAGGAGGAGGCTGTACAGATAGCGGGAGAGATGGAATGCCCGGTTGTCATGAAGATACTGTCCTGCGATATCCAGCATAAGACAGAGGCAGGATGCGTATTTCTCGGTGTAAGAGAAAAGGATGCAGGTACGACATATGAAAAAATCATGGAGAACGCGGCAGCTTATAAGGCTGACGCCGCCATTGACGGGGTGCTCATGCAGGAGATGGCGGCAGAGGGGCTGGAGGTTATCGTCGGGATGAAGAAAGACCCGCAGTTCGGACCTGTGCTCATGGCAGGCAGCGGCGGCATCTACGTAGAGGTGTTTCAGGACATCGCACTCAGGCTGCTTCCCATAGATGAGAAGGAAGCAGAACGGATGATAAAGGAGACGAAGCTGTACCAGATTATCAGAGGAGCCAGAGGGACGGAATATGACATGGACGCTCTGGTCGGCTGCCTCCTGAAAGTATCGGAACTCGCAGTAGATCAACCATCTATCGAGGAAATCGACATTAACCCGCTGTTCTTGTACGAGAAGGGCAAAGGAGCGAAAGGGGTAGATGCTTTGATCAAGATTACCGAGGAGAAATAAGCCTATGAAAGAGAAAGTAAAAAAGATAAGAGAGAGAAAGTTTCCCCATATATTTGCCATCTTGTTTGTGATGATGGTCATAGCGCTCATCGCCACATGGATCGTACCATCCGGGGCATACGAACGGGCGGCGCTGGAGGACGGCACGTCACAGGTGGTGGTGACGGATTCCTTCCAATATACGGATAAGGAATACCTGAATCCGTTCTTCCTGCTGAAAGCCGTTACGCAGGGACTGACAGGAGCGTCCCTCGTGGCGTTCACCATCCTGATTATCGGTGCGTGCTGGCAGGTTATCAATGCGACCGGAGCAATCGCGGTCGGCATCAACTCCATTGCCAGAAAGCTGAAGGGGAAGGAGATGCTTATCTTCCCGATACTTATGTTCGTGTTTGCGTTGATTGCAGCAATCATCGGAGGTGCGGAACTGATGCTCGTATATCTTCCGGCAGTCATGCCCCTTATGCTCGCCCTTGGATTTGACTCTATGACGGCGACAGGCATGGTAGTCGTATCGGCATTCTCAGCCTTCTCCGTCTCTGTCACGAATCCGTTTACCGTGGGAATCGGGGATGAGATTACGGGGCTGCCATTGTATTCGGGGGCATGGTTCCGCATTATCCTTCAGGTCGTATTCTATGTGGCAGGCGTCCTGTATGTCCTGCACTATTCCAAAAAAGTGAGGAAGGATCCGAAGAGCAGCCTTGTATACGAAGAGAGCGCGGCACTGGCCAGGCGATATGAGAACCAGACGGGAGAGACGCAGGCCACTGGCCGGCACAAACTGATTGGCGCCGCGCTTGTCATCATTCTGGCGGTGATGGTGTACGGGATTATCTCACGGGGCTGGTATATGGAAGAGATCAACGGCCTGTTCATCATCGCGGCCCTCATTGCAGCCGTCATCGGCAGGCTTAAGGCCGAGGACGTCTGTACGAATATGATTGAAGGCGCCAAAGGTGTGATAGCAGCGGCAATCGTATGCGGGCTTTCCAGAGGCATCATGGTCATACTGGATGCAGGAAGTATCATTGACGTTATCATCCATGCCCTGTCACAGGCAGTCGGAATCCTTCCTCCGTCCCTGGCGGTTATCGGGATATTCTTCATACAGCTATTGTTCAACTTCCTTGTAAACTCAGGTTCCGGACAGTTCCTGATCACGATGCCTATCTTGGCCCCTCTCGGGGCGCTGGTCGGTATCAACAGCCAGACGATGATACTGGCCTCCCAGATGGGAGACGGATTCACGAATCTGCTCTTTCCGACGTCAGGGGTACTGATGGCATGTCTGGCGTTTGCGAAGATTCCGTATCAGAAATGGGTGAAGTTTATCTGGAAGTACATGTTGATAGTGACGGTTCTCGGCAGCATCAGCCTCGTGATAGCGCAGCTGATCGACTATGGGCCGTTTTAAGAAAGACGGTGGTGTGAATGTATGTAATCAGGAATTGTTTTCTTATAGACGGGCTGGCAGACGAGGGTGTGCCACATGCAATGGTCGCAGTGGAAGGAGGCCGGTTCTGCTATGCAGGAAGAGAGACGAAAGAGGCGCTTGCGTTATACCGGGACTGGGAGATGACAGATGCCGGCGGCCGGACCGTGATGCCGGGCATGATCGATGCGCATGTACATCTCTGTATGAACGGGGAGCCGGATAACTTCCGCAACATGATTATGGAGCCGGCCGGACTGGCGGCTATCCATGGCGTCAAAAGAGCACAGGAAGACCTGAAGGCCGGCTTTACGACAATCCGCTGCTGCGGTGAAAAAGGCGAGATAGATATGGATATCCGGCAGGCGGTACAGGAGGGTTCGGTTATAGGGCCCCGTATTCTGGCCAGCGGCAAGGCGCTTACGATTACAGGGGGGCACGGAGATATGTTCTCGGATTATGCGATGGAGGCCGACTGGATAGCGGAAGTGTGCGACGGGGAAGAGGAAGTGAGGAAATGCGCGCGAAAGAGGATCAAGCGCAGAGCAGACAATATCAAGCTCATGGCGACCGGCGGGGGGATGTCCCCGGGGCCTGCCACGGTGGCACAGTTCAATATAGAAGAGATGGCTGCCGCAGTGAAGGAAGCGGAAAAGAACGGCATCTGTACAGCGGCACACTGCATCGGGGAAGAAGGATGTTTCAATGCGGTAGAGGCGGGTGTCCGTACGATAGAACACGGAACGTTTCTGAATGAAGCGACAATCCGCAGGATGGCTTTAAAGGGAACGTATCTCATGAGCACGCTCTGTGCGTTTCGTACCATAAAATACGGTGCGTCTGCGGGCGTGCCGGAGGACCATCTGAAAAAGGTAGAACTGTTCGCACGGCACCATTATGTGAATCTGCACAAGGCACTGGACGCAGGCGTAAGAGTCGGTGTCGGAACAGATACGGGAACGCCGTTCAATTATCATGGTGAGAATGCGTACGAATTGGAATGCCTGACAAATAACGGGATGACACCGATGGATGCCATCAAGGCAGCTACGTCCGTGAATGCAGAGGCGCTCCTGCAGGAGGATATCGGAAGCATCGAACCGGGTAAGACCGCAGATATGCTCCTCGTAGACGGGAATCCCCTCCTGGATATCAATATATTATGTGACAAGGAACGCATACGAAAGGTATTTAGGGGCGGCGTGGCTTACGTAGACCGGGATAAAGGAATCATGCCCGCATATTAGCGTGCGGGAACAGGAAGAGGGGCTATATGAAAAAAACAGGTATTCTGCCTTATGCGGCAGGTGTCGTGATGGCCGTGTTTTTCGGTCTGTCATTCCTTGTAACGCAGCAGGGACTGGCCGAGATTCCGCCGATGGTACTGATGAGCTTCAGGTTTGCGCTGGCAGCAGTCTTTATGACAGTCCTCAGGGCATTCGGCGTCATACATATCAGCTATAAGGATAAGCCGGTGATGGGCGTCCTGGCCCTCTCGGTGTTCTATCCGGGTATCTCATTTTTCTTTGAGACCATAAGCCTGCAGTATGTTTCATCTTCGCAGGCAGGCATATTAGTGTCGATCATGCCTATATTTGTGACGCTGTTTGGGATATGGATACTGAAGGAAAAACCGATGCGCATACAGGTGTTTTTTATCATTGTATCCGTGACAGGAGTTATGGTTACTGTCGTATTTGCAAAGAGCAGCGGAAACGATGGTACATTTTTCGGCATACTGCTGATGCTCGTATCTGTACTCGGAGGGTCAGTCAATAACGTGCTCTCGCGGAAATATTCCAAGTATTTTTCATCTGTGGAGATAACGTATACGATGATATGCCTTGGAGCTGTCATATTCACATGTATTTCGCTTGTGCAGGGCATTTTTGACCGGGCGGTGCTTACGGCGTATCTCGTGCCATTTCGTTCTGCGAAAATGATGTTCGTGGTCATAGAACTGAGCATCGGTACTTCAGCGGTGGCATTTTTCTGTATGAACTATATGCTTTCCAAGCTGAAAGCAGTCAATGCGGCAGTATTCATCAATCTTGCCACAGTGATATCCATCGCGGCCGGCGTGCTCATCGTGAAGGAACATCTGTACTGGTATCAGGTCGTGGGTGGGACATTGATCGTGCTGAGCGTGTGGGGGACGAATTACTTTGAAAATCGTGTAAAAAGTTAAAAGGAAAAGGAGGGTGAATCGTTTATGGAAGATAAGAAAGAGAAACGTTTGGAATTCAGAGGAGGGAGCTTTTTTGCCGTACTGCCGCTTATATTGTTCGTCGTAGTCTGTATCATGCTTTTCGTCGTCTTTAAAGTGTTCGAGATGGAAGGGCTCTGTATGGGCGGCATTCTCGTAATCATTATCGGAAGCCTGTTTGCGAAGGACTGGAGCCGCTACTGGCGCGCCGTCGTCAAAGGGATGACATCGGAGATGATGAATACGCTTGCTCTGATTCTGCTCGTAGTTGGTATCTTTGCAAAGATGATGTCGCGGGGCGGTGTTGCCCAGGGATTCGTCTGGCTCGGCGATTCCATGGGACTGCATGGCGGTATGTTCGTCGTATTTGCATTTGTCGCCACGAGTATCATATCTATGTCCACCGGCACTTCAATCGGGACTTTGTTTTCAGGATTTCCAATTCTCTATCCGTCGGGGATCCTGCTCGGGGCCCATCCGCTGTTCCTGGCAGGCGCAATCTTGTCCGGGGCCATATTCGGAGATAATATCGCCCCGATATCTGACACGACAATTGCGTCTGCAGCTTCACAGAGCTATAAGAACAAAAAGGGTACGGCTGATATCGGCGGTGTCGTAGCGACACGTCTGAAATATGCTCTAGTAGCCATGGCTATCGCTTGCGTGCTGTTCCTCGTGCTCGGCAACGCAGGTGCAGGAGACCCGGCAGGAAAAGAGATTCTGGAAGCATACAAGGATCCGAAGGGCCTTATCATGCTCATCCCTGTCGCAGTGCTTCTTACGGTCGCGATTATCAAAAGAGATATCTTCATCGCGGTTACGTGGGGCATCATATCTGGTACGGCCATCGGGCTTGCCGCAGGAATCCTTACGCCGGCTGATATCGTATCCGTGCAGGACGGAGCTTTGGCCGGGTTTGCCATCGACGGTATCAAGAATATGCTCGGAACGGTCGGCTATCTGTATGCGGTTGCCGGAATCATCGGGGTGCTGAACGAGAGCGGGATGATGCAGAAGATGATAGATGCCCTGCTCAAGAGCAAGCTGAACAAGTCGATTATCGGCTCCGAATTCATCATAGGCTTTGGCATCATCCTTACTTCCATATGCTTAGGCTCAGCCAACGGGCCGGCAATCATCATGTATGGGCCGATTGCAGATAAGATAGGACAGGAGAGCGGGCTGCACCCTTACCGGCGTTCGAACCTGCTGGATGGATTTGCAAGTACATTGTCTGTGATTATACCATTTACGAGTTCGTTTATCTTTATCGTAATCAGCTGTATAACAGGGCTGATGGAAGAATATACCTTTATCCATGCCATAAACCCGATTGCCCTGGCGGGGGCGACCTTCCACTGCATCGCGCTGTTCGGAGTATTCCTGTTCTCCGTGCTCACAGGATGGGGCAGGGAATATGAAGGCCCGGGCGGAGAGCGCATCAAAGCGAAGGCGCATAAATAAGACAGCAGAAAAAAGTGTCGTATAAAAGGGAAGCCCAGGCTTCCCTTTTTGGTTGACGAGGTTTTGCACAGAGGGTATAATGATTTTAATTGTGTAGAGAGGTGCGCGTATATATGGAAAATGGAAATAAAAACAATCAGGAGGGCGGTCAGGAGAAGGAAAAGCGTTCTGACTATTATGCAAAGCAGCCCAGGTTCGGGGGGAAGGGCCCGTCAAAGATTCGTCAGCAGTTCAACCGGGGAATGACGGCTTTTCTTGTAGTGGCGGCAAGCATATTGTTCTATTTTGCACTCCTTAGGCTTACGAACCTGTCGGAAGGATTCACGAAGATATTCGATGTGCTTAAGCCGGTCATCTATGGCTGCGTGTTCGCATATCTGATGAACCCGATTGTCAAGCAGGTGGACAGGTATCTCGTTCCGGTTCTTGAGACGAAGATCAAAAAGCGTGACGGAGCCAGGAAGCTATCGAGGGCGTGCGGCATATTCCTGTCCATCGTCATCTTTTTCATATTGATTATCACGCTGTGCAATCTGCTTATCCCGGAACTGTATTCCAGCATACGTAATCTGGTCTATACCCTTCCCGGGCAGTTGAATGACCTCGTCGACAAGCTCAACAATGTGAAGCTTGAAGATTCGACAACAGGTGCCCTTATCAAGACGGCGGTGGAGGAAGGTACGGATATGCTGCAGACGTGGCTGCGTACGGACCTTCTGACGAAGGCGAACGATATCATGTCCAATCTGACAGTCGGAGTCATCAGCATTATCAGCGAGATTATCAACGCGCTTATTGGAATTATCGTATCTATTTATATCCTGTTCAGCAAGGAGATGTTTTCACGGCAGAGTAAGAAGGCAGTGTACGCAATCTTGAAGCCTGAGCACAGCAATATGCTGCTCCATCTGGCGACGAAGAGCAATGAGATATTCGGCGGCTTTATTATAGGAAAGATCATTGATTCTCTTATAATCGGAGTATTATGTTTTATGGGACTTTCCATCCTGAATATGCCTTACACGATGCTGGTCAGCGTAATCATCGGTGTCACTAACGTAATTCCTTTTTTTGGCCCTTATATCGGAGCCATTCCGAGCGCGGTGCTCATATTATTGTCCGACCCGGTAAAAGGGATATATTTCATCCTATTCGTCCTGCTTCTCCAGCAGTTTGACGGCAACATTCTCGGACCGAAGATTCTCGGGGACTCTACGGGCCTTTCTGCCTTCTGGGTAATCGTGGCCATCCTGCTCGGCGGCGGCCTGTTTGGTTTTGTCGGGATGATTATGGGTGTTCCGACATTCGCGGTCATCTATTATATCGTGCAGATGATCTTGAACAACAAGCTGGAGCGGAAGAAGCTGCCGGCGGACTCCAAATACTATGACACTATGAGCTATGTAGATAATTCGGGAAAGTACGTCCATTCCGAAGTACAACAGCCAGATAAAAGGGAGGGAAAGTAATCTATGCCAATCAGAGTACAGAACGATCTGCCAGTCAAAGAGATACTGGAACGTGAGAATATATTCGTGATGGATGAGTTCCGGGCGACGCATCAGGATATCCGTCCGATTAGAATCGGGCTTTTGAACCTCATGCCTCTTAAGGAAGAGACAGAGCTTCAGATACTCAGGTCACTGTCCAACACGCCGCTGCAGGTAGATGTGATATTCGTCAACGTATCGAGCCATGAGTCGAAAAATACGCCGACGAGCCATCTGAACAAGTTCTATCAGACATTCGAGGAGATAAAAGACCAGAAGTTTGACGGCTTTATCATAACCGGGGCACCGGTGGAGCAGATGCCTTTTGAAGAGGTGGACTACTGGGAAGAGCTGAAAGAGATCATGGAGTGGACGACGACCCATGTGACGTCCACGCTGCACCTGTGCTGGGGAGCACAGGCGGGGCTGTATCACCACTATGGCATCGACAAGGTGCAGCTTGACAGCAAGCTCTTCGGCGTGTTCCGCCACAAGGTGATGAACAGAAAGATACCGCTCGTGCGCGGGTTTGACGATGTGTTTTACGCCCCCCATTCCAGACATACGGACGTACCGGCAGAGAGGATACATGCAGACGAAAGGCTGACGATGCTTGCGGAATCGGAAGAAGCCGGTGCCTTTCTTGTGATGGCCCAGGCCGGAAGGCAGATATTCGTGATGGGACATCCGGAATACGACAGGATAACGCTGGACGGCGAGTACAAGAGGGATGTCGGAAAAGGGCTGCCCATTGATATCCCTGTGAACTATTACCCGGATGGCAATCCGGACAACAGGCCGCTGCTGACGTGGAGGGCACATGCCAACAACCTGTACACGAACTGGCTCAACTACTATGTCTACCAGGTGACACCTTACGATCTGGACGGGACGCCGTTCTAAAATGCCGAAAAACCTGTGGTTGACACGTTTGTGTGGGATTGTAGATTCTTAGAAACTATAATAAAAAGCATTGTTTCGGGAGCAGCAGCTACTAGACTGTAAATGTAAGAAGAGCAGAAGAACGAACTAGGGGAAAAAGGTTTCATACAGTTAAAATTCTCAATTAAACATGAGGCTATGTAAAATAATGAAATGTCCTTATTGCGATAAAAACATGAAGTTGGGTAGAATATGGCAAGATCGCTATGCTCTTAAATCGGTTCCGGAAGATGGTGGGCTTCTATTTGCGAAAAAAATTAAATTGACGTCTATACTTGAAGACCGCCCTTTTATCGAATCATATTATTGTAATTCATGTAAAATCTTAATCACCAAATTGGATTAACGAAAACCATTAGAATATATATTTTTTATTAAGAGCTTTTTTATTTTCATCCTTTTTGCGTATAAACAACTGCAAATCAAAAATAGCAGGTCATATCTGAGGAAACTCAGAGTAATATTATAGTCATAATTCATAAAGTCTGTCCATATATTTATAAATATAAAATGGACAAAGGAGCGGAGTATAAATATGGCCAGAAGGACAAAATCTTATGAGGAACAGTTGGGAGTGCTGGACGAACAGATAGCCAGGGTTCAGGGGAAACTGGATTCGCTGTTGCGGCAGAAGGACGAGGTTATAGCCAGGAAGCAGGAGCAGGAATTAAAAGAGCTGTATCGGCTGCTCCAGGAACATAATCTTACGGTCCGGGAAGCGTCACATATCATCAATGCCCAAGGCGGGCAGAGTACATAGGGATGAACTGTAAGTGGGAAGGCGCCGACAGCCGGTTATCAGCTGTGGCGCCTTCCCACGTTGGCAGACTAAGCGAGAGGGAGTCCCTTTCCATACCCCTGCCCGCGCCCATTTTACTAGGCTTGCATTTCCTTGATGAGCTCCTGGATGACTGCCTCAGTCTCTTCCGGGGCATCAGCAATTTCTTCAATAGACTTCCCTTTTTCAAGCTTCTTTTTGATTAAATCTTGCCGAGCGCCTCCTGGTGGGCCAGGGGGTCCTCCGTCACTTCCTCGAAGAGGAAACGGTCCGTAAGGTTCAGTTTGTTTAATGGTATCAGCTTTTGTCTTTTGTTCATATGGTTCTCCTTCATTTTATCATACTTTATCCACGGTTAACAGACGGCAAACAAAAGAACGGCCCCCATAGGCATCCCTCCTTGTCTTTTCCGTATTTATTAAATATAATGGTGCTGATGTCAAAAGGTATTGACCCTATGACTATATTGCGGAAGGAAGGATAAGAAATTGACTGAGATTAAGAAGTGCATGGCAGATGAAATGACACCTGTTGAGAGAAAAATGGCGATTGAGAAGGGGGAAGCGTACGACCGTATCCCGTGCGTTCCATTCATGGGCGAATTGAAAGGTGTGCTGAGCGGCGTCAGCGTGTGGGATCTGTCCCATGATCCGAAAAAGATGGCAGAGGCGGAGATTATACCGTTCAACCGTTACGGGTATGACAGGATGGATATCGGGCCGAACTCCAGGGGCATTACAGAGGCGCTTGGCGGGCGGGTCGTCTATCCGAGACAAGGAGTACCTTATATGGATGTGCCTCTGCTAGACAGCTATGACCGGCTCGAGACGATGGAACCGGTTGACGCCCATACGAATGCAAGAATACAGGACTTCGCAGGAGCGGCTGCCATACTGGAGAAGACAGCGCTTGCAATCGTACCTGTAGAAATGAGCATCGGAGGACCGCTTACGATTGCTTCCAATCTGCGGGGCGTGGAACGCCTGCTGCGGGACTGCCGGAAGAGCCCGGATGATGTCCTCCGGCTTATACGGATTATAACAGACAGCGAGAAGAGCTGCATCGACCTTGCGGCAGAATACGGGATGGGGATTGCTATGGCAGATCCTGTGGCAAATCCTGCATTGATAGGACCGGTAATGTACGAGAAATTCGTCTATCCATTTACAAAGGAACTGACAGATTACGCATATGCTAAGACCGGTAAGAAGGTATCGCTTCATATGTGTGGAAAGACCGATACGATATGGAAATATTTTCGGAATTATCAATTGAATGAAGTGAGCCTTGACAATATCGTGGATTTGGAGAAAGCAGCCTTGGAACTGGGAGAGGCCGTGCCTATAGCCGGAAATGTAGATCCGGTGGAAACCATCATGAATGGAACGAGGGAGGAGATACGAAAGGCGGTCACAGACTGTATGGATGCGGGACTTAAGTCTGAGAAAGGCTATGTCCTTGCATCGGGATGCGATATCCCCGAGACGACCAGTCCGGAGCAGATAGATATCTTCATGGAAGCGGCCAGGACATATAGGTACCATCTATAAACGATGCTGTTCATGGAAGTTAACAATTTGTGAAACTTATATGCTGATGTTAAAATATCCCTGGATAATATTGTAAGAGATACAGGGAGAGAACAAGCTATGAAGAAAAAATTAATCAGCATTCTGATTGTCCTGGCCATGTCTGCGGCGTTGTGCGCCGGCTGCGGCAACAACGGCTCAGAGGAAGAAAAGCAGGAATCGGGCGGTAAGACATTGGATGTATGGGTCGCGCCGTTGGATGATGACACGGTAAATAACTGGAAACCACTGCTCAAGGACTGGGAGGAAGAGAACGACTGTACCGTCAATATCAAGGTCGTCCCATGGGACAGCTACGAAGAGACTTATATGACAGCGCTCAATTCAGGGGAGGGGCCTGATGTGGGATATATGTACAACGAGATGTTCCCTACATACATTAACGCCGGCGCGGTCGAGGATATGTCCGGTTACGTTACGGAGGATGATAAGGCGGAATACAAATATCTGGAAAATGGCTATATGATGGAAGGGCAGTACGGCTGGCCGCTGGTGACAGGAGTTCCGTTCGTACTATATTACAATGAAGACATTCTGGCGGAGCTGGGGGAGAGTGCCCCGCAAACATGGGAAGATTTCGTGAGGATCTGTAAGGCGGCGACGAAGGATACCGATGGTGACGGCGAGATTGACCAGTATGGATATGCGGCAGGCATGAGCACGAGCGAAGTAGGCGCCATGCAGGTGTTAAATGCATATTACTACAGCGCACTATGGCAGAACGGCGGCCAGATCTATAAGGATGACATGAAGTCTGTGGCATTTGCAGACGAGGCAGGCACGGAGGCTGTGACATGGTTAAAGGAACTGACACAGTATATGAATCCGGACTTTATGTCCCAGTCCTGGTCAGAGGCATTTGCCAATGTATTCGGACAAGGCAAGTCGGCATTCGGAGTATACCGCTCATCCCAGACCGATGAGACGGTGTTTGGCGAGACATATCCGGATTTGAAATGGGACTATGTAACGTCCCTTAAGAACAAGGATTATGGCACCTTCGGGGCAACGGACTGCCTGACCTTGATGTCGGCGGCAGAAGATAAAGACCTTGCGATGGACTTCATCAAATATGTGACCGGCTCTGCATTCATGGCACAGTATCATGAGAAATGCCCGGGCGCCGCACTGACGGTCAGTGAGCCATATGCCGGAGATGAGAAGATGGAGCGTATCTATACGGAGGATATCGACAAGTGGCACGGATTACAGGCGGGACCCTGCGGGGCTGATATTCTGACACAGCTCTCCGCGGACTTCCAGGGAATCATGACAGATGAGATGACGGTCGAGGAGGCTCTGAACGAAGCGGAAGACTATGCGAACAATCTGCTGGACGAATACTGGTCAGATAAAGAATAAGAATGATATACATGAAATGTCCGCCGCTGGTGCGGACATTTTTTGAGAGGAACGGCATGGAGAAAAAACAATCAGCAATAAAAAGCCTTGCGCCATATGCTTACATCACCCCCATCACTGTTATTCTGGTGACGTTTGTACTTGGTTCGGTTATCATTTCTATCGTACTTGGATTTACAAAATATAATATCATGACAGAACCAGTATTTTCTGGTCTGGACAATTACAGACGGCTCATGTCGGACAGCAAATTTATGAAAGCATTAAAAAATACGCTGGACCTGATTGTCATCATCGTTCCTTTACAGACCGTGTCGGGCATTCTGGTATCCTCATTTCTGACTGCCAGCCGGAAAAAGGTTCTTGGAAAGCTGGCCAACTGCGCCGTGTTCATACCTGTTCTGTGCGCAGATGCGGTGGCGGGCGTCGTATGGAGAGAATTCCTGAATGGAAAGCTGCCGGCGGTGGAATGGTTCTTCGGCCTGTTCGGGGTGGATCCGTCCATGCTGCTTGGAGATTCCGGAAAGGCACTGGCAGTGGTCGGGCTCGTTGCAGTGTGGAAGTATATGGGATATTACGTCGTCATCTATTCTTCCGGCCTGCTGTCAATTCCTGACGTCTGCTATGAAGCTGCCAAAGTGGACGGAGCGGGGAGGCTGCGCTGTTTTTTCAGCATTACACTTCCGATGCTGAAGCCGACGATCATCCTGGCCGTATTTCTGTCGTTGACCAATTCCCTGCGCTGCTTTGACCTCATTTTCAACCTGACCGGCGGAGGTCCGAACAATGCCACGACGACGCTTGTGCTGTATGCATATACCTCTTGCTTCGGCAGCAGCAAAGCGGGCTATGCCATGGCCATATCCAATATGCTGTTTACGGTGGTGCTCGTCATCGCGCTGATGCAGAAAATGCTGATGCGAAGAGAAGTTTCAGAGATATAACGGAGGAGATATGAAAGCAGCAAAAGCTATTAAAAATGGAATGGATTCCATATTACTTACAGGGATTATCGTGGTGAACATCGTTCCTTTCGTGTACATGTTCCTGATGTCTTTTAAGTCCACCATCAATGCCCATGACTTTGACTTTTCACCGGAGAAGCTGTCTTTACAGCAGTATGGAAAGATATTTGCAATGGAGCATTTCGGCCGCTATATCTTCAACAGCGTGTTCGTGGCGGCTGCCGGAGTGGTGCTGACTGTGGCGGTATGCTCTCTGGCGGGCTATGCATTTGCCAAGATGAATTTCAGGGGAAATGACAGGCTGTTCCTCTTTCTCGTACTGACTATGATAGTGCCGTCAGAGGTCATTGTCGTCCCCCTGTTCCTGATAACAAAGAGTTTTGGATGGCTCAATACTTTCCGTGCTCTTATCCTGCCCCTCCCGACAGCCTTCGGCGTATTTATCATGAGACAGGCGATTCTAGATATACCGCAGGATCTGATACATGCGGCAAAGATTGACGGCTGCGGCAATATCGGGACGTTCTTCAAAGTCGTGCTCCCGATGGTAAAGTCCTCCGTACTGGCATTGTCTATCTTTACATTCGTCGGCGCGTGGAATAACTTTATCTGGCCTCTTGTGGCATGTACGAAGGAGGAGATGAAGACGCTGCCGCTGGCGCTCAGCCTGATGAAAACACAGTTCAATACGGACGTTGGGCTTACGATGGCGTGTGCGGTCGTAAACTTTCTGCCGCCGTTCCTCTTTTATATATGTATGCAGAGCAGGTTCAAGGAGGGCATCGCGCTGAGCGGCATAAAAGGATAATATGAAATACTTGCATCTAACGGAATTATGTGTTAATATTATTTCGGTACATACGATATATAGTACAATATTGTACAGCCTATACAAAATATACAAAGACTCCGAAGGCGGAACATACCTTCGGGGTCTTTTTGTTTTGCCGCCGGCAGGAAATAACCGCGGAAATTGTGCGATAAAATAGTTAGTTATTTATTTAACAAATTGAAAAATGAAGAATAATCTTTATTATTTCGTCATTATGACGAATTGAATGTCAATTTTATAACGATAGTTGCTATTTTCTACAAATTCATGTACAATGTTTTTAGGTGATGCAGGGGGGCGGTCGACATCTGGTGTCGACACCTGTTTGTTTTTATCGTAGTACTATTTTTATCAGAAAGTGCATAGTAAATCAAAGGAAAGAGAAGGGGGAATAACATGTTTGATGCAATTAATTCTTTCGTAACAACCATCAATGGGTGGGTATGGGGCTGGTTCATGATTATCCTGCTGTTCGGTACCCACGTGTTTATGACAATCCGTACAGGATTTATCCAGCGAAAGACACTCTCAAAGGGTATTAAGCTGTCTGTAACAAAAGACCCGGAAGCAGAAGGTGAAGTATCGCAGTTCGGAGCTCTTACGACCGCACTGGCGGCTACCATCGGTACCGGTAATATCATCGGTGTAGGTACAGCCATTGCAATCGGGGGACCGGGAGCAGTATTGTGGTGCTGGCTTATCGGTGTATTCGGAATCGCGACGAAGTATTCCGAGTCATTGATTGCTGTAAAGTACAGAGTCAAGACGGAGGACGGCCGTATGCAGGGTGGTGCCATGTATGCTCTGGAACGGGGACTTAACATGAAGTGGCTCGGTGTAACATTTGCGGTGCTTGCAGGATTCGCTTCCTTCGGTATCGGCTGTGCGACACAGGTCAACGCAATCGCAACCGTATGTAACGAGAACCTTGGCCTTCCAAAGTGGCCAATCGGTATCGTTGTCGCAGTCCTTACCGGAATCGTTATCTTCGGTGGTATCAAATCTATCGCCAGAGTATGTGAGAAGCTGGTTCCTTTCATGGCTATCTTCTATGTAATCGGATGTATTATTATCTTAGGTATGAACTATGACTACATCATCCCGGCACTTGCAACTATCGGCAGGCTTGCCTTTACACCGGGTTCCGCAGCAGGCGGCCTTGTGGGCGGCGGTCTCATGATTGCCATGAAGATGGGTGCTGCCAGAGGATTGTTCTCTAACGAGTCTGGTATGGGTTCTGCTCCTATCGCAGCTGCAGCAGCTCAGACAAGAAACCCGGTTCGTCAGGCGCTCGTATCTTCCACAGGTACATTCTGGGATACCGTAGTTGTTTGTGCTATGACAGGTCTTGTACTTGTTACGACTATCATGAAGAACCCTTCCATCAATGCAGACCAGATTGAAAACGGCGGTGTTCTTACATCCATGGCATTTGGCCAGATTCCATATCTTGGACCAATTATTCTGACACTTGGCATTATCTCATTTGCCTACTCTACGATTCTTGGATGGGCTTATTACGGAGAGCGTTGTGTGGAATATTTTGCAGGCAGCAAGGTAATGTTCGTATATCGTATCCTTTATCTCCTGGTTGCAGCGATTGCTCCTATCGTAGCGCTTGACCTCGTATGGCTGATTGCCGATACGCTGAATGCGCTTATGGCAATACCAAACTTGATTGCGGTGCTGTTATTGTCGAATGTAATCGTAAAAGAGACGAAGAAGTACATAAACGACCTCGATGCAAAAGACGATACGCCGGTTCCGGTTATCAAGGACTAAAAATATTTTTAAATTTGACTTGACAAATGCACTTTGGTGAATTAAAGTATATGGTGTAAATAAGAAAAACCGTTGAGAAAGAAGAGTAGATTATCTTGCGACATCCAAGAGAGCGGCAGGTGGTGTGATTGCCGTATGAAGGAGATAGTTGAATGGACTTTCGAGGGCAGCCTGAAATCGTGCGAGAGTATGGCTTGTCGGGAACCGAACCCGTTATCAATCAGGAGTGTATGTTAGTACATGAGAAAAGTGGACGATTCGTCAATTTGAGTGGTACCGCGATAATAAGAGTTAATTATTACCGCCTCAAACCTAAAGGTTTGGGGCGGTTTTTTGCGCGTGGTAGAGATTGCGGGCATTTTCAGAAAAACCAGATATTGCGCTAGCGCAAATAGATGGTTAGTTCTGAAAATATCAGCGGGGCACCCGCGACCGAGAGACCAGGGGTCACGAGGTGCCCGCAATCTAAGGCTGAAAACATTTTCAGAAAACCAAGATATTGCGCAGACTCAGCCATCTATCGCCTGCCCGCTCTGCTATGATTTTCTCTCCTAACAGCAAAAGGATTCTATGAAAAGAAAAGGAGAAAGAACAATGAAAAAGAAAGTAACAGCAGGATTATTAACAGCAGCAATGACAGCAGTATTACTATCCGGATGCGGAGATTCATCCCAATCTTCCGGAGGCTCGGATAAGGAGAGCTACACTATCGGTATCGAGCAGTTTGCAGAGCACGGGTCTCTGGACAACTGCAGAGAAGGATTTTTAAAAGGACTTGAAGAAGAGGGCATCAAAGAGGGCGATAACCTGACGGTCGAGTATAAGAACGCGGCGGCAGATATGGGAACGGCAGGACAGATATCCGACGGCTTCGTATCTGACAAGGTAGACATGATCTGCGCGATAGCGACGCCGACGGCTCAGAGCGCGTACAATGCGGCGATGGACAGCAAGATTCCGGTCATCTATACGGCGGTGACTGATCCGGTGGCGGCAGAACTTGCAGACGAGGAAGGGACTCCGGTAGGCGAGGTGACAGGAACGTCCGACAAGCTTCCTGTAGAAGAGCAGCTGAAGATGATCCGGGAAATGCTTCCGGATGCGAAGAAGATAGGTATCATGTATACGACAAGCGAGGCGAATTCCGTATCCGCTATAGCAGAGTACAAAGAGCTGGTGGGCAAATATGATTTTGAACTTGTGGAAAAGGGTATCACGGCGACTGCAGACGTATCCCTTGCGGCGGATGACCTTTTAAGCCAGGTCGACTGCATTACGAACCTTACGGACAATACTGTCGTAGCATCGCTGCCGACGATACTCGAAAAGGCGAACGATAAGAAGATTCCGGTGTTCGGCAGCGAGATCGAGCAGGTAAAGATAGGATGCCTTGCGGCAGAGGGAATCGACTATATCGCACTCGGCAGGCAGACCGGAAAGATGGCGGCCAAGGTTCTTAAAGGGGAAGAGAAGGCTTCGGAGATGAAGTTTGAACTGATTACGGAACCAGGATTCTATGTAAATACAAAAGTGGCGGAGAACCTTGGAATCTCCGTGCCGGAGACGCTTTTGGCAGACGCGGTTGAGAGTTTTGATGAGATAACAGAGTAGAAGAAGTATATTTCGCATGCGGGAGGCATTTTCATGAACTTGATTGTAACCATTATTGAACAGGGGCTCATATATGGGATATTGGCTTTGGGGGTCTATATCACATACAAGATACTTGATTTTCCAGATCTTACGGTCGACGGAAGTTTCCCGCTCGGGGCAGCAATTACTGCTGCCCTTGTCACACAGGGCGTGAATCCGTACCTGGCTCTGGTTGCGGCATTTGCGGCAGGAGTGCTGGCAGGCATATGCACAGGTCTTATCCATGTGAAGTGCAAGGTGAGGGATCTGCTGTCCGGAATTATCATGATGACAGCGCTCTGGACAGTAAACCTCTATATCGCGGGGACGTCGAATGTTCCGCTCTTTTCCCAGAAGACGATATTCAAGAACGATATGATAGACGGCATCGTACCGGAGGTCCTCAGACCGTATGCGACATTGATAGTTATCCTCATATTAACCGTGATAAGCAAGGTGCTCCTCGATCTGTACCTGAAGACAAAGTCAGGGTATCTTCTGCGTGCAGTGGGGGACAACGATACGCTTGTCACCTCGCTTGCCAAGGATCAGGGGAATGTGAAGATTCTTGGCCTTGCCATAGCGAACGGGCTCGTATCCCTGGCAGGATGTGTCTTCGCCCAGGAGGAGAGGGTATTTGAAATTTCCATGGGGACAGGGGCGATTGTCATCGGCCTTGCAAGCGTTATCATCGGCACAAGCATTTTCAAGAAGATGACAGTCTTAAAGGCGACGACTTCTGTATTGATAGGTTCTGTCATATACAAGGCATGTGTCGCGGTCGCCCTTAAGAACTTTGAACCTCAGGCGATGAAGCTGATTACGGCGGTTCTGTTCCTTATCATACTCATCGTCAGCATGGAGAGAAAGAAGAAGGTGAACAAAAATGCTTGAACTCAGGGGAATCGAGAAATATTACAATCCGGGCACGATAAATGAAATGTGCCTCTTCCACAATTTCAACCTCAAGATAGAGCAGGGCGAGTTCCTGTCCGTCGTAGGGAGCAACGGTTCTGGAAAGACGTCTATGCTGAATATCATATGCGGCAGCATACCATTGGAAGCCGGACGCATATTTATCAATGAAAAGGATATTACGAAGGAAAAGGAATACCGCAGAAATGAGCGGATTGGCAGAGTGTACCAGAATCCTGCCATGGGGACGTGTCCATCCATGACGATTCTGGAGAACATGTCTCTTGCAGACAATAAAGGGCGGCTCTACGGCCTTGGAAGAGGGACGAATAAGGCGAGGGTGGGATATTACAGGGAGCAGCTGAGCCAGCTCGGACTTGGCCTGGAGGATAAGCTGGATATTAAGGTAGGGTCGCTTTCAGGCGGCCAGCGGCAGGCGATGGCCCTGCTCATGTCTACGATGACGCCAATCGAGTTCCTGATTCTGGATGAGCATACGGCGGCCCTCGATCCGAAGACTGCAGAGCTCATCATGGAGCTGACGGATAAGATTGTCAGGGCAAAGCAGCTGACGACCATCATGGTCACCCACAACCTCCGGTACGCCGTGGACTATGGAAACCGTCTTCTTATGATGCATCAGGGAGAAGTGATACTGGATAAGAAAGAGGAAGAAAAAGACAGCATTACAGTGGATGATATTCTGAAACTGTTCAATGAGATAAGCATAGAATGCGGCAACTGATGGCCGCATTCTATACTGCGTTACAGGGTAAATAATAATATACAATTTGCAGAGCCGCTGCAGGCTCTATTTTTGTGAATTATTTTTCGGGTGCTGTCATTGACGCTATACACCGGGAATGGTAAGATGAATAAGTGAGTAAAAGCACATGATATTGTGATGGAGCTGGACATCTATACTAAATATAGATTGACATCGGTGAGAAGGAAGGTATGCTTGAATGAAAAATGAGGTAAAAGTAGTAAAAAAAGACGGTACAAAAGAAGAGTTCAACGTGCAGAAGGTAGTGGTTGCCGTAAACAAATCCGCCTACCGTGCGCTTGTGAAATTTACAGAAGAAGAGCTTGGCTTTATCTGCAGCTTCGTGGAGGAGAAGGTAGATGCCAGGAACGTAGCCGAGATACCGATTGCGGAGATGCACAATGTGGTGGAAGGCGCTCTTGAGAAAGTGAATCCTGTCGTGGCCAAGAGCTACAGGGATTACAGGAACTACAAGCAGGACTTTGTACAGATGCTGGATGAGGTATACAAGAAGAGCCAGTCTATCATGTACATCGGGGATAAGGAGAACAGCAATACGGACAGCGCGCTCGTGTCCACGAAGCGGAGCCTTATATTTAACGAGCTGAACAGGGAGCTGTACAAGAAGTTCTTCCTTACGGTCGAG
This sequence comes from Lachnospiraceae bacterium, assembly GCA_022845895.1. Lineage (GTDB taxonomy): Bacteria > Bacillota > Clostridia > Lachnospirales > Lachnospiraceae > Extibacter. The sequence continues at coordinate 1,751,737 of AP025573.1, forward strand.
GAAGTGCAGGCCATCCGGGACGGATACATCTATATTCACGACATGTCGGCGAGACGCGACACGATGAACTGCTGTCTCTTTGATGTAAGAGCAGTTTTAAGCGGCGGATTTGAGATGGGGAACCTCTGGTACAATGAACCGAAGACGCTGGATACGGCATTTGACGTAATCGGCGACATCGTGCTGAGTGCTGCAAGCCAGCAGTACGGCGGATTTACCGTACCAAGCGTGGATGAGATTCTGGCGCCTTACGCTGAAAAGTCCCACAGGAAGCTGATTGAGAAATATACGGAGCTTGGACTTGATGAAGAGACGGTACAGAAGGTTGCCTGGGCAGACCTGGAAAAAGAGATGGAACAGGGTTTCCAGGGATGGGAGTACAAGTTCAATTCCGTGTCTTCCAGCAGGGGTGACTATCCGTTTATCACTGTCACGGCAGGTACCGTGACGAATAAGTACGGCAAGCTTGCAACGAAGAAGATGCTGGAAGTGCGCGGCAATGGACAGGGCAAAGCAGGGCATAAGAAGCCGGTGCTGTTCCCGAAGATCGTATTTTTATATGATGAGAATCTTCACGGACCGGGAAAACCGCTGGAAGATCTGTTTGAAGCAGGTATAGAATGTTCTGCCAGGACAATGTATCCTGACTGGCTGAGCCTTACCGGAGAAGGTTATGTCTCCAGCATGTACAAGAAATACGGCAAGATTATAAGCCCGATGGGATGCCGTGCATTCCTTTCGCCTTGGTATGAAAGAGGAGGGATGGAGCCTGCGGATGACAGAGACGAGCCTGTGTTCGTAGGCAGGTTCAATATCGGAGCCATCAGCCTGCATCTTCCGATGATCTATGCGAAGGCGAAGCAGGAGAGCAGAACGTTCTTCGAGGTGCTGGACTATTACCTGGAACTCATCCGTCAGCTGCACATACGGACCTATGAGTATCTCGGGGAGATGAAGGCGTCCACCAATCCGCTCGCTTACTGTGAAGGCGGCTTTTACGGAGGGCATCTCGGACTGTATGACAAGATTAAGCCGCTGCTCAAGTCTGCAACCGCATCCTTTGGCATTACGGCCCTGAATGAGCTGCAGCAGCTGCACAATAAGAAGTCGCTTGCGCAGGACGGCCAGTTCGCGGTAGATACCTTGCAGCATATCAATGATAAGATCAATGAGTATAAGAAAGAGGATGGACACCTCTATGCCATCTATGGAACCCCGGCAGAAAACCTCTGCGGCGTACAGGTCCAGCAGTTCCGCAAAAAATACGGCATTATAGAGAATGTCTCAGACAGGGAATACGTAAGCAACAGCTTTCACTGCCATGTATCGGAAGAGATTACCCCGATTCAGAAGCAGGATCTGGAAGGACGCTTCTGGAACCTGAGCAATGGCGGAAAGATACAGTATGTAAAATATCCGGTCAATTACAATAAAGAAGCCATAAGGGCACTCGTCAGGCGTGCCATGGAGAAGGGATTCTATGAAGGTGTGAACTTGTCTCTGTCTTACTGCGACGACTGTGGACACGAGGAGCTGTCCATGGATGTCTGCCCCGTATGCGGCAGCAAGAACCTGACGAAGATAGATCGTATGAACGGGTATCTTTCCTACTCAAGAGTAAAGGGGGACACTCGTCTCAACGAGGCCAAGATGGCAGAAATAACAGAAAGGAAAAGTATGTAGAAGATGCGGTATCATAATATTACGAAAGATGACATGCTCAATGGTGACGGACTGCGCGTCGTATTATGGGTTTCCGGATGTTCACACGGCTGTGAAGGATGCCACAATGAGGTGACGTGGAACCCGGATGACGGTCTCCTATTTGATGAAGGTGCAAAGCAAGAGATATTTGAAGAGCTGGACAGAGATTATATAAATGGGGTAACCTTCTCGGGCGGCGACCCGCTTCATGAGGCAAATATTGCGGAGATAACGGCTCTGGCATGCGAGATCAGGAAGAGATATCCGGACAAGACAATCTGGCTCTACACAGGCAGCGTCTGGGAAGAAGTCAAAGACCTGGAAGTGATGGATTACGTGGACGTGCTTGTGGACGGGGAGTATATGGAAGACAAAAAAGACAGCACGCTCCACTGGAAGGGAAGCTCCAACCAGCTGGTTATCGACGTGAAAAATACGAAGAAGACAGGAGAGATAGTGTTACATGGCTAAAAGAGTTGCACAGTTCCACAAAGTTAGTTTTGAACAGTTTAAGGCAGATTTCAGAGATACATTCGGAGCAATTGAAGACAGCGAGATACAGGAGGTGTATGATTCGGTCCGTCTGCCTGAGAGGGCGACAGCAGGTTCGGCCGGATATGACTTTTTTACTCCGGTACCAGTCGTGCTCCATCCGGGAAAAACAGTGAAGATACCGACAGGAGTCCGTGTAGAGATGCAGGAAAACTGGGTGCTGAAATGCTATCCAAGAAGCGGGCTTGGGTTTAAATTCAGGCTGCAGCTCAACAATACGGTCGGCATCATAGACAGCGATTACTTCTATTCTGACAATGAAGGGCATATTTTTGCGAAAATAACAAATGATACGAATGAAGAAAAAATAGTAGAGCTTGAGGCAGGCGCCGGATTCATGCAGGGAATATTCGTCGAATACGGAATCACGATGGATGACGATGCGACCGGAACCCGCAACGGAGGGTTTGGAAGTACATCTAAATAAGCCTTGATTTCATTCGGGGACAGGTCAAATGCCGGTTGGGGACGGAGGTTTTTTAAAAAACCTCCGTCCCCAACCGGCATTTGACCTGTCCCCGATGGTATATTTTCTCTGTTTCCGGGGCAGTCTAACCGTGGAATATTATCTTATCAGATTCATGGAGGGACTGCTATGCCGGAAAAGAAGAAAGTAACTGCATCGAGAGAAGAAAGTACGGAATATCTGAACAAGGTTCTTCCGGTGCAGGACAGTTTTGATATTATACAGCGGGATATGATGATAGGAGGAAGGGTCGCGTCCTTCTTCTTTATCGATGGATTTACAAAAGACGAATCCATGTTGAAAATCATGGATTCCATGTTTAAAGTGACGGAGGAGAATATGCCCGTAGACGCAACAGCGTTTGCGAGGGAGTGCATTCCTTATGTGGAAGTAGATGTCATCGGCGATTTTGACCAGGTGCTCCGCAATGTTCTCTCCGGGGTAACATGTCTGTTCATAGAAGGATACGAAGCATGCATCGCCATAGACTGCAGGACGTATCCAGCGCGGAGCGTAGAAGAGCCGGATAAGGATAAGTCGTTGCGAGGCTCCAGGGACGGATTCGTCGAGACTATCGTGTTTAATACGGCTCTGATGCGAAGAAGAATCCGTGATCCCCAGCTTACGATGCAGATGCTGGAGGTAGGTGAAAGTTCACGGACTGATGTGGCAGTCTGCTATATGAAGGACCGGGTGGATACGGAGCTTCTGGATACGGTCACGACAAGGATAAAGTCTATCAAGACGGATGATCTGCGGATGAACCAGCAGAGCCTTGCAGAGTGCCTGTATAAGAGAAAATGGTTCAATCCTTTTCCAAAGTTCAAATTTACGGAACGGCCGGATACGGCTGCAGCCTGCCTCCTTGAAGGGAAAGTGGTAATCCTCGTCGACAACTCGCCGTCAGCGATGATTCTGCCGACCTCTATCCTGGATATGATCGAAGAGGCGAATGACTACTATTTCCCGACGTTGACAGGTATCTACCTGAAAGTGTCCAGGGCGCTGATTACAATCATGACCGTCTTTCTGACACCGCTGTTCCTGCTGTTCATGCAGAACCTGAACTGGCTTCCGGACGTGTTCGCTTTCGTGGCAGTGAAAGACATGGTGAATATTCCCCTGATCTTCCAGCTGCTTATACTGGAGATCGCCATCGACGGGCTGCGGCTTGCGGCACTAAATACACCGAGTATGCTGAGTACCCCGCTGAGTGTAATCGCGGGCCTTGTCATGGGGGAATTTTCGGTCAAATCAGGGTGGTTCAATGCAGAGGTTATGCTGTATATGGCATTCGTAGCTGTGGCAAACTACACGCAGCCGAACTTTGAGCTGGGCTATGCCCTGAAGTTCATGCGTCTGCTTCTGCTGGTGCTGACCGCCCTGTTCAACTGGATCGGCTTCGCGGCCGGCTGCATTATCATCGTGTGCAGCCTCTGCTTCAACAAGACTTTATCCGGACGGAATTATTTGAATATAAAACTGAACTAAAATGTGTTATAATAATATAGAAAGCATAATAACAGAGCTATGATTATAAACCAAGAGGCCGGCTTGCCGGGCTCTTGGTCTTAGTGTATGCCTGTGGACAGGGATACTTAGTGTAAGATTAGATCAGGAGGTTACATATGGCGGCAGATACTCGACAGAAGAACAGCGACGGCGGAAGGGATGAACGGCTTGGCACCGCGCCGCTGGGACGGCTCATGGCAGGTATGGCGGTACCGGCGGTTGCGGCTCAGCTCATCAACGTCCTCTATAACATTGTAGACAGAATCTATATCGGACATATCGCGGGATATGGGGATGTGGCGCTGACAGGCGTGGGAGTCACCTTCCCCATCATCATGCTTATCGCAGCGTTCAGCGCGTTTGCAGGTATGGGGGGAGCACCGCTTGCATCCATACAGCTCGGGAAAAGAGACCATGACAGGGCGGAACGGATACTTGGCAACTCAGCAGGGCTGCTAATCATATTTTCCATAGTGCTGACCATTTTCTTCTACATATGCAAGACGCCGATACTGTATGCGTTTGGAGCCAGCGGACAGACAATATCCTATGCGGAGTCGTACATATCCATCTATCTTATAGGCACGGTGTTCGTGCAGATAGCAATAGGGCTGAATACATTTATCAGCGGTCAGGGTGAGGCAAGGACCGCCATGTTTTCCGTACTGATAGGAGCGGTAATCAATATTGTCCTGGATCCGATATTTATCTTCGCTCTGCACATGGGGGTTAAGGGAGCCGCCCTTGCGACAATTATCTCACAGGCCGTCAGCGCGGCATGGGTGCTACGTTTCCTTCTCTCGGAAAAGAGCGTCATGAGGCTCAGGATATCATACATGAAGCTACAGAAAGATATCGTAGTACATATCGCCGGGCTCGGGATATCCCCGTTCATCATGCAGAGTACAGAAAGCCTCGTGAGCATCACTTTGAATTCAGGGCTTCAGAGATACGGGGGTGACCTGTATGTAGGAACAATGTCCATCATGACGAGCGTCATGCAGCTCATCGTCATTCCAGTGCAGGGAATTACCCAGGGAATACAGCCGATCATCAGCTACAATTACGGAGCAGGGAACAAAAAAAGGGTAAAAGGAGCATTTGTCAGAATGCTGCTTGTCTGCTTTGCAGCTACCTTTGTCCTGGCGGGTATCGCGGTGCTGGCACCGAAAGTGTATGCCGCTCTGTTCACGAATAACGGCAAGCTGGTAGCCCTGACATGCAAGTTTATGCCAATATACTTCTTTGGCATCATGATATTTGGGATACAGTCCGCATGCCAGTCTACATTTCTGGCATTGGGGCAGGCGAAGGTATCGCTGTTTATCGCTCTGCTGCGTAAGGTGATTCTGCTTATACCGCTCGCAATCATACTTCCGAAATTCATGGGAGTCATAGGAATATACCGGGCAGAGCCAATCGCAGATATCATATCCGTGCTTACGACGTCGGTATTGTTTACCTTTACATTTAAAAACGTTTTGCGTAACATGGGAAAAAGTGGTATGATGAGTGCAGGCAAGGAGAAGGAGGACTAGGGTATGAGAGATTATGTGATAACTGTAAACAGCACGGTTGATTTGCCGAAGGAATGGCTGCAGGAGCGAAATGTACCGGTGATACCGCTTCATTATACGATTGACGGCGAGACCTACCCCGATATGGAAGGACTGACTTCCAAAGAATTTTTTGACAAGCTGCGGGAAGGTAAAATGTCAGTGACTTCACAGGTGAATCCTGAGGAGGCGAAAGAAGCGCTGGAGCCTATTATAAAAGAAGGAAAAGATGTGCTTCATCTCGGATTTTCGTCCGGCTTGAGCGGCACATGCAACAGTATGCAGATAGCGGCTGCCGAACTGGCGGAAGAGTATCCGGAAGCGAAGGTGATTGCCATAGATACACTGTGCGCGTGTCTAGGAGAAGGCCTGCTGTTATATAAGGTGCTTCAGCTCAAAGAGGCAGGAAAAACCATCGATGAGGCGGCACAGTGGGTAGAAGATAACAAGCTCCATGTATGCCACAATGTGACGGTGGACGATTTGAACCATCTGCACAGGGGCGGACGTGTCTCCAAAGCGACTGCGGTTGTCGGCACGATGGTAAAGATAAAGCCGATTATCCATGTGGACAACAGCGGAACGCTGCAGGTAGTCGGGAAGGAAAGAGGCCGTAAGAAATCTCTGAACAAGATTGTGGACATGGCTGTAGAACAGTCAAAAGGATGGGACAATGATATTATCATGATTACACATGGCGACTGTATCGAAGAGGCGGAATATGTAGCATCTCTTGTGCGCGAGAAGATGGGTGTGGACAATATCCTGATCAACAATATCGGTACGGTAATCGGTAGCCACACAGGCCCCGGGGTCCTGGCGGTGTTCAATATGGGGAACAAGAGATAGGCAGAATCGTGTAAATATAACGTAAGAATGAGGGGCAGACGCTTCCAGTGCTTCAGCGCCGGAAGCGTCTGCCCCATTCATTACGATGCAGAAAGTGTTCCGCCATATCAGGCGGGGCTAAAGAAGGAAAAGGTGGTTGAGGATGAAGAAGCTGGAGATTGATACCGGGATGAAAGAACTGTGGCCGGCCGTCAGAATCGGCTGTATGCAGTATAAGGTGAAAGTAGCTAAGAAAAATGACGAAATGTGGTCGTATCTGAAAAAGGATATATTCAAAAAGACAAAAGACAAGATATTCGACTTTGGAGTAAACGATATTCCGAATATCAGGGAATCCCGTCTGGCCTACAAGGCATTTGGCAAGGATCCGAGCAGATACCGGGTATCTTCAGAGGCGCTGATCCGGAGGATAGGACAGGGAAAGGGGCTATATGAAGTAAATACGGTAGTGGACGTCAACAACCTCATATCTATCGAGTCCGGCTTTTCTGTCGGATCCTACGACACGGCCAATATCGGGGAAGAACTTGTACTGCGTATCGGCAGGGACGGCGAGACGTACAAAGGGATAGGAAAGGAAGATATCAATATAGAGCATCTGCCCGTACTTGCTGACGGGGAAGGTGCCATCGGCAGCTCCACGAGCGACTCCGAACGGGCGATGATAACAGAGGATGCAAAAGAAGTCCTCACCCTCATATATTCTTTTTCAGATAACAAGGACCTGGAGAAAGCTCTGGAGTATGGAAGAGGGTATATGGAAAAATACGCAGGGGCGCAGGACATGCAATGCTGGATTGTGAAGTGAAGTGGGGGATAAAGTAAAGTGGCTGCGGACAGGGAGCCGGGTGGCATCTGCTCCGATGCGTACGAGGCTCCGACTATTTCACGTAGCCCTAACCCTGCGCATCTCCCACCCGGCACCCCGCCCGCTATCTACTTCACTTAACAAGGGCGAGGGCGGAGGCGAGCACGCCGTTACTGCAAGAAGAGCCGGAATCAGGCGGAGGATGTTATATTACATAACATAACATCCCCGTACCTGATTCCGGCTCTTCTTTGTTACGATTATTTTCACCAAAGTTTCCAAATTTATCAGTTTTATCGCTATGCTGACAGAACCAAAGCACTGCTATCAGCCGACAGCGCTACACAGCCGCCTTCGTTCGTGCCAGTAAAGTAGATGCCCCCTGCCTCTCCATCGGCGGTCTGGCTTACTAAACCCCTATTTAAACGCTCAGCGCCTGCAGGAAATCGATTCCAAGTGCGCCGCCCACGGAACTGAGCAGTATGAGAAGCAGGAAGATTGGAGCAACCCATTTTATCATGACAGTGAACAGCTTTTCTGCTTTGAACTTGCCGTCTGTTATCCGTACTTCATCGGAGATGGACTTTGTCTTGATAAAGAAACCGACAAAGATACAGGTGAAGAATGCTACAATCGGCATGAGTACGCTGTTGCTGAAAAAGTCCATAATGTCAAGTACGGACATGCCCATCCAGCTGATGAAGCTGAGCGGCCCGAAACCGAGTGAAGACGGCGTGCCCATGATGAGTGCCAGCACTGCGACGAAGATACAGGCTCCTTTTCTGCTCCAGTTGAACTTATCCCGGAAGATGGACACGATAGTCTCCATAAGCGAGATAGCAGAAGTGAGCGCGGCAAAGAATACGAGCAGGAAGAATATCGTCCCGATTGCCCCGCCGAGCTTCATGCTCGCAAATACTTTCGGAAGCGTGATGAACATAAGTCCGGGTCCTGCGCTGAGGGCACTCTGGTCTCCTCCGGAGAAGGCGAAAACGGCAGGGATAATCATGAGTCCTGCCAGAAAAGCGATTCCGGTGTCAAATAATTCTATCTGGCGGACAGAGCTTTCCAGATGATTGTCTTTCTTCATATAAGAGCCATATGTTACCATGATACCCATAGCAAGCGACATGGAGTAGAAGAGCTGACCCATGGCGGCAAGAATAGTTTTGGCCGATACGTCTGACATATGCGGCTTGATATAATATACAAGACCTTCCATGGCGCCTTCCCGTGTCAGCCCATATACAGAGATAACCAGCGTCAGCACGACAAGTATAGGCATCATGATCTTGCTGACTTTTTCGATACCTTTCTCTACGCCGCATAAGACGATAACCGCTGTGACGGCGAGGAAGAGGAAGAACCAGCCAAGCGGTTCGAAGGTGCCTCCGATGAATGTGGAAAAGTAGTCGTCTGCAGCAGAGGCAGAAGCGCCGCCGCTTATAAATACAGTAAAGTATTTGACGACCCATCCTCCGATGACGGAATAATAAGGGAAGATGATAATCGGTACGAAAGATGCCAGGACTCCAAGGAATCCAAACCGCTTGTCCAGCTTTTTAAACGCGCCGATGGCACTTAAGCCGGTCTTTCTTCCGATGGCTATTTCGGCAATCATGAGAGAAAAGCCGAATGTGACCGCAAGTATCAGATAAATAAGTAAAAAAGTGCCTCCGCCGTACTTTGCTGCAAGATATGGAAACCGCCATATGTTCCCAAGTCCTACGGCAGAACCAGAAGCAGCCAGCACAAACCCCAGTTTGCTGGAAAAATTACTTCTCTTTTGTTGCATAAAAACCTCCTCATGTCTCTCAACATTCCATAATAAGTTTCTTTTCTAAAATAGATTATGCTCTATTATTACATGAATAGACACTGTTTTCAAGAAGAAATATGAAAAGAGTTGACATCCTTGCGCAATTGTGTTAGATTATACCTTGCATGAAGCAAAAAATAAAGCAGAGTATCCACTCTCACCATAGCACAATAGAGTGACTATCGGTCTGATATCGAATATGAATGAGCCATATGGACTTATATGGTCGTCGTATGCAGTGATAGTAGTGGATAGTCTGTGGACTGTTCACTTATTTTAATGTTTATTTTATGATGGAGGTGCACTACTATTAGCGATTTAATGATTAACGGGCAAATCAGAGACAAGGAAGTACGCGTGATTGGCGAAGACGGAGAGCAGCTGGGCGTCATGTCATCCAGGGATGCGATGAAGCTTGCAGCGGAGGCGGAACTTGACCTCGTAAAGATTGCGCCAAAGGCTCAGCCGCCGGTTTGTAAGATTATCGACTACGGCAAATACAAATATGAACTGGCAAGGAAAGAAAAAGAAGCGAAGAAGAAGCAGAAGACCGTTGAATTGAAGGAAGTGCGACTTTCTCCAAACATTGATACGAACGACCTCAATACGAAGGTCAACAATGCCAAGAAGTTTATCAGCAAGGGCAACAAGGTTAAGATAACCCTGCGTTTCAGAGGAAGGGAAATGGCACATGTTCAGCAGAGCAGACATATACTGGATGATTTTGCGAAGCTGCTTGAAGATGTGGCTACGATAGAAAAGCCGGCCAAGATGGAAGGCAGGAGTATGAGCATGGTTTTAACTGAAAAACGTTAAAAATACAAATTTAAACTTTAAGGAGGAATATTATCATGCCAAAAATTAAAACAAATAGAGCAGCTGCAAAGCGCTTCAAAAAAACAGGTACAGGAAAGTTAGTAAGAAACAAAGCTTATAAGAGCCATATCTTGACTAAGAAATCTGCAAAGAGAAAGAGAAATCTTAGAAAGCCGACTGTTACAGATGCAACCAACGTTAAGAATATGAAGAAAGTATTACCATATCTGTAAGATAAGGAATGTATTGAAGGAGGATATAAGAGATGGCAAGAATTAAAGGCGGAATGAACGCTAAGAAGAAACACAATAGAACATTAAAACTGGCAAAGGGATATAGAGGAGCCCGTTCTAAGCAGTACAGAGTTGCAAAGCAGTCTGTTATGAGAGCCCTTACATCTGCATACGCAGGAAGAAAACAGCGCAAGCGTCAGATGCGTCAGCTCTGGATTGCACGTATCAATGCGGCAGCAAGACTGAACGGTTTATCCTACAGCAAATTTATGCATGGCCTGAAGCTGGCTGACATTGACGTGAACAGAAAGATGCTGGCAGAAATGGCAGTGAATGATGCGGCCGGCTTTGCAACGCTTGCAGAGCTTGCTAAGAGCAAGGTAGCATAATGAAAGTCCGCACGGGAGATTGCCGGTGCAGGAGTGCTCTTTTTTAGCTTACAATCTGGCAGAGACGATATACAAGACGGCATAGCCCACGTAGGACATGCCGTCTTTTCCTATAATACAGGAAACTTCGTTCTGCTATCTCTATTAGGAAGGAATCAGATGTTCAGAATCGGCGAATTTTCCAAACTTACACAGGTGTCGGTCAGGATGCTGCGGTATTACGATGAAACAGGGCTGTTAAAGCCGGAGAGGACGGATCCATTTACCGGATACCGCATGTATTCCGCTGCTCAGATACCTGTTCTCAACAAGATCATATACCTGCGGGACAGCGGATTCGGGATTGCGGAAATTCTGACGGCCATAGAAAGCGGTAGGGACGCGTCTATCATAGAGCAGCTTGATAAAAAGTACGATGAGATTACGGACAGAATCGCAGAGGAACACAAGAAGCTCGAGAAGATAACACTGGCAAGAAGGGAACTTTTACATGGCGGTAAGATGCACTACAACGTGTCGATCAAATCCATTCCTTCGTGCCAGGTGCTCTCCCTTCGAAAGGTTATACCGACCTACTATGCAGAGGGTGAGCTGTGGGAAGAGCTTGCTTCCTTTGCCGCACGGAACAAGATTGCCGTGTCGGGACAGACATTTTCCATCTACCACGATCTGGAATATAAGGAAAATGATGTGGATGTGGAAATCTGCACATATGTGGATAAGCCCGTGGAAAGCAGTGGTGCATATGTGTACAGGACAGTGGAGGCAGTGCCTTTCATGGCATGTACGATGGTGTACGGTCCATTTTCCAACATTGCGGGAGCCTATCTTGATTTGGCGCGATGGCTGCAGGAGAACAGCGCATTCAAGATGACAGGACAAAGCCGCCAGATTGTGCACCGTGGACCGTGGGATGAAGAGTCGGAAGAAAATTATCTTACTGAGATACAGATTCCGACAGAACGACGCGGCAGATGACAGGTCTTCCCTCCATCTGCTCCTGGCGTGTGGGCGATGTGGGTCTCCATATGATAAAATGCTTGACTCTCACACGGTGTCAGGGTGCAGAATAAGCGTACAGCAAATAAATATATATGGAGGGACAATTATGGAAGTATTTGAAGTGCACCCTGTCGGGAAAATCAGAAGCAATGGAGAAGGGGCATTTATTGAGCTTCAGAAGGAGTATGTCCAGGCGCTCACTGCTCTGGAGGGATTCAGTCATGTGAATGTCATCTGGTGGTTCAGCGACTTTGACAATGATGAGGCAAGAGCGGTCATTACGGCAGAACAGCCGTATAAGCAAGCGCCTGATGAGATGGGGGTCTTTGCGACCAGGTCGCCGATACGTCCCAATCCTATAGCTCTGACCACGTCTGAGGTCATAGGCATAGACTATGAAAACGGTATTGTGCAGATTGCGTACACGGATGCGAATGACGCAAGCCCGGTGCTTGACATAAAGCCGTACACACCGAGCCTTGACAGGGTGGAAGAGCCGGGAGTTCCGGGCTGGTGCGGCCATTGGCCCAAAAGCATAGAAGCGTCGGCAGATTTTGCATGGGAAGAGGAGTTTAACTTTTAAAGGATTGCTGAAGCGGGGCGTCAGGCCGAAAGCGGGTGGAGATATCACATGACATCTTCTCCTGCTTTCTTTTTCATGCTGCCATCTGGAAGTTGAAGGCAGGATATGATATTATGAAAAAGATGATGGATACAGGCGTGAAAAGGAGATGCGGTTATGAAGATACTTGTTGTAGTGGATATGCAGAACGATTTTGTAGATGGTGCGCTTGGAACAAAGGAGGCCGTGGGTATCGTCCCGGCGGTGGCGGAGAGGATACGGAGCTTTGACGGCCGGGTACTCTATACGCAGGATACGCATGAAAGCGATTACATGGAGACGCAGGAGGGGAAGAAGCTGCCTGTGCCCCATTGCATCAGGGGGACAGAAGGATGGGAGCTTTGTCCGCAGATAAAGGCGCTGTGCAACGAGGTTCCGATTGACAAGCCTGCCTTTGGAAGCGTGGAGCTTGGACGGATGCTCAAAGATTATGACAACGGGGAAAAGGTGGAATCCGTTACTTTTGTCGGTTTATGTACAGACATATGCGTCATCTCAAATGCAATGATAGTCAAAGCATTTCTTCCAGAGACGGAGATTATCGTTGATGCGGCGTGCTGCGCGGGTGTGACGCCAGAGAGCCATCGCCAGGCTCTGGAGGCGATGAAGGTATGCCAGATTAAGGTGATATAAGAATAAGGGGGATAAGGGGAGCAGGATATGAAAAGGGGAATCAGCGTTATATTGGATATCGCACTGGTGCTGGCGGCTGTATTTATCCTGGCCGGCATGTCCGTGAAGGATATCTGTGCAGAGATAGCGACAGATGCGCTTGTCAAGAAAGCCGTCGACTCTACGATAGGGGATGGCGTCCGTTCCGTCTTTCCGGGCATAACGCAAGGACAGATAGAAGATGCCGCCGACAGGATAAGCCAGGATGAAAACCTGCGGGCGCTGGTCGGGGACTATATGGATGCCTTGGCGTATGCGGCGGCGGACGGGACGCCGTTTTCGTCTCCTGACGTGTCATCGTATATGGAAAAAGCAGTAGACGATAATATAGATGCCGTGGAAGACGCTTTCGGCACGGAACTTGACAGTCTGCACAGGGCTGTCCTGAAAAGTGCGGCCGAATCGGCCGGCAGCCGGCTGGAGAGCGAACTTGGCTTGGCGGCGGACGAGGCGTTGTCTCATATGACAGGACAGCAGAAGCAGGCGGCTAAGCTGTACGCGGTTATGACATCTGGGGCGGCAAGGGCGGCGGCAGCTGCAATCGCCTGTATCTGTGCATTTGGTATCGTACTGCTGCGCTTTGCGAAGGGGCGTTTTCTTTTCCATCTGGGCCTTTGCGGCATCGTGGCCGGAGGCGCGGCGGGTTATGCCTTTCCGGCGGTGCTGGCGGCAGCGGCCGAAGAACTGGGCAGAGAGATGGAGTGGAGCGGGATGACAGTGTCGGCAGACACGATGGCAGGTTACGGGAAATGGATCCTGGCTGCTGGTGCGGTGCTATCTGTCTTTTATGGCATCCTTAAGCTGTCAGGCGTGGGAGAAAAGAAGAAGAGGTACAGATGATGACCATTAGGATGGCAGAAGAAAAAGATGCACTTTTGCTGCTTCAGATATATGCGTATTATGTAGAGCATACGGCAGTGACATTTGAATATGAAGTACCGTGTTTAAATGAGTTTACGAAACGCATGGGCAGAGTGAAGGAAAGATATCCCTATCTTCTGGCGGAAGATGGTTGCGAGATAACGGGATATGCATATGTGTCTCCTTTTAAGGACAGGGCCGCCTATGACTGGGCGGTGGAGACGACCGTGTATGTGAAGGCAGAACGGAGGTCGGAGGGGATTGGCAGAAAGCTTTATGAGACGCTGGAAGAGATCTTGCAGCGCCAGAATGTCCTTAACCTGAATGCATGCATCGCCTATCCGAACCCGGACAGCATCAGGTTCCATGAGCGGCTCGGCTATAGGACGGTGGGACATTTTACGAAATGTGGCTTCAAGCAGGGAAAATGGTACGATATGATCTGGATGGAGAAAATGCTTGGCAGGCATCGTGATGAGCCGGAACCGGTAATCCGTACTGAAGATTTAGACAGAGGAATTCTGGAAGAGATTTTGAGGAGGCAGAGATGATCAGACTGATAGCCGTCGGGCTTGGAGGGGCTCTTGGAGCCATGTGCCGGTATGCGCTCAGCCTTATACCGTGGAAGGGAGCGTTCCCTCTCCTTACCCTTGCCACGAACCTTGCAGGAGCTCTGCTTATCGGAGTGGTGACAGGAATTGCAGAGGGCAGGGGTGGGGTAAAGCCGAATACCCTGCTGTTCCTGAAGACAGGTGTGTGTGGAGGATTTACTACATTTTCCACATTTTCCCTGGAAGCCCTTACGCTTATGGAACGGGGCCACCGTATGTATGCAGTGCTGTACGTGATGCTCAGCGTCGCCGGCTGCGTGCTCGGCGTGTGGCTTGGGCGCAGGGCCGGCAGCAGGATATGACTTTCCCTTATGACCGATATGAGCCGGCAGGATAGTATAGAATAAGTACAGGAGGAAACGAGATGGAAGAGGTGGACGTAACCTTCCGGGCTGCCGGAAGAGAAGATGCAGGACTTATACTTAAGTTCATAAAGAAGCTGGCAGATTATGAACATATGACGGAGGAGGTAGTGGCTACAGAAGAGCTGCTCAAGGAATGGATATTTGACAAGGGGAAGGCGGAAGTCCTCTTTGCAGTGGCAGAGGGGCAGGAAGTCGGATTTGCCTTATATTTCCACAACTTCTCCACGTTTCTCGGCAGAGCGGGCATATATCTGGAGGACTTGTTCGTCCTGGAAGACAAGCGGGGCAGAGGGTACGGCAAGGCGCTGCTTGCGCAGCTTGCAAGAATTGCCGTGACGCAAGGCTGCGGAAGGCTTGAATGGTCATGCCTGGACTGGAATGAGCCAAGCATAGAGTTCTACCTGTCGATTGGAGCCGAACGGCTTAACGACTGGAGCGGCTATCGGCTCTTTGGAGATACGCTCCGGCGGGCGGCGGAGCTTTAATCAGCTCTGCCTTTTTTGCCCTGCCAGATTTTCAGCGTATCCAGCAGGCTTTCGTGGTGCACTGCGGTCACATCAAAGCGCAGGAGCTTGAACGTATACTGGAGGATAAAGCCGATTCCAAACACGGCAATGACGGTACCGATACCAATCTTAGCACCGAGCAGCCATCCGGCCAGAAGCACGGAGCCCTCTATGATGCCGCGGATCAGGCCGATTGGCCTTTTCGGAAAGCGTTTGCCGAGAGCGACCATAAGGGCATCTCTCGGGCCGCAGCCGAGGCCCGCTCCGACGTACAGGAAAGTGGCGAGGCACAGGATAATTTCACCGGCCAGCAGCATTACGATGCCGCTGGCGTAGTGTTCCATCTTGGGAACAATACGGCCCCACTGTATCAGGTCTATAAATTTTCCTATGAGAAGGGCATTCAGTATGGTTCCGAAGCCAAGCTGCTCGTGCATCGCATAATCGACGATGAGGATGAGGATGCCGGTGACGATTACAATATCGCCGAATGACAGGCCTGTGGCAAGGGAAAGCCCCATGCTGAAAGCATCCCATGGCGCCAAGCCGATGTCTGCCTGGACGATGAAGCAAGTTCCAAGTGCGAAGAGAAATAATCCCGCCAGCAGGCGGATGAAACGTTTGACATATGAAAGGGCCATAGCATTCTCCTTTGTATGATATATATTCATTATAGAAAGAAATGTGCCGTGGCGCAACTAAAGATATAGAAAGAGGAGAAGGATGGAGTACAGAAAGGCGACGGCAGAGGACATTGATCTGATAATTGAACTCAGGCGTGTGCAGCTCATCCATGAGCAGGCACACGAAGAGGTGGAGATCAGGAAGAACTTGAAAGCATTTTTTGAAAAGGTATTTGCGGATAACAGAATCATACAGATATTGGCAGAAGAGGACGGCAAAGCGGCCGCGACCGGGGCAGTCCTCTTCTATGACTATCCGCCCGGCTTTTCCAATCCCTCCGGTAAAGTGGCTTATATTGCGAATATGTATACGAGCCCGGACTACCGCAGGCGGGGACTGGCATTTGAGATTATGGATATGCTTATAGAGGAGGCCAGGAAAGCGGGGGCAGGAGAAGTGCGGCTTCTGGCCTCGGAGCCCGGCAGGCCGGTATATGAAAAGTACGGTTTTATAAAGGAAGAGGGATGGTACATCTTAAAATAGGGAAATCTGGCAGACGTACTATTCTGGATAGATGAGCTGCCGGTCCGTTATGTCAGCAAGCACTTCTTCCACATATCTGGCGGCGAGATGTTTTGCCATCGGTAGATTCATATCCAGATAATTTCCGCAGTCTTTTGCAGATGCGCCCGGGACAGTGTTTTCAAATCCGGCGATGAAAGAGAACAATTCTTTCATGAGTGGGACAATGTCACGGGATTCATAGTCTCCCGAAAGAAGGAGATAGAAACCGGTGCGGCAGCCCATCGGTCCAAAGTAAAGCGTACGGTTTCCGTATTCTGGATGGTTGCGCAGGAAGGTGGCGGCGAGGTGCTCGATCGTATGCATTTCTGCCGTGTTCATGACGGGTTCATAGTTCGGCCTTGTCATACGCAGGTCAAAGGTCGTAATCGTCTGTCCGCCCGGGCTGTCCTTTCTCGACACATATACTCCGGGAACCAGTCTCGTATGGTCTATTGTAAAGCTTGTAATCTTTTCCATGTCAATGCTCCTTTTTGCTTGTACTTACGCCGGCTTGCGGACGTGTTTGGGTCAGCATACGGCGCTACGCGTATTATAGCACTTTTCTTTGTATTTTTCTATGAAAAATGGCAGGAGATGTGCTATACTATCAAAGTAGCCCCGGCAGGCCGTATATGCGGGTTCCGGCAGCCCGGGGAAGGCAGGAGGCAGTAGAGATGAAGATATATTTTGTAAGACATGGGGAGACAGACTGGAACAAGGCAAGGCGCATCCAGGGACAGGTAGACATTCCCTTGAATGATTTCGGCAGGCATCTGGCGGAAGAGACCGCAAAAGGGCTCGCGGATGTCCCCTTTGACATATGTTATACAAGCCCCCTTTGGAGGGCGGCAGAGACGGCACGGATCATACTCGGGGACAGAAGAGTTCCGGTCATGGAAGAGAAACGTATCGAAGAAATGGCTTTCGGGGAGTACGAGGGCAAGTGCTGCTCAAAAAAGGGATGGGAGCTTCCGGAGGAGTTCCGGCTTTTTTTCGATGACCCGGAACATTACGTGGTACCGGCAGGGGGCGAGGGATTTGCGGATGTGAAGAGACGGACCGGCGAATTCCTGGCAGAACTGTTCCAGAAGGATGAGCTTGAGGAGAGCGTCGTTCTGGTAACGACACACGGCGCCGCGCTTGCGGGGATCCTGAATAATATAAAAGGCAGGCCCGTGGGCGAATACTGGGGCGCAGGGGTCCATAAGAACTGTGCGGTCACGGAAGTGGAAGTGTCCCGCGGCAGGGCACATATCATATCGGAGAATGTGGTGTATTATGAGGATGAAGTGGCACCATGGGAAGAATAGACAGGGAGGATTAGAGAGATGATCAATGACAAGAAGGTGTTATTCAGCGGCATGCAGGCGACGGGGAACCTGACGCTCGGCAACTACCTGGGAGCGCTGAAGAACTGGGTGACTCTGAGTGATGAATATGAGTGCTTCTACAGCGTGGTAGACATGCACTCCATCACCGTGCGGCAGGAGCCGGCGGTGCTCAGGAAGCGTGCGAGGGCACTGCTTACGCTTTATATCGCTGCGGGACTTGACCCGGAGAAGAACTGTATCTATTACCAGTCGCATGTATCCGGACATGCGGAGCTTACGTGGATATTGAACTGCTTTACGTATATGGGAGAGCTGAACCGGATGACGCAGTTTAAGGACAAGTCAGCAAAGCACGCAGACAATATCAATGCGGGGCTGTTTACCTACCCGGTCCTGATGGCAGCGGATATCCTGCTCTATCAAGCGGATGTCGTACCTGTAGGCATTGACCAGATGCAGCATCTGGAACTCACAAGAGACATCGCGGAGCGGTTCAATAATATATACGGCGATGTATTCACCGTGCCGGAGCCATATATCGGAAAGGTAGGGGCCAAGATCATGAGCCTGCAGGACCCGGCGAAAAAGATGTCCAAGTCCGATGAGAACCCAAACGCCAGCATCTACCTGATGGACGACCCGGATACGGTAATGAGAAAGTGCAAACGGGCGGTGACAGATTCGGAAGCCCAAATCTTGTACCGGGATGAACAGCCTGGAGTCAAGAACCTTATCGACATATATAGTGCCTGTACCGGGAAATCACCGGAAGAAGTCGTTGCCGAATTTGACGGCAAAGGATACGGAGACTTCAAGATGGCAGTCGGTGAAGCAGCGGTATCTGTCCTGAAGCCGTTGCAGGATGAAGTGGCCAGACTGGAAAAAGACAAATCCTATATTGACGGCGTGATAAAAGCAAATGCAGAAAAAGCACAGTATTTTGCCAATAAGACATTGAGAAAAGTACAGAAAAAAGTCGGATTTCCAGAAAAAATACGATAATTTTGAAAGGGGTCAGACCCCTGCCGCGGCAGGGGTCTGACCCCTTTGCAAATTCAAAGATTATTCAGATAACTTACTAGTGGCTGTAAGTATTCTTTCGAGGTATTGTCATAAGAATGTGATATCCTTTTGTACATCTCGCTATCTTCTCCGTTTGCTTTTTTGATAATCTTACGGAATCCAGCCATCATTATCTTGTCACCGATTCCCATTTTTTCATAACTTAGGCCCCCGGGCAGATAAAATACCTTGTATTTTTCGCCGTCGTTTTTAAAATTATTCTGGATGGCCGTATCAGTCTCTGCGAGACCGGGCGGAGTGCTTCCTGTTACCATGACAATCCTGTTCTTGCCGTTCAGATTCATTTTTTTGAATGAACCAAGCTTTTGTATCATCCCTGCATGGAACCAGGAGGCGAAGATGACGGTGCCATACGGCGCGAGGTCCAAGGATACGGCCTTTTGAAATGGCATTACGGTACAGCCGGTCATTTCCCCGAGCCATTCGGCATATCTTTTTGTAAATCCTGTCTTTGAATTATAGAGTACGAGTGTCTTCATTAGGTTCCTCCTGTTTGCTGTCAGCTATTATGGAATGGGTAAATATATCCTTTGCCTGGGTGAGCAGATCGTGAACGCGTCCGATATCGGTATCGCTGCCAAGGACAGTAAGGATAAACGATATGCCGGTATTGTAAATGAGCATATTTAGATGAAGCTCCCGGGCCCTTTCTATAGAGATGCCATGCTGCCGGGCGATAAATTCTGCAATCTGTGGATTGGTTTCTTTCTTATATATATCTTCAAAAGAGTGGATGTCTCCCCTTTTACGCAAAAAATACAGCCGGTACAGGTGGGGCTCCGCCTTCGCAAATTGTGCGTGGGCCATCCCTATGCTCTGGAACAGGTCATCCTTGTCCAGACGTTCGCTGATGAAGCTCTGGAGATAGCTGCCTGTATAATCGATGACATCCTGCTTCAGGCCGCTCATATTGCGGCAATAGCAATAGACAGGCTGCACAGAACAATCAAGCTTCTGGGAAATCCCTTTTACCGTCACGTTCTCAAGACCGCCTTCCCGGGCCAGGCCAAAAGCTGCTTTGACAACCATGTCTTTCGTAAGTCTTTGTCTTGGCATATGTATAATACTCCCTTTCACTAATAAATGAGTTATATAAATTATTTATATAAACTGATTATATAGCATGCGTAAAAAGTTTGCAAGCATATTTTTATGTAAAGGGATATAAAAGAATAAATAGAAAAATAAAGAAAAGAGTCAGATAATTCAAGGAATTTGCAAAGGGGTCAGACCCCTGCCGCGGCAGGGGTCTGACCCCTTTCGAAATTTAGTCATCTTCTTCGCTCTGTATGGAGTAGGTCTGTCTCTTTCTTGCCATCTCGTCGCTCTCCAGGTACTCATCGTATGTCGTTATCTTATCGATGAGTTTTCCGCCTGGTACGATTTCCATGATACGGTTTGCGGTCGTCTGGACGATCTGATGGTCGCGTGAACTGAACAGCAGGACGCCGGGAAATTTGACAAGCCCGTTGTTGAGCGCCGTGATGGACTCCATGTCCAGATGGTTGGTGGGCTCGTCCAGAAGGAGGACGTTAGCGCCTGATATCATCATCTTGGACAGCAGGCAGCGGACCTTCTCACCTCCGGACAGGACCTTCACCTTCTTGACGCCGTCCTCGCCGGAGAAAAGCATACGCCCGAGGAATCCGCGCACGTATGTGACGTCTTTTTCATCGGAATACTGGGTCAGCCATTCCACGATAGTATACTCGTTGTCAAACTCGCTTCCACTGTCCAGAGGGAAATAGGCCTGGGATGTCGTGACGCCCCATTTGTAAGTTCCCTCGTCCGGCTCCATCTCGCCGGTGAGAATCTGGAAGAGTGTCGTCTTAGCAAGCTCGTTGCCGCCGACAAAAGCTACCTTGTCATCGTGGTTCAGGGTAAATGTTATGTCATCCAGTATCTTTTCCCCGTCTATCGTCTTGCTCAGGCCTTCGACAGTCAGCACTTCATTGCCGATCTCACGGTTCGGGCGGAAGTCGATGTACGGGTACTTGCGGCTGGACGGCTGGATATCGTCCAGCTCGATCTTCTCCAGCGCACGTTTTCTAGAAGTGGCCTGCTTGGATTTGGAGGCATTGGCGCTGAACCGGGAGATAAATTCCTGCAGCTCCTTGATCTTCTCCTCCTTCTTCTTGTTCGCTTCTTTCATCTGACGGATGAGCAGCTGGCTGGACTCGTACCAGAAGTCGTAGTTGCCGGCGTATAGCTTGATCTTGCCATAATCTATGTCTGCAATCTGTGTACATACCTTATTCAGGAAATAGCGGTCATGGGACACGACGATAACCGTATTGTCAAAATTGATGAGAAACTCCTCCAGCCATGCGATAGCATCCAGATCCAGATGGTTGGTCGGCTCGTCGAGCAGAAGGATGTCCGGGTTGCCGAATAATGCCTGGGCGAGGAGGACTTTTACCTTCTCCGGCCCGTTCAGGTCCTTCATTGCCTTATCATGCAGCTCTGCGTCGATGCCAAGGCCGTTCAGCAAGGTTGCGGCGTCAGATTCCGCCTCCCAGCCGTTCATGGCTGCAAATTCCCCCTCGAGTTCGCTGGCCTTGATTCCGTCTTCGTCTGTAAAGTCTTCCTTGGCGTAGATGACCTCCTTCTCCTTCATAATCTCATACAGCCTGGCGTTTCCCATCATGACGGTATCCAGGACCTTATATTCATCGTATTGGAAGTGGTCCTGCTGCAGAAAAGAAAGACGCTCCCCGGGAGTGATGATGACCTCTCCCTTAGAAGGCTCCAACTGCCCGGAAAGTATTCTCAGGAAAGTGGATTTTCCTGCTCCGTTGGCACCAATCAGGCCGTAGCAGTTACCCTCTGTAAACTTGATGTTGACATCTTCGAACAAAGCCTTCTTTCCGACCCGGAGTGTTATGTTGCTTGTGCTTATCATACTATCTATCTCCTTATCTTTTATCTGATTTCAATGTGCACCTTCCGCGCCCGCAGGAAATGCAATACGTAGACAATGCATATCATTTCTGCATGGGAAGGCCAGGTGCTGTTGATTAAGCTGCACAACGCCAGTATACACGGACGTTCCATTGCTTATATTATCAAATATGGAAGGAAATAGCAAGGCTAAAGCTATGGGTTGACATTTCAGGCAAAAACCTTGAAAATACAGTTAGGAGGTGGAAGCCATCATGGACGGGACAAAAGCAAAAAGGCATGGCGAGGCTGAAAATGTAGGGCTGAGCAGCGACGGGAAAAAAGTCGTCATCATAGACCAGACCGAACTTCCGGCAAGGAAGATTCAGCTGGAGCTCGAAACACCGGGGGAGATGTATGAGGCCATACGGAATCTGAAGGTACGCGGCGCGCCGGCCATAGGGATCTGCGCGGCCTGCTGCATGTACTGCCTGGCCCGGCAGATAGAGACAGAGGATATGGATACCTTTATGAGAGAGCTTACGGCTTACGGGGACTACCTCGATTCCTCCAGGCCGACAGCAGTTAACTTAAGCTGGGCCATCCGAAGGATGCTTAAGACGGCCAGGGCACATATGCAGAAGGGCCGCGGCGGAGTGATTGCCGTGCTTGGCCGGGAATGCCGGAACATACAGGAAGAAGACATCGCTATGTGCAGGGCCATTTCAGAATATGGCCTGACCCTTATCCGGGAAGGCGACGGCATCCTCACCCACTGCAACGCAGGGCCGCTTGCAACTTCCCGTTATGGTACGGCGCTCGGCCCGCTCATGCTCGGGGCAGAACGCGGCATGAAGTTCAAAGTATACGCAGATGAGACGAGGCCTCTGCTCCAGGGTGCCAGGCTTACGTCCTATGAGCTGCTGCAGGCTGGAATCGATGTGACGCTTATCTGCGACAATATGGCTGCCACCGTCATGAAAAAGGGATGGGTTCAGGCATGCTTCGTTGGCTGCGACCGTGTAGCTGGCAACGGAGATACGGCGAACAAGATTGGAACGAACGGCGTCGCGGTTCTGGCGAACTATTACGGCATCCCGTTCTATGTGCTAGGGCCGACATCCACGATAGATACAGACTGCCATACAGGCGATGAGATAGAGATTGAACTGAGGGATGATGAAGAGATAAAGAAGAAATATTATAAGCAACCGATGGCTCCGGAAGGCGTGAAGTGCTATAACCCGGCATTTGACGTGACAGACCACAGCCTCATAACCGGAATCGTGACAGAAAAAGGCATACTGAGGCCGCCGTATGAGGAAACGATAAGAAAATTGTTCAAGCAGGAGGAGATAAGAAGATGAAGGAAAGAGCTGACTATGAATGCTACAGGAAGAGTGCAGATTATATAAGAGAACGGATTGGGACGCCGCCAAGTACCGGTGTCGTTCTCGGCACCTGCCTCGGTGAGATTGAACATGAGATTACGGATAAGACAGAGATATTCTATAAAGATATCCCGGATTTCCCTGTCTCTACAGCACCGGGCCATGCCGGCAAGCTCGTGTGCGGCAAGCTCGGGAACCGACGGGTGCTGTGCATGGCGGGGAGATTCCACCATTATGAAGGGTACAGCTTTGAACAACTCAGGATGCCAGTCTACGTATTCAAGCTTCTCGGCATCCGCACCTTGATTCTTACGAATGCGGCAGGCGCCGTCAATCTCAACTTTGAGACTGGTGATATCTGTGTCATCAAGGATCACATCAACCTGTGCGGGGTATCCCCGCAGCGTGGGGAAAACATCCCGGAATTCGGCGAGCGGTTCTTCAGCATGAACGACGTATATACGCCTTCGCTGCGCAAGCTGGCGAGAGAAACGGCTGTAGAGCTTGGATTCTCCCTTCAGGAGGGCACCTACTTTTTCGCGCCCGGACCGCAGTTCGAGACGCCGGCAGAAATCCGGGCCATGCGCCTCCTCGGGGCGGATATGGTAGGCATGTCCACTGTCCCGGAGGCGATAACGGCCGCCCACTGCAGGATGGACGTCCTCTGCCTGTCCCTTGCGACGAATCTGAGTGCGGACAGGGTACTGGACCACGATGTGACGGAAGACGTCAACCAGGTGGAAGATGTCGTGAGCGGACGGTTCCGTTCCCTGCTGACTGCCATAGTCAACAGGCTGGACGAGGGTGACATATCATGAATATAAGACTTTACAATGCCAGAATCCTTTCCATGCGGGAGGGAAGCGGCATAGAAGAGGGAGAAGTATGGGTGGAAGGCAGCCATATCGCTTATATGGGCCCCCGGAAAGATACAGAGACTGTGTGGGACAGGGAGATCGATGTAAAAGGCAATGTGGTGATGCCGGGCTTTAAGAATGCCCATACACATTCCGCCATGACGTTCCTCAGGTCGTACGCAGATGACATGCCCCTTATGGACTGGCTGGACAAACAGGTATTCCCGATGGAGGCGAAGCTTACCCCGGACGATATGTACCATCTGTCCAGGCTGGCGGTCATGGAATACGTGACGAGCGGTATCACCGCCAATTTTGACATGTATATGGATCCTGTCAGCGTCGCGAAAGCGTCTGCCGACTGCGGATTCAGGACCGTGCTCTGCGGCGCCATGAACAATTTCAGCCAGTCGCTGAAGGAGGAAGAACAGTGGTATAAGGAGCTGAATTCCTATCATGAGCTTATCCGATTCTGCTTCGGGGCCCATGCGGAGTATACGACGTCTATGGAATTGCTTCAAGGGCTTGCGGGGCTGGCGCGCAAGTATAAGACGCCGGTGTATCTGCACAATTCAGAGACCAGGGAGGAAGTGGAGCAGTGTATCGGCAGATACGGCAAGACACCGACCGTACTGCTTGACAGCCTTGGCATCTATGATTACGGCGGAGGCGGCTACCACTGCGTGCATATGACAGAGGAGGATCTGGATATCTTTACGGAAAAGGGACTGTACGTAGTGACGAATCCCGGATCCAACACGAAGCTTGCCAGCGGCATCGCACCGATAAGGAAGATGATGGATAAGGGGATTCCGATTGCCATCGGGACAGACGGTCCGGCAAGCAATAACTGCCTCGACATGTTCCGGGAGATGTTCCTCGTAACAGGGCTTGCCAAGCTCAGGGAGCACGATGCGTCTGCAGTCGATGCGGCGGATGTGCTCAGGATGGCGACGGTAAACGGAGCGCATGCCATGGGCCTTAAGGACTGTGACGTGCTGGCAGAAGGCAAATGCGCAGATCTGATCATAGTCGATCTGCATCAGCCTAACATGCAGCCATTGAACAACATAACGAAAAATATCGTATACAGCGGCAGCAAACAGAATATAGTGCTTACGATGGTAAACGGGAGCGTACTGTATGAAAACGGCACCTTCCATATAGGAGCAGAACCGGAGGAAGTGTATGCAAAGGCAAATGAAATCATCGGGCGTATGCGGTAACAGAAAGCGAGGAGTATAGATGAAGAAAGCGACAATCGTACTGGAAGGCGGTGCCACAAGGGGCGTATTCACGTCAGGCGCGCTGGATTATCTCATGGAGATGGATGTGTATCTGTCACATGTCATAGGGGTCTCCGCAGGAGCGTGCAACGGCGTGGACTACGTATCAAGGCAGCCCGGCAGGACGAGAGACTGTATGATACACAAAGAGAAGGAATATGACTATTACTATGGATTTTCAAAGTTCATAAAAGAAAAGAGCCTGCTCGATATGGACATGGTATTTGACAAATATCCGAATGAAATCTTTCCATTTGATTTTGACACATACTTTGCCTCCGATATGGAATGCGAGATCGTGACGACGAACTGCGTGACCGGACAGGCAGAGTATATGAAAGAAGATAAAGACAGAGAGAGGCTCATGAAGCTGTGCAGGGCATCCAGCAGCATGCCCCTCGTCTCGCCCATCGTGAATATAGACGGCATTCCGTATCTGGACGGCGGACTTGCCGATTCCATACCGGTCAGGAGGGCGTCAGAACTCGGCAATGAGAAGATTGTCCTCATGCTGACAAGGAATCCGGGCTACCGCAAGAAGATGACTTCAAAGGCGCTGGCCAATGTATACCGCCGGGCCTACCGGAAGTATCCGAACCTGGTCAGGACGACGATACGGCGGAACTTTGAATACAATAAAACGATGCGTCTCGTCGAACAGATGGAAGAGGAAGGAAGAATCTTCGTGTTCCGTCCGCTCATACCGACCGTATCAAGACTGGAAAAGAACTACGACACGCTGATGGAATTCTATCAGCACGGCTATCATCTCATGAAAAAGGAATTTGGAAACCTGATGGAATATCTCGACAGATAACAAGGAGGGAAAAAGATGTATCTATATGAACACAGCATTTCGACAAAAGGGGCACAGCAGATGTCAAAGGTAACGGACATGGTACGTGAAGATATCAGGAAAAGCGGGCTTAAGCAGGGCATCGTGGTCGTGTACTCGCCTCATACGACGGCAGGGTTCACGATCAATGAAAATGCCGACCCGGACGTCGTCCATGACATGCTCTGCGGCATGGAACGCGCGGTGCCGACGGATGCAGACTATTATAAGCATGTGGAAGGCAATTCCCATGCACATATCAAGACGAGCTTCGTAGGCCCTTCCCAGACGCTGATTCTCCACGACGCAGATCTGCTGCTTGGCATCTGGCAGGACTTGTACTTCTGTGAATTTGACGGTCCGAGAAACCGGAGATTCTATGTAAAGATTATAGAGGGCTGATAGGATGGATAACAAGACGTTATTGGAGTTCCTGTCTGTGGCTGAGAAGCTTAAATGTACGGTCAGGCACTCCTTCACATCCGGCGGGCGGCAGGAGAGCGTGGCGGAACATGTGTACCGTCTCTGCGTCTTCGCGTGGCTTGTGCTGGATGAGTTCCCTGAGCTGGATAAGGAGAAGGTGATGGAGATGTGCCTGTTCCACGACCTGGGCGAGGCCGTAACCGGTGATATACCATGCTTCGAGAAGAGGGAAGAGGACCGCCAGGCTGAGGAGAGCGCCGTACGGCGTGTAACTAAGATGCTTCCGGCGGACAGAAGAAAGAGGCTTGACGCCCTCTATGATGAGCTGGAGGCGGGCAGGACAGGAGAGGCTGAGCTTGTCCATGCGCTTGACAAGATGGAAGCTCTCATACAGCATAATGAAGCTCCGATTGACACATGGCTGCCACTGGAATATGACCTCCAGCTTACATACGGGCAGCAGGAGGCAGAGGCATTTCCTTATACGAGGCGGCTCAGGAAGGCGGTGGAGCAGGACAGCATCGATAAGATAGCGAAAGAGAGAGAGGAAAAGCAAGACGGAACAGAAGCGTTCCATGTGAGCAGGGACAAGGAAAAGCTGGACTTTGGACGCATCGTGCAGCTGATGCGCCAGTCTTACTGGGCCGGGACGCGCTCGGAAGAGATGATCAGGAAGGCGATGGAAGGTTCCGTCTGCTATGGCGTGTATGACAGAGAAGGATACATGGTCGGATATGCCCGTATTATTACCGACTTTGCCACTACTTTCTATCTGATGGATGTGATTATCGACGAGGACTACAGGGGGAAAGGGCTTGGCACGCTGCTGATGGATGCTGTCATGGAGGACGTAGGCAGCCTGCACGGAGTGCTGCACACAGATGACGCGAGTAAATTCTATGAAAGATATGGCTTCAGGCGTGACGAAAGAAGGCAGGAAGTATTGATGGAAAAGGAGCGTCAGGACTTCTAGAAAGGAAGCAGGACGCATCACAAGACAAGTAAACGTGCAGGATTGTGCTTACGCACCGTCCTGCACGTTTCCAGTTACTGACAGAAGAAGGAGATGACATGCTTCAGCGTGTCAGCCTCCCCTACATTGC
This sequence comes from Lachnospiraceae bacterium, assembly GCA_022845895.1. Lineage (GTDB taxonomy): Bacteria > Bacillota > Clostridia > Lachnospirales > Lachnospiraceae > Extibacter. Next base: position 1,779,457 of record AP025573.1, read on the forward strand.
CCGGGAAGATGATATAGGGGATGCCCGGGTACCGGCTGTCGGGCCCCGTCTCCCAGGCGGGGATGCCGGGAGCCACCTGGCCGAGCACCACGGCATGCCTGATATGCAGCGCTTTCGTGGCAATGTCGCTGGAAGTGATGCCGCCCTTGGCGATGAGGAAGGAAGGGGCCGCATCTATCTGCGCGGCAAAGGACTGCAGGGCGTCTGATATGGACACGGAACGCTTTAAGACGGTTTCCTTCGTGTCACTGTCATAAATCAGCTTCTTTCTCTTCGTATAGATGACCGCATGCCTGCCTTTCCGGATGCAGGAGGAGGCCAGGGACAATATCCGCTGCCGTTCCGTTTCAAGGCCCTCCGGGTCGGTAATGAGGTCCGAGTTAAATTCCAGCAGCTCGATTCCGTCCAGCCCTTCCAGCATGTTAAGCTGGGCCGTCGTCTTGCTGGTGTAGGATCCGATAAGGACGAGCCCTCCATGGCGGAAGGAGGAGCGGACCAGCTCGCCCCGCCTAAGAAGCGTCCTGTCGGGTATGCCGGCCATAACTTTCACAAGAGAGGCGGCACTTCGGAAGAGATACCGCTTTCCTTTCTTCATTGCGCGGTACAGTGCGGTGCAGAACACCTTCAGATCGCAGTAGTCGGCTGCGTTTACAATAATTTTCTGGAAATCTGATGCTGAGAGCAGAAGTGACTCGACGCCGAGCGTATCCGCGCTGCGAAGTAAATCCAACGGAACGCATATGACATCGCCGGCAAGGTACCGTCCCTCTGTCTTTTCCTCTACATACTGCCTCAAATCAGAAGAAGCATACCCGAAGGTAGAATCTCTGGCAAATTCCGTCCTGGCAGCAGGGATAAGCTCGTCCCCGGACAGGACATAGTGGATATTGTCCACGGTGAAGCGCCCCCCTTCTTTGAAGAACGGGCACAGAATCTCGCCGTCGATAGTGCGGCCGGTACATTCCTCGTATGTATTCTTCAGCACTTCCGTCTCAAGCGGATAGTGTCCTCGCAGCGTAGAGTCGCTCCGGCTTATGATAAGATAAGGGGTGCCCGTCTCCATGGAGATCCGGTGGATCGTCCGGGCAATCTCCTTATGAAGTGCGGCACTTTCTGCGGCGGACAGCGCTCTGGAGTTGGTCAGGATATAGAAGAGCGCTCCGGGTTCTTCGAAGCCTTCCTTTATGCTGTCATAATCCCAGCATGTGTATACGGAAACGTCGTGAACCGTCTGCGTACCGGTCGGGTCGTCGTCCAGCACGACCATCTTCCCCTTATATGAATGGATCTCCTCTGCAAGAAGCTCGTCGGCCGTTGCCTCGTCAGGCCGTGGATACTCGTTCAGTGCATCTTTATTCATAACGATCATTCCTCCTTTTTTTCCTTACAGTTCAGATGTCCTGCTTCCGGACCTTGCAGTCGGCCAGGTTTTCAAAATATTGTACAATCCCGCCGTGGTCTTCTCCCATATGGCCTTTTACCTTCATGACCTGCATGATTTCAAAGAGTTGGGAAGTAAGCGGTATCGGAGTGCCAATCAGATGCGCTTCTTCTACTACATTCTTAATATCCTTGTGATTGATATAGATGGGACCGCCCGGTTCAAAATTACGCTCCAGAATCATCGGCAGCTTGGCGTCAAGCACCGCACTCCCGGCCAGTCCGCCCCGGATAGCCTTGTATACTTTCTCAGGGTCGGCCCCCGCTTTTGTAGCAAAGACAAATGCTTCCGATACGGAAGCTATCGTCATATTTACGATAATCTGATTGGCAAGCTTGGCGATGCTCCCGGTTCCCGTACCGCCGACAAGAAGAGCACTGGAGCCCATCATCTGAAGATAGGGGAGGACTTTCTGGAATGTCATATCATCTCCGCCGGCCATAAATGACAGCGTACCGTCAATTGCTTTCGGCTCTCCTCCGCTTACAGGCGAGTCCAGAAAAAAGCAGCCCTTTTCCTGAAGGAGGCGGGAACAGAAGTGGGAGTCCTCCGGCGCCACAGAGCTCATGTCGCAGACGACAGTTCCGGAGGCAATGGCCGTGCAGACGCCATCTTCATCAAATAAGACTTCTTTTACGATTCCGCCGCTTGGAAGCATGAGAAATATGATATTGCATGTACTTCCAATCCGCTTGGGAGTAGACTTGACAGCACCCACCGAGACGAGATGGTCAGAGAGGGATTCCCTTACATCGTATACATGAAGTTCCACGTGGTGCTTAAGTAGATTCAAGGCCATTGGAGTCCCCATGATTCCCAGGCCGATAAAACCGATTTTGTCCATAGTTTATATTCCTTTCCGCTGCATATGCAATTGCATCATAGCATAATGATAACAAATACCGGTATACCGGTCAATGGAAAAATATTAATTTAATAATATTTACTATATATCATCGGCGATTATTGTGCATGTTTTAGGGAGAAGAAACTTGACCCGCTGACAGAAATTATTATATGCTTTACTATAGAATGAATATTGAGGGGGAAACCACGATGAAGCTACTGAAGCCACTGCAGATGCAGGCATATGAGTATATGAAAGAGAAGATTCTGAACAATGAATTTACACCTGGGGAGATCTATTCCGAGACAAAGATCGCTACTGAGATAGGCATCAGCAGGACACCGTTCAGGGATGCCGTGCAGAGACTTGTACAGGAGGGATATATCGATATCATACCGAGTAAAGGGTTTATGCTGCATGAGATGGAAGTAAGGGATATTGTAGAGACGTTTCAAGTCCGTACCGCAATCGAAGGATACTGTGCGATGCTTGCGGCAAGAGAGGCAGATTCAGACAAGGCAGGAGAATTGTTTGCAGAACTGGAAAGGCTGATGGGGAAGCTGGTCGAATCTGCGGAGGAAAATAATATGACCCGTTTTGTCGAGTGTGATAACCAGTTTCATCTGATGCTCGTGGCTTATGCCGGCAATTCTGCATTTGATGAGATGTTCGGCATGTATATCCACCGCATCCGGAACATGGCAATCTCATCTCTGATGCATCCCGGACGTGTGGCAGAGACGCTGAGAGAGCACGAAGATATCATAAGATCGATGAAATCAGGTGATATCGAAGCCGTCAACACAGCAATCGCTGCACATATGGAGAGACCAAAAGAAATTATGCTCGGTGAACGCAGCTAAGTGTGTGTGCATAATGCACAAATTCAATTGGAGAAGATATAAATAATACACAAAATACACAAAAACAGTTGACATCATGACGATGATTTAATATGATTGTCTCATGAACTAACCGGTATACCGGAATACAGATATTAGGAGGAACAGATTATGGAATATTTCAAGACAGCCGTAGACGGGCTGGAGATTACAAGGGTAGGGCTCGGAACATGGGCAATGGGAGGCTCCGGATGGGGCGGCATCGTCGATGAGCCGGCGATAGAATGCGTAAGGGCAGCGATTGATATGGGAATAACTCTTGTAGATACGGCACCGGCCTATGGCGCCGGACATTCCGAAGAGCTGGTCGGAGAAGCACTTTCAAAGCCAGGCTACAGAGAGAAATGCGTGCTTGCCACAAAATGCGGCCTGAGCTGGGATGAGAATGGCAACGTCTACAGAGATTCACGGCCAGAGACACTGAGGAAAGAACTGGAGGCAAGCCTTCGGAGACTGAAGACAGACCATATCGATATCTATCAGGTACACTGGCCGGATGAGAAGACTCCGATAGCTGAGACGGCACAAGTCATGGGCGAGTTTCTGAAGGAAGGGAAGATCCGCGCCATCGGCGTATCCAACTATACGAACGCGATGATTGACGAGTGGAGGAAAACAGCACCCATACATACGATTCAGCCTTCCTTCAACATCCTGGAAGACAAGCTCTTCGAGAATCAGCTTCCATACGCGAAAGAGAACCATATCACCGTATTGGGATACAGCGCGCTCTGCCGCGGAATGCTTCACGGCAAATATACCGTTGACACGAAATTCAACGATGGAGATATGAGAGCGGAGGATGATCCGAAATACCAGGGTCAGAACTTTGTGAACCATCTGGCGGCGATAGACGAGCTCAAAGAATATGCAGCCAGATTAGGCAAGACGGTAGCTCAGATCAGCGTAAGATGGGTACTGGAAAAAGGAGTCAGCTGTGCCCTGCTCGGAGCGAGGCGTCCTGACCAGTTAGATTTTATTCCGGGCTGCGTAGGATGGAGCCTGACAAAAGAACAGTGTGATGAGATGGAAGCGATTGTCGCAAAACATGTTCCGGTACAAGTCGGAAAGGATTTCTTGGCACCGCCTTTGAGAGAAGATTAATGGAGAAGGGTAATGTGTATGAGAATAGTTCCTGCACATTACCCTTTTCATAGAAACATCATAAAGACTGGAGGAGACAGATGCTGAAGGCGATTGACCATATTACGGTAAATATGGCAGATAAGGAAAAGAGCTTTTGGTTCTACGGTACCATTCTGGGACTTAAAAAGCGGAACGATATCGACATGGGCGACCATTTTCTGTACTATTATGAGCTGCCCGGAAACTGTCGTCTGGAACTCATAGAATATGTGGCGGATAACCGTCTCAGGTCGGGTATGCATACCGACCGCGGCGTATACCGGCATTTTGCTCTCGAGACAGATGACATAGACAGACTGAAAGAATTATTTGTGCAGAATGGAATAACGATTCTGGAAGGGCCAAAGCCAAGCAGCAAGCTCGGAGTGAGGTTTATGCTTGTGGAGGATCCGAACAAAGTGGAGATAGAGTTTGTTGAAAAGTTGTAGGATATATTCTGTGGAGGAAAATCTATGAAGAAGTTTATAAACGAAGCGGATAATGTAGTTGACGAGGCGATGGAAGGTTTTACGTCTTGCTACAGCAATTATTATGAGAAACATCCGGAAGTTAACGCAGTCATCTCGAAGAAGCCGAGGAAGGATAAGGTGGCCCTTGTCATAGGAGGCGGGAGCGGACATGAGCCGATGTTCAACGGATTCGTCGGCGAGGGGCTTGGCGACGCGGCGGCGTGCGGCAACGTCTTTGCCTCCCCTGATCCGGGAACGATATATGAGACTGCTCTTGCGGTGGAAAGCGGCAGGGGAGTCCTGTTCGTATACGGAAACTATGCAGGGGACAATCTGAACTTTGATATGGCACAAGAGCTTCTGGCAGACGAAGAGATTGAAGCCGCACATGTAAGAGTATGGGATGACTGCGCATCCGCGTCAAAAGAACGTATGACCGACAGGCGCGGTATTGCCGGAGACCTGTTTGTCATCAAGATAGCCGGTGCGGCCTGTGACAAAGGCATGGAGCTTGCCGACGTCGTCAAGGTGACGGAAGCCGCAAGGGATAACCTTCGCAGCATAGGGGTCGCCACGTCGCCGGGACAGATACCGGGCCTCGACAAGCCTACCTTCGAGATTGGTGACGACGAGATGGAATACGGCATGGGTATACATGGCGAACGCGGAATCGAACGCACGAAGATGAAGCAGGCAGATGAGACAGTGGAATATCTGTATAAGAACATAAAAGCGGATATGGAGCTTGCAGGCGGAGAGGAAGTATGTGTCCTCATAAATGGACTTGGAAGCACGACAGTTCTTGAGATGAGCATCGTATACAGGAAGCTTAAGGAACTGTTGGATGCAGACAGTATCAAAGTACATGACGCGGATATCAACAGCTACTGCACGTGTCAGGAGATGGGGGGATTCTCCATATCTCTTCTGAAGCTGGACGATACTTTGAAGGAATTATATGATATGCCGTGTTACAGTCCGTATTATGCTAAGAAAGGAAAATAGATGACATGGAAAAGATGAATGCACAGCAGGCGAAGGATATGCTTCTCTATGTGGCAGACACTATTATAGAAGCAAAACCGATGCTCACAGAAGTAGACAGCGCCATCGGAGACGGCGATCACGGAATCGGAATGGCGGGAGGTCTGAAAAAAGCCAAGGATAAGCTTCTTAAGATGGAAGAGCCAGACGACGTGTATGCGGTATTTGCCACTGCCGGAAAAGCGATGCTTATGAGCATGGGCGGAGCCTCCGGTGTCATATTCGGGAGTATGTTCCTGGGTGGAGCTAAGGGGAAGGAACCGGTGACAGAAGTCGGACCAGAGAAATTTGCTGATATGATGAAGAGCAGCCTGGCAGTTATCAAAGAGCGGGGCAAGGCGGAGGTAGGAGATAAGACTATGGTAGATGCGCTCTCGCCTGCCGTGGACGCTATGCTTGCGTACGCAGGCGAAGGATTCGTGCCGATGCTTGATAAAGCTCAGGAGGCAGCACGGTGCGGGATGGAAAGCACAAAAACCTTTGAGGCAAAGTTCGGGAGAGCCAAGACGCAGGGAACGACAATCGGTTTCCAGGATGCAGGTGCTACGAGTGTGTGGATTATCGTAAAGGCCATGTATGAATATGCGGCAAAGGTGAGTTGAAAAAGAGGAATAAAAACTGCAGAATGTCATTTGAACTGACATTCTGCAGCGGAGGAATCAGTCGACCTCGATCTTATCAGATTCCTGATATGGTGCAAGCGTTGAAATCATCTTTACCGGCCCGCCGGAATTGTTGACCACATAGTGCACCTCTTCCGGTTCGATATGAATCAGGTCGCCGGCTTTAAGCGTATGGGTGGTGCCGTCCACGATGATGTCCACCTCACCTTCGAGGATGAAGAAATTCTCCTCCATGATATTGTGGTAATGTGCTTTAAAATCCTGTCCGGCCTGGAACTGTACTACAGCGAAGTTGCTGCGGGGCCCTTTCATGAGATATTTCGGGCCGCTGTCGCCAAAACGGTACTCCTTTTCGTTTTCATTGATGATGAACATGATATGTATCTCCTTTCATTGTTATATTATAAACCTGGCGCTATCCACATGTTTTTGGTAAGCTTTCTGTCGGCCAGCTCAAGCTGGGCACGGTATACTTCTTTCCAGGTTTTATACAGTTTGTTATATGTATCGTGGTTTGGCGCATCCGGGTAATAGGTGCTCTCTATGTGACACAGATTCTTTGCAGTCTGGCGTATATCTTGGAAGATGCCGACGCCTGTTCCGGCGAGGATGGCGGCACCGAGCGCGGTGGCCTCACGCACCTTCGGTACGTGTACCGGTATACCAAGCACGTCCGACAGAATCTGGCACCAGAGCGGGCTCTTTGAGGCGCCGGACGCAAACGTAATCTCTTCCGGCAGTTCACCGGTCACAGAAGCGACGAGTTCCATGTTGCCACGAGTGACCATTGCGGAATTCTCCATGATAGCACGGTAGAACGTATAGCGGTTGAACTTCTCGGCATCAAGGGCAAAGTTGGTAAATGTAGGGGCTGCGTGCTTCCAGTTGATGAAGTTCATGATATCAGAGAAGGCGCAGAGCATCCCGTTGCTGCCTGCCGGTATTTTTTCAGCCTGGATATTCATGTAGTAATAAGGGTCCTTACCGGATTCTTCCGCCTGCTGTTTCTCAAGCTGGCAGAAGGCGTCCCGGTACCAGCGCATCACCAGGCCCGGATAGAACGCAAGCGCTTCATACTGCCAGATACCAGGTACGGCGTGGCAGTTAACTCTCACACGGCAGTCCGGATCCGTCTTCACCGTGTCGGTATTGTATTCAAACTGCCAGAAGCTTCCACCAAATACGGCAGCCTGCTTCGGCGCCACGACTCCGACTCCGATACAGCCAAGCTGGGCATCACCGCCTCCAGCGATGACTGCAGACGATTCGGACAGCCCGGTCTGTGCTGCAGCAGAAGAGGAGATATGCCCGACCACCGTTCCGCTTTCCTGCACCGACGGATAGATGTCATCTCTGATACGGCATTTCCTGGCGATATCTGTATCCCACGTTCTCGTGGAAAGGTTGAAGATTCCGGTAGTGCAGCCATTGCTCGGCTCGCATGCCAGTATACCGGTTAGCCTATAGATAAGCCAGTCGTTGAACATGCTCACGTAAGCAGTTTTTTCGTACACTTCTGGCATCTTGTTCTTCACCCATAGGATGCGGGGAATAGCATCCAGGGCAAAGGTCTGGCCGGATACGGAATATATGTCTTTTTCCAGCGAGTCAGACAAAGCGCGCAGTTGGGATACTTCGTCGTTAGAGCGTGCGTCCACATTGGCACACGCCCATATTTCACGGAAACCGGCATCGTAGAGTACGATACCCTCCCGCATGCAGGTAGTGGAGATAGCCGCAATATCCGAAGGGGATATCTGTGTATCTCGGATTACATTTTTGATGCACCGGACCGTAAGGTTCCAGTTGTTGTCCCAGTCGAAATCCATAGAACCCGGATAACGAGGGTCTTCGAGATGCTCCCATTCATGCTGGGATACACCGATCTGATTGCCGGCCGTGTCAAAAAGGACAGCGCGGACGCTTCCGGTACCGGCATCAAGTGCCATCAAGTAGCTTGCCATAATATTGACCTCCTTATAATTAATACTTGTTTAAAAGTTGCCTTGCTGTAACATCATCGGTGATAAGAATATCCAGGTAGCTGCCGTCCAGTGCCGCTGCTATGGCAGGAAGCTTTTCGATACCGGTTGCCGCGCCTATCACGTTGTTGAGCTGCTTGAGCTTATCAAGAGGAGTGCTGATGATACGTGCATCAAAGTCCGCGTTGACAAGCCGGCCCTGCGCGTCTATAAAATGGGTAATCAAATCGCCTACCGAACCCTGCATCTTCAGCAGCAGATAGTCATTATTCGTCAGGCGGGATGACTTGAGTATCGTAGCATCCGTGTTCATACCGCCGATGCCTATCAATGTGAGATTGGCCAGTTCTGTCATCTTCGTTATCTCAGCAAGAGAATCCTCTTCCATCATAGACTCGGCCAGTTCCTTCGACGACATGATAAGAGGTGCGGGATACAGATACAGCTTGGCACCATATATGCTGGAATGGGCGTCGGGCAGATAATTGGTGATGCCGCCGGTCAGAGATACGAGTGAAATCGTTGCAGAGACGCAGCGGGAAAGATGGCTGAGTGTGCGCATGACCGTCTCACCATAGCCAAAGTTGATATAACAGTTATCCGTCACATGGTTCTGGATATACATGGCAGCGGCCTTGGCTACCGTTTCGGTCTGGTTATCCTTATCCGAACCTGCAGGGACGATATAGCAGTCCTTCAACTGATACTTGTGAATGAGTTCCTGTTCGATAGAGAGAAATTCGTCGGTATCAGGCTTGATGTGTATCTGTATGATTCCTTCCTGGCGGGCGCGGTCCAGCAGACGGAGCACCTTGATGCGCGAGATGCCGAGCTTTTCGGCGATGGCCTGCTGGGTAAGGCCTTCCATATAATAATACCAGGAAGCTTTGTAAAGCAGATTTTTTTCAAACTGTGTGCTGTTTTCTGTACTTATATCAGACATAAATCCTCCTTTTGTAATCTTGGATGTACAAAAGTACCGTTAAGGTGCAAATGTTTTGCATATAAATTATAACAGTATATAGGCGCACTGTCAAATCTAATTATATAAAAATTTCACTTCATTTGTTTTGGGATAAGGCAAAGTGCATAAAAGATAACGTGATATTATGACTAAAATATATAAAACAACAAATGTATGTAACAAATATGTTGACAAATTATGAACGAAAATGTATGATGATACTAAATCAGGACATCGGTATACCGGTGTGGAAATACCATTACAATGATAAACAAATGTTTTTGGATAAAACAAAAGTTTAAAATCGCAACTAACTGGAATGGAGGTGCATAAAATGGAGGATGTTAAGAACAGGTCTGCCGGCGCTGCGCTGCTGGAGGTTAAGGATATACGCAAATCCTTCGGCTCTAACGAGGTGCTCAAGGGCATTAACATGAAACTGCACGAAGGGGAAGTGATAGCCCTTATCGGAGGCAACGGTGCCGGCAAGAGTACGCTCATGAAAATCATAATGGGCATATACCAGCAGGACGAAGGTGACATATATATCAATGGAGAACAGATAGACATATCCAAGTCTTCAACTGCCCTTGCCAATGGGATATATCTCGTGCCTCAGGAGCCGATGCTTTTTCCGAACATGACTGTGGAAGAAAATGTTGCCATGGGATTTGACGAAAAGAAAAATGAGATACACAGACGTATGGTGGAGATGATCGAACATCTTGGCTGGGATCTGAAACTGGATCGGAAAGCGAACACGCTGTCGATTGCAGAACAGCAGCTTGTAGAGATACTGAAAGGACTTCTTCGGAATGCGAGAATCCTTATACTCGATGAGCCGACGTCATCACTGAGCTTCAATGAGGCAGAATCGCTGTTTAAGCTTGTAGAAGAGCTGAAGCAGAAAAACATCGGTATCTTTTATATCACGCACAGGCTGACAGAAGTGTTCCAGATTGCGACCCATGTGGCTATCATGAGGGACGGTGTCGTAAGCCTGAGCGGAGAGGTATCCGAATTTGAAAAAAGCCATCTCGTCAAAGCTCTGCTTCCGCCGGATTCCGAACTTAAGACGGCAGGTGAGAGGGTAGAGATAGACTATACGTCAGCAGAACCGGTGCTGGAACTGAAAGACTTCAGCGGATACGGGTTCAGCAATCTGAACCTGGAAGTATACGCAGGCGAGATTCTCGGCGTGGCCGGAGTCGTCGGTGCAGGCCGGACGGAATTTGCCACGACGATATTCGGCATGGACAAGGTGAAGTCCGGCAAGGTGCTGCTGGACGGTGAAGACATAACAGGATTCAGCACGAGAAGAGTGTTGGACAAAGGCGTCAACTATGTGCCTGAAGACAGGTTCCTGAACGGAATCTTCAAGATAAGGGAAGTGGGATGGAATATTTCGTCTGCCCAGATACGGAACATGAGCAGGCTGTTCCTCAACAGGAAAAAGGAAGCAGAACTGGCAGACCAGTATATCAGCGATTTTCGTATCAAGGTCACAGGTCAGGACCAGATTATGGGATCGCTGTCAGGCGGAAACCAGCAGAAAGGCGTCATTGCCAGAGCGCTGTCGACGAACCCGAAAGTTGTAATTCTGGATGAGCCGACCCGTGGTATCGATGCAGGCGCGCGTGGAGATGTGTACTCCATCATAGGAAAGCTGAAAAAACAGGGAGTGGCAATATTGCTCATATCCTCTGACCTGGAAGAAATAGTAGAACTGAGTGACAGGGCGGTGTCTATGTACCAAGGACATATCAATCATACATTTACAAGAGAAAAGATTGACCTTGATAATCTGACAGCAGCGTCATTCGGAGTGTACGAGGAAGGAGAGTAATTATGGATAAGATAAAAAAAGCGCTGAAGGCCAGGGAGCTGTCTTCACTGCTCTGCCTCGTAGCTATGTTTCTGCTTGTCGGAGTCGTGAATCCAAGTTTCCTGAAGCCGCAGAATATACTGCTATGCTTTAACGGTTCTATCGTATATGTACTCATCGCCATAGGAATGGCATTTGTAATATTGACAGGGGAGATTGACTGCTCCATCGGAGCACAGCTCGGCCTGTCCGCAGCGGTGTGCGCGACCTACCTGCGGGAAGGGGCGTCCTGGGGGATGGCAATCGGCCTCTGCATCCTGGTCGGCCTCGTATGCGGCACGATCAACGGCATCGGAGTCACTGTCCTGAAGATACCGTCCATCATCATGACGCTTGGCACGAACGGCATATACAGGGGACTGATATATCTGTATACAGGAGGCAAATGGGTGGAGAACCTGCCCTCTGGCTTCAAACAGCTCGCCCAGAAGAACGTGGTGGGAAACCTGAGCTGGTTTTTCGTTATGGATCTGGTGATCATGGTGCTTATCTTCCTGTTTCTGGTCAAGACAAAGAGAGGAAAACGGTTCGCGGCAGTGGGAGATAACGAGGCAGGCGCCAACCTGATAGGAATTCCCGTGCAGGCGACAAAGATGAAGGCCTTCATGATATGCGGACTGTTCGGAGCGTTCGGGGCAATCCTCTATGTAAGCCGGGTCGGATTCGTTACGGCGATATCCGGTAACGGTTATGAGATGAAGGCGATTGCAGCATGTGTCATCGGTGGTATCAGCCTGACCGGCGGAGTAGGTACGGTCATAGGTGCATCGATTGGCGGCATCATCATGGCGTCCATCAGCCGTCTGCTCGTATTTTTGAAGATTTCTTCCGATTATGACAATACGATAACCGGTATCCTTTTGATTGTAATCGTAGTCGTGGATGCCCTCGTACAGAGAAGGTCGGTAGAAAAGGCCAGAAGAGAAAGGCTGTCGGCTAGGGTAACTGCAGCTGAGGGAGGTGCTTTGAATGAATAAGATAAAAGGGCTAAGGAGCAAAGTCTTCAGCTGGGAAATGTTTTTGATTGTGATACTGCTCGTTGAAATCCTCGTATTCGGACAACTGAATCCAAGGTTTCTGCGTCTGAACGTACTGATGGGAAGTATCAATGACTTTATCTCCATATGTATCATTTCACTGTTCGTCACATTTGTAATGGTGACGGGAGGTATAGATATACAGGCAGGTTCCATCGTGGGTCTGACATCCATTACGATAGGGCTGCTCTGGCAGGATAAAGGCTTCAACGTATGGGCGGCAGTGCTCGTCAGCATTCTTGTGGGAACACTGTGCGGACTCTTGAGCGGTTTCTTCGTGGCATACACGGGAGTACAGCCGATGGTGGTCACCCTCGGAGGGTCGTTCCTCTATTCAGGTCTTGCGCTTGCGGTTGTCAATATGTCATCTTCCGAGGCATATGAGGGAATCAGCGGTTTTCCGGACACATTCATGAAGCTGTCTTCCGGGAATATTGCAGGCATGCCAAACCAGCTCGTCATATTTATCGCACTTGTCGTCATCGCATATATACTTCTGCACAAGACGAAGTATGGACGGTACATATTCCTCTGCGGCGTGAATTCAAGCGCATGCCGGTATTCAGGTATTCGGGTAAGGCCGATTATCATGAGTACGTACGGACTGTCCGGCATGAGCGCCGCACTGGCAGGTGTCGTACTTACAAGCTATCTCGGTTCGGCCAAGTCTGACCTTGGAAGTTCACTGACGCTGCCTATCATCACGGCAGTCGTCCTCGGAGGGACGTCCAACCTCGGAGGAAAAGGCGGGGTGGTCGGGACGGCTCTGGCAGCATGTGTCATCGGAATCTTGAAGTTCGGATTGAACATGTCGGGCATGGCGTCTCAGTATCTGGATATACCGGTCGGAATTCTTCTGATTATCGTGCTTGCGTTCCGCATGACAGGAAGCGGCAACAAGAAGCTGCTGGCAAGGCTTAAGAAGAACAGAAGCAGATAAGGGCGGCCGGCTCACAAAATGGTTATTATAAGTGTTTATAATAATAAAAAATATTAAAGGAGGACGAAAGAATGAAAAAGAAACTCATCAGCGCATTATTATGTGCAGCCATGATTGCTACTATGGTAGTTGGTTGTGGAAAATCCGGGTCTGACTCAGACAGCAAGGATTCAGGCGACAAGAAGGAATCAGGGGATAATCTCCAGATTGTATTCGTTCCAAAAGTTACAGGAAACTCTTTCTTCGAGTCAGCTAACGACGGAGCGCAGGAATTTGCCAAGAAAGTCGGCGGCTTTGAAATCAAGTATGACGGCAGCGCTACAGCTGCAGTTGCAGACCAGGTAACTATTATCAACAATGCAATTAACCAGGGTGCTGACGGTATCGCGGTATCATCAGTAGATGCCACCGGTCTTGATGAAGTTATGAAGAAGGCCATGGATGCCGGACTGGCAGTAGTGACTTGGGACTCTGACGTTTCTGCAGATGCAAGACAGATTATGGTATCCCAGGGCTCTCCTGAGATTCTTGGAGCGTTCCTGCTTCAGCTTTCTGAAAATGCGCTGAAAGCTTCTGGCCTTGATCCTGCAAAAGATGCGGTCAAATACTGCTGGCATTATTCTCAGGCTACCGTAACAGACCAGAACTCATGGCATGACGCGGCTGAGAAGATGATTGCTGAGAAGTATCCAAACTGGGAAAATGTAGCTCCAGACAACTATTACAGTGAGCAGGATGCTGAAAAAGCCATCTCAGTAGGCGAGTCTGTACTGACAGCACACGAGGATATCAACCTCGTCATCTGCTGCGACTCTACAGCACTACCGGGACAGGCACAGGCTGCCCAGAACCTTGGAAAGACGACGAAAGATGTCGCTATCACAGGCTTTGCAACACCGAATGCTATGAAAGACTTCTGTACGGCAGGCGTAGTGAACAACTGGGGACTGTGGGATACAGGCTTACAGGGATCTATCGCTAACTACATGGCTTACTATCTTGCTTCCGGCAATAAAGTGACCATCGGCGACAAAGTAGACATCCCTGAAATCGGTGAAGTTGAAATTGTAGACAACAGCGAGATCACAGGAGATGAAGCTGACAATGTGGACGGTTCCGGAGTTGTGTTCCTTCCAGAACGCGCTGAATTTAATGCAGACAATATGGATGACTATGACTTCTAAGCTGTTCCGTACATATGAGTGACATTTCACATACATGCAAGTCCTTTTGCCTTGGGCAGGGGGGCTTGCGTGTATTACGTAAAATCAAAAGGAGACGAAAAAATTATGGCAGATGTAGATGGATTAAAGGTAGCAAAGAATTATCATGTAGATGAACCGTTCGCCAAGAACGGCGGTTTTCATGTTAAAGGCATGCAGGACGTAGACTGGGGGATGAAGAAGCGTCTGTCTAAGATCTTCCAGCCAGAGAGCGGCCATACGGTGATGCTTGCGTTCGACCATGGATACTTCATGGGTTCTACGGCAGGGCTGGAGAGGCTTGACCTCGTGATACCGCCGCTTATGCCATACGTAGACGTACTGATGGGCACAAGAGGCGCCATGCGCACATGTATCCCTGCAGACAATAACAAAGGAATCGCACTCAGGGTGAGCTGCGGCTCTTCCATGGTGGACGAAGACCTGAGCCACGAGGTAATAGGTGTCAGCATCGAGGACGCTGTCAGGATGGACGCGAGCTGTATGGCGGTGCAGACATTCATCGGTGCGGACGGGGAAAAGGAAAGCCTTGACAATCTATGTAAGACGGTAGATGCGGGCCTGAAATACAATATACCTACCATGGGTGTCGTGGCAGTGGGCAAGCAGATGGAACGTACGAGCAGATTTTTCAAGCTTGCAACGAGGATACTGCCGGAGCTTGGTGCACATATTGTGAAGACATATTACTGTGAAGACTTTGAAGAAATCGTATCCGCGTGCCCGGTACCGATTGTCGTTGCAGGAGGCAAGAAGCTGCCGGAGGATGAGGCGTTGACGCTTTGCTACAAGGCAATATCGGAAGGTGCTTCCGGAATGGACATGGGAAGGAATATCTTCCAGAGCAACCATCCTGCAGCGATGGCCCAGGCTGTGAACATGATTGTCCACAAAGGGGCTTCCGATAAAGAAGCATATGAATGCTACCTTGACTTGAGCAGCCAGGATAAGTAGAGGAGGCTGCTTATGGTCAAGTTCAATCATTATAACTTTAATGTACTAGATCTGGAGAAAAGCCTTGCTTTCTATGAAGAAGCCTTAGACCTGGCTCCTGTGAAGGAGAAGCGGGATCCGGACGGCGCGTTTATACTCGTATATCTTGGAGATGGAACCGGAGGATTTACGCTTGAGCTCACGTGGCTGAATGGGCGTGAAGAGCCGTATAACCTGGGAGAAGGAGAATTTCATCTGGCGTTCACGGTCGATGACTTTGATGAGATGTATAAAAAGCATAAAGCGATGGGCGTCATCTGTTATGAGAATAAGGAGATGGGCGTGTACTTTATCGCAGACCCGGACGGATACTGGATAGAGATTGTTCCGGAAGAGGAGATGTAGAGCCTTATGTTAAAAGGAATACCTAAAATAATATCCCCTGAACTGCTGAAAGTATTAAGCGAGATGGGGCACGGGGACAGGCTGGTCATTGCTGACGGCAACTTTCCCGCACAGTCTGTCGGAAAAGACGGCATCGTCATAAGGTGCGACGGCCATACGGTCCCCGAGATTCTGGATGCCATACTGAAGCTGTTCCCGCTTGATTATTCCACGGACAAGCCGGTCAAGCTCATGGAAGTGCCGGAGGGAGAAGATGTAAAGACGCCCATCTGGGACATCTATAAGGTCATCATCGGAAAACATGATGAGCGTGGAGAGGTTACGGTGGAAAATATTGCAAAGCCGGAATTCATAAAGATGGCGAAAGAATCATATGCCATCATCGCCACCGGCGAAGGGGCACTGTTTGCCAACATTATGCTTCAGAAAGGCGTCGTCTGAATGAGCCGGGCATGAATCGAATGTCGCGAATCGGCGAAAGGACGTGGATCACACGGGACAGATATAAGGCATAAGCCCTGTATCTGACAACCGGGTGTTTCACGTCCCTTTTGGTTTATTTAATAGGAAACCTCCTGAAGGTACAGCCCCTTTGGGTCACAGGGGACGCTGACCGGCTTGGTACCGGCAAAGATTTCCTCGATGTCTTCTTTCTTACGTGTCCCAAAGCCGATTTCCAGAAGCGTGCCGACGACGAGGCGGGCCATGTTGTGGAGGAAATCATCTGCATGTATGAGGATCTGCATTTCCTCCGTATCACCGTACACTTCTATCTCGAATATTTCCTTTACGGTAGTCTTGTTTTTCTTTACTGTGGAAAAGTTCTTGAAGTCATGCTTGCCGATGAACAAAAGGGCGGCCTGCTGCATGAGCTTCTTGTCCGGAATCTTGAAACAGTGGTATGTATATTTGCGGTCAAATACGCTCGGTACATCGTCAATCGTCATACGGTACACATAAGTCTTGGATGTGGCGTTAAGCTGCGCGTGGAAACGGTCCGGCACATCCTCTACATTGGTGATGGCAATGTCCATCGGAAGATACCGGTTCAGATAGTGCTTGATATCTAATAAATCCATATCCGATTCTGTCTTAAAGTTGGCTACCTGCGCATATGCATGTACGCCTACCTCTGTCCGGCAGCCGCAGTTCAGCTCGATGAGATACTCGCCTGTCATCTTGCGCAGCACTTCAATGATTTTATTCGATACCGTGTTGTTGGACTCCTCCTTGCCAAGGCGGCTCCAGCCCTGGTACCGGCTCCCGTCATATTCTATCGTCAGTCTGATGTTCCTCATATTCCTTCCGCTCCTTTATCTTCTCTATATATTTGGTCTTGCAACCTATGCTGTTCATTCATATGTGTTGTATGTAATTCAGTACATGAAAAATCAGTTTAAGTATACCAGATCTTATGATATAATGAAAGGGCTTGGCAAGAAATTGTAGAAAGTTGCAGAAGGAAGGGGAATGCATATGGTACGCTCCATGTCAAAAGGAGAACTCATACGTCATGGCTGCCTCTGGGCAGGCAATGTACAAGAGGCATTTGAAACATATGAGTCTGTCATCATATCCGCCGACAGCAGAGAGAAGATGACGGCATATTTTGGCAGAATTCTGGAAGCAAATGAAGATATCGCCTATGCAGACTTTTATTATCCGGTCCTTAAAGAGGAGCAGAAACAGAAGTTCCTGTCAGGGCTTGACAGCCGCCAGATGGCTGTCCTGCGGAAGATGGAGACGGTAAGCAGACAGGTATACTTTCGTGTTGATTGGGAGATTATGGAGTTTCTTCTGGAGATTACGGTCGCGGGCTGGCTGTTCTCCACTTTTTACTTTGCTCATAAAAAAGCCATGATCTGGGGAAATTATAATATGGAATTTCCGGTATTCTGTGAAGAGAAGGCAACACTTGCCTGCTATACAGAACTTGCCAAAGAATGCGGATTGGAGTGTCATGAATGAAAGCTGAGAGCAGAAAAGTATCAGAATCAGTGGTCGAGACCGTCCATATGGTCAGGCCGAACCACTTAAATGCAGCGGGCCGTCTGTTCGGCGGCATGCTCATGCAGTGGATAGATGAAGTGGCGGGGCTGGTAGGCAAACGCCATACAAGAATGAATGTTATCACCGCATCGGTGGATAACCTGCGCTTCCTCCGGGGGGCATACCAGAGGGACGTGATCATCATTATCGGCAAGGTGACATACGTAGGCAAGACTTCCATGGAAGTAAAGGTAGACAGCTACGTGGAATCGCTGAGCGGAGAACGCACGCCAATCAACCATGCGTTCTTCACCATGGTCGCGCTGGACGGCGAAGACCATCCGACGCCGGTTCCAAGGCTCATCCTGGAAAGCGACGAGGAAAGGGAAGAGTGGGAGAAGGCCAAGAAAAGAAGAGAGATCAGGATGATGAGGAAAGAGGAAGGCTTCTGATGAAGGCGGCGCCCGGCTATATATACGCCCGGAGGGAGACGGGGTCGTGTAAGATAAAGTGTGTAATTAAGAAACTAATCTAATTGCACACTTTGTTTTATGTATAAGGTGTGCTATGCTCACAGAAAGGAAAAAGAAAGATGAGTACAGCACTTATGGCAAGAAAAAAGAAGAACACCAAGGGTACCGAGATTGCCCAGGCAATTATGGAGCACTACCAGCCGAAGACGAAAGAAGATATGCAGGAGGCACTTAAGGAAATCTTCGGCCCAATGTTCGAAACCATGCTCCAGGGAGAGCTGAAGGGGCATCTCGGTTACGAGGCGGGCGAGCATGGCTACAAGGACACTGACAACAGAAGGAACGGCTATACCTCAAAACATGTAAAGACCTCTTATGGCCAGATTCCCGTTGATGTGCCCCGGGATCGTGACGGGAGCTTTGAACCCCAGCTGATTCCCAAGCGGACAAGGGATGTTTCGGGGATTGAGGATAAGGTGATATCCATGTATGCCAAAGGCCTGAGCCAGCGGGACATCTCGGACACGATTGAAGATATCTATGGCTTCTCCATCTCCCATGAAACGATCTCAGAGATTACCGATAAGGTATTGGACGAGCTGACGGAATGGCAGAACCGGCCTTTGAAAAAGTTCTATACATTCCTGTTCGTGGACTGCATGTATGTGACGATCCGCAAGGATTACGAGACAAAGAATTATGCAGTGTATGCGATCCTGGGCTATGATGTAAACGGGATCAAGGATGTGCTGGGCCTGTGGCTGAACGAGTCCGAAAGCAAGCATACCTGGATGCAGATATTTGATGAACTCAAGAACCGTGGGGTAGAGGATGTCCTGTTTATTTCCATGGATGGGGTTTCCGGCCTGGAAGAAGGGGCCAGGGCAATCTTTACAGACGTAACGGTACAAAGATGTATGGTACATCTGATCCGCAACTCCATCAAATACGTCCCAAGCAAGGACTACAAGACATATACCACACATTTAAGGAAGGTCTACGGAGCTGCCAGCCTAAAGGCAGCCGAGGGGGAGTTTGAAAGGTTCCGGCAAACCTGGAGCCAGTATCCGGGTGCCATTGATGTGTGGGAAAGGAACTGGGGGCATGTAGCGCAGCTGTTCCAGTACGGAAGTGCGGTGAGAAGGGTGATGTACACAACGAATGCGATAGAAAGCGTGAATTCAAGCTTTAGAAGAGTGACCCGGAAAGGTGCGTTTCCACATGAAAATGCATTGCTGAAGCTGCTATATCTACGTGTTACGGAACTCTATAAAAAATGGAAGGGGCGTCCTGTACCAAACTGGGCGATGGTACGGAACCAGCTGTCGATGGACCCAAAAATGAATACACGGATGCAGAAATATGAGGATATCTAAATGCAGATACCGGAATCCAGGGGACAGCCAGGCCTTCTTTTAGGAATGCATATGAGGACTTTGGACAAAATGGCAGCTGAACCTATCAGATTCAGCTGCCAAAATAAAATATAAAATTTACACACTTAACTTGACAAAGTCGGAGACGGCGGATGTCCGCCATCCATCCCTTTCCGGGCGTCAGCTTCGTGTCATCCTATTTCTTGATATATCCCATGACCATCTTCAGCATCTGATCGATCTGATCTCTTTCCTGTTTTGATTTTCCTTCTTTGAGTATTTCGAGTATCAGTGTAATCTCATCTGGTGAGAACTGGATTCCCTTCTTGTTCGCATTTGTAATGAGCGCCATAAGTACCGGAGCCAGGTTCTTGCCTGATTTTCCCTCCGTCTGTTTGGCCGCCGTCTTGATCAGTTCAAGCTTAAGCGGATCAAGGTTCTTCATGGCCGGATTGTTCATCCATTCGTTCATATCTTTCTTCTCCTTCTTTTTTGGGGTTGTCGTTACTGTTATTATATGCCTGTGCCATGTCCGATTCGAACATATTGCTGTAGGTCTGGAACATTTCCTGCTGCTCCGGGTCCATCATGCCCATCATCATGTCCATGGGATTGAAGCCGCCGGACGCGCCGCTGCTGCCGTCTGCCGTCTGGGTGCTCTGGACCATTTCCATCATATTCATCATCATTTCCATCTGATCCATCATTTCTTTTTCTTCCGGAGCCATGTATGGCTTCAGATCCTCGAACATTCCGAGAGGGGCGAAGCCATTCCCGGAGCCCCTTTTGGCGCCCCGATCCGGAAAGCCGTGGAAATAATCCATCGTATAGCGGAATTCCAGAAATTTGATATATATGGCGAGAAACCTCTGGTTAGAAGAAGGAGTGTATGGAAGCATCAGCTTTAGTGTATATAGATAAGGAGGAGTCACCATATTGTCAAACGGAGTCATGGGTTTTGGAGGTCTACGTTCCATAAGCACTCCTTTTTATAACGTTGTAAATATATATGTGCGTAAGAGTAAAATTATGAAAACGGGGAAAACTAATCTATATATTTTCCATATAATAACAATGAGCAGGTGAACAGGAGGGATATGGCATATGAACCGGAAATTGATCATTGACGGGAATGCAATCTATGAGATAGACGAGGACTGCATGTTGAAAAACAGGGTGAACGATGAGAAGAATAAAAAAGAAGAGGAACACGGGAAAAACCGGGATGACAGCAGCAGCAGAAAATAATCGGCCCGGCCCATTTGCACCTTCCGCTGATACGTGCTATATTTAGCCATATAACACGTATCAAAGGCAAATGGGAGAAGCTTATATGACACTTACACAATTGAAATATGCCATCACCGTGGCAAATGCAGGTTCCATAAACGAGGCGGCCAGAAGGCTGTTCATATCACAGCCGAGCCTGTCCTCGGCTGTCAGGGAACTGGAGGAGGAAATCGGCGTAGACATCTTCCGCAGGACGAACCGGGGGATATCTGTCACGCCAAAGGGCGAAGAATTTATAGGCTATGCAAGACAGGTCGTGGAACAATATGAGCTCGTAGAGTCCAAATATATCGCGAAGGAAAAGACGAAAAAGAAATTCAGCGTTTCCATGCAGCATTATACGTTCGCTGTGCATGCATTCGTAGAGATGGTTAAGCAGTTCGGGATGGACGAGTATGAATTTGCCGTCCATGAGACGAAGACGTACGACGTCATAGAAGATGTGAAGAACTTCAGGAGCGAGATAGGCATCCTCTATGTCAACGACTTCAACCGCAAAGTGCTGACGAAGCTGTTCCATGAGTATAACCTGGAATTTCACGAGATACTCGTATGCGGCATCTATGTATTCATGTGGAAAGGGCATCCACTGGCCGGCAGGAAGGAGATTGCACTGGAGGAGCTGGAGGAGTATCCATGCCTTTCCTTTGAGCAGGGAAACTATAATTCGTTTTACTTCGCGGAAGAAGTGCTGAGCACATACGAATATAAGCGGCTGATCAAAGCCGACGACAGGGCTACGCTCCTGAACCTGATGGTAGGGCTGAACGGGTATACGCTCTGCTCCGGCATCATATGCGAGGAACTCTATGGCTCCGATTACTGCACCGTAAAGCTTAAGTCGGACGAGAAGATGTCCATAGGATACCTCGCCAGGAAAGGCGTGAATATCAGCCCTCTCGGGCGGAAATATCTGGAAGAAATTGCGAAGTTCAAAGATAAAGCGCTCGGGTAATAATAGAGCAAGACTTATAAGGACAGCTGGCTATAGACTCAGACTATAGCCGGCTGTATTTTTTATGAATTAACACTTTTTCCGGCGTGGTGATATAGTATCAATATCAACAAATTCAACAAAAAAGGGTGATAAGATGTCAGAGATAATGATAGAAAATCTGTGCAAGACATACGGTTCCAAAGATGGCAGTGTGGAAGCGCTGAAGGACGTAAGCCTGACGATTGGAGATGGTGACATATACGGCATCATCGGAATGTCCGGGGCGGGAAAGAGCACGCTTGTAAGGTGCATGAACTTCCTGGAGCGCCCGACAGGAGGAAGAGTTCTCATAGGAGGGCGGCCTCTTGGCAGCCTGTCCGAAAGAGAGCTCCGCAGGCAGAGGGAACGCATTGGAATGATATTCCAGCACTTTAACCTGCTCATGCAGAAAACCGTCCTGGAAAATGTATGCTTTCCGCTTTACATACAGGGTAAGAGAAAGAAAGAGGCCAGAAAGAGTGCGGCTGAACTGCTAAAGCTGGTAGGGCTTGCTAACCGGCAGATGGCGTATCCTTCCCAGCTGTCAGGCGGGCAGAAGCAGAGGGTAGCCATCGCTAGGGCGCTTGCCTCAGACCCTGAAATCCTGCTGTGCGATGAGGCCACAAGCGCACTGGATCCCCAGACGACCTCCTCAATCCTGGAGCTTCTGAAGGATATCAACAAAAGATTTGGAATCACTGTCGTAGTCATTACGCATCAGATGGCTGTCGTGAGAGAGATATGTACGCATGTCGCTGTCATGAAAGGAGGGCAGATAGAAGAAGAGGGGAAGGTGGATGATATCTTCGCACATCCCAGGTCTGCGGCTGCCAGAGAGCTTATCCGGGGCGACAGAGGCGAGGATGTGCAGGAAAGGCTCAGACGGCCGGATAAAGAAATCTGTAACGGCAGACAGATAAGGGTAGTCTTTTCGGAAAATTCGGCCTTTGAACCGGTCATTGCCAATATGATTCTGGCCTTTCGTGAGCCGGTCAACATACTGAGGGCAGATACGAAGAACATAGGTGGTGTCGCAAAGGGAGAGATGATACTGGAATTCGCTCCTGGCAGTATTAATATAGAAGCAATGAAAACATATATGTCCCGCCGGGGACTTGAGGTTGAGGAGGTGACGGAAGATGTGGAGCAGTGACATTACGCTTATGATAGTAAAAGGAGTAAAGGAAACGCTATATATGACAGTGCTGTCTGCCGGGGCAGGCTACCTGTTCGGCCTTCCTATGGGGGTGCTTATGGCGGTATCCGGCAGGGAAGGCATCAGGCCGAACCGGATACTTTACAAGGTGCTGGACGTGGCGGCCAACATCGTGAGAAGCATTCCGTTCCTGATTCTGCTGATTCTGCTTATTCCGTTTACCCGTGTAGTCGTAGGGCAGAGCTATGGCTCCTCTGCGACCGTGGTGCCGCTTGTCGTGGCGGCGGTTCCGTTTATAGCCAGGATGGTGGAATCTTCCTTGATGGAAGTGGATGCCGGGGTGGTTGAGGCAGCCAGGTCCATGGGCGCAGGGAATATGCAGATTGTAAGAAAAGTGCTGCTTGTGGAGGCGAGGACATCCCTCATTACAGGCGCCACCATCGCCACAGGTACGATACTCGGTTACTCGGCAATGGCGGGGACCATCGGAGGGGGAGGACTGGGCGACATAGCCATACGGTACGGATATTACCGCTATCAGACAGACATCATGGTCGTAACCGTTGTCCTGCTCGTCCTATTAGTACAGTTGTTCCAAACGGCAGGCATGTCATTAGCTTCCCGTTTAGATAAAAGAAAGTAGAAATGGAGGAAATAATCATGAAAAAGATAGTATCAGTCTTATTGACAGGAGTATTGGTGACCGGGGTGCTGGCAGGCTGCGGCAGATCGGGCGATAATGAAGCAGAGGCGAAGGGTTCTGAGGACAAGGTGATCAAAGTGGCCGCCTCCGCCACGCCCCATGCTGAGATTCTTGAAGAGGCGAAGGGGCCGCTCAAAGAGAAGGGATATGACCTTGAAGTGACCGTGTTTGACGACTATGTGCAGCCGAACGAAGTCGTTGAGAGTGGTGAATTTGACGCCAATTACTTTCAGCACGCCCCGTATCTTGAAAGCTTTAACAAAGAGAAGGGGACCCATCTTGCCGCGGCGGGAGAGATACATTACGAGCCGTTCGGCATCTATGCGGGAACGAAGAAAAGCCTGGATGACATCAAGGATGGTGACAGCATAGCGGTACCCAACGACACGACGAATGAGGCAAGAGCGCTGCTGCTTCTGCAGGATAATGGAATCATCAGGCTCAAAGATGGTGCGGGGCTTGATGCGACGGTAAACGATATCATCGACAATCCACGCAATGTGAAGATAGTCGAACTGGAAGCGGCACAGATTGCCAGGGTCGTGGAAGAGACTGCCTACGTCGTGCTAAACGGAAACTATGCGCTGGAGGCAGGGTATTCAGTGGCAAAAGACGCGCTGGCATATGAGACGACGGATTCAGAGGCGGCCAGGACGTATGTCAATATCATCGCTGTCAAAAAGGGGGACGAGGAGAAAGATGGGATAAAAGCGCTGGTAGAAGTGCTCAAATCCGCTGACGTCCGGAAATATATAGAAGAGACATATGAAGGGGCGGTCATCCCGTATGAATAGGATGTTAAGAAGCCTGGTGTGAAAGAAAGAAAAGAGGGCTGCCACAACAAAGTGGCAGCCCTTTCCATATTCAATTAAATGTCAGATTAGCATCCGCATCCGCAGTCGTTTCCACAGCCGTTGCCGCCGAAGCCGCCACAGCAGCAGAGTAACAGGATGATCCAGATACAGCTGTCATTGCCGCATCCGCCGCCACAGCCATTGCCACAGCCATTACCGCCGAAGCCGCCGCAGCAGCAGAGTAACAGGATGATCCAGATACAGCTGTTGCCGCCAAATCCGCAGCCACAGTCTCCACCACATCTTGATTCACAACCACATCCGCAGTTTGTTGCACTTAAATCGCTCATAATTGAAAGCCTCCATATATGTTATTTACACTACATAATATGCGTGGGGTGCAGATGTGTGAAACAAAAGGTTATTTAATATTTTATCAGCTTTCTGACCGAATGCCGGAATCTGTGCGACCTGCCCTGAAGCTTCAGCTTCTCTACCGGCGTGACGCTTTTCTTCACATATTCATCGTACATCGTAAGCAGGTAGGTGATGGTGATGTTCCGGTTCTTATACCATGTAAACAGGAGCCAGTTCATGATGTCCGGATGCCAGTATTTTTCCGGTATAGCCGCATCTTTCAGTATGATGATATACTTGAGCGCCTGCATGGATAGCTGGGCCAGCCGGGTCGTCTCTTCCTTCTGGCGGAACAGTTCGTTACTCTCTGTGATAATCTCATACAAGGCGCCGGCGGCCTTCCAATATGTAACAAAAGTATCTTCTTGCGTCTGTTCCCGCCCCGAATCATCTGCTTTCAGGTCAAACGTCTGCATGTCCTGCCCGCGGCCGCTGATTTCCCTGTCATATTCCGCGCGTCTGGCTGCATCGGACAATACCCCATATGCTTCCAGTATCTCCTGCATCTTGTCTGTCGTATCGATTCCATTTTTGATGTTGGCGTCCGGATGGTATTGCTTGGCCAGCGTATTCTTGGCCGCAGTAATCGCATCTTGCGTCGCCTTTGTTGAAACCCCTAATATATCATAATAATTCTGATTTTCCACAATATCCTCCCCTTAAGTCATATATGGATATAGAATCTATTATATCTTACGACAAAATATGGAAGAAATCAATTTTAATTTCCATGTCAATGACTTTTAAATTTGTTTCATAAGCCCATCAGGATGATTTGAATATCCTAATAGAAAAGGGTAAAAACAATCATGAAACATGTAAAGGATCTGACAGATTATTGGTGCGAGGACACCGTTTCAGGCAAATATACAGGTAAGAATGTTGGAATCGCGGTTCTGGATACCGGTATCGTACCGCATCCGGACCTTAAAGATAGAATCAAAGGATTTAAAGACTGCGTGGGCGGACGTGGCCGGATGTATGACGACAATGGGCATGGGACTCACGTGACAGGCATACTTGGGGGAGACGGGAGGATGTCGCGTGGCGTCCATGCGGGGATGGCCCCGGATGCAGACCTTTATAGCATCAAAGTGCTGGATGCAAGGGGACAGGGGACGGTGGACGGTATATTGAGGGGCATGCAGTGGCTCCTTGAACATTGGTATGCATACGGCATCCGAATCGTAAATATGTCCGTCGGTGCGAATCTGGAACTGGAAGATGAAAAGGGGAAAGAACTGGAGCAGGCGGCGGAGGCTCTGTGGGATGCAGGGCTGATCGTTGTCGCGTCGGCGGGGAATTATGGCCCCGGGGAAGGAACCGTGTCCGTGCCAGGAACGAGCAAGAAGATAATCACCGTAGGGTCTTCGGATATCATAGTATCGGCAGGAGGAAAGCGTGCCAGCTACTATTCTGGCTGTGGCCCTACACAGGAATGCGTCGTAAAGCCAGATGTCGTGGCACCGGGAAACCAGATCATATCATGCAACAGCAGGTTCGGCATAAAAAGGCAGAAGCCTTATACGGTCAAAAGCGGGAGTTCCATGGCAACGCCGGTCGTGTCGGGAGCAATCGCGCTTCTTCTGTCCAAGTATGGCGATATGTCCAATGTAGAGGTGAAGCTTAAGCTGCGTGAGAGCTGTGAGAGGACGGAAGAGAAACAGGGATGGGGAAGGGTCAGGATATCGAAGCTTCTGGACAGCAGACGCCTGAAATAAATTATTGTATTATAAATAGATTATCGTACCTTTTATCCTGTCTCTGCCAGGAAGCCATATGCTATAATAAGCGTATAATTGGTGGAAACTCGTCTTGTGATAGACAAAAAGAAGTATAAAGATTTCCCTGAATGTAGGTTTTAAGTCTCCGCAATCGCTGATTATGCCTGAATAGATGGAGAGGGTGTCAAGAAAAAACACTTGACACCCTCTCCATTTTGTTATATGATATCACAGGTGAACAACATGAATGAGATATTAGAACAGGCTTTGCTTTATGATTTTTACGGTGAACTTCTGACGGAACATCAGAAAGAGATTTACGAACAATTCGTGCTTGAAGATCTGTCGCTCGGAGAGATTGCCGCGGAGACGGGCATCAGCAGACAGGGAGTGCATGACCTCGTCAAGCGGTGCGGCAGAACGCTTAAGGGGTATGAGGACAAGCTGCATCTTGTCGGGAAGTTCGTCAGCATCAAAGAGAAAGTAAAGCGGATTGATGAATTGCTGGACGGATATGAGGAGCGAAAGCCGCAGGAGCTTGTGGCAGACATCCGGAAGATATCCGATGAGATTATAGAGGAGCTGTAGCATGGCATTTGATAGTTTGACGGAAAAACTGCAGAACATATTCAAGAATTTAAGAAGCAAAGGGCGGCTGACAGAAGACGATGTAAAAGAGGCGCTGAAAGAGATTAAGCGGGCGCTGCTGGCAGCAGACGTCAATTTCAAGGTAGTCAAAGGATTCATTAAGAACGTCCAGGAAAGAGCCGTGGGGCAGGATGTCATGAACGGCCTGAATCCAGGTCAGATGGTGATTAAAATCGTCAACGAAGAGCTGGTAAAGCTGATGGGTTCAGAGACGACGGAGATCAAGCTGCAGCCGGGAAGTGCCGTCACGGTCATCATGATGGCCGGCCTTCAGGGCGCGGGTAAGACGACGACGACCGCAAAGCTGGCAGGAAAGTATAAGCTAAAAGGAAAGAAGCCGCTGCTCGCCGCCTGTGACGTGTACCGTCCCGCTGCTATCAAGCAGCTGCAGGTCAACGGGGAAAAGCAGGGGGTGGATGTATTCTCCATGGGAGACAGCCACAAGCCGGCGGACATCGCGAAAGCCGCCGTCCTGCACGCGCAGAAGAATGGCTGCAATATCGTGATTCTCGATACCGCAGGCCGTCTGCATATCGACGAAGACATGATGGCGGAGCTTCAGGAGATTAAGGAAGCAGTTGAGGTGCATCAGACGATTCTTGTCATCGATGCCATGACTGGTCAGGACGCGGTCAACGTGGCTGCTGATTTCAATGATAAGATAGGAATTGACGGAGTGATCGTCACCAAACTTGACGGTGACACACGCGGCGGTGCCGCGCTGTCTGTAAAGGCAGTTACCGGCAAGCCGATACTATATGCAGGTATGGGGGAGAAGCTGTCCGATCTGGAACAGTTCTATCCCGACAGGATGGCGTCACGTATCCTCGGCATGGGAGATGTGCTGACCCTGATTGAGAAGGCGGAAGCCGAGATAGATGAAGCAAAAGCGATAGAGATGAGCAGAAAGCTCAAGAAGGCCCAGTTTGATTTTGAGGATTATCTGGAGAGTACGAAGCAGATGAAGAACATGGGCGGCCTGGGAAATATCATGAACATGATGCCGGGGCTCGGCGGCATGGGCAAGATGAAGGGGCTTGACGATGAGCAGGCAGCCCAGGCGGAGAAGAATATGGCGCGTATGGAGGCTATGATATATTCCATGACCCTGGAGGAGCGCCGCAATCCGGATCTTCTGAATCCTTCAAGAAAGCATCGAATTGCAAGAGGCGCTGGTGTGGACATCAGCGAGGTAAACCGAATGGTGAAGCAGTTCAATGAGATGAAGAAGATGATGAAGATGATGGGAAAAGGTGGTAAGAAAGGCAAGTTCAGGCTTCCTTTTTAACCTATAAATCAATATGAAAGAGAAATAAGTGGAGGTGAAACAGATGGCAGTAAAAATCAGATTAAAAAGAATGGGACAGAAGAAGGCTCCTTTCTATAGAATCGTTGTAGCAGATGCAAGATCCCCGAGAGATGGCAAGTTCATCGAGGAAATCGGCACATACGATCCGAACCAGGACCCAAGCGTATTTAAAGTTGATGAAGAAGCAGCCAAGAAGTGGTTAGGCACTGGCGCACAGCCGACAGAAGCTGTAAACAAGATCTTCAAAGCAGCCGGAATCGAAAAATAGGCTGAAGTCTGGAGGCGTATAGCATGAAAGAATTAGTGGAAGCAATTGCGAAGGCACTTGTCGACAATCCTGACAGCGTAGTAGTTACGGAGCGGGAGGACAAGAAGACGACGATTCTGGAAGTACATGTTGCGGATTCCGATATGGGAAAAGTAATTGGAAAACAGGGGCGTATCGCCAAAGCAATCCGTTCTGTCGTTAAGGCAGCCGCGGCAAAGGAAGATAAAAAAGTAATCGTAGATATTATGGATTAATTTTAAGGGCCGCCCCCTGTTCACGCAGGGTACCGGCCCTTTTTGGCATCGTGTGAAAAAAGGGGATGCCTTTGATAAGGAGAACACAGATGGAAAAGATGTTTAAGGTGGGAGTCATAACATCGACCCACGGAATCCAGGGCGAGGTTAAGGTATTTCCGACTACTGACGACCCGGGACGTTTTAAAATGCTGGAGCACGTGATACTGGATACAGGAAAGAGTACGATACAGCTTGAGATTGAGAAGGTCAAATTCTTCAAAAAGTTTGTCATTCTCAAGTTCAAGGGCATTGATCATATAAATGAAGTGGAGAGGTACAGAAGATGTGACCTTCTTGTAGAGAGAGAGAACGCGGTACCCCTTGAAGAAGGAGAATACTTTATCGCAGATATGCTAGGCATGGAGGTCCAGACGGATGACGGCGTGCCGTTTGGAAGGCTCAAAGACGTCATAGAGACCGGGGCCAACGATGTATACGTCATCGCAAGCCCGGTCCATGGGCAAGTGCTTGTGCCGGCTATCCGGGAATGCATACGGGATATAGACATTGAACAGGGCATGATGACGATACATCTGATGGAGGGGCTCATATAATGCGTTTTTATATCATGACATTATTTCCAGAGATGGTGATGAACGGGCTCGGTACAAGCATTACAGGGCGGGCGATGGAGAAGAACCTGCTCGGGGTAGAGGCTGTCAATATCAGAGACTATGCGTTCAACAAGCATAACAGCGTAGATGATTACCCATACGGCGGGGGCGCCGGCATGCTGATGCAGGCGGAGCCGGTATATCAGGCTTACAGCGCCGTCAAGGAAAAGGCAGGCAGAAGCCCCAGGGTCGTATATCTGTCCCCGCAGGGACGGACGTTCAACCAGGAGATGGCAGAAGAGCTGGCCAGGGAAGAAGAACTCGTATTGTTGTGCGGGCATTATGAAGGGATCGACGAGCGTGTGCTTGAAGAGATCGTGACCGATTACGTGTCCATCGGAGATTATGTGCTGACAGGGGGCGAACTTCCGGCCATGGTCATAGTGGATGCCGTCTCCCGTCTCGTGCCGGGAGTGCTTCACAATGACGTGTCGGCAGAGTTTGACAGCTTTCAGGATAATCTGCTTGAATATCCGCAGTATTCCCGTCCCGAAGTCTGGCACGGGAAACAGGTTCCTCCGGTGCTGCTGTCCGGCCACCATGCCAATGTGGAAAAATGGAGAAGGGAGCAGTCTGTCATACGCACGGCCAGGAACAGGCCGGACCTGCTCGAAAAAGCAGATTTGGATGAAGCAGAAAAAGAACTTGTCCGGGACTTGCTCAGGAGAGAGATAAATTAATCACAAATGCAGGAAACCCGCTGGCAATGACCGCACAGCTTGAAAATTTCAAGGAGGCATATCCAGAGGCGTACGAGAAGAATCTGAAAGCGGTTCCGATGGGACGCTTCGGGGATCCGGAGAAAGATATCGGACGCGTATGCGTGCATCTTGGATCGCCTGACTTCAAATATATGTCCGCTGAAACGCTTACGCTCGAAGGTGGTATGGGACAGCGTCCATAATATAAATAAATACTTGCAAAACATTGCATAATATGATAAACTATAGCATGTTGTGAAGAAAAGAGATGGTCCTCTGATACGAATGTATTAAGAACATCCAAGCAAACGAGGAGGTCACACATAATGAACGATATTATCAAAAATATTGAAGCGGAACAGCTGAAAGAAAACGCACCGGTATTCAACGTAGGTGATACGGTAAAGGTTTACGGTAAGATCAAAGAGGGCGCCCGTGAGAGAATCCAGGTATTCGAAGGGACAGTTCTCAAAAAACAGGGCGGCGGAGCAAGAGCTACATTTACCGTAAGAAAGAATTCCAACGGAATCGGCGTAGAGAAGACATGGCCGCTGCACTCACCAAACGTAGAGCGGGTAGAAGTGATAAGAAGAGGTAAAGTAAGAAGAGCAAAACTGAACTACCTGAGAGACCGCGTCGGTAAGAAAGCAAAAGTAAAAGAGCGAGTAAAATAAGAACGCATACTTTGAGAACGGTTCATGTTCAATAAAGTACGAAGTGAGGACAAGTACATAATGTATATTGTCCTCTTTCTGTTATAAGGGACAGGAGGTGCCAAGGAAGGCTGCGGCCTTTCACACTGTATGAGAAGAAGAAGGAAAAGCCTTGGCTTTGCCAGGAAGAGAAGAAGCATCCACATCAACTGGGAATATCTCCCTGTCATCGGAAAGTGGTCTTTTAAAATTGCGGTCGTCTGCCTTCTGGCCTTCGTGTATGTGTGGTATTTCGGACAGCGGGTCAGCACGATAGGAGATTCGATGAATCCGGTGCTCGAAAATGACGATGTGGTACTTATCAACCGGATCGTCTACAATGCCACGAGTCCAAAGCGGGGAGATATCATAGCATTTAAGCCAAAAGGCAATGAAAATGCGCATTATTATATCAAGCGTATCGTAGGCCTGCCCGGTGAGACGGTAGAGATCATCGAAAACAGCATCTATATTAACGGCAAGAAGATAGAGGAAGATTACAAGACGACAGATATTGATGACGTCGGGATAGCGTCCGAGGAGATTACGCTTGGCGGAGACGAGTATTTCGTGCTCGGAGACAACCGTGAAAACAGTGAGGACAGCCGCAACGCAGACGTCGGCAACGTGAAGAGGGACTATATATACGGGGAAGTATGGTTCACGGTATCCCCAAGAAAAAATATCGGGTTTGTAGGATAAGGAGAACAATTATGCATTTTCAATGGTATCCGGGTCATATGACGAAAGCAAAACGTATGATGCAGGAAAATATGAAGCTGATAGATCTGGTGATTGAACTGGTAGATGCCAGGATTCCACTCAGCAGCAGGAATCCTGACATAGATGAGCTTGGAAAGCACAAAGCGAGGCTTATACTGCTTAATAAGGCGGACCTGGCTGACGATAAATGGAATGACGCATGGGCGGAATATTTCAGGTCAAAAGGATTCTCCGTCGTGAAAGTCAATTCGAAAAAAGGCGGCGGGATGAAATCCATCCACGGCGTAATCCAGGAAGCCTGCAGAGAAAAGATAGAGAGGGACAGAAAACGAGGCATATTGAACCGGCCCGTGCGAGCCATGGTGGTCGGTATCCCAAATGTAGGAAAGTCTACATTCATCAACAGCCTGGCGGGGAAATCATGTACCAAGACAGGGAATAAGCCCGGTGTTACGAAGGGGAAGCAGTGGATACGTCTGAACAGACAGGTGGAACTGCTTGATACGCCGGGAATCCTCTGGCCGAAGTTTGAGGATCAGCAGGTGGGGCAGAAACTGGCCTTTATCGGCTCTATAAAAGACGACATACTGCAGACAGAAGAACTGGGCGCACAGCTGATACGCTTTTTGCTGGACAATTACCCGGGAGTATTGGAAAGCAAGTATACGATTGAGGAAGACAACGACGTCTATGTCACGTTGAGCCGGATTGCGGAAAGCAGGCACTGCCTCGTACGTGGCAGTGAACTGGACACGGAAAAAGCCGCGCTGCTCCTTCTGGACGACTTCCGGAATGGCAAGATGGGACGCCTGACACTGGAATATCCGCCGGAAGTATGATAGAATGCATAGGTAAGCATTGAGAAAGGGGCACACGACATATGTCAAGACGCAGAAAAAGAGATGTGGGGGGAAGTGTACTGAGGGAGCTGGGAGGCTGGCTTCTCTACATACTGATAATTGTAGGCCTGACGTACCTGATCATTACCTTCGTGGGACAGCGTACCCGTGTAAGCGGATATTCTATGGAACCGACCCTGAGCGACGGCGACAGCCTTATTGTAGATAAAATAAGCTATCGCTTCCGGGATCCTAAGAGGTTTGACATCATAGTATTTCCATATAAACATGAAAAGAACACTTACTATATCAAGAGGATTATCGGTCTGCCTGGCGAAACGGTGCAGGTGACAGACGGTTATGTATATGTAGACGGGCAGAAGCTGGAAAGCGACACGTATGGGGCAGAGCCTATACAGTCCCCGCAGACGGCGGCAAGTCCAATCACGCTCGGCGAGGATGAGTATTTTGTGATGGGCGATAACAGAAACCACAGTTCTGACAGCAGGGATCCGAGCGTAGGCGTTATCAAACGGAAGGATCTGATGGGGAGGGCGTTCCTTCGCGTCTATCCGTTTGACCATATAGGAGTTATCAAGCATGAATAAGCGGGAAGAAGAAAAGCTTCGTAAACAGGAAGAAAAGCTGCTGAAAGAGCTGGAACGCACAGAGAGCATGAGCGTATATGAAAAGGAATATGACATGTGCCGCTATATCTGCGGCATAGATGAAGTAGGCAGGGGACCGCTTGCCGGGCCGGTAGTGGCCGGTGCGGTCATCCTGCCTAAAGACAATCCTATCCTGTATCTGAACGATTCCAAAAAGCTGTCGGCAAAGAAAAGGGAACTGCTGTATGATGAGATTATGGAGAAGGCCGTAGCGACCGGCATCGGCATCGCAAGCCCGCAGCGGATTGATGAGATCAATATCCTGCAGGCTACATATGAGGCGATGCGTATGGCAATCGCAGATCTTAAGATGCGGCCGGATATCCTGCTCAATGACGCGGTAACGATTCCCGAAGTGGACATTCCCCAGGTCCCCATCATCAAAGGAGATGCCAAAAGCGTATCCATCGCTGCGGCAAGCATAATCGCCAAGGTGACAAGGGACAGGCTTATGGTGGAATATGACGAGGTTCTGCCGGGATATGACTTTGCAAAGAACAAAGGATATGGTACGAAGGCACATATTGCCGGACTGAAAGAACTGGGGGCTTCTCCTATACACAGAGCGACATTTATCAGGAATTTCGTATGAGCGGGGAGCCGCGATGCAAAGAGGTAGAGATGGCGTACAATAAGAGAGCAGAGGGCAGCCGGTACGAGCAGATAGCCGGGAAGTATCTGGAAGAGCGTGGTTATGAGATCATCTGCTATAATTACCGGTGCCGTATCGGAGAGATTGATATCATAGCAAGAGACGGTGAGTCTCTTGTATTCTGCGAGGTAAAATACAGAAGGGATACATCCAAAGGCCATCCTGCAGAGGCGGTGGATGCTAGGAAACAGCGCGTGATTGCAAGATGCGCCATGTACTATATCACCGCGAACAGGTTGCCCGAGATACCTTGCCGGTTTGATGTAGTGGCGATATTGGGCGAAGAGATAACCCATATCAAGAATGCATTTGAATATTGAGGAGAACATATGAAGCTGGATTTGAAGTACAAGAACAAGGAACATATATTTGACATCAGAGAACAGGGAGGGGTGCCGTATCTCGCCTATCCGCTGCTGGAAGAGACAGGCATTGTCACTCATGGATTCTCAACAAGGCTTGGAGGCGTCAGCACGGGAAACTGCGCGACGATGAATATCAGCACGACACGTGGGGACGCGCCGGAAGCTGTAGAGGAGAACCGCAGACGCATCGCGGCCGCCATTGGGGTAAAGCCGGAAGACATGACATTCACGCACCAGACGCACACGACAAATGTGGCGGTAGTGGAAGAAAAGGACAGGGGCACCCGCTTTATGGAGACAGATGGCATGGTGACGAACGTGCCCGGCATATGCCTCGTCACATTCTATGCCGACTGTGTGCCACTTTATTTTGTGGATCCGGTGCACAGGGCCATCGGCCTTACGCATTCCGGGTGGCGCGGCACGGTAGGACGTATAGGCAGGATTACGGTCGAGAAGATGGCTGAAAATTACGGCACGGATCCAAAAGACGTGATAGCGGCCATCGGCCCGTCTATCTGCCAGGACTGCTATGAAGTGAGCGAGGATGTCATCTGCCGTTTCAGGGAATATTTTCCTGAGGAATGCTGGCCGGATCTGTTCTATAATAAGGGGGACGGAAAGTACCAGCTGGACCTTTGGAAAGCCAATGAACATGTACTTGCGGAAGCTGGTATCCTGAAGGAACATATAGCGACGACGAATGTCTGTACACATTGTAATCCGGACATTCTTTTCTCTCACAGGGCGACCGGAGAGAGAAGGGGCAACTTAAGCGCGTTCCTTGCACTTAAGTAGACGCAGGAGGAGTATAAGTTATGGGAACAAATGAAGTTACGGAAGTTACACAGGAGGCGGTGGAAAATGCCAATGAATTCGTGCAGTATTTCCAGGATCATATTCCGTCTCTGATAGGATTCGGGATAAAAGTATTGATTGCTCTGATCGCATTTTTTATCGGAAGAATCCTTATAAAATGGGTAAGGAAGATCGTGAGGGCGTCTCTGGAACGTTCTGAGGCGGATAAAGGCGTAGAGCAGTTTGTAGATTCGGTTCTCAAAGCAGGGCTTTACATCTTGCTCATATTCTCCATTGCCGCCAAACTGGGTGTGGATACCACATCTGTGGCGGCGCTTGTGGCATCAGGAGGCGTGGCCATCGGCCTTGCGCTGCAGGGGAGCCTGTCAAATTTTGCGGGAGGCGTGCTCATCCTTCTTTTAAAGCCGTTCACGGTTGGGGATTATATCATAGAAGACTCCAATGGCAATGAAGGCACCGTAAAAGAGATTCAGATATTCTACACGAAGCTAAGCACGATCGACAATAAGACGATCGTCATTCCAAACGGCATGCTCACGAACAACAGCCTGACCAATGCAACAGCCAAGGACGTAAGACGGCTCGACCTGAAGGTAGACATCTCCTATCATGCGGACTTGAGAAAGGCAAAGGATATCATTGAAAGTCTGCTGAAGAAAGATGACTGCATATTGAAAGAGGAAGAGATCAGTGTCTTCGTGGATGAGCTGGCGGCGAGCGCGGTCATCATCGGAGCCCGGGCGTGGGTGAAAAGCGAGGACTTCTGGCCGACAAGGTGGCGGCTGCTGGAAGAGATCAAGCTGACGTTGGATGCAAGGGGAATCGAGATTCCGTACCAGCAGGTGACGGTGCATATGTCACAGCAGAATCAACAGAGATAGCAGAAAAATTAAAATCAGCGCAAGCCTTCCGGGCTTGCGCTGATTCTATATAAGCTGGAAATCGGACTTGAACCGACGACCCCTTCATTACGAGTGAAGTGCTCTACCGACTGAGCTATTCCAGCCTGTCGACTGCTTGACCGCAGCCACAAATATTATTATAGCGTATTTGCCAAGTTTTGCAAGAACTTTTTGCAAATATTTTAAAGATTATGTTAGAATGGGTTATACAATGTATAAAAATCGTATGTGATGAGGAAAGAGATATGGAACATAGCGTGATTTATCCCCGCCCGCTGAAAAAAGGAGACCAGGTATGTGTCATCGATCCGGCCAATGCATTTACAGAGGAGGGTATCCGCAATGCGCGGGCTTTTTTGGAAGGGAACGGATTTCAGGTCGTCATCTCGGAGGACATGGCATTCAAACGGGGGACGCCCGAAGAGCGGGCAAAGCGGCTGAACGGCGTACTGCGCAATCGAGATAACAAAGCGGTGCTCTGTATGTGGGGCGGCTATGGTACGATACCGCTGCTTGACAAGATAGACTATGAGGCGTTAAAGGCGAATCGGCCTGTATTTTCCGGGTTCAGCGATATAACCGCCATACATATTGCTATCCAGAATAAGACCGGCCTCGTATCGTTTCACGGCCCGGCGCTCTACAGTCCGAAGCGTCCGGTTACACCGGATGCGAAGCAGCAGTTTATTGACATGGTGACAGAGCCGCAGAAGAGGAAGGAACTGTCCAACCTGAACGGTGAACCGTTTTGCATCGTTAGAGGAGGCACCGCCAGGGGACGGCTGACAGGAGGGAATATGACAATCATAAGCCGTCTCATGGGGACGCCTTACGAGATTGACACAAAAGACAGAATCATATTCCTGGAAGAGGTGGGAGAGAAGCCGTACCGCCTTCACGGAATGCTGTATCAGCTCAAGCTTGCCGGTAAATTCAGCGATGCTGCAGGCGTCATCATCGGCGGCCTGACCGGGTGTGATGACGAAGGCCGTCCCGGAAGCGGAGAAGAGGCTGTCCGTACCGTTCTGGAAGATGTAGATATTCCAGTTATCTGCAATGTGCGCTCAGGCCACTTGTGCGATCCTCTGACGCTGCCTCTCGGAGCAGAAGCAAAGCTGGAAGGAGACAGAGTAATCATCATAGGGACATGAATGCAGAAGCGGGTGCTCTTGCATTTTTTGTGATTTAATGTTATAGTATGAATAATACTAATAACATATAGAAAGACTTTTTTCGTACAAGCAGGGAGGGGTTCCAGTGGAGTGCATGCTGACGACTGATCTGGCGTCAAAGAAGCTCGGCGAACGTATATGGCCGGATTACATCAGACATTTTAAAAGCAGCACGACTGCGGCGTCATACAGGGCGGACATACAGGAATTCATGGAGTATTGCGGGAAGGATTTTCTTGCAACAGGCCAGAAGGATGCAGAACGGTATTATGTGCATCTGAAAGATAAGCAGAGACAACATATTCTGGGCGCTCAGACAGTAGCCAAGAAGATAAGAGAACTCCATTCCTTTGCCGGTTATATAGAAGAAAACAAGGCGGCATACAAGGTGGGGGAGGCATTTCGAGACTACTTCTGCCACTTCTCAGGAGAGCTTGAAAGACAGGAAAGGCTGGCAGGATCAATACCTGTAGAACATGTGGACACGCTATTTAAAGCGGCAGAGGATAATCTGATGGCCTATACCATCTTTACACTGCTGTACAGAGTGTCACTGTCTTCGACAGAGATTGCGGGACTTCGGATCGAAGACTTTGCAGCTTACGACGATGGGGTATATGTAGCGGCAGGGAACCGGAAAGAACCGTGCTTCGTACCAGATGACGCAGCAGAAGTGCTGGAACGGTATCTTGAAAAAGAAGTCACGGAAGGATACCTGTTCTGCAACAGCCGCGGCAAGAAGCTGAACGTAATGTACATAAGCCGTCTTATGAAGAAGTATACGTTACAGGCAGGGATTCCGGGCTACAGCGCACAGGAGCTTAAGAATTCCTGTGCGTTCACCCTGTTTGCCTACGGGGCCGGACCGGAAGAGACAGCCAGGCAGCTCGGAATTACAGTGACGCAGATCAAGCGCTATAATGGAAGGAGCTACCGGGATAATATGATGAGGAAAGCCAACGAGCTTGTGAAGCTCAAAGTGGAGCCGCCTGGAAGCGGTGCCGGAAATCCTACGCCTCGTCGGCGATTTTCAGGATAAGCCGGCGTGTGTCCTCCCATCCAAGACACGGGTCGGTGATGGACTTGCCGTATGCCCGGCTGTTGGCAATCGGCTGGCAGCCTT
This sequence comes from Lachnospiraceae bacterium, assembly GCA_022845895.1. Lineage (GTDB taxonomy): Bacteria > Bacillota > Clostridia > Lachnospirales > Lachnospiraceae > Extibacter. The sequence goes on from AP025573.1 coordinate 1,817,967, forward strand.
CTTCGAGATAACTTTCGATCATCACTCCTTTGATAAGGCTTTTCAGCCCGGAATCGTATCTGCGGCTGTGGAGCACTTCGCTGACAATCCGTATCTGCTCTTTGTACTGCTTGTCGGAATTAGAATGGTTCGTGTCAATTACCGCCGCAGGATTCTTCAGTTCCCGCTCCTGATACAACGCAAGCAGCCGCATCAGATCTTCATAGTGGTAATTGGGGATACATGTGCCGTACTTGTCCACACCGCCCCTGAGTATTACATGTGCAAGCGGATTGCCATCTGTCGTCACATCCTGCCCACGGTAGATGAAGCTGTGTGAACTCTGGGCTGCGGTAACGGAGTTGAGCATGACGGAGAGATCCCCGCTCGTAGGATTCTTCATACCGACAGGGATATCCATACCGCTGGCAGTCAGGCGGTGCTGCTGGTTTTCGACAGAGCGTGCGCCGATGGCTTCGTAAGAAAGGATATCGTCCAGATAGCTTCGGTTTTCCGGATACAGCATTTCGTCCGCGGCAGTGAGCCCGCTCTCCTTTATGGCGCGTATGTGCATCTTGCGGATGGCGATGATGCCTCCCAGAAGATCAGGTGCTTTATCCGGTACGGGCTGGTGGAGCATACCTTTGTATCCTGCGCCTGTAGTACGGGGCTTGTTCGTATAGATTCTCGGGATAAGCACAAGCCGGCTGCATACTTCTTCATTAAGTCTCGCCAGCCGGCTGACATATTCACATACAGAGTCCTCATTGTCAGCGGAACATGGACCTACGATTACCGCAAATTTGTCGGACAGCCCTGTGAAGATGTCACGGATTTCCTTATCCCGTTTCTGTTTTAACGCAATCATATCATCTGCAAGCGGATACTCGGATTTTAAATCTGCTGGCAGAGGAAGTTCTTTATTTACTGTCATTCCCATAACATCACCTGCTTTCTTTATTATACGGAGTTGATTGTACCACAGTTGGCGCATTTTGTAAAAATATGTAGATACTTGCGATATTTTTTACTATATTTTGACATTTGGATAAGCTATAATAGAGGAAAAACAATCAGTATAAGGGGTACATAGAGTATGGAGGAAAGAGAATTTAAGATTTGTACATGGATTCACCATGCGGCCACAATCACAGGGCTGTCAGCGGGCATCTGGGCGCTGGACAGAAGAACGCGGGGCACGGGGCGGAAACAGAGCGTGCTGAAAGAGACTGCGCTCGTACTGTACATAATCAGCCAGATATGGGCGGCGGTTAAGATAGTGGCGTCACTTTTGTCCGGCAGGGAGCGGATGAAAGACAGCTATGACAATATACACAGTCTGTGCAATGATAAGCAAAAGGAGAGGGGACTCACCTGGATGCTTACCATCGTATCAGCCTGTGTCAAAACAGGCATGCCGGTCATGCTCAGATAACAGCATCTGCCGGAAAAGCAGTATGTACATGCGGCAGGATAGGCGGTATAATAAAGGCACAAAGGAGGAGTCACATGGAAGCATACAGATGGAAGACGGCGGTAGTCACTCTGAGCGATAAAGGGTATCATGGGGAGAGAGAGGACAAGAGTGGTCCTTTGATTCAGGAGATTATGTCAGAAGAAGGATATGATATTGTCGAAAATGTCCTTCTGCCGGATGAACAGGATATGATTGAGCGGGAGCTCATCCGGTTAAGTGACGAAGCGCATATGGATTTGATATTCACAACAGGAGGAACGGGATTTGCAGAGCGCGACCGTACGCCGGAAGCCACGCTTCATGTGGGAGAGAGGAACGCGCCGGGGATAGCAGACGCCATCCGCTATTATTCTCTTCAGGTAACGCCAAGGGCAATGCTCGGGCGCGGCGTGTCCGTCATACGGGGAAAGACATTGATCGTGAATCTTCCCGGGAGCCCTAAGGCGGTCAGGGAAAGTCTGGGGTTCATCCTGCCGTCCCTCGGACACGGACTCGCGGTTCTGACCGGAAGAGAAGAGGAATGTGGCAGGCCGGACCCGCTGCACAGGAAGGCGTGTTCGCGAAAGTGATACAAGGCGGTTTCATAGAAGCCGGGAATGTCATGAAGGCGCTGTCCAATCGGCAGCCACTTTGCGAAACTCCAAATTGGGAATAATTACTTCATTTTCCATCCATACTAAATGAAAGATGATTACCAGGAGGAGTGGAAGCTTATGAATATGAACGAGATTGAATTGAAGCGTATTGACGGTACGGTGGAAAGCATGGAGAAGTACAAGGGGAAGATTCTCCTTGTCGTCAATACTGCAAGCAAATGCGGATTTACGCCGCAGTATGAGGAGTTGGAGGGGCTCTACCGCAAATACAGAGAAAAAGGATTCGAAATCCTTGCGTTTCCGTGCAACCAGTTTAAGGAGCAGGAGCCGGGTGATGACAAGGAAGTGGAGGCATTCTGCAGAAAGAATTACGGGGTGACCTTTCCCGTATTTTCAAAGACGGAGGTAAAAGGGGAGCATGCACATCCGCTCTACCGCATGCTGACAGAAAAGCAGGAGTTCAGAGGATTCGATTCCGGACACCCGCTGAGCGGCAAGCTTCACGAGATTCTGTCTGCTGAAGACCCGCATTATGAGGAAAATAACGATATTAAGTGGAATTTTACTAAGTTCCTGATCAACAGGGACGGCACCGTCGTAGACCGGTTCGAGCCTACCGCCGGCATGGAGAAAGTAGAGCAGGCGGTAGAGCAGCTGTGCAGATGATCATTTTATGAAGTCAAGAAAATTATTGGAATAGATATCATCCAGTACAGGGCGGGGCAGTCCGAGCCCATGCATGGTAACGGGGGGCCTTTCTACGACATAGTGCCCGTCTGACTTAAGGAGATAGTCGCCTTCTGTCTCGAGATAGCCCCGAATCAGCTTGATGCGGGACCGGCATTCTTCCAGATTGAGCGGTACGTTTTCTGATTTGATGAGTGCGCGTGCCCCGATATCTGTGCCATAGAGGATACGTTTCCTGTACGTCAGGAAGAAATCCCTTGCCCTGCCGGCCTGGGACGACAGATTGTAGTAGAGCTCGATGCCGGGCGTGATATCAATCCTTATCTCAGGGAAGGCATCCAGTATTTTGGACAGCCGCTCCAGCTGTTTTGAGAGAAAGAAAAAATGTGGAAATAGAATTTTTAGCCGGGGATGGCGTTCTAAGACATGCAGCATCTGGGCGTACTGATCTTCATTGCCTACGAAAGTGCCGTCATAGAACCACCCGGCTTTTCTTACATAGTCGGCTACATTATCTGCATCCCAGAATTCTTCCGGGTCATTTATATGCATATATACAGGAATCTGTTCCTCTTCCAGCCTTGCCCAATAGGATTCCCACACAGGGCTGTCAAAGTCAGGGACGCAGAAGCGTTTCCTCACATCGGGCTTCCCCTCCAGCATCTTGATACCGGTACAGCCCATATCCAGAAGCCTGGTCACTTCTCTGTCGAGACGTCCGGGAAGGGGGGAGGCCCCATCCATGGGAAGGGAGGCCGTATCGTAGACCGAACGGCTGATGCCGCCGAAGACATATACCTGCACTGCGCATTGTTCTTTGAATGTGAATGCATCTTCTTCCACCGGCAGGAGACCTCCCTTTGGAATGCACTGCAGTGCGACCGCCTCAAGCCCGGCCTCGTGAATTATCTTGTTCAAGCGTTCCATGCCGACAGATGCGGCGTAGTGGATATGCGCGTCAATCATAAGAACTCCTCCTGTATGAATTGTTCTGTCTGCTGTATAAAGCTGGCAGGGTCAAGTTCTCCGTTGCCAAGCTTCTGGTGGATGAAGAGCCCGTCGGACAGGAGCAGAAGCAGCCAGGCAAAATAGTCGGAGGGAACCCTGTCTGTGCGTTCGCCAATCTTTTCTGATATGACACCGGCGAATTCCCGGTAGCGGTCCAGAAGCTTTTCCCGGATCGTTTCATTCCCAAGCATGGCGTCATAGAAAAGGTGAAGCCGCATCCCCGCGGTAGAAATATCCCGCTCCAGAATATACTTTACAAGCCTGTGTACGGAAGTATCTTTGGAGGCATCCCCGGTCCATTCGATGAGGTCATGATACTGCCTGTCCAGATACTTGTCCGTGATGTCAAACAGAATGTCGGTCTTCGTCTTATAGTGGTAGTATAGAGTACCTTTTGAGATGCCGGCAGAGCGTGCAATCTCAGAGAGGGAGATATCGGAAAGCTTCTTCGACCTCAGCAGATCTTCCGTCGTCTCTATTATCAGTTCTTTTACATTGTCTTTTCTTGGTGCAGCCATATCAAATCCCCTTATCCCTTTTATACATCCAGTTTACAGCCCGTACACCGGAATGTCAATTTCAGATTCTTCCGGCATATGACTGCTTTCTGATTGACAATTAAAAACGGCTTTGCTACTATGAGAATAAGAAGTCGGTCGTGCGGACGACTATCGGGAAAGAAGTGATTGGATGCATGGAGATAAACTGGAGAAGAAGCTGAATAAGAAGCTGAATAGGCACTACGGGACAGCGGTACGGGCCAGGATAGAAGAAGATGCCATCCGTGTGTCAGGGACACTGTCAAGATGGGCAGATATCGTAGCTGCGTGCAGCATGTGCGTACAGAAAGGAACACGTATGCATGTCGTCAATGATATCGTGCTTGACGGCGTCACGATGCCTCAGATGCGCATGCCATCCTGGAGTGATGAGGAGCTGGAGGGAAGACGGCCGGATGTCCTCATCATCGGCGGGGGGATATCAGGAGCCAGTATCGCCAGGGAGCTTGCCAAATGGAAGCTGGATATCCTGCTTGTGGAGAAGGAGGCGGACCTTGCCGTTCAGGCATCAGGCAGGAACGACGGAGAAGTGCATCCGGGTGTGGACCTGAATAAAGGGACGCTGAAGCAGCACTATGTCCTTGCGGGGAATAAGATGTATGACAGAATATGCCGGGAGCTTCATGTACCTTTCGACCGGTGCGGCCAGTATGTGGGGTTCACCAGGTGGTGGATGTATCCGGCTGTGCTGGCCTATGTCTTGCACAGAAAATACATATGCAAAGTTACGGATACGATGATTCTTAGCCGGAAGGAACTTCAAAGGAAAGAAAAAGAGCTGAATCCCGCTATCTGCTTTGCCATGTACAATCCGAGCGCCGGATGTGTCTGCCCTTACGGCCTCACGATAGCCTATGGGGAGAATGCGGTAGAAAACGGGGTACAGATAAGCCTCGATACGGCGGTCCTAGGGATGGAGACAAAGGAGGGGCGGATAGAGAGCGTGCAGACGAACAGAGGCCGTATCTATCCTGCCATCGTCATCAACGCGGCAGGTACGTTTGCGGAGGATATCGCCGCCATGGCAGGAGACAGGTTCTATTCCATCCATCCACGGAAAGGGACGAATTCCATACTCGATAAAAAGGCAGGACATATCGTAAAAGGCATCGCATCCGTCAAGACGTTGACGCAGAATCCGGCCCACACGAAAGGGGGAGGCATCCTTCATACGGTACACGGCAACCTGCTTGTAGGTCCCGATGCAGAAGAGACTTACGAGAAGGAGAACTTTGCGACAAGGCAGGAGAGCATCGATGCCGTGTTCGCCAAGCAGAAGATGACGACCGGAAAGCTTGAAGAGAGGGATATTATTACATATTTTACCGGAGTCCGCCCTGCTACGTATGAAGAAGATTTCATAATAGAGAAAGGGCGCAGGACAAAAAACCTGATCCACTGCGCAGGCATACAGTCTCCGGGCCTTACGACCGCTCCTGCAGTGGCACTTGATATAGAGAGGATGGCATTGGAAGAGCTCCGTGAGATTATGGAGGTAGAGCAAAATGATACATTTAATCCCTTCCGCAGGGGGATACCGGTACTAAAAGATATGCCAGAAGAAGAAAGGGACAAGATGATCCGGAAGAATCCAGATTACGGAATCATCGTCTGCCGGTGTGAAGAGATCAGCAAAGGAGAGATTCTGGACGCGTTGAAATCTCCGCTCACCGTTCCTACGGTGGACGGAATCAAGAAGAGGCTGCGGCCCGGTATGGGGCGCTGCCAGGGAGGGTTCTGCATGCCTCTGGTCATGGATATCATAAGCGAGTACATGCAGCTTCCGCCTGAGGAGGTAACAAAGGCAGGAGATGGTTCTGCCATAACGTATGGCCGGACGAAAGGAATGGGCCAAAGGAGGCGGTACGATGAAGAGGCCATATGACGTGACGGTAATCGGTGGCGGCCCCGCGGGACTTGCAGCCGCACTCAAGGCGGATGAAGCCGGGGCGCGTGTTCTGCTTATCGAGCGGGAGGCCCGGATGGGCGGGGTACTGAAGCAGTGCATCCATGATGGCTTTGGCCTGATACGGTACGGCGAAAGGCTCTCCGGGCCGGAATATGTGGAGCGCTTTACGGAATCCTTGCGTCAGCGGGACATCACATGCCTGGTCCAGACGTTTGTCACTGCCGTTGATAAGCGTAAGGAGGGGTTCCTCCTTACCGTGGTGAACAGGAACGGTGTCGCCGCATATTGGACGAAGACGATCGTGCTTGCCACCGGCTGCCGGGAACGGACGGCGAAGCAGGTAGCTATCCACGGTACAAGGCCTGCCGGAATATTTACGGCAGGTACGGCACAGCATCTTGTCAACCTGTCAGGGCAGATGCCCACGAAGAGATGCGTCATCCTGGGAAGCGGCGATATCGGCCTCATAATGGCACGGCGTCTTACGCTGGAAGGGGCGGAGGTTGCCGGGGTGTATGAAGCCAAGGCAGAGCCGTCGGGACTGACGAGGAATATAGCCCAGTGCCTGGAGGACTATGATATTCCGCTTCACCTGTCCCACACGGTGACAAGAGTATTTGGCGATGGACGGATGGATGCAGTGGAGGTCGCCCGCGTGGACGGTGCGATGCACCCTGTGCCGGGGACGGAGAAGAGAATCAGCTGTGATGCGCTCATACTGTCCGTGGGGCTAATCCCGGAGAATGAGATTGCAGAATCCCTCGGGGTGCCTATGGACCAGGGGACACGGGGGCCGGTCTGCAATTCGGACTTCATGACCGATGTACCAGGTGTATTTTCATGTGGCAATGCGCTTCACGTCAGCGACCTGGTCGATTATGTGTCGGAGAGCGGGGAACTGGCAGGGGCTGCAGCTGCCGGCTATCGGCCGGAGGCTGTCAGGATGCATGATGTGCCGATTCGGCCGGATGGTTCGCTGCAGTATATCGTGCCCCAGAAGATAAATGTACATGAAAGGAAAGAGACGGTTCTGTATTTCAGAAGCCGGCATACGGTAAGGGATGGTACGTTTGCCATTGAAGCGGACGGAAAAGAGCTGCTTGAGAAGCATTACCGGAACTTAAGGCCCCCGGAGATGGAACGGATCGAGCTGGATTTCAGCAGGTTCGGGCTTAAAGAGGACGCCAGGATTACAGCACGTATCCGGCAGAAGGAGGGGATAAGATGAAAGAGCTGACTTGTATCGTATGCCCGAACGGCTGCACGCTTCGTGTGGAAGAGTCAATAGAGGGATTCCGGGTGACAGGTAACCTGTGCAAAAGGGGCGAGGAATTTGCTGTGGCAGAGCTGACCAATCCGATGAGGACGGTATGTTCTACCGTTGCAACGGCTTTTCCGAACGTACCGGTCATACCGGTCCGAGTGTCCAGGGAGATTCCAAAGGAACGGATATTTGACGTTATGGAAGAGATCAATAAGATTGTCGTATCAGAAAGAGTGGAAAAAGGAACTGTCCTTGTGGAAGATGTGCTTGGACTGGGAGCGGACATCATCGTGACGAGTAGTATACTTTCAGAGCAGGAGTAAAGGAGAGAATGCATATGAGCAGACCATACAAAGGATTTGAACCAAAATGGGTGAAGGAGGCTGCGCCAGAAGACAGCTACCGTTCTATCTTCCGGTGGGGAGATCCGGATTTTGTGAAGTATCCGAAGGAATCACTTTACAAGATGATGAAGGAAAAGTTCAACATGACGGATGACGACTTCAGACAGTACGACGGGGATATCGGGATGGACCGTGTAGAACTGGACGCGCCCTGCAGACTCGCAGAGATCCATCTGGATGCACTGCGGGATATTGTCGGGAAAGAATATGTGACGACAAAGGATTATCCCCGGCTGGCAGTAGCTTACGGCAAGACCGGATACGACGCCCTGCGGCTTCGCGGCAGGCGGGTGGACTGTCTGCCGGATGTGGTCGTATATCCGAGCACGACGAAACAGGTGGAAGAAATCGTGGCCTATTGCTCCGCCCACAAGATTCCCCTCTATGTCTATGGAGGCGGGAGCAGCGTTACCCGCGGAGTGGAGCCGGTGAAGGGAGGGGTGTCCCTCGATATGAGAAAACGGTTCCAGAAAGTCATCTCCTTCAATGAGAAGGATCAGACGATTACCGTGCAGAGCGGCATGTCTGGCCCGAAGCTTGAGAAGGCGCTGAACCGCGCTCCCGAATTATTCGGTGCCAGACGCCGTTACACGTGTGGCCATTTCCCTCAGTCATTTGAATACAGCAGCGTCGGGGGATGGGTCGTGACGAGGGGCGCAGGACAGAACAGCACCTATTACGGCTGTATTACCGATATCGTCATGGGGCAGAAGTATGCAACACCTGTCGGAACGGTACAGACAAGCTGCTATCCGAGGGAGGCGACGGGCCCGAACCTGAACCAGATCATGATGGGAAGCGAAGGAGCGTTCGGTGTCCTGACGGAAGTGACGCTCAAGGTATTCCGCTACATGCCCGAGAATCGGGAACGCTTTTCCTATATATTTAAAAACTGGAAGACGGCCCGGGAAGCGGCCCGTGAGATGATGCAGTGCGAGGCAGGCTTCTCTTCGGTATTCCGTCTGTCGGACCCGGAGGAGACGAACCTGATGCTGCGCCTTTATAATGTGGATGACACGCCGCTGTGGAACCTTCTCAATGTACGTGGATACGAGGACATGAAACGATGCCTGTTCCTTGGATTCACAGACGGAGAGAAAGGATTCTCGAAGAATGTGGCTGACAATATCAGACGCATCGCCAGAAAATACGGGGGAATGAGCCTGACGTCTTATGTGACGAAGAGCTGGGAGAAGGGACGGTTCAATGACCCCTATCTCAGAGATACGCTTCTGGATTTTGGAATCATGACCGATACGCTGGAATGTACCGTCAACTGGTCGAACATGGCAAAGGTCCACAGGGAAGTGAGGAAGGTCTGCCATGCGCTTCCGAATACGATAGTGACGACACATATGTCACACTGCTACCCGCAAGGGGCCAACCTGTACTTTATCTTTATCACGAGGATGGACGATGCAGACAGATTCAAGGCGTACCACAGCACGATACTGGATGCCATCCAGAAGTCGGGAGCGGCCATGAGCCACCATCACGGCATAGGGAAGATGTTCGCGCCGTGGCTGGAAGGGCAGCTCGGGAGAACGGAATACGGGGCAGTGAAAGCGCTGAAAGAATATTTCGATCCGGATAATGTCATGAATCCCGGCGGCACGCTTGGCCTTGATCTGCCGGAGGAGGAAAAGCGGTTTTTGCGGGATGATATCCGCTGAGGCAGGAGGGGGGATCTTGATGAAGCAGGAACATATCGTACTTACCTTTGATGTGGGCACCCAGAGTTCCAGGGCCATGCTGATTGACAGCAGCGGGGACATTCTGGCTAAGGCGCAGGAGAAGCATGAGCCTCCGTATTATTCTGATGAGCCGGGATTTGCCGAGCAGCGGGCGGACTACTATTATGAACAGATATGCAGGGCATCGCTTCAATTAAAAGAACGCTGCAGAGAACTGTGGGAGCGTATCGAGGCTGTGACGATAACGACCATCCGGGACACGACGGTCTGCGTGGACGAGGATGGAACGCCGCTCCGCCCTGCAATCGTATGGCTGGATAAGCGCAGGGCCGGGGGCCGGCCTGCCATGTCGCAGGTTACCCGTATTATGCTGAAAGCAATAGGCATGGAAGAGACGGCCAATCTGCAGTATACGAAATCACACTGTAACTGGATCATGCAGAACGAGCCGGATATATGGAGGCGCACATACAAGTACCTGCTTCTTGGCGGCTATCTCACATTCAAGCTGACCGGGAACATGGCTGACGCGGCGGCCAGCCTCGTGGGCCATCTTCCTGTGGACGCGCAGAGCCGTTCCTGGCAGAAGAAGGGGGCACTGACGCGGCCGGTCTTTGATGTTCCGCAGAGCAAGCTCTGTGATGTCGTCGAGAGTGGCCGGGAGCTCGGCAGAATCACAAGGCGGGCGGCGGAGGATACGGGGCTTGCGGAGGGATTACCGGTGCTGGCTACCGGTTCCGACAAGGCATGCGAGATACTCGGACTTGGATGCGTGACAAAAGAGAAGGCGGCGGTCGGGTTCGGGACCACGGCAACCATAACGTATACGATGGACCGCTATCTGGAGCCGGAGCGCTTCATCCCTCCTTATATCTCGATTCTTCCGGGCTGCTATACACCTGAGATAGAGATCTACAGAGGGTACTGGCTCATATCGTGGTTCAAAAAAGAATTTGCCGAAAAGGAAGTAAAACAGGCAGCCGAACTCGGGATACCTGCGGAAGAGCTGCTGAACGAGCGGCTCCAGGACATACCCGCAGGCTGTGACGGCCTGCTGTTCCAGCCATATTTTACGCCGAATGTAACGATGCCCGCAGCAAGAGGGGCCATCATAGGCTTCTGTGACCAGCACACGAGAATACATATCTACCGTGCCATTATCGAGGGAATCAACTTTGCACTGATGGAGGGTATGCGGCTGATGGAGAGGCGCTCGGGACATAGGTTCCAGGAAGTGCGGCTTGGAGGAGGCGGTTCCAGAAGCAGTGAAATCTGCCAGATTACCGCAGACATGTTCGGCATTCCGGTCATCCGCACGCAGACATACGAGGTGACCGGAATCGGAAGTGCCATGGCCGCATTCGTAGGAATGGGAGTGTTCAAAAGCTATGAACAGGCAGTACAGAGCATGGTGCACGTAAAAGACGTGTTTGAGCCGGATATGGGGCAGCATGAGATGTATGAAGAGCTGTACGCGGACATATTCCGGAATATCTACGGAAAGCTGTCCCCTCTTTACACGAAGCTGAATGAGATATACGGCAGGAAACATGCAGACAGGTAATATCATAAAGGGGTGCATATGCCCGGGACCAAGTGCTTTGTCCCGGATATATGCACCTCTTCTGGTTCCGGCTACGCGGATAGAGGATACCCTCCTGACAGGATAATTTGATTGGAATTGGTTAAACCAGATACCAAATCAATTGGCGAAAAAATAATGACCAATAATGAAGTTTGAATTAGTGTATAATGCACGAAAAAATCGCTTTAAATTGACATATATTGTTTAAAATATTATAATCAAATTACAATGATAGAAAAATAACGATAACTGGTATAACCAAATGGAGATGAGGAAGATGGAAAAATTCAGGGTGCTTGAGATTAAGCAGAGTGTTTTTGCAGACAATGACAAACGTGCGGATGAGCTGAGAAAGGAGCTGAAGGAAAAGAAAGTGTTTCTCCTGAATCTTATGTCTTCTCCCGGTGCAGGCAAGACGACAACTCTGGCAAGGACGGTGGAACAGCTCAGGGATGAGATGCGTATCGGCGTGATGGAGGCAGATATAGATTCAGATGTGGATGCGAGAGCCATGGCAGAGCTTGGCGTCAAGACCATTCAGCTCCACACCGGCGGCATGTGCCATCTTGATGCCGGCATGACGGCCCAGGGATTAGGGGGGCTTCGAACGGGCGATATAGACCTGGCGATACTTGAAAACGTAGGGAATCTTGTCTGTCCGGCAGAATTTGACACTGGCGCGGCAAAAAATGTCATGATATTGAGCGTGCCGGAAGGGGACGATAAGCCGCTTAAGTATCCGCTCATGTTCTCTATCTGTGACGTGGTCCTGATTAATAAGATTGACGTGCTGCCTTATTTTGACTTTGACATGGATACATGCAGACGGAACATACTTATGCGTAATCCGAATGCCCGGATCATTCCGGTCTGTGCGCGTACCGGCGAAGGGATAGACGCCTGGACGGACTGGCTTCGTGTGCAGGTGGAGGAATGGAGAAGATAAGAGTATGACAGTAGAGAAAGGAGAGAGGGAATGGCAGAACAGAGAGAGCTGATATTACAACTTGGGCAGAAGATCACGGACCGGATCGGCCATAAGGTGACGGTGGAAGACCCGGAATACTGGGGGCTTGCCTGTGTCGTATCGGATGAGATGGCGGAAGTGGCATTGAAGATGAAGGTGCGTAAGCCGATGACATTTGAACAGCTTCTTGCGGCCACAGGAAAAGAAGAGCAAGTGCTTCAGGAGCTGCTGGATGAGATGAGCCGGGTAGGAATCCTGGAATACAACTGGGAGAACCCGAAGCGGGAAAAGCAGTATGTGCTGCCCATGTTCGTACCCGGAAGCGCTGAATTTACCAACATGAACAAGGAACAGCTGGAAGCCCACCCGGAACTTGGCAGATTCTTCGAGCGGATGTCCAGGCTTCCGCTTGAGAAGGTCACGCCCATGGTGCCTCAGGGCGGCGCGGGGATAGGCATGCACGTCATACCTGTGGAGAAAGCGATTGAGATGGAAAATGAATCCGTGGATATCGAGCACATTTCCCACTGGCTGCGTAAATATGACGGAAAATATGCTGCAAGCCCATGTTCGTGCAGAATGTCCAGGAAGACATATGACGAAGGCTGTGCGGACGATCCCCAGGACTGGTGTATCGCGGTAGGAGATATGGCGGACTATGTGGTGGAGACGAACAAGGGTGGAAGGTACGTTACATATGAGGAAGTCTTGGATATCTTGCAGCGCGCCGAGGACAACGGGTTTGTCCATCAGATAACGAACATAGACGGCAGGAACAAGATATTTGCCATCTGCAACTGCAATGTCAATGTCTGTTATGCGCTTCGGACCTCCCAGCTGTTCAACACTCCGAACATGTCCCGTTCTGCTTACGTGGCGAGAGTAACGGCAGAAGACTGTGTCGCCTGCGGACGGTGCGTGGAATACTGTCCGGCAGGAGCGGTAAAGCTCGGGCAGAAGCTGTGTACGAAGGAAGGCCCTGTCACTTATCCGAAACATGAACTGCCGGACCGTACGAGCTGGGGACCGGATAAATGGGATGAAGAATACCGGGACAACAACCGGATCAACTGTTACGATACGGGTACCGCGCCGTGCAAGACGGCCTGCCCGGCCCACATCGCCGTTCAGGGGTATCTGAAGAAGGCGGCACAGGGTAAATACACGGAGGCGCTTGCTCTGATTAAGAAGGAGAACCCGTTCCCGGCAGTGTGCGGACACGTCTGCAACCGCAGGTGCGAGGATGCATGTACCAGGGGGACGGTGGACCAGGCCGTGGCGATTGATGAAGTGAAGAAGTTCATTGCCCGTCAGGATCTGGACGCGGATGCCCGCTATATCCCCCCGGTGATACCACCTACGACCGGGCGGCTTTTTGATGAGAAGATCGCGGTCATCGGCGCGGGACCTGCGGGCCTGAGCTGTGCTTTTTATCTGGCCGAGAAGGGGTACCGGCCGGTGGTGTTTGAGAAGAGTGAAAAGCCCGGAGGCATGCTGGTATATGGCATTCCGTCCTTCAAGCTTGAAAAGGACGTGGTAGACGCGGAGATAGACGTCATCCGCCAGATGGGCGTGGAAATCCGATGCGGTGTGGAGGTAGGAAAAGATGTCACCTTGGATGAGCTGCGTTCCGAAGGCTATCGGGCATTCTATATCGCCATCGGCTGCCAGGGAGGCAGGATGGCGGGTATACCGGGAGAGACGGCGGACGGCGTGACGACAGCGGTAGATTTTCTGCGCACGGCAGGAAGAGACGGGGCACATGAGACAGAAGGCCGGACAGTCGTGGTCGGAGGCGGCAACGTGGCTGTCGATGTGGCGCGGACGGCAGTAAGATACGGCTCGTCTGAAGTATCCATGTATTGCCTGGAAGGGCGTGATAATATGCCTGCTTCCGCGGAAGAGATAGAAGAGGCCGCGGAAGAGGATATATCCATCCACTGTGGATGGGGACCGAAGGAGATTCTTACCGAGGACGGAAAGGTCAGAGGTATCGTATTTAAGAAATGCCTGTCCGTATTTGATGAAGAGAGCAGGTTTGCACCTGTCTATGATGAGGAAGAGACGGTCACGGTGCCGTGCGAGCACGTCTGCCTGAGCATCGGCCAGAGCATCCTGTGGGGGAACCTGCTGGACGGCTCTGGTGTAGAACTTGGCAGAGGAAACGGCGCTGTGGCGGATGCGCTTACATATCAGACATCAGAGCCGGATATATTTGTCGGGGGAGATGTATATACAGGGCCGAAATTTGCTATCGATGCCATCGCTGCTGGCAAGGAAGGGGCGGTATCCATCCACCGGTACGTACAGCCCCACAGCAGCCTTACGATAGGGCGGAACCGCCGCCAGTTTATTGAGCTGGACAAAGAGAATATAGAACTTGAGGCTTATGACAATTCCTCCCGGCAGATTCCGGAATCGGATGGCAGCATAGACCGGCGCAGGTCCTTCCGTGACAACAGGAAGACATTTACAGAAGAGCAGGTCCGAATCGAGACGGCCCGCTGTCTTGGATGCGGGGCTTCCATCGTGGATGAGAACAAATGTATCGGATGCGGGGTGTGCACCACGAAGTGCGGATTTGATGCGATCCATCTGTTCAGGGAACATCCAGGCTGCAGCAACATGTACCGTTCCGAGGATAAGTTCAAGGCAATCCTGCCTTATGCGTTGAAGCGGGGGCTTAAAATCAAGTTCGGCAGAAAGGAATAGGCCGGTATGCATGAGCTTGGAATCGTATTTCATATCATTGACAGTCTGGAAGCGGTAGGAAAAGAGAACCGGCTTACGAAAGTCGCCAGCGTTACGCTGGAAATCGGTGAAGTCTCAGGGGTGGTTGATTCTTATCTGGAAGACTGCTGGAAATGGGCGGCTGATAAGTCCGACCTTCTGAGGGGGGCAGAACTGACCACTCTTGAGATACCGGCGGTGACCTTCTGTGAGGACTGTGGAAAGACCTATGGCACGATAATGCATGGAAAGACCTGCCCGTACTGTGCGGGAGGAAATACATATCTCGTGGCGGGGAACGAATGTAACATCAAGGAAATAGAAGCTTGTTAGAAATGAGGGAGGATACTTATGTTATTTCAGATATATGGTGATAACGCGGGCTGGCAGCTGCTCGGCTGGCTTCTCGTATTTGCAGGGCTGGTGCTTGTAAATGAGCTGGCAAGACGGACGAAGAAAGGCGGAATCTTCTGTCTGATGGTGATACCGGCGGCCCTTACGATATACTTTATCGCAATCTATATCGGTGCGGCAAATGGCGCGGAATGGGCGCTCAATAACCCCACCTACGTACATATGAACAGCTGGTTCCACTATGCGAAGCTCTATGCGGCTACGGCCGGCTGTATCGGATTCATGATGATCAAATATAAATGGAAATTTGGCAAAGCAGATTGGTTCAAGGTATTTCCATTCATCATTGTAGCGGTCAATATCCTGATAGCGGTAGCCAGTGATTTTGAATCTGGCATCAAAGGTGCCATGGCGCTCGCGGAATATGGAGACCGATGGTGGCTGTCTTCAGAAAATGTATGGCTGTACGGCGGATGGTGGAACTGGGTTAATGGAATAGCAGGGATACTCAACATCTTATGCATGACGGGGTGGTGGGGAATCTATGCATCCAAAGACCGGAAAGATATGCTGTGGCCGGACATGACATGGTGCTTTATTATTGCCTATGACCTCTGGAACTTTGAATATACTTACAACAATCTCCCCACTCACGCATGGTACTGCGGCCTGGCACTCCTGCTGGCACCTACGTTTGCCAATGCATTGTGGAACAAGGGCGGATGGATCCAGAACAGGGCGAATACCCTTGCACTCTGGTGCATGTTCGCGCAGGTGTTCCCCATGTTCCAGGATACGAGCCGTTTTGCGACGATTCCGGTCTTATATGCGGATGGGTTCATGGACGCCGCAACGAGGCCGGCGTCTGCCAATCCTGTCATGCAGGGGGTGGTGGCGCTGCTTGCCTTCGGGGCAAATGTAATCTGCCTGTCAGTGATAATCAGGCGGTCGAAGCAGCAGAAGAAGAACCCATATAAGAACGAGATATTTACGGACCAGAAAGATTACCAGCTTGCAATTGCAAGGGCTGAGAAGTGAAATCTGTTGAGGAAGTTAAGTGTGTCTTGGCAGTGTACGGAGAAGCGGGCGGTCTTACGTCATCCATCAACGTTGCACAAGACGCACCCGCCCTTGCCGGTAAAGTGGATAGCCGGTGGAGAGGGGGATGGCAGATGCGCAGGTGTAAGCGGAAGAGGCGGAGCATCTGCCATCCCCCTCCCCACCGGCGTCTACATTACTAGACATCGTAATATATCTCCCGGCTTCCGCTGATACATTCCCCGATGGAATAATTGATCCATTCGATGGCACCTTTCGTATCGCGGTTGCTGATATACGTCCACATCGTGTAGTTGCTTTCATAGAGGGACTGTATGCCATACAGATCCAGATAGCGCTCCCACATCGTGAAGATGGGGGCCCGGAACGACTGGAA
Source organism: Lachnospiraceae bacterium (assembly GCA_022845895.1). GTDB lineage: Bacteria > Bacillota > Clostridia > Lachnospirales > Lachnospiraceae > Extibacter. Next base: position 1,834,616 of record AP025573.1, read on the forward strand.
TATAAGGGGGAGCAGCGTATTCTTGGATGCCAGGGCGAATTCATGCTGGAATTCAAAAGCCGCCTGGATGGCATCCTTGCTGCTCTGTGCGTCACGGATGAGCTCTACCTTCTCACGGAGGACTTCCACTTCTTCATCGCTGATACGGTCGATACAGAGTTGGGCAGCCAATGTATCAAGGGCGATGCGAACTTCAAAGATAGAACGGATCTCTTCATTGCGTATCCGTCCGCCGTTGTACTTCATGATAGACATCAAGGTGTCAAGGGTCCCTTTTCTGCGGTAGTCGGCGACATATGTCCCGCTTCTTGGCTTTACGATAAGAAATCCCTTCTTTTCCAATTCAGACAGCCCGCTGTTGACGACAGCGCGGCTCACCTGCATCATTTCTGCCAGCTGGCGCTCCGGCGGCAGTTTCTCTCCGATTTTCAATTTACCGGATAAAATCATGTGTTCAAGCTGGTCGACAAAAAGCTCCCTAAGTGAGGGAGAACTGATTTTCTGAAATTCCATATTTATATCCTCCTTGTCCGTCTTATGGCTGCCTGTAATCCGATTCCGGCCTATACCGGTGGGGATGCCTGCCGCATTTTGTGAAAGTGACGAAGTAATCGCGGGCGCTTCTGATAAAGTCTCTGGCATAGATGGGCAGATATGCACCCTTCCGGTATGCGGCAACCGTTGAGGTAAAGGCCCTCTCATCTCCAAGAGAAAAACAGACCGGCGGCAGATCGAAGGCCGTGCTGCGGACATAAGTCTCCGGTGCGAAGCAGAGTCCTTCATTGTGCTGGACGAGCAGGAGGGCTGCCTGCGTATTGCGGGTGTAAAAGGAGACGGACGGGTTTACATAGTGCTCCTTTAGAAGCCGGGCCGTAACTGCGCCGGTATTCTGTTCCGGCGAATTGAGGATAAATGTCTCGTCTTTCAGCATTTCCCAGTCCACGGTAGGGTAATATCCCCGCGCATCCTGATAATCAGGAAGCCCTTTTGCCATCGAATGCTTCTGGGAGACGACGAGCAGTATCTCTTCTCTGCCCAGCGTCTCACAGTCCAGTTTCGGATGTATCGTTTCTTCGCTGAACACAGCAAAATCAATCTTGCTGTCTTCCAGCAGCCGCTCCTGTATCGCATGGGTCTCTTCTAGAAAGTGCACCTTAACATGAGGGTGCAGCCTGTGAAAGGCGGGCAGGATAAAAGGAAGCATACAGGAACTGCGCATGAGCGGGAAAGCGACCGTCAGTTCCCCGTCCTTAAGCGAGAGCAGGTCTAGAAGCTCCTTCTCCCAATCCTGCGTCAGCGCGAGCACCTTGGAAGCATACTCCATATAGCGTCTGCCGGCATAGGTGGGGATATAGCAGTTGTCTATCCGGTTGAACAGCTTCAGGCCCAGGTCACGTTCCATTTTCTTCAGGTGCTTGCTCAGCGTCGGCTGGGAAATGAAGAGCTCCTGGGCGGCTTTTGTTATATTTTGATGTTTTGCAATGCAGATAACGTAATTCAGTTCATGAATATTCATAACAATATCTCCGGAAGTATTCTCATTTGGAATGGTGCCTATGGCTAAGATGAATTAGACAATCAATTATGGTTATCATACAATGAAAGAGCAAAAGAAGCAAGAAAATACAATGAGGAAAATAGGAGAGTAACTTTATGAGACAGTGGCTGGAAAAACAATTTAAATTATCTGAATTTCACACCAATATAAAGACAGAGCTTCTGGCAGGAATCACCACATTTGTGACGATGGCCTATGTGCTTGCAACCGTTCCGAACATGCTGGAATCGGCAGGGCTTGACAAGCATGTGATGTTCACGGTGCTGATACTGCTCGTCATCCTTACGACGTGCGCGATGGCGCTGTACACGAACCGTCCGTTCGCACTGGCACCAGGGCTTGGCAGCGTGGGGATAGTGACGGCAATGATGGCAAATGATGGGATAGCGCCGTCTTTGACGGCTGGAGTCATCTTCTGGAGCGGTGTGCTGTTCATTGCCATATCATTCCTGGGACTCAGGGAAGCGGTCGTGAGGGTCATACCTGTCAGCCTGAAACATGCGGTCAGCGCTGGTATCGGTCTTTTCATTGCGCTGCTCGGCGCAAAGAGCTGCGGCCTTATCATTGCCAATGAAGCTAAAAAAAGCCTTGGGTTCGGCGATTTGAAATCACCGGAGGTGATTGTCGCGGTCATCGGCTTTATCATCCTCCTTATACTGAAGTCCAGGAAGATCCAGGGAGATATGATACTTGCCATCGCGGCAACCACTATCGTGGGAATTCCGTTCGGGGTTACGAAGATGCCGGAGAGCCTGCTGACGATGCCGGCAGGTATCGGCGGACAGTTTATGAATATTGATTTTATGGGAGCGCTGAATTTTGCATATATTCCGTTTTTGATTGCATTGTTTGTGCCCGATTTCTTTTCTACCTTCGGGACGGTGCTCGGCGTAGGGGCAAAAGCCGGGTACCTCGATGAGGACGGCAATCTTCCGGGAATAGACAGATGTTTTAAGGTGGATGCAATCGCAACAAGCTTCGGGGCACTATTTGGCATGCCGAGCATGACGACGTACCTTGAGTCTTCGGCAGGTGTGGAAGCAGGAGGCAAGACCGGGCTGACGGTTATATTTACGTCAATCCTGTTCGGGCTTGCGCTTCTCCTGGCACCTGTCGCGCTTATGATACCTTCAGCGGCTACCGCACCGGTGCTTATCTATATCGGCATCAACATGCTTGGCGCTATGAGGAACATCAAGTATGACGATCTGACAGAAGCCTTTCCGGCCTTTGTCTGTATCGCATTTACAATATTCGGAAACAATATCGCTAACGGCATCTGCGCCGCGCTGCCTTCATATCTTATCATGAAGATCGCGTCCGGCAAGATCAAAGAAGTACGGCCGGCCATGTGGATACTTGTGGCAGTATGTCTTTTGTACTTCTATTCCATATTGTAGATAAAGAGGGGATGTTATGGAGAAGGTAGATTTGCTCGTTAAAAATGCAGAAGTTTACAATTCATATCTGAAGCTGTTTGAAGTGGCGGATGTATATGTGTTAAAAGGCAGGATTTACTATGTATGCAGGGAGACGCAGAAGGCTGAGCAGCATGGCCTTGAGGCCGAGCGTGTGCTGGACGGGAGTGGTTACCGGATGCTGCCGGGCTTCGTCGATATCCATATGCACATAGAGAGTTCCATGATGACGCCGGTATCGTTCGGAGAACGGGCGGCCGAGTGCGGGGTGACGACCTTGGTATCCGAGCCTCATGAAATTGCCAATGTAGTCGGCGTCTCAGGCATCCATGAGATGATTAACGGCGCCAAGGACGCGCCGATAGATATCTATTATGGAATTCCAAGCAGCGTGCCGTCCACGAACAGCAGTCTTGAGACGACAGGAGGAGTCATCGGATTTGAAGAGATGAAGCATCTGATGGACGAAGACGGCGTCGTGTGTGTCGGGGAAGTCATGAATTACCGCCAGATTATACGCGGAGATGAACTGGAGATTACAAAGTATCTTGATTATCTGAGGGAAGAAGACCCGCAGGCAGTGATAGAAGGGCACTGTCCGTCCCTCACCGGGCTTGACCTGGCGAAGTTCCTGTACAGAGGCATTGACGGAGACCATACGGAACACACGCTGGCGGAGCTTAGAGACCGTTTTGCCAATGGGATGTTCGTCGAGATACAGGAGAAGATGCTGCGGCAGGATGTGCTGGATTATATTATGGAAAACAGGCTTTATGAGCATGTAAGCTTTGTGACCGATGATACGATGGCGGATGAGCTCATGGAGTACGGACAGCTGAATCATGTCGTGCAGACAGCGGTAGCAATGGGATTTCCTCTGGAGGAGGCCATATACTGCGCATCCTACACTCCGGCACGGCGTATGAACTTAAGAGACAGAGGGGCAATCGCGCCAGGCAGAAAAGCGGACTTTCAGCTTCTGAAAGCAGCAGAGTGCGGCAACTTCCAGCCTGAACGTGTATTCAAGGATGGAAGAGAGATCTATCAGAAAGGGGCACAAAAGAAGCAGAAGGATACGTACGCCTTTCCGCCGGCATTCTATGACAGCCTGCATCTGCCAGAACTTACCGCCAGGAAGTTCATACCGGCGGAGGGGATTGCAGGGAACGAGGCAGAAGTGCGTGTCATCCAGGTACAGGACGGATGTACGCAGACGAAAGAGGTACGTGTTGTGATGCCGGTGGAGGACGGACGCCTCCGGTGGGAGGACAGCGGATGTATGCTGGCTGTAGTGTTCGAAAGACACGGGATTAACGGCAATATCGGCTATGGGTTTGTCACAGGCGACTGTATCAGCAGAGGGGCTGCAGCTACAACTTATTACCACGACCATCACAACCTGTTTGTAATCGGCAGCAACGTGGACGATATGCTTGTGGCGGCACGGCGGCTGACAGAGCTTAAAGGCGGCATCTGTACGGCAGAGGATGGCGGGATTGCTGCGGAGCTTTCCCTTCCGGTTGCAGGTATCCTGTCAGAAGAGCCGGCGGATGAGATTGGCAGGATGCTTGGAAAGGTCAGGAAAAGCCTGATTTCTCTCGGATACCGGCATTATAACCCGATTATGTCGCTGTGTACGCTTGGCCTGCCGGTAAGCCCCGCGCTAAAGCTGACAGACTGCGGCCTTGTGGATGTAGTAAAAGGCAAAATCGTACCGCTTGTCCTATAGAGGTAAGTTTAGTACAGCGACCTCAAGGGAATTGGATGAAAGTTGCGGAGGTGGCTGATATTTTGGCAGGCCAGGCCTATTGACGGATGCCTCAAGGCATGTTAAAATCTGCATTATAAATTTAGCAGGAGGCAGCCCTATGGACAAGAAGAAAAGGTTCATTCAATTCTCCCTTTTTACGTTGTTTTTCATAGGGCTGCTTTTTGCCTTGAAACAGACGGGACAGCAGGAGGCGGCAGCTCTGGACAAAAGTTCCAGTACGCTGGAGGCCATGACAGAGAGGGAGCATTTCGTCGACATGCCCCGGTCAGAGCAGGTCAAAGCAGGCATGAAGGAAAACGTGCTGGAAAAAACCAGCTCTGCTGTGTCAAAAGGAAGGAAAGGTGCCGCTGCCTTTCTGCTGTCCGGATTATTCATATGTATGTCCATTGCTGCTTTTAGAAGAAGCTTCAGAAGCAGTCTTATTTCATTTCTGATACTCTGCATGTCGCTTGCAGATGTGTACCTTAGTCATATCAGACTAATCCATAAGTGCGATGGTAAAAAACGTGCTGTTGCCGCAAGATAAGAATCAGCCGGACATAACTGACGGTTAGAAATATTGGAGGTAACAGTACATTGAAAAATAAAAAGAATCATATCTGGGTGGCATTGGCAATCATTGCAGCCTTTGTTTTGTTTGCCTTTTTTGGCTGCGGAGACGACCTGAAAGGCGTAGGAGATATGCGGCTTGGGATAGACATCAAAGGAGGCGTGGAGGCGGTGTTCGAGCCTGTCGGAATGAAGGGCACGCCGTCCGTGTCACAGATGGAAGCCGCGAGAAATGTCATCGAAAGCCGGCTGGATGCCAGGAATATAACGGACCGGGAAGTTACGGTCGACAAAAAGGAAGGCCATATCATCGTACGGTTTCCGTGGAAGTCGGACGAAAAAGAGTTCAACCCGGAAGCCGCCATATCAGAACTTGGAGAGACGGCAAAGCTTACGTTCAGAGACCCGGATGGGAACGTTCTCATAGAGGGGCAGAACGTTAAGAAAAGCCAGCCTGTCAAAAATACCGAGACAGGAGATTATGAAGTACAGCTTTCCTTCGACAGCAAAGGGACAGAAGAATTTGCGGAAGCCACAGGAAACCTTAAAGGCCAACAGCTTCAGATCTATATGGACGATACCCTGATATCTGCGCCTGTCGTACAGCAGCAGATTACCGGTGGTGAAGCGGTAATAAACGGTATGGAATCCATAGATGCAGCCAGAGCGCTGTCTGAGAAGATCAACGCGGGAGCATTGCCTTTTTCCATGGAGACTTCAAATTATAATACGATTAGTCCGAGCCTTGGAAGCTACGCGCTGCAGGCGATGGTGGCAGCGGCTGCCACCGCATTTGTATTGATCTGCATATTTATGATATATAGCTACCGACTGCCCGGAGCCGTCAGCTGTCTGACGCTTATCTTCCAGATGTCGCTCCAGATACTGGCACTGTCTCTGCCGCAGTATACATTGACGCTGCCTGGAATTGCAGGTCTTATCCTGTCTGTTGGCATGGCGGTTGACGCCAATATTATTATCAGCGAACGGATTCAGGAAGAACTGAAGCGGGGGACAAGCGTGCGCCATGCTGTGCAGAACGGATATAAGAATGCCTTCTCCTCCGTGCTGGACGGCAATATAACGACGGCTGCGGTGGCCCTGATACTGATGTTGTTTGGTTCAGGCACGATGCTGAGTTTCGGCTATACCCTATTTACAGGGGTTCTCATAAACCTTCTGGCGGGGGTATGGATGTCCCGTTTCATGCTCACGTCCGTAGTACGGTATGACATGCTTCACAGAGAGAACATGTTCCGAAGAAAAAAAGAACCGAAGATGCTCCGTCTCGCATCAGGACGCAGGAAAATCTATCTGTTCACGGCTGCGGTGCTGCTGGCAGGTATTGCTGCAAGCGGTGCAAACGGCATCAGGCTTGATACCCAGTTCACCGGCGGAGCGATTCTGCGCTATACGTATACGGGCGAAGCTGACACGGCGCAAGCCGGGGCGGCGGCAGAAGGCATACTGGACCGCCCTGTCAGTACACAGATATCGGAAGATCCATTGTCAGGGCAGAAGAAGCTTATCCTGACATTGGCAGGAAATCAGGGAATCGCTCCGGATGAACAGGAAAAGGTGCTTAAAGCACTTAACAAGGATAAAGAAGCAGAATATACACTGTCAGAGACATCGGTGGTCGAGCCGTACATAGGGGCCAAGGCGCTTAGGAATTCCGCCATTGCAATTGGTCTGTCCTCGCTGTTCATCGTCATCTATATCTGGATCCGTTTTTCGGCACTCTCGGGACTATCGGCCGGTATTACGGCTGTTATTGCCCTGTTGCACGATGTAGTTATCGTATTCTTCGTGTTTGAGGTCGGAAAGATACCTCTGAACGATGCATTTGTAGCAGTTACATTGACTATCATAGGATATTCCATCAATGATACCATAGTCCTTTATGACAGGATACGGGAGAATCTAGCACATCCGGGAAGAGAAAAGGAGAGCCTGTGCCGGCTCGTGGACCGAAGCATCACAGAGACGATTGGCAGGTCTTTAAAGACGGCGTTCACGACTGCCCTCTGCGCGGCGGTGGTCCTTGCATTTTCATATATCTATAATATCGGATCCATCAAGATGTTTGCATTGCCACTTCTGGCCGGCGTCATCAGCGGATGTTATTCTTCCGTATGTATAGCCGGACCGTTGTGGGTAACGTGGAAGGAGTTCAGGGAAAGGAGAGCGGAAAGGTGAGAGGAACAGATATCTTGACGTTGCTTGGGGGGCTGGCCCTGTTTCTGTATGGAATGCAGATGATGAGCACTGGCCTTGAGACAGCAGCGGGTAATAAGATGAAGGCGATTCTGGAGAAACTGACTGCCAACAGAATCAAGGGTGTGCTAGTGGGGGCGGGAATAACAGCCGTCATCCAGTCTTCGTCAGCAACCACGGTCATGGTCGTCGGATTCGTTAATTCGGGCCTGATGAGCCTGAACCAGGCAGTCTGGGTCATTATGGGCGCAAATATCGGTACGACGATTACCGGGCAGCTCATTGCTCTTGATATAGGCACAGTTGCTCCGCTCATCGCATTTGCCGGTGTCGCCTGTATCTTATTTGTAAAAAACAAGCAGATATGCCATATAAGCGAGATATTTGCTGGGCTGGGAGTGCTGTTCATAGGAATGGACATGATGGGGAAGGCGATGGAGCCGCTTCAGGACTCGGAAGCATTCATCCATTTTATGACAACCTTCAGCAATCCGCTCCTTGGCATACTGATCGGCACCATATTCACAGCTGTCATCCAGTCTTCGTCAGCCTCTGTCGGTATTCTCCAGGCGCTGGCGGGAACCGGCATGATACCGCTATCCAGCGCAGTATACATCCTGTTTGGACAGAATATCGGGACGTGCATAACGGCGGTGCTTGCCTCGATTGGGACAAAAACAAATGCAAAGAGGACTACGATTATTCATCTGATGTTCAATATGTTAGGGACTGCAGTGTTTACTTTTGTCTGCATGGTTACACCGTTTGTGTCCTGGATGGAAGCTACGGCGCCAGGCAACCAGGTCCAGCAGATAGCCAATATACATACGACATTTAATATAGTCACGACACTTCTGCTCCTGCCATTTGGCAGCCTTATGGCAAGGACGGCGGTGCGTATACTGCCGGATAGAAAGGAAGAGACGGAAGCCATCAGACATCTGGAATATCTATCTCCCTTCGAACCGTCATATCCGGTAGGACATGCGGCGGCGGCACTGTCAGAGATTAGAAAAGAAGTGGCCAGGATGCTTGCCATGGCCAGAAATAATGCCGCGGCAAGTTTTGATGCTGCGCTTTACGGCGGGAATATGGCGATAGAAAAGATTGAGGCGGCAGAAGAGTACATCAACTATCTGAATACAGAGATTTCACGTTATATCGGACGGCTTATGACAGTTGAGATGAGCGAACAGGATTCAAAACGTATCAATGCCTATTATGTGATAATCAGCAATATAGAACGTATTGGAGACCACGCAGTAAACATTGCAGGATATGCGAAAGACATGAAGAAATGGGGACTTTCCTTTTCAGGCCATGCGCTGGAAGATATACGTCAGATGAAGCAGGTGAGCCTGGAAACGCTTGATATACTAGAATTTACAGGGGAATCTTCCGGCAGGGAGATGCTGGAGAAAACAGCGCAGAATGAGCAGAAGATAGACGATATGCAGCAGAGCTATCTGAAAAAGCAGATGAAGCGGATGAAGAATGGAGACTGTATGGCAGAAGCAGGCCTTCTGTTTTCTGAAATGCTGACGGACTTTGAAAGAATCGGCGACCATGCGCTCAATATAGCAGAATTATATGATGAGATGATGAACTGAAATTGTAGATACAAATAAAATAAGCCTGTCCCCGTGAAGAATGATGGACAGGCTCATTTTATTGGCAGATCTGAATCTGGAGACAGCATATTATCCGGATGTGCCTCTTACATGCCTCTTGATTGCGGCAAAGCTTTCTGCGCTGATGACGTGTTCAATCCTGCATGCATCCTCTGCTGCGATATCGGGAGCGACACCCAGGTCGGCAAGCCAGGTTGACAGGAAAGTATGGCGCTCGTATACCTTTTCGGCAATTTCCCTTCCAGATGGCGTCAGCGTAATATGACCGTCGGATTCCATCGATATATATCCGTTGTTACGTAGGTTCTTCATGGCAACACTTATGCTCGGTTTGGAAAAACCGAGTGCATTAACAATGTCGATAGAACGAACATCAGCCTTTTGCTGCTGCAGCATCAGTATCGTCTCGAGATAGTTTTCTGCAGATTCTTGTATTTTCATAATGCTCCTGCTTTCTTGATGTATTGTGATGATGTAACAATTATAGCAAGAGTAAAACCGGATTGCAAATATATACGGGCTTACGTGAAGTGGAACGTAATAGAGTCAGTCATCTTCCTCCATCTCCTCTTCGTCCGGTATAGCAGACGGCACTGGACCTATCAATTGCAACGCATCATCTAAAGATAAGCTGGCTGCGCTGCAGGGCTGTATCGTATATCCGTCGTCCTTGCGGCTTGGGCCGGTAAATCTCAGCTGGCTTGGGGCAAGCAGGACCTCGCTCTGCCCTTGGTTGATATGACTGGAAAAGCGATATTTGGAGTCGTGGTCCGGGAAGGAGGAAAATAATAGTGGAAAGCTTAAAGGGACAGTGATTTCAAAAATAATATACTGTTCCTTATCATTTCCCGCCCATCCTTTGCAGAAGTCAAGGCTCCAGGATGTAGAACTTGGAAGTATCTCCATATGTTTTTCCTGTCCGCTTTTTAATTCCATGCGAACTGCTCTGTATAGAATGATGGTATCGGTCAGATCTTCTGTATGTTGCCTGGTAGAGCCGATGAAATAATAGAATATCTCAGTTAGTTCTCTTGCGTTTTTACGCATGCTTTCTTTTACTTGTCCGTCAGTATTACGCATATTCGTCACGCCGTGCGTACTGAATCTGCCAACTTCCTTAGAAAGATGCTGATTTAGCGATAAATACTCCATCATTTGAAAAGCCGAAAGGATTGTTTTTTTGTCTTCAACGGTGGTGGACGTTTCTTTCAAGATGTCGAGTCCCTCATGTACTGTGTCGTGGATGGTTTGGAGAATCCATTCCTCATCTATGACTGCTTTTCCGGAAGTATCCAGATTGTACTCTACCTCCCGGCCATCCATGAATGCCAGCAGACGGACGACAGGCCCCGTTTTTACGGGATGGTCATCAGCTACTTTACAAACATCGTCACGATAGACACCTCGCAGCATCTGAATCGTTTTATTTTGTAGAATAGATGTAGCTTTTTTCACTTGCTTTTTTTCCATAGGCGCATACATATCTACACCTCCTTGCTTTTTTATATTATACACCTGCGCAAAAGGGGAAACAACAGAAAGACGATTTGAAGGAATAAAAAACAGATGGTGACAGACTGGAATATGTAGGCAGCTGCGTTAATTACGCGGCTGCTTTTGTGACTGACCAAAGGGTGCAGATCTATACAACAAAGTCATACCCGCTTTAGATAGATTCTTTCTATAAGATTTATCAGCGAATACAACCCCATTGCCATGATACAGAGCAGTACGATAGACATCAGGAGCCAGTCGAGCTTAAAGAGCCGGATGGGGATTCTGAAAGTTTGAATACCATGGGATAGAGTCTGAATCAATCCTTGCGTTGTTGTGGCTTGAAATCTGTGATAGAATAATTGCAACAGCAAAGGAGAAGGAAGAGGGAGAAGGGACAAGATGATAATCAATGCGCTTGACAGTATGATATCGGCGCCGTTTGGGCTGATCTATATGATAATACTTACCGATGAATGGAGATTTTCTAAGAAGACGATGAGATTATCAGCCCCGCTGTTTGTATTATGCTTATTACTGGCTGATATTTTGATTTTCTGGCGGATGGGTGTGACAGTAGAAGGAAGAGCATTGATATCTATAATCAACATCATATCCTGCGGCTTATTCTATCTTATCGTATACAAATATCTGGACGGACGGCTTATATTCATTTTTTTCAGTGCCTGTCTGTTTATATTCATCAGCGATACGATCAGCGACTGTGTATTCTACTACACGGATATTATCCACTTATGTATTAAAACCACCGTTTTTCTTGTAATTGGCGTATTATTATATAAGGTTTTCAGAAGGCCGTTTTTAGAGGTGATTCAGGAAATAAAGCGTGAATGGTGGTGGTTTACGATTATACCCTTATCTTTGAGCTTTACCTTTGCACTTATCATCATGGTACCCGGGCCGCTTTACCGGCATCCGGAGCTACAGCCACAGGCTATTCTGATGTGCCTGTCTGTATTCTGCGTATATGTTGCATTCTATATGTTCTTCAGGAAATTAAAAGACCACTACCGGATGGAAGGGAACTATCAGCTGCTTAAAGTGCAGGTTTCTTCCCTGAAAAATCATGCGGACACACTCAGTGCCATGGATGGACAGTTGAAGATGTACAGGCATGATATACGTCATTATATGCATGTTATCCATACGTGCGTCGAAAGTCATGACTGGGATTCGCTAAACCAGGTTCTGGAATCTATGAGCAGGAGTCTGGACAGCTATGATGGCAGCGGAGAGCTGAAGGTATATTCCGGGGATCCGATTATTGATGCCACCTTGTCTTTCTTTTCCGAGCGGGCAAAGGATGAGGAGATTGAACTGGATGTGTATCTGGAGAGCGTGCCGGACAAAGCTGCCGATATCACGGAATTCTCTGTCATGCTGTCCAATGCGATTGAGAATGCTTATAATGCCTGTATGCATATGACTGACGGACAAAAGAGGATTATCCGTGTGAACGGAAGATGCGAAGGGGCCCAGTATCTTCTGGAAATTGCCAATACATATGCCGGCACGGTAGTATTTGACAGCAAAGGTATGCCAACCGCCGCCCGGGAAGGGCATGGATATGGAACCCGGAGTATGGAAAGCTTCGTGCAGCGCTGCAAGGGATATCTGGACTTTGACGCCAGGGACGGGTGGTTCCGGATGAGGATGATTCTTTAGTTCATGCGGAATATGACCAATTAGCTTTGTAATAAAATATGGATTCAGGGAGGAAGAAAAATATGAAACAAGAATTAGCGTCATTATGTGAAAAATTCATTGTGAACAGAGACACGATTAAGGGTGCGTTCGCATGGGACAGCGCTTATATATATCCAGTCTGCGCAGCCATCTTTACGGACAAAGGCCAGTTGGCAGATGTGGAACAGATGAGACGCTGTAGAGATATTTTGAGAGAGCAGACTGGAATCTTTTCTAATTTCAGGGGGACGGTCAAGCTTGCCATGATTTCTATGTTGGCGGTAGACGGGAACCCGGAAGGGAAGCTTCAAAAGTCTCTTTACGTATATAACGCTCTGAAGCGTCTTTTCTTCACCTCATCGTATCTGCCCCTGGCATCCATGATTATTGCAGATATAGCCGAGCCTGGCGTATATGAAGAGATTGCCGGACGTACACGACATATTTATGATTTGATGAAGGCAGAACACCCCTTTCTGACATCCGGTGAGGACAGTGTGTTTGCCGCACTGCTGGCATTATCTGAACTTACAGATGAACAGATAGCAGAGGAGTCGGAAAAGTGCTATGAGATATTAAAAGCTGATTTTTTTTCGGGGAATGCGGTGCAGTCTCTGAGCCACGTACTGGCGCTGGGAGAAGGATCTGCGCGGGAAAAATGCGAAAGAACGATAGAATTGTACAGAGGCCTGAAAAGGAAGGGGCATAAATACGGAACAAGCTATGAATTGCCTACCTTGGGTGTGCTGGGATTGCTGCCATTGGAACTGGACGTCCTGATTGAGGAACTGGCAGAAATTGACGGTTTCCTGTCAGGACAGAAAGGCTTCGGAGTATGGGGAACCGGGAAGAAGCAGCGGCTCATGTATGCGGGGATGCTGCTGGCCAGCTACTATATAGAACAGGAGGGCAGTCCGGTGATGACATCGGCAGCAATCGGCAGTACCATTTCGCTGATTGCAGCACAGCAGGCAGCGATGTGTGCTGCTGTTGCGGCATCATCTGCCGCAGCGGCAAGTTCAGGTTCCGCAGATTAACCTCTTCAGGCAATGGAATATAATAAACAGAATACCCATATCCATATATGGAAGAAACCATAATATGTGTGGGTGAAAATATGCCGGAGAAGCTTACTGTAAGAGATAATGCAAAAGTGATGAAGGAAGAAAGCATTATGTGCAGGATACTGCGCCTGCTGGCGGAGGAACATCTGATAAGCCTTGAGGAAGAGCTGAGAGGGAAAGCGGTATTCCAAAAGGAAGCCGAAGAATGATCAGGACCGTAATATACTGCCGATGCAGCACGGAAGAGGAGAGCCAGCAGGAGGCACTGAAAAAGCAGGTGGCCGAGGCAAAAGAAAGTGTGAAAGCAAATGGCTGGATGCTCGTTGACGAGTATATCGAATCAAAGAGCGGGACGACAGCGGAAAAGAGAAAGGAATATCAGCGGCTGTACGAAGACCTGCAGACAGACAGGTTCGATGTCGTCCTGATTAAGAGCCAGGACCGTCTGATGCGTAATACGAAAGACTGGTATCTATTTATCGACCGACTCGTGACGAATGGCAAAAAGCTGTACATGTATATGGAACGAAAATTCTATACGACAGACGATGCTTTGATAACCGGAATCAAAGCGATTCTGGCGGAAGAATACAGCAAGGACCTGTCGAAGAAAATAAATAATGCACACAGGAACAGGCAGAAACGTGGGGAGTCTTTTATTCTGCCGCCGGGCACTTATGGATATGAAAAGCTGCCGGATAAGTCGATTGTCATCGTGGAAGAAGAGGCAAAAGTAATACAACTGATGTTTCATCTATGCCAGTCCATGGGATGTGGTAGAATCGCGGCTGTTCTGGCGGATGAGGGATACCGGGACAGAAAGGGGCAGCTTTTTCAAGAGGAGACTGTCAGAAGAATTATCCGGAATCCGATACGGTGTGGAACGGTGGTTCAAAATAAACGTCACTTTGATTTTCAGCTAAAGCAGGAGCTTAGAATGCCGGAGGAAGAATGGATCGTCCATAAATGCGCTGTTCCTGCCATTGTCAGTGAAGATACCTGGCAATCAGCTAATGAGGCGATGGATGAGAGAGCGGCAAGATATCGCACGAAAGCCCCTCGTGCGAAACCGGCTGAAGGAAAGTTCCACCTGTCGGGGAAGATTCATTGCGGCCTGTGTGGAGGCACCTATTACAGAACCATAAGAAAGCGATTCAAGAATCAGGAGAAGATAATTGAATGGAAATGCCGGAATTATCTACGATTCGGAAGAAAAGACAACGTAAAAGATGGGCGGGGAACACGTAAAGCGCCGATAATAGATGGGGCGGGCTGTGACAATATACATTTGGAAGAGCAGAAGCTGCTGGTCCTTCTGGAAGCTGCCTGTGAGGCGTACTATAATAATTATGGAATCGATTACCCGCAGATATGTGATAAGGCGATATCAGTATTAGAAAAAGTGTTCATTCAAAGAGAACCGGCCGGGAAAGCCAAAGAGCTGAAAAAAAGGATACAAAGGCAGGAGAATCTGAACCATAAGCTTGTAGATAAACTGCTGGATGGAATTATATCCGATGAAGATTATAAGAGAAAGAAGACAGAATTTGAAGAAAGGCTGCACAATCTGAGAGAGGAACTGAAGGCCTGCCGTTGGACAGAGCCCGTGCATACCGGGAACCAGGAAAGAATACGTAAAATAGAAGAAAGGCTGAAGGGAGATCTGCTTCACAGGGTGGTCCTGTCGGAAATGCTTGACAGTATAGAATGCATAGAAGTGTATGAGGATAGGCTGAAGATACGATTCTATCATGAGGAGATGTTAGAGATACCGTTGGACATGGAGTTCGCATATGCATCCAGGAAGGAGTCCGAACGGGAGAGAATAGTAGCATATATGAGAGAAAACCCTTCTGTTACGGCAAAGGAGATAGCAGAAATGGAACATGTCAGCCTTACTACAGTGAACTACCGAATTAAAAAATTACGACAGCAGGGCAGGATTTATTTTGACGGCAGAGGCGGACGTGGGCAATGGGCAGTATGTGAACGTGAGGTAGGGACATAAAGCGTCTTTAATCCGGTGGACTTATGTAAGATCAGGTCCACCGGTTCTTATCTTGTGGGACTAAAATCATGAAAACTTTACTGTTGTCCAGAAGGATATAACCATGCTTATGACTGCACAGGCTATCACGGCAATCATAATGTACAGTGCATAATGATTGAATCTGTCCGCACACCAGATCAGGACCGCGCATATACCCCATAGTATATGCACGGTTCCTGTGCCCTGGCACCATCCCTTTAATTGCCTTCTGTTATCCTGCAGCCTGAGGATAACGTTCTTTGGCACCATCCTTCCCGCACACATGAATAATCCTTTTAATATAAAGCATACACCGAATGCACACAGCAGAGCAGCCATCGTATTGTCCTCCAGTCGTTGTCTGTAGTTATGCATCAAGCATGATTTTATTCTTGATGCACTGTCCTTTTGCATGTTCCAGAATTGCAGTTTCAATCTCGTCCAGAGTGTAGCTTTCGG
Organism: Lachnospiraceae bacterium; assembly: GCA_022845895.1. GTDB lineage: Bacteria > Bacillota > Clostridia > Lachnospirales > Lachnospiraceae > Extibacter. Next base: position 1,850,513 of record AP025573.1, read on the forward strand.
AGATAAAATCGCCGGTTTTGATGACGTTATTCTTCAGAAGCTCGAATGCCGCCATAGTATACTGGGGGGAGGTGTGGTACAGTCCTATTATCGTTAATTGCGAGTAGTGGATGAGATTTGCATCTGCAATCAATTTTGTACCTGCTTTAGTCCCTCCAAACAGAAGAACGGTTCCGCCTTTGCGGGCCATCCGTATATTACTTTCCCACACGTTTGGATAACCAGTCGCCTCGATGGCGATATCACAGCCCCGTCCCCCAGGTGTCAGGGATCTTACTTTTGCTGCCGCATCTGCTTTGGAGGCATCTACAGTCTCAAAGGCCCCCAGCTTTTCCGCCATCTTAAGACGTACCTCTGAGAGGTCGGTTGCAATGACCCGTGCTCCTTTACTGACAAGCAGGGCAATGTACATTAATCCGATGGGACCGGCTCCGTTCACGACAACGGTATCTCCCAATTGCACGCCTACACGTTCTGTGCCGAATAGAACACAAGATAAAGGCTCCATCAGAGCGGCTAATTCATGAGACATCGTATCAGGCAGGATAAACGTATTCTGATCGACGATTCTCTTAGGAATGAGCTGATACTGCGAGAAGGCACCCATATTATAAAGCATATCATCACACATGGTATGGATTCCCTTTTTGCAATAAAAGCATGTCTGGCAAGGGGCCGAATTATGACATACAACGCGGTCGCCGACAGACACGTTTGCCACCCCTTTGCCTACGGCGTACACGACCCCGGATGCTTCATGGCCAAATCCATAGGGTGGGATATCGCCCGGATACCCGCGCATATATGTCTTGACATCTGTACCACACGTCAGGGCCACCTTGTTCTGAACGACGATTTCTCCAAAGCCAGGCTCAGGCACCGGGCATTCTTCCATACGGATATCTTCTGGCCCGTAGAACATTACTTTTTTCATTTAGTCCACCTCCGGCTGCACACCATAGGTCTTAAATTTTTCCAATACGATATCCATCTGGTTATCGCTGAGCAATACCGGATTACCGGCCGCTTTGCATTTATAATAGATTTCCGCACAGAATTCAATTTCCTCGGCTGTATCAAATGCAGTGGCCAGATCTGTGCCGCCTGCCAGGAGGCCGTGATTTCCAAGCAATACGGCATATCTGCCTTCCATCCCCTTAAGGGCGCTTGCTGCCAGTTCAGGAGAACCAAAGGTTTCGTACTTTGTGCAGCGCACATCTTTTCCCGCAGAACCGATGAGATAGGTACAAGGCTCGATACTCCAGTTCAGGCATGCAAGGACGCTGGCATAAGGACTATGGGCATGTACGACGGATAAGATGTCGTCTCTTTCACGGTAGAAGATACTGTGCATTTCATATTCGCTGGAAGGCTTTCTGTTACCGTCTATTATGTTTCCATCCAAATCCATGACAACGATATCCTCAGGAGACAGCTTGAAATAATCCATGCCGCTTGGGCTGACCGCCATGTATTTAAGCGCCTGATTATACACGCTGATATTTCCCCCCGTCCCTTTGGTGAGTCCATGTGTGATTAACATTTTGAGATACGCTGTAATCTCTGTTCTTTCTCGTTCCATTAACATAGCTGATTCCTCCTGTCATTATAAAAAGGTTATTATGAATTGCATACATTTCTTAAGTTACCCGTTTCCAAGTATTCCGTGATAGCCTGAACGAGCGGGAAAGGAGAGTTTGCTATTGAATCCACGGTGTCTCCGGCAATATGCGGGGTCAGTGTTATATTGTCCAGACTCAGATATGGATGCCCCGCACTTAGAGGCTCATGCTGGAATACATCCAGTGCCGCACCGGCGATTTTATGGTTTGCCAGTACATGAATCAAAGCGGATTCGTCAATCAGTCCTGCACGCGATGCGTTGACCAGATATGCGGTAGGCTTCATAAGGCTCATCAATTCATATCCGATGATGCCTCTGTTTTCAGAAGTAAGCCTTAAATGCAGTGACACAATATCCGCCTGCCTGAACACATCCTCCATGGAGTCCACGAAAGCTACAGGCAGCTGCCGGATTGCATCCTCCGGCAGAAATGCATCGTAACCGAGCAGCTTTACGCCAAGTGCGTGCAGCTTCTTGGCGAGCAGCGCACCGATATTTCCAAGACCGATGATGCCCACGGTCATATGTTTCAGCGTGGAAGTAAAACCGGAATTATAGAAGTCAGATGTCCACTGGCCGTTGCATATTTTTTGATGGCTTCTGGCAATGTTCCGTGTCTCAGCCAGCATCATCCCCAATGTAAATTCAGCGACAGCTTCTGCATTACGGATGATATGGATCAATGGGACGCCATGCCTTCTGAGTGCAGATGCGTCAATATTTTCATATCCGCCACGGCATACGCCGACTAATTTCAGGCATCTTGCGTTAAGAACCAGCTTTTCCGGAACCGGACAAAAATGAACCATCAATAGATCAGCAGTCTTCATAGCGTCCTGAAGCCCTTCCGGATACGGAACGGCATCAGGACCGCCGTGTTCCAGCTTTGTCTGCATTTCGGCAAATTCTTCTTTATCGCCGGTTCCCCACAGAAAGGGAATGATCTCCATATCAGAAAAGGGCAGCGTCTTTGCCGCCTCCTGAAGTACGGCCGGAGATACATATGCATCTCCGACCACGACAACGCGGCGGATGAAAGAGTCCTGATTTTCCATCGTCATACCACTCCTTCCGCCGGCTTTACGTCGTTACATGTAAGCATATAGCGGGTAACGGCATCTTTGTTCTTCTTGTATAAGATATAAAGGACAAAATACACAATCACTGTCAACGCGATTATGAATACATTCTGTGACAGGAATGCTGCAAACAGCAGGGCCAGAAGTGGCATGAAGCATGTGCAGGTAATGAGCATGGTCGCGCTTGTCAGTGTGAAGCCTGCCTCAACAGCTACGGCAGTATAAAGGTCGGCCATCCAGCCCCATACATAGAGTGCCAGCGAGAAGTAAAGAATAGTTCCAATCAATGTCTTCAGCATGTTTCCTTTGGATATGCTGATCATCGGTATCATGCAGTATGGCATTGCAATCAGGTCCACCATAATGAGTGCGCGGTTGCCGGGCAACGCGAAAGCCAATACGAGCATAATCGGTATCATCAATGTACCGACCATGATAGTAGCCGGTTCACCATATCCGGTGGCATCATTTACAGCCAGATACCAGGTCCGCCCTTTACCATGCTTTTTGGCGGTCCCTTTCGTGGACTCGGTCAAGAGTGTAAATGCCGCGGCAAAGAGGGAAGCTATTTTGGGGAAGATAGCCATAACTGCAGCGGTGCTGATTGCAGCCGTAGTAATCTCGCCCCAGGTGGCAAGGGTGCCCAGTTCATGAATATTCCCGATAAAGCCAAGAATAAAGCCGATAAATAATCCGAGGACCATCGGTTCGCCAAATAAGCCCAATTTCTTCTGGACTGCACTTAGATTCATGTTGACTTTATTTAATCCGAGCTTATTCATAATCCAGTTTACAAGGATATAGAACGGCACACCTTCTGCGTGGTGGGGAGCGGTCAGGGCACAGCCGGGATAATTATAATAGGTCGAAAAGCACGGCGCCAGCACTTCTGCAAACAGCAGTATATAGAGGTTCATCAATATCATAAGTCCCATGGATAACCAAGCATTTTTAGTAGCCATATATAGCGTAGAGCCCCATAACATAAAGGAATATGTATTCCACAAGTCAGACGGCATAAAAATGTCTGTCCATTTCGTGATAAATAAAATAATCTGAAGGATAATCGCGACAATTAAAAAGGCCATACCGATTTTAGTGGAATAAGCAACAAGGGCACACGCCTGCCAGCCTACGTCCAATACCGGCAGATTAACCCCTGTATTATCTACCATCTTATCTACGATTCCACTGATTGTCGGCATATACGCATTGATCATCAGGCTGAACCCGGTCAGCGCCACGCCTGCCAGCAAAGCCGAACGAAATGCTTTGTTCGGCTTTGCTTTCATAACAATCGCAATGATAAAGATAATTACCGGTACCGACACGGATGCACCAAAAGTATCAAATATGTTCGATAGAGTTTCTAACATCTTTCATTTCCTCCTTTTTCTCATTTTCCAAGTTCATCCAGGACTTTAAGAGCTTCCTCCATAAATTCCTCCTCTGCAAACCCGGTCATGAAGCTGACCGCATTGATTTTGGGTATGTCGACATCATCGTCCACCGGACTTGTGTATGCTATAAAATCATATTGTCCGGACATAAGAGCCATTTTGACGCCGCCGGGGTTTACCTCAGTGGCTTCAAAGCGATAGCCCAGTGCTTCAAAACGCTCCTGCATCTTTACCGCTATCATAGTTGAACTGACGGTTCCGGAACCGCATACAGATAATACACGGATTGTCTTGCCTTTACCTCTAAGTTGTGCTTCTGCCTCGTTTGGTGCAGAATGCTTGTTTTTCTTCTTAAACAGCATCCTGATCCCTCCTTTCTCATTCTTCGTTTGCTTCATTTGATTGCCTGACTCTGTAAATATAACTTATCATGGCTCGTCAATGTGGCGCAGCAATTCATACAGCTCAGAGGATGTACTGCTTGCCATCAACGCTTTCAGGATATCTTCATCAGAAAACAGGCGTAATATCTTCTTCAGCAGGCCGACCTGCTCTTCAGGATTGGAGATTGCCATCATCATAACCAATGAGACGTCCAGATCTGTATCCGTCGACCCCATTTCCGTAAAAGAAACAGGATTTTTCAACTTTGCCACTGCTATGGCAGGCTGATTCACATGTGCCGCAAATGTGTGTGGGATCGCGATGCAATATTCGCCGAGAGAGAGTCCTGTCGGGTATTCTTTTTCACGATCTAAAACTGCATTCCTGTAAGTATCCTTCACATATCCGGCGGCCAGTAATCGGTCAGCTAATTGAGTAATAATCTGTTCTTTTGTACTTCCTTCTAACTCTGTAAATATGAATTCCTTATGTATCATCTTGTTGTCCCTCCTTTCCAATGGTTTGCACAAGAGCAGTCCTTGTTGTTGGTAATTATAGCAGAATATGACGCTGTTTAAACGTCCAGGTTTGTTCAATATTTTGGAAAGAAGTTAGACTTCCCGGAAAATAAAAAGGATAATATAATGATTTTGTCAAATACTATATACAAAATGAGGTTATAATCGGCATATTCACTAAATCCTGAATGGAAAGGAGTGAAGCGATATGGGCATTAATAAAAAGCAAAGCGAGTTCTTTCATGAAATCATCAACAGCCCCAACCGCAGCAGGAGCTATAATGAATTATCTGCCCTGCTGGGCGTAAGTATACGTTCCATCCGGAATTATTGTACTGCATTAGAAGATATTGCTGCCGGACTGGGTATAAAAGAAATCATAGAACGCACTTCCACAGGAATTACGTATACAGGTATGGAAAATGAGACGCGGCAGATTCTGTCACGCATAAATACCAGCAATTTCTACGAATACCATCTTTCTCCAGACGACAGGATTCTTTCCATTGTCTTAATACTGCTCGATGCAGAACATCCCGTTACGGTTATGGAACTATGCGACACGCTGTTTGTCAGCCGGGCTACCATCTTGAATGATATCGAGAAGGTCAAGTTATATTTCAAACAGTACCATGTGGCATTTGAGCAGAGTACGAACCGAGGCTACCGTCTGCAGATAGAAGAGCAAAAGCGGCAGGAAATCATCTTAAATACATGCTTTCCTTATCTGAAGAACTGGAATCCTTTTGAGAAGGAAGCAGGGACATCGGGCTATCTGTTTGATTTGATTCTCGACTTGACAGAGCTGATTCCAGATGTGTCGGCCATCGTGCAGGAGGCAGAGAGGAAATACGGCATTACAATTGCAGATACATTCTATAAGCAGACGGTATTTACTTTTGCCTTGTTATGTAAGAGATTGAGATTGGGAAATGAGATTGGTACATCCCCTACATTCGATATCCGGCTGATGAATGTGTCAGTGGGCGATATTGCCCGCTTTATGCTGTCAGAAGCGGAGCATGCTCTTGGAATTGCCTATAGCGACAACGAAGTCCTTTATCTGGCATGGAGGCTGCACACTTGCCACTTTGATCTGCTGCAGAAGTTTGAACATTCCGTTGACCTGTATTTTTATATGGAGGTGTGGCAGTTCTTGCAAGAAATAGAAAATGATTTACAATGCAGCTTTTCAAGCAACCAGAATTTTGCCATATCTCTGACGAGGCATATCTGGAGCGTACGCAATAATGCATTAGAGAAAGACACGGTGATTGATGAAAAGATTATCCACAACTATCCGGAGCACTATAAGGCTGTAAAAGACCATATAGGAATTATCGAAAGCAGTATAGGCCGTCACTGTACGGAGACGGACATGTATTACATTCTGCTATATGTAGTAGCGGAGCTGGAAAATCAGACAAGAAAAGCATCCACGCCACGTGTGGTCGTCTTGTGCCATGTCGGCATCGGTACTGGAAATTATCTGGCCAACCGGCTGTTGCAGACCTTTAATATAGAGATATCAGACATTACGGCAACGCACAAGCTTCAGGATATTATGAACAGAAATGACTTTGATCTGCTGATCAGCACGGTGCCTCTAAAGATGAGCCATGTCAATTGGGTAACCGTTTCCCCTAATTTAGAAGACGATGATATTATCGCTGTCCAAAAGGCTCTGGCGTCGGTACACAGACAAAAAAGGCTGACAGATGCAAAAGAAGGTACTGTTTTACAGAAACCGGTGTTGAATATACCGTTCGCAAGGCTTTTGAAACCGGATCATGTCATCCTTGACGTCCCCTGCACAAATTGGCATGAAGCCTTGGAAATAGCTGCAATCCCTTTGCTGAAGAATCAGGAGATTTGTCCAGGATATGTGGATGCTATCATACGTTCTGTTGAAATGAACGGACCGTACTTTGTGTTCTATCCTGGGATTGCGCTTGCGCATGCTGCGCCGGCTGACGGAGTACGGCAATTTTGCCTGAGTATATACAGGCCGGAAAACCCTGTCTGCTTCCAGCACGATAAGAACGATCCGGTAAGGCTGATTGTCATGATCGGCATTACCGACGTTAATACACAAGTCAATGCTGTTTCTGCAATTATAAGTATTCTCCGCCAGGATGATCTGCGCAATCGTATGCTGTATGCCCAGGCGGCGGAAGAAATCATTGCAATACTATCAGAAATAAATGGTTAAAAGGAGGATTTTACAATGTCAGCAACTTCATTTTTTTACCTGCCCCGCGTCTCTGTCTTAGGGGCGGACAGCCTGAACGAAATAGGAGAACAGGCTTCCAGGTTAGCCAGGCGTTTTCTCCTGGTTACGGATTCATATCTTGCATCCACGGAAGTAACATCTCGAATCCGCCGCCTGCTGGCTGAAAGACAGATTGATCTCGTTATCTATGACAAGGTTCAGCCAAACCCTACCTTGGAAAATGTATATGAGGCCCATTCCCTTTATGCTGAGACAGAGTGTGGAGGCATAATCAGCCTTGGAGGAGGGTCTGCCCACGATTGTGCCAAGGCAGCGGCAGCATTGGCAGCTAATCCTGCTCCTATAGAACAGTATGCCGGCGTGGACCGGTTTCCAAACCAAGGGGCCCCTGTTATCACGGTCAATACAACTGCCGGCACGGGGAGCGAGATTACGAATTGTTTCCTGCTGACGGACACGAAGACAAATACAAAGCTTATTTTCGAAGGAGTACATGCGCTGGCCAATGTTGCCATTGATGATCCCAAGCTGATGCTTTCGCTTCCAAGGGAATTGACTGCGGCAACCGGTATGGATGCCCTGACCCATGCCATAGAATGCTATGTTTCGAGCGCTTCCTTCAAATTGACAGACGAACTGGCACGAATTGCGGTTCAGTACATCTTCCGCAGTCTGCCGGCGGCGGTAGAAAATCCGGATAATCTGGATGCCCGTGATGACATGGTATACGGGCAGTATATGGCAGGCATGGCTTTCGGCAATGGAGGTGTAGGTCTCGTCCATGCCACAGCCCATGCATTAGGTGGCCTGTATAATCTTCCCCACGGTCTTTTGAATGCGATTCTGCTTCCTCATGTCATGCGTTTTAATAAGCGTGTATGTGCGGGACGGTATGCAGAACTGTATGCAGCTATCGCACCGTTAAAAGAGGAGGTTCAGTCTGCCGGAGGAGGTGCGGACGCTTTGATCTCGGAAGTCGAACGATTATCGAGAAAGATTGGTACAGCTATACCGTTACATAAACTTGGTGTTAGGGAAGAGGACTTTGAAGCGGTTGCTGAAAAAGCGCTTACAGACACGTGCTGCGATACGAATCCGGTATGTCCGGTACGGTCAGACATTATCGGTATTCTAACATCTGCATATTAGTTCGGTGAGAAAGGAGGAGCGTGTAATGACATATCAAGGAAATGGTATATCGGAAGGAATAGCAAACGGCCGGGTTTATAGGTATCTACCTGTCGAAATACATATAACGCGGCAGTCTGTTTCTAAATCAGAGGCCGGTCAGAATCTGGAAAAGTTTCAACAGCTGAGACAGGCGGCGATGCAGGAGCTGCTTCAGATGGAGCATAAACTACAGACGACGGATCCTGGAAAAGCCAAGATATTTGCGGCACACCAGGAGATGCTGGAAGATGAAGAGCTGCAAGAAAGTATCTGTAATGCGATAGAAGAGTGCTATGCCCTCGACTGGGCAATCGAGTCATCATTTTCGCAGTTCATTACCCTGCTGTCAAAAGCAAAAGATCCTCTTATCAGTGCCAGGACGGCAGACCTTGAGGATGTAAAAAATAGATTGCTACGGATAGTGGCCGGGGTTCCCGAAAGAAACCTTGCAGAACTACCGCCGGATACGATAGTAGTAGCTCATGAGCTGCTGCCGTCTGACACAGCGGCAATCGACCGGGAACATGTAAAGGGAATCATTACAGAAATCGGCGGAGATACATCCCACACGGCCATAATTGCACGAAGTTACGGAATTCCTGCGGTATCTGGCGTGACGGATGCCTTGGAATGCTTCCAGGACGGAGAAGAGATTATTATAAATGCACTGTCTGGAGAAGTTATCTATGCCCCGACTCAGGAAGAGCTTCTTGAAGCCGCTCATCTAAAAAATGAATACATGAAAGAGAAAGAGGTTCAGAAGCAGTTCCTTGAAAGGCCCTGCCAGACCAGCGACCATGTATTTGTCAAGACGGGTATCAATGTAGGCGCGCTGGAAGAGGAGGAGAGCCTGCTTCCGTATGTTGATTATATCGGCCTGTTCCGCACCGAATTTCTATATATGGATTCCGGCCATATGCCGACCGAGGAGGAACAATACGAGGCGTATCGGAATACTCTTGAAAAAGCCCGCGGCAAGACGGTCGTACTCCGTACATTGGATATCGGAGGTGATAAGGTTCTGCCATACTTAGAGCTTCCGAAAGAAGAAAACCCTTTTCTCGGGAACCGGGCACTGCGTTTCTGCCTGGAGCATGAAGAACTGTTTAAAACACAACTGCGTGCGGCTCTGCGTGCGTCGGCTTACGGTGACCTGTGGGTCATGTTTCCGATGATTGGGAGCATAGGCGATATACGTTCTGCCCTCACGGCTTTTGAAGCCGCAAAGCGGTCACTTGAAAAAGACCGTCTTCCCTTTGACGATGGGACAAAGGTTGGTATTATGATTGAAATTCCGGCAATTGCCTTGCTGGCAGAAGAGGCGGCCAGACAGGTCGACTTTGCCAGTATCGGAACGAATGATCTGCTCCAGTATCTTTCAGCGGCAGACCGACAGAATGCACAGGTTATAAAGTATTATAATGCGGGCATTCCCGCTGTGCTGCGGCTTATTGATTATGTTAACCGGATATTTACAGAGCAGGGCAAGACGGTAAGCGTCTGCGGTGAAATGGGCGGGGATCCGGTGTACGCGCCTATATTTGCCGGCATGGGAATCAGGAAGCTGAGCATGGGCATGTCCCGGATTACGGCAGTTAAGCAGGCGATGTCCTGCTTCTCGGCAGAAGAATTATGTGCAATAAAAGATTGTGTCCTGGAGATGGATAGTACGGAGCAGATCGTCTCTTTCATGAAAGCAGAAATTGCAGGGAAACGGGACAAATAATTCAAAGATAGAGAGGGTGCTGTAATGTATAAGAAAACGATTAAAATTGTCAATCCGACAGGACTTCACGCACGTCCTGCGTCCGACTTCGTGGCAACGGCGAAGAAATTTACTTCCAAGATTAAGATCAAAGATCTGACAGCCGATGAAAAACCGGTGAATGCCAAATCAATTCTAACTGTGCTGGCTCTGGGCCTGGCAAAGGGTACAGAGGCAGAGATTACGGCGGAAGGAGAAGATGAGGAACAGGCAGTGGAATCCTTGGCTGCATTGATAGAATCTGGATTTGGGGAATGATGCTATTGAGAGGAGCGGTACAAATGACGATGAAAACATGCCGGCGTACCGCAGCGGTGCTGGCCGGCCTGACCATGATATGTGGCGGAATGTGTAAATTCTTTATCAGCCTTCCGCAGATGGCGGTGACTGCACTGTCTGTATGCGCAATACTTGCTGGAATTGCAGCCGTGTCAGTGGCAGTGCGCTTTCACAGGTGCCCAAGATGCCATAGATTCATTCCGATTACGCTTCGCCCGGATAGATGTATGCACTGCGGTGAAAGCATGAATGAGGAATAGTGATAATACTATCTGAAAAGTGAGGAAGAAAAATAAAACTTCCTCACTTTTTCTTTATGCGTAGTTATGGTATAATAAATGGACACTATCAGACAACCCGATGGTATTGTCACAGACGACAGAAGAAGATATGACGCTGCTTGAAGCAGCGATAAAGGCAGGGAGCAGGTACTTAGCAGGGGAAGAATGATTGCGTAATCAGAAATACCCGTAAGGGCATCCCATAATGCATAATAATGCGGATGGGTTTTGCGCGGCACGGCGTATGAAAGGTGAAAACTTATGGAATTTCAAAGACTAAATGAGAAGAAAAATATATATGAAAAAGGGAAGTCATCCATTGATAAGGTTACATTATCTACTTATGAAAAAGATTTTGAGTTGACGTATACGCATAATTCTACGGCAATTGAGGGAAATACTTTAACGTTGATGGAGACGAAAGTGATTCTTGAGGATGGTATTTCTGTAGGAGGAAAAGAACTCCGGGAAATATATGAAGTGACGAATCACAGAAAAGCATATTCTTATGTGAAAGAATGTATTGCAAAAGGACTGGAACTGAATGAAAATATCGTAAAAGACATTCATGCTATTTTAACAGAGAATATAATCGTAGGCGGAATCTACCGCAATCAGGAAGTCAGAATCACTGGTGCCGCACATAGGCCACCTTCAGGTAGTGAGATGTATGTTCAGATTAAGAACTTTTATGCAGATATGCCATATAAAAAGGAGTTGAATGCAATAGAGCTGGCCGCCTGGACTCACGCAGAGTTTGTAAGGATTCATCCGTTTATTGATGGAAATGGAAGGACCTCAAGACTTCTTATGAATTATCAGCTGATGCGGAATGGTTTTCTGCCAATTTCAATTGCAAAAGAGGACAGGCTTAGCTATTATAATGTCCTTGAAGATTATGCGGTAAATCAGAATATAGAACCATTTGTGGATATGATTGCAGAATTAGAGGAAGCACAATTGGATGATTATATCAGATTGATAAGGGTTTAAGAGAAAGATGTAGAGGGATAGATATTATGTTTGAGAAGATTGATTATGTTATAGATAGAATTGACGGAGATTATGCGTATCTGAGACGCCTGGACAGAACGGATGAAGAATTAAAATGTGTAGCCAGGGCTCTTCTTCCGCCGGAGATTATGGAAGGGAGCAGACTGGCATATGAGATGATGGAATATAAGCTTACAGAAGCATAGCTAAACTATCATTTCCCCCACTCAGCTAAATGTCTGGCTTGCATATATGATCAGGTATCCAAGACCGTTTCTAGCGGCTAGGAACTCCCCGATAATCACCCCTACGAGACAGAGCCCTATATTGACTTTCATCGTACTGATTATGGCGGGTATCGAGCTTGGTATGACGACCTTCGTTAGTGCGTGGTACTTGGAACCGTGCAGTGTATATATGAGCTTTATCTTCTCAGGGTCTACAGTTGTAAAGCTCGTGTACAGGTTCAGTATGCTGCCGAAGACCGCAACCGACATTCCGGCCACGATTATCGTGGTAGTATTGGCTCCGAGCCATACGATTAAGAGAGGAGCCAGCGCTGACTTTGGCAGGCTGTTCAGGACGACCAGGTAAGGGTCCAGTATCTCTGACAGCTTTGGGCTGAACCAAAGTGCAACTGCCATCAGAATACTGATGGCAATTACGAGGATGAAACTTAAGATGGTTTCATACAGGGTGACTCCTATGTGAAGAAAGATACTTTTATCTATGAGCATTCCCCAGAAGCAAAGCGCTATCTTGGATGGGCTGCTGAAGATAAAAGAATCGATGATGCCTACATTTGCTGTAAATTCCCATATAAAAAGGAAACTAAGTAGTATGAGGACACGGGATACGCTGACGATTCGTCTATGCCGCTTCTGTTGGGAAAGGAAGTGCCGCTGACCGGCGGACAATTCACTCATTCGTGTTCAACTCCTTCCATATTAAGTTAAAATATGTCTTGAATTCAGGGGCATTTCTCCGGTTCAGCGGAGTGTCCTTTTCTAAATCGAATTTCAGAGGCAGCGTCTGCAGAATCGTTGCAGGCCGGTCGGTCAGGATGATTACCCTGTCAGCCAGCGAGATGGCCTCTGAAAGGTCGTGGGTTACCAGTATCGCGGTCTTTTTTTCTCTTCGGATAATCTGTCCGATGTCATCCCCGACATTTAGGCGGGTCTGATAATCAAGAGCTGAAAACGGTTCATCCAGTAGTAAGATATCAGGCTCCAGGATGAGCGTGCGTACAAGAGCCGCCCTCTGACGCATGCCGCCGGACAATTCTGACGGCTTGGCGTTTTCAAACTGCTTCAGCCCGTAAGTGTCCAGCAGTTCATGGGCTTTTTCTTTGCTTCTTGCCGACAGCATATGCTGGACTTCCAGCCCGAGTATCACGTTGTTGTAGATTGTGCGCCATTCAAAGAGCTGGTCATGCTGAAGCATATAGCCGATGTTGGTGGTACTTTCTCTTAAGTATTTACCGTTGATTTTAATCAGTCCCTTTTCCGGCTCTATCAGTCCTGATATAATGGATAATAAGGTGGATTTGCCGCAGCCGGATGGTCCGACAATCGCCACAAACTCTCCCTTATTCATGGAAAATGAAATGTCGATAAGGGCAGGGGTTTCACCTTCCATGTTGTGATAGGCGTAGTGGATATGCCGAAGCTCTAATATTTGATCCATGGAAACCTCCTAAGCCTGGATGATATATAGTTAGTTTATGTGAAAATGTGAAAAGGGTGCCTACGTAATAAGTCTGCAACAAGTCCCCGTTATGATGGGATTGTAGAGATGAGACAAGTCATCATAAATCAAAGAAAGGGGCAGATGATATGAGACAGTTATGGAAAAAGCACAGGATAGCTTTGACGGCCGCCGGCCTGGTCGTATGCCTGACGGCATGTCTGGGGGCAGGAATCGCGTATTCCAGAGCCAGGGCCGAAAGGGATGTGGTAAAGGCAGCGGAAAAGGAGGCAGATAGAGGCGCCGGGGAGCAGGACGCCCCTAAGATGAATGCACCGTGGGAGGACGGCACATTATACAAAGATGTATTGAATGACAGCTATGCGGACATAGGCCGGGAAGTGTGCCGTAAATTCGAATCGGACTATGAGACGGTAACTATGAAAGATGTTACCGCAGAAATGCGCAATTATGAAGAAGTCCTCATCCTGTTAAAAGATATGGGGGCCAATCCGCTGCTGGAAGAGAATGAGGATAAGAAGGCCATAGAGGAAGCAGGTGGCTATTCGGATGCGACCATGTCGCTGGAAGTATATATCGATGAGGTCTATGCTTTTGGCGGGGGAAGAGACGTAATAGAACAGATATGCGGCAAATATGATATCGACCCGAATCAGGCGGTCGTATCAGATCTGACCGCAGAACAGCTGGAAGAAATAGGTGCGCTCGCCTATGGGACCTCCGACCACCCGAAAGACTGAGGTGCAAAGGACGTAAAAAGAGATGGCAGAGATATTGATTGTAGAAGATGATAAAAGCATCAATGAACTCATTCAGAGGACATTGAGAATGATGGGACACACAGGGCTTCCGGCATTTACTGGCCGTGAGGCCCTTAAAGCCGTGAAGGAGAAGAGGCCGGCGCTCATGCTGCTGGATTTAAGCCTTCCGGACATGGACGGGTTTGAGGTGATGGAAAAGGCAGAGGATATCCCTGTCATCTGTGTCACGGCGCGGGATGAGATACCAGACAGAGTGAAAGGGCTGATGGCGGGTGCGGAAGATTATATCGTGAAACCCTTTGCCCTGGATGAGCTGTCTGCCCGTGTACAGGTCGTTCTCCGCAGGGAGCACAGGGAACAGACGCTGTATAAGCTTGGAAGGACGGAGGTCGATATCTGCAGCGCTTCTGCCAGGAGGGATGGAGAGCCGGTAGATCTGACGCACAGGGAATACGCTCTGCTGAAGGTGCTGCTTGACAACCGCAACATCGCCCTTTCCAGAGGCCAGATATTGGATCTGGCATGGGGAATGGATTATTATGGAGACGACCGCACTGTCGACGTGCATATTCGCCGCCTCCGCCAGAAGCTGGGGCTGGAAGATCAGATCAAGACCGTATTTAAATATGGGTATAGATTGGAGATATGACGATGCAGATCTGGAAGAAAAACTTTCTCGTGACGTTTGCCTTATTCGTCATAGTAGTATACACATGCCTGTTTGCGGTGGTTACGATCTCTTTCAGAAATGATCTGGGTTATCTGACGAAACGGGCTATCGACAGCGAGCAGGGAATCGCATATGCCATGCAGTCCATCCAAGAGCTGGACGGGGGACATATGGGGACGGATGTCGCCTATATGGCGGAAAGATATG
This sequence comes from Lachnospiraceae bacterium, assembly GCA_022845895.1. Classification (GTDB taxonomy): domain Bacteria; phylum Bacillota; class Clostridia; order Lachnospirales; family Lachnospiraceae; genus Extibacter. The sequence goes on from AP025573.1 coordinate 1,865,584, forward strand.
AAAAGACGGGAATATTGCTCGAAGTGCACTTCGGGGATATCGTGCTGGCAGATAAGATTGCTCTGGAAGATATACCGGAGGGTCGGATTGGAATCCTGACATATGGGGACACGAAGCATCTCTATATCCATGACGAAGTTCTGAGCGGAAGCCAGCTGCTGAAGATAACTTATCTGGAAAACATACAGTCCTTTTACGAGCTTCAAAACAGGAAGCTCTATGGTGCAGCCACGGCTGGCGTACTTATATCTTCCGTTATCGGAATCATGCTTTATGCTACGATGAAGCGGATATTCCGCCCGGTAAACCAGATCGCGCATGAACTGAGAACGCCGCTGACAGGCATACAGGGATATGCACAATATATGATGATGGGCAATATTACGGAAGAAGACCGGTTCTTCGCGGCACAGCAGATTGTAAGCAGTGCACGCGGCATGAAAGATGTGGTGGATAAGCTGCTGATTATGGGCAATGTGAAGGAAGGGGAGCTCTCCTTTGTTCCGATAGATATTCCAGATATGCTGGAGGAAATCATGCAGGCTTATGCCGGTATTGAATTAGATGTAAGCATACGGAAGATAAACGGTGAACCGACACTTGTGCGCTGCCTGCTGGAGAATATAATCTCCAATGCAGTGAATGCCGGCGGACATGTGAAGGTCACGGCAGACGAAGAAGGGCTCTGCGTCTTCAACGGAGCTTTATTCCGGCCGAGGGAAGAGGACGGGTTAAAGCCGCATGGCTATGGCCTTGCCATCTGCCAGGACATCGCCGGAATCCACAGGTGGAAACTGAAGTATGATACGTCAGAGATGACGGGTACAACAGCAAAGCTCATATGGGGGAGCACAAAAAGGAGGCTTGCACCTTCCGCTGAAATACCATATACTTAATAAATACAGTAGTCCCGGCGTATGCCGCCGGACAAAGACAATGTGCAAGGGGAAACAGACGGATGAATTACCAGAAAGAACTCGACAGACTGATAGAAAAGCTGAAACGTGAACATAAAATACCGAGGCTTCTGCTTCACAGCTGCTGTGCGCCGTGTAGCAGCTATGTGCTGGAGTATCTGAGCGACTGCTTCGACATCACCGTATTCTATTACAATCCAAACATCTATCCGGAAAGCGAGTATACGAAACGGATACTGGAACAGCAGACGCTGATAGGAGAGATGGATACGAAATATCCGGTCTCATTTATCGCGGGCCATTATGACAGAGAGAGGTTCTATGAGATGGCGGCCGGGATGGAACATCTGAAGGAAGGCGGGGAACGCTGCCTGAAGTGCTATGAGCTGAGGCTCAGGGAAGCAGCGGAACTGGCAGTCAAGGGAGGTTTTGAGTATTTTACCACGACGCTCAGCATAAGCCCGCTGAAGAATGCGGACAGGCTGAATGAAATCGGAGTAAGGCTTGAAAACGAATTCGGGGTCAGATATCTGCAGTCGGATTTCAAGAAAAAGAACGGGTACAAGAGATCCATAGAGCTGTCAAAGGAGTTCGGACTGTACAGGCAGGATTACTGCGGATGCGAATTTTCATTTAAACGTGCAAAATAATGCATTTCCGTTTGATTTTATATAGAAATATGATAAAATCTTTTACAATGATTCTACACGAAAGGAAGAAAACCATATGGCACAGTTATGGGGCGGTCGCTTCACCAAGGAGACAGACCAGCTTGTATACAGTTTCAACGCATCAATTTCATTTGATAAAAGATTCTACGCCCAGGATATTAAAGGAAGCATCGCGCATGTGATGATGCTTGCAAGGCAGGGAATCCTGACAGATTACGAGAAGGACCAGATCATCCAGGGTCTGGAAGGCATCCTGGACGACGTGGAGTGTGGGCGTCTTGAGATATCCGACAAGTATGAGGACATCCACAGCTTTGTAGAAGCGACACTTATCGACCGGATAGGCGATCCGGGAAAGAAGCTTCACACGGGCCGGAGCAGGAACGACCAGGTGGCGCTGGATATGAAGCTATACACGAGGGATGAAGTGCATCTGCTCGACAACCTGGTGGAGGGGCTTTTGCAAGCCATACTTTCTATCATGGAAGATAATATCGATACATATATGCCGGGCTTTACGCACCTTCAGAAAGCACAGCCGATAACGCTGGCCCATCATATGGGTGCATATTTTGAAATGTTCAGAAGAGACCACGAGAGACTGCAGGATATCTACAAAAGGATGAACACCTGTCCCCTCGGCTCCGGTGCGCTGGCTGGTACGACCTATCCGCTCGACAGGGAATATACGGCGACGCTGCTCGGTTTTGACGGAGGTCCGACGCTCAACAGCATGGACGGCGTATCCGACCGGGACTACCTGATAGAGCTGCTGTCGGCGCTCTCGACGATCATGATGCATCTGAGCCGTTTTTCAGAAGAGGTAATCATATGGAATTCCAACGAGTACCAGTTTGTGGAGATTGATGACGCATACAGCACCGGGAGCAGCATCATGCCGCAGAAGAAGAATCCTGACATCGCGGAACTTGTCCGCGGCAAGACCGGTAGGGTGTATGGTGCGCTGAATGCCATGCTTGCAACGATGAAGGGGATTCCACTTGCATATAATAAAGATATGCAGGAGGATAAGGAGTGGGTATTTGACGCCATCGATACGACAAAAGGATGCCTTGTGCTTTTTGCCGGCATGATAAGGACGATGGAATTCAGAAAAGACCGGATGGAGCAGAGCGCGAAGAACGGCTTTACGAATGCCACCGACGCAGCGGACTATCTCGTGAACCACGGGGTACCGTTCCGGGATGCCCACGGTATTGTAGGGCAGCTCGTTCTGGCATGCATAGAAAAAGGAATCTCGCTGGATGAACTTCCGCTGGAAGGGTACAAGGAGATATCAGAAGTATTTGAAGAGGACATCTATGAGGCTATCAGCCTTGAGACATGCGTGAACAAACGGGTTACGACCGGAGCGCCGGGAAGGCACGCGATGGAAGAGACGATTGCTTGTTACAGAAAATATATGGAAGAATATTAGAACAGTATCAGAACATATCAGGCACAGGGGCCAGGCCCCGTCCGCAGGGGGCTGCCCCTGCCGTGCGGTGAAAAGGAGAAGATTATTATGGAAAAGAAACTGAGAGCAGGTATATTAGGAGCAACGGGCATGGTCGGACAGCGTTTCATCTCTCTGCTTGAGAACCACCCGTGGTTTGAAGTGGCGACGGTGGCTGCAAGCCCAAGGTCGGCAGGTAAGACATATGAGGAGGCCGTGGGAGGCCGCTGGAAGATGGCGGCACCGATGCCGGAAGCGGTCAAGGGACTGGTCGTTGCCAATGTAAACGAGGTAGATAAGGTGGCGGAATCTGTCGATTTCGTTTTCAGCGCCGTCGATATGACGAAGGATGAGATCAAAGCCATCGAGGAAGCATATGCCAGAACCGAGACTCCTGTCGTATCCAACAACAGCGCCCACCGCTGGACACCGGATGTTCCGATGGTAGTTCCAGAAATCAATTCGGAACACTTTGAGGTTATCGAGGCGCAGAAGGGGCGGCTTGGCACTACCCGTGGCTTCATCGCGGTGAAACCGAACTGCTCTATCCAGAGCTATACGCCATGCCTTGCCGCATGGAAAGAATTCGACCCCAGAGAAGTAGTTGTTACGACATACCAGGCGATTTCAGGTGCGGGAAAGACATTCAAGGACTGGCCTGAGATGGTGGAAAATATAATCCCCTACATTGGAGGAGAAGAAGAGAAGAGCGAACAGGAGCCGCTGCGTGTGCTCGGCAGAGTGGAACAAGGGGAGATCGTCAAGGCCGAACTGCCCAAGATATCCTGCCAGTGCGTGCGTGTGCCTGTGCTTAACGGACATACGGCTGCGGTGTTCATCAACTTTGAGAAGAAGCCGACGAAGGAACAGCTCATCGAGAAGCTGGAAGGCTTCCGGGGCTTTCCGCAGGAAGCCGGACTTCCGAGCGCTCCGAAGCAGTTTATAAAGTACCTGCCGGATGACAACCGTCCGCAGGTAACGCTGGATGTGGATTATGAAAATGGAATGGGCGTATCCATCGGACGTCTGAGAGAAGACACCATCTATGACTATAAGTTCATCGGATTGTCTCACAATACGGTGAGAGGCGCGGCAGGCGGAGCGGTACTCTGTGCCGAGACACTGACGGCAAAAGGGTTTATCACGCACAAGTAAATGTGGGGTTAGTGAAGTGGCTGCAGGCGGGGAGCCGGGTGGCATCTGCTACGATGCGTCCGAGGCTGCGACTATTTCACGTATCCCTAACCCTGCGGAAGGCGCGCCGATAGCGGCTTACATCCCGCAGGATAAGGGCTACGGAAAGGATTCTCCGCCTCTTCCGCTTACAGCTCCGCATCTTCCACCCGGCTTCCCGCCAGCTATCTACTCTACTTAACAAGGGCGAGGACGGCTGTGTGAAGTTACTGGCCAGCGGATGGCCGCTGGCTGTGTCAGTTGTTGCTGTAAGAAGAGCCGGAACCAGGCAGGGGATGTTATCTCATTTAACATCCCCGTACCTGATTCCGGCTCTTCTTCATTATATTATTACCAACCAAGGTTTTTAACTTGCTTCGCCCTTTATCACTATGCTGACACAGCCAAAGCACTTCCACTAACAAATAGTGTTACACAGCCACCCTCGCTCGTGCCAGTAAAGTAGATAGCCGCTATCGGCGAACATCCCACAGGCTTAGGAATCTGTGTGATAGTCGCAGTTCCCGGACGCATCGGAGCAGATGCCCCATACCTCCCCAGCGGCGTCTGGTTTACGAAACTTCCAGCTGCTTCAAATGAGGCTTTATTTTGCATACGATAAGTGATAAAATGTAAAGAGATTTTACGTGCATTTAACACATACGTGATAGAGGCAGCGACTCTGATCTGGTATTCTGAAAATAATGCCTGGGTGCATAGGCTGATTATATTTCAGGAATACGAAAGAAGGGTGAGGTTATAAGTATGGAAAATGATATTCTAAACTACACACAGAACAGGGAACTGTCATGGCTGAAGTTCAACAAGAGGGTACTGGAAGAGGCACAGGATCCGACTGTGCCGCTGCTGGAGCGGATGAAGTTCGTGGCTATCTTTACGAGTAATCTGGATGAGTTCTTCATGATACGGGTGGGCAGTCTCTTCGATATGGTCCAGACAGATTTCAACACGATTGACAGCCGCTCCGGCATGACGCCGGGGGAACAGCTGGAGAGAATCTTCGAGGCTGTGGCACCGCTTTACAAGGAGCGGGATAAGACATATGCGGAAATCAAGAAGCAGCTGAGCCCCTATGGCGTCTGCGGCCTTGACTTTAGAGAGCTGGAGCAGTCCGAGAAGAAGTATGTGAAGAAGTATTTTAAGGAGCAGATTCTGCCAATCCTGTCTCCGCAGATTGTAGATGCGAACCATCCGTTTCCTCATCTTCTGAATAAGGAGATATATGTGACGGCTAATCTGAAATACAAGGATAAGACGATGCAGGGCATCGTACCGGTGCCCCAGTTCGTGTCAGACATACTGTATCTGCCTGGGCATGATATCCGTTATATTCGTATGGAAAAGGTAATCATGGAATACCTGGATCTGGTGTTCGATCAGTACGAGGTGACCGACAGGAATTATATCTGCGTCACAAGGAATGCCGATATAGCGCCGGATGACGAGGCGCTTGAGGTGAATGACGATTTCCGCTACCTGATGAAGGAGACGCTGCACAAGCGGCGCAGGATGGCTGTTGTAAGGCTGGAGGTGGCAGAGAAGCTGAGCGAGGAGATGGAACGGTATTTCTGCGGGAAGTTTGCCATACAGCCGAATCAGATATTCCGGACAAAGATGCCGGTGAAGCTCGCTTATATGTTCGCTATCAGCGGCAATCTGCCGGAGGCGATGAAGCGCTCCCTCGTATATCCGGCCTTCACGCCCCAGAATTCTGCTCATGTGCAGGAGGGAAGTCCGATGAAGCAGCAGATAAGGAAGAAGGACCTGCTGCTGTACTACCCGTATGAAAGCATGAATCCATTTCTCAGGCTGATCAAGGAAGCTTCCACAGATCCAAACGTACTGACAATCAAGATAACGATATACCGGCTGGCTAAGAAGGCGCGTCTGGTGGAGTATCTGTGTGCCGCGGCGGAAAATGGAAAAGAAGTGACCGTCCTTATCGAGCTGAGGGCGAGGTTCGATGAACAGAACAACATTGACTGGTCGGAGCGGCTGGAAGAAGCAGGCTGCCGTGTCATATATGGTTTCGACGGATATAAGGTACATTCCAAGGTATGCCTCATCACATACAGGAACCGGAATGAAATCCAGTATATCACCCAGATTGGAACAGGGAATTATAATGAGAAGACGGCAGCCATGTATACGGACCTGTCGCTTATGACGGCAAACGGGGAGATTGGCAGAGACGCATCTGAATTTTTCAAGAACATGTCTATCAGCAATCTGGACGGAATGTACGACAGGCTGATCGTGGCTCCGACAAGCCTGAAGCAGAGGGTGCTTTACCTGATGGATGAAGAGATCCGCAAAGGCGCCGGAGGCCGCATTGTCATGAAGATGAATTCTCTGACGGATGTCGACTTTATTGAAAAGGTGTCGGAAGCGTCACGTGCCGGTGTAAAAACAGACTTGATTGTACGGGGAATATGTTGTATATTACCAGGAGTCAAAGACTATACGGAAAATGTAACGGTTACGAGCATCGTCGGCCGCTATCTGGAGCACCCCCGCATCTTCAGCTTCGGGACAGGGGCAGACCAGAAGATATATATCGGTTCCGCGGACATGATGACGAGGAATACGGAGAAAAGGGTGGAAGTGGCATGTCCTGTGCTGGATGCGGACGTCAGGCGCCAGATTAACCATTATCTGAAGATTATGCTGGCGGATAACGTGAAAGCGAGGGTGCTTGGGGCAGACGGTAATTATGAGAAGAAAGAGCAGGCAGAACCGCGTACAGATTCCCAGGCACTATTTATGCAGGAGGCGTTGAACGCAAAGCGCAGGGCGCCGGAAAAGCCGAAGACTTTTCTTGACAAAATAAGACATCTATTTGGAAAGTAGACAACGAAGGAGTACAGATATATCATATGGGGAAATCACTTTATATTGCTGAGAAACCCAGTGTGGCACAGGAATTTGCCAAAGCACTGAAGCTAACAACAAAAAGAAGAGACGGTTATCTGGAGTCGGAGGACTCTATCGTGACCTGGTGCGTCGGGCACCTGGTGACCATGAGCTATCCGGAGAGCTATGACGAGAAGTATAAGAGGTGGAGCCTTCAGACCCTGCCTTTCATACCGGAACAATTTAAATATGAAGTCATCCCGTCGGTTGAAAAGCAGTACAAGATCGTGGCAGGGCTGCTGAACCGGGAAGATGTGGATACGATCTACGTATGTACCGACTCGGGACGGGAGGGAGAATATATCTACCGTCTTGTGGAGCAGCAGGCCGATGTCCATGGAAAAGAACGCCGCAGAGTATGGATCGATTCCCAGACGGAAGAAGAGATTCTAAGAGGAATCCATGAAGCCAGAGACCTGAAAGAATATGACAACCTCTCTGCCTCCGCATATCTGCGGGCAAAAGAGGATTATCTGATGGGAATCAACTTCTCCAGGCTTCTCACATTAAAGTATGGAAACAGCATATCCAATTATCTTCACACGAAGTATTCTGTGATTTCTGTTGGGCGTGTCATGACGTGCGTGCTCGGTATGGTCGTACGGAGGGAACGGGAAATCCGGGAATTTGTGGAGACGCCGTTTTACCGTGTCATCAGTACGATTGGAGACGCCGGACAGTCATTTGAAGGAGAGTGGCGCGCGGTCAAAGGTTCTGCATGGTTTGAATCGCCGAAGCTGTATAAGGAAAACGGCTTTTTGAAGGAGGAAGATGCCAGGGCCCTGATCGAAGACTTGAGCGAACCGGCTCCTGTTATATGCAGTATTGAATCTATAGAAAAGAAGAAAGAGAAAAAGAACCCGCCGCTGCTGTTCAATCTGGCAGAGCTTCAAAATGAATGCTCCAGGCGATTTAAGATCAGTCCGGACGAGACGCTGCGGATTGTGCAGGAGATGTATGAGAAGAAGCTGGTCACATATCCCCGTACGGATGCACGTGTATTGTCTACTGCGGTGGCAAAGGAAATACATAAGAACCTGAACGGGCTGATGAAGTATGAGCCGGCGGTTGCTTACCTCGGAGAAATCGTCTCCTACGGAAGCCATAAGGGGCTTGCCAAGACGAGATACGTGAACGACAAGCAGATTACGGACCACTATGCTGTCATACCGACAGGCCAGGGCCTGGGGGCGCTGAACGGCCTCAGTGCCGTGTCTAAGAAGGTGTATGATGTGATCGTGAAGCGGTTCCTGAGCATCTTCTATCCGCCTGCGGTCTATCAGAAGGTGTCTGTCGTTACAAAGATAAAGGAAGAACGCTTTTTCTCCAGCTTCAAAGTGCTGGCTGAGGAAGGATACCTGAAGGTGGCCGGGATTCCGGGCCAGAATAAGAGCGGCAAGGAGTCAGAGGACGGGCCTGACGGAGAGAACGCACAGGAGACGGACAACAGCTTCTTCGAGAAGATAATGGAGCTGAAAAAGGGCATGGTGCTCCCGGTACAATCGCTGGATATCAAGGAAGGCAAGACATCGCCGCCAAAACGCTATAATTCAGGCTCCCTCATCCTGGCGATGGAAAATGCCGGGCAGCTCATCGAAGATGAAGAACTGCGCGCCCAGATAAAAGGAAGCGGTATCGGAACAAGTGCAACAAGGGGAGAGATATTAAAGAAGCTCATAGGCAACAAATACCTTGCCCTGAACAAGAAGACCCAGATTGTGACGCCGACACTGCAGGGCGAGATGATATATGATGTGGTAGACCAGTCGATCAAATCCCTTTTGAACCCCGAGCTTACCGCAAGCTGGGAAAAGGGGCTTACATATGTGGCGGACGGGGAGATTACCCCGGATGAATATATGACGAAGCTGGACCACTTCATCGTAAGCCGTACGAACGGGGTCAAGGGATTGAACAATCAGTACCAGCTGCGCACGTTCTATGATAAGGCAGCCCGTTTTTATAAGAAGGAAAAAGGGAAAAGAGAAGGCTGACACAAAATAAACGATAAATCATCAAGACCGGCACCAGACCGGCGGAAAAGGAGAATCATATGAAGGAATTGACAGTAAAAGAAATGTATACGCTTGAAGAGACGATCGCAAAGGATATATTTGACGGAATTACCTATCCGTGGGAAGTTCTTCCGAAGATAGGCGAATTTATCGTGAAGCTTGGCGAGTCTCTGCCGGCAGACGAGTATGATAAAGCCGGGGACAATATATGGATTGCAAAGTCTGCGAAAGTATTTGAGTCCGCCTATATCAACGGTCCTGCCATCATAGGAAAGAATGCGGAGGTCAGACATTGTGCATTTATCCGCGGGAATGCCATAGTCGGAGAAGGTGCGGTCGTCGGTAATTCCACGGAACTGAAGAATGTGATCTTGTTTAACAAAGTGCAGGTGCCTCACTATAATTATGTCGGCGATTCTGTGCTTGGATACAAATCCCATATGGGAGCAGGTTCGATTACGTCCAATGTCAAATCCGACAAGAAGCTCGTAGTAATCAAGACTCCTGAGGGTAAGATAGAGACCGGGCTTAAGAAATTCGGCGCGATGCTTGGGGATGAAGTCGAGGTCGGCTGTGGAACAGTCCTGAATCCGGGCAGCGTGGTAGGAAGCCATACTAATATCTATCCACTGTCATCCGTAAGGGGATATGTGCCGGGTGGAAGCATCTACAAATGCCAGGGCGAAGTGGTAAAAAAAGTGGAAGATTAAGGGCGGTAACTAAGAATACCCGCAGAGGGGATATGCGAAAGGAGGCAGGAACGATGAAGAAGATAGGATTTATCGGAGTTGGAATCATGGGGAAATCTATGGTGCGCAATTTGATGAAAGCGGGGTTTGAACTGCATATCTATGCGCGCGCGAAGTCGAAAGTGGAGGATGTTATCGAAGAGGGCGCCATTTTCCATGAATCTATCGGTGATTGTGTAAAAGGCTGTGATGCGGTGATTACGATTGTCGGCTATCCGGCGGACGTAGAAGAGGTGTATTTTGAAGAAGGAAACATACTTGACAGCGCAGAGGAAGGCACGTATCTCATTGACATGACGACGACGAGCCCGATGCTTGCAGAAAAGATATATGAAAAAGGAACCACAAAGGGCTTCCATGTGCTGGATGCACCGGTAACCGGCGGAGACACAGGCGCCCGGGAAGGAACATTATCCATTCTCGTGGGCGGAACACAGGAAGATTATGAATCTTGTATGCCTCTTTTTGAAGCGATGGGCACCAATATCAATTACCAGGGAGGGCCGGGAAGCGGACAGCACTGTAAGATGGCGAATCAGATTATGATAGCTGGAACGCTGTCAGGCGTGTGTGAGGCTCTGACCTACGCTAATGCAAAGGGACTTGACCTGTCTACGGTGCTGAAGTCTGTCTCTACCGGAGCCGCTGGAAGCAGGCAGCTGGATATATTTGGACCGAAGATTCTGGAAGGTGACTATGCTCCCGGATTTTTCATGAAGCATTTTATCAAGGACATGAAGCTTGCCCTGACTGAGGCAAATCTAAGCGGGCTCAGCCTGGAAGTGCTCAGCCAGGCATTGGCGAATTATGAGGAACTGGAAAGCGAAGGCTATGGCAATCTCGGAACACAGGCTCTGATTAAGCACTACGAAGAGAGCTGCGGGGAGGAATAGATGGAGCTTACGATACTGGGTACCGGCAATGCTGCGGTGACGGAGTGCTATAATACGTGCTTTGCACTGTCTGACGGGAGCCGGCATTTCCTTGTGGATGCAGGCGGAGGCAACCAGATTCTGAAGAGATTGAAAGAGGTGGGGATTCCACTTGCGGATATCCATGATATCTTTCTCACCCATGAGCACATCGATCATCTCCTCGGCCTTATCTGGCTGATACGGATGATAGGACAGAAGATGAATCAGGGCGCATATGAGGGGGAGCTGAGGATCTACTGTCACGAAGGACTTGCCGGAACAATCCGGACGATTGCGGACCTGACGATTCAAAAGAAAGTGACGAAGCATATTGGCGGACGTATCCGTATTATAACAGTCGAAGATGGAGAGAGCCGGAAGATAACGGGACAGGATGTGACATTTTTTGACATCGGTTCCACGAAAGCAAGGCAGTTCGGATTCTCCATGGTGACGCGTGAAGGACAAAAGATAACGTGCTGCGGAGATGAACCGTACAATCCATGCGAAGAGCGCTATGTAAAAGGCAGCGACTGGCTGATGCACGAGGCATTCTGCCTCTACCGGGAGGCTGATATCTTCCGTCCGTATGAAAAGCATCACAGTACGGTAAAGGAAGCATGTGAGCTGGCCGAGAGGCTTGGCATTCCAAACCTCATTTTATATCACACGGAAGAGACACATCTGCCGGATAGAAAGAAATTATACACAGAGGAAGGGAAGCAGTATTATCAAGGGAATCTCTTAGTACCTGAGGATAAAGAAGTGTTTACAGTGTAGGATCCGTTTTGCCCGGTTTCCATTTATTGCGATTGTTTTTCTTGACATGACGTGACTATTAACGTATTATTGTATTAAATCAATAGTACAAATGGTTAGGAGAAAGAGCTTATCAGGAGGGAAAAGTTATGTTGGCAATACAGAATCTGAGCAAGTCATACAGCAAGGTCCTGGCGGTGGACCAGGTGAATTTTTTCGTGCCGGACGGCCGGGTGGGGATTCTGCTTGGGCCAAACGGGGCGGGGAAGTCTACCATCATCAAGAGTATAGCGGGACTGCTGCGTTATCAGGGAGAGATACAGATACAGGGGCTTCCCGCGAAGTCGATGGACGCGAAGAAGTGTTTTGCCTATGTGCCAGAGATACCGAACATGTTTGAGGCGCTTACGGTCAGGGAGCATATTGAATATATCCGCCATGCATACGACAGTGGGATTACAGACGACGAGATAGAAGAGATACTCTGCCGCTTTGAGATGGAAGACAAGCAGGATAAGCTGGGCAACGAACTGTCCAAGGGGATGATGCAGAAGGTGAGCATCTGCTGTGCGCTTGCCATCAAGCCGAAGGTCATACTGCTGGATGAACCAATGGTTGGACTGGATCCAAAAGCGATAAAAGAGCTGAAAGAGATGGTACTGGAGCTCAAGGAAAAGGGAGTGACCGTGCTGATCAGCACCCACATGCTTGAGATGGTGGAAGACTTGTGGGATATCATGTTCGTGATGGAGAAGAGCCATATCATCGGTTCCTATACGAAGGAAGAAGTGGGCGGAAAAGATCTGGATGACCTGTTCTTCGAGCTGACGGGAGGTAACCGGTGATGGATGCTTTACTATATCTGACGAAGCGTACGTTTTCCAACCGGCTGAAGAAAGCGCTTAAGAAGCCGGTCACATACATCTACATCGTGCTTGGCGGCGCCTATGTGGTGCTATTGCTGGCCGGATGGGGGATACTGGCAAGAAACGGAGGAATCGACTCCGTAAAATGGCTGGTCTATATCCTTACGGCATGGGTGTACCTGGCAATCTGTTCTAACTTCATCTCATATGCCAAGCTGAAGGGAGTCATCTTTAAGCCGAGCCATCAGCATTTTATTTTTCCGGCACCTATCAGTCCCAAGAAGATTCTTTTATATGGCGCGGTGAAGAATTTTGTGATTAACCTTATCATGGATGTGGTGATTGCGCTGGCGGGTATTACGATCTTCCATCTGTCTGTCGGGAGAGCGGTATTGTTGTTTTTTGTCCTGTTCGTATGTGAAACCGTGTTTGAAGCGAGCCTGATCATTTTCTTATACGCGAAAGAGAAGCGTTTCGAACCTCTGGTAAAGGTCATCTGCAAGAGCATCTATGTCCTTATCGGTGTTATCGCGGTCATTATTATACTGTTTATTAAAAAGAACGGGTTTTCTGCAGCCGCGGCTGAGGATATCTTCAATCTCCCGGCGCTGCAGCTCGTACCGGTAGCCGGATGGTGTGTGGCCGCGGTGAGACTTATAGTAATCGGCCCTGCAACTGTGAATGTCATCGGAGCAGCCCTGTTTTTCCTGAGCTGTGCGGGAATGCTGTCTGTTGCGCTCAGGATGAAGTGCAGCGGCGCTTATTATGAGGATGCGGCCAAGTTCGCGGATGATTATGCGGAGATGAAGAGCCGCAGCAAACAAGGAGAGGTCGTCCTCTCAATCGGCAAGAAGAAAAAGTTCAAGAAGGCCGGAATGCGCTATCACGGTTCCGGGGCAAAGGCCATATTTTACAGGCAGCTGCTGGAATATAAGAAGGAAAAGTATTTTATATTCGGAGCGATGACTCTGTACAGCATCATAGGGGCTGCCATCTGCGTCTTTGTGATAGATACGCCAGAGCATATCCCACCGGGGCTGTCCCTGCTTGGCGTTATGGCGTACCTGATTTTCCTCACGACTGGTTATCTGGGGAAATGGAATAAGGAGCTTGCCAATCCTTATATTTTCCTCATACCAGATAAACCGATGCGCAAGCTCTGGTATGCCACTGCGATGGAGCACATAAAGTCTCTGGTGGACGGGATCGTGCTGGCGGTGCCTGTTGGAATTGTATGGGGGATACCCGCGTACCAGATAGTGATGTGTATCCTGATCTATTGTGTGCTTCAGGCGAACCGTCTCTATATCAAGATACTCGGGGAGAGCATTCTAGGCAGTACGCTTGGCAATACAGGGAAAAGTATCTTTGCGATGGCTGTCCAGGGCGGTATATTGGGGGTCGGCATTGGCCTGGCGGCGCTGATGGGATTTTTCATTCATTTTAACTTTGTCTTTCCTATTATGCTGATTTATAGTATGATAGTAACAGTCCTTATTGCACTGCTTACAGTGGGAAGGTTTGAGACGATGGAGCAGTGGGACTAGTCGTAACAGACGGAAAGGAGAATATATGTTAGAGGATAATTACGTGACATTTGAGATTGGTAAAGCGAAGCACATAGCATTAGTCGCACATGACGGTAAGAAGAAAGAACTGGTGGACTGGTGCGATAAGAATAAAGACGTACTTAAGAGCCATTTCCTGTGCGGTACAGGGACGACGGCCAGATTGATATCGGAGCGCACAGGGCTTCCCGTGAAGGGCTATAACAGCGGTCCGCTCGGAGGAGACCAGCAGATAGGCGCCAAGATTGTAGAAGGCCAGATTGACTTTATGATATTCTTATGGGATCCGCTGGAAGCACAGCCTCATGATCCGGATGTCAAAGCGCTGCTGCGTATTGCGGTAGTGTACGACATACCGATAGCAAACAACCTTGCGACCGCAGACTTCATGCTGAACTCAAAATATATGACAGAAATATACAGCCGGAAGGTCGAAAATTTCAACAAGACAATACAAGACAGAGTAGAAAAGATGAAGTAGAAATACTTCATCTTTTTTTGGGAACTCCTAGGGGACAGGTTAAAATGAATTGGGGACGGGGTTTTTCTAGAAAAACCCCGTCCCCAATTCATTTTAACCTGTCCCCTATTGACAAAGGCGGGGCTATATGATATCCTACATAGGACTTAAGTGCTTTAATGCTTTAAAGCGTAACGGATTAAAGCGAAAGAAAGACTAAATGAGAGAAGAGGAGAATATTATGGGTATCAAGTTGACGCTGCTTATTGTATTTTTTGCGGTGATGGTGGCTGTAGGGCTTTATTCTAGGAAGCATGCGACAAGTGTAGATGGGTTTGTACTGGGAGGACGTTCGGTGGGGCCCTGGCTCACGGCCTTTGCTTATGGTACTTCATATTTTTCCGCAGTTGTATTTGTAGGTTATGCGGGGCAGTTTGGCTGGAAATATGGGCTGTCTTCTACGTGGATCGGAATCGGCAATGCGCTGATAGGCAGCCTGCTTGCGTGGGTCGTACTCGGGCGGCGTACGAAGGTCATGAGCCAGCATCTGAAGTCTAAGACGATGCCGGATTTCTTCGGTGAAAGGTATAGCAGCAAAGTGCTCAAGATAGCGGCGTCCGCGATTGTATTCATCTTCCTCGTTCCATATACGGCATCAATATATAACGGCTTGTCTCGGCTGTTTGGCATGGCATTTAATATTCCATATACATATTGTGTCATAGCCATGGCCGTATTTACCGGTATCTACGTCATACTTGGCGGATATATGGCGACGGCAATCAATGACTTTATCCAGGGTATCATCATGCTGATTGGCATCGTGGCGGTCATTGCGGCAGTCCTGAGCGGACAGGGAGGATTCCTGGAGGCCATACGCAAGATGGCGGAGATTCCGAGCGACGTACCGGTTACCTTAGGACAGCCAGGTGCATTCACATCATTTTTCGGACCGGATCCGTTAAATCTTCTGGGAGTAGTGATATTGACTTCACTTGGAACATGGGGGCTTCCTCAGATGATCGGAAAGTTTTACGCAATCAAGGATGAGAAGGCCATCAATACAGGGACCGTCATATCGACCTTATTTGCCTGCGTTGTCGCCGGAGGAAGTTATTTCCTCGGAGGGTTCGGGAGGCTGTTTGATGGCAGTGCTATATATGATGAGGCTGGAAATGTAGTATTTGACAGTATCGTTCCCTATATGCTTTCAACTTTGCCGGACATTCTCATAGGCGTGGTCGTAGTCCTCGTGCTGTCCGCTTCTATGTCGACATTGGCATCGCTCGTGCTCACATCAAGCTCTACGTTGACGCTGGACTTCCTGAAGGATAATGTCATGAAGAACATGAGTGAAAGGAAGCAAGTAAGGACGATGCAGGTTCTTATCGTATTCTTTATCGCGGTCTCGGTTGTGATTGCGCTTGATCCGCCGACCTTTATCGCCCAGCTCATGGGAATCTCATGGGGTGCGCTGGCAGGAGCGTTCCTGGCTCCGTTCCTGTATGGCCTGTACTGGAGAGGCGTCACGAAAGCGGCTGTATGGGCGAGCTTCGCGGCAGGAGTAGGTATCACGGTATCCAACATGTTCCTGCACTATATAGCATCCCCGATCAATGCTGGGGCTGTAGCCATGATTGCAGGTCTTGTAGTAGTTCCGGTAGTCAGCATATTGACACCTAAGCTTAAGAAGGAGCATGTCGACGATATCTTTACCTGCTATGAAGAGAAAGTCACGATTACCAAGAAACGTTCGCTCGAAGCAAACTAGATAGCATATTAATATTAATCAAGGAAAGTGATTATATTTGTCACTTTCCTTTTTCGTATGCATATGTTAGGATATAGAAGTATAAAAAAGAACAATAAAGTTGATTTATATTTATCTGATAAGAATGTGGTATTAGATGATATTTCAGATAATTATCAATGTATAGAACAAGTAGAAGGAGAGCGTGTAATGAAGAATTTTGAAAAGTATGAAAGACAGTATTTTATGCCGCCGGAGGTTACATACGACTGGGTGAAGAAGGAATATGTCGACCATCCTCCCATCTGGTGCAGTGTAGATTTGAGAGACGGTAATCAGGCGCTTATCGAGCCTATGAGCCTTGAGGAAAAGCTGGATTTCTTTCAGATGCTGGTGGATATAGGCTTTAAAGAGATAGAAGTTGGATTCCCTGCCGCTTCGGAGACGGAATATCAGTTTATGCGGACATTGATTGAGAAAGACATGATACCGGAAGATGTAACGGTACAGGTACTGACCCAGGCGAGAGAACACATTATCAAAAAGACCTTTGAAGCGGTAAAAGGTGCGCCACATGCGGTGATACATCTGTATAACTCCACATCCGTGGCCCAGAGAGAGCAGGTCTTCAAGAAGACAAAAGAACAGATTATGAAGATTGCCGTAGACGGGGCAAAGCTGCTGAAAGAACTTGCCGATGAGACCGAGGGGAACTTTACCTTCCAGTACAGCCCGGAGAGCTTCCCGGGGACGGAAGTGGATTATGCAGTGGATGTATGTAATGCTGTACTGGACGTGTGGAAGCCGTCTGCAGACAATAAAGCCATCATCAATATCCCAACCACGGTAGAGAACGCGATGCCGCATATATTCGCCTGCCAGTTAGAATACGTGCATAAGCATCTGAACTATCGGGACAATGTAATCCTGTGCCTCCATCCCCACAATGACCGCGGCAGCGGAGTGGCCACAGCAGAAATGGGAATGCTGGCGGGAGCCGACAGGATAGAAGGGACACTGTTCGGCAATGGAGAACGTACCGGTAACGTGGATATCATTACCCTGGCTATGAACATGTATTCCCATGGCGTAGATCCTGGGCTTGACTTTTCAAATATGGGAGAAATACGTGAGAAATACGAACAGCTTACGAGAATGCATGTGTATGAGAGACAGCCTTATGCAGGCGATCTTGTATTTACTGCATTTTCCGGATCCCATCAGGATGCAATCGCGAAAGGAATGTCATGGAAGGATGACGGAAAGAGCGTCAAATGGACCGTACCGTATCTCCCAATCGATCCTCAGGATGTTGGCAGAAGGTATGATTCAGATGTCATCAGGATCAACAGCCAGTCCGGAAAAGGCGGCGTCAACTATATATTGAAGCAGAGCTACGGAATCAATCTCCCGGAGAAGATGAGGGAGGAGGTCGGTTATCTTGTAAAAGATGTCTCCGACAAAGCGCACAAAGAGCTGACGCCGGACTGGGTATACCAGATATTCTCCGACAACTATGTGAATACGAAACCAGTGTTCCACATAGACGAGTGCCACTTTAAACAGGTAGACGGAATCACGGCAGAGACGACAATCAACCACGGCGGCGAGGCCCATGTCATTACTGCGATGGGAAATGGCCGTCTGGATGCGGTGAGCAATGCAATCAAACAGTACTTTAACATCAGCTACGAACTCACTTTCTATGAGGAACATTCTCTCACGAAAGGGTCATCCTCCAAGGCGGTGGCATATGTAGGCATTATCTGCAACGGAAAGGTCCTGTGGGGTGTTGGCATCGACGCGGATATCATCAGTGCGTCTATAGAAGCGCTGACGGTAGCTGTCAACAAGATAGAGGCTATAGGAAGTTCTGACACGTGCAAAGATGCCAGGATGATCGAAATACTGAACTATATCCAGGCAAATTATATCGATATAACACTGGATGATTTATCAGAAAAGTTCTTTCTGTCAAAACCATATCTCTCGAAATACATTAAAGAGAAGTCAGGGATGACATTCGGAGATCTGGTAAAGAAAATTCGGATGAAGAAAGCAAGGGCATTGCTGAAAAGCAGTAATATGACGGTAGAAAACATAGCGCTCTCCGTCGGCTACCAGAACGTAGAGCACTTCAACCGGCTTTTTAAAAAAGCATATAATATGACACCAATGCAGTTCAGGAATCAGAAGTAAATGTGGGTTTAGTGAAGTAGGGCGCCGCTGGGGAGGTATGGGGCATCTGCTCCGATGCGTCCGGGAACTGCGACTATCACACAGATTCCTAAGCCTGTGGAATGTTCGCCGATTGCGGCTCTCATCCCACAAGCCAAGGAATCTGGTGAGGATTCTCCGTCCCTCCCGCTTATACCTTCGCATCTGTCCCATACCTCCCCATCGGCTATCTACTTTACTGGCATGGGCGGGGCGGTTGTGTGACACTATTGGCTGATGGAAGGGATTTGGTTGTGTCAGCATAGTGATAAAGGGCTAAGCCCTTTGCCGAAAAGAAATTCTAATATGAAGAAGAGCCGGAATCAGGTACGAGGATGTTTATGAGATGACATCCCTTGCCTGATTCCGGCTCTTCTTGCAGCAACGGCGTGCTCGCCTCGCTGCAATTGATTCACAACGAACAGATTCGCCAGCCTGATTCATATAGACTTGCAAAACTCTTATCATTCATCTGCTCTTTGTGTTATTCACATTAAGCTTGTGATATTTTATCACTCAACTAACGCAGCCAGCGTTCATCCGCTGGCCAGTAACGTCACACAACCGCACTCGCCCTTGTTAAGTGAAGTAGATAGCGGGCGGGGAGCCGGGTGGGAGATGCGCAGGTGCAAGCGGAAGAGGCGGAGAATCCTTTCCGTAGCCCTTATCCTGCGGGATGCAAGCCGCAATCGGCGCACATACCGGAGGGTTAGGGATACGTGAAATAGTCGAAGCCTCGGACGCATCGGAGCAGATGCCACCCGGCTCCCAGTCCGCAGCCACTTTACTAAACTCACATTACATGAACATATTGCCGGTTCCTACATATCGTATTCCATTTTCAAATACTTTCCTGCCGCCGAGTGTAACGAGCTTTACGTCGTTCAGACAGGTGATGTCCTTGCTCAGGTCGCCGCCTACGACGAGGAGATCTGCATCCAGTCCCTCTTTTACAAGACCGCGTTCGTCCTCCACGCCAAGTACCTTCGCGGGATTATAAGTCGCTGTCTGAATCGCCTGTACCGGAGTGATGCCGTATTCAACCATATACTGCAGCTCACGGGGAAGCGGCAGAAGAGGGGACTGGTACATGACCATATCTGTTCCTGCGATTACGGTTATTCCTGTGTCGTAGAATTCTTTGAAATGTTCTTTATAAGCTTTGTATGCCGGTTCAAAATACTGGTAATCTTTCATCTCTTTCTGCATAACCGGATCATTGACCGGGGCACCTGCATTCTTTTCCAGGTTCTCCTTGCAGATATCGTAAAGGAGTGTATAAGCCATGATTGTCGGTGTCCACGCGATGCCCTTTTCCGCCATCTGCTTTGCGTGGTCAAGGGTCATGAACGTGGCATGCTCAATGGTGTCGAAACCTGCATCGATACACATCTGTATGCCTGGATTTGTCCCGGCATGGACACCACATTTGATTCCACGTCTGTGGCATTCATCTACCGCGGCGTCTAATTCCTCCTGGGTATACTCCGGGATATGAGAACGGTGGGTAGTCAGTATCTTTACCCATTCGGCGCCGTCACGGACCTGCCTGCGGATTTCCCTGCGGACTTCCCACGGACCGTCAACCTGTGCGACTTCTTCCCATCCGTGTCCTCCGGACATGCACATGCCTGTATCCGTATGGGTTATATGAGGAATGGTTACAAACCCTTTCTCGGCCGCCAGCTTCAGATTCTTGCATACCCCGTGGGCAGAAGACATATCGCGGACAGAAGTGATTCCACGCTCAAAAGCAGACTGCGCGTGCTGCAGCGCATAGAGCATGACAAGCTGGGATCCATAATTGAAGCTGTCCGGCTGAGAATACCAGTAAGCAAGGTGGACATGCATATCAAACAGGCCTGGAAGAAGAGTGGCATCTCCATAATCCTTATATTCTTCCTCCGGGAACTCTTTCATAAGTATTTCCTTAGCCCCGATTCTTTTGATCTTACCGTCAGCCCCGGTAAGAACTGCTTTGTTTTCAAGGACAGACTTGCCATCGCCTGTCATCAGATATCTTGCTGCAATAATCATTGTCAAAACCTCCTTATTTCGCTTACAATCTAGAACCGGCATTGGGTAAAAGTGCCGGTTCAGTCTCAATTTAAACTGCGCGTGTATATTCCTTCAGCCATTCTCGTTCTTCATCATTCAGATGCGGGCCTATCTTCTCATATACATCTTTATGATAATGGTTCAGCCACTCCCGTTCGGACCTGCTCATCTCTTCCGGGTCGATTCCATCCAGGTCGATTGGAGCAAAGGTAATCGTCTCAAAATGCATGAATTGGCCATACTTGTTCTGAACGCCTTTACGCACGATAAACTCATTTTCAATGCGGATGCCAAACTGGCCATCCTCATAGATGCCAGGCTCATCTGTGATTACCATGCCTTCTTCCAGCTGATGGTGCTCGTTCTTGCTCGGAACGACGTACCAGCGGAATCCTGTCGGAGGCTCGTGGACATTGGCAAGGTAGCCGACGCCATGTCCGGTACCGCACTGGAAGTCAAGATCCAGATCCCAGATAGGCCCTCTTGCAAGTACATCAAGATTGTATCCATAGCAGCCGTACAGGAATTTGGCGCGGGAGAGATTCATCATGGCGCGCACGACGGCAGTAAAGTATTTCTTCAACTGTGCGTCTACAGAGCCGAGGACAAAGGTTCTTGTTATATCGGTGGAGCCTTCATAATATCCGCCGCCCGTATCGTTTAGGAATAACGCCCCGGCCTTCAGCTTGACATCCGTCTCTTCGCTCGGAGAGTAGTGCATCATGGCCGCGTGGTCTGCATAGGCGCAGAGAGGTTCGAAGCTGTCTCTTATGTAGCCTTCCTGCTCGGCGCGGAACTGTGTCAGCTTCTCGGCTGAGCTGAGCTCAGTGATGGTCTCCTTGTCATAACGGGTCTTCACCCAGTGCATGAACTTCGTGACAGCTACGCCGTCTTTGATATGTGCGGCCTTGATATTCTCAAGCTCTACCGGATTCTTCATGGCTTTCATAAGAATCGTAGGATTGGGGGCGGTCACGATATTGCACGGAATGCTCTTGAAAAGAGCATAGTTCATCTTCATCGGGTCGATCAGGATGGTCTCGCATGTATCCAGTTCTTTAATATCGCTGTAGATATCGTTATATGGGTGGATAGTTACATTAACTTTATCCAATTCTTCGTGGATCCGGTCATCCAGCTTGCTGTCGTCCACGTACAGATCAACCCCATCCATCCTGACGACGGCGTAGGAGAGCAGAAGCGGGAAGAAATCAATATCATCACCCCGCAGGTTCAGAAGCCAGCATACATCATCCAGAGATGCGACAGCATGCAGCGTCGCCCCGTTATCCTTCATGACTTCACGGACACGTGAGAGCTTGGACACGGCACTTTCCCCGGAGTATTTCTCTTCCAGGAAGAAAGCCGGCTTATCGGAGAGCGGCGGCCTGTCCGCCCAGACCGTATCAATCATGTCTTCCGAATAATCGAGACGAATGCCCTTAGGGGTGAGGGCTTCCTCATATTCGCATCCCTCCTCCATGGACAGTACACGACCGTCAAATGCGACCGTCCCGCCTTCAGGAACCACATCGGTCAGATATTCCGTCACCGACGGAGTGTCCCCGACGAACATCTTCATCAGGCGGACACCACTGCCTTTTAATTCATTGGTGGCCTGGAAGAAGTATCTGCCATCGGTCCAGAGGCCCGCATCATCCATCGTGATGACAGCCGTCCCGTAGGAGCCGCTGAAGCCTGTAATAAATTTTCTTGCTTTAAAATGTTCTCCGACATATTCGCTCTGGTGGAAATCGGCGGTGGGAACGACATATGCGTCAATCTTCTTTTCAGCCATCAGAGCGCGCAGCCTGGAAATTCTTTCTGATACGTTCATTCGATATACCTCCTTGAAAAAACCTCTTTTTATATCATAAATGTACCACAAAACAGACTAAAGTACAAACCGAAGTATTAAAAATGTGAAATTATAAATGATGCAGCTTAAGGAAAGGCAAAAAAACAGAACTCATGAGCCGGAGTCCCGGCATGAGCTCTGCTTTCATCCATATTCAGTTGATTATTCGGATTGTTCCAGCTTATCAAGCTTGCCGCTGAAAATCCAAAGGATTAAGCCAAGCGCAATTACGACAACTGCAAGTCCGCCATATCCTTTTGCGAATGCGATGGTCTTTAACCATGCATATACAGGCGGATAAGCATACTGTGCGATAAATACCGCGATTGGCCAGAAGCCTAACAGAAGACCAAGTACCTTCGCAGGCGCAATCTTGGAGATGAAGGAGTTCCCCAGAGGGGAGAATACCATTTCTCCGACTGACATCAGCAGGCAAACAAGGGCTAACCATAAGACAGAAGCCTGACCTTCACCTCTGATAATATCAGCGATAACCATTACGATATAGGATACACCTACAAGCATCGTGCCAAGAGCAGTCTTCTTGAACATACTCATGTCACCCTTCGGACGCTTCGCCATCTTAGCCCAAAGCACAGCGAGTGCCGGCCCTAAGATGATACATACGAGAGCGTTGATGGAGTCGAACCATGATGTAGGTATCTGGAAGTTGCCGATATACCAGTTCGCATGGTTCAGGAAGGAAGCACCGTCGCCATAACCGAAATAATAGTACGCAGGCATGTAGGCCATGTACCATACCATCCAGAACACGGCGGAGAACAGCGTTACAAGGATAACGGCGATAATACGTTTCCAGTCGCCGGATGTAAGCGGCTTGGACTCTTCAGCATCTTTCTTGTCCTTAGCTACGAACTCTCTCTGGTCATGCTTGAATGGTTTCTTGCCGGCGTCGCCAAGAGCTCTGCCGTTGAAGATGAACCATGCAGCATCGATAAATAAGAAGATAGCACATACTAAGAATACTGTGTTGAAGCTTAACTTAAGTCCGCCAAGTCCTGTCGTTGCTGTGATGGCAAGGAACGTCGTACCGATGAAGGAACCGATATTAACGAAAGAATACTGAATTGAGAAAGCTGAGTTCAATTCATCCTTATCGTGGAATAACAGTCCGTTGACACCGGATAAGTTCCCTTTGAACAGCCCGGTACCAATTGATACGAGAACAATCATTGCCCACACAAGACCCATAGAGTGGGCCTGCCATGTACACAGGTATCCAATCCCCATCAAAATCATACCTGCAGCGACGCAAATTCTCGGGCTTAACCAGTGGTCCGCTATGTATCCGCCGAACATAGGCGTGATGTACGTCCATGCTACGAAGGAAGCAGACATGGCAGCACCTTCTACATCGGTAAGACCAAGTCCACCTTTGGCAGCCTCAGTTGCAATCCAGATGGCCAACAGGTATTTCACTGTGTAGAATGCCAGACGCTCGAATGTAAATCCGAGAGCACAAACATAGAAGCCAAACGGTCTACGTTTCTTTACTGCTGTTTCCATACTTATTACCTCCCAATATTAGGTTATTATTTTGTTTTAAATATCTGGAACCCCACCAGCAATATTTAAAACTTTATCGAGATAGATGATAGCACAAATCAGACTATAGTACAACTCGTTTTTAAGAAAAAGTTAATAATTATTTTAGGAATTTATTGGAGTTTTGGCAAGGTGATTTGGCGCTGTATTAGCATGCTAAAGGCAAATGGTAAATAATTAACACTCTATTTATGGAGGCATGTGCTATACTTTAATCTGGAATATATTACGTCCAAAACAGGAAAATAATTTGTAACAAAACAAGGATTGCGCACTCTTATATATAAGGAGGCAGGGCAGATGGATGAATTCGAAGAGATCTATACAAGGAATCTGAAAAGTGTATACCGTTTTCTGCTTAAGCTCAGCGGCAGTCCGGATCTTGCGGAAGAGCTGACACAGGAGACATTCTGTCTTGCATTTGAACATCTGGACCAGTTCCGGGGTACATGCAAGATATCGGTCTGGCTCTGTCAGATTGCCAAGCATTCTTATTATGCGTGGTGCCAAAAGAACAAGGCTCTGGCACCGGAGGAGAGTCTGGAAGGATATATGAGCAGGGACAATGTAGAGGCAGCGGTGGTAGATGCGGACCAGAGAAGGCGGATTCATGAGATACTGCACGGTCTTGCGGAGCCATATAAGGAAGTGTTTACCCTGCGGGTGATGGGTGAGCTGTCGTGCCGGGATATCAGCCGGCTCTTTGGCAAGTCGGAATCCTGGGTAAGGGTCACCTGCTACAGGGCAAAGCGTATGATTCAGGAAAGGTTAGGAGGAGACGGAGATGACGAACTGTAACATAATACAAGATCTGCTGCCGCTTTATCTGGACGATGCCTGCAGCAAGGAGAGCAGGGAGCTTGTGGAGGAACATCTCGCGCAGTGCGCCATATGCAGAAAGCAGAAAATGATGATGGAGCAGGGGATAGAATTTGAGGAAGACTTCATGGCACAAAATCTGAAAGAAGAGAAGCTGCTGGAGGAAGGGAAGAAGTATATTGAACAGAAAGCAAAAAAAGATATTCTCGTAAAAGCGGCTTATGTGGATGTCGTTCTTAACATCCTGAGCATTGTCCTTACCGCCATGTATATACGGAAAATAGCGGGGGAAGGACTTTTGATGGAATACATGTTTTCTTATGGCCCATTGCTGCCCGCCGTTCTCATCATGTTTCTCGTAGCGGAGTATGTATTTCTTGTAAGGGACAGAACTAATAAAGAGACCTTTGTATCACAGATGATGGCTGCCGCCTCAATCTTACTAAAAGCCGCCTGCCTCGTAATCGCCGGCATCATAGGCATCGCGATTCTGGTCGCGGGCATATGATGTACCTTCATGCGGCTATGAAATGCAGCTTTATAATTAGGGAGGGACAGCGATGGAAAAAGAGAATAGAAAAGGGAAAAAGGGCGGTTCGCCGTGCGGCGCAGGACGGCTGCTTGGCATAGCCATGTCGGCGGTATTTGTATGTTCCGCCTTGTTTTTGAAATGGCTGACTTTCGAAGGGAAGAGGTACACGCTGCCCCTGTTTCTCAAAGCGGTGCAGGAAAGCGGCGGCCTGCAGGAGTATTATAGCCTTGTGACTAAGACCGCCCTTAAGACCGTGTCAAATGAAGGGGCATATGCAGAGCTGCTGCCGTCCTATTATCTTCTGTACCTGATTGCGGCGGCTGCGCTCTTAAGCGTGATAAGAATAGTGCTGCTTGCCTTCCGCAGAAATCCCCGGTTCCTGAGGTATACGATCTATGGCATGGTGCTGATGGTATTTCTCGTGCTGTTGACCTTCGGCGGGTATCTGCCGGATGTCGGGCTGATTCTCTGCGTTATCGCTGTCGGAATCGACTGCCTGGGCGGAATATATCTGGAACAGAGGAGGCAGATGCAAAGAGAGGCAGAGATACTGAGACGTGAAGAAGCCAAAGAGAAAGAAGAGAGAAAGCGCAGGACATATTTCCCCGGCAAGTACGACCGCGGTTTCTACCATATCGTCTGGAGAAACTTTGTCCATAACCGGAAGAGCTATCTTCTGTTTATCGCAGGCGCCGGCGGGATTGTCACGGTGCTTCACACTCTGCTCGGCGTACAGAGCGGGCTTAAATCGAGCGGTACCGGAATCGGCACCGGATATGACAATGGGATGCAGCGTATACTGGAGGAGATCCTTCCGGTAGCAGCATGCTTTTCCATCTTGATTCTAGCCCTTATCATCACGCATTACCTCAGGACACGGATGCAGAATTACAGTATCTTCTACAGCCTCGGCATAAGGAAGCATACGCTGGTCCTCATAATCGTCCTGGAGTATGCCGCCTGTGTCATGATTGCACTGGCCGCAGGGCTGCTTCTGTCTGATGGGCTGCTTATCCTGGCAGGGAAGACCGTGTTTTCTGATATAGCAGAGTCCGTAGGCCGGCCGATGCAGGGAGTGAAGACATCCGGTGCTGCCGCGGGAATCTATATAGCTGCGGTCGCCGTGTCTTCTCTCGTCAACTACCATCTGTTCGGACATAAAAGCCTGTTTCAGATATCTACCAGAAGGCAGGAGCCGGAGAAGATACCACATCGGTTTCTTCTTCCCGGTATCGTGGCCGGACTGGCGGCCACTGTAGTATCGGCGGTACGGTACTGGCTGCCTCCTGAGACGGAGAAGTTCTCTGCAAATGTGTGGACGCTTGCAGGCTCCTTTGTGCTGTTTTGCTTTCTGTATGCCAGGATAGCTGAAGCCCACGCAGGGCGGTCGGCAGCCCGCGGGGATAAGCTTCTGTCCATCTTGCCGTGGCGGTACCGGTTTAAGACAAATTACCGGTTCTGGTATCTGCTCTTTGCATTCCATCTTCTTTCGGGCATGATCTATATTCCGGAATATGCCGCTGTAGAGGCGTCCGGAGATACAGACAAGCTCTATCCGTATGACTTCGTCTGCATGTCCTATGATGAGGACGATGACTACTTCGCAGAACTGTCTGACACTTACGCTGCTGATATCCATACATGGCCGATGCTCAGATGTACGACACCTCTCGGCGCGCCGTACACCTGGGAGCAGGCCGCCGCCAATCAGTATATGGGTGTCATGTGGCCCCAGGGACAGCATATCGCAGTGTCGGAGACATCCTATCGGGAGCTTAAGAAAGCTGTGGGGGAGCAGATAGAAGACAGGCCTGGTCTGCAGGAGAACGAGATTCATGTCGTATTCCAGCAGGACGCTTCGGTCAAGAGCCATCCGCTGGAATGGTATATAGGTGACAAGGAGCCCAGGCTTCGTATCGGGCAGCCGATAAGGAGCTATAACTTTATGGAAAGGGAAATCCTGTTCCCGGCATACCATATGAAGAGCAGCGAACGAAGCATCCTGACCGGAATGTTCCAGCAGGGCAGGCAGGAGAATATCGTAGTGCTTTCCGACGAGGCATTTAATGGATATTTCTATGTCGGAACGGAAAAGGAAGGACCTACGCGGCTGAAGCTGATTCGCTGCAGCGGGGAAAACTATGAAAAGGTGGAACAGGAACTGGGGGCATTTGCAGAGAAGCACAAAAGCGATGCATCCTGGGACGACAGGATACAGCCGTACTATGCAAAGCAGACGGCGCTGGCAGAGACAGAAGCGGAACATCATTTTAAGAAAGCTGCCTGCATGGCAGTGCTTGCCGTACTTCTGATGGGGAGCTTCTTTCTCTTTTTTATCAAGTACGGGCTGGAGCAGGAGGAGCTGGAGCAGAAGTTCAGCCAGCTCAAATGCCTCGGCATGCCGCAGAAGGATTGCCGCCGTCTCCTAAGAGGGGAAATGATGAAGATCGTGTGTGGAAGCTTTGTGCCGGCAGTCCTGCTGTCCATTCCATTTATATGTGCAGTGGCGGTAAAAAGAATGTATACGTCTGCGGAGCTGGCAGTGTATCTGAAGTCTCTTGGCTTATTGTTCTTGTGTTATTCATCACTATACGCAGCCGTCACGGCAGCGCTTGGGAAATATTATATGAGGGCGGTCCTTGGAGACAGGAAAAAGCAAAGGAGGCAGTTATGGGGACAATCTTAAAGGCAGAAGAGCTGGTAAAGACATACAACATACAGCAGGGGCCGGTACTTAAGGGCATCAGTCTCTCGGTAGAGGAAGAAGACTTCATTGCGGTGATGGGTCGTTCCGGCTGCGGAAAGACGACGCTGCTAAAGATACTCGGCCTGATGGATGAACCTACAGAGGGAAAAGTCTATGTGAAAGGCCGGGAAACGGCAGCGCTTTGGGAGGAGGAGATTTCTGACATCCGAAGGAAAGGCATGGGATTTGTGTTTCAGGATTACAATCTGATGGACAGCCTGACGGTGGAAGAAAATATCATGCTTCCGGCTATACTGGATAAGATGGAACCTGGACGAAGGAAAGCGAAGATGGAACAGCTGACGGCACAGTTTCAAATCAGCGGCCATACGGAGAAATATCCGTTCCAGATATCCGGCGGAGAGAGACAGAGGACCGCTCTCTGCCGCGCCCTCATGAATGATCCCGACCTGATTCTTGCCGACGAGCCTACCGGCAACCTGGATTCCGTCATGGGCGAAGAGGTGATTCAGTGGCTCAAGCGGCTGAATGAGGAGTGGCACAAGACCGTGATCATCGTTACCCACGACCCGAAAATTGCCTGCAGATGCAGGAAGGTGCTGCTGCTCAAGGACGGGAGGCTGATCAAAGAGCTGGTCCGGGAAAGGGAGGATACATTTTATCAGGATATACTTGAACATACCGCCGGACTGTGAGCGCTGTCACGCAGGACGGACCCTAAGTCAGGAACATGCAGACTGACCACTGCGGCAAGAGGGTAGGACAGAAAGGCAGACTTGCCAAACGGAGGAATATGGAGTAGAGTGTGCTTATAAATCGCCGCCTGGAATTTCGTATATTCTTTGACGTGAAAGCAGGTATTGATTTAAAACGTGTTCTATGAAGAAACGGGGGAAAGGTCTGCATGAAAAAACATAGGGAAGAGATTGAGGGAAAATACTTTTCTGCCATAGCCTGCCTTCTGGCGGTGGCAGCCACCTTCTTTCTGCCATGGGCTGATACGGGGGCAGAAAAGTATACGCTATATGGATTCTTCCGGGCGGTATATGCTGCGGGAGGGATTGCGGAATATGCGCCGGATGGTGGAAATATATACGCGTCATACGTGGTGACTTATCTGGCGCTTGCAGGAGTGCTTCTTGTAGCGGTCCATGTAGTGCTTCTTCTGTTCAACAAAAGAAACAGAGTTCTGAATACGGCAATGTATAGCTGTACCTTTGTCTATTTTACCGGGTATACGATATTCGGGGGATATGACGCTGGTCCGGCGCTTTTTGCGTTTGTGGCTGTTATAGGGTTAGAGTTCCTCGTGGTACTATACCTGGAACAGAGTAAAGAAATCAATGAAAATTACCGGCTGATGAAGAAACGGGAGCGGGAAGAGAAGGAAGAACGGAGACGCCGCCTGCATTTCCCGGGGAGATATCCACGCGAATTCTATTCCGTTATCTGGGACAATTTCAAATATAAATGGAAAAATTATGTACTTTTTATCTTAAGCGGCGTACTTTCCGCCACATTTCTGACTGTGGCGATAGGGATGAACTATATTCTCCGAAAAGTCCACTCCATAGAAGACATCGTTCTCGGAACCGGACTGCAGCAGATTCTGATACGCGCAATCGGTCTTATCATGTTTCTTACCATATTCCTGACTGCATTTGTATTTTCTTATTATATTAAAAGCAGGATGTCTGATTACCGAATGTTTACGGTCCTCGGCATCCGAAGCAGGACATTGTCTGTCATCATGATGGCAGAGTATGCCGGAAGCCTTTTTATCTCCTTTGCCGCAGGTGTGTCCGCCGGGACAGGGATACTGCTGTATATGAGACATCTTCTTGTAAAGAAGCTTGGCACGGAAGTGATCGTATCCAGCATCAGCCCGGTCATCTATCTATTTGCTCTGATTGGCTATATCATCGTGCTGATGATAGCCACTGCCATCAATTATGAGTCCTATCTCCGGGTGCGAGATTCTTTTGCCGCAGTAAATGATGTGGTGGGGGAAAAGATTCCGGGAAGATACCTGATACTTGCCACCCTGCTGGGATTAGAGTTCATCCGGTCCAGCATCTCTGATTATGCGGACACGAGCTTGTGGACCGTAATCTATTTCACACTGGGCCTATACCTCACGGTTACATACGGAAAGGCGCTTCTGATGAAGTGGATGGACAAGTCGGAGCGGCATTATTATCGGCATCTCCTGGAAAAGATTCCTTTTTATTACCGCTATAAGAAAAACTGCAGATATCTGGTCATGCTGACAACCGTCCATCTCCTTGCACTTGGGCTGTTCCTTATACAGTTCTGCGGCAATCTGATTGCAGAGCCGGCCGAAAAGCTATGTCCATATGATTTTGTACTGACTATGCATGAGGAGGACGAAGAGACCGTGGCAGGCATAGAGCAGAAATATGATGCCAGGGCAGATGTCTATCCTATGCTGCGGGTTACGACGCCGACGGGCAATTCTTTTGACTTTATGGCAACGCTCATTATGTTTTCCCCTCCGGGGCAGAACATCGGCATCTCGGAGGCTACTTACCGGAAGCTTTACGAGGCGCAGGGACTGCCGGAGCCATCCCCGCTTGGCTTAAAGGACGACGAGATTCACATCGTCTTTCAGCAGGACAGCTCCTATAAGGTCCGGCCAATCGACACATCGCCCGGGACAGGCCTTAAGGCTCCATATCTGAAGCTGGGACAGCCGCAGGGAGCCGGCGGGTATGAACAGTGGAAAGTCAAAGATTATGAGTGCAAGATTCTGACCGGCATGCTGCTGCGGGGATCGCAGGAGAATCTGGTGGTGTTTTCTGATGATTATTTCAATAGTGCATATGCCAGTACCCAGGAAGATATCAAAAACCTCTGCCTGCTAAGAGTCCCAGAGGAGCATTACGCAGATGTGGACAAGGAGCTGAAGGTTCTCCGCGAGAAGCATATCACGGATGAATCCTATGACTATGATATCCGGGTGTATTATGAAAGCCGGCAGACCGTCAAAGATATCGTCTCTGAGCGGTACACAAATGAGGTAGTCTATGCCTTTGTCATCTTGATGCTTGCCGCCTGTGCCTGCTTTCTGACCTATATCAAATTCTCCTTCGAGGCAGACGATATCTGTCGCCGGTATGGGTTTTATGACTGTATGGGCATGCATGAGCGGGAACAGATGAAGACAATCAGAAAAGAGATGTGGCCCTTTGCCATAGTGCCGGTTCTGGTAAGCGCCGTGACTGCGGCCATATATACGGCCTTTGTATTTGTCATCAGGACATATGAACCTTCCCAGATCATGGATTACATGAAGACAGGAGGGACGATGGCCGCAGCATATCTTATCATACAGGCAGCCTGGATGGCATGGCTGGTGCACCAGATGGAGCGCAGAATAAAGAGAAGCAGGATAAATGTAGGGAGGCAGGAAGCGTAGATGAATGAGAAGATTATAGAGACAAAGGAACTAGTCCACAATTATAAAGTGGAGACGAGACGAAGCGTAGAGATTAATAAGATACAGGTCCTGAAGGGGATTGACTTTGCCGTGGAAAAAGGGGAATTCGTCGGCGTCATGGGCAAATCTGGCTGTGGCAAGACCACATTCCTCAAGCTTCTGGGAATGCTGGAAAGGCCTGCAGGAGGGACCGTTATCTTTCAGGGCATGGATACAGAGGAGCTGTGGAAGGATGAGCTGGCAGACATAAGGAGACGCCAGATCGGTTTCGTGTTCCAGGACTTTTACCTGATGGACAGCCTGTCTGTAATGGACAATATCAAACTGCCGATGATACTGGACAAAGCAGATCCAGAGGTGATGAAGAAGAAGGTGGAAAAGCTGTCGGAGCAGTTCGGCATCGCCGACTTGCTGTACAAGGCGCCTTACGAGCTCTCCGGAGGGGAGAAGCAGAGGACTGCCATATGCAGGGCGCTGATCAACGATCCGGAGATAGTCCTGGCCGACGAGCCCACGGGGAATCTGGACTCCAAGTCCGGTCAGGTCGTCATAGACGCACTTTGCAAGATCAACGATGAGCTGGGCAAGACGGTCGTGATGGTGACACATGACTCCCGTCTCGCCAGCTACTGTAAAAAAATCATCCTGCTCAAAGACGGTGAGATTGTAGATACGATTGAGAGGAAGGACAGCCGGGAAGACTTCTATCACCAGATACTTGACAAAACTACCGAATTATAGACAGGATACAGTATGTGAAATAAATATCAATTTTACTACAAAAAGGATTGCTATTTTCAATTCGTTATTATACAATATAATTGGCAAAAATTTGGTTTTACTTTTAGATTTTTCATACTAAAGGACCTGATTTAGAATATGTAAGAAAATGGAGGGCTAGACTATGGACAACTTGGCAACAGGAAGTGCAGCGGGCAATAGAATAGAATCTTTGCTTGACGCAGGAAGCTTTGTTGAAATAGGTGGGGCGGTTACAGCCAGATCTACTGATTTCAACATGCAGGAAAAAGAAACTCCGGCGGACGGTGTCATTACCGGATATGGAGTGATTGACGGGAATCTGGTTTATGTATACAGTCAGGATGCATCCGTTCTGAACGGGGCTATCGGTGAGATGCATGCCAGAAAGATTGCTAACATCTACGATATGGCAATGAAGATGGGCGCACCGGTCATCGGCCTTGTGGACTGTGCAGGATTGAGGCTTCAGGAGGCGACAGATGCTCTGGAAGCATTTGGCAGCCTGTATCTGAAACAGACGATGGCATCAGGCGTCATTCCTCAGATTACTGCTGTATTCGGGACATGCGGCGGAGGGCTGGCCGTTGTTCCGGCACTTACCGATTTTACTTTTATGGAAAGTAAGAAAGGGAAATTATTCATCAATTCTCCAAATGCAATTCCAGGGAATGAAATATCTAAATGCGATACATCATCTGCGCAGTTCCAGAGCGAAAGCGCCGGCCTCGTTGATGACATCGGAACGGAGGAAGAGATTCTGGGAAGCATCCGTTCTTTGGTATGTATGCTGCCATGCAATAATGAGGAAGATTCCTCTTATGATGCGTGCACGGATGATCTGAACCGTGTATGCGCAGGTATAGAAAACGCGTCAGAAGATACGGCGATAGCCCTCGTCCAGATATCAGACAACAATATCTTCTTTGAGACGAAGAAGCATTATGCAAAAGATATGGTGACCGGCTTCATACGTCTGAACGGAATGACCGTAGGAGCAGTGGCAAACCGTTCGAAAGTATATGATTCAGAAGGAGAGGCCACAGCCGAGTATGATGGTTCCCTCTCGGCAGACGGAGCTAAGAAAGCGGCAGAATTTGTAGCATTCTGCGACGCGTTCAACATACCGGTCCTTTCACTTACCAATGTATCCGGCTTTGAGGCAAGCAAGTGTGCCGAAAAGAATCTTGCAAGAGAAGCAGCAAAGCTTACGTACGCATTTGCAAATGCGACGGTACCGAAAGTAAATGTCATTGTTGGTAAAGCTTACGGAAGTGCGTACGTGACCATGAACAGCAAAGCGATCGGTGCAGATATGGTATATGCTTGGCAGGATGCCGAAATCGGGATGATGGAGGCCGCTCTTGCAGCTAAGATCATGTATGCGGGCGCTGATGCGGAAGTAATCAAGGAGAAAGCTTCTGAATATAGAGAAATCCAGTCAAGCCCACTGGCGGCGGCAAGAAGAGGCTATGTGGATACGATCATCGCACCAGAAGATACGAGGAAATATGTGATCGGAGCATTCGAGATGTTATTCACAAAGAGAGAAGACCGCCCGTCTAAAAAACACGGAACGGTCTAGAGAGGTGGAGCAAAGTGAAGAAAAAAATTAGCATATTACTCTGCATGCTGGCGGCCGTCCTCTGCTTTACCGGGTGTGGCAGCAAGCAGAATACCGATGTCGATTACGACAAAGCCACTATAGAGCAGGTGACAGATTTTCTCATCGACTATTGTGCAAGCGCGGATGAAGCCACTACAGAACAGTGGAACAGTATGTCAGAATTCGCGATGGAGCAGCAGTTCGTGAGCGCTGGACTTCCGTTTGAGCCTGAGAGCTTTCTGGGGGCTATCAATGCCTGGAAAGCAGGAGTCGATGAATGTGGCAGCTATATAAGCCATGGCGATTACAAATATACGGCATCCAGAACGGAATTGAAAGTAGTTACAAAAGCAGAGTTTGAGAAACGCGATGCAGAAATTACAGTATTATTCAAAGCGGACACAAGAGGCAATCTGAATCTGGACAGCATGACTGTGGCCGGAGAGTATACAAGAGGAGAAATTCTTGAAAAAGCAGGGTTGAATACGATTCTTGGAATGGGAACAGTGTTTGTCGTACTCATATTCATTTCACTGATCATATCCTTATTCCGTTTCATACCGAAATTGCAGAAGGCATTCAGCCGGAAGCAGGAAGAGGCGGCTGTAGCGCCGGCGCCAGCTGACAGCATACCCGCGGCTGTGGAGCTTGTGGAAGAGGCAGATGACACAGAACTCATAGCAGTTATCTCCGCAGCGATTGCAGCGGCGGAAGGAACAACCACCGATGGTTTTGTCGTGAGAAGCATAAGAAGAAGACCGTCGAACAAATGGAATTAATAGAGGGAAATCAAGGAGGATATAGAAGATGAAGAATTATACGATTACAGTAAATGGCAATGTATATGATGTGACAGTAGAAGAAAAAGGTGCAGGAGCGGCACCGGCGGCACCGGCAGCGCCAGCTGTGGCACCCAAGACGGCACCGGCCTCCGCGCCGAAGGCAGCTCCAAAAGCAGCAGCGGGAGCCGGTTCTATCCAGGTGAAGGCGGGAGCAGCAGGAAAAGTATTCAAGATAGAAGCCAATGTCGGACAGAGTGTAAAGAAAGGTGATGCGGTAGTCATCATCGAGGCAATGAAGATGGAGATTCCAGTCGTAGCGCCGGAAGACGGAACTGTAGCAAGCATCGATGCTGCTGTAGGAGATGCAGTGGAAGCCGGGGCAGTATTAGCTACATTAAACTAAGAAACATAATACATTCTATTATGTTTGAAACACGACTGGAGGTTAAAAAATGGATTATATAACAACGACATTAGGAAACCTCGTGCATCAGACAGCATTTTTCAGTCTTTCATGGGGCAACGTGATCATGATTGCTGTGGCATGTGCTTTCCTATACTTAGCAATACGACATGGGTTCGAACCTCTGCTCCTGGTACCCATCGCCTTCGGTATGCTGCTCGTGAATATCTACCCGGATATCATGCTGCATGCGGAAGACGCAGCCAACGGGACAGGAGGATTGCTCTACTATTTCTACCTTCTGGACGAATGGGCGATCTTGCCTTCGCTTATTTTCCTCGGCGTAGGTGCGATGACGGACTTTGGACCTTTGATTGCCAATCCGAAGAGCTTCCTTCTCGGAGCTGCTGCTCAGTTTGGTATATTTGCAGCTTATCTCGGCGCCATGGCTCTTGGATTCTCTGATAAGGCAGCGGCGGCAGTCTCTATTATCGGTGGGGCGGACGGACCGACGTCTATCTTTTTGGCCGGGAAGCTGCAGCAGACAGCCATAATGGGCCCGATTGCAGTAGCGGCATATTCATATATGTCACTTGTACCAATCATACAGCCGCCGATTATGAAGCTGCTCACGACGAAAAAGGAACGGCAGATAAAGATGGAACAGCTAAGACCGGTATCCAAACTGGAGCGTATCCTGTTCCCGATTATCGTCACCATTGTCGTATGCTCTATTCTGCCTACGACGGCTCCGCTTGTCGGCATGCTTATGCTCGGCAACCTGTTCCGTGAATCAGGAGTGGTCCGCCAATTGACAGAGACAGCCAGCAATGCGCTCATGTATATCGTAGTCATCCTGCTTGGAACTTCTGTAGGAGCGACGACAAGCGCGGAGGCATTCCTGAACTGGGATACGATTAAGATTGTCATCCTCGGGCTGGTAGCGTTCATGTTTGGAACGGCAGCCGGTGTACTGTTCGGCAAACTCATGTGCCTGGCAACGCATGGCAAGGTCAACCCTCTGATAGGTTCTGCGGGCGTATCCGCTGTCCCTATGGCGGCCAGAGTGTCACAGAAGGTTGGAGCAGAAGCGGATCCTACGAATTTCCTGCTTATGCACGCCATGGGACCGAACGTGGCAGGTGTCATCGGTACGGCCGTGGCTGCCGGTACGTTTATGGCAATCTTCGGCGTCATGTAGCATAAGAGCGATATAATAATTAAGATGGAGGAAGAAAGAATGGCAGATATAGAAAAGAAACCAATTAAAATTACGGAAACTATTCTGCGTGATGCGCACCAGTCATTGATTGCCACACGTATGACGACAGAACAGATGCTTCCCATCGTGGATAAGATGGATAAGGTAGGGTATCATTCTGTAGAGTGCTGGGGCGGTGCGACATTTGACGCGTCACTGCGTTTCCTGAAGGAAGATCCATGGGACAGACTGCGCAAATTCCGCGACGGTTTTAAGAACACCAAGCTCCAGATGCTGTTCCGCGGACAGAATATCCTCGGCTACCGTCCGTATGCAGATGATGTCGTAGAATATTTTGTACAGAAGTCCGTGTCAAACGGTATCGATGTCATCCGAATCTTTGACTGTCTGAATGACCTTCGTAATCTTCAGACGGCGGTTACGGCTGCCAACAAGGAAAAGGCAGAGGCGCAGGTGGCGCTCTCCTACACGCTCGGAGATGCCTATACGCTTGAGTATTGGGTGGATATAGCCAAAAAGATTGAAGAGATGGGAGCCAATTCAATCTGTATCAAAGATATGGCCGGCCTGCTCGTACCGTACAAGGCGACAGAGCTCATCGGAGCGCTGAAAGAAGCAGTAGACCTGCCAATCCAGCTGCATACGCATTATACGTCAGGCGTTGCGTCCATGACTTATCTGAAGGCAGTCGAGGCAGGTGTCGATGTGATTGATACGGCGATGTCACCCTTTGCACTTGGAACATCCCAGCCTGCTACGGAGGTCATGGTTGAGACTTTTAAAGGAACTCCGTATGATACAGGATTCGACCAGAATCTCCTGGCTGAGATTGCGGATTATTTCCGTCCAATCAGAGATGAGGCATTGGCAAGCGGTCTGCTGAATCCGAAGAACATGGGCGTCAATATCAAGACGCTTCTGTATCAGGTTCCGGGCGGCATGCTTTCCAACTTGACATCACAGCTGAAGGAACAGGGGGCAGAAGACAAGTATTACGATGTGCTGGAAGAGGTTCCAAGAGTAAGAAAAGATTTGGGTGAGCCTCCGCTTGTAACACCATCCTCACAGATTGTCGGTACGCAGGCTGTATTCAACGTGCTGATGGGTGAGCGCTATAAGATGGCGACGAAAGAGACAAAGGATGTATTGAGCGGCAAATACGGGGCTACCGTAAAACCGTTCAACGAAGAGGTGAAGAAGAAAGTCCTTGGAGAAGATGCCGAGATTATTACCTGCCGTCCGGCTGATCTCATTCCGGATGAACTGGATACGCTGCGCAGCGAGATGGCACAGTGGAGCCAGCAGGATGAAGACGTTCTCACCTATGCACTGTTCCCGCAGGTCGCTACTGATTTCTTCAAATACAGAGAAGCACAGCAGACGAAAGTGGACCAGACGGTAGCAGATACGGAGAACGGAAGCTATCCGGTGTAGTAAATGTGAGTTTAAGTAAAGTGGCTGCGGACTGGGAGCCGGGTGGCATCTGCTCCGATGCGTCCGAGGCTTCGACTATTTCACGTATCCCTAACCCTCCGGTATGTGCGCCGATTGCGGCTTGCATCCCGCAGGATAAGGGCTACGGAAAGGATTCTCCGCCTCTTCCGCTTGCACCTGCGCATCTCCCACCCGGCTCCCCGCCCGCTATCTACTTCACTTAACAAGGGCGAGTGCGGCTGTGTGGCGTTACTGGCCAGCGGATGAACGCTGGCTGCGTGAGATGAATGATTAGATTTAACAAGCTTAACATATGCAGCATAGAGAACAATTTAGTCGTTATTAAGTGTATGCAGCGAGGCGAGCACGCCGTTGCTGCAAGAAGAGCCGGAACCAGGCAGGGGATGTCATCTCAACATCCCCGTACCTGATTCCGGCTCTTCTTATATTAGGATTTCTTTTCGGCAAAGGGCTTTAGCTTGCTAAGCCCTCTATCACTATGCTGACTCACCAAAGCCCTTTCCATCAGCCAGCAACGCCACACTGCCGCCCCCGCCCATGCCAGTAAAGTAGATAGCCGATGGGGAGGTATGGGACAGATGCGAAGGTATAAGCGGAAGGGACGGAGAATCCTCACCAGATTCCTTGGCTTGTGGGGTGAGAGCCGCCATCGGCGAACACCCCGCAGGCTTAGGAATCTGTGTGATAGTCGCAGTTCCCGGACGCATCGGAGCATCTGCCCCATACCTCCCCAGCGGCGTCCACTTCACTAAACCCCCATTTGGAGGGATTTCAAGAAATATTAAGAAATTCCAAGCAGTATCTTCATGTTTTTAAGATATACTTTTAGACATCCGCAGCTTGCTGCGGCAATACCTATCTTGAAAGGATGAAGAAGATGTTTTATTTTTTTAGTACGGCCTATCCCTATGTATGTGTTCTCGTACCATGTATGCTCTGCCAGATATATATGGCGAAGAAAGGCGGATCCAGAGTTCGGCCGGCCCACTTGATTTGGACATATATTTTTCTTATCTATATCTCTATGGTATTTTCAGTAACCGGCAGCGGAAGCATCTGGGATTTTGGAGCGTTCGGCAATCTGATCCGGGCGGATGAAATCAATCTGATTCCGTTCGCCGGCGGGGTCGGCTTTGGACAGGTTATGAATGCGTTCATGTTCATGCCTTTTGGATTCCTCGTACCGTTTATATGGACAGAGCGGCGCAGTCTCTTAAGGGTAGTGGCTGTCGGGGCATGCCTGTCGACGGCAATCGAGCTCTGCCAGCTTTTTAATCGAAGGGTGACAGATGTAGAGGATGTAATCATGAATACGCTGGGGACGATTGCCGGTTATGCAGTATGGGCGGCGCTTTGCAGGATAACAGGTGAGAAAAACAGAGAGAAGCAGAGCACAAGAACAGTGGCGCTGGCTCATAATGAGATGGAAATATACCTTGTATTGGCTCTGCTCGGCCGTTTTCTCCTCTATAATTGGAGAGTGCTGCTACAGTGGTACTAAACAGGAATATCAATCATGCAACAATCCCGCTTGTCAAACATATTGAAGAAAATGGTAAACTGGTATATAATTAATTGTTACGAAATATTGGAGAAAAGGAATATGTGACATGGGAAGCAAAAATGAGCTGTTGCAGAAGATAGATGAAAAATATGCGAAATTCAGCAAGGGCCAAAAGAAACTGGCTGAATTCATCCGTGAGGAATATGACAAGGCCGCATTTCTCACGGCGGCCAGGATGGGAGAAGAAGTGGGCGTCAGCGAGTCCACGGTCGTCCGGTTTGCCACTGCTCTTGGATATGAAGGATATCCGGGATTTCAGAAGGCGCTTGGGGAGCTGGTGCGTACGAAGCTCAATTCTATCCAGAGGATGGAAGTGACCTATGGGAGAATCAGCCAGGGAGAGATACTGAATACGGTGCTCCAGTCAGATATTGAGAAGATAAAGCTGACGATGGGGGCGATAGACCACGAGACATTTGAGATGGCAGTGGATACGATATTGAATGCCAGGCGTATCTATGTCATCGGTATACGGAGCTGTGCGCCGCTGGCCAGTTTCCTGAGCTTTTATCTGAATCTGATCTGCCCTGACGTCAAAGCGGTGAACACGAACAGCTCCAGCGAGATATTCGAACAGCTTATACGTATCAGTGAAGAGGATGTTATTATCGGCATCAGCTTTCCGAGGTATTCCATGCGGACGCTGAAGGCACTGGAATTTGCCAGCAACCGCAAGGCTAAGGTGATTACGCTGACAGACAGCATCCATTCTCCGATGAACCTGTACTCTTCCTGCAATCTGATTGCAAGAAGCGATATGGCATCCATCGTTGATTCGCTTGTCGCCCCCTTAAGCGTAGTCAATGCCCTGGTTGTCGCCCTCTGCATGAAGAAGCAGAACGAGGTGATAACGACGCTTGAAACGCTGGAAGAGATATGGGACGAGTATCAGGTGTACAGCAAGGACGAGCTGAATATGGTAAAGAATAAAGTGGAACTGAATGGTTCGGAGGAGATGGGCAAGGGACAGCAATGAGCAAGGTATTGATAGCAGGCGGTGGTGCGGCAGGCATGTATGCAGGTATCGCGGCCGCGGAAAACGGGCATGAAGTCCACATATATGAGAAGAATGACAGGTCTGGAAAGAAGCTGTTCATCACGGGAAAGGGAAGATGCAACATTACGAATGCCTGTGATATGGACGGGCTGTTTGACGCGGTCGTAAGTAATTCCAAGTTCCTATACAGCAGCTTTTACGGCTGTACAAATCAAGATGTGATAGCATTTTTTGAGAGGATCGGCGTGAGGACGAAGGTGGAAAGAGGAGACAGGGTGTTTCCGGCCTCTGACCGTTCCTCTGACGTCATCCGCGGACTTGAGAGGGAACTGGCGCGGCTTGGGGCACACGTGCATCTCAGGACGGCGGTGAAGCATATAGAGGCGCAAGAAGGACATTTTAAAGAGATTGTGCTGGAAGACGGGACAAAAGCCGCAGGGGATGCCTGCATCGTCGCGACAGGCGGCCTGTCATACCAGTCTACCGGTTCGGACGGAGACGGATTCCGGTTTGCCAGAAGTCTTGCGCATACGGTATCAGAATGTATGCCGTCCCTCGTACCGATGGAGTGCAAAGAAGAATGGATAGGAGAGCTTCAGGGGCTTTCTCTGCGCAATGTAAGCGCATCCATTTATGACGGGAAGAAAAAGCTGTATGAAGACTTTGGGGAGATGCTGTTCACCCACTATGGAGTGAGCGGCCCGCTCATGCTTACGGCCAGCAGCTATGTGGGAAAGAAGCTTAAAGGCAGGGAACTGCAGCTTCAGATAGACCTGAAGCCGGCGCTGTCAAAGGAGCAGCTGGACCAGCGTGTGTGCAGAGACTTTGAAGAGAATCTGAACCGGCAGTTTAAAAATGCAGTCGGAAGATTATTTCCTGCAAAGCTTATTCCGGTAATGATAAGATTGAGCGGCATCGATCCTGACAAGAAGGTCAATGTAATCACGAAAGAAGAGCGTCTCAGATTCGTATCCCTCATAAAGCATCTGCCGGTCACGCTCACCGGGCTTCGTGACTATCGGGAAGCGGTCATCACGAAGGGGGGCGTCCGGACGAAAGAAATCGACCCGGGCACGATGGAATCGAAGCTTGTAAAGGGGCTTTATTTTGCCGGGGAGGTGCTGGATCTGGATGCGCTGACCGGCGGCTTTAATCTGCAGATTGCCTGGTCCACCGGCTATGCGGCGGGGAAAGGCATACCTGTTTAACTCCAGACCAGCTAGTGATGGCTGTGTGTGCCGTCCGACAGCCTTTTCATAATTTCCTGTATCTGAGTGATTTCATTCTGTTGTGCTTGTATGATGTTTTCTGCAAGCGTGGTCACCTTTTCGCTGTCCGTGTTACCTACGACAGCCTGTGCCATTTCTACCGCCATCTGATGGTGCATGATCATTCCTTCTGCGAACGCGGCTTCTACATTGGCAGAGGTACCGTGTGAGGAATGGGCAGAGTGGTGGGAAGAGAGCATCGTCTCATATGCTTCGAGATAAGCCTGTTCCTGCTCAGGATCCTCGGTCCCGTCTGTTTCCAATTCATCAATGTAGGACTGCATCTGCGCAATCTCTTCCTTCTGTATGCGGACGATATATTTGGCCAGCTCTTTCAGCTCCTTATCCGCGCCACCATACTCCAGGTAACTTTCAGACATCGATACGGCGGCCTCATGATGGGGAATCATCCCGTTCAGGAAGTCCAGGGCAGCGTTGCCGGACGGCTGCACATGCTCCATATCTTCCATCATTTTATCCATAAGGATGTCCTGATCTTCCAGATAGCTGGAGAGGGCCTGCTCTGCGGCCGGTCCCCGGGGGATGTCGTCGTTCGAGCGCGTGCTGCTGTCTCTGCCGAAAGCGGCCCAGACGATCAGCAGGATGATGATAAGTATAGCGATAATACCGCTTGTCCAGTAAATTGTCTTTTTATTCATAACCAACCTCCATATGATTAACATGCCCAAATATACCGCAAGTATGTAGAATAGGATGAAAGCCGTATACGAAAGGAACGGATCATGCGGCTATCCGTAAAAAATACTTGTCCATCGTAAGATAGTACGATATACTGAATGCATTGGGTCAGACATATCATATTTATAAGTAATCCGATGGATAGTATATAGGAAAGCCCATATAAAAATGGAAGTATGAACAGGCGAGGAGTTAAGATGGGATATAACATAGCGATTGACGGACCGGCAGGCGCCGGAAAGAGTACGATAGCCAAGCTGGTGGCGAAAAAGATGGGATATATCTACGTGGATACCGGCGCACTGTACCGGGGGCTGGCAGTACATTTTCTGGACAGAGGGATTGACCCTTCCAACAGGGAAAATATTATAGAAGCATGTGAAGACGCGGATGTGACCATCCGGTATGAAGAAGGGGTACAGCAGGTATATCTGAACGGGAAAAATATTACGTCCAGACTTCGTACGGAAGAAGCAGGCAATATGGCTTCCGTGAGCTCGGCCGTGCCGGAAGTGCGGACGAAGCTGCTTAAGCTGCAGCGTAATCTGGCGGCAGAGCAAGATGTTGTCATGGACGGAAGAGACATCGGGACATGTGTGCTGCCGGATGCGGATGTGAAGGTGTATCTTACGGCGAGTGTGGAGACGAGGGCGAAGCGGCGCTATGAGGAGCTGAAGGCGAAGGGCGTCGGCTGTGTGTACTCCGAGATAGCCGCGGACATAGAAGAGAGAGACAGGCGCGACATGACGCGCGAGACGGCACCGCTCAAACAGGCAGAAGATGCGGTTCTCGTCGACAGCTCGGACATGACGATACCGGAAGTTGTCGAGGCGATTATCCGACTGTGCCGTTAAGAGAAGAGGAAGGAACATATGAAAATAGAACTGGCGAAAACTGCAGGCTTCTGCTTTGGCGTAAAGCGGGCGGTGGAAACGGTGTATGAACAGATCCGGCTGCATAAAGGAGAGAAGATATATACGTATGGCCCCATCATCCACAACGAAGAAGTCATCAAAGATATGAGGCGGCATGGCGTGGAAGTGCTGGAGACGGAAGAAGAGCTGGACCGCATCGATGAGGGAATCATAATCATCCGGTCCCATGGCGTGCCGAAGTCGGTCTGCGACAGGCTTGACCAAAAAGGAATTGCCTATGTGGACGCGACCTGTCCCTTTGTGAAGAAGATCCATAATATAGTAACGGAAGAAAGCAGCAAAGGAGCGCACATCGTCATCATAGGAAACAGCGCGCACCCGGAGGTGGAAGGCATCAGAGGATGGGCGGGAGATAACGTCACGGTCATCGAAAATGCACAGGAAGCGGAAGACTTTATTATAGAAGAAAGAGAGTGCAGGATCTGCGTTGTGGCGCAGACGACATTTAATTACAATAAATTCAAAGATTTAGTTGAAATTATCGTAAAAAAGGGGTATGATATAATTGTTTTAAATACGATTTGCAATGCAACCAAGGAGCGCCAGGAAGAAGCGCGGGACATTGCAGACAGAGTAGAGGCGATGCTTGTCATCGGTGACAGGCGCAGTTCCAATACTCAGAAGCTATTTGAAATCTGCAGCGATGCATGTAAGGATACGTACTATATACAGACACTTGACGATTTGGATATGAATCAATTAAGGTCCGTGGAAACAGTAGGTATTACAGCAGGGGCATCCACGCCCAATAAAATAATTGAGGAGGTTCAAAATAATGTCGGAATTAACTTTTGAACAAATGTTAGACGAGTCTTTTAAGACAATCAGAAACGGTGAGGTAGTAGATGGTACGGTCATCGATGTGAAGCCGGATGAAATTATCTTGAATATAGGTTACAAGGCGGATGGCATCATAACAAGAAGCGAGTATACGAATGAACCGAACGTCGATCTTACTACTATGGTTTCTGTCGGCGATGAGATGACGGCCAAAGTCTTAAAGGTAAATGACGGTGAAGGTCAAGTGCTGCTGACATATAAGAGGCTGGCGGCCGAAAAAGGCAATGAAAGACTGAAAGAGGCTTATGAGAACAAAGAAGTTCTGAAAGCGCCTGTTGCACAGATTCTCGGCGGCGGCTTAAGTGTCGTAATTGAAGAGGCAAGAGTCTTTATCCCTGCGAGCCTTGTATCAGATACTTATGAGAAAGACTTAAGCAAATATCAGGATCAGGAGATTGAGTTTGTCATCAGTGAATTCAATCCGAGAAGAAACAGAGTCATCGGTGACAGGAGACAGCTTCTTGTCGCTGCGAGGGCAGAAAAGCAGAAAGAGCTGTTTGAGAAGCTTCAGATCGGCGATACGGTCGAAGGAACTGTTAAAAATGTGACAGACTTCGGGGCGTTTATCGATTTAGGCGGTGTTGACGGGCTTCTTCACATATCAGAGATGTCATGGGGACGCGTAGAGAATCCGAAGAGAGTATTCCAGGTGGGAGATACGGTCAAGGTATTGATTAAGGATATCAACGATACGAAGATTGCGCTGAGCCTTAAGTTCCCGGAGACAAACCCATGGGCCAATG
The DNA here is from genome assembly GCA_022845895.1 of Lachnospiraceae bacterium. Lineage (GTDB taxonomy): Bacteria > Bacillota > Clostridia > Lachnospirales > Lachnospiraceae > Extibacter. The sequence continues at coordinate 1,910,306 of AP025573.1, forward strand.
CATCTGAGGATTATGCGGTCGGAACGAGTATTACAGGAAGAGTAGCCAGGATGACTGACTTTGGTGCGTTCGTAGAACTTGCGCCGGGCGTGGATGCACTGCTTCATGTATCACAGATATCCAGAGCGCACGTAGACAAACCGTCGGATGTACTGTCTGTCGGACAGGAGATTACAGCCAAAATCGTGGATTTGAACGAGGCGGAAAAGAAGATCAGCCTCAGCATGAAAGCGTTGGAACCGGACACGCCAGTACAGGAAAGTGTAGAAGAAGTTGTGGAAGATGCGCCAGAGACATACGAGGAGACGACTACTGAAGAATAATGCGGCATATGATCCATGTCGAAATAAGGAGATAGAGACTGTATAGTCTCTATCTTTTATATGTTAAAATTTCGACAAGATGTTCTTGGAAATATACAAAGAATTGCCTGTATTCACTGGATTAAGCGGGCATTTTCTTGTATAGTATATAAAGAGAAAATAGGAAGGAAGGAAAAAAGGGATGGCATTGTTAACATTTAAGGGTGGCGTACACCCGGATGACGGCAAAAGCCTGGCGAAAGATAAGGCAATTGTCGAAGTAAATCCGAAAGGTGATCTGGTTTATCCGGTTTCCCAACATATCGGAGCGCCTGCCAGTCCGATTGTCGAGGTGGGTGAACGTGTATTGAAAGGGCAGAAGATAGCGGAAGCCGGAGGATTTGTGTCCGCACCGGTCTATTCTTCTGTGTCCGGAACAGTCAAGGCGATAGAGCCGCATCTGAATCCGACAGGAGCAACGGTGAATTGTATCGTGGTTGAGAATGACGGCGAGTATGAAGAAGTTGTGTATAAGCCTGCAAAGCCTCTGGAAGAGATGGCAAAAGAAGACATATTAAACGCAATCGGAGAAGCAGGAGTCGTCGGAATGGGAGGTGCAGGATTCCCTACAAGAGTAAAGCTGTCGCCGAAGGAGCCGGACAAGATTGATTATATTATTGCAAACTGCGCGGAATGTGAGCCTTACATAACTGCGGACTACAGACGTATGATAGAAACCCCGGAGAAGATTGTCGGAGGCATGAAGATGGTCCTTAAGCTGTTTGATAACGCGAAGGGAATCTTCGGCGTGGAGGACAATAAGCCGGATTGCATAGAGAAGCTCAGGGAGCTGACTAAAGATGAGCCGAGGATGGAAGTGATGGCGCTGAAGACGAAGTACCCACAGGGAGGTGAGCGTCAGCTCATCTATGCGACGACAGGGAGAGCCATCAATTCAGCTATGCTCCCGGCAGACGCGGGATGCGTGGTGGATAATGTGGAGACGATGATCAACATCTATCAGGCAGTAGCCGAAGGCAGGCCGTCGATTGACCGTGTCGTAACCGTGAGCGGAGATGCTGTAAACGAGCCGGGCAATTTTAAAGTCCTGTTCGGTACGAACCAGGCTGAGCTTATTGAAGCGGCAGGCGGATTCAAGGAAGAGCCTGAGAAAGTGATATCAGGTGGACCTATGATGGGATTCTCGATGTTTACGCTGGATGTGCCGGTTACGAAGACGAATTCATCGATACTCTGCCTTACAAAGGATGAGGTTGCCAAGTATGAACCGACTGCATGCATCAACTGCGGCCGCTGCGTGGACGCCTGTCCAAGCAGGCTGATTCCTTCAAGGCTGGCTGATTATGCGGAGCATCACGATGAAGAGGCATTTACGAAACAGGAAGGGCTTGAGTGTATGGAATGCGGTTCATGCAGTTATGTATGTCCGGCAAAACGTCCGCTGAAGCAGTCCATTGGTTCTATGAGAAAAATTGCGATGGCTAACCGCAAGAAAAAATAAACTAGAAATGAGAGGAAGAGGTGAACTAACGTGGAGAACAATATAAAAATGTCATCTTCACCACACATACGTTCCAGAGTCACTTCAGCCAATATTATGCTGTGTGTGACAATCGCTCTGCTGCCTGCGTCAGCGTTCGGCGTATGGAACTTCGGGCTGCCTGCGTTTATCATGCTTTTGAGCACGACGGTGTCGGCAGTCTTGACAGAGTACATTTACGAAAAGTTAATGCACAGGAAAGTCACGGTCAATGACTTCAGTGCTGTCGTAACAGGGCTTCTGCTCGGGCTTAACATGCCTGCGTCTGCTCCGTGGTGGATGGGGGCGCTCGGAAGCGTGTTCGGTATCCTGGTAGTAAAGCAGCTCTTTGGAGGGCTCGGACAGAACTTCATGAACCCTGCACTTGGAGCAAGATGTTTCCTGCTGATATCCTTTACCGGGCAGATGACTACATACATCTATGACGGCGTGACGGGGCCGACACCGCTGGCGATGCTCAAAGACGGCCAGTCTGTCGATTCCATGAAGATGCTTGTCGGCACGATACCCGGGACGATAGGTGAGACTTCCGTGATTGCAATTATAATCGGGGCTATCTTCCTGATACTGATTGGAGCAATCGACCTTCGTATTCCTGGTACATATATTGTCACATTTGTAATCTTTATCGGCATATTCGGACAATTCAGCAATGCAAATGTCGGATTGTTTGATGTGCAGTACATTACTGCCCATCTGTGCGGCGGCGGCCTCATGCTCGGCGCATGGTTCATGGCGACCGATTATGTCACGTCACCAATCACCAAGAAAGGGCAGCTCGTATACGGCGCTCTGCTTGGAATACTGACCGGGCTGTTCCGTCTGTTCGGCGGCTCTGCAGAGGGTGTTTCTTACGCGATTATCATCAGTAACCTTTTTGTTCCGTTGATTGAGAAGGTTACTCTTCCAAAACCGTTCGGTAAAGGAGGAGAAAAATAATGAATAAAATTGTTAAAAATGCAATTATCCTTACATTGATTACTCTTGTCTCAGGAGTCGGCCTTGGTTTCGTATATGAAATCACAAAAGAGCCGATTGCCCAGGCTCAGGACGCTGCGAAAAAAGAGGCATGGCAGGAAGTGTTCCCGGAAGCGTCATCCAGCGACTTTGAGGAGATAGATGTGGATGCGAAAGCGGCCGAGAAGGCTATCAAAGATCTGGGCGTGAAGGCTGAGATTGATGAAGTCTGTGAGGTCAAGGGCGGAGAAGCCGGATATATCGTCACGGCGACGGACAAGGAAGGCTATGGCGGTGATATCAAGATAACGGTCGGCATCACCAGCGATGGGACAGTGAGCGGTATCTCGATCCTTTCTATCAGTGAGACCGCGGGACTTGGAATGAAAGCGACGGAGCCTGTATTCTATGAGCAGTATGAAGGAAAACAGACAGACAGATTCGTCGTGTCCAAGGATGGCGGTGACGGCGAGCCTATCGATGCATTGAGCGGAGCAACTATTACATCAAGAGCGGTAACCGGAGCTGTCAACGCTGCTCTCGGGTATTACCAGAATGCATTTTAAGGAGGTAGTGTGAGATGAATAAATGTACCGAAAGAGTGTTTAACGGTTTGGTCAAAGAAAATCCTACCTTCGTCCTGATGTTAGGTATGTGTCCAACCCTTGCGGTAACAACATCCGCAATAAACGGTGTAGGTATGGGCCTGTCTACGACAGTCGTACTTGTGCTTTCCAATATGTTGATAGCTATGCTGCGAAAGATTATTCCGGATTCTGTCAGAGTCCCGGCGTTTATCGTGGTCGTGGCGTCATTTGTAACTATCGTACAGTTCCTGCTTGAGGGCTTTGTTCCAAGCCTTTATGACGCGCTTGGCATCTATATACCTCTGATCGTAGTCAACTGTATCATCCTTGGCCGTGCAGAAAGCTACGCGTCCAAAAATCCGGTGCTTCCGTCTATTTTCGATGGAATAGGTATGGGGCTTGGATTCACGGTAGGGCTTGCCGCAATCGGCGTCGTCCGTGAAATCATCGGATCCGGCAAAGCGTTCGGATTCCAGCTGATTCCGCTGGCCGACAGCGCTACCGGCAAAGCAGGTTATGTACCGGTTACGATATTTATCCTTGCACCGGGCGCTTTCCTTGTGCTTGCAGGGCTGACTGCTCTCCAGAACAAAATTAAGCGGAACGCGGCGAAGAAGGGCAGGAAAGAAGTTGAAGCGGCAACTTGTGGAGAAGGCTGCGCATCATGTACGAACGGTGCATGTGGCGGAAAAGTTTTCCCGGCAGGAAATGAGAAAGAATAGGAGGAGTACATAGATCATGAGAGAATTACTTATTATAGCGATTGGTTCAGCACTTGTTAATAACGTTGTACTCAGCCAGTTCCTGGGAATCTGTCCGTTCATTGGAGTTTCCAAGAAGGTAGAGACCGCTGCCGGGATGGGCGGAGCGGTTGTCTTTGTTATTACGATTGCATCGTTCGTAACGAGCCTGATATACAAGTTCATTCTGTCCAATAAGGCGATAATGGGCGGAAAGCTGGTGTATCTGCAGACTATCGTTTTTATCCTTGTTATCGCCTGTCTTGTACAGTTCGTGGAGATGTTCCTTAAAAAATCCGTTCCGTCCCTGTACCGGGCGCTCGGCGTATATCTTCCGCTCATTACGACAAACTGTGCGGTCCTCGGTGTTGCGCTTACAAATGTACAGAAGGAATATTCTGTTCTGCAGGGTGTAATTAACGGAGTCGGAACTGCATTAGGTTTTGCCCTTGCCATTGTCATAATGGCAGGTATCCGGGAGAAAATTGAGTATAATGACGTATCAGAATCTTTCCAGGGAACTCCGATTGTATTGATTACCGCGAGCCTTATGGCGATTGCGTTCTTCGGATTCTCCGGACTTATATAGGAGGGAGCTAACGATGAGTGTAACAGGTATTATAATGGCTGCTGTAATCGTAGGCGGCACCGGATTATTCATTGGTGTGTTCCTTGGGATTGCAGGAAAGAAATTTGCAGTAGAGGTAGATGAGCGCGAGGAAGCCATCATGGGAGTCCTTCCCGGCAACAACTGCGGCGGCTGTGGCTATGCAGGGTGCTCGGGCCTTGCCGCTGCAATCGTAAAAGGGGAAGCCGAAGTAGGAGCCTGCCCGGTAGGAGGTGCCCCGGTGGCCGCCAAGATCGGCGAGATCATGGGGCAGGAGGCCGGAGAACAGGTGCGCCAGGTCGCGTTTGTAAAATGTGCCGGTACGTGCGAGAAGGCAAAGCAGGATTACGAGTATCACGGCATCAATGACTGTGTTATGGTGAACATGATGCAGAATGGCGGGCCGAAGTCCTGTAATTATGGATGCCTCGGCGAAGGAAGCTGTGTGAAGGCATGTCCGTTTGACGCGGTTCATATAGTAGATGGCATTGCCGTCGTAGACAAAGAGGCTTGTAAAGCCTGCGGCAAGTGTATCGCTGCCTGCCCGAAGCATCTGATCGAGCTTGTTCCATATGAGCAGAAGCATCTGGTACAGTGCAGCTCGAAAGATAAGGGCAAGGATGTCATGAAAGCTTGTTCCGTCGGCTGTATCGGCTGTAAGATGTGTGAGAAGGTATGCCAGTTTGACGCGGTCAAGGTCGTAGACAACATCGCATACATAGATTCTGAGAAATGTACGAACTGCGGCGCCTGCGCGGCAAAATGTCCAAAGAAGATTATTCTGTAGGTATCATGGTGCAATAAGGTGTACGTCTCCGTGATACGGCAAGAAAAGCCGGTTCCCTGCGTGAAGGAGCATTCCTTCCGCCGGGCTCCGGCTCTTCTTGCATTTATATAACCTCCATGATAGAATATTGATAATATGAGTTAGGAGGACATCACAATGGATAACAACTTAGACAACACGCCTGAGAATACGAAGGAAGAGACGGCTTCCCGGAATGATGAGAGTGCCGCAGGGCAGGATACGGAACCAAAGAGCGCCCAGTATACATACACGGATCCAAATGCAGGATATAGCGGAAGTTACAGCCAGGGCGGCCAGAGCAGCTATCAGGACAATTATAATTATAACGTCGGTAATAATGAAGGATACAATACGAACTACGGCACGGGCATGGACCAGAGCCCGATGACGATGGGGGACTGGCTGCTTACCATTCTGATTATGACTTTCATTCCCTGTGTGGGAATTATCCTCTACTTTGTATGGGCATTTGGAAAGAACGGTAATATCAACAGGAGGAACTACTGTCGTGCATACCTGATAATCATGGGCATCGCAATCATCCTTGCAATTATCTTCCTCGTCATATTTGGAGTGGCAGCTATCGGTTCCTACAGGTACTATTAGAGGAGGCTGTGAATGCTTCATCACGTACCGAGCGTTCCGGCAGGCCATAGGCTTATAGATTACGGACAAAAAGCAGGCCGGAGTCTTGCGTGCATATGTACGCGGACTCCGGCCTTTTTGCTTCGTCTTATTTCTGAAAGTTCTTGGAATAGTGTATCTCGTTGTCATCCGTAATGAATACGGCATCCACATTGTCAAGCTGATCGATGAGCTTCATGCCTCTGTCATAGCCGAGCAGGAAGCATGTGGTGCTCAGGGCATCGGCGGTCAGGGATGAATCGGTTATGATCGTGACACTGTACAGATTATTGTCACACGGGTATCCCGTACGGGGATCCAGTATGTGATGGTATATCTTGCCGTCCTTTTTAAAATACCGCTGGTAGATGCCTGACGTGACGACGGACTGGTCTGCAATCTTGACGGAAGTAACAGGATTGCCGCTTTCGTCAAATGGCTTCTGTATGCCGATATTATAATCCGTACCGTCCAGCTTCGTTCCTATGGCAAGCACGTTCCCACCCAGATTGATGAGGGCATGCTTTACCCCCTGTTTTTCGAGGTAATCTTTCAGGCGGTCTGCAATATATCCCTTTGCGACGGCTCCAAGGTCGATTCCGGCCCCGGGATCTGACAGCGAGACCTTATTGTCTGATATGACAATGTTCTTATAGCTGACATGGCTGGCCGCCGCGGCCGCATCTTCCGGTGACGGGGGAGACGCCTCCTCTGCCTGGAAGTCCCACAGGCTGACGACAGGAGCAATCGTGATATCGAAGGCGCCGCCAGACATCTCGCTGTAATAGATTCCTTTTTTAATGAGCTTCACTGTCTCGTCGGACACTTCCACAGGAGCGCCACCTGCCCGATTGATGCGGGAGATGTCGCTGTCCTCGTTGGTGCGGGAGAACATGGCGTCATATTTCCTGCAGAGCGTCTCACAGCCCTTCAGTACATCTTCGTCCACAGAATCCAGGATCTGGACCGAGATGACCGTGTCAAATAACGTGTCGGTATAGGTCTGGCTCTCCCGTTCTTTCGGGAGACCGGAACAGCCGGTCGCAAGCAGCATGGCTGCAGTGATGATAGAGACAAATTTCTTATATTTCATAAAACACCTCATATTTATACTTATTTCTAATTATTATTATATAGAACATCCTCCAATGTCTGCAAGCAGCATTCTTGCTGTTTGCTGCACTCACATTAGAATACAATAAAATAAAGACTTATGCAATCGAACATGTGGTTGCAGGGCGGGATTTCTTGTGCTAGAATAGTTTTTAGAGAGAAAAGGCAGGTATATTGAAAATGAAGTTGAAGAAAAAAGACTGGATTCTTATCCTTATTATCGTATGTGTCGCCGGAGGCGCTTTTCTGCTTCATCAGGTCGTCGGGGGCAGAGGGGCCAATTGTGTCACGGTGAAGGTGAATGGAGAGATTGAAGGGACATACAGCCTGTCTGAGGACAGGGAAGTGAGCATCAACGGCGGGACGAACATACTTCAGATCAAGAACGGCAAAGCGAGCATGATAAGCGCTGATTGCCCCGACCAGCTCTGTGTGCATCAGAAAGCGGTTTCTATGAATCATGAGAACATCATCTGCCTCCCGAACAAAGTCGTAGTCGAGGTGGAGAGCAGCGAAGAAAGTGAATTTGACGCTGTGACCAATTAGGAGGATACCGGGGTGAAGAACAGGGTGGCTTATTTCGGTGTCTTTACTGCGCTGGCTCTCATCTTCAGCTATGTGGAGACGCTGATTCCATTTCATATAGGCGTTCCGGGAGTCAAGCTGGGACTGGCCAATCTGATTATCGTAATTGCATTATATAAGATGAGCCTGAAGGAGACTTATCTCTTGTCTGTCGTGAGAGTCGTGCTTTCAGGATTTATTTTTGGAAACTATTTCAGCATCATATACAGTCTCGCCGGAGGGCTTCTGAGCCTGACCGTCATGGCCCTGCTCAGGAAGAGAGGCGGCTTCAGCATTCTTGGAATCAGTATAGCGGGCGGCGTGTGCCACAATATCGGCCAGCTTGCTATTGCCATGGTCGTGGTGGAGACGTTCAGTGTCATATACTATATACCTGTGCTGCTCATCGCAGGGCTTGCCACAGGGCTTCTGATCGGAATCGCGGCGGACGGGATGCTGAAGAGGCTTGTCAATATCAATTTCTAGGAGGAGCTATGATATCATATATAAGAGGAGAACTTGCCGCTGTCGAGGCGGACAAGGTTATCGTGGATGTAGGCGGAGTGGGATACGGAATCTATATGTCAGGGCAGGCGATGAGCCTGCTTCCCGCGGCAGGTGAGGAAGTGAAGATACATACCTATCTGAACGTCAAGGAGGACGCGATGCAGCTGTTCGGCTTCCTGACCAAGGACGATCTGGACATATTCAGGCTTCTCATCGGTGTCAACGGCATCGGGCCAAAAGGCGGGCTTGGCATACTGTCGGCCCTGTCCCCGGATGATTTGAGATTTGCGGTGATATCTAATGACGTCAAAGCGATACAGGCAGCCCCCGGAATCGGGAAGAAGACAGCGGAGAAGCTCATCCTGGAGCTGAAGGACAAGCTGAGCATTGAGGACGTTCTGGAACACGCAGCTCATGGGGACAGTCAGCCTGCGGCTTACGCTGCAGGCGGGGCGAATGAAGTGCAGAGTGAGGCAGTCCAGGCACTCGTGGCGCTCGGATATGGCAGCACCGAGTCGCTCAAAGCGGTAAAACAGGTAGATATCACCGAGGATATGGAAGTAGGAGAAGTGCTGAAGGGTGCATTGAAGTATATGATGTATTAGCATAAGGGGAGAATCATGAGCAGGAGAATAATCACCACAGAGAATCTGGAAGAAGATATCAAGATAGAAAATAACCTGCGTCCGCAGCTTCTTACGGATTACATTGGGCAGGAAAAAGCAAAAGAGACGCTGAAGATATATATCGAAGCTGCTAAGGAGAGAGGGGAATCACTGGACCATGTGCTGTTCTACGGGCCGCCCGGGCTTGGAAAGACAACGCTTGCAGGTATCATCGCCAACGAGATGGATGTGAATATGAAGATAACGTCAGGTCCGGCAATCGAAAAGCCGGGAGAGATGGCAGCGATACTCAACAACCTCCAGGAGGGCGACGTGCTCTTCGTAGATGAGATCCACAGGCTGAACAGGCAGGTGGAGGAAGTGCTGTATCCTGCAATGGAGGACTATGCCATAGATATTATGATCGGCAAGGGTGCGACAGCACGGTCGATACGCCTTGATCTGCCGAAGTTCACCCTGGTCGGCGCGACGACCCGTGCAGGTATGCTGACGGCGCCTCTCCGGGACCGGTTCGGCGTGGTCAACCGGCTGGAATTCTACACGGTGGATGAACTGAAGACGATTATACTTCGTTCGGCACAGGTGCTGGACGTCGGCATAGACGAAAAGGGCGCATATGCGCTGGCAAGGCGTTCCCGCGGCACACCGCGGCTTGCCAACCGGCTGCTTAAGAGGGTGCGTGACTTCGCACAGGTGAAATATGACGGATATATTACGGAAGAAGTGGCCAATTACGCACTTGATCTGCTCGATGTGGACAAGGAAGGGCTGGATCAGACGGACCGGGAGCTTCTTCTTACTATGATAGATAAGTTCCAGGGAGGTCCCGTAGGGCTTGACACTCTGGCTGCGGCAGTCGGGGAAGATGCCGGCACAATCGAAGATGTCTACGAACCATATCTGCTGAAAAACGGATTTATCCAGAGGACCCCGAGAGGAAGGGTCGTCACAGAGGCTGCTTACCTCCATCTTGGAATTTCGAGGGAAAATAACGAAAAATAGTTGGTTTTTGTGAGAGATTAGTTTATAATATTACCAGAGTATGAATGAAAGGCAGAGGAGGCTTCTATGGCATCATCTAAAAATTTTACGGAAGTTTTAATAGGGGGCAAGGTGTTTACTTTGAGCGGCTTCGAGAGTGAGGAGTATCTGCAGAAGGTTTCCACCTATCTGAATCATAAGATCGAGGAGTGCAGCAGCAGCGAAGGATACCGTAAACAGAGTGCGGAGACTAGAAGCGTCCTGCTGGCCCTTAACATAGCCGATGATTATTTTAAGGCTAAGAAACAAGGCGGTACGCTGGAAAGCGATATCGAAGCAAAAGACAAAGAGATGTACGATTTGAAACATGAACTGATTTCAGTCCAGATCAAGCTGGAAAATGCAGAAAAGACGATGGACAAGCTGAAAGAGGAGAACAAGGAGCTTCAGATGAAGATTGTTCAGCTGGAGACGGAAATGAAAAATAATCATAAGAAATAGGCTGTCGGCGGACAGCCTTTTTTAAAGGGCGCATATCAATGAATAATAAAGTGGAAATATTGGCTCCCGCCGGATCGGTGGACAGCCTGAATGCCGCAGTTGCTGCAGGTGCAGATGCGGTGTATATGGGAGGCCCCCGTTTCGGGGCGCGGGCATATGCGGATAATCCGGAGGAAGAAGAGCTGCTTCGGGCCATCGATCATGTGCATATACACGGAAGAAAAATATACCTTACGGTGAATACCCTGCTGAAGGATTCGGAGATAGACGATCTGTACCGTTATCTGAATCCGTATTACAGGCAGGGGCTTGACGGAGTCATCGTGCAGGATATCGGAGTAGCAGAGTATATCAGGGCGTATTTTCCAGGTCTTCCCCTTCATGCAAGCACACAGATGACAATCACCGGAGCGCCGGGTGCCGCGCTTATGAAGGAGCAGGGCGTGTCGCGTGTCGTACCGGCCAGGGAACTGTCTCTTGCAGAGATAAGGAAGATAAAGCAAGAGACGGACATGGAAGTAGAGTGCTTCGTACACGGGGCGCTCTGTTACTGCTACTCGGGACAATGCCTCCTCAGCAGTCTGCTCGGAGGCAGAAGCGGCAACAGAGGCCAGTGTGCGCAGCCATGTCGGCTGCCCTACAGCGTCCACGGCGGGAAACCTGCCGGACTGCTGAGCCTCAAGGATCTGTGCACGATAGATATGATACCGGAACTTGCAGGGGCCGGAATCGATTCTTTTAAGATAGAAGGCCGTATGAAGCAGCCGGATTATGTATATACGGTAGTAAGCATGTATCGGAAATATACGGACCTCTACTATGAACGAGGAAAAGAGCGGTATGCCGTAGACGATGGGGACAGAGAACGTCTGTATGCGGCTTACAGAAGGCGGGGATACTGTAACGGGTACTATAAGCGGCACAATGGCAGGGATATGATTTCCTATTCCAGGCTAAAAGGCGTGGAAGGCGATACATCGTATCCTGCGTTCGGAATAAAAGAAAAAATTAATGGGAAATTAATACTTTCCGAAGGAAAACGTGCTAAACTGGAGCTTGAATATAATGGTCATACGGCTGCCTGCGAAGGAGCGGCAGTTGAACAGGCGGTAAAGCAGCCGCTCAGCCCAGAGCGGGTAGATAAGCAGATGAGAAAGACCGGCGGGACGCAGTTTGCATTTGACAGGCTTGCAGTTCATATGGACGAGAGCATATTTCTTCCGATGCAGGCATTAAATGAACTGAGGAGAGACGGCATACGTCTGCTTGAAGAGGCGCTGCTGAAGTCGTACCGGCGAAAGTCAGAAGCGCTCCGGCCTAAGGAAGAGACCCCTGCGGGTGGAACGCTTAAGACAGATGGCGGCAGAGGCCCGATAGACATCACGGTATCCGTCTCGGATGAGATGCAGCTTGAGACGGCAGTCAATGCAGAAGGAATCAAAGCCATCTATGCCGACAGCTCCCTGCTGCTTGACGGGACGGGCGAGTCCATATGCAGGCTCGTACGCCGTGGACAGGCTGCAGGGAAGGAGATGTATGTGGCTCTGCCCTACATCTTCCGGGAGGATACGGCTGCATTATTTGAGAGCCGATATCCTGTCATCCAAGATCTGTTCGACGGCGTGCTGATTCGTAACTGGGAAAGCTTAAGATGGCTGGAAAAGAAGGGATACCCTAAAAAGGTGATTTCTGATTCTAATATTTATGTATTCAACCGGTACGCGAAACAATTTCTGAGCAGGACGCGTATCGATTCTTACACGGCTCCGGCGGAACTGAATGCAAAGGAGCTTAAAGTGCTTGGCATAAGCGACGGGACCTTCGTTGCGTACGGCTATCAGCCTGTGATGGTAACGGCGGGCTGCATACAGAAGACGGCAGACCGGTGTTCCGGTTCGGACGGCCTGTCCTATATCAGCGACAGATACCAGAAGAAATTCGCGGTTAAAAATTGCTGTGCATACTGTTATAATATAATTTATAACACTTCGCCGCTTGTCCTTTTGAACCAGCGGGAAGAGGTGGAAGCTCTTGCACCTTCGGCCCTGCGCCTCGACTTTACGACAGAAGATGCACAGGAGACGCGGAGGATAACGGCACTGTATACCGATGCCTTTGTAAGACGGAAAGATATTAGAACCCCGGAAATGGATTTTACAAAAGGACATTTCAAACGGGGAGTGAAGTAGGTGAAGTTTTGGTAAATATTATTGTTGAGCTGTCCAAATATCTGATGATCATACTCATAACCATGTATACGTATCTCTGCTTCAGCATATTTGGATATCAAGATCCGGACCGGAAGAAGAGCATGCTGCGCAGGCAGAACGTACTCATGTATATGGTCCATATCATTGCCTTTCTCGTCATGTATCTGGAGACGGAAGACATCAAGCTGCTGGCTTTTTATCTGATGCAGGTGGTGCTGTTTGGCGCGACGATACTGCTGTATACCATCCTGTATCCGAAGGTGTCACGGCTTGTCGTCAACAATCTGTGCATGCTGCTCAGTATCGGTCTTATCATGCTCACGAGGCTTAACTATACAAATGCGGTGAAGCAGTTCGTCATCGCGGCAGGAGCGATTGCAATCAGCCTGGCTGTACCGGTAATCATACGGAAGTTCAAGAAGCTGGCAGAGTGGAGGAAGGTCTATGCCATAGCGGGTATCGTATCTCTCGGTATCGTGGCGGTCGTCGGGCAGGTATCGTACGGAGCCAAACTGGGCTTTACGATAGCGGGAATCAATATACAGCCGTCAGAACTGGTCAAGATCATATTCGTGTTTTTCGTGGCTTCCAGCTTCAAGATGTCGCTGGAATTTAAGAATATCGTCATCACCACGGCACTGGCCGCGTTCCATGTGCTTATACTTGTCGTATCCAAGGACCTTGGAGCAGCGCTTATCATATTTATCGTATATCTCGTCATGCTCTATGTGGCGACGAGGCAGCCGCTTTATATACTGGCGGGGCTTGGGGCCGGAAGCGTGGCATCGGTGGGAGCATATTATCTGTTTGGCCATGTACGGACACGTGTCATCGTCTGGAGGGATCCTTTTGCAGCTTACGACAATGGCGGATATCAGGTGGCGCAGTCTCTGTTCGCCATCGGCACGGGGAGCTGGTTCGGGCTTGGCCTGTGTCAGGGGGAACCGGACTTGATTCCGGTTGCCGATTCGGACTTTATCTTTTCCGTCATATCAGAAGAGATGGGAATCATATTTGCCCTCTGCATTATCCTGATCTGCGTCAGCTGCTACGTGATGTTTCTGAATATCGCAATGCAGCTTCACAACATGTTTTATAAGCTGGTGGCCCTTGGACTTGGGACGTGCTACATATTCCAGGTATTCCTGACCATCGGAGGCGTGACAAAGTTCATACCGTCTACAGGTGTCACGCTGCCGCTGGTCAGCTACGGAGGGAGCTCTTTACTTAGCACGATGATTATGTTTGCAATCATCCAGGGGCTGTATATATTAAGAGAAGATGAGGAAGAAGATATTGAAAGAAAGAAAAAGGAAAGGCTACGAGCAAAGAGAAGCGGACAAGAAGTTAAAAAGAAGCGAAGAAAAACGGCAGATGTCCCGCAAAGACCGCAAAGAGGCCAACAAGGCAGACAAGCGCCGGAAAAAGGCAAAGCGCGCCCGAAACAAAGAGTTCGCTAGAGTCACCTATGTATTCGTAGGTCTGTTCCTTGTTCTGATGGGATATATCGCATATTTCAATGTAGTGAAGAGCAGGGATATCATACGCAGCCCATATAATGCCAGGCAGGACTCCTATGCCAAGCGGGTAGTCCGGGGCAAGATTCTGGATAAGAACGGTAATGTGCTCGCACAGACGAATGTGGCAGAAGACGGCAGCGAGACGAGGGAGTATCCGTATGGAAGCATGTTCGCCCATGTGGTCGGCTACAGCGTACAGGGCAAATCAGGGCTGGAATCGTTAGAGAATTTTGAACTTCTTACTTCGAATGCATTTTTCCTGGAAAAGCTGAAAAATGAATTCCAGGACAAGAAGAATATGGGGGACAATGTTGTCACTACGCTGGACGCGGGGCTGCAGGAGGCTGCTTACGATGCGCTCGGAAGCTATAAGGGAGCGGTCGTGGCAATAGAGCCGAGTACGGGAAAGGTTCTTGCCATGGTGTCCAAGCCGGATTTTGACCCTAATACAGTAGCGGACAACTGGGAATCCCTGAACTCCAGTGAAGACAGCGTACTGCTGAACCGGGCGACCCAGGGACAGTACGCGCCGGGATCGACGTTTAAAGTGGTAACTGCCCTTGAATATATGAGGGAACACTCTGATTATGCGAATTACAGTTACAACTGTACCGGTGCCATAGAACACGGCGGACTCACCATCCACTGTTTTAATAATCATGTACACGGGCAGGTGGACTTTGCAGATTCTATCGCATATTCCTGCAACGCGTCATTTTCTAATATGGGACTGTCACTGGACGTAGGCAAGTTCCGGGCTACGGCGAAAGAGCTGCTCTTTGACTCCAAGCTGCCTTCCGATCTTCCGTACAGCGAGAGCAAGTTCACGCTGAAGAAAGGTGCTTCCGACGGAGAGAAGATGATGACAGCCATGGGGCAGGGGCAGACGCAGGTGAGTCCATACCATATGGCTCTGATTACTTCTGCGATAGCGAACGGAGGCACGCTCATGAAACCTTATCTGGTGGAAGCGGTCACCAATTATTCAGGGTCTGTCGTGGATGAAAACAAACCAGAGAAGGCAGGAACGCTGATGACCGCTGGGGAGGCGTCGAAGCTAAAGGAATACATGACGGATGTGGTACAGTACGGAACGGCGTCCGTGCTGAGCGGACAGGGCTATACGGCGGCCGGAAAGACAGGGACTGCGGAATATAGCTCGGACAAAGAAAAAGACCATTCCTGGTTCATCGGCATGACGAATGTAGACAATCCGGATCTTGTGATCAGCGTAATCATAGAAGCTTCCGACGGTTCGGCCAAAGCAGTCAATGTCGCGAAGCAGGTGTTCGACGCCTATTATAATTAATATGCTTATCGGGCAGGGGCATAAGCGGCAAAGAGAGGTACAGAAAGATGAAATATTACCGGCATATCTACCTTACGGAAGGGCTTAAAAAGAAGAAGGATAAAATAATAAAAAAGCTGGAAAGCAATAAATTCCAGGTGAGCATTCACCTGATCGTGCTGTCCGGGAATGAAAAAAATCATCTGGAGATTATTAATTCCATCCTTCTTCTGCAGCCGGATTATCCGAAAGAAGACTATCTTGTCGTCGGAATCGCGAAAAGTTATGATGATGCACTGGAACTGGTGGAAAAAATAACAGAAGAGGTATATCATGAGACGGAAGGGACGGATATCCGTTCCTATATATTAGAAAAAGAACAGGAAGATTAAGATGCTACATATTATACTGCTTATCTTGAAGATCATAGGAATCATAATAGCCGCAATACTGGGGATACTTGTATTGTTGGTTTGCATTGTGCTTTTTGTGCCCTTCAGATACCGCATCGAGGCAGCTTCAGGCGGGACGTCCGACAGTCTTCAGGCAGATATGACATGTACGTGGCTTATGCACCTGATCAGATTCACGGCGTCGTACCGCGGGAATAAGTTTGACTGGAATCTGCGCATATTTTTCAAGAAGATGGCAGGAGAAGAGCAGGCGGATGCAGACGACATAAAAAAGTTTGAAGGGGAAGTGGAAACAGATGAAACGGAATACGAAGAGATATTGGAAGAGACGGAAGAAACAGGTGGACGCGGTGCTAAAGAGCATCCTGGCCTTCAAAAAAAAGATGAAAAAGAACCCGGATTACCTGAAAGAGTTGAGACGAAGCGGGAAGAAACTGCAGAAGATGCTCGGGAAGAAAAGACCGGTTCTGGCAAGAAGCATGGGAAATCTGAAAATCTCTATGAAAAATGCAGGCAGACATTCCGTAAGATAAAATGTACAATTCAAAGATTATGTGATAAAATAAAGGCGTTATCAGAGAAAAAGGAAAAGCTCAGTGAGTTTATTCTGGATGATATCCATAAGACGGCATTTGCCAAAGTGAAAAAGGAAGCATTCCGTCTTCTGAGACGGCTGAAGCCGAAGACGGTAAGAGCAAAAATACACTATGGGTTTGAAGATCCGTACAGAACCGGACAAGTTCTGGCGGGGCTTGGCGTCCTATATCCTTTCATGGGAAGGGACACGGAGATTGTTCCGGATTTTGAGCAGAAGATACTGGAAGGCACGCTGTTCGTCAAAGGCAAAGTGCGTGTACTGCATTTTGTATTGCTGTTATGGAGGCTGTTCTGGTGCAGGGAAGTCCGCGCCACGTATAAGCACATTAGAAGTTTTGAATTATAGTATTGTTGAGGAGGAAACGGACATGGCTGAAAATAATTTTAAAGGAACGGTAGAAGCGCTATTTTGCGGAATGGACGGGGTAATCTCGTCAAAAACGGTGGTAGGCGATGCGATTCACATAGGGGACACGATTATCCTGCCTCTTGTTGACGTATCGTTTGCGGTGGGAGCCGGGGCTTTTAACGGTGACAGGAAAGAAAGAGGGGCCGGCGGAATCGGCGGGAAGATGACGCCATGCGCGGTGCTCGTCATCCAGAATGGACATACGAAGCTTGTCAACATCAAGAACCAGGATACGATGACAAAGATACTGGATATGATTCCTGACGTCATAGATAAGTTTGGATCAAAAGGGGAAGATAAGATGACGGAAAAGGATGTGGAGGATATACTGGATGGTGCCGGGGACGCTGAGGATATTGCCGGCTAACAGTCTCGTTTCCTGAGAGCGTGCATATAATATAGTGAGAATTGGTGCAGAGGTTAGTGAATGAAACGAGTAGTGGGATTCGCCCTGCTGTGTCTGGCAGTAGGTATGATATTTACAATACTTGTCAGGCATCCGTTGATAGAGTTGATATGTGCCATAATATGTGCGCTGGTGGGGTATGAATTGTTTTGCGGCAAAGAATAGCGTCTTAGAGAGTGCGGCGATGCTGTCATGGCAGAAACTGCACTTTTTATGTTTCTTGACATACATAAGAATGAACAGGAGGGAATGCAGATGATGAAATGTTTAAAATGTGGCAGCGAGCTGCGGGAAGGTTCCGTGTTCTGTACCTACTGCGGAGCAAAAATGGGCAGTCTGCCGGAAGTGGAAAGGGCAGGCGTACAGACAGAAGAGGCCGCGGCGTGTAAGGACGGGCTGGAAGGCCTGCTTGGCGGAATCCGGGCATATGTAAAAAACGAAACGGACAAGCAGCGAAAAGATCTGGCTGAGAAGGAAGCGCGCATACATACGCTGGAACAGGAGCTGAAAGAAAAGGAAACGCTCATAACGCAGCTTAAGGAAGAACTTAAGTATAGAGACAACAGGATTGCCGATGCCCCTGCCCCTGTCAATAATGAGTGTCCGAAGTGCGGGAATACATTGTCGGAGGATATGGTATTCTGCAACCAGTGCGGGACGAAAGTACGGTAGTGATGAAGAGAAAGATTATTGTCCGTCACCTTGTAATAATCAGCGGTCTGCTTGTGCTCCTCCTTTTTGTCTGGAGGTGTCCGCTGGAGTATCTGTTTGGTATCCCCTGCCCGTGCTGTGGGATGACAAGGGCGTTCAAGAGCATGGTGAGCCTTGACTTCAGGGCTTCCTTCTCTTATCATCCGCTCCTTCTGCCGACCGGATTCGCCATCTGGTATATCCTTCACAAGGATGTGCTGCCAAAACGGTTCAGAATGGGAAAGAAGACGGCCAGAGTATTGGGAGGCCTGCTTCTCATTCTGCTGCTGGCGGTATATGTATACCGCATCGCCTTTCAGGCGGACGGTATCATTAAGATAGACCTGGATGACGGGCTGATATTTAAAATAATGAGAGAAATACGAGGGTAAAACATATGATAAAGCAAAGAAGTCTGGCTACATATATTATTTTGACATTCTTGACATGTGGCATATACAGCATATTCTTCTGGTATTCCTATACGGAAGATGTCAATGCGATGTGCCGGGGAGATGGGGAAGAGAGCATGAACTATATACTGGTGCTTCTTCTGTCCGTCATCACGTGCGGCATATATGGGCTGTACTGGTTCTATAAGCAGGCCAACCGTCTCAGAAAGGCAGGACCGAGATATGGAGTTGCAATAGCGGAAGGCGGAGGAGAATTCCTGATGTGGTATCTCGTCGGCTGCCTGATCTGCTTCGTGGGCAGCTTCCTATCGTTCAACGTGCTTATCAAGAATGCCAATCTTATTGCTGATGCATATAACCGTCAGAACGGCGGGCCAACACCTCCTCCGTACGGCGGGACAGCCCATAAGGAGACGCCATACGGCGCGTCTGCGGGCACGGTGGATAACAAGAAAGAAGACAAGACTGGCTGCTTCTGTGCAAGATGCGGGGAGAAGATGTATGTGACGGACCGGTTCTGTCCCCAGTGCGGGGCTAGGAATGAACGCGCGGCAGATGCCGGCCATGCCGGATCACAGGCCTATTCCGGCCAAGCAGCTTACGCCGGCAGCACCCAGGGGGGCAGACAGGCCGGTGCCGACATATTGGGTTCCTTGCCCGGAGGGCGGCTGACCGCAATCGTGGCGGCTGTGGCTGTAGTTCTGCTCGTGATAGACAGACTCTGGAGCGGTGCTGAATTCTTCACCATGTTCTCCATGATAGAATATATGCTTCCGGCTCTGTGTATCGCTGTGTTTGGCGTATTATGCTTTCTGGACAGGCGGGAATACAGGCAGTACGAGATCGTTCCTCTGATTCCCTATTTTGGCCTGCTGTTCCTGTCCGGCATACGTGTGTCCGGAATCACGCCGTATACGAGCTATTCCTGGATATGGGATTATTATTCGGCATTTGACAATTTCTGTTCTGTCATACTGGCGCTTGCGGCACTGGCCGCGGCTGGATGCCTCGTTATGGAACTTGCGGGAAAGCGGTACGATATCGTACTGCTTGCCGCAGTCATCATCATATTCGGCATTACGCTGCTGACGGGAGTGGTTACCTTGTTTACCCAGTTCCGTTACTGGGGCTTCCCCGGGATATACAGCTTCTTCACGCTGTTCGTCTCTGTCGTGAGCCTGCTTCCGATGCTGTTGTACGTGCTGCAGCGCAATCCGCAGATGCTGGATAAATTGAAAAAATAATATGCAGAAAATCAAAATAAGTACTTGCTTTTCTTGTATACATCTGGTAAAATAATCAGTGTTGCGAGTTCGGAAAAGGACTTATTATGAGCGTTAGGAGGTGCAGTCATGGCAAAATGTGCTATTTGTGAAAAGGGTGCTCACTTTGGAAACAACGTAAGCCACTCTCATAGAAAATCACCAAAGATGTGGAAATCAAACGTGAAATCAGTTCGTGTTAAAACAGCAAACGGAGCTACAAAGAAAATGTATGTTTGTACTTCTTGTTTGAAATCAGGCAGAGTTGAACGTGCGTAATGAAAGTTAAAACTCAGATTTCTTGTGGAATCTGGGTTTTTTATTTGTAAAATAAGGGAATTAATAGTATAATATTTTTGTTAAGCTTGTATATTGCATTTTCAATTTAGAGAATTGGAGGTTTTTAATATGAAGGGATGTATGAGTACGGATCTTGGTATCATCACCATCGATCCTGAAGTGCTTGCGAAGTATGCAGGGACCGTGGCTGTGGAGTGTTTTGGAATCGTAGGGATGGCTGCAGTCAATATGAAAGATGGCTTTGTCCATCTTCTGAAGAAGGAAAGCCTGACACACGGTATCCAGGTGAGCATATCAGAAGAGAATCATATTACGCTCAGCTTCCATATTATTGTCGCTTATGGGGTAAGTATTTCAGCCGTGACGGAAAATCTTATCAGCAATGTAAAATATAAGGTGGAAGAGTTTTCCGGAATGCCGGTAGATACGATCAATATCTACATTGAAGGCGTCAGAGTCATCGATTAGTTAAGGAGGAACATAAGAAGTGGCTACAAAAACTATTAATGTGGATATGCTTGCCAGGATGTTTCTGGCTGGAGCACAGAATATTGAGGCGAAGAAAGAATATATCAATGAACTGAACGTATTTCCGGTACCGGACGGAGACACCGGGACGAACATGTCCCTTACGATCATGTCTGCTGCGAGGGAAGTGACTGCACTTGAGAAACCAGATATGGCAGACCTTGCTAAGGCAATCTCTTCCGGCTCCCTGCGTGGGGCGAGAGGGAATTCAGGTGTCATCCTGTCACAGCTTCTGCGCGGGTTTACCAAGTCTATCCGTGAAGAAAAAGAAATAGACGCGCTTGGACTTGCCGCGGCATGTGCAAGGGCGAGAGATACGGCATATAAGGCGGTCATGAAGCCAAAAGAGGGAACCATCCTTACGGTCGCAAGCGGTATTGCCGACAAGGCGGCAGAGATGGCGGAGGAGACCGACGATCTGGAAATCTTTATACCGGCAGTGATCAGGCATGCGGAAGAGGTGCTGGAGAAGACGCCGGATATGCTTCCTGTGCTAAAGGAGGCCGGCGTGGTGGATTCCGGCGGACAAGGCCTTCTGGAGGTAATCAGAGGCGCTTATGATGCATTCCAGGGCAAAGAGATCGACTACAGCACTATCGAGCCCGGCAAGGTGACCGTGACTGCGCCAAAGGTATCACAGGAAGCGGAAGATATTAAATTTGGCTATTGTACGGAATTTATCATACTGACGGAAAAAGAGTTTTCCGAAGAGGATGAGGACGGGTTCAAAACATATCTGTCTTCTATTGGAGATTCTATCGTCTGCGTGGCTGACGATGATGTCGTCAAGATTCATGTGCATACGAATGACCCGGGACTGGCGATACAGCGTGCCCTTACTTATGGACAGCTGTCTCGGATGAAGATAGACAATATGAGGGAAGAGCACCAGGAGAAGCTGATCCGGGATGCCGAGAATCTTGCAAAGCAGCAGAAGGAAGAGGCGGCGAAAAAGAATGCCGCGCCCAGGAAGCCGATGGGCTTTATCGCTGTTTCCATTGGAGAGGGCCTGAATGAAATTTTCAGAGAGCTTGGCGTCGATTATATTATCGAAGGCGGACAGACGATGAATCCGAGTACGGAGGATATGCTCAACGCCATCGAACAGGTGAACGCGGATACGGTATTCATACTGCCGAATAACAAAAATATCGTACTTGCCGCGAACCAGGCGAAAGCTCTTGTTGAGGACAAAGATATCATAGTGATACCGACAAAGACGGTTCCGCAGGGGATTACCGCGGTCATCAACTTTATGCCTGAAGCAGACGCGGCCGCCAATGAGGAGACGATGCTGAAAGAGATTAAGAACGTCAAATCAGGGCAGGTGACGTATGCCGTACGTGATACCCGCATTGATGACAAGGAGATTCATGAAGGGGACATCATGGGAATCGGAGACGGCGGCATCCTGGCGGTAGGCCAGGAAGTGGAAGCGACGACCCGAGAGATGCTTGTCAAGCTTGTAGATGACGATTCCGAACTGATCAGCCTCTACTATGGCGAGGAAGTGAAGAGAGAAGATGCAGAACGGTTTACCGAAGAGATAGAGGAATTATATCCGGATGTAGATGTGGATGCACACTTCGGCGGGCAGCCGATATATTATTACGTGCTGGCTGTAGAATAAGATAGAGGAAGAGGGGACAGACGCCCTGTGCATGCAGAGGTCTGTCTCTTTTCTGTCTAAAAGCATAGTAAGGATTGCAATTATGGTTGAATTGACAAAAATAAGCGAATTAAAAGGAATAGGTGAAAAGACGGAGAAGCTGTTTGGACGGCTTGGAATTGCTACGGTAGGAGATCTGATACGCTACTATCCCCGGGGATATGATGTCTATGATGAGCCGATTCCGATCAGCGAGGCTTCAGAAGGGCGTGTCGTGACGGTGACAGGGGCGATATTTGGCAGGGTGCAGGTATCCGGCAGCCGGAATATGCAGATCACGACGATTTACGTCAAGGACATCACCGGTACGCTGAAGGTCATCTGGTTCCGCATGCCGTTCCTGCGCAATACCCTCGGAAAGGGAGGGGTCATAACGCTGAGGGGCAGGATTGTAAACCGGAAAAGCGGCATCGTCATGGAACACCCTGAGATCTTCTACCCGAGTGCCAGGTACGAAGAGAAGCTCCACACGCTGCAGCCGGTCTATGGGCTGACCGCAGGGCTGTCCAATAACAGCGTCATGAAGGCGGTGCGGCAGGCACTTACGGAACTGGACCTCTCTAAAGAGACGCTGCCGGGCGAGATTAGGCTGAAATATGGACTTGCCGAGTACAATTATGCCATACGTGGCATACATTTTCCTGAAGATAAAGAAGTGTTCTATCATGCAAGAGAAAGGCTCGTATTTGAAGAGTTTCTGGAATTTATCCTATCGCTGCGAAAGCTGAAAGACAGTAACGAAAAAGAGCAGAACCACTATCCGGTCAGGAAAGCTCTCGGGACAGAGACATTTCTCTCACAGCTTCCCTATGAGCTGACAGGTGCGCAGAGGAAGGTGGCGGATGAGATTGCGGCAGATATGGCGGGAAGTACGGCCATGTCGCGTCTCGTGCAGGGAGATGTGGGTTCCGGCAAGACTATAGTGGCGGTCCTGGCGTTGATGGATACTGCTTTTTCCGGCTGCCAGGGAGCGCTTATGGCGCCGACGGAGGTGCTCGCCAGGCAGCACTACGAATCCATCACGAAATTATTTGACCGGTACGGGGCTGCAATAAGCGTGGAGCTTCTCACCGGATCAATGACCGCGAAAGAAAAACGTGCAGCGTATGGACGGATAGAGAGCGGCGAAGTCCAGATTATCGTAGGAACGCATGCATTGATTCAGGAAAAGGTGAACTATAAGAATCTTGCACTGGTCGTGACAGATGAACAGCACAGGTTCGGGGTCAAGCAGCGGGAGGCATTCGCCCGAAAGGGCGGCGTGCCGCATATCCTTGTCATGAGTGCCACACCGATACCGAGAACCCTTGCCATCATCTTATATGGGGATCTGGATATATCCGTGATAGATGAACTGCCTGCAAACAGGCTGCCGATCAAGAACTGCGTCGTAGACACCGGCTACCGTAAGACGGCGTATGCATTCATGAAGAAGCAGGTGCAGGATGGGAGGCAGTGCTACGTCATCTGTCCGATGGTGGAGGAGAGCGAACATCTTGAGGTGGAAAATGTCCTGGATTATGCCCAGATGCTACAGGATGAGCTTGGGGAAGAGGTGTCCGTTTCCTGCCTCCACGGCAAGATGAAACAGGCGGAAAAAGATGACATCATGGAACGGTTCGGCAGTAACGAGATTCAGGTCCTCGTATCCACGACGGTCATCGAAGTCGGAATCGACGTGCCGAATGCCACTGTCATGCTCGTGGAAAATGCAGAACGCTTCGGCCTGGCACAGCTTCATCAGCTGCGCGGGCGTGTCGGGCGCGGGAAGCACCAGTCCTACTGTATCTTTATGAGCGCCTCCAGATCTAAGGAGACGAAGGAGCGTCTCGAAATACTGAACGAGTCAAATGACGGGTTTAAGATTGCCAGCGAAGACCTGAGGCTGCGCGGACCGGGAGACTTGTTCGGTATACGCCAGAGCGGCCTGATGGACTTCAGGCTCGGGGACGTATACCAGGATGCGAAGCTGCTGCAGAAGGCAAACGAAGCGGCGGACCTGCTTTTGGATTCAAAAAATGAATGGATGAAAAAAATGCCAAAATATGAAGGAACTTCTAGTGTAATAATATAAATCCTCCATATACTATCGTTGTAACAAAAAACAAAAAAGTTACAAACAATTATCGAGCATCCAAATGCTCGATAAGATACGAAAAGGAGGAGTATAACAATGGCAAGTCGTTCATCTAACAGAGCAGCCGTACCTGAAGCAAAGGGTGCATTGGACAAATTCAAATATGAGGTTGCAAACGAATTAGGAGTACCGTTAACAGAGGGTTACAACGGAGACCTGACATCAAGACAGAATGGTTCTGTTGGTGGTTATATGGTTAAGAAAATGATCGAGCAGCAAGAAAAACAGATGGCTGGTAAATAACAACCAGATTAAATGATTAGAAAAAGCACTTGACAGGTTGAAATAACACCTGTTGGGTGCTTTTTTCTTTGGGGACAGGGATATTTTAATTGGGGACGGGGGAAATTCGAATTTCCCCCGTCCCCAATTAAAATATCCCTGTCCCCAATTGACTTTTTTCGGTCGAATCTTTATAATAGACAGGAAATGTTATAACGAGTATAAGGGGTTGTGTATATGAGAGTCATTGCAGGCAGTGCCAAGCGGTTACAACTTAAGACGCTCGACGGTATGGATACGAGACCTACGACGGACCGGATCAAGGAGACGTTATTTAATATGATCGCTCCCTATCTGTATGACTGCATCTTTCTCGATCTGTTTGCGGGAAGCGGAGGGATTGGCATCGAGGCGCTCAGCAGGGGCGCGATGGAGGCTGTATTCGTGGAGAAGAATCCGAAGGCCATGGCGTGCGTCAAGGAGAACCTTAAGAGGACGGAGCTTGCCCACAAGGCAGCAACGATGTCCGCTGATGTGATGACGGCGCTTTATAAGCTGGAAGGTGACAAGCAGTTTGATTTTATCTTCATGGATCCTCCCTACGGCAAGCTGCTTGAAAAGAAGGTGCTCGGATATCTTGCAGAATCGGAGCTGCTTGCGGATGAAGGCGTGATTATCGTGGAAGCTTCTAAGGAGACGGAATTTGATTATCTGGAAGATCTTGGATTTACGCTTCTTAAAACGAAAGAATATAAGACGAACAAGCATGTATTCATAGAACCGGCAGGGAGGAAAGAGATATGTTAAGAGCGGTATACCCGGGCAGTTTTGACCCGGTTACATATGGACATCTGGATATTATCGAGCGTTCCGCAAAACTGGTGGACGAGTTAATCATCGGAGTCCTGAACAATAAAGCAAAAACCCCGTTGTTTTCCGCAGAAGAACGTGTTAGAATGTTAAAAGAAGTAACAAAAGGAATGCCAAATGTAACTATCATACCGTTTGATGGCTTACTGGTGGAATTTGCACGCAGAATGGAGGCTACGATGGTAGTCCGCGGTTTGCGTGCCATAACTGATTTTGAATATGAGCTTCAGATGTCCCAGACGAACCATAAGCTGGAACCGGAGATAGAGACCGTCTTTCTGACGACAGGCCTCGATTATTCATATTTGAGTTCTACCACCGTAAAGGAAGTGGCAGCTTTTGGAGGGGATATCTCTCAGTTCGTGCCGGATCTGGTGGCAGACACGATGCGAGAGAAAATGAACAGAAGGAGAGTGTAAATTATGAGCAGCCGTATTGAACAGATTATTGAAGAAATTGAAGAATACATTGACAGCTGTAAGTTCCAGCCGCTGTCAACGTCCAAGATCATAGTCAATAAAGACCAGATGGACGAGCTTCTGCGAGAACTCCGCATGAAGACGCCGGATGAGATTAAGCGGTATCAGAAGATTATCGCGAACAAGGATGCAATTCTTGCCGATGCACAGGCGAAGGCGGACAGCATGATTGAGGAGGCGCAGATACACACGAACGAGCTTGTCAGCGAGCATGAGATTATGCAGCAGGCTTATGCACAGGCGAATGAGATTGTAACTGCAGCCACGGATCAGGCGCAGGAGATTCTCGACAACGCCACGAGCGATGCCAACGATATCCGTATCGGAGCGATGCAGTATACAGACGATCTGCTCGCAAATGCGGAGAGCATTATCGGCCATACGCTGGACAGCTACACGACAAAATATGACGGACTTGTCAATTCCCTGCAGGAGTGTTACGATATGGTACGCAACAACCGCTCCGAGCTGGATGTCCCGGAACAGTCTGCGCGGACGCTGGAAGCAGAGTACGGAGCGCCGGACGAACCGGTAGAGGAGCTCCAGATAGAGGATGATGAGGATTTGCTACAATAGAACGACATAGCCACAGGCCAACAGGCTGGTTACCCCCGCGGTAATCAGCTTTTCTATTATGTAAGGAAATATGGGGAGCCCGGCTTCCTGCACCATGCACCGCGTCTGGGCCACAGAGCACCATCCCCCGAAGGAAGTAAGCCCCATAGTGAGGATGAAGCACAGTCCTGGGTCAGAACAGGCTCTGCAAATCATAGGGATTCCGTTCGTGATTTCCAGCGACGGAAGGGCAAAAAGCGTAAGTGCCGGATGATGGAGCGGAATCAGTTCCGCAAGTGCTATAAGTACGGAAAACAGCATGATATAGCCGCCTACCTTGGTAATCGTCACAAAGCCGTTCATGATACTGTCGTCCACGACACCTGCGGAAGATGCTTTCGGGGAAGGGACATGAAAGTCCTGGCCGTCAGGATGCCCGCTAATATGGTAATAACGTCTGAACAGGAAGCTGCAGATACATGGGGAGATCGTGAGTATGAGGATAGCGGGCAGCGTGAGCGGCTCCTCTTTCAGATTCTGCCAGATGACATAGCTTATAATGAACATCGGGCTCGTATTGTTGCAGAAGGAGAGGAGGTATCGTCCTTCTTCTCTGGATATGTAACCGCCGTTCAGCAGATCTGCAGTCACTTTGCTTCCCATCGGATAACCACACATGAAGCCGGTAAGCACTGCATAAGAACCGTATCCGGATACGCGGAAAAGTCGGCAGAAAAGGGGACCTGTAACACGGGCAATGAGGGACGCCGCATTCGTTCCAATCAGCAGGTTGGACAGGATGATAAAGGGAAGCAGCGTGGGAAGGACTATGTTAAACCAGAGCAGAATCCCTGCACTGGCACCTTTGAACACAGGCTTTGGAAACACGAGCATCAGACCGAACACACCTATAATCAGAACTTTAAAAAATCGACGTTTCATGCGTGTTGATATCCATTCAAGAATCTTTCTTTTTATTGTATGGATATGGTTGATTTTTTATGATGACTGTGACAGAATGTAAGATAGAAATAAAAGTCTAATGAAGAGAGGTTAAAGTAATATGGCAGTATTAGATCAGCTGGAACCAAAGAAAGTATTTCAATTTTTTGAAGAGCTGTGCCAGATTCCGCACGGCACATTTGACACGAAACGCATCAGCGACCACTGTACAGCCTTTGCCAGGGAGCGTGGGCTTGAAGTCTTTCAGGACGATGCAAACAACGTAATCATCAGAAAACCAGGTACGAAAGGATACGAAGACAGCGAGCCTGTCATCCTTCAGGGGCACCTGGATATGGTGTGTGAGAAAAGGCCGGAGTCTTCCCACGATTTTGCAAGGGAAGGGCTTGAACTGTATGTAGAGGACGGATACGTCAGGGCAAAAGATACCACATTAGGTGGGGACGATGGTATCGCCGTGGCGATGATGATGGCTGTTCTGGACAGTACCGATATACCCCATCCTCCCATTGAAGCAGTATTTACTACAGATGAAGAAGTAGGCATGGGTGGGGCCATGGCTATCGACTTGTCTGTACTGAAGGGGAGGAAGCTGATCAATATCGATTCGGAAGAAGAAGGGATACTGACGACAGGATGTGCCGGTGGATTCCGTTATGAGACGGTCATTCCAATCCACAGGGAAAAGAAGACAGGTACAGTCATTACACTCAAAATCCACGGCCTCCAGGGCGGACACTCAGGAATTGAGATACATAAGCAGCGCGGCAATGCACACAAAATGATGGGACGACTTCTAAACCGCATCGGACAGACGATAGAGATAGCTCTGGCAGAGATAAACGGAGGTTCCAAAGACAACGTGATTGCCATGGAATCCACTGCGGAAATCCTCGTGGCAGACAAAGATGCCGCTGTAGTAAAAGCGTTGGCAGAAGAAATGAAAGCCGTCTGGGATAATGAGTTTATGGGAGATGAGCCGGGGCTTGCGGTAAAAGCAGATGCATCCGCAGATTCCACTGTAGACGTATGTGACAAGGCCAGTACAGAACGTGTCATATCCTATCTTGTCATGTGCCCGTTCGGCGTTCAGGGATACAGCAGAAAGCTAAAAGGCCTTGTAGAGACGTCGATGAACATCGGCATCATAGAGACGGCAGCCGATCACGTTAAGACGGTATATCTGGCCAGAAGCTCTGTGGAGAGCAAAAAGCAGGAGATGAAAGAGCTGCTGGCAACATGTGCAAAAGCAGCAGGAGGCGAAGGGAAGAGCTTTAACGAATATCCTGCATGGCAGTTCAACCCGGATTCAGAACTCCGCCGCATCATGGAGGATGTATATGAGGACATGTTTGGAAAAGCGCCGGAAGTGACAACCGTGCACGCAGGACTGGAATGCGGCCTTTTCCTTGGCAAGAAGCCGGATCTCGACTGTGTATCAGTCGGACCGGATATCATGGATGTACACTCCTTTAATGAGCACCTCGGCATAGAGTCCACGGCCCGCACCTGGAAATATCTGCAGGCAGTGCTCGCAAAGTGTAAATAAACAGGAACAGGCGTCAGGAGGCGGTCCCAAAGAATTAGTCTTGGGACGGCCTCTTTTTTCATATATTAAAATAAAAAGGATATTTTATGAAACGTATGAGACCTGGCAAGATGCTTCTGGTCCTGTTTATCACGGCATTCTCTACCGTCCTTCTTACCGGACATATATATAACCGTGCAGTCATCAACAGGATGCAAAAAGAGACGATAGCGAACCTGGAATACCGCGCTGATTTTTACTCTGACGCTATGCGTAGGGATAAGGATAAGCTTTCCAAAGGATGCAGAAATCTGCTTGAAAATGTGGAAAACGAAGCGAGTTATTTTCCGATTCCCGAATCCACTGTGGATAAGTCGCTGACCGTATCCTTTGTAGACACATGGATGGCAGAGCGGAAATATAACGGAACGAGCGGACACGAAGGCACAGATATCATGGCTGTAAAGAATGAGAGAGGACTTTATCCGGTACTCAGCATGACAGACGGGACGGTTACGAACCTTGGATGGCTGGAGAAAGGGGGTTACCGCGTCGGAATCACCTCGGATAGTGGTACATATTATTACTACGCGCATCTCGACTCCTATGGCAACATACAGAAAGGCGACAAGATAAAGGCGGGGCAGTTCATCGGATATATGGGAGATTCCGGATATGGTGAGGAAGGAACGACCGGACAGTTTGATGTGCACCTGCATTTTGGAATCTACTCTTATGAGACGGGCGAGGAGATCAGCGTCAATCCATACTATGTCCTTCTGTCGCTTGAAAAGAAGAAATTAAAATATTCATATTCCTAGAGTTATGATAACGAATATGTTATACTAAACTATGTATGTACAGATAATTTAAATTGTAACTACATATGGAGGAATTACGACATGAATCTGCCTTGTGCATTTGAAGATAAGATGAAGGGACTGCTTGGAGACGAGTATCCTGACTATATAGCATGCTACGATGAGCCAAGATACTATGGACTTCGCGTCAATACGAATAAAATTACGGTAGAAGAATTTGAAAGGATATGTCCGTTTGACATCACGCCTATTCCGTGGATTTCAAATGGATACTACTATGACGGAGAGGCAGTGTCCCCGTCAAGGCACCCATACTATTTTGCAGGTTTGTATTACCTGCAGGAACCAAGTGCGATGACGCCGGCCAGCCGGCTTCCCGTAGAACAGGGGGACAAGGTGCTGGATCTGTGTGCCGCGCCCGGAGGAAAAGCGACAGAGCTTGGCGCAAAGCTTATGGATACCGGCGTGCTTGCCGCCAACGATATCAGCAGTTCAAGAGCGAAAGGCCTGTTGAAGAACATCGAAGTCTTTGGAATCGGAAATATGCTTATACTGAGCGAAGAGCCTGGCAAGCTGTCCGGATACTTTTCGGAGTATTTTGATAAGATACTCATCGATGCACCATGTTCCGGGGAAGGTATGTTCCGTAAAGACAAGAAAATGGTTAAAGCTTGGGAAGAGCACGGGCCGGAATATTTCAGCGGCATCCAGAAAAGTATCATCGTCCAGGCTGCCGATATGCTGAAACCTGGAGGACTGCTGCTGTATTCTACCTGTACGTTTGACGGACGAGAGAATGAGCAGGCGGTGGCATATCTGCTGAAGAACCGCCCGGAATTCAAGATTGTGGATATGGAGCAGTATGAAGGGTTTCGTCCCGGACGCCCGGAACTGACGGAGACAAAGGATCCCGCAATAGCAAAAACCGTTCGTATCTTTCCACATCATATGAAAGGAGAGGGGCATTACCTTGCGCTCCTTAGAAAGGACGGAGGCATTTGCAGGGAGGACTGCTTCTCACCCCTCAAGAGAAGCCGTATAAAACTGCCTGCAGAATTGGAAGCGTTCATGGAGAACGTATCGTGGGAGCTGGACCGGACCAGGATAGATATAAGAGGAGAACGTATCTATTACATGCCGGAAGGGCTTCCAGACCTGAGAGGAATCCGCTTTCTGAGGACGGGCCTGCTTATGGGCGAACTTAAGAAGAATCGCTTCGAACCAAGCCAGGCACTGGCTATGTACATGAAAAAAGGAGACTATGAGCATACTATAGATCTTTCCGCAAAGGATGAGCGGGTTTCCAGATATCTGAAAGGGGAGACGGTCGATACTGAGGGTATGGGGACAGGCAAAAGCAAAGGCTGGCATCTTATCTGCGTGGATGGCTATCCGCTCGGGTGGGGCAAGCTCTCAGGAGGAATCCTAAAGAATAAGTATCTTCCCGGATGGAGGCTGTGCTGATGATAAGGCTTGATAAATATCTGGCGGATATGGGCATCGGAACACGGCAGGAAGTGAAGAAATATATCCGGAAGGGGAAGATTACGGTAGATGGAGCCGTCGTCAGATCTCCGGAATACAAAGTGGACGAGGATAGCGCAGTATGCTGCGGTGGCAGCCGGATCGATTATGAAGCGTATGAATACTATATGCTGAACAAGCCGGCCGGTGTCGTGTCTGCAACCGAGGACCAAAGTGAAACGACGGTCATTGACCTGATAAAAGAAAAGAGAAGGAAGGACCTTTTTCCGGTCGGCCGGCTTGATAAAGACACGGAAGGGCTGCTGCTTATCACGAATGACGGGGCGCTTGCCCACCGTCTGCTGTCACCGAAGAGACATGTCGATAAGGTGTATTATGTCCGGGTCAAAGGAGAAGTTACGCAAGAAGATGTGCGTGCCATGGCAGAAGGCATGGATATCGGGAATTCTGCTTTGGAAGAATGGACCAAGCCGGCTGTTCTGGATATCATATCCAGTGGACGTAAGTCGGCTGTAAGGCTTACCATACAGGAGGGGAAATATCATCAGGTAAAGCGTATGTTCCTGGCAAGAGGTAAGGAAGTCACCTATCTGAAGCGGGAGCGGATGGGCCCCCTTGCCCTCGACGAATCACTGCAGCCGGGAGAGTACCGAAGACTTACAGAAGAGGAGCTAAGAGAGATACATGAAACAGACAGGCATGCTTAAAGATATGGAGGCAATCATATTCGATATGGACGGTACGCTTCTGGATTCCATGTGGATATGGCCATCCGTGGATGATGATTACCTCCGCAAGTATCATCTGGATAAGCCGGAAGACTTTCATGAGATGATGGAAGGGAAAAGCTATATCGAAGTGGCGCAGCTTTTTCTGGATATCTTCCCATGTCTTGATCAGACGCTGGATGAAGTCATGGATGAATGGATGGAGATGACATATGACAAGTACATCCATTCTGTAGATATGAAGGAAGGGGCTCATGAATTCATTCTGGACATGCGCGCCCAGGGGATGAAAATCGGTATTGCCACCAGCAACTCCAACGTGCTGGCGGATGCAGCGCTTAATGCCCATTCTATCCGCCCGCTGTTCGATTCTGTGCATAGTGCGTGCGAGGTGGAAAAGGGGAAGCCTTCCCCGGATGTGTACCTGCTCGTGGCAGAAGAGATGCATGTCCCGCCGCAGCGCTGCCTCGTCTTTGAAGATGTCCCGATGGGCATACTGGCAGGCAAACGGGCGGGAATGAAAGTGTGCGGGGTGGATGATGATTTTTCCAGGCCCCAGGAAGCCAGAAAAAAAGAGCTGGCCGATTATTACATACAGAGCTATTACGACATCAGTAAAGGAACTTATGAGGTATTGACATGAGAAAAGGATTCTTACCAATCTGCAGACAGGATATGGAGGAGAGAGGATGGGAGCGGCCGGACTTTGTCTATGTGTCCGGGGACGCTTACGTGGATCATCCGTCTTTTGGCCACGCAATCATAACAAGAACGCTCGAGGCTTATGGGTATAAGGTGGCGGTCATACCACAGCCGGACTGGAAAGATAAGAATAGTATCACTGTATTTGGAGAACCGAGACTGGGCTTTCTCGTGTCCTCCGGCAATATGGATTCCATGGTGAACCACTACTCGGTGTCAAAGAAGAGGAGGAAGACGGATGCATTTACACCGGGCGGGGTGATGGGCAGACGTCCGGACTATGCTACCGCCGTGTATTGTAATCTTATCCGGCAGGTGTATAAGAAGACGCCGGTTATCATAGGGGGAATCGAGGCGAGCCTTAGAAGGCTTGCCCATTACGATTACTGGTCGGATAAGCTGAAGCGTTCCGTGCTGCTGGATTCCGGAGCAGACCTCATCTCATATGGCATGGGCGAGCTCTCTGTCATAGAGATAGCAGAAGCGCTCGATGCCGGCATAGATGTCAAAGATATCACCTATATTCCAGGTACGGTGTGCAAGGTCAGAGATCTGGATAGCGTGTACGATGCGGAAATCCTTCCATCCTTTGAAGAGCTGAAGCAAGACAGGCTTAATTATGCCAGGAGCTTCTATACGCAGTATTGCAATACTGATCCCTATTCAGGCAGACGGCTTGTGGAGCCTTATGGAGAGCACCTGTATGTCGTGCAGAATCCTCCGTCCAGGCCATTGTCCACGCCGGAGATGGACCGCGTATACAGCTATCCCTATATGAGGACCTACCATCCGGTCTATGAAAAAGACGGAGGAGTACCCGCTATATCGGAAGTCAGATTCAGCCTGGTGAGCAACCGGGGGTGCTTCGGGGGCTGCAATTTCTGCGCGCTGACGTTTCATCAGGGCAGGATAATGCAAGTCCGAAGCCATGAGTCGCTTCTGGCAGAGGCAGGCCGGTTCATATGGGAAGAGGATTTTAAAGGATATATACATGATGTGGGCGGGCCTACGGCGAACTTTCGGCACCCTTCCTGCAGCAGACAGCTCGAATCCGGCGTATGCAAGGAGAGGCAGTGCCTGTTTCCGAAGCCGTGCGGCAACCTGAACGTGGACCATAAGGACTATACCGTACTGCTCAGAAAGCTGAGAGAACTGCCGGGGGTTAAGAAGGTGTTCATCCGCTCCGGTATCCGTTTCGATTATGTAATGGCTGATAGGGACGACACCTTCTTCCGGGAACTGTGCCGACACCATGTCAGCGGGCAGCTGAAGGTAGCTCCGGAACATGTAGCGGACGCGGTGCTGACAAGGATGGGAAAGCCGGAGAACAGCGTGTACCAGGCGTTCGTCAGGAAATATAATAAGATAAATGAAGAAATAGGCAAAGAGCAGTACCTCGTCCCGTATCTCATGTCCTCTCACCCCGGTTCTACGATGAAAGAGGCCGTGGAGCTGGCGGAATATCTGAGAGATCAAGGATATATGCCGGAACAGGTGCAGGATTTCTATCCGACGCCGTCTACCATAGCCACGTGTATGTATTATACCGGGGTGGATCCGAGAGATATGAAACCGGTATATGTGCCAAAGAATCCTCATGAGAAGGCGATGCAGCGGGCCTTGATCCAATACCGGAACCCGAAGAACTACGATCTCGTCCTTGAGGCACTTAAGACAGCAGGACGCATGGATCTGGTAGGTTACGACAGACGCTGCCTGATAAGGCCGCGCCATCCTAATGGAGGGAAATCCTTTCCATCGGAGGGCGGACGAAAAAGCCAGGACAACAGGACGCCGAGAAAGAAAAAGACCATTCGTAATGTCCATAAGAAAAAGAAAACAGGATAGGAGGCAGAACAATGAAAATTGCATTAATTACAGGTGCATCCTCCGGTCTAGGCCGGGAATTTGCAAGACAGATACCGAAGCTGTACCGGAAGCTGGATGAGATATGGCTGGCCGCGAGAAGCACGGATAAGCTGAAAGAGCTCGCTAAAGAGCTTCCTCTTCCTGTGCGTATTTTTGACGGAGATTTGACGCGGGATTATATATACGATAGAATCAAAAAAGAACTGGAACGGCAGTCAGCCGACATACGTATGCTGGTCAATGCCGCCGGATACGGTGCCATAGGCGACGCAATCGATATCGACGTGCCTGCACAGGCCGGCATGATTGATCTGAACTGCAGGGCTTTGACAAAGATGACGCTCCTGTGCATCCCATATATGTCAAAAGGCAGCCGGATAATCCAGATGGCCTCTGCGGCAGCGTTTGCTCCGCAGCCCGGCTTTGCCGTCTATGCGGCTACCAAATCTTATGTATACAGCTTTGCAAGAGGGTTGGGCGGCGAATTGAAAAGCAGAGGAATCATAACGACTGTGGTATGTCCTGGTCCGGTAGATACGGCCTTTTTCGAGCGGGCGGGGAATACCGGCGACAGCTTGAAATGGAAATTTATGTCCGGACCCGTGGAAGTGGCACACAAAGCACTTGCCGACGCGGCGAACAGACGGGAGACGTCCGTGTACGGAGCGGCTATGAAGGCAGCCAGGATTGCAGCCAGGCTGCTTCCTGACAGGCTTGTTATCCGGCTGATGAGGGCAGACAGCAAAAAGCAGAATAAGGGAGACGAAAGAATACGATGAAGATACAAAAAGGCCAGCCGGGATATATCAAAGCACAGAAGCAGAAGCTGCTCATGTTTACGATTGTGGAGTTTGCAATCGTGGCGGCTCTGCTGCTGCTTGGATACTTCCAGACGGGAACGAAGCTGAATCTGCTGACTGCGGTTGCCGTGCTTGGGTGTCTGCCGGCTTCGAAGATGCTGGTTGAATTTATAGCGATCGCGCCGTATAAAGCCATAGATTCCGAAAAATATAAAGAGACAGAAGAAAAAGCAGCGCTGCTGACGACCGCTTATGATATGGTCATCACAAGCAAGGAGAAGATAATGCCGGTGGATGCGATTGTCATCTCAGGCAATACGGTCTGCGGATATGCTTCCAACCCGAAGACGGATGCGGCCAAGGCGGCAATGCATATAAAAGAGACGCTGCGCCAGAACCACATAGAAAAGGTGGCGGTCAAGATATTCAGCGACTATGTGGCATTTATTACCAGGGCGGAAGGGATGAACAGCATCGCCGCCATCGACAGGCCTGACAGCAAGGATTTGGAACAAAGGATACGCAGCGCCATACTAAGCACTTCTATGTAGATTTTAACGCGGAAAGGATTATTCCTAAACAGAACCACTATGAAGAATATCATAATAAAGCCAAACGAATCAGAGCAGCGGCTCGATAAATTTCTGAAGAAATACCTGAGCGGCGCGCCGGGGAGCTTCATCTATAAGATGCTCCGCAAGAAAAATATAACGCTGAACGGCGCCAGGGCCGCCGGCAGTGAAAAGCTTCACGCCGGAGATGAGGTGAGGCTCTTCCTTTCGGATGAGACGGTTGAAAAGTTTGCCGGGATTCCTGTCCCTGTTATAGAAGCAGGCCAGAAGATCCGTCTTGATATCATCTACGAGGACAGGCATATCCTCCTCGTCAACAAGCCGGCCGGCATGCTGTCGCAGAAGGCGGAGAAGACAGATGTCTCGCTCGTCGAGCAGGTGATATCTTATCTGCTTGACAGCGGCCAGCTTACGAAGGAGGAGCTGCAGACCTTCCACCCGTCCATATGCAACCGGCTGGACCGCAACACGAGCGGGCTCGTAGTGGCCGGGAAAACGCTGGCAGGGCTTCAGGCGTTCAGCAGCATGTTCCGGGACAGGAACCTGCGCAAATACTATCTCTGTATCGTGAAGGGGAAGGTGGACAGGCCTTCGCATATCAAAGGGTTCCTTATCAAGAATGACAAGACGAACGAAGTGGAGATCGTACAGGAACGGTACGGCGGCAAGGCGGTTCCCATAGAGACAGAGTACACCCCCCTGGCTTACAGCGGGGCGCTTACCCTCCTGAAAGTGCATCTGATCACAGGCCGCACCCATCAGATACGGGCGCATCTGGCCTACGTATCCCACCCGCTGTGTGGAGATTACAAGTACGGAGACAGAGCGGTGAATGACCGGTTCAGACAGTTGTATGGCGTCACGTCACAGCTGCTCCACTCATATGAGCTCGTCCTTCCACACATGGAAGGGGAATTGTCGGCATTGTCAGACAGAAGATTCCGGGCTCCGGTGCCGGATATATTTCAGAAAGTGATAAAGGAGACAGCATGGGAACATGGAACTCAAGAGGCCTTAGAGGTTCTACGTTAGAAGACTTGATCAACCGGACAAATGAGCGGTATCAGGAGATGGGACTGGCGCTCATACAGAAGATTCCGACACCGATTACGCCGGTGAAGATGGATAAGGAACACCGACAGATTACGCTTGCCTACTTTGACCAGCGCAGTACGGTAGACTATATCGGTGCGGTACAGGGGATACCAGTCTGCTTCGATGCAAAAGAGTGTGTCGCGGATACCTTCCCCCTTCAGAACATCCACCGGCATCAGGTGACATTTATGGGCGGTTATGAAAAGCAGGGGGGGCTGTCCTTTCTGATCATCTATTTTTCAGCCAGAAATATTCTGTATTATATGCGATATGATGAGATGCTTGCCTTCTGGAAGCGGGCGGAGGACGGAGGCAGGAAAAGCTTTCGGTTTGATGAACTGGATCCGCGTTTTCTGATGGAACTGAAGAATGGCTGCTACGTTCCTTATCTGGATGCGGTGAATCTGGATCTGGAGCTGAGGGAGCAGCTTGACAAAGAATAAGAAAATGCGTATAATGCAGTAAGGAATTTAACATGGTAGCACGCTAAAGTGGTGCTCCGTATTATGACACAACAGGACACAGCAGGAGGAGATATGAAGAAATTACTACACACGCCGGAAGGGGTCCGGGATATATATAATGTGGAATGCGGGAGGAAGCTGGCACTGGAGAGCAGGCTGGCAAAAGTATTCCATCTCTATGGGTATCATGACATACAGACACCTACCTTTGAATACTTTGACGTGTTTCGGAAGGAGATTGGCACGATTCCCTCGAAAGATCTGTACAAATTTTTTGACAAGGACGGCAATACGCTTGTTCTGCGGCCGGATATCACTCCGTCTGTCGCCAGAGCGGCAGCAACGCTCTACGGCGATGAACAGCTTCCAATCCGTCTCTGCTATACCGGCAATACGTTCATCAACCATTCCAGCTATCAGGGACGGCTCCGTGAAAATACGCAGATGGGCGCGGAACTGATGGGCGATGACTCGGCAGAGGCAGATGCGGAGATGCTGGCACTTGTCATCGAATGCCTCACCTCCATCGGGCTGAAAGAGTTCCAGCTTAATGTAGGTAATGTAGATTACTTCCAGAGCCTGATAGAAGATGCCGATCTGGACGAAGAAGCGGAAGAACGGGTCCGGGAGCTTATCAACAACCGGAACTACTTCGGGGTGGAAGAATTCCTGGACAGTATCCATGTAAAAAGAAGTTCCAAGGAAGCGTTTGCGGCTCTGGATGAACTTGTCGGCGGTGTGGAGATACTTGCCAGGGCGAGGAATATCGCTCCGAATTCCAAAGGCATCATGGCAATCAAACGTCTGGAGAAGATTTATGACGTTCTTAAGATATATGGAGCAGAAGAATATGTGACGTTTGATCTGAGCATGAGTGGTACTTATGGGTACTACACCGGCATCATCTTCCGGGGCTATACATTTGGTACCGGAGATGCCTTTGTCAAAGGGGGGAGGTACGACCGTCTTCTTGAAAAATTCGGAAAAGAGTCTGCTTCGATCGGTTTCGTCATCGTCATCGATGAACTGATGAACGCACTTGCAAGGCAGAAGGTGCGCATCGTATATACAAGAAAAAACACACTGATCGTATATGATGAGGAGCGGCTGAAAGAAGCGCTCGTACTGGCCAGAGATTTCAGAAAAAAGGCCAAAAACACAGAACTTGTCAAGAAGTCCAAAGGCAAGCTCATAGAAGACTATATCGAATACGGCAAAGAGTATTATGCAGGAAATCTGATTTACATCAATAAAAATGGGGAAATCACGATGATAAACCTGGTGACGGGAGAGCACAAAGTGATTGCCTCAAGAGACAGGAGCTGAACTATGAGATATCTGACATTTGCCCTTGGGAAGGGGCGCCTGGCAAAGCAGACGCTGGAGCTTTTTGAAAAGATAGGAATCACTTGTGAAGAGATGAAAGATAAGGATTCCAGAAAGCTGATATTTACGAACGAAGAACTAAAACTTAAGTTCTTTCTTGCAAAAGGGCCGGATGTCCCCACGTATGTAGAGTATGGAGCGGCGGATATCGGTGTGGCAGGGAAGGATACGATACTGGAAGAACGGCGCAAGGTACACGAGGTGCTGGACCTTGGCTATGGCAGGTGCAGCATGTGCGTCTGCGGGTATAAGGAGGCTGCCCCCCTTCTCCAGCATCACGAGCTCATAAGGGTTGCCACCAAATATCCGAATATAGCAAAAGACTACTTTTATAATACGAAGCATCAGACCGTGGAGATAATCAAACTGAACGGCTCCATTGAGCTGGCGCCTATCGTGGGGCTTTCAGAAGTGATAGTGGACATTGTGGAGACTGGCTCGACATTGAAGGAAAACGGTCTGGAAGTGCTGGAAGAGGTCTGCCCGCTTTCTGCCAGGATGATAGTGAACCCGGTAAGCATGCGTATGGAAAGCACGAGGATAAAGACGCTTCTGACAAAGCTGCGCGCGGCTATGACAGTAATGGATTGAGAGATAAGAGAGGACAGGTTATAATGAGGATACTACGGTTAGACAAGGAGACAAAGCAGAATGTCCTGGAAGACCTCCTGAAACGGAGTCCGAACAATTACGCCGGATACGAACAGGGCGTGGCGGAGATTCTGGATAAGATAAAAGCGGAAAGAGACGAAGCGCTATTCCATTATACGAAGAAATTTGATGGGGCGGATATCAGTGCCGGGAATGTGAAAGTGACGGAAGAAGAGTTTAAGGAAGCCTATGAGCAGGTGGATCTGTCGCTACTCTCCATAATCAGGAAGGCTCTTGTGAATATCCGCACCTATCATGAAAAGCAGCGCCAGTACAGCTGGTTTGACAGCAGGCCTGACGGCACGATCCTCGGACAGAAAGTCACGCCCCTTAACCGGGTCGGCGTGTACGTACCCGGGGGGAAGGCTGTGTACCCTTCTTCCGTGCTTATGAACATCGTGCCGGCTAAAGTAGCCGGAGTCGGGGAGATTATCATGGTGACGCCACCTGGAAAGGACGGGAAGGTGAACCCCAATACGCTTGTCGCCGCGTTAGAAGCAGGTGCAGACTCGGTCTATAAAGCGGGCGGCGCACAGGCGGTCGGCGCGCTGGCATACGGGACGGAGAGCATACCGAAGGTAGACAAGATCGTAGGGCCTGG
Organism: Lachnospiraceae bacterium; assembly: GCA_022845895.1. GTDB lineage: Bacteria > Bacillota > Clostridia > Lachnospirales > Lachnospiraceae > Extibacter. The sequence goes on from AP025573.1 coordinate 1,950,417, forward strand.
GAATATATATGTGGCCCTTGCCAAAAAAGCGGTATACGGCCACGTGAGCATAGACGCAATAGCAGGGCCGAGCGAGATTCTCGTAGTGGCGGATGAGACGGCAAACCCAAGATATGTGGCAGCCGACCTCCTGTCCCAGGCGGAACACGATGAACTGGCATCTTCGATACTTGTGACGACAAGCGAAAAGCTGGCCAGAGATGTATCTGCCCAGGCAGATGCATTTGCCGAAGAGCTGTCCCGGTCCGAGATTATAAAGAAGTCATTAGAGAACTACGGCTATATCCTCGTGGCCGAAACGATGGAGGATGTTATAGACATTGCTAATGATATCGCGTCTGAACATCTTGAGATTATGACGAAAGACCCATATCATATCATGACGAAAATAAGGAATGCCGGTGCTATCTTTATAGGGGAATATGCAAGCGAACCGCTGGGCGACTACTTTGCAGGCCCGAATCATGTGCTGCCCACCAATGGGACGGCAAAGTTCTTCTCGCCGCTGTCTGTGGATGATTTCATCAAAAAATCCAGCATCATCGGCTACTCCAGAGAGGCGCTGGAGGAGATTCATACAGATATCGAGGCATTTGCGGAAGCGGAGCAGCTGACCGCCCACGCCAATTCTATTAAAGTGCGTTTTGAAGAGGGATAAGGAGGATAAGAGGATGGAACGGACAGCCCTATGTACGAGAAAGACAAAAGAGACAGATATTGCCGTGAGGCTTACTTTGGATGGAAGTGGACAGAACGATATCAGCACCGGCATAGGATTCTTCGACCATATGCTGGATGGATTCGCGCGGCATGGATTATTTGACCTGACCGTAAAGGCCGAAGGCGATATACACGTGGACTGCCATCACACCGTAGAGGACACGGGAATCGTATTGGGGCAGGCGATAGCACAGGCGGCAGGAGACAAGGCAGGCATCAGAAGATACGGCCATTTCATACTTCCCATGGACGAGACGCTGGCCCTCTGCGCAGTAGACTTGTCCGGACGCCCTTACCTTGGATATGATGCGTTGTTTGCTACAGAGCGGATAGGCGGCCTGGACACAGAGATGGTACGTGAGTTCTTCTATGCCGTGTCTTACAGTGCCATGATGAATATCCATCTGAAGATACTCGATGGCGGCAACAGCCACCACATGGCGGAAGCCATGTTCAAAAGCTTTGGGAAAGCGCTCGATATGGCAACCATGGAAGAGCCGCGGATCAAGGAAGCATGGACGACAAAAGGAAGCCTATAAAGGAGACTAGATACAATGAGCTATAAACGATTGATACCCTGTATCTTTATCAGGGGAGGGAAAGCGGTAAAATGGTTTACAGATGAAACGGTGCTGGCAGACGACGTCATCGGACTTGCTAAATATTACAGTGACCACGGGGCGGATGAACTGCTTGTGTTCGACCTGTCTGACGCCGATGAAGAACATGATGAGGCAATCGACCTGATGAAACGGATGAACCGGGTCATCCGTATACCGATGGTGGCAGGAGGCAATATCCGGCGGCAGGAGGATATTAAGAAGATCTTATACGCGGGAGCCAAGCGGGCGATGCTGAACTTTTCCAAGACGGACAGCGTAAAGCTGATTGATGATGCCGCCAGACGTTTTGGAAAGGAGAAGATTGCAGTATCACTGAATGACTTTGACGCTTTGTTCAAGCACCAGCATCTTATTCAGGACTACAGCAGCGAGATCGTATTCATGCACAGGCTCGATCTGAATTCGGTCATGAATGTCACAGACGTCCCGTGCGTGGTCGTCACAGACACGATGGAGGAGCCTGAGCTGTTCAAGATTCTTAAGTGCCCGGGCGTAAAAGGGCTGTCGGGCAGATTCGTCAGCCAGACGGATATGGATTTTGTAGACTTCAAGGAGAAGTGCGGCCAGGAAGAGATCAAGATGACTTCCTTTGAAAGCATGATGGAATTCTCACAGTTCAAGACGAATGAACAAGGGCTCGTACCCGTCGTCGTCCAGCACTATAAGACCCAGGAGGTGCTGATGCTCGCCTATATGAACGATGAGGCATTCTACCGTACCATCAAGACCGGCAAGATGACCTACTATAGCAGAAGCAGGGAACAGCTCTGGACGAAGGGCGAGACAAGCGGCCATTTCCAGTATGTGAAATCACTGACGATAGACTGTGACTATGACACGCTGCTTGCCAAGGTAGACCAGGTGGGTGCAGCCTGCCATACGGGCAATCCGACCTGCTTCTTCCAGCCTCTTGTAGGAAGTGACTATGATGAGACGAATCCGCTGCAGGTATTCGAATCGGTGTATGGTACCATCCAGGACAGACGCGAAAATCCAAAGGAGGGCTCTTATACGAATTATCTGTTCGACAAAGGGATTGACAAGATATTAAAGAAAGTAGGCGAAGAGGCGACAGAGATTGTCATTGCCGCCAAGAATCCGAATCCTGAAGAAGTCAAATATGAGATGGCGGATTTCCTGTATCATGCCATGGTGCTTATGGTAGAGAGGGGAATCAGCTGGGAAGATATCGTCAAGGAACTTGCAGACCGCTAAAACGGGAATGAAACAGCATATATGCCGCATATAATATTCCAGGCAGAAATTAAGTACAAAGCCAGCTGCCTGGAAAGGACGGGATGCTATATGAACAATTCTGAAAAAAGGCGGCGCCAGCTGCTGAATGAGACGCGTTATCTGTACAGCGACCGAAAGGGACCTCCGGCCGTGCATCCGAGATATGGCGCTGCCTACCACAAATTGTACGGGGAAGAGGACACCGGTGCCGTCAGCACGTTCGGAATAAGGGTATTCCTGTGCTTTATGCTGTTCGCGGCTTTCGTCGCTATGGAGAATAACGGAATCGAGGTAAAACATGTGAACAGCGACAGGGTCATCCAGGAGATAACGACGGATATGGATGTGGCGGAAGTATGGAAGAATCTCTAAGGTAAATGATGGAAAGCCCAGTGGCGGCACGTTTGTTGACACTGGCGTCAACTATTGATATAATAGAAAAGCAGAATGTAAAGCGTTGATTGTACTTGATCAACGCTTTTCTTATGGTACAGGAGTAAGATGCAGGAGGATAGAATATGGTTAAAATATGGATTGTAGGTGCGGGAGGTCAGCTTGGAACCGCGCTTAACGAAGTGCTGGATCCGCTGGAAGCGGAAGTGTTCAACACAGATAAGGAAGAACTTGATATTACGCATACCGACGAGGTAATCGGGTTCGGCGAGATTAACCGGCCGGATGTGATTATAAACGGTGCGGCGGTTACAGATACCGGGCTGTGCGAAGAACAGCCGGAACTTGCCTACAGGGTAAATGCGCTCGGGGCCAGGAACTTAAGCATCGTTGCAAGAAAGACAGGGGCAAAGATCGTGCAGCTGTCCACAGATGATGTGTTCGACGGTCTGAGCACGACGCCGTATTCGGAGTTTGATGACACGAATCCACTCACCGTGTACGGACGGTCTAAAAGAGCCGGGGAGAACTATGTGAAAGAGTTCACGCACAAGCATTTTATCGTGCGCAGCAACTGGGTATACGGCAGAGGCGAAAACTTTGTAAACAGCGTGCTTAAGAAGGCCAAAAGCCAGAGAGAGATTTCTGTGGCTTCCGATCAGTTCGGTTCGCCGACGAGCGCACGGGATCTGGGCAGGATTATCCTTCATCTGATTCAGACGAATGAATACGGCACATACCATGCCACATGCAAAGGAACCTGCAGCCGTTATGAGTTTGCAAAGGAAATCCTGAAGCTGGCAGGCCTGGAAGCGGAACTTAAGCCGGTGCCGACGCGGGAATCAGAACTGTCTTCCGTGCGTCCGGCCTACGCTGTACTGGACAACTTTATACTTAGAATCATAGACGTATATGAGATGCCAGGCTGGAGAGCATCTCTGGAGGAATATATGGAAGAGTGGAAGAACAAAGGAGGAATCGGATAGATGGGTATGGAGAGAAAAGGGGAGAAGAAAAAGCTGGGACTTACGACAAAGATTTTCATCGCGTTGATTGCAGGAGCTATATTTGGCATCGTCTTATGCTACGTGGTTCCTGCCAGCTCAGTAAAAGACGATATCATAGTGGACGGCGTCCTGCATGTCATCGGCCAGGGATTCATCCGGCTTATGAAGATGCTCGTCGTACCGCTCGTATTCTGTTCCCTGGTGTGCGGGAGCATGTCCATCGGCGATACGAAAAAATTGGGCACTGTAGGGGTGCGCACACTTGTGTTCTATCTCTGTACGACAGCCCTTGCCATAACGGTAGCATTGTCTGTAGGAAATATCATCAATCCGGGACGAGGCCTTGATATGTCCAAGATACAGGCAGGCGCGGCGGATGTGGGCAGCGCGGAAGCGTCATCTCTGACAGATACGCTGCTCAACATCATACCGGATAATCCGGTGAACGCGCTGGCAAGCGGCAGCATGCTGCAGATAATCGTATTTGCCCTCATCATCGGCATCATACTTGCAAAACTGGGAGAACGGACCGAGACGGTGAGCAATTTCTTCAGCCAGTTCAATGATATCATGATGGAGATGACGATGATGGTTATGAGCTTTGCGCCAATCGGTGTATTCTGCCTCATTTCCAAGACGTTTGCCGGTATCGGATTCTCGGCTTTCGTACCTCTTGGAAAATATATGATAGGGGTGCTGATTGCACTGGCAGTACAGTGCTTCGTCGTCTATCTGGGACTGTTAAAGCTGTTTACAGGATTGAATCCGCTTAAGTTCATCAAACACTTTTTCCCTGTCATGGCTTTTGCATTCTCAACAGCTACGTCGAATGCGACGATACCGCTGTCCATTGACACGCTTGCAAAGAAGATGGGGGTGTCCAAAAGAATATCTTCCTTTACCATACCGCTCGGCGCCACAATCAATATGGATGGTACGGCAATCATGCAGGGCGTCGCGGTCGTATTCGCGGCACAGGCATTCGGCATCCATCTTGAGCTGATGGATTATATCACCGTCATCGGGACAGCCACGCTGGCATCCATAGGGACAGCGGGAGTTCCAAGCGTCGGCCTCGTCACCCTCACGATGGTGTTCAACTCTGTCGGGCTGCCTGTGGAGGCTATCGGCCTTATCATGGGTATCGACCGGATTCTGGACATGACGAGGACTGCCGTCAATATCACTGGCGATGCGGTATGTACCACGATAGTCGCACACCAGAACAAGGCGCTGGACAGAGAGGTATTCAACCGGAAAAACGCATCTGCCGAACATGCATGACCGGCGGCTGAGAATATATGGAGAATGGCATAAGCCGGGGAGCGCAGGGGCGACATGTGCATTGAGTTTCCCAGGCAGATGTGCTATCATTTTAGATATACCTTATTGAACATTAGTAGTTCAATAAGTATAGATTACGGACAATGAACCGGGAGCTTTCTTCATAGCTGCTGGCTTTGCGGGAAAGAGAGGCGGATGGATGAAGCCAGGTGAAGCAGACGGCAGGATAGAGCCGAAGAGACAGACAGATTATTATAACCGGCTGTTCCAGTCTGTCATGTGTGGTATTGTACAGTACCGGTTGACGGACCAGGGGGCTGTATTTAAAAGCGCCAACAGAGAGGCGATACGTATCTTCGGCTATACGCGGGAAGAATTCTGGTCCATCAGGATATGGGGAGCGGACAGGCTTATAGCAGATGAAGACAAAGCGTATATTCTTGGACTGCTTACGAAGCTGAGGCAGCCGGGGGATAAGATCAGCTATGAGTACCGCCTGCTCAAAAAGGGCGGTATACCTTGCTGGGTAATCGGAAGTGCGGAACTGATCGTCGACATAGACGGAGAAGAGGTTATCCAGAGCGTATATATGGATATCGACGAAAGGAAGAATGCCGAGAAGCGGAATGAGCGTCTGACCGCGCAGCTGGAGGCAAGCAATGAGATACTGCACCTGGCGCTGGAGCATACGACCACATGTGAATTCTATTATTATCCTGAGACGAAAGAATGTATCGTGCCGGAACGTACCTGTGAAATCTACCACTGCCGTGCCCGGTATGCTGACATGCCGCACAGCTTTGCCGTGGAACATGTGGAGGAAAGGACGAGGCCGGCATTCTACGAGATGTACAGCCGTATCCAAAGCGGCGAGAGCACGGCTTCCTGTGAATTCAAGGGCATGAACGGAGGCTACTGGTGCCGGGAGACGATGTCGGTCATACAATCGGATGAGAACGGTCGACCCAAACTCGTTATCGGCATCGTGGAGGATATAACAAAGCAGAAATCCATGGAAGACGCACTCGAAGAAGCACGTTCCCGCGACCGTCTGACAGGGCTATACAATAAAGAGAGCGGCATCCGGCTCGTCCAGGAATATCTGGACAGCAAGAAGCCGGAGGAACATGGAGTCATGATGCTCTTTGACATGGATGACTTCAAGCAGATTAACAAGGCGGAAGGCGGCATTTTCGCAGATGCGGTCCTTCAGGAAGTGGCGGAGCTTTTGAGAGCCGAAAGTGGGCCGGATAATATCCAGATACGTCTCGGAGGCGATGAATTTATGGTATTCTTCAAGAACAGCTGCAAAGCTGAGGCTACCATAATCGGCCCCCGCATAGCTGCCCAGGTGAGGAACATGCTCATTAATGCCAAGAAGAACATCACATTGTCTGTGAGCGTCGGCATGTGCAGTACCGAGGTTGTGGATGAATATAATGCCCTCTACCGCTGCGCGGAGAGTACGCTGAAGTATGTCAAAGAGAACGGCAAGGGAGAGGCTGCCTGCTATCTGGATACGTCCAATGAGCTTGGTGTATTTCTCACCCAGATCTATACCGACAGACATCCGGTCAACGACATAAAGATGGATACGTCACGGCCGGACGATGACCTTGTGTCTTTTGCACTGGATCTGCTCGGAAAATCAAAGAATCTGGATGATGCCGTATTCCTTCTGCTGTCACGCATCGGGAGGACCTATCACTTTGACCGGGTATCCATCATCGAGGCGGACCGTGCGTATCTAAGCTACCGGTTTGCCTACCAGTGGGCCAGAGACAAGAAAGACCTCCAGCTCGGGCAGGATTTCTACGCTTCGGATGAAGAATTTGAAATCTGCGCAAATATGTATGATGAAGATGGCCTGGCAGATCATAATGTAAGAGAAGGCATCTCCCATATCGCCTCCTGCCTCCACGGAGGCATCTGGAACTATGGCGAGTATGTCGGCTCTATGAGCTTTGAAATAGATGTGATGGATTATGTATGGACGCCCGAACAGCGCAAGCTATTGAAGGAGCTGGTCAAAATCGTCCCTTCCTTCATCATGAAATCGAAGGCAGATGCCGTAAGCCGGGCCAAGACGGACTTCCTGTCACGGATGAGCCATGAGATCCGTACGCCGATGAATGCCATAAGCGGTATGACTACGATAGCTAAAAGTGTTCTGGATGACAGGGGAAAGCTGATGGACTGTCTGGACAATATCGAATCTGCCAACGTCTATCTCTTAAGCCTTATCAATGACATCCTGGAGATGTCCCGTATCGAAAGCGGCAAGATGGAACTGAACTACAGCCCCATGGATCTTGCGCGGCAGATGCAGGATTTAGAGTCTTTGTTTCGTGCACAGGCAGAAGAGAAGCATCTGGAGCTGATTTTTGAAAATGGATACAATGCAGGCCGCCTTATCTATGCTGACAGCCTCCGGCTGAATCAGGTACTTGTCAATATTATCGGAAATGCAGTCAAATTTACCAAACAGGGGAGTATTACCGTGCGGGTGGAAGAGATAGAGAGGGCGCCGAAGTCCGTACTGCGCTTTTCTGTTAAAGATACCGGTATCGGAATCGAGCAGGAAGCCATGTCACGCATATTCAATGCCTTTGAACAGGCGGATGCCGGCACGGTGGCCCGCAGCGGTGGAACCGGTCTAGGACTGGCGATTTCCAGCCGTCTTGTACAGATGATGGGAGGTACGCTGGAGGCATGCAGCTGCGCAGGAGAAGGATCTGAATTTTTCTTCACGCTACATTTTGACTATGCACGTGAGAAGGAGGAGGTGCTCCCGAAGGAGAACGTTATGCCCGTGGACTTCCAGGGGCGCTGCATACTACTGGCGGAAGACAACGAGCTCAACAGAGAGATTGCACAGTCGATTCTGGAAATGAGCGGCTTTGAAGTGACTTGCGCGGCGGACGGGCGTGAAGCTTACGACAGATATTGCGAGAGCGGTACCGGAGAATTTGACGCGATTCTGATGGATATCCGTATGCCGGTTATGGACGGCCTGGAAGCCGCCAGACGTATCCGGACCTCCGGAAGGACGGATGCCCGTACAGTCGCCATTATAGCGCTTACGGCCAATGCATTCGACGAGGATACGAAAAAGTCCATAGCCAGCGGGATGGACGGACATCTGTCAAAGCCCATCCAAGTGGAACAGATGCTGGAAACATTAGGCAGATGTATAGAAAAGAAGTCAAGGGGCGGTCTGTGAACCGCCTCTCAAGCGCAGGCTGTGTCTGGGAATGTTCGGTTCCAAAACGATGCATTACTGCAGAATTACGAGAGGAATATTATGAGAAAACTTGCTTTGAGCGATGATATATTGCTAAAAATAGAGAAGCCGGCGCGCTATATCGGCAACGAGGTGAACTCGGTAATTAAAGACGCGGATAAGGTGGATATACGTTTTGCAATGTGCTTTCCCGACGTATACGAAATAGGAATGTCTCATCTAGGTATTCAGATATTATATGATATGTTCAACCGGAGGGAAGATGTCTGGTGCGAACGTGTATATTCCCCGTGGATGGACTTGGACGGCATTATGAGAAGAGAAGGGATTCCTCTGTTTGCATTGGAGTCCCAGGACAATATCAAGGATTTTGACTTTCTTGGCATAACGATTCAGTATGAGATGTGCTATACGAATATCCTGCAGATTCTTGAGCTGAGCAAGATGGCGCTCCGGGCGGAGGACAGGGGAGAAGACACCCCTATTGTCATCGGCGGCGGCCCCTGTACGTACAATCCGGAGCCTCTGGCCCCATTTTTCGACCTGTTCTATATGGGAGAGGGCGAGACGGTATATGACGAACTTTTGGATGTATATAAGCAAATCAAGAAAAGAGGCGGGGCAAAGAAGGAATTTCTGGAAGCTGCTGCGGAGATAGAGGGGATATATGTCCCTTCCTTTTATGATGTCAGCTATAAAGGGGACGGAACGATTGCGTCTTTTGTGCCAAACAACGTGCATGCCAGGGAGAAGATTAAGAAGCAGGCCGCTATGGATGTTACGGCTATCCCATATCCTGAGGCACCGGTCGTACCATTTATCAAGGCCACGCAGGACCGGGTCGTTCTGGAGATACAGCGCGGGTGCATCCGGGGATGCCGGTTCTGCCAGGCAGGCATGCTTTACCGTCCCACGAGGGAACGGGACGTGGAGGTGCTTAAGGAATATGCCAATAAGATGCTGAAAAGTACCGGACATGAAGAGATTTCCCTGAGCTCTCTAAGCTCCAGTGATTACAGCTGTCTTCAGGAGCTGGTGACATTTCTCATTAATGAGTTCAAAGGGAAGGGAATCAACATCTCCCTGCCGTCGCTTCGTATCGATGCCTTCTCCCTGGATGTCATGAGCAAAGTGCAGGATATACGGAAAAGCAGCCTTACGTTCGCCCCGGAGGCGGGGTCCCAGAGGATGCGCAATGTAATTAACAAGGGACTGACGGAGGAAGATATCATCAATGGGGCCGGACAGGCTTTCGAAGGTGGATGGAGCAAGGTGAAGCTATATTTTATGCTCGGACTTCCCACGGAGACGGAAGAAGACATGAAAGAGATAGCAGTGCTGGCGGATAAGGTGGCGAGAAGATATTATGAGATACCAAAGGAGGAACGAAGTGGGAAATGCCAGATTACAGCCAGTTCTTCTTTCTTTATTCCGAAACCGTTCACACCGTTCCAGTGGGCAAAGATGTATACGAATGAGGAATACATTTCCAGGGCAGCGACGGTAAAGCATGCGTTCCAAGAGCAGTTGAACCGCAAGAGCCTCCGCTATCACTGGCACGATGCGGAGGTGACCGTACTGGAAGGCGTATTCGCCAGAGGTGACCGCAGGACTGCTGCTGTCATCGAGGAGGCATACCGGCTTGGCTGCCTGTATGACTCCTGGAGCGAGCATTTTGACAATGAAAAATGGATGCAGGCATTTGAACATACTCATGTAGACATTGCATTTTACAATCAGAGGGAGCGCACTATGGAAGAAGTGTTCCCATGGGACTTTATTGATATCGGCGTTACAAAAGACTTTCTTATGCGGGAATGGAGGCGTGCCATGAATGGGGAAGTGACCCCGAACTGCCGCCAGAGCTGTTCAGGCTGCGGTGCGGCAAGATGGGGAGGAGGTGTCTGCGTTGAAGGCAAGAATTAAATTCCGTAAAACGGGAGTGATGAAATTCATCGGCCATCTGGATGTGATGCGGTATTTCCAGAAAGCGATGCGGCGCGCCGAGATTCCGATAGCTTTTACATCGGGCTACAGCCCGCATATGATTATGTCGTTTGCGCAGCCTCTGGGCATCGGAATCACAAGCGATGCAGAATATCTCGATATCGAACTGTCGGAGCCTGTCGCTGCTGCCGATGCCATCAGGCAGCTTAATTCGGTAATGGTAGAAGGCATAGAAGTCGTTGGCTTCGTCAGGATAGCAGATGACAAGAAAAGCAGCGGCATGACCATCGTCGCGGCTGCCGGATATGAAGTGACATTTCCGGAAACGTTCCGGACATCGGACGATATTATAAAGATACCTGAATCATGGAGAGCGCAGGCAGACTCCTTTATGGAGCAGGAAGAGATAGTCGTGTGGAAGAAGACGAAACGCAGCGAGAGAGAAGTCGATATAAAACCGATGATTTACGATTTCACGGTAAAAGAGAACAGCATATATCTATTGCTCGCCACCGGAAGCGAGCAGAACCTAAAGCCTGACCTGGTGATGGAAACTTATGTCAGATATATGGGATTGGATATAGAAAAGATACCCGTACATTACCACAGGCTGGAGGTATACGCTCGAAAAGAAGGAGAGCTGGTACCGCTTGAGGCATTGGAAATTTGAAAGGGGTCAGACCCCTGTGCACACAGGGGTCTGACCCCTTTCAAAATTTGACATATCGTCCGATTTCTGCCTTTGAAACATCCAAATTATCTGACACAAATTTTATGAATTCTTTTTTCAGTTCAGGCGACCAGAAAATTGCATCTTCAGAGGGCAGATTTTTTCCTGACAGGAAAGATTTGGCACATTTTTCAATGAGAAGCTTTTTCCGTTCAAACACTTCTTCAGGTGTGTCAATGAAGATAAAACGGTCATGTTTGTTATGGAATTGCTGAAAACCAATGGTTTTTGGAAAGTGTTGAATACACATAAGGAAAGCTCTGGAATGAATGAGAAATCTTGATTTTTTAACATATTCTTTCATGCTGCTGAAATTATACATTGAGGGGGCAGGCACGAGTGAGGCCTTGGAGGGATTGTTATGAATATAGCGCATACAGCACCAGAAATACCTTTCACTTTCGATAGTTTCGCTGTGATAGCGTCCCTGGAACACATGTCCCACTTTATTATATTTGGAATTGTAATAAACCGCATATGTTGTAGAAAACAGCTGGATAAAGGCTGATAGTTCAGTGAAGGGAATTCTAAGAAGCAGATGGAAATGATTAGACATAACACAATAGGAATAGATTTCGACGTGATACTTCTGACTAGACTTTTGTAAGATACGCATAAACTTTTTCTTGTCATTTTCTGAATTGAAGATGTTGACTTTATTTATGCCTCGGTTCGTGATGTGATACATGTCCGTTGAACTGGGCATTCTTGGTTTTCTCGGCATAATTACCTCCTTTCTTGTTGTGCAAACATGATATCACAGTTATAATGAAAAGACCAGAAGAAATCAGAAAAAGGAGAGAATTTTCATAGGGGTCAGACCCCTGTGATATAAAGGGGTCTGACCCCTATGAAAATTATGGAATATATACCGGCAAAAACGATTGTGACTCGCATGAAGAAACCTGGTGAATGGTTTAGTGCAGATTATAATATGAATATTTATAAAGGATGCTGCCATGGCTGTATTTATTGTGACAGTCGTTCCGACTGTTATGGCATCGACAGGTTTGACGTAGTCCGTGCTAAAGAAAATGCGTTGCAAATTATCAGGGATGATTTGCGGAGGAAGACTAGAAAAGGAGTAATAGCCACCGGAGCTATGAGCGACCCATACAATCCGTACGAAAAGGACCTGCAGTTGACTCGCCACGCACTTGAATTATGTGATGCATTTGAATTTGGTGTTACAATTGCAACGAAAAGCACGATGCTTGAGAGAGATATTGATATCTTAGAGAGTATAAAGGAACATTCTCCTGTGTTATGCAAGATTACCATTACCACAGCAGATGACAATCTTTCGTCGAAAATAGAACCCGGCGCACCAGTTTCTTCCTGCCGCTTTGAACTGATACATGATTTGACGTGCCGGGGGATACCAGCAGGTATTCTTCTCATGCCGGTTCTGCCATTTCTGGAGGATACAATAGACAACGTACGATTGATTGTACGAAAAGCCGCACAATGCGGAGCACATTTTATCTATCCCGCTTTTGGAGTGACGCTTAGAGATAACCAGCGACAGTGGTATCTTCAAAAGCTTGAACAGTTATTTCCAGATCAACAGCTTATGGTAAAGTATAACAGGCAATATGGCACATATTACGAATGCAGAAGTCCCAAAGCCGGGAAGCTATGGAAGTGTTTTAAAGAGGAATGTGAAGACAATGGAATCTTGTATAATATGAAAGACATCATTCACCACTACAAAGCACCTTATCGATGTGAGCAGTTAAGTTTATTTAATGATATACAATTTGATTAAAAGTCAGAAAATGGAGAGAATTTCGAAAGGGGTCAGACCCCTATGTGCATAGGGGTCTGACCCCTTTCGAAAAGGAGGAGCAATGGGTAAAAAGGAAGTTAAGACGAATGCGATGCGTATTCTTGACCGTATGAAGATACCGTACGAGTATGATACGTATGAGTGTGATGATTTTGTGGACGGCATCCAGGTGGCGGATATGCTCGGTACGGACCGCAGCCTTGTGTACAAGACGCTGGTGGCTGTCGGTAAGAGCGGCGGCTGTTATGTGTTTGTCATACCTATCGAAGCGGAGATTGATTTTAAGAAGGCGGCCCGTGTCGTTGGTGAGAAGTCTCTGGAGATGCTCCACCTGAAAGATCTGACAAGGGTGACTGGCTATATCCGTGGCGGATGCACCGCGATTGGGATGAAAAAGCAGTATCCGACGGTAATTCAGGAATCAGCACAGCAGCTGCCTCATATGTATGTAAGCGGAGGAAAGCTTGGCATGCAGCTGAAGCTTGCGCCCGAGGACCTGAGAAAAGCAGCAGGTGCCTCATTCGCAGACGTGACCCACCGATAACAGAAGCAGATAGTACCGCAGACAGGAGGAACAGCAGATGGAATACCTTGGTAAACATATTGAAACTGTAATACTTGACATAGGCAATGTACTGATTGATTTTGCATGGGAGGCGTACCTCACATCCTATCAATACAGCAGCGAGATGTATGAAACGGTAGCTGACGCCATGTTCCGGAACGAGGACTGGCGTTTGGGTGACTCGGGTCTCGTTACGACCGGACAGTGGCTGGAACTCTTTATTGAGAATGCCCCGGAGGCAGAACCTCAGATTCGAGAGGTATTCGCGGATTTCGGCCGTTCTATCGTCCCATATCCCTTCACAGAAGAGTGGATCAGGCACCTCAGAGGGCAGGGGGTACGGCTCTACTACCTTTCCAATTATTCAGAGGAAATGTATCGGCAGTCAAAGGAGCAGCTGTCATTCCTGCACATGCTCGACGGAGGCATATTCTCATGGGAAGAACGCCTGATGAAACCGGATTCCGCCATATACAGCCTGCTTATCAACCGGTACGGTATCGCACCTGAAAGCGCCGTCTTCTTCGATGACTGCAGGGAAAATGTAGAAGCAGCACGAAAGGCTGGAATAAACGGAGTGCTATTTACGACAGATATTCCATTGCGGATGCTCGAAAAATGATGTAATATAAATAGAGAATTACGCAAGAAGACAAAGGCAGTTATGGAGGATTACAGAAAAGATGAAGAAAGTTGTAAAGTTTGGCGGAAGTTCGCTGGCAAGTGCCGCACAGTTTGAGAAAGTAGGAGCAATAATCAGAAGAGATGACACGAGACGCTATGTAGTTCCGTCCGCACCCGGTAAACGAACGCCGAATGATACAAAGGTAACAGATATGCTGTACAGCTGTTACGGCCAGGCTATTATGGAAGAAGAGTTTGAAGAACAGCTAAAGGAAATCAAATCCAGGTTCAAAGAGATAATCAAAGGCCTTAAGCTTAACCTGTCACTGGATGCAGAATTCAAGACAATCGAAGAGAACTTCAGCAAAAAAATCGGCAGAGACTATGCGGCATCCAGAGGAGAATACCTGAACGGCATAATTATGGCCGCTTACCTCGGATATGAGTTTATAGATGCAGCGGAAATCATCGTATTTGACGAGTCAGGCGACTTCGATGCACCGGCCACCAACATGATCTTGTCGGAACGGCTTGCGAAGACCGAACGCGCAGTGATTCCGGGATTCTACGGTGCTATGCCGAACGGAAAGATCAAGACATTTTCAAGAGGTGGTTCTGACATCACAGGCTCCATCGTAGCCAAAGCCGTACACGCGTGCATGTATGAGAACTGGACAGACGTATCCGGATTTCTCGTAGCCGACCCGAGAATCGTCAGGAATCCAAAAGCAATCGATGTCATTACATACCGCGAACTCAGAGAGCTGTCCTATATGGGCGCTACCGTCCTGCACGAAGATGCCATCTTCCCTGTCAGGAAGGAAGGCATTCCAATCAACATCAGAAATACGAACATTCCGGAAGACAAAGGAACGCTTATTGTAGAAGGTACCTGCCGCAAGCCGAGATTCACCATAACCGGTATCGCGGGAAAGAAAGATTTCGCTTCTATCACGGTTGAAAAAGCAATGATGAACTCCGAAGTCGGATTCTGTAAAAAAGTGCTGGAGGTATTCGAGGAAAATGATATCTCTATCGAACACATGCCATCCGGTATAGACACGATGACAATCTTTGTACATCAGGATGAATTCGAAGAGAAAGAACAGAAAGTGATTGCAGGCATCCATCGGGCGGTAGAACCAGACTTTCTCGAACTGGAGTCAGACCTTGCGCTCATTGCCGTCGTCGGACGGGGCATGCGCGCGACAAGGGGAACGTCAGGCCGTATATTTTCGGCACTTGCACATGCCAACGTAAATGTCAAGATGATCGACCAGGGCTCCAGTGAGCTGAATATCATCATCGGCGTACGCAATCATGATTTTGAAGCCGCGGTCAGAGCATTATACGATATCTTTGTGACAACGCAGATATAACAGGACAAGGGGAGGTCTGCAATGAATATTTTATTTTTTCTCAAGCCTAAAAGCGAACTCGCTTACATCTATGATTACCATACACTTCGTCAGGCACTTGAAATTATGGAATACCACAAATATTCTTCCGTGCCGATATTGAACCGGGACGGCAAATATGTCGGCTCCATCACGGAAGGCGATTTGCTTTGGGGGCTGAAAAGGCTTGATTTGATGAATCTTCACGATGCGGAGGACATCAGTATCAAGAAGATAGAGAGAAGGCTTGATTACCAATGCGTCAACGCAGAATCTAATATGGAAGATCTGATAGGAAAGGCCATGGAACAGAATTTCGTTCCCGTCGTCGACGATGAGGAGCATTTTATCGGCATAATCACCCGTCGTGATATTATCGGGTACTGCTACGATAAGATGAGTGACTGTGATAAACGTTGAGCAGTACATATCTGACCGGGCATGGACAAAAGACATAACAGAAGAAGGATGAGCATAATGACAATAGATTTTCATACACATATGTTTCCCGATAAGATAGCGAAGGGGACCCTGGACTTTCTGGCTTCGGTCTGTCATATAGAACCATATACGGACGGCACATACGAAGGGCTGAAGGCCTCTGGTACTGCGTCCGGCGTGGATATGAGCATCGCGCTGCCCATCGTGACAAAGCCTTCCCAGTTTGATTCAATCAACCGTTTCGCCGCAGCGCATCAGGAAGGACGCATCCTCTCGTTTGGGAGCATCCATCCAGAAAGCGGAGATTATAAGAATCAGCTGAAGCAGATCAAAGCAATGGGAATGAAAGGAATCAAGCTGCACCCTGATTATCAGGAAGTGTATTTTGATGATATACGCTATAAACGAATCGTGGACTACGCGTCAGAGCTTGGCCTGATTATAAGTGTCCACGCAGGACAGGATCCTAAGTGCCCAGAAGATGTGCACTGCACTCCCCGGATGGCGGCCCGGCTTATCGATGAGGTGCAGCCGGAGAAGCTTGTACTGGCCCATCTTGGAGGTAACGGCCTATGGGACGATGTGGAAGAATATCTCGTAGGGAAACACGTCTATTTTGACACAGGAGTTGTGCTTGGAAGAATCGCTGATGAACAGTTTATAAGGATTGCCAGGACTCACGGCAGCGATAAGATTCTGTTCGCGACAGACTCGCCGTGGGCCGGACAGAAAGAATTCATCAGCTATCTGGAATCAATGGACCTTACAGAGGAAGAGAAGCGCAGCATATCCGGAGAGAATGCAATGCGGCTGCTAGATCTTCTGTAGCTACTGTGAATACAGGAAAGGGCAGGGATGTGGACTATGAAAAGACTGGCACCTTTATTTGTTTTGATGGCTTCGGTACTATGGGGCTCCATGGGAATTATAACAAGATATGTGGCGGCAATCGGATTCAACACGAGGCAGACCGCCGCAGTCAGAATCACTTCTGCCGCGGTCGTGCTCATACTGTTCCTGCTTATCACTGACCGCAGCAAGCTGAAGATACGTAAAGAAGATTTCAAATGGTTTCTGGGTACCGGACTCGGAAGCCTGTTTATCAATAATCTGGCCTATGCGGCAACCGTGCAGAGGGCATCCCTCTCCGTAGCAGTCGTGCTGCTGTATACGGCACCGTTCTTTGTAATGATTATGTCGGTCCTCTTCTTCAAAGAGAAGCTGACGCTCCAGAAGATAGCTGCCCTTTTCCTTTCATTTGCGGGCTGCATACTCGTGGTAGGGCTGTCTGGCGCAAATGTGGGCGACAATGTGTTAATCACGCTGCTGATTGGACTGAGCGCCGGTTTCGGATATTCCCTTTACAGCATATTCGGTAAAGTCCTGATGGGAAGATATGAATCGCTGACCGTCACGGTCTATACTTTTATCCTGGCGAGCCTCGCGTCGCTCGTTATCGCGGAACCTGTATCCATGGTCAAAATCATTGCTGCCAATGCGGAAAAAATGCCGGTAACGGTAATCGGAAGCGTCATCACGCTCGCATTGCCGTATATCTGCTATTCTGCCGCATTGAAATACATAGAAAGCAGCAAGGCGTCCATCATAGCTTCCTTTGAAGTCGTTGCGGCAAGCCTGTTTGGCGTCTTCCTGTACCATGAGCCGCTGGATCTATTTAACATCGTAGGCATTGTTTGCGTCGTGGCCGCGCTGATCATACTGCAGCTGAAGCCAAGGAGTGAATTGGAAATCTCGTAGATTGGCCACAAGAGAAGAGCCGGAACCGGGCAGGGGATGCTAACTCGCATGACATTCCCTGCCTGGTTCCGGCTCTTCCTGCATTATGAATTCTGCGATAAGGGTCGCGCCTATGCCGGTAATATAGACAGCTGTGCCGACGCATCAAAGCAGATGCCATCGGCGTCCGCTTTCCCCATCCTTACAGAAGATTGATATTGTGGGCAGATGCTTCCTCCAGCATCTCCTTCGGCCATATAGAAGACTGCACTTCTCCGATATGTGCCTTTCTCAGATACAGCATACAGATGCGCGACTGGCCGATTCCGCCTCCGATAGTGTAAGGCAGCTGGCCGTCGAGCAGTGCCCTCTGGAACTCCAGCTGCGCCCTGTCTTCGCAGCCTGCGGCCTTCAGCTGGCGGCGGAGTGCTTCCTCATCCACACGGATTCCCATGGAGGACAGCTCAAGGGCGATATCCAGAACCGGATAGTATACGATGATATCACCGTTCAGTTCCCAGTCATCATAATCGGGAGCACGCCCGTCATGTTTCTCACCGGAAGCAAGCACCTTCCCAATCTGGGAGATGAATACCGCGCCTTTTGCCCTGGCAATGCGGTATTCCCGCTCCTTGGCATCGGCCCCAGGATAAAGGTCCTCCAGTTCCTGTGACGTGATGAATGTTATCTCATCCGGCAGGAACGGCTCTATGTAGTTATATCTCCTGGACATGAATTCTTCTGTCTCTTTCAGTGCAGAATATACCTTACGTACTGTGTAGTGGAGCGTCTCCGTGTTCCGTTCTTCTTTGGATATGACCTTTTCCCAATCCCACTGGTCTACGTAGATAGAATGGATATTATCCGTATCCTCATCTCTGCGGATAGCGCTCATATCTGTGTACAGGCCTTCTCCGGAATGGAAATCATAACGCTTCAGCGCGTAACGTTTCCATTTGGCCAGAGAGTGGACGATTTCCGCCGGCGCGTCCTCCTGTTCTCTGATGCCGAAGGAAACCGGCCTTTCTACTCCGTTGAGATTATCGTTAAGACCTGATTCCGGCTTTACAAACAAAGGTGCTGAGACACGGGTCAGGTGCAGAGATTTGGCCAGTGCACGTTCGAAGTGGTCCTTCACTTCCTTGATTGCGACTTCTGTCTCCCGGATCGTAAGCGGGGATGCATAGTGGTCCGGGGTGATTAAATGTTCCATATGTAAGACTCCTTTGCGTATTATTCTATCTTTTAATGTATACTTACAGACAGGCGTAAGTCAAGGAATTCTTGATACGGATTTTGCACCGGAAGAAGATAAGAGAGATTTTCTGGATATAACTGCATCTTGCTAAATACCATATGTTGTGATATCATCTGATGTATCCACAACAATTTGTGATTATATGGAGGAAGAACAATGGAAGACATAAGAATCAAAGGGCTGGAACAAGTTCTTGCACATATACAAGGAGATTTCAAAGACCCTGAATATGACCTGACACTCCTGTACAGCAAATACGAATCACTCCTGAAACCAGGACTGCATGACAGGGAAAAGCTGTCTCTGCTCACGAAAGCGGCCGTCGAGCTCACCACCCAGGAGGCGCCGGGATGGGAACTGATAGCGGCACGGCTCTTATACGCAGGTTTTCGTGACAGTCTGGATGATGCCATGAAAAGTTATGGAATCACAGGCTTCTATGACAAGATCGTATTTCTTACCGAAGAAAAACTATATGGCAGCTATATATTAGATCATTACAGCAGGCAGGAAATCGAGGCGTTCGGCAGGATGATACAGGAGGAGCGAAGCAGGCTTTTTACATACTCCGGCCTGGATCTGCTCCTTAACCGCTATGTTATCCGTACCCGAAATGGTACTGTGCTTGAGACTCCGCAGGAGATGTTCATGGGGATAGCCATGCACCTTGCTATGAAGGAAAAGGACAGACGCTCAGAATGGGTACAGCGTTTCTACGATATGCTGAGCCTGCTCAAGGTGACGATGGCAACACCTACGCTTTCCAATGCGAGAAAGCCATACCACCAGCTTTCTTCCTGTTTCATAGACACGGTTCCCGACAGCCTGGACGGCATCTACCGGAGCATAGACAGCTTCGCGAAAGTGAGCAAATACGGCGGCGGGATGGGGTTGTATTTTGGAAAGGTGCGGGCAAGCGGCAGTACGATACGTGGATTCGAAGGAGCGGCAGGAGGTGTCATCCGCTGGATCAAGCTTGCCAATGACACCGCGGTGGCCGTGGACCAGCTCGGAGTCCGCCAGGGCGCGGTGGCCGTCTATCTTGACGTGTGGCACAGAGACCTTCCGGAATTCCTGAAGCTTAGGACGAACAACGGCGACGACCGGATGAAGGCGCACGATGTATTTCCGGCCGTATGCTATCCTGACTATTTCTGGCAACAGGCGAGAGACCATATCGAAGGTGACTGGTATCTCATGTGTCCCCATGAAATTCTGACCGTAAAGGGATACGCGCTGGAAGACTGTTACGGTGAAGAGTGGGAGCAAAAATATCTGGACTGCGTGCAGGATACGAGAATATCCAAACGGGTCATACCAATCAAGGAGATTATCCGTCTGATTATCCGTAGTGCCGTAGAGACAGGGACTCCGTTTGCCTTCAACCGGGATACGGTGAACCGTATGAATCCGAACTGCCACAGAGGCATCATCTACTGCAGCAACCTCTGCACAGAGATTGCCCAGAACATGGGTGGGGTAGAGGAAGTGTCTCAGACCATCGAGGAGGTAGACGGAGAGGAGGTTGTCGTAACCGTGACCAAGCCGGGGGAATTTGTCGTGTGCAATCTGGCCAGCATCTCGCTCGGACATATCGATGTGACGGATGAGGCAGAGCTTCGCCGCACGGTGTCTTCTGCGATGCGTGCACTTGACAATGTCATCGACCTTAATTTCTTCCCGGTTCCGTATGCAAAACTGAATAATGAAAAATACCGCCCGGTAGGACTCGGTGTCAGCGGGTACCATCATATGCTCGCTAAAAATGGAATCGCCTGGGAAAGCGAAGAGCATCTTGCATTTGCCGAGAAAGCATTTTGTGCAATCCACCGCGCCGCCATAGAAGCCAGCTGCGATATCGCAGAGGAGAAAGGTGCCTACGCATACTTCGAGGGAAGCGACTGGCAGACCGGGGCTTATTTTGACAAGCGCGGCCTTACCGGAAACGGATGGGAGCAGCTCCGTGCAAGGATTGCCGCCTGCGGCGTTAGAAACGGGTATATGCTGGCCGCTGCTCCGACGAGCAGCACGAGCATCATCGCCGGTACGACGGCAGGCCTTGATCCGGTCATGCACAGGTTCTATCTGGAAGAAAAGAAGAACGGGCTCATACCTAGAGTTGCGCCCGAACTTTCAATGGACACGTACTGGTATTACAAGAACGCACATCTGATTGACCAGATCTGGTCCATCCGTGCCTGCGGCGTACGCCAGCGCCATATCGACCAGGCACAGAGCATGAATCTGTATATTACGAACGAATACACGTTCCGAAAAGTGCTGGACCTGTATGTGCTTGCATGGGAGTGCAAAGTAAAGACTATCTATTATATACGCTCCAGGAGCCTGGAGGTGGAAGAGTGCGATGTGTGCTCTTCCTGACGTTCAAACAGAGAGGAGAAGGATATGTCAGAACTGACGAAGAAGATGCTTTTCAATCCGGACGGGGACACCGATGTCCTCAGCAGAAGGATGATTGGCGGCAACACGACAAATCTCAATGATTTTAATAATATGAAATATACATGGGTCAGCGACTGGTACCGCCAGGCGATGAACAACTTCTGGATACCAGAGGAGATCAGCCTGGGAGTGGATATAAAGGATTATCTGCACCTTCCCGCTGAGGAGCGCAGAGCATATGACAAGATACTGTCCTTCCTTATCTTCCTGGACAGTATACAGACCGCGAACCTCCCGCATATAGGCGAATATATCACGGCGAATGAAGTCAATCTCTGCCTGTCGATTCAGGCATTCCAGGAGGCGGTACACAGCCAGAGCTACAGCTATATGCTGGATACAATCTGTGAGCCGCAGAAGCGCGAGGAGATCTTGTACCAATGGAAGGAGGATGAGCATCTGCTTCTGCGTAACGAGTTCATCGGCAGCCTGTACAATGAGTTCCAGGAGACGAAAAGTGCACCGTCGCTCGTGAGGACTCTTGTTGCAAACTATATATTGGAAGGTGTATACTTTTATAGTGGCTTTATGTTCTTTTACAATCTTGGACGCAACGGGAAGATGCCTGGCTCCGTACAGGAGATCCGGTATATCAACCGGGACGAGAACACGCATCTGTGGCTGTTCCGCAGCATGCTCCAGGAATTGAAAAAGGAAGAGCCGTGGCTGTTCACCGCGGAAGATATAAACGTATACCGGCATATGATACGGGAAGGTTGCGAGCAGGAAATCCGATGGGGACACTATGTCATCGGAGACAAGATTCAGGGGCTGACGAAGGATATGGTAACCGGCTATATCCGGTATCTTGGAAATCTGCGATGTGCAGGTCTTGGGTTTGAACCAGTATATGACGGATATGACAAGGTTCCTGAAAGCATGCGGTGGGTAGAACAGTATTCGAACGCGAATCTGATCAAGACAGATTTTTTCGAGGCGAAAAGTACCGCCTATGCCAAGAGCAGCGCGCTGGCAGACGACCTGTAATGACAGGCCGGCGGACAGAAAGGATATATTATGAAGCAAAGAAGCAGCCTGTTCTATGGCTCCCTGATTCTGATACAGAATATCTTGATCGGCATAGGCAACCCGATTGCAAAATACGGGATGTCCTCTTTCCCTTTCTTTTTATATGTGTCCGTACGTTTCCTCATGGGGTGCCTGTTCCTCGTACTAATATTCCACAGACGGATATTTGCCGGTATGAAAGCATCCTTCTGGAAGCCGGGTACGCTGATATCGGCTCTTACCGCTGGAGCGTATATTCTCGGTACGCTGACATTTAAATATACGACGGCTACGAGCGCCGGCTTTCTGTTCGCGCTGCCGGTCATATTCACCCCGTTTCTCATGCGCTTCGTATCAAAGGTAAAGATAGCAAAGGAAAAATACATACCGATTCTCGTCGTCGTTGCAGGGACGTATCTGCTCTGCTGTGGAAATGGCGGGTTTGTATTTGGCCCAGGTGAGGCTATGGCCGTTGCGAGCTCATTTCTCGTAGCCTGCGTCTTTGAGTTCAGCTCCCTCCACCTGGGACACATGGAGCCTTTGCTGCTGGCAGCCTACCAGGCCGGCTTGACCGGTGCCGTATGCCTGGTCCTGGGAATAGCAAACAATGAGGCCATGCCTGCATTTACCGATGTGCCGGCGGCAGCATGGGGTGCACTTCTGTATCTTGGTATCGGCTGCACGGGAATCAGCTACTGCCTGCAGAACTTTGCGCTTAGCAGGCTTGACTCTACGAAAGCGGCGCTTATCATGTGCTCACAGCCTGTCTTTACGGCGGCATCCTCCTTCCTCCTGCTGGATGAACGGATGGCGGGACTTCAGCTTACGGGTGCCGCAATCATAATGGCCGGCATCATCTACGCAAATGTAATGCCTGAACAGAAAACAGGCAGAACCACATAAGCCACTTTTGCCTGAAAAGGAACAAAAGGAACAAATCAGATATTATCATAATATTTTGGTTGATTTTGACAAAAGTCTGTGCTATAATACAACAGTATGCCGCACAATGAGGTTTTCAAGCGCTGCAAATTTACGCAGCCACCACAATTGGCGAGTAATGATAATAGGAGGTGCCATATGTACGCGATTATAGCAACAGGTGGTAAACAGTACAAAGTAGCTGAAGGCGATATCATTAAAGTAGAAAAACTTGGTGCAGAAGCCGGCGAGACTTATACATTCGACCAAGTGCTTGCAGTTAACGACAACGGATTGAAAGTTGGGAATCCGACCGTTGACGGTGCAACTGTAGAAGCTTCTGTAATTGAAAATGGAAAAGCAAAAAAAGTCATCGTTTACAAGTATAAGAGAAAAACTGGATACCATAAGAAAAATGGTCACAGACAACAGTATACTGCTGTAAAGATTGACAAGATCAATGCTTAATCTGGGAATTACCGATGATTAAGGTAACTATCTATAACAATGAAAAGAATGAATGCGTAGGCTTCAGAGCTTCAGGCCATGCAGGACAGAATGAATGTGGACAGGATATCGTATGTGCGGCTGCATCGATACTGATGATCAATACCGTCAATGCGATTGAACAGTTCGCCGGGGACGAGTTCTCCCTTGTGTCTGATGAGGACGGCGGCTGTATGGAATACCGGCTCGCAGGGGATCCTTCTAAAGAGGCGGAACTTCTTTTAAAGACCATGGTTCAGGGGCTGGCGGCAATGGAAGACGATGAAGATTACACGCAATACATCGATATCATATTCGAGGAGGTGTAACAACATGATGAAATTAAACCTTCAATTTTTCGCTCATAAGAAAGGGGTCGGTTCTACCAAGAACGGCCGGGATTCAGAGTCTAAGAGACTTGGTGCGAAAAGAGCTGACGGACAGTTTGTCAAAGCTGGAAATATCCTTTACAGACAGCGTGGAACTAAGATTCATCCAGGCTTAAATGTTGGACGCGGCGGAGATGATACATTATTCGCTCTCGCTGACGGCGTTGTAAGATTTGAAAGAAAAGGAAGAGACAAGAAACAGGTTTCTATCTATCCAGCAGCACAATAGTGAGATTATGAATAACCCTGCCAGTCTTTGGCAGGGTTATTTTAACCAGGTTCAATTGGGGACGGGGGAAAATCAAATTTCCCCCGTCCCCAATTGAATCCATGTTGCAGTCATGATATGATATATATTGAGCATCATATTAGATAAGACTATGACAGAAAGCAGAAAGAGGAAAATATTATGTTTGCAGATAGAGCGAAGATATGTATACGTTCCGGCAAAGGCGGAGACGGGCATGTGAGTTTCCGCAGAGAGCTGTACGTACCAAACGGCGGTCCGGACGGCGGAGACGGCGGTCGCGGTGGAGATGTCATCTTTGAGGTGGACGAAGGTCTCAATACGCTTCAGGACTACCGCCACAGAAGAAAATATGCCGCCAAAGACGGAGAACAGGGTGGAAAAAGGAGATGCCACGGGGCGGACGCGGAGGATATTATACTGAAAGTCCCGGAGGGTACGGTTATCAAAGAAGCTGAGTCCGGCAAGGTAATCGCAGATATGTCCGGAGATAACAAAAGGCAGGTCGTACTAAAGGGCGGCAGAGGCGGGCTCGGGAACCAGCACTTCGCGACGTCTACCATGCAGATCCCAAAATACGCCCAGCCGGGTCAGCCGTCCCAGGAGCTGTGGGTCAGCCTGGAGCTGAAAGTAATTGCGGATGTCGGCCTGATAGGGTTTCCGAATGTAGGAAAATCTACCTTCTTGTCAAGAGTGAGCAATGCAAGGCCTAAAATTGCCAATTATCATTTTACCACGCTTAACCCCAATCTTGGCGTAGTGGATCTGGACGGTGCACAAGGCTTTGTCATCGCAGATATCCCCGGCCTGATTGAAGGCGCGTCAGAAGGCGTAGGTCTCGGACACGAATTCCTACGCCATATCGAGCGGACGAAGATGATGATCCATGTGGTGGATGCGGCAGGCAGCGAAGGCCGCAGTCCGGTAGACGACATCTATAAAATAAATGCGGAGCTAGAGGCGTATAACCCGGAGATTGCAAGAAGGCCCCAGGTCATCGCCGCCAACAAGACGGATCTCATATACGGCGGAGACGGGGAAAATCCTGTAGAACAGCTGAAAGAAGAATTTGAACCGAAGGGAATCAAAGTATTTCCGATTTCCGGCGCCACAGGCGAGGGCATAAGCGAGCTGTTGTACTATGTGTCCGAACAGCTTGGAAAGCTTGACAGCAGTCCGGTCATATTTGAACAGGAATACTTTCCGGAGGAGGAGCTTATCTATGAGAACCTTCCGTATACGATTGAAAAAGAGGATGACATATATGTAGTAGAAGGTCCTAAGATTGAGAAAATGCTTGGATATACGAATCTGGATTCCGAAAAGGGATTTGCATTTTTCCAGAAGTTTCTCAAAAGCACCGGTATTCTGGACGAGCTGGAAGCAGCAGGCATCGAAGAAGGGGATACAGTACGGATGTATGGGTTACAGTTTGACTATTACAAATAGAAGAGGAGCGGCAGTATTATGACGACAAAACAGAGAGCATATCTGAAAGGGCTGGCCATGACTATGGATCCAGTCTTCCAGGTTGGAAAGAACAGCATAACACCGGAGGTGACAGAAGCGGTAAGGGAAGCGCTTGCCGCCAGAGAGCTGATCAAGGTAGCGGTACTGAAAAACTGCGCCGACGATCCAAAAGAAATGGCGCAGCTGCTCGCTGAACGTACGCAGTCCCAGGTTGTACAGGTAATCGGGAAGAAAATCGTCCTTTACAAAGAAGGCAGAGACAAGAACAAACGTATCGAGCTGCCAAAATAATTCACAAAGACTAATAACCGAAGCAGAGGTCAGATATATGAAGATAGGCATTATGGGCGGTACATTCGATCCGATACACAATGGGCATCTCATGCTTGGTGAGGCGGCATACCAGTTATTTCATCTTGACGAGGTATGGTTCATGCCCAACGGCAATCCGCCGCATAAGCACCGCTCATCTATAGAGTCGGATGTGACAGACCGGGTGGAGATGGTGCGCCTTGCGATACAAGGGCATAAAAGCTTCCGTCTTCAAACGTATGAGGCTCGGAAAAAGGAAGTATCCTATTCCTGCGAGACGCTGGAGCATTTCAATGAGATATATGAAGATGATGTGTTCTACTTTATTATCGGCGCAGATTCACTCTTTGCCATAGAAGGCTGGATCCATCCGGAACGGATTTTCCCCACATGTACGATCCTTGCCGCCTACAGGGATGATATTGACACGAAGGAAGAGATGTCCCGGCAGATCGAATATCTCAGGGGAAAATATAACGCAAAGATAGAACTGCTCGCAACACCCCTGATGCACGTCTCGTCCAGCGAATTGAGGACAAGGCTCAAGCAGGGGGGGGATATCAGCCAAATGGTGCCGGAGAAGGTCCGTGAATATATAAAGAATCATCACTTATATAAGGAAGTATAATATGAAGCAGAAGATAAGCAAAATACGCAGAAGACTAAAGGCAGATCTGGACAGAGAACGGTATGAGCATACTCTGGGAGTCATGTACACTGCCGCGGCTTTGGCAATGCGGTACGATGAGGATATAGACCAGGCGCTTATAGCAGGGCTTCTCCACGACTGTGCGAAATGCATCGCTCCAGATACGAAGATAAAGCTCTGTGACAGGTATCATCTGAGCGTGTCGGATATAGAGCTTGCGAATCCAAGCCTGCTTCACGCAAAGCTTGGAGCGTACCTCGCCGCCAAGAAGTTCCGTGTCCGCGATAAAGATGTGATAGACGCTATTGCAAGCCATACGACCGGAAGGCCGCATATGACATTGCTTGAGAAGATCATATATATCTCTGATTACATCGAACCAGGAAGAGAGGAACTCCCCAATATGGCTGTGGTGAGGAAGCTCGCTTTCTCCGATATAGATGAATGCCTTTACCGGATACTAAAAGATTCACTTGTCTATCTGGAATCGAAGAACATGCCTGTTGACCCAATGACAGAAAAAGCATATCAATATTATAAAGAAAAACTTGGCAAAAAGGAGGAATAGATTATATGGAACATGCAGTAGAGATGGCCCGCATCGCATACGATGCCTTATCTGATAAAAAAGGTGAGAATATACAGATTATCGATATATCCCAGATATCGGTACTTGCGGATTACTTCATCATCACAGACGGAACAAGCGACAGCCAGATCAAAGCGCTCGTCGAACACGTAGATGAAAAGATGGAAAAGGCCGGCTACCACCTGAGACAGCAGGAAGGCAAGAACAGCGGTTCATGGGTGCTGATGGACTATGGTGATATCATCGTGCACGTGTTTGAAAAAGAGAACCGTTCGTTCTACAACCTGGAACGGATCTGGAATGACGGAAAGGCAGTACAGCGCGAAGCGTTGGACTAATGCCGGATATTCATAATATGGAAAGAGCCGGAATCAGGTATGGGGACGCTAATGCGATAATATCCCCGTACCTGGTTCCGGCTCTTCGATTTTTTCTCCAAAATATTTAAATCTTTTCCAGGAGCTTACGCGTTATATATATGTAAGACGTTTTACAGACAGAAAGAAGGTGCCGGAAACTGGACGATAAAGAGATAATGCAGTATTATGATGAAATCTTTCGCTTTGCATATTACATGACAGGCAGCGAAGATGCCGCCTGTGACTGTACGCAGGAGACATTCCTGCGGTTGATCCGGTTTTATGACACCTATGTGGAAAAACGGAAGTTCAAGGCATGGCTGTTCCGTATAGCACGGAATGTCTGTTATGACTACTTCCGCAGGCAGAAAGAGGTTCCGTCAGAAGACGTCACGCTTGGCAGGATGCCAGATAAGGCGGAGACGGACAGGAATCTCAGACATCTGGAGCGGGGACAGGTCATCAGGGCAGCGCTTGAGAAGCTGCCTCGTATGCAGAGGGATGTAGTAATTCTGAGATTCTACCATGAACTTTCTATAAAGGAGATAGCGATTATAACGGATAGCAAGATACCGACTGTCAAGTCCCGTCTGCGCCAAAGCATCGGGAAGCTTCGGCATCTGCTGAATGAGGAGGAATTGATTTGAGCCTTTCTAAAACAGAAAAAAAACTACAGCTGCTTCTGAACGAATATAAGTGTCCGGAGGCAACCCCGGAACAAAGAAATGCCATGATACATGCGCTTCAAACGGAACGTGCCAGAGCTTTTCTGCTAAGCAGGAGCAACTACCGGATGCGCCTTATGACACAGATAGTCTACATTCCAAAGGCTCTCTGGCTTATACAGGGCATCCTGCTGATACTTGGGCTGTGGGTCATTATGCATGCTCCTAGGTCCGGAGCGCTCACCGTCTTATCGGTGGGCGCACCGATGCTGGGCGTCACCGTGTTTCCGGTACTGCTTTGCAGCTTTTCGGACGGCATGTGGGAACTGGAGCAGTCTGCCAGATACAGCCTGAAGGAGATATGCATCATGAGGCTGCTCATATTCGGGGTGGCGGATACGTGCATATTAGCTGTCTTTTTGGCAGCGATGGTACGGGCTGGCTCGTCATTGAGCAGTTATCTCTACTGGGTAGTCGTTCCGTTCGCCTTATCCAGTTCCGTCTACCTGTATCTCATACGTAAGATAAGAAGAACCGCCTCCGGCTATATAATCGTATGTGCAGGAGCTGTGTTAAGCTGTGCATCTCTGTATATACAGGGCTACAAAGAACGGATAGAGGATGTACTTGCAGGGAGCATGGGCACTGCCGTCTCAGCCCTCCTGCCCATCGCAGCCGCAATCATCCTCGGTGTCCAGATCTGGTCTTATGTAAGGTTCATCGGTCAAAAAGAGAAAGGATGGGATGAGATATGGAATTACAATTAGAGCAGGTCACAAAATATTACGGAACGAAGCTGGCTGTCGACCGGCTGGATATGAGCCTTGGTCCAGGCGTATATGGGCTTCTTGGAGCAAATGGGGCGGGCAAGACGACACTGATGCGCCTGATATGCGATATACTGGATCCGACTTCCGGTATGATTCGCTATTGCCATCAGGATATCCATCAGATGGGAGAGCAGTATCGGAGCGTATTGGGATATCTGCCTCAGAAGTTTGGATATTATCCGGAATTTACCGCGCTCAGATTCCTACTTTACATGTCAGCGCTAAAGGGGCTCGACAAGGCGGCTGCCATGGAGCGCTCCACAGAACTGCTAAGGCTCACCGGACTGCTTCAGGAAAAGAACAAGAAGATCAAAACATACTCCGGGGGAATGCAGCGCAGGCTCGGCATCGCCCAGGCGATGCTGAATGACCCTTATATTCTCGTGCTGGATGAACCGACATCAGGCCTTGATCCCAAAGAGCGCGTTCGTTTCCGGAATCTCATCAGTTCCTTCTCAAAAGATAAGATCGTGCTCCTGTCTACCCATATCGTGGCCGATGTGGAATACATCGCAGATAAAATCTTCATCATGAAGAAAGGGCGGCTGCTCAAAGCCGGAACGCTGGAAGAGATTACATCGGAGACAGGGGGCATCGTGTGGGAATGTGCGGTATCTCCGACCACCGCGGCAGCGATGGGGGAAAGGTATACGATTGTCAATGCAAAGAGGAAAGAAGACAAGATCATCTTACGAATCGTGTCAGAGGACAGGCCATCAAAGGATGCGGTACAGACAGAAGCGACGCTGGAAGATATATACCTCCATTATTTCAGCGGGGAAGGAGATGAGATCTATGATACAGCTGTTTCGTTTTGAATTTGGCAAGCTGTTCCATAAGAAGATCGTCCTGGCAGCGCTTGGAGCCTATGTGGCCGTTATGGCCATACTGCTCGTCAACCAGAGTGCTGCAGGTCTGGTCGTTAAGACTGCAGACGGACAGACATATCACGGAAGGGAAGCCATGGCATATGATAAGGCTGTCACAGACCGGTACAGTGGAACACTGGATGCCGATAAAGTGAATGATATCCTTCATTCAGCCATCGCATCCGGTAATCCCGAAGCGCTAGCGTATGAAGGAGACTGGATGACGAAATCGATAGCCGCCATGTTCGTCCTGGATTCTTGGGATGAGGCAGAGCCGGTGAGCGGCGATGACATAGAAGAGTTCTATCCGCAGACGAAAGAAAATCCATTCGAGATAGGTTATACGAGAGGATGGGAGACGGCCATGGTGTGCATAGAATCCATGCTTCTCATAGCTGGATTTCTGATAGTCATCACCGTGGCGCCGGTGTTCTCGGAAGAATACGCAACTGGTATGGATGCCCTCATACTGACGGGGAAAAAAGGGAAAAGCACCTGCATCTATGCCAAGATTCTGGCATCCGTCAGCTTCTCCGTCCTGCTCGGTCTATTTACCATTGGTGTGCCTGCAGCGACAATGCTGATACAATACGGAACCACAGGGTGGGACGCGTCGGTACAGGTAGCGGTGCATGGATTGTTCTGGTCTGTACCTTATACGGTCAGCTGCCTGTCTGCACTGGTGTTGGTCGCTGTATTTGCACTTGTCGGCTGCATACTTCTGACATGTATGACCCTGCTTCTGTCCGCACTTTCCAGGAATTCATTTACGGCCGTCCTGTCTGCCCTGTTCCTGTATGTTCTTCCAATCGTGCTGATCGGTAAGCTGGATATACTCCTGTTCAACCAGCTTCTGTCTATCATGCCATCGGGCGACTTCAATATAGCCTTGGTGCTCGGCATGAAGGATATGAGTATCGGTGCGCTTGATATTCCGATGTCATGGCTGAATGTCATTCTTACGGCCATGATGGGCATCGTCGCCTGGGCCGGTTCGAGAAGAATATTCGGAGGCCATCAGGTAACATAGGACGTATGAAAAGAAGCACCGATCATAAGACAATTTGACCGGTGCTTCTTCTATGTAAGGGTTCTAATCAAAAAAACGGAATACGCCGATTACTTTGCCCAATATCTGGACGTCACGCACGATGATGGGATCCATCGTGTCATTCTGCGGCTGCAGGCGGATAATGCCTTCTTCCTTATAAAAAGTCTTGACCGTAGCTCCGTCCTCCACAAGCGCGACTACCATCTCTCCGTTGCGTGCGGTCTTGCGTTCCTCCACCAATACGTAGTCCCCGTCAAGGATACCGGCATTGATCATGCTTTCCCCTTTAACCTTGAGCATGAATGTCTGTTTGTTCGGCATATATTCCATCGGGA
The DNA here is from genome assembly GCA_022845895.1 of Lachnospiraceae bacterium. Lineage (GTDB taxonomy): Bacteria > Bacillota > Clostridia > Lachnospirales > Lachnospiraceae > Extibacter. The sequence continues at coordinate 1,982,055 of AP025573.1, forward strand.
TAGGGAAGTAGTTCTCGATATTCTGCTCGGCTAGAATGGGTTCCCCTGCGGCCACGCGGCCCAGAATCGGCACGTTAACCATTTCCCGTCTCGTAAAATTAAAGGAATCATCCAGAATCTCGATTGCTCTAGGTTTGGTCGGATCTCTGCGGATATATCCGTTCTTCTCCAGCGTCTCCAGATGGGAGTGGACCGAAGAGGTGGATTTAAGATTTACGGCTTCGCAGATGTCACGCACTGCAGGTGGAAATCCCCGTTCGAGTATCTGTGATTTTATGTATTCTAATATTTCCTGCTGCTTTGGACTGATTTTACCTTGTGCCATAAGAAACCTCCTTAATTTCATCCGTACTTTCTGCTTTTATACTTATTCTATCATAGCAAAAGTAAAAAAGCAAACAAATGTTTAGAAAATATGTTCGATTAATTATCGGAATACTATTGACAAACGTGCGTTCGGAATGTATAATCCTCTTATAGAACAGTTGTTCGTTTCGACAGAGAGTGACAAGGAGGGGAAGTTATGAATGCACACAGGTTATATGCGGCAAGCAAAAGAAGAAGACAAGTATACATGAAGAAATTCACGGCAGCGATATCGGCACTCGTATTGGTCCTGTGCATGAGCGTCCTGCTCGGCTGCAATTTTTCTGATGCCAGCGGCAGCCGTGAGGAAGCCCCGGTAGAACACAGATATTACAAAAGCATTGAGATACAGCCAGGCGATACGCTCTGGGGAATCGCGGAAGAATTTATGACCGATGAATATAGTTCCGTGAATGAATATATTAATGAAGTTAAGATGATCAACGGACTGGATTCTGATGATATCCAGGACAGCCAGTATCTGACCATAGCGTATTATGATACTGCGTTCAGATAGATATATAAGCTTTTATAGCCTTATATATATTATACTCACCTATTGGCGGCATGTCCGAAAGAGCAGTGAAGCATTTATATACAGGACATGCCGCCGTTATACTGTGCATATATCTATACGACAAATACCGATTTTTCCAAAAGATATGGACAGGATTATCTAATAATGATATAATCACATTAATTCAGGTGCTGCGGACAGCTCTGAATATGTCAGGATAAGGGGGATTTTATAATTATGCCAGAACCGAGAACCTATCACGAACAGACACAGATTGACCAGACGCTGCGTCTCAGGGAAGTCCTAAAGACGCTGCCGCCATTTGCAAAGGATTATTTCCGGGCGATGGAACCAAAGTCATCGGCCAGGACGAGGATCAACTATGCTTATGATATAAGGGTTTTCTTTCATTTTCTTATGGAGGCCAATCCAAGCTATAAGAATTATTCGATAGACCAGTTCGAGGCAGCCGATCTTGAAAAGCTGGAACCGGTTGATATAGAAGAATATATGGAATACCTGAAGGTATACAGGCATGAAGACGGATTGATCACGAACAGTGAAAAAGGCCTGTCCAGAAAGATGTCCGCGCTCCGGAGCTTCTATGGATATTATTTCAAGCATCAGATAATCACGAAAAACCCCACTTTGCTTGTGGACATGCCAAAGCTGCATGACAAGGCGATCATACGTCTGGACGCGGATGAGGTCGCCCTGCTTCTTGATTATGTAGAGACGTGCGCAGGCAAGCTATCCGGACAGGCATTGACGTATTACCACAAGACAAAGGACAGGGACCTGGCGATTCTGACTCTGCTTCTTGGAACCGGAATCCGCGTATCGGAATGCGTCGGACTTGACCTGACGGATGTGGATTTCAAGAACAATGGAATTACAGTGACGCGTAAAGGCGGCAGCCAGATGGTCGTCTATTTTGGAGAAGAGGTTGAGAAGGCGCTGAAAAGCTATATAACCGGGGACCGCGCGGCCGCCACTCCCCTCTCCGGCCATGAAAATGCCCTCTTCCTCTCTACCCAGCGCCGTCGTATGGGAATCCAGGCGATGGAGAACATGGTGAAGAAATACGCCCGCCAGGTGACCCCGAACAAAAAGATTACACCACATAAGCTCAGAAGCACCTATGGAACTTCGCTTTATAAAGAGACCGGCGACATCTATCTTGTGGCTGATGTGCTCGGCCACAAGGACGTCAATACGACGAAGAAGCATTATGCCGCCATCGACGAAGACAGACGCAGGAAGGCGGCATCTGCGGTAAAGCTGCGGGAAGGCTAGAGCTTCCCGTCCTGCTGCTTCAGAAGCAGGATGGGAAGAAAGATTCCCGCACAGAATACGCAGCCAAGAGCCATTCCCCAGCTTATTCCCATAAAATCGCTGACGATTCCCATAATCCAAGGGCCAAACATGCCGCCAAGCCCTCCGCATGCAAAATAAATGCCTTGTATCCTGGCAGAATCCCCATGTGGCAGGCTGGAGATAATAGCGGTCCCTGCCGGGAAGATAATAGAGTAAAAAAGGCCGGTGAGCGCTGCGCATATGACGAACAGCGACGAGCCGAATATACCTAAGAACATGCAGATGAAAGCGGCTGCCGATGCAATCAGTACACATCTTCTACGCCCTATCCTGTCTACGAAAACGCTTCCTAGTAACCGGCCAAGTGTTATGCCGATATAGAACATGGACAGGAACCTGGAGCTGTCTGCTATGGAGAACAGCTTCTCTTTTCTATAGAAATCTACCATCCATGTCGCAACTCCCATTTCTGCCGCCATATATGAAAAGTTAACCAGATACATGAGCAGGATTCCTTTTTGGGAGAAGCTGCCGCGTATGCCGAATGCTTCGTTTTCCTTCTGCGACTTTGCTTTCTTCCGCATCGCCTTAAGCTTTGCAGATTCATTTATGAAGCAAAAGTAAATGGTGGCGGGCACGAGAATCAGCAGGCCATATCTATAGACCATACGCCATGATAGGCCTGCATTGAGCATATATCCTGCAATGGCCGGTGACAGGATGGCACCAAGTCCGGCAATGGCAGTCAGTATGCTGAGATACCCGCCCTTCTTATCCGGATAGCATTCTGTAATGATATTACATCCAACCAGTTCTAATGCGCCAAGCCCCATGCCCATAAGAAAGATGAATATGATGAGCAGAGGCATTGCAGAGGAAAATGAGTATCCGGTGACGCCCAGTGACATACAGATTCCGGCGAAGACCAAGGCTGCTTTCTGTCCACAATAATCCGTCAGAAAGCCCGCCAGGAAAGTTGCGGCAAAATACCCTGCATATTGCCCCATAACGATAGTCCCGCCAATGGAATAATTAAAGTTCATATCTTCCAGAAGATTAGATAAGGTAGAGCCTTTCAGACTGTCGAACAGCCCGAAGAGCAGATAACTTAGGAGGCTTGCCACGGTGAGCATAAGCCATGGATTTTTTTTGAATTTAAGCATAATATACCTCCGGGTAAAAAGATGTTCTTGCAGCCAATTTTTTTCATGATATAATTATAACAGCTAAAAAGACAAAATAGTAATAGGATTCAGCCAGTTAATATGACAATACAGTCAAGATATGGAGGAATGAAATGCTGACATTTGGTGATACCACTATCGACAGCCAAAGACATGAATTCTTAGAGGATGGGACGGCGGAATTTCCTGTCGCATGTTATTTTGATGATTTGAAACAAAAGTCAATACCATGGCATTGGCATGAGGAATTAGAGGTTGGAATCGTACGTGATGGAATCATTACCGTCACAACGCCGGATGGGCAATGTAAGCTCACGAAAGGAGAATGCTTTTTCATAAACAGCAGCATACTGCATATGATGCAGAGCCAGAATGCAGAGGGCTGTTCTACAGATTCTCTGGTATTCCATGCCAATCTGATCGGGGGTAACATGGACAGCGTCTTCTGGCGTAAATACGTACGGCCTATTACGGCAGACTCTGGGATTACGATGCTGCCACTCAATAAAGCAGACCATAATGAGGCTAAGAGCCTCATACAGTCCGCCTGGCTGGAATGTCTTCACAGCGATTATGGTTTTGAAGTGAATGTCCGTTATCTACTGACACGATTATTTGTGTTAATTAATCAAAATCATCCGGAAATATCAGCTGCTAATCAGAAAAGAACAGTCCAGCATAGCGAACGGATAAAAACAATGCTTACGTATATAAAGGACAACTTTTCAGAAAATGTCACTGTTCAAAGTATTTCAGACAGTGCTTCCATCAGCGAAAGCGAGTGCTTACGATGTTTTCGGAATGTACTCGGTATCTCACCGATAGCATACCTGAAAAAATACCGGCTGCAGCATGCGGCTGAATTATTGGACGCGACGCAGTGGAAGATATCGTACATAGGACAGCAGTGCGGCTTTAGTGAGATGAGCTATTTTTCAAAATCCTTCAAGGAAATTTACAAGTGTACGCCTTCCGAATACCGGATACGGGACAGATAGCCAAAGACAGCCCTTTTGGAATGGAGCGGCAGATGCCGCCCGTCTCCCAGGAGGGCTGTCTTCCTTAATATATAATTTTATGGTTCTGTTTCATATATAAAATCATATAACGTCTGATACATTCGGCCCGGATCAATCGGCTTGGCAAGATGTGCGTCCATTCCGGCCGCCTTGCTCTTCTCGATATCATCGTCAAAGGCATTCGCAGTCATGGCGATGATAGGAATATCCACTGCGTCAGAATTGCTGAGGTGCCGTATATTGGAGGCGGCTGTCAGCCCGTCCATAATCGGCATGCGGATATCCATGAGGATGGCATCATAGTATCCCGCCGGGGATTTGCTGAACATCTCCAGCGCCCGCAGGCCATTTTCTGATGTATCCACCTGGAACCCTTTGCTCTCCAGCAGCATTACGGCCACCTCGGTGTTGATGGCATTATCCTCGGCCAGAAGGATCCGTTTGCCTGTAAAGTCATAATCCTCAGGCTCCGGCTTCTTCTCCTGCTCTTCTTTCTCTCCCAGAGCCTTTGTAAATGCGGATATCAACGCTGACTTGAACATCGGCTTGCTCATCAGCAGATTTACGCCTGCCAGCTTCGCTTCATGCTCAATCGCCACCCAGTCGTAGGCTGTCATGATGATAATGGTGACCTCTGGCCCTACGATAGACCGGATACGGCGCGCGGTTTCAAGCCCGTCCATCTCCGGCATCTTCCAGTCTATGAGAATCATGTCATAATAGCGGCCCTCTCCCCATAATTTCCTTACCTTATCCACCGCTTTTCTCCCACTGTCTATCCACTCTGCCGTAATCCCCATCTCATGCAAGGTCACGACAGCGCTTTCACATACAGCCACATCGTCGTCTACGACAAGCGTCTTCAGATGAGAGAAGTTATACACCTGCTTTTTCTGATGGTGGCGGAGCTTCTCTTCCTCGCTGATTCCTAATTTGACGTCTACCGTAAATTCGGTACCTATTCCTTTGATGGACCGCACCGCAATATTGCCGTCCATCAGGTCTACGATATTCTTGGAGATGGCAAGCCCCAGTCCCGTACCCCCGTATAATGCGGTCGTTCCGGTAGATTCCTGTGAGAATGGCTCGAAAATATGGGGCACAAAATCTTCATCCATGCCGACACCCGTATCATTTACGATGAAGCGCAGAACTGCATCAGACTTGGTCTTTCTCCGTTCTGCAGCAGAAAACGTCACTTTACCTCCTTCGCCGGTGAACTTGATGGCATTGGACAGGATATTGATCAGCACCTGCTGAAGCTTCATCGCGTCCCCTACATAGTAATCATCAAGAACCGGGTCTATGATACATTCATAATCCACCTGCTTGGCAGCGGCCTGTGAATAGCAGATAGAATTGATGCCGTTCAGAAATTCTTCGGTTGGAATCCTTTCACTTTTCAACAGCATCTTTCCGCTCTCAATCCGGCTCATATCCAAAATGTCGTTAATCAAAGACAGGAGGAACCGTGAAGAGATGCCTATCTTGGATATGCAGTCCTCAATCTGCTCGTCGTCACCAATGGACTGGGCCGCTATGGTGCTCATACCGATGATGGCATTCATAGGGGTGCGGATTTCATGGCTCATGCGGGAAAGAAAATCTGACTTCGCAGCGTTGGCCTGCTCGGCTGCCACCAGCGCGCCCGCAAGTTCTTCCTTCTGCTTCTGCTCCTGTCTCACTACATCTGTAACGTCTGCCCTTGTCATACAGACGCGCCCCAGGTCCTCGTTGATAAAGAACACCTGGAATCTCTTGACCCGTATGCCGCGTGCCTCTTTTAATTCCAGTATAAAAGTGTACGAATTCTGATTTGCCAGACGCTCTTTCATATAGGTATAGTCCAGCTTTTCCAGAAATTCCTTTTCTGCATCTTCTTCCATACACCGGCCGGCCACTTCGCGGATCTGCTGCTGAAAGTCTCCCTGTAGAGGAATCGACTGGTCCCACTCATCAGAAAACCCGACAAGCCGGTATCCGGAAGTTGTAATGTCAATCTCAGTGATGATATCATAATCGAGCTTCGTAATCTTCTTCAGCAGCTGTTCCTGCAGCCTCTGCTCCGTAATGTCCTGCGTATAGAAGAACATCATCACATCGCCGGTTTCCGGATTGAGGCAGGAACGGAAGCTGGAACCGCTCCAGAAGGCTGTTCCATCCTTACGCCTGCGAAGAAAGCTGAAATTATAATCCACCTTTCCGGCCGCGTAATCCGCCAGTACCTTCGAACGTTCGAGCGTTTCCCGCAGAAGATGCCCGTACTTCTCTTCCACGGCTGAATCAGCCAGGTTCTCAACCGTCTGGTCGTAAGTGTCCCCGACACGGGATACGGCAACATTCGCTGTCGATATGTAATTCTCCATCTTATTCTGTGTGATATTGATACGTCCCTGAAATGTACCGTCCTTCGATGAAAGCTCTGCAAAATAAGTCATCTCCTGCTCATACAGTTCATTGACCCGTTCCTGCAGACGCTTTTCCTCAGTAATATCTACGAGTACACAGTAAAAATGCCGCTCCCCGTTCTGCTCTGTGAAGAGCTGCGCTTTGACAGAAGCCCATTTGAGGCTTCCGTCTTTACAGACAAGACGGTTCTGGTTTTGAATCGTATTGCCGTGCTTAAGCTGGCCGTTCAGCTTATCCGGCATGACAGAGAGGTCCTCCGGATAGATGACGGCCGACATCCGGTTCCCCATAGCGGCAAATTCTTCTCTGCTGTAGCCGAGGAATTCAAAGAGCCCGTCGTTGGCCCCGATTACTGTAAAATCCTCATCAAATCTGCACTGGAACACGCCACCGGGGATATTATTGTAGAGATGCAGCACTTCTTCCTGCGCCTTTTTCTGGCCTGTAATATCGACACAGACAGACGAGATTGCGTCCCTTCCATCTTCAGCGACCGTCCTCCGGCCGACATCATGAACCCATATATAAGTTCCATCTTTCTTCTTCATCCGGTAATCCACTGCATATTCATCACCCTGCTCCAATTGGACAGCGACTTCTGCATCTACCATCTCCTTGTCGTCCGGGTGCATACAATTGGAAATCATGCCGCCGATATCCGTATAAAAATCATCTTCATCTTCATAACCAAGATAATCCAGCATATTACGGTTGATAAAGTAGAACGGGAACCCTTCTTCTATGTATCCTCCCATCATACCGCCCGGGACAGAATCGTTCAGCAGCTTCTGACGCTGTCTGGCGATGTGTTCCATAACCAATGTCTGCGGATAGTGCTCGCCGCCGGTCTGATTTCTGCTTGGCTCTGCCACATGAATGCTGAATATCTTCCATATGCCCTGTTCCAGGACAAGGACATAGAATCCCCGCAGATACCAGGTGTACATCGAATTCTTAAGTGTGATTTCCACAGAAAGGCTCCGTACGCCTTCCGTTGGCGACTGCTCATAGATAACCGACATATCACATGCAAAAGGCTCCATAATCTCTGAGATGTCCTGTTTGAGATAGTCTGTCATCGCCTCTTTGCCCCGGGCGGCTTCATTACACCCGCTTCCCACGAAGCTTATGTTATCCGACAGGAAGGATATTGTCGCTTCCAGATCACGCAGTTCAAACCAGCTTTGGCAGAATTGTTTTACTGTTTCTAACGCTGTTAATTGTCTTATCATATGTCACATCCTTTTTGTATGCAGCAGTGGCCCTTCATTCCCCGCTTGGCACGGTATAATGCCTTATCCGCCTCAACGATTATATTGGCTATGGGCACATCATAATCCCATATGACGACACCACCTGTACAGCTCGTAGCAAAGTGCTCCGTCAGCTCGCCTTCCTGGAAAGCCCTGCAGATCTCCTCTCCCTTTTTCAGCGCTGTATCGACCGCTCCCATCTGCCTTATGACGGCAATAAATTCATCGCCTCCGAACCGGGCCAGAATATCGCTGCTTCTCGTGTGTTCACTGAGCAGCGATCCAAACTTCTTAATAAGCCGGTCTCCGCCCTCATGTCCATACGTATCATTAATCTGTTTCAAATCGTCCAGATCAAAAAGATATACTGCCAGAGGGGCATCTTCTTTGCGAAGCGCTCTGGATGCCTCGCTGAGTCCCCGGCGGTTCAGAAGTCCAGTCAGATAATCCCTCCCCGCTTCTGCCTGTAATGCCTGTTCCCGCTCATAAGTCATCGTACGCCTCATCGCATGAGCCAGCCGCCTTTCCATCATGCTGGAAGAATAAGGCTTATATGCAAAATCATCGGCGCCTGCTTCGATGGCCTGTTCTTCCATACGTATATCCGGCTGCCCGGTGACAATGACCGGGATATTCCAGACGTTCTTCTCCCTCTGGAGAACTTCCAGTATAGAAAAGCCGTCCATATCAGGCAGTGTCAGGCTCAGGACGACCGCTGAGATCTCACGTTCAAAGCGTATGATAAAACCCAGAGTCTCCTGTCCTGTAGCTGTCTCCGCAATCTGATACCTCCCGCCAAACAGGCTTCGCAGTTCACGGCGGTATGTTTCATCTTCTTCCGCTATGAGTATATATCCAAGCGATACTTCCCCTTGCAGGCTCTTACCCGGCGGCGTGTCCTTTTCAGCTACTTCCGTATCCAGCCGTTTCAGGAGCGCCTCGAAATCGTCACATGGCATGGGACGTGCAAAAAAGTAGCCCTGCACGAAATCACAGCCTATCTCCCTCAGCCGCTCCAGCTGTTCCCGTGTCTCCACACCTTCCGCCACCACACTTAACTTCATCCACCGCGCAAGTCCCATGATGAAGCCCAGTATCCCTTTGTCAATCGGCTTCGCAGTCTCGCTCTGGATAAATTTCATATCCAGCTTCAATATATCGAGAGGCAGCTGGTTTAGCATATTCAGGGAAGAATATCCGCTTCCAAAATCATCCATCTCAATGATAAATCCCAGTTTCCGAAGGCGGCGGACGGTAGTGATGATCTGTTCAGGGTCCTCTGTATAGGCACTCTCTGTAATCTCAAGATGAAGACGTGAAGGGGGTATGCCATATGTCTGGACGGTCTTCATCAGGACCTCTGTCAAGTCCACCTGATAGACATCGGCCCGGGATACGTTGACAGATATGGGTATGGGCGGATAACCCTTCTCATCCCATTCCTGCATGACAGCACAAGTTCTGTCCCAGACGTACTGGTCCAGCTTGGTTATAAAACCATTCTTCTCGAATAATGGTATAAAGGCTGCCGGAGACTGGATACCCCATTGCGGATGTTCCCAACGCACAAGCGCTTCAGCACCGGCCAGCCTGTCGGTGCTGATACTGTATTTGGGCTGCAGATAGATGACAAACTGTCCTTCTGCCAGGGCCTCTTCCATGATATCTGTTATTGCCTGCTCGTGCAGCATTTGATTACGCAGGTCATCATCATATCTTGAATAGTGCTTTCCATACTGGCCCTTAATCTTCCGCGCCGCCAGAAGTGCACGGTCACACATCTGTCCTACGGCGAGCGTACGGTCCTCGACGGCATAGACGCCCCATTTCATCACAGTATTACGCATGTTGCTTATCTTCCCGAGTTCTGTGTCAGCCTGCACAAAAAACTCATCTGCATAATCATATCTGCGCTCCAGCAGGCAGGCAAACTGATCCGCATGCAGACGTCCGCAGATGCCCTTATCGCCCACGAGCTTTGCATAGATTGATGCTATGCTGCAGAGCAGGCGGTCACCGGCAGGTACTCCGAAGATATCATTCACAAGCTTAAAATTCTCAATGTCCGAACAGAGGATATCATATTCCTTCTCCGGATTATGTTCAAGCGTCTCCTTCACCCTGCGGTAAAAGAATTCCTTGCTGTACAGACCTGTCAGGCTGTCGAACTGGAACTGGTTGATGATGGCAGCCGTCTCCCGCAGGCGGATGATGCTTGCAACCCTGCGCAGTATCGCCTGCGGCCTGTATGGCTTTGTGATAAATTCGGTGGCCCCGCTTGACAATGCCGCAATCTCATCTTCTTCGCTGTCGCTCTGGGTCGTTACAATGACAGGAACCGATGCGAAAGATGGCGTTTTCTGTATGACAGAAAGAAAGGTATGCCCGTCCATGACCGGCATGACTATGTCGAGGAGAATCAAGGATATCTCATCGTTGCATTTTTCCAGTACTGCGAGGGCTTCCTGACCGTTTTCCGCCTCGAGCACTTCATATTCCGACTTCAGGATTTCACACAGCAGCATTCGATTGATTTCATTATCTTCCACTACTAAGATTTTCTTTTTCACATTCATGGATATCTCCCCAAGTACCCGGACAAGAAGTCGGACAGGGGGAAATAGTGCCAATTCCTCCTGTCCGGTCCGATTCGTTCTAAATTAGCTGTATCTATAGTTATCTTAGCATATTGTACCATGCGGGTTATCGTTTATCAAGACAATTCTCCATTGCCACAGGCTTGATTTATGATACAATAGAACCATGACAGGAGGTACTGTGCTATGAGTATCAAACGGCTTCCATTCTTTCTTTCCGCCGCTAAATATCTGAACTTTACAGAAGCGGCCAATGAACAGTTCATATCCCAGACTGCCATGAGCCTGCAGATTAAAAAGTATGAAGAGGAACTGGGCTTTAAACTCTTTAACAGAAGCAATACAGGAGTTACCCTCACGAAGGCCGGAGGTTACCTGTATAAACGCTGCCAGTATATCACGGCAGATTACAACCAGGCGGTCTCTCATGCCCGCCAGCTGTCGGAAGAAGATAAGCCACAGGTACGGATCGGTTATTCCGGCGCGTATGAACAGCTTGCTGTCACGCCGCTGGTGACCCGTTTCTACCAGGGGCATCCTTCCTCCCAGGTAGAGCTGATCTATGGCAAGCGGAAGAAGAAAGTCCTGCAGCAGCTGGAGGACGGATACCTGGATCTGGCGGTCGTATCCGATTATGACCGTAACTACAGCCAATGGCTGAAATCATATCCGCTCCGCCATGACATATGCCTGTTCCTCCTCAGTTCCGCCAGCGAATTTGCACAGTGTGACTGTCTGGAATCTTCCATGCTGGCCGGCAAACCGCTGCTTCGTACTGTGGAAAATGATTTTACTTCTTATGAATGGCAGATATGGAACGTAATGAACTTTCTCGGACTTGGCGGCAATGAAGTCATCTATGCCAATGATTATTACAGCATGGCACTGCTTGCCAGGTCAGACATCGGCTTTGGCATCGTACCTGAATGCATGAAAGAGGTACCTATGGCAGGGCTGTCCTATGTACCGATAGCCGGACGTAAGCTGAAGACAAGCTGTTCGGTCATCTATATGGAGAGCAGTTCCAATCCTATACGCGAAGAATTTCTGATGACGCTGAAAGAGCCGGATGGGGAGACCAATTAGATGATTCAGGCATGATTGTTCAGGCATATAAATAGAGCAGGCTGGAGTACGCGTGATATGACGTCGAATCTTCCAGACCTGCTCTTCTTATAACTATGAACGAACCGTATGTAGCTTATATTATCAATTATGGCCTGTAGGCGCCGTCCACGCTGATTGTAGTGGCAGTGATTCCGTTGGCCAGGTCGGATGCAAGGAAAAGATACACATTGGCAATCTCTTCCGGCTTCAGCATGCGCTTCATCGGGAATGATTTCAGGTAGTCATCCAGTATTTCCGGTGGAAGCCCTTTCGTCATGTCCGTGTCCACGACACCGGGTGCAACACCGACGACACGGATATTCTTGCGTATAATCTCCCGTCCGAGACCATGCGTCAGGCCGATAACCCCTGCCTTGCTCGTCGGATAGCCAACCCCTGACAAGGATCCATAGATACCGGTAACAGAAGCTGTGTTGATGATAACTCCCTGCTTTGCATCTTTCATACACTGGTAGGCGGCCCATGCTCCATTGAACACGCCGACAACGTTGATATCCATCATATGTTTGAATGCTTCCTCTGTCACTCTTGAAAATACAGTATTCATCGTAATTCCGGCATTGTTGATCATAACATCAAGCCTGCCGTACTTTTCAGCCACTGCACCGACCGCCGCCATAACCTCATCCCGTGACGTAAGGTCCGGAGCGAAACCAAGCACTTCTTCTTCCGGATAGAGTTCTTTCAACTCCGCCAGCGCCGTGTCGACCTCCTCCTGTGTCTCGCCGAATATGGATACCTTTGCCCCGTTATCGATGAATATCTTTGCTGCCGAGAATCCAATGCCTCTGGTTCCACCTGTAATAACTGTGATTTTGTCTTGTACAAGATTCATGAATGTTCCTTCCTTTCTTCTGATTAGCCTTTTGTGTGCTAAAGCTTTGATTGATATAACTTTAACATTAAGCACATTATGACATTGGATAAACGCACTGTATATTACAACCTGAATGGTTTACGATTCGCTCCAATACATAACATCCGCGCGGACAAAAGCAGCAGTTTCACTGTCAATTCCAACATCATAATCTTAAGACGTAAATGTGCTGTCACGTAAAAAATCTTCGTGGTTACATATTCAGGAAGCCTGCGTCAACTTTGACCTCTGCACCGGATATATAGCGGGCGGCAGTATCGTCAGCCAAAAATGTAATGAGGTTGGCACAGTCGTCCGGCTGGCCCAGAATCGGCTTCGCGTTTTCAACGTGCGGCGTAATCGTGTGCATCGGAGCCGCGTTGCCCGCACGCATCTGCCAGTCCAGAATTCCGATATGCTTTTCACGGGCCGCCCGGTTGATTTCCGTCTTGATGTTGCAGGGCAGTATGCAATTACAGCGGATTCCCCGTTCAAAGAAGCTGGCAGAGATATTGCGCGTGATGCCTAGCACGGCATGCTTGGTCATGACATAGGTCGTGCCGCCTTTCAGTCCTCTTATCGATGCGGCAGAAGCGACATTTACGATATTAGCAGGCGTGCCCTGCTGAAGGAATATCTTGACTGCCTGCTGGCAGCCTAGGTAGACTGCGCGCTGGTTCGTCTCATATTCATAATCGTATATCTCCTGAGACGTCTCATGGATAGGGAGCTGTCCGTCCAGAACCCCTGCATTGTTGACTACTATATCCACATGCTTGAACGCTTGCAGACAAGTGTCGAACATACGGTCAATCTGTTCCGGAACCCGGACATCCGTCTGCAGAGGAAGGATACGTCCTGCCCCTTTGTCTGCTTCCACTTCTGCCTTCAGCTCTTCCAGGCGTTCCATCCTCCGTGCCGCAGCGACGACGCTCCCTCCTTCCATGGCAAACTGCCGTGCCGCGGCACGTCCGATACCGGAACTGGCTCCTGTCACAATAATCGCTTTTCCTTCAAATCTCATATGATTATCCTCCTTTTTTCCTTGAGCATTATTCGTCTTGCTTCTTCCAGTGCTCTGTAAATCCTTCCCGGTAATGCGGGAACAATTGCTCCAGCTTATAGATGTCGTAAGTCTGCTTCCAGTCAAAGGATGCCGTTATGCCGCGTTTTGCAAAGTCTTCGACCTCTTCGTCTGTGTACCCGAGATCGCGCAGTACCTCCGCGTTATTTTCTCCAAACAGAGGAGCCCCCCATTTAATCTCACCGGGATTGTTCTTCCACTTGTTCACGATGCCAAGTCCTTTGACCTTGCCCATCATAGGATCATCCCATTCGGCAAATACTTCTCTTGCCTTCCACTGCGGATCTTCTGAACAGTCTTTAAGAGAGTATACTTTCTGGCATGGAATCTGGTTTTCCAGCATGATCTTTTCGACTTCATCGACGGTATGCTCTGACACGAATTGTTCCATTGCTGCCTCCAGCCTCCGTCCAAGGTCTGTATCCGCCATCCATCCCGAGATGATCTGGTCTATCTCCGGATCACCGTCACCTGGCTTTGGCAGGCCGATAAGCGGATATCCACGGTGGACCGGTCCATATCCGTTCATGCCGATAAAGATGGTCCCTCCGTCTTTGCACGTATAGAAGCTGAACAAGGCGGCCTGGGAGTCTTTGTTGCCTGTCCGTGGAAATTCTTTTCCATCTGTAAAGTATTCTATCGGGCGCGTATCCAGTATGCGTGCCAGCGACTCATACTGCGCCACGTCTACGGATTCGCCTTTGCCGGTGCGCAGTGCATGTATATAGGCGGCAAGTGCGGTCCAGCACGTGTTGAGGGCCGTAACGTAGTCGCTCAGGTAAGGCGACACTTTCAGGGCTTCTTCCGGTGTGCCGTTAAAGCTCATATAACCCGAAAATGCCTGCCCTACAGCGTCATAGGATGCACGGGATATATAGTCCGGCACGCCGGTCTGCCCAAATCCGGAGACATGGACGATGACAAGCCTCGGGTTGAGCTCCCAGAGCACATCGTCTGTAAGTCCCATCTTCTCATAAGTGCCTCCTTTGGATGATTCGATAAAAATATCCGTCCATTGGATGAGCTTTTTAAATATACCAAGCCCTTCCTCCGTCTTCATGTCTGCAACCATGGATATCTGGTTGCGGTGGTTCTGCGAATAGCCATAATGTCCGCGCGTGCTGTCCGGGTTCTTCGGCGATTCAAAGTGTACGACTTCCGCCCCGGTCTCTCCGAGCAGTGTCGCACCGAACGGTCCCGCTATCGCGCCCCCGCATACAACTACCTTTACCCCTGCAAGTACGCCAAACTGAGGAAAGTTGTTAAGGCCTGTTCCTTCCATCTCTCCATTCTCCTTTCTATAGTTCTGTGTTCATGAACGATATTGCTGTCTTCTACAGCATGGACTGCCCGGATGCCATACGGCCTGCAATCCTTCCATAGAATAAAGCGCCTCCGATAGATGTCCCACAGGTCGGATACTCCGTTCCGAACATTCCGGTGTCCGCCACTTCACCTGCTGCATACAGCCCGGGTATCGGCTTGCCTTCATTATCAAGCACACGTGCTGATATGTCGGTCTCCAGTCCTCCGAATGTAACGGTGACACATGGATGAAGCCTGAGTGCCGCATATTTGGGCCCGTCAATCGGATGCAGGAATCTGGCAGGCTTTCCAAAGTCTTCGTCTTCGCCTTTGGCAACCAGTTGTGTATAACGGTCATATGTTGCCTGCAGCACAGCAGGATCGCACTTGATCATAGCGGCAAGCTCCTCGATGCTGTCTGCGGCTTTGTCACGGCTTGTTCCTTCCACCGCCTGCTTGAACCCATACTGGACACCTCCATAAGGCTCCTCCCCGCTCGTGATGTACCATCCGCAATTGCTTCCCGAGGCTGCCAGTGCATCGGATACATGGTACTGGTAGCTCCATTCATTGACGACCCGCTCGCCCCGTTGGTTGACAATCAGTCCCGATTCGTCATTGATTCCGATTCCGCAGGTCAGGCTCGTATACACTACCTGAATGCCAGGATGCACAAAGTTGCGCGCACCGATCTTCTCGGCTGCCATCAGGCCTTCACCTACATTGCTCTTTGGTGCCGTAGAGAAATAATGAGCCACCGGATACCGGGCACACATCTCCTTATTGCGGGCATATCCGCCAGTGGAAAGGATGACCCCTTTCGTTGCATATACCGTCAGCTTGGATCCGTCAGTCCGCTCACATACGGCTCCGTTTACCTTGCCGTCTTCATCTGTCAGAAGCTCCTTCAGCGCAGTGTTATAGACGATTTCTCCACCCAGGGCATCTACATAGTGGTGCGTCATGGGAGTGGTTATCTCCCCGCCCTGACCGTTGGTCTGTCCGCCGCCTCCCATACTGTTATGTACACGCCACGGCTGCATGGATACATGGATTGCTTCCACGTCCTGTACCTCATAACCCATGGTTGTGAGCCAGTCTAACGTTTCATTCAGATTTTCTATGAGATAACGGTTCTTTGCCGCATCCATGAAATCGCCTCTGCGGTTGCCGACTTCCATCAGATATTCGTAACACATCTCTTTCGTATCATAGATGCCCTGCTGTTTCTGCCATTTCGTCCCTGCTCCCAGGAGCTTTCCCCCTGAACGGGCCGTAGAACCGCCTGTGATGCCCTGCTTTTCTATAAGGACTACGTCAGCTCCGCCTTCCTTTGCTTCGATTGCAGCCGCAAGGCCGCCTGCTCCGGCGCCGAATACGGCGATTTCGACCGTACGAATCTCATCTTTTGGTTCGGGAGCTTCGGGTCCGGGCGCCTCTTTTAACTTTTCCACATCCTCGTCCGTAGCCCCGGCAGCTTTCAGCGCTGCTGCAACCGCATCCAGGATGGCGCTGCTTGTCAGATCAGCCCCGTTGACAAGCGGGATATTCAGTGACTGGTATTTGATAATCTGCGGTGGTATGACCTCGATGGGAGATGTGGGAAGATCCCATGCAAGTCCCCGCACCTCCTTATGCTTGATGATATTGATGTCCGTAATCTCCTCTTCCGTGACAGCCACATTAACGATAAGCTTCCCCCGGTAACCACGGCCAATCCCTTCATATGTGCCTGGAACATATTTTGCCATTCATGCTTCCTCCTTTTCTAATCATTTGTTATTTTAATAACATTAAATTGTTACTTTCATTCTAGCATTTAAAAATCAGCCTGTATAATTTGAAAATAATCCTATGTCATAAGTTTAGTTTATGGCACACGCGCAAATGTGAGTTTAAGTAAAGTGGACGCGGACTGGGAGCCGGGTGGCATCTGCTCCGATGCGTCCGAGGCTCCGACTATTTCACGTATCCCTAACCCTGCGGAATGCGCGCCGATTGTGGCTTGCATCCCGCAGGATAAGGGCTACGGAAAGGATTCTCCGCCTCTTCCGCTTACACCTGCGCATCTCCCACCCGGCTCCCCGCCCGCTATCTACTTCACTTAACAAGGGCGAGTGCGGCTGTGTGGCGTTACTGGCCAGCGGATGACCGTTGGCTGCGTGAGATGAATGATAAAATATAACAAGCTTATTGTGAATTACACAAAGAGCAGATGAATGATAAGAGTTTTGCTGGTCCAGATGAATCAGGCTGGCGAATAGGTTCGTTGTTAAGCAATTGCAGCGAGGCGAGCACGCCGTTGCTGCAAGAAGAGCCGGAATCAGGCAAGGGATGTCATCTCATAAACATCCTCGTACCTGATTCCGGCTCTTCTTCATATTAGAATTTCTTTTCGGCAAAGGGCTTAGCCCTTTATCACTATGCTGACACAACCAAATCCCTTCCATCAGCCAATAGCGTTACACAACCGCCCTCGCCCGTGCCAGTAAAGTAGATAGCCGATGGGGAGGTATGGGACAGATGCGCAGGTGTAAGCGGGAGGGACTTAAGAATCCTCACCAGAGTCCTTGGCTTGTGGGGTGAGAGCCGCAATCGGCGAACATTCCACAGGCTTAGGAATCTGTGTGATAGTCGCAGTTCCCGGACGCATCGGAGCATCTGTCCCATACCTCCCCATCGGCGTCTTAGTTTACTAAACCCACACTTAATATCTGCCAGTAAGCTTTCCGTCCTCTAGGTAGAGGATGCGGTCGCTCTGCAGCGCTATGCTTTCATCGTGGGTGATTACAATGAGGGTCTGGCGGTATTTCCGGTTGGATTTTTTTAGCAGCGAGATGATATCTTCACTGTTTTTCCTGTCCAGGTTTCCTGTCGGTTCATCTGCAAGGACAAGTGCGGGATGCATGATCAGTGCCCGCCCTATGGATACCCGCTGCTGCTGCCCTCCAGACAGCTGGCTCGGCAGATGGTGCAGCCGCTCTTTAAGGCCAAGCGTTCCTATCAATTCATCCAAGTATGCGGAATCTGGCTTCTGTCCATCAAGAAGCAAGGGAAGCGTAATATTTTCCTGCACGTCCAGGATTGGAATCAGATTATAAAACTGATATATCAGTCCTACCTGCCTCCTTCTAAAGATTGATAATTTTGATTCATCCATACAGCCAAGGTCCACGCCTTCCACAAAGATCTTGCCAGATGTAGGTGCGTCCACACCTCCGAGCATGTGCAGGAGCGTAGATTTGCCGGAGCCGGACGGACCAATGATAGCGACAAATTCCCCCTTTTCCACTGTAAAGGAAACATTGTCCAGCGCCTTCACTTCATTATCACCTGTTCCGTATATCTTGCTTACATTTTCTACTTTCAGAAGTTCCATCTATACCCCTCCTATACCGTTTCTTCTTTGATGATGTCAATAAGCTGAATTCTCTTAACATTTCTGACTGACAGATACACCGATATCAGGATAAGTACAAGGAATACAATTGTTTCCATCAAGACAATCTGATATGGGAATATCGGTTCCACCGCCTGTTCCTTTCCCCATGACAGGAAAAGTACGAGAGCCAGCAGAACACTGGCAGCAAGACCAGACGCATACGCACATGTCGTACATATGAGATTCTCCATAAAGAGCATCTTTGCTATCTGGCGTCTGTTCATGCCGACGGATAGCAGCACGGCAAATTCCCGCCGGCGCGTCTGCACCGAAGATGTAATAGTCTTAATCATCTGGAAAGTACTTATCACCGTCATAAAGATAAGGACTCCGTAGGTAAAAAGGTGCCTGAGAAGGGGGAAGGGTTCTGTGAGCGCCCCGAGTATGTGAGAGGGATAGCTGCTGTAGGTATAGTCGACGGCAGACCAGTCAAAATTGTCGATATCCATTTCACTCCCGTCAGACAGCCCATACTTCACTCCGATTTTACCAATCTCTTTCTGCAATCTGCCGATTTCTTCATTCCGGGTCTGAAGGGTGTTCTGCATCGCAGCATCTGAGAGGAAAGAGAAGGATGACGCTGCAAGCTTCAGGCTTCGAGTAGTAGTGTTCCCATATTGTACCACGGCAGGGAACAATACATTGTCAGGAATCTCCGGGACTTTGCTTCTTACTTTTAACGCCAGCCTGCGGTAAGTTCCGGATGGTTCCTTCGGAAAGTTTTTATTATTGACAAGACGTTCCAGAGCCTGCCGCGTCGTGTAAAAATATATCGTATTCGGTTCCTCAAGAGCACTGACGATATAGCACGGCGCTGTCTTTGTGGTTACGCCCAGCACCTGGAACTCCCATTCTTCAAACGCATCCACCTGCTCTCCCTGAGAATCCGCTACCGGGTACAGCCACTGACCGGCATCCGAGCATACAGACAGAGGACCTGCCACATGTTCTGAAAGTACGCTCCTGTACTTCGTAGTACGGCCCGTCTTGGCGACCGGATAATCTTCAATCAGTACCGGAATCGCTCCGCCTTCCTCGTCCCAGCTGCCGGAGATTCCTGCTTTATCCAGATAATTGCGGAATCCATCATCCTCCAGGCCGATGAGGACAAGATTCATCGCATATCCGCATTTCTCATCTCCCTTTACGCTCCCTATTGTGATAGGGTTCTTGTAAGAGGTTCCCAGTATATAGCTCTCATACTTTTTCAGCTTCGGATTGATGTCTTTTGCTTCGAAAAGCACAGTGCCCATATCTGCCCGTTCCTGGATGGAATATTCTTCTATGCCGGGAAGTGTGACGACCTCTGCGATAAAGTCCTCCCACGCATCGTTTCTTTTATTATATTCTTCTTCCAGAACCAAATCCGCATTATCTTTCGGACGCCTGTCCCGGGCTTCGTAGCGGCCGTCCAGGTAATTCATATAGATATATCCATCCAGGAATAAGAGCATGGATATTATAAATGAAATCCCGGTGATGAGATAACGTCGCTTAAAGAATAGGATATTCTTCAGCGCAAGCTTCCCTTCTGCCTTAGAATGGCGTTCAATCCAGCCGGGAAGCATGACCGGCTTCTTGAAGCTTCTTTTATCCGTCACGTTGCGTATAAGACTGATGACGGGACCCTTGCCGGTACTTCCGGTACTTACGATTCCTGTCAGCAGTACGGCGGTACATTCGCACAGAAATATGAGCAGCAATACGCGCCAGGACACGACGGTGCGGAACGGGAATATGAGGACTGACAGCAGCACGCCCGTTCCGATACCGGCAGGGATACCGACGCCTCCCAATATGACCGTCTCCAGCAATGCAATCTTCCTTCTCTGGTACGGCGTAGCCCCGACGCTGGCCAGAATGCCAAGATAGCGTCCTCTGTCCCTGGATGACATGATGAGCATATTATACAGAAATATGACAAGGACCGCCAGCACGACAGCCATCATGCCGGATGCGGCGCTTAGCAGCGGCTTTACATCTTCCCGTGCCACATCCGCCGCTTGCAGCCTCTGCACGAAGGATGCCATGAAGACGGATAGCATTGTGAGCAGCACGGTAGCGGTCCATATGCCTGCCGCTGCTGCCAATGTCCGTTTTTTATAATGTTTCAGATGCCGGATAGTCAATGTCTGGATGATATCCATATGATGCCTCCTTCCTTACAGCGTTCTTTCGCTATAATTCCAGTATAGACAGGGAAGGTGACAGCGAAGTGACAGATAAGGTGACAATATTGTCACATATTGCAATGGTAGAATTTGATTATAAATACCGTATATCTTCCGTAGACAGATTCAATCTCTATCGTCCCGTCCTGCGCGGCAATCAGCTGCTTTGCCATGGCAAGCCCGATGCCCACGCTGTCAGGGGAAGCATTGGAACCTTTGTAGAAGCGTTCGAATACATGCGGCCTGTCCTCTTCGCTGATGCCGCCCCCTTCATCTTGAATCGTGATACCAGTATAGACGGGATTCTCCCTGACACTGACCGTAATCGTTCCGCCGCGCGGAGTGTGTTCCATACAGTTCTTCAATATATTGGATACTGCCTCGCTGCTCCAGTGCAAGTCCCCCTTGAATGCGGCGGACAGTTCATCGGGAACCACCAGATGCTGCCCCCGCAGTTCCATCGGTACGAGAAGATGCTCCGATGCCAGACGAATCAGGTCCGACACCTTTACCGTCTCCTTCTTCAGCGTGATAGCTCCCGCGTCAATCCGTGACATCGTAAGCATCGCAGACAGCAGCCATTCCATGCGGGACAGCTGAGTGTGGAGCGCCCGCGTAAATTCCAGACGCTTCTGCGGCGGGAGCGCCTCATCTTTCAGCAGATCGACCATCACGTTCATGGATGTCATCGGCGTCTTAAGCTGGTGGGAGATGTCCGATATCGTGTCGGCGAGGAACTGCCTGTCCTGCTTAAGAAGTTCTGACTGGGAATGGCACGTGGCGAGCAGTTTATAGAGCTCGCTCTTCAGTACGCTCAGTTCTCCCTCCAACTGGTCAGGCACCTCAAGCGGCAGCATATGCATCTGTGCCTTTCGAAGAAATTCCGACAGCGTTCTGAGCTTCCTATAACGGTAGCGTGCAAAAGCAGAGAAACAGGCAATATACAGAATTCCGTCTGCAAGCACGACATACCCGCCCAAAGCCGGTACGCGTATGCACGCGGCCGCAGAGAGGGTGGAAAGGATGAGGATAAATATAATGGCATATAAGATCTCTCTATTCTTAAACATGTGATTCTCCTATCTTGTAACCAAGCCCGCGCACGGTCTGTATGATGCAAGGATGGCCCGGATGTGTCTCCAGCTTGTCCCTCAGCCGCTTGATATACACGGTCAGCGTATTGTCGTTTACATACTCTCCTGCGATGTCATAGATATGGGAAAGCAGCTGCTCTCTCGTCACGATCTGCCCTTCATGGCGGATAAGATAAAGAAGAAGCTTGTATTCCAGCGCGCTGAGACAGATCTCTTCTCCCCGGCAGTATACCTTGCCTTCTGCCGTAAGAACCTTGATATCCCCTGCATGGTAGACAGACGAAGGCCCGCTGTCCTGCCGGCCGTCATAACGCCGCAGCACGCTGCGTATGCGCGATATGAGCTCCCGGACCCGGAAGGGCTTCACGACATAATCATCCGCTCCGATATCCAGCCCCATGACGATATTGGCCTCCTCGTCACAGGCCGTCAGAAAGATAACCGGTACGTCATGGTATCTCTTGACTTTTCTGCACAGATCATAACCGGTCCCATCCGGCAGCATGACATCAAGCAGATACAGGCCGATGTCCTTCTTCCCGAGATATGGCTGCGCTGCCGACATGCTGCCGGCATGTATGAGCCGGAATTCTTCCTGTTCCAGCGTATAGGCAACTGCATCAGCAATCGCCCTGTCATCTTCTACGATTAATATATTCGTCTTTTCCATCTTATCAACCTCTCGTTCCATTTTACATGATAGCACATCCTGAGTCAAATACCCCGCCCGGCTCGCTGCCTTCGCTAGAATCAAGCTTGTAATATCTGTGGAAATATTATAAGATTAGCAGGTACGGAACTAATACCGGCAAAGAGATAAGCAGAAAGGAATTATTGACATATGAAACTGCAGCAATTGTTAAGCTATACGAGAAAGGCGGTCGAGGAGTACGGCATGATTGAGGAAGGAGACCATATCGCAGTCGGCATATCCGGCGGAAAGGACAGTCTGACGCTGCTGTATGCGCTGCACGGCCTCAGACGGTTTTATCCGAAGAAGTTTAAGCTGAGCGCGGTAACGGTGGACCTCGGGTACAGCGAATGTGATTTCACTCCCGTCATCCGGCTGTGTGAAGATCTCGGCGTGCCTTACCATATAGTCAAGACAGATATTGCCCATATTCTTTTTGAGGAACGAAAGGAAAGCAACCCTTGTTCCCTCTGCGCGAAGATGAGGAAAGGTGCCCTGAACCAGGCCGTCAAAGAGATGGGCTGCAACAAGGTGGCCTACGCCCACCATAAAGATGACATCATTGAGACGATGCTGCTCTCCCTATTATTTGAAGGAAGATTCTATTCCTTTTCGCCGCGTACATATCTGGACCGTATGGATCTGACTGTCATCCGCCCAGTCATGTATGTGGACGAGTCGGACATCATAGGCTTTAAGAACAAATATGACCTGCCGGTCGTGGCGAGCAGATGTCCGATTGACGGATATACGAAACGGCAGTATGCGAAAGAGCTCGTCAGGCAGCTGAATGCTGAACATCCGGGGGCGAAGCAGCGGATGTTTACCGCAATCTTAAACGGCAGCATAAAAGGATGGCCTGAACGTATCCCGCACATAAGATGACGGCCTGCGTCTGTTTGGCTGTTATTGAAATACAGGTGACATTGAAGGGAGGGAAGCAGGCCTGCTTCCCTCCCTTCAATGTTCTATGCTTAACCTTTTCGGTTAAAGTTTCCTGTCGAGTCCTCTTTCTTTCAGTTCTACCAGCCTCTTGATGGCCTCTGCGGTACCTTCGATGCCGAGCACGGAACTGTCAAGACATATGTTGTAGCTTTCCGCATCCGCCCATTTTTTGTTCGTGTAGTAGTTATAGTAGCTCGCGCGCTTCTTATCCGTCTTCTGGCACATATCTTTTGCCTTTGCATCCGTCAGTTCATAGATACGGGCGATACGCCTTATACGTGCATCCAGGCTGGCATGGATAAATACGGTCAGTACGTTCTCATATTCCTGGAGCGCATAGTCTGCACATCTGCCCACGAGAATACAGGGACCTTCATCTGCAATCTTCTTGATTGCGTCGAACTGTGCCAGAAATACCTTGTGGTTGATAGGCATATCCGTATAGCTGCCGCTGGAATATCCAAGCGAATACGTATCCATGACGAGGGAATACAAAAAACTGTTAGTGGGTTTCTCATCATGTGTCTCAAAGAGCTCCTGGCATATGCCGCTCTCTTTCGCCGCTCTGTCAAGCATCTCCTTATCATAGAGTTTAATTCCCAGGTCTTTCGCAACCTTATAGCCGATTTCGCGCCCTGCGCTTCCGAACTGCCTTCCTATCGTAATAATTGTATTAGTCTTTTCAGCCATGCAATCACACTCCTTTGTAAGTATGCCTATATTATATAACAATATATCTCAAAAGTACACGATTTTCCGAAAATATTACACTAAATAACCCTTAGCCGGTCTAACAATTCCACAAAATATTGTGGAAGAGGCGCTTCTACTTCCAGATATTCACCGGTGCGTGGATGCATGATTCCAAGCGTCTTTGCATGCAGCGTCTGTCCCTGCAGGCCCGGAAATGCACATCTTCGGGGACCGTATACCATATCACCGGCCAGGGGGTGCCCGATGCTCGACATATGGACACGAATCTGATGTGTCCGGCCTGTTTCCAGTTCACACTGAATATAACTATATTCTCCAAAGCGCTCCAGCACCTTATAGTGTGTCACGGCCCTTCTGCCGTTTTTCGCATGGGTGCTCATCTTCTTGCGGTCTGTGGGGTGCCTTCCGATTGGAGCGTCGATGGTACCACTGTCTTCCTTGAAGCCGCCGTGCACGATTGCTTCATAGATACGGCGTATGCTGTGTTCCTTGAGCTGCTCTGAAAGCGACTGGTGCGCCGCGTCATTCTTGCACACGATCAGCGACCCCGTCGTATCCATATCTATCCGATGCACGATGCCTGGGCGCATCATGCCGTTGATGCCGGAAAGCTCCTGCCCGCAGTGGAACATGAGCGCATTGACGAGCGTACCGCGGTAATGTCCCGGAGCAGGGTGCACGACCATCTGCTTTGGCTTGTTTATGACGATGATATCCGCATCCTCGTACAGGATATCAAGTGGGATGTCCTCCGGAAGAATGTCAAAATTCTTGGCAGAGGGCACGCTGACTTCTATCATATCACCGCAGGAAAGCCTGTAATTGGCTTTTACAGGCTTGTTGTTCACTAATATATGATTGTCCTTGATCAGCTTCTGTATATAGGAACGGGATCTGTCTGCAAGCTCTTCTGCCAGGTAACGGTCTAGCCGGTCCCCTTCCTCATTTTCGACGGTGAAAAATTCGCTCAAAATCTTCCTCCTTATAGTAAAAGAACAGAAGTACGACTAACGCAAATGTCGATACGGTCACATAGATGTCCGCCACATTAAATATCGGGAAATCTATCAGCTTGATATAAAAGAAATCAACTACATAGTTGAGCCGCACCCTGTCGATGCAATTGCCGAACGCGCCTGCAACAATCAGGACCGCGCAGATGCGAAGCGGCAGGAACCGCCGCTCCATAGGAACTTTTAAGTAGAACCATATGACGACTGTACATATGACCGCCACGCTGATAAAAAAGAACATACGCTGGTCCTGAAACAAACCGAAGGCAGCGCCCCTGTTCTCCAGATATTCAAACTGGAACACGCCCTTCAGGAGTATGAACGGTTCCTCACCTTTCAGCCTTGTTATTGCCAGATATTTTGTGAACTGGTCAAGCAGCACCCCTGCAGCAGCCGCGATGACAGCCACAGCGTAATGCTTTGTTCTGTTTGCCTCTTTCATATTGTTAATGTCCATTCTTCCTTATGCCATCTCTCTAAATATATTTGCGAACAGCTATCATATACCGGCCTTTTTTCGTCCGGGAAAGAATTCCTTCGTAAGTAAGTCTCCCCATCCCCCGTATAGATATACGGTCAGCCTCCTTGAGCTGACAGCCGTTGCTCGTAATCAGCTTCCCGTTTACATATACCTTTCCTCCTTCGATATAGGCAGTCAGCTTGCTCCTCGACAGAGGATATGCGACAGACAGAACCATGTCCAGCCTTATGGAAGGTACCGTTCCTTTCAATTCTTCGTATCTGGGTACATATTCGAACGCCCCGGCGGTACATTGCTCCGCCTGTACGGTCGTATGACGGATCCTTGTCAGCTCACCTGTAATGTAGGCAGCCAGCTCTTCCTTTGCGAATAGTAAGGTACGGCCGCCGTCTATGATAATGTCCCCCAGCTTACAGCGTTCAATCCCAAGATTCATGAGCGCCCCGAGATAATCCCTATGGGTCAGCTCTTCGGCGAACTTCCTGTTGACCGGACTGATTTCAATGACTGCGACCGGATAAGCATATTCATAATAAAGAGCATCAGGTAGAAATGCAACCATCTGACGCTCTGATAAATCATAACCACCATATGTCTCGTAACGGGCAGGAAACATATCCTTCGGTGTTGTATGCAGTATATTCAACTCATTCAAATTAAGAAAATCAGAAAATGTAACAATACCGCGTGTAAAGGCCATGTACGACAGCTCAGCCAGCCTTTTCTGTAATAACTGTTCTTCCTTGTTCATAACCTGTCCTAAAATCTCGACCTCATGGATGACGCGTCAAAAGACGTATTCAGCAGATCCTGCAAATCCCCTGAGATATCTACATTGGTAGGTGTCACGAGGAATATGTAGTTGGAAATCTTCTGGAGATTGCCGTTGATGGCAAACGTAGCGCCTGACGTGAAATCGATAATCCTCTGAGCCACTTCCAAATCCAACCCCTCGAGATTCAGAATGACTGTCCTGCCTGACAGCAGGGTCTCCGTAATCTCCCTGGCATCATCGACAGAAGTAGGCTTGATGACACATACCTCCATGCTTACCCCGCTTCTCCTTGCGGGCTGGCGCATCGGTGTTACTTTATTATTAGAACGGGATGACTTGGAAGATGTTCTGGCCGTAAGTTCGTAGTCGTCTTCTTCCTCGTCGTCATAATCCTTTTCTTTCCGGAAGAAACTTCTCTTTGGCTTCTCTTCATAATCGTCATCCTCATAGTCATCGTCGAAGAAATCATCGTCATCGTAATCATCATCATCACTCAGCTTCATGATATCCAGAAACTTATCTAATACTCCCATTATAAAAAATCTCCTATCTTACGTTATACTTGAGCGTAATTGCGCTCACCGAATATACCGGTTCCCACTCGCACCATGGTGGCCCCTTCTTCAATTGCTATTTCATAGTCATTGGTCATACCCATGGAAAGTATACTCATATTCATATTATCAACGTTTTTGCTGGCAATGTCAACAGATAATTTGCGCAAACGGGCGAAAACAGCCCGGTTTTCCTCAGGATTTTCGACGTTCGGAGCAATCGTCATAAGACCCTTAACGTTAAGGTGGGGGAATCCTGCAATTTTCTCTACAATTTCATCTAATTCTTCAGGCATCACACCAAATTTGCTTTCTTCTCTTGCAACATTCACTTCAATAAGTATATTTGCGGTAATATTATGTTTTTCCGCTTCTTTTTCAATTGTTTCAGCAAGTCTAAGAGAATCGACAGAATGGATAAGCTCTGCTTTATCAATCATGTATTTCACTTTGTTCCGCTGCAGGTGTCCGATCATATGCCAGCTGATATCATCCGGCAGCACCTCGTATTTATCCACCAGTTCCTGCACCTTGTTCTCTCCAAACACACGGACACCTAGGTCATAGGCCTCTCTCAACGTATCAGCGGGCTTTGTCTTACTCACCGCTATAAGCGTCACCTCGCCGCGGTCCCTCCCTGCCCTGTCGCAGGCCTTCTGGATTCTGTCCTCTACCTGTTCCAGATTCTCTTTCAGCATAATCATCACTCCTCTGTTTTAAAATATGACATTGTTCTCTCTCACCGCCTTGCCGTCCAGGGCGATATGGTCATAATTGGCCAGTCCAAAGTTGTTACCTGATTCTACGATATAGTATTCATCACTTTCGCACAGTATCTTTACCTGTTTGAATACCGCATATCCTTTATTGATATTATATACGCCTTTCAGGCTTTTTGTAGCCTTGAGCCTGTACGTATCGTTGGAATCGGCTTTGATCAGCACGGTATTCTCTTCAAAAGCATCCGGGTTCAGATACACCATCCCCATCTCATTATCCCGGTAGTAGACGTCCACCTTCTGGAATTCGGCGTTCTCTTCGCCTGTGTCGATGAGCACGCCTGTCTCCCTGCTGTTTCCTCCCTGTGTCAGATAATCCTCCGGTACGGTGTAGAACTTTTTGCTGACTACAGACGATTTCGGTATCTTCAAGCCGGATTCGTCTTCCAGAATAAGCTCGATATCGAGATACCGTTCCTCCGCATACCGTATCATAGAACTCGTGAATGTAAGAAATCCGATATTATAATCCTTCGTATTATATATGGCAAAGCCCGCAGTAGCCATCTCGTTATCTTTTGTGAAACGCACTTTTACCCGCTTCGTCTCTGCCAGTTCCTGGGCCGTGTCGTCATCGAGCACGATGGCAAGTGTCCACACGTCGTCAGTGATGAGCTTATAAACCGGCTCTCCTGCCTTGATTTTCGTATTATTCTTTATACTCTTTCGCTCATAATCCTTCTTCTCTACCATATCCTTCGTCACGTCTTTTAGATCCAGGCCTTCATAACCGTCTGTAGAGTAGATGACGATACCATCATCGGACGCCGGATATACCTGAAAGTCATCTCTTCCTTCATTGATCATACTGTTAAGCTGCGACTGCCTGCTCTGGCTTGATTTGCTCTCCAGCACCGCTTGGATATTGTTCTTTAATGTGTAGACATCACCGTACTGGCTTTCATTGAAATTCTCACTGAAAGACTGCGTCTTTACAAGCAGAGATGCCTGTTCTTCCGCAGTGAGGCTGTCCGCTTCCTTGCCGTCCGGCTCATGAAAGTCAAGCTTATCAGAGGAAAGGGTATATATCTGTGTCTTGGCGCCTACTTTCGTGCCTTCCGGGGCAAAATAATTGATATAGCCGTCTGCATCCGCATTGACGACCTCTTCCTGCCTGATGATAAATCCTGTATAAGCCGTATCTTTTAATATGGAACCCTCCCGCACTTCATAAGCAGACACTTTCTTGTCTGTCAGATAGAGAAGTACGGTCACTATAAGATAGATGAATATGACGCCAAATATGATGACTCCTATGTTGAAATTCCATTTTTTCCTGTAAACCTGTATGTTGGTCAAATCGTTTCCTGCCACAATATAACCCCCTGCATTATCGCATGTCTCTTCGCATATGTAAGGCGGCGCCGTGAAGATAGCAGAATGCCCTGCCCTGATAAGTTCCGCGCCGTTCCATCTCCCCCAACACCTCATCCTTCAGTTTCCACCAGCTCGTACCCCAGTTACAGAACACGGCGTCTTTTTCTGGTATACGGCTGAACAGGCGCTCAACCGCCACGTCCGGACTTAGAAGCTCGAGAAAAAGGATGAGTCGTTCCATATACTCTTCTTTTGAACACAACGTTATTGTACCATTTTCATAAGCTTCACACAATGGTGTGTTTTTCGCCACATACAACGAATGGATCTTCACCGCATCGATCTTAAGCGCAGAGAGTATTCTCGCCGTTTCCATGCTGTCTTCCCTGTCGTCTCCCGGAAGGTTGAGGATAACGTGCGTGCATATGTCAAATCCATAAGGGCGGATCATGAGCGCCGCGTCTATGAACGCTGCAAGCGTATGTCCCCGGTTCATCTTCTCAAGCGTATGATAGTTCGCAGTCTGAAGCCCCAGTTCCACTGTTATCTCGACGTGATGTTCCCTGCTGATCTCCTGCAGTATATCCAGATATTCTTCCGTGATGCAGTCCGGTCTCGTCGATACGGCGACTTCAACGATATCTTCTATCTTCGCCGCTTCGTCCATAAAGGAGCGGAATTCTTCCGGCGGCAGGAAGGTGTTCGTATAGTTCTGGAAATATGCAATGTACAGGCCGGCATGATATTTTTTTGAAATATATTCCTTTGTCCTGTCTATCTGTACAGACACGGGCACTTCTGCTCCCATCGATTCAAACCCTGTACCGGACTCGGCGCAGAAGATGCAGCCATTGCCCGTAATCCGGTTCGGACATGTGACAGGAAGATTTATCGGAAGCTTGTATACCTTTTCTCCATACTTATGTTTCAAAAATTGTGAATATGGATAATAATACTGCTTTACATCCATCTGACAAATTTTCCTTTCTTATGTATATTTTTGAATTGGTGCAGACATACTATGGTTAGCATCGAAATAAAGGAGGAAATCACATGAAATGGTTTGACAATACCGCTCTGACACTTGTCATCATAGGTGCAATTAACTGGCTTCTGGTCGGAATCTTCAGATTCGACCTCGTAGCTTTTCTGTTTGGTAATCTCTCCTGGCTGTCACGAATCATCTATACTCTCGTAGGTTTATGCGGCTTATACCTCATCAGCCTTTACGGCAGAATTTCCAACACACCAGGCAGCCGTTCATAAGTAAGAGGGGTATCCCTGTAATGAGATGCCCCTCTATAATTATCCATCTTCCGGAATCGCTTCGATAATCCCGGTCATATCTTCATATAATATCGATTTTGTGTCCGCACCCATGACAACGGATATGTACGGCTTGTTCTGCACGTCTTCAGACAGCAGAATCAGGCAGTTGCCTGCCTCTTTCGTCGTTCCGGTCTTGCCGCCGATTATGTCGGCATTCTGTGGCAGAGCCGCCTCTCCAAGGGCGTAGAAGCTCGTCGGTTCCCATGTGATCTGACGCTTGACACCGTCGCTTCCCGTTATATCAGCAGTATATGTCTTTGATTCTATAATATCCAGGAACTTATCATATTTGATACATTCGTTGAAAATCAGATATAAGTCATAGGCCGTCGTATAATGGTTTTCATCATGTAGTCCGTTGGAATTCAGAAAATGACTTTCCGTCGCCATGAGACCGGCGGCTTCTTCGTTCATCATCTCCGCAAAGCCCTCCATGCTGCCGCCTACATAGTCTGCAATTGCCACCGCGTTGTCATTGCCCGAATATAGGAGAAGGCCGTACAGCAGATCATTAAGCGTCAGCTTGTCGCCTTCTTTCAGTCCGCACGTCTGTTCATCCGGTGCAAAGCTGCCCGCGTCCGCGTCCGCGCCGACCGTAACGACATCGGACAAATCGGCATTCTTGATGGCGACCAGCGCGGTCATGATCTTCGTAGTGCTCGCGGGATACAGCCTCTTGTGCACATGATAGGCAAAGTCTGTCTCGCTCCTGTCTACATCGAACAATGCAGCCGCAGTATACGTACCGGTATCCGGTGCGTTTTCAAGAGGGACATCCTCTGCTGCAACGCACAGGTCTTCCGCAAAAAGCTCCGCTTCATATATGCTTTTATTATAATGTTCCGCCTCGTATCCGGCAACAGCATCACTGCCTCCAAACAGGGCGCATCCTGTCAGAAGCACGCCGGCAGCGGCGGTACACATGATGATAGTGATAATCTTACCGGTACATTTCACGCCAATCCAAGTCCCCTCTGTCAATTGCTAATATAATTACTTCCGCTGTGGCCAGATTCGTCGCCATCGGTATGTTGTGCATATCACAGAGACGCACGACGTCATTGACGTTGGGCTCGTGCGGCTTCGCGCTCAACGGATCTCTCAGGAAAATAAGTGCATCAATATCATTCTGCCCAATCTGAGCTCCAAGCTGCTGCATCCCTCCAAGCGGTCCTGCAAGATATTTGTGGATATTCAGATTTGTCACCTCTTCGATGAGACGTCCGGTCGTTCCGGTGGCAAACAGATTATGCTTGCTTAAAATTCCGCGGTATGCGATACAGAAGTTCTGCATCAGCGTCTTCTTGGAATCATGTGCAATCAGGCCTATATTCATAGTATTCACTCCTTATTGATATTTTTTCGGCTGTAGACCTACATTTAAAACAAATCCAATACCGATATATAAACTGACGAGCGATGTCAGTCCGTAACTTACAAAGGGCAGCGGAACTCCTGTATTCGGAAGCACCTTTGTGGCGACCCCGATATTAATGAAGCTCTGGAACCCGATAAGCCCTCCGATGCCGCAGCATATGATTTTACCCGCCATATCCTGCGATCGGACCCCTATCAGAATACATTGTATCACAATTATTAATATGAGTGCAATAACAACACAAGAACCTATGAAACCTAATTCCTCTCCCACGATGGCAAAGATGAAGTCTGTCTGGGGTTCCAGAATGAAGTTGCCGTTTTTAACGGATGTCGTCGTATTGTTGTTGAGCCCCTTTCCTGTCAGCTGTCCGGAACCGATAGCCATCTCCGAGTTGTTCTGCTGGTATGCCCCGTCACTGGCATACTTCTCCGGTTCCAGAAAGGCGAGGATACGTTCCTGCTGGTAATCCTTCAGTATCTTCTGGTCGGGCTGGACGACAATGCTCAGGAATATGATTGCCGTCGGAATCAGTATGAGCAGAGCGGTTCCGATGAACTTGTAGCTCAGACCGCCGATATATATGAGCAGGCAGAGAACAAGCGCCGTACAGATCGTGGTGGAAAGGTTTGGTTCCACGATGATCAGCGCCAGCGGAACGCCGGCAAGCGCCGCATACTTTATGATAGTCCACCGGTAATTGATATCCTCTTCATGCTTCATGAGGAACTTGGCAAAAAATAAGATCAACAGAATCTTGGCCAGCTCCGAAGGCTGGAATGTCGTAAAGCCCAGATCGATCCAGCGGGTTGCCCCATTGACCTCGTCTCCGATAAACAGCACGAGCAAAAGGCTCAATATGGAAAATCCATAGATGAGCCAGTACATATTAAGCACCCATACGTAATCAATGAGGGATACGACCGCCATCACGGCCAGCCCCAGCACGAGGCCCACTATCTGCTTGTTCTGGTATGATTCATTGGCGCTGCCGACTACGAGCACGCCCAGTATCGACAGGGCCAGTACGGATATGACTAATGTGAACTTGTAATCTTTTAACCGGTACGGTTTTGTAAATCGAGGTAATTTCACGTCTCTTCTCCTGCTATTTTAATCAATATGTGAGTTCTCGTTATCTCTACATCAAATTCATCTTCTGTAAGTTCCATATATTTGGACAAGGCTTTGAATAATTCCCGGCAGATATTATCGTATGCCGCCGGCGCACACTGTACACGATCTGATGTGACAAGCACTTTCAGACGGTTCTTGGCTATTGAAACAGAAGATTTTTTTAACATCCGGGTCCCTCCTAATCTTTCTTGAATAACTGTGAAAGCTTAGTGAAGAATCCTGATTCTGTATTCAAATCCATAAAAGGTACTTCTATTCCCATAATCCTCTTGCATATATTGAGATATGCCTTGCCTGCCTTAGAGTCGATGCCGATAACCGGTTCGCCCTGGTTCGTGCCGATGACGACATGTTCATCATCCGGAAGAGCGCCAATGAGAGGGACAGATAATATCTCTGTCACATCATCCACGGACATCATATCCCCTCTTTTGACCATATCCATACGGATACGGTTGATGATGAGCTCTACCTGCTTCAGGCCATTGTTCTCCAGCAGCCCGATTATCCTGTCGGCATCCCTGATAGCAGATACTTCCGGCGTCGTGACGACGATTGCACGGTCTGCCCCTGTGATGGCATTTTGGAACCCTTGTTCGATTCCTGCCGGACAGTCCAGAAGTATGTAATCAAATTCTTCTTTCAGCTCAGACGTCAGCTTCTTCATCTGGCCCGGCGATATCGCCGACTTGTCCTTCGTCTGCGCTGACGGGAGCAGCCATAGGTTCTCATACCTCTTGTCCCTTATAAGGGCCTGCTTCAGCCTGCATGTCCCTTCAATCACGTCCACCAGATTATACACGATCTGATTTTCCAGCCCCATGACGACATCCAGGTTCCTGAGCCCCAGGTCCGTATCAATCACTATGACCTTTTTGTCGAACTGGGATAAGCCGGCTCCTATATTAGCCGTCGTCGTCGTCTTGCCGACTCCTCCTTTTCCTGATGTAATTACGATAACTTCGCCCATGATAAACTTCCTCCTACATTCGGTTTTACTTCAATATCTCCAATGCGAAGCCTTTTGGGGCTCATATGGAGTGCTGCTATGACTGCGCTGCCATCACCTGCGGCACCTGCTATCACGGTGCCGTATATCGTGCCGATGACCACCACATTACCCTTAGCGGCGACCTTGGCATCTTCTTCTATATCTCCGATGATGACGATGCTCGTCTCAGATTCTAAAATCTGTCTTCCTCTCAGTGTACCTCTATAGAACTGGCCGTCTCTTTCATGGATCTGCGAAAGGCTCTCATCCAGCATTCTTTTGTGCATCTGCTCCGTGTACGTGTTCTTCTCGATAATGCATAAAATGTGTATCCCCGCCGCCTCCTCGATCGTCTCAACGAGCAGGCGTTCCTCCTCTTCTGTAAATGTCCTTCCCTCGAATTCCACAGCCATCTTCGCATTGTTGAAAAAATGTGCCGCAGACTCGAATCTGGTCTTGACTTCCGGTAACAAATCTCTGTAAGGCATCTCACCGTCCAGGTGGATAGTGATGCCGTATTTATTACTCTTAATGAGAACCGGGTCTTTCACATTCACTCATCCTTTCTGTTAATCCCCTCCTGTTGCGCTGCTGCCGATTGTTGCTGCTTCACCGGTGATGATTTCATCTTCCGGAGCTATCTCATAGTAGTATTTCATGACATCTCTGCCCACCTCAGAGGCGAAGGTTGAACTATATCCGTTTGCAATTCTGATTGCAAACGCCACCTCCGGGCTGTCGCTCGGCGCAAAGCCTACGAATAATCCGTGATCAGGATGAGTTGTGCTCTGCTGTGCTGTTCCTGTCTTTCCTGACAGTTTTAAGCTGCTTGTATTCAAATCTGAGAATGTTGCGCTATGGTTGACAATCACTGCCCGCATACCGTTGTGTACGGCATTCCAGGTGGAAGCGGACACATCTGAAAGCTGGTTTTTGACCTTAGGTTCATATTCCTTAATCGTCTTCCCGTCTACAGACGCCACTTTGTCAAGCAGGGTCAGGTCATAGACGGTTCCCTTGTTAGCTACTGCTGTTATATATTTAGCCAGCTGGCTTGTCGTATAGTTGTTCCTGCCCTGTCCGATAGCAGATCGCACGGAGTCTTCATCGGATATCTGGGGGCTGGATTCATCAATCTCTAGCCCCGAAGTCTCATTCAGTCCAAAGGCCTGCGCGTACTTCTTCAGCTTGTCTAGTCCCAGGTCGCTGGAATAATACGAATTTGATGCGCTTCCCTCATTGTTGTCAGAGGCGACCTGATTAAGCCCGCCCTCTTTCAGTCCGAGGCGGTATCCAACTTCATAAAAGAAGCTGTTGCAGGAGTTTTCGATTCCTCCCTCCACATTCAGTGTACCGTGGGCCTGAGGATAGATCCAGCACTTCGGGCTTGGCTTTATCTTCTCATACACCCCGTGGCACGTTATATAGGAATCCTGATTGATAACGCCTTCTGTAAGCCCTGCCACTGCCACGAGAGGCTTGTACGTAGATCCGGGGGCTGTCTTTTCCTGTGTCGCATTGTTGTAGAACGGCCTTGACTGGTCGGTCAGCAGTTTGTTGTAATATTCGGAATCCATAGCATTGGCCAGCCGGTTATTGTCATAGCCCGGATAGGATACGCATGCAAGCACCTTGCCGCTGTTCGCATCCGTCATCACGATGGAGCCTGTACAAGGTTCCAGCGCCAGCTGTCCCGGCGTTATCGTAAGATCCTGTATCTTGCCCCGCAGGAAATCATAAGCTCCTATGCTCCCGCTATTCAGGCCATTATACTGTGCCTCGTCATATTCCAGCACTTTCTGTTCATAGAGCATGAGGCATATCTGCCTGCCGGTCACTGCTCCTGATTTTATCATATATTTATATATAAGTTTGTCAAATCCGCTGTTAGAGCCCAGATAGTCGATAATATATTTTACCATGCCCTGATACAGCTCCCCTGCATCGGAGTATTTGCCGTCCTCGACGGACTCTTTCAGCTTGGACGTATCGACCCAGTTCTTGGATATCGCATAGTTTAAGTACGTATATATATTGATGGACTCGTCATCTTTCCAGGCCTTATATGTCGAATCGTTGGTATCTATGGCGCCTGACTTGATGACGCCTGTCGTATTCGTCAGAATTTCCGACACGATATACGTCATATAAGCCTGCATCTCCTTGGACATGTCCTTATATGCCTTTTCATCCGGGTTCGTCAGTATGGAGACTAGGTTGTTCAGGACTTCTTCCTTCCTCGTGCCGAAGGACGCCGCTACCTCTTTCTCTGTAGTTCCCGCATCTTTCTCCGCAAAATGGCTCATGTCCAGTATATCATTGGATATGAACGTGTTGTATACATCGCCGATTGGAATGATGACATCGCTGCCGTCCTCTACTTTCGTCCTGTCAAAATCCAGCGTGTTCTGTATCTTGGACAGCAGGATGCCCGCCAGTTCCTGCTCTATGATATTGTAAGCCGCCTTCTGAAGATTGGCGTCAAGCGTAAGGTAGACATCATTCCCTGCTTCCGGGTTCTTGCCTTTGATCGTCTCGATCACCTTCCCGACACTGTTGACGTAGAGCTTCACCTGCCCTTTCTTCCCCTGCAGCTGCTTGTCCAGCGTCTTCTCAAGGCCGGCTTTTCCCACCGTGTCCTGCTTGGAATACTCTTTCTGCTCTTTCTTGCTGAGAGCGTCATAATCTTCCTGGGATATCTGTCCGGTATAGCCGATGACAGACGCAAAGCACTTGCTGTCCGTATAGCGGCGCAGGGACTCCTCCTCTATATCGACTCCCTGCAGGGAGTCCAGATTCTCCATGATAACAGCCACCGTTTCATCGCTTACATCCTCCGCAATCGTAGTCGCGATGAATTTTTGGAAACTATTGAGGGAAATCGCATATCTTATATTGACGAGCTTCAGCACATCTTCTTTGTCCATCTCCTTTTCATCGATACCATAGCCGTACAGCTTGTCCGTACAGAGATAATCGATGATGTCCTGTGCCGTGCTGCTCTTCTGCTCGTCGCTGAGCTCGTCAATTGTCTTTTTGCCGAATACGTCCGCGATGAATCGGAGGCGCTGCGTGTCATTTTCTGCTACATACATATAATTGCCGTCGCCGTTCAGTATGATTCCAAAATTATTGATTACCGTATCACCGTTGGACTCTACGATATCTATCACCGTTTGGATGACCTTATTAAGCTCCTTGTTCTTTTCAGAAGAGTCTTCCCAGTTATCCTCTATCGTGACAGAATAGGCAAGTTCATTATAGGCGAGCAGATTGCCGTTGCGGTCATATATCTTCCCCCGCGTGCCCTGAATCTCTTTTGTCTTCTGAATCTGGAGCTTGTACTCATCCGCATAGCTCTGCCCTTTCACGATCTGCAGATAAAATACCCTCTGCAGAAGAATTGCCGACAGAACACAGAACACGATGACCGCTACAAATACTCTTGATTTTACTACTTCATATATCCCGGATTTGATCCGGTCCCATAAGCTATACAAATTTACTTGCACTCCTTTGTTCTTCCGCTTCTAACCTTCGGTTAATGTGTAATATGGCCTGATATAGTACAAGGGTTGCCAGTATGGTGTACACCAGCTCCGGCAGAATCAGTTTTATAAGATAGCTGCCGAATGAAAAATCGCCGTACAGCATATAAAAGCAAATATACAAGACGAGCCCGTACAGCAGTTCGCTCGCGGCTATGAGCGCAATCGGAAGTTTGATATCCTCATCGTAGAAAAGGCGCCGGAAACATCCGTTAACATATCCGATTACGGCAAAAAGCAGCGTGTAAAAGCCAAGTGTGCTGCCCCAGAAGATATCCATAAGCAGGCCGGATACTATCCCTACCGCCATGCCGGTCTTCTTGCCACGCATGAAGCCGAAAGAAGCCGTGACGATGATGAGCAGATTCGGCTTGATTCCGGCAAAGGAAAGCACGTGGAATACGGTGCTTCCGAGCAGGAAGCAGACGAGGATTATAAGAAAGGTGATAACCTTGCGCTTCAAAATCATTCACCCCCGTCTTCTGTCTTGTCATCCTTATTGACCATATCTTGTTTTGTCGTCGTGATGACGAGAACTTCCTGCAGCTTGCTGAAATCGACTGCCGGCGTAATATATCCGGAACGGGTCAGGTTGTTGGAATCCACTTTTATCTCGCTGATATAGCCGATGAACAGCCCCTGTAAAAACCGGTCTCCGATATGGGACGTCACGATCTGCTCACCGACTTCAATCTTATTGTCGTTGTTTGCAAGCTTTTCAAAACGGATCCGTCCGTCTGACATAAGCTTCAAATCTCCACGCACGATACATGTATCTGAGGTAGACAGCACCATACCGCTCACATTGCTGGAATCGTCAATGATAGAACGCACCTGCGCATAGTTCGGTCCCACTTCCGTGACGATTCCGACAAGTCCGCTGCCGGCCAGTACATTGCAGTTCTTCTTGATTCCATCCTTGCTTCCTTTGTCAATCGTAAAATCACTGAACCAGTTCGTCCCGTTGTTGGCGATGACATGAGCACCAATCTTATTATAATCCGAATAGTTCTCATCCAGCTTGTACAGCTCTCTGAGGCGTTCCAGCTCGTACTGGTCCTGCCGGAGCCGCGTATTGTCGATTGTCAGCTCATCCACCTTTGTCTGGAGCTCGCTGTTCTCTTTCTTCATGTCCTTCAAAGTCTCGAAATTCTTGGAAAAATCGCTCATCCACATCCCTACATAGCTGATTCCCTTCTGCATGGG
Source organism: Lachnospiraceae bacterium (assembly GCA_022845895.1). Taxonomy (GTDB): domain Bacteria; phylum Bacillota; class Clostridia; order Lachnospirales; family Lachnospiraceae; genus Extibacter. The sequence continues at coordinate 2,020,655 of AP025573.1, forward strand.
TATCACGGTATAGTTCGCCACGATGCGCAGCGGCCCTTTCACGCCGGGCAGACTGCCGACGCCCATAAGTATGACACAGACGGCAGCCGCGATGAGCAGCCAGTATTTACTTGAAAGTGAAGATTGATTTTTGATTTTCATATTATCTCATCCACCTATAATTTTCATCTAACATTGAATATGCAAGTTTCCTCAAATCTTTTGACATAATAATCTTCTTTAAACCTGTAACTGCGCAGATGTCCGGTTCAACTGCAGTCCTGACCGGTATCCCCACAGCTTTCTCAATATAATTCTCGAGGCCTGGCGTATTGGCAATCCCCCCTGTCAGAAAGATGCCGTTCTTATATATCGCCCTCCTCACTTCGGGGGGCGTACGGTCCAGCAGTGAGTAGACCGCCCGTATGCATTCCTGCAGCGGTTCCTTCAAAGCAGCGCGCACGAGGCTGACAGAGATGTCTTTCTGAATCGGCACGCCCATGATCATATCTCTTCCCGCGACCCTCATGGTCGAAGAAGTGTCTTCTGTAAAGACGCCGAACTTTTTCCTCAGCATCTCCGCCGTCAGCCTGCCGATAAGAAAGTCATGGCTATGGCGTACCAGATTGGCGACAGACTGGTCGAAGGTGACTCCGCCGACCTTCACAAGCCGGTTCAGCACCATACCGCCGCCGGCCAGAACAGACAGTTCTGTCGTCTCCCCGCCGAAATTGGCGATAAACAGGCCTTTCGTATTCTTCACATCCAGATTGAGCCCTACGGCATCGGCTATGGACCGTTCTACGATATTGACCTCCCTCGCTTTGGCGGTGGAATGTATGACAAGGTCGAAGAAAGCCTTCTTCTCCACCTCCGTCACATCGGTAGGTACCGCGATAACATATTCAGAGCCCCTGGCAAACTGCCGCTCTTTCTTCAGCAGGTTCTGGAGCAGGAACTGCATATTGTTGAAATGGGATATGACGCCTTCCTGCATCGGAAAGATGACCTCGATATTATCCGGCGCTTTCTCATACATCTCATACGCATCATCTCCGACTGCAAAGATTTCCTTTTTGTTTGCAATCGCAATCACGTTTTTCTCTTTCCATATCTCATCTTTCTTTTTATCGTAGACCTTGATCTCATAAGACCCGAGGTCTAATCCGTATATATTCCTAGCCATTTGACACTGCCCTTTCTTATAGTATGCCCTCCTCCCGGAAACTCATATAACAATTATTGCCAATGATGACGTGATCTAACAGATCAATTCCGATCAAGGCTCCTGCCTCCCGGATTCTCTGTGTCAGCAGTCTGTCTTCCCTGCTGGGCGAGGGGTCACCGCTCGGGTGGTTGTGCAGAACAACGATTGCGACCGCATTCTTCTGCAGCGCTTCTATGAACAGCTCTCTCGGCGTTATGAGGGACGCGTTGACCGTCCCTTTGGATATGTCTGTCTCACCGATGAGCTTTGATTTTGAATTCAACATCAGAAGCTTCATCTGTTCCTGCTTCTCATGCCTTAAGTCTTCCATATAATAACCGGCTATGGACTCGGGGCGTGTGAAACACAGCGACTCCCCCGCGCAGGCTTTCGCCAGCCTTTTGGCCAGCTCCGAGATGCACGATATCTGAATTGCCTTCACCTTCCCTATCCCCTTGATCTGCTTCAGCCTCTCGATGCTGAACTGGTGGATGCTCAGTATCCCCGGCTCGCCGGTATGATACAGAATCTTTTGTGCCAGCGTCAATGCATTTTCACCTCTTGTGCCGGTACGTAACAATACAGCCAGCAGTTCCACATCGCTCAAACTGCCAGCCCCCCTTTGCTCACACTTTTCGTATGGGCGTTCCATCTCTGGAATTTCTCGAATGGTATTTGCCTGATTCATATTATCAGCAGATTCGTACGACACTTCATAGAGAAACTTACAAGAAGCGGTAAATGATGATTGATATGATTACGCCTATGATGCTTGCAATCGTAATCTTTATCGTCAGCCCGAACGTAATTACCAGCAGTCCCAGATTCAGGACGACCGGTTCATCCAGTCCAAAAGACTGCCCGTACCCGAGCCAGGAAAGAGCCGGTACTTTGTCCGCCAGCATTCCGATAAAGCCACCGAGCACGATTCCTGTAAGAATGAGCAGAAAAAGCGCCCAGGCATTCTTGCTTCCAGTTCCCTTCATATGTACTCCTCCTCATTTATCTCAATAGAAAACTCAGTATATTTTATCATATTTAAGAATCAGTGTATATACTTATCCCATTAAAAATTTCTTAAGGCTTCGTCATGTTTGTCGAATGGCCGGTATAATTTGGCGATTGCCTCTGCCGCCTTCATGCCGTCCATTGCCGCGGACGTAATGCCGCCCGCATACCCTGCTCCTTCGCCGCAAGGATAGAGGCCCCGGATGCTGCCCTGCATGTCCGCGCCGCGCATAAGCCGTATCGGGGACGACGTACGGCTCTCCACCGCGGACACCACAGAGTCGTCCCCGGAATAGCCTGGAAGCTTCCGCTCAAAAGCGAGGATTCCTTCTTCAATATCACGCGCAAGGAATGCCGGAAATATGCTTCGGACATTCGTCCAGCAGCAGGCGCCTTTTATCTGCGGGGCAACGGTTCCCGTTCCCGCAGACGGCCTGTCCTCCCGGTAGTCTTTCAACAGCTGGACCGGTACTTTCCCTCCTCCTGCGCGGAACGCGGCCTCTTCAAGCCTCCGTTGGAATTCCACGCCGGCAAGCGGTCCGACGGCACCGTAATCTTCAGGCGACACGGTCACGATCACTGCACTGTTGGCATTCCGGCCGCCGCGGTCATGGTAGCTCATGCCGTTAACCGCAAGACGTCCCTCTTCGGAAGAAGCGTTAACCACATAACCGCCCGGACACATGCAGAACGTATACACTCCTCTGCCGTCAGATGCTTTAGCGGTGAGCTTATAAGATGCCGGCGGCAGCACGTCCGGATGACCGTTTCCGTACTGATTCATATCTACCATGGACTGGGGATGTTCGATGCGCACTCCTACCGCAAATGACTTCGCCTCCATGGATAGCCCGTGTCTGTAGAGCATCTCGAACGTGTCACGTGCGCTGTGCCCGATGGCGAATACTGCAATCCCTGTCTCAAGCCGGTACTGCTCTCCTGTCCGCGTATCTTCAACGGTCAGGTCTGCTATCCGTTTCTCCAGACCCGTTCCGGCTGTCCGGATATCTTTTACGAGGGAATGGAATCGGAATTCCCCTCCCATCTTCTCTATTGTCCTGCGCATATTTTTTATGATGCCTGTCAGCATATCGGTACCAAGATGAGGCTTGTTCTTGTACAGAATCTCTCCCGGCGCCCCGTGCTCTGCAAATACCTTGAGCACCCTGGCGTTGCGAAGCTGCGGGTCTCTGACAAGGGTATTCAGCTTGCCGTCTGAAAATGTTCCCGCACCGCCTTCTCCGAACTGGACATTGGACTGCAGATCCAGTCTCCCGCCTTCCCAGAACCGCTTCACATCTTCCATCCGCTTCTCTACATCCGCTCCTCTTTCGAGCAGAATAGGGCGATATCCATGCAGTGCAAGTTCATAGCCGCAGAACAGCCCCGCGGGGCCGGTACCGATGATTACAGGACGGTGTCTAATCGGGCGCTCCCCTTCTATCTTCAGCACATATTCCGGATCCGGTCCGCAAAACGATATGTTTTTATTTTTTACGCGCTTTTTGACAGACCGCTCGTCTGATACATGTACGTCAACCGTATAGACGTAATAGAGGTCCGGTTTCTTTCTCGCATCCAGCGACTGTTTTCTGATTGTATAAGAAAGCAGCGCATGTCTGTCGATACGCAGCAGTTTCAGTATCTTTTCTTTCAATTCCTCTTTTGTATGGGCTGTGGAAAGCTTAAGCTGTGTAATACGTATCATTATAATATCCCTTTCTTAATTAACGAGTAGAATGTACACAGAAGACCCAGAACAAAAGCAATTGATCGCTTCTGCTTCGGGTCTTCTGTTTTCTTGCTTTCATACTGAACCAACGGCATGGCCCCCGGCAATATGACCGCTGGCAACCGCCCAAGTGATGTTATATCCTCCGCAGATTCCATCCACATCCACCATCTCACCTGTCAGATACAGGCCGGGCACGCATAATGATTCCATCGTGTCCGGACTTATCTCGGAAGTCTTCACCCCGCCTGCACAGATCTGCGCCTGTTCAAAACCGTTCGTGTCCTCGATGTCAAGCAGTGTATGCTTGCATGCTTCGGCGAGCGACTTGATCTGTGCCGGCGTAAGGTTTCCTGCCGGCACCTTTATCCTGATATGCGCAAGTTCTAACAGTCTTGGAATAAGTTTCCGGTTGAAGATTCCTCTGAGGTATCCCTCTGCGCTGCGCTCCTTGAATTGTTCCGCCCTTCGGGTTAACAGGCTTACTGCGTCCTCATACGACATGTCCGGCAGAAAATCTGCCTCTACCTGTACGTTGCGTCCGTCATAGAGCCCTCTTGAGATAAAACGGCTGATTTGAAACACCGGGATGCCTGATATCCCGTAACTCGTAATCTGCAGTTCACCTGTATCCGCGGCCATCTCTCTGCCGTCAATCCTGGCTGCAATCCTTGCCTCCGTCCTTACTCCCGACGCTTTGGCAAAAGGATTGGCACGTACCTTCAGCTGGACAAGAGCCGGAACGACCGGTTCCAGCGTATGCCCCAATCCCTGTGCCAGGGCATATCCGCTTCCGTCCGCGCCTGCGATCTGGGAAGCTCGGCTCCCGCAGGAAAGGATTACCTTGTCTGCCCGGTACTGCCTGTCTCGGCAATCTATAGCAAATCCCCGTCCGTCCCTGCATATGTTCCTCACATGTTCATTCAGATGGCAGCTTACCCTCAGCCGTTCGAGTTCCATCTGCAGACTTTCCCTGACATCCGCTGCCTGCTCGGAACGGGGATATACATAGTCTCCCCGTGACCGGGTCAGAAGTCCGAGGCTGTGGAAGAACTTAAGCGTCTGCTTGAGGCCGAACTGGCGCAGTACGGCCTCTGCCAGCTGCGCTCCGCCGCCTTTGTAGTAATCTGCCGTCATCTGCATGTTCGTGAGGTTGCAGCGCCCGTTACCGGTAGAAAGTATTTTCTTACCGAGCATATCATTATGTTCAAGTATAAAGACTTCCGCCCTGGTGTCCGTGCGTGCGGCCGCAATCGCGGCAGCCATGCCGGAGACGCCGCCGCCGATGATACCTATCTTTCCCATTGCTTCTGACTCCTTTCCCGCCGTCAGATTTTGACCAGCCCTTCCCTTACGATATATTCAAGAGACATGAGAATCCCAAGTCTTGCGTGAGGCCAGGTCAGCCCTCCCTGGAAGTAGACCGCATACGGAGGCTTGACAGGGCCGTCCGCACTGAGCTCAATGGATGATCCCTGCACGAATGCCCCTGCCGCCATAATTACGTCGCTGTCATACCCGGGCATCGCCCAAGGTTCTGGAGATACATAGGAATCTACCGGCGCGGCTGCCTGTATTCCTCTGCAGAAAGCAATGACCCCCTCTGGGGTTCCAAGCTGTACCGCCTGAATAATATCATGTCTGCTCTCTTTACTGTCTGGTATGACGCCAAAGCCGAGCTTCTCATATATGCAGGCTGCGAATATCGCTCCCTTCAGCGCACTGGCAGCCACCGTCGGAGCGAGGAAGAGCCCCTGGTAGAAAGACTGCATCACGCCGAGCGATGCCCCTACCTCTTTGCCGAGTCCAGGTGACGTAAGCCGGTATCCGCAGGCATCGATCAGATCTTCTCTTCCTGCGATGTAGCCGCCTATCGGCGCCAGGCCGCCGCCCGGATTCTTGATGAGCGATCCGACGACCATATCCGCGCCCACATCGCTTGGCTCTACTGTCTCCACAAACTCGCCGTAGCAGTTGTCCACCATACAGATGACGCCAGGCCTTCTCTTCTTGACAAAGGCAATCAGCTCCCCAATCTGCCCGACGGAAAAGCTCGGCCGTGTCTGATAGCCCTTGGAGCGCTGGATTGTCACGATTTTCGTACGTTCATTCAATGCTTCTTCTATCCTGTCATAATCAAAAGTGCCGTCTTCTTTTAGATCCACCTGCCTGTAACTTATGCCATATTCGGCAAGAGAGCCGGTGGACGGCCGGATGCCGATGACTTCCTCCAGCGTGTCATAAGGCTTCCCTACCGGTGACAGCAGCTCGTCCCCCGGGCGCAGATTGGCCCCAAGCGCCAGTGAGAGCGCGTGGGTTCCGCACGTTATCTGAGGCCGCACGAGGGCGCTGTCTGTATGGAATACGGATGCGTATACTTCCTCAAGAGTATCCCTTCCCTGGTCGCTGTAGCCGTATCCGCTCGCATAGTTGAAGCAGGCCTCGCACACGCGGTTCTCCTGCATGGCATGAATCACCTTCAGCTGGTTGTATTCCGCTGTCCTGTCTATCTCGTCAAAACGCTCCTTGAGTCCGGCCTCTGTCTCACGGCCGAAAGCGAGAACCGCCCTTCTTATTCCCATATCTTCATAAAGCTTTGTTATGTCCGGCATCTTAGTTATTGTCTCCTCCCTGCCACGCATTCATGATTTTAGTCTTCAGGGACGCGCATCTGGCGTCAAATTCTGGATTCAACGGTTTTATCTCCAGCACGATATCTGCGGATTCCCGATAGTGTTTCATATCGTACAGAAGTGCCGCCCGGTTCAGATCATACAGCGCTTCTTCCCCCTTCGTACGGATGAGCGGTGCAAGCTCCATCAGCTGCTTGTATGTAGCAGCCGCGTTATGGCTGCGTGAATAAAGCTCCATCAATGTGTTCATCTTCTTCAGGAACTGGTTCCCCCCGAATAATCTTCTAAACATAGTACTCCCTCCAAATGTTTTATCATAGCGTGCACAATTTCTTCGTCGTCATATCCATACGCCTTTTTGTCAATCCAGATTACATTTCTCTCCCTCTTAAACCATGTAATCTGCCTCTTTGCAAAATGCCTCGTGTCCCGTTTGATCGTATAGACCGCTTCTTCCAGTGTACATCTTCCGTCAAGATAGTCAAGTATTTCTTTGTAGCCCAGACCCTGCATGGATACCAGCTCTTTCGTATACCCCATCTTCTTCAGGCTTCGCACTTCATCCACAAGGCCGTCCTCTATCATCTTGTCCACCCGGCTGTTGATCCGGGCGTAAAGATGCTCCCTGTCATCCGTCAGCACAAAGTATGCCGCGTTGTATGGTGACTCTTTTGCCCGCTCTCTTTCATTGTGGTCTGATATCTTCTGACCTGTCTGTTCATAGAATTCAAGCGCGCGGATGACCCGTTTGACGTTATTGGGGTGTATCAGCGCGGCGGACTTGCCGTCCACCTCTGCCAGGCGTTCGTGGAGCTTGTCCGCGCCGTATCTCTGCGCATATCCGGCAAGGCGGCTGCGTATGCCGCTGCCGCCTTCGTTCTCGGTAAAGTCGATGCCATAGAGCAGCGCCTGGATATAAAAACCGGTCCCGCCGACGACGACAGGAATCCGGCCTCTTTCGTATATGTGTTCTGCCGCCTCTTGGGCCATCTTCTGAAAACGGACAACATTAAATTCTTCCGACGGCATAAGCACATCCACAAGATGATGTGGTATGCCGTCCATATCCTCAGGGCGTATCTTAGCAGAACCAATATCCATGTATTTGTACACCTGCATAGAATCTGCAGATATGATCTCACCGCCGATTGCTTTTGCAAGTGAGATGGATGCTTTTGTCTTGCCGACGGCAGTAGGCCCTGTCAGTACCACTAACGGTCTCTTCATAATCTATACAATCCTCTTAAACTTTTTCTCAAGCTCCCGCCTGGTCATAGCGATGATAGTAGGGCGCCCATGCGGACAATGGTACGGATTCTCCAGCAAGAGCAGCTCCCCTATCAGCGCGTCCACTTCTGCCGCCGAGAGCTTCATATTGCCTTTTACCGCGGCTTTGCATGACATGGATGCCACCTTTTCATCAATCAGGTCCGGCGACAGGTTTCTGCTTATCTCATCGGACAGGCTGTCTATCATCTCCATGAGCAGTTCTTTCTTCGCGATTCCGAACAGGTTATCGGGCACTGCTCTCACGGCATATGACTCCTGCCCAAACTCTTCCATCTCAAATCCCAGTTTCGTGAACCGTCCCATGTACGTATTCAGAACTTCCGCCTCCTGCATCGTAAGATTCAGGATAATCGGCGGACTGATATACTGGGAGGTAAATTCCCGTGTCTTCATATTCTTCAGCGTACGCTCATACAATACCCTTTCATGGGCCGCATGCTGGTCGATGATATAGAGGCTGTCATGGAATTCAATGATCCAATATGTGTCAAACGCCTGCCCGATAAGCTTATACTCAGCTTTCCTCTCACGCTCCAGAAGCTTTTCTTCAAACATATCTATCTGCGTTCCTGCCTCTTCGTTCTTCAGCGGTACTTTATCGTACGCATTCCGGGTCTGATCGTTTTTCTCCTGCGGGACGTCCGTCTTTGCGTATTCTACCGCTTCGCATATCCGGTCCGCCTGAACATCCGGCCTGAATATAGCGTTTTTATCCTGCACTTCTGCAGATGATTGCCGGTCGTGGTAGGAGCGTACTCTCTTTTTCATCTCCTCCATAAAGTAATCCACGTCTTTCTTCTCCGGATTCTTCCCGGCAGGGGCCTCTTCCCGTACAGGAGCTTCCTGCCGTGCCTGATCCGATTCCTGACGCAGCTGCGCCGTATCGTTCTTTTTCGGATACACCGGCGCCTCTGCCGCTACAGGACTCTTCGAAGCCTCCGCCGCAGGCGGATTTGGGATTTCTACATGGGGAATGAGCTCCTCTGCGTGGAGTCCCCTGTCAACCGCCTCATATACAGAATTATAGACATCCTGCTGATTATTAAACCGTAATTCCATCTTAGTCGGATGTACGTTGACATCTATGTGTTCCCCGTCAATCTCCATGTGCAGCACGACGAAGGGATATTTATGCTGCATCGTAAAGTCTTTGTATGCGTCTTCAATGGCCTTGGCTATCATATTGCTTTTTACATACCTGCCATTGATAAAATAATTCTCAAAATTGCGGTTTCCCCTTGATATAAGAGGCTTTCCCAGATATCCCGTAATCTTCATCCCGGTACGCTCATAGTCCACAGCAAGCAGATTTGCCGCGATTTCCCTTCCGTACACGTGATAAATGACGTCTTTTAAATTCCCGTTTCCTGATGTGTGGATCTTCGACTGTCCATTATTGATGAACTGGAACGAAATCTCAGGGTGGGACAGTGCCATCCTCGTCACCAGCTCTCCTACATGGCTTGCCTCTGTCATCGGCGTCTTTAAGAACTTTCTCCTTGCGGGGGTATTATAGAACAGCTGGCGGATGAGGAAGGTCGTTCCGTCCGGTGCGCCTGCATCGTCCAGCGCTTCTTCTTTTCCGCCCGCGATGCGGTAGCTCGTGCCATAAGTATCTTCTTTCGTCTTCGTGACCAGCTCTACCTGAGACACTGCCGCAATACTGGAAAGCGCTTCTCCGCGGAATCCGAGGGAACCGATATGTACCAGATCGTCCACAGTACGGATCTTGCTCGTGGAATGTCTCAGAAAGGCCGAGGGCACTTCCTCTCTTGCAATGCCGCAGCCATTGTCCGCAATACGTATGTAGGAGATGCCTCCTTCTTTGATTTCTACGGTGACGGACGTAGCGCCCGCGTCTATGGCATTCTCCACCAGCTCCTTCACGACAGAGGCCGGACGCTCAATCACCTCTCCCGCGGCTATCTTATCTATTGTCACCTGGTCCAATACTTGTATCTTATTCATATTACCACCTGTTTTTCAGTTTGTTCTGCAGCTGATACAGCGTGTTCAGCGCATCTATAGGGGTCAGGTTGCTCACATCCAGATTCTTGATCTCATCTATCACATCATCGTCTTTTACCGTGTCAAACAGTGACATCTGAGCCAGATCGACTTCATCATACTTCTTTGTCTTAATCTTTGCTTCATGGCCGTTTACCGCGATATCCTTAACACGGGCGGTAATGTCTGCATGGCTCAGTTCTTCCACTATCTCTTTCGCCCGCTCGATGACCGTGTCCGGTACGCCGGCCAGCTTGGCTACCTGGATACCGTAGCTCTTGTCTGCGCCGCCTTTTACGATCTTGCGCAGAAATACGATATCATCGCCCTTTTCCTTGACTGCGATACAGTAGTTATTCACATTGTCAATCTTGCCCTCCAGTTCGGTCAGCTCGTGATAGTGGGTTGCGAACAGCGTCTTGGCTCCGAGCAGCCTGCTGTTGCTGATATGTTCAATCACGGCCCATGCGATGCTGAGCCCGTCAAAGGTACTCGTACCCCGCCCGATCTCATCCAATATAAGAAGGCTTCTGCCTGTGGCGTTCCTGAGTATATTGGCGACCTCCGTCATCTCGACCATAAAGGTACTCTGCCCGGACGCCAGGTCATCTGAGGCTCCCACTCTGGTAAATATTCTGTCTACAAGCCCCACATCCGCAGAGGACGCCGGTACGAAGGAGCCAATCTGCGACAGGAGCACGATGAGTGCCGTCTGCCTCATATATGTGGATTTTCCGGCCATATTCGGACCGGTGATGACAGATATGCGGTTTTTCCTGTCGTTCAGGTATGTGTCATTGGCGATAAACATGTCATTCGGTATCATCTTCTCTACGACGGGATGCCTTCCATCCTTGATGTCGATCACTCCCTTTTCGTTTATCCTGGGGCGTACATAATTATTACGTTCCGCCACGAGCGCGAGGGAGGTAAAGACGTCAATCTGCGCCACTGCCTTGGCTGTCGTCTGGATACGCTCGATCTCTCCGGCAATCGTGTCACGCACCTCGCAGTACAGCTCATACTCCAGCGCGTACAGCTTGTCTTCCGCACCCAGAATCGTATCTTCCAGCTCTTTCAGCTCCGGGATGATATAACGCTCTGCATTGGCTAGCGTCTGTTTCCTCATATAATAATCCGGAACGAGATTCTTGAACGAATTCGTCACTTCCAGATAATAGCCGAATACTTTATTGAAACGAATCCGCAGATTCTTGATTCCCGTCTTCTGACGCTCCTGTTCTTCCAGCTTAGCAAGCCATTCCTTTCCATCCGACTTCGCAGCACGGAGCCGGTCCACTTCCTCGTTGTAGCCTTCCCGTATGATATTGCCTTCCTTCATGGCAATAGGAGGCTCATCATCAATGGCATCCGTAATGAGCCGGCACAGGTCTTCGAGCGTGTCCAGACTGTCGAAGAGCTCCTTCAGAAGGGGACTGCTCATATCGCCCATTATGCACCGGATGTGGGGCAGCATGGACAGAGAGCTTCTGAACGCCGTCAGATCCCTCGGATTGGCAGACTTGTATGTAATCTTGCAGACGAGCCGTTCCAGATCGTAGACAGGGCTCAGGTATTCCCTGATCTCTTCCCTCGCTATCGCACCCGCCTTGAATTCTTCTACCGCATCAAGGCGCCGTTCTACCGCTTCTTTATCTATGAGGGGCTGCTCGATATATTTGCGCAGTGTCCTCGCACCCATCGCTGTCTTCGTCTTGTCGAGCACCCAGAGAAGCGAACCTCTCTTCTGCTTTTCACGAAGCGTCTCACAGAGCTCCAGGTTCCTCCTCGTGGAACTGTCCAGCATCATATACTTGCCGGCTGCATATCCGGTGAGCTTCGTCAGATGGGCCAGGTCCGTCTTCTGCGTCTCTTTCAGGTATGTAAGCAGGGCTCCTGCCCCGATGACACCGCAGTCATAGTCCCCCAGCCCGAGGCCGTCCAGAGAATTCACACCGAAGTGCTCCTTCAGCGTCCGCTGGCAGAGAGCATCGTCAAAATACCAGGTATCCAGCGCATATATGGTGATGCCTAGCCGTTCTTTCAGCAAGTCCATATCCATGCCGCTCATATAAAAAGCCTCATTGCATATAAGCTCTGAGGGCATGAATTTATATATCTCGTCAAACAGTTTCCCGCTTGTTTCAAGTTCTGTCACAAAGTAATCGCCTGTCGTGACATCCGCCACCGACAGACCGTATCGGTCCGCAATATATACGACGCACATAATGTAATTATTCTTCGTCTCATCGAGCGCCTGCGTATCCAGGTTCGTACCAGGCGTAACGATACGGACCACTTCCCGCTTTACGAGACCTTTTGCCGTCGCCGGATCTTCCATCTGTTCGCAGATAGCTACCTTGTAGCCCTTGGATACGAGCCGGTTCAGATAGCCATCCACGGCATGGTAAGGGATGCCGCACATCGGTGCCCGCTCCTTAAGCCCGCAGTTCTTTCCTGTCAGGGTAATTTCCAGTTCTTTCGATGCGGTAAGCGCATCTTCAAAAAACATCTCATAAAAATCGCCTAATCTATAAAATAAGATACAGTCCGGATACTCTTTTTTCGTATCTACATACTGCTGCATCATCGGGGTTAGTTCAGCCACAGTCTTCTCCTCTTTTGTCTAAATTTTTACATTTTATTATATCATTAATCTCTAAAATATGAAAGACTTAAAATCCTCATCACAATACATGAAAATGTGGTTTCGGCTCATCGTACAGCCAGTATGACAAGTAACCGCTCAATAGGATGCCTATGACGCAAAGACCTGAAAACAAGACTACAAAAGGCAGGCAGATCTGCCCAAACAGATGGAACGGCTGATTCGTATAGTCCCATACGCCAAGGCCCAGCCACTTGTTGACGATGATACCGGTAATGAATTCCATCGATGTAACAAACACAATACATCTTATAAGCTGCCTCCAGAGCGCATCCTCCCAGTTGACCGCTCTGCCCTGTATCTCAAAAAAGAGAAGACAGATGCCGCCGAGCAGGAACATGCTCCAATGTGAAAAACCGCGGAATACGACCTCTAATGTATAATAGATACAGCCCCCCAGGCTGATAAAAAACAGATACTCACTTAATTTCTTCATGTAAAAACGCCCTCACTATATGTTCTTACTTATAGTTTGAGCGTTTTCGCTTTATAATATGGGTGGTATATATTTCTTAATAGGCATGAATTACCGTCCGGCATTCAGACTGCCGATATAGTAGAATCCCCGGCATTCCGAAAGTCTTACATCCGCATAGGTACCTATCATATCTTCCGTACCCGGAAAATGCACGAGCAGATTATTGCTGAGCCTCCCTGTTACGAGGGTGCTGTCGTGCTCGCTTACAGATTCTACCAGAGCCCGCTGTACGCTTCCTTCATGCACCGCGCATACTTCCCGGGCAATCTTCTGGACCTCGCTGAGCAGCCGGTCAAACCGGTCTTTGGCAACATCCTCCGGCACCTGATCCTCCATCGCTGCTGCAGGCGTGCCCGAACGTTTTGAATAGAGGAAGGTAAACGCGCTGTCATAACGTACCTTGCGCACGACATCCAGCGTCTCCTGGAAATCTTCCTCGGTCTCGCCGGGAAAGCCGACGATAATATCTGTCGTAAGAGAGATATCCGGCACGGCCAGCCTTATCTTTCTGACCAGTTCCAGATACTGTTCCTTCGTATAATGCCGGTTCATCTTTTTAAGGATGTCTGTGCTTCCGGACTGTACGGGCAGGTGCAGATGCCTGCATATCTTACGTGACCTGCCCATCACTTCGATCAGCTCGTCAGACAGGTCCTTTGGATGTGACGTCATGAACCTTATGCGTTCCAGCCCCTCTATCTTTTCGATTTCCTCAAGCAGCGCGGCAAAAGTGATTGGCGCATCAAGCGTCTTTCCGTATGAATTGACATTCTGCCCAAGAAGCATGACCTCTGTCACTCCATCTGCCACGAGCTGCCTGATTTCCCGTGTGATGGCTTTTGGCGCACGGCTTCGCTCTCTCCCGCGCACATATGGCACGATACAGTAGCTGCAGAAATTATTGCAGCCGAACATGATATTGACCCCTGATTTAAAGGCGTATTTCCTTTCGTTCGGCAGGTCTTCCACAATCTTATCCGTGTCGTTCCATATATCTATCACCATGCCGCCCGACTCAAAACATGAGACAATCAGCTCAGCAAACTTATAGATATTGTGTGTGCCGAAGATGAGGTCTACGAAACGATAGCTCTTTTTCAGCTTCTCTACTACTTCCGTCTCCTGCATCATACATCCGCACAGCCCTATCATCATATGAGGATTCTTCTGCTTTATCGGCTTCAGCTGTCCAAGCCTTCCGTATACTCTCGTATTTGCATTTTCACGGACCGTACATGTGTTAAAGATGACAAAGTCCGCCTTGTCCTCTTCCGCCTCTTCATAGCCGATACGCCCCAGTATCCCCTTAAGCTTTTCAGAGTCCCGGGCATTCATCTGGCAGCCGAAGGTCGTCACGCAAAAAGTAAGGGGCCTTCCCAACTCCTTTGCTTTATCCGCTACATGCCGTCTGGCCTTTTCTATGTAATAATATTGCCTCTCAGGTTCGCTGTCCGGTATCTCACTAGACAAACTGATGTCTGGATTCATCGTACTCATAATCGATTCCTTTCAATGTATCTACAATCGTATTTTTATCTACCTGCATATCCTCACACAGCTCGTCAAGCGTGTGGTAATAGTCTCTTATCTTCGTGTTCACCACGCTCAAAAGCAGCATGGGGTCTTTCGGCAATCCAAACTGCATCCGTATCCATCCTTTCCGCCGCTATATGCTCCTTGTCTCTGTTATGATAAGCTGCGGCCTGACATCCTCTTCTTCCTGCGGCACTTCCGCTACAATCTGGAGGTCGAATGCTGCCGCAATCGTATGAAGCCCCGGGTGCTTTCCCAGATATCTGTCATAGTATCCCTTTCCATATCCAATCCGGCAGCGTCTGACATCGAAGGCCACGCCCGGCATGATTACCAGACCGTCCTTTCCGTCAGCTGCCTTCCCCTCGACCGGTTCCAGGATGCCAAAGCATCCTCTCGTCAGTTCTTCAAAAGAATGGATTTCAAAGAAGTCCATCTCTGTCCCGTCGACCTTAGGTGCCCATACTGCCTTGCCAAGCCTCCAAGCCTCTTCCATCAGCTGTCTAGTCCCGACCTCTTTTCGGCAGTCTACATAGCAGTAGATATCCGTGGCCTCTCTGAACCATGCATGGGAGATGATCTCCCTTGTGATGGCTTCTGTGCTGTTCTGCCATTCTACCGGACTGATATCCAGCCTGTTTTTAAGAATTGACTGTCTAATTTCCTCTTTTTCTGCCAAATTTCTCACCTAAATCCGTTATCGTCCCATCTGTCTCTTCTATCGATATCTG
Organism: Lachnospiraceae bacterium; assembly: GCA_022845895.1. GTDB lineage: Bacteria > Bacillota > Clostridia > Lachnospirales > Lachnospiraceae > Extibacter. The sequence goes on from AP025573.1 coordinate 2,035,921, forward strand.
ATTCAGCTGGCTGCGCAGGTTCTGCTTGAAAGCATCCACATACTCTCTTCTCAAAACCTGCTGCTCTTTTTGCTCAGCCGCTGTAAGCCCTTCTGCCTTGGACTTGTGATATAGTTCATTGATCCTGGCTATCTTTTTATCGTCCATTTGTCTTATGCCCTTCCTAAATCATAGAAATTATGGTGCGAGGCGTGTGTGCCCTTGTAAACTGATGCTATCCATAATACACTATAAAAGGGGGAAAGTCTACTTCTTATTTTTAACTCGAATAATTTTCCAGGAAGCCGTAAAGCGTCGCCGTATCTTCTATATATTTGCCGTTGCGTATCTCTTCACGCACGGCTGCCGGGAGTTCATCATACCGGATATCCGTGTACTCGTAAGGTGTCTTCTTATCACTCAGATAGACGACGATATAGCCATTGACCTCCATAAGGTAATAGCAGTCTTCTTTCAAAGCAGAACCTTCCGTCCTCACCGATGGTTCGGTCTTGGCCTTGGCAGTCTCCTGCTCCTTCTCTATCTTCGTCTCGGCCTCCGCCCGTTCTTTTGCCTTCTGGTAGCTCAACTGGTATGCGCTGGATACCGCGAGTACCGTTATAATAGCAGCCGCAAAAAAGCCAATACCATACTTATTTTTCATAAGGACAACTCCTTTTTTAGTACAGTATTGGCTGCTTTTCATTTATTTATACAAAATTGCTGAATTTCTGCTATCTGTATTCCCCGCGAATCAGATGCAGCTTTCTGCATATAGACACGATAGTAGCTCCTTTCGGCATGCCAAGCATCTCCTCCTCTGTCAGTCCTCCAAGCAGGATAAGCGTAATCCCATACGTGATAAGGGCAGCCAGAAGTGCAAGTAACGTCGCCGCCTTGCTGCCGATGAAGAGTTCCACCACCAGATGCACGACAACGGTAACCACGCCCATGACGGCCGCAGATATCGCAGGAATGATAAAGGTCTTCTTCTGCTCCTGCACATAGCCGATGCGGCTGCGAAGCGCATGTGAATTCAATATGCATATCGCGCCGGAAAATACGATCTTGCTCAAAATGACTGCGTAGATGTTCCATTTGAAGATAACCATGAACAAGAACAGGGATACCACATGGATGACAAGCGATATCGCCGCATTCTTGACCGGCGTCATCATATCATCCAGCCCCTGAAGTACGGAATTCGTCACAGTGGACAGGCAGAAGAACACGACGGAGACAGCTCCAAGCTGTAGCATATACGCGGACGTCGTATTGTCCGAGCCATAAAACAGCAAGTCCAGTATCGGCTTCGCGAGCACGAGAAAGCCGACCGCGCACGGGATGGCAATCATCATGTTGAACCGGGTTACCATATTGATCTTGCTATGTATCTGCTTGCGGCTGCCTGTCTGTGCGGTAGCGACAAGGCTCGGTATCAGAGAAGACGCAAACGCGCTTGAGATAGATAATGGCACGTTGATCAGCGTCGTGTAATCACCGGTAAGTATGCCGAGCAGCTTCGTATATACGATCTTCTTCTCTCCCTGGGCAGCCATAATATTGCTGAACATGGCACTGTCTACAAAATCACAGATATTGTAGACGGTCGCACTCAGTATGACTGGAGCGATAGTGACCAGCAGCACTTTATATATCCTGTTATATGACTCCTTGTGGCGGCTGCGGTCTCTGCGCATCTTCCGCCGGTAGACTTTCTTGTAGGCCATGAAGATGAACAAGATAAAGAGCAGGGCCGTCAGCGCACCCGCCACGGTTCCGAGCGTGCCTCCCGCCGCGCTGTAGGCAGGGCCGTAAGAGTCATTGCCTCTCGTCTTAGCTATCCCTTTGCCTACGCTGAACAGTACATAAGCTCCTGTCACGGAGATGACCGCATTGACTATCTGCTCGATGATCTGCGAGATAGCCGTAGGCACCATGGAGCCGATACCCTGGAAGAATCCCCGCATGACTCCGAGCACTGCCGCAATCAGTATGCACGGGGCCAGCACGCGCAGCGCATATACGCTCATATCGATGGACATGATATTGTCTGCGATGAACCCTGCCCCGAAGAAGATGAGGAGGGCGACGAATCCGCCTGCCATGACGGCAAACATCAATGCTCCCCGGAACACCTTATATGCATTTTTATATTCCCCCACCGCGATACGGGCCGACACAAGCTTCGACACGGCCAGCGGCAGGCTGTAGGAGGTCAGGGTAAGTGCCACGATATAGATGGAAAAAGCCACGCCATAGTAGCCCATCCCTTCCTGCCCTGCGATATTCCGCAGCGGAATACGATATATAACGCCAATTATCTTCGTAACCACCCCTGCAATGGCAAGAATGGAACCCTGTATGAGGAAATTGGCCTCTCTTTTTCTGCGTTTTTCAGCCATGATTCATGCTCCGTTTATCGTAATATGTTTAGTCTGTCCAAGATTTCTCTCTGTCTTGATTCCATATCAAGGCGTTCTTCCTCCTCCATATGGTCATACCCAAATAAGTGTAACATAGAATGGGCGATTAAAAAAGCGTATTCTCTTCTGACAGAATGTCCGAACTCTTCTGCCTGGGATATCACCTTCTCCTTGGATATCACGATATCACCGAGAACCAGTTCCCCGGACTCCGGGTCAAAGCAGCAGTCCTGCCCTTTTAAGCATCCAAAGTCCCCGGGCTGTCTATATTCGGCCATCGGAAACGAAAGTACGTCCGTAGGGCGGTCAATTCCCCGGAATTCCTTGTTCATCTCCTTTATATGCCCATTCGTGGTCAGCAGCACGTTCACCTGCGCCTCGTATGGACAGCCTGTATATTCCAGCGCCTCTTCTGCCACCTCGCGTGCCAGATCCTCACATGGTATATGAAGCCGGGTCTCCCCTTCTTCCTCAAAATATAGCGTCATTCGTTTATTTTCTCCTTCGGTCTTTTCCTTTTGCCCGGCCTCTGTTCTCATAATCTTCGTATGCCTTGACAACCTTCTGTACGAGCGGATGCCGTACTACGTCCCTGCTGCTCAGCTGGCAGACGCTGATATCCTCGATATGCCTGACGACAGATACGGCCACGTCAAGCCCGGACACCTGCCCGGATGGCAGATCCTTCTGCGTCGCGTCGCCGGTGACGACTACTTTGGAACCGAATCCTATTCTCGTCAAAAACATCTTCATCTGCGCAGGGGTAGTGTTCTGAGCCTCGTCGAGTATGATAAAGGCATTGTCGAGCGTGCGGCCTCTCATATAAGCAAGCGGGGCCACCTCGATGAGCCCTTTTTCAGAGTTCTTCATAAAGCTTTCTGCCCCCATAATCTGATAGAGGGCATCATAAAGCGGCCTTAGGTATGGGTCTATCTTGCTCTGGAGGTCTCCGGGAAGGAAACCGAGCTTCTCTCCCGCCTCTATGGCAGGTCTTGTCAGTATAATCCTGCCCACCTCGTTATTCTTAAATGCTGTAATCGCCATCGCCATGGCCAGATATGTCTTTCCCGTTCCGGCAGGACCAAGTCCGAACACAATCATCTTGCGCCGGATGGCGTCTACATATTTTTTCTGTCCGAGCGTCTTCGGCCTGATAGGCTTTCCCTGCAGCGTATGGCAGATAAATTCCTTATCCATCTCCACAACGCTCTCGTCACTGTCCTCCATCACGAGGGACAGCGTATAATCCACATTCTGCTCTTGTATCGTATTGCCCCTCATAGACAGGCCGACAAGCTGTTCCAGCACTTTCCTGGCCCGTTCTGTCTGCAAGGCTTCTCCCATTATCTTGACATTCCCGTCTCTTGCTATGAGCGTCACATGCAGTGTCCGTTCAATCTTTTTGGCATATGCGTCGAACTGGCCGAATACATTCTGTTCATGCTCTGCCGGCATGTCAATGACTGTCTCCATCATTCCCATCTATATTATCTCCTGTCGTTCCATCCTCTTCTTGCTGCGGCACATCTATGACCTCCGTAGGTGCCGTGGTGCCTATTGGCATGATGACCGTAAGGTTCCCTTTCGCTTTTGCTTTTTCGGACCCTGTGTATATTTTAACATCATTCTCAATAATTTCTACCCCCTTTTTCTCTAAATCTTCACAATACTTGTCAAACCGGGCACTCAGAATCGTCTGGAGCTGTTTGTCGGTGTACTTGTGCTTCTTCCTCGTATACGGCTGAATCGTCCGGGTTCCCGTCGATACAGGCAGGTAGAACTCCTCCCCTATCTTCCAACGTTTCTCATGTGACATAATCTCATAATGTTCATAATCATGGCTCCTGCTCCCGAGCCCGAACCGGTATCTTCCTATCTTGATATACAGCTCTTCTTTTTTTACTTCGGGAAGCTTCTTCTCAATATAGGTTATGTCCTGTTCCTGCTCATATGGTATGACTGCCCTTCCTTTGATATCAGCGTCAGATTTGTTATAGTGGTATCCGGTCGTCTCACCGGCGTCATTGTTCACAGGCACTCTGCCGCATACGAGCAGATCGCCTTTTTTGACCGCGTCCCCTTCCTTGACTGCCGGAGTTCCTTTGCGTGTTATCATCTCTGTTATCGTACAGTCTATGTCTGCCACGATATCCTGCGGCTCCTCTTCCTCTTTCCCGCCGTCGCTGTCCGTATCCTCTTCTTTCAGCTCCTCGTCACCGCCTGCGGCGGGCAGGGAATCCTCGTTTTCCTTCACCTGTATGATAAGCCTGGAACCCTGGATGGAGGCGGATACCCAGATGATTCCGTCATATTCTTTGCGCATATCTTTTACAATTCTGGCACAGTCCACGCTGGACTTCTTCATCCCATGTTCAACTTCCTTCGTCTGGAGAAATTCCAGGATGTTCTCATCCGTCTGCGACAGATTCCCCTCTATATCAATATCCCATATAAAAAGAGATAATATGTATATGAGCGCGACACTTGAAAAGGCTCCGATAAAAAACAGCTTTCTCTTCCGGTATCTGTGTAAAAAAAAAGGAAGACCGAACCGCCTTACTACCGCTACTCTTGTTCCGGTCTTCTTGATAATCGGTTTTAACTTGCGGAAACCGTCAACAGACATGTACATCTCATACGCTCCGTTTGACGGTCTCAGTCCCCATATGTAGATACCTCTGTGGCTGCAGGCATTCAAAAACCTTTCCGCCGAATAACCGATTACACGAACCTGAACGTATCCTTTTATATATCGAATCATGGATAAAAGCAAATCTTATCCCCCTTTAGTGATGATATTCTATAGACTCTATCCGCCCGGTCACTTTCATCTCATCATTCGTATAATATGCGACCTGAAGGTTCTTGCCGGTGATTCTGATCTGCCCGATCTTCGTCTGTATACGGACAAGGGCATCTGTATACTCCAATATGCCCCTGTAATTCTCCAGGCTCATCTCCAGCTGCCCGGTTATGGTGAGTACAGGCATTCCAAGCACTACGTCTTTCGGCATCTCGGAGGCCTCTGCAACTTTATTCCTGAACGACCGGCTCTCATTATCCTGTCTGCGCTCTTTCTTTCTTGCCTTCATAAAACACTGCCACACATAGTTTTATAGTAATCTATGTGTGGCCGCTGTCCTTTATACATTGTCCCCGGAAATATTCCCTTTCTGAAAGATTACAGGAAGAGCGCTTCCAGCACATGATGTTCCTTGCCATGGAAGATCCGAAGCGCGTACTCTCTCCTCAGCTTCTGAAAATATTCCTGCTCGCTGCCAAGCCCGGCCGCCTCCGCAATCATACGGATATAAGCGCCGGCCTTGCGTTCTACTTCCGGCAGGCTATCCTCACGGAAGTACATCCCTATCTTCTCAATGTCGTTTTTCTCCAATACCAGACTTGAAAAAGGATGTTCTGCAATGATACATCCTATGGCGTTAAGAAGGGCGAGAGAACAGAGATTCTCCATATACGGAACTCCAAAACGTTCCTCCGTCCTGCGAAGCAGCTCTCTCACTGCCGAAGTCTGAAAGCAGCTTAATAACATGCTTTCCGTCTCTATATCGCACAGATATTCATATATGAGGTCTATTCCGCACCGGTCTACATATGTTCCGACTGTTGGGTAATCCAGAGTTATGATATGGTTCTGGGGCTGGAACCTCACGTCATAATAGAGGAAAAAACCGGGCATTCCTCCAGTAATCGTATCCTTGTAGTTCCTGCAGCCGTAATCTTCAAAATCTGCCGTCAGCCTGTTGTAGATGTCCCTTGCACGGTATACTTTATCAAGCACCTGTCCGTAACCTGCCTCGTAGATGGCCTCCGCCTTCGCCTTCCTGCCGCCGGCCGGTACATTGCCACATGTGGCCTCTTGCTCTTCTATGCAATAGATGACCGCGCCCATGAGCATCTGTGCGGTTTCATAGGTCACTGAGCTGCTCTCTTTTGACGTATACTTTTCTGCCAGCATGGCTGTGACCGGCACGAGTTCTTCCAGCTTATATTCCATATGTCCCCTCCTCCTTTACTACTCCCAGAACAATTCTCTGAGGGCTTCCGTATACAGTTCACTGTCCCAACGCTGCTCTTCGCTCAATTCTTCGTATTCCCCCTTTCCCCCGAACGCCTCATATCCCCGGTACCCGGCCCTCACCGCAGCCGAAAAGCGCGTCAGGCACGTTCCTTCCAGATATTCCACATCTCCAAAACATACCGTCTCGAACTGCTCTTTCATAAAGGTCAGCAGCTCTTCGTCTGTCAGCCTGTCCTGTGCCTCGTTCTTGAACGCATAGAAGATGTCCTGAAGCCTGGCCAGCGTCTCGGCATAATCCTGCCGGCTGATGTACTGGGAATTACAGAACACGAACATCAGCTTATCCAGGATACCTCTGCCAAATTCCACCCTCTGATGCTTCTTCAGGCTTTCCTGTTTTGCTGCAATCAAGGCCGCTGTCTCCTCCCGGGTAAGGCTGAGGCCGAACTGCCTTCCGATTATTTCGTTGCAGGAATTTACCGCAGCCAGCTCCGCCTTATCCCTGTTGGCCGAAAGAAGCTCATATAATGCTTTATCCATACCATGTACCTCCTTTACCTTAGTCGTCTATTATATGACCAGGCTCATATGATTACAAGACTTGAAAAATCAGCCGTTTTGTGGTATGATAAGTACAGAAAAAAGGAGCAGATAGTTTAAAATCTGCTCCTTTTTTCTGTATTGGTCACTCCTTTCCAACATTTGTCCAGTCCCGCATGTCTGACAGTCAAAACTATCACATGAGAAAGCGCAGCCAATTGAACAATGTCAGGACTTTGGCCCTGAACTCCCTTTTGCTGCTGATATCCTGTCTTGTGACCCCTTCCGGTATGTCGTACGTATCTTCATCCAGCACTTTGACCGACTCAGCCTCATACTCCCTCATATACCCTTTCAGCTGGCTGTTCACCCCCTTGCTGTCAATGACAAGCATCAGCTCCGTGTCCAGATAGGCGCTCCTCATATCCATATTGAAGGAACCGACAATCGCGATGTCATCTCCTATCGTGATGCTTTTTCCGTGATAGGACACGCCGCCTTCATATTCATATACCGTGATGCCTGTTTCCAGCAGCTTTTCCTTATTCTTCATATAATCAGAAGCGCCAAAAGGATTTCCGTTGTTTGCGACTGAATTCGTCATCAGCGCAGACGTTCCGCTGCCGGCACAAACCTTCCTCAGAGACTCATACATCCAGTCGTTGCAGATGATATACGGGGTATGGATCGATATATCTTCTTCTGTGTCCTTCATAAGCTCTATAAGCGAATAGAACACCCGGGGCTCCTTAGAATATACGTGGACAGGATTGGACAGCAGCGTAATCCTGTTCACTTCATACGTCATGCCTTCATAATCCGCTGTCTCGCCTATCACAGGATATTTTCTCAGCATATCGCGGTAGCGCTGTTCGAGCTCCTTCCCTGCTTCTGACACTTTTCCGCTGGAAACGGCGCCGGGACTGGCGTGGAATGCCCTGCACTCATCCAAGTTCCACACGGACTCAAAATAATCTTCCAGCTGATGGATGGAACTCCCTTTGTCCTGAGGCGATTGGCTGTATACAAGTACGTCTCTGTCGTAATTTCTATAGCCGCTGTCACCCAGAAAATAATCATACGTATTACGGCCTCCGAGCAGATACAGTCCGTCATCTGCTATGACATACTTGTCATGAAGGCGCCCCATGCTTTTCCATGGCATCAGCAGGTTGATTCTGTTGTAAATCCTGATTTCTACATTGTCTGTGGTTGATAGGGCATAGAAATAATCGTTGCCATCCATCTGCTGCAGTGCTGAAAAACCATCCACAAGTATCTTGACGTCAACGCCCCGTTTTGCCGCATCCATCAGTGCGGCTATCATATCTTTGCCGCTTCTGTCGGCGTGAAAGTCAAACGTAGACAGAATAACCCGCTCCTTTGCCTGGCCAATCATCCTGAGCCGTTCCTCCAGTGCCTGCTCATTGTCTTCTATCACACATGCCCTGTCGCACGATACATCGTCCGAATAGCAGTTCTTTGGATCAAACATGTCCTTATATTCCCGGCTTACACCAGGCTGCCTCGCATAGGACAGGACCGTTCCCGCAATGATGTATATCGCAGCCAGGGCTATCGCAGCCAATATGTATCTCCCTCTGAACTTGAATGCCGGTCCTTCCGGTAAGCCTCTCTTCATATATCGTACTTCATCCTCCTTTGCATTTACGTTCCTCTATATCGGTTAATCATACCACTAAGCGGAGCTTTTTGCCACCTTACAGCCCCCCTGATTTTTCAAATATCCGTATATATTCTACTTTTTATTCATAGATTGTTTAGTCAGGAGCCTTAAAGTAAAAGGAGTGTATGTTATGAATAATGATGTGAACCGTAACTGCGAATGCGAATGTAACGAAGCCAAGCCCCAGACGCCGAAAGAACCGTCTTACGCCGCTTCCGGTCCGTATCCTCCGGTCCGTATCTGTGAACGCAACAGGGCTTACGGAAGAATGATGCTCGATAATATGGGCGGCCAGAACTCAGAAATGTCTGCAGTGAGTCTGTACCTCTACAATAATCTGCTCATTGATGAAGATGCGCGTCTGTCTAAGATCTTCCACAAGATCAGCATCGTGGAAATGCACCATCTGGAAATATTCGGCCAGATTGCAAGGATGATGGGTGAGAACCCGCGCCTCTGGACTTACCGGGGGAACCAGATGATATACTGGACACCGGGCTACAACAATTATCCGATAGAAATCCGTCCTCTGCTTATCAACTCGTTGAACGGTGAGAAAAAAGCGGTCCAGAAATATGAAGAACAATGCCGGAAGATTAAGGATACACATATTGTAGAATGCCTGAAACGCATCATCCGGGATGAGGAGATACATATCCAGATATTTGAATCACTGCTGGAAGAATATTGTGGCTAGGGCAAATACACGGTCTGTGCGCCGACGGGCGCACCACAGGGAAACAGGGAGATGCAACTGCATCTCCCTGTTTCTCCATCCGCCTGTATACGTCTTAGTATGCAAACAGCTGGGTCCAGTAATTTGTTCCCTTCTGATTCTGATAGTGTCCCACGCCGATAGTCGTATATCTGGAATTCATGATATTAGCTCTGTGTCCGGGGCTGTTCATCCATCCTTTCATAACCTCTTGCGGAGACTTCTGTCCCCATGCGATATTCTCACCGGCTCCACGGAATTGAACGCCTTGTTCTGTAAGCGCAGTATTGAAGCCTCTGCCGTCCGGTCTCGTGTGCGAGAAAGAGATTTCTGTTTCTTTTGCGCGTACAAGCGCAGCTCTTGAAATATCTTCGGCCATCTTAAGTGCCGGAAGCCCTTCCTTGGCCCGCTCTGCATTGACAAGCGCCACCACTTGTTTTGCAAAAGTCTGATTGCTGCTATCGTCCTGGTCCGGCTTATCCGGCTACGGGTTGTCTGTATCCGGCTTATCTATATCCGGTACATCCGGCGTCTCCGGAATATCCGGAGCCTCAGGAACATCCGTGTCCGGCTTATTGTCCGGCTTATTCTGACCGCCGCCATTGTTGCCAGGACAGAGTTTATTTATAATCTCTTCTATGTTAAGCTTCTGCTTCAGCTGGTCATCCGTAATCTCATTTACGCTGACACCGCTGCCGCTCCCGACAATCACATATCCTTTTCTGACAGGTCTGCTCCCTTCTGCTGCCTGAGATACCACCGGCGCTGCCATACTTGCCGCAACTGCCACAGCAGCCAATGTAATGAAAATTCTGTTCTTCATCTTCCCCTCCTTCTGGTATTATAATTGTTACAAATATATTACGTATTTGTTACGTTTTATATCCTACCACAAAAAGAAGATTTGGCAACATGTAATATCTGGGAACAAGCAGGCGCTTCTGACTTTACCTAACGGAATACGAGTACGAACGCCATTCCTTCTTCGTCCTTCTGGGCAAATATCTCACCGTCCATCTTACGCATGATCTCGCGGCATATGTACAGTCCCAGTCCGTTACCTTCCAGCCCTCTGCTGTTGGCTGCACGGAAAAAGCTTTCGAAGATATGATTGAATTCGTTGTCCGTCACCGGTTGACCGGTGCTGTATATCCGTATCAGATGGCAATAGTCTTCTTCATAAAAAGATATTTCAATCTCCCTCCCGTCCCCGTATTTGAACGCATTTTCAAATATATTTCCAAACACTTCCAGGGCACGTTCCAAATCTCCTTTCAGCAGAAGATTGTCATATTCTCCGACTTTCAAATCCACCATGCGGATTCTGCATTTCTCCCTATATGTATCCAATACCCTGCCCATCAGGTCCGCCTGGTAAAATTCTCCTTCCCTTACCTGGATGTCCAATATATCTTCTCTGGAATTTTTAATGATTTCTTCTACATATCGTTCGATTTCTGCTGCCTTTTCACCAATCTGATGCACTGCATGTGTCTTCTGTCCGCAATCGCTGTACAGATTTTCTTCCAGCGCCTTCCCGTATAACCGTATCGTGTGCAGCGGCGTCTTGATGTCATGTGAAAGAGACAGCAGCATCGTCTTCTTCTCCTTCTCAAGCTCCAGGCGCCTTCTTCTAGCAGATGCCAGCGCATCCCTCAGCTGGCTCATGCCACACACGAAATCACCGTAAAACCTGCTTTTTTCCTCTGTCACTTCCCCGGACAGATGGCCGTTTGCCAGTTCATACGGCAATTTCTTAAGCCGTATGAAAGGACCGATCACCCGTGCCTTCAGGTAGAGCAGCGTAGCAAGAAGAGCTGCTCCCATGATACCGATTGACAACTCCGTCAGCAGAAGTATCTTTTTCGTCTGAAATGCCGGTTTTTCATAATCGAACCTTAAGAACCCTTTTAAGGCCCCCTCTATATACAGCGGAACCACCTGAATTCCAGTCTGATTCTTCTCCTCATAAAAAGCGGCCGTCTCTTTTTCTTCCTTCAGCTTGTATTCCGGGAGATATGAGACTTCTTTCACATACTGGAAAGATGACAGATCGACATCCTGCGCCGCATCCCCCTCCTTAAGGGTATCGTATATCCTGTTTATTTCCGTTTTATACTCGCCGCTTTGCACTGCAGCTGCACCGTAGATCCAAGTGAAAGCCATAATAGCCAAGAAGAGATAAGTCAGGGCGGCTGCCAGTATCATAGCATTATATTTCTTCATATCTGTAACCTACTCCCCAGACCGTCACAATCCGCCTCGGCTCTCTGGGGCATGTCTCAATCTTGGCCCGCAGCATCTTGACGTGTACGGTCAGTGTCTGGCTTTCGCTGAAACTGTCGGCCCCCCACACTTTTCCGAAGATATATTCTTTTCGGAGCGTCTTGCCGGCATTTTGGACGAACAGAAGAAGAAGCTCATATTCCTTTACATTCAGCTCCAGCGGCCTGCTTTTCAGATATGCCGTCCGTGCCTCCTGATCGACCGTAATCTCTCCGGATGATATAACCGCCGCTTCCTTGCGGCCTTCGGTGCGCTGCAGTATGGCGTTTACCTTGGCGGTCAATATTTCCGGATCCACAGGCTTCTCCATATAATCGTCCGCCCCCAGCTCATAGCCCATGAGCTTATCCTCCTTATCTGATTTCGCGCTCATGATAAGGATTGGAACGTTCTGCTCGGCCCTGACCGCCCGGCATACGGCAAATCCATCCATGCCGGGAAGCATGATGTCCAGTATCATGAGGCGCACGCTCCCCTGTACGGCATACCGGACCGCCTCTTCCCCCCTGGCCGCATGCAGGACGGAATATCCGCTGTCTGCGAGAAACGCCTTAAGCAGCCTGGCCAGTTCATCATTATCTTCTACAAGTAATATATCAGTCATGTCCTGCTTACCATCCTAGTTTTATGAGCCAGTCATTCAGCAGCCGTTCCCTCTGCCTTGGATCTTCGGCTTCGTTCCAGCTGCCGAGCGCTATCTCATCCCTTATATTGCCATCTTCGATGTATAAGACCCTGCTGCATCTGGACGCGACTTTCATGTCGTGCGTCACGAGCAGGATGCTCGTTCCTTCTGTGTGGATACGGTTCAGCTCTTCCATTACCTCGTTGGAATTCTGCTTGTTCAGTGAACCGGTCGGCTCATCGGCAAATATAATCTTCGGATGATTGATAAGGCTGCGGCAGATGCATGCCCGCTGAAGTTGTCCTCCCGACACCGCATTGATGTCGTTTCCGGCTATCTCACTGATGCAGAGCTTCTGTAACAGTATCTTAGCATAGTCGTTGATGAGCTTCCTGCCCTGTTTGCTCCGTCCTTCCGGCGACTGGTAAGCCGGCAATACGATATTATCATATATGGACAGATTTTTCAGCATATACATCTGCTGAAATACAAAGCCCATCTCATTAAGCCTGATATCGCTCATCTCTTTGGCCTGCATGTCCGACAGATTCCGGCCGAAGAATTCCACTTTTCCGGAGGTAGCGCTGTCCATGCCGCTGACCGTATATAGCAGGGTCGTCTTCCCTGAGCCTGACGGTCCCATGATGCCGACCATCTCTCCTTCTTCTATGCTCAGATTCACGTTTCTGAGCACATTAATGTGGCGTTTATCGCTGATATATGTTTTGCATAAGTTACTGACGTTCAATGCTCTCATTCTATCTCTCCTCCTATTCCAGATTGTTTAATTCCCTTATATCTATTTTCTTTATCTTACCTGCTGCAAGATAAGCTGCTGTAACAATGCCGGCAAGAAGTATGCCCGGATACACGCCGTATATCTGCCACGGTACCACCTGTATATCTACATCTGCTCCCATAATGGCGAATATCGGCTTGAGTACCCACCGGTTGCTGATCAGCGACAGCGGGACAGCTGCCGCCATAGAGACAAGCGCGACCCCCGCCATGCGGAGCACCTGCCACATTTTTATGCTGCCGTTTCTAAATCCGATGCTTTTCATCATGGCGATTTCCCCCTTTTCCCTCACGACAAAGAGCCTCTCCATCAGCAGGGTAATCAGCATGATAACCCCACACAGCATTCCTGTCATCGGTATCACCAGATTCTGAAGGGAATTCTGGATTCCTCCCACATTGCCGTCGACGAATTCCTGGGCAGTTGACCACCCATACCCGGGAAGTTCACGTTCCAGTTCTCTGACCGTTTCTTCCTGGGACCCGTCCGTCTTCATATCTACCATTATGTTCCAGCAGTCGAACATAGGCTCATCCTTCAGATTTATCTCGGGGTTTAACCTAGCACTGTCTCCAATCTGCATATAATCGGAATATGTTCCTGTTATGAGAAGGTTTCTTCTTTCGCCTTCTATCTCGGTCTCTACCCTGTCACCAATCTCCCAGCCGTTTTCCTCCAGCAGTTTTTTCGAAAATGCAATCTCGTCTTCCAGCAAAGGCGCTTCACCATCCTGATACGTCATATAGTCTGTGTTCCGACCAATCGTCTGTATTGTCATGATTTTGCTCTGTGTCCCGCCCTCTTTCTCTCTATAAGAAAAGAAATAGATGGGAATGCCGGTGAGCGAAGCCTTATATCCTTTATCCGCCAGTTCATCCTCCACCCGTTCCATGCTTTTTTCAAGCTGGCGGCCGGTCTTTATGCTGCCTTCTCCCTGCTGCTCGATATCCGCGACATAAGCCGCGCTTTCCGGATCGATAGCAAATTTTCCGGCCATTTCCTTGCTTTGCATCGTGTTGAGCGTATTAAGCGGTATTGTTATCAATATAAAGCTCAGGCAGAAGGCTGCCATCAATATGAAGTATCTTCTCGTCTGCCGGACCATATCGTTCATGCCGAGGTACATCGGTACAGGGAGTCTTTTCCTGAGATGAAGTGCGAGCCCTTTTTTCCGGTTGAAGCTTTCTCCCGTATGGCCGTCTCGTATGGCCGAGATTGCCGATATCTTATTCATTCTTCTCGTACAGCTATAGCAGAATAACAGTACGAAGATTACGACTGCCGCCGTACAGAGCAGATTGACACCTAAGTTGGCGCTGCTGTCCTCCATAATCATATTTTTACTTACACCGGCTACCATCTGCCTGCTGACCGGAACGCTGGCTGCAAAACCGGCCAGGGCGCCGCAGCAGACGAGGACGAAATATTTTGTCAGATATATTTTCTGGATGGCAGGTCCTTTCAAGCCGATCGCTTTCATGATTCCTATCTCCCTGTAATCCTCTTCTACGGTAAACACGATGGTAAAGCGCAGTACAAGAAGAGCAATCAGAATCAGGCAGATTCCAATCAGGATGAGCAGAGCCGCCATAATCATATCAAAGGAATATACGAGCGTATACATATCTTTTTCAACTGTATTTAAAACCGTGGAGTAATTCTGCTTATTCAGTTCCTTGGCAAACTGCTCAGCCTCGGATGTATCTATATAATATAAACCAATCATATCCTCGTCGTTCTTGGCGGCAAAGCGTGCATATTCCTCTTGATTGACTAGAAGCCTTGTCATGCCGACCATATCGCTGCCGAAAGCCGCATCCTTTGTCTTCACTTTTAACCGGTATTCCCTGCTCTCACCGCCCACATGTACGGTGATGCGATCTCCCTCCTTCAGCCCGTTGCCTTCCATGATGGACGTGCTTAATGCAGCTTCATCGTCTTCCAGTGCAAATTCTCTGCCGTCCTGGTCATAAACGTAGCAGTATCGGGCATCCATCGTGCCGAGATACACCCCTCCGTTGAAGTCCAGCTGTTTGTCTTCTCCGTCTTCTCTATAGGTGACATTCTTCTTGATGAGCGATAGCAGTGTATTATAATCATATTCCTCCACGCCAGGTCCCTGACTGTCGATCCACTCTGCTATTTTTTCTTTCTCGCTGTCACCGCTTATGACGAGATTGATATCCGGAACGTTGGCATAATCCATGTAATATTCGACAGAAGACGTCACGACGAGTATATTGTTGACGCTGCTGGCAAGAAATATGGTTGCTATTGTTATGAATAGAAAAAGTATCAGATTTACGCTTTTTCTTCGTTTCATATCCCTTTTTAGTATGTTTCGTATCATAATCCGTTCCCCTTCCGTTTACTTGACAGCAGCTGTCCTTTGCCGCCTGTTGGGTACAGTATAGCGGTCAGACTATTAAAAAATCCTTAAATATATGAAAATATCATATGCCGCTCCTGCATGCCACAGATAAACGGAATTCCGGTACCATAAAAAAGAGCCTTGTACAGACTGTACAAGAGCTCTGTCCTAAGGCTTAAGGCTCATATCCTTAGCCCTCTTGAAGTCATACATACGCTTATCTGACAGTTCCAGCAGTTCGGAGATGCTTTCTGCTTCATCCGGATATCTTGCCATACCTACAGATACTCCCAGAAAATCCATTTCATCTATCCTGATCTTTCTCGTATTCAGCTCTTCTAATTTCTTATAAAGCATGTCATCACAGGTCAGGCAGATGAACTCATCCCCCGCATATCTGAAAAACAGATCCTCTTCCTTAGAGCACTCCCTCAGCATATCTGAAAATGCCTGCAGATAGCGGTCCCCAGATGAATGGCCGTATTTGTCGTTGATAGATTTGAAATGATCCAGATCCAGAAAGATAAGGTAGAATGCCTCATTCTCTGAAGCCATCTTATCCAGGCTGCTTCTAAGCGCGATGCGGTTACCAAGCTGCGTAAGACGGTCCTTTCTGGTCAATTCGCTCAGCTCCTGGTTATCGTCATCGGCCCTCAGATAAGAAACACACAGGCTGTATGAAAGGATAATGAAGTAAATGAGTAGCAAATAGACACACAGCTTCTTAATCATGGAGACATCCATAACCATCGTATTATTGTAGGCTATTATGAGAAGGAAGCTGACGATCGTATATCGTATGAGCAGATTTTTCTGTCTCCCACATGCCTTCTGGATATAGCTGATAAATTGGTGTTTAGAAAAACGCAGGTACATCGGAAGCGTCACGGCATACAAAAGTGTCTGGGCCACGAGAACCGTCACTGATAGATAGTTCTCGTCAAACAGGTAGCCGATTCTGACTGCCATGGCAAATCCGGCAAGCCCGTACGAGAACGAATAAAATGCGATAATTATCCGGCTTTTGACATCTCCGGCGTAATTGACGAGCGCCGGGATAAAATAAAGCACGCCCAGAACCATCAGGCGGCCATTGCCATTGCCGTAGTTTGGCAGCTTCACTGCTATAAATACCATAAAAAGCATCAGTAGAAACGTGATGGTCACGTACAGCCCCAACGATATAAACAGGCTGTGCTTCTTGCGTGATAGTGTCCAGATAGCGATAAATTCCACACAGATAATCTCTAAAACCGTCAATATATTAAATATCAAATCCATACGTCTAAGCTCCATTCATTGCTTTCCTGTTAACATATGACTTCATTATACATCAGCACCCCCTATATATCCAGTTCTAAATCAACATGGAACCTTCCACTTATTGACAGAGGCGTATGTCATGCTCAGGGCAGCCCTTAAGGGCCGTCTGTGTCATACGGCCCTTTTCGGAATATAATAATATACCAATATAATTTTACATGATACAGCACGACGCAGCTGTAAGTTAAACTGATAACAACAAAACCTATGG
This sequence comes from Lachnospiraceae bacterium, assembly GCA_022845895.1. GTDB lineage: Bacteria > Bacillota > Clostridia > Lachnospirales > Lachnospiraceae > Extibacter. The sequence continues at coordinate 2,052,922 of AP025573.1, forward strand.
GAGAAATAAAATGGTTGTAAAAAATATGATGCAAAAACTGACCGAACAGGAAAAGATAAGTAAAGATATTCTGATACAATTATTTGAAGAAACATATAACGCAGGGGCTCTGTGCTGCAGAAACGCCCCGGGATATCCCGTCCTGTCGTCTAAAGGAAGCCTTCCTGCTGTTCTAGGTTATGATACGGAAGAATCGCTGCTTAAGGATAATGTTTTGTTTGTAGATCTGGTCTTTGATGAGGACAAAGATTCCGTACTCAAAGTGATGGAGAAAGCTGTTGCCGAAAACAGCAGCTTTTCTATTGAATTCAGATGCCACGGCAGAGACGGCATGCCGGTGCCACTGTGTGGTGCCGTCGTATATCTGAAAAATACCGGGCATATACTCTTAACTTTTATCAAGACTGACGAGACAATCTGGGACCGGATATTCCGTCTCCTTCCATGCGGAATATGCCGTGTGGCCGTCGATAATGTCTTTACGATAATGCAGGCCAATGAAATCTATTATGACATATATGGCTATACGTCTGCAGATGCTGCCGCAGCCGGATTTACGAATGAGAAGTTCATTATCCATCCGGACGACTTTGAATCGGTCCGGCATGAAGTAGGGCACTGCCTGGAGCTTATGGATAGCCCTACCTTCGAGATAGAGCACCGGGTCATTATGCGAGACCAAAGTACCGGATGGGTGCTCGTCAAAGGATATATTGACAAGGCGGGCGGCGAATGCTTCCTTAACTGTGTGCTGCTTGATATCTCCGACCGCAAGAAGGCGGAGGAGGAGCTGAGAGTCAGTGAAGAGCAGAACCGGATTGCATTTCTGTCGACAGAAAACCATATGGACATCTATGATGTAAAAACACATGTACTCGAACATCCTTATGACGATGGAGATGATGAAAGGCCAAATCGGCTGGAGAATGTACCTTACAGCGTAATTGCCGCAGGCCAGGTAGAAGGAGACAGCATAAGGGATTATATGCAATTGTTCGATTCCATCAGCAAGGGGAATCCCGAGGGCCGGTGCACGATACAGATGGCCGCCAGAGATGGTGGCGCTTTTGGCTGGTATGAGATAAAATACCGTTTGATTTTCGATAAATCCGGAAGCCCCGAACGCGCTATCCTTTCCTATAAAGATGTGACATCCCAGCGGGAAAAGTCACTTGCCTATGAGAAGTGGAGCCGTTTTTTCGAGCAGCAGAAGGCCAGCAGCCTAGGCTATTATGAATATAATCTGACTAAGAACCTGTATGCAGGCAGCGAAGAAAGCCTTTTGAATACGCTTCCCAGCCATATCCAAAGTTTTACGGAAGCTGTCGGCTACTATGTTGAACACTGCGTGTATGAAGAAGATTGGAAAAAATACTTGCAGTTCTACAGCCGCGACAGACTTCTGTCTGCATATTATTCCGGCACGAAGACAGACTATATCGAATACCGCCGTATAAGAGATGGAAACGTTGTTTTCTGGGCGGCAGGAACGGTACAGCTCATTTCCGACCCTTATACCGAAGACGTCCGTGCATTTATCCTTGTTCAGGACATAGATGATAAGATGCAGAGGCGAATACGGATGAAAAATCAGATTGAGGTCGACTCCCTCACCACACTCTTTAACAGGGGAACCGTCGTTAAAAAGATTACTGCCGGACTGGCGGATAAGGAAACCGGCTGCCGCTCTATGCTTGCCATGCTGGATATAGACCACTTCAAAGACATCAACGACACTTACGGACATCAGTTTGGCGACCGGGTTCTCGGTGATATCGGGAAGGTTCTGTCTTCTATGGCATATTCCCATGATGTATACGGAAGAATGGGCGGGGATGAATTCATCCTCTTCCTGACCGGAATACATTCTGCGGATACCGCAGAAAAAAGACTGCTTGAAATAATAAGCTCCCTGAATATTGAATATGATAATCCGGATACTACCGTGTCTGTCAGTATCGGAGCCGTCTATCCTTGCGGAAGCCTTACGTTCGAAACCTTATACTCTGCGGCGGACGCCGCCCTGTATGAGTCCAAAAAAGGCGGCCGCAACCGCTTTGTTATCCGGCACAGGGCATTCTGACGGCAGGGAAGCGGATAGACGATGCTTGTCTATCCGCTTCCCCGGCATATTCTGCAATACGCATGCACATACAATTTACGGCCTCAGTATATTGCCTCCATCCACATTAATCGTCTGTCCTGTCAGGTATTTTGCATCTTCCAATGTCAGAAAAACACATACCCGTCCTACATCTTTTTCCGCATCACCGACTCTGCGCATCGGAGTCTTCTCAATCACCTGAGACTGATAGATATCCGGATATTTTTCTTCCCATGCTTTCATACCCGGCGTTTCTACAATCGGGCATACTACATTGACATTGATTCCATACTGTCCCCATTCATTTGCGGCCGTCCTCGACAGTCCGCGCATCGCCTCTTTAGAAGTATTATACGCCCCAAAGTCTATGAGACCGTTCTGTCCCCCGCCGGAACCGAAGTTAACGATTGCGCCGGCGCTTTCTTTCAGATATGGAAATGCTGCCTTCATATAGTAAAATGCCGCAAGTGGTCCCGTCCTGAAGTTCGTAATAAAGTCCTCCGTAGTGTGGTCGATCAATGGAGTCTCTGCTAGTATTGTCTGCGCATTATTGATGACGGCATCTATCTTCCCGAACTTTTCTACTGTGGTTGCTATAACCTGCTTAACCGCCGCCTCGTCCGATCCATCTGCCGGGGCGGCCAGCACCTCGATACCATACTCCTTTTCCAGCTCTCCCTTCGCAGTATCCAGCGTCTCTTTTTTTCTGCCTGTAATTACAAGATTGGCACCTTCCGCTGCGAATGCACTGGCGATGCCCCGTCCGATTCCTCGTCCTCCTCCGGTAATTATTACAACTTTTCCTCTACATCTTTTCATTTGCATCACTCCTTATGATGCAATTATAACTCTCTTCTTCCAATTGTTCAATAATAGATAATTTTAAAACATATTTATCTGATTATTTTTGTTTATTTTGTCGATTTATTTGTAATCTTGTAATCCATAACATCTGTAAATTCAAATAAACCTCACTTACTTATGATATGGCTCACCGTTCATAATCCGGTAGCTTCGGTATATCTGCTCCAGCAGTATGACCCGCATCAGCTGATGCGGGTATGTCATATTGGAGAAGCTCAGCCTGTAATCAGAACGTCTAGTAATCGTATCATGGAGGCCAAGCGAACCTCCTATGACAAATGTGATGCTGCTCGTACCTTCAATCCCGAGCCGTTCAAGCTTGCGGGACAGGGCTGCGGAATCCGGCTGTTCCCCATCAATTTCCAGCGTGACCACATAGTCTGTTTCTTTGATGTGCTTCAGCAGGCGCAGAGCTTCCTTCTCTTTAATCTGGCACTCGAACGTCCCACCTGCCTTATCCGGCGTCTTTTCATCCTGAACTTCGATGATGTTCAGCCTGCAGTAACGGCCAAGCCGCTTCTTGAATTCGTCAACCGCCTGCCGGTAAAATGTTTCTTTCACTTTCCCAACGGCTAGAATCGTAATATTCATGTACTTCTTTTCCCTTCTTCCGTATACCCCATGTCTGCGGCACGTTTATCTTTGCTGCATTAGCCAAGTGCCACATCCAGTATCATCATTAGCACGAACCCTAATGCAAAACCGATAGTGCCTATGTTGCTGTGGCTCCCTTCTGCTGATTCAGGAATCAATTCTTCCACCACGACATATATCATGGCTCCGGCAGCAAATGCCAGCAGATAAGGCAGTATCGGTGTGATATAGGCAGCCAGCAGGACGGTGATTCCCCCTGCTATCGGTTCCACGATTCCTGACATCGTACCATACAGGAACGCCTTTCCCCTTCCGTTGCCCTCGCTTCGAATCGGCAGGGAGACGATGAATCCCTCCGGCAGATTCTGGATTGCGATGCCGACAGACAGGGCAAACGCTCCCGCCAGCGTGACATTGGTGTTGTGGGTCAGCAGCCCGGCAAATACGGCACCACTTGATATACCCTCCGGTATATTATGTATAGTGACCGCCAGCACGAGCATGGTAGATTTTTTCAGAGTACACTTTGGTCCCTCGGACTCATCGCATCCGATGTGCAGATGGGGGATAGCCCGGTCCAGAAGCAGCAGAAACGCGATACCGATGACAAATCCGACAGCCGCCGGCACAAATGCAAATCTGCCCATATCCTCAGACATATCCATGGCAGGTATGAGAAGCGACCAGACGGATGCCGCGACCATGACTCCGGCTGCAAATCCAAGCAGCGCCTTTTGAATCGTTGGCTTCAGTTCTTTTCGCATGAACAGTACGCACGCCGCTCCCACGGTCGTGCCGATAAAAGGAATCATCAATCCCCAAAATATAGTCATATATAGTAAACCTTCTTTCTGAATTTTGATTTTCCCCATTATCATACCATAATCATGTAACATGGTATAGGGTGTAATTGAAAAGAACCGCAGCACTTGCGGCTGCGGTCCTTTTAACGTCAAAACGGATTCCTGTATTTATTTATTGCTCAGCAGTTCATGGATTCCCTTTGCGCCTGCTTTTCCTGCTCCCATTGCAAGTATTACTGTAGCTGCTCCGGTTACTGCGTCTCCTCCGGCATATACGCATGCCTTGGAGGTCTGGCCGTTCTCTTCCTCAGCTACGATACATTTTCTCCTGTTTGTCTCCAGACCTTTCGTGGTGGATGCAATCAATGGGTTCGGTGAAGTTCCAAGTGACATGATAACCGTGTCCAGCTCAATCTCATACTCGGATCCCGGTATCTCCACGGGACGTCTTCTTCCTGAAGCGTCAGGCTCGCCCAGTTCCATCTTGATGACTCTCATGCCGCGTACCCATCCATTTTCATCTACAAGGATTTCCTTTGGATTTGTAAGCAGGTTAAAGATGATTCCTTCTTCCATCGCGTGATGTACCTCTTCCACCCTGGCCGGAAGCTCTGCCTCACTTCTTCTGTATACGATATGTACTTCAGCGCCGAGGCGGAGGGCTGTTCTTGCCGCATCCATTGCTACGTTGCCGCCGCCTACGACCGCGACTTTCTTGCCGGCTGCAATCGGCGTGTCATAGTTGTCATCGAAGGCTTTCATCAAGTTGCTTCTAGTGAGATATTCATTGGCTGAGAAGACTCCATTTGCTGTCTCCCCCGGGATTCCCATGAACATCGGAAGCCCTGCTCCTGAACCGATAAACACAGCTTCAAATTCTTCCTCTTCCATGAGCTGGTCGATGGTGGTAGACTTGCCAATCACGACATTAGTCTCAAACTTGACTCCAAGCTCTTTTACCTTTTCAATCTCTTTCTTTACGACCTTCTCTTTCGGAAGACGGAATTCAGGTATACCGTATACGAGAACTCCTCCAAGCTCATGGAGCGCTTCAAATACAGTCACGTCATATCCCATCTTAGCCAGGTCTCCCGCACACGTAAGACCTGAAGGGCCGGAACCGATTACGGCAACTTTGTGGCCGTTCATCTTTTCAGCCTTCCGGGGTTTGATATCATGTTCCAGCGCATAATCAGCGACAAACCGTTCCAGCTTGCCGATAGAGACCGGCTCCCCCTTTATCCCGCGGATACATCTGCATTCGCATTGGGACTCCTGAGGACATACGCGTCCGCAGATAGCCGGAAGCGCTGAGGACTCTCCAATCACCTTGTAGGCGCCTTCGATATCCCCCTCTTTTACTTTAGAGATAAATCCGGGAATGTCGATTGCAACTGGACAGCCCTGGATACATTTCGCATTCTTACAGTTCAGGCAGCGGACTGCCTCTTCCATCGCCTCTTCTTTATCATATCCATAGCAGACTTCTTCAAAGTTAGTCGCTCTTACCTTTGCCTCCTGTTCTCTGACAGGAACTTTCTTCAATACATCAGCCATTAGTTGTCACCTCCGCAGTTGCCACATCCGCCGTGATGGGTGTCGCCTTCTTGTAATTTCAGCAGCGCACGTCCTTCCTGTGTCTTGTACATCTGCTGTCTCTTCATCGCCTCATCAAAGTTGACGAGGTGTCCGTCAAATTCCGGACCGTCGACACATGCGAACTTTATATCTTCTCCCACATGGAGACGGCATGCTCCGCACATTCCGGTCCCGTCTACCATTATCGGGTTCATGCTTACGATGGTCGGAATGCCGAGCTTCTTCGTCAGCAGACAGACAAACTTCATCATAATCATCGGGCCGATTGCCACGCATACGTCATAATTGTTCCCTTCTTCTACCAGCTTCTCAATCTTCGTCGTAACCATGCCTGCATGGCCGTATGTACCATCATCTGTACAAGGATAGTAGTTGCCTGCCACAGCTTCCATCTCGTCTTCCAGGATGAGCATGTCTTTCGTCTTGGAACCTACGATGACATCTACATCCACTCCGTGCTCATGGAGCCATTTTACCTGAGGATATACAGGTGCCGCGCCGACGCCGCCGCCAACGAACAGCATCTTTTTATTTTTCAGGCTCTCGATGTCCTCATGTATGAATTCTGACGGGCAGCCGAGAGGGCCTGTGAAATCTCTGAAAGAATCTCCTGCTTTCAGTCCGGCCATCTTTTCTGTGGACGCGCCTACAGTCTGGAATACGATAGTGATTGTCCCTGCTTCTCTGTCATAGTCACATATCGTAAGTGGGATTCTTTCCCCTTTTTCATCCATTTTCACGATGACAAACTGGCCAGGCTCGCAATGCCTTGCGACACGCGGTGCTTCTACGTCCATAAGATAAATCTTATCAGCCGGATTTTCGGCTTTTAATATCTTGTACATCTCATTTCCTCCTAATATTTAATACTTATTCCATAATAATGCATATATTACGAAATATCAAGTGGCTTATTTGCTTAGAAGTCAAATATTCTCACTAAAAAACAGGTGCTTTACGGCACCTGCTTTTTATGTACTTCTCTTAAAAATCAACTTCTGTTCCGTAATATATACACGTAAATAATTTTTCCATGGCGGCCGGATCAATGGAACGTGGGTTAGAACCTGTGCATGCGTCACCGACAGCAAGCTCTGATATGTTTGCTATCTTATCCTTAAACTCGTCTTCAATGATGCCAAACTCTCTGAGTGTCTTAGGTATGTCGAATTCTGCATTCATGGCATCTATCTTCTTACACAGACTGTTGATAAGCGCCTGTTCGGATGTCCCGTCAAGTCCCATACGACGCGCGATTTCGGCATAGCGGGATGCGGCTTTGGCATCTTTTGCATTATATTTGATTACGTATGGCAGATACATGGCATTGGCACAACCATGGGTGATATGGCCGGTTGAAAATGCCGCACCCGTCTTATGAGCCATAGAGTGTACGATACCCAGCAGCGCATTTGAAAATGCCATGCCCGCGAGACACTGTGCATAGTGCATCTGTTCCCTGGCGGTCATATTTCCATGATAAGAAGCAGGCAGATAATCAAGCACCATCTCAATTGCCTGCAGTGCAAGCGGATCTGTGAATGCACAGTTCAATGTGGATACATAGGCTTCAATCGCATGGGTCAGAGCGTCCATTCCCGTATATGCCACCTGCTTCACCGGGAGGCCTTCCACCAGTTCAGGGTCAACGATTGCCACGTCAGGTGTTATATTAAAGTCGGCAAGCGGATATTTGACTCCGGTCTCATAGTTTGTAATTACGGAAAAAGCCGTAACTTCCGTTGCGGTTCCTGACGTGGACGGAATCGCTGCGAATTTCGCTTTCTGCCTCAGTTCAGGGAAATTAAATGGAATACAGAGGTCCTCAAAGGTCGTGTCAGGATATTCGTAGAATGCCCACATGGCCTTTGCCGCGTCAATCGGGGAGCCGCCGCCCATGGATACGATCCAGTCAGGTTCGAACTTACGCATAGCCTCCGCGCCTTTCATGACAGTCTCTACGGACGGATCTGGTTCTACGCCCTCGAACAGCTCAACCTCCATCCCTGCTTCCTTCAGATATCCAACCGCTTTGTCCAGAAATCCCTGGCGCTTCATAGAGCCACCGCCCACGACAAGAATTGCCTTCTTTCCCTTCAGGTTCTTCAATTCTTCCAGACAGCCCTTTCCGTGATATACGTCTCTTGGTAATGTAAATCTGCTCATTGTCCGCATCTCCTTTTAAATGATTCGTTAATAATTTATCAATATATACATATTATAGTCCTGTTAAATAATTAACGCAATAGGATAAATGGAAATTCTTGTATTTATTCTCATACAATTTGATAAATTTCGAAAGGGGTCAGACCCCCGGCGTGCCGGGGGTCTGACCCCTTTCGAAATTTAATATATTATCTGACAATTTAATCGGGTTCGTACATATAGTTTCTCGTCGTGACTCCGCTCGTGCGTCCCTTGCCGTTTACGAGGATTGCCTTGAATATGGTCTCACCCTCGGGCATGTCTATCGGACCTTCGTACTTTGTGGATGCGGTCGTCGGCTCGCTTCTGTCCATCGTATAATAGGCCTCGTAGCCATCGGGGACTTTGATCTCTATCTGTGTGGCCGTGCCGTATTGCCCTGTGGACGGCGATACGGCGGGGGCATCCTCTATCGGCAGCTCTACGGTAAATGTCTTCTTCACCGGCAGGCTCGGCACGCCTTCTTTGTTTACAGCGATAGCCGTGATGATGTTCTCGCCTTCTTCCAGATGTATCGGCTCTTTATACTTTTCGCTCTCCGTATCAGGCTCGCTTCCGTCTGTCGTATAGTAAACCGCCGCTTCATCGGACTTGAGCGTAAGTTCCTGCACTTCTTCAAACGTCTCTTTGTCGTCCAGGCTGAAAGATGGTCCGTCTATGATATATCCGCCCAGCCTTTCTGCCACGTTGTCTGCTACATCTTCGAGAAGTACGGGAATCTGCATCTTCTGGTCTGTATCCATGTAGAAGCCCACACAGGCTTCGTAGAGATCTGGATTCTTCGTCTGCTTGTCGATGGCATTCAAAAATACGTCTTCTGCCTTGTCCAGTTCATCCTGTGCTATATATACTTTGGAAAGGCCCGTATAAGCATCCGCTTTTTCCGGCTTCTTGGAAATGGCCTTTTTAAAATAGGTCTCCGCCTTCTCGTATGCCTTTTCTTTTTGTGCACTGTAGCCTTTATTCACGATGCCATTGTAAGAATTCTGATAGCACACGATTCCAATCACGACAGCGGCAACGACAAGCACAGCCAGGATGATGAGAGCTTTCCTGCGCTTTTTGCGTTTCATGGCTTTCCGCCGCTCTATCTGCCTTCTGCGCTGCTCTTTTTCTGACATCATCCTGCCTGTCGTATTCCTGCCCGTATTCCGTCCGGTGTTCCGCCCTGCGGTATTTCGTCCGGTATTCCTCCCTGCATTGGTGTTCCTTCTTGCGCCTGTGTTCCGGCCGGTGCCCGTATTCCTGCCTCTGGCATTCATATCTCCTGTAAACATGTCATAATCACTGTCGGACAAGACACCTTCTTCATCATTGATAGACACCTTGATCTGTGCCGTAAGCATATCATCTAAAGGATTATAGTCGGGAACAATGCGGACTTCCTTTCCACATGCTTCACAATATAACATACCTTCCGGTATTTCATGCCCGCAATACCTACATTTCATCTCTACGTTAACCTCCTACTTCCTTGCAGCCTCAACACAATTGCTCATCAACATGGCAATTGTCATCGGCCCAACTCCTCCTGGAACTGGTGTGATTGCCGCCGCTTTCTCTTTTACGTCGTCAAAATCGACATCTCCACACAGCTTATTGTCTTCGTTCCTGTGTATTCCGACATCAATGACGACTGCCCCTTCTTTTATATACTCCGCTGTTATAAACTTTGGTTTTCCAACCGCAGCTACCAGTATATCTGCCCTCTTTGTCACTTCCCTCAAATCTCTCGTCCTGGAATGCGCCACCGTCACGGTCCCGTTTTCCCTCAGCAGCAGCAAAGCCATAGGCTTACCCACGATATTGCTCCTGCCGACAACGACGCACTCCTTTCCTTCTATCTCTATGCCGGAACGCTTCAGCATCTGAATAATCCCCGCCGGCGTACAAGGTACAAACCCTTTTTCGCCGATACATAGCCGTCCTGCGCTCTCAGGATGAAAGCCGTCCACATCTTTATCAGGATGGATGGCGCGGATAACCGCATTTTCGTCGATATGCTCCGGTAAAGGCAGCTGTACCAGGATTCCATCTACCTTATCATCCCTGTTCAGCCTGTCAATCAGGGAGAGCAGCTCCTGCTCTGAGGTATGCTCTTCTAATTCATATGACAACGAATCGATTCCTACATAGTCACATGCCTTTTTCTTATTTCCGACATATATAGAGGATGCCGGGTCGCTGCCGACCTGGATGACCGCAAGACAGACATGCCTGCCCTCTGCAGCCAGATGCGCCGCTTCCTCTCTTAATTCATCCTTTATCTGTGCGGAAATCGCTTTCCCGTCAATTAACATGGCCATATCTTCTTAACTCCTTAAAATAATCCTGTTATACTGCCTTCCTCCGACACATCGATACCGTTTGCCGCCGGTACCTTTGGAAGTCCGGGCATCGTCATGACTGCTCCTGTCAGCGCTACGACAAATCCTGCCCCTGCACTGACATACACTTCTCTGATATGTATGTCAAAATCAGTCGGACGGCCTAGCTTCTTTGCATCATCGGACAGGGAATACTGGTTCTTCGCCATACAGACAGGCAGCTCACCGAATCCCATGGACGCAATCTTCGCAAGCTGCTTCTGTGCGGCCGGCTCATATACGACGCCTCTTGCCCCGTAGATTTCTTTCGATATCGTCTCAATCTTCTCTTCCAGAGACAGCGCATCCTCGTACAGCGTATGGAACCGGCTCTTCTTGTTCTCCAGCGTATCGATTACCTTTTCGGCAAGCGCGATGCCGCCTTCCCCGCCTTTTTCCCATACTTCCGACAAAGCGAACTCGCATCCCTTCTGTTCGCAGAAATTCCGGATAAACTCATTTTCAGCATCTGTATCTGACACAAATGAGTTTAAGGTGACAACAACAGGAATCTCATATTTCTGAATGTTTTCAATATGCTTCTCAAGATTTACGATTCCCTTTTTCAGGGCTTCTATATTCTCTTTCGCCAAATCATTTTTCGCAACTCCACCATTATACTTCAAAGCACGCACAGTTGCAACCAAAACAACCACATCTGGTTTAAAACCTGCTTTTCTGCACTTGATATCGAGGAATTTCTCTGCTCCGAGATCAGCCCCGAAGCCTGCCTCCGTTATGGTGATGTCGCTCAGCTTCAGAGCCATCTTCGTCGCCCGCACGCTGTTGCAGCCGTGCGCGATATTCGCAAAAGGTCCTCCATGGACAAGTGCAGGCGTATGTTCCAGCGTCTGAATCAGATTTGGCTTGATGGCATCTTTCAAAAGCGCGGTCATGGCACCGGTAGCCTCCAGGTCATCGGCGGTCACGGGTTCGCCGGCAAAATTGTAAGCCACGATAATTCGTCCAAGCCTGTCCTTCAAATCGTGAATATCATCCGCCAGACAGAGAATCGCCATGATTTCAGAAGCGACGGTTATTACAAAATGGTCTTCCCTCACCATGCCGTCCATCTTGCTTCCAAGCCCGACGACGATATTGCGAAGGCTCCTGTCATTCATATCAAGACATCTCTTCCACACTACCTGCCGTGGATCGATCTGGAGCGTATTCCCCTGCTGTATATGGTTGTCCAGAAGTGCTGCCAGCAGATTGTTGGCGGAAGTTATCGCATGAAAATCTCCTGTAAAATGCAGGTTCAGGTCTTCCATTGGCACGACCTGGGCATACCCTCCACCGGCTGCCCCGCCTTTGATGCCAAAGCAAGGGCCAAGGGATGGTTCGCGAAGCGCGATAACCGCCTTCTTATCAAGCCTGGCCATCGCCTCGCCAAGGCCTACCGTCGTCGTCGTCTTCCCTTCTCCGGCCGGCGTAGGATTTATCGCAGTGACAAGCACAAGCTTTCCATCCGGTCTGTCCTTCACTCTTTCCCACACGTCGTCGGACAGCTTCGCTTTATACTTGCCGTAAAACTCCAGCTCATCCTCTGTAATTCCCACTTTTGCGGCCACATCTTTGATATGTGCCATGTTCGCTTCCTGTGCAATCTGAATATCTGTCTTCATTTGTCAACCATTTCCTTTCCATTTGATTATGTAAGCTTACTCTTCCATATAGCGTTCGAATTCATCGGCCGTCATAAGAATCTTCCTCGGCTTGGTGCCTTCCTCTCCGCCTACGACGCCTGCCTCGCACAGCTGGTCCATAATGCGTGCGGCCCTGTTAAAACCGATTTTAAATGTCCGCTGCAGCATACCGATGGATGCTTTTTCCTTTTCTATAATGAGGCGGCCTGCCTCCACAAAATACGTGTCGCGTTCCTCTCCTTCCGGTGCGCCGGCTCCGGCATAGCCTCCGGCCGCGCTCGTATTGACATGGTTCTCTATCTCTTCGCTGTATGCGGCGTCTCCATTATGGTCCTTCAGATAATCTACGACGCTCTGCACTTCCTTATCTGACACGAAAGCCCCCTGTACTCTGGCCGGCTTCTGGTAACCGGAAGGATAAAAGAGCATGTCTCCTTTTCCAAGCAGCTTCTCCGCTCCATTCATATCTATGATTGTCCGGGAGTCTACGCCGGAAGACACCGAAAATGCAATCCTAGAGGGCATATTAGCCTTTATAAGACCTGTAATAACGTTGACAGACGGTCTCTGGGTCGCGATGACAAGATGGATACCCGCCGCCCTCGCAAGCTGTGCGAGACGGCAGATGGCTTCCTCTACCTCTCCCGGCGCGACCATCATCAGGTCGGCCAGCTCGTCCACGATGATTACTATCTGCGGCATTTTCTCCGGCTTCCTGCCGTCTATCTCCGGCATATCAGGAACCTTGCCGTTGTACCCCCTGATATCTCTCACATTATATTCGGCAAATGCCTTATACCGGCGCTCCATCTCAGCAACAGCCCAGTTCAGTGCACCCGCCGCTTTCTTCGGATCTGTGACCACCGGAATCATGAGGTGGGGAATGCCGTTATATACACTGAGTTCAACAACCTTAGGATCCACCATGATAAGCTTCACTTCATCCGGTGAAGCTTTGTATAAGATGCTCATGATGAGCGTATTGATACACACCGACTTTCCGGAACCAGTGGCACCGGCCACGAGGAGATGGGGCATCCTTGCGATGTCTGTGACGACCGCTTTGCCGCCGATGTCTTTACCGGCTGCAAAAGAAAGCTTCGACGCGCTGTTTTTAAATTCCGCCGTCTCCAGCAGATCTCTCAGCATGACAGCGGCGTTCTCCTTGTTCGGAACCTCGATTCCCACGGCGGCTTTCCCTGGTATCGGCGCTTCAATTCTGATGTCCGCGGCAGCCAGGTTCAGCTTGATGTCGTCAGCCAGCCCTACGATTTTGCTCACCTTGACTCCCATCTCCGGCTGAAGCTCATACCGGGTAACAGCAGGTCCGCAGCTTACATTTGTAACCGTCACATTGACACCAAAGTTCTGGAGCGTCTGCTGCAGCTTCATCGCCGTCTCACGCAGCGCTGCATCCGTCTCTCCCGCGTTCTTCTTTCCCTTCGTCAGAAGAGAGATTGGCGGGTACTTATATGCCTTCTTCGGTCTGGACTCGGCAGCTGCAACGCTGGCGGCTACTCCGGCAGCCGCAGCGGCTATACCGGCTTTGTCATTCCTTTTCTCAGCCGTATGTGCAGGCCTGTCCATAACCAAAGCCTCTTCTTCTGTCTCAGGCACCGGCTCTTCCAGCAGTTCTGCCGGCTTCGGCATCTCGCCGCGGTTAATGACGAACTGCGGCTCTTCCTCATGTCCCTGCAGCGGATTATCAGACGGCGGTGCTGTCAGCTCTTTGACTTCCGGTGACTTTTTGGCAATCGTAGTATCAAAAGATACTCCTTCCACATGATGTGCCGTCCGCTTTTTCTCCGCCTGGCGCCCGCTGCGCTTCAAATCTCTCTCCGCTCTTCTTTCTTCCGCCTGCTCCCGCCTTTTCTGCGCATCTCTCCGGGCCTTGTCATAGGCTCTGTCTCCCTGCTTCTTGACTCCTTTAAGGGCTGACTTTCCGGTTATGATAACGATGCAGATTATCATCAATATGATATCGACAACATATGTACCTGCTGTTCCTATGGCCGGCACGAGCGCTCCCGCAAGCACTTCCCCAAGATCTCCGCCTCTGCCGTCTATCAGGTGAAGCAGCACACATACGAGGACAAGCAGTACCAGTCCCGTAACCGCCTTCATGTAAGCGGCAAAATTGCCTTTATTGGATACAATAAAGGCAACAAATCCAAACAGCACAAACGGAATCACATATGCTGCCCATCCAAATACATCTATTAGAAATGATGAAATGGCCGCTCCCACAAATCCGCCCATTCCAAAATTACTGATCAGAATCAGGATGCTGACGGCTAGTGTAGACCAGATGATGATTTCATCCCTCACAAAACTCTGTTCTTTGTTTTTTTTCTTTGTCTGCCGCGTATTCTTCCTCTTCTTTGACTTTGCAGCCATGATAGTTCCCCCTTATTTATTGGCACATACTATTTATAGTATAGCATCTTTAAAAAGGGCTGTCATTACATATTTTCGTGCTTTTTCTTTCGCTCTTCGTCTATCATTTCGTGCAATTTATGCAACGCCTGGCTCATGCCGCCGACCTCGTCTATGAGCCCTTCTTTCACGGCGTCCTCTCCCTCGAGCAGCGTGCCGACATCTTTTACAAGCTCTGTCGGATTGAGCATCAGCTTCTCAATTCGTTCCTGGGTCATATTGGAATGATCTGATAGAAACCGGGTTATCCTGTCCTGTGTGCGGAGCATGTTCCGAAGGCTCTGCTCCACTCCTATGAACATGCCGCTGGAGCGGACCGGATGTATAATCATCGTCCCGCTCGGCACGATGAACGAATACTGTGCCGACACTGCCAGAGGGCCCCCGATGGAATGGCTTCCGCCAAGGACGAGTGACACGGTCGGTTTGCTCAATGAGGCAATCATCTCTGCGATGGATAGGCCTGCCTCTACATCACCGCCAAGCGTATTGAGCAGTATGAGCATTCCTTCTATCTCTTCGCTGTCTTCTACTTCTGCCAGCATCGGCAGCAGATGCTCATACTTCGTCGCCTTCGTATTGCCCGATACGGCCTCATGTCCTTCTATCTCGCCGATGATGGTCAGCAGCTTGATGTGATGACTGCTCTTATTTTCATCCAGGTTAATGGTTCCCATCTCTTTGATTTGATCATTTTTCTGTTCTTCTTTTTCTTGATCTGCCATAAAAATAACACCTCCATACCATTTTTAATAGTATGGAGGTGTTTTGCTTATTTTATACTTGCATTAATGCCTGTTCAAGATCGGCGATGATGTCATCGATGTTCTCTATGCCTACGCTGAAACGAATCAGATCCGGCTGAACGCCCGCTTCCATAAGCTCCTGTTCGTTCATCTGACGGTGCGTATGACTGGCCGGATGAAGCACGCAGCTCCTTGCGTCTGCGACATGTGTCACGATAGCAATCATATGAAGGCTGTCCATCATCCTCACCGCCGCATCTCTCCCTTCTTTCAGTCCAAAGGTTATGACGCCGCATGTTCCGCCCGGCATATACTTCTGCGCAAGCTCATGATACTTATCTCCTGGCAGCGCAGGACAGCTCACCCAGGCGACCTTTTCATGATTTTGCAGATACTTTGCTGCGGCGAGCGCGTTCTGGCAGTGCCGTTCCATGCGAAGAGCCAGCGTCTCCAGGCCGATATTGAGCAGAAATGCATTCTGCGGCGCCTGTATGGAGCCAAGATCTCTCATGAGTTGTGCGGTAGCCTTTGTAATATATGCACCTTTGCCGAACCGTTCCGTATACACGATGCCATGATAGGTCTCATCCGGAGTTGTAAGTCCCGGAAACTTGTCAGCATGCGCCGCCCAGTCAAAATTGCCGCTGTCCACGATGGCGCCGCCCACGCTTGTGGCATGTCCGTCCATATATTTGGTCGTGGAATGGGTGACGATATCCGCTCCCCATTCGAAGGGACGGCAGTTGACCGGCGTTGCGAATGTATTGTCTACGATGAACGGTACTCCATGCGCATGTGCGGCTTTGGCAAACTTCTCAAAGTCCAGCACTACCAGCGCGGGATTGGCTATCGTCTCTCCGAATACTGCTTTCGTGCTGTCCGTAAAAGCCGCGTCAAGCTCTTCCTCCGTACAGTCCGGATCCACGAATGTGGCTTCCACCCCCATCTTCTTAATCGTGTGGGCGTACAGGTTATATGTACCTCCGTAGAGTGCCGATGCACATACGATATGGTCTCCCGCTTCTACTATATTCATGATAGCGTAAAAGCTGGCCGCCTGTCCCGAGGACGTAAGCATCGCAGCCACGCCGCCCTCCATATCGCATATTTTAGCAGCTACGGCATCGTTGGTCGGATTCTGAAGTCTTGTATAGAAATAGCCCGACTCCTCCAGATCGAACAGACGTCCCATCTGTTCACTATTGTCATACTTAAATGTGGTGCTCTGGTATATCGGAAGAATCCTGGGCTCCCCGTTTCCAGGCTGATATCCTGACTGGATACATTTTGTTTCTATTTTGTAATTGCTCATACAAGTCCTCCTATGAATATAAGTATTTTTTCTGCAGATTTCGGACCATGCGCTTATACAACTCTTTGCACCGCTCCTCTTCTCCAGCCTCGATGCAGCTGATACACGGGGCGAGACAGTTCTTGTACAGTTCCTCATATATTTCGTCAGCGTCGTTCTGCATATTGATAATCTGGACGATTCCCGGCGCGATGTCATAATACTCCTCCACGAGTGCCCGTCCATCCTCTGTGCCCAACAGGTATCCGTCCCTGTATGCACGCAGCGTCATCAGCTCATAACAGTCGTCCGGCTTGCCCTGCCGTTCGCAGACTGCCGTCGTGATGAAGCAGAAGCCTTTCTTGAAGCCCCCGGCAATGTCATCGTAGCTTGAATGGCCAAGAGTCAGCGTCGTGACGTGCTTTTCATTCCACACTTCCACCATACGCGACGCCACCTTTTCGCAATGTTCGTTGTGGGTATATGTAATCATCGGTACCACATAGACTGCCATATTCATATTGTAGTCTACGGAATTCCTCTCTTTTCTGCCCTTTGACAGGCCCTGCATCTTAACGATTGCGTAGTCAGGGATGACGCGGGCAAGTTCCTCAGCTACGGATTCTTTCTCCTCCTCCGGAGCTTCCTCGCACAGGCGGGCGATATCTGCAACCGTGCCTCTGAACTTGTCATAGCCATCCTTGAAAATGCCTTCATATGTCTTGCGTTTAAAATGTTTGATCTGCGTCAGCATCTCTTCAAAGAGCTGGATTAGTTCCTGCTTTGTCTGTTCCATAAGTCTCCTCTCTGGCAATGCCCTTGCAAGCAAGCATTGTTATTCGTCCCCGCACCGTTATTCGTCCCAGTTGTGGTAAACGTCTTGTACGTCGTCGTCATCGTCCAGCATGTCCAGTGTCTTCTGGATGTTCTGGATGTCTTTTGCATCCGTGAGCTCTACGTATGTCTGTGGAATCATCGTCACTTCTGCCGCCGCCATAGGGATACCGGCCTCTTCCAGTGCCAGGCGCACCGTGCTGAAGTCTTCCGGGGAAGTGACTATTTCGTAGCTGTCTTCTTCTTCAGAAAAATCTTCTGCCCCCGCGTCAAGCGCCTGCATCATAAGATCGTCCGCATCACCTTCATATTCTTCCTTGGATACGATGATCTGTCCCTTTTTGTCGAACATGAAGGACACGCAGCCCGGAGTCCCGACATTGCCGCTTCCTTTTGTAAATGCGTTCTTTACGTTCGTTGCGGTCCTGTTCCGGTTATCCGTCAGAGCTTCGACGATAATGGCTGTTCCGTTCGGCCCGTAGCCTTCATATGTAATATATTCATAGTTGGCGGCATTCGCGTCACCGTCCGCCTTCTTGATATTCCGGTCAATCGTGTCATTCGGCATGTTGTTGGCCTTCGCCTTGGCTATGACATCGCGCAGGCGGCTGTTGTTGGCCGGATCGGCACTTCCGCCTTCTTTAACCGCCACGGCAAGTTCCTTCCCGATCTTCGTGAAAATCTTGCCTTTGGCGGCATCATTTTTTTCTTTCTTATGTTTAATATTGGCAAATTTTGAATGTCCTGACATGTTCTAAATCTCTCCTTATACCTTATCTTTTCGCTGTTTCCCGCACTTTTTCTATTCTAGCACTCTTCGTTCAGTTTTTCAATCTTAACTCTTTCGATTGTATTATTATCTACGGAAAGAACAGTAAAGCGATATCCGCCGTATTCGATGATACATGTCTCCTCTTCTGACGGTATCCTGTCAAGCTGATCCACAAGAAAACCATTGAGCGTCTCGTACTCTTCCTTTTCAAAGGTCAGTGGCAGCATATCCTCCAGATCCTCCAGATCCGTCATGCCGCTGGCGGTGCAGCTTCCATCCGGGGCTATCTCGATCAGCTCCTCTTCCTCGTCATATTCGTCAAGGATATTGCCGACAATCTCTTCCAGTATATCTTCCATCGCTACGAGGCCTGATGTCTGTCCATATTCATCCAGCACGACTGCAATGTGGTTCTTCTCGGCCTGCATCTCCTTGAACAGCGTATCTATACTCTTTGTCTCCGGGATAAATGCCACCGGCCTTATGTAATCGCCAAGCTGCCTCACCGGTACCAGGCGCAGGTCCTCATTGAAATAGCATGTCATCGCTTCCCGGAGGTGTATCGTACCGATAATCTCGTCGATACCTTCTTCATATATCGGGAATCGGGAATAGCTTTCATCCAGCATGAACTGAAGCGCATCCGCAAGCTTCTCATTCCCGTCAATCGCCACGATATTCTTCCGGTGCGTCATGATGTCCTTTGCATCTTTATCCATATAGCGGAATATATTGCGGATCAATTCCGCCGCTTCCTTCCAGACTCCTTCATCCTCGACGTCCTCTTTGATCTGAAATATCTGTTTCATCCTCTGAAACAAACTGCCTTCTTCCATAACTGCTTTTCTATACTCCTTCTACTATGTATGAAGCTCGAAGCTGATCTTCAGCGCCTCATCTACTTTGTTCATTATCTGTTTGTCAAGGTGGCATACCAGATCCTTGAGCCTCTGCTTGTCGATGGTTCTCACCTGTTCCAGCAATATGACCGAATTCTTCACAATCTGGTATTTCTTTGCATCAATCTCTACGTGCGTAGGCAACTTCGCCTTGTTCATCTTAGATGTTATAGCGGCACAGATGACGGTCGGGCTGTGTTTGTTCCCTACGTCGTTCTGTATGATCAATACCGGCCTGATGCCACCCTGCTCTGAACCGACCACCGGGCTAAGGTCCGCATAATATATATCTCCTCGTCTAACCTGCACTCTATTTCACACTCCATTTTCTTAAGATAAGATTAGTATTTCCATCTTTTTCAAATGTATTCTATAGAGCTGCAGTAATACCGGGAATTATGCGAAATAATCCATCTGTTCTACGATATCGCCATGACGGATGAATTCTCTTGGAATCCTCTTTCCAAGGTCACATACGAATTCATAGTTGAATCTTCCGGAAAGCCTGCTCAAGGCTTCTACCGGAAGCTTCTCATCACCGTCATTTCCTACCAGTGTCACTTTGTCTGCATACTTCACATCATCTATCTCCGTCACATCAACCATGAACTGGTCCATGCATATGCGGCCGAGAATAGGTGCCTTCTTCCCATGAATCAGGACATATCCCTTATTGGAGAGGCTTCTTGGATATCCGTCTCCATACCCTACCGGTATCGTTGCTATCCTAGTCTTCCTGTCTGTAATATATGTGCCGCCGTAGCTCACCGGGGTACCTGCCTCTACCCACTTCACGTGTGCCACATGGCTGATAAGCTCCATGGCCGGTTTCAGCGGGACATTTTCCTTGTGTACTTCCTCAGACGGATACAGGCCATAGGTAGAGATGCCGGCACGGACCAGATCCATGTTCGCCTCCGGCACATCGATGATTCCCGCACTGTTCGAACAGTGGTAATACTGGAATGTTACCCCTCTTTGTGCAAGGGTCTCTTTCATCCATACGTAGTTTTTAATCTGTTTTTCGGTAAAAGACTTATCTATCTCATCTGCTTTCGCAAAATGTGTGTACATTCCTTCCAAAGCCAGGTTCGGCATCTTGCTTATACGCTCGATTATTTCCGCCGTCTCTTCTTCAATCATAAATCCAAGTCTTGACATCCCTGTATCCAGCTTAATATGAATATATGCCTGTTTTCCCATTTTGACCGCAAGTTCAGATACCTCACGGGCCATTTCTTCCGTATACAATGTCATGCGGATGTCGTGTTTTATCATTTCCTCCCGTTGATCCGGAAAGATGCAGCCCAGTACGAGCAATGGCTTTTCAATTCCTGCGCGGCGCAGTACTAAAGCTTCGTCAAGCGTCGCGACCGCGAATCCCCACATATACTCTTTCGGAGAGAGCATTTTTGCTATCTGCACCGCTCCGTGTCCATAGCCGTCCGTCTTCACGACACCGAGCATCTTAACCCCTTCTCTGACATTTCGTCTCATCATCTCTATATTATATTCCACCGCATCCAGGTCTATCCTGGCACACACTCTGTTATATGCTTTCATCTATCTGTCCTCCTGTTCTTTCATTGCCCGGCCGGCATACTCGATCAGATCAGATGCCATGACGCTGTAGCATCCTTTATCCAGACATGCAAGTTCCCCTGCCCGGCCGTGCAGATACGTTCCAAGCTCCGCTGCTTCTCTGAGTCCCAGCCCCTGTGACAGCAGGCCTGCTATCACACCTGCGAGCACATCGCCGGAGCCTGCCTTCGCCATGGATGCATTGCCTGACAGGTTCACGTACGGCTGCCTGCCCGCCGACATGGTGACTGTCCGTGCGTCTTTCAGCACGCAGGTGACGCTGTACTCTTCTGCAAAGTCCCGCAGAATCTGCATTCTCTGTGATCTGAGCTCCGGGATGTCCTTCCCTGTCATACGGGACATTTCTTTCATATGCGGCGTAAAGATAAAGTTCTCATGGCGCAGCCGGTCAAGATATTTCTTGTGGTCTGCAATCAGATTCAGCCCGTCTGCATCTATCACGCATGGCACTTCTACATTTTCCATCACTGTCCTGAGTATCTTCCTCGACTTGTCACTCGTCCCGATTCCAGAACCTACGCTCACTACATCTGCCCGGTTCAGCAGCTTGAGCAGTTCGACTTCATCGTAAAAGTCATATGTCTTGATAACCGCTTCCGGCAGAAGCGTCTGCAGTATGACGCGGTTATCCTCCGACGTATATATCTGTACCAGTCCGGCTCCCACTGTATAGGCCGCCTTGGCGTTCAGGAAAGCGGCCCCGGACATGCCCTTGCTCCCTGCGATGATCAGCACCTTCCCATATGTCCCCTTGTTGGAATCGGCCCTGCGCTTAGGAAGGAGGCGCTTGTAATCGCTTTCTTCATATGTAAAGGCCGTACCGCTCTCTTTTTTGACCTCTGATGCATCTATACCGATATCTGCAGTCACTACTTGCCCCGCGTATTCCTTTCCCGGATATAATTCAAGTCCAAGCTTCCTCTCCTGGAACGTCACTGTAGCGTCGGCCCTAAAAGCCGTCCCCATGACAGAGCCGTTGTCCGCACACACGCCGGACGGAATGTCTACCGCCAGCCGGTATCCCTCTGAGCGGTTCATGGCTTCAACAAGTTCCCTGTACCTCCCTTCGAGAGTACGGTTTAGTCCGACGCCAAACAATGCGTCCACGATGATGCTGTACCGGCCTTCTGCATAATCTGTGGCAATCTCAGTTCCCGTCTGCCGCAGACGCTTTATCTGTTCCTTCGTCTCCCGGGAACACTGTCCTTCGTCCCCTGCGAGGACAGCTGTGACCGTATGCCCTTTTTCCGTAAGCATCCTTGCGATAGCAAAGCCGTCTCCTCCGTTATTGCCGGTTCCGCATACGACACATGCCTCCGACAGGTCCAACCTGCTGTCTTCCATGTAGGCCACGCATGCCGCCGCGGCACGTTCCATCAGATCTGATGGAGGAATCTGAAGCTGCTCAATCGTATATTGATCTGCGCGCTTCATCTGGGATGCATTCAGCAGATATTTCATACCTCTCACCTCCTGTTATTTTGCCGGTCTTTTCTAGCCTGCGAAAAGTTCCGGTATATAAAAGAACGTGTAAAGACAAGCCTGTTCTGCACATGCCCATCATTACACGTTTTTATACTTCTTTATTTTTTATCGCTATGTTCTTCGTTATAACGGCCTATGTTATAGGAGAGCCTCATAAGACTCTCGATAAGGTGAACATTTTCGACGATAATATGGTCCGGCAGGTTCAGATCCGTATGTGCAAAATTCCAGATTGCCCTTACCCCATTATCTACCAGGAGATTCGCGACTTCAATCGCCTTGTCTTTCGGGATGGTCAATACGGCAATCTCGACATTGTTATTCTGGACAAAATCTTTCAGCTCATCCATCATACGAATCGGCACGCCTCTGATTGATACTCCGTTTAACCTGGGATTCACATCAAAGATTCCTTTTAAGATAAAGCCCCGTTTTTCGAATGCAGCGTAATTCGCAAGCGCCTGTCCCAGATTACCGGCTCCGATGATGACGATATTGTGATTTTCTTCCAGGCCGAGAATCTTGCCGATTTCTGTATATAGATACTTTACATTATAGCCATATCCCTGTTGTCCGAACCCGCCAAAATTGTTGAGGTCCTGACGAATCTGGGATGCTGTAACTTTCATTCTCTTGCTCAAATCATTGGATGATATTCTTTCAACTCCGTTTTCCAGCAGTTCCCCCAAATATCTGTAATATCTTGGCAGCCTCCGAATCACTGCCTGAGAGATTTCTCTTTCTTCCACTAGCCCACTCACCTTCCTGTTACGTTCTAAAAAATATTATATAGAATTGTCACTTCAAAGTCAAACTTTTAGTTGTATTTTGTCCTATTTTCGATATAATGAATGTTAGCAGAGCCTGCTTTTAAAGCAATGCAGGACGATGCAGGAGGACGTTATGATACTAGCATGCCATGGAATGAATAAAGCATTTGGAGAAGATGTCATCGTAAAAGACGCTTCTTTTCATATAGAGGACTATGAAAAAGCCGCCCTCGTGGGACCGAACGGCGCAGGGAAATCCACCATACTGAAGATGATAGTGGGGGAACTTCCGGCGGATTCCGGGGACGTCATCCTCACGAAAGGCAGGACGATCGGCTATCTCGCGCAGCATCAGGATATGTCGGGCGGCAGCACTATCTACGAAGAAGTAAAGACAGCCAAGGCGGACGTCATAGAGACGGAACGCCAGATACGCGCGATAGAGCTGGAATTGAAGCATCTCGAAGGAGATGCTTTAAAAGCGCGCCTGGATACATATAACCGTCTCACCGCCGTCTTCGAGCGCGCCAACGGCTATGCCTACGAAAGCGAGATAACCGGGGTCCTCAAAGGGCTTGGATTTGACGAGACGGATTTTGCAAAAAAGGTCGACACACTATCCGGAGGGCAGAAAACGAGGGTTTCTCTTGGCAAGCTCCTGCTGACGAAGCCCGACATCCTTCTTCTGGATGAGCCTACCAATCATCTTGACCTCAATTCCATCGCGTGGCTGGAAACATATCTTTTAAACTACCAGGGTGCGGTACTCATCGTCTCCCATGACCGGTATTTCCTGAACAGGGTCGTCACGAAGGTCCTTGAGATTGAACTGGGGACGTTGTCCGTCTTCCTTGGCAATTACAGCCAGTATGCCGAAAAGAAGAAGATGATTCGTGACGCGAAGCTGAAAGAGTACCTGAACCAGCAGCAGGAAATCAAGCACCAGGAGGCGGTCATCGAGAAGCTGCGCTCTTTCAACCGGGAAAAATCCATCAAACGGGCAGAAAGCAGGGAAAAGATGCTTGCCAAGATGCAGCCGGCGGAAAAGCCTCAGGAGGCCGTCACAGAGATACATCTTTCCCTCGAGCCTTCCTGCGTGAGCGGAAATGACGTGCTGAGCGTTGAGCATCTGAGCAAATCTTTCCCTCCCCAGCACCTTTTTTCCGACATAAGCTTTGATATCAAGCGCGGGGAGCATGTCGCTGTCATAGGTGATAATGGTACAGGCAAGACGACGCTGCTTAAGATACTTAACAACGTAATTGGCGCGGACAGCGGAACCTTTACGCTTGGAACGAATGTACAGATTGGCTATTATGACCAGGAGCACCATGTGCTTCATATGGAGAAGACCATTTTTGCTGAGATCTCCGACGATTATCCGAAACTCACCAATACGCAGATACGCAATATGCTGGCAGCATTCCTGTTCACAGGTGACGACGTGTTCAAGCTGATCGGCGACCTGAGCGGCGGTGAGAGGGGGCGCGTATCGCTTGCCAAGCTCATGCTCTCGGAAGCGAATTTCCTCATCCTTGACGAGCCGACCAACCATCTGGACATCACTTCCAAGGAAATCCTGGAAAAGGCTCTGAACGATTACACCGGCACTGTGCTGTATGTGTCACACGACCGTTACTTCATCAACGAGACTGCCACCAGGATTCTGGATCTGGTCAACCAGACTTTCGTCAACTATATAGGCAATTATGATTATTATCTGGAGAAGAAAGAGGAACTGACCGCGGTATATGCAAGAACCGGGCAGTCGGATGATCCATCGGCAGCACCGGAAGAGGTGTCCGAATCTAAACTGAGCTGGCAGGAGCAGAAAGAAGCCCAGGCAAAAGAGCGCAAACGCCAGAATGACCTCAAGAAGACCGAGGAACGCATCAGCAGTCTGGAAGGACGGGACGCCGAGATAGACACGCTCATGACACAAGAAGAGGTATACACCAATTCGGTACGCTGCCAGGAACTGGCAGCAGAAAAAGCTTCCATTCAGACAGAACTCGAAGAATTGTATATAAAATGGGAAGAATTGGCCGATTAATTTCATAGGGGTCAGACCCCTGTTAACACAGGGGTCGACTTTGTCAAGTTAAGTGTGTAAATTTTATATTTTATTTTGGCAGCTGAATCTGATAGGTTCAGCTGCCATTTTGTCCAAAGTCCTCATATGCATTCCTAAAAGAAGGCCTGGCTGTCCCCTGGATTCCGGTATCTGCATTTAGATATCCTCATATTTCTGCATCCGTGTATTCATTTTTGGGTCCATCGACAGCTGGTTCCGTACCATCGCCCAGTTTGGTACAGGACGCCCCTTCCATTTTTTATAGAGTTCCGTAACACGTAGATATAGCAGCTTCAGCAATGCATTTTCATGTGGAAACGCACCTTTCCGGGTCACTCT
This sequence comes from Lachnospiraceae bacterium, assembly GCA_022845895.1. GTDB lineage: Bacteria > Bacillota > Clostridia > Lachnospirales > Lachnospiraceae > Extibacter. Next base: position 2,078,351 of record AP025573.1, read on the forward strand.
TCTAAAGCTTGAATTCACGCTTTCTATCGCATTCGTTGTGTACATCACCCTTCTCACCGCACTTCCGTACTGGAACAGCTGCGCTACATGCCCCCAGTTCCTTTCCCACACATCAATGGCACCCGGATACTGGCTCCAGGTTTGCCGGAACCTTTCAAACTCCCCCTCGGCTGCCTTTAGGCTGGCAGCTCCGTAGACCTTCCTTAAATGTGTGGTATATGTCTTGTAGTCCTTGCTTGGGACGTATTTGATGGAGTTGCGGATCAGATGTACCATACATCTTTGTACCGTTACGTCTGTAAAGATTGCCCTGGCCCCTTCTTCCAGGCCGGAAACCCCATCCATGGAAATAAACAGGACATCCTCTACCCCACGGTTCTTGAGTTCATCAAATATCTGCATCCAGGTATGCTTGCTTTCGGACTCGTTCAGCCACAGGCCCAGCACATCCTTGATCCCGTTTACATCATAGCCCAGGATCGCATACACTGCATAATTCTTTGTCTCGTAATCCTTGCGGATCGTCACATACATGCAGTCCACGAACAGGAATGTATAGAACTTTTTCAAAGGCCGGTTCTGCCATTCCGTCAGCTCGTCCAATACCTTATCGGTAATCTCTGAGATCGTTTCATGGGAGATGGAGAAGCCATAGATATCTTCAATCGTGTCCGAGATGTCCCGCTGGCTCAGGCCTTTGGCATACATGGATATCACCTTATCCTCAATCCCCGAAACATCCCTTGTCCGCTTGGGAATCAGCTGGGGTTCAAAGCTCCCGTCACGATCCCGGGGCACATCAACGGGAATCTGGCCATAAGAGGTCTTTACATGTTTTGAGGTATAGCCGTTCCTTCTGTTGTCAGTGTCCTTGTAGCCATGCTCGCCCGCCTCGTAACCGAGATGCCCCTTCAGCTCTCCCTGGAGCATGGTTTCGAACATTGGGCCGAAGATTTCCTTAAGTGCCTCCTGCATATCTTCTTTCGTCTTCGGCTGGTAGTGCTCCATAATTGCCTGGGCAATCTCGGTACCCTTGGTGTTCTTCTTTTTTCTTGCCATAAGTGCTGTACTCATCTTTCTTTTTCCTTTCTGTGAGCATAGCACACCTTATACATAAAACAAAGTGTGCAATTAGATTAGTTTCTTAATTACACACTTTATCTTACACGACCCAGGGGTCTGACCCCTATCAATTCTGACAATTCTATTTATCTCCATGGGCGTTTTCTTCCAAGCCATCCCTTTTCTTCCCAGTACCTCTTATCCACTTCTGTCGTACCTGTCTTTTTCTGCAGGATTCTCATAATGTGGAACAAGACTTTAACCCGCAGTGACGGCATCACCTTCGACGTATCATGCTCTATCTTCAATGCAAGATTATTGACCGCTGTCTCTATCTTTTCTCTGTTGCTGTCGTCTATCCCTGCGCCTACGGCGATGCCGTAAGTGAATATTCTTGCCACACCCCAATATCTCAGGCTGTCTGTCAAGTCCCGCAGCGCTTTCCTCATACCGCCTCCGGCTGCCGTGGTGATGCACACTGCCTGTTTCCGGAACATGGACGCTTCCGGGCGGTGCACCATCCACCGGTATCCATAGTGGTCCAGAAACGCTTTCATCTGGCCGGATACGTGATATACAAGAACCGGAGTTGTGAACACGAGCAGATCCGCCTCGTCGATCATCTCCGTAAGCCGGCGCATGTATATGAGATAATCGGGACATTTCTTCTCGTCCTGGCGGATGCACACGGCACACCCCCGGCAGAATTCCGGCATATCCTTCGGCAGGAACAGTTCTTTCACCGTATCACCTTCAGACGCCGTCTTTTCAATAAACATCTTTCCTATCGTATATGTGGACCCCTTCCGATTGGTTCCGTTAATCATCAGTATCTTCATCCTGTTTCTCCCCTTTTCGTCCTTACATCTGGTGTCTTACTTTTTGCATACCCTTGTCTTTTGGTACAGGCCTGCCGCCACTTAGGTACACCACAAAACACGATTTGGTACGTAACCTTTTTGAAAAAGATCACGTACCAAAATAGGTTATTCTTGTCAATCTATGCGAGCTTTTCCGCAATTGCCTTGATAAATCCCTCGCTGTCCAGCACCGTCGGATTCTCCATTGTAGTGATGAGTGCCAGGTCTTTTGTCATCCGGCCCTCTTCTATCGTATCTATCGTCGCCTTCTCAAGCTTGTCTGCAAACTCCATAAGCTCTTTGCTGCCGTCCAGCTCTCCGCGCTTTCTGAGCGCGCCGGACCATGCAAAGATGGTGGCTACGGAGTTCGTGGACGTCTCTTCCCCTTTCAGGTGCTTATAGTAATGTCTCTGCACGGTGCCGTGGGCCGCCTCGTACTCATAGTATCCTTCCGGGGAAACGAGCACAGAGGTCATCATCGCAAGAGACCCAAAGGCAGAGGATATCATGTCGCTCATCACATCTCCGTCGTAGTTCTTGCACGCCCAGATATAGCCGCCCTCTGACTTCATGACACGGGCAACCGCATCGTCGATAAGCGTGTAGAAATAGGTGATGCCCGCCTCTTTGAACTTATCCTCATACTCTTCTTCAAAGATTTCCTGGAAAATATCCTTGAATGTGTGGTCATACTTCTTGGAAATCGTATCTTTCGTGGCAAACCAGAGGTCCTGCCCGATATCCAGTGCGTAATTGAAGCAGCTGCGCGCGAAGCTCTCTATCGATCCATTGATATTGTGCATCCCCTGAACGATGCCGGCCTCATCAAAATTATGTACCAGCTCCCGGCTCTCACTGCCGTCATCTGCCGTATAGACGAGCTCTACTTTCCCTCCGCCCGGAATCTTCATCTCAGCACCTTTGTATACGTCACCGTAGGCGTGCCTCGCAATCGTAATCGGCTTCTTCCAGTTCTTCACACATGGCTCAATCCCTTTGACTACGATAGGCGCCCTAAATACCGTCCCGTCAAGGATAGCGCGGATCGTCCCGTTGGGGCTCTTCCACATCTCCTTTAAGTCGTATTCCTCCATACGGGCGGCATTCGGTGTGATGGTCGCACACTTTACGGCCACTTTATACTTCTTCGTCGCGTTTGCAGAGTCTACCGTCACCTGGTCATCGGTTGCATTTCTGTGCTCAAGCCCGAGATCATAATATTCCGTGTTCAATTCGACAAAGGGCTCCAGCAGATTCTCTTTTATCATCTGCCAGAGGATTCTTGTCATCTCGTCACCGTCCATCTCCACGATTGGTGTTGCCATCTTGATTTTTGCCATTTTTCTGTAACTCTCCTTTTCTTTTTACTCCTCTATGTGAAGGTTCTCCATCACCTTCATAATATGTTCGTTGGCGAGCCGCTCCGCCCTGTCGGCATCTTTCTGCTTGATCGCTTCCAGTATGGCCCGGTGCTCCTCGATGGACTTTTCCGCCCGCTCCTTCGCACCTACGGACATCGTTCTCGCCATCTGTACATATTTATGAAAATCAGATAATACATGTTCCAGTATACGACTATCTGACGCTTCATACAAGACTTTATGAAACTTTCCATCCAGTTCGCTCACCTGTTCCGCCTGCTCGTTTCCCTTCTTCCTCAGATGGTATTCGGACAGCAGTATGATCTCCTCCAGCTCTTCAATCTGCTTCTCTGCAATATGCTCCGTCGCCCAATGAGCACAGAGCCCTTCCAGCATCGAGCGAATCTTATAGATGTCATGCACGTCCTTCTGCGTAATGCCGGTTACATAAGCACCTCTGTTCGGCACTATCGTGACAAGCCCCTCAAGCTCCAGCTGGCGCAGCGCCTCCCTGACCGGAGTTCTGCTGACACCCAGCGTCTCTCCTATCGTGATTTCCCTCAGCTCATCATGTTCTTTATATACCCCGGAGAGGATATCCTCCCTCAGCTTCTGGAAAACCTTTCCCCGCAGAGAACGGTCCTGATACTCTTCCATTGCTTCTCCTTACCCCCAATCAATTATTTAAGGCGGATGCCAAGCTGTTCACAGGTACTGTCAATGACACTTGTGAGCTCCTCGTCCGTCAGCACAGTGACACGTCCGTCTTCATACTCTTTGTCGACCCAGGCTTTTACCATCGCCACCAGCTCTGAACCCTTATCCACCTGTTCATCTTCCCGCAGACGGTAGTATGTATTGATCCAGTGGGCGATGCCCGCCAGGCCGGAAGTGTTGGATACCGCTACAAGCGCAGGCCGCTTTAAAAACTTCTCCGTATCAAATATATTATAAATCTCTTCATTTTTCAATAGCCCGTCTGCATGGATGCCGGCCCTTGTCACATTAAAGTTCTTTCCGACAAATGGAGTTCTGGACGGAACCCTGTAGCCGATTTCCTTCTCATAATAGTCCGCAAGCTCTGTAATCGCTGTCGTATCCATGCCGTCTAGCGTCCCCCTGATCTGGGCGTACTCAAATACCATCGCCTCAAGCGGAGTATTGCCGGTCCTCTCCCCGATTCCAAACAAGGAGCAGTTTACCCCGCTGGCCCCATACAGCCACGCAGTCGTCGAATTGCTTACGGCTTTATAGAAATCGTTGTGTCCATGGAATTCGATCAGGCTGCTCGGAACTCCGGCATGGACACGCAGCCCATAGATAATGCCCGGTATCGAACGGGGAATCACTGCACCGGGGTAATTCACGCCATACCCCATCGTATCACACACACGTATCTTTATCGGTATCTTATACTCCTCCATCAGATGCATCAGCTCAAGGCAGAACGGAATGACGAAACCATAGATATCCGACCTTGTTATATCTTCCAGATGGCATCTTGGGCGGATTCCCGTCTCCAGGCATTCACGTATTACAGAAAGATAATGCTCCATCGCCTCGCGTCTTGTCATCTTCAGCTTGTAAAATATATGATAGTCCGAACAGCTCACAAGGATCCCTGTCTCTTTTAGGCCAATCTCCTTGACAAGCTCAAAGTCCTTCCTGCTCGCCCGTATCCAGCTCGTCACTTCCGGGAACTCATATCCCCGCTCGAGGCATCTGTATACCGCGTCTCTGTCTTTGCCGCTGTATAAGAAGAATTCGCACTGCCTTATCTTCCCTTTTGGCCCTCCGATTCTGTGGAAATAATCGAACATGGTCACTATCTGTTCCGTACTGTAAGGAGCCCTGGACTGCTGTCCGTCCCGGAAGGTCGTATCTGTAATCCATATCTCATCCGGCATGCTGTGCGGCACGATACGGTCATTAAATGCAATCTTCGGTATCTCGTCATAGTGGAACAAGTTGCGGAACACGTTGGGCTTCTCCACATCCACAAGCGGATACATATGCTCCTCCAGCTGCAATAGATTCGTATGTTTATCAAGATACACTTTCCTGTCTTCCATCATCATCTCTCCTTTATATCAAATAGTACGGCACTTTAGCATGGTACCGTCTCAATATGTATAATTGTATACAATTATACATTCCGTGTCAAGACAAAAAAAGAAGCAGGCTCTTACGCCGCCTGATTCCGTCATCGATACACTCCTGCGGCTAAGGGCCTGCCCCTTCAGTTCAGTCTGACCATCCGGTATCCGATACCGATGTGTGTCTGGATACATTGTGGCTGGCCGCTGTCCTTTTCAATTTTTTTTCGGAGGGAAGCCATATATACACGAAGCGACGACATATCGCTTTCAATCGCATTGACCCACACCTTATCCAGAATAAACTGATACGTCAACACCTTGCCTACATTCTGGGCCAGCAGGCAGAGAAGGCTGTATTCCAGCGGCATCAGATGAATCTCCTGCTCACCTACATACACGGTTCCCGCCCCATAGTCGATGGTCAGGCTGCCATTGTGAAATACGCTCGCCTCACTGTCCCCCTTTTGGGTAAGATACTGTATCCGCCTAAGGGTAGAGCGCAGCCTGGCAAGGAGCTCCTCCACACTGAAAGGCTTGGTAAGATAGTCATCCGCCCCGGCGTCAAGTGCATCTACCTTGTCTTTATCATCGCTTCTTGCACTGATTACTATGATGGGGGCGACAGACCATGTGCGTATCTTCCTGATTACATCCACACCGTCCATGTCCGGCAGCCCCAGATCCATAAGGATGATATCAGGATTTCCGGAAGCTGCGGACATAACCGCCTGGCCGCCGTTGACGGATGTCATATATTTATAATTTTGAGACTCCAGCGTCGTGGTAATCAGATTTCTGACCGGCGCGTCGTCTTCTACCACAAGAACATAAGGTTTACCGTTTGCTGTCATAATATTACATCCTCCACTTCAAGTTCGAATCTGAAAATGGTGCCCTTCGGGACGTTGTCGAATACTTTTATCTCTCCGCCATGGGCATTGATAACCGCCTGGCAGAGCGTAAGTCCCAGCCCCATTCCACGTCTGCCGTCCGCTACCGTATTGCGGGTCGTATAAAACATCTGGAACAGCTTTGGCTTCTCACTGTCCACAATGCCCGGCCCGTTGTCGGAGACAGAGACGGCAGCCCTGTTTCCGATACGCTTCGCCTTTATCACTATCTCAGAATGCGGCGGCGTATATTTGACCGCATTGTCTATAAGATTGATAATCACCTGTATCATAAGCTTCACGTCCATCCGTGCCATCAAAATTTCATCACACTCCACCCGGATATTCTGGTCTCTCCCCCTGCGGTTCACATGCCTGAGCGCTTCTGTAATGACATCTTCCACAATCTCTCCCTGTATGTTCAGTTTCATGGAACCGTTCTCGATTCTTGTGACCGACAGAAGATTTTCAACGAGATTGATGAGCCAGATAGAGTCGTCATATATGTCCTTATAGATAGCCTTTCTCTGCAAAGAGCCAAGCTGGCCGTCATTTCCCATGAGCGTCTCTGCATTGCCTGAAATGCTCGTAAGAGGGGTCCGCAGATCATGTGATATGGAGCGAAGCAGATTAGCCCTCAGCTGTTCTTTCTGAAGCTTCATGTCTGCCTCTTTCCTCTCAATGATCAATTCTTCTTTTTCCAGGGCAAATGCACTTTCATTTAAGATTGCACCCATGATACCCTCCTCAAACGCCAAGATGTCCCTGTGGTCCATATCGATTGCGACGACAGCAAATACTTTATCCGTGCTGCGTACCGCCATGCACAGGCAACGGGCACCCGGGAACGTCTGTGTGGAGAAGCCGGCGTGTTTATTATTCCGGTACGTCCACTGAGCTACTGCCAGTTCCGAATCGTCCAGCGTGTCACCGGCTTCCTCATCTGCCTTGCAGACGACCGGACGGCTGCTTTTCCCAGGTTTTCCAAGATAGAAGTAGACGTTGCGCTCCAGCAGCATATTCAGCTGTTGTGCTGTCCGCTCAGCGATGTTTTCGAGGGAGCCTGCGTCCTGAAGCTTACGGCTTGTCTCCAGAAGTATCTCGGTACGGTATGCTTTCTTCGCATTCTGCCGTGCATAATCCTTTACCTTTTTCGTCAGCGCCGAACTGATGACAGCGGTTATGAACATGACACAGAAAGTGATGAGATAGCCGGGGTCATTTACCTGCAACGTCTTGTAGGGCTCCGTGAAGAAAAAGTTGAATATGAGAATGCTCATCACGCTTGCGATGATTCCCCATATCTGCCGGCTTGTGAATACGGCAGACATGAGGACGCTTATCATATACACCATCACGATATTGGCCGCGCTGAATCCAAAGAAACGGTTCAGCAAAAATGCAATCCCCGTTGAGCATAAGAGGCTCAGCGCACAAATCCCCGCGTCTGTCCATATCTTTTTCTGCTGGACATCCGGTTGTCTCCTTCTTCTCACCGATCTGTACTTCCTGTCATAAGCATCCGGAATCAGGAAGATCTCCAGAGACGGGGCGAGCCTGCTCAATTGTTCTGAAAAGCTGTCTTTTATAAACAGAAGCCTTCGTTTTGTGTAGGTCCTGCCAAGCACAATCTTCGTGACACGGGCAACTTTCGCATAAGCCGCAATCTCTTCCACGATATCGCTTCCATACGAGGTTACGACCTTTGCACCGAGCTGTTCTGCCAGCCGGGTATTCTCATTCAGCCGCCGGATATCCTCCCTCGGCATATCAGATGCTTCCGGCGTCTCTACATAGAGTGCCGTAAATCTGCCATGGAAAGCCGCGGCCATCCTGGACGCCTGACGAATCACCGTGCTATTGGAAGGTGACGGGGACAGGCAGATAAGGATGTGCTCTGCTGTCTCGCTCTTGGCATGAGCCATCTCCTCCTGGGCAAGGTTCACGCGGTCTGCCATTCTCCGCAGCGCAATTTCTCTCAGGGAGATGAGATTATCCTTGGTGAAAAAATTGTACATCGCCCTGTTTGCCTGACTCTCGCTGTATATCCTGCCCTCCTTCATCCGCTCCAGGAGCTCCTCCGGCTCTATATCAACCAGCTCTACCTGTTCCGCTTTGTCGAACACAGAATCCGGGATACGTTCTCTTACGGTAATACCGGTAATACCAGCGATGGAATCATTCAGACTCTCTAAATGCTGTACATTGACCGTCGTATAGACATTGATGCCTGCCTGAAGCAGCTCTTTGATATCCTGGTACCGCTTTTCATGGCGGCATCCTGCCGCGTTCGTATGCGCAAGCTCATCTACAAGAATCAGTTCAGGCTTTCGTTCCAGCGCCGCTTCCAGATTGAATTCTTCCAGCACCAGATTACGATACTTCACTTCTTTAATCGCCAGCATTTCCAGCCCTTGTGTCAGAGCCATCGTCTCCGGCCTCGTATGAGGTTCGATATAGCCTGCCACCACATCTATTCCTGATTCTTTCGCATTATGCGCAGACTGCAGCATGGCATAGGTCTTCCCTATGCCTGCTGCATATCCAAAAAATATCTTCAGCTTTCCACGTCTGCGCTGTTCCTTTTCGCTTTCCAGAATCTGCTTCAAAAACAAATCCGGGTCTCTTTTATATTCTTCTGATTCCATCATTTTCACCTGCGTATATCTTACTTCATAATTCCATAACGCGCAAGATTTTTTAGGTTTCTAAGCCATGCCTGCTTTTTTCGGATGCACCATCAGCAGGCTCCTCAGGAAAAAACCCGTCTTTTGGATGATTCCCGGTTCCGGCTTTGGCATACAGTCTTCCATCGTATAGGCGGGCTCTACCTCTCCTTTCCTGTCATACATCGAATAGGCATCCATATTACGGTTCGCCGGAACAAAGGTAGAATCCAGCGACCATGCGGCGCGAAAATGCTTCATGGCCTCAGGGTGCTTCCCCTGGCTTTCCAGCACAATTCCCATCAGGTTGTGCGGAACAGCACTGTCGGGATACAGCTCCATATATTTTGGAATCTGCTCCATACAGGCCGCCCAGTCATTCTTCTCAACATATTCCTTTATCATACTGCACAGACTGCCCAAATCCTGCTCTTCCCTGCTGATCTGGCCTTTTTCTCTGCTCTTCATCATTCCTTACCTCCTGGACTGTTACTTCTTAACTAAGTAAATCATAACAGCAGCCGGATAAAATAGGTGTTAAAGGAGAGGCCTGACGTATTAAAATAGTATTAAAGTAAAGATGCAAAAAAGATGCGAAGTCTGCATTCTTCGCATCTTTTTTACTTACAGCTTACTTGTTTCTTACCTTCCCCTCCTGTTTTCAAATCGTATCAAGGTCCTCAGATAATGCATCAGGTCTTCATAGCGCAGATCCACGTCTTCGCTGTTCTCCACATAGTCCAGGCTCATGGCCGCCGCGCTTAAGAAGTCTCCTGTCATGTTCATCCTCTCCCGCTGCAGGAATTCAACCTTTTCCTCTTTCGTATCCAGATCCAGAAACTCCATAATCAGGTTCCGCTCCTGTCCACTGGAATCTACATCCTCTTCTTCCAGCTGGAAACGATACTCCTGCGCTGTGTCTGGATATTTCTCCCTGTCTACCCTGCTTATAAACTGCTCGATCGGTCTGGCATATACCGGGTGTTCCCCGCAGAGCCCCTCATAGATGACAAGCTGCTCGGCAGTTTCGGAATGGGTGGCTACCGCCAGAACCTGATACCGGTTCCCTTTAAAATGGCGGTAGCACTCTCCTTTCTGTGGAATGTGATGTTCCATATGCATATCCCCTTTACATCAATATAATTTTGCACCGATTTCTCTTGGACGGAATCCCTCATCTTCCAGCGCCTGCATAATCTCATGCTTATGCTCTGTGCCGAATGCCTCCATGGTGATACGCAGTTCCACCGCCGCGTTGCGGTTCGTACTCACGAACTGGTTGTGTTCCAGCTTGATTACGTTTCCCTGGGCATCTGCTATCGTGGACGCGACGCGTACGAGTTCGCCCGGCTTATCCGGAAGGAGCACGGATACGGAGAAGATACGGTCTCTCTGTATCAGTCCATGCTGAACGATAGAGGACATCGTAATCACGTCCATGTTGCCCCCGCTTAAGATTGCTACCGCTTTCTTTCCTTTTAAGTCCAGCTGTTTCAGAGCGGCTACAGTGAGCAGCCCGGAATTTTCCACGACCATCTTGTGATTCTCTACGAGATCAAGGAATACGCCTATCAGTTCATCATCTTCCACCGTAACTATCTGGTCGACATTCTCCTGCACATATGGGAATATCTTTTCGCCGACCCGTTTCACAGCCGTGCCGTCTGCTATCGTATTGGCACTTGGCAGCGTGACTGGAGCGCCTTCGGCGAGCGCCGCCGTCATGCTGGCTGCCTGCGCCGGTTCCACGCCGATGACCTTGATCTTAGGATTCAGCATCTTCGCGAGGGTAGATACCCCCGAGATCAGTCCGCCGCCTCCGATAGGAGCCAGTATGTAATCTACCGTGGGCAGCTCCTGAACGATTTCCATCGCGATGCTCCCCTGCCCGGTTGCGACGTCGAGGTCGTCAAACGGATGAACGAACGTATAACCGTTCTCTTCCGCCAGCTTTAGGGCATGGTCACACGCGTCATCGTATACGTCCCCGTGAAGGATTACGTCGGCACCGTAGCTCTTTGTACGGTTTACCTTGATGAGCGGGGTCACCGTCGGCATGACGATGGTCGCCTTACACCCATATTTCTGAGCCGCATAGGCCACCCCCTGGGCATGGTTGCCTGCCGAGGCGGTGATAAGGCCCTTCCCGCGTTCCTCTTCTGACAGGGTACTGATCTTATAATAAGCACCTCTTACTTTATATGCACCTGTATACTGCATATTCTCCGGCTTCAGATATATCTTTCCGCCGCTTGGCTGGCTCAGATATTCACTGTAGACCAGTTTGGTGGGATTGGTTACTTTCTTTACGAGCTCGCTTGCCTGCTCGAATTTCTCTAGTGTCATCATACGAATGCCTCCCTTTTTTCTCGTATTTATTCTTCCGGCTTTTCAGTCGTGAATAACGCGTTAACAAATGTATCTGCTTCAAACTTCTGCAAATCTTCGATCGTCTCTCCTACACCGATATATTTGACCGGTATTCCAAGCTCTGCCTGGATGGCTACCGCGATACCTCCCTTAGCGGTCCCGTCCATCTTCGTCAGGATGATACCCGTGATATCGGCGACTTCATTAAACTCTCTGGCCTGCATAAGAGCGTTCTGTCCGGTCGTGGCATCGAGGACGACAAGCGTCTCCCTGTATGCATCCGGAAATTCTCTGTCAATAATCCGGTTCATCTTCTTCAGCTCTTCCATCAGGTTCTTCTTGTTGTGGAGCCTGCCCGCCGTATCGCACAGGAGCACGTCCGCATGGCGGGCCTTTGCCGCCGCCACCGCGTCATATACGACAGACGCAGGGTCTGATCCCTCCTGCCCGCCGATCAGCTCTGCCTGCGCCCGGTCTGCCCATTCCTTCAGCTGCTCCCCTGCAGCAGCGCGGAACGTATCCGCCGCCGCAAGTACCACTTTTTTATGCCGGCTTCTGAGCTTCCCTGCAAGCTTGCCGATCGTCGTCGTCTTTCCGACGCCGTTTACCCCGATGACCATCACGACAGACGTCCTATCTTCAAATTCATAAGCAGCCTCACCGATATCCATCTGCTCCTTGATACTGTCGATAAGGAGCTGGCGGCACTCGGACGGCTCTTTGATGTGCATGGCCTTCACCTTTTCTCTGAGGTCTTCCAGTATGCTGTCTGTCGCCTGGACACCAAGATCTCCCATGATGAGCACTTCTTCCAGCTCCTCATAAAACGCTTCATCAATCTTGGAGAATCCGCTGAATATGCTGTCCATGCCGGAGATGATGTTGTCTCTCGTCTTTGTCAGGCCTGATACGAGCCGGCTGAAAAATCCTCTCTTCTCTTCAGATTCCATTGTTTCTTCTTCCATAATCAATTCTTCGGACATAACCCCTCCTATTTATCCAGCTGTTCTTCCAGAAGACTTACGGATACCATGGTTGATATGCCTTTTTCCTGCATTGTTATTCCGTAAAGCCTGTCTGCAGCTGTCATGGTCCCTCTTCTATGCGTGATAACTATAAATTGTGTATTCTTCGTCAGTTTATGCAGATATTTCGCAAATCTTACGACATTGCTGTCATCGAGAGCCGCCTCAATCTCGTCCAGAAGGCAGAATGGCGACGGCTTCAGGTTCTGTATGGCGAAAAGCAGAGCGATTGCAGTGAGCGCTTTCTCGCCGCCTGACAGCTGCATCATATTCTGCAGCTTCTTGCCCGGCGGCTGAGCGATAATCCGGATTCCGGCTTCCAGGACATCCTCATCTTCCATCAGCTCAAGCGTGCCTTTGCCTCCGCCAAACAGTTCCTTGAACACATGGTCGAATTCTACCGATATCAGGTCGAACTGTTCCCTGAACTGCTTGCGCATAGCCTCATCAAGTTCCTCTATAATCTGCAAGAGCGTGGCTTCCGCCTCGACAAGGTCATCATGCTGGTTTTTCAGGAATTCATATCTCTCCGACAGATTCTTATAATCCTCGATGGCATTGACATTGACATCGCCAAGTCCCTTAATCTCACTTTTGAGTACCTGTGTCTGCTTTTTCATCATTGCAAGGTCCGTAAGCGTCTCATCCCTTATCTCAAGCGCATGGTTGTACGTGACCTCGTATTCTTCCCACATATAATTCATCTGCTTTTCAGATGCGTCCTCGTAACTTTCCTTCTGGCTCTCAAGACGGAATATCTCTTTGTCCAGCTCTGACATATGGCGGGACAGGTCTTCCCTTTTCTGGAGGAATACTTTATGCTTCTTGTTCAAGTCTTCCCGCTCCTGCTTGAACCTTTCAATTTCCTGCTGGATTTCGGTGAACAGCTCTTTTGAATTCAGAATCGTGTCTTTTAAATCTTCTATCTGTTCCTGCTTTTCTTCTATCTCTCTGGATGTGCCGCCTTTATTGACTTCAAGCTCACTTAACTCTTCCTGGAACTTGACGATCTCGTCTTTTATACGTTCCGTATTTTCAAGCAGGAACGCATATTTCTGCTCAAGGCCCGCATAAGCCAGATGGATTTCTTCCGCGGCTTTCTGCTTCCGGCTCTCCTCTTCCCGCACGCCTTCCAGAATCTTCTGCTCTTCCTCTATTCTGTCAGTGAGCTCCTTTTCGAGGCTTTCCGAAGTATCAAGCTCTACATTGATGGACTCCTGATTGTCGATGATATCCGTAATCTGCCCGTCCAGCTCCCCGGCTTCCTTTGTCAGGGCTGAGGCGGAATTTCTGGCAGAACGGATTCTCGCCTCCGCCTGGTCTACGTTCATCTTCGCCGTATTCTGGATGACATATGCTTTCTGCAGACTGCTTTTCAGCTCTTCAAGCCTGTCATAATACCCGGCACGCTCCTGCCGCAGCGCATCGGAGGCCGCCTCCAGCTCGTCCATCTCCTTCTTGAGATGTCGGACCGTCTTTTCAAATTCTTCTATCTCACGGCGCCTGCTCAGCAGATTGCTGGAATTCTTGAAAGCTCCCCCGGTCATGGATCCACCCGGATTGATCAGCTCTCCTTCCAACGTTACGATACGGATAGACTGCCTGTACTTGCGTGCGATGGCTATGCCATGGTCGATGTGGTCCACGACAAGCGTTCTCCCGAGGAGATATTCTGCCAGCCCTTGGAATCGTTCCTCCACCTTGACGAGCTTATCCGCGGTCCCGACCACGCCGGGCTCTTTCAGCGCTTCCTGCCTGTAGATTCCACCGTTGGCCTTGATGCTTGTAAGCGGAAGGAACGTCGCCCTCCCGAACCTGTTCTGTTTCAGGAACTGGATCATGCGTTTCGCCGTGTCCTCATCTGCCGTGACAATGTTCTGTATGCTTCCGCCAAGCGCAGTCTCTACGGCTATCTCATAATCCTTGCCGACTTTGATGATATCTGCCACGACTCCGAGAAGCCCTTGTTCCTTCTCTCTGTTGTCCATCACTTTCCGGATGCTGTTGCCGTAGCCGTCATACCGTTCCGTGATATTTTTTAGAGACTCGAGCCTGGACTGCTCCCTGTGGTATGCGGTCTGTCCGATGCGGAACTGCTCGGTCTGTCCCGCCAGCTTATCCTGAAGTTCCTTAATCTTGTCGTCGTATGTACTGCTCTCTTCGGTCAGTTCGATAATCTGGCCTGAAATCTCTTCCAGCTCATTACGGAACCTCTCCAGGTGTACTTCCTGCTCGGCGGCCTCTTTCACAGACTCCGCCGCCTGATCGTTCATCTGGCTTTTCCTCACCTGTATCTGTTCCAGCATCGTATCATAGCGCTGGATCTTGGCCTTGGTGGATGCTCTGTTGTTCAGCAGTTCGATGATGTCCTTCTTGTTGCTGTCTATAGAAGCCGTCAGCGTCGCTATCTTCGTCTCTACTTCAATGAGCTGTGCTCTGGCGTCACGTTCCAGCCTGCCCTTTTCATCCAGTTCCGCCTGGATGCTCTCCTGCTCTTTCACAAGTTCGGAAAGCTGCTTTTCCCTCTCCGCAATCTCGCTCTCGATCGTCTTGGCCCGCTGGTCGTAATGTTCATCGTTCATATGCGCGCTGTGGATCTGCTCCTTTAACAGCGCAATCTGGTTCTCCAGCTGCTGCTTCAGCATATTTGTCTCATTCAGCTGGCTTTTTGCCTTTTCTATCGATGCGTCGATGCTGTCTACCTGTTCTTCTACCGATTCATACTCTGACTTCATCTCATCATAGCGGCCGCCGGCGTCATCAAGCTCCGCATGTGCGGTTTCAAGCTTGTCGTCTATCCCCTTTATCTGGTCGCTTAACCGTCTCGTCTCCAGCAGAAACATATTGATGTCATACTTCTTCAGCACTTCCTTCTTCTTCAGGTATTCTCGTGCCTTTTCCGCCTGCCTCTCAAGAGGGCCTACCTGTTTTTCCAGCTCAGACAGTATATCGTTGACCCTGAGAAGGTTCTGCCGTTCCTCCTCCAGTTTCTTCACGGACATGTTCTTGCGCCGTTTGAACTTTACGATGCCGGCCGCCTCGTCGAACAATTCCCGGCGTTCTTCCGGCTTGCCGCTCAATATCTTATCAATCTGTCCCTGACCGATGATCGAATATCCTTCCTTTCCGATCCCGGTATCGTAGAACAGCTCGTTGACATCCTTAAGGCGGCAGGCGCCGCCGTTGATCAGATATTCACTCTCTCCCGAACGGTAGAGCTTTCTGGCCACCGTCACTTCCTCGTAGTCTATCGGAAGATGATGGTCTGAATTATCCAGAGTGATTGCTACAGATGCGTAGCTCAGAGGCTTCCGGTTCTCTGTTCCCGAAAAGATGACATCCTGCATGCTGCCTCCGCGCAGCTGCTTGACCCTCTGTTCGCCAAGCACCCACCGGACCGCATCCGCGACATTGCTTTTCCCGCTCCCGTTCGGCCCTACGATTGCTGTTATGCCGTTGTGGAAATCAAATTTTATCTTATGTGCAAATGACTTGAATCCCTGCACTTCTATGCTCTTTAAATACATACTCCACCTACTTTATGTTCTTCTCGTGCAGCTTCAGAATACTTTGATAGGCAGCTTCCTGCTCGGCCGCCTTCTTCGTCCGTCCGCGTCCCGTACCGTACTCTTCCTCTCCGATGTGTACGGATACAAGGAAAGATTTGTCGTGGTCAGGGCCCTCTTCTCCAATAAGATGATATGTTATCACATCCTTAAAGTTGGCCTGTACAATCTCCTGCAGGATAGTCTTGCTATCAAAAAAGAGTTTCTTGTTCTCCAGGTCCCTCAGAATAAACCGTTCGATAAACTCTTTCGCATTAGCAAAACCACCATCTATATATATCGCTCCGATCAGAGCTTCCATCGCGTCAGACGTGATAGACTCCCTCTTGCGCCCTCCTGTCGCATCCTCGCCCTTTCCAAGCAGAAGAAAATCTCCAATCTGTATCTCTCTGGCGCAGAACGCCAGTGCAGGCTCACATACCATTCCGGCTCTCGTCTTAGTCAGTTCCCCTTCCGGCATCTTCGTGTGCTCATAGAACAAGAATTCGCTGGATACGAGTTCCAGCACCGCGTCGCCGAGGAATTCGAGCCGTTCGTTACATTCATACTTGTGCAGATGCTGCTCATTGGCATATGAACTGTGCATCATCGCCTTTTTCAGCAGGCCGAAATCCTTGAATGTGTAGCCGATTCTATTTTCCAGTTGCTTCAGATCCTGATTCATATCGCTGCTCTCCTCATAATGCGAAAAAGCCCTACCGGGCTTTTTACGCATCTTATATGCCTAGTTATTTGTCGCATTTTTAATCTGTTCCACCGCATCGCCTACTGATACGATCTTCTCCGCATCATCATTATCGATTTCGATATCAAAGGTCTCTTCTATTCCCATAATTATCTGGAAAATATCTAAGGAATCAGCCCCCAAATCATCTACAAAAGTCGTCTCCATTGTAATGTCCCCTGCCTCAACATTCAATACATCTGCAATGATTTCCTGTAACTTTTCAAATTCCATACCATTTCTTCCTTTCTTATTCCATAGAGTAGTCTTTATTCAGCGGATGCAGCATCCGTTTGAATACAATTTTTAATCTTTTCATTAATCCTCTGCCGCTTGAACGTAACACACTGTATCAACGTATTCGTGACTTCCTTAGACTTTGAACTTCCGTGTGTCTTTACCACCAGCCCGTTCAGGCCAAGCAGAGGCGCCCCGCCGTGCTCGCTTGCATCAAACGCCTTCAGCGTCTCTTTCAAGGCCGGCTTGACAAGGAGTGCTCCGATTTTGCTCCTCAGGCTTGTCATCATTCCTGCTTTCACCTTTTTGATGAGGACATCTCCTACCCCTTCATAAAGCTTAAGTATGATATTTCCCGCAAAAGCCTCGCACACGATGACGTCTGCCACCCCGTGAGGGATATCCCTCGCTTCTACGCTTCCGATAAAATGAATGCCTTGCGTCTCCTTCAGGAGGGGGAACGTCTCTTTTACAAGCGCATTGCCCTTCTCTTCTTCTGCCCCGATATTGACTATCCCGACCCTGGGACGTTCCACGCCCATGATACTCTCCATGTAGATGGATCCCATCTTGGCAAACTGTACGAGATGTGACGGCCTTGCATCCACATTGGCCCCACAGTCTATCAGGAGGGAAACCCCTGTCTTTGTCGGGATGAGCGGCGCAAGCGGCGGCCTCTCTACTCCTTTGATTCTTCCGACGAGCGTCTGCCCTCCGACGAGGATGGCACCCGAGCTTCCCGCTGACACGAAAGCGTCTGCCTCGCCGGCTTTTACCATCTTCATGCCGACAACGATGGAAGAGTCCTTTTTTCTGCGTATGGCATTGACCGGGGGTTCTGCCGTCTCTATCACCTCTGTGGCATTCACGATTTCAATCTGGCTTCTGTCGTAGCTTAAGCCTTCCAGCTCCTTTTGGATGGCCTCTTCCTTACCGACGAGATAGACTTTGATACTTTTCTCTCTGGCAACGGCATCCACAGCACCCTTGACCATTTCGGCCGGGGCATTGTCACCGCCCATGGCATCCAGCGCTACTCTTGTAATTTCAGTCATTCTTTCTTCCTCCCAGCACTACTAGGATTAATTCTACTAGACATCCCTCTAAAAATCAATCATTTTGTGAAAGAATTACGTGCCATATCTTCCATCTTCTGAATCCTTTCAAACACAAGTGCAGCCTCCCCCAGCATTGCACATATCAAATCATATTCAAATGTTCCTATTTCTCTTCTTTCCTCCAATACCATCCCTACGACTGCCGACACATTGTCACTGTCCATGACAGGGAGATAGATGGCTTTGGCGTTTGGCAGCGTATGTGTCGTACATCCGGCACGGTGGCCGTTTTCAAATACCCAGGCCGCTACCGCCCGTTCCTCTTTGGACGTATAATCTCGTATCAGCCTGTCCCTGCATTGACTGTCAATACCGCTTCTCAGGTAGATAGAAGGCTCCTGTATCTGCATGCCTGACTTCATATATACGATAACGGTAAAGTTCATGAGCTTCTGGATTTGTGATGCCAGTTCATTGCCGATCTCTTTCCGGCTCTTTACACGCCTGAGCTTCTTGCTGTTCATAAGCAGTATCTCCGTGCGGTATGCCCGTTTGGCATTCTCCTCATTCTGCTTCTGAATCTTCGACATGTTCCACGACGTCAGGAGGCTCACCGCGAACATCATGGCAAAAGTCAGCGGATAGCTCGCGTCATATGCCTGGAGGCTATAGTGGGGCATGGTGAAAAAATAGTTGAAGAGCAGCACGCTTAAGACAGACGCCAGCACCGAACATACATAGCCCTGTGTATTGATTGCGGTCAGCATGACGCCCAGCAGATATGCCATTATAATATTGGCCTCTGTCATCTGCAGGCGGCTGAGAAGAAGCCCGGCTGCTGTGCTTGCCGCCATCATTATCCCCATGATTATAAAGTCGGAACCCTTCACGCTTTTAAGGCCTTTTCCCGCACCGGCGGCGACAGAGACTTTCTGTCCGATGCCGCTTTGAAGATCCGGTATGATATAGACATCCAGCGATGGCGCATATTGATTCAGACTCTCGACAAGCGTCTTTCTTGTCTGCCCAAACAGAATCCTGTGTGCCGTCCTGCCCATGACGATCTTCGTCACATTGCTGACCTTGGCATATTGCGCAATCTGCCTCGCCACATCCTCGCCGTTTACAGTTACGATCTTCGCTCCTAACGACCTTGCAAGACGTATGTTGTCGTCTCTTCGTCTTTTCACTTTTTCGTCTGCATTCTGAAGGCTTCTCGTCTCTACGTACAGAGCGGTAAACTCTGCATGGAACGCATAGGCAAGACGAGCCGCCGCACGGATTACCTTTGCATTGGACGGCGCAGGAGATATGCAGGTCAGCACATGTTCGCCGGTAGAAAACCCGCTGCTCCCCAGTCGTTTCTTCTCTTCCTCCGCAAGGTGGTTCACCCGGTCTGCCATCCGCCGCAGGGCTATCTCACGCAGCGCTACAAGCTTATCCCTCGTAAAGAAATTCTGGAGTGCCCTCTGGGCCTGCATGCCCTGATATATCTTGCCTTCCTTCATGCGCTGGATAAGGTCTTCCGGTTCGATGTCTACCAGTTTTACCTGCTCTGCCTTGTCAAAAATGCTGTCCGGTATCCTCTCTTTCATCTGAATCGTAGTTATGCTTGCAATGTTGTCATTGAGGCTTTCCAGATGCTGGATATTGACCGTCGTATATACATTTATCCCGTGCTCCAGCAGTTCTTCGATATCCTGGTATCTTTTCTGATGGCGGCAGCCCGGTGCATTCGTATGAGCCAGCTCATCGACCAGAAGGACTTTCGGCCTGCGCTTTAGAGCCGCATCCAAGTCAAACTCCCGTATCTTTACTCCTTTATAATCCACCATCAGAAAAGGAATCTGTTCTATACCGTTAAGCAGGGCAGCCGTCTCCGGACGGGCATGTGGCTCTACGTATCCTGCCACTACATCGACATGGCTGCGCTGAAGTTCCCTGGCGGCCTCCAGCATCTCATACGTCTTGCCGGTTCCGGCCGCATACCCGAGAAATATCTTAAGCTTTCCAAATGATTTTCGATGTACCTTTTCTTCTTCCGCCTGAATCTTTTCAAGCATTTCTTTTGAACTTGGCCTTTTGTCGCTATTCATCTGCATCCTCCTTTTCATACGCAAAAGAACTGCCGCCAGCCATTGTAGACTGACGACAGTTAAGACTATATCTCTCCAAGCGCCTTGGCGACTTCAAGATTGCATTTCAGGACATTGACTCTCTCATGCCCGAACACGCCCAGCGTCTTGCCGGCTGTATTGCGGCTTACGATATCTTCAAGTTCCCTTTCACTCAGCCCGGTAGCTTCAGCGATGGCAGGAATCTGTATCTTCGCCGATTCCGGGGTGATGTCAGGATCCATGCCGGATCCTGATGCAGTCAGGAGGTCGGCGGGAATCTCTCCCTTCTTTACATCCGGATGCTCTTTAAGGAATTGTTCCACAGAGTCTTCTACCCGTTTCTTCAGCTCCTCATTCGAAGGGGCCAGGTTTGAACCGCCGGAGCCGACACCCGCATATGTGCCGTCTTCTTTATCCTCCTGCGTATATACGTTATAATTGACCCCTGATACCCTGCCCTGGAAATATCTTGCGTCACCGGAAAAGTCCTGCCCTACAATCGCAGAACCTATCGCCTTGTCAGATTCTGTTGTCTTTTCACCTTCTGCGGTCACAAGGCTTCCATTCGCCTGATGCGGGAAGACTGCCTGCCCAATCCCGGTCAGTGCCGCAGGATATGCAAGCCCGCAGACGACCAGCATCAGTACGGTCAGCATCACAGCACTTTTCAGATATTTTAAAAATGATTTCATTGTATTTCCCTCCTATATTCCAAGCACCGACAATAAAGGTGCGACGATACAGTCAATCAGCTTAATACCTGCAAATGGCACGATAATGCCGCCCAATCCATAGATTCCCATATTTTTCAAAAGCATGCGCTCTGCACTCATCGGCTTATACTTGACGCCTCTCATAGCGATAGGAATCAGACATGGTATGATAATCGCATTGAATATCAGCGCCGATAAGATTGCCGACATCGGAGTCGTCAGATTCATAATGTTGAGCATCTGCATCTGCGGTATCACCAGCGTAAACATTGCCGGGATGATAGCGAAGTATTTTGCCACATCGTTTGCAATACTGAACGTGGTCAGCGAACCTCTTGTTATCAAAAGCTGCTTGCCTATCTCCACTACTTCCAGAATCTTCGTCGGATCCGAATCCAAATCCACCATATTCGCAGCCTCTTTTGCTGCAGAGGTACCAGAATTCATGGCAAGCCCGACATCAGCCTGTGCAAGTGCCGGAGCATCATTCGTACCATCGCCCGTCATCGCTACGAGCTTGCCTTCTGCCTGCTCTTTCTTGATTGCCGTAATCTTGTCTTCCGGCTTGCATTCTGCAATGAACCCGTCCACGCCGGCTTCTTTTGCAATCGTGGCGGCCGTAAGCGGATTGTCTCCGGTACACATGATGGTCTTTATGCCGATATCCCTCAGTCTCTGGAACCTTTCGACAAGCCCCGGCTTAACGGTATCCTTCAGGTAGATGACACCATATATCACATTGTCTGCCGAGACTACAAGAGGCGTCCCTCCAAGACCTGCTATTCTTTCCACGATCTCATCCAGATCTTGTGGAATGCCGCCTCCATTCTCCCTCACCATAGCTTTGATGGCATCCGCGGCTCCTTTTCTGATGATGGAACCATTAGGGAGGTTGGCTCCGGACATCTTAGACTGTGCGGTAAATTCTATAAATTCTATCTGATCAGCAGCATTGTCATCAATCCTGGTTCCCAGGCTCCGTGCCAGCTCTACGGTGGATTTCCCTTCCGGCGTCGGGTCGCTGAGGGAAGTCATTACAGCATAATCGATCAGGTCTTCTTTCCTTTTGCCTTGTACGGGATAGAACTCTGCTGCCAGCCGGTTGCCGAATGTAATCGTCCCTGTCTTGTCCAGAATCATCGTATCGACGTCACCACACGCCTCTACCGCTTTGCCGGACATGGCAATCACATTAAATCTCGTCACCCGGTCCATCCCTGCTATGCCAATGGCAGACAAGAGCCCGCCTATCGTCGTCGGTATCAGACATACAAGAAGAGCAATCATCGTAGATACCGGTATCTGTACCCCTGAATAGGTAGCGAATGGATAGAGGCATACGACTACAATCATGAAGATGACCGTAAGCCCGACAAGCAGTGTGTTCAGTGCGATTTCATTCGGTGTCTTCTGACGGGACGCCCCTTCTACAAGTGCTATCATCTTATCCAGGAAGGATTCTCCCGGCCTGGAGGTGATTCGTATCTTCAGCCAGTCGCTGACTACCGTCGTTCCGCCGGTAACGGATGAAAAATCTGTTCCTGCCTCGCGGGTGACAGGCGCCGACTCCCCGGTGATTGCCGATTCATCTACAGATGCGATACCCTCGATCACCTCGCCGTCATTTGGAATCACTTCTCCGGCTTTTACGAGTACGATGTCGTCCTTCTTCAGTTGTGAAGCGTTGACGGTGCGTTCTGTCCCATCCCTGCCGATCAGCCTGGACTGCGTGTCTTGTTTTGTCTTTTTAAGTGATTCTGCCTGTGCCTTTCCGCGCCCTTCCGCAACAGATTCAGCGAAATTAGCAAATAATACCGTAATCAGAAGTATGACGCAGACAATCCCGTTGTATGTCCGCAGATAACCAGGCGAAGCATCATCGCCGAATATAGTTGGAACTATCGTCATAAGCAAGGTCAGCACAAAGCCTATCTCTACTACGAACATGACCGGATTCTTAACCATGTATTTCGGATTCAGCTTCTTCAAAGCTCCTGTTATGGAACTTTTCAGTATATCCTTAGTCACGAACTTTGTTTTTTGTTGTTTCTTAGACATTTCTTCTCTTACATCCCTTTCTCTATTTTATGAAAACCATAAGGTAAGATGCTCTGCTATCGGTCCCAGCGCAAGTGCAGGGAAGAATGTTAAAGCAGCGAAGATATATACGATGAACACAAGCAGGATGGCAAATATCACATTGTCCGTCCTCATCGTACCTATGGAAGCCTTCACCCGTTTCTTTGCAAGCAGCGAACCTGCAATAGCAAGCTGTGCGATAATCGCGATATAACGTCCAAAGAACATTGCGAGCCCGCTCGTGATATTCCAGAAATATGTATTATCTGACAGCCCTTCAAACCCGGAGCCATTATTGGCAGACGCTGATGAATATTCATACAGGACCTGTGACAGACCGTGGAATCCGGGATTGGTTATGCCTTCAAGCCCCGCCTGGGTAGATACCGCCAATGCAGAGAACCCAAGAATCAGAAGCGGATGTATAATCAATACAAGGGCCACGAGCTTCATTTCTCGTCCTTCTATCTTCTTACCGAGGTATTCTGGCGTACGCCCTACCATCAGCCCACATATGAATACGGTAAGTATCGCGTACATGAGCATATTCATCAAGCCCACTCCCTTGCCGCCGAACACACAGTTCAGCATCATATGCAGCAGTGGCACCATCCCCCCGAGGGGCGTCAAGGTATCATGCATATTGTTGACCGTACCGGTTGTGAAAGAAGTTGTTACCGTGGTGAACAGCGCTGACTGGTCTGCCCCGAATCTAACCTCTTTCCCTTCCATGCTTCCCATTTCCTGTCCGACTCCTGCCGCCTCAAGAACGGGATTTCCGGCCTTTTCAGATACGAAGCAGATGGTAAGCCCTACCAGGAATATGATTGACATGGCTGCAAATATTGTTCTTCCCTGTTTTCCAAATACCGGCTCTTTAATCTTAACAGCTGCCGCAGCTTTTCCTTTTTTCCGGTCCATGCACATCTTTCCAAATGTCAGCACGCACGCTCCCGGAAGTATCATCATGGATATAAGCTCTATCATATTCGTGATAATCGTAGGGTTTTCAAACGGCGTCGTAGAGTTTGCACCCAGGAATCCTCCTCCGTTAGTACCAAGATGCTTGATGATTTCCAGCGCGGCCACGGGGCCCACCGCAAAATCTTGAAGCTTTCCCTGGATTGTCTCTACCGTAATGTTAGCTCCAAATGTCTCCGGGCATCCCTGCCAGATCAGTACAAGGCCGAAGATCAGGGACCATGGAATTAATATACGTGTCGTTATACGCACCATATCTTCATAGAAGTTGCCGAGATCCTTTCTCTTCCCTGCAAGTCCTCTGCAGAATGCCATACATGCTGCATAACCGGAAGCCGCTGACGTAAACATCATGAAGATGATGACAAGCATCTGGCTCAAGTAGGAAAGTCCCGACTCGCCTGAGTAGTGCTGGAGATTTGTATTCGTCATAAAACTTATTATTGTATTGAAGGAAAGGGTTGGTTCCATTCCTTCTATTCCGTTGGGATTCAGAAACAATGCATGCTGCAGCCTCAATACGAGATACCCCGCAAGTACCATGACCGCATTGGTCATGAGGAGACTTAATGCATATGTCTTCCAGCTCATTCCTTTTCTGTCAATCCGGCAGACTTTGTATATGCCATTGTCCACTCTGTCGAATAATGGGTCTGCGAACGTTTTTTTATTGGTCGTGATATGGTACATATATTTTCCCATAGGTATCACAGCCAATATGAAAATCGCTAAAGTCAGCGCAATCTGTAACATGACTTTCTTGTCCTCCTGTTTATTACTTTCAACTCAGTTAATTTTATAATTTCTCCGGATGAACCAGAGCATAGATCAGATATGCCGCAAGCAGCAGTATAATTATTCCCAGTAGTATCATTTTGCTTCTCCTTCCTCCACGTATGTCCATCCTCTGCATATGTTAAGCGTCATTCAGCCTGGACGTTTTCCGCGGTATCCGTATCCACTTGCCTGCTGCACCATTCGGTAAATGCCTTCATCAGTCCAAAGCATGCAAGCAGGATACCTGTCATAGCGATATCCATCATCACTTTAACCCCCTTTTCCATTGAACTGGACTCATTCTAACATGCCCTGTCTTAAAGCTGTGTTAAAACGCCGGGGCATATATTAAAATGACGTTAAAATGGTATCAGAATCTGATAAGTTCCGGATACGCGAAAAAGGCTCCCCGGTAAACCGGGAAGCCTTTTTTGCTTTCACTTATTAGTCCTGCGCTATGATTTCTTTTTTGTTGTAAGAGCCACAAGCCTTGCAGACTCTGTGAGGCATCATTAATTCGCCGCACTTGCTGCACTTTACCAAGTTTGGAGCGCTCATCTTCCAGTTAGCTCTTCTTTTGTCTCTTCTTGCTTTAGAAGATTTATTCTTTGGACAAATTGACATAGGTTACACCTCCTTAAAATTCTTAAACACATCGCGGATAACTGACATTCTAGGGTCAAGACCTGGGTCTTCACAGCCACAGGTTCCCTCATTTAGGTTCTGACCACATACGCTGCACATTCCTTTACAGTCCTCACAGCATAGAACTTTCATCGGCCATCCTATTAATATCTCATTATAGAGTAATTTGTCTACGTCAAGATGATATCCGTCAATATAATTCGCTTCGTCATAATCTTCTGCCTGTCCGCTGTCCTCTTCTGATTCAGACACCTTGACATGCTTCGAGAAATCCAGGTCAAATTCCTCCGGCACTTCCGTGAGACAACGGTCGCACGGAATAAGAGCCTTGAGCCTGCAAGTACCGTGAATCAGAAGCTTTCCTTCTCCTTCGTACTCTGCAGCTATATGGACATCCGTCTCCGGCATGACCGGATACGTACCTGTATCTCCCTGGAACGTACGCATAGTGCATGCTGCCGTCACGTCAAGCGGCTTATGCGGTTCAGACAATACTTCGGATAGGTCAATCAACATATAGTCACCCCTATTCATACCTAGACTATTATATCCGTGCAAAAGAGGTTTGTCAACCTATAAATCGTCATTTTGTATAGATATTGTGCCACTGTCCTGCTATCTATACAAGTGCAACCGTTTCACGCGCGATTGCAAGTTCTTCGTTCGTAGGGATTACCATCACCTTAACTTTGGAATCCGGAGTGGAGATCGTAATCTCTTCCCCACGTGTATTGTTAGCTTCTTCGTCAACCTCGATTCCAAGATATCCGAGGTAGCTCAGCACATCGGCACGGACCGGACCGGAATTCTCTCCCACCCCGGCGGTAAATGCGATAACGTCCACGCCATTCATGGCAGCTGCATAAGCACCGACATATTTAGCGACTCTGTAGGCAAATACCTTGAGCGCGACAGCCGCCTGCTTATTTCCTTCTTTTGCCCCCGTATCCAGATCGCGGAAGTCGCTGGACAGATTATTAGAAAGGCCGAGCACACCGGACTTCTTATTCAGCATATTCATCAGCCCGGCAATGTCGAGCCCTTCCTTTTTCGCAATAAACTCCATGATAGCCGGATCGATGTCACCTGATCGTGTTCCCATCACGAGTCCTTCTAGAGGGGTAAGCCCCATGGAGGTATCTACGGATTTTCCGTTCTTGACGGCACAGATGCTGGCACCGTTACCGAGGTGGCATACGATAGTGCTCAGCTCCTCATACGGCCTGCCCACGATTTCAGCCGCCCTCTTGGATACGAAGCTGTGGCTTGTCCCATGGAAACCATAGCGTCTTACTTTGTATTTTTCATAATACTCATATGGAAGGCCGTACATATAAGCCTCTTCCGGCATCGTCTGGTGGAAAGCAGTATCAAATACCGCTACCATTGGAGTACCCGGCATCAGTTTCTCGCATGCGTTGATACCGATCAGGTTCGCAGGATTGTGAAGAGGTGCCAGGTCATTACATTCCTCAATTGCCTGAAGCACTTCTTCCGTTATCACGACAGAGCTTGCAAACTTCTCGCCGCCATGTACGACACGGTGCCCTACCGCCCCAATCTCATCCAGGCTCTTTACGACACCTGTCTGTGCATCGGTCAGGGCATCGATGACATACTGGATCGCTTCCGTATGCGTCGGCATAGGCTTGTCAGACTTGACCTTATCTCCGCCTTCCGGCTGATAGGTAAGGCTTCCGTCAATCCCGATTCGCTCGCAGAGCCCTTTTGCCAGCACCTGTTCAGTGTCGGAATTGATCAGCTGAAATTTTAAAGATGAACTTCCGCAGTTGATTACTAATACATTCATTTGAAATTACCTCTCTTTTATTCTTTTTAACGTTCTAGTTCTCCGTCATGCACTGAACGGCTGTGATAGCCACTACCCCTTCAATATCCTTCGCGCTGCAGCCGCGGGACAGATCGTTGACCGGTGCGGCGATGCCCTGTGTCAGAGGTCCATAAGCTTCCGCTTTGGCGAGTCTCTGGACGAGCTTATAGCCGATATTTCCCGCATCCAGGTCTGGGAATACGAGTACGTTGGCCTTTCCTGCGACCGGGCTTCCCGGTGCCTTCGATGCCCCGATTTCCGGTACGATGGCAGCGTCAAGCTGGAATTCTCCGTCTATCATGAGCCCCTCTGGCGCCTGTTCCTTAGCGATGCGTGTGGCTTCCACTACCTTGTCCACATCGGCATGCTTTGCGCTTCCTTTCGTGGAATGTGACAGAAGTGCCACCACCGGTTCCTCCCCTGTCAGGAGTCTGAAGGATTCCGCGGAGGACAGCGCGATAGCCGCCAGCTTCTCCGGATCCGGATTCTGCTCAAGCCCTGCATCCGCAAATACGAACGTTCCATCTGCTCCCATATCGCAGTCCGGAACGACCATGACGAAAAATGCAGATACAAGCTTTGTACCAGGTTTCGTCTTCAGTATCTGCAGACACGGCCTAAGCGTATCTGCCGTAGAATGGCATGCACCTGACACCATCCCGTCCGCATCCTTCATCTTCACCATCATGACCCCATAGTACAGATAATTCGAAAGAAGCAGCTCTCTTGCCTGCTCTTGCGTCATCCCCTTCTTCTGCCTCAGTTCTACCAGCTTGGCGATATAGCCCTCCGTCTTTTCGCTCGTGGCCGGGTCTACGACCGTCGCCTTGCTGACATCGAAAGAGCCTCTGTTTTTTTCAATCTCTTCCTTGCTTCCCACAAGTACCACATTTGCGGTGCCTTCCTTCAGCACAGCTTCCGCCGCCTCATACGTTCTGATATCTTCTGTCTCAGGAAGCACGATCGTTTTCATGCTTGTCTTGGCTTTTGCCTTGATTTCATCTATAAATCCCATGATTAATAGACTCCTTTCCATTTATTCTCAGTATTTCTATTATAATACAAAGAGACCTTGTAAACAAGGTCTCTTCCCGTAATCTTATGTCTATTTTTCAATACAATAAGCGTTATTTATTTAACATCTTGGTAAATATGACCAATAAAATTGAAACTGTCCCTGTCATATGGCAAATACAAGGCTCACAATCGCAAAGTATACCGTCACCGTGCTGATATCCACGAGCGTGGAAATAAGCGGGGTAGCCATTATCGCAGGATCCAGCCCTATTTTCTTGGCAATCAGAGGAAGGGTACAGCCTACGATTTTCGCCAGGATGATGGTGCATGCCATCGTCAGGCCGATCGTTACCGCAATCATCACGTCACCCTGTCCCATGACAAGTATGCGTATCCCATTCACGGTGGACAGTATGACGCTGACGAGAAGCGCTACTCTAATCTCCTTGAAAATGACTTTTACGATATCTCCGAACTCAATCTCTCCCACAGCCAGGCCGCGTATCACGAGCGTAGAGCTCTGGGAGCCGCAGTTGCCGCCTGTCCCCATCAGCATCGGAATGAAGCCGGCCAGCTGGGGCATGACTGCCAGTGCAGATTCATAGTGGTTCATAATCATCTGTGTGATAGTCGCGGAAAGCATAAGGAACATCAGCCACGGCAGCCTGTTCTTCACATGGCTGATGACACTTGTCCCAAAGTAAGATTCTTCATTGGGGCTTACGCCGGCCATGATGCTGATATCTTCTGTCGTCTCTTCCTGCAGTACATACATGGCATCATCAACCGTGACGATACCGACCATGCACATCTCATGGTCCACGATGGGAAGTGCTATCAGTCCATACTTCGTTATCGTGCGGGCTACTTCCTCCTGATCATCCGTCGTATGGGCATAGAGCATATTTGTATCCATAATCTCTTCCACGGTCTTAGACTCGCTCGTCGTGAGCAGCTCTTTTACATCCACGACACCGATCAGCCTTCGCTTCTCCGTCACATAGCATGTATATATCGTCTCCTTATTCAGACCTACCTGTCTGATCTTCAGTATGGACTCTGCCACTGTCATCTCTTTCCTGAGCGCGATGTAATCCACGTTCATCACGCTTCCGGCACTGTCCTCCGGATACTGGAGCAGCGCATTGATCTGCTGCCTCGTCTCCTCATCCGTCGCCATGAGAAGACGGTCCACCACATTGGCCGGCATCTCTTCCAACACATCGACCGTATCATCCAGGTACATCTCTTCCATGACCTCTTCCAGCTCGGAATCGGTGAGTGCATTGATAAGCAGCTCTCTCATATCGCTGTTCATGTAAGTAAACGTCTCCGCCGCCTCTTCTTTTGCCAGAAGACGGAATACCATCACCAGCTGCTTCTGTTCAAAGTCCTCCAGGATATCTGCCAGATCGATCGGGTACATATTATTCTCAAGCTCTTCCTTGAGCTCTTTATACTGTCGGTTTTCAAGCATTTCCAGAATACGTTCTTCTGTCAGCTCTTCCCGCTCTTCCATATAATCTTCCGCTTCTGTCGGTGCATCGCACGGCTCTTGCGTCTCTTCGCCAATATCTGCATCGCGGCGGCTGTATTCTTCACTCATCGTACCCCTCCTCTCCCAAGGCTTTCTCCCCTAAAACACGTAATTCGTTTTGCGAACCCGGTCTTTTTATAGTATAATCAATTTCAGAAGGATATACAAGGAGATTCTTATGAAAATAGTAGGTTTGATTACGGAATACAACCCGTTTCACAACGGGCATTTATACCATATAGAGAAGGCAAAAGAGATTACAGGAGCAGACGCCGCCATCGTCGTCATGAGCGGAAATTATGTACAGAGAGGTGCTCCTGCCATCATGCCAAAGCATCTGCGGGCCGAAGTGGCGCTGGAAGCAGGTGTGCCGGTCGTGATGGAGCTCCCGGTCTGCTTTGCCACAGGCAGCGCCGAATACTTTGCGGCAGGTGCCGTATCTCTGTTTGAGCAGCTTGGCTGCGTCGATTCGATCTGCTTTGGAAGCGAATGCGGCGATTACGCCAGATTAGAACAGATTGCGCATGTAGTCGCGGACGAACCGGAAGAATATAAGTTCTCACTTCAGGAAGGGCTGCGCAAAGGTCTTTCCTTTCCCCGCGCCCGCCAGCTGGCACTGAAGGCCTGCCTCAGGGACGACTCCCTTGATGCCGTGCTGGAACAGCCGAACAACATCCTCGGCATAGAATATATCAAGGCACTGTACCTGAAGAATAGCCCCATTAAGACATACACGATCAAGCGCATGGTATCCGGGTATCACGACGAATCCCTCTCGGAGAACTACAGCTCCGCGTCGGCCATCCGTAAGCTCCTTGCCTATGCCAGCAACTCCATCCACCTAGAGGAGGAAGGCATGTTTGACGAACCGGTCATGTCTGAGGTGCTGACACGGCTCGAAGGCCAGGTCCCTCCTTCCTGCATAAGGCTTCTGGAGGAGACCCACCGTACGAGGTATCCAATCTATTCCAACGACTTCTCCCTCTTGTTAAAGTATAAGCTGCTGACAGAGACGAAGGACACGCTTGTCAAATACGTAGATATCACCGAAGACCTGGCAAACCGCATCATGAACCATGCCAATGATTTCATCACCTTCGACCAGTTCTGCGACCTTCTGAAGACAAGGGATATGACTTACACCCGGATAAGCAGAAGCCTGTTCCACATACTGCTCGGCATCACGAAATATGATATGCTCTCCTGCAGGGAAGACGGATACTGCCATTATGCGCACATCCTCGGATTCCGCAAAGACGCGGCCAATGTTCTCACCCACTTGAAAGCACATTCCAAAGTACCCCTGGTCACGAAGCTGACCCAGGCGGATTCCCTGAGCGATACCGGCAGCCGAATGCTGACGCAGGACATCTTTGCATCTAACTTGTATGAGGCAATCATAACGAACAAGTTCAAGCTGCCCTTTGTAAACGAATATGAGCAGTCCATCGTCATCTTATGATCTTATATAACGGACGGGGCGTACAGTGTGCGAAGATTCTATCTTTCCACCACTCTGCTGCAGGCGACCGCAAGTGCTCCCGGTCCGATATGGCAGGCCACGCTTAAGGACAGCTTGTCCATGTGGACGTCATATCCCGGGAACTTTGCCTCGATCTCTTCCTTCCACGCATGCGCCTCTTCTTCCTGACACGTATAGGCAGCTTCCAGATTGACCCTCCTGCCTTTGAACCGCTCTTCTATATCCTTCTCCATGGCATTCAGCATCGTACGCTTCGCCGCTTTTAATCCGCGTACTTTCGCATATGCGTCCAGCTTCTCCCCCTGAATCTGAAGGACCGGCTTCAGGTTCAGCACCGTGCCAAGGGCTGCCGCAGCCGGGGTTATGCGCCCGCCTTTCCTTAAGTATTTCAGCGTATCCACCGTGATATAGATGCTCGCTTCCAGCCGTTCCCTCATAAGCACATCCTCAATCTCAGATGCCGTCATGCCGCGGCGTACCATCTCCACCGCGTCCAGCGCAGACTGGCGCTGCGTGACCGATACCCTCTGGTTATCGATTACGTGCACCTTGCCGTCAAATTCCTTAGAGAGCATCTTCGCCGTCTCACAGGAACTGCTCAGCCCGCTGGACATAGGGATATGGATGATTTCATCGTACTCGGACAGCAGTTCCTCCCACAGTTCCATCACGTCTGCCGGAGACGGCTGTGAAGTGGATATCTCCGCATCTTCCGCAAGCTTCTGATAGAATTCTTCCTGGCTGAGCGTTATATCCTCATAGAACAGCTCTCCGCTGATATAAAATGGCATCGGCAATATCCGGATGCCCCGCTTCTTTCCTTCTTCCTGTGTGATTCCACTGTTACTGTCTGTCACAACTGCTACTTTTCCCATTTATTTACCTCGCTAATTTTTAAAACTGTGTATCGGTGCCGGAATCCTTCCTTTTCGATTCACGAACCTGCTGCAGTCAAATTCATTGACCGGCATAATCGGAGCATATCCGAGCAGGCCTCCGAATTCCGCCGTATCTCCTACATCCTTGCCGATTACCGGTATGAGACGAACTGCTGTCGTCTTCTGGTTGACCATGCCGATTGCCATCTCATCCGCGATAATGCCTGAGATGGTAGACGCCTTCGTCTTGCCGGGGACCGCTATCATATCAAGACCCACGGAACAGACGCAGGTCATCGCTTCCAGCTTCTCCAGCGTGAGCGCTCCTGCATTTACCGCGTCAATCATCCCCTGGTCTTCGCTCACCGGTATAAAAGCACCGCTTAAGCCTCCCACATAAGAAGATGCCATGACACCGCCCTTTTTAACCTGGTCATTCAGCATGGCAAGGGCTGCCGTCGTACCCGGAGCACCTGTCCGCTCCAGACCAATTTCTTCCAGAATCTCGGCCACGCTGTCCCCTACGGACGGGGTCGGCGCCAGTGACAGGTCTACGATGCCGAACGGTATGCCCATCCGCCTGGAAGCTTCTCCTGCGACAAGCTGGCCCACTCGCGTCACCTTAAATGCCGTCTTCTTGATCGTCTCGCACAGCTCTTCAAATCCTCTGCCGCGTACCTGCTCGATGGCATGTTTCACTACACCGGGTCCGCTGACTCCTACATTGATAACCGCGTCACCTTCTGTGACCCCGAGAAATGCCCCTGCCATAAACGGATTGTCATCGGGTGCGTTGCAGAATATGACGAGCTTGGCGCAGCCGAGGGAGTCGTGCTCTTTCGTGGCCTCCGCCGTCTCCCTGACCACCTCTCCGCACAGGCGGACCGCATCCATATTGATTCCCGTCCTCGTAGAGCCGACATTCACAGAGCTGCATACCCGCTCCGTACATGCCAGTGCCTGAGGAATGGAACGGATTAGAGCCTCATCGCTCTTTGTCATCGCTTTGGATACAAGCGCGGAATACCCGCCTATAAAGTTGACTCCCACTTCCTTAGCAGCCTTATCCAGCGTACGGGCCAGCGTAACAAAGTCTTCTTCCGTCTTGCACGCTGCGCTGCCGACCAGCGCCGCAGGCGTGACAGATATTCTCTTATTTACGATTGGTATCCCATATTCCCTCTCAATCTGCTCTCCGGTAGAGACGAGGTGTTCTGCCGTGGAAGTAATCTTCCTGTAGATTTTTTCGTTGAGCGCTTCCAGATCGGAATCGATGCAATCCATAAGGCTGATGCCAAGCGTAATCGTCCTTACGTCCAAATTCTCCTGTTCTATCATCTGGTTCGTCTCGTTGACTTCATATATGTTGATCATGGGCTGTCTTCCTGTCCTTTCTGCCTTTGCTTATAATCGATGCATCTTTTCAAATATCTCTTCTCTCTGACAGTGGATCGTCACTCCGATTCCAAGCCCTACTTCTTCCAGCTCCTTCGAGACGGCTGCAATCTCTTTTGTAGCATTTGTCACGTCAACGACAGCCATCATGTTAAAATATCCGTTCACGATCGTCTGGGAGATGTCCAGCACATTGATGTTCGTCCCTGCAAGGTAAGTGCATACTCTGGCTATGATGCCCACGGTGTCTTTTCCAACTACTGTAATGATACATTTCTTCATGGTCTTCCTCCTGTCTTCCTATACTGTTATGATTTCTGATACCGTATCCCTCTTGGCTACCATCACCGGGATATCTTCTCCTTTATAAGGATTGTCCCCGAGGCTGACTTCCAGCTTGACCGTCTCATAGGCAAGTTCTTCATAATTGTTTTCCTTGCTCAGATGGCCAAGCATTACATATTTGAGATTGTCATGTAAGATATCACAAAGAAGCCGCCCTGACAATTCATTGGAAAGATGACCCTTCTCTCCCATTACTCTGCGTTTCAGCGGATAAGGATAAGGGCCTACCTCCAGCATGTGGATGTCATGGTTTGCCTCAAGAAGCACTGCGTCAAGCTCTTTCAGATGCTCTACCGTGTATGCGTCATATTTGCCGAGATCGGTGGCGACAGCAACCGCCTTATCGCCATCTTCAATTCGGTAGCCGGAAGGCTGCCGCGCATCGTGCGAGATGGCAAATGGCCGTATGTCCAGGCTGCCGAGTGAAAATGCTCCGTCTATATCTATCTCATGCAGCAGGCCTTCGGGCATTCTGCCGATGCTGTTCGTGCACCGGATTCCTTCTATCGTCCCGGCCGTGGCATAGATTGGCACTTCGTATTTTCTGCTGAATACGCCAAGCCCCTGTATATGGTCGATATGCTCATGGGTGATGAGGATGCCTCTGATCTCATCCCCCTTGATTCCAAGCGTATGTAATCCTGCATCTATCCTTTTTTTACTGATTCCGGTATCTACGAGCAGATGCGTATCGTCATCCCCCACATAGATACAGTTCCCGCTGCTCCCGCTAGCTATGCTGCATAGTCTCATGTATGTATACACTCCTGTCATTTAATATGTCTGGATATCTGATATCCGGATTACCAAAGATTCCGGACCATCTCATCCAGCTGTATCTTCGTCTCCTCGAAAATGCCGCTGTTATCGATAACCCTGTCGCAGTTCCTGAGGAATGCCTCCTTGGGAAGCTGCGATGCGATAATATCATCTACCTTCTCTGCGTCATATCCTCTTGCGTAGATCAGCCGCTTTTTCCTGATGGCATCCTCCACATAGACATACCATATCTCGTCGCAGATCTGCTCATAATGGTCGTCTAAGAGGAGGGCTGCCTCCAGGATAAAAAGGCTCGTATGCTTTCTCTCTTCCCTTCTTATTATCTTTCGTACCTCTTCCTTCACCGCAGGATGGACGATTTTATTGAGGGCGGCGCGTTCTTTTTTATCGGTAAATATAATCTGCGCCAGCCTCTCTCTGTCCAGCTCTCCTCTGCCGTCCAGTATCTCCACGCCGAAGTGTTCGACAATTGCCCTGTGGCAGTCTGTCCCCTTCTTCTGGAGCTTTTTTGCCACCTCATCGGCCTGGCATACGGTAGCGCCGTACCTGTCATTCAAGTATTCCAGTATCTGTGTCTTTCCTGCTCCCACACCGCCTGTGATGCCTATAATCTTCATATGTTATCCCTCTGCTATTTTGCTTCGTACCAGTTATCTCCTGTATGCATATCTATTTCCAGCGGCACCTCCAGAGACGCCGCGTTCTCCATCTCTTCCCGGAGTATCGCCTTCACGTCCTCAAGCTCCGGCCTGAACGCTTCTATGAGCAGCTCATCGTGTACCTGCAGGACGAGCCTCGACTTCATATGGTTCTCTTTCAGACGCCTGTTCACGCCTATCATCGCGATCTTCATGATATCTGCCGCGGTACCCTGGATGGGGGCGTTCATGGCCACCCGCTCGCCGAACGACCGCTGCATGAAATTGCTGGAAGATAGTTCCGGCACAGGGCGCCTTCTCCCGAACAGGGTCACGACGTATCCCATCTCTTTGGCGTGCGCGACCGTATCGTCCAGGAATATCTTGATGCCCGGATACGTCTTAAAGTAATCGTCAATGTATGTTGCCGCTTCTTTTCTCGTGATGCTCAGATCCTGGCTCAGCCCAAATGAGCTGATACCGTATACGATGCCGAAATTGACCGCTTTCGCGTTCCTTCTCTGCAGGTCTGACACCTCTTCGAACGGTACATGGAATACCTGGGACGCGGTAATCCGGTGAATATCTTTCTGCTCCTTATATGCGTTGATGAGCTGTTCATCGCCGGAGCAGTGCGCCAGGACACGCAGTTCTATCTGGGAGTAGTCCGCGTCGATAAACACATATCCGTCCTCTGGGATAAACACCTTGCGGATCAGCCTGCCAAGCTCCATCCGGATTGGAATGTTCTGCAGGTTCGGCTCCGTGCTGCTGATTCTTCCGGTCGCCGTAATCGTCTGGTTGAACTTGCCGTGGATCCTCCCATCCTCGCTGATATAATTTGCAAGCCCGTCCGCATAAGTGGACTTGAGCTTCGTAAGCTGGCGGTATTCCAATATCTGAGCCACGACAGGATAATCCGGCGCCAGCTTGTCAAGCACATCCGCTGCGGTCGAATAGCCGGTCTTTGTCTTTTTGCCGCCTTTCAGCCCCATCTTGTCAAACAAGATAACTCCAAGCTGCTTCGGGGAATTGATGTTGAATTCCTCTCCGGCCGTCTCGTAGATCTCTTTTTCCAGCTCTTCTATCTTGATTCCAAGCTGTTCTCCATAGAATTTGAGTGCTTCCGCTTCAATCCTGACACCGCTGCGTTCCATATCGTACAAGGTGAACACAAGAGGCATCTCTATATCGGTGAACAGATGTCCCATCTGCTCTTCTTCCATCTTCCGGCGGAGTGGTTCTACCGCTGCGTAAGCCGTGTATGCCTCATAGCAGACCTTAACATAATCCTCTACCTTCTCTTCCAGCATAAGCCCAAGCTGTTCTCTCGCGACATCCTCATACGTATAGTCGTTCTTCAGCGGATTCAGAAGATAAGACGCTATCGTCACGTCAAAACATGCCAATGGGTCTGACACCGTAATATATTTCATCGCTTCCTTGATATCGAACATAGAGAATGTCCCTACGCTTGCGGACACTTCTTTCAGTTCTGCAAGCAGATATTCCATCGTGATACCGCCGCCGGCCCTGATGCAGAATATCTTGTCTTCCCCGTAGCAGAGCCCGATTCCTCCCGCGCCGGCCTGTCCGGCAAAAAGCGGCAGGGTATCCTTCGTATCCAGGAACACCGCGGCCCCTGCAAGCGCCGCATGCTTCGCCTCTTCCAATACCTTGCCGGCCTCTGCCGGTTCCGTAACCTCTCTGAAGCTGTCCTCCATAGAGTTTGACGGTGCTTTCACATCAAATTTGCCGAGCAGGTTCTTAAACTGCAACCGCTGGAACCATCCATAAGCTTCTTCTGTAAATACATTCCCAAGCTCTGCCTCCTCCAACCTGAATTCTACATCCGCATCCACATCTATCTCTGCCAGCTTCCTGCTCATGACCGCCATATCCCAGTGCTCTTTGAGCGCTTTGGCGGCCCGGGGCGGCTTCAGCTCATCCACATGTTCATATGCATTTTCGATGGAGTGGTATTCGCTAATGATTTTTGTGGCGGTCTTTTCACCGATGCTTGGAACGCCCGGAATATTATCGGAAGAATCGCCCATCAAGGCTTTCAGGTCGATAAACTCCGCCGGCGTCACCTGGTACCGCTCCTTTACATCTTCTGCATAATAGTCTTCTATCTCCGTTCTCCCCTGCTTCGTCTTAGGGATACGTATCTTCACATGTTCGGTCGCGAGCTGCAGAAGGTCCCTGTCCCCGCTGATGACAGCGACTTCCATCCCCTGCTCCCCGCACTGCTTTGATATCGTCCCGAGAAGGTCGTCAGCCTCCAGCCCCGCCTTCTCAATAATATTGATGCCCATGGCTCTGAGTACGTCTTTTATGACAGGCACCTGCTGCCTGAGCTCTTCTGCCATCGGTTTTCTTGTCCCTTTGTATTCCGCGTACATCTCATGGCGGAAGGTCGGGGCGTGTACATCAAAGGCAACGGTCAGATACTCCGGTGCCTCCTCATCCAATATCTTAAACATAATATTCAGAAATCCATAGACGGCATTCGTGTGAAGGCCTTCTGAATTGGTCAGGTCGGGAAGACCGTAAAAAGCCCTGTTCAATATACTGTGTCCGTCTATCAATACGATTTTTTCAGCCATATACCGTTCTCCAATCTGCTAAACCTAACGTCAGCCTGCAACCGCGTGTGCGTTTGTAAACTGACGCTACTTTACTACTATACACCAAAGTTTCGTTTTTTAAAAGGCATAACCTTTTATTTCTTTCATCCTGTTTCTTTCATCCATCCGATTCCATCTTATCCCAAACAGCTTGTCACATTTCAAGCAATCTTATATAATTTATATTGCAGGCATATTCATTATACAATATGATAGAGACAGATCCGGAAAATAAAAACGGTATAAAAGAGGGATATCTATGTTGAAGCACTTTAAGTCCCAGAGTCTAAGAAAGCAAATATCAGCCGCAGGTATACTTGGCATCGTCATCACTGTAATCCTGTCCATCATCAGTATCTTTTCCTATAAGAGCCTTAAGAATACGCAGGAGCAGGAAGCAAAACAATATTTGAACGAAGTCGTATCACAGTACAGGAATGCGATAGATATAAAAATTGACGGTAACCTCCAGACGCTGCGGGCACTGTCAACTTTTATTGAAAAAAGCGGAGATATAGGTCTTGTGCAGATTTTAGAACAGCTTC
The DNA here is from genome assembly GCA_022845895.1 of Lachnospiraceae bacterium. GTDB lineage: Bacteria > Bacillota > Clostridia > Lachnospirales > Lachnospiraceae > Extibacter. Next base: position 2,116,660 of record AP025573.1, read on the forward strand.
GGGCGGAAAGCAGGCAGAACGATTTTCTGAGGATGGGGTATATCATGTCTGACGGCACAGGCTATTTCATAGATACTGACGGCACTGAGCATTATGATATCGATGTCGGTGATGAATCTTTCATACAGAGGGCGCTCACAGGAGAAGACACCGTATCCGATACCCTGACTGATATCTTCTCAGGCGAGACGGTAAACTGCTATAGCGTTCCTGTCTATCTGGACGGTGCCGTCACAGGCGCTTTGACCGCAACCACGAGCTCCACAGCATTCTCCTCTATCATCGAGCAAAAGCTTTTCGGAGGGAATGCCTACACGCATATCATACGAAGCAACGGGGACTATGTCGTCCGCTCGTCCCATGCTGTAATCCAGAAAGATATCAAGAATATCTTCGATGACGGAAAAGTATCGCCGGAAGACAGGGCTTATATCGAAAAGTCCGCCAAGTCCGGACAGAGCTCATTCTCTACTTTTGAATACAAGAATGAAAAATACTGGACGACTATCTTTCCGATTGGAATCAATGACTGGAATTTATTCTGTGTTGTTCCACAAGATTACCTGAGTGAGAATTTCGGTACGCTTATGACCGTCTTCATTGTAATTATGCTCTGTATTACCGCCCTGTTCTCCGTCCTTTTTTTGTACATCTATCATATCATCAAAAGGAGCAGGCAGGAGATAACAAAGCTTGCATACACAGATGTCCTCACCGGCTCGGACAACCGCAACAAATTCATCCTGGAAATGCAGAGGCTCCTTAGCGACAACAGGAATTATGCCATGGTGCTTCTGAATATAAACGGATTTAAGTTTGTCAACGAATTCTATGGCTACGAAGCCGGCAACATGCTGCTGAAACATATCGCCACCGTGCTTGCTGACAATATCGGAGAACAGGAGCTCTGTTACCGGGACAATGCAGACCAGTTCGGCATGCTTCTTAGATGCCGCCGGAAAAAAGAGCTGGCCGAACGGCTGCGGTCGATCCAGGAGCAGATTCATAAGTTCCGGCTGAGCCGTAACCAGGATTATCATATTCTATGCAATTTTGGAGTGATGATTATCGACGAGGGCAGCAAATCGGCCGTGAACACGGATTTCGATACTGTTATGAACGGCGCACTGCTTGCACTGGAAAGTGTGAAGGGCAATGAGATGGATTCCATCGCCTTCTACGACAGGCATCTGCACGAAAAAGCCGCCAGAAAGACGGAAATAGAGAACCGGATGTGGAATGCGGTTGAGAATCATGAATTTATCATGTATCTCCAGCCAAAGTTCTCGTTGAAGACAGGACTCCTGCACAGCGCAGAGGCACTTGTGCGCTGGCAGCCCGGTGACGGGAAGATGATATATCCCGATGAGTTCATTCCAATATTTGAACAGAACGGGTTCATCACGAAGCTGGACATGTACATGCTGGAAGAAGCCTGCCGCTGCCTGGCGGACTGGGACAAAAGGGGATTCCCAGCAGTGCCCATCGCAGTGAATCAGTCACGTATCTTTTTCTATGATACGGAATATCTGAACAAGCTGGAGGAGATTGTCCGATTCTACGCTGTCAATCCATCTCTTATCATCTTGGAAGTGACGGAAACCGTTGCGATGAACAACCTGGAGCAGATCAAGACTGTCATCGCCAGACTCCATTCCATGGGCTTTAAAGTGTCCATGGACGACTTCGGGAGCGGCTACTCTTCTCTCAATACGCTGCGGGAACTGCATGTCGACGAGATTAAGCTGGACAGAGAATTCCTTTCTTTCCAGACAGAATCCGGCCGTGATGAGGCCATCATACGCAATGTCATACATCTGGCAAATGATCTGTCTGCCTCTACTGTGGCCGAGGGAATCGAAACGGAACAACAGCTTGAATTTCTGAAATCCCTCTCCTGTGACATCGGTCAGGGATACTATTTCTGCAGGCCGGTTCCGGCAGCGGACTTCTTCCGGGCTGTAGCAAAGCTTAAGTAAAGCGGGCGCCGGGCAGGAGATGGGTGAAGAGCCGGAATCAGGTACGGGGTTGTTATATAAGACAACATCCCCTGCCTGATTCCGGCTCTTTTTACAGCAACGTCACATGGTCAACCGCCGCAGCTTTACGAAACTCTCATTTCTTCTATACAGCCTGACTGTATCGCGTTCATCTTAGCCGCTATTTTTTCCTTCGGCCAGTCCCACCACTTGATTTCTGACAAGTCATGGATAGTCTCCTCGGAAAACCGCTTTCTTATCGGTCTTGCCGGCACGCCTCCGACTATCGTATACGGCGGCACATCTTTTGTCACGAGCGAACGTGCACCGATGATTGCCCCGTCTCCTATGGTGATGCCTGCAAGAATCACAGCCTCATATCCAATCCATACGTCATTGCCTACTATGATATCCCCTTTGTTGTCCCAGGAACGAGCCACGTCCCTGCGCTCGAGCCCCCATTCTTCATAGAAGAGCGGGAACGGATACGTGGACAATGAATGCATGCTGTGGTTTGCACTGTTGAACAGAAATCTTGCACCGCACGCGATGGAACAGAATTTCCCGATTACAAGCTTATCATCATTGACGGGATAATGGTATAATACATTGTTCTTCTCGAACAGAACCGGGTCATTTACAAAATCATTATACATCGTGTAGCTGCCGACGGTTATGTTCGGATTGTTGATTACGTTCTCTAAATATACGGTATCTTTGTCCCCCGTACGTGGATAGACGCGTTTTTCTGGAATAGCCATTTTATAATCCTCCTGTATGCTTCATCTGCCACTTCAACTATTCCAGCCATTACAATGCAACGTTTCAATGAAAACACTCCTTCGTCTTAGTATTAAGGATATTATACGCCGTATTGCTCCGAAACTCAATATGGAAGCTGTTACCTTATCTTCCAGCCGCTCCAGCTTGTTCCGTCCCATCGGTTTGTCGCCAGCCCGTTATCCCTGCCAAAGAGGATTATCGTAATCTGGTCGCTCGTACGCCTCAGCACGATTCCAAGTGTATATTTGTAATACTTGTTCGGCACGTTTATCGTATATTCCCCGGATGACACGAGGGACAGCATATGCTGCGTCTTCAATGCCTCTGCCAGGATATCATTTGACGGCTTCAGATATGAACTGATATTAAGCACAGCACCGTCCAGGATACTGCTTACGGCCTGCAGGTCTTCATGAAGCTTCTTACCCTGTCTCGCATCCAGCGCAAACCCTTCTTCGTCCGTATCCAGATTGTCGGCAATATTTACCGGTCCTGCGTCTCCTCTGTCACCTTTTGGACCCTGTGGTCCGGCGACACCCATGTCACCTTTTGGTCCGGTAGCCCCGGTTGGCCCTTGTGGACCTGCAGGGCCGGTATCTCCTTTCGGACCGGTTGCCCCCTGTGGGCCCGTAGCTCCCGTCGGCCCCTGTGGGCCTGTCAATCCTTGTGGACCGGTAGCACCTTGCGGCCCTGTTGCTCCTGTCAGTCCCTGGGAGCCTCTTGGCCCTTCGTCTCCTTTGTCGCCTTTCGGACCGGTTGCCGGGACTCCGGTATCTGACTCTCCTATGTACCAGCAGCCATTTGCTCCGATATGTGGCGTGATTCCGTCATCACCTCTTGCTTTGACCCCTGTATCATAGTTGTTGATAAACCAGTTGCCATTTTCGCCGATATAAATTTCCGGTATGAAGCTTACGTTTTCTTCCATGCTGTGTTCCTCCTTTTGTTTTGGTAGGTGCATCTTAACAATTTGCACCGGGACATGGAGGGACACTTTAAGATTTTCTAAAAAAAACACCGGATACCGTTGGTATTACGGTATCCGGTGTGCCTAATCGAATGCGGATGGTGGGACTTGAACCCACACGAGGTCGCCCCCGCAAGATTTTGAGTCTTGTGCGTCTGCCATTCCGCCACATCCGCTCATCCCGGCTTTCTCAAGCCGAGATTTATTGTATCATATTGTTCTGTTAATTACAACAATTATTTTATAAAAGTGACGCATTGTCCAAAGCTGTCAAATCTTCGTCCGGGATATAGTATACGCCTTCTTTATCCGGCTTTACATGGATTGTGATGACCTGCTCGTCCCCATATTCCGGGTTGGCTATCTTCTCCGAGAGAAGATCATACATTTTCCCATACACCAGTTCATTGATTTTGTCTTGCGCCGGTATCTCTTCCGTATCTGCAAGCTCTGACTGCACCGCGCTTAAAACTTCATCTTCGAGTCCCTCGAACGCTGTCAGGGGCTTTATCTTTACATCGATGGTAAAGGAGTCATCGTCTGCCTCTTTGGCATCACCAAGCTTATAGTCCACCTGTTTTCCGACGTCCAGGAACAGGTTTCTGTAATTTTCAACCATCTCCTCTGGCAACGTAGACTTGTCTATGCCGGCTTCCGTGAGCATCTGGTCCAGATTGCCTTCATACATTTCTTTTGCTTCCTTCTCGGTGGATTCCGTCTGCTTGATATACTCTTTAAATTCTCCTTTATACTGTGCATCAAGTACAGACTGCGCATATGCCTTTGCATCTTCTTTGGACATTCCACCGCAGCCGCTCAGCACTACCATAGCCAATACGGCCAAAAGCGCAGGCAGAATCCTTTTCTTTGCTTTCTTCATAGTAACCCTCCTACATAAATAGTTAATGTATTTATTATATATCAAGCAGCATGAAAAAGCAATTTCCATTACTATTTCAGCAATTTTTTACCGATATCAAAGCAGTCAAATGTGGCAAAGTAATCTGCCGGCGTCTCAGCCCTTCTAATGAGCTGCGTGCTGCCGTCTTCCTTCAGCAGAACTTCCGCAGATTTCAGCTTGCCGTTATAATTGTAGCCCATGGAGAATCCGTGCGCTCCTGTGTCATGGATGACGAGGATGTCTCCCATTCCAATCTCGGGCAGCATACGGTCGATAGCGAATTTGTCGTTGTTCTCGCAGAGAGAGCCGACGATATCATACTTGTGGTCGCACGGACCGTCTTCCTTCCCCATCACGGTGACATGGTGGTATGCCCCGTACATTGCCGGACGCATGAGATTAACGGCACAGGCATCCACGCCGATATATTCTTTGTGGGTGTGCTTTTCATGAATCGCTTCCGTCACAAGGCATCCGTAAGGCCCGAGCATAAACCGGCCAAGCTCCGTATAAATCTCTACGTCCCCCATACCGGCCGGAACGAGAATTTCCTCAAATACACGGCGTACGCCGTCACCGATGATTCTTATATCGTTCGGCTCCTGGTCCGGCGTATACGGAATGCCGATACCACCCGAAAGATTGATAAATTTAATATGTACTCCCGTTTCCTTCTGAAGCCTGACCGCCTCTTCAAATAATATCTTGGCAAGCATCGGATAGTATTCGTTCGTCACCGTATTGCTGGCAAGGAATGCATGGATGCCAAATTCTCTGGCACCTTTCGCTTTCAGTATCTTGAATGCTTCAAACAGCTGTTCTGTTGTCATGCCGTATTTGGAATCCCCCGGATTGTCCATGATATCGTTGCTGATCTTGAACAGGCCTCCCGGATTATAACGGCAGCTTATCGTCTCGGGGATATAGCCAATCGCCTCTTCCAGAAAATCAATATGGGTGATATCATCCAGGTTGATGACTGCACCTAGCTTTTCCGCATATACGAACTCTTCCGCAGGCGTATCATTTGAAGAGAACATGATGTCATCCCCGGTAATTCCAACCGCCTCCGACAGCATCAGCTCTGTATAGGAAGAACAATCGCAGCCACAGCCATATTCCCGGAGGATGTCGATAAGAAACGGATTGGGTGTCGCTTTTACGGCAAAATATTCTTTATATCCTTTGTTCCATGAGAATGCATCCCTGAGTGCCTGCATATTCGCGCGGATTCCCTTCTCATCATACAGATGGAATGGAGTCGGATATTCTTCTATGATTTTATCCAGCTGCTCTTTATTTACAAATGTCTCTTTTTTCATGATTCTTTATTCTCCTCCCGTAGCGCAAGTAGTTTTATCTCATTCCCCAATGCCCTCTTATACAGCTCTACAAAGTTCTTCTGCCCGGAATACAGGCACGTATTCAGGCTGCCCTCCCCGTACTCTCCTGTCAGTACATATTTTGAGTCTGTGATAAGCCCTATCTGCATCCCTCTGTCCTCTCCCAGGTATACTTTCACATTGGCGAGATGGACAGGCCGGTCCGTGATAATTACGACCTTCTTTCTCGCTGAGACAAGGTCTTCCAGCTCACGCACGAAAAGGAGCAGGTAATTGCGCGTACATGAGATATATACTCTGTTCTCTGCCTGTCCGAGCAGGTTCTTCATCTTATCCAGTATGTGGCGGGCGCCTTCTATCGTTATATATCCTTCCGCACTGCTCTTTTCATTCGGAAGATGCGCTATAAGCCAGTTTCTTGATTCCTCCAGCATCCTTATATGATTCTTGCAGAACTCCCTGAGCGGTACCGGCACATATTTCCTCGTCGTACCTTCTTCCACCAGATAAGCCCCTCCTTTTTCCGTAAGGCTTGCAAGGGAATTATAGGCATTGGATCTGGATATACCTATCAGCTTGGCAACCTCATATCCTGTCGTCTTTCCCTCTCCCAGAAGGCATTGGTATATGGCGGCCTCCTGCCTCGTCAGTCCAAATTCCAGCAGACGTTCAACAAATGTCGTACTTTCCATCTTTTTGTCCTTCGCTTTCTTCTAGTAGTTCTCCATAGGAACACTATATTACATTCCGTGCCGGCTGTCAATAATAAACCGTATGATAATAGAAAAAAGCACGGTAATACCGTGCCATTCTCCTAATCTACCACTGCTATTCTCATCATATTGCTGACGCCTTCTTTTGAGCGCTTGATATTCGGGGAAGGTATGCCTGCCGTCAGCACGATGATGTCCCCCGGTTCCACCACCTGCTTTGCGCTGATCAGCTCGATTGCACCAGTCAGTATATCTTCGGTCGTATTGAATTCGATTGATTTGTACGGTCTTACCCCCCAATATATCTGCATCCTTCTCAGCGTCGCCTCGTTCGGCGTCACACCGATGATATCTGCCTTCGGCTTGAACTTTGAGACTACCCTTGCAGTAGCCCCGGAGACAGAGGGCGTCACGATACATTTAGCTCCCAGATTATCTGCGGCTGCTACGGACGCATAGCCGATAGCACTGGAGATTCCTTTTCTCTTATGCTCTGCGGCCTTTTCCAGAATCACCTCATAGTCGAGGTGTTCTTCCGTATTTTCCACAATGTGCACCATCATCTGGAGCGCTTCCAGTGGATATTTCCCCTGTGCCGTCTCGCCGGAGAGCATCACCGCGTCCGTACCGTCATAGACCGCGTTTGCGACATCAGTCACTTCCGCCCTTGTGGGACGGGGATTGCGGATCATAGAATCCAGCATCTGTGTAGCAGTGATAACCGGCTTATAGTAGTCATTACACTTCTGGATAAGCATCTTCTGAAGATACGGTACTTCCTCGGCCGGTATCTCTACGCCCAGGTCACCTCTGGCTACCATGACGCCGTCTGCGCACCGTATGATCTCTTCTATATTCTTGATGCCTTCCGCATTCTCTATCTTGGCGATAATCGGAATATAAGGGGAGCCGCATTCTTTGAGCCATGCTCTGATTTCCAGAATGCATTCTGCATTCCTGACAAAGGATGCAGCGATGAAGTCTACTTCCTGTTCCACCCCGAACTTCAAGTCTTCCTTATCCTTTTCTGTAATTGCAGGCAGACGTATCGGTACGTTCGGCACATTGACACCTTTGCGCTCTCCAAGCTCTCCGCCGTTATCGACTGTACAGATGATATCTGTATCTGTCTTCTCGCGTACGGTCAGCTCTATGAGACCGTCATCAATCAGAATCTTCTTGCCGAGCTGGACATCCTCCACAAGACCTCCATATGTAATCGAGACCCTTGTCTTATCCCCTTCTATATCCTTTGTCGTCAGCACAAATTTATCGCCGGCATCCAGGCTGACCTTTTTACCGCCTTTCAATACTCCTGTACGAATCTCAGGTCCTTTCGTGTCGAGCAGGATGGCAACCGGCTTCTTCTCCTCTTCCCGAATCTTCTTGAGCATATCCATTCTGGACTTCTGCTCTTCATGATCCCCATGGGAGAAATTGAATCTTGCAATGTCCATGCCATTTTGAATCAGCCTCCTCATCAGTCCTGCGTCATTCGTATTTGGTCCCATCGTACAGATGATTTTTGTTTTCTTCATAATCATATAACCTCTTATATTATTCTCTCTTTCCTTACTTATTTTACATGCGTGTGTGTAAACAGATGATCTTGGCAGTATTCGTAATTGCCGTTGCATTTGGAGCAATATCTGAATTCCAGGTTCGGGTCATCAAGTTCAGTCCTGCCGCAGACCGCACATTTGTGCCGGGCACCGTTTTCATATACATTGTCCGGCCTTTTCGCCTGCTGGACCTTTTTATAAAATTCCTTCTTCCGCTTTACCTGCTTCGGTGAATACGGCCTCATATTCCTGGAACCGAAGAAAAATATTGCGAAATTCAGGATGGAAACTGCCGCCGCAAGGGCATTCGCCTTATAGAGGATGCCGTATAAGCCTCCGCCGTAAGCGGGCAGGAACGCCTGTATGATCGCCCAGACGAAGAAAGCCCCGTCAAGCCAGGCCAGCCACTTCACCTTCACCGGTATGACAAAAAACACGAGCAGCTGTACCTCTGGATACAGCGCGGCAAATGCAAAGAACAAGGACAAGTTCAGATACCCGGTATTCAGAGTAAGCGTCACCCCTGTTATCAGGTATACCAGAATCGCGGCAATTACGTGGAACAGTACGCCTGCAAGAAAATACAGGTTAAACCGGAATGCCCCCCATGCCATCTCCAGCTGCCTTCCTATCATATAATACAGATACAGGAAGAGCGCGGCAAACAGAATGCTGGTTGATGGCGGCTGGATGATGAAGGTTACAATTCTCCAGACCTGTCCGTGAAGGATCGCCTCGGCATTCAGGCTCAGATATTGAGGATAGAACTGAGGATTCAGAAGGTTCAGCACAAAACCGGCTCCATATAAGATAATAATATAATTCATCAGGTTCGGAATGGCATATCTGCCGAATTTCCGTTCAAGTTTATTCAACCAATTCATATATTTGCTCCCTGCTTTCATATGTTAGACACTGTAGACATTCTACCGTTTCACACTCTGTTTGTCAATTTATACCTATGAAGTTTAACAGCAATTTTATAAATCTATTACATTTGCGAATTGTCTTTTCGCTTTTTTTGTCGTATAATGTTACAAGTTGTAAATGGCTAACTACATTTAATAAGAAGCAATACATAATTTACCAGTATAAGGAGTACATATCATGAGTCATAGAGAATTATATACATTGGGTATTGATATTGGCTCTACGACGGTCAAAATCGCCGTTTTAGATGACAATAACGATGTCGTCTTTTCAGACTATGAAAGGCACTTTGCCAATATTCAGGAAACCCTCACCGACCTTCTTGGCAGGGCGGTCTATAAGCTTGGCCCTATACAGGTATCGCCGGTCATCACCGGATCCGGCGGTCTTACGCTTGCCAAGCACTTAGGCGTCCCTTTTGTCCAGGAGGTAATCGCCGTATCGACCTCCCTTCAGGATTATGCTCCGCAGACTGACGTTGCCATAGAGCTTGGAGGAGAAGATGCCAAGATCATCTATTTTGAAAACGGCAATGTGGAGCAGCGCATGAACGGCGTATGTGCCGGCGGCACGGGCTCATTTATCGACCAGATGGCCTCCCTGCTGCAGACAGACGCTTCCGGGCTCAACGAATATGCCAGGAATTATAAGGCCTTGTATTCCATCGCCGCCCGCTGCGGCGTATTTGCCAAATCCGACATTCAGCCTCTGATCAATGAGGGGGCCTCCAAAGAAGATCTGGCCGCATCTATTTTTCAGGCTGTCGTAAACCAGACGATCAGCGGGCTAGCGTGCGGCAAGCCGATCCGGGGCCATGTCGCTTTTCTGGGGGGCCCTCTCCACTTCCTGTCGGAGCTTAAGGAAGCATTTGTCCGTACGCTGAAGTTGGATGACGAACACACGATTGCTCCAAAGCATTCCCATCTCTTTGCGGCTATCGGCTCTGCCCTGAATTCCAAGAAGGATCTGGATATCCCGATACAGGAGATGCAGAACAGGCTGGCGGGCAAGATAAAGATGGAATTTGAAGTGGACCGTATGGAGCCCCTGTTTTCCAGCGAGGCGGACTATACGGAATTCAAAGGACGCCATGACAAGCATCAGGTACCGGTGAAAGACCTTGCCACATATAAGGGCAAAGCGTTCCTCGGCGTCGACGCCGGGTCGACCACCACAAAAGCTGCCCTTGTGGGAGAAGATGGTACTCTGCTCTACTCTTTCTACCACAATAACGAAGGGGATCCGCTCGGAACGACGATCCATGCCATCAAAGACATCTACAGCCAGCTTCCGGAAGAGGTGGAAATCGTCCATTCCTGCTCAACCGGGTATGGGGAGGCACTGATCAAAGCTGCCCTTCTGCTTGATGAGGGAGAGGTGGAAACGGTAGCCCATTATTATGCCGCTTCCTTCTTCGAACCGGATGTTGACTGTATCCTGGACATCGGCGGCCAGGATATGAAATGTATCAAAATAAAAAACCAGACTGTGGACAGCGTGCAGCTTAACGAAGCATGCTCTTCCGGCTGTGGTTCCTTTATAGAGACATTTGCAAAATCACTGAACTATTCGGTAGAAGATTTTGCTCATGAAGCGCTGTTTGCCAGGAATCCGATTGACCTTGGTACACGCTGTACCGTTTTCATGAATTCAAAGGTCAAGCAGGCGCAGAAAGAAGGAGCCGAAGTAGCTGACATCTCCGCCGGTCTCGCTTATTCGGTAATCAAGAACGCTCTGTTCAAAGTCATCAAAGTGTCCAGCGCCGCAGAACTTGGGCGCCATATCGTCGTGCAGGGCGGTACGTTCTATAACAACGCCGTTTTAAGAAGCTTTGAGAAGATTGCAGGCTGCCAGGCCATACGTCCCGATATCGCAGGTATTATGGGGGCTTTCGGCGCAGCGCTCATTGCCCGGGAGCGTTATATCAGCTGCGAGGGCACTACCATGCTTTCCATCGAGGATATCAAGGCATTGGAATACAGGACAACCATGACGAAGTGCAAAGGCTGTACGAACAACTGCCGCCTCACGATCAACCATTTCAGCGGAGGACGCAAGTTCATCACAGGTAACCGTTGCGAAAGGGGGCTTGGCAAGGAGAAGAATGAAAACAAGCTGCCGAACCTGTTCGATTATAAGGCCAGGCGTTATTTTGACTATACGCCGCTCAGTGATGAGGAAGCCGTACGTGGTACCGTCGGGATTCCCCGTGTCCTGAACATGTACGAGAATTACCCGTTCTGGTTTACCTTTTTTACGAAACTTGGCTTCCGTGTCGTGTTGACCCCGGCCTCTACCCGTAAGATATATGAGCTTGGAATCGAGTCCATCCCAAGCGAATCTGAGTGTTATCCGGCAAAGCTTGCACATGGGCATATACAATGGCTCATTAACGAGGGGCTCGAGCATATCTTCTACCCTTCTATCCCTTATGAGCGCAACGAGTTCTCAGATGCCAACAATCACTATAACTGCCCGATTGTAACTTCCTATCCGGAAAACATCAAGAACAACATCGATGCTATTGCCAATGGAGAAGTGGATTTCATGCATCCGTTCATATCCTTCGCCAATGAAGAGACGCTGTCACGGCGTCTGACGGATGAGCTCGCCGCCAAATTCCTCATACTGGAGGAAGATATCAAGGCTGCCGTCCATGATGCGTGGAAGGAGCTGGAAGCCTGCCGGCAGGACATGAGGCGCAAAGGCGAAGAGACGCTTAAGTTCCTTGAAGAAACCGGCAACCGGGGTATCGTTCTTGCCGGGCGTCCTTACCATATCGACCCGGAAGTCAACCATGGGCTGCCGGAGCTCATCAATTCCTATAATATCGCCGTACTTACGGAGGATGCCATCTCGCACCTGAAGCCGGTAGAACGTCCTCTGAACGTCATGGACCAGTGGATGTACCATTCAAGACTCTATGCCGCGGCAAACTATGTGAAGACGGTAGATAATCTGGACCTTATTCAGCTCAACTCGTTCGGCTGTGGGCTGGATGCTGTTACGACCGACCAGGTGGCCGATATACTGACAGACTCTGACAAGATATATACGTCACTTAAGATTGATGAAGTCAATAACTTAGGGGCTGCCAGGATCCGTGTACGTTCGCTGCTTGCAGCCATCCGTGTAAGGGAGCAGCGGAATACGAAACGCAGCATCTCCTCTTCTGCCATAGAGAAAGTGCCGTTCACGAAAGAGATGCGCAAGGACTACACGATACTATGTCCGCAGATGTCACCGATGCATTTTGAGCTGCTGGAACCTGCCTTCCGTGCATCCGGGTACAATGTAGATATACTGCCCAACGACAACAAACAGGCGGTCGATGTAGGGTTGAAATATGTCAATAACGACGCATGTTATCCCTCCCTGATGGTGGTAGGGCAGATTATGGAAGCTATCCTGTCCGGAAAATACGACACCGACAAGCTGGCAGTCATTATCAGCCAGACTGGCGGTGGATGCCGCGCTTCCAACTACATAGGTTTTATCCGAAGGGCACTGAAGAAAGCGGGGTACTCGCATATACCGGTCATCTCTATCAATCTGAGCGGTCTGGAGGGCAACCCTGGATTCAAGATTACACCCGCCCTGGCACTGCGCGGCGTGTACGCTGCCATATTCGGAGATATCTTCATGAAGTGCGTATACCGGCTGCGCCCCTATGAGGCTGTGCCAGGTTCTGTCAATGAAATGCACAGGAAATGGGTCAAGGCATGTGCTAATTTCGTATCTGAGGGATATCCATCCAGACGGAAGTTCAAGAAACTGTGCAGGGAGATTATCGAAGATTTCGACACAAATATACAATTGCTGGATGTGAAAAAGCCAAGGGTCGGCGTCGTCGGCGAGATACTTGTCAAGTTCCTTCCGGCTGCCAACAACCATCTCGTCGAGCTGCTGGAAAGTGAAGGTGCCGAGGCCGTCGTGCCAGACCTGCTTGACTTCCTGCTCTACTGCTTCTACAATCAGAATTTCAAGGTGTCACATCTTGGATTCAAAAAATCGAAGGCGACATTTGGCAATCTCGGCATCAAAGTGCTGGAATGGTTCCGTGCCCCTGCTACAGAAGCTTTTAAGGCAAGCAGGCATTTTGATCCTCCGGCCCGTATAGAAGATCTTGGCCGTATGGCTTCTGAAATTGTCTCCCTCGGCAACCAGACCGGAGAAGGCTGGTTCCTCACCGGTGAGATGCTGGAGCTGATCCACAGCGGCGCCTCCAACATCGTGTGTACGCAGCCCTTCGCCTGCCTTCCGAACCATGTCGTAGGCAAAGGAGTCATAAAAGAGCTGAGGAGGCGGTATCCGAAGTCCAATGTGGTAGCAATCGACTTCGACCCCGGCGCAAGCGAGGTCAACCAGCTGAACCGTATCAAGCTCATGCTGTCAACCGCCAATAAGAATATGGAATGATGCAAAATAAAACGGGCAGGCCGAAGGCACATATCTACATGTACCTTCGGCCTGCCCGTCTACATAAGAATAAAAACCAGGATTCTGATGTCAGCCGCTTTGCAAGGCGGCATGTATCGGAATCCTGGTTTTCCGCTTCAATTGCGGAAGTCTATTCTCCCCTTACGATCAAGGACTTTCCTGACATCTCTTTTGGCTGCTCCATCCCCATCATCTCGATAAGGGTAGGGGCGATGTCTGCAAGGCATCCGCCTTCTCTCAGCTTATACGCCGGGTCGGCATTAACAAGGATGAAGGGAACCGGATTCGTCGTATGTGCCGTAAATGGCTCCCCTGACTTGTCATCAATGAGCTGTTCTGCATTACCGTGGTCTGCACAGATGAACATCTGCCCGTCTACTTCCTCCAGTGCCGCCACTGCTCTGCCCACACATGCGTCTACTGCTTCGATTGCCTTGATTGCGGCAGCTTCGACTCCTGTGTGTCCTACCATGTCTGGGTTGGCAAAGTTGATGATGATAACGTCGTATCGGTCAGACTTGATAGCTTCGACAAGCTTATCGCATACTTCATAAGCACTCATCTCCGGTTTCAGGTCATACGTAGCAACCTTGGGAGATTTTACAAGGATTCTGTCTTCCCCCTTATTCGGCTCTTCCACGCCACCGTTGAAGAAGAATGTGACATGTGCGTACTTTTCGGTCTCTGCGATTCGGGCCTGCGTCTTCCCATTTGCCGCCAGAAATTCTCCAAATGTGTTCGTAATCTCATCCTTCACAAATGCAACCAGCTTATTTTCAATCGTCACGTCATATTCCGTGAAGCACACGAAGGTCGTCTTAATCCTGTCTCCTCTGTCAAATCCTTCGAATTCGTCATCGCAGAATGTTCTCGTAATCTCTCTTGCACGGTCCGGACGGAAATTGAAGAAGATGATGGAATCTCCATCTTTTACGGTCGCCACCGGCGCGCCGCCCTTCATCACGACCGTAGGCAGGACGAACTCGTCTGTCGTGTCCTTATCATAGGAGGCCTGGATTCCCTCCGGCCCTCCGGATGCAGTTTCTCCCCTGCCTTCTGCCATGGCCTCGTATGCCTTCTTGACGCGCTCCCATCGGTTATCCCGGTCCATAGCATAGTAGCGGCCCATCACAGTGGCAACTTCGCCGACGCCAATCTCCTTCATTTTCGCAACAAGCTCTTCCACATATCCTTTCCCAGACGCCGGCGGCGTGTCACGCCCGTCGAGGAAACAGTGTACATATACGTTTTCAATCCCCTGTTTCTTTGCCAGTTCCAGCAGCCCGTATATGTGTTCATTGTGGCTGTGGACACCGCCGTCTGACACAAGGCCCATCATATGAAGGGAAGAGCTGTTCTTCTTCACATTTTCACATGCTGCCAGAAGTGCCTTGTTCTCAAAGAAATCGCCGTCCTGAATCGCTTTCGTAATCTTCGTAAGGTCCTGATATACGATGCGTCCTGCACCCATGTTCAGATGCCCGACTTCAGAGTTACCCATCTGCCCGTCCGGAAGTCCGACTGCCATTCCGCTGGCATAGCCTTTTACAAACGGGCACTTTGCCATAAGACTATCCATAACAGGTGTCCTGCCTTCCGCCACGGCATTTCCTTCTATGCTGTCATTTAACCCATATCCGTCAAGGATCATCAATACTGTTGGTTTTTTACTCATAATTCATCTCCTACTATTTACTCTTTTCCAAAGTCTAATTTTACATGATTTAGCTACATCTTTCAAGGCATCCTGTCAACTTTATATCGTTTGGCCCCACAGGATCTTATCGGGGCATCGTCCGTCTCGTGACATGCAGCCGGGAAGGGAAAAGCCGCAGGAATCTGCTTCCTGCGGCTCCCGCTTTCTTTATTTGTAGTTTACGATTTTCCCGAAGTCTGCCTTGAGGGAAGCCCCGCCAACAAGGCCGCCGTCGATATCCGCCTGGGCGAACAGTTCCGGTGCCGTAGCGGCATTGACAGAACCGCCGTACTGGATACGGACAGCCTCTGCTGTAGCTTCATCATAAATCTCAGCGATACATGAACGGATTCCTGCACATACTTCCTGCGCCTGCTCTGTCGTGGCCGTCTTGCCTGTACCGATGGCCCAGATCGGCTCGTAAGCGATGACGGCCGTCTTTGCCTGATCTGCCGTAACTCCCAGGAATCCGACCTTAACCTGCTGGCGGATGAAATCCATCGTAACGCCCTGCTCCCTCTGCTCAAGCGTCTCGCCACAGCACATGATAGGGGTGATTCCGTGCTCGAATGCCTTCAGCATCTTCTTATTAACCGTCTCGCTCGTCTCCGCAAAATATTCTCTTCTCTCAGAGTGTCCGAGAACTACATATGATACGCCTGCGTCCGTGAGCATTGCAGGAGCGATCTCACCTGTGTAGGCGCCGCTCTCTTCAAAATACATGTTCTCTGCCCCAACCTGAATGTTCGTTCCTTTGCAAGCCTCTACGACAGGTATGATATCGATAGCGGGCACGCAGAACACGACGTCCACATCATCGTTAGCCACGAGCGGCTTCAATTCCTCCACAAGCGCAACTGCCTCGCTTGGTGTCTTGTTCATCTTCCAGTTTCCAGCTATAATCTTTCTTCTTGCCATCTTTTTATCTCCTATTTTATATAATTTATCTGCAAAAGAATCTATTTATCATTTGCCGCGGCTACTCCCGGCAGTTCCTTGCCTTCCAGGAATTCAAGCGAAGCTCCGCCGCCGGTTGATATATGTGACATCTTATCACCGTATCCGAGCTGGTTTACCGCTGCAGCGGAATCTCCGCCACCGATAATCGTCGTGGCGTCCGTGTCTGCAAGGGCCTTTGCAACCTCTTCTGTACCTTTAGCGAAGTTAGGCATCTCAAAGCATCCCATCGGTCCGTTCCATACCACGGTCTTTGCATCTTTTACCGCTTCTGAGAACATGGCGGCTGTCTCAGGTCCTATGTCAAGCCCTTCCCAGTCTGCCGGAATCTCTCCTGCCTTGACAACCTTGGAATTTGCATCGTTAGAAAAGTCATCTGCAATGACCGTATCTACAGGAAGGAGCAGCTTGACGCCTTTCTCCTTCGCCTTGTCCAGCATCTTTATCGCATAATCACAATAATCTTCCTCGAGGAGAGATTTGCCGACGCTTCCGCCCTGCGCCTTGCTGAATGTATAGGACATTCCCCCTCCGATGATCAAGGTGTCAACCTTGTCCAGCAGATTCTCGATAACGGATATCTTGCTGGAAACCTTTGCCCCACCCAGGATGGCGACAAACGGTCTCTCAGGGTTGTTGACCGCGTTGCCGAGGAAATCGATCTCTTTCTGCATGAGATAACCTACGACAGCCGTATCTACGAACCGGGTAACGCCTACATTAGAACAGTGTGCCCTGTGTGCGGTACCAAACGCGTCATTGACAAACACGTCGCACAGTGACGCAAGGTCCTTGGAGAATGCCTCGCCATTCTTCGTCTCCTCCGCCCTGTAGCGTGTATTTTCAAGCAGTATGATGTCGCCGTCCTTCATCTCTGCAGCGGCAGCTTTCGCATTCGGCCCTACCACTTCCGGGTCAGCGGCAAACTTCACTTCCTGTCCAAGCAGCTCGCTCAGGCGCAGAGCGACCGGGGCAAGAGAAAGAGAAGGAACCGCCTCTCCCTTCGGTTTGCCAAGATGCGAGCACAGAATCACCCTGCCCCCATCCGCAGCCAGCTTCTTTATCGTCGGCAGCGCCGCCACAAGACGGTTCTCATCCGTAATCTTGCCGTCGATAAGCGGCACGTTGAAGTCACATCTGACAAGTACCTTTTTTCCCTTTACATTGATATCATCCACTGATTTCTTATTAAGCATATGATGGCCTCCTTTTTCATAGGGGTCAGACCCCTTTAGGGCATAGGGGTCTGACCCCTATGAAAATTCCCTCAATATTCTGATAATTTAAAAGGAATCCGGCCCAATATAGACCGGACCCCTTTGTGAGTCTTAAAGCAGATTTATGCTAATTCAGAGAAGTATTTGATTGTTCTTACCATCTGGCTTGTGTAAGAATTCTCATTGTCGTACCAGGATACGACCTGTACTTCTGTTGTTCCGTTATCTAAAGGCAGTACCATTGTCTGGGTAGCATCAAAGAGTGAACCATATCTCATACCGATAACGTCAGTGGATACGATTTCATCTGTGTTATATCCGAAGGATTCTGTAGCTGCTGCTTTCATAGCTGCGTTTACATCGTCAACTGTAACTGTTCCGTCTACTACTGCTGTCAGGATAGTCGTAGATCCTGTAGGTGTCGGAACACGCTGTGCAGAACCGATCAGCTTGCCGTTCAGTTCCGGAATAACGAGGCCGATAGCCTTTGCAGCACCTGTGCTGTTCGGAACGATATTCAAAGCAGCTGCGCGGGATCTTCTGAGATCGCCTTTTCTCTGAGGGCCGTCAAGTGTCATCTGATCACCTGTGTACGCGTGAATCGTGCACATGATACCTGATTTGATCTTCGCAAGGTCGTTCAGCGCCTTCGCCATAGGTGCAAGACAATTTGTCGTACAGGAAGCTGCGGAGATAACGGTATCTTCCGGTTTCAGAATGTCGTGGTTTACATTATATACGATAGTTGGCAGGTCGTTTCCGGCAGGTGCTGAGATAACGACTTTTCTTGCTCCTGCTTTCACATGTGCAGATGCTTTTTCTTTTGATGTATAGAATCCAGTACATTCAAGAACAACGTCCACTCCGATTTCTCCCCATGGAAGTTCTTCGGCATTCGCTTTAGCGTAAATCTTGATCTCTTTGCCGTCTACGATGATTGAATCATCCGTAGATTCCACCTTGTCAGCCAAAGCATATTTCCCCTGTGAAGAGTCGTATTTTAACAAGTGAGCTAACATTTTTGGAGATGTCAAGTCGTTGATTGCTACTACTTCATACCCTTCTGCCCCGAACATCTGTCTGAATGCAAGACGTCCGATACGCCCGAATCCATTAATCGCTACTTTTACTGCCATGATTAATTCCTCCTAAAGTTTGTTTATTAACTGTTACACAGCCTTTATTTTTGAAACTCTTTAACATCGTTAAAGAATCATCAACCGTTTATAATTGTACTAAATTTGATACAAAAATTCAAGGGCTTTTACCATTTTTATGGAAGTTGCTTAAAAACAGGCGTCCTGCCGGAAAATTCTGTATAATATTTGAAGCCGCATGATTTCAGGATATCTTCTGCCTTTTGGAAGTCATAGGCGATATGCTCCGGACAATGGGCATCTGCACCTATGGTGATAATCTCTCCGCCAAGTTCACGGTAACGTTTCAGTACATCCGGGTGCGGATGGGCGAACGGAAGGCCGTATTTGAGTCCTGCCGTGTTCAGTTCCAACCCTTTCCCGTCAGCGATCAGCTGTCTGAGTATCTCATCAATAATATCAGCAAATGTATCGTACACGTATGCCTTTTCTCTGCCTGCCCCGTAACGGACCACATAATCCAGATGTCCGAGCACGTCATAGTCCTGATAGGCACGGATATCTGTCAGTATCTCCGTAAATGCACTCCGGTATGCCTCTTCATCCGTCTTATCTTCAAACAACTTCCCGGCTGCCGGGTCAGTGGATTCGACGCTGTGCACAGAACCGATCACAAAGTCGAAGGGATATCTGGCCGTAAATGCTCTGTAGTAGTCCCCCAGATATGGAAGGAGGCCGAGCTCCACTCCGATACGTATGTCAATCCTTCCTCTGTACTTTTCCTGAAGAGGCCGCAGTACGTTAAAATATTCTTCCGGGTCAAAGATGCTTTCTTCTCCCCATTCCATCTCGTCTTTGTCGTAATGGTCCGTGAAACATATCATCTCAAGGCCTCTGTCTATGGCTCCGAGTATCATCTCCTCCGGTGCCGCCTTGGAATCATGTGAAAATGATGTATGCATATGAACATCTGCTCTCATAATCTTCCTACTCATCTCCTATAATTGTTCCGCCCCCGAGGACATGGTCCCCGTCATAGAGCACGACTGCCTGTCCCGGGGTGATGGCCCGCTGGGGCTCTTCAAATGTACATAATATCTCATCCGTCCCTGTCTCTTCCACCGTACACCATGCACCTCTGTGGTTATAACGAATCTTGGCCCATACTCTCTTTTTCTCCGACAGGCTGCTGACGGACATAAAGTTCACCCGGTTTGCCCTTACATAGAGAGACATGGCTTCCTCATTGCTCCCTACGACAACTTCATTCGTCTCAGGACGTATCTCAAGTACGAAGGCCGGATGTCCAAGAGACAGTCCCAGGCCTCTGCGCTGCCCTACTGTATAGTGGATGATTCCTTTATGCGTACCAAGCACGGTACCGTCGGAAGTGACGAAGTCCCCGGTCCGGGCACTTGTACCGGTCTCCTTTTCAATAAACGAAGCATAATTGCCGTCCGGAACGAAGCAGATATCCTGGCTGTCCGGCTTATCTGCCACCGTGAGGCCGAGGCCACAGGCAATCTTCCTTATCTCCTCTTTGTCATACATGCCGACCGGCATCAGCGTGTGCCTAAGCTGCTCCTGCGTCAGGTTGTAAAGCGCATATGTCTGGTCTTTTGCCGCTGTGGCCGACACTTGCAGCGCATATCTTCCGTTTGGAAGCTGGTCGATTCTCGCATAATGACCGGTAGCGATATAATCTGCCCCGATATCCATACTTCTTTTAAGGAGAGACTCCCATTTCACATACCGGTTGCAGGCGATACACGGATTCGGCGTACGCCCGTGCGTATATTCCTCCACAAAATAGTCGATAACCTGCTCTTTGAACTCCTGTCTGAAATTCATCACATAGTACGGAATTTCCAGGCGGGCCGCTACCCTTCTTGCATCATCCACAGCACTCAGCCCGCAGCAGCCTCCGTTTTCTTCCTGTACCGCACGCTCCTCGTCCTGCCATATCTGCATCGTGACACCGATGACATCGTAGCCCTGCTCCTTCAGAAGATAAGCGGCGACAGAAGAATCTACGCCTCCCGACATCCCTACGACAACTTTTTTCTTATCCATACCGACACCTTCACTTAATATGTTTCTTCTTCCTCTTCTTCATCCTCATGGATATCTGATTTCGGCTTCTCCAGCCCTTCTATCTTGATATCATTTTTTTCGGCGTAATCCCAGAGCGCGGCGTGGATTGCTTCTTCCGCAAGCAGGGAGCAGTGCACCTTTACCGGCGGCAGTCCGTCCAGCGCTTCCATGACAGCCTTGTTCGTCACCTTCAGCGCCTCTTCTATCGTCTTGCCCTTGACCAGCTCTGTTGCCATACTGCTTGTGGCGACGGCCGCACCACAGCCGAACGTCTTGAATTTCACATCACGGATGATATGATTTTCATCGATGTCAAGATACATCCTCATGATATCCCCACATTTCGCGTTCCCTACGGTTCCGACACCGCTTGCTCCATCTATCTCTCCCACGTTACGCGGGTTCTGGAAATGATCCATCACTTTTTCTGAGTACATGTCTGTCTTCCTCCTTGTTCGTACGTTTTAAGAATTTTTCTTTACAAAATCTTCATAGAGCGGGGACATCTTTCTGAGATGTTCCACGATCTCTTTCAGATTGTCGACAACATAATCGATATCTTCCTTTGTCGTCTCATCGCTCAATGTCAGCCGCAGCGAACCGTGAGCTATCTCATGCGGCAGACCGATAGCCAGCAGCACATGAGATGGGTCGAGAGAACCTGACGTGCAGGCGGAGCCGCTCGACGCACAGATGCCCTTCATATCCAGCATTATCAGCAGGGACTCTCCTTCAATGAAGCGGAAGCTGAAATTGGCATTGTTCGGAAGGCGGTGCTTCCTGTGGCCGTTCAGCCTGCAGTATGGAATCTCCTTTTCCACACGCTCTATCATATAGTCTCTGAGCGCACTTTCTTTTGCACTTCGCTCTTCCATTGTTCTGATGGCCCGGCTGACTGCTGTTCCGAGACCAACGATTCCCGGAACATTTTCCGTCCCCGCGCGTCTCTTCCTCTCCTGGCCCCCGCCGTGGACAAAAGAACGTATCTTTACACCTGTTCGTATATACAGGAAGCCGATTCCTTTGGGTCCGTTCAGCTTGTGCCCGCTGGCACTCAGCATATCTATATGGCACTCGTCAACATTGACGGGTATCTGTCCGAATGCCTGTACCGCATCTGTATGGAACAATATGCCGTGTTCATGGGCAATCTCCCCAATTTCCTTAATCGGCTGAACCGTCCCTATCTCATTGTTGGCATACATGACCGATATAAGGATGGTATCCGGACGGATTGCGCTTTTCAGCTCTTCCAGCCTTATGATGCCATCTTCGTCTACATCAAGGTACGTCACATCAAACCCTTTGCTCTCAAGATATTCTCCGGTGTGGAGAATCGCATGGTGCTCTATCTTTGTCGTGATGATATGTTTCCCCTTGTCCGCATATGCTTCAGCCGCCGCTTTCAGCGCCCAGTTATCCGCCTCCGAACCTCCGGCCGTAAAGTAGATTTCATTGCTCTTGGCGCCAAGCGCGTCTGCAATGATATCCCTTTGTGCCGTTATGACTTCTTTGTTCGCTGAGGCGAATCCATACACGCTGGATGGATTGCCGAACTTCTCTGTAAAATAAGGAAGCATCGCCTCCACTACCTCCGGCGCCGTCTTTGTCGTCGCAGCATTATCCAAATATATAAACTGTCCCATATGTTCTTCCTCCTTAAGTCTTTATTTATTGCACTGGGGATTGGCACATTCTCCCTGCGGATTGACACGCCTGCTCTCCAGAACCAATTCATCCAATTTGATTTCATCCACCGTCCGGTTGATATTATCATTGATCTTCTGCCATACATATTTTGTCACACAGCCGTCCGACGCCATACAGCCGTCTTCCGCGTAGAATGCGGCACATTTCACCGGCTCAAGGCTGCCTTCCAGTGCACGCAGCACATCACCGACAGATATGTCTTTCATATCCCGCGCCAGCACATAGCCCCCTCCGGCACCCCGGATGCTTTTTACAAGCCCCGCCTTCTTCATCAGGCCGACGAGCTGCTCAAGATACCGCTCTGATATCTCCTGCCTCGCCGCTATGCTGCTGATAGAGACAGGCTCCGCCTCCGCATATCTGGCCAGATCTATGATAGCCCGCAGGCCATATCTCCCCTTTGTAGAAAGCTTCATGCTATCACCTTCTTCTTTAATTCCTAGTATTTTACTGGGATTTATCTTTCTGTAGAATAACACTTTTAAATCTGTTCTGTCAAGCATATATCCTGAATATCTTATAACGATATCCTATAGGAGTTAATTATGTCCAGAAAACGTGCCATTATCAAAGGAACTTTCATCCTTACCCTCACCGGTTTTGCCACCAGGTTCATGGGCTTTTTTTACCGGGTTTTTCTGAGCCATACTTTCGGCGAAGAAGGCGTCGGGCTCTATCAGCTCATTTTCCCCATCTATGCCTTATGCTTCTCACTTACTTCCGCCGGAATTGAAATAGCCCTGTCCCGCTGTGTTGCCAAGCGCACCACACTTGGACAGGAAAAAGAAGCCAGAGAATTATTGTATACGAGTATCGTATTTACTGTCATAATTTCGTGTATCACTACAATGCTGCTGCAGAAGTATGCGTGGTTCATCTCATCGGCCTTCCTGAAAGACGACCGCTGCGCCGAGCTGCTCGTCATCCTGTCCTATGCATTTCCATTCGCTGCAGTCCACAGCTGTATCTGCGGCTACTATTTCGGTCTGAAGATGACGGGAGTGCCTGCCACGTCACAGCTCATCGAACAAGTGGCCAGAATCACGTCCGTCTATCTCATCTATGTATTCGGACAGAAAAATGGTGTCACCTTCGGCATCTCCATCGCAGTGACGGGTCTGATTGCCGGGGAAGTCATCTCCTCGCTCTTCTGTCTGAAGGCTGTCACAGGTAAATCCATGTCCATGCAAAAGATACGGCCTGCCCTCCCCTCTTTCGGAAGGAATATGAAAGAGCTTCTCTTCCTGTCCATTCCGCTCACCGGAAGCCGGGTGCTCCTCAATGTCCTTCAGAGCGTGGAGGCTATCTCCATTCCGCTTCGACTGCAGGCATATGGAATGACGAACAAAGCAGCTCTCAGTACATATGGGGTACTGACCGGTATGGCCCTCCCCTGCATCTTGTTTCCTTCCGCCATTACCAATTCCATCTCCACCATGCTCCTTCCGACCGTGGCAGAGATACAGGCGCTCGATAACCAGAGGGAGATGTCCGCCATTATTAAGAAAGTCGTTTCCTGCTGCGTACTGCTTGGAAGCGGCTGCTGCGCCCTTCTGCTGTTGACCGGCAACTGGATAGGTTCCTTCTTGTTCCACAGCCCGGCGGCCGGAAGCTTCATCGTCACCCTTGCATGGATATGCCCATTCCTCTACACAGACAACACCCTTATCAGCATCATCAACGGTATCGGCAAGACGACACTTTCCTTCGTTATCAACGCCGTCGGCCTGCTCATCCGAATCGGAAGCGTGCTCCTCCTGATTCCGATATATGGAATCCGGGGCTATTTGTGGGGACTGCTGGCAAGCCAGCTCTGCATCTTCCTGTTCTGCATCCTCTACCTGTATTATTATCTGGCAATCCGCAGGAAAAAGTGTGTATAGTAAATTAGGCTGCGGGCGGGGAGCCGGGTGGCATCTGCTCCGATGCGTACGAGGCTCTGACTATTTCACGTATCCCTAACCCTGCGGAATGTGCGCCGATAGCGGCTTGCATCCCGCAGGATAAGGGCTACGGAAAGGATTCTACGCCTCTTCCGCTTACACCTGCGCATCTCCCACCCGGCTCCCCGCCCGCTATCTACTTCACTTGGCAAGGGCGAGGACGGCTGTGTGGCGTTACTGGCCAGCGGATGGCCGTTGCTGCAAGAAGAGCCGGAATCAGGCAGGGGATGTTATATCACATAACATCCCCTGCCTGATTCCGGCTCTTCTTCATGACAATCACTTTCAACTAAGGTTATCAACCTGATTAGCCCCTTATCACTATGCTTAAACAGCCAAAGTCTTTCCATCAGCCCACAGCGCTACACAGCCGCCTTCGCCCGTGCCAGTAAAGTAGACAGCCGCTGGGGAGGTATGGGACAGATGCGCAGGTATAAGCAGGAGGGACGGAGAATCTGTCCCATACCTCCTCAGCGGCGTCTGCTTCACTAAACTCACAAAGTCTTCAGGAACATCTTCATCAGCACAGGATTGACATAGCACTCAAGGACAATACCAAGCGCAAGCAGAAGCAGGAAGCAGACTGTCTTAGTCAGGTTCCACTTGGATTGCGGATAGGAAAACAGGTACCAGAGCAGTACAACATATCCGGCGATATAAAATGCGAACTGCGGAGTCATGGCAAGCAGGCACAGCACGATTCCCTTCACCCCCATCTTCATGATGGCGGACGTCATTATCATACCGCAGGAAAAGCCTGTCCAAAGCAGAAATGCCACGACGACCCCTTTCCTGAATCTCGTACATCCCAGTGCAAAAAGCAGGATGACCGGCATCATACGTATCCGTATGATATACCAGGCATATTCTGCCATACCTATATCCGTCTGGGCATACTGGTTCAAAAAGAAATCATTGAAGATTCCCATGCTTGTTATGTAATCCTTCGACACTATGTTCGCATACAAGATACCAATCAAAAAACCCAGCATACAAAATAAAACAAAATACTTCTTGTTTTCCCGTATCCTCACAAATACTCCTCCTCTTGTCAAGATACTTCATTATATGCCGGGTCTTCCGATATATTCTTATTTTATGTCCGCTTAGCCTCAGACGGCGGCCATGGCGCTTACGTCACCGGAGGTATCTGGATTCATATGCCAGCAGCGCCGCCACGGTTTTGGAATCTTCTACCCTTCCGTCAAAAATCATCTCTTTTAACTCACTGAGCTCATATGGCCTGACATCCACATACTCATTCTCATCCAGGTTCTGTCTTGACGCTGTCAGGCCTCTCGCCACGAATATCTCGATACGCTCGTCACAGTAGGCTACCGTAGGGCGTATCGTGATGAGCCAGTCGAGCGTTCCCGCCCGGTAGCCGGTCTCTTCCTCCAGCTCCCTTCTGCTGCACTCGATTCCCGGCTCCCCTGCTGCATCCAGCTTCCCCGCCGGTATCTCCAGCGTATCCCGCTCCAGGGCATTTCTGTACTGCCGCACCATAAGTATCCTGCCGTCGTCCAGAACAGGCACGATGGCAGCCGCCCCTACGTGATGGATATAGTCCCACCTGGCGCTGTTGCCGTTGGCAAATTCCATCGTATCCTGATACACCTTAAGGATAGCCCCTTCATACACAAGTTCCCTCTTCGTCCTTCTGACTTCTCCGCTCATAATACCGCCTGCCTCTTCACTTTCTATACAGCCTATAGAGAAGATACGAATTCCTCAATCCGGTTCAGCCCCTTCTCTATGCTTTCCATGGATATAGCATAGGACAGGCGCACAAAATTGTCAAATCCAAAATCCTGGCACGGAACGACGGCCACACGGTAATCTTCAATCAGAATTTCTGCCGCACGGGACGCTGTTCCGATACGGACGCCTTTGTAAGACTTCTCCAGAACATTTGTAAAGTCCACGAACGTATAGAATGCTCCCTCCGGCTCCAGACAGTCCAGCAGAGGCATGTTCTGGATGCGTCCATACATATATTTTCTTCTGGCATCAAATTCCTCACGCATAGCATCCACTGCGTCCTGAGGGCCTTCCAGCGCCTCAAGCGCCGCTTTCTGGGCGATAGAGTTCGGGTTGGATGTCTGATGGCTCTGGATGCTTCCCATAAGCTTCGCAATCTCCACGCTGGAACCGGTATAGCCAATCCTCCATCCTGTCATAGAATAGCTCTTGGACAATCCGCTGCAAGTGATCGTCCTTTTATAGATTTCTTCACCGAGTGATGCGATGCTCACATGCTTCTTCTCCCCGTAGATTAGATTCTCATACATCTCATCTGCAACCACATAGATATCGTTTCTCACTGCCACGTCCGCGATGGCACGCAGCTCTGCCTCCGAATATACCATGCCGGTCGGGTTGTTCGGCGTATTCAATATGAGAGCCTTCGTCTTATTCGTAATGGCTCCTTCAATCTGCTTTGCCGTCACCTTATACCCCGACTCTTTCGTGCCGTAGATGACAACCGGGATGCTGTCGCACAGCTTGACAATCTCCGGGTATGTCAGCCAGTACGGCGCCGGAATGATGACTTCGTCTCCCGGATTCGTGATTGCCTGGAAAATGTTCGTAAGCGAATGTTTTCCCCCGTTGCTCACGACGATCTGGTTCGCTGCATAATCAAGACCGTTAAAGTCCTGGAATTTCCTGCTCACTGCTTTTTTCAGCTCCTCTGTCCCGGAGGCAGGGGTATATTTTGTAAATCCAGACCGGATGGCATCAATCGCAGCCTCATTAATATTATCCGGTGTATTAAAATCCGGTTCCCCAGCTCCAAATCCTACCACATCAATGCCTTCTGCCTTCATCGCTTTCGCTTTCGCAGTAATCGCAAGTGTTGATGACGGCTTTACCCTAGCCGCCTTTTCTGATAATGTCAACGCCATTGTTCCATCCATCCTATCTTTTTCATATTTTATTTCACATTCTAGTAAATCATTATAGTATAAGATACGTCGATTTGCAAGATTAATTTCCATAATATTCTTTTTGTCATTTACAACGGCATTATTCCAAGTCTCTCATGACGTTTTTGCAATTTTATCGTTCCAATCCTGCATTATGCGCATATTTCCCGCTAATATCCCTCTGTCCGGTCAGTCAAACCATGCATGGCCATAACGCTCCAGCATCCTGTCCGCCTCGTCCGGTCCTGCATTGCCGGGCTCATACGCATATACAGGAAGCCGCTGGCTAACGTACCGTTCCCGTAAGGCATCTACATAGTTCCAGCTCGTCTCGACCTGGTCCCACTGGGAAAACCAGGACCGCTCCCCGCGGATGCATGCGCCAATCAGCCTCTCATACGCCTCCGGCGTATTCATCTGGTTGATATACGAACAGCTCTGGCAGAAGTCCATCTTCGCCTGGATAATCTCATCCAGCTCGCCAGGCCTCTTTATATTGAACTGCAGATATACGCCTTCCGTCGGCTGAATCTTAATATTCAGGATGTTCTGCGGCACGCCCGGTACGGGACTCTTAAATACGACTGCCACCTGCATCTCCCGCTTCGTAAGCTTCTTCCCCGTCCGGATATAGAACGGCATCCCTCTCCACCTGTCATTCTCCACGAAGAGACGAAGCGCGGCATATGTCTCTGTGGCAGAATGGGCAGCCACGGCCTTCTCGCTCCGGTATCCTCTGTACTGTCCGAGCACCGCGCTTTTGGTGGCATCTTCCGGCAGGGCGAGCGCTTGAAGCACTTTCATCTGCTCCCCGTGCATCTCTTCCACCCCAGGTCCCTGGGGACGATCCATCGCAACTATCGTGAGTATCTGGAACAGGTGGTTCTGCATCATATCTTTCAGCGCACCGCTGTGATCATAATAACCGCCCCGTGTCTCGACGCCGACCTCTTCAAGGGCAGATATCTGAATGCATTCAATATGATCTGCATCCCATATATTGCTGAAGATAGGGTTGGCAAACCGAATCGTCTGGATATTCCTGACCATCTCCTTTCCAAGATAATGGTCAATCCTGTATATGTGGTCCGGCTGGAAAAATGCTTCCATCATGATATTCAGCTCTTCTGCCGCCTTAAGATTCTCCCCGAACGGCTTCTCGATGACTACCTTGCCGCTGCCGGCGCCATGGACGGCCTTGAGCCCTTTTACTATCGTACCGAAGAAGCGGGGCGCCACGGCGAAATAAAAGATATGGCCGCCGGCACCTGATGCTCTGTAGAACTCGTCCAGCCCTTTATATTCCTCTTCATCCGTAAAGTCCATGCGGTAATAGACGATACGCTCTGCCAGCTCTTTGTAAATCTCCTCCCTGTAGGAAAGACGGGCAAATCTCTCAACCCATTCTCCCGCCAGCTTCCGGTACTCCTCGCTCGTATAGTCTCTTCTTCCTATAATGACAATCTGCCCGTTGAGCTGCTCATTATCCGCAGCCGCCATATTATAGAGCGCCGGTATCAGCTTACGGAACGTCAGGTCCCCGGTACCGCCGAAAATGGTAAATGTCTGCTCCTTATTCATTGTCCTGCCCCCAGTCGTGATGGAAAATGCCTTCCCGGTCTGTTCTTTCGAATGTGTGGGCGCCAAAGCAATCCCTCTGGGCCTGGATGAGATTCGCCCCCACCGGCATCCCTCTGAATGCATCGATGTAAGCTTCCGCCTGGCTCATAGCCGGCAGCGGGATCCCGTTCTGGATGCCAAGGCACAGGATATTCTGAAGGCCCTCCTTCCCCCGGTTGATACCTTCCAGAAAATAAGAATCCAGCATCAGGTTCGTAAGTTCCGAATCCTTGTCAAATGCTTTTGTTATCTCATCGAGGAACTGGGCCTGTATAATGCACCCGGCACGGAATATGGACGCAATCCTTCCGTAATTGAGATTCCACCCATACTCCGCAGAGGCATGTCTGAGCAGGTCAAACCCCTGGGCATATGCGACGATTTTCGCAGTATAGAGACCCTTCCTGACCATATCGGCAAATGTCCCTTTATCCACAGCAGGCCTGTTCTGAGAACCGTTAATCAACGATTGCGCTGCCTTTCTCTCTTCTATCCTGTTGGACATGATCCTAGCGTTGCAGGCTGCCGTAATCATAGATACGTTCACTCCCTGCCTAAGCGACTCCAGGCTGGTCCAACGGCCGGTACCCTTCTGCCCCGCGCTGTCAAGTATATGATCCACCAGCTCCCCTTGGGCATAATCATCTGCTTCCCGGAATATCCTGGCCGTAATCTCAATCAGGTAGCTCTTCAGCTCCCCTTCGTTCCACTCTTCAAAGATAGCCGCGAGCTCTTCATTCGTATGACCTCCGGCGTATTTCAGCAGCAGATAGGCTTCCGCTATGAGCTGCATATCCGCATACTCTATCCCGTTATGCACCATCTTTACATAATGACCGGCACCGTCCGGACCCATGTAAGCACAGCATGGTTCCCCTTTGGCTTTGGCCGCGACCGCTTCCAGCACCGGGGCGATGTGGCTGTAGGCGGACTCCTCTCCCCCCGGCATGATGGAAGGGCCGAAACGCGCGCCGTGCTCTCCCCCTGATACGCCGGTGCCAAAGTAATAGATGCCCTTCGACTTCAGACTTCTTTCACGCCTTCTCGTATCCTCAAAAAATGAGTTCCCTCCGTCCAGTATCATGTCTCCTTCATCCAGCAGAGGAACGAGCTGTTCGATTACCATATCGACCGGCTTTCCTGCCTTCACCATAATCAGGAACCGTCTCGGACGCTCCTGGGACGCGACGAGCGACTCCATATCATAAAAAGGTATAAAGTTCTCATGCGGGTACTCCTTAACCACCTCGTCCGTCACTTTGCCGCTCCTGTTATATCCGCCTACTTTAAATCCATGGTCCGCCATGTTTAGGGCAATACTTCTTCCCATAACCGCCAGGCCGATGACTCCTATCTCTGTTATCTGCATCACATTTCCTCCTTCATCGATTCACTGCCTTGCCTTATCGCCAGAGCAACTCCCTCCGGCATGCTGATACGGCTTCGGATTCCAATGATCCTGCCGCTCATCCTGTCTCTTTCCAAACTGACTACCTCTCCCGAAAAACGGTTTGCAACGAGAAGAAACCTTTCGTCTTCCGTC
Source organism: Lachnospiraceae bacterium (assembly GCA_022845895.1). Lineage (GTDB taxonomy): Bacteria > Bacillota > Clostridia > Lachnospirales > Lachnospiraceae > Extibacter. The sequence continues at coordinate 2,147,082 of AP025573.1, forward strand.
AGGACAAAATCCCTTGGATGATCTCCGCCACATGGCACATGTTGAAGCACCGCCGCGCTGCTCCCGCCGACATCCACCACAGCCAGAAGATTCAGCCCCCGAATGGATATATACAAAAACCTTTCATCTTCCGTAAGACGTACTGCCGCGGCAGACGCAGCCTGCTTCCTTCTCCCGCTTTGTGTATCTTCGGGAAGTATCGTTAACTGTTGGCGTAACAGAAACGTATCCTCCTTCACTTCAAATATGAACAGCTCATTGCTCCATTCGCTCACCACATACAGCAGCGTATGTGACGCGTTAAACACTCCGTGCCTCGGCCCGCTTCCATCCGGGAACCGGACAGCGCCGCACGAGCGGAAACCATCTGTCCGGTCAAACAGCCGGATGCGATGCTGCGTCAGACAGGGAACCATCACATATGGCCCATGTAACATAATCTGATGGCAGCCTGCCTCCTCTCCATTTTCAATCCTGCCTGCAGCTTCAGGTCCTTCCTGTCCCATATGGTATATCATGACCGTGCCATCATGGTAGTTGGCCGTATATGCGAAGGCTCCCTCCTGCAGGATGAAGCACGGCGTGTCTTTCTCCTCCAGTATCTCTCCTACAAAGCTTGCCCCCTTATCCGTAAGGCTTGCAAAGCATGTTCCTGCCCTGTTTTGCCGCTCCGTAGGAAAAGCAAGCATATCCCCTGCCAGGGACACCCATTTTGCATTGTGTGCTTCATATAGCAGTTCCGGTTCTGTCATGCGTCCGTTATTGAGGTTGACCATAAAACGATATACCCCTCTGCTCTTGTCAGACGCGTAGGTTCCGACATACCCCTCTCTCCAGACATCTGATGTCTTCTCCCCATATGCTTCATCTTGTAACTTCTTATTTCCTTTTTCCATCGCAGCCTCCATATCTTTGACTTATATTGCAACGATTATGCCGCCGCATACTGTAATTATAATTATTACAGTATAGAATGTCAAACGTTACTTTTTTAACGCTGATAATCCGGAACGTTATAGAAATGTTATTCTTTTGTGCTAGCATTCGATAAGCAGCAGAATTCAACTTATAAAAGAAAGGATGTTCAGACATGAAAGATTTCATTCTGGAAACAAAAAATTTATCAAAAAGATATGGAAGCCAACAGGCCGTAAGCAATATTTCCCTGGAAATCGAGCGCGGCAGCATCTATGGGCTTCTCGGACCGAATGGCGCAGGAAAATCTACGACACTCAAAATGCTTGTCGGCCTCCTCCGGCCATCCGCCGGACAGATTCTCTTCAACAGGAAGCCCTGGGAAAGGGCTGTATTGGGGAGAATCGGCTCTCTGATCGAATCCCCCGCCTTGTACGGCAACCTTACGGCAAAAGAAAACCTTCTTGTGCATACAAAGCTTCTTGGCATACCAAAGGAAAAAATCGATGAAGTGCTGGATACCGTCCATCTAAAAGGTACAGGCAAAAAACGGGCCGCCCAATTTTCCATGGGAATGAAACAGCGGCTCGGATTGGCCGTAGCCCTGCTCAGTGAACCAGAGCTGCTCATTCTCGACGAACCTGCCAACGGGCTTGACCCTTTTGGTATCCAGGAACTGCGCGGGCTTATCGCCTCATTACCTGATAAGGGCATTACCGTACTCTTATCCAGCCACATACTCTCAGAGGTCGCACAGATTACAGACACGATTGGAATCATCGACAAAGGGCGGCTCTTGTTCCAAGGCACACCGGCACCCGGCAGGAATCTCGAGCAATTCTTCACAGATGTCATTCTCAAAGGAGGACAGAAAAGATGCATGGACTGAAATCAGAAATGCTAAAGTACAAAAGAACATTTATGCGTAGGCTCGTTGTCTTTATTCCCTTATTTTTCACAGCATATGCGGTGATAATGCATGCTACGCTTATGAAAAACCCGCTGTCTGAGAACAGCCGCTGGATGTGGCAGAGCCTGCTCGCTCTCGTATACAACTGGTGGCCACTGGCATTTCTGCCTCTTGGGTTTGCGTTATTTGCCGCACTGGCAGCCGCGCAGGAAAAAAAATCCGGCAATTACCGGTCCCTTCGTGCTCATGATGTACCGCCCGCGGCACTATGGGCAGATAAAATCGCTGCTATGTCCATCCACAGCTTGTTTTCTACACTCATATTGACCATTTCGGCCGTCATGGCGGGTGTGCTGTCCGGGTCCGGCTCTGTTCCTTTCGGCCAGATTATTGCAGCAGGCGCACTCTGCTGGATCACTTCACTTGTACTTATTCCGCTCCAGCTGTGGGCTGCTACAAAGGGAGGCATCTTCCTGAGCATGGGAATCGGATTTGCAGGAATGGCTGTAGGTATCCTGGCCGCACCGCAGCCATACTGGATTGCAGTGCCATGGAGCTGGGCAATGAGACTAATGTGCCCTGTCATCGGAGTACACCCGAACGGTATGGTATTGGAAAGGGGGAACCCTCTGCTGGATGCTTCCGTCATACCAGTTGGAATCGCAGTGTCAATCGCTGCATTTCTCGTCGTCTCGTTTCTGACTGCGGCATGGTTTAAAAGGAGGGAAGAATGATGTGGATGCTCTTATCATCAGAATGGCTTAAGACGAAACGGACCGCTATCCGCTGGTTTACCTTTTGCATGCCTGTCGTATTCTCATCTTGCGCGGCTGTCTACCTTTCGGTTCGCTCCGGATTTACCCAGAAGTTTGCCTTTGAGGGCTTTTTTACGCTGTGGACGGTATTCATCATTCCAGTAGGCGCCGGCATCCTTTCAGGTGCTGTCGTCCACTCAGAAGAACTGGCCGGAGATTTTAATAGCTTTTTAGCGACAGGGATACCGAGAGCCAGGTTATATCTCGGAAAATTTCTTTTACTTCTTTTCTGCCTGTCTGCGTGTACACTTATCGCTGTGCTGACCTTCTGCGCAGGCATGAATATAGCGTCGCCTGGCCATGTTTCGCCTGGCCTGTTCATAGCCGCGGCCGCCCTATCTATTGCCGGCTCACTTCCACTGCTGGCACTTCATCTGTGGGTCAGTTTCTTATGGGGTACGGGCGCGTCTGTCGGCATGAGCATATGCGGCCTCTTAATGGCGGCATTGCTCGGGCCCACACGTCTGGGCTTAGCAGCATGGCCGCTCGTCCCGTGGACGTGGCCCGTTAAGCTCGGGATGCTGCCTGGAGCCTGTTTCCTCAAAGACGGGGGAATCATGCCGTCCTCGGCAGTCATATCCGGGATGGCACGAACCGGGGCCGCCGGACTGGCTGCAGTCTCTGCCGGCCTCACATTATTCTTGATAGGGGGAATCATATGGTTTAACATATGGGAAGGAAGGAAAACATATGGGTAAGCAGATACCGTGGCATATGCCGCCCAGCAGGAAAGGAGTTCTGTTTTGAGTAAAATATTAATCATAGACGATGAAGTCGACCTTGTAACGCTTCTTGAAGAAGAGCTGAAGGCCAAAGGCCATGAGGTGCTGGCTGCCTATGACGGGCAGACGGGGATAGCACTGTCCAAAATGCAGCCGGATCTTATTATTCTCGATATTATGATGCCGGGAAGGGACGGCTTTGACGTCTGCAGGGCAATCCGTGATGACGTGCTCTGCCCGGTCATCTTTCTGAGCGCAAAGCAATCAGAAGCCGATAAGGTCAAAGGGCTGACCATCGGCGCAGATGACTATATCACAAAGCCCTTCGGACTGCGAGAACTGATGGCCCGAATCGAGGCCAGCCTGCGCAGGGAAGCGCGGTCCCAGTATATCAACACAGAGGGCAGACGTTCGAAGCTGTATTTCGGTAACCTGTGCATCTGCATAAAGGAACGTGAGGTCATCGTAGATGGAAATAGCGTGCCCCTTACGAAACGGGAGTATGATATCGTTGAACTTCTGGCCCTCCATGCAGGGCAGGTTTTTTCAAGAGAACAGATTTATGAAAAAGTCTGGGGGTTTGATTCCGATGGCGATTCTGCAACCGTTGTCGAACGGATCAAAAGAATCCGGTCAAAGCTTGCCACCGCCGCACCAGGCAGCGGGTATATTCAAACGGTCTGGGGAATCGGATATAAATGGAACAAAATGCATGACCAAGGAGGAGAATTAGGATGAGAAACGAATCATTTGCCCCCCTCTTCCGGCGGACCCTCATCATGATCGTAGCTGCCAGCGCGGCAGCGTCCGCGCTTACCTGTGCCCTCGCTTATTACCTGTTCACGAAGTCGCTTGGTAAAGATATATACCCGGCCGATTACTATGAGCGGCAGATTCCCGGCATCGAAGCATATGTCCGGGAAAAGAGCACAGAGCTCCTGGTTCAGGAGGGCGGAGCTGATCTGGCAGGTGTCATAAGAGGGGAAGATATGTCCTATCAGGTCGTAGATAATGACGGCAATATCCTGTATGGTACCCATTCGCAAAAGCTGTTTGATACGAGAGACGAATTATTTGACAGCTTCCTGAATACAACCATCTTCCGAGACGGATATTATATCCATACCGTCCCTATTACAGAGGCCGGCGGGAATATAGAAGGAGCTGTGCTTCTCTCCTATCAGATCAAGATGACGTTCGCCAATGACCGGGGACGTCTGACCGCTGTAGCTATAGGCATTGCTCTGTTTTCACCGTTTATGTATATTATCGGCTTTACATTTCTTTTTTCCAGGATACTGGCTGAGAAAATCAATTACCCGCTTCGGCTACTTACCGACGCTGCCAAGAACATACGGGAGAAGAACCTTGACTTTGAAATCGACTATCATTCAGATAATGAGCTGGGCAGGCTCTGCAGCGCATTTTCTGATATGAAAGAGGAATTGAAAAGCTCGTTGTCCGCCCAATGGCATATGGAACAGGAACGAGTCTTCATGACAGAGGCTCTGGCCCACGATTTGAAATCTCCTCTTTCTGTCATTCTGGCATATACGGATGCGCTGCTGGACAGCACTCCCGACGACAGCGAAAAGTGGCACCGTTATCTTTCCGTCATAAAGGCCAACACAGAAAAAAGTGCCTCTCTCGTCCAGAGAATGCAGGATGCGGCGGATCTGGAGCGGCCGGATATCCAGCCACAGCCCACCGCCATAGATATACAGGAACTGCTGTCGCAAAAGGTACAGGATTATCGATTACAGTCCTGCTGCAAAGACATCGAGCTGGCATTGGATATACACGGCGACTTGCTCTCCCCCGTCAGGACGGATGCGGAAATGCTGTCGCGTATCATTGACAATATCATATCCAACAGCATGCAGTTTACACCCCGGGGCGGCAGGATTACGATAGATGTATCGCTTGAAAAGGAGCGGGTATGTTATCGAATCTGTGATTCCGGACCTGGATTCGGCAGCCAGGATCTGCAGAAAGCGTTTGACAGATTTTACAGAGGCGATATCGCCCGCAGCACGAAAGGCGGACATTCGGGGCTTGGACTTTATATCGTAAAGCAGCTTGCAGAACAGCTTGGAGGCTCCGCCGAAATTGAAAATTCCAGTTCAGGCGGAGCGTGCGTGATATTTTGGCACAGCGTTTAATTTCTAATGTTCTGCCAATACTAACTGTGGAGGTGATTCCCATGGAACATGAATATGAGATTGCCCATATCTCGTCTGACTGTATAAAAGAAATCAACGAACTGCAGGAAAAGCTGAAGCAGCAGACAGAAGAAGACATCGTATTGATTGCATATGCACCGGCCGAAAAGTAGATGCTCGAGGGTAGAACTAAGGGAACGAAGTTTCCTATGATACAAAAAAAGAGCTGTCACGCTGATTGCTCAGCGTGACAGCTCCCTTCAACATTTATCTTCTACTTGGCATAGTCAGTAACACGTGACTCACGGATTACATTGACTTTAATCTGCCCAGGATATTCTAGCTCATACTCTATCTGCTTTGCTATATCTCTGGCCATCAATACCATGTCTGCATCAGATACCTGCTCTGGAACTACCATTACACGAATCTCTCTACCCGCCTGAATTGCAAAAGATTTCTCAACACCTTTAAACTGATTGGTGATATCTTCTAATTGTTTTAACCTGTTTGTATATGTTTCAATTGTTTCTCTTCTTGCACCTGGTCTTGCCGCCGATATCGTATCAGCTGCCTGTACTACACATGCAATTAAAGTTTCCGGTTCTACATCGCCGTGATGAGCCTCTACCGCATTGATGACCGTCGCAGATTCCTTGTATTTCCTACAGAGATCCACTCCAATCTGAATATGTGAGCCTTCCACATCATGATCAATAGATTTTCCTACATCGTGCAGAAGACCTGCCCTTTTCGCCACTCTGACGTCAAGGCCGATTTCTCCCGCCAGAAGGCCTGACAGCTGCGCAACTTCGATAGAATGCTTGAGTGCATTCTGCCCATAGCTCGTTCTGAATTTCATCCGTCCTAAAAGCCTGATGAGCTCAGGATGAATTCCATGTACGCCTACTTCAAGAGCTGCCGCCTCTCCTTCTTCACGAATCATCGTCTCTACTTCTTTCTGCGCTTTCTCTACCATCTCCTCAATTCTTGCCGGATGAATACGTCCGTCAACAATCAGCTTCTCAAGCGCTATCCTTGCGACCTCTCTCCTGATTGGATCGAAGCCTGACAAGACGACGGCTTCCGGGGTATCATCGATAATAAGCTCTACGCCCGTAAGCGTTTCGAGGGTGCGGATATTACGTCCTTCCCTTCCGATGATCCTTCCTTTCATTTCATCACTTGGAAGCTGTACAACCGAAATTGTAGTTTCCGCCACATGATCTGCGGCGCATCTCTGGATAGCGGTGACAACATATTCCTTCGCCTTCTTGTCCGCCTCTTCCTTCGCCTGCGTCTCCAATTCTTTGATCATCTTAGCGGTATCATGTTTAACATCTTCTTCAACAGTTTTTAACAAATATTCTTTTGCTTGTTCGGAGGTAAGTCCTGAGATTCTTTCTAGTTCCTGTACTCGCTGCTTACTCAGCTCTTCCACTTTCGTTTCGCGCTGCTTAAGCTGTTCTTCTTTTGCTGCAAACCCTGACTCACGCTTCTCGATAGCCTCTGACTTCTTATCCAGTGCCTCTTCTTTGGAAAGGACTCTTTTCTCGTAACGCTGCAATTCTGCCCTGCGTTCTTTTGTCTCTTTTTCAAGCTCGTTCTTATTCTTGATAGACTCTTCCTTAATTTCCAAGAGAGACTCCTTTTTCTTGGCCTCGGCTGTCTTCACCGCGTCGTCAATAATTTCTCTGGCCTTGCTTTCCGCATTTCCAATCTTAGATTCTGCATTCTTCTTCAGATTGGAGACCGTAACAAAATGACTGACTGCCGCTGTTACTATAACAAGCACCACGGCTACAGCAATTACTATTCCTATCGGCACAGGAGCACCTCCTTATTAAATTTTCATTGTACAAATACAACACTTAAATTTTATACTGTTTTCACAAAGATGTCAAGCATTCCACTCAGAAACTTGTATTACATGACGGATGTCATCATAGCTGAATCCTTTGCGTGTCAGATAGCCCATGATTCTGCGCTTTTCGGCGTCTTGCGCGGTGGCGGGGTCATACTTTTTCTTTTCCAGTATCTTCCGTATGGCCGCCTGGGAATCCTCTTGTCCATAGCACTCTTCCATGGCGGCATCGATCTGTTCCTTCGGGATACCTTTCTGGCTGAGCGCCGCTTTGATCTCCCGTCTGCTCTTTCTCTCTTTTCTGCCCATTATGAATCTTCTCACATAGGCGTCGTCATTGATATATCCAAAAGCCTTGACATAGTCTATGGCAGCGTCAATCATATCTTCCGTATAGCCGCCCTGCCCGAGCTTCGTCCTGAGCTGTCCCTCCGTGCGGTCCATGTCGTTCAGCAGATGCATGGCCTTAAGCTTGACCCGCTTTAAGATCACTTCCGTCCGGATCGTCTCGTATGTCTCTTCTGTGATTTCCTCATCTTCCGCGATATGATAACGGGACAGTTCGCCTTTATATAATATAAAGGCGAACTGTCCGTCCACATATATCCGGTATCTCGTCTTCGTCACAGGCTCTATCTTCGTGACTGTCATTATTGCTTGTCCTCATCCTTTTTCCTGGATTCTTTCTTCTTGCTTTCCTGCGGGACGGCCTCTTCCGCCGTCGCGGCGGCATCCGCTCCCAGATGATAATGCGCCCGTATCCTGGCCTCTACTTCTTCCAGCATATCCGGATGCTCCGCCAGATACATCTTGGCATTTTCACGTCCCTGTCCGATCTTATCGCCGTTGTAAGCATACCACGCGCCGCTCTTATTGATTACATTGATGCCTGCGGCCAGATCCAGGATATCGCCTTCGCGGGAGATTCCTTTCCCGAACATGATGTCAAACTCTGCTTCTTTAAACGGAGGCGCAATCTTATTCTTTACGATCTTGACCCGCGTCCGGTTGCCGACCATCTCTCCGCCCTGCTTCAGCGTCTCTATCCTTCTGACATCCATACGGATAGAAGCATAGAACTTAAGGGCACGGCCGCCGGTAGTCGTCTCCGGATTGCCGAACATGATTCCCACCTTCTCCCTCAGCTGATTGATGAAGATTACGACACAGTTTGACTTGCTGATTACAGGTGTCAGCTTCCTCAGCGCCTGGGACATAAGCCTCGCCTGAAGCCCTACATGGCTGTCGCCCATATCGCCTTCAATCTCCTGCCTGGGCACGAGCGCGGCCACTGAATCGACGACAACGATATCCATCGCGCCGGAGCGCACCATCGTCTCGGTAATCTCGAGCGCCTGGTCTCCGCTGTCCGGCTGTGATATGTACAGCTCATCAATATCGACGCCTATATTGCCCGCGTATACAGGATCCAGCGCGTGCTCTGCATCGATAAAGCCTGCTATCCCCCCGCGCTTCTGCACCTCGGCTATCATGTGGAGCGCCACCGTCGTCTTACCGCTTGACTCAGGTCCATATATCTCGATTACACGCCCCTTCGGGACGCCGCCGAGCCCCAGAGCAAGGTCAAGGCTGAGGGAACCAGTCGGCACCGTCTCTACCTGTACCTGGGCTGCCGGATCACCCAATTTCATGACCGTGCCTTTTCCAAAATCTTTCTCTAGTTTCGATATCGCCGCATCGAGCGCTTTCTTCTTATCATCACTTACCATAATATGCTCTCCTTCTCATTGTCGAACGAATGTTCGTTCCTCGATTAATATAGTATTATACTTACCGGGAAATGTCAATATTAAAATCAACAAAATATCGGTAAAAGACGGAAAGAATATTCCTGCTTTTCTCTCTCCAAGAATTTAATTGTGGATTCTGCCAGAAGCGGCTGCGATTCCATCAGAAAAGGCCTGTCGCCTTATCCGGACAGCGGTGCAGATGCACTGCTTTGGTACGTCAGAATTGATTGGACCAACTGTTCCCTCCCTTCGTCAAGTTATATGCCATATGAAGAAAATGCCAGCTTTTAAAATACTCTTCCTGTAAGCTATTATAAAAGAATCCCTGACATTTTGCAATGATGGCATATGTCTTTTTCAGAGGCCGCCTCTCAGCGCTCTCTGCACACATCGACCCATCCGCTGCTGCCTCCGTACTGCTCCAGCTCATCTATGCTGAGCTCAATCATGCTGTTCCCGCTTCCGGCCGCAGGAAATACGGTGTCAAACCTTTTCAGCGACACATCCATGTACACGTCTATTCCGTCATTAATGCCAAAGGGACATACTCCCCCTACGCCATGGCCCACGATGGGTTCTACTTCTTCTGCCTTCAGCATCTGTGCCTTGCAGCCGAACCGTGCTTTGTACTTCTTATTGTCTATCTTCCTATCACCTGCAGCTACTATTAGGATAATATCTTCCCCCGCACAAAACGACAGCGTCTTGGCAATACGCTTCGGCTCGCATCCAAGGGCAGCGGCAGCCGTCTCCACCGTAGCGCTGGATGCATCTACCTCTCTGATCCGTCCTTCCATGCCATACTGCCGAAAATAATCTCTGACTCTTTCTATAGACATCTTCTCTCCTCCTTCATCCCCGACGGGCGGGGCATATATCTTTTTACGTATACTGTAGATTATACATGCATCCGGAGAAAAATCCACCCTTAAAACTTTCTTTTCCGGTCCCATCTGTTATATAATTAAATCAGGCACATAACAACGGAAGAAAAAAGAAAGGAAAAAGGGCTTATGGATCTGAAAAAATGTGAAGTGCTGCTGACCGCCATCCATCTCGGCAGCTTTACAAAGGCGGGTGAAAAGCTTGGCTATACACAGTCCGGAATCACGCAAATGATGAAGTCGCTTGAGGCCGAGGTCGGCTTCCCGCTGTTCTACAAAGGCCACAAAGGCGTATCCCTTACGCCGGAGGGCGAGGCCCTGCTCCCGTCTATCCGGGCGCTGCTCTTTTCCAACGAGACCGTCAATCAGGAAATCTCTTTTCTGAAGGGCCTGAAAAAAGGTACGTTACGCGTCGGAACTTATGTCAGCTGTTCGATACGCTGGCTTCCTGATATCATCCGCCGGTTCCAGGCCGACTACCCGGGTATCGTATTTCAGATTATGGAAGGAAGCGGCGGGGAGATTGCCAGATGGCTGGAAGATTTCACCGTAGATATCGGCCTTACAAGCTTTCAAAAGGATAAAACCTATGATTTCATCCACGTAGAGCAGGACCCCCTCCTTGCGGTCCTTCCGAAGGGGCACCCTTTTGCGGAGCTTGAGAAAGTGCCGATCGAGCTGTTTGAAAGCCAGCCGTTTATCATATACGACCGGGTCAATGACGCGGATATACATCCGCTGCTTGAAAAGGCAGGAATTACGCCAGACATTAAATTTACCGGCAAGAACGATTATTCTATCGCATCGATGGTGGAACACGGACTTGGCATCAGCATCATGCCTCAGCTTTTTCTGTCACTATACCACGGAGATTATGTGACCCGGCCGCTTGTACCTAAGTCGTACCGCAACTTAGGAATCGCCCTGCGTTCGTCCAAAGACCTTTCCCCGGCCATGAAGCTTTTCCTCCAGTACGTCAGGAAGAACCTCCTCTGAATATACAGGGGCCGCATACTGTCTGCCTATAGTAATCAGCATACAGTTTGCAGCCCCTGTTCCCGTCATTTCCGCCGTCTGTTTCCGCCTAGAAGTGCCTTTTTCTGTCAGATACTACAATATATATTCCATACAGCGCCGCTACAGCTACGACAGCCCATCCTATAATGTTTCCCATAATGACACCTCCTAATCGTGAACTTCATTCCTCTTTCTTCACTTATATAGTATCATTCCTGCGGAAGATTGTGAAATTACCGTTCGTTATGGGGATATAAGATTTCGTAATGGATAGCTGCCTATTGCATCAGAAGTTTCTTCACAAGAACCTCTGCACACCATCCGGCATCTTTTCTGTCTGCAGATTCCGTAGTTATGACCGGGAATTCCCTCAACAGCTCGCCGTCCAGCATATAGGTGACCGTGCCGACTTTTTTCCCTTCCTTGACCGGTGCGGCAAGCGCCTCGCTTACATCACAGGCCACGTCTACTTTCTCTCCTTCTTTGAGCAGCACTTTGAAGTCTTTATCTGCATCCGCAACCTTGACCGGAATCTTCGCATCGCCCCCAAATTCATCTCCTTTTTTTATTCCCTTTTCTGCCTTTATGTCTTTGAGCTCCATATCCTGCCAGACCGTCCGGTACTGGTAATTGGCGATGCCGTACTCCATCAGCTTCCTCGTGTCTTGCCATTTATATCCTTTATTGTTCGGCCATCCGCAGGCCAGGAGGGCTACGATGAATGTCCGGCCGTCCCGTTCAAGGGCTCCTACGTAGCAGTATCCGGCGTCGGCCGTGAATCCTGTCTTTCCCGACAGGGCTCCGTCCATCATCGTCAGGAACGAATTGTGGTTGCTGCACGAAAAGCTCCTGTCTCCTTTTACATTTGTAAAGCTGTACTCCTTCGTGCGCGTCACTTCAAGGAACGCGTCCTTCTTCGGCGATTCCCTGATGCAGTACCTCATGATTGCCGCCAGATCTCTCGCAGTCGTCGAGTGCGTCCCCCCATCGTCATAACCGTCCAGCCCGTTCGGGGTGACAAAATATGTATTGCTGCATCCAAGCTCTGCCGCCTTCTCATTCATCATGACGGCAAATTCCTCCACCGATCCTGCAATCCCTTCCGCAATCACTACCGCACTGTCATTATGGGATTCCAGCATAAGCGAGTATAGGAGGTCCTTCATCCGGAACTCCTCTTTCCCCTTCACCCCAAGCCGGACTTTTGGCTGGCTCGCAGCATAATCCGATGCCGCCGTCACCTCATCTTCCTGCATGTTCTCCAGCGCAAGGATACAAGTCATGATCTTCGTGGTGCTGGCCATCGGCCTTACCACATCTTCCTCTTTGCCAAATAAAACACGCCCGCTGTCAGCATCCATAAGAACTGCGGACCGGGCGTATAGCTGTGACAGCTCTTCCGGGACGTCCTCATCCCCGGCATGTGTGCCGAAGGAGGGAAAGCCAGAGAGAACTATCATCATAATCATACCTATCATACAGTATTTCTTTTTCATATACAGCACCGCATATAATCTGTGTTACTGTAATCTATGTTCTGTACACGGATACTATGAACATTTTTCATCCTGAGGCAGCGGCTGTCATACGTCCAGCTTGAGCTGTATCTCTTCCTCCGCCTCTGTCTTGAAGTTCTCCATCTGTTCCGGATTAAGGCTTGGAAGCTCTTCCACCGACTGGATGCTGAACCTGCGCAGGAACTCTTCCGTCGTCCCGAACAGCAGCGGACGTCCCGGAGCATCCAGCCTGCCCACTTCGCAGACAAGGTTATACTCTACGAGCTTATTTACCGCATGGTCTGATTTGACCCCTCTGATCTTCTCAATCTCCAGCTTCGTGACCGGCTGCTTGTACGCTACAATCGACAGCGTCTCAAGCAGGACATCCGTCAGGACGAATTTGCGCGGCTGCTTTGCTATCTTGATCAGGTATTCGTACATCTCCTTCTTCGTACACATCTGGAAGCAGCCTTCCAGTTCAATGATGCGGACGCCCCGGTCCTCCTCGTCATACCTGACCATCATCTGCCGGATAATCTTTCTCGTCGTATCTTCATCATGTTCGATGGCAGAAGCTATCTTGCCAAGCTCCACCGACTCTCCCATGGTAAATAAAATGGCTTCTATCACGCCTTCTAACTTACGAATCTCCACTTCTTCCATACTACCTTTCCCACTCTCATCTATAACACGGATGTAATGATAATGTCATCAAACTGCTGCTCCTGCTCGATGAAGACCGTTCCGACTTTCATCAGTTCCAGGACCGCTAGAAATGTCACGATAAGCTGCACTTTGGAACATTGCTTCTCCAGAAGCTCACGAAAGCTGAACTTCTTATGTATCTTTGCATAATCCGTCACATAATCCAGTTTCTCAGGCAGCGTGACTTCTTCTTTTTCAATCTTCCCGAACGTGCTGCGGACCGGATCTATCTTGTCTGCCTGCCTGCGCATCACATCTTTGAAGATACGGTTCAGCTTCAGAAGCGTCAGATCCCCGAGCAATGCATCCATATCGACCGGCTCTACATATTCCAGAACTTCTTCCGGTATCGTCGGGTCTTTATAAAGTACCATCTCGCCGTCGACCTGCCTGTCCTTCAGCTCATAGGACATATACTTGTACATTTTGTATTCCAGCAGCTGTTCGACGAGCTCCTGCCTCGGGTCCTCTTCTTCGCCTTCCTCATTCAATTCTTTGGGAAGCAGCATCCGGCACTTGATATCAAGGAGCGTTGCCGCCATCAGGAGGAATTCGCTCATCACATTCAGGTCTTCCTTCTCCATGGCCCGGATATATTCCATATACTGGTTTGTTATCTCTACTATCGGAATATCATATATATCGATTTTATTCTTGTCAATCAGATGCAGCAGAAGGTCCAACGGCCCCTCGAACACCTGAAGCTTAACTGGTATACCCATATATGCTCCTTTTGTCTTATTCAGTCACAACTAATTTATTATACCGTCTGGGGAACGTTTTCACAAGTTTTCTTTGTGAAATTCCAGGACGACTGCCTCAGCAGGATTAAAAAGCCTGACCGGCAGCGTATGGCTGCCAACCCCTTTGCTCACTATGATTGTCGCATCCCCTTCTGTATATTTCCCGCCCGAGTGCTTCGGAAAGAGAAAAAAGCCGGGGGCGATGATTCCTCCCAGACCTGGAATGCGCACGATGCCTCCGTGATAGTGTCCTGACAGTATGAGGTCTGCCCCCCACGCTTTGTATACATCGGCGTAGCAGGGATTATGTGCAAGCAGGATATTATAGCATCCCTCTTTACGCGTCCCGATTAAGTTTGCGATGTCTTCCGCCCGAAGCGCTGCCCTTTTGAATCGACCATAGCAGCGATTGGGCAGGGAGAGGCCATATATGCGGATCGGTATGCCTTCCGGCTCCATGCAGGCGAATGCATTGTCCAGGAAATGCACTCCCGCTTTCCGAAGTTCTTCTACATATACGTCCATGTCCATGCCATATTCCCCGGGCTTCTCCTTTATACGCTGTTCATGGTTGCCGTCGGCATAGTAGACTGGGCAGATATCGGCAAGCCGTGTTACGAATTGTAGCGCCGGGCGGAAGCTGTGCCCTTTTTTGCCGACCAGCATGTCGCCTCCTATGAGTATCAGATCCGGATGTTCCTTGCGCACCGCGTCCAGAAGCCTGCTGTTGCCCGGTCCATATGTCTTGTTGTGCATATCGCTCAGGAATATCACTTTGAAAACTTTCGACATGCCGCTGAACACCGGCGGATCCATAGGATACCTTGTCATTCTGAACGTATGCGTTTCCCGCCGGATTTCCAGCAGGATACCCAGCAGTATAGCGATTCCTGTAATTATAATGGCAGTCACTTATGTCGTTCTCCTTTACCCGATGAAGTCTTCATATAGCTGCCGGATATCCCTGTATACATAATCCGGTCTGAATTCTGTGCCGTCGAGGTCTTTTTCCCGGGCTTCGCCTGTGAGCACGAGAGCAGTCTCTACCCCTGCCCGGATGCCGCAGGCGATGTCGGTGTAGAGCCTGTCGCCTACGACAAGGACCTCCTCCGGCTTTGCGCCCACCTGTTCCATGCACATGGCCACAATCTCCTTGTTTGGTTTTCCGGCGTAATAAGGCTTTCTGTCCACCGTCACATTGAGCATCTCGCAGATTCCCCCGCAGTCCGGGACGAACCCGAAGGACGCAGGGCACCGGTAATCAGGATTCGTGCCGACATAATCCACTTCAGGCCGGAACAGCAGCCTGCAGGCCTCTTCCACCTTTTCATACCTAAGCGTCCTGTCAAATCCGACCACTACACATGCAACGTCTTCCTCCGCCTGTTCTGTAACGGCAAATCCACAGCCTTTTACCTCTTCTATAAAGGACGGAGTCCCCATGACAAAGAGCTTCTTTCCGGAATAATGTTCCTTCAGATATCGGCAGGTGGCATAGGATGCCGTGATAAACTGGCCTTCCTCTGTCGAGATGTCCCACCGCCTGAAGCCAGCCATATAATCTCTTCTGCTTTTTGTAGAATTGTTCGTAATGTAGAAGGAACGGCCGCCGATGGATGAAATATGATCAATGAGTTCCCTGCTCCCGTCAAACAGTACGTCATCTACGGCGAGTGTTCCGTCTATATCAAATAAAAAATATTTTTTATCTTTTAACATAATCTGCTCCTTTTATATCGTGATAATTATATAATTATTCCTTTGAATTTGCAAACATATATGTTAGAATTTTATATTAGAGACATTTATAAAAAAGGGAGGTTTTAACATGAATATACGAGAAAGGCTCACTGCTCTGCGTGCACTGATGGCAGAAAAAGGCTTCGACATCTACATGGTGCCGACGGACGATTGCCATCAGAGCGAATATGTTGGGGAACATTTCAAGGCGAGAGCATTTATCACAGGCTTTACAGGTTCCGCCGGGACGGCTGTCATCACACCGACCGAGGCGGGCCTGTGGACGGATGGCAGATACTTTATCCAGGCTGAAAAACAGCTGGAAGGAAGCGGCGTCAGGCTGTTCAAGATGGGGAATCCCGGCGTTCCTTCTGTAGAAGAATTTATCACAGAAGCACTGCCTGAAAATGGGACATTGGGATTTGACGGCCGTGTCGTTGCTATGGGAGAAGGACAGGCTCTTGAAGCTGCCGTCGCTCCTAAGAACGGAAAGATTGATTATTCCGAGGATCTTGTCGACAGGATATGGGAAGACCGTCCGCCGCTTTCGGAAGAGCCCGCATTCGCGCTTGAAGAAGCTTATACGGGAGCCTCTACCGCGTCCAAGCTCGCCCGCATCCGCGAAGCCATGAAATCCGCGGGGGCTGACATCCACGTTATCGGGGCACTGGATGACGTGTGCTGGACGACGAATCTGCGCGGCAATGATATCGAATATTTTCCACTTCTTCTCTCCTACGCCGTCATCACGATGGAGGACATGAAGCTTTATATCGATGAGAGAAAGCTGACGGAAGAGATGAAGGCAAAGCTGGCGGCAGACAATATCTCCATCCATCCTTACAATGCGGTATATGAGGATGTGAAGTCGTTTAAAGAGAGCGATACCGTGCTTGTGGACCCGTCCAGGTTAAACTATGCTTTGTATAACAACCTTCCAAAGGGCACTAAGGTTGTGGAGCAGATCAACCCGACGATTCTTATGAAAGCCATGAAAAATGATACGGAGCTTCAGAATATTGTCAATGCACACGTAAAAGATGGCGTGGCTGTCACAAAGTTCATGTACTGGCTGAAGAAACAGGTCGGCAAGATCGAGATTACCGAACTCAGCGCGGCCGAGAAGCTGGAAGAGTTCCGAAAGGAGCAGGAAGGCTACCTGTGGCAGAGCTTTGAGCCAATCTGCGGATTCGGCGAACACGGGGCCATCGTACACTATACATCGACGCCTGAGACGAACGTGCCGCTGAAGGAAGGTTCTCTTTTCCTGACGGACACGGGCGGTGGATATTACGAAGGTTCCACCGACATCACTAGAACCTTTGCCCTTGGCAATATTCCGGATAACATGAAGGAGGACTTTACGGCAGTCCTCAAGTGCAACCTGCACCTGGCCGCAGCAGTGTTCCTCTATGGTACCACGGGCTATAACCTGGATGTGCTCGCAAGGCAGCCGCTCTGGGAACGGGGTCAGAACTTCAATCATGGAACCGGCCATGGCGTTGGATATCTGATGAACATCCATGAAGCCCCTACCGGCTTTCGCTGTGCTATCCGGGAGAAGGAAAAGCATCCGCTGGAACCAGGCATGGTAATCACGAATGAGCCAGGACTGTATATCGAAGGCTCCCACGGTATCCGCACGGAGAACGAGATGGTCGTAAGAAAAGGCGACTGTACGGAATACGGACAGTTCCTGTATTTTGAACCTATCACCTATGTACCGATAGATTTGGACGCCATCAAGCCGGAACTGCTGTCACAGGCAGACAAAGACCAGCTGAACGCATACCATGCCAAAGTATACGACATCGTCTCACCACATCTTAACGAAGACGAAAAAGAATGGTTGAAAGAATACACAAGAGCAATTTAATATTCTCAGGGTAATTGGGGACGGAGGTTTTTTAAAAAACCTCCGTCCCCAATTCATTTTAACGTGTCCCTTTTTATTTTTACCCTGTCCCAGGTTATATTTTCCCTCCTTTTCCACTACACTGGTAATAATAGAATCTATATGGAGAGTTGCCAATGAAGCGATTCTTTGCTCTACTAATATGCGTATTTTTATGTACCCAGTCTGTCGCTCTTGCCGCGCCGCCGGACAACATTCTCCTCTATGAAGAGGACACCGGACAGAGCCAGGAACAAGACAGCGATGCCGGCGCGGAAGAAAGCACGGACACCGAATCGGATTCCGGTGCCAGACAGGATGCTGCCACCGGCCTGGACGTCTCCGCGCCATCGGCCATCCTGATGGAAGCCTCCACCGGACAGGTAATCTACGAGAAAGAAGCCGATGAGCAGCGCCCGCCTGCCAGCGTGACGAAGATTATGACGCTGCTACTCATATTTGACGCTCTGAAGGACGGGAAGATCAAGCTCGAAGATTCTGTATCCACCTCGGAATTTGCCGCTTCTATGGGCGGCTCACAGGTATTCCTGGAGCCTGGCGAGACCCAGACCGTAGATACGATGATCAAATGTATCGCCGTGGCGTCGGCCAACGATGCCTGTGTTGCGATGGCGGAATACATATGCGGAAACGAAGAAGAATTCGTGAAAAATATGAATGAACGCGCCAAAGGGCTTGGCATGGACAATACACATTTCGTGAACTGCAACGGCCTGGATACAGACGGACATCTCACGACAGCCAGGGATATCGCGCTGATGTCCCGCGAACTAATCACTACATACCCGCAGATCCGGGACTATTCCATGATATGGATGGAAGACATAACACATACGACCAAAAAGGGGACTACCGAATTCGGGCTTACGAACACAAACAAGCTGGTACGCCAGTATGAATATGCGACAGGCCTGAAGACAGGTTCCACAGACAAAGCCAAATACTGCGTCTCCGCCACAGCAGAAAAAAACGGCATGGAACTGATTGCCGTCATAATGGCGGCGCCCGACCATAAAGCCCGCTTCAGCGACGCCACCACGCTGCTAAACTATGGATTCGGCAAGTGCAACAAATACGAAGAAGAAAAAACAGCCTACATCAAGCCTGTCGCACTCACCAGAGGAGTGAAAAAGACAATCAAGGCAGAACAGACAGAACCTTTTGCCTACATAGACACGACCGGAGCCGACCTGAACAGCATAGAAAAGAAAAAAGTATTGAAAAAGAATCTGAAGGCTCCGATTAAAAAAGGGACTAAAATCGGAGAAATGAAATACTATCTGGCAGGAAAAGAAATCGGCAGCAAGGATATCATCGCCGGAGAAACCGTTGATGAAGTAAGTTATCAGAGCGCATTGAAAGATGCCCTCAACGATCTGCTGCTATAGGCGGCGGGGACACGTTAAAACGAAATGGGGACGGAGGTTTTTTAAAAAACCTCCGTCCCCATTTCGTTTTAACGTGTCCCCAACCGTCTGTAACGGTTCAGGCAAGCGTAGATCTCCTGTTTTCTCGGCAGCGCCAGATTGCCCGGAAGGTAAGAGTCGCCGCAGACTGTTTTGAATCCCATTTTATCCAAATCAGATGTCAGCGTTTCTACAAGCTGCCGTATCGTCATTTTTCCGTCCATCATGTGCTCTTCCATATGCTTTACGATGTAGCCGAGACAGGTGAGCTGTTCTGCGTCAGCCAGCTGTTCCACATAACGCAGGTCAATCGTGTCATGGTTCAGCTGCACGCCGTCTTTCCCAAGCGTCTTTATCTTGATGCGCCCTTTCTGCTTCAGTCCCGGATTATTCTTGGCAATTCTTCTGAATTCCGGCATCTTGGGCTTGTCCGCCGGCAGTTCCAGCCTCGGATACGCTTCGGCTGCCTCTTTTGCCGCCTGCGTAATCACTTTCGGCACATACCGGTCCATCTGGATAATGTCATCCGCCACCTGGAAATATGCCCCGGAACTTCCCGCTACGATGACAGTAGAGATGCCATACATCTCATACAGGTCCCTTACCCTCTCAATAAACGGCGTGATCGGTTCCATATCGCGGTGGATGACCTGCTGCATCAGTTCGTCCCGGACCATAAAGTTCGTGGCGCTCGTATCTTCATCTATGAAGAATACTTTTGCCCCCGCCTCCAGGCTCTCTACCACATTGGCGGCCTGGGACGTACTGCCGCTTGCATCTTCCGTGTAAAATGCTCTCGTGTCTTTCCCGTTCGGAAGGTCATTGATGAACATGGAGATATCCGTGTGCCTGATGCTCCTTCCATCCTCTGCCCTGAGCTTTACCGCAGAGCTGTCCGTCACGACATACTCCCTGCCGTCTCCTGCTATATGCGGATATACCCCAGATTCCAGCGCCTTAAGGAGCGTGGATTTGCCGTGATAGCCTCCGCCTACGATAAGCGTGATTCCTCTCTTGACTCCCATGCCGGTAAGCGTTCCCTTAAAAGGCAGCTCAAGAGTGACCTCCATCTGCTCCGGCGAGACGAATGCGACCGCTTCCTTCATCGGCTTCTGCGACACGCCTGACTCTCTTGGCAGTATGGAGCCGTTCGCGACAAACGCCGCAAGCCCGAGGCGGTCCAGTTCGCCAAGGATGAATTCCCGGTCCACGCTGAGTTCCATGACCTTTTCTACCGTCCGGGCATTCAGATTCCCATAAAGCATTGATTTTTCCACGCAAGCCGGCAGATAATCATATAGTATCTTAATCAGCTCTTTCGCATTGATGGTCCGCCCGTTGGCCGGGAAGCCGACCTCAAAACGCACAGTAACATCCCCAGTCTGCCCGTCTATCGTACAGGCCGTGCGTTCCAGAACTTCCTGGCCGCAGCGAGTCACCGAGATAATTCCACTTTTTCCAGAGCCTTTGGCCTGAAACGTATAACGGGCCGCCTGGGCCGCAAACTGCCTGGTCACATAGTCCTGCAGTGCAATGCGTTTGTACTTTTCATCATACAGCCTTATAGGAAATCCTGCCGTACGTCCATGCACTCTGACACTCAGCCTGGACGGAGCCGCAAAGGGGTCTCCCTGGACATGGTCTATCGATAATTCATACGTCCCAAACCGGTAGCTTCCTTTCGTCCCCTTATACGCCGGATATCCCTTATGGTCTATACTATATAGCAACTGTCTTAAATCTGATTCTGACTTCATATTCTTCTGTTCCTTATCCATATTATTGACCGGCCCGCAGCCTCTACAGCTCAACGATTCTTGCCCTGTGATGCACGTGGGGCAGGAATTTCGTGAGCAGATCCTTCGTCTTGAACTTCAGATGGCTCGTATTGATGCCGGGGTTGCAGCCGAACCATTCGCTTTCCGCCACTTCCTTATCCACAATCACCTGCACATAGTCATCCTCGTCGTTGAGAAGCCCTGCCACGCTTGCGGAACCTGGGGTCGTGCCCAGATGTTCCATCATCTTTTCCGGCGGTGCAAACGACATATGCGACACGCCGAGCTTCTTGCTGAATGATGCCGTGTCGAACGCTTTATCAGCCGGCATGACAAGAAGGAAAAATGTCGTCTTCTTCTGGTTGCATAGGAATACGTTCTTACGGATCTCCGTGCCGATCGCCTTGTCCACAGCCGCACATTCTTCCATAGACGCAGCCGGGTCATTATCCACACGCTCATACGGAATCTTCAACTTATCAAGCGTTTCATACATTTTGCGTTCCAGCGGCATCCTCTCGTCGTCCGGCGCCGTCGTCGTAATCTCACTGATGTACATAGTATCGTTCCTCCATTATTTCTATTCTCTTTCAGATTGTCATCACGAGTTACATTATAGAGCAAATCTGTTAAAAAATAAACCCGTATTGTGATATAATAGATGCAAATTCAGATTTTAAAGAGGAGGAATACGTTGTGAAATATATTCTTGCTTCGGCTTCGCCACGCAGAAAAGAATTATTAACGCAGGCCGGCTTCGACTTTGATGTCATGCCGGCTGATATAGAAGAAATAATGGCCGGGAATAATCCCCCGGAGATTGTCATGAACCTGGCCCGCCAGAAAGCGCTGCACGTATTCAAGACGCTGCCGGGGGAGTCGTGCACTATTATCGGCGCAGACACGGTTGTCGTATACAATGGCGAGATACTTGGAAAGCCTTCCGGTGCTAAGGAAGCCTATGACATGCTTTCCCTGCTGGCGGACCGTACCCATCAGGTTTATACCGGCGTATCTCTCGTAACGGGCAGCGCCAAGGCACCGGATATCCGAACTTTTTATGAAAAGACAGATGTAACGTTCTATCCTGTTACCCGCCAGGATCTGCAGTCCTACATCGCGACAGGAGATCCTTTTGACAAAGCAGGAGCCTATGGCATCCAGGGGCCCTTTGCCATCCATGTAAAATGTATAAAAGGTGACTATAACAATGTGGTCGGTCTTCCGATAGCACGTCTGTACCACGAATTAGACAGGGGTATATGCCATGAGCAATAATCTGCACAGGCAGAAACATGAAAAATCAGCGTTGAAAATCTCACTGGCCGGCGGAACCGTCTTTGTCATACTGGAGTTCATCATGGCTGTGTACACAAGTTCACAGGCGGTTCTTCTTGACGCGCTTTATGACGGCGTCGAGCTGCTTATGATATTCTTCTCTCTGTTCCTCGTACCGCTGCTTTATAAGCCGTCAAGTGAAAAGAGGCCATTCGGCTATATGCAGATAGAGTCTTTGTTCATGGCTGTAAAGGGCACCATCATGGCCTCGGTAACCGTAGGCCTGATTGTCAACAATATACAGATTATGCTGCACGGGGGACGACATGTCAGCTTTTCCACTATTGCATATTTTGAACTGTTTGCCTCAGTCCTGAGCGTCGCTGTCATCGTCCTGCTGCGCCGTATGAATGCCAGGCTTTCTTCTCCGATTGTCAGCATGGAGATTCAGGAATGGAAAATCGATGCGGCTGCTTCGCTCGGAATGACAGTTGCCTTCTTCCTGCCTGCGGTTATCACCTCAGACTCCTTTGCAGCGTTCACCCCTTATCTGGATCAAATCATAGCAGTCGTACTTTCCCTCTTCATGCTCCCTGTGCCTGTCCGCACTGTCATAACAGGGCTCAGAGACTTGTTCCTGCTTCCCCCCGAGGAAGAGACAGTCTGCCGCATCAAGGCGATTATCACACCGATTCTGGACGCGTACGGATATGACAGGCTGTACTTTGATATCGTCCGGACAGGCAGAAAACTGTGGATTAGCGTATATATTACATTTGACCGGGACGAGATATCCATCTCCCGCTTTAAGATTGTGCAAAATCTTATCAATCAGGCACTTGCAAAAGAATTTCAGGACTTCTATTTTGAACTGCTTCCAGATATTGAAATTACAGAGGACAGAGGGCATGTCATCTAGCTGCTTAACCCGCTTTGGCCGTCTGTCCTCCTGCCACCTCTTCAATGGCTTCACTCATAATGCCCATGAGTTTATCCACGTCCCTCTTTGTGGCTGTCAACGGCGGAATCATCCTGTTGACACTGTCACCGATAGCTGTAATCAATGCCCTTCTTTTCAGGGCTGCACGTTTTACTTCTCCGGCAATCGGAATATCGTATTCACACCCTGTCAGCAGTCCCCGCCCCCTCGTTTCTATTACATGCGGCAGGGCTGCAAGCTTCTTCTGCAGGTATTTTCCTACCTTTTCCGCATTTGCGCTCAGGTCCTTATCCAGAATCTCCGATGTGGACGCCAGCGCGGCTGCGCATGCGAGCGCATTTCCCCCATAAGTGGACCCATGGCTTCCTGCACCGAGCGCCTCCGCTACTTCCTTCCGTGCGCAGCATGCTCCGATAGGCATGCCGCCTCCCATGGCCTTTGCCATGGACACTGCATCCGGCCTGACACCATACCCCATATATGCCATCACTGTCCCTGTGCGTCCCCAGCCTGTCTGCACCTCATCGAACAGCAGAAGCATCTCATGGTCGTCGCAGAGCTTCCTAAGCCCGGTCATGAATTCCTGTGTCGCAGGATACACGCCTCCTTCTCCCTGTACAGGCTCTATCATGACAGCTATCGTGTCTGGAGTCACCTTAGATGCAAAATCGTCCAGATTGTTGAATTCTGCGTAGGTAAAACCAGGTACCACAGGCATGAACCCCTGCTGTATGGCACTGCCGGGCTGTCCGGTCGCCGACATGGCCCCATACGTCCTCCCGTGGAATCCATTTTTTGCGGTGATGATATGATAACGGTTCTTACCATATCTGTCCGTACCGTATTTTCTTGCCATCTTGATCATACACTCATTCGCTTCCGTACCCGAATTCTGGTAAAATATCTTATCCATTCCTATCGCGTCGCATATCTTCCTGGCAAGCAGCGCCTGGGGCACCGTATACGGATAGTTAAACGTATGTACGATATCGTCCGCCTGCTCCTTGATTGCCTGTATGACCTTCTCGTTTCTGTTGCCGGCGCTGTTGACTGCCACTCCTCCGTAAAAGTCAAGGTAAGCATTCCCTTTCTCGTCATAGAGGTACATCCCTTCTGCCCGCTCTGCGACAAAATCATATCTTGGATAAGTCTCCACCATGTACTTGTCTGTCAGCGCTTTCAGCTCTCTGGCCGTAAGTCCCGTATCCTTAAGTCTCATACTAATCTCCTCACTTTCTCTACTGCCTGACTTTTTGCCGTCTACCTTATTCACAGATCCTGCAATGAAAAAAGGACGCCGTATATAAAATACGACGTCCTCGTCTGTGACATTTACAGTATAAACCTTCCCCGGGTCCTCGTCAACAACTGTTTCTAAAACTTTTGCGCGGGCTGGGAAATTGTACATATCATTCTTTAGACAGCTTGTCCATCAGCTTATCTTTTACCTGCCACACACGGTCAGGTATATCTTCTTTCTTCTCCCGGTATAAGGTGATGAAGAAATCTGTCGCATAGACGACAATAACGACAGTTCCGCCTATTTTTCCTATCATGACAGGGATTACATCCACAATCCCGACTATCATATTCTGGAGGAACGCAAATAACGCAAGCGTGTAGAACCCCCAGGCGATAGAACTTTCCAGACATATGATTCCTTTATAATTAAATGGTTTCCTGCGGTAATCCCACCATATCTCGCCGAATATCTTGTTCATGATACCTGCTGTTATAAATTCTATGGATGTTGCAAGCAGCATTCCCATGAAAAACAACTTCACCGGATGCTCGCTGTATGGCTGCAGCATGAAAAAGACGGTCAGCGCACCGACGCCATAGATAGGGCAGACCGGGCATCTTGCAAATCCGCGGTTAGTAATCTTACGGTTGCACAATGACATATAGACCGATTCTACAAACCATCCGAGTATACTGTACACGAGGAACCACAGCACGACATGATACGCACTCCAGCCGAATATCACTTTGTTCCACCACATCTTTACCACCTCTTCGTTCTTCCTGAGTATTCTGCCGACATGTTCCATCAACGTAAAAATAGAGTGTTGTACCCCAACACTCTATTTATCTGCACATATTAGTTATACTTACGTTTTCTAGCAGCTTCAGACTTTTTCTTACGTCTTACACTTGGCTTTTCGTAATGTTCTCTTTTACGAATTTCCTGCTGAATGCCAGCTTTGGCGCAGTTTCTTTTGAATCTGCGTAAAGCGCTATCTAACGTCTCGTTTTCTTTAACGATTACATTTGACATAGACTCACACCTAACCTCCCTCCAGTCCTATATTGTGCACCATACGACTGTTCGGGTATATTTATTGCACTACATAAGATTATATCACATATTTCTACTACGTCAATATTTTTTCAGTATTTGCTGTAGTTTTTTTCTGATCTTTCTTTTTCTTGACTACCGTATATACCGGAAGTCCCACCAGCATGATGATGATACTGCCCACCGAAAGTACCGTAGACTGCAGGCCTGACATGAACAGCTGGTTGACGATGACGTACACTCCGCTGACAACCGCGATAATCGGTACGACTGGATATAGCGGGACCTTGTAGGTCCTCACCGCATCCGGGCGGTCCTTTCTGAGCTTCATTACGCCGATGAAGGTCAAGGTGTAGAACGTCCAGCTTGAGAATACCGCAAGGTCCGTGAGCAGGTTGAACTGCCCGCTGATAGCATAGATACAGCCGATCCCCCCGACAAGGATGATGGAATTCGTAGGAACCTGTGCGTTGTTCAGCCTTGCAAGATTTCTGCTGAATGGGAAATTGCCTTCCGCCGCCAGGGAATACGCCACCCTGGATCCAGACAGGACAAAACCGTTGCAGGCGCCGAATACGGATATCATGATGCCGACCGATATGATCTTCCCGCCGATGTCTCCGAATACCTTCAGCGCCACCGCTGACGCAGGCGCCGTAAGGGACGCCAGTTCGCTTGCGGGAAGCACCCACAGGTACGCGATGTTGATGATAAAGTATACGCCCATGATTACAGATACTCCTCCGACAATCGCAATCGGAAGGTCTCTACTCGGATTCTTCATCTCTCCGGCAATCGCGCCGACACCGGTCCAGCCCTCAAAGGCAAATAATATGGCAACCATCAGCTGTCCAAGTACCACTGCCGGACTCAGTCCGTCTCCTACCATGGGGCTGAAAATCGGGTTGGCACCACTGCCCTTTACAAATCCAAAGACCATCAGCAGAACGAGTGGAATCAATTTACATACCGTAAAAATGACCTGTATGCTCCCGCCGACTTTGGAACCAAGATTGTTCAAGAATATAATCAGGATGATGATACCTATCGCAAGCGGAACCGTAAAGCCCTCCCCGATAAAAAGCCCTGCCTGCTGGGCACATACGACCGCAAGTGCCGATATCATGGCCGGATAGAATAGTATCGTCTGCACCCATCCCGCCAGAAAGCCGACAACCGGATTATAAATCTCTTCCAGATACGCCACCATGCCTCCTGTCTTCGGTATCATGATAGCCACTTCCGCAAAGGTAAGGGCAGCTGCAATGCTCGCAAGCCCCGTAATGACCCAGGCAATCATGCCAAGCCCCGGCGCTCCTCCTGTAGCAGTATAAATCGCCTGCGGCTTAAAGAACACGCCGGACCCGATAACACAGCCAACAACCAAAGCCATGGCAGTCGCCACACCCAAGTTCCTCTTCAATTCCTTTTTCTGCTCCATAATCATTCTCCTTAAATTTTCATAGGGGTCAGACCCCTTTGTCCACAGGGGTCTGACCCCTATGAAGATTTCCAAACTATTCAGACAATACAAAAGAGGGTATAGGCATACTTATAGCGTATCCTATACCCTCTGTATTTTTACCTGAAAGCTTTACTTCTACGGTGGCCTTTAAAGGCTCTTTCCAGAGTTCCATCCGCGGCGGGTACCTGAACCTGAAAGTTTCTTGGAAAGATTAGGTGCCTCTCCAATTGCTTCATCGGTTTTCTGCTGAGAATCAGACAGAAATCTTCCTCGCCGTTTCACTTGGCTTTATTCTTTTCTTAGTATATGTGTCCCATGTAAATTTGTCAACCATAGTTATTTTTATGACGTTAATCTTCTGACAATGAAGTCTGTAATTTATGATAACTGCCCTTCTAGCACTTCACCTGCTTTGGCAATGGCATCATCGATGCCGTCCGGATTCTTGCCTCCGGCCTGCGCCATATTCGGGCGACCGCCTCCGCCTCCGCCTACGAGTCCTGCGATTGCCTTGATGAGATTGCCTGCATGGGCCCCTTTGTCTATGGCTCCTTTTGTCGCGGTGGCCATGAGATTCACCTTTCCACCACTGGCGGATGCTATCACTATCACCCCGTCTCCAAGCTTCTCTTTCAGCTGGTCACCCAGGTCGCGGAGCCCGTTCATATCCACCCCTTCTACTTTTGTCGCAAGGAGCTTCACTCCGTTCACTTCTACAACCTGATTCATCACATCTCCCATGGCATCCTGGGCCAATCTGCTCTTAAGACTTTCCACTTCGCTGTGAAGCGTTTTATTTTCCGCCTGGAGATGTGTAATCTTCTCCGCCAGCTTATCCGGTGCGGCCTTGACAAGCTTTGCCGCCTCCACAAGTCTTCTCTCCAGTTCATCATAGTAGTTCAGCAGCCCCTTGGATGTCAATGCCTCAATCCTTCGTACGCCCGCTGCAACCCCTGTCTCAGAAATGATTTTGAATGCGGTGATGACACCGGTATTCTCCACATGTGTTCCACCACAGAACTCTACAGAAAAGTCTCCCATGCTTACGACACGGACAATGTCACCGTATTTCTCCCCGAAGAG
The DNA here is from genome assembly GCA_022845895.1 of Lachnospiraceae bacterium. Taxonomy (GTDB): domain Bacteria; phylum Bacillota; class Clostridia; order Lachnospirales; family Lachnospiraceae; genus Extibacter. The sequence goes on from AP025573.1 coordinate 2,174,973, forward strand.
TGCCGCAGCACCTGTCTTCCTTGCCTCTTCAATCGGCAGGTTCTGCACTTTGACTGAAAGCGCGGCCATTATCTGACTGTTGACAATATCTTCTACCTGTTTCAATTCTTCTTTTGACAATGCGGAGAAATGGGTGAAGTCAAAACGGAGCCGCTCTGCATTTACAGAAGAGCCTGCCTGCTCTACATGCGTTCCAAGAACCGTACGAAGCGCCTTATGGAGCAGATGTGTCGCGCTGTGGTTTCTTGCAGACAATGCCCTGACTTCCTTATCGACCTCAAGTGTAACCGTATCGCCCGTTTTAATCATTCCCTTTTCCACATAGCCGACATGCCCTATTTTTCCGCCGAGCAGCTTTACCACATCCTCAACACGGAACTCCCCGTCTGCAGTCCGTATATAACCTTTATCGGCTTCCTGTCCGCCGCTCGTGGCATAGAAAGGTGTCTTCTCTGTAAATACAGTTCCCCTCTCTCCGTCAGACAATGCGTCTACCACTTCCGTCTCTGTCGTGAGAACGGTCACGCCGGACGTATACGACAGATTGTCATAGCCGACAAACTCCGAAGAGACACCTGGGTCGATGGACTCATACACTGTTGCATCCGCCCCCATATAGTTTGTCACTTCTCTTGCCTCTCTCGCTGTCCTACGCTGCACTTCCATCGATGCCCTGAAGCCGTCTTCATCGACAGACAGCCCCTTTTCTTCCAGAATCTCCTTTGTAAGATCCAGCGGGAATCCATACGTATCATACAGCTTGAAGGCATGGCTGCCGGTCAGTGTCTTTTCACCCTTTTTATCCATCTCGGCCTCCATCTCGGCAAGGATGGTCAGCCCCTGGTCTATCGTCTTATTGAACTGTTCCTCTTCTTTGGCAATCACCTTGAAGATAAAGTCTTTCTTCTCTTCCAGTTCCGGATATCCGTCTTTGGAACCATCGATAACTGTCTGTGCGAGCTCAACGAGAAATTCTCCTTCCACACCAAGCAGCCTTCCATGGCGGCATGCACGGCGCAGCAGACGGCGCAGCACATATCCTCTTCCTTCATTGGACGGCATGATTCCGTCTGAAATCATAAAGGTCACGGAACGTACATGATCCGTGATAACACGCAGAGACACATCCGTCTCATCGTCCTGCCCGTATTCCGTCTTCGTGATGCGGCAGACATGGTCTCTCAGCGCTTTGATTGTATCGATATCGAACATGGAGTCTACGCCCTGTACGACACAGGCCAGACGCTCCAGACCCATGCCGGTATCGATATTCTTCTGCTCCAGCTCGGTATAATTATTGTTGCCGTCATTGTCGAACTGGGTAAATACATTGTTCCATATCTCCATATAACGGTCACATTCACATCCCACCGTACAATCCGGACTGCCGCAGCCATATTCAGGCCCCCGGTCATAGTACACCTCCGAACACGGTCCACACGGCCCGGAACCGTGCTCCCAGAAGTTGTCTTCTTTTCCAAAACGGAAGATCCGCTCCGGTGTGATTCCTATATCTTTATTCCAGATTTCCCATGCCTCATCATCGTCCAGGTAGACGGACGGATACAGCCTGTCCGGTTCAAGCCCGACCACTTCTGTGAGGAACTCCCATGTCCATCGGATAGACTCCTTTTTGAAATAATCACCGAACGAGAAGTTTCCAAGCATCTCGAAAAATGTTCCGTGTCTGGCGGTCTTGCCTACATTCTCTATATCGCCGGTACGGATACACTTCTGACATGTGGTGACTCTTTTTCTCGGCGGAATCTCCTGCCCTGTAAAATATGGCTTGAGCGGCGCCATGCCCGAATTGATCAGCAATAAGCTCTTGTCATTGTGAGGTACGAGCGAAAAACTCTTCATTATCAGATGTCCCTTGCTCTCAAAATACTCCAGGAACATTTTCCTCAATTCATTTACTCCGTATTTCTGCATATTTGCCCTCCTGCTTCTATATCCAAAATACCCGGCAGCCACAGGCATCCGGGACAATTTGATACTTAAGTCTTAATTATAAAGAGAACCCGGCTGTTTGTCAACGGGCGGGGACAGGGCAAAATAAGTTTGGGACGGGGGAAAATCAATTTTCCCCCGTCCCAAACTCATTTTTTTGCCCTGTCCCTTATTTCAGCTCTATCTCTTCTAATTCCTTCGGCGGCAGCTGTTTTGACGATGCTGACACGAATTCTTTTATCTTTTTCTGTGCCTTCGCGACCTGGATATTGGTTCCGGCTCCGGCCACGCATCCGCCCGGACAGCCCATCCCCTCGATGAGGCAGCCATTCATCTTGCCGGCCTTGGCAAGCGCCAGCGTCTTCTTGCACTCTGCCAGTCCTTCTGCGTGTTCGATGCTCACGTCCACGCCCGGATAATATTCTTTCACGCATTTTTCGATTGCTTCTGCCACGCCCCCGGCCACCGCATAACCGCGCCCGGCTCCGGTCGCGTTGTGAAAGGACGATTCCGCTTCGTATTTGGACAGGTCAATGTCCCTCGCATCAAACATTGCCTGAAGCTCCTCAAAGGTGACGACAAAGTCTACGTCACTGCGAACGGTCCTTCGCATCGCCTCCAGCTTCTTCGCCGCGCACGGGCCGATAAATACCACCCTCGCTTCTGGATGTTCCTGCTTTATCGTCCGGGCGGTCGCGACCATCGGCGTCAGTTCCTGGGACACCTGGTCTATCAGGTCCGGAAAATACTTCTTCGCAAGCATGGCCCAGGACGGACAGCAGGAAGTGAGAAGAAACGGAAGTTCGCCTGTCGTCACTTTATTGACATAGTGGTGCGCCTCTGCCACCGCGCCGATATCAGCTCCGAGCGCCACCTCATACACCTCTGAGAATCCCAGTTCCTGGAGTGCAGCCTTAAGATTTCTCGGCGTGATATTGTCACCGAACTGCCCGGCAAACGCAGGGGCAATCTCGGCCACAATCTCATCACCTTCCGTCAAAGCCCGGGCAAGCTGGAATATCTGCGACTTGTCGGATATGGCGCCGAATGGACAGCTTACCATACACATGCCGCAGGATACGCATTTGTCATTGTTGATACGGGCACGCCCGCAGCTGTCCGACTCAATCGCTCCGACTCCACAGGCTTTCTGGCATGGACGCTCCTTCTTCGAGATGGCATCGTACGGGCAGACGGACTTGCATTTTCCGCATTTGATGCATTTATCCTGGTCTATGTAAGAACGGCCTTTTATCATGGAGATGGCATCCTTCGGACAGACTTCCATGCACGGATGTGCCAGACAGCCCTTGCACATATTGCTGACCTCATATCCCCGCTCCTCGCACGCCTCGCATGCGGAAGGTATCACCTGCATGAGAGGCGGTTCATAATACTTGTCCGAGATATTGCTCGATTCCACGCCCGCAGTCAGATGGACCGGCTTATTTTCCGGACGCAGCGAAAGCCCCATAGCCAGCCGCAGCCTTTCCCTGACTACTGCCCGGGCCCTGTATACGCTCTCCCTGTACTTTGCCGTATCCTCGTTCACCATCTTATATGGAATCGCTTCCATGTCATCATTCAGCGTCCCGGCATTCGCCTTAAACCCAAGCCTGGCAACCTCCTCGAATACTTTTCTTCTCAGCTTCCTGACCGTCGTATCCAGCCCTCTCATCATATGGCAGTTTCCTCCTGATTATCTTTCACTAATTTGTTCCTGCCAACACTATACTGAATCGTTAAAATACTGTCAATATGCAGACATGTATTTAATCAGAAACATTCGTCACTTCGCTGTGTGCAGGACGTCCTGCGCATAATATACAGACTGCATCGCGTCTTTTCCATAATAGTCGGCTCCAATCATATCCGCATATTCCTCGTTTAATACAGCACCGCCCACCATGACCTTGCAGTCCGGCTTTTCCTGTCTGAGCTGCCGAATCGTCTCCTCCATGCTGACGACCGTCGTGGTCATAAGTGCACTTAAACCCACGAGACGCACGTCTTCTGCAACTGCCCGTTGGACTATCACCTCCGGCGCCACATCTTTGCCAAGATCGATTACATCAAAGCTGTAGTTCTCTAGCAGTACTTTCACAATGTTTTTGCCGATGTCGTGGATATCTCCCTTGACGGTAGCCAGAAGCACCTTCTCCTTCTTCTGTGCCGCTTCACCGCTTTTGGCCAGCTCATCTTTAAGCACCGCGAATGCGAGCTTCGCCGCATCTGCACTCATAAGCAGCTGCGGAAGGAAGATGGTTCCCTTTTCAAACCCTTTCCCCACCGCGTCAAGAGCCGGTATGAGGTGTTCGTTGATGATGGCAAGCGGTGCCTTTTCTATCACAAGCCGGGCCGCCGCCTGATACGCCTCTTCCTTCAACCCTTTCTCTATGGCGTCTTTGAGCGGCATCTCTCCCGAAGGCTGCACGGATGGGGCAGGCGCTTTCTGACTGCCATACTGCACAATATACTGTTCACAGTTCTTGTCATGGTTCATGAGTGCGCAGAAGGAGTAATAAGACCGCATCATATCTTCTGAAGACGGATTGATAATCCCCGCGCTGAGTCCGCACTGCATCGCCATCGTATAGAAATTGGCATTGATTGCAGGGCGGTAAGGCAGGCCGAAAGATATGTTCGAGACACCGAGCACCGTGCGGACACCATAGTGTTCGGTCACCTTCCGAAGCGCGTCCAGCGTAATCTTTGCACCTTCCGGCTCTGAACTGATTGTCATGGCAAGCACATCGATGACAATATCTTTCCGGTCGATGCCGTACTTTTTCGCTTCGTCGATTATCCTGCCGGCAACCTTAAGCCTTCCATCCGCCGTGTCCGGAATGCCGTCCTCATCAATCGTCAGTCCGATGACTACTCCGCCGTATTTCTTTATGAGCGGAAATACGGTGTCCATGGATTCCTGCTTCCCATTTACAGAGTTCACCATCGGCTTTCCGTTATATATGCGCATAGCCGCTTCCATGGCAGTTATGTCTACCGTGTCAATCTGGAGCGGAAGGCTTGTGACGCTCTGCAGCTCACATACCACCTCTTTCATCATGGATACTTCATCTATATCAGGAAGCCCCACGTTGACATCCAGTATATGTGCCCCTTTATCCTGCTGCGTGATTCCTTCCCGCAGAATGTAATCCAGGTTATGATCCTTCAGCGCCTGCTTGAACTTGCTCTTTCCCGTCGGATTGATCCGCTCGCCTATGATGACCGGCCGGTCTCCGATAACGACACCCTGCCCATAGGAAGATACGATGGTATCTCCTTTTTCTACCGGCGACTTTGGCCGCATTCCCTTACATCTGCCTGCCATAGCCTTGATATGCGCAGGTGTCGTTCCGCAGCATCCCCCGATAACGCAGGCGCCTGCTTGTACGACCTGGTGCATCGCCTCTGCAAAATGCCCGGGATCCACGTCATAAAACACCTCCCCATCCTTCTGTTTCGGAAGCCCCGCGTTCGGCTTCACGATAACAGGTATGGAGGCGTATCTCATAATCTCATACAGTACGGGCATCATCTGCTTTGGCCCCATCCCACAGTTGATTCCGAGGGCGTCTACCCTAAGCCCCTCCAGCAGGGCCACGACAGACAACACATCTCCACCTGTCAGGAGCTTGCCTCTCTCGTCAAAAATCATCGTTGCAAATACCGGAAGATCCGTGTTCTCTTTTACTGCCAGAACGGCCGCCTTCACCTCATACGTGTCGCTCATCGTCTCGATATGGACAAGATCTGCTCCAGCCTCCTCCCCATAGCAGACGACCTCTTTAAAGGCTTCATAGGCATCCTCAAATGCCAGATCCCCCATCGGCCTAAGCAGCTTGCCCGTAGGTCCGATATCAAGTGCAGTATAGGTCTCGCGCCCGTCAGCCACACCAAGCTTCGCAGCTTTCTTGACGTTTCTGACGGCAGCGGATACGATGTCCTTTAGATGGTACTCTGTATCATGGAACTTCAGAGCGTTAGCACCAAATGTATTCGTCAGCACGATATCACTGCCGGCTTCAAAATACTGCCGGTGGATGTCGATGACCTCTTCCGTGCGTATCAGGTTCCACGTCTCCGGCAGTTCCCCCGGCCCAAGCCCCTTTGACTGGAGCAGGGTGCCCATGCCTCCGTCAAAATATAATAGTTCTTTTCCAAGTCTCTGTGATAACATCTACTTTCTCCTTTGCCATTGTCTTCCTTCATCTTCTGTAAGGACAATCTGTCATCTTGCACACCTCACAGCCTTTTCTGTGGCACGGTTCCTTCCTCCTGCTCATCCCTATGATTGCCGTGACAGACTTCATCGGCGTCAGCATGCTGCTTCCGGTCATCGTCAGTCCAATCTTCTTGGCTGTGTCAAGCATCCGCAGAATCTCTTCCTGATGTTCTATCGGAAAGTCTCCGTAACCCGGGCTGAACCGTGGGCGGAGATACAGGCCCTGCCGGGCCGCCTCCTGCTCTATCTCAAGCTGGCAGCTGTCCAGATATTCTTCCAGCAGGGCGGCGGCACACGACTGTACGACAACAGCCTTGGCCATATTCGTGATACTCAGTTTCTTCATATACCTGTCTATCTCGATGCCAAGCGTCGCCCCGAGCACGGCTGCCTTACTGCAGCCATTTATATTTCTGCCAAGGCTTCTGCTTCTGATGCATATATTCCCTATCTCTATGCAGTCCTGCCCTTTCATCGTCAAGTCAAAAATGCGGTAGACGATTCTCCTGGCTGCCAGCAGGTCCAGCTCTTCAAATGCTTCCCCGATCAGCGCAAGTGTATAATCATCTACCGCATGTCTGCCATAACCCAAGTAACGAACTGCTTCCTTCGTCCTTGTATCCATGTCTTCCCCTTATGCTTCGCTTATACTTTTACTATTTCCGACAGATTATACATGATTGCCTCTGCGACTTCCGGCTTGTTCATGGAATAGATATGTATGTTATTAATCCCATTGGCAATCAAATCAATTATCTGGTCGGTCGCATATGCGATTCCGGCCTGCTGCATCGCCTTCGGATCGTCTCCAAAGCGGTCTACGATGGCACGGAACCTCTCCGGCAGCGCTGTTCCTGATAAAGAGCATATTCTCTTCATCTGTTTGGAATTCGTCACCGGCATGATGCCCGGGAGCACTGGTACAGTAATTCCCTTTTCCCGGATACGGTAAAGAAAGTTATACAGGATATTGTTGTCAAAGAACATCTGCGTCGTGAGAAAGTCAACCCCGCATTCCACCTTGTTCTTCAGATTCTCAATATCGTCTTTCTTATGTTCCGTCTCCACATGCCCCTCAGGATAGCAGGCCGCTCCTACGCAGAAGCTGCCCTGGGACTTTATATCCTGAATCAGTTCATATGCGTATTTGTACTGGTTTGATACAGGGAACTGCACGTCATCGGGTATATCGCCGCGAAGACCCAGTACATTTTCAATTCCCTCTTCTTTCAGCTTTCCAATCACCTGCCGTACTTCATCCTTAGTGGACGATGCGCATGTCAGATGTGCCAGGCTTACCACTCCCAGATCATTTTGTATATGGGATGCAATGTTGACTGTATTCTTGCTCGTGCCGCCGCCTGCACCATAGGTTACACTTATAAATGACGGTTTTAATGCTGCTATTTTTTCTGTCGCAGACAGCACACTTTCATATCCTGCATCCGTTTTTGGAGGAAACACCTCAAACGAAATGTGTGGTTCCTTATCCTTCAGTATCTCTTTTATCTTCATCTGTTCTCCTCTTGATGTAATCTTCCCCACTGCTGCTAACAGAGTATGCTTTCGTATAAATCTTCATATTGCTTTGCAGAATTCTTCCAGGAGAAATCCTTCTGCATGCCTCTTTCCACTATCTTGTTCCAGTCTCTCTTCTTATCGTAATAGATACGTTCTGCATAGCGGATCGTACCGAGCATCTCATGGGCATTGTAGTTCATGAAGCTGAATCCGGTACCCGTCTTTTCAAACTCATTATATGCCTCCACCGTGTCTTTCAGGCCGCCCGTCTCTCTTACAACCGGAACCGTCCCGTATCGCAGGCTCATGAGCTGGCTCAGTCCGCAAGGTTCAAACAGTGACGGCATCAGGAACGCATCGCAGGAAGCGTATATCTTATGGGACATCGGCTCTGAATAGAATATATTTGCAGATACCTTATCCGAATACTTCCAGGCATAGTGCCGGAACATGTTTTCATACTGCTCTGCACCCGTGCCAAGTACCACGAGCTGTACTGCATCCTGGCACAGTTCATCCATGACATAAGATATCAGGTCGAATCCCTTCTGGTCTGTCAGCCTTGACACGACTCCGATCATCATCACGCGGTGGTCGGCTTCCAGACCCAGCTCCTTCTGAAGCGCAATCTTATTTTTCACCTTTTCCTTTCGGAAATTGTCTACCGTATAATTCCTCTCAATGTGCGGGTCGTCCGCTGGATTATAGTCTTCATAGTCAATACCGTTCACGATACCGGACAGGCTGTTGGCTCTCGCATTCATGAGCCCGTCCAGCTTCTCTCCGTAAAACGGTGTCTTAATCTCTTCTGCATAAGAGCTGCTCACTGTCGTAATCCGGTCAGCGTATACGATGCCGCCCTTGAGATAATTGGCATCTTTATACGCTTCCAGCTTATCTGGTGCAAAGTAATATCTCGGCAGCCCGGTTATATCCATTACTCTCTTCGTATCCCATGTTCCCTGAAACTTCAGGTTATGTATGGTCATGATTGTCTTTATGCCCCTGTAGAATTCATTTCCATATCGGAAATTATCCAGGTATACCGGGACGAGACCGCTCTGCCAGTCATGGCAGTGCAAAATGTCAGGTCTGAAATCGATCAGCGGCAGTGCGCTGAGAACTGCTTTTGAAAAGAATGCAAACTTTTCAATATCCGAATACATATCCCCATATGGTGTAAATCCATTAAAGTAGTATTCATTATCTATAAAATAGAACGTAATTCCATCGTATTCTAATTCCAGTATCCCAACGTATTGTGTCCTCCAGTTCAGATCCATATAGAAGTGGGTACAGTACGTCAGTTTTTCTTTCCATTCATCCTTCATGCACATATACTTCGGTAACATCACTCGTACGTCATACTTTTCTTTATCAAAGTACTTTGGCAAAGAACCGACTACATCGGCCAGCCCCCCGGTCTTTATAAAAGGTACTGACTCAGAAGCCGCAAATAATATTTTTTCCATCAGAATTTCCTCCCAACCTCACGATATGTATTATTATACCGTATTTTTTTTCAGAAGGAAAGTCTTATCTGTTTTTATATTCCAAGCGAATTGTATCCGCAATCAATGCGATAAACTCTGAATTCGTTGGTTTTCCCTTTCCGTTGCTTACTGTATACCCGAACAAGTCGTCGAGCGTATCCAGCTTTCCTCTGCTCCACGCAACCTCGATCGCATGGCGTATCGCTCTTTCTACCCTGCTTGCTGTCGTCTGGTGCATCTTAGCTACTGTTGGATACAGAACTTTCGTTATGGCGTTCAACACATCCATATCTTCCACTGCCATAATGATTGCATCCCTCAGATAATGGTATCCTTTGATATGGGCCGGTATACCAATCTCATGTATCATGTCTGTTACTCTCGTTTCCAGATTAACTTCCGGCTGACGGTTTAAAGTTGTTTCGCCCGGAGACATCTGCTTCATCTCATGTCTTATTACATGGTTCGCATGTTTTATCCTGTTCAGTACCATATCGTTGTTAAACGGTTTCATGATATAGTAATTCGCGCCTTTCTTAAAGGCATCTTCTGTAATTCTTTCCTGTCCTACCGCTGTTACGACAATAAAATCCGGGTGTTTCTTAATTTCCTTATCTTCGTTGACAAGATCCATGACACTCAGACCGTCCATTTTCGGCATTATCAGGTCCAACAGGACAACATCCGGCTGTTTCTGCCTAATAAGCTCATACATGTCCTCCCCATTATTCGCCTTACCGACAAGCGTAAGCTCCTTGTCATTGCTTATGATATCGCCAAGCAAATCCAAGATTCTCTCATTGTCGTCGGCTATCGCTACGTTTATCTCTCCCATTTGGCGTAAAGCCTCCCTTCCTCATATAAAAACCGTCAGAATTTATTATATATTTCGCCATATAGCAAAGCAAGAAATTACTGTCGTAAAAACTTGACACCAATCGACAGTTTACAGACTAATCTACATAATCCAACATATTCTCTATGAAAATGCCATACCCTTTCGTAGAATCCTGAACGAACACATGGGTAACCGCCCCGATTAATTTGTTATTCTGGATTATCGGGCTTCCGCTCATGCCTTGTACGATTCCTCCCGTTAATTTAAGGAGCTCCGAATCTGTAACTTCGATGACAATTCCCTTGTTCACTTCTTTGGCGTTTTTGTCGATTTTTGTAATACGAATATCATAATCTTTTACTTTGCCGTCAACAGAACATCGTATGACAGCATCTCCCTCTTTGATGTCGTCTTTATTCCCGACTTCAATCGGCGTCTGATCCGAAAAAAGCGCATCAATCCGCTCAATACGCCCGAATATTCCAGATTCTGTATTTTTCTCTATGCTGCCGAGCACGTTATAGTTATTGTAGATGATAATGCCTTCCATGCCTCCCGGAACGCCGTTCTCACCCTTTTGTATGTCTTTGATGCTCGTCGTGTAAAGTGTTCCGTCATTGATTTCCAGAAGTTCGTTCGTATCCACATCGTGGATCCCGTGCCCAAGGGCTCCAAACTGGCTGTCCGTGTTCAGGAAGGTAATCGTGCCGAGCCCCTGTGCATTGTCGCGTACCCATATGCCGAGCTTATAATCCCTCGTGCCGCACTGAACCGGCTTCAGCTTGATATCGATGTACTTGTCCGTCCGGCGCACCTTCAGCACGACCTCGTCCTCATCCAGCTTCTTCATCGCTGCTATCAGTTCTGATTTGCTGCCTATCTCTTCGTCGTCCAGGCCCACGATATAATCGCCTGATTTCACAAGATGGGCCGCCGGCTCATAATCCATTCCGTCTACGGAAGTGACCGCATCCGTGCCGAGAACCATCACCCCTTCCGTCTCCAGATAGATGCCGATGGGCATCCCACCGGGAATCACCATACGCTTGGACTCAGCGCTGGCGCTCACCTCCTGCCTCAGCTGGCTGTGCTGGTCCTCGATAAGATAATAGCTTCCGCCCACCGCAATCGTGAAAGTAACAATAATGATAAGTATTTTCTTGTACCAGTATCTCCGCATACCAAACCCTCCTGAAATTGTATAGAATTGTCATAGGGGTCAGACCCCTGTCGCGACAGGGGTCTGACCCCTATGACAATATCGAAAAAAGACAGACACTTTCATGTCTGTCTTAGTATATGAGTTTTTCAGGATTTCACTCTGGATTTTTTTGTCTGTTTTGCAAGTTCCCGCATTTCTCTGGCATTTTCCATTACGGTTTCTGTTATTTTGGCCCCGCCGAGTATTCTTGCCAGCTCGTTTACTGACGCTTCCTCTGTCAGCGGCCGGATATCTGTCCTGGTGCTTTCTTTGGTGGCCGTCTTTTCGATGACGAAGTGGCAGTCCGCCATTGCAGCTATCTGCGCGAGATGGGTGATGCAGATTACCTGATGCTTCCTGCCTATGACTGCCATCTTCTCGGACACCTTCTGTGCGGTGCGTCCGCTGATTCCGACATCAATCTCGTCAAAAATCAACGTCTCTATATCGTCCCTGTCCGCCATCACGGTCTTAATCGCCAGCATGATTCTGGACAGCTCGCCGCCTGAGGCCACGTTGATGAGCGGCTTCACGGGCTGTCCCGGATTGAGCGATATCATGAATTCCACCTCATCCGTACCCTGGACCGTATAGTCAGACAGCTCCTCAAAATGAATTGCAAAACTGACATCTTCAAAGTTCAGTTCCAGCAGACCTTCTTGAATCGCCCTCTCCAGAATCGCCGCCTGTTCTTTCCTCAGGCGGCTCAGCCTGCCTGCCTGCTTCTTCAGCTCTTTTTCCGCCCTGTCGCAAGATTTTTTTAACGTATCGATATACTGTTCGTAATCCTCAAGCTTCTGAATCTTGTCCTGCTGTTCCCTGCCGTAAGCCAGAATATCATCTATAGTATTCCCGTATTTTTGTTTTAAATGATTGATTTCATTCAGACGGTTCTCCGCCTCTATGAATTCTTCTTCAGAAAATTCGCACGATTTGCTGTAATCGGACAACTCTCTGTTGAAATCGTTCAACAGGCTGTCCACTTCCACAAGCTGGTTATAGAGCTCCTGCGCACGCCCGTCATACTCAGACGCCTCGGAGAGCGCACGTATGGCCCTGCTGAGCGCTTCGCTCGCGCTGGATTCCCCTTCGCTTGTAAAGGTATATGCCTCGGCGACACCATCGGCAATCTTCCTGCCGTTTGCCATGCGGCGGTACAAAGCCTCCAGCTCCTCATCTTCCCCCGGCTTAAGCTCCGCCTTCTCTATCTCGTCCGCCTCGAACTTAAGGAAGGCAAGCTCCTTGGCACGCTGTGCCTCATCCATATCCGCCTCTTCCAGCTCTTTTCTGCGCGCCTTGTAAGTATGATACGCCCGGGCCGTCTCGTCCTTCACAGAGCCGATATAGTCTCTTGCAAATGCGTCTACAATCTCCAGGTGATTCTTCTTGTAGAGCAGCGACTGGTGCTCGTGCTGCCCATGGATATCAATCAGGATAGAGGACACTTCCTTTAGAAGTCCCATCTGCACGGTCTCACCGTTGATTCTGCTCACGCTTCTCCCCGCCATGAGACGCCTGCTCAGCACGACCATTCCCTCCTCCGGAACTATGTCAAGCGCTTTCAGCTTTTCTGCCTGCCGCTCATTCTCCACAACAAACGCAAGCTCTACAAATCCATAATCCGCACCCGCACGTATGATGTCTTTCGTGTACCGGCCGCCGAGCGCAAGGCTTACAGACCCGAGAATAATAGACTTTCCGGCCCCAGTCTCTCCTGTAAGTATATTAAGCCCCTCTTTGAAGTCCACTTCAATCTCATCAATGAGGGCAAGGTTTTTCACATGTAAATTCTGTAACATACTGCCTCCTACAAGACAATCTTGCTTATTTTGTCCATAACACGGACCGTATCATCCACACTGCGGATTGCGCACATAATCGTGTCGTCTCCCGCGATGCTTCCCACCACCTCATTCCACTTCATCGCGTCAATGGCGGCACACACGGCCATCGCCATGCCGGCCACCGTCTTGATGACTAGAATGTTCTGTGCCATATCCATAGAGACATAGCCGTCTTTGAGCACACGCATATATTTTTCACTCATGCCGCTCTGGGCGCTCTGGTGGATTGCATAGCGCTGCTTTCCGTTCTCGGAGGGAACCTTGGTAAGCTTAAGGTCACGTATATCCCTGGAAACGGTAGCCTGCGTAACCTTGAAGCCCTCGTTCGTGAGGTAATCCGCCAGCTCTTCCTGTGTCTCGATATGGTATTTGTTGATAAGTTCAATAATCTTCGCATGTCTGTTTACTTTCATGATGTTAGTTTCCTTTCATCTTTCTGCGCAGCGTTTCTAAAAAACTCACCTGGCTCAGCTTTACAATCTGCGTGACAGCTTCCGACTTCCTGATTGTAACGCTGCTTCCTGTATCCAGATTCACCGTGTCCGCCCCGTCGAACGTGACGAACACTTCCTCTGTCGTATCATGCCTGCCCTTGCCGATCTCAATCACGATCTCATCTTCAGCGGACAGCACGATGCTTCTCGTATTAAGCGCGTGCGAGCATATCGGCGTAATCACGATCATAGAAGCCGTCGGCTCTACGATAGGCCCGCCGGCCGACAGATTATACGCAGTGGACCCCGTCGGCGTGGAGATAATCACACCGTCCGCCTCATAGGCATTGAGCAGCTCTCCGTTCACATACAACCTGAAATGGATGACCCTGAGCTCCCCTTTTCTGGATACGACAATATCATTGAGGGAGACATCGCTGCTCCCATCTTCAAATATTCCCTCCAGCATCATTCGTTCTTCTTTGGCATAGTCGCCCCGCAGAATCTGCCGCATCGCATCGTCCAGATGGCAGAGCTCTACTTCGGTAAGATATCCGAGCGTCCCCATGTTGATGCCGAGAACCGGTACATTCCGGTCTCTGAGTAGCCTCGCGACCTCAATGAGGCTTCCGTCTCCACCTATGACGACCGCACAGTCAATGGCATCCGGCACACTCTCCGGAATAATCACTTTCTGCTCATCTTTCTCACACAATATACAAGTCTTGCCGCCAGCTTCCAAAAGCCGTTTTACTTTTCCTGTAACATGGCGGTCCGGATCCTTTCCATCGTTCGTCACTATATAAAATCTGTCCATACGTACCCTCAAGTATTCTTATATTAACCTTTGGCCAGCAGGTCAAAAGCCTGTCCCACCGTCTTTTCAATATCTATCGTATCAGAAATCCGGTCTGTTTCCCCACACTTTTCCAGATGGACAAGATATTCAATATTGCCCTCCGGCCCCTTGATTGGAGAGAATTCCAGATTCAGCACTGCAAATCCTATGGCCATTGCATACCGGATTACTTTTCCAATCACCTCGATGTGCGTGTCAGGGTCTCTCACAACTCCCTTTTTCCCCACCTTATCTCTTCCCGCCTCAAACTGAGGCTTGATGAGGGCGACAATCTGCCCGTCATCCGTCAGATAATTACGAATCGGCTCCAGCACCTTTGTCAGAGAGATAAAAGACACATCGATGGAGGAGAACTCTACCGGCTCCCCGATGTCTTCCGGCGTTACATACCGGATGTTCGTCTTCTCCATGCATACGACCCTCGTATCCTGTCTGAGCTTCCAGTCGAGCTGCCCCCTTCCGACATCGATGGCATATACCTTCACCGCACCGTTTTGAAGCATGCAGTCTGTGAAGCCGCCTGTGGAGGACCCCACATCCGTACAGACCTTGCCGTCCACACTTACCTCAAAGTTCTGAAGCGCCTTCTCAAGCTTCAGCCCGCCCCTGCTCACATACGGAAGCGTGCTGCCCCTCACCTCTATCTGAACCTCTTCCGGAAATGTAGTGCCGGCCTTGTCTTCCCGCTGGCCCTCCACGAACACGCTGCCAGACATGATGACTGCCTTGGCCTTCTCCCTGGATGCCGCCAGATTCCTCTTTACAAGTAATACATCCAACCGTTCTTTCATATGCCTTCCACAACTTTCGTGTATGTTTCTATAATGCGTTCCGTTATCGACTGCCGGTCGATTCCCGTCTCTTTGCGCAGTACGTCTATATTGCCATGTTCCACATAATCGTCCGGCAGCGCAGCCGTCAGCACGTGAAGCGGAACCTTTCTTCTCGATACGTACTCGAGGACATGCTCGCCAAAGCCTCCGCTCTGCACATTTTCTTCTATCGTGACAAGCAGGCGGTGATTTCTGCCGAGCCGCTCCACCATCTCTTCATCCAGAGGCTTCACGAACCTGGCATTGGCAAGGGTGCACCGGTACCCCTTCTCTTTCAGCGACTTCCACACGCCCACCGCTTCCTCGAACATATGCCCCACGCTCAAGACTGCGATATCCTCTTCTTCATATATCATCTCACTCCTGCCATATACGACAGGCGCACGGAATTCTTCGTACCGGTCATAGGCTGTCCCCCGTGGGTAACGTACGGCTACAGGGCCGTCATATGCCACCGCAAAGCGCAGCATATCAGCCAGCTCCCACTTATGCTTCGGAGACATGACCACCATATTCGGTATGCTGCTCAGATAAGAAAGGTCAAATATCCCCTGATGCGTCTCACCGTCATTGCCGACCAGCCCCGCCCTGTCTACCGCAAATACGACCGGCAGGTTCTGGAGCGCGACATCGTGGATAATCTGGTCATAAGCTCTCTGAAGGAAGGAAGAATATACGGCAAATACCGGCTTTACCCCTCCCGCGGCCAAGCCAGCGGCAAATGTCACACCATGAGCTTCTGCGATACCCACGTCGAAGAACCTTTTCCGGAACATTCTCCGGAACCGGTCAAGCCCGGTGCCATCCGCCATGGCGGCCGTTATGGCAGCTACATCCGGATTATGTGCCGCTATGTCACAGATCACCTTTCCAAAGACATCCGTGTACGTATCTTTCCCCTTTTTCGACAGTGCATCTCCCGTCTCGATATCAAAAGGCCCGATTCCATGGAATTTCTCCGGAAATTCCTCTGCGGGACCATATCCCTTCCCCTTTTCCGTCAGGACGTGGAGCAGTACCGGGCCGTTAATCTTACCTGCTTCCTTAAACGCCTTGCACAAAAGAGGCAGGTTATGTCCCGGCACCGGCCCCAGATATGTAATCCCCATATCTTCAAAGAACATCCCCGGAACGACGAGCTGCTTGATGCTGCTCTTCGTCCTGCGGATCTTTTCAATCACAGAGTCCCCAACGACGGGCACTTTGTGAAGCGTGTTCGTAACCCCTCTCTTCAGTCCGGTATAGAAATCTGCCGTGCGCAGCTTGGCCAGATACTTGGACATGCCTCCGACATTTTCTGATATGGACATATGGTTGTCATTGAGCACGATAATAAAGTTCGTCTTCAGGTGGGACGCGTTGTTCAGCGCCTCATAGGCCATGCCCCCGGTAAGAGAGCCATCGCCGATAACAGATATGACGCTGTAGTCCTCCCCTCTGATATCCCTCGCCTCCACATAGCCGAGGCCCGCAGAGATGGACGTGGAGCTGTGGCCTGTGTCAAAGGCGTCACATTCACTTTCCTTCCGCTTCGGAAAACCGCTCATCCCGCCATATTTGCGCAAATCTTCAAAGCCGGCCTTCCGCCCGGTGAGAAGCTTATGCGTATAGGACTGGTGGCCGACATCCCAGATAATCTTGTCTTTTGGAAGGTCGAACATCAGATGCATGGCCATCGTAAGCTCCACCACCCCGAGATTGGACGCAAGATGTCCGCCCGTCTTGCTGATCTTCTCTATGAGAAACCGGCGGATCTCGCCGGACAGCTCATATAGTTCCTCTATATCAAGCTCTTTGATATCATTTTCTCTCTGTATGCGTTCTAACATAATCAGGCACCCTCTCTATTTGTCCCTGTGGATCAGCTGCATGAGCAGCTGCTCCAGATAGGCATTCTCGCCCGGAAGCTGATGCAGCAGGCCCACCGCCTTCTGTGACAGCTCTTCCACCGTCTTCGCCGCCTCCTTGATTCCAAGCAGCGTGACATACGTCGTCTTTTCATTCTTTTCATCACTGTGCACCGGCTTGCCGAGCACCTCGGATGAACTCACCACATCCAGGATATCGTCCTGAATCTGGAACGCGATTCCGACATTCCTCGCAATCTGTTCTACCGCTTTTACTTCTTCTTCCGAAGCTCCCCCCAGTATAGCGCCAATCATCATGGCGCTTTCGATCAGGGCGGCAGTCTTAAGCTCATATATCGTGTCGAGCACCTCTTTGGAGATCGCATGCCCCGTCTCTTTGACATCAATCACCTGTCCGCCGATCATCCCGTAGATGCCGGCCTTCTCCCCGAGCACGCCAAGCGCCCTTCCTATGAGCAGGCTGTCCTCCGGCTCTGTGACGAAAGCCTTGAATGCTGTCTCAAATGCGTAGTTGAGCAGAGCATCACCTGCCAGGATACCCATATCTTCCCCGTAGACTACATGGGTCGTCCTGCGTCCTCTCCGGTACTCGTCATTGTCCATGGCCGGCAGATCGTCATGCACGAGAGAATACGTGTGGATCATCTCGATCGATGCCATGAACGGCTCCAGCGCCTTCGACTTGCCGTCAAACAAGTCGTACGTCTCTTTCATGAGCATCGGACGGAGCCGTTTGCCACCCGCCAGAAGGCTGTAGGACATAGCCTCCATGATGATGCTCTGATACCCTTTCTGCTTCGGAAGGAAGTTCTGAAGCATCGTCTCTATCTCCTGCACCTTGCGTGTACTCTGTATATTAAAATCATTTTTAGAATTCATGCGTCTCTCCCTCTTCATCCAGTACGAGCATCTCTTTCTCAATCTTATCTACCTTGTCGCTGCACTTTCTGAGCATATCTATGCCGCTGTGATACAGGTGGAAGGAATCCTCAAGCGATACGTCTTCTGCTTCCAGACCTTTTATCACTTCTTCCAGCTCCCCGAAGATATCATTCAGCGACCGCTCCTTTGTCTCATTCTCTGCTTTAGCCATGTTCTTCCTCCTTCATCCCTTCTACCACCGCATATACGATTCCGTCCGTCACATAGACAGACAGCCTGTCCTCCTCTTCTACATCCCGGATACTCTTTACCGCCCTGCCTGATGCTCCCTGGACATACGAATAGCCCTGGTTCAGCTTACCGACAGGCGACAGTCCCTTCATCATCTCCACATATACGGCCAGCTTGTGCCGGGCGTCCATAAGCTTTCCTTCCATCCCCCCGCGAAGCCTGTCTTCCATATCAGAAAGCCTCTGCCTGAGATCTCTGAGCTTATGTTCCGGGTGCAGATACTTAAGCTTTGTCTGATATTCCCTCATCCGCAGCCTTTCCAACTGGATTTTCTGCCTCATAAGCCGGGACAGCCGCACCTTTGCCTCTGCAAGTTCCCCGCTCAGCTTCCCGTAATCATATACCGCAAGCTCTGCCGCGGCCGACGGGGTTGGTGCCCGCAGGTCCGCCACATAATCCGCAATCGTCGTATCCGTCTCATGCCCTACCGCAGATATGACCGGCACAGTGCAGTCGAAGATCGCCCGTGCCACTTCTTCTTCGTTGAATGCCCACAAGTCCTCGATAGAACCGCCGCCCCGGCCGACAATCATCACGTCCACTTCCGCCTGCTGCAGCATCCGGATGCCGCGCACGATGCTCTCCTTCGCTCCTTCTCCCTGCACCCTGGCAGGGTACAGGATAAGCTGTACGTATGGATTGCGCCGCCTGGCAATATTCATGATGTCCCTCACCGCAGCGCCGGTGGGCGCAGTGACGACGCCGATCCTCTGTGCATAGGCCGGAATCGGCTTCTTATATTCCAAAGCGAACATCCCCATCTCTTCCAGCTCACGCTTCAGCATCTGGAACTTCTCATACAGGACGCCCTCCCCGTCAAGCCGGATTTCCTTCGCATAGAGCTGATAGGAGCCGCTCCTCTCGTACACGTTCACGGCCCCCATCACGATAACCTGCTGACCTTCGCCCATACGAAAAGAGAGCCCGCCTCGCTGCCCTGCAAACATGACACAGGCAATCGTTCCAGACTCATCCTTTAACGAAAAATATATATGTCCCGAAGTGTGATATTTACAATTAGAGACTTCGCCCTTCACGTAGATGCGGCCGAGCATGTAGTCCTGGGTAAACATATTTTTAATGTATGCGTTCACTTGCTTTACTGTATATACATTCTGCATCGTCCACTTACTCCCGGTTAATCAGCCAGCTTCGCAAGCACGCCATTGACAAATGCGGGCCCATCTTCGCTGCTGTATTTCTTCGCAAGCTCTACTGCCTCATCGATGGCAACTCCAGTCGGTACATCCTCATCCCATTTCATCTCATATACGGCGAGACGGAGAATGGTAAGGTCAACCTTGTTCATCCTGCCCGTCTTCCAGCCCGTGGCATGCTCATTGATAAGCCTGTCGATCTCTTCTGTCCTTGCCGCAATCTTCTTCGATTTGCCACTGATGTATTCCAAGTCTTCCTCTCCGGCACTCTCAAGCTGCCCCGTATAGAGCGCAAGCTGTTCCGGCATCTCCTCTTCCGGGCAGAAATCCATACAGAACACCATCTTGAAGATATGCTCTCTCAACTGTGTTCTCTTCACTTATGCTTCCTCCGGCATCTGTACTCCGGCCACGCGGATATTCACATCAGCCACGTCAAGGCCTGTCATGTTTTCGATTGCGGTCTTAACCTTGTCCTGTACCTTGCCTGTAACATCTTTGATGCTGTAGCCGTACTTCAGGTTCAAGGCAAGGCTGACCGTCACGATGCCTTCCAGCACATCCACCTTCACACCTTTGGAAAGGGACTTCATGCCAAGCTTCCCTATCAGCTCTCTCGTGGCATTGCCCGCCATAGACGCCACGCCTTCCACTTCCATCGCTGCGAGGCCGGCGATGATAGCCACTACCTCGTCGGCAATCTTCACTTCGCCCAGATTCTCATCTGCTTTTATCGTATATGCATCTCTCTCTTCTTTTCCCATAATCCATAAACCTCCTGTCTGGTTTTACGCTTCTTTTTATTATAACAAATTTGCACTTATTTGCAAACTATATTGAACATTTACAGACGAACAAGTGAGTTTAGCGGCCAAATTCGGAAAGTACCAGCCCTTCGTTGCGCTCCTGTGTCATGCGGATGCTCCATTCATTGACGAACAGAAGCAGCGGCCGGTCTCTTAAGTCCTTGACTTTCTTCATGTCAGACGTTCCCGTAAGCTTCGCCATATCTATATCCTCATTTTCTATCCAGCGGATATATTCATATGGCAGGCTGTCCATGCGGATTTCTACATTGTACTCGTTCTCCAGCCTGTACTTGAGCACATCGAACTGCAGCACTCCAACGACCCCGACGATGATTTCTTCCATGCCCGTATTATATTCCTGGAATATCTGGATAGCGCCTTCCTGGGCTATCTGGCTGATTCCCTTGATAAACTGCTTGCGCTTCATTGTATCCACCTGCCGCACCCGTGCAAAATGTTCCGGCGCGAAGGTCGGTATGCCTTCATATGCAAACCGTTTTGCGGATGTAGTCAGCGTATCTCCGATAGAGAAGATACCCGGATCGAACACACCTATGATATCTCCCCCGTATGCTTTATCGATTATCTTGCGTTCGCTTGCCATCATCTGCTGTGGCTGGGACAGACGGACCTTCCGGCCTCCCTGCATATGGTATACTTCCATGCCTGCCTCGAACTCCCCGGAGCAGATACGCATAAATGCAATCCTGTCACGGTGCGCTTTATTCATATTCGCCTGGATCTTAAAGACAAACGCTGAGAAATCCGGCTCCTCCATCGGGTCTATCTCACCTTTGTCCGCATTCCTCGGAAGCGGAGATGATGTCATCTTCAGAAAATGCTGAAGAAATGTCTCGACACCGAAGTTCGTAAGGGCAGAACCGAAAAACACGGGGGAAAGCTCCCCCCGGCTTACAAGCTCCTGGTCAAATTCCGCGCCGGCACCGTCCTGCAGTTCCATCTCCTCTTCCAGCTGCACCCTCTGGGAATCTTCTATAAGCCATGCAATCTCTGGGTCATTGAACTTTACCTTCCGCACTTCCCCCTGTGTCGTCCCCTTCTTCGTGTCAGAGAACAGCTCCACTTCCTTTTCTGCGCGGTCATACACCCCTTTGAAGTTCTTTCCCGAGCCTATCGGCCAGTTGACCGGACATGTGGCGATTCCAAGCTCCTGCTCGATATCGTCCAGAAGCTCAAACGTATCCATGGCCTCCCGGTCCATCTTATTGATAAATGTAAATATCGGGATATGGCGCATCGTACAGACTTTGAACAGCTTTCTCGTCTGTGCCTCCACACCCTTTGACGCATCGATGACCATGACGGCCGAATCGGCGGCCATAAGCGTCCGGTAAGTGTCCTCGGAGAAATCCTGATGCCCCGGCGTATCAAGTATATTGATGCAGTACCCGTCGTAATTGAACTGGAGTACGGATGAGGTGACCGAGATTCCTCTCTCCTTCTCGATTTCCATCCAGTCAGAAACCGCATGTTTCGAGGTCGCTTTGCCTTTTACGCTCCCCGCCGTGTTAATTGCCCCGCCATACAGGAGGAACTTCTCCGTAAGCGTAGTCTTGCCCGCATCCGGATGTGAGATGATAGCGAACGTCCGCCTCTTCTTTATCTCGTTTTTGATTTCATTATTCATCTGTGGCATATCTACACTCCTAATTTTAATCCGTTCCAAATGGATATATCGTAAGTATATCCCAATCAAACACCATTAGTCAGTATAACATACCCGCTTTTGATCTACAATTGAAATTTTCCGCTGCTTTGCCGAAGATACGGACAGCAAAATGGCATAGTCATGGCCGACTATGCCTCATGCTGCAGCAATACTTCTTCTTACCATGCCACCGGCTATTTACCGTCAGAGCGTACCGGTGTAATCACTATGTTCTGCGCGTCTATTCCCGTCTTGCGGGATACTATGTCTTCAATCTGTGCCCTGTTCGCGTCGCTTAATTCTTCCGCATTGACGACGACATCAGCGCTTTCTGCCGTAAGGCTCACGACCGCCTCGTTGAAGCCTTTGGATGCCAGAAGGGTTTCTGCTGCCGCTTCTTTTTCTGTCAGGTCCGTCATCTGAACCATCTGGTTCACGGCATCTTTTTTCTGCTCGTCGCTCAGCTTGTCATTGTCGATAATCTCCATGAGAGATTCCTTGTTTTTGGCACGCACCTGTTCTCTTGTCACTTTTGCCTCGGCAACTACCGCGCTGGCATCTCCGTTTGTGAGTACAGCCTCGCCGGGAGTGCCGTCTACGCTGCCGTCTTTCCCTTCGCTGTCACTGTCCTGGCTTTGGATGTCTCCCGACGCGCTTGCCAGGTCCTCATCTGAGATGTCCAGAAGCTCTTTATTAGCCAGCTCTCCGCTCGTCTCAGTGGTCTTATCCTTGTCATTGAATAATCTGCCGGAATAGTTCAGATATCCCGCAGCGGCAATCATAACAGCAAGAGCAGCAATAATCACCTGGTTTTTCCTAAATATTCGTTTCACTGTTCACCCTCCTAATTCACCACTTCTTTTAATTCTTCTTCATTATCTTAATTTTATGCGTGTCTACGCCAAATAATGCTTGAACTGCCTCAGTTATATTCTGAACGACGACCGCATTATTCCCGCCGGATGCCAGCACCACCACCCCCTCCACCTGCGGGCTTATCTCTTTGCTTATATAAGGAGACCCGTCCTGGGCGCTGCCACCGTCATATACGGTCGTCTCACCGCGGGTCGAATTCTGCGTCGTCCTGCTGCCGCCCTGGCTGTCCGACTCTGTCACCGACTCTGACTCTCCCTCTACATCCTTCTCCACCACCTTCTCGGAAGATGATTTGAGCGTTATCATCACCGTCACATCGCCTACCCCCGCCATCTGCGACAGCACTTCCTCCAGGTGCGCCTCCATTTCGCGCGCGTAGGAATCTCGCGCGGCATCCGAACCGTACGATGCCGAATCTGCGCTTCCCGACCGGCTGCTGCTTTTGCCCGTGCTTCCCGAGCCGGACGGAATAGCGATGACGAGCAGCAGTATGCCGGCCAGGAGTATGATGAGAATCTGGTCTTTCTTAAGCTTCCCTCCTGGAATCAGTTCCTTGATCTTCACCATCCATTTCTTTTTATCTTCCAACATGAATCTCCTCCACTTCTACCGTCCCCTTTCCGGTCTCCTCGTCTTCATCCTCTTCCTCCCCAGTGCCAAGATACTCGGATGCATCCACGTCATTAAGATATGTTGTAGAATCTTCTATCCGCTCTATCTCTTCTTTATAGGCTTCATTGTCATATACGTCTGCCAGCCTCCCATCCATTCCAAAAAGCTTGAATATCGGTGTCGCAAGCATCAGTATGAGCACCAACCCTGTAAAGAACCGTATGTATTTTTTGTAGCCCGTATTAGGGAGCACCTGTACGGCTGCCATGACAAGCACCATATAAAAAGCGATATTCTGGATCCATTCATATAGATATTGAAACATAATGCCTCCTTACACTCCACTCGTCACTGCCGATACGATGGCTATCGTCAGAAGGAACAGAAGTCCGACCGTGAACACGACGCGCATCAGAATCTGGCACCCGTCCCCCACGCTCTCTACACACCCCACGATCCGTTTGTCGGACACCGGCTGGATCAGAGCCGCCACAAGCTTATACATGATGACGACGATGCCGGTCTGGATCAGAGGAGCGACGCAGAGCGCAATGCAGATGACTGCCCCTGTCATGCCGATGCCGTTCTTTACGAGGACTGCCGTTCCGAGCACGACTTCTGTCACGCCCCCTATGGCGTCTCCTATCCCGGGGATTGCCTCGGCTCCCCGCGTGACGACGCTCCTTTTTACCGTGTCGATGGCCGGGCTTATAAGTCCCTGTATCACATTCAGCCCTATGATGCACGCAAGCAATGTCTTGAGCGTCCACACGATGACAACCTGCAGCAGTTCTGCCAGCCTGCTCAGATAATCTTCGGAAGACAGATAATTTATTACCTTGACCATGATATATATATGGACTGCCGGCAGCAGAAAATTCACAATCACCATCTCAACGAGATATATGAGGAACAGGACAAGGTTGAAAAATGCGATGGACGTCACGCTCCCTTTGGCGATTGCGACCGCCAGAAAGTAAAGCGGACAGAATACGCCCATGAACGAGGTCAGATTATCGATGCCCCCCTCTACCCAGTCGATGACAATTTCAAACGAGTTCAGGCAGAGCGCGATTAACAGCAGATACAGCATATAAAAGCTCACCTCTGATATCTGCCTGTTCTGGAATACGTTAGAAAAGTTCGTGAACACGGCTGCGATAATGGCAATGAGCAGTATATGTATGAGATTCGACTTGTTGCTGCGCACTACATAGGTAAGCTGATCTGACACGAGCCTGTTCAGCAGGTCTGCCGACAGGGACATGTCCCCGGAGATGACAGCCATAAGCGTCTCTTTAAAGTCGAGCCGCTCTTCCGGAAACAGTTCTTTTAGGGAATCATCGATATCATCAAAATCAAACTGGCTGATAATCTGCTTCTCGACCGCACCCGGGTCATCCTGCCCCCCGCTGCCGTCCTCTTCCTTTTCCTTCTGATCCGTGCCTTCCTGGCTTTCCTGGGCCTGTACTTCTTTTATGCTGCCGGTGCCGGCAAGGCCGCAAGCTGACAGCAGCAGCACGGCGAAAACTATATATATACATTTTTTCATGACAGAAATTCCTTTATCGTCTCCAGAAGAGCCATCAGAACCGGCATGCTCAGCACGAGCACCGCCAGCTTCCCGAATATCTCAATCTGCACCGCAATCGTCTGGTAACCTGCATCCTTGCATATGCCGGAGGAAAACTCCGCTACATATGTGATGCCGAGCATCTTGATCAGCGTCCCGATATAGGCAGTGTCCATATTGATATAGCTGCTGATCGTGCGCATCATATCTACGATGATGTTCAGCCTGCTGATGATGCAGAAAAAGATGAACAGGCTCAGCACCACGCTGATATAGATGCCATATTCTGATTTGCCGCTTTTGAACTGTATGGCAAGCAGCGTCCCTACTACCCCTATGACTCCTATCTGAATCATATTCATATGGCAACCCCTCTTATATATTTAAAGTGAAAACAGCTTCTTGATCGACTCGAACAGGTCATAGATATACGGTATGATCCAGAACAGTACGAGAAGCAGTCCTGCCAGGCTTGTCAGAAAAGCCTGCTCTTCCCTTCCGCTGTGCTTCAATACCTGGCTCAGTACCGATACCAGTATCCCGACAGCCGCAATTTTAAATATCAGATTAACACTCATACACGCCTCCTCTATATAAGCAGGACTGTCAGAAATATGCCGCTCATGACTCCAAGGCAGCGGCATAATCTCATCTTCGTCCTCATTCCTTCTCTTTTTTCCGACATGGAGACAGCCAACTGTTCCTGATACAGTTCCAGCGTCTTGACCTGCATATCCATGTCTGCCGCCCCAAGCCTTCCCCCCAGGGCCGCCAGCCGTCTTCTCTCCTCCTGCGGAAGCCCGGATACCGACAGATATGCCTCCGTCTCCGTCTCCCATATATCGGAGAACATTCCGCCTTCTCTTTTGTCCATGCTCCGGCTCATCTGGAAAAGCCAGCCCGCGTACGGTTCCCGGACCTGTTCCTTGATATGGAGGAACGCCTCACCGAGATAAGCTCTGCTGTAACGTATCTCGCTCTGCAGCATATAGATGATCTGCTGCAGATACTGCATCTGCCTGTACTCATCCTGAATTCCGGACGCCGCTCTCATCCCCATCAGCGTCGTCCCCGCAATGAGCAGCAGCCCGCCAGCTATCTTCAACATATCCGCCTACACCCCTTGTCCCGCCGGCTGCTCTTCATACAGAAGGGACCCCCGGCCGTCATATATTCCTTCTATCTGTCCGGGATGCAGGTGGCTGCCAAGCACGATGTACCGCTCAAACCTTTTTTCCTGTACGAGCCTGCCAAGCAGCGGCTTCTTCCTTATCTCCTCCATAGACGCGCCGTGTATGCTGGCAAGCATCTTGCATCCGCAGTGCATGGCATATTCGACAGCATGTACATCTTCCGCGGCCCCGATCTCATCCACCGCCAGCACCTCCGGGCTCATGGACCGTATGAGCATTATCATGCCTTCTGCCTTTGGACAGCAGTCCAGTACGTCCGTGCGCATCCCGAGATGGTTCTGGGCCACCCCCATATAGCATCCCCCGATTTCAGAGCGTTCGTCCACCACTCCGACCGACATCCCCCTCACCCATGCATTTCCGTCCGATATCTGGCGTATCATATCTCTGAGAAGCGTCGTCTTGCCACACCTGGGCGGCGATATGACGAGCGTATGGCATAGCTGCCTGTTACAAGAGACATAAGGGAATACTGCATCCGCACATCCCAGCACTTCATGAGCGATCCGCAGGTTCACGGAAGATACGTATTTTATATTTTTTACTTTACCGTCTTCTATGATTGCCTGTCCGGTCATTCCCACCCTGTGTCCTCCTTCGATCGTTATGAATCCCTGTTTCATCTCCTGTTCATATGCATACAGCGAGTAATTGCTGATATATCCCATCATTTCCCTGATATCCTCCTTTGTAACGATGTAGGGTCTGCCACGTCCCGGCCCTGCCATAAGCTCATCTCCCCGGTAAACCATAAGAAGCGGCTTGCCTGTCCTCAGTCTGATCTCCTGCAGATAGTCGAACTGGAGCTGTTCTTCATCGATGAGCCGGCGCACCTTCATGGGCAGCACCTTCAATATCCTGTCTCTTTGCATCTTTGTCCACCTCTTTACACAATATATGTACAGCCTTTCAATTTATTCCCAAATATGTTACAATCTTAATGCCCTCAGATGGCAGAGTATCCGTACCCTTGCCGGCTGAGGGCATTCAGCGAAAGATAAAATGAGAAAGAGAGGTACGCATATCATGATTGCTGTTTTTCTTGCTCCGGTCTATATACTTCTGAACATATATGTATTTTGCTGGCTCATCCGCTGGATGGGTGCCTGCACCCGCCATTTCAAGAAACGTCCGGTCCGGGCGGCCGTGCTTGTCGTCTACAGCTTCTTTGCCCTTTCCATCCTCCTTTCCTTTTTCTGGCCCGTGAGATGGCTCAAGACGCTCACGAACATCTGGTTCGGAACCGTGTGCTACATCCTGCTGACCGTAGCGGCCGCCGATCTTATCCGCATCATTCTGAAATATGTTGTCAAGGTTGACCGGCAGCGGCTCTCATCCCGCCGCACCTTTGTCACGGCGGGTACCGTCTGCATCGCGGTCATACTGTCTGTCAGCGTATACGGCTTCTTAAATGGGAAACATATCCGTACGACGGAATATGACGTGGCGATTGATAAAGATGCCGGAGATATCCATTCCATGAAAGTCGTGCTGACCGCCGACCTGCATCTTGGATACAACACCGGTAATTATGAGATGGAGCAGATGGTGAAAAAGATAAACGCGCAAGATCCAGACCTCGTCGTCATTGCCGGCGACTTCTTCGACAATGACTTCGATGCCCTGGACGACCCGGATAAAATCGCTACGACACTACGGGGCATCAAAAGCTCTTATGGCGTATATGCCTGCTACGGGAATCACGATGTACAGGAGAAGATCCTCGCCGGCTTTACGTTCAACCATGACGAAAAGAAAGTGAGCGACCCCCGTATGGACCAGTTCCTGGCCGATTCTAACATCACCCTGCTCCGGGACGAAGGGGTGCTTGTCGAGGATTCCTTCTATCTGTATGGCAGGGCGGATGAAGAGCGGCCCGGCAGGGGAATTGACGAGCGCAGGACTGCCGTGGAACTGACAGAAGGCATGGATATGGACAAGCCCGTCATCGTCATCGATCATGAGCCGAAGGAGCTGGATGAGCTTGCACAGGCAGGGGTGGATCTGGATCTGTGCGGCCACACCCACGACGGACAGATGTTCCCCGGCAACGTGACGATAAAGCTTATGTGGGAAAATGCATATGGATACTTGAAGAAAGGGAAGATGCACAATTTCGTCACCTCCGGTGTCGGCGTATTCGGCCCGAATATGAGGGTCGGTACGAAAAGTGAGATATGTGCCATTGATGTGTCCTTCCGATAACAGAGACCTGCCGCTTAAAGCGGCAGGTCTCTTCTGCTGAATCTAGCTATGCCGGCGGTCATCAGTACGATTCCCGCCACATACAGGGCAGCACACATCAGCCATGCCTCGCCGTCACCGGCGCTCAGCCCGTCGATATCGAACAGTGTCAATGGGGTGGCATATTTCAGGCTTTCAAACTTCTCTCCCACCCTGGATATCATCTGCAGCAGAAGGGAATATACTACGACAGCCGTGCTTATGGCGGAAGCATTCTTCGATTCATTACAGAAGCAGGAAGCGCACATCCCCGCCCCGCCGAAGAATACGAGCAGGCCCAGGAGGCCCGTATTGAGCCGCAGGAATGCTTTCATATCCATCTCGCCGGGAAACAGTACTTCGCTGACTATAAGAATCAGCCCGGTCGCAAAGCCGACCATGATGACAAGGCACAGCAGAAGGAACAGCGCCTGTGTCAGCATAATCTTCCACCTTTTCACCGGTGCCGCCAGCAGGTATGCCATGGAGCCGTTGTCTACATAGCGTGCTGCCAGCCTGTTTGCCAGGATTATGATAAAGACGCCCGGAAAAGCGACATACAGTACGCCGTACAGATAGCTTGCCACGAACTCGAGCAGGGTGGCTCCCACATTCGTCATTCCGAATGCCGCGAACATGCCCGGCATACTGTCTGCCATCGCACGAAGGCCGTCTCCCATCTTCGGGTCGAACATCATGGTAATCATGCTGCCATACATGCTGAGCACCGCCAGAAAGATGACGAGAAGTATCCAGTTAGACTTTATTTCTTTTTTAAATAACGTTGTATTCATGATTCCATATCCCCCTCTCCGTAGAAATGCAGGAAGAATTCTTCCAGGCTCTGCGTACGCACGTTCAGGTCGGTCACCGTATACATGCCGGCCTTTTTTATAAAGGTATCCAGATTCCGGCCGACTCTCGCGGTCACTGTCCTGGATCCGTCCTGACAGGCGGCCTTTGGAAAACCGGACGCGAATTCTGCCGCCATCACTGGTTCCAGAAAGGTGATTTCCACCGTCTTCTGCCTGCCCTCTCTCAGCTTCTCCATATCTTCCACCGCGACGAGCCTGCCGTCCCGGATGATTGCCGCCCGGTCACAGGTACGCTCAACTTCCTCGAACATATGAGAAGACATGAGAATCGTCCTGCCCCGTTTCTTTTCGGCGAGTATCAGCTCCACGAACCGGTTCTGCATGAGCGGATCCAGCCCGCTCGTCGGCTCATCAAGAATCAGGATGTCTGCCTTCGTGTCCATGAAGGCGCAGACGATTCCTATCTTCTGCTTCATCCCCTTGGACATCTTTTTCAGCTTTCCCGACGCGTTCAGCTCGAACAGCTCCATCAGTTCGTGTGCCCGGTCCAGCCCTTTCATCTTTTTCATCTTCGCCACAAACCTTATGAACTCCATGCCGTTCATAGAATCTATGAATGCAATCTCTCCCGGAAGATATCCGATTGATTTCTGAATCTTATCTGCCTTTTTAAAACAGTCCATCCCCTGGATTGACAGGCTTCCGCTGTCAGGTTTGATGAACCCCATGAGCTGGCGGATCGTCGTAGTCTTGCCTGCCCCGTTAGGACCGAGAAAGCCGAGGACTTCACCTTTTTCTACGGAAAAGCTCACATCGAAGACGCCCCGCCCTTTTCCATAGTCTTTTGTTATATTGCTGATTTCAATCACGCCCATCCAAGTATTCCTCCTTATATACGAGCTTTTTAAACATATCCATCCATCGGTCGAACTCTTCTAGCAGCATATCTACATCCATCGGTTTCCCCGACATCCTAAGGTCGTGCAGGTAGCCATCCGCCATCCATATGAGCATCTTCATGACCGTGTACGGCTCTGCATCGTCTTTGAACTTATAGGCGTCGATATTGCCGAAATACATTTGATACATTACCTCTATCTGAGATAAGTTGATCTGCTTCAGGTCATCCGACACATCTTCCTTCTCTGAATAAAATGCACGCATGGCAAAGTCTGTTATGTACGGATTCTTGCGCAGCACTTTGACCTTCTTTTCGGACGCATAGGAAAGCAGCCCAAAGAAATCCGTTATCTCTTTAAACTTCTTATCTACGACTTGTTCTTTCATCACTTCCATCACATAGTCATACAAGTATAAGTACAGCTCTTTCTTATTATGGAAATAATAAAACAGCAACCCTTTGGACACGCCCGCCTTGGATGCAATCAGATCCGTCGACGCCCGTTTGTACTCATTCTGGGAGAACACTTCCATAGCCGCATTGATGATACTCTGCTGCTTTTCCTCTGGAAGCGTATAGAACTTCTCATTCATCGTCTCACCCCTTACATTATTCAGACCGGTTTGACCACATCGGTCATCCCTTATCTATACAATACCTGATTGACTATTTTTTACAACCCCCCTGCCGCAAAAGTTTCCAGATAAAGCAAGGGGGCCAGACCCCTGAGGTCTGTCCCCTTTGCTTTGGAGGGTCTGGCCCTTTTCGACAGGGGTCTGACCCCTATGCGATGCGCCTATGCGATGATATCGAGCAGCCCTCGTATATCTTTTATGACATAGTCTGCTCCTGCCTCTTCATATATGGCTTCCGCTCTTCTGCAGCGTTTAAGTCTTTCGCCGTCATCCAGCGCTTCGTACTCGTTCCGTGAGAGTCCCATGATGGAGCTCCCTTCCACGATGCCGACCGTCGTTACGCCTGCATTTTTCCCTTCTCTGATATCCGCCACCGTATCTCCTACTTTGATGACGCCGCATACAGATGATGCCTTGAGCATCTCCATATTGCGGAAAATCATATATGGGTACGGCCTTCCCATATTGTTGACGGAATTGGGACTCACCCACGTATCAGGCGCATAACCGCCTGATCTGGCCGCCGGGACGACGATTTCCATCATCTCGTCGGTATAGCCTGTCGTGGATCCGATCTTGATGCCTTGCGCCCTGAGCTCTCCCACTACCTCCGGAACGTATGGTTTGATATCGGAAAATTGAGGCAGGATTTCCAGCGTCCGGCGTTCCATGTTCTTGTAGATAGCCTCAACGTCCTCTTCGTTCCATCCCCGCCCCTGGCTTTCTTGGAAGAGTCCGCCTATCCTCGGCATCTCAAGCATCGTACGGATATGGTCTATCTTGAGCATTCCCATCGGCTTTCTCACTTCTTCCATCGTAGGTTCTATCCCATACGTCCGGAATGCTTCCACGAACGCCTGCACCGGTGCAAAGCATCCGTAGTCGACCGTCGTCCCGGCCCAGTCAAATATCACTAATTCAGTCCTCTGCATCAGTTTGTGCCCTCCAATCCATGTTCTTTAAAAAACTGGCGGAAGATATCCGTAAGCCTTAAGATGTCTTCTTCATATATCTCACCAATATTACCGATGCGGAACGTATCGGCCTCTGTCACCTTGCCCGGATAGATGGCATAGCCTCTCTCTTTGATATAATCATACATCTCCTGGAAGGAGAAGGTGCTGCTGTCCGGATAATAGAAGGTAGTGATTATAGGGCCCTGGTGCTTGTCATCTATGTAAGGCTTCACCCCGAACTCCTTCATCTTTTCAATCAGAAGCCGGTTGTTGTGTGCATAGCGCTTTGCCCTCGCGGATATGCCCCCTTCCTCGTCCAGCTCCTTTAGCGCCCTGGAGAATGCAAGCACCACATGGGTCGGCGATGTAAAGCGCCATTTCCCATCCTTATCCATCGTCAACCACTGGTCATACAGGTCAAGCGACAGGCTCCTCGCCTTGCCCCGGCTCTCCATGAGCTTATCCTTCCTGCAGATGACGAAGGAGAATCCCGGCACGCCCTGGATGCACTTGTTGGCGCTGCTCACGAGAAAATCTATCCCTTGCTCCTCTATATCCATATCTATGCCTCCAAAGCTTGACATGGCATCGACAATGAATGTTTTCCCTGCTGCTTTTACGACTTTTGCCACTGCTTCTATATCATTTAGTATGCCCGATGTCGTCTCGCTGTGGACCATGGCAACATGCGTGATGTCAGAGTCTTCCTCAAGCATCCTCTGAACGGTCTTTGCCGAAGGGATCTTGTCGTAATGCTGGCGGTACACCGTGTAAGATAACCTGCTGTGGCCAGCAATGTCCGTCATCCGCTCCCCGTAAGCTCCGTTGGCCACGATGAGCAGCTTATCGTCCTCACCGACGATGCTTGTCAGGACAGACTCTACCCCGAACGTGCCGCTCCCCTGCATAAGCACAGCCGTATAATCTTCATCCTCCACATGTGCCAGAGACAGCAGCTCTTTTCTGATCTCTAGCGTAATTTTTTTATAATCGTCATCCCATGTACAATGGTCAAACAGCATTTCTTCTTTCACCGACTCCGTCGTTGTGAGCGGACCTGGTGTCAAAAGTTTGTAATCCTTCATTTTCTTGTTCCTCTCTTTACTATCCTTTTTCTATTTGCATTCCTCAGAAAGTGCCTGATGCTTTTCCAGCAGGTCTACAGACAGCTTCTCGGAAAATACTTTTGGGTTGCCTGATTTGTTGGCAGCGTCGGCCTCTTCCCCGTCATATAGTGGAATCGGGTATGTCTTAAGCAGCTCTTCCCTTCCATTTTGGATGATACATTCTGCCATTTCCATCGCCAAATCTTTCTTGTCGTTGTCTTTCTCTACGACAGCAGCCGACTCCGTAAGCGTAAAGTTGCCCTCTGAGGGATCCACGTAATCGATAGGAAGCCCCTCTTCTTTATCCGCCACGGCCTGATGTCTGAGGCCAAATCCGATTGCCACTTCCCCAGCCCGAACCTTCTTGATAGGACCGGATCCGGAGTCTTCGATATGTGCTCCTGCATTGGCGTAGATATCCGTAAGAATATCCTTTGCCCCATCTTCGCCGTATTCACTGACGATTGCCTGAATCAGCAGCCATGCAGTAGAGGAACTCTGGATGTCTGTCACGGATATCATGTCTTTGTAGACCGGATTGGCAAGGTCTTTGATCGATGCTGGAACCGGCAGGCCATTTTCTTTCAAGACCTCGGTATTGTAGATAATCGCGCCTTCCTGTGCCGTAATCGGTGTATAATAGGCAGGGTAATCCTCCACTGCCCCTGTCTCAAATGTAAGATCTGCAAACATCGCGTGTTCCTCCTGTGCGCTTTCCAGGTAGAAAGAGCTCATGGTAATCAGGTCCGCCTCTATGTCTTTCCCCTCTGCCAGAAGCTTTCCGCCGAGTTCAGACGTACCGAAAGTCTGCACGATGTATTTTCCGTCATAGCCATTCTTATCGAGGGCATTCTTCATAGCATCTACAGCTTCGTCATCTGCGTTTGTATACAGCACGACCTGGTTGTCTGCTGCCTCAGCCTTATTTCTGCACCCCGTGAGCGCTGTACCGGACAAAAGCCCCAGTGCCAGTGCCACGATCAATATTCTTCTTATCTTCTTCATGTTTAACTCTCCTTCTCATTTTCCATTTTTGTCCTGCAAGCAGGCGTATTATCAGCTTGGCTGCCAGATTGGTAAACAATATAAGCAGCGATAGTACGAATATCTCGTTAAACTTTGCAAAATGCTGCAGTTCCTTAATCTTCGTCGTTATGACCATCGTCCTGGCGCCGGCAAGGAAGATTACTGCACTTACCGTCACCATGGCATTGATAAAATAGTAGCCGAAGACTTCTACCAGGGTGGACAAGGCATTTGGCGTCACAATCCTGGCAAGCGTCTTGATCCAGCTGTCTCCCATGAGCTTTGCCGTCTTCTCCCAGGACAGGTTCATCTTGGCCAGGGAATTCTTCATCATCATGTAAGGCGTGGCAAAGAAATGTATCAAGTTGCAGATAATCAATATGGCAAATGTACTCTGCAGGCTGCTCCCGGTAAAAGCCAGCATAAATGCTATGCCGAGCACCATGCCCGGTATCGTGTTCGTCACGGAGGCAATGCCCTCTATCACGCCTTTTGCTCCGGCTGATATCGTGCTTCTTGCCGTCACCACCGCCGCGCCATATGCAAGCAGCGTGCCGAGCACTGCTGTAGCCGCGGCTACATACAGGGAATTCCCGTACACTGCCGTCAGCGCGTCGTCCGCGAACACGTACCGTACATTGTCAAACGTAAGGCTCATATCATAAGGCCAGCCTTTGACAAATGGCACGATGAAGATTACTGCAAACACAGCGGCGATGAAAAGCAGGACGGCAGAGGAAGCAGCGCCGCACGCCGCGTCCCTCACTTTGTTCTTCTTAATCTCAATCTCCGTAATCTTGCTGTAACGTATATTGTAGCGTTCCAGATAATGAATAATCCATATGCTTACGATGGACGGCAGCAGCATTACCATCGCCACGACCGCTCCGTTCTGGAAGTTCGGTACGCTTCCGAGCATCTCTTTATACAGCACGCCTGCCACCACCTCGAACCGCCCTCCTACAGACGCCGGTATGCCAAAGTCTGTAAAGCAGAGGAAGAAGCATTGTATAAAGGATACGGCCAATGTTCCGACAAGAGGCCTCGCCACCGTGCCAAGGAAGGTGGACAGCGCATTGTCTCCCATCACACGGGATACGACCATGAATTTCCTGTCGATATACCCCATCGTATTGTGGATGAGCATAAATGCTACCGGCAGCGTATAGATTACATATCCGATAAGCAGCCCTGCTATGCCGTATATGTCGAACATCTGGCCGCCGAGCAGCCTCGTGAACAGCCCCTGCTTACCGAAGGAATAGATGATGGCAAAGCCATATGTGATTGTCGGCAGCAGCATGGGCAGCACAGCCAGCGTCCGCACCCCTTTCTTATATGTGCCGCTTACGTTCGTATAATTTACCGTATAGGCCAGCACGAACGCCAGACATGTCGTAATGACCGATCCCGCGGCAGATATGGCAAAGCTGTTGCGAAGCGCTCTGGCAAATCCTTTCGTCCCGAACACTTCCACATAGTTCTGGAAGGAAAGCCCGCTTTCCCCCTGAAACGATTCCACAAGAAGCAGGATGGCCGGAAATGCAAGAAACGCCGCAAACATTATACAAACCAATAGCCAGATGATCCTGGCTTCTGTATTCTTTTTCCTGACCATGGCCTACCCCGCCTGCCATGCCGGCTCAGAGACGAGAGGGCCGTCAAACAGAGAGAATATATTATTTCTTTTGATTTCGAGCTGGTTCAGTATGAATTCCTTCACAAAACTGTTGCCAGGACGGTTGATGATTTCTTCCGGCCTTCCATACTGCGAGATCGTCCCTTCATTGACTATGAGCACACGGTCCGACAAGGTCAGCGCTTCTTCCGGGTCATGGGTCACGATAATGGTCGTCAGATTATACTCTTTGGCAATCGTCTTGATTCTGTCTTTGATGGATTCTTTTATCACTCCATCCAATGCGCTGAGCGGCTCGTCCAGAAGCAGTATCTTCGGCTTCATCACCATCGTCCTTGCAAGAGCCACTCTTTGCTTCTGCCCTCCGGAGAGCTGGTCTATGCGTTTCTCCAGATGATCCCTCAGCCCGAGCAGGTCGATAAGCTCCTCGACTTCCTCCTTCGACGAGATGTCCGGCTTATTGCGCAGGCCATATGTAATGTTCTTGTACGCAGTCAGATGCGGAAACAGTGCATAGTCCTGAAATACGATGTTAAAGCCCCTCTCTTCCATCGGCGTTTTTGTAAGGTCATCCCCGTCATACACTATCTTGCCGCCGTCCGCGTCCGTAAGTCCAAGTATCAGGTTTAAAAGCGTCGTCTTTCCGCTGCCCGACGGACCGAGGATAGATACGATTTCACCCTTTTGGATATCCAGGCTGATATCTTTTAGTACCGGCACGCCGTCAAATGATTTGCTGATATTTTCTAATCTCAACATTACCTTTATTAACTCCTTTCATATGTCACTTAGCACATGGATAACATTACAGCATGAACCTCACTGATATGATGAGATCCAAGTTAAACTTACGTAAAAATGGGAGTTTAGTAAACTAAGACGCCGAAGGGGAGGTATGGGACAGATGCTGCGATGCGTCCGGGAACTGCAACTATCACACAGATTCCTAAGCCTGTGGAATGTTCGCCGACAGCGGCTCTCACCCCACAAGCCAAGAAATCTGGTGAGGATTCTCCGTCCCTTCCGCTTATACCTTCGCATCTGTCCCCTACCTCCCCAGCGGCTATCTACGTTACTGGCTCGGGCGAGGGCGGCTGTGTGGCGCTGTCGGCTAACGGTAGGGCTTTGCTATGTAAGCATAGTGATATAGGGCTTAGCAGGCTAAAGCCCTTTGACGAAAAGAAATCCTAATATAAGAAGAGCCGGTATCAGGTACGGGGATGTTATATGAGATAACATCCCCGTGCCTGATTCCGGCTCTTCTTGCAGCAACGGCGCGCACGCCTCACTGCAATTGCTTGACAACGAACATATTCTCCAGCCTGATTCGTCTGGACTAGCAAAACTCTTATCACTCATCTCACGCAACCAGCGGTCATCCGCTGGCCAGTAACGCCACACAGCCGTCCTCGCCCTTGTTAGTGAAGTAGATGGCGGGCGGGGAGCCGGGTGGGAGATGCGCAGGTGCAAGCGGAAGAGGCGGAGAATCCTTTCCGTATCCCTTATCCTGCGGGATGTAAGCCGCTATCGGCGCACATTCCGCAAGGTTAGGGATACGTGAAATAGTCAGAGCCTCGGACGCATCGGAGCAGATGCCACCCGGCTCCCTGTCCGCGGTCTGGCTTCATAGCATTCCTCGTATATAAAAGACTCGTAATCTTTTATGTCCCTTCCTGCATATCGCTGGCCGAAGTAGCCCACTGCAGGTCCAGCAGCCACTGCACCATCCATTCTTCGGGCCTGTCATCATCGGTAAATAAAGTATCCATGACATTCATGCCGCTTTCCAGCGGATCTGCCAGCATTCGGCATGCCGCCGCTACTATCCTGGGATTCTGGGGACGGCTTGCGAAAAAGTAGTTAAACACAGGCTTCTTGAAACCTATGAGCGTACTCTGGAACAGGTTCCAGTCCTCCTGGGTGATACCAGATCTGGCCAGTTCCGGGGGCATAGGTCCAAACCGGCCATCCCTTTTCTGCCGCTCATATGCCTGGCTGCTCTGCACCTGCACTCCTGCCAGCGGTATCGTACCGTCACTGTCGCGGTGGTACAGAGGTTCTGACAGGTCCACCGAACCGGCGCCGATATCCGTATCCATATATATGCCGCCATATAAGCTGACTGCCATAAGGCGCACCGTATCCGACAGAAACTTCAAATCTATGAACTCGGGATGCTCCTTATGCAAATCTTCCATGCTGCCTGCAACTCTTGCCATGTATCCAGGTCCAGCCATATCGGTTATCTTTGTCATGCCCGGCAGCAGTTCGCCTGCGTCCATGACCCTGACTCCACTTGCTCTCAGTCGTTCCAGCTGTCCCTCCAGCCCGTCTGCCCTCAACTGATTGATGTCCCTCACGGTCCAGAGAATTTGTTTCCATTTTTCCTTCCAGAGTTTCCGCCTGTCCGACTGGTTCTGGGCATTGATTCTTTCCTGCATTCCCATGATGTTCTCAAAGGATTGCCGGCTCATCGCTCCGCCGGCCCAGAACCTGTGTATGATCTTTGGAATATCACTGGAATGCGCGCGCCTCCCCCACACAAGATCGTATACTGCATCAAACTTATGTCTCTGGATAACAGGTTCCTGTCCCGCATGCACCTCCAGCCTTCTGCTTTTACCGGTGGGCCTGCTCTTCTGTTCGTATTGGTACATATCATCCGCCTCCAGCCGCTGCCTGCGGCCTAATTCCTATGCGTACTCTTCTTCTATTGCCTTCACCATCTCATACAGTGTCCTGTTGGCTGGTGCCGGTATGCCATGCCTCTCGCACACAGGGATGACGGTCCCTGCAAACATCTCTACTTCTGACGGCCGTCTTGCTACTCTGTCCTGTGCCATCGACGGATAGCCGTCGGGATCCAGCTTCTTCAGAAGGCCGACGTAGAACTCCAGGTCCTCTTCTCCAAGCGCTATCCCCTCGGCATTCGCGGCAGATATCACTTCCCGCATGGCCTGAAGCATCATGTCGTGGGCCTCCCCCGGCTTCAGCACGCCTTCATATGTCGTACCGTATGCCATGCAGGTCTGGTTCACACCGACATTCAGCATGAACTTGCCCCAGATTCTGTGCATGATGTCTTTATCTGCCGTATATGGCATACCGATGCTTTCAAAATAAGCTGCCACCTGCTCTACATTGTGTTCTTGTATCTTCTCCCTGCTCCCGATACACAGCTCGCCCATCTGCGTATATTTGAGCCTGTTTCCTGCTTTCATGGCATCCATGCCCTGGGCTACGGTATAGATCAGCTTTTCGCTTCCATATGTTTCGGCTATGATATCCTCGCTGCTTATTCCGTTCATGACAGACATGATAATCGTATCCTTCCCGATACAGTTCTTCATCGTCTGTATGGCAGGCTTGAGGCCATTGTACTTGACCGCCACGATTACAAGGTCTGCCGCATCTGCCTTTTCCTCATTCACCATAGAAAACACCTGTTCCCTGCCGTTACAGACAACCGGCTTATCCTGGTATCTTAAAAGCCGCTCCTCGTTCATGACGAATGACACGTCACCGCCGTGTTCCTTAATATAGTCTGCATACATGACGCCGAGGGCGCCCATCCCTACGATATATACTTTCATATTGCACATCCTCCTTCTGGATTATGATATCTGCTTATGGCAAGCAGGCCCTTTGTATAAAGAAAACCACAGAAACAGTTCCCTGTATTCTGTGGTTCTTCCTGCATCTATTTTGCGACATCTTTCATGCTGAAAGAGATACGTCCCATCTTGTCCTTGCCAAGGCACACGACCGTGACAATAT
Organism: Lachnospiraceae bacterium; assembly: GCA_022845895.1. Taxonomy (GTDB): domain Bacteria; phylum Bacillota; class Clostridia; order Lachnospirales; family Lachnospiraceae; genus Extibacter. The sequence continues at coordinate 2,214,185 of AP025573.1, forward strand.
CACCAAGTGTCAGTACGTCTTCTACATGATTGATCCTCTCTTTTGAAATCTTGGAAATATGAACCATGCCCTCTTTGCCCGGAGCAAATTCGAGGAATGCGCCAAACTCTTTGATGCTGACTACCTTTCCTTCGAGAATCTGTCCTGCCTCAAAGTCCGTGACGATGATTTCGACGAGCCTCTTCGCCTCAGCCATGCTGTCTGCCTCCACGCCGCAGATAGAGACTGCACCGTCATCCGTAATGTCAATCTTGACGCCTGTCTGCTCTATAATGGCATTGATTGTCTTACCGCGCTGGCCCACTACATCGCCTATCTTCTGCGGGTCGATCTGCATCTGGATAATCTTTGGCGCATATGGTCCGACCTCTGCTCTTGGTTCGGCAATCGTCTTATTCATCACTTCGTCCAGAATAAATGTTCTTGCTTTCTTCGTCGTCGTGATAGCTTCTTCGATTATCGGTCTTGTAAGGCCATGAATCTTGATGTCCATCTGGATGGCCGTGATACCCTTATGGGTTCCCGCAACCTTGAAGTCCATGTCGCCGAAAAAGTCCTCCAGCCCCTGGATATCGGTCAATACGAGATAGTCATCATCCGTATCCCCTGTCACAAGGCCTGCTGAGATGCCTGCAACTGCAGCCTTGATCGGGACGCCTGCAGCCATGAGGGACATCGAAGATGCACAGATGCTTGCCTGGGACGTGGAACCGTTCGATTCAAACGTCTCCGATACTGTACGGATTGCGTATGGGAATTCTGTCTCGCTCGGCAGCACAGGTATGAGTGCTCTCTCTGCCAGCGCCCCATGGCCGATTTCACGGCGTCCGGGTCCCCTTGACGGTCTTGTCTCTCCGACGGAGTAAGACGGGAAATTATAATGATGCATATATCTCTTGGATGTCTCTGCCTCATCCAGCCCGTCCAGCCTCTGCGCTTCCGCCAGCGGTGCCAGCGTCGTGACCGTGCAGATCTGCGTCTGTCCGCGTGTGAACATGGCAGAGCCATGCACTCTCGGAATCAGGTCGGTCTCTGCCGCCAGCGGCCTTATCTCATCGATGGCCCTGCCGTCGGGACGCTTGTGGTCTTTTAAAATCATCTTGCGGACCGTCTTCTTCTGATACTGGTATACTGCTTCACCGAGCACTTCCAGCCACTCTTCCTTGTCTGCAAATGCCGCTTCTAACTTATCTGTAATGACACGGATATTTTCCTCACGTGTCTGCTTGTCATCTGTAAATACTGCCTCTTCCATCTCCTGCGGCGGAACAAGTTCCTTTATCGCATCGAACAGCTCTTCCGGAACCGCGCAGCTTTCATACGTATGCTTCGGCTTTCCGCACTCAGCTACGATGGTGTCTATAAAAGCGATTACTTTCTGGTTCAGCTCATGTGCCGCAAAGATGGCTTCAATCATCTTGTCTTCCGGGACTTCATTGGCACCGGCTTCGATCATGATTACCTTATCTTTCGTGGACGCCACGGTGAGCGCCATGTCGGAAGCCTCTTTCTGGGCAGCGGTCGGGTTGAATACGAGCTCGCCTTCCACAAGTCCTACCTGTGTCGTAGATATCGGCCCGTCAAACGGAATATCCGAAATCGTCGTAGCGATCGCCGCACCGATCATGGCAGTCAGCTCCGGGCTGCAGTCCTGATCCACTGACATGACAAGGTTCTCAAGCGTCACGTCATTACGGTAATCCTTCGGAAATAACGGACGCATCGGCCTGTCGATGACACGGCAGGTAAGCACCGCATTTTCAGAAGCTTTTCCCTCTCTCTTGTTAAATCCTCCAGGAATCTTTCCTACGGAATATAATCTCTCATTGTATTCTACGCTTAACGGGAAGAAGTCAATCCCCTCCCTCGGCTTCTCAGAAGCCGTTGCCGTACAGAGTACCGTCGTGTCTCCGTAGTGCATGAACACTGCCCCGTTGGCCTGCTTCGCAACCCTGTCCACATCAACGCGGAGTGTCCTTCCGGCCAGTTCCATCTCAAATTTCTTATACATATCGTTCTCCTTCTGTCTCAAACATTTCTGTGTGACAGGAGACGCCGAAACTACTGAAAAACATACTTTCAGTCAAAAATATACTTTTCAGTGGTCTCGGATCTGTCAATCCTGTCCACAATCTATGATATTATATCACACTTGCTGTAATTACGCTACCGCTTTTTCTCTTTTCCGCAAATCAACTTTATCCAACTTTATTCTTTATTCGTGAAGCAAGGCAGGGCCTCCGGTCTCCGGCGCCCTGCCCGTCAATCTTGCACTTCTTATCTTTCGTTGTGGAGCAGCTTATGCTCTTTCCCTTTCAGCAGCCCGCTGTAGAGCGTCTGAATGATAGGGTTTTCGTTGGACAGCTTGATCTGTGCCACCGTGTCTATCTTATACAGCGCTTCCAGCCTTGCCTTCTTCGTCCGCGCCCCTATCGGCACCGGCTGTCCTCCGCCGGTGATACAGCCGCGCCTGCATGCCATGACTTCCACGAAGTCATAATATAATTCGCCGGACTGAATCTTGCCCATCACCTCGTCGGCACACTTGAGCCCGTTTACGACCGCAATCTTCACTTCCCGCTCTCCGAGTGCCACCGTTGCCTCTTTGATGCCCTCTATCCCCCGCACTCCGGTAAAGCTGATATCTTCAAGATCCTCCTGCCTGCTGCTTCCGACGAGCCTGCGCAGGACGGCCTCCGTCACGCCGCCGGTCACACCGAAGATAGCGCCCGCGCCCGAGGACAGCCCAAATGGCATATCCAGCGCCTCGGATGGCATCTGGGCAAGGTCGATTCCCGCCTCTTTTATCATACGCGTCACTTCTGTCGTCGTAAGGACATAGTCCACATCCTGCTCTCCGTCCGTGCTATGTTCCGGGCGCCGTATCTCAGCCTTCTTTGCCGTACAAGGCATGATGGATACGACGACGGTCTTCCTCTTCTCCTCTTTGTCCATGCGTGCTTCTTCTTTCAGCACGGCACCAAACATCTGCTGCGGAGAGCGGCACGTCGATATATGCTCCCGCAGGCCGGGATACTTGTTCTCGCAGAACTTCACCCATCCCGGACAGCAGGAAGTGAACAGAGGCAGGTTATCGCCTGACTCGAGACGCTCCAGCAATTCCTCAGACTCTTCCATCACGGTTAGGTCGGCCCCGAAGTTCGTGTCGTATATCTCGTCAAATCCCATACGCCGAAGCGCCGCCGCCAGTTTACCAAGCGAGTTCTCTCCCTTCGGTATGCCGAATTTGTCACCGACCGCAACGCGGACGGCAGGTGCTATCTGCACGATGACACGGGTATCCTTATCGGCAACCGCCTCCCACACCGGTCGTATGTTCTGCTTGATCGTGATAGCGCCGGTCGGGCAGACGGCCCTGCACTGTCCGCAGCCTACGCAATCCGTTTTCGCCAAGTCCTTATTGAAGGCCGGCATCACCTGCATCCTGGCTCCCCGGAACGCGAAGTCCAATACGCCAAGTCCCTGTATCTCATCACATGTACGGACACAGTCGCCGCAGAGGATGCATTTGTTCGGGTCACGTACGATGCAGTCCGAACTTTCATCCAGCGGAAGCTGTGGCTTGTTGTTCTCAAATCTGACATAGCTTACGCCGAGCTGCTGCGCCAGCTTCTGCAGCGTACAGACGCCGTTCTTGCGGCATGTCGTACAGTCTCTGCAGTGGGATGCAAGCAGCAGTTCCAGAATCATCTTCCGGTGATGCTGGAGCCTTGGGGTGTTCGTGTATATCACCATCCCCTCCCTCGGAGTCTCGGAGCAGGAGGCGAACACCTTCCCTCTGTCATCTTCCACCACGCACATCCTGCACGCGCCGTAGGTCGACAGTTCCGAATGATAGCAGAACGTAGGAAGATCGATTCCGGACTTCCGGATGACAGACAGTACATTCTTTTCATCATCGAACGCCACCTTCCGGTTGTTGATTGTCATATATTTCATGTCTCTTTCCTCCTATGCTTCTATATGGATTGCACCGAACGCACACGCACTCTCGCATGCGCCGCACTTGATACATCTCGAATCGTCGATGATATACGGCTCTTTGATCTTGCCGCTGATGGCCCCAACCGGACAGTTTCTGGCGCATTTGGAACATCCCTTGCACCGCTGTGGGCTGATGACAAATCTACGCAGAGCCGTACATGTATGGGATACGCACTTTTTTTCCGCCACATGCTCCATGTATTCCTCGCGGAACAGCTTAAGCGTGCTCATGACCGGCAGCGCCGCGCTCTTCCCAAGTCCACAGAGCGCCGTCTCGGTAATGGTCCTGGCAAGCTCGTCAAGGGTATCCAGATCCTCTTCCCTGCCGTTGCCCTGTACGATGCGTTCCAGTATTTCCAGCATCCGCTTCGTGCCCTCCCGGCACGGTACGCATTTGCCGCAGCTTTCGTTCTGGGTAAAGTTCATGAAGAAGCGTGCGACCTCTACCATGCATGTGTGATCATCCATGACGACAAGGCCTCCGGAACCTATCATGGCTCCCATCTTCTTCAGCGAGTCAAAATCCAGATTGACATCAAGATGCTGCGTAATCAGACAGCCGCCGGAAGGACCGCCTATCTGCACTGCCTTGAAGCCCCCGTCACCTTTGATGCCGCCACCGATATCAAAGATGACCTCACGCAGCGTCGTTCCCATCGGTACTTCGATAAGGCCCGTATTCTTTACGCTTCCTGTCAGGGCAAATGCCTTCGTTCCTGGACTGTTCTTTGGTCCGATCGTCTTGTACCAGTCCGCCCCTCTGCTTATGATCATAGGTACATTGGCAAAGGTCTCCACATTGTTCAGTACGGTCGGCTTGGCAAACAGCCCCTGTTCCACCGTGCGGGGAGGCTTTACCCTCGGCATGCCCCGGCTGCCCTCGATTGAGGCCGTAAGGGCGCTTCCCTCGCCGCACACGAATGCACCCGCACCCCGGTTGATATGGAGCCGGAAAGAGAAGCCGGAGCCAAGGATGTCTTCCCCGAGCAGCCCCCGCTCTTCTGCCTGCCTGATGGCAAGCTTCAGTCGGCTGATCGCAAGCGGGTACTCCGCCCGCACATAGATATATCCTTCCTGTGCGCCTACCGCGTATGCCGCAATCATCATACCCTCTATCATCTTGTGCGGGTCGCCTTCCATGATGCTTCTGTCCATGAACGCGCCAGGATCCCCCTCATCGCCGTTACAGACGACATACCTCGTCTTCTCCTTCTGTCTGGCCACCTGGCTCCACTTATATCCGGTCTGGAAGCCGCCGCCTCCCCTCCCTCTTAAGTTAGAGTCAAGTATCTCCTGCACCACTTCTTCCGGCCTCATGTCGAAGAGGACCTTGCCGAGCGCCTCGTATCCTCCGTGTGCTATGTATTCTTCGATGTGCTCCGCGTCGATATGTCCGCAGTGTTCCAGGACGAGCCTTGTCTGCCTCTTATAGAACGGTATCTCTTCCTGCCGCTGGTACTCTATGCCGTCTTGTTTATAGAGCAGATGCCGGATGACATCACCGTTCCTTATGGTCCTTTCAAAAATCGCTTCGCAGTCGTCCACAGACACTTTCGTATACAGTATCCCCATCGGCTCGATCCGCATGAGCGGACCCATCTCGCAGAATCCGTGGCAGCCGCTCTTTTTGATGCCTATGCCGTTCTCTCCATGGGCTATCTCAGGTCCGAACTCGACCTCCACGTCCGGGCATTCCCGCGCAAGGCTGCACATCTTGTCATATATTTCACCGGAACCGCCGGCCAGGCATCCGGTACCTGCACAAATCAGTATCCTGCACTTGCTCTGTGCGATGGCCGTCTTCGCAGTCTCCCTGACTTGTTGCAGCTTCTCTACATTTTCTATCTTCTGCATCTTTACGCTCCTCTCAATTCATGAATCAATTCCGCAGCCGCATCCGGCGTCATGGCCGGATATACCTTGTCATTTACCGTCAGCACCGGCGCCAGCCCACAGGCTCCAAGACAGGATACGGTCTCCAGCGTAAACAGCATGTCGTCCGTTGTCACTTTCTCTTTGGACAGCCCAAGCTCACTGTAGAGCCGCTCAAGAATCGGGATAGATTTTCTGACGTGACAGGCCGTCCCGTCACATACTTTAATGACATATTTTCCCTTTGGCTCGAATGAGAAATTCTCGTAGAATGTCGCCACGCTGTAGGCTTTCGCCTCTGTAATGCCGAGCTTATCCGCCACATAGCTCAAAAGTTCCGGAGGCAGATAACGGTATTCGCTCTGTATATCCTGGATAATAGGAATGAGCGACGCATGGCCTGAGCCGTGTGAGGCAATCACTTCATCCGCCTTGTCATAATAATGTTGTTCTAACATGTCATCCTCCTCTATTGGTTAATTTTTTATCAATCTGAGCTTATTATATTGAATAATTGTATAAATTGCAATAGAATTTTGTTATTTATTTAACAAAATATGCAGTTGATATTCTCTGCCCGGACAGGCATAATAGATGAAGTAAATCTGAATATCTGTCAGGCAAGTCTATGGAGGTCGCGAATGGAATTTAACGAAAAGCTGCAGCAGCTCAGAAAACAGAATAATATGACACAGGAACAGCTTGCAATAAAGCTGTATGTGTCAAGGACGGCAGTGTCAAAATGGGAAAGCGGGAAAGGCTGGCCGAATATCGAATCTCTGAAATGTATTTCCCGGGTCTTTTCCGTCTCTATCGATGAACTTCTATCGAGTGATGAGCTCATAACGATTGCCGAGTCGGAAAACCGTTCCGGCTTCCGAAAAATGTACCGGTATCTCTTTGGAATCATTGACGCCGCAGCAGTGGCCTTTATCGTTCTGCCGTTGTATGGACAGCCACGTGGTTCCCATATCTACGCAGTGGACCTGATGTCTTACACTGGTCAGACGAAGTATAATCTCCTGATATACTGGTCCGTATTTCTGGCCTTTATCATACTGGGGAGCGCTGAGCTTCTGCTCACCCGCCTGGAGAAAGAGGCCGCAGCCGGTATCGTATGCCGATGTTCTGCCGTGTTGGGCGGACTGGCCGTCTGCCTTTTTGCTGCGGCTAGGGAACCCTACGTGACGGTACTCTTGTTTTTCTTCTTTGCTTCAAAGGTCTTCCTGTTGGTAAGACAGGTGCCGGAAAAGCCCTGACACGGAACGTGTCGGGGCCCTTCTTTGATGTGACGGCCCGTTTCTTGTCCGTCACGGCATGTGTGTCCATAATGAAGATACAGCCGCTCGGCAGCTGTAATACTACAAAAGCATGCAAAGGAGACAAGTCTATCATGAAAAGAAAAAAGACAAAAATTCATCTTACCATGGCATCCATCCTCTTACTGACGTTCGCAATCTTTACCGTCCTTGTGAGAGTAGTGGATGTCAGGCCAGTGGGCCCGCAGCACACCCGTGTGGGCTTCGCCACCGTCAACCTATATGTGTCAGAGCTTACAGGTATCAATATGCTCTGGTACGACATCACCGACTGGCTCGGTGTCGCCGTAATCGCTGCTGCTCTTGGATTTTCGTTCCTTGGTCTGTACCAGCTCGTCAAAAGAAGAAGCATCAAAAAGGTAGACCCAGGGCTTTTGCTTCTCGGCGTATTTTACATTCTGGTCATCGCTATCTATATATTGTTCGAGTTAGTAGTTGTCAATTACAGGCCTGTCATTCTGTCTCAAAATCTGGAGCCGTCTTACCCGTCCTCCCATACGATGGCAGCCGTCTGCATCATGGCGACGGCGATGGTGCAGTACCGGCATCTGTTGTGTGGAAAAAGGCTGCTGCTCATCCTGCTGGATATATGGAGTGTCCTCATTATCGTGGTGACGGTAGTCGGACGGCTCTTATCCGGCGTCCACTGGCTTACAGATATCGTGGGCGGCCTTCTGCTCTCTTCTGCTCTCGTCATGCTGTATATCTCCGTGCTGGAATCTGTCAGCTCCTGAGGCGAATAAGAATCAAATAAAGGCGCCCTCCTCACGGAGAGCGCCCTGTAAACAGCACTTCATCGAAACCCGGTTATTTTCTCAATCCAAGTCTCTCAATCAAAGAACGGTATCTTGTGATATCTTTGTTCTTCAAGTAAGCAAGCAGACCTCTTCTCTGCCCTACCATCTTAAGAAGCCCTCTTCTTGAATGGTGGTCCTTAGGATTTGCTTTAAAATGATCTGTAAGATCATTGATTCTTGCCGTCAGGATGGCAATCTGTACTTCCGGAGAGCCTGTGTCTCCCTCACCTCTGCCATATTCGGCAATAATCTGTTCTTTCTGCTCTTTAGAAACCATTTGTTCTTCCTCCTATATTCTATATTGCACCGCCTGGCATTAAGCAATGGCTGGAGTCATCCAATTACCGAACACCGGCTGTTCATACCCATGTAGTATACCATAGAGAGACATGGAAGTAAAGCCGTATTTTCTCACATGGCTTTAATCTTCTTCGTCATCCTCCTCATTATCTTCTGGCTCCAGGATCGCAAACGCGATATTGGTGGCATGGTCCGCCACACGTTCCAGCCCGGATATCGTATCAGAAAATATCATGCCCGCCTCCGGCGTACATTTATTCTTCGTCAGCCGCTTTACGTGGGAGCGTTGCAGCTTCTTCTCCCTGTCGTCAATCTCATCTTCCAGATCCAGTATCTCCTGCATGTGCTCCTGGTTGCGGTTCGTAAACATATCCAGCGAATATTCCAGAATCTCTACGACCATGGCAGTCATGTCGTGGAGCTGCTTTTTCGCCTTATCGCTGAATTCCACTCCGTCGGCGATACGCATCCTTGCGGAATCGACGAAATTCTCTGCATGGTCCCCGATGCGTTCGATATCGTTCACCACATGGAACAGGCCCCCGATGAGCTTGGCATCTGCAAGGGGCAGTTCTATCTCATTGACGCGCACGAGATAATCCGTAATCTTCTTGTTCAGGAAATCAATATATTTTTCCCTGCCATATACCGTATTGATTTCTTCCTCGTTCAGGGAACAGAGGGCGTCCATACCTGTCTTGAGATTGGCGATTGCAATCTTGCCCATATGCTCTATTTCACGTATCCCGTCAACGACGGCAGTCGCCGGTGACACGATAGACCCTTCTCCGATAAACTGTAGTTCAAATCCATCCTCCGACGACACGTCTTTCCCCGGCACGATCTTATATGTAGCTTTTACAATCCAGTTCATGAACGGGAACAGAAGGATCACTTCACATATCTTGATTAAAGTATGGGCATTGGCTACGGCGCGGGCCGCGTTCCCTCCAGAGAGCTTAAGCAGCCCATCTGTAATCGGCGTGATGCCGATGAGCAGAACGATAAGTATGAAAGCCGAGCCGACGACATTGAACAGGAAATGTATCATGGCGGCACGCTTGGCATCTTTCTTCCCTCCAAGGCTGGCTATGAGAGCAGATACGCAGGAACCGATGTTGCATCCGAGAATGAGGAACGGACAGATGGCAAAAGCCAGCAGCCCCTGGGATGCCATCAGGATGACGATACCTACCGTGGCCGAAGAGCTCTGCAGGATCGCCGTGATGACAAAGCCTGTCAGAATCGCAGCGAACGGGTTCCTGAGCGATTTCAACAGTTCTACGATGTGAGGGGATTCCCGCAGGGAAGACATGGCATCTCCCATGATGCTCAGCCCCATAAAAAGGATACCAAATCCCAGTATCACTTCTCCTGCCCGCTTTATATTCAGCTTCTTGCAGAACATCACCATGATGACGCCGATGATGACAAACAGCGGAGCGATGTCGGACAGGTTGAAGGCAATCAGCTGTCCTGTGACCGTCGTACCGATGTTGGCGCCAAGGATGACTCCTGAAGCCTGAAGCAGGTTCATAAGTCCCGAATTGACGAAGCTTACTACCATGACCGTCGTCGCGCTGGACGATTGTACGACTGCCGTAAACAGAATGCCGACCAGCATCCCGACAAGCCTGTTCTTCGTAAAGAATTCCAGGATTCCTCTCATCTTAGCTCCCGCTGCTTTCTCAAGACCCTCGCTCATGAGCTTCATTCCGAAGAGGAACAGTCCAAGCCCCCCAAGCAGTAAGAAAAACGTTGTTATACTCATTTGTATTCTCCTCTAAACTAATCCACGGCCGTTATCCCAAAATACCTTCTTCCAAAGGCAATATCCCGGACCACGCATTCCTTCATCTCTTCCACATCTGCAAATTTCTGCTCCGGCCTGCAGAACTCAAGCAGTTCGATCTTCACTTCTTTGCCGTACGCATCACCGGAATAGTCAAAGAGATAGCTTTCTACGAGCATACGGTTCTCATCAGAGACGGTCGGCTTAATGCCGATATTGGCTATGCCCTCGTACCAGGTTCCGTCCACCTGTACCCGGTTCAGATATACGCCGTTTGGCGGCATGGCCTTTCCTACAGCGGGAGCGACATTGAACGTAGGAAATCCCAGTGTCCGTCCAAGCTTCCTGCCATGTTCTACAACACCCTGCAGTCCGTAAGGATATCCGAGCAGTTCCCGTGCAATCGGCATATTCCCCTTTTTTAACAGCTGTCTTATATACGTGCTGCTTATGACATGTCCTTCCCGCCGTTCCTTCTCAACGACGATGAGCTCATAATCGTATTTCCGGGCATATGCCTGGAGCATGTGGATATCCCCGCGCTTTTTGTGTCCGAAGTGAAAATCCGTTCCCACGACCACATAAGCGGCGCGGAATCTCTTCTGGATTACCTTTTCAATGAATGCCTCCGCCTCCATCTGGCTGAACGCTTCTGTAAACGGGCAGTCTACCAGAACGTCTACTTCTCCATCCAGGCGGCTTCTTCTCTCGTCCTTTGTCATCAGGACTTCCAGTCCGATTCCCTTCTTCTTATATAAAACACTCATGTCGAAGGCACATACGATGCTTTTTATATCGTCCTGTCTTCCATATTCTTTCACCATATCTATCAGCTTCTTATGCCCCAGGTGCAGCCCGTCGAACTTTCCAAGCGTCACCGCACTGCGGCCGTCCGCATGATATGCTTCCAGACCTTTTATATACTGCATAGCTTTTCCTCTATCTACTGTTTCTGTCAAAAAACATCTTTTTTACTTTGAACTTATCTTCTGCCATCCGGTATTCATAGACGCCAATAAAATGTCCCTCCCTGTCATAGACCCTGACATTCTCGCCGTCCTCAAAACAATCTGCCTTCTTTGATGCCTGTCTGCCCGGAAATGCATTTCCATTGTATGCAAGAGGTTCCTGTTCCTGATCGGCCACGACCTTCCTGTAATCTGAAAACATCTCGTCCACCGGCACGATGGCATCGGAAAGTGTTCCGTCATCCTTCATCTTCTCCACTTCGGACAGGCGGATGCTGCCATCTATCTGGAAACGTCCCACCTGCGTACGGGTCAGCTGTTCCATACAGCCTCCGCAGCCAAGGCTCTGCCCGATATCATGGCAGAGGGTACGGATGTACGTTCCTTTTGAACAGCGTATCTCCATCTTTACCCTCGGTAGCTGCATATCAAGAATGCTGATATGATGGATACGGACCTTCCTCGCCTTCCGTTCTACAACCTTCCCTTCTCTTGCCAGTTCGTACAGCTTCCTTCCACCTATTTTCACTGCTGAATACATAGGTGGTATCTGTGCATATTCACCGGTAAATCTAAGAACAGCCTCCTGTACCGCTTCCTCTGTCAGATGTGACGTACTCCGTTTCCTTACGATATCGCCGGAAGTATCCTGTGTGTCTGTTTCCATCCCAAGCAGCAGCACCGCTTCATATGTCTTGTCATTATCCGTGAGCATATCGCAGAGGCGGGTTGCCTTGCCAAGGCACACGGGAAGAACGCCCTCCGCATCCGGATCAAGCGTTCCTGTATGTCCTATCTTCTTTTGTTTCAGGATTCCTCTTAGTCTGGCTACTACGTCGTGTGAAGTGAAGCCTTTCTCCTTATACACATTGATTACTCCGTGTATCATATATTTACTGACCCCTCCATTGCTGTGCCTCTACAGTTGCAGCGCAATCTGTCTTATCACGTTGTTCATCACGTCATGGGGTGTACCTGCCATGCTGAAGCCGGCTGCCTTCTTATGGCCGCCCCCTCCAAAATACTGGGCAATTCTGCTCACATCGACCGTGTCTTTGGAGCGGAGGCTGACCTTGCAGACATTCGGCTCCAGCTCATACATGAACAGAGCCGTCTCTACCCCTTTCGTAACCCTCAGCTGACTCACGATGCCGTCCAGGTCTTTGGCATCCACGCCATAGAACTCCATCTGCTGTTTTGTAATATATGACGCGATACACCGGCCTTCTAAGAGCAGGATGCTCTCAAGAAGCGCACGGCCAAGCACCTGGTTCTGGGCATACGTCTTTTCATAAAACGTATCTTCAATAATCTTCGGGCCGTCGATCCCTTTCCTCAGAAGATCCGCGGCAGCCTCGAAGGTGGCCGGCGATGCGCAGGAATACTGGAACACTCCCGTATCATGCACGATGCCAAGGTAGAGCGCCTCCGCTACCTGCTTAGATATCCTGTCTTTGTCGATAAGATTATATATCAGCTCTGATGTGGAGCTGGCATCGGGGTATATATAATTTACATCTGCAAATTCACGGTTGCTCACATGATGGTCTACGCAGAACGTCCTTTTGGCGGATTGGAACAAAGGCAGTGAAAAGCCAAGCCTGTCCTCATCCCCGCAGTCGAGGCAGATGAAAAGGTCATATACCTTTTTGTCCACAATCTCATGCCGGATATCCTTTGTCGCCTCTATAAACTTGTGTACATCAGGGATGTCCTCCAGATATACATCCACCTCTTTATCCACATATATTTCCCGGATATACTGGTAAAGCCCCATACAGGAGCCTACACAATCTCCGTCAGGCCGTACGTGACCGCCGATTGCGATAGAATCTGCCTGAGCCAATAACTTATTCAGCATCTGTCTCATCCTTTACTGTTGTTTTTGTCACTTCATCAATCTTCTTCGACATGTTTACTCCATACTCTATCGACTGGTCAAGGATAAATCTTATCTCAGGAGTATTGCGCATGTTGAGAGTCCTCGCCAGTTCCCTGCGTATATATCCCTCTGCGCTCTGCAGCCCTTTTATCGTCTCCTTCTGAGCCTCTTCATCTCCAAGGACGCTGATATATGCCTTGCACGTCTTCAGGTCAGGAGCGACTTCAGCCGCTACCACAGAGGTCCAGGGCGCCACTCTTGGATCTTTGATGCCGCCCCTTATGATACTGCTCAGTTCCCTCTGTACTTCTGTATTAACCCTTGTATTCTTGATACTTCTTTTTTTCATTATTTACTCCTCTTTTCCAGAGCAGTCCCACGCATTATCTCGGTATTTCAACCATCTTGAAGGATTCTACCAGATCCCCTTCTTTGATATCATTGAAATTCTGGAATACAAATCCGCATTCATATCCTGCTCTTACTTCTTTCACATCGTCTTTAAAACGTTTCAGAGATGCAAGAGGCCCGTCAAAGATGACGATTCCGTCTCTTGTGATTCTTACGGAACAGTCGCGTTCGAACGTACCGTCCAGAACATAAGAACCGGCTATTGTTCCGACTCCGGATGCCTTGAACGTCTGTCGGACTTCGGCATGGCCGAGCACCTTTTCTTCGAATACCGGATCCAGCAGCCCCTTCATCGCCGCCTCTACATCTTCTATCGCATTGTAAATGACACGGTAGAGCCTCAGGTCTACACCTTCCCGTTCTGCCGTCTCTTTGGCTGTCGCGTCCGGACGTACGTTAAACCCGATGATGATTGCATTTGACGCGGACGCAAGGCTTACGTCAGATTCATTGATCGCACCTACGCCGCCATGGATTATCTTTACAACCACTTCATCATTCGAAAGCTTCAGAAGGCTTTGCTTCAACGCTTCCACGGATCCCTGGACGTCCGCCTTAACCACGATGCCAAGTTCCTTCAAGTTGCCTTCCTTAATCTGCGTGAACAGATCATCCAGCGACAGCTTTGCCTTTGTCTCGTCAAGCAGCTTCACCTTGCCCTGTGAGATGAATGTCTCCGCAAAGCTTCTTGCTTCTTTATCATTCGCGCAGCCTACGAATACTTCTCCGGCATTCGGCACATCATTCAGGCCGAGAATTTCTACCGGCACGGACGGGCCTGCCTCTTTGACACGTCTGCCCTTGTCATCCATCATGGCACGCACTTTTCCATAGGCACAGCCGGCTGCGATAGAGTCTCCTACATGAAGCGTTCCCTTCTGTACGAGTACTGTTGCCACCGGACCTTTGCCTTTGTCGAGTTCCGCCTCGATGATGAGCCCTCTGGCACGTTTGTTCGCATTCGCTTTCAGCTCCATGACTTCTGCCGTGAGGATGATCATCTCCATCAGCTCCGCAATTCCTTCACCTGACTTCGCAGATACCGGCACGAATACCGTGCTTCCGCCCCAGTCCTCCGGAATCAGCTCATATTCAGCCAGTTCCTGTTTTACCCTGTCTATGTTAGCACTCGGCTTATCTATCTTGTTGACCGCCACCACGATCTCGATGCCGGCAGCCTTGGCATGGTTGATGGCCTCCACTGTCTGCGGCATCACACCGTCATCAGCCGCGACCACGAGAATCGCGATATCTGTAGAGCTGGCGCCACGCATACGCATAGCCGTAAATGCCTCATGTCCCGGCGTGTCAAGGAACGTGATACGTTCTCCGTTAACCTCTACGACATAAGCCCCGATATGCTGCGTGATTCCTCCTGCCTCACGGTCTATTACATTGGTATGCCTTATGGCGTCCAGAAGGGACGTCTTGCCATGGTCGACATGGCCCATGACACATACGACCGGCGGACGTTTCTTCATCTTCTTCTCATCTTCGTCTTCCTCTTTCAGAAGCTCTTCGATTACATCAATCTGCTCTTCTTTTTCACAGAGTACATCAAACTCCAGCGCAATCTCTTCCGCAGTAGCGTAATCGATTTCCTGATTCACCGTGACTATCTTTCCCTGGAGGAACAGCTTTTTCACGATGACGGAAGGAACAATCTTCATCTTATCAGCCAGCTCTTTGATCGTAAGAACTTCCGGAATAATGATTGCCTTGATTTCTTCCTCCACCTTCACTACTTTCTGCTGTGGCTTCTGGATATCTTTCTTGATATCGGTCTTCTGCTTCTTGCCTTTATTTCTGTCGTCCTCGTTACGGCGGTAGTCTTTCTTCTTATAATCGTCTTTTCCCTTGCCCTTGCTGCGCTGCGGCTTCTGTCCTTCCAGTGCCGGAGAAGGACTGGATGTGTTCTTCTTATCGCCAGGACGGTCGTATCTCTCACCCGGTCTTCTGCTCTGGTTCCTGTCATTTTGATAAGCCGGCCTGTCACCACCCTGAGGGCGTCCTGTTCTGCTGCCCTGCGGCCTTCCATTTTGCGGACGGCCATTCTGTGGTCTGCTGCCCTGGCGTTCGCCACGACCGTTATTCCTGTCTGTTCCCTGTGACGGGCGGGAACCCTGGGGCCTGTCGTAATTCTGTGACGGACGGCTGCCCTGCGGTCTGTCCTGTCCCTGTGTCGGACGGGAACCCTGGGGCCTGTCGTGAGACTGCTGCGGGCGGGAACCCTGGGGTCTGTCGTGAGACTGTGGCGGACGCGCGTTCTGCGGCCTGTCTTGCCCCTGTGTCGGACGTGTGCCCTGTGGTCTGTCCTGGCTCTGTACCGGACGTGCGCCCTGTGGTCTGTCCTGGCTCTGTACCGGACGTGCACCCTGGGGTCTGTCCTGTCCCTGTGCCGGACGTGCACCTTGCTGCTTCGCCGGACGTCCATTGTTCACCTGCATCGGCCTTCCCTGGGGCTGTTGTCCTTGCTGCCCTTGTCTTCCGCCCTGCCGGTTTCCATGTCTGGCGGCATTCTGCGTGTTCTGCGGACGGAACACATGCACGATGTTTTTCTTTTTCGGCGCGGCTGCCTCTTTCTCCTGCGGCTCCGCCTTGCCCATACCCTTTTTCACCATATCCGCGTCTGTATCCTCCAGCGTGCTCATATGGCTCTTAACTTCTATATTTTTCTTGCCCAGGAACTCGATGATATCCTTACTGTGGACATCAAGTTCCTTTGCTAATTCATACACTTTGATTTTTGACATACTAACTACCTCCTTTATGCAATCGTATTATCTTCTGTATCCATATGTTTTCTGATCCCTTTTGCAAATCCCTCGTCAAGTACCGCAAGAGATGCCCGGAATTCTTTTCCCATTGCATGCCCCAAGGTATCTTTATCTTTATAAAAATAGATTGGCACTTTATAAAAGTCACACATGTTCTGAAATTTTTTCTTCGTGTTATCAGATGCATCCCCTGCCACGATCACCAGCGCGGCTCTCCCTGACTTTACTTCCTTCTCCGTACAGAATTCACCGCTTGCCGTCTTGCCGGCTTTCGTGGCGATGCCTATCAGAGACAATATCTTATTCTGGCCCAAGCGATTCCATCTCCTTTTCCAGTTTTTCGTATACTTCTCTTGGAATGGACTGTTTAAATGAACGTTCCAGGCCTTTATTCTTAACCGCCTTTTCAAGACAAGCTCTCGCCTTGCATACATAAGCGCCCCGTCCGTTCTTCTTGCCGGTTGCGTCCAGAAGAAATTCTCCATCTTCCGTACGGATAACCCGAATCATTTCTTTTTTACCCTTCATTTCCTGACAGCCTACGCATTTGCGCATAGGCACCTTCCTGCTGCTGCTCAAACAATCACCCTAATCCTCTGCTTCTGTAAATTCTATCTCTTCAGTGCCGTCCTCATAATCTTCCGGATATTCCTCGGTGTATTCGCCGTCGAATCCGTCCTCATACATCTCTTCTTCATAGACACCTTCGCTCAGTTCCATATAATTCTCAGGCAGCTCCCCTGATTCGATTGCCTGCGTCTCGCTCTTGATATCAATCTTATAGCCCGTAAGCCTGGCTGCGAGCCTGGCGTTCTGGCCCTCTTTGCCGATCGCCAGAGACAGCTGGTAATCCGGAACGATGACGCTTGCCGCCTTTTCGTCCGGATCCGCCATGACGGAGATGACCTTAGCGGGGCTTAAGGCATTCTCTATCAGAATAGCCGGATTGTCGCTCCAGTTGATGATGTCTATCTTCTCACCGCGGAGCTCGTTGACAATCGTATTCACCCTCGCCCCGTTCATGCCGACGCAGGCCCCTACCGGATCCACATCCGGATCATTGGACCACACGGCTATCTTCGTCCTGCTTCCGGCTTCTCTTGCAATGCTCTTGATCTCGACCGTGCCGTCCTTGACCTCCGTCACCTCAGACTCGAAGAGGCGCTTCACAAGCTCAGGATGTGTACGGGAGACAAGGATCTTCGGCCCCTTGGTCGTATTCTTCACTTCCACGACGTACAGCTTGATGCGTTCTGTCGGCTTGAACACTTCACCTTTTACCTGCTCGTTTTCCGTAAGCATGGCATCTGCTTTGCCGAGGTTAATGCTGATATTTTTACCTACATAGCGCTGTACGATACCTGTCACGATATCTTTTTCTTTTTCAAAATACTGGTCGTATACGACTTTTCTCTCTTCTTCCCTGATTTTCTGCAGGATGAGGTTCTTGGCATTCTGGGTGGCAATCCGTCCGAAAGACTTGGACTCTATCGGAATCTGCACGATATCTCCAAGCTCGAAGGTACTGTCGATCTCCCGCGCCTTCTCAAGGCTTATCTGCTCCAGATCGTCTTCCACCTCTTCCACTACAGTCTTCTCGGCAAATAATTTATAATCACATGTCTCTCTGTCCATGATGACTTTTATATTGTCCGCTTTTCCGAAATGGTTCTTACAAGCATTCAGCAATGAATTTTCAATCGCATCCAACAGTGTCTCTTTGCTGATATCCTTTTCTTTTTCCAAAATATTTAACGCTTCTAATAACTCTGTGTTCATTACTATTTCTCCTCCTAAAATCTAAAAATCGAACGCTAAGCGAATAAGCGCGATGTCGCTTTTGGCAAATGTTTTTAAGGTCTCATCTTCCTGCAATATTGTAACTGTACTGTCGTCATACTCTTTCAGAATCCCGAAAAATTCCTTTTGTTTATCCATCATGCGGTAGGTTCTTATCTCGACTTCCTCTCCAAGGCTCCTCCTGAAATCTTTTTCTTTCTTCAGCGGACGCCCGAGCCCCGGGGAACTTACTTCCATAATATAAGCGTCATCCATGTAATCCTTTTCATCCAGTATATCGGACAGCCTTCGGCTCACCTTCTCGCAGTCATCGATATTGATGCCTCCGGGCTTGTCGATGTACGCACGCAGATACCATGTGCTGCCTTCCTTTACATACTCGACATCCACCAGCTCAAACCCGTATTCTTCCACTATCGGGAGAAGGATCTCTTCCGTCTTCTGTTCGTATATTTCTCTCTTTGACAAATTCCAACTTCCTTTCCTACCAACAAAGAAGAGTGAACTTCCGTTCACTCTTCTGCCGTTTTCTTTATGTAACTGTTATTTAGTATAGCACCGTTTCTGCGGAAATGCAAGGAAATACGGGAAAAACTTTACTTTCAGGCAGCTTCCGGCACAGGGGAGGTGTCCCGTGCCGCTATTATCCTCTGTTTTTCACTCCCTGGGTGTCTCTCCTGCCTGGCCTGAGCCTGTTGAGCGACACTTCCTTTTCCTTGTACTCCACCTTCGTCTCTGTGCCCTCTTCAAAGAGATAGGCATGTTCCACTTCGTCTTTCCTCTGGAGCTTTATTCCCCTGACGCCGATAGCCCCCTTCTTCTTCTCCGACACCTCTGCGGCGGGGAAGCGCAGAAAATATCCGTCTGCCGTCTGCAGGACGATATTCTGGCTGTCATTTATCACCTGCACGCTTACGAGCTCGTCCCCGTCCTGGAGCTTCGTGGCCGCTATCGTACGCTTGGCGACCTGGAATTCCATGCCGTCCACCTTCTTGACCATCCCGGCTTTCGTCACGAACAGCAGCCTGGCAATCTGCATCTGCTGCGCATCGCACAGATAGACAATCGACTCCTGCGTACTGTCATAGTTGCTCACATTATCGATTGGCAGGCCTTTGTCCCGGAATTTGCCGTGAGGCAGGTCCAGCACTTTAATCTGGTGCATCCTGCCTGTATTGGTAAAGATACAGACCTTCCCTGTATTCATGCAGGAGAGCACATAGCGGTTCTCTGTATCGGCCGCTTCTTTGTTCCGTTCATACACCGTATGGTCTACCGTCTTTGCATAGCCAAAGCGGTCCATAAGGAACACGACCTCCTGCTCTTCTATCTTCTTTTCTTCAAATACGGCCGCCGCCGCATTTTCTACCGCTGTGCGCCGGGGACGTCCATATTCTTTCTTGATCCTGTCCAGATCTTCCATGATGACTTCTGACATGGAATCATAATTATTCAGGATATCTTCATATGAGGCAATATTCTTAAGCGTCTCTTCGTGCTCCTTCTGAAGCGCTTCTATTTCCAGTCCGATCAGCTTGTACAGCCGCATCTCCAGTATTGCGGACGCCTGGCGTTCGGTAAAGCGGAGCATGGCCGCCATCTTCCTTGATATGGACGTCTTGAACTTGATGTTCTCCGTCACGCCTTTTGTAAGACATGCTTTCGCATCCCTGACCGACTGGCTGCCCCTCAGTATCTCTATGATAAGGTCGATGACGTCGCAGGCTTTGATGAGCCCTTCCTGAATCTCTTTTCTGTCCAGCTCTTTCGCGAGAAGGTTCTTGTACTTGCGGGTGGCCAGCTCGAACTGGAAGTCCACGTGGTGTTCGATAATCTGCTTAAGCCCCATCGTCTCCGGCCTGCCTCCAGCGACTGCGAGCATATTGACGCCGAACGTGTCCTCCAGACGTGTCTTCTTGTAGAGCATATTCGTCAGATTCTCTACATCCGCGCCCTTCTTCAGCTCGATGACGATACGTATCCCTTCTTTTGACGACTGGTTCGAGATATCGACGATGTCATTCGTCTTCTTCGACTCCACAAGGGAGCATACGTCATTGAGGAACTTGCCGATTCCGGCTCCGATCATCGTATAAGGAATCTCTGTCACCACAAGCCGCTTCTTGCCGCCCTTCATATCCTCCGTCTCAACTTTTCCCCGGACTTTGATCTTGCCTGCCCCGCTCTCGTAGATGTCCGGCAGTTCGTCCTTATTGACCACAATTCCTCCGGTCGGGAAATCCGGCCCTTTTATATATCTCATAAGCTGCTTTGTGCTGATTTCATCATTTTTCATGTATGCCTTTACGGCATCGACCACTTCCCCCAGGTTATGGGTCGGAATACTTGTAGCCATACCTACCGCGATACCTTCCGCCCCGTTGATGAGCAGGTTGGGAACGCGCACGGGCAGCACCTCAGGCTCCTTCTCCGTCTCGTCAAAGTTTGGGACGAAGTCTACGATGTCCTTGTCTAGATCCGCCAGATATGCATCCTGCGTTAGCTTGGCCAGGCGTGCCTCCGTATACCTCATGGCGGCGGCGCCGTCTCCTTCGATGGATCCAAAGTTCCCATGGCCGTCTACAAGAATCATGCCTTTTTTAAACTCCTGCGCCATGACTACAAGCGCGTCATAGATGGAGCTGTCGCCGTGGGGGTGGTATTTACCCATCGTATCTCCCACGATACGGGCACATTTCCGGTATGGCCTGTCATAGCGGATACCGAGCTCATGCATATCGTAGAGCGTCCTCCTCTGTACCGGCTTCAGCCCGTCCCGTACATCAGGCAGGGCTCTGGCCACGATGACGCTCATCGCATAATCGATATATGATTTCTTCATCAGATCCGAGTATTCGGTTCTTATGATTTGTGAATCCTGCATCTTATCTTCTCCTCTTATATATCCAGTTCTGCCTCGGTGGCATTTTCATAGATGAATGTCCTTCTCGGAGGAACTTCCGTCCCCATGAGCATCTCCGTCACGCCGGACGCCATCCTGGCATCCTCAATCTCTATACGCTTCAGCAGCCGTGTCTCCGGATTCAGGGTCGTCTCCCAGAGCTGCTGTGCATCCATCTCGCCAAGGCCTTTGTAACGCTGCAGCGTAAACGGGCCGTCGTGTGACCTACGGTAGCGCTCCAATGCCTTGTCGTCGTACAGGTACTCTTCTTCCCCCTTCTTCGGTATGGCTTTGTAGAGCGGTGGCATAGCTACATATACATGGCCTTCGTAGATGAGTTCCGGCATGAAACGGTAGAACAAGGTCAGAAGCAGCGTGGAGATATGAGCGCCGTCCACATCGGCATCCGCCATGATGATGATCTTATCGTAGCGCAGGCCGCTGATGTCGAAATCATTGCCGTACCCTTCCGAAAATCCGCATCCGAATGCATTGATCATCGTCTTAATCTCCGCATTGGCAAGTATCTTGTCTATGCTCGCCTTCTCCACGTTAAGAATCTTACCTCGAATCGGGAGTATGGCCTGGAACATCCGGTCTCTCGCTGTCTTTGCGGAGCCTCCGGCGGAGTCTCCCTCCACGATGAAGATCTCGCACTTCCCGGCGTCCCGGCTCTCGCAGTTGGCCAGCTTTCCATTGCTGTCAAAGGAATATTTCTGCTTGGTCAGAAGGTTCGTCTTGGCCTTCTCTTCGGTTTTACGAATCTTGGCCGCCTTTTCCGCACATGAGATGACTTTCTTAAGGTTGTCCAGATTCCGGTCAAAATATCTTGTTATCTCGTCGCTTGACACCTTGCTGACTGCTTTGGCGGCATCGGGGTTGTCCAGCTTCGTCTTCGTCTGGCCTTCAAACCTCGGGTCCGGGTGCTTGATCGAGACGATAGCCGTCATGCCGTTACGTATATCCGCACCTGTAAAATTGGCATCCTTCTCCTTCAGTATACCGAGCTCCCGCGCATACTGGTTCATGACGGTCGTAAATGTCGTCTTAAATCCGGTCAGGTGGGTACCGCCCTCGGCATTGTATATATTGTTGCAGAAGCCGAGCACATTCTCATGGAACTCATTGACATACTGGAAAGCGGCTTCCACCTCGACGCCGTCAGCCGTCCCTTTGTAATACACCGGCTCGTGGATGGCTTCATTCTTCTGGTTCAGCTCCTTGATAAAGCCGAGGATGCCATCCGGCTCATGATATACGATATGCTCGGGAGCCTCTCCCCGCAGATCCTCAAAGATAATCGTAAGAGCGGGGTTCAGATAGGCAGTCTCATGCATCCGGCTCTTTACTTCTTCCGCACGGAACCTCGTCTTTTCAAATATGGTATCATCCGGAAGGAAATTCACCTTAGTGCCGGTCTTTCTCGTCTTTCCGATGGTCGGAAGAAGACCGTCCTTAAGCTCTATGACAGGCTTGCCGCGCTCGTAACGGTCATGGTGGATATATCCTTCCCTGCTCACCTGTACATCCATATAAGCAGAAAGAGCGTTAACGACAGAAGATCCCACGCCATGCAGACCTCCGCTCGTCTTGTACGAGGAATCGTCAAACTTGCCTCCTGCATGAAGCGTGGTATATACGATACGTTCTGCCGATACTCCTTTTGCGTGAAGCCCTATCGGGACGCCGCGGCCGTTGTCAGATATGGTAGCCGAACCGTCTTTTTCCAGCGTCACGCGTATCTCATCACAGCAGCCGGCCAGATGTTCATCCACCGCATTGTCTACAATCTCGTAAATCAGGTGGTTCAGCCCTTTCGTGGAGACACTTCCAATATACATGCCTGGCCGTTTCCGGACTGCCTCAAGCCCTTCCAATATAGAAATACTGTCAGCATCATATGTATTTTTCTTTGTCATTCCTTCTGGTTCCTTTCATGTGTATCTTCATCAATTTCCGCCTCCAAAACGGCAGAAAATTCCATGCTTTCATTATAGTAGCACAAAATATAGGGTTAATCAAACACATTTTACTTTGTCAGCACATTATCTAGTGTGTCTGCCAGGACTTCCATCGCATTCCTCATCTCTTCCACCGTATTTGTCTGCGCACCGGCCTCTATGAGCAGCGTCTTTGGCTTCAGGTGCATATTATAACGATAACCCCTCAGGTATATCCGTCTCGTGAATCCGGGGTATTTGTTAGCGGCGGAAACCTGCATCTGAAGTGAAAATGCCAGATTATCCTCTATGTACGGGTTTTTCAGGTAGTCTATGTTACCGTTGGCCTTTGTTCTGCTCAGACCGTTAAAGAACATTATCTGGGCCGTCGGCTTTCCGTTTACTTTCGTCACGAGATGCGTCCCTTCCGCCACGCCGTCCCGGTGCAGGTCGATGACAACTTCGATGCTCGGATTCTCCTCCAGTATCTTCTGAACCTCCGGCTCTGCCAGCTGATAAGCCTTGCTCCTGTCCAGCTTGCCGTCCACGAGATCATAGACGCCCTCATGGTGCATCGTCTGGATACCGTACTTGTCATTCAGAAGACTGGAGAGATAGTCGCCCATACCCATGATAGTCGTGCTCGTATCCCCATCCGTAGAATCCGCAAATGCTTCCTGGGAATGGGTATGGTAGATGAGGACCTTTGGACCGTCCGCCTTTTCGTCTATCTTCATATCTTTGGCCATCAGCTTCTCTGCATTCAGCTCATCGGCCGATGTCATCGTACCACCGTCAATCACATAGAAATTGCCGACGAGATACTCATAGTTCTTCAGTTTTTCTATGGATGTATCAATCTTCGTCCCCGACGTCTGTACGGCCTCTTCGTTCTGCGCTTTCTCGTCGTTCTGGATCAGCTTGCCGTTTTCATCGACTGCATTCTCATCGTTAGCCTGCTGTGCCAGTATCATCTCGTACGTCTCTTTATCTTCTACATCCGTATGTATGTTTGACTTTCCTTCTACATAAGTGCCGAGCGGCATCATATTCATGGCCGCCGTCGTCACCCAGTCTCTGAAGGAGCTTCCTCTGCTCCCCTGCGTATACGCAAATCCCGGGAGATATATCTGCTGTGATTCTTCCATGAGCATCTCGCTCAGTTCATACTTGACCTTGCCAGCCGGGTCTACATGCGTATGCATTCCGGCATAGACTGCCAGAATGCATACGGGCACTGCAATGACTATTTTATTGATCCGATGTCTTACTTTCAAAATTAAACCACGCACCTAATCTGATTACATTTTATTGCTGTTTTAACACTATATGATGCTGTCATCGTGATTATGTGCATGTCCTTCGCAATAAACCTCCATCTGGTCTGAAGCAGCTGATGTTCCCGCCGGCGGGCAGAGGTGCCGCCCTTATGCAAACAGCATGTTCAATGCCTCTGATATAGTAAAGCTAATCCGCTTGACCGTCTCATCGATGTCCTTGGGCGTCACGAACATCCCGTTCAGATGGGGGGAAATGAGTTCTTTTACGAGCTCATATTTTTCCGCGGCATTGTACCCCTGCATCACGACGCCCACTCCCCGAAGCGTCTCTGAAGTCTCCAGCGCGGCGATAAGATTTTCCATCGTATCGTTTACGATCGTGGCTGCATCTACTACAGTCGGAACGCCGATTGCTATGACCGGGACACCCACCGTCTCTTCTGTAATCGCGTTCCTGTGGTTCCCCACTCCGGAGCCCGGATTGATTCCTGTATCTGCAATCTGAATCGTACGGTTGAGCCGCTTCGAACTTCTTGCGGCGAGCGCGTCAATCGCGATGATAATGTCCGGTTCTGTCTCTTTGACTACGCCCCGGATGATTTCGACCGTCTCCATGCCGGTCTGGGCCATGACGCCAGGTACGATGGCGCTGATCAGATGTACCTCATCTTCCCCCATGGCATATTTCCCGTACTCTTTCACGATATGCCTTGTGATGTTGAGATTATCCGCCACATAAGGGCCAAGCGCATCCGGCGTGACCATACGGTTGCCGAGCCCTACCACAAGGACAGAATAGTCCTTTTTGTCCTTATCGATGAACTTCTGGAGGAACTTCATGAGCTCTTCGGACACTTCCTCGTGATACCCTTCATCCGGAACAGCCAGATTCGGCGCTTCCATCGTTATATAGGTTCCGACAGGCTTGCCCATCGTCTTGGCGCCCTTCTCTGTCTCAATCTTAACCGTGGTAATCCTTATCTCACGTTCTTCATCATAACTTTCTTCCAATACAACCCCTTGTACTTCAACATTATCTGACTCGAAACGTTCTTTCTGTTCCAATGCCAGGTCTGTTCTGATGCTATACTTCTCAATCATTTCCACACCCTCGCTTTAGTCGTCATTTAAGTGCTAGTTTTTACAAAATTTTGAGAAATATGTATTGACATTATGTATTCCTTGGAATAAAATGAATGAGTATGTTCCGTTAGAACGTCCGTGTCCGGATCTAACGAATATGAAATCGAAAAATAAGAATTTATAAGATATTGGAGGTGGACGAGTTGGCTAATATCAAATCTGCAAAGAAAAGAATTTTAGTAAACGAAACAAAAGCTGCTAGAAATAAGGCAATCAAATCTAAAGTTAAAACTTGCGTTAAGAAAGTCGAGACTGCTGTTGCTAATAAAGATGCGGCTGTAGCTGCAGACGCTCTCAAGACTGCAATCAGAGAAATCAACAAAGCAGGCGGCAAAGGCGTATATCACAAGAATACCTGCTCTAGAAAGATTTCCCGTTTAACAAAAGCTGTAAACACGATTGCTTAATTAGAATAGAGGATTTATAAAGAACAGCCATCCCGTCAGTGGCTGTTTTTTTTATGCCTCTCATTGATGTGAAGTCTATTCCTTATGGGAAAGGGACGGCAGATGACAATCTACCTTCCCTTTCCCATTTGTCTTTCTGCTCATGCTTTTACAGCTTGGAATAGCCGTAGCTGTTCACCAGCGCTTCGACTCGCTTTCCTTCCCTGCAGAGTGGGCAGTCGCCGGCGTCATATGCTCGGTAATCCGGGAGATCCCTGCTCATGAATATCGTCTTAATCTCCATGCCTGCTATCTTGTCCACCGCACTGAATATGGAACATATCCCGCAGACGGTTCCACCATAGTACAAAATCGAGTCTATAGCTCTGTGTATCGTCTTACCTGTCGTGACAGAAGCTGCCAGTATGAGCACCTGCTGATTCCGAATCATACGCTGCTTGTTGTCGCGGAACATAATCTGTCCATGCATATCGAATTCAGGCGTGATGACAGAAATATTATTGCCGGCGCTCAGCGACATGCTGCTTCCGTCGGCAAGCTGTTCTGCCATGAACGTCCCGATAACTTCCGTCTCATCGAGACAGACGATCGTATTCACCATCGTATTGTTGACATACTCGTTTGACAGTTCCTTTGCTGCCTCCCTTGCGTTGTTATGCCTCGTCTTGACGGTTGACATATCAATGTAAGTGTTCAGGTGAGAATTGCTCGTGGCAAAATGTCCCTTCATTATCTTGATACGCGCTTTTGGGTTCTTGGCTGAACGCAGATCTGTAAATCTTGAATCCATCGGTCTTACTCCTCCTTTTTATAATTGGCTGTTCAAAGCAGCTATAAACCAGAATATCCATAGCTGTTCACTATAGCATCGACTTTAATCCCCTGCCTGCATAGCGGGCAGTCATGATCCGGATACACCTGGTATCCAGGAATCTCCCTCATGGTAAAGATAGCATGGATATCAATGCCTGCAACTTTGGTTGCCGCACTGAACACGGCACACACGCCGCACACGTTTCCTCCGTAATAGACGACCGTGTCGATTGCCTGGAGCATCGTCCTGCCCGTGTTGATGGAACCGGCAAGAATCAGCACATGCTGTCCGCCTATCATCCGCTTCGTGTTGTCCCGGAACATCATCTGGCCGAGCTGGTTCTGCTCCGGCGCCACGACCGATATGTTGCTTCCGCCGTTGACCGATATCGAACCCGGCTCCATCAGCACTTCGGCCAGAAACGCTCCTACCGTCTCCATGCCGTCCAGACAGACGATCGTATCGACCTGTGTCGATGAAAGATACGGCTCCGCCAGCACCCGGGCAGCTTCCCTTGCATTGTTGCACCGGCATTTGACTGTAGATATGTCTATGTAAGTATTCACATGGGAATGGCTTCTCGCGAAATGCCCCTGCATAATCTTGATTCTCGCCTTGGGGTTCCTCTCCGAACGCAGATCCTGTAATTTAATATCCATGGCCCACTCTCCTTTCTGCCATGATTTGCAATATTCGAGATTTATTGGATAATTATATTTTAACATACCGGACAGAAAATTACAGTAAGTATTCTGAAAACGGGGGGAATTTTGAAAGGGGTCAGACCCCTGCATACGCAGGGGTCTGACCCCTTTCAAAATTAATTATTAATCAACTTGTCTTCGTCGCTCCAGCTATAGAGCTTTCTGATTTCTGCTCCTATCTTTTCTGACGAATGTTCGGTGGCCAGTTTCCTCATCGCTCTGAAATGTGGTGCACCACACGCATTTTCTGTCAGCCAGTCTTTGGCAAATGTGCCGTCCTGGATATCGCTTAAGATCTTCCTCATCGCTTTCTTCGTGTCTTCTGTGATAATCTTCGGCCCTGTTATGTAATCGCCGTACTCTGCCGTATTGGAGATGGAGTATCTCATTCCTTCGAATCCTGACTGGTAGATCAGATCCACAATCAGTTTCATCTCATGGATACACTCGAAGTATGCGTTTCTCGCGTCATATCCTGCCTCGCAAAGCGTCTCGAAGCCTGCCTGCATCAGTGCGCATACGCCGCCACACAATACGGCCTGCTCTCCGAAGAGGTCGGTCTCTGTCTCGGTTCTGAATGTCGTCTCCAGAACGCCTGCCCTTGCTCCGCCGATGCCGAGTGCATATGCAAGTGCTTTGTCAAGTGCTTTGCCGGAAGCGTCCTGCTCTACCGCAACGAGGCATGGAACACCTTTTCCTGCCTGATATTCGCTTCTTACCGTGTGCCCAGGTCCTTTAGGAGCAATCATCGTAACGTCTACATTCTTCGGTGCTACGATCTGTCCGAAATGAATTGCAAAGCCATGCGCGAACATGAGCATGTTGCCTTCTTCCAGATTTGGCTCGATGTCATTCTTATACATGGCAGCCTGCTTTTCATCATTGATAAGAATCATGATGATATCCGCCTTCTTTGCCGCTTCTGCCGCTGTAAACACCTCGAATCCCTGAGCCTCTGCTTTGGCCCATGACTTGCTTCCTTCATAAAGGCCGATGATCACATTGCATCCGGATTCCTTTAAGTTAAGGGCGTGTGCATGCCCCTGGCTGCCGTAGCCGATGACGGCAATCGTCTTTCCTTCTAATAAGGATAAATTACAGTCTTCCTGATAATAGATTTTTGCTGACATATGTATTCCTCCTGCTTTCATTACTTTTATCGTTAAAGGGTGATTCCTTTAGCTTCCTACTTGTTCATGCTACTCTATGATCGTCACATCTTTGATGCCGCGTGACAGTCCGGTTATTCCGGTTCTCGCCAGTTCCAGTATCTCGTATCCATCCAGCAGATTCAGGAAAGCCTCTAGCTTGGACTGGGTTCCGGTCAGTTCCACCATGAGAGACTCCTTCTCCACATCCACGATCTTCGCCCGGAAAATGTCAGCCAGCGACACGATCTCCGCCCGCTGTGCGGGATCTGCAAGTATCTTGACCATGATAAGCTCCCGGTAGACGGAATCCTCCGGCTTCAGAACCTTGATTTCAATCACATCCTCGAGCTTCCTTACCTGCTTCTCGATCTGGGACAGAATCAGCTCATCCCCGCTTGCCACTATCGTAATCCTCGTAAATCTCGGATCCGCAGTCACGCCTGCCGTGATGCTGTCGATACTGTAGCCGCGGCGGCTGAACAATCCGGCAATCCGGCTTAGCACACCTGGATTATTGTCTACCAGCAATGAATATACTCTCTGCATACTGCACCTCTTTTCTTCCATCACCAAAACAGAGTGCGTTCTGTTTTTTAATGATATCAATTTATTGTGTTTTTGTCAAGTGTCTCTTTTACGGAAAATATGGTTTATGTTCCTTATTCAGTTTACTTTATTTGACCTGCTAAAACAAGTATAGTATCCTTATATAGGAAATTATTTATGCAGGCCTGTCATGCCTGCAAGGTCTCGTACCGGATGGAGGAACCGCAATGAAACATATACTGATCATCGACGACGATATGCATATAGGAGCCATGCTCGAAGAGCTGCTGGACAGTGAGGGCTACCGTGTAACCCGCGCTTATTCCGGCACAGAGGCGCTGCTTCTTCTGTCTTCGTGCAGGCCGGACCTGATTCTCCTTGACCTGATGCTGCCAGGCCTGAGCGGCGAGGAAGTCCTGCCGCGGATCAAAGGGATACCTGTGATTATCATGAGTGCCAAAGCAGAGATTGAGGATAAGGTGTCTCTCCTGCTTAGCGGAGCTGCCGATTATATCACAAAGCCTTTTGACACGAAGGAACTGCTGGCGAGAATCACCGTACAGCTTAGAAACGCAGCTGCCACGGGCATGTCCCCGACCTTGGTATTTGACGATATAACCGTGGACACGGCATCCCACACGGTCGCCGTATGCGGGCGTCCGGTCAGGATGACACGGACGGAGTATGCCATCTTAAAGCTATTGATGCAGAATCCATCGCACGTATGTACCAAGTCTGCCATACTGGAACGCATAAGCGAGGACACGCCGGACTGCACTGAAAGTTCTCTGAAGGTACATATGAGCAATCTAAGGAAAAAGCTTCTGGATGCGGGCAGCAGAGACTGCATCGAATCTGTGTGGGGCATTGGCTTCAAAATGAAGGAATACTGATATCTTAACGATATCTTTACCGTTCTCTTAACCGCTTCCTTAACCATTATAAGCTAAACTGTCTGTATCAACAAAGAAGGAGGCTTAACATATGGATTATGTTCTTACTACAGATGCATTGAGCAAGCATTACAAACATTTCAAGGCGCTGGACCGCCTGACCATGCACGTGCCAAAAGGGGCTATATATGGATTCATAGGTAAAAACGGAGCCGGAAAGACTACCCTGATCCGGCTCATATGCGGACTGCAGCAATGTACATCAGGCGGATACCGGCTGTACGGCACCAAAGATACAGATAAAGAGATTGACAGGTGCAGAAGGAGGATGGGGGCCGTCGTGGAGACGCCGTCCATCTACCTTGATATGAGTGCTGAAGATAATATAAGGGAACAGTACCGTATCCTCGGCCTGCCGTCATTTGATGACATCCCGGAGCTTTTAAAGCTGGTCGGCCTTGAAGGCACAGGGAAAAAGAAAGCCAAGAACTTCTCTCTCGGCATGCGCCAGCGTCTCGGAATCGCAGTCGCCCTGGCCGGAAGCCCGGACTTCCTTGTGCTCGACGAGCCGGTCAACGGACTGGATCCACAGGGAATCATCGAGATACGCGAACTCATCCTGAAGCTGAACCGGGAACGGCAGATTACTGTTCTCATATCGAGCCATATCCTCGACGAGCTGTCCCGCCTGGCAACCCATTATGGCTTCATCGACCGGGGCTGCATGGTAAAGGAGATAAGCGCCCAGGAGCTCGATGCGGCGTGTAGGAAATGTACCCGCATGGAAGTCACTGACATCAACGTACTTACACGAATGCTGGACGATATGCATCTCGAATATCAGGTGCTGTCCGATACGAGCGCAGATATCTTTTCCGCCGTCGATATCACGGCCATCGTACTGGCGCTTGCGCAGGAACGCTGCCGCGTATCTGCCATACACCAGCACGATGAAACGCTGGAGAGTTATTATATCAGTCTGCTGGGAGGTAATAGATATGAATAGATTATTATGTGCTAACTTTGCACGTCTGAAAAAAGATAGAGTATTCTGGCTCGGTATCCTGTTTATGGCCGGTTACGGAGCTTTCATCATGTTTGGCAATTACATGGATTCCTTAAAATATGGTGAAAAGTTCTATATCGACAATGCCTTTTTCTCATATGCCATAATCGTCGGAATCACCTCCGCCGTATTCTGCTGCTTATTTCTCGGTACCGAATACAGTGAGGGCACCATCCGCAATAAGCTTATGGTCGGCCATACGCGGGGACGTATATACCTGGCCAACCTGATTGTATGTACAGCCGCGGGACTTCTTATGACGTTGGCGTTCCTTATCACTGCCGCAGGCATAGGCATCCCTTTATTCGGCTTTTTTCATGCAAAACCAGAGACCGTGCTTGCCATCCTGTCCGGAACGCTTCTCATGGTGATTGCCTTCACTTCTGTCTTCACCTTCCTCAGCATGATGATCCAGAACAAGGCCGTTGCGGCCGTAACCGTAGTGATGACCGTATTTGTCCTTCTGTTTACCGCCATATATCTCAGCTCCGCTCTCAACTCCCCTGAGATGTACGAAGGCTATTCCTACACAGATGATGACGGAAATGTCGTGGAACAGGAAGCCCAGCCCAACCCGGCCTACGTGTCCGGTACGAAGCGCCAAGTGTATGAAGCACTTATGGATATCCTGCCCACAGGCCAGAGCCTGCAGTATGCCTCTATGTCTGCCGTACATCTCTGGCAGCTCCCTGCATACTCTGTTATAATTACAATCGTTACAACCGGTGCCGGAATCATCGTGTTCCGTAAAAAAGATATCAAGTAAAGGAGCTCCCATGCCAATCCTGTTATGTGTCCTTTCCGTCCTCCTGATTATCATAATCATCCTGCTTTTGTTCAAGATACATGTACTGCATAAATCAGCCGCGGAGATAAAAGAATCCTTTTCAGAAAAGCTTGCGTCTGAGACGAATACGCTTATCGACATCTCAAGCCGCGACCCGTATATGAGGGAACTGGCCGATACTATCAATTCGCAGCTGCGTCTTCTCAGAGACGAAAGGCACCGTTTTCAACAAGGTGACGCGAATGTGAAGGATGCCATAACAAATATATCTCATGATATCAGGACGCCGCTTACCGCCATACGAGGCTACTTAGATATACTGAAACAGAAAGAGATGCCGGAAGAGGTACGGCGCTGCCTTTCTATTATTGGCGACCGCACTGACGTTCTGAATCAGATGACACAAGAGCTCTTCCACTACTCGGTCACCACGTCCGGCCATATAGCGCGAAACAGCGAGCCTGTAAGTCTCAACCGTATTCTTGAAGAAAGCATATCGGCATATTACGCCGTACTGAAAGGCTGTAAAATAACACCATCCGTCGCCATGCCCGAAAAAGCCGTTATACGTGGGCTTGACAAAAACGCGTTATACCGTATATTCGGCAATATAATAAGCAACGCAGTCAAGTACAGTGACGGAGATTTGCTGATCGCCTTATATGAATCGGGCGAAATCGAATTTGCCAACCATGCCGAAGGGCTGGACGAAATACAGGCAGGAAGGCTGCTTGACCGATATTATACGGTCAACACAGCAAACAAATCTACAGGACTAGGCCTGTCCATAGCCAAAACGCTCACAGAACAAATGGGCGGCAGCATAAAAGTGATATATGCAGAAGGCATGCTCCACATACAGCTCCTGTTTCCTCCTGTAATGTGAGTTAAAGTAATGTAGACGCCGACGGGGAGGCAGGGGACAGATGCTCCGATGCGTCCGGGACTGCGACTATCACACAGATTCCTAAGCTTGTGGGATGTTCGCCGATAGCGGCTCTCACCCCACAAGCCAAGGAATCTGGTGAGGATTCTTACGTCCCTCCCGCTTACACCTTCGCATCTGCCCCTGCCTCCCCATCGGCTATCTACTTTACTGGCACGGGCGGAAGTGGCTGTGTAGCGCTGCTGGCTGATGGAAGGGCTTTAGCTATGTCAGCATAGTGATTAAAGGCGAAGCTTGTTATATTTAATCATTCATCTCACGCAGCCAGCGGCCATCCGCTGGCCAGTAACGCCACACAGCCGCCCTCGCCCTTGTTAAGTGAAGTAGATAGCGGGCGGGGAGCCGGGTGGGAGATGCGAAGGTACAAGCGGGAGAGGCGGAGAATCCGTCCCGCAAAGTTAGGAGGCCGTGGACTAGTCGGAGACTCGGACGCATCGGAGCAGATGCCACCCGGCTCCCCTCCCGCAGCCTAGTTTCACTAATCGACCACCCGGACTTTCTCCATCGGCAGTTCTTCCAGATCGTAAGCCGGCATCTTCACGGCAGGCATTCCAAGAGACAGTATCGCCTCCAGCTTGAAGTTCTCCGGGAATCCAAGCTTCTCTCTGACGTATTCTTCCGTCGTCGTGCCCTCTTCTGACTTCCTTAGCCTGCCCTGTATCCAGCAGCTCCCGACACCGAGGCTGGAGGCCATCAGATGCATATGTGCCATGGCAACGGAACAGTCTTCTACCCATACGTCCTGCATATCGGCATCCCCGACCACTGCGATGGCACACTGTGCCTCCTTCAGCATCTTCACTCCGCCTTCCCTGCACAGGGACAGGTGCTCCAGCACATCCTTATTGCGGACGACGATAAATTCCCAAGGGCGCTTTGCCTTTCCTGATTCTGACAGCAGGCCGGCCTGTATAATCTTCTGCAGGTCTTCTTCCTTTACCGGTTCGTCCGTATAATTCCTGATACTACGTCGTTTCCTCATAACTTCTAATAAATCCATCTCATCTACTTCCTTTCTTTGTCTATCTGACGATGAACCAGAAAAAGATATCTATATGCAAGATATCTCTTCCTGGTCTGGTATACGTCTATATTACATCTACTGGTGGGATTCGTCAATTTGCTGTGCCGCTACAGCTCCAGATAGGATTGGAGCACTTCTTTCATATCGCCGATGATTCCATAATCGGATACATTGAAGATAGGTGCGTTCTCATCCTCATTGATTGCGACAAACAGCTTCGTGTCCTTGATTCCTTCCGTATGCTGGATAGCCCCTGATACGCCAAGAGAGATACAGATACGTGGCCGTATTGTAAATCCGGTCTGACCGATCTGGTGTTCAAACGGAATCATTCCGGTATCCGCCAGAGGCCTCGTGCCCCCGATTGCCGCTTCAAGCTTGTCGGCAAACTTTTTAAGCAGTGCGAAATTCTCTTCGCTCTCCGCTCCTCTGCCTCCCACGACTACCACCTCAGCCGATAGGATGCTGTCCGTGTCACTGGAAGCGGGCCGGACCTCCACTACTTCTATTGCAGATTCCGGAAGGGCGATATCGTCCAGGTATTCCACTTTTGCCTCGCCATCTGCGGATGCCTCATAAGGCGTATACACGCCGGGCCTTACGGTCATCATCTGGGGATAGAAGCCTTCTTTTGTCACAATCGTGACAAATACATTTTCTCCAAAGGAAGGCTTGTTCTGCTTGATGTAAAAGCTTCCGTCCTCCCGCTTATCTACAAGCAGCTCCGTACAGTCCGCCGTAAGGCCGCACCCAAGGCGGGCCGCAACTCTGGAGAATACAGAGCGCCCTATCGTCGTCGCCGGAACGAGCACGCTCGACGGATTGATCTTTTTAATCATCTCTGCAATCACCTGGCTGAGCGCATCGTCCTGGAACGTACAGTCACGTTCTGTCTTGACCGCATATATTTCATCCACGCCGGAACCTTTAAGCTGATTCACGAGATTCTCACAGTCGCTGGCCGCAACAACCGCCTGAATCTTCTCACCGGTCGTCTCTTTAATGAAATGTGCCGCGCTGACCAGTTCTGCCACGACAGGCTCTATATTTCCATTATAATTCTCTGCGAAAACACATATTCCATCCGCCATCTATTCTTTTCCTTTCTCAATCTCGATTAACTCTTTCAGTTTACGTGCCAGCTCATCCGGCGTACCGCTAAGCATCTGTGCTTTTCTCGTACTTTCCGGTTCAAAAGAGTCCGTCACGACGGTTGGGGAACCTTCCAGTCCGATGTCATCGGCCGCCATGCCGAGTTCGGCATTCGTATACACTATAAGCGGCTTGTTCTTTGCCGCCCGCTTTGTGCGGAGTGTCGCCAGACGTGGCTCATTGCAGCCAAAGCACACGCTCATGAGTGCAGGAAGCGCAGCTTTGATCTTGAACTCCATCCCCTGGAACTTTTTCACTGCCAGAATACTGCCGGCCGCACTCTCGTCATAGGCAAGTCCCTGTATCTCTGCCACATGGGGAATTCCCATATACTCCGCCACCATCGCACCTACTTGTCCGGTAGCGCCGTCTGCCGACAGCGCTCCGCTCAATATCAGATCAAATGTTCCATATCTGCCGATGCTTTCAGCAAGCACCTTGGCTGTCGCAATCGTATCTCCTCCGGCAAGGCATCTGTCCGTAATGAGACAGCTCTCGTCACAGCCCATCGCCATCGCATCTCTAAGTGCCTTCTCTGCATCCGGAGGCCCCATTGTGAATACCACGACCTTGCCTTCTGTCTGCTCCTTCAATATCATGGCCGATTCAATCGCATTCAAGTCTGCAGGATTGATCATTCCCTCAGAGCTTGCACGGACAAGCGCGTGAGTTTCCGGATCTACGGAAACGTCATTGGAAACAGGTACCTGCTTTATAAGAACTGCTATATTCATAACTTCTCCTCTCTGTTATACATCCTTATCGAACTGCCGATGTCCAATCAGGCATACTTACTTTAACAGTCGGTCAAATGCCCAGTCTTCCAGTAATGGCGTCTTCTCTCCCTGCATGATGAACTTGGCAAGGTCTCTGCTGGCCGCCGGCGCCTCGATGACACCGTTTCCGCCGTATCCGGTCGCAAGTATATAGCCCTCTACCGGCGTCTCTCCAAGGATTGGAAGGAAGTCCTTCGGCTCTGCCCGGTATGACAGCCAGGATGATACGAGGCCGCTGTCCACGATGCCAGGCACCCTGCACTCGAGCTGGTCTAACAGGAAGTCGATGAAGTAGTCATCTGTCCCGCCTGTAGCCGGAAGCTTGTCTGGATCCCACTGGCCTGCATGCATAGGATTGCTCAGATCCATAGAGAGATGGGACTTGCAGATAAAAATGTTGTCACCTGCTCTAAGTGCATAGAAAGCAGGATATTTCAATACAGGGAAGGTGTATCCTAATTTCTTTCCAGGAGGGCATAAGAAGAATGCTTCTGCCTTCGTATGCCAGATTGGCACGTCCATGCCTACCATCTCGCCTGTGAATTTGCTCCACGGTCCTGTACAGTCTACTACATAGTCGAACTCATAGTCTTCCCCATCGCTGGTCTTGAGACCTTTGATCTTCTTGTCCTCAACCTTGACCTCTGTCACTTTTACGCCGGTCTTGACTGTGCCGCCGTTCTTCTGCAGCTTCTTTGCATATGTATTAGATATCATCGTTCCGTCAAAGTAGCCGTCATCCTGCGTATATCCTGCTCCGAGTATGTTCTCCGTAGAGATGTCTGGAAGAATCTCTTTGATCTTGTCCTTGTCTGTAATATATTCTCCTGTATAGCCTGCAGCTTTGGCAAGCGCGATACCTGTCTTGATGGTCGCCTCAACTTTCTCGTCTGTAGCTACTACAAGTGTTCCTGACTTGTCAAAGCCTGCAGAACCTTTCTCTTCCTCTTCCATCTTGAGATAGGATTCAAATCCATACAGCCTTACATCCCAGTATCTGTTTCTTAAAGAATCGTCAAAAAGACATACCGTTCCGGCTGATTTCGCAGTGGAAGCTCCTCCGATGGTGTCTTTTTCAAATACGACCACCTCTGCGTTATCATAAAGGCTCAGATGATATCCGAGACAGGTTCCTGAAATACCTCCACCAATAATACCGATTTTTTTCTTGTCCATAACATTACCTACCTTTCATTTTTTATCTTTTTATTTTTTAACATGGGGCATCCATGTTATCTAACCTGAGAATCGTTTCCAGAAGCACCCTGCATCCCTGCCCGATGTCTTCTCCTTCTGTAAATTCATATCTTGAATGGCTGATACCATCCACGCTTGGCACAAATATCATTCCCGTCGGAAATCTGGAGGTCATGATAAGAGAATCGTGGAACGCGCCGCTTGGCAGTATGCGGTAGCCGATGCCCAGTTCCTGTACGGATGCCTCGATGCTGTCTTTGACCCACTCAGCCATAGGCGCGGGTTCATGATAAGAGAAACGTTCAAAGGAGCACGCTTCCCCCATCTCTTTGCAGATCTGTTCCAGCTGCTCTTTTAATTTCTTTTCGATGCGCTCTATCATCTTTCCGTCCTGGTCTCTGATTTCCAGGTTAAAGGTACACGTCCCTGGAATTACATTGACGGAATTGGGAACTACTTTCATCGTGCCGACCGTCGCTACCGTATATGTATTGCCGTACTCCTTCACAATCCGCGGTACAGCGGCTATGAATCTGGATGCCGCCACGAGGGCGTCCCTGCGGTCTGTCATCACAGTGCTTCCTGCGTGGTTGGCCTCTCCTTTTATGACGATTTCATAACGGCTCACGCCGGCGATGGACGATACGACGCCTACAGGCGTCCGGCTCTTATATAGCGAGGCCCCCTGCTCTACGTGAAGCTCCAGAAAGCAGTGTATGCTCTCTTTCCTGCGCTCTGCCCTTGGCACCTTAGCGACATCGAGGCCATAGCCCTTCATCACTTCTCCTCTGGACATCCCATACATATCCTCGTCTGTTTCACTGATATGAAGCTCCTCTCCGCACATGGCGCCGCTTCCGAGAAGCCCGCTTCCAAAACGGAATCCTTCCTCATCCGTAAATACGACGACTTCTAACGGATGCTGCAGCTTCCTGCCACTCTCGATGAGCGTCTCACACACTTCCAGGCCTGCCACGCAGCCGAGTACCCCGTCGTACTTTCCACCGTCCGGAACCGTATCCAGATGGGAACCTGTCACGATAGCCGGAAGATTTGGATGCTCTCCTTCCAGTCTGACAATCAGATTGCCGGCCTCATCCATGCGGGGCTTTAGTCCAAGCTTACGGAAATATCCTTTGAATGTCTCTCTCCCTCTTACATCTTCGGGCGAATATGCCATCCTCGTATACGTTCCGTCATCTTGCGCACCGCACTGATACAGTTCTTCCAGACGGGAAAGGACCCTTTCCAAGTTAATGTCCATAAAATCCCTCCATACTGCTTTCCGACTTGGTAATTGTGCACATTTGCAGCCAAATACCAATCGTTCAATAAGTATACATAGCTGTTACTGGTTTGTTGATTTTTATCTATATTGCACATTATAGATAATTTTTTAACATAATGCATCGGAGCATAAAGATAAAAAAAGAGAGATAATTTATCTAGTCTGGATAAACTATCTCTCTCTTTTCGTTTCTTACCGGAATTTATATGAAATCCTTATTGTAGTTCTCAATCATCTTGTATACCACAAGACCGATACGGACAGCCAGCACTTCATTTGCATTGTCAAAATCTATGCCTGTAATCTTTGTAATCTTTTCTATCCTGTAAGCCGCGGTCTTATAGTGTACATACAGGTCCTGGGCCGTCTTTGACAGGTTCTGGTTCCTGTCGAGATACGTCTTTAGGGTGACAATCAGATCGTCCCTCTGCGGCTTCTTGTAATTATAGAGCTTCTGAAGCCCTTCCGGCACATATTCAAGCATCATCGACGAATCGTCAAGCTGACATAGGAGCTTGAAGATTCCCAGATCCGAGAACATCATCGCCTGGGAATTCCCATCTTCGGATATCTCTCCTGCCACGTCAACAAACAGAAAGGCCTCCTTCGCCTCTTTGAAGCTCTCCGGAAGATTTATGATCCCCTCTACCATCCGCCCGACACCTGCCTTCACTTTCAGATACTTGTCATATGCCGATACATCCGCCTGCACCAGTTCCGCCACTTCTTTTATCTCCTGGCGGTACTCCTCCTGCGTCTGCTCCTTTGGCACCTTCTGAATCGCGACGATCTTGTCCAGATCATTATGTATCCGCGCCTCTGAAATGTGGGCAAATATAGCGTTGCTCAGCACGTTCGTATCCTTGACCTTAGCCTTGAAGTCGCCTTTCGCACTGCCTTCATTCGTCATTCCGAACACGATGACCCGGTAACAGCCGTCTATCTCTACCCCGAGCAGGCTCGTATTCTTTTGTAGCTCTCCGATAGAATGCACCTTGCCATTCAGGATATTGTGCATGATATCATTCTGAAACTTCTTTTCCAGCTCTGTCACCGCATGCTGCCTGGAAAATTCAAACCGCAGGGCCGTAATCGCGCTCTCTGCCGCGATACTGTCCATCGTATTGAAGGCCTGGTTACGTTCCGTGACAACGAGATATATCTTCTCCCGGAAGCTCATCTTGACCTGGATGATGCACTGGGGCACCTCGCCTTTTTGCTTCAGGTAATTGTAATTAGAATATGTGCCCGTCTCAAAGGGGGCCGCATCTTTCCGGATCTCAAGTTCCGTGTCTGCCCCTTCGGTACAGGCGAGGCAGGACATATTCTGGTTGAAAACCGCAACCGGATTACGAATCAGCTTCGCAAGCATGTCCAGAATATTGTCAATCCCTTTTCCTATCGAATCCGGTGCCAGAGCAAGTGCCACAAAATTGTCATATGTAGTCTTAAAATATTTCAGCCTCGTCACTTCCTCATTAAACAGACGCTCCATGATAACGCTCATGATATCTCGGAAGAAAAATTCAAAAGGAACTTCCAGGATTGGTATCGCATGGGTCTCAGAAAACTCCAGCAGCAGGCCAATCTTCGTGTCCGCGTCCTCCACTTTCCGGTCCCGCTTCAAGACAAGCGCGCTGACACCCTTCCTTGTCAGTTCGTTGAGATACCCTTTGAACTCATCAACCGTACATGACCGGAACGCATACAGCCTGGTAAGAAGCACTTCGCCGCCATCTATAAACTTAACGATATCGGGAGCTTCGATAATCGTCACTCCTTTAATCTCCCTGTCAAGCCATCTCTCTCCGCTTATAACCTTAACATCCTTTAACTTTTCTGCCTGCAGCAGCTCTTCTACATTAAATCCCATCTTCAACCTCACCGCCATCATTGATATCAGCCTCAGCCGGACATTTACAACGCCTTAACTAAGAATACCTCCAGTATAACATAAAAAGACACAGCCGTATAACGCAAATTGTCATACCTGTGTCTTTTTCGTCACATTATCTGTAATTATACCTTGTCACGGACTGCTCCAGATGCTTTTCCATCGCACGGGCTGCCCCGTGCCCGTCATGAGCCAGAATCATCCGCCGCACTTCCTCATGTTCTTCACAGATTGCTTTCAGCTGTCCATAGTCTGCCATCCCCGTACCGCTTATATGTTTCATAAGATTACTGATAGTCTGTATCATACTGTAGATGACCTGACTCCCGGAACACTGTGCGATGCACGTGTGGAATTCTATGTCATGCTCCAGCAGATCCTTTTCGCTTTGTTCTGCGTACGCCCTGCGCACAAGCTCTGATATCTCTTCCAGCCTATGGATATCTGCCTCTTGTATATTGCCGGCTGCCAGCTCTGCCGCCTTTACTTCCAATACGTTCCTGACCATAAGCATGTCTTCCACCTGGCTGCCGTTCAGAAAGAGGGACCATGACAGAGGTATGATGAAAAAATCAGCTTCCGCGCTGCTGATATAAGTCCCCTGTCCGGGACGGATATCAATCATCCCAAGAACGTCCAGCACCTTAAGGGCTTCCCGGATTACCGAACGTCCTACATTCATCTTCCTGGCAAGCTCCCGGTCAGATTCTATCTGATCTCCTTTTTTGAGCTCCTTTTCCATCAGCTTCTCGGCAAAATACATGGTGAGCCTGAACAGCAGCTCATCTATCTTTCCCTTTTTGGCGGTGTTTCCACACAGATCTTCCGAAGTTTTTGCCGCAGGCAGAAGCATGTCTATCTTCCGTGCAAATTCTTCCGGCTTCTCGGAGAACATCATCGAGTCTAGATGCAGGGCCGAAGCGGCTGACAGAACTACTTCGTTCAGCCGCTTCCCGCCCCTGGTCTCAACATTTGAATAAGTAGCTGCGCTCATAGACGGCGCCCCTTGCGAATCAGGAAGGAACCGGCTGATGAACTCTTTCTGGGTCAATCCAAGGTACCTTCTCAATTGGCGGAGATTTTCCTTTTTATATATCGGATTCAACATCTGGCTGCTCATACGATTCTATGCCCCAGTCCGTCTCTTTATTTGCCAAGCAGCTCTTCCGCCAGCTTCTGCATGATGACCGTTCCTTTTGCGAAGTCGCTGTACTTCGTAAACTCAACCGGGCAATGGCTTCTGCCGTCTTTACTTGGAAGGAACAGCATGACTGTCGGCAGGTTCTGCCCGATTTCAAGCGCATCATGCCCTGCTCCGCTGAGCATCCTCTTATAGCTGTAGCCAAGCTCTTTGCACTCTTCTTCCATGATATCCAGCATCTTAGCAGATAGTTCAACCGGCGTAATTGTCAGCTTGTTTTCAATCTCATAGCTTCCGCCGTACTCGGCTGTTTCCCGCTCGAGCGCTTTCTTGATTCTGGCCGCGATGTCGTTGATATTGTCGTTATTCCTGGAACGGATGTCTACGGTGAATTCAACCTTCTCCGCAACGATGTTCATTCCGCCCGGAACCGTATTGATGTATCCGACCGTGGCAACCGTACCGTCTGCTTTTTCCCTCGCCCAGTCCGCAATCTTCGAGATAACTTTCGTCGCCGCGTCCACTGCGTCCATCCTCATATCCATAGGCGTCGTTCCTGCATGGTCGGCACGTCCGTTGACCGTCACCATGTATCTCTGTATTCCGACGATGCAGTCTACGAGCCCAAGTTCAATGCCTTCCGTGTCGAGAACCGGCCCCTGTTCGATATGTACTTCCAGGAAGGAGCCGATCATGCCTTCTCCCCAAGCAGCCTCGCTGACTTGCTCCGGCACAAGGCCATACGCTTTCATCGCTTCGTAGATAGAGATACCGTCTTTGTCGCAGAACTTCTTCGTATACTCTACATCGCGGTGTCCGAGCATCGCTCCAGAACCAAAATATCCGGTTCCGAACCTCATCCCCTCTTCATCGTTAAATCCGGCGGCCACAAAGTTCCTCTTTGGTTTCAGACCTTTTTCTCTGAGCAGGCGGGCCACTTCTATCGCGCAGATGACACCTGCGATTCCGTCATAGTCTCCGCCGTTCGTTACAGAATCATAATGGGACCCCATCATCACGCAGGGGGCGTCCGGATCTTCTCCCTTCAATACCCCGAACACATTGCCTGCCGCATCCTCAGATACTTCCAGGTCAATCTCATGCATCAGCTCTTTCAGATAATCTACGGCTTTTCTTGCTTCCTTCGTAAACGGCAGTCTCGTGCATCCATTTCCCGGTGTCGCCGTATATTGTTTTAAATGCTCCAAGTCTCTTGCGATTCTGCCTGTAATCTCCTCAATAACCATATATATACCCTTTCTCGCCATAGGCGGCGAATCTCATCTATCTTTTCTTAATGCGGTCTAACACGTATACCTTCAGCGGCGAGTACAGCATCGCTGCGGCCATGAGCACAAATCCTGCCGCGCACATCCCGTCTCCCTGCATCTTAAGGCCTGCCAGGATAAGGACGAACGCTATCAGTATGACTACGAATGCAACCGTAAGCCCGCCTTCTTTTGACTTCAAAAAACTTTTCTTTTCCATAGTGCCACATCTCCCGATTCTACAATATCACTGACACAAATACGATGATTCCGATAACAAGCGTGGTCGTCAGCGTAATTGGTATAATCTTCTTCAGTACCTGCCCTTCGCTTCCGAGAATGCCTGCTGTCGTCGTCCCGAGTATGATCTTGCTCGGACTGATTGCACTCCCAATCGCCCCTCCGGCAGTCTGCGCTCCTAAGAAAGCCGCCTTATCCAGATGCAGCAGATTTGCCGTCGTCACCTGGAAGTCGCCGAACAGGATGTTGGAGGACATATTGCTCCCTGTCATAAATGATCCAATCATACCTACTACCGGCGCCAGTATGACATAAGCTTTGCCGAGTATTCTGGCGATACCGTCTGCCAGAACCATGGTCTGTCCGGTTCCGCCCATTATCTTCGACATGATGACGAGGCCGATAACAGCTATGCCGGAAGGCATCGTCATGGCGACTGATCTGGCAAATACTCTCTTCGTGCCGCCCTCCTTGATCCAGCCATGCCGTTTAAAATACAGGATGCCTGCAATAGAGGCGAGGAACAGGAACATGCTGGCATGGGTGAACGGCGCCAGAGGCGAGAAGCATGCTTCTGCCTTGTTCACGAATCCATATCCCGTCGAAGTCTCCGGAAAGGAGAAGCCAAGGGACAGCTGTCCCAGAAACTTGTTCACCGGTGTCACGACGAGTACGATCATCGTAAGGGCCGTCAGCAGGATATATGGTACGAATGCCTGCAGCAGAGACATATCTGCCGGAGCTTCGTCGGCTGTCTCATCCGCAGATGAATGACGGTTCATGATCGGGCTGTCAGAAAGGCTCCATTCTTCTCTGTACATCTTCATTCTTCCTATCAGGAACAGAACGACCAGCGCGATACAGGAAGGCACGAAACAAGATATTGTCGTATTCACCTGTGTCAGAAGCAATTCTCCTCCGCCCTGGATAACGGCCAGTATAAGCACTGCCAGAAGCCCTTTCTTCACCGCCCTGACCTTGCCGTAGAACCAGCATATCACAAGGCCGGTTACGACATTCCACAGCAGGATGAAGAGGCCTGCCCAGAATGCCGCTGCCAGATAATCGGAACTTCCCGGCTCCAGGCCGGTAGACATCACGAGCGCATCCCAGGCAGCGGCCAGCGTTCCAAACGTATTGCCCCATGCCTGCCCAAGCAGCGGGATGATAACCGCGTACACAGGGGTCACCCCGATGCCTATCAGCAGCGGCGCACCCACCGCTACCGGCACACCGAATCCGGTGATGCCCTGGAGGAAGCTCTCCAATATCCAGCCAAGCGCCAGTACGACAAGAAGCTCATTCGGCAGCAGCTTTCTCATCCCATTCCTGATGACAAGAAATGCCTTCGCCTCATCAGCAACCTGGTAAAGCAGTATCGCCGTCCATACGATCAGAAGAATAATCAGCGCGCTCCATATGCCCTTGGCACTTTCACTTGCCAGAAGCCTGATATCCGCTTTGTAAAACAAGATTCCCGTGACAATCGTAATCACGAGCCCCACCGGGGCAGCTTCTGTAGCTCCCCACTGGAACTTGATCATCAGCAGTAATAAAACTAGGATTGGCAGACATGCCATTATCCACATAAACAGATTTGTTGGTACGTTCATATTCTATCTCCTAATTACTTGTGTATTACAGTACCCGTCTTTCCCGCAATCCCTTCGGCCGCCTTGTCAAGCAGAGTGATGAGAGTGTGGCGTCCTTCTGCGGACTCCGCAAAACGAATGGCGGCTTCAATCTTCGGGAGCATGGAGCCCTTTGCGAACTGGTCCTGTGCTATGTATTCTCTTGCTTCGTCCACTGTCAGGTCACTGAGCCATCTCTGGTTCTCTTTGCCAAAGTTGATTGCCACCTTTTCGACCGCGGTGAGAATGATCAGATAGTCTGCGTCAAGTTCTGCCGCGAGAAGGCTGCTCACATTATCTTTGTCAATCACGGCACTGACGCCTGAGAGCTTCCCACCGTCATTCACGACCGGTATTCCGCCGCCACCGCATGTAATGACGATGT
This sequence comes from Lachnospiraceae bacterium, assembly GCA_022845895.1. GTDB lineage: Bacteria > Bacillota > Clostridia > Lachnospirales > Lachnospiraceae > Extibacter. The sequence continues at coordinate 2,258,683 of AP025573.1, forward strand.
GTCCCGCATCTACGAGCGTCTTGATCGTCTGAAGTTCCCGGATCCTTTTCGGCATCGGGGAGGCCACCACGATACGGTAGCCTCTTCCTGCATCTTCCATGCATGGAATCCCGTTTTCCTCATTTTTCTTTGCCTCTTCTTTTGTCAGGAACCGGCCGATTGGCTTTGTAGGGTTCCTGAACGCCTCGTCTTCCTTATCCACTTCTACCTGAGACAGGATAGTAGACACTTTCACATCCATTTCACGGCTGTAAAGCTCATATTTGATTGCATTCTGCAAGTCTATACCGATATATCCCTGACTCATGGCCACGCAGGTCGGCAGCGGCGTCTCCTTGTAGTCTTCCGACGTGCACGCCAGCTGATCCATCGCATTCTGTATCATTCCTACCTGAGGGCCATTGCCATGGGTAATGATGATTTCCATATCCTGCTGCACCAGATCCACGATAACCTTCGCGGTCTTTGCAACCGCCTCTTTCTGCTCCTCATAATTCTTACCGAGCGCATTTCCTCCTAATGCAATAACAACTCTTTTCTTTTTCATATGGCTGTCCTCCCAGCTTGAAAGCTGTGTTTACTATTCTTCTGAAACGAATCCAAGCTTCCTGGCATACGCCGTGACTGCCTTTTCAAAGCATTCGACCGGCGGGTGTACCGTTCCTGCCCCGATCTGTCCATATCCGGCAATTTTATGTGCGATACCTGTATTGATAACCGGCGTGATACCTTTTTCCACTACGAGCCGTGCGTCTATTCCAAGACATGTACCCTGGAAATTCCAGTTCGGGATGATGAAATTCGGATTCCGGTCTATTGTAATCTCGGTCATCTCGGTACTTGTACGCAGGGCATCTTCATATCCGCCCGCACCTACGAACCGTGTTACCGCAGGAGCAGCAATCATAGCCATGCCGCCCACGCCAAGCGTCTCCGTGATAGCGCTGTCTCCCATGTCCGGGCACGCGTCTTCGCCGTCATAACCTGTAAAGTAAAGGCCCTGAGGTGTATTGACCGGTGCCGTGAACCATTCGTCTCCCATCCCGCTGATGCGGATACCAAACTCGACACCGTTCCTGCACATAGCCGTAACGACCGTTCCTTCTGTTATGAGCCTCGCCCCGTCCATGACGGCCTTCCCTGTAGCCATCATGATGTTGAGGAAGAACTGGTCTGTATCTGCCAGGAACTTGATGACATCATAGCGGTCCTTTTCATCCATATCCATCTTCGTTATGATAGGACTTACCTCTTTTAAGAAAGCCAGCGATGCTGCGATATTCCGCTGATGGAACTCATCTCCCATCGCAATCGCTTTTGCAACGAGCGGATTGACACTGAGCCCGCCGTCGATAGAACGGATTGCCTTGCCAAGTGTCGGGCCGAGCACTTCTTTCATCCACAGCAGACGGTCTACGACTTCCTGGGAATAAGCGCCGAACCGGAGCACCTTGCCGATACCTTCGTTCATCGTACAGTACGCCTCGTTGCCGTCCGTCATATTCTTCACCACAAAGACAGGCATGTTCGCGGAAGTGATTCCACCCATCGGCCCCACTGCCCTGACGTGGTGGCACGGAATGAACGTAACTTCTCCGGACTCCAGAATCTTTCTCGCCTCTTCTTCTGTTGCTGCCCATCCCTCGAACAAGGCGGCTCCCACGCAGGAGCCCTGAACCGGGTCCGGCATATCCTTATACTGGATAGGAGGGCCTGCGTGAAGGATGACCTTCCCTTCATTCAGCTCTTCCACAACAGACTTTGCAGGAACGACATCTTTTATTACCGGCTGGCTCGCCACAATCTTGGCAATCACGGAGCGGTTCGCCTCATCCATATCAAAACCTTCATATCCGCGCAGGAAGGAAAGCGCCTTGATGAGCTTCACATCCCCGCCTGCCGGTGGCATCCAGTCATACTGTACGACATCACAGCCAAAGGATTCCACGACTTGCGCGAAGCTCTTCAGGCCTATATTGATAATCTTCGGCTTTTCAGAAAGAAGCTGTATCAGCTTCTCTGACGCTTCTGCCTTCTCAATCTCCGCCACTTTCTTTGGACGAATCTCTTTTGCCGGCTCTTCAAAGTCCATGCCGATAGCCCGGATGGCCGTGTGGACTGCCAGCTTGTTGTTCTCACATACGATGACGCCCGCGTCTTTTAACTTGCCGACCGCTTCGTCATAATCCTGGAAATCTCTTCTCGTGCCGCATACTGTGGCAACAAAGAATAATTTCCTTCCTTCCGCTTCTGCCTTGTCTCTCAGTTCTATGATAGACGGGAGAAGTGCTCCTGCCATGTCTTCGTGGGAGCCGTATCCGAGCATGATATCCAGAAGGATGACTCCGGTAGACGCATCATCGATTGCTTCCTGCATGCACTCGATGCGCTTGGCCGGATCGATCATCGGATGTGGCTTGCCCTGGGTATATACGTCATCTCCGAGGTCCACCACGATGTGTCCGCCGGTCTTGAGCATAAATCCTTCCGCCTTCTGTGGCGGCACTTTCATGTCAAGTGCGTCTTTGATGAGCATTGCAGCCTCACCTGCAAGTGTCCCTCCGGAATAATATGCCTTAATCGTCTTCTTATCATCTGGCTGGAAGAAATCAGCAGAATCAACATTTACTTCCGCCTCTTTCACCTCTTCGCCCCTTACGAGTCCGACTGCCAGGCGGGCCGCTTCATCAAGCGTGTACGCGTGGTAGAAGTTCTCCTCGTGGAATTCCGGCTTTTCGCCGAGGAACAGCGTGATTACCGGTTTCTTAAAGTTGCTTAAACGGTCGGAAATCCTATCCCTTACGTCCTTGGCCGGCGGCTTGGATATGATGATGAGCACTTTGACGCTCGTGTCGCTCTCCATCGCCTCGATCATATCCATCATCGTAGTACCGCCCACTTCCGATGACAAGTCGCGTCCGCCGGTTCCAATGGCGTTCTTGACGCCCTCGCCGAGACGGTCGATAATCGTTGTCAGCTCCTGGATGCCTGTTCCCGAAGCTCCGATAATGCCGATAGAGCCTGGCGTTACATTGTTCGTAAATGCGACCGGCACGCCCTGGATGATTCCAGTACCACAGTCCGGACCCATAACTGCCAGCCCTTTGTCATGTGCTTTATTCTTCAGCTTGATCTCGTCTTCCAGCGTCACATTATCGCTGAACATGAACACATTCATACCCTCGTCCAGCGCACGGTCCGCTTCCAGTGCCGCATACGCTCCCGGGATAGAGATGACTGCAAGGTTTGCTTCCGGCAGCTTCTCAAGCGCCTTATCCCAGGACTTTACCGACTCGGCTCCTTTTTTGTCGCCTTCCTTGGTAGACTGCTTTTTGAAAAATGCTTCCGTCTCCTGCATAATCGTATCCAGAAGGCTCTCATCATCCACATCCGCAACGACAACCATGTCATTTGCCGACGCGCTCTCCAGTTCTTCCGTACTCAGTCCGCTCTGTCTGTATATATCTTTATTGGCGGGTGTCGCCATCATGATCGATACCTTCTTCACACCTTTGATTGTTGAAATCTGGTTCGTCAAAAGCATGAGAACAACGGAATCATGATAGCTTCCCTTCTTCACAATTGTCTTTAACATACGTTCTCCTTCCCCTATTCGGCAAATCTGTTTTTGTGGTCGTATCTGTCGTAATGTACATCCTCACTTACGAGATAGTTATAGATCTCATCTACAATCTCCACGCCGCCTGTTTCATATGCCTTATCACGTCGCATGACCGCACGTTCTCCCGGATAGTATACCTTTCCGTACCCTTCGGCCGCGGGCATCTCTCCCAGCTCATCGAGCACCTGGGACATAGACTTCTTAAACGCATCCAGACCGACGAACCTTGACGGATCCATGACGATGAACATCTGTCCCAGATCTCTTCCCTTGGAAAGGTCATGGTACATGGAACTTACATGTTTACCGAACGGAACGCCGAGCAATACTCCTGCAAATACGTCTACCATCATCATAAGCCCGTATCCTTTTGCGCCGGCAATCGGAAGCAGCGCGTTGACAAGTCTTGAATCTGTCACAGGCTGCCCTTTTTCATCCACCGCCCAGGAATCCGGTATCGCCTCATGTCTGGAACGCTTATCCAAAATCTTGCCCCACGCCTGGACCGTCGTCGCCATATCGAATACGACCGTCCTGTCGTCAGCCGTAGGCGCCGCGAACGAGATAGGGTTCGTGCCATAGTAAGGCTCCGTTCCTCCAAACGGCACTGCCATCGGGTCAGACTGGCAGAACGCGATTGCCACAAGATCTTGCTTTGCAGCCATCTCCGTATAATATCCGATGGAACCGCTGTGTGATATGTTGCGGATACCTGTCACGGCGATGCCTGACTTTTTAGCCATCTCTATCGTCTTTTCCATCGCAAGGGTGGAAGCCACATAGCCACAGCCGTTATCCCCTTCATATATCGCAGAGCACGGTCCCGTCTCTTTCCATTCAAACGCGGGGTCTGTCGTAATACCGCCTTTGGCGATTCGCTCGCTGTAATACTCCACCCGGACAGCGCCATGGGAATGGTATCCCCTTTCATCCGACCACGTGAGTATCTCCGCCGTCATATCGGCATGTTCTTCACTTAAGCCCGCTTTTATCAGCTTATTTTTCATCAGGTTTTTTAATTCATCCCGAGATAGTTTCATATTTTCTGCTCCTCTTTGCTATTTTTCTTTCCCCGGTTTATAATACCACGTCTCTGTTACAGTCTTTGGAGTAGATGTAAGCGAAGTCTTCCTCGCGGCCTACTGCGTAACAAGCCTGTGGGCAGTACGCATCCAGGAACATATAGTCGCCTGCTTTGACCGGGACCCATTCGTCATCTACACGATACATGCCCTTGCCCTGCAGGAAATACATTCCGTGCTCCTGTACATGCGTCTCGATATAGCCATGTGACGCGCCAAGCTTAAATTTGAGGATGTGCATGTTCATATCAAATCCAAAGTCGCCTGCAGCCGGAAGGAAATCTTTGATATGGCAGTTCTCCATCCCCTCATATTCAATCCATGGCAGATCGTTCGCATTGCCTACAACCGTGTATGCACTGTAGCCTTCCACTCTTTCGTATCTGCGTTTGTATACAAAAAGCTTAGCCTCTTCTTTGCCCTTGTTCTCAAAAGATACTACGTTGCTTTCCGGTGAGAAGATATATCCGCCTTCTGTGAGCACTTCTTCTTTATCCGCATTTTTAACCGTAACTTCGCCTGATATCACATACAGGAATGTCTCCAGCCCTTCTCCGCCGATTCCGCTGTTCTTGCCGCCTTCCCTTGCCGTTACGAGATAATCGGCAAAAGACGCTCCCATCGCCGGCGAGCCAAGGATTGTCACGTCACAGTTCTCGTAGCCCGGAATGCTGTTCTTCACAAGTCCGTCTGGCTCGAGAAGCACATAATTCTCTTTCTTGATTACGGAACGTGTCATCAAAAGCTCCTCGCGGTACCCTACCTGATCGTTTAAATAACTCATTTTTAATTCCTCTCTTTCTTTACTTATAATTTACTCTAGTGGTCAACCAGTTTTTATACCATAATTATGACAACTGCCATACGATTTTTCAATGATTATTATTGAGAAAACCGAACAGAATTTTTATCAACTTTATACCCCATTGTCATTTTTTTCACATGTCTGCCCATATCGGTTTTATGTTATAATATCTTTATTGCAGCGACTGCCGGCATGCCTTTTTTACCAGGATATCATTTTGTAGATATTTATCCGCAGCAGACAAAAATATATGCACCTCGCTGCACGTTATTTATGTTATCTATATGCTTTATCCATATGGCCCGCTAAAATGGGGATTGAAAGGAGACTTACAATATGCTAGAGAAGAAAGTTATAGAAATAAGCAATACATTATACCAGAAACATGCCACCATATATGCAGACAGCGGTGCCGCACCCAGAGCCTGTATCCTGTATTTCCACGGAGGCGGCCTTCTGTACGGGGAAAGGGATGACCTTCCCAGGCTCCATATCGACACGCTGACAGGCGCAGGATATATCATCATCTCATATGACTATCCCCTTGCGCCGGCGGCAAAGCTGAATACGATACTGGATGACGTCTCTTCTTCCATCTCACACTATGTGGAATACTCTGATATGTACTGTGGCTGTGAGCTTCCTTTCTTCCTCTGGGGGCGTTCCGCTGGCGCATATCTCTGTCTTCTGGCCGCCGCTCAGGGTGACCTCCCCACCGCCCCGAAGGGTATCCTTTCCTACTACGGATACGGCTTTCTCTGCGACGGCTGGTTCGAGACCCCGAGCAGCTTCTATTGCTCTCTCCCTCCGGTGGAAGCCTCCTGTCTGGACAGCGCCGGTACAGAGCTTCGGTCTTCTGGAAGTCTGGACACACATTACAGCATCTATGTCTATGCAAGGCAGACCGGGCGGTGGCGGTCGCTGCTGTACGAAGGGCGCGAGAAATACTTCTATCTGGACTATACCCTGCGTACATGCACCTCTCTGCCATGTCCGCTGTTCTGTGCACACAGCACGAACGATCCGGATGTACCGTACGAAGAATTCCTGGCGCTAACAGGCCGCTATGCCGCAAAACAGTTTATCGCAGCAGGCAGCACCCACGATTTCGACCGGGTCGAGGAGGACCCGTTTACGGGAAGCCTTCTCGAAGAGACGCTGAAGTTCCTCGACGAAGCCAGAAGGATGTAAAGCGGAAGCAGGCGCGAGGGTGTTATCTCACATAACATCCTCGCGCCTGCTTCCGGCTCTTCTTGCAGCTACGGATACCCGGCGAACGGAGCGCTTTGACACGACCATATACATCCGTTCCCTTCTCCGTACGCTGCCATTAAATTCTTAACTTATTCCCCGAATATTGTCCCTTTGCGGAATGGTGCCGAGCTCTTCATCGTCTTCATCAGGAAGTAGTAGACAAGCCCTGTCGGTATGAGGCTTATGTACCATGACAGTTCCACGATGAGCAGGGAGCAGAGGGAGCCCACGACTATCGCGATGATGGCCGCCCAGTTGACGCCTTTGTATATGCCCTGCTTGTCATACATGTTGTTGATATCCAGCTTCTTCTTGCGGAGGATATAGTAGTCTACCGCCATGACCGCGAAGATTGGTCCGAGGAACGCGGAGTAGAACTGGGTAAACAGGCTAAGCCCTGCCGCCGACTGATCGGTAACCAGCTTCCATGGCATGCAGCACGCAGAGAGGATACCGACGACGACTGTGGCGTGCGACCATTTCATGTGGAAGGATTCCATCAATACGTAAGACGGCGGCACGATATTGTTCAGTACGTTCGTCGTCACCTGGGCAAATGCGATGAACAGTAGCGTCACGATCGTAAGGAACTTGCTGCCCATCGTCGTAGAGAACACGACGACCGGATCGCTGTTTCCTGTCGCTGCCGTAACAAGCAGCCCTATGAGCCCCATGAACAGCGTTACCGGCAGGATAGCCACCGTGTATATGCTTGCGGTGCGGACAGACTTTACATTTTCCTTCAGGTTACGTGAATAGTCTGATGCGTTGATAATCATGGTCGAATAGATGCCAAGGAAGGATGTGGTCGCTGCCCAGAACGGCATGCCCCACGTTCCCTTTATTCCTGAGAACACGTCATCGATCTCTGTGGCAAACTGCGTCTTCACCACGTACAGCATGTAAGCCAGGATTGCAATGATAAAGACACAGGATATGTTCTCAAGCCATTTGATACCCTCAAAACCTTTGATTGCGAGCGCTACCTGCAGGAGCGTAAACAATGCATAGACGACCGGCAGATTGTCAAATCCGAACAAGATCTTGAAACAGCTGTTGATGGCACCGGCTCCTACCCAGCTCTGGAATCCGAACCAGATAATCGCAGGCACGCCTCTGAGCAGTCCAGGTATCTTGACGCCAGCTGTTCCAAAGCTGCTTCTGAGCTGTACCGTATAAGGTATCCCATACTTATGTCCGCAGTTGCCGATTACAACGAGTGCAATGGCGATGACGAGGCATCCTATGATCATGGCGAGAATCGCCTGCCCTACTGTCAGTACCCCAATCAGTCCCGCACCCATGGAGAACGTACCGATAGATACGCACCCTCCCATAAAGCTTGCCGCATAGGATAATGATCCCATGATACGTTTCTTGGTCGGCTGAAGATCCGGATCCACATTCTTGACGAGTTCCGGGTTCAGATTCATATTTTCAACGATATTACTCATCTTCTCTCTCCTTTCGATATGCACAGGCTTAGCTTAATCGTCTGATTAATTCGCCCACGCCTTTTTCTGCTGTAATCTTTCCATCTTCGGCAACGACATTCCCGCGGATGACCGTACATACCGGCTGTCCCTTGCCCTTCATGCCGACAAATGCAGATATTTTATTAACATACAGGAGAGAATCACTTGTTATCTCCCATTCCTTCTGCGGGTCGACGATTACCAGGTCCGCGTCAAATCCCGGCTTGATATCTCCCTTTCTGCCGTAGATTCCGAACGCCCTGGCCGGAAGCTTTGCCATAGAATTAGCAAGCACGGCAGGGCTTACGCCCCTCTTAACGCACCCTTCGTTGAACGCCACCTGGAAACCGCTCTGGATTCCGCTGATGCCTCCCCATACGTCGAATACATTCTCTATCTTACTGCCAAGAATTTCTTTGAACTTCTCATCATAGGAGCACGGGGAATGGTCGCTTGCAATTCCGCTGAACGTACCGTCTTCTACATATGTCCACAATCTGTCTACTTCGTCCTGGGAACGGAGCGGAGGCGCACACTTGAACATCGGACCGTTTTCTATGACGTCCCTGTCCGTGAGGCTTAAGTAATGGGAACACGTTTCGGCTGTTATATCATAGCCTTCCTGCTGTGCTTCCTTAATCTTCTGTGCCACATCGGGGCTGCTCACATGGCAGATATGTACCTTGCATCCCGTTGCCTTGGCAATCTCAATCATGTCTACGGTCGCCACCATCTCGGCGATGACCGGTCTGGAATCCAGAAAGCCCTGCCAGTCTAGATGGCCTTCCTTTTTCATCCTGGCCTCCTGCCATTTGATTATGGAAAAGTCTTCGCAGTGGAAGCCTGCCCGACCGCCAAATTCTTTGATGCGCTGCATCGCTTCATATGCCTGCCCGTAATTTAAGGAACTGTAATCCGGGGATACGGGACCGATAAATGATTTGAATGCTACACATCCTTTGTCGTGCATCCCTTTTAAATCCTCAAAATTATCCGGTACGAGGCCTCCCCAGAAGCAATAGTCTGAGTAGGCATTGCTGTCCACTTTTTCCACCTTCCGGTCAAACAGGTCTGCATTCGTCATGGCCGGTTCGTTCTGCAGCGGCATATCTATAATTGTCGTATAGCCGCCGACCGCGGCCGCGGCCGTACCATGCTCATAATCTTCCCGCCACTCATATCCAGGGTCATTCAGATGTGCATGCGTATCGATGGCTCCGGGGAACACATAGTTCCCCTTCGCGTCTATGACTTTTGAAGCCTCAGGCTCGATGCCTGCGGCCAGCACGGCTGCTATTTTACCGTCTTTTACAGCTATGTTCCCTTCTGAGACAGCATCTGCCGTTACAATTTTTCCATTTTTCACTAGAACATCATACATATGTATTGCCTCCTATCACTTCTCAAGAGAAGTTCCTTTCCTGAAACGTCCGCATGACGGCATCTTCTTCATACAGAAATAGTATACCAGCCCTGTCGGTATCGTGGCTGTAAAGAAGGAAATGTCTACATTGATCAGCCCGATGACCGCGCCTACGGCCGTCGCTATAATGGCTGCCCAGTTGATGCCGGCATGGTTTCCTTTGTCATCATACAAGTCATCCAGTTTCTCTCCCTCAATCTTACCCCTGTGCATAATATAGTAATCTGTTACCAGAACTGCAAATATCGGTCCGAAGAACGCTGTATAGATCTTAACAAACAGGTCTAATCCTGCAGCCGAGCTGTCATTTGTCAGAATCCATGGACAAGTGCAGACGGCCAGGACACCGACAAGGATAACTGCTGTCTTGTGCTTCATCTTAAATGCATCCATAAATGCATAAGCCGGCGGTACGACATTGCTGGCAAGGTTTGTCGTCATCTGCGCAAATAAGATGAACCCAAGTGTTGCTACTAAGAGGACTTTGTTATTGACCATCTGTGAGAATGCATTGATCGGGTTCGCGATACCTGTGGCGGTAGACGCCATCGCACCTATGAGGCCAAGCAGTACCGTCGTAGGAACCATGGCGATAAAGTAAGCGACGCCGCGCTTTCCTACGGAGAAACCACCTTTGAGCTCCCGGGAGTAGTCACCTGCATTGAGCATAACCGTCGTGCTGTTTCCAAAGAATGCTATGATGGCTGCAATAAAAGGCATCCCCCAGGAACCTTCCCTGCTTATGAGCTTATCGCCGATAACGCCCCAATACTGGGTAACACATACATAGAGCATGTAGAGCATCGCGCATACGATGACGACACCGCCTACATTCTCCACCCATTTGATTCCATGGAAGCCCTTTACCGACAGGATAATCTGGAGCACCTGGAATAAGATGAAGAACAGTACGACATTGTCATATCCGAAGATTGCGATAGATATCTGGTTGATTGCAGATCCCCCGAGCCATGTCTGGAATCCATACCACACGATTGCCGGCAGTCCACGGATCATTACGGGTACGATATTGCCTTTCGTACCGTAAGCGCTCTTCAGCTGTATCGCATATGGCGCTCCTGACTTATAGCTGAAACGGTCATTTACGCAGATGCCGACGACGAGAATGGTAGAACCTATCAGCACGGCCAGAAACACCTGCATAAGGTTAAGCCCCTTGTCAAGCTGTGCCGAACCCATCGTCAGCGTACCGATGGAGATACATCCGCCAAGCCAGAGCATCAGATAGGACCCCCATCCCATGATTCGGTCTTTTTCCTGAATCGGCGCCAATGAGCCGGATTCTTTCTTCGCTTCTTTATTTACATCACTCATAATCTCTCTCCTTCTTTCCTTCTTTTGTTATCTGGCGTCTGCCGGAGTCACATACATCCCATATCCCACCGCATCTTCTTTGTAGCTGCCATCGACAGCTACGACTTTACCGCGGATGATCGTATATACAGGAGCACCTTTTCCTTCCAGCCCGTCAAAGCAGGATACGTGTCCTTTCGTCAGCAGCTCTTCCTGTCTGCATTTCCATGCTTTATCCGGATCCACGATAACGATGTCACCGTCGAATCCAAGCTCGAACGCACCTTTCTTTCCATACAGCCCGAACACTTTAGCCGGGTTGTAATCCATCACTTTTGCAATCAGGGTCGGGCTTAAGCCTTTCTTGTTGACAACCATGTCAAACATCATCGGCAGGAAGAACTGGATTGCATTCAAGCCGCCCCATGCATGCCATATATCCTTTGTCGCATTGTCCTTTTCTTCATCTGCCGCCGGAGAATGATCGCTGCCCACACAGGATAACGTCCCGTCAAGCACATAGTCCCACAGCTTTTCCATGTCTTCTTTCGTGCGCATCGGAGGGGTGCATTTTGCCGGAGCACCTTTTTCAAATACAAAGTCTTCTGTAAACCCAAGATAGTGCGGACAGGTCTCCGCCGTAATCGGAAGCCCTTCATGGATAGCATCTTTTACTACTTGTGCAACCATCGGATGGCTCACATGGCAGATATGTACACGGCCGCCGGTCGCGCGGGCCATATCGATTACGTTCTTCGTGGCTACATATTCCGTCCATACATCATGGGAATCGAGGAAATCCCTGATCTTCTCTTCACCGCTTCTGCCTTCTCTTGCCTTTGCCTCTTTCTCACGCTCCAGTACCTGGCCGAACTCTTCACAGTGGAATCCGCAAAGTGCATCGTATGGCTTCAATATCTCCAGCGCCTTTCTCACATTTCCCATATTGACAGTAGGGAACAGGTCCCCATTAGGACATGTGAAGCCTTTGAATGCCGCCACGCCGCAGTTATGCAAGTCCACCAGGTCATTCATATTGTTCTTCACAGAACCCGGCTGATTGTCGTAATCTCCTACGATACCGCCCCAAAGCGCAAAATCAATCACCGAGTGCTTGCTGATACGTCCCATCTTCAGGTCAAAAATCTCTTTGTTCATCAGAGAAGGGTCATTGTTCAGCGGCATGTCGATCAGGCACGTGCAGCCTGCCACGGCTGCCGCTCTGGAACCAGTCTCGAAATCCTCCCTGTACTCAAAACCTGGTTCATTAAGGTGCGCATGGCAGTCGATGATACCCGGGAACACATAGTTCCCCTTCGCATCTATAACTTCTTTTGCCTCTGCCACTGTTCCTTTTGCAAGAAAAGCGGAATACACGCCGTCCTTCACTGCAATATCGGCCTCGTAAATCCTGTCCGGGGTTACAAGCTTTCCGTTTTTCACTACTAAATCATACATCGCTTTCCTCCTTGTCAAAGGTACCAATTGTCTTTTTTTTATCATACTCTGGTTAACCATTTATTACATAACATGTATTTTATTAGATACAATTGAGAAAAACAATGACATGAAACCGGGAAAAAATAGCGTTTTTTTGTCTGATATGTATAAAAATAATTATCATTTAATTTATTTTTTGTAATTTATTCTATTTTTTGATAGAATCAATTATTAGATTGGAGTCTGGCTTTTAGCGCTCCGTCCACCACATCCGGCGAAGGAGCTGTTAAGCTATGATTTCTATGATAACGGATACATCTTCATATGCAGACGATTTCCTGTGTCATTGTTTTTCCGGCACTGTTCATTCTGTATATAATAAAACGATAAATATTCAGGCATCAGGGCAGCTTCTTGCCCTGCAGTCCGCCTCTTCCCCGCTGTCTCCAGTCAGCCTTATTACGGACCTGACAGCAGGAATGCTCAAATCCCTCCATATCGAACCGGGACAGGCAGTACGCTTTTCCAGAGAATCTATAGAAATCCTATCTTCCGGAAAATCGGTCCTCTTCCGCTACATTCCCGGCCATATCTATCCTTCCGGGCTGTCTGCGCTCTCTGCCGGTTCTTCTCCTGACGTATTGAAAAGCCGTGTACAGATGGCTCTCGGCAAATCCGCAGCCGATGGCTTCTGCCTGCTGTTCTCATCCCGTCCCGGGATGGCGGGCGGTGAAAGCCTGGTCCTTTCCGCCGCCAGGGAACATATGTCGCGCTGCCGCCTCCTGCTTTGGAAGCAGGGATATATGGAAGCGGCCCGTACTCTTTCACAGCTCATCGGTCTTGGCATCGGCCTTACGCCAAGCGGCGATGACTTTCTGTGCGGCGTGCTCGCATCAATCACACTCTGCCGGCTATCTGATCATCCTTTTGCGCGCTGCCTGATTGCCGAACTGGAGAGCCATCTGTCCGATACGAATGACATCAGCGCTACTTTCCTGCGATGTGCGCTTCAGAACCAGTTCAGCCTGGCCATCTGCCGTCTGCCGGATCTCCCCCCGGCCGATGAGATTCTCCAAAGCTTTGAGGCTGTGGGACACTCCTCCGGAACAGATACATTGTGCGGTATCCTGTATGCCCTGGATCTGGCCGGCTTCTTAAAATAAGGATGGCCTGGCAGCCGTCACGGCTGCCAGGCCATCCTTATTCGCAAGACACACTATTCTCAATTCATCAGATGCCCCCGCATTCGGCTCCATATATGACTCTGTACGTATTCATACGCCCTGTCGTATATCCATATGCCTATCTGTCCCCCGGCTATGATACCGGCGAGAATCATGCCTGTTATCCTGCGCCCGAACAACAGCTCCTGCAGCAGAAATACCGCAGGAATATACAGTATGTTGAATACGATGTACTTTATTATCCAGAATGCCGCCCTGCGGTTCTGAAGCCGTGAAGCCCCGAGCTTTCGATGGGCCGTCTCGACAGCCATGATATAGAATCCCATCGCCGCAAATGTAATTACATAAAATTTATTCGGAGCCAGTATAAACCCAAGCAGGACTGCAGCCAGCCAAAATGCAGCCCCCATGAAAGGGCCGAATTCCCGGATTACGATTCCGGTAAAATAGGATGCCGCCGCCAGCAGGAATAAGGTGCTCGTCTCTATTACGCTTCCTAGAACCATACATACGACCGACAGTGCGAGCATCAGGCCGCACACAGCCATAGATTTTGCCTTTACATGCATGTGCAAAGATCTCCTCCCATACATTCACAGAGCTGGTCTGCGATACACAAGTCACAACACATATTGCCGGTACCGCATGTCTGCCCGCCGGCGCCATACCCCCCGTACGGATTATTCTGGTACCTCTGGCTGTTCCATTCAAGCTGGCTCAGCAGCTGGCGGTACTGCACATTGTTTGGTTCCATATTGACTGCCTGAGCCGCATGGTCTCTGGCCAGGACATTGTTCCCCATGCCTGCGTTGGCATATGCACTTGCATAATACCACTGTGATGTCCGCTCCGGCATACGGTTCAGAAGGTTTAGCGCCTCCTGGAAGCGTCTGCTGTTGATAAAGTTATACACCGCCTGCATCTCGACATTCTGCTGGGAGCTGTCGAAGCCGCCCTGCTGGCCGCCCCCGGCGCTGCCATACCCGCCGTTTCCGCCGTAGCCGTAACGGTAGCCGCCGCCCTGCTCCCTTTCTTTCATAATCGTATCGTAGGCTTCCTGAACTTCCTTGAACCTCTCTTCTGCCAGATCGGCCAGCGGATTGTTCACATTGGCATCCGGATGGTATTTTCTCGTCAGTTCCCGGTATGCACTCTTTATCTCATCGTCTGACGCATTTTGGGATACCCCTAATACTTCATATGGATTCTTCGTCATATCGCTTTATTCCTTCGCTTCCTTCTTTTGTTGCTGAACCTTTTTATAACGGTTCCAAACTCCATCATATAATATATTGCGCAAAATGTCTATATCTAATAGGCACGGCAGCTGCTCAAATCCGGCACAGCACTCCGCAATCATCATCTGGAGGATCTGAAGGCATCTGTCTTCATAATCCGCATGCTCTGCTGCTTCTTTCAGCGGATTATAGCATCCTTCCCGCCTGTCTTTGTCCAGGTCTTCGTACGCGTCCATGATGTAGATGAATTTGCCGAGAAAGAACCCTACGGTCCTGAGCCGGTCTTCCCAGTGGTCCTTCCGGTACACAAGCAGCTCCGACATGAGCCTGCCAAAGCACCCTGCCGGTATATCGATATCCGTGACGCCTTCTCTTTCACAGGCCGACAGTTCCTTAAGGGAACGGCAGATTGCCCTGCTCTGCCTCGGATACTTCTTTATAATCCGCTTGACCTTGCGGTGGAGCGCATAGGTTCCGGCAAATCCGCTGATCTTCTTCTCATCTATCCAGTCATCCTTCATGTGGTAATAGGCAAGTACCATATTCATGTCCGCCGCGTACGCCGTATACTCATTCACCAGCATAGCCTGCTTCTTTACCGGATGCACCTTGCACGGACACGTCATGTGCTCTGTATCCGCCTCGTAAAGCGAGGTCAGCAGCACGACCGCAAATGTCATATCATATGTGAGGGTCATCTGTCCGAGGAAGCCGTACCGCTCTTTGAGCGTATGGCAGAGTCCGCAGTAATAGGACTTATACTTCCTGAAATCCCTGACCTTCAGCTCAGGCTCATAAATCGTAACATATCCAAACATCGTATTCTTCTTCCTTTAAGCTTATAATAGGCTGACAGCAGAGCCGTCAGCCTATTATATCACAGAACCTGTTCTTTTTTACAGCTGTTTCTTGTCAAACAGTGCAATTCCTGCCAGCACCGCTGCCACCGCCAGTACCGCTGCTACTGTTGCCGCCGGCAGAAAATCCTCCGCTTTGAGCGTTCCATCAATGAGGGACATGTTTTCCGACGCCAACCTGACCGGACTGTATCTGCTTACGCCGTGCAGCATCGACATCAGCATTCCGGCAAGCAGCACCGCCCCCGCAAGCAGCAGGCCTCCTGCATAGCTTTTGGACATCGTGCTGCCCAGCAGTACCATGCTAAGGAGCAGAAGGCCGAACAGCCAGGCGAAGAATACGGCAGTACCAAGTTCCGGCACGGCCGTCTCATCCCAGAACAGGGCGCTGTAGAAATACGTAACCGCAAAGGAAAGATAATACCCTATGCTCCACAGCACGGCTACCCCGGTAAACTTGGACAGCCAGACCGCTTTTCTCTTCAGCCCTTTCGTCAATACCGGCAAGAGCGTCCCCCTGCCCAGTTCTTGAGATACCACGCCGCTCGACATGATAACCATTACGACAAGGCCAATCTGAGGCACGTTTTTAAAGAACTGTATCCATGCATCCGCAATGACAGGTTCCGGTATGTCCATATGCATCCCCGCAGGCATAAAATTCTCTACCAGTTCCGGGAGATACTTTGCGGATATTGGATTCATGAACCCGAGCAGAAGGAATACCAGCAGTATGATAAGCAGCTTATAAGAGCGGAAGTATTCCATAAATTCCTTTTTCGTAAATGCGATATATCCTTTCATCTCACTGCCTCCATAAATAGATTTTCCAGCGACGGTTCCTGTATTTCCAGCTTTTCCACCGCTATCTGACCGTCGGCCAGCATGTTCATCAGCCGGTGCTGGACCGTATAGATGTCCTTGGCGTGGATGACAAGGGTCGTTTTGTTCTGCCGGCTTACCTGCAGGCCATCCAGCTTCTTCAGCAGCCGCTGCACGTCTTCCTGACGGCACAGCTCCACGATCATCGTGTCTACGATGTGCCGCATCTTAAGCTCCTCCAGCGTTCCGTCCTGTATGATGGTGCCGTCGTGCAGAAACGCGACCGAATCGCAGATACGCTCTACATCAGACAGAATATGGGTGGAAAAGATAACGGTAGTCTTCTCTTTTACCTGTTCCAGTATATCAAGTATTTCCTTTCGCCCGACAGGATCAAGTGCCGAAGTCGGCTCGTCGCATATAAGAAGCTTCGGCCCGTTCAGCAGTGCCTGGGCAATGCCAAGCCTTTGCTTCATCCCCCGGGAGAATCCTCCTATCCTCTTCTTCCTGTTCTCTTTCAGCCCGGATAGTTCCAGCAGTTCACCGCTCTTTTCCCTAATCTGCGCGTGTTCCATCCCACATATCCTGCCGCACAGCCTCAGATACTCTTCCGGCGTCATGAATCCATAGAATTCGGGGACATCAGGGAGATAGCCCACGAAGCGGTTCGTCTTCGTCTCCCCGTACTTCACCTTCTCGCCGCACACATACACCTCTCCCGCATCTTGTGCAAGTAATCCGAGTATGATTCTCATGGTAGTCGTCTTTCCGGCACCGTTCTGCCCGATCAGCCCATATACGCAGTGTCGTGGGACAAGGAGTTCTACCCCTTTGAGCACTTCATTCTGTCCAAAGCGCTTTGTAAGCCCCCGGACTTCTAATGTATCCATCTATGAATCCTCCCGTCCGAACACGAAATATGCAATCGGGCCGATAATCTGTACGAAGAGCACAACGATGACCCACAGCACCCTGTTGCCGGTTTTGTAATGCGGGTGCCTCAGCACATGCACGAGCGCCATAACCGCAAGGGCAAGTTCAATGATGATGACCGGCAGCAAGACCGGCAGATATTCTCTTAATGCATCCATTTTTATATCCTCCTATAGATGTTCAAGTTTTTCTACACATGTCCGAAACCGGAACTCTTCCTGCATATCCTGAAATACCGGATTTTGGGTAAGTGCAGCCGCAAATGATTCTTTTACGAGCTTGGAGCCT
Source organism: Lachnospiraceae bacterium (assembly GCA_022845895.1). Taxonomy (GTDB): domain Bacteria; phylum Bacillota; class Clostridia; order Lachnospirales; family Lachnospiraceae; genus Extibacter. The sequence goes on from AP025573.1 coordinate 2,276,420, forward strand.
CTTGGCGTCCCCTTATCCGCATCCACCTTGCCAAGCCAGTCGCTGATTTCGGTAAAATACGAGTCGCCGTCCGCCAGTCCCCAGGGAACCGGCAGTGCAACGATAATATTCGTAAACTTCTCTGTCATTATAATCGCATTCTCTTTGTCTCTGCGCATGGCATAGAGCTCGGCAGCCGCCATATAAAACTGGATGGCCGTGTAAAAATGCAGCTTTTCTATGTTATACAGCCGAATCAGCTCTGATAGGCGTCTTATCGTCTCATCACAGAATTCAGCATTCTCCGTGTTCAGCATCATCATATTGACCGAGTCCTGTATCGCAAAGAGCAGATGCTGATACGCACAGATCTGGAAGATCTCCCTGGACTTCTTTACGTCACCCATCTGCCGGTATATCGTTCCGGCCATCTCTGCATCCTGTGCAAGCGGCCTTACGTCTTCTCCCAGGATGTCAAGCGCTTCCTGCGGCTTATTACGCATAATCAATATCATCACCTCCAGAGAGACCGTATCTTTGATCAGTGCGGCGTCTGCGCTGTCCTGTTCTATCCTTCTGCAAAGTTCAGACGCCCGTTCCATCACTTTGTCAGGTTCTCCCATCAGTACCGCATGATTCAGATAGAGGAGCGCCATCTTGTAAAGAAAGGGAAAGCAGGAGTAGTATTTCTTGATCAAATCTTCGCTTCTCATATAGGTCTCCTCCGGCTCTGACGGAAATGCTTCCGCCAGCTCCCTGTACAGCTCTGTTATCTTCTTCTTCGTAAGCTGAGGCTCATACCCTATCAGCTTGTCGACAGAGATATTGAAAAGAGTCGCCAGTTCCGGCAGCAGGCAGATGTCCGGATAAGTGCTGCCGGTTTCCCATTTTGATACGGAAGATTTGGACACGCCCATATATTCAGCCAGCTGCTCCTGCGTAATTCCCGTCTCCCTTCTGTATTTCATTATATTTTTTCCAAGGTTCATATTAACCATTCTATCTCTCTCCTTTCCTACTATCCATTATAGTATGATTATCTGCATATTCAACGGAATATGATGCAACAAAAAGAAAGAAAGTTTCCAAAACGGAAACTTCCTTTCATCTGTTCAGATTGCTCTGTATATGATATCTCGCACTCTCTGCTATCTCTTTCTTCGTATAGATGTAATATGTGATACTGTGGTCAAACTTCTCTCCAAACCTTCCCATCCTGTGTGAATTTGCACTATAGCCTCCGGAGCTTTTCGTCTTTACCGTGTATGGTATCCCATTATCTTCCAGAATCGCTCTGGCTTTCGCATAGCGCCCGGCCTCCATCGTCATAAATACCTCTTCTTTATTCCAGAACATATGCCGTTCCTCCTTTCAGCCACTTCTTATCTCTATACGGTCTTAACTCCTGCCCTCTCCATTGCACGCCCGACAGCCTCTGCCAGCATCCTGGCGGACCTGGAGTTAAAGTGTACGCCGTCCACGGTCACGTCAAGGCCTCTCCTGCGGGAAAGCGAATCCTTCCTCCGCGGAAACAGCAGCATGTATAGTCCGTCCGCAATCCTCCCTGCGTTCAGCTTTCCCCAGCTGCAGGTCCTGTCCCGGTGCACGCGCTTTTTCTGCATCTCATATATGTCGATAAATTCTGCATCATATGTTCTTGCCACGCTCCTGATACAGCTGTTATAAGCCTCGACCTTTCCAAGCGGATAGTCTGCAAGCTGAATATAGGGAAGGCCCACAAGCACAACCTTATATCCGTTATGCTTCATCTGTCTGACAGCTTCCTCATAATATCCGGCAAATTCCCCGATATCGCTGCTGAATCTGCGGATGATATTCCGGAGCCTGTACTGTATCTGCCAGAAGCGGGACCGGTTTCCAAGATAAGGAAGCAGTATATCATTCGTCCCAAGAGAGAAGATGACCGTATCTGCTTCTCTATAGGCACGTTTCCTCATATATCTGCGAAGCCTCCGGACACCTCCTAGCAGAGATTCACCGTTCACTCCGAGATTCACAAGCTGCTGCTTCTTATCGGCAAAAGGAATATATGAATATCCCATCATTCCCAGTGTTATGCTGTCGCCTATACATAATGTCATCCCGCCGGCCTCCTTACTAGTCAAACCATTTCTTTATCCGGAACAGCCAGATTTCCACCAGGATAATCGCAATACTTACGATAATTACCACCGCATATCCGTAAGGGCTTGAAAGCTCTGGCATACCGACGAAGTTCATGCCATACCAGCCCGCAATCAGCGAAAGCGGAAGGAATATCGTCGTGACTACCGTCAGGAACTTCATTATCTTGTTCTGCCTGATATCAATCTGCGACTCATACATCTCACGCAGCTGAAGCGAATATTCCTGCAGCCGTCTCGTATTGTCGAACAGCCGGTCCGCCCTCTTAGAATACAGGTCGAATATTCTGCAGTCCTCCTCCTCAAACATATGGTTCTGATTCTCTTCCAGCGTCTCGCTCACATCCGTTAGCTGCTGGTAATATGACTGCAGTGCCAGCAGTTCTTTCCTGATGGCGAGCATCTTCTTGTCAAAATCATTGATAACGCCTTGAAGCAGCACGCCCTCCAGCTCTGAGAGCTTCTTTTCATAATTCTGGAGAAAGATGACGTCTTCCTTGACAAGATATTCCATGAGTTCAAAGAAAAAATGTGCCGTGTACGTCTTTTCCACGGTCAGCGCTTCCGCCATATGCTTTACGAGCTTTTCAATTATGCCGGAATCATCTACGAGCACCAGCTTTTCCGTCGTCATGTAGAATCCGAATGTCGTATATGTCCCAAGCAGGTCATCCTTACGAGGAATGACGAAGGTCCCGATGACACAGTCCTTCAGCAGATCCGCCCTGCAGTAGTGCGTGTGATAAATATTCAAAAGCATCTTCTTCTGGAAGTGCTTCTTGTATCCGTCTTCATATTGCTCAGATGTTATAATCTCGACCAGCGACTCGTCGTCACCGATCTCCTCATCGCCGCCGATCGGCTCTATGCTTCCATTCAGCCGGTACCGCATCCTGCCACCTCCTGTTTAAACATGAATCTATATCTATCATACCACAATCCGGAAAATATAAATATAATATTTGAAAACAATGCTCCCAACACTAATTTACATATTTTACCATATGTGTACAGGCTTATTTTGTTATATGATGGTTTTGGAGGTATCATTTTTATGAAAGAAGACATTGAACATATAATCAGAAGAGAATTTGACGCGGAAGCCGCGCGGATCGAACAGGAGACACGTTTTACATCGTTCGACGTATCTCCCGAAGAGATAGAATCCATGCGCCGGGCAATCGAAAAGCTGATAGAGAGGACATAGACGAAAGCATCCGGCTGGCCGGTTTATCGGATATTTAAAAATATATTAAGAAATACCTTCTCTTAAATTCATTTTTATTATTTACAATGATAGATACTGAGGAGGGACATAATATGAAACAAAAGCAAAGCCGCACTAAACTGACTCTGGTACTCATGATTATATATGTAATACTTATCACATGGATTATCCTGTTTAAGATGCAGCTATCCCTGGCAGGATTCGGGCATATGCGCAGCATAAATCTTGTACCATATGGTGGTTCTGTTATCGTAAATGGGAAGGTACAGCTATCGGAGATATTCCAGAATATACTCGTCTTCGTACCGGCAGGCATCTATCTTTGTATGCTGAAAGGACGCCTTTCCATATCTAAAAAGATACTGATGATTGCTTCTTACAGTCTTTTTCTGGAAGTTATGCAGTATGTCCTGGCAGTCGGCGCTACCGATATCACGGATCTTATCGATAATACCCTGGGCGGAACCATCGGTATCGGTATCTATGCAGGTGTCTGCAGGCTTCTGCAATCAGAAGAAAAGGCGAATAAGATATTCAATATACTGGCAGCCGTCGGAACGGCATGCCTCTGTGTGCTCATCTTTGTGCTCATCGTCTGTAACTTATAGAGGAGCGATATCCTGTTGGAATCCGGCCCAATAGGATATCGCTCCTTCGTCTCTGCTTATGCATGGGGAATGTCGGTATAGTCCGCGATATCCCGGCTTGTCGTGCACAGGTCTTCTACGGTCAGATTATGGATATCCCTGTGTCCGGTTATCCTGGCAAATGTCCGAATCTCTTCAAACATCGCCATAAAATAATTGCCGACACGAATGGCAGCCGCCTGTGCGTCAAATCTCGCCCTCAGCACTTCATCCTGTGTCGCTATCCCCGCGGGACATCTGCCGCTGCCGCAGTCTCTGAACTGCTGGCAGCCCGCTGCAACCATCGCCGCGGATGCGACCGCTACGGCTGTCGCTCCCATAGCTATCGCCTTCACGGCATCCGATGACACACGAAAGCCTCCTGTCATGACGAGGTCGATGTCGGCCCCGGCCGCATCAAGATACTTCTTAGCCCGGTGCAGCGCATAGACAGCCGGCACGCTCGTGGCATCCCGGATAATCCTGGGACTGGCGCCAGTGGCACCACCGCGGCCGTCAATCGTAATAAAGTCAGGTTCCGCATATACGCAATATTCCAAATCCTTCTCAATACGCCCTGCCGCAATCTTGATACCTATCGGGCGCCCTTCCGATGATATGCGAAGCTGTTCCACCAGCTCCTTCAGCTCTTCCTTCGTCGTAATATCTTCAAATCTGGATGGACTGATAACGTCCTTGCCAAGCGGCTTATTCCTCACTTTGGCAATTTCCGGGGTGACTTTGTCTCCTGGAAGATGGCCGCCCATGCCAGGCTTGGTCCCCTGTCCAATCTTAATCTCTATCGCGTCTGCTTCCCTCAGGTTCTTTGGCGTCACGCTGTACCTGTTCGGCACATACTCGAATATGTATTTATAGGCAGCGTCCTTTTCTTCCGGAAGGATACCACCCTCTCCGCTGCACATCGCTGTCCGGGCCGTCGCGCTGCCTTTTGAAAGCGCAGTCTTGGCCTCTTTGGAAAGCGCTCCGAACGACATGTGCGATACGTACACCGGTCCTTCCAGCACCATCGGGCGCTCCGCCTTTTTGCCTATTACAGTCTTGATACTGACTTCTTCCCCTGCATCAAGCGGGGGCGGATTCAGCTGCGCACCCAGTATCAGGATGTCATCAAATCCCGGGACCGGCATCTGCGTCCCCATCGCTTCTATGACCGGACGCCCGGAGGCGGCCATCTGCTGAATCGTCTCCATATAACGGTAAGTACATCCCACCATCCTTCCGGCCTCTTCCTCTAACTCCCGGAAGGAATCTTTCGGCTGCCTGCAGGCAGGACAGGCCTCTAGCTCCGTCAGCTTCCTCCCCTCTTTCTCTTCATCATATACGAATCCACATACGCTGCACTTATATCTTGCCATAGACTTCCTCCTTCTCCGATGCTTTGCGGCTGTACCGCGAACATGACCGCTTCCGTGCATCAGGTGCGTCATTCTATGTCAAGTATACCACGCTTCTTCCCATTCTTCAAAGCCTCATCTGGCATGCAGCCTTATTAATCAGCTTATATAGAGTATCTGCACGTCCCCCAGTATCCTCTTCACTTCCGTCCTGAAAAAAGCTTCTGCTTCCGCCCGTACTTCCGCCCGGTAACAGTACCTGCCTCTTCCTCTGCCGGTCATTAGCTCTTTGTCATACAGATCCGGTGCCTGGGGAAAGGCTTCGCTGTTGATGGCACGGTGTATATAAGAATATGTCATGAGTATGATTTCGATAAACATCTGCTCTCTCATCTGTCCGCTCAGCCCTTCGTCCAGCTCCTTAAGAAGGCCGGTATACATCTCCTTCCACCCTTCTGCAAGTATCACTGGTGCTATCAGCAGGCCGCACGGATACCCTGCCGCGCACATCTGGTTAACGGCATCTATCCTCTGGAAAAGGCCTGAAGTACCCAGCTCCACCTTTTGAATCAGAGGCTGTGGATTTACGCTCATGCGAAATATGACCTTACCCCTGTGTTCCAGATCAAGAAGCGGCTCTACCATATCGAACTTTGTCGGAAAAGTAAGCTTTCCCCTTCCTTCGCGCGCGAATCTGGGTATCGTATACTCCAGATTGCCCGTAATCGTATTCTCCAGTATAAGGTCGCTGTTGCTCCCTATTTCAAACGTCAGCAAACTGCCGCTTTTCTCCCCCTGTCTGATCAGACGGTCCAACATCTGCTCCCGGTTCACAAAGAGCCTAAGATAAGCGCATTTGTTATAATTACACACGAGATAGCAGTACAGGCACATGGCCGTACAGCCGGATGATGTATATGGGACAAGATAATCTGAGACTTTATGGTTCTCCACGTACTTGTGCGTTTTCCGTGTGCCGATGATGAGGTTCCGCTTCATACGGCCAAACTCAGAATTGGGCTTGTCCCTCATCTCCTGAATTGCATTATGGCTCTCGATAGGAATCCAGGGCAGGCTGCCAAACTGTTCCTTCAGCTTCTTCCCAAGGGGATAATCCAAACTGTCCGGTTCATAATATACTGCATCAAATCTCATGATTTTTCCTTTCTGTCGCTGCGAACATGTCCTATTCCCAGCCGTTTTTCTGCTCCTATTATAACCTGGCAGTAGTTTTTATATCACATTTCATCAGTTCATGGTAAAATATTACTGTCCGGGGCAATCTAAAATGGCGACACGCGAGATGGACAGGAAGGAGCATGGGAATGCATATAATATATGAAAAAGCACTGAAAGAGTATATGACGAAAAAGCATCTGGAGACAATCCTAGTCGAGGCCTATTCTCCAAATTCGTGAACGGGCGTACCGGAGATAACAGCAAGGTTTGCTGACAGGAAAGCGGCGGAGCGCCGCATAGACAGAAAAAGAGTAAGCCGCCGGATTCCCGGTGAAATCGGGGAGATCCTCGTGCTTACTCCTTCTCTTCGTTATGAAGACACTGTCGTATTGGGTCTTAAGCGTATCATTGGCATCAGATATATAACAGTGGATGGGATACGGCCTTAACCCTGCTCCCATCCCTCAGGTGTCCAGCCGTCCGGCGGGAAGGGATTACGGTACCGGCCGTCGGACTGCTTCGGGTACATGCGCATCGTGCTGATATGCCAGCTGCCATCCTCATACTTCTTAAAATCATCGCAATATACCATCCATGTCTCTATCACGCTGCCGTCTTCTATAGACACATGATGGTCTTCATACTGGAATATGCCGCGGGCATGGGTCTGATCTATAAGCCATACCATAGGCTGATGGCCCATATGCATCGTCACGAGCGACGAATTGGTCCACTTGGATGTCTTTGCCTGCTCTGCACCGTCTTCTGTCACGAGATAGCCATTATAATAGTATGAGAAGTCCTTAGCAAACAGCTCTCTTGCACATTCCTCTTTTTTCATATCCATGAGCCACCAGTAGTAGTATTTCGTCTCAACCACTTTCTGAAGCTCACATAATAAATCCGGCGTATAGTCCTGTTTCCGTGCATTCCTGATGACTTCCATAATCAAAGCGTCATCTTTCTGTTCCCTGGACATGATCTTTACCGCCATTTTCTCCGCCTCCTTTTAGCCGAAACATGTGCCGCAGCCCGAAAGCCGACGGTTCATAGCGCCCGCTACAGACCATAGGCAGCTTCAAATCCTTCCCACATGGCATAGCTTGCCTGACGCGCCCGCACGGCATCGCCGATGACATGCACTTCCGGGACAAATTCTTTCAGGCTGTCGGAAAGCGGGTCATAGTTCCTCGAACCAAGCCCGAAGAGGATATAGTCGAAGCCTTTCATCCATTCTTCCGTTCCGTCGCTGCGCTGCACTTTCACGTCATGGTCCGTAACTTCCAGGATCTTCGTATTCACATTGATCTGTACCCCGCCTTTTTTAAGCTTACGCAGCATCGGCGCACGGTTCGGCTCGCATACGCCGGTCAAAAGCTGAGGCAGCATCTCGACAAGCGTCACTTCTACATCCCCGATGCTGGCATCATAGCCCCTCGTAAATGCATTTGGCCGAGCATTCGCAAGTATCGTCTCTGCAGTCTCGCACGCCACAGCACCGCCTCCGAGGACACAGACACGCCCCTTCGGAATGACGAATCTGCCGCGCAGGAAATCATGAGCCGTGAGCACGGGATACTCCTTCGTACCTTTGATTGGAGGCACGAGAGGCCTGGCGCCCGTTGCCACGATGACAGCATCAGGGGCAAACTCCTTCACATCTTCCACCGTCGCCTCTTTGTCAAACAAGAACTCGACCCCCGCCTTTTTAGCCCTGTAATTCAGGTGGACGAGCCACTTCGTCATCTCCTGCTTGCCGGGTGATACGACCGCCATGTTAAGCTGGCCCCCGATTGTATCGTCAGCTTCCCAGACGGTGACGCTGTGCCCCCGCTCCGCAGCGGTGACAGCCGCATACATTCCTCCGGGGCCCGCCCCGATAATCAGCGTCTTCTTCGGCTTTTGGGCCGGTACCGCCGGATAATCATACTCCCTGCCCACGAGGGGATTGATATGGCAGCGGCACTGCGGGCTCTGGGCCGATCTGGTGATACAGCTGCCGCCGCAGCTTCCACAGGGGGTGATATCATCAAAGCGGTTCTCGTAAGCCTTGTTGCACAGGTCCGGATCCGCAAGCAGCGGCCGTCCTATGGATACGCCGTCCACGATTCCCCTCTCCACGATATCGGCCGCATACCTGATATCGTTGATCTTCCCTACCGCATAGACGGGTATGCCGACCACTTTCTTGATTTCAGCAGCCTCATAGATGTTCATGCCGATGCGTTTGCTCTGGCTTGGAATGATGTATTCCAGCCCTTCATACTGGGTCCCTCCGGACACTTCCAGCAGATTCACGCCCGCCGCCTCAAACTTCGGTGCCAGATAGAGCATATCTTCCAGAGAGTTTCCTCCCTCGGCCCGTTCGTCCCCCGAGATTCTCAGGAACACCGGATAATCTGCGCTGACATTTCTTCTGACCTCTTCTATCACTTCGATGATGAACCTGGCCCGGTTGTCAAGACAGCCTCCGTACTCATCCATACGTTTGTTGCGAAGCGGAGACAGAAAAGCCCCGGGAAGCATATATGCATGCGCACAGTGCAGGGAGATGCCCCCGCATCCGGCTTCTTCCGCACGCCGTGCAGCCGCTCCGAACTGCCGTATGACCGTATGTATCTCATCAATGCTTATGGAACGGCTCACATGGCAGTTGGCATTCGTATTCACAGACGGGCCAAGCGGCGGTATCTTCCGGAACCCGCAGATAGATTCCGGACCTGGATGGATAATCTGCGGAATGAGCGTACTGCCGGCAGCGCTTACCCTGTCTGCAAATTCCTTAAACTGAGGCACAAGGCTGTCTGAGTCAAGGCATGTCGTATTACCGATGTACTGGTAATTACGGTCTACCGTAACAGCGTCTATGACGACATAACCCGTTCCGCCTTCCGCCCGGCGGACAAATATGTCCGCCAGCTTCTTCGGCACCGTACCGTCTTCCGCCTCGTAATCCATGCTCATAGGAGCCATGCCTACCCGGTTCTTAAGGGTCAGGGAACCGACCTTAAGCGGGGAAAATAGTTTGGAATCTTTCATATCCATGTAAAAATACCTCTTTTCTTTAATTCTTCTGATGTATTCTCGGCAGCATCCGAACTGCGACAATACCTGCTGCTACGCAGCCAAGCTCGATGATGGTAAGCGTCTTGATTGATGACACTGCCGCCAGCAAAGTAGCCGCCCCCTCGCTGGCTCCTCCGGCAACGGCCTCCGTCATGCGGCTTGTCACGCCGTTCGTGAACAGTGGCACGAATACGGCGACGCCAAACGGCGCCGATATGTCACGGAACAGTCCATATGTACCAGTGCCTGAACCGGCGACCTCGTTCGACAGTCCCGACAGTGCCACCTTCATGAAGATAGTCGCATTGCCTCCCAGTCCGACACCAAGAATACCAAGCGCTGCCGCAAATGCGGCAACCGAAGACCCCTCTGTAAAGAAATACATGATGCCGCAGCCGATACCTGTCAGCAGCAGGGAGAAGGTAAGAACGGTCCTTGGCTCCTTCTTGTCTGCCATCGGCCCTATAATCACGGAACCTAACGACATGCCGATGTACATGATAGAGATTGCAAAGCTGGATATGATGACATTATCCGGCTGCGTATAGCGTACGAATACGATGACATTCGTCATGTTTGCCTGCATAAGGCCCTGGGTCAGGAAAAGTATGATGACCGGCAGGATAAATGCCTTGCGTGCCATGAACGTTCCATTGAATATAGGGTTGCCCGCTTTCCTCTCCACAAAGATAAGGCAGAGCAGAGATACCGCTGCAACAGCCGCAACGCAGATAAACTGCACGGAGCCCCATCCGATATTCTGTCCGAAGGACGGTACGCACAGAAGCAAGCTGAAGAATATGAGGACAAGAACAGAACCGACACGGTCAAAGTCCGTCAGTTTCCTCTTCTGGAACGCTGTCTTCTTAATCATAAACATACAGATGAAAAATACGGCCGCACAGAGCGTCACGCATACCCACATCATCACACGCCAGCCAGCCGCATTCATGATGAGGCCGCCGCACGTAGGTCCGATGACGACAGCACCGCTTGATATGAGCATATAGACCGCAAAGCCTTTTCCCGTCTCCTCCGGCGGATACTCTGTGACGATGTATGCCATGACTACCGGCGAGATTGCGGCAGTTCCGATACCTACGATAAACCGTGCCGCCAGCATGAAGGCCAGCGAAGTGGCAACTGCAGTCAGAGCATTTCCTGCCGTGAATATCAGGATGCCGAGCAGCAATGTCGTGCGCCGTCCAAGAACGTCGCCAAGCTTGCCCAGGATAGGCGCGCAGGCTGCGGTGGACATCGCCAGTGCCAGTGAAATCCATGTCGTATTACTGTAATCAATCCCGATATCCGCGACAAATGCCGGGCCCAGAACGGCTGTAAATCCACCGATAAGGCTGACAAGAAGTGCGGCTACCGCATATGGGATAAAACCCTTCTTATAGTTCGATTTGGTTGCAGTATTCATAATCTCTCTCCTTTAGCATATATGACCAGTATGTAGTACCACTGGGGACCGGTGCTATTCATCCTTCATATGAGGAATCACTTCCTTCAGACGGTAGCGCTTTATCGTCGTGTCCCTGTCAAATTCATTCGTGATGCCTTTTGCATACAATCCGTCTATCTCCTCGTCCGTATATCCCAAATCTCTCAGGATATCTCTGTTATCCATGCCGAACAGCGGAGCCCCTCTCCAAATTTTGGAAGGATTGTTCTTGAACTTATTGATAAGCCCGAGTCCAGTGACATGCCCAAGCATCGGGTCATCCCATTCCGTAATCGTCTCGCGCGCCTTCCAGTGCGGATCGCTGATACAGTCCTCCAGCTCATACACTCTCTGGCATGGAATCTGGTTCTCCTGCATGACAGCCTCGACTTCTTCCATCGTGTGTTCTGCGACATAGGCTTCCATCGCTGCTTCCATACGGCGTCCTACCGGAGAATCAATCAGCCAGCCCGTGAATCCCTCCGGGAAGTCCGGATCCCCTGAACCTGGCACCGGCAGACCGATAATCGGAAAGCCCCGCTTACACACTTCCGCCCCTGTCATGCCGATGAATATGGTCCTATTATCCTTGCATGTATAGAAGCTGAAAAGCGCTGCCTGCCCGTCTTTATTGCCGGTCCTTGGTACTTTGACGCCATCCGTTGCATACTGCATCACCCGTCCGTCCATTATGCGGGCAAGCGCCTCGTACTGGGCGATATCTACAGATTCTCCTTTTCCGGTCAGAATCGTGCTCACATAGCATGCCAGCATCGCCCAGCACGTAGTCAGGCCACACGCAAAGTCGCTCAGGTACGGGTTGATCTTCAGCGCCTCTGTCGTCCCGTTCAGAGACATGTATCCGCTGAACGCCTGCCCAACCGCGTCATAAGAAGCACGTGTCACATAGCTTGGGTCGCCTGTCTGCCCGTACCCTGATACGTGTACGATAGCAATCTTAGGATTGACTTTCCAGATCTCTTCATCGGAAAGTCCAAGCCGGTCATACTGCCCGCCTTTGGAAGATTCCACCCATATATCCGCCCATTGAATCAGCTTCAGGAATATGTCTCGGCCTTCCTCGGATTTGATGTCAGCTACCATAGAAAGCTGATTCCTATGATTTTGAGGATAACCATACCAGCCCCGCTGGTTGTCAGGTTTCTTGGGACCTTCAAAGTGGATGACGGTGGCACCACATTCAGCTAGGAGGCCTCCGCCCAGAGGTCCTGCTATGTTAGACCCGCTATCAAGTATTTTCAGCCCTGCAAGGGCGCCAAATTTTGGAAAATCTTTTAATCCAGCCATCTTTTTATCTCTCCTTTTCTTTGATTATTTCGTTTTATGCATGTTCATCGTTATATTGATCTTCGGGTCACGGAAAAAGTGTTCTTCGTATACGCGCAGATATCCCGTCTCGAGAATGTACCATTTCCCGTCCACCTTCTCATACTTATCCGTATAGAACGCTCCGCCGTTGACTCCTGCTCCTGCATATTTGCTTCCTTCGGTAAAGATAAGCTTATCTTCCAGATACCATTTTCCGGTCGCGGTAGTATCGCTGTCTATCGTAATTTCCGGCGTATGCCCCATGTGCATGCTGATCTCCTCTTTCGGCATTGTTTTCTTGAAATAATCTGTGACCTCCTTGGGCCCGTGAAACACGAGCTTGCCATCGGAGTAAGAGGTCACGATGTTTGGAGATAATGTCGTCTCCAATTCATCCCAAAATTTGCCGTCAAGGCAGCGGAAATACTGGCCTTTCAATTTTTTGATCTCTTCAATATCTTTTAATCTCTGAATCTCTTTTTCCATTGCTTCTAATCTTTCTTCTATACTCATATCGGTCATCCTTTCTTTTTTCATTCTTGCTATGGCTTTGGCCGTTACAGTTACAGTGACATTGCCGTTTCATATCCTTCGAAGGCGGCTTCTCTTGCGTCTCTGGCAGCCGCGGCATCTCCGATGACCTGCACCGGAATGCCGGACGCCTCGCACTTCGTTTTCAGTTCCTCGCATGGACGAGATGTGATTCCAGTGCAGATGACCACTGCATCGCATTCCAGCGTCCCCTGGCTTACCTCCTTTGTCTTCCTGTCGGTGATCTCGTAATTTACCTTTCCCGCCTCCAGGCTTGTCACTAGCGCTCCTGACATCTTGGCAATCTTGTAATGCTTGAATTCCGGGTTCATGAACATCCTTCTGAGCATATTCAGTCCGGTTCCAACACCCTTCTTCTCCATGGCAGTGACCTGGACCCCTCTGGACGCGAGCAGCTCTGCAACTTCCACTCCTACGAGTCCGCAACCGATTACCGCCACATGGCCGGAAGGCTTGGCTTCTCCTCTGAGCACTTCATACTGGGAATATACATTCGGACCGTCGATGCCTGGAATGGCCGGCGCTACATACTCTGAACCGGTGGCGATGATGACATGGTCCGGAGCAAATTCCTCTATCAGTTCCGGAGTCACAGCCGTATTCAGGTGGAACTCGATGCCGAGACGTCCAATCTCCTCTGCTTCCCATTTTGCAGCGGCGGCCCAGTCCTGTTTCATCGGTGAGACACCTGCCAGCGTGAACTGCCCTGCAAGCGCACCTGAAGCTTCAAAGATAACCGGCTCATGGCCCCGTTTCTTGAGAACCTCTGCGGCAAGGAGTCCTGCCATCCCTCCTCCTGCAATCATCACCTTCTTCGGCGCATCCGTCTTCGGAAGCCCCTTATACTCCAGGCAGAGCATAGGATTCCTCGTACATGTGATGTGCCTCATCTTCGGATTGATAACGGCATCGTAACATCCCTGGTCGCAGCCGATACAGTGTCGTATCAGTTCTTCCCTCCCTTCTCGTACTTTTGTCACCCACTCGGGGTCAACGAGCTGCGCACGCCCGATGGCTACAAGGTCAAACTTGCCTTCCTCAATCACTTTATTCGCCATCTCTCCGGTATTGATGCGTCCGACGCCGACTACAGGAATCTTGATCTGCTTCTTTATATTGTAGATATTCTCTATATTGAAGCCATGGGGCAGGTTGAATGGAGGGACCTCATATACGGTTGCAAAGGACATGGCGTTTCCACGTGAGATATCTGCCACGTCTACACCAAGATCCGCACTCCTGTTGATGAACTCGACAATCTCTTCCTCTGTCATGACTTGTTCCATCAGCTCATCGATACAGCCGACACGCATGAAGAACGGCATATCATCCGGTATGTTCTCACGAATCGCCTTGATGACTTCAAAGCAGAACCTGCTGCGGTTCTCAAAGTTACCGCCATACTCGTCGGTCCGCTTGTTCATTCCCGGGCTCAGGAATTCATGAGGCAGATAGCTGTGGGCCGCATGGAACTCCACCGCGTCAAATCCGGCCTGTACGGCAAGCCTTGCCCCGCGTCCAAATTCTTTCACGATTTCATGGATGCGCTCTACCGTGAGCGTATCCGGAGACTCCAATGCATTCGTCTCATCGAAGAACATCTGAGGGCTGAACCCTCCGTGCCACAGCTGGATTCCCATCTTTCCGCCCACTTCATGTACCGCGTCGGTCAGCTTCTTCAGCTGACTGACATGATGGTCATTGTAGAGTCCCATGTACATGTAGGCATGAGGCGCAGGACATAAAGCGACACATTCGAATATGTTGAGTGCGCATCCGGCTTTTGCCCTTGCAACATGGTAGGCAATCATGTCGTCCCCTACATCGTGCTTGTTTTTTGTCATCTTCGTGTTCATGCCAGGCAATATGATTCTGTTCTTAAGCTCCAGCCCCCTGACCTTGAACGGTGAAAATAGTGCTTCGTAACCCATTTTTTAACCTCCTGATATATATGAATTGTTTTAGCAACCTGTGTAATTACCACAGAGGCACTGTTCCCTATCCATGCATTCACACAGTATCCTCTTGCGGTCTGCCTTTCCATTGTCCCCTCTTTTAATCGTCTTGACATACTCGAATGTCCCCGGTATCTTATACGGAGACAGATACTGTCCAAGAAATGACCTGAGCTCCTCTGCAGGAATCTCATCAGCCGCTTCTATCACGGCGTGCAGCCGTCTGCCCCATTCTTCATCCGGGATTCCGATAACAACCGCGTCTATCACTTTGCCGTGTCTTACGAGCGCGGCCTCCACTTCTGCCGCATATACATTTTCCCCGCCGATGACGAGCATATCGCTGCGGCGGTCGGAGAAGTACAGATACCCGTCTTCGTCCACATATCCGATATCCCCTACGCTCCGGAAGCCTCCTTCGCTTACCTTGAGCGGTTCATGATTCATATATTCTGTGATGAAGCATTCCCCCGGAGAAGTCATATAGATATCCCCCAGTTCATAAGGCGGCAGTTCCTTACCGCTTTCATCCCGGATAGATATCTGCCCGCCTCCCACCGGAAGTCCGACGCTTCCCGGGTGTTTTAGCCAGTCATCACCCCGGATGCACGTCATCCCGATTACTTCCGTCATGGAGTACATCTCGTACACTTTTTCCGGTGCCAGCAGTTCTATCCATTTCCGCTTCAGATAAGGTGCACAGTACCCTCCCGTATGGTTCAATACTTTAATCGATTCAAAATCCTCTTTCCCTATGCCGGGCAGCTTGCTGATCCGGTTCATAAGTGTCGGAACCATCTGTATGTATTCTATCTTGTATTCTCTAATCAGCTTTACGATGTTGTCGGGGCAGAGGTTGCGCGTTATCACGAGCGTGTTTCCGGCAAAGAGTCCGTTGAATGCAATCGAATGGGGAGCACCGTGGAACAGCGGCCCTACGAGCAGCTGCCGCATCTCAAAGTCCATACCCGACATCTCAAAAAAGCTCTGGAGCATGCTGTCTGTCATTCCGCTTGGCATATTCTGCCGGATGAACTTCAGCTTCCCGCTCGTCCCCCCGGACAGGGATATCATATTCGGATCAGCCTTCACATCGGGAAGCGTCTTCTCGGAAAACGGTTCCATCACTTTGTACATCTCCCTGGAGCCTACGCAGAACTTTGCATCAGGTACGTCGAAGTCGGCGAAGGCTCCGGACAGGGATATGACTTCACATATCTCTGCAAGCTCCGATTCTGCTGTCTTGCTCGAGATGGGCATATAGCAGCCTCCTGCTTTCCAGACAGCGTACGCGGCTATGATATGCTCGATTGTGTTCGGAAACGCCACCATCACCACAGAGCCTTCTTTAATGCCATGTTCCTTCAGCATCCAGGCAAGCTGATTGGAACGGGTATGCAGCTGCTTCCATGTAATCTCCGAGACTGACCGGTCCTTGTCTATGTAGATAATGGCAGTTGTATAAGCTTTGTGCTTTGAGATATACTGAAGCTGCTTCCCGGGTGTGACAAAATCCGATGTCCCCAGATTAAACTTGTTAAAAAAATCACCCATCAAGTTCATATTTCTCTCTCCTTTGGAGCAAGGTTTTGTTGATTATGACTCTATATATTTAACCCCTCCTCATTTCATTATCTATATCCTCTTAAACCCTTGCCCCTCCTTTGATATAACTTTAACATTTTCATACTGCATGACATTGGATAATAGCGTGATGAATTACAACCTCCAAGATTCACTTTTCCCAATAAAATCTAACTCAACTACGGACAAACCATGTTATAATACTATTAAATTCGCAATTAATCTCCAATTATGCGGCATCTATCAGTAAAATATACTTAAAAAAGGAGAGAAACCGATGAATGAAGCCATAAAACCGAAAGCAATCTGCGGCAGGCCTGTCCATTCTTTTTTTTCAGGGAAGGACAAGTATCTGCGTCTCCAGAAGCACTGCATCAGCGATATTACACCCCCTATATCGGAGAATGAATCTACTTTCATATTAGTTACGGACGGTGGCGGGACGATAACCATCAATGGCGTCACTTTCCCTATGAAACGTGGTTCTTTCGTCTGGCTGCAGTCATATCACACCTTTACTATCAAGGCGGAATCTGTTCAGCCCCTGAAGCTCAACGTATGTGTATATGATTATCCGCTGTCCTCTTTCCTGACTTTTCATGAACCTGCACCTGACACGGTAGACGCAATCATAGATGCACCCCCTATCATCACTCTGGACGGAAACCGGCTGGATAAGATTGAAGGGTTATTTGATGAATTTGAAGAGGAAGATTCCTGCTTTGACCCCGGAAGCTCTCTGATCAAAGTGGCGATACTCGGACAATTTGCCAACTTTTTTATCCATCAGAGCCTGAAGCACCATCGTCCGGATTCCCCGCCCGAGCGTCCGCTTGGCTGGAAAGCCGCCCTATACATAAGCGCACATTTCGCGGAGGACATAACTGCCCAGGGTGTCGCCTCCCACTTCGGCTCGACCGCAGCAGCGCTGAACAGAGAACTGCGGACAATCAGCGGCTACAGCTTCGCCCAGTTCCTCAACCGTGTGAGGGTGAATATTGCCTCTATCGCGCTGCTATATGACGGCATGTCTCTCTCCTATGTGGCCGCCCACAGCGGTTTTCCATCTGATGTGGCATTCTACCGAATCTTTAAAAAATATATGGGGACGACACCTATCGAATACAGGAAGCTGCTGCTCAATGACGGACAGGGCGTGTATCGTGGAATGATTATGAGCACTACGCTGATGGAAGTGCTCAACTACTCTTATTCAAGTTATTCGGAACCGGTAGATATTAAGGAGACCTCCAAAAAGCTATTCATATCAGAAAGCGTAATCCGGGACCTAGTCTATGAAAATTTCAGTTCCCATTACAAGGACCTGGCCATACTGACGCGTATCAGGCATGCGGAGGCTCTCCTTCTCACAACAGGCCTGCCTATCGTGGATATCGCGGTGAATGTCGGCTTTAACTGCAGCCGCTCCTTTACAAGAACGTTCAAGAGAATATACGGTATGGCTCCCAGTGAATATAGAGAAAGGAACCGTGGAGGGAGAAATCAAAATGGGAAAGAAAAATAATATCAACTACCTGCCACTGTTCGCCAGTTCGCCTTATTATTCTAAAAAAGAATTCCAGTTTCCAATAACAGCGGTGAACAAAATAGTGGCTGATACAAGCGTCCTTAAGAACAACAGCGGCATCACCCTTCTGTATGTGAGAGGCGGACAGGGTAAGATTATAATAAATACAAGGGAATACCCTGTCCAAAGAGGCCTGCTTATGGTACTTGGGACATACCACTACTATCAGGTACAGCCGGGCGAGATACCGCTGGAGATTACAAAGTGCCGGCTGAGCTATGACACCTTCCTGTATATGGCGGCAAACCCCTATTACCGGCTATACGAGCTCAGGCTCAATGTGGATCCTATCTCCTGCCTTCTTGAAGGGAGGATGCTGATCCGCACCGAACAGGTTCTTGATGAACTCGTCGCCGTTACCGCAAAACATAAGCACCAGGGTGGGGAGACAGAATTCTTCCTCTGTATGAAGCTGATGGGAATTATGCAGAAGACGCACAATAATGACCTGTGGAAGAAATGAGAATCAAGATATGTTTTCCGTACGTAAAAGCCCCGCGGCCCGGTAATCACCGTGCCGCGGGGCTTTTGTGTTCCGTTATGAAACCGCCGCTCTCTTACAGAAGCTTCAGAAGCCAGGTGACACCCGATATGACACCGTTCAGGTCATCGCATTCTTCTTCCTGGCTCTTTACATAACCTTCAAACATTCGTCTTTTATCCGGATATCGTTCGGACAGTTCCTCCGCCCTTCTTCGAATCATCCTGTTGTTGTAATCGTTTGTCTCATCGGCTTCTGGGCTATCCTGGTACGTCAGTTCTGCAACCAGCTCGACGCCTGCCTCCTGGAAGATGTCCTTCCACTGCGCCTTTGTCAGATACTCATAATTCTGGTATCTCACATCTTTCTGTTCGCCCTCCAGGAAAGCCTCGTCTATCAGGATATATCCATTGCTTCGGACGACCTTCTTCAGCTTGCCTAATGTCTCTGCCGGATTGCCCAATACGTCGCCGACCGCGCCCAGAACCGCAATGTCATATCCAGACAGGCTGCTGACGGACACATTGATATCCTGTACTGCAAATTCACACAGATGCGCTACGCCGAATTCCTTCGCCTTTTCTCTGGCTACTTCTATGAACTCCGGGAGCAGATCGATTCCCTTCGCTCTGACGCCCAGTTCCCTGCACAGAGATACGGTTACCGCACCTTTTCCACAGCCCAGGTCGATCACTTGCGTCTCGCTGCTGGTCTTTATATTTTCCTTGACCAGCCGAATCATATCGGTGGGGCTGCTTCCGAGCTCCCACAGATCCTGCAGCAGATACGGCAGATACGGAATCAGTTCCGTCGTCTCTGCCGTCAGCGCTCCAGCCAGCTTCTGTTCTGTAATGCTATTATCTATACTCATACGTCTTATCCTCCATCTTATATGTTGTCAGTGTCGTTAAAAGTTATACTTATCGAACTGCTAATGTTCAATAAGGCATACTGTTATGCCATGGAGGACCTCGTGCCCGTGCCCGCCTCTAGCAGGGAGGTCTAATAACAGCCATATTTTCACCACCTTTTCTCAATTATCATGCATATCCTCATCCTGCATGCCCACTTGTCTCAGTGCCATCTCCTGCATACTGCCTTAGCCAGAACATGAGGCCCGCAGGCTGTCTGCAGTTAGTGTCGCCCCGCTCTTAATCATATCTGCCGGCGTTCCGGTAAATACGACCTCCCCTCCGCAGTTCCCCCCATCGGGGCCGATGTCGATGATCCAGTCCGCCTGCTTCATCACATCCAGATTGTGTTCGATGACCACGAGGGTATTTCCGCGGGACACAATCAGATCGAACAGCTTCAGCAGATTCTGGATATCGGACATATGAAGCCCTGTCGTCGGTTCATCCATCACGATAATGCTGCCTTTTTTACCCAGGTTCTTAGCCAGCTTGATTCTCTGGCGTTCACCGCCGGACAAGGTGCTAAGAGGCTGGCCTAACGTCAGGTACGACAGCCCTACCTGCTGCATCACTTTCAGCCGTTTCCTGATCTTAACGTCCTCGAACACTTCCAGTGCCTGTGAAGCCGTCAGAGCCAGCAGTTCCACGATATTTTTCCCTTTGTAGGTACAGGCAAGCGCTTCTTCGTTATAGCGCACGCCGCCGCATGTCTCACACTCTGTAACGACAGGATCCATGAAAGCAAGTTCTGTCACGATCACTCCCCTGCCGCCGCACACCGGGCAGGCGCCTTTGGAATTGAAGCTGAATAGCCCCTCCTCCTTGCCGCTTTCTTGTGCCAGCAGCTTACGTATCTCATCAAAGAAACCAAGGAAGGACGCCGGGGTGGAACGGTTCGTCGCTGTAATCGGTCCCTGATCCACCATCACGACACCGCTTTCGTACTGTCTGGCAAATACCTTTGATATCAGGGTGCTCTTTCCCGAACCGGCCACGCCGGTTACAACAGTCATGATGCCAAGCGGTATATCCACGTCCACATTCCTTAGATTGTGCAGGCAGGCTCCACGGACCGGCAGGCTGCCCGCCCTCCGGCGGGGAGTCTGCTTGACTGGAAGAGACTGGCGCATCGCATTCCCCGTCAGGGTTTTGGATTCCAGCAATTCCGGATAAGTGCCGGCAAATACAATCTCTCCGCCTTCTTGTCCTGCATGTGGCCCAACGTCAATCACATAGTCTGCGATTGATATGACATCCTTGTCGTGTTCCACCACAAGGACCGTATTTCCTTTATCACGAAGCTGCCGAAGCAGATTGTTCATACGGTAGACGTCGCGGGGGTGCATCCCTGCACTCGGCTCATCAAAGATATAGGTCATCCCGGTCAGGCTGCTGCCCATGTACCGCACAAGCTTGAGCCGCTGCGCCTCTCCTCCGGACAGCGAAGGGGTCTCGCGGTTGAGGTGGAGGTAGGGAAGCCCGATCTCTATCATTCTGTCCAGCCCTTCCACAAGCGTCTGTACCAGTACGCCTACAGTAGGATCAGCTATCTCGGAAAGGACTTTCCTGAGCTGTGTCAGTTCCATCCCGCACATGTCCGCAATAGAATAGCCGTCTATCGTACAGCTTAATGCTGCTTCGTTCAGCCTCTTGCCGTGGCAGTCGGTGCACTCGATCTCAGCAATCAGGTTCTGAGATTTCTCCCGGGTGTGCCTGCTCTTGCTGCTGATATCCCTGTTCAACAGTGTTTTCGTGTATTTATGATATATGCCGGTCACTTTGGGATGTTCCGGATCTCCCTTTCCATCTCGGGCGCCGTAAAGCAGCAGATTGTATTCCTCGTCTGTATACTCCTTTACCGGCTTGTCCAGATCGAACAGCCCCGACTGGGCATACTGCTTCCAGTACCAGGAACCTGGCTTATACAGGGAATCTTTAATACATCCCTCGTTCCATGATTTTTCCACATCTAGTATAGCTGACATATCGACTTTGGTAATCTTGCCGAGTCCGGAACACGTCTTGCACATTCCGTTCGGATCGTTAAAGGAAAAGTAGGAGGCTGTCCCTGCATAAGGCTTTCCGATTCTTGAAAACAGCAGCCGGAGGCTGGAATACAGGCCGCTGATCGTTCCTACCGTAGAACGGGCATTCCCTCCCAGAGGGGATTGGTCCACGACGACAGCGGCCGTCAGGTTGTCAATCTGTTCTACTGCCGGCTTCGGGTACTTGGGAAGCCTTGACCGCACGAATGCCGGATAAGTGGCATTCATCTGCCGCTGCGACTCTGCCGCGATCGTGTCAAATACGATACTCGATTTGCCGGAGCCGGATACCCCGGTGAATACTGTAATCTTCTCCTTTGGTATATGGAATGTAACATGCTTCAGATTATTCTGAGTAAGACCTCGCACGATAATATCCGTCGTCTGCCTCACTGGATTTTCCATTGCTATTTTCTCCTTTGGTCTTATTTATGCATCTTTTATTTATTATAGCACAGAAAGAGACGCCATTCCTGACATTTCTTGCAATGTTTTGTCTTTCCTCCTTGAGATAATCATACTTAATACTAAAAACACATAAGCCAGCGCATGAGGCGCTGGCTCGGTAATAAAGTAATATAAAAATTAAAACTTATAGTCTAATGTAAATGAAGTATGTATCTTTCACAAATGGCTCCCTGAACTCTTTCACAATCATCTGCACTTACATTTTTAATCAAATCGTCGCATTTAATGATATTATATGACCAATCTATCGTACGCTCCCTATGATTATAAAGATATGAAAGCAGCAGGAAATCAAAAAAATTATCAAAAATTGAAATGCTGAAAGCATTTTCAGTTGCTACAAGAAAACATCTGTCAAACAGCAGAAGCGCTTTAATGCATTCAATTGTATCTGTGGTTTCAATACATTGTTTAGGGCTATCGCGTGCGTGTATCATACGTTCTGTCAAACATCCAATCTTACGCAGGCTGTATCATAGCACAGATGATTCATACGACCATACCTTATGTGATATGGGGAATTCTGATATCATTTATCGCTCTGCTGGTGGCAAGCGCAGTCACAAAGAATCATTACAATAAACAGCACATAGAAAATTAAAGGAGGGTACGCAGCATGGCACTTTTACTTACATATAATCAGGTCAAGGATTTAATCGATATGCAGGATGTGGTTGAATCAGTTGAAAAGACATTTGCGGGATTTGGGGAAAATAAGGTCATAAACCCGACAAAAGTTACGTTGAATCTAGGCGAGTCCGGAGGCTGGCCGCCCTATGAAGGTTTTTTCAATGCAATGCCTGCCTACATTGGATATCAGGATAATGCGGGAATCAAGTGGGTCGGCGGCCTGCTTGGCCATCGGAAAGAGGCTGCATTACCTTTTATATGCGGAATGATTCTTCTTGCTGATCCAAAACTCAGCATTTTCCGTGCTGTTATGGATGGCAAGTACATTACCAATCTTCGTACCGGAGCCCAGACCGCAGTATCCTTAAAATACCTGTTTAAGAATCGAAGGAATATCAGAATCGGTTTGTTTGGCGCAGGAATGCAGGGGCATACGCAGACATTGGCAATCTCAAAAGTATTTAATATCGAAGAACTGCGTGTTTATGATATTTATCGTCCGGCAACGGAAAAATTTGCAGAAAATATGAAAGATGTAGTGAAAGGAAGGATCGTTGTCTGCGACAAGGTGGAAGATGCTGTTGATGCGGACGCGCTAGTTACGGTTACACAAGCACATGAGCCTTTCTTAACCGCAGATATGCTCAAACCGGGGACTGTGATATTTCCTATGGGTTCTTACAGGGAAGTTACAGACGGACTGATTCTAAGCTGTGATGATATCATTGTCGACCATCTCGGGCAGGCATTTCATCGTGGAGCGCTAAGCGCTCTGGCTGCTGAAGGAAAGATATCTGAACATGATATTTCAGCTACAATCGGAGACCTTGTTACAGGAAAAAAAGAAATAAAAGATATTGAAAATAAAAAGGTACTCTGCCTTCCGATTGGCATGGGATGCTTAGATGTGGCTGCCGCTTATGTCGTATACGAGCGTGCGAAAGAGCGTCATATCGGATTTGATTTTGATTTTAGCGGTGAAAGCTACGTTGATGATCTGCCTGAAAAGATGATTACCAATAGATATTAAGATTTTATTCATTCAAAGACTGTACCCACCGTTCATGGTTGGTACAGTCTTTAAACTTTGCTTTTAGCTATGCTACACAATTCATCTGACTAACCATGTCTATCGCATATTCCGAATATATCTCTAAACTATCAAGTACAACAATCTGCACGCCATCAGCCCTCAATGCTTCCAATATACCTGGCAAACAACGTGCCTCATTCACAGTCTTACATTGGTACGCTAGACATCCCTGTTTGTCGAATATTTTTGCCACTATATAAATTTTATTATCTCCCACTAAACTCACCTTCCCAATATTCCAGACGTTCTATAAAATCTTGTTCACTGCAGATTATCTTTGCAGCATACTCCTCATACAGTAGTTTTCCTATTTCAACTTGTTTATATTTGTAGATATATCTATGGCTCCAAATAACAAATAGGTAAGCTTCTCCACACCACAACTGTATTTCTATCGGATATGCCAGATTATCTCTCTGGTAATATAGGTGAATGGCATGATAACCATCATCAACCCTTTTTCCGTTACGCAAATCAACAACTCTAAAATAATCTGGATATTCTTTAGAGTATTCCTCAAACTTCAGTCTATTTGAACCTGAAACCAATCAGATTCCTTTTATCAATACATCAATATAACTCGCACGATATCCCTCTATATCCTCTAATATATTTTGTAACGGTGTTTCTCGTATAGAAATCTGCTTTAAACTTCTCCCTAATCCTTTAATTAACGATATTCTTAGAACTTTCCTACTTTAGCGCTCTCCTCAATCAAAACCATGAAGGCTGGTTTTTCAAGGATTTTAGTGCCATTTGTGAGTTGTATGTGTGCTACTATCCACGTCTGACGACAACTCACGACACCTTACTTTCCACCATATATGGTTTATTATGATTTCTCAATCATCATAATAGAATATTTCATATGCATTCTATCCAATTCCTGAACAGAAAGCATAAGATTCACTTTACTGAAAAAAGGTAACCTATCTTCAATATCTCCTGTTTTCTCATCAATGATTGCATAAACAACTTCATATTCACTTGATTCTGGTTTTTTGTGATAATCAAATACATCTTCTCCAAATTTGCTTTTCACTTTATCCCAGACTTGTTTTCTAAACTCCTGGTCACTTGTAAAAGCTTGTGCCGAAACTCTTCCTTGAGCGAATAAATGACTAAGTTGTGATGATCTACATTTGTTTTTTACATGCACAAACTGCTTATCCCTTGTAAATATATCACATGCTTCAATATGTTTAGGACCATTCAATACAGACACAAGCCTTTTATCCATCAAATAATAATCTTGCTGCTTAGCAACTTCTAAGTTATATTCCCCTTCATTCATCCCCTTGGGACATTTAGGCAAACTTAAATTCGAAATTGGAATGCTAGAAATAAACTCTGTCACTCTAGAATAAAAAGAATTATTGACTTCGTACCAAGTACCTGCATTCAAAATATATGTTTTATCATCATAATACATTTGCGCAATAAGCGCTGAATATACATTACAAATAGCAAATGGATTTTCTCCATTATTCATCCCATATAATTTATCCCTTTTAAGTTTCTTAAATAAATTACTGTTATCATTAATGGAATCAAAATATTCAACGTAATTAATTTCCATTGAATACACATTTGCATCAGTAGTATCTTTTCTTATTCCTGAAAAACAAAAACCTAAAAGGTCATTCCAATTCACTGTGTCAGGTGATGCTATTTGAATTTTAGAATAATCTTTCTTTTTTATAATCTCTGATAATGCAAAGTCCAGTTCTTCCCTTAATACAGAATCCTTTATGGCACGAACATTATCAATCCAATCAAAGCCCTTATCTTTATATGTATTGCTATTATACGCATTCAAATATGATTCTAATTTGATTTTCAATTCATCAGCATCCATACAAACTGATACAACAAATGAGTCTTTTCCACTAACTGTTTTTCCTATATCCTCATTCTGTGGAATACCCGTAACAGCCATCATTATATCATTCGTGACATTTAAGCCAAATTCCTCTTGACTGGTACTATGACTGCTCTGTCTTTGTGTATTAACAACCATATCTTCAATTGTTGCAGCATTTACACTTCTTATTTTCTCTGGACTTATAACATTTAATGCAGTTTTGAAACCAAAATTCTTCTCAATAGCTTCTTCTTTTAAAAATGCTCTCCCATATCCAAAAGATAATGCTAGGATTCTTTCTTGTAGTTTAACCAACATTAGCGCTTTATTAGATGTATTATCATCCAATTCGATATCTTCACTGGAATATTTTTGTAGAAATTCTTTCCATCTAGGAGGTTTATTACTACTATTTGCAATACAAATAACACCATCAAGATTATATTCATCTTTTAATGTCATCATTTTAATAGCACTCCTGTTTTTCAGACAACTATTATAATCTTTTATGTAGTCTTTCATTAAAAATATTGTTAAATTTTGTGTCTTCGCTTCATCTAACATATTGTTTTCCTCTACCCCCCCCCCCCCTCATTTAATCTTTTGTATGATATCTAGTAATCTATTTTTCGTTTATGATATGCTATGTCATTGATTCTATATGTACACGCATCTACGCACTCAAACAAAGAAGGCTCAAATATTGCAGTATTATTTCCACCAGCATTCATTACGCTATTATACTCTACCCCTGCATATTCTGTTTCACCATTATACTTTATACTCTTTATGAAATCAGATATATATTGTGTTGGTAAATAGTCCAGCGTACTATCGCTTCTACGCAACGTTTTACCTAGTTCTTCATTTATTTTCATTAAATGTTCCTTATTTATAGCGTGCTCCATAAAATCCAATTCGCCTACAAACGGATTTATTTTATTTATACGCTTCAAATCTACCACTACTATATCTTTTTTCAGTTCGAAAGTACCTACAGAAACATAGTCAAAAGCACTAGCTCTTACCTCATGGATTGTAGTTTCAACACTATCGCTTAAATATAAGCAACTAATTCCTAATGCATTTACACGCCCTTCTGATGCCTTGCTAGAAGGAGGTGCGCCCATTTCCGAAGGTAGAAGTCCCTTTTCCGAAGATATTCTACTCCTATAAAAACGACTTCCTTTTTTGTACGTTTTTCTAATATAAGAACAAAATTTTTCCAGTATTTCTAAATTAATATAGTTGGTGTGAAAACGGTTTTGATTCTTCAATGCATCTACAAAAGCATTCCATGTATGTGTCTTTAATAGAGAGTGCCCATTTAAGTATTCTTCATCATATAATTGTTCTAAACCTATAGGCTGATCAAATAACTCTGGCATATGTTGATACTTCTCTTTACAAATACTTGTTATTATCTTATAAATATCAGCTTCAGAGGTACTTTTGAAAATATTCCAATTTTTCAACAATTCGCTTTTAATTAGTTTCATCTCTGCCCGTGGAAAATAATCTGGTAATAATCTACTAGGTGTAAAAATACTTACAAATTCATCAAATAACCCACTTAAATCATCAAATCTATCCGTATCATATGTATATACATTTTTGCTCTTACAAATTTGGCATTCTCCCAGTACATCATAATTACGGATGATAGAGATAATCTCTTCATCACAAAAACATCTTTCGCAAAAAATCATACCTATTCCTCGTCTAAAAATCTACTAATTAATTCAATATGATGCATGATGGATAGTTTTTTCACAGTTCCCAATCCCGGATAAGCCTCACGATAATACAAATCCTCAAATTCTTTTATAGCTTTTGTATCTAACTTTTGAACCTTATTCCAATTGACCAATTTTTCTACTGCTTCTTTGAATTTTCCGGCCGGGTCTTTTATATCGTCATTTGTATCTGAAACAAAATGTTTAAGACGTAAACTTTTATCATCTGCAAAATATACAATATGTATGGCAACAGCATATGGAGCAAATCCCGAGTCACTATACTCATCCCCTACTACCGAATAGTCAGCAAAACCAACATATCCATCGTCTAGGTAAAATAAATGATCTTCCGAGAATGGTTCATCTACTTTTTGGGCATAATCAATATTACGAGCCATTTTAGTAAATTTATCATCAAGCATAACTCGATTTTGACGGATTTTTCGGCGAAACCCGCTTTCATCTGGAATTAAATTAAATTTGCTACCCATTCCTTCGAATTCAGTAGCATATAAAGAAATTGAATCTTTATCGTTACAAATAGTCATCATCCTATCACTATATTTGGCAATAAAATTTTCCATTTCATTTCGAGAATTTAAACTTAATCGAAATACATACAACAAGGAATTATTTGCAGATATCTCATTATTAAAAGCTTCTACCAAGTTTTTATTTTTTTCATCATCAAGGTCGGAATCAAATGTACCCACTAAAGGATTATTTATAAGCGCCAACAGATGCCCTTTACTTCCATATATACTAATCGTTTTACATAATGTAGATGAGAGTTTTACTGGTTCTATAATCGGAATAATACTTTTACTTAATAAACCTTCTTCACACAGTTCTCTGAGTGCTATCAGCTCAAACTGTCTACCTCTTAATATAGGAAAATACATCAGACACCTCCATATTGTTTATCTAAAAAATTGTTAAGTTTTAGATATTCATTTTCTTTTAAGTCCATAAAATATGATAAGAACTTTAGTTCATAAGGTATTTTTTGAAACAACTCTTTTGCTATATGATTTCTTTTTTTCAGTTCCTTCATAAACATAGCGTACATCTTCTCACTATTTATTTTTAAAAACATTTCTTTGCATGCGCTGTAATATTGAAATTGAGATACTTGTGGAAGAATACCAAATGCATCTAAAATAATATTTTCATATTCGACTTTTCTTAATATTTTAAAAATTATTTCTTTATCTATATCATTATCATATTTTTCCGGTTTTTTTATTGTACTCAAACAACCGTTTTGCTTCAAAACATATATTCCAACAGGCTTTCCAAGCAATTCAATTTTCTTCTCTAATGCTTTTACTTGTTCCATACATGTTACTACAGCCACATAATCAAATGCTTTATAATAATCATCAACTTGACTGTTCAGCCTGTCAAAATTATCCAATTCGGTTTTAATCTCATAAACTACTGCTTTACCATTTATTAATACAAAGTCTGCTTTTGATTTTGCAACTGGAATTTCCGTAAGTGCGGTAGTCGTATTAACACTATGGACTCCTAAAAGTAATTTGTTTAATAACGTATTTTTATAAAAATATTCGTTTCTATAATTTGCTCCAAGTTTACAATATATCTCACTTATTAATTCAGAATTACTCTTATTTATATCTGAGTCAATATACCTTCTGATAACTGATGTATATGTTTTATCATTTTCTTTGTCAATCAAATGGCGAAAAGTATTTCTAGAAAAAAAACGATTTAATATCATAAAATTATTCGAACTCATTACTTTTCACCTCCATCTAAATCAATCAATATTAAAATTGCTATCTCTTTAAATATTACAATATTCCTATATCCTCAAAAAAATCAGCAAAATCAACCTTAAATATCTTTTGCAATACCACTAAATCCGTAACCTTTATATTTCGTTCACCAAGTTCTATCTTAGCGTAAGTAGACCTAGACATATTGCTTCCCATCAATTGCATTTTTGCTGCTAATTCATATTGCGACAGTCCACTAGCTTTTCTTAGTTTTAGTAAATTCTTACCGAAATTTGCATCCTGCAAAATCATTGTCATATTGCCCTCCATCTTAGTTCCTGATTAGGCACATTTTTCTTGATTATACTTCAACACTCATGCTATAACGGTACACAAACAGGAACCAAAGGAGGAAAACTTGAAAAAACAAGAATTTAAGACTCATTTGAAACGAAAGATTTATGAATTACGTCAGTATACCTTACGCAAACTCTTTAAAAATGATTCAGATTAACAAGAATACTGCAAAGAAATGACTGCTACTGAAAGGGTATATAAAACACTAGATTTACCACAGGAGCAACGAAAAATTATTAATAAATACATTTTCCTTAGCTGGTATGGTAAGTGCGGAATATTGAACATTCAGTTATTTAACCGGAATCCTTGATAGCAAAAAAATCACTGATTTGGTTAAGTTAAAAGAAATAGTCCCACGAGATAATTCATTATTCAGAACAGAAGGAATCGTTTAAAACATTATTCTAAAACGCTGTAACTACATTTCTTAAACTTCTGGCAATGCCTTTTTCTATGGCATTCAAGACATACCTTTATCACTAAAGCAAAATCTGTCAACATGGACGAGTATATTTTGAAACTAATCATCGGACATACAATTACCGACATTACAGAAAAATATATACCAACTGCAAAATGGAACAGCTGCAGTCCGAAATAAAAAAAATCAAAAGATAAAGAGATGTACCAGTAAATACCGATACACCTCTAATATACTTTCTATCATAATTCTAATTTGTGAGTTGTTTATATGAGTTACTTGCGAGTTCTATGTGAGTTACACACCGATTCTCACGACATTTCAACACATTTCACAAAGTCTATACTCCTTATAAGAACTGGATTTCTTAGAACTTTCCTGCTTTTGCGCTCTCTTCAATCCCTACCGCAACGGCTACTGTCATTCCGACCATAGGATTGTTGCCTGCCCCGATAAGCCCCATCATCTCTACGTGGGCCGGTACGGAAGAAGATCCTGCAAACTGTGCGTCAGAATGCATTCTGCCAAGCGTATCTGTCATACCGTAAGAAGCCGGGCCGGCAGCCATGTTATCCGGATGAAGCGTACGTCCTGTACCGCCGCCGGATGCGACTGAGAAGTATTTCTTGCCCTGCTCGATACATTCTTTCTTATATGTACCTGCAACCGGGTGCTGGAAGCGTGTCGGGTTTGTAGAGTTGCCTGTGATAGATACGTCAACACCCTCTTTGTGCATGATTGCGACACCTTCCCGCACGTCATTGGCTCCGTAGCAGTTCACTTTGGAACGAAGTCCGTCAGAATATGCAATCCTCTGTACTTCTTTCAGCTCACCTGTGCTGTAGTCATAATCGGTCTGCACATATGTAAATCCGTTGATTCTGGAGATAATCTTAGCCGCGTCTTTTCCAAGTCCGTTCAAGATGACACGAAGCGGTTTCTGGCGGACCTTGTTCGCCTTCTCAGCGATACCGATGGCTCCTTCTGCAGCTGCAAATGATTCATGGCCTGCAAGGAATGCGAAGCAGTCCGTGTCTTCTTCCAGGAGCATCTTTCCTAAGTTGCCGTGCCCGAGTCCAACCTTACGCTGGTCAGCAACCGAACCTGGGATACAGAATGCCTGAAGCCCCTCTCCGATTGCCGCAGCCGCCTCTGCAGCTGTCTTGCAGCCTTTCTTGATTGCGATTGCTGCACCTGTGATATACGCCCAGCACGCATTTTCAAAACAGATCGGCTGGATTCCCTTCACCTGGTTATATACATCAAGCCCGGCATCTTTTGTAATCTTTTCCGCTTCTTCAATTGAAGCAATGCCATAGCTGTTTAATACTTCATTGATTTTATCAATTCTTCTTTCATATGATTCAAATAAAGCCATTTACTTGTCCTCCTGATTTCATCTCTGTTACCTATATGTACTAGTGATAAGCGGTTATCACTCCTTACGTGGGTCTATAATCTTGGCTGCTTCTGCTACTCGTCCATACTGGCCTTTTGCTTTTTCCCATGCATCGTTCGGGGTGTCGCCAGCTTTGATAAAGTCTGTAAGCTTGCCAAGGCTTACGAACTGGTAGCCGATAATCTCATCGTTGTCATCCAACGCGATTCCAGTTACATATCCTTCTGCCATTTCAAGGTAACGAGGACCTTTTGCCAATGTACCGTACATTGTGCCGACCTGGGAACGGAGTCCTTTTCCAAGGTCTTCAAGGCCTGCGCCGACTGGAAGTCCGTCCTCCGAGAAGGCGCTCTGTGTTCTTCCGTATACGATCTGCAGGAACAGTTCTCTCATAGCTGTATTGATTGCATCACAGACAAGGTCCGTGTTCAACGCTTCTAAAATAGTCTTGCCCGGAAGGATTTCAGACGCCATAGCAGCGGAATGTGTCATTCCTGAACATCCGATAGTCTCTACGAGCGCTTCCTGGATAATGCCTTCCTTTACATTCAATGTCAGCTTGCATGTACCCTGCTGAGGAGCACACCAGCCTACACCGTGTGTCAGACCAGAGATATCTTTCACTTCTTTTGCCTGTACCCATTTTGCTTCTTCCGGAATCGGAGCTGGTCCGTGATTTGCACCTTGAGCCACTGGACACATCATTTCTACTTCATGTGAATAAATCATTTTAAAACTCCTTTCAAATATGCATCGTTATATCTTTAACACCACACTGGGTCTATTTTCTCATAATTTTCGACATTCGTCAATTCACAAATTGCCTAATCAATCTCGCCCCAGAAGGCGCTATTTGTCTTATATTCCCTAATGTCACTGAAATCAAACGGCGCCGTGACCCAGGCGTAGCCGAGGTCGTCCGGGTCGTCTGCCTTATAGTTGAAATCGAACCCTATCTCGATTCCATCCGCATCAGCAAAAAAGTTGGCCACATACACGCCGCCTTGGCTGTCGCCTTTGAGCGCGCTCTCCATCTGCTTCCGGCTCAGTTCAGATAGAAACGTATCGTCGTCCGCCTCATCCTTCATCCCTTCCAGCCATTCGTTCATAAAAGCCGCATCCGTATTCACGATATCTTTCACTTCATAGACCGTGCCGTCCCGGAGGCTTATGTTCCTGGCCCTCAGATCCACATAATATGTACTGCTGTCCCCCTGGTAGCTGTAATCCTGGAATATGACGCTGACGAACTCATTGTTGATATAGCTGATCTTGTACTCTACATAACTGACGAGCGCCGGATATTCGGAGGCCAGAACGCCTTCTTTCACACTCTCCGACGGATTCGTATATATCTTATCCACTGTCTCCATGGCACAGTCTTTCAGCGCACCGTTGACCTTTGTACCGAGTTCTTCGTCAAGACCGTTGATCTGGGGATATTTGACCTGGAAATCTACTACCATGGATGTCTTCTCATCGTCTGTATAAGCATACACCTGTTCCTCTGTCTCGTATTTCAAATCGCCGGCCTCATATGCCGGGACGGACTCCAGACCGGACAGCGCTTCTCCATCTCCATAGCTGCCATCATAGTCATCCCAGTTATGCTCTCCCCTGCCATAGCCGTCATAATCATGATTGCCATAATCATCCCCATAATCATGTCTGTCCCTGTCGTCATAGGGCTCTTCATACACGTCGGAATGGCGTTCCCGTATATAGCTGCCGATTCCTCTTACAGCGATAGAAATGCCGAATATGAGAACAGCCAGGAGCAGTACGCTCCCAATGGCTATCCCCACAATCAGAGGCGTCCGGCTCTTTCCCGCGGACGGATATGCAGATCTGTCAATCGCAAGTTCCATAGGGAGGAACCGTATGCCGTTGACAACCTGTTCTTCTCCTGCCGCCTGAAAGCCCAGGCTTTCGTAATGCGCGACTGCACCCGGGGCCGCATTCACGGTAGCCTTATCCACTTTAAGCACGGTTGCACAGTACGCTGCAGCCGCCTCACAGAGGCTTCTTCCGATACCTCTTCCCTGGCTGTTCCGGCATACGAAGAACAGGCTGATATGACCGTCCTTCCGGAAAGCCATGGTTCCTTTCAGCTCATTATCCTCGAACGCGCCGAAGAAGAGAAGCTCTCCTCTGCGGAACATCGGACATATATTATCGTACTTAATAAAACTCCGGAACTCTTCCACGCCTTCCGGGGTATATGACGGCGCTACTTCTTCTGCGAACACTTCCCATACGAGATGAAGTGCCGTCAGAAGCTCCTGCTCCTTCAGAATCCTGATATCCATGAGCCGTACCTCCTTATGAATGGTATTTAAGCAGTTCCTCCCGCAGCAGTGTCAGCGCCCGGACGACAGAATAATCCCGGTTCTTATCACGGCTGCCGGTAAAATAGAATTCCTCCACACGTACATTCCCTTTTACACAGCATCCTACATAGACAAGGCCTACCGGCTTGTCTTTCGTCCCGCCACCGGGTCCCGCGATACCGGTTACGCTGAGCGCCGCATCCGCGCCTGCTGCCTTTGCCGCTCCCGCCGCCATCTCATATGCTGTCTGCGGGCTCACGGCACCGAACTCCATGAGCGTCTCCCGCTTTACATCAAGAATCCGTTCTTTGGCGTCATTGGAATAGGTGATATATCCCTCTTTGTAGACGGCTGACGCCCCTGCCACATTCAGAAGCCGGCCCGCCAGCAGACCTCCGGTACATGACTCTGCCGTCGTCACGAGAAGGTTCTTCTCTTTCAGAAGCTCGACAATGGCTTCTTCCAGCGTCACCTCCTCTTCTGTCGTATATATCTTATCTCCAAACCGTTTGAACAGTTCGTCGACCATCGGCTTCATCAGCTCTTCAGCCTCTTCCCCGCTCTTCGCCCGCGCCGTCACACGGAAGTGGACTTCCCCTGTCTTGGCGTATGGGGCCAGCGTAGGATTCGTCTGCGTGTCCATGAGGTCAGAGACCATCGTCTCCGCCTTGCTCTCTCCGATGGAACAGATTTTAACCATCTTGGAATAGATGCCCTCCGGCTGAAGCTTATTGAGATAGGAAGCAATGTCCCGTTCGAACATGGGCTTGATTTCATTTGGAGGTCCCGGCAGCAGTATGGCGGCCTTTCCATCCTCCTCGATAATCAGCCCGGGCGCCGTGCCGTTATGATTGTCCACTACGATGGCGCCTTCCGGAACCATTGCCTGTTTCCAGTTGTTCGACGTAATCTGGCCGCTGTGTACCTGACGGAAATATTCTTGTATACGCTCTTTCGTATGGGCATCTTCTTTTATCTCCCGTCCAAATACCTTTGCGGCTACTTCTTTTGTAATATCATCCTTCGTCGGTCCGAGGCCGCCGCTTAGGATGACGATATCCGAGCGGGAAAGTGCAAGCCTGATTGCCTCTTCAAGCCTTTCCTCATTATCACCGACCGCACTCTGATGGTAGCAGGACAGCCCGAGCAGCGCACATTTTTCCGCAAGATACGCCGCGTTTGTATTTACGATATTGCCAAGCAGGATTTCCGTCCCTACCGATATCAGTTCTACTGTCATGTTTACATGCCTCCCTGTGTTAATACTTCCTTGTTCTTTGCAACATAATCGACCAGTGACACTACGGTCAATACTAAGGATACCCATATAAGCACAGTTCCAATCATGTCAAACACCCCTCCGAGATCCGCGATGAGCAGGATGATCATGAACATCTGGGACACGGTCTTGAACTTCCCCCAGTAGCTTGCGGCAATGACGATGCCGCTGTCGGACGCGACAAGCCGGAAGCCGCTGATGATGAACTCACGGGCGATGATTACGATTACAATCCACGCGTCCAGCTTGCCGAGCGGGATGAGACATATCATCGCTGAGCAGACAAGCAGCTTGTCCGCCAGAGGGTCCATAAACTTTCCGAAGTTCGTCACAAGGTTCCTCGCCCTCGCAATCTTTCCGTCCAGCAAATCAGTGAGGCTTGCGACGCAGAAAAGTACAAGCGCAATCCACTTGTTGGCGGCCCCTCCTATATCTGTCAGCAAAAACAGGACAAAAAACGGAACCATAATTATTCTGAGTACAGTCAGCTTATTTGGTAAATTCATGATATCAGCTCTCCTATCAAATCATATTCTGAGGCCCCGGTCACTTCCGCCATGGCAAAGTCTCCGGACATCAGTTCTTCTTCCGTATTGATAAATATAAGCCCGTCAACACCCGGGGCATCCTTATACGTCCTTCCGACGTATGCATTCTCATCGGCAACCTTGCCCTCTATCATGACGAGCACCTTCCTGCCAACCATCGCGTCCGCCTGTTCAAAGACGATATCCTGCTGAAGCTCCATCAGTTCGGCCTGGCGGTCCGCCTTCCTCTCTTCCGGAATCTGATCCGGCATTACAGCGGCAGGCGTATCTTCTTCCGGCGAATAGGTAAATACCCCGAGCCGTTCAAATTCCATCTCATCTACAAATTCCATCAATTCCTCATGCTGTGCATCCGTCTCTCCGGGAAATCCTGTGATGAGCGTCGTCCTGAGCGTGATATCAGGGATTTCCTCCCTCAGCTTTTCGATGATCTCCACTAGCTGCTTCTTGCTCGTACGCCTTCCCATCCGTCTTAATATCTCATCGTTGGCATGCTGGATAGGAAGATCCAGATAATGGCAGATTTTCTTTTCTTCCTTTATAACCTGTATGAGCTCATCATAGATTTCTTCCGGATAGCAGTACAGTATCCGGATCCACCGCAGCCCCTCAATCGTGCACAGTTCCCTGATCAGGCGGTGGAGTGACTTTTCGCCGTATATGTCCTTTCCGTAAAGCGTCGTCTCCTGGGCTACGAGAATAAGCTCTTTCACCCCCTGTCCGGCCAGCTCTTCCGCCTCTCTCACCAGACGTTCCATCGGGACGCTGCGGAAATTGCCCCTTATCTTCGGGATGATGCAGTAGGTGCAGTGCTTGTCGCACCCTTCGGCTATCTTAAGGTATGCGTAATGCCCGCCGGTCGAAACGAGACGCTTCGCGTCTACAAGCGGAAGGGCGTCTATGTCTTCCATCTCCATACACGGATGTCCGGCCAGCGCTTCCTTCACGGCTTCTGCTATCTTATCGTAAGAAGCTGTACCTAGTACCGCGTCCACTTCCGGTATCTCCTCTACGATCTCCTTCTGGTAACGCTGTGCTAGACAGCCGGTGACGATAAGCGCCTTCAGCCTTCCCGTCTCCTTATACTCCGCCGCTTCAAGTATCGCCTGGATGCTCTCCTCTTTTGCGTCATGGATGAAGCAGCACGTATTTACGACGATGACATCCGCCTCCGTCTCATCGTCCACGATCTGATAGCCCTCTCTGTCAAGAAGCCCCAGCATCACTTCTGAATCTACGAGGTTCTTATCACAGCCGAGGGAAATAAACAATATGTTCATAGGTAAGGTCTCCTCATTTATAGTCAGAAAGGCAGATACCGCCCGGGCACCTGCCTCATCTATCTCTTTCCTTAGTTGTCTTCCTCTTCACCGACTACGGTGATCTTGCCGCAATTCAGCTCGTCAATCGCGACAGAGAGAGGTTTCTCTCCATTCTTCATATTTACAAGCGGTATGGAGCCGTCGATGATCTCTCTTGCCCGCTTAGCTGTGGCCATGACGATAGAATATCGGCTGTTGACAATCTTTGTCTCGCCTTCTTCTACATCTTTGTTGACCACTTTCATTAAATCTGTGTAAGATGGATGTAACATACACTATTCTCCTTTCAACTCTTCCTTCATATGCTCTATAAATGCTGCATTACGGGAACTTCTCATATGTTCCCCTCTGATAATCTCATGTACATCTTCCACGCATATGTCCAGCTTGTCGTTCACGATAAGATAATCATACTTATCCATGCCTTCCGCCTCTTCACCGGCACGTCTCAGACGGGACTCGATGACCTCCATCGTCTCTGTGCCTCTTCCGACGAGGCGTCTCTTAAGCTCCTCCACAGACGGCGGCGTGACGAACAGAAGCAAGGTGTCCGGCATCTTCTCCTTCACCTTGAGCGCTCCTTGTATCTCAATCTCGAGTATCACGTCTTTCCCGGCCTTAAGCTGTTCTTCTACATATGCCTTCGGTGTTCCGTAATAGTTATTTACGTAACTAGCATACTCTATCAACTCGTCTTGTGCAATCATTTTTTCAAATTCTTCTTTTGTTTTGAAGAAATATTCCCGCCCGTCGGCTTCGCCCGGACGCGGGGCTCTCGTAGTCGCTGAAACAGACAGGGCATAGCAGCTATACTTCTTCAGCAGCTCTTTCATAATCGTCCCCTTGCCGGCCCCGGAAAAACCGGACACCACGGTGAGGATTCCTTTCTTATTCATAGATTACTACCTCTCTATTCGATATTCTGAATCTGCTCACGGACTTTTTCTATCTCTGTCTTAAGATCGATGGCACGGTTGGAGACCTCCAGGTCATTCGCTTTCGAGAGGATTGTATTCGCCTCACGGTTCATCTCCTGGGCTATGAAGTCCAGCTTGCGCCCGATACCTGCCTCTTCTGACTTAAGCGTCTCCTTCATGTGTTCGATATGGCTTTTCAATCTGACTATTTCTTCGTCCGTACATATCTTATCCGCAAAGATAACGACCTCAGCAGCGATACGGCCTTCGTCCATCTGGGCATCCTCCAGCAGCTCCTTAACCTTCTCCTCCAGCTTCTGCCGGTATGCAGCTACGATCTCAGGAGAGCGTTCCTCTATGTATGCGACAAGCCCAAGCATACCGTCCAGCTTGCTTACGATATCTTGCTTCAGATTCTCCCCTTCCAGCGTGCGGGTCTCTACGAACTGCCTTATGGCACCGTCAAGCGCCTGACAAAGTCCATTCCACAATTCCTCTTCATCGACAGCCTGCTCCTCCATGGAAAGCACTTCCGGATAACGTGATAATGTAGATACGCGTATGTCATTCTCCAGCGAGAAAGCCTCCTCCATCTGCTTGAAATATGTGAGGTATTCGCCTGCCAGCGTCTCATTATACTTCAGGGCAACCTGGCTCTCCGAAGAATCTTCATATGTGATAAACAGGTCTACCTTGCCCCTCAGTATCGATTTCTTGAGGAGGCTGCGTATGGAAGTCTCAAAAAAATTCAGTTTCTTCGGCATCCGGATATTCATGTCCAGATAGCGGTGGTTCACACCTTTCATCTCGACGGCGAATCTGCGCTCCCCTTCCATAATCTCACAGCGCCCGAAACCTGTCATACTCTTAATCATGATATAAACCTCTTTTTATATATTCGTCGTATTGTCCTCTGCTAGAACCTCGTAACAATCACCGTTTATTATAATCTATTTGCAAAATTACGTCAATTGTTTCCTTGCCTGTATTTGCCAAGTCCTGTATAATCATCTTAGTGTCTGCCTGCGGGGCAGCGAATCCCCGTACCGCAGAAGCATAACCGATGAAGGAAAGGAAGGATTGACATGGCTTTTGACGGAATAACGATTGCCGCTTTAGTGAAGGAACTGGATGAGAACCTGACAGACGGGCGCATAGCCAAGATAGCCCAGCCGGAAAGCGACGAACTGCTGCTCACGGTTAAGACGCCGGCAGGACAGCGAAGGCTTTACATCTCTGCCAGCGCTTCTCTTCCACTCATATATCTTACTGCCGAAAATAAACCGAGCCCCATGACCGCCCCCGGCTTCTGCATGCTGCTCAGGAAGCATATCGGAGGGGGGAGGATAACCGCCATATGGCAGCCAAAGCTGGAGCGCATCATCCATATTGATATCGAGCATCTGGACGAACTCGGCGACCTGTGCAAAAAGACGCTCATAGTAGAAATCATGGGAAAGCACAGCAACATCATCTTCTGCGACGACAAAGGCATGATAATAGACAGCATCAAGCATGTGTCCGCCCAGATGAGTTCCGTGCGTGAAGTATTGCCGGGACGCCCGTATTTTATACCGGACACGATGGAAAAGCAGGATCCTCTGGATACGGATAAGAGCTCCTTTGCCACCTTATTAAAGAGCAGGCCGGCGCCAATCGGAAAGGCGCTCTATCTATGCTTTACCGGTATCAGCCCCGTTGCGGCGGAAGAAGTGTGCCATCTGGCCGGACTGGACTCGTCCATGACCGCCAGAGACTTGTCGGATGATATGATGACACACCTGTACAGGCAGTTCAGCTATTATTTCGAGCAAGTGCAGAATAAGACCTTTGCACCGGCCATCTATTACAGCGGCAGTGACCCGAAGGACTTCTCCGCCCTTTTGCTCAGCCATTACGGAGCATACCGGCGGCAGGAATACTCCTCTGTCTCTGAACTGCTCGGTACCTATTATGCAGCCAAAAATGCGATGACCCGTATCCGGCAGAAGTCTGCGGATCTGCGACACGTCGTCCAGACCGCGCTGGAGCGCAGCCGCAAAAAGTATGACCTGCAGCAGCGGCAGTTAAGAGATACGGAAAGCCGGGATAAGTTCAAAGTATACGGCGAGCTGATCAACACGTACGGTTATCATCTGCCGGAGGACGCTTCTGAGCTTACCGCCCTCAATTACTACACGAACGAAGATGTGACCATTCCGCTG
This sequence comes from Lachnospiraceae bacterium, assembly GCA_022845895.1. Lineage (GTDB taxonomy): Bacteria > Bacillota > Clostridia > Lachnospirales > Lachnospiraceae > Extibacter. The sequence goes on from AP025573.1 coordinate 2,316,208, forward strand.
GATAAGAATCTCACCCCTCAGGAAAATGCCCAGAGGTATTTTAACAAGTACAATAAGCAGAAGCGTACGTTTGAAGCTTTGAGCGGCCTCATAAAGGAGACCGCCGATGACATAAGATACCTGGAATCTATCAGCAATTCCCTCGATATCGCGCAAAATGAGGACGACCTGCTGCAGATCAAGGAAGAGCTGACCCAGTCCGGTTATATACGAAGAAAATATACGAAAAAGAAAATCAGGCTGACAAGCAAGCCCCTGCACTACCTCTCAAGCGACGGCTTCCACATGTATGTAGGGAAAAACAATCTTCAGAACGATGAGCTGACCTTCCACTTTGCGGACGGAAACGACTGGTGGTTCCATGCCAAAGGCGCCCCAGGCTCCCATGTCATCGTGAAAAGCGGGGGAAATGAGCTTCCCGACACTACGTTTGAAGAGGCCGGCAGGCTGGCTGCGTATTACTCCAAAAACCGCGGAAGCGACAAGGTGGAGATTGATTATATAGAAAAGAAACATGTCAAAAAGCCAAATGGAGCAAAGCCGGGCTTCGTAATATATTACACGAACTATTCCCTTGTGATAGATTCCGATATCTCTGCGATTGAGGAAGTGGATTAAATAAGGTCAGAACGTTCATGCATTTTTTCTCTGATGTACGGAGAGGCCGACATAAAACAGGAACCATCCGATACAATGAGCCAAAAGAATGAAAATATCTTTTACCACCGCCGCCCCGCTGCCGGTCGATACGTCCATTATTCCCTCGAATGTCGCCTGCGAGGGGACAAGGTAGCAGACTGCTGAAAGAAGCGGCTGACGGATTCCCACAAGAAAACGTAAGATTGGTACAGCCATAAAGAAAATCATAACAATCTTGATATAAACCACGCCAACCATCAGCCCGCTGGATGTTCTTCCGATGAATAAGCCTATCAGTGCGGCCACAAATGCGGAAAGGACAATGAGCACCAGCATAAGAGCCGCATTTTTTAAAGTTAGCCGGAAGCAGATACAAACCGTAATAACGGAGGACAGGCACCCGCAGATAAAGCCGACAGAGAGCTTCTGCAAGATATATTGGCTGTGGGATATTGGCAATATCTCGTTGATATATGCAACGCCGTCCTCCTTTTCAGAAATCATGTTCATAGCGTTAAAGGTGCATCCCATAAACATTGCGACAATCAATGTAACAGCAATAAACATATCTTGAAATCCAGCCATCACATCGGGCCGTTCTAATATGTGGACCTCTGTCTGCCCGGTGCCATGTCGCTGTTCGTATAGGTCCGGGAGCGTATCCGCCGTTTGGCGGAATATATCCAGCTCGTCGTCGGATAGCATCGTTTTGATGCCGCTTCCATCCGCCTCCACACCGATTAGATTTGTAGACGGCTCTATGACTGCCTCAGTCAGTTCTTCCATCGTTTGATATACCGTCACCGGGCCATACCGTTCCAGCCATGAAACTGTTTGCGTCGGCAAACCGCCTTGCAGAACTCCAAAATGTAACTCCCCCAGCGTAGTGAAGTCAATTGCGCCGACAAAGTTTAAAGCGGCCGCAACGACAATGGGCAATAAAAAGGTCATCAGGCAAAACTTGTCACGCAGCACGCTTTTCAACTGATAGCGTAATCCTTTCATATTCAGCTCTCCTTTCCCATTTCCCTGCGGAACGCGCACTGTACGCCCGCGAATAATACCGCAATTGCAGCCAGACACCCCAGATAGTAGACATAGCTATCCGTGGGAGTTCCAAAGTAAGCATTTTTCAGGCCCATATACATATGATAGAACGGATGATATTGTATCCAATCCAGCTTTACCGCTGTATTAGCAGACAAAAACACCGGGGTAGCCACAAAAATCGCAATCAGAAGATAGCCCAATGTAAACTGTCGGAAATCTTTCAAAAGCAGGGCGCAGGCCAGCCCGGTCAAGGCCATGACCAAGGACAGGAGCGCCGTTTGCAACAGCACCGCTGGCAATATGGCTGCGGTCTCCAATAGTCCAACATTCAGCACGGTGAGAAGTACCGCAAAGACAAGATCCGACAGCAGAAAGATTGCCAGCTTAGACAGGACAAACAGATTCTTACGCAAGGGCACAATAGCATGGACACGGATAACACCCATGTCTTTTTCCTTGAACAGCACAGCCGCAATCCCTAAAAATCCAACAGCCGCAATTTCAAAAAACAGCAGTTCACAGGTAATCTCTTTCCTCGCCTTTTGTTCCGGCGTATTAGAGCCAATCACCTCGGCGCTGTAATTCCCTGACGGCTGCAGGAGAGAAAGCGCGTAGTCAATACGGTGACGGTCTGCATGTTCCGATGCCTCATAGAGTATAAGCTGTGGCTCCCCGGTGCTGGCATCTATGCCCACGCCATCGGTATCTTTGAGCAAGATCGTGTCAAGCGCTTCTTTTGATGAGACTCTCTGAACCAGCGTAGATACTGTTGTCTGCGTTCCGACAGGGTCATATAGGTACACATTGTAAGCTTTCGCTTCCATGAATTTGATATATCCAAAGTTCACGTACAGGGTGTAAAGGGCTAAAAAGCCCAATGACATGAGGAAAAATTTCCCGTAAACCATCATCCGGCAATCTTTTTTGAACAGGGAACAAAGGCTTTTCCACATCAAGACAGCCCCCTTCCCGTATATTTGATAAACATATCCTCCAGCGTCGGCTCCTGTGAATGGACGCTGATAATCTCGTCATGTGCAAAGGGAATGCCCGCCTCTAATTCCGAGGCCTCAATCATCTGTTCTTCTCTCCTCCCCCGGTACAGATAGTCAATCCTCACGCGGTGATTGCTGTTCTGCTCTTTCAGGCTTTTGGGCGTATCCAGTGCCATGATATTGCCATTGGACAGAAAGGCCACCCTGTCACACAGCAGATCGGCATCCAGCATATTGTGGGTAGTCAAAAATACCGTTGTTCCTTTCCTGCGTTCTTCCTCAATGATTCTGCGGAATAAAACAGCACCGGACGGGTCAAGCCCACTGGTCGGTTCGTCCAGGAACAGCAGCCTGGGATTGCTGATCAGCGCCCGCGCCATGCTTGCCCGCTGCCGCATACCCTTTGAGTAGGACGAAACAGGCTTTTTCAAGAAATCCGGCTTAAATTCCAATTCATCCAATACATCCTCGATGCTGCGCACCTGCTCTTTCGGATAGAAAGAAGAAAAATATCTGAGATTGTCAACTGCGCTCAAATTGGCATACAGATATGGAAACTCAAACAATACTCCAATTTTCTGAAAAAACTCCTGCGTATGTGCCGCAGAAATGTCCTGCCCGAACAGGGATACCTTGCCAGCCTGCCCTTTCAAGATTCCGGTCAGGATTTTTTGGGTCGTTGACTTCCCGGAGCCGTTCGGTCCCAGAAAGCCAAAGATTTCTCCATCTTCCACGGAAAAGTTCAGACCTTGCAGCACTTGTTTGTCTTTGCCGTAGGAATACGTCAAATCTTTTACTTCAATCATTCATCCTCACCCCATTTCCCGTGCTGTTCCTTTTTCTTCTCCTGTTCCCGCTTGTTCCACCACTTCACGAACTTGATCTTCAACGGGACAGAGATTGCCAGCACCGCTACAATCACCAGGCACCAGTACCACTCCAAACCTAAAAATGTCATAGGATTCCCTCCTTTATCTGCGAGAGCCGACTGCCCTCTTCTTGAGATGAATTTACGAAAATTAGGTGAAGTCGGTGTGAGCCCGGTGTGAAGCTGGCGTGAAATCCAATAAACAGAAATGGCCCTGCCTTTTAAGTAAAAGCAGAGCCGTTTATAAATACATTTTTAATTGACGGATGGAATAGAAAAATAGAATTGGACCCCATCCGAACAATTTTTCACGCCGAAATCAAATTTCTGCATGGACAGAATTTGCGCGACGATGGCAAGACCCAGACCGGAGCCACTGTATTTGGAATTGCTGTCCCGGTAAAATTTTGTCCACAGTTTTGGCAGGTTCTCCTCGGGAATGGGAGGACTCTGATTATAGATGGAAAAATATAGTGTCCCCGCCTGCTCCATCAAGGTCAGCTTCAAAATACCGTCTGAAATGACATTCTTTTTTGCGTTGACAATCAGATTATCTAGCACCTGCTCCATACGGGACTTATCCGTATAGACATAGACCTTGTGCTCTGGCAGTTCGTAATGCAATTCATAGCAGGCATCCGGCACATCAATCAGCAGCCGCCCGGCGACGGTCTCCAGAAATTCCACGAAGTCAAACCGTTCCGGGTTAAGCCGCGAAGTTCCGGTTTCCAATGCGGATAAATCTAAAAGTGTTGTGATCAGTCCGCTCATTCGTTCTGTTTCCGTTATGATTATCTCCGAATACTTCTGCTTCTTGCCCTCGTCAGGTTCGTCCTGTAATCCCTCGGCGTAGGCGCGGATAACGCCAAGCGGTGTTTTCATCTCATGGGAAAGCTGGTCTGCCAGTTCTTTGCGCTCGGCCAGCAGCTGCCGCTCCTGCTTCACATCTTGTTCAAGCCGCATATTAGCTGCTTCTAGTCGTGCAAGGGCCTCTTGCAGATTATCAGCCATCGTATTGATGCTGAAAGCCAGTTCCCCAAATTCGTCATTGGTGGCAATAGCGCAAGGGACGGAAAAATCCAGCTCCGCCATCTTCCGGGCCGCTTGATTGAGCTTTGAAATGGGCTTTGAAATAAATCGCCCCATTAGGAAATCGACAGCAAGAACAGTGGCAAGTACAAAAAGGAACCAGACGGCAAATGAAACATCAGGATCCATTTCCAGCCTTGTTGCAAGGATGTATGAAAGGATAAGCAGCATACCGGCCAGCTTAGATACCATCAGTATCTTTTTACGGACTGTCCGCAGTGAAAAATTATCATTTAATTTCATACTGTTACCTCGAATTTATAGCCGGAGCGGATGAGGGTAACGATATGTTTCCCTTCGTTGCCTAGTTTCTGCCGCAAGGTTTTGATATGGGTGTCTACTGTCCGGGTGGTTCCCCCGAAGTCATATCCCCATATTCTGTTCAGCAGCTGGTCGCGGGTGAATATCTGTCCCGGGTTTGCCATGAAGAGATACAGCAGTTCATATTCCTTGTGGGTTAGAGCAATCTCCTTTCCGTCTATGAATACTTTGTGGGAGGACGGCACTACCGTTATCTTTCCGAAGTTCAATGCGTCAAGAGGGGCAGAGGAAGAACGGCGGAGCAGGGCGTTTGCCTTAGCAAGCAATACTTTGGGGCTGAAAGGTTTTGTCATGTAGTCGTCGGCCCCATATTCATAGCCTTTCAGCTTATCGTTTTCACCACTTTTGGCCGTCAGCATGATAATAGGCATATTGCTCATTTCCCGTGCCATTTTGCAGACGGAAAAGCCGTCCAGATGGGGCATCATTACGTCCAGTATCATAAAATCCATCGGATTGTTTTTCAATACCATCAAGGCGTCCACACCATCGTCCGCGGTGAAGCAGGTATGTCCGCCCCGCTGCATATACGTGGCAATGATGTCCTGCATATTCTTTTCATCTTCAACAATCAATATATTCGCCATTGAAAATCACTCCTTTCCGCCTTACCGTTACTTATAGCGTCAATCTTACGGCTTTTTTGCTGCTATAGGGATTAGCCGAATTGTAATATCTCGCCCGGAGATACTGGTTTCCGGTCAGGGCGTCTGTGTACCCTTTGTGAAATGTATATGGGTTGTCCATTTCTGCACTTGCCGATGCCTCCCCATATACATCATAGTTATAAGATAACACATTCGTTCCCTGTCTGCCAGTCAGGTTTGCAACCGAACCTCTGCCGTCGTACATGTCCTTGATGTTTCCTGATGTTCCACGTTCTATCAACGACCCTGCGTATAAGAATCTACATCATTGCTATTTCTTGCTCTGTATCTTTTTGCACGAAATCTGTGCCATCCTTTATATTACACCAAACAATCCATTGCTTGAAAGAAAAATACCTTAAACAAGCGTCTAATGCCACTTTTGAGAAACTAATCTAGACCATGCCTGATAACAAATAATCCTCTTTTACAAAACTACACTAAAAAGGCGTACCCGTTAAGAACAAGCCACTTCCGTGGTGTATACATTCTTGACGGGTACGCCCCTTTTATTGTTTAGAGAAGACAAAAGGATATAAGTATAAGTCTACTAATAGAGATCTTGCAAGAAAGAATCACTCAATCCAAGTGTCCTTTTCGCTATCTCAAGTTACGAATCCATCCGTCCAGTTATCCTGATTCACTTCATATGCATCAATATAAAAACAATCATCTGAAAATCGACAGAATCCTTTTTTCATCTTAAATTTCTCTTTAACTTCCTCTGCTTTTTCTCGAGAGCTATATATACCAATAATTTTTGTCTCCTCTGCTTTTATATCTTCGTAAATCTCATATTCATAACTATGTTGAAGTAAGTATACTTTCATCTTGCCACACTCCTCTGTTAAAACTATATTTATATAAAAAATTTACTAACTTGATGACATATTATATATAAATATAATTATTTAATATATACCAGAATCATTTAATTTCTTCCATCTGATCCTCTCTGCTGCTATCCATGTTCCTCTACTCGAATTAATATCCTCTGTTTTTAAGTTTTCCCATTCACTCCAATAAAAGGTCATATTGACTTTAATTAACGAGGCTCCATAAATTATAGCGTCATACTCTTCATCACGTGGCTCTAAATTTAGTTTTTTAATTTTATCAAATTGTACTTGTATTGTACGACAATCTGACATTTGGCTTTGAAAAATAATTTCAACTGTTCGATTCACGTTAATCGGTTGCATCGCTCTATTAACGTCAACATAGCACCCACTAACATAATTCATTTCTTTTATACAACTATCATGAAAATAACAAAATTCTTCCATCAACTCTTTTATATCTTCTTCAGTTTCTATCTCTTTGTAATTCATATCTTGCCTCCTTATTTTCTAACAGCATTATCACCACTCCAGTCCCAGTCATGTCTATGAGGGACTTTATCGGAACCATTATCTGTATGGTTATAATCTATACCTTGCTTACCGTATAGGACTTCCTGCTGCTCTTTACCTTTGGCTTCGGCTTGATTCCATAGTATGCCTTGACCTTGTCGGCTGTTCTGGCAAGCTTTACTATTCAACACCCATGTTATCATCAATTGGAATTACATTTATCTCTGGCTCTCCTTGTGAAATTACTTCAATTACATAATTCAAAGTAATAATTAAGTAATGTTCAAGATTCAGGACATCATACATTTCACCACTTATTTTTTTTACTTCATTTCCAAACTCTCCATCTACTATCTTGTAAATTGTATTTGAAAAATTGTCCTTTTTATACTTAACGATTTGTTCTTCATCAAATATACCTTCTTGCAATAATATTCCCTCATCAAACATTCTTACCGCTGATGCTAAACCAAAATCCATCTTAACAGAATATTCATTACTTTCCAGCAGAATGATTAATCCCTCTTCTTCTCCGTTTTTTAATTCTGCCAAATACTTTCCTTTTGGTATGTATCCTTTATTAATTACTTTCCAATTTTCCATCGTACCTCCACTATTAATATCTAATTTTTATTTTATTATTTCCGGGCAACTGTATTTCAACTGTTGGGCCTCCCGTTTCACTACCGGGTCGATAAATAACAGAATTGCCATCACTATCTATCCCTTGTTTACCTGGACCGTATTTTGTATTTATATCTTTTACATCTTTTAAATCCAAGTTATTAAAATCTTCTTGGGCTTTTTGGTCACCCCCACCTTTTTCATAATTCTTACTTTTGCCTTTTTTCTCTGTTGTATCCTTTGCTCCCTCTAAAAGTTTATCACGTTCTTTCTGGGCTTTTGTTTTCTCTTTAGCTCCACTATCTCCCTTACTCTTCTCCGCCTCTTCCCATTTCTTCTGTGCCTTTTCTACGTCCTCTTCAGACTCGCCTGCCTCTATCGGATTCATCCACCAGACGGTTACGGCTACCACTCCTCCAACTATCACATGTGCGGACCCTGACGCCCGTACGGCCCCGCTCACGACTGCTGCCTTCCCGGAGTTCCACAGCAGATTCCCGACTGCTGATCCGACCAGTACGCCCGCACTTGCCCCGCCTTTCTGCTTCTTGGCTTTCTCCGCTGTCGTGCAGCTCTTTGCCTCATACCTGGCCACCAGCTTGCTGCCTATCCGTACCACGTTGCGCACCGCTTCGCCAAGCCCCATCTGGCTGCTGCGCCCACGGTTCTTCAGATATGCCGAATAGCCTCCGTATTCCGGTCCGGCATAGATGCTTCCGTATCCGCTCTTCCTGTTCTGTGCCTTGCCCACCGTATAGGACTTCCTGCTGCTCTTTACCTTTGGCTTCGGCTTGATTCCATAGTATGCCTTGACCTTGTCGGCTGTTTTGGCAATCTTTTTTGCCACGTTGCTCAGGAAGCCGTGGCCGCTTGGGTCTTTCATGTTCACCGGGTCGTTTCCAGCATAGGTGTACCGGTTCTGCGTCACAGGCTCCAGCAGCTTTCCAAGCTCGCTGTCTTCTGTCAGGAAGCTGCCTGTCTGGGGATTGTAATATCTCGCCCGGAGATACTGGTTTCCGGTCAGGGCATCTGTGTACTCTCCGTTAAATGTATATGGGTTGTCCGTCTCTGCGCTTGCCGATGCCTCCCCATATACATCATAGCTATAAGATAACATATTCGTGCCCTGTCTGCCAGTCAGGTTTGCGACCGATCCTCTGCCATCGTACATGTAATACTCCGTCTTATTTTCTTTCTCCCTGCTCAGACGCTGGCTCCCATACTCGTATACTGCTTTGATGTTTCCTGATGTTCCATACTCTATCAACGACTCCGCGTATTCACGATTCACGTCATTGATATACATGGTCGCCTCATATGTATCCCAGTCTCTTTCCTCTATGCCATAGGGTATCAGTACTGTATCGTACAATTCCTCCTTCCTTTCTTCCCCTGTCTCTGGCAATGTGTCTGTCTTTTCAGGCTCCGGCAGCACTTTTACCGGGTTCTTTACAATTCCTTCTTCATCCGGTTCATCGCCGAGAATATGGACATGCACCCAGCCTGAAATTTTATCCCAATAGCGATGGAGAGCGTCACTGACAGAGAAATCTGTGACAGAGAATCCCTGGGACAGGTTCTGGAAGAAGCCGTAGCAGAATCCAACCTTCTCTTCGCTTTCGGATTCACCGTCCGCCAGATTCAACCTCTTGCCAGAGCGCCCTGATTCAGCGTCCTTGCCCTCCTCCGGGACGTCATTATCCATTTCCTTTTCACTTCCTATGCTGCCCTTTTTAAAGACCGGCTCATTTTCTGACACTATTTTGCGGTTCACGACAAAGATCCGGTTACCGTCTCCGTCATAAAGAGCTGATTGGAGCAGGCTTCTGTTATCTTTTACAGCGCGCAGGCGGTTCTCTGTGTCGTAGCTGTAAGTCAGAATCTCTTCATCCGGTCCAAGTTCCCGTATCAGGTTCCCGTCCATATCATACTCATATGTCGTTATTCCTGCCTTACTGTCACGACTATCCAGAAGCTGGTTCACCGGGCTGAAACGGTTCTCTTTTACAGACTGTTCCAGATGCTTGCCGGCATTCTCTGCACTACGGGTGATACGCACTTTATTTCCTGCCTTATCATATCCATACGTTATCGTTTCGCTCACCGCACCAGAAGCGACTGCACTTTGAAGTTCTCCCCTTTCATTATATCCGTACTCCCACTTTGTCGTGTTGCCGTCCTGCCGGATAATTTCTATCAATATGTTACCACTCAAATCATACATATAGCTATATGCAGATATGACTTTTCCATTGACGTCAAGATTTTCTATACCCGTCAACTGATTCAGCTCATCATAAGTCACGACAGATTCCGTACCGTTTGGACGTTTTATATGAGTCATACAGCCTGACGCGTCATACTTGTATGATGTCTTCTCCCCACTGCGGTCTGTGACAGCAGTAAGGCAATCCAGCTTATCATACGTGTAAGCCACGCTGCTGCCATCGGGATATATGATTTCATTGATATTCCCATAATCGTCATAATGGTATAGGATGATACTTTCGTCTCCACCTTTCACACCGGTAATCCTGCCTGCATCATCATATGTATACACAGAGCTTCCTGCCAGATTCTTCATACTTACCCTTCTGCCATCCTGGTCATAGGCAAAAAGAACTTCTCCTTCATCTTCCTCAGAATATTCTTTCATTGTCAGTTCATCCAGCTTGTTATACTCATACTGTATCGTCCGGCCGGATGCTCTCTTCACCTGTGATAATCTGCCGTTATCATCGTACTTATATGATTCTTTCTGTCCAAGCGCATTCGTCTGAGACGTCATCTGGTCGAGAAGATTATAAGCATATCTGGTGGTATACCCATTGCCGTCCGTGCGGGATACAAGATTATCCCGTCCGTCATACACATACCGAACAGATGCTGCTTCTTCTGTTCCCACACCGACTGCTGCCTCTATGAGACGGTCAGATCGGTCGTAAGCATAAGCGGCTTTCCTCCCGCTTCCGTCCGTCAGCCCGGTCAGATTCCCATTGCCGTCATAAGCAAGCCTTACTTCTCCCCCTTTTGCATCGATGATTTCCGTCAGATTACTGTTTTTATCGTATTCATAACCTGTCTTATGGCCTGCAGCATCCGTCTCTTCCTCGATACGGTTCATGGCATCATATAGATAGTCCGTCGTCTCGCCAAGAGGGTTCGTCTCTGAAGTTTTGTTCCCCGCCTTGTCATACGTATAAGTCGTAATGCGTCTGTCTTTTTTTCCAGCACTTGGATTCTTTCCTCCATATTCCTCCATGTGCTTCAGATTTCCCGCCGCATCATACGCAAGTTCCGTAACCTTTCCGGCTGGTTCTGTTACTTTCCGGATTCTGTCCAAGGCGTCATATTCATATCCGGTCGTATTTCCGAGCGGCGTCACGATGCTGTTCAGGTTACCATGCTCGTCATACGTGTAGGATGTCTTCTGATTCAGAGGATTGCTTGTCTGGGTCAGACGGTGCATCTTATCATAAGCATACTTTACGGTTCTGCCGGATTGGTCGGCCTCACGAACCAGATTGCCGGACCGGTCGTATGTATAAGTCTTCTCCCCGTTCTCCGGCGCCTTCATCTGCGTTATCCGTCCGAGCGCATCGTATGCATAGCCATAGACTGCCTTCCCTGGAAGTGTCCGCTTCACGAGCTGGTCATAGCGGTCATATTCAAAAGTAGTCACATCTCCTTCCGGCGTCCTTTCTTCCAGCACATTTCCATGTGTATCATACTTATAAGTATAGCTCCCTCCCTCCGGCATCGTCTTTTCCGTAACACGGCCCATACAGTCATAGGCATAGGATGTGACGGCCCCCTCCATATCCGTATAGGACGAAAGGCTGCCCGTGCTGTCGTATAAATAGGACGTTCTGCCTCCCTCGGCTGACACAGAGGCCAGAATCCGTCCAATCTCATCATATTCCATCGTAGTAAGATTACCGTTGGCATCTGTCTGCCCGATGACATGCCCGGCCGCGTCATAATCGTATATCTCCGTGCCTCCCTTTGCATCTGTAACGGTCAGCAGATTTCCCGTTTTATCATACGTATAGCTTGTCTCCCCGCCTGACGGATCCTTCTCTGTTAAGAGCCTCCCCGCCTCGTCATACGCATACTCTTCAACGCGCCCTCCTTCTTCTTTCCTGATAAGCTGGCTTTTTTTATCATATGTGTATAAGATGGACTTTCCTTCGGCATCTGTTATGGAGCTTACGTTGCCCATGACATCATAGGTATAGGATGTCTCATTGCCATCGGATTCCGTCAGCCTGACAAGGTTGCCGTATTTATCATAGGTATAAGCCGTCGTCTGTCCAAGCGCATCCGTCTCTGTGAGGATATGGCCGGCCACATCGTATGTATATTCGCTTTTGCCTCCGTTGTTGTCCCATTGCTTCGTCACATTGCCGTTTACATCATAGGCGTACTCTACGGTTAGTCCTTCACTGTCCTCTTCCTTTACAATTTGGTTCAACCTGTTATATGTATATAACGTCCTGCCTCCGTCTGGCGCTACTATGGACGTATAATTGCCATTGGCATCATATGTTATCTCATAACTGCTGCCGGCAGCATTCGTCACTTTAACCGGCAGGCCCTGCACGTTGTATTCATATGCAGTTTTTCTCCCTGAGGCGTCTGTGACGGCCGTCAGTTCTTCGTTCTCGTTATAATCGTAGACCGTTCGGTACCCGAGACTGTCTGTGACAGCAGATAGACGGTTGTAAACGTTATATTCTGTCTTTATCGTATTTCCTTTGCCGTCCGTCTCAGAGGTGAGATTCCCGTTGCCGTCATAACTCCAGATTGTCTCCGCCCCCGTGGCATCTGTCTTCTTAACGGGACGGCCTGCTCCGTCATACTCGTAGTGCGTCTCATTGCCAAGCAGATCTGTCTCACACACGATGTTGCCTGCTCCGTCATAGTCATATCTTTCCGTACCACCATTCGGATAATGGATCCTTGTCAGGCGGCCTGTAGCATCATAATCGAAGGAAGCTGTCACACCTTCCTTGTCTATCTCTGTAAGATTGCCTGCCGCGTCATAAGAGCTCTTGATTACGAGACCATTCACTTCCGTACGCTTTATCTCCTGGCCGAACGCATCGTATTCATATGTCTCTTTCGTACCGTCCGGATATTGCTGTACGAGAAGCCTGCCATCCGACGAATATTCATATGTAATAGATGCGCCGCTTTCATCCGTGTCGGATGCTTTTTTACCGGATACGTAATCATATGTGTAATACATGCTGCTGCCCTTAGCATCTGTCTCTTTTATGACATTGCCAATTGCATCATACTCATACGTAATCGTATTTCCCGCCCCATCACTTTCGCTTGTCAGCCGGTTCCTGCTGTCATATGTCTTGTCCGCCACCTTACCTTTTGCATCCGTTTCCCTGATACAGTTGCCGTTTCCATCATATGCATACGAAAACGAACTTCCTTCTCCATCACTTCCGGATACGAGATTGCCGAGACCGTCATATACGAAAGTTGTCATATTCCCATTGGCATCTTCCGAGGCGATTGCCTGTCCATTTGCATCCAGCATATAAGTTACGGTATTTCCCGCGCCGTCTGTCTCCCGGATTATCCGCCCCTCAACGTCATAACCTGTCAGCACAGTATGCCCGTTCCCGTCAGTCTTTCCAGTCACTTGCCCCATAGCATTATAGGTAAATGACGTCCTGCTGCCAAGCGGATCTGTTATGCTTTTAAGCCACGCCCCTTCATAAGCATAACGGGTCGTATTCCCAATTGCATCTGTCCGGGAAGTGATACGGCCTCTGCTGTCATAGGTACAAGATTCCACTTCTGTGCCTGCCTTCTTGACCGTTGTCAGATTGCCAGCTTTGTCATAACTGTATTCCGTCTTTGTTCCGCCGTAATCCGTCTCACTGAGCAGATGTTGCTTCCCATCATACATATACGTTCTGACAGTTCCGTCATAGAGCGTCTCTTTCGTTATATTCCCGTCGGCATCGTATGCGTAGCTAACCGCATGCCCCATTTCGTCAGTCTCCTGCACGAGCCGGTTCTCGTCATATACTTTTTTCTCTTTTGTCCCATCTGCATGGAGAACAGACGTAGTGCGGAACTGGTCGTCATACGTATAGACTGTTCTATTTCCGTTGCCATCTACAGCGACCGTCTTCCCTTCATCATAGGTGAGAACCACTTCATATCCGTTGGCATCCTTCTGTCGGATGACCCGGCCCTCGCTGTCATAAACATTAGTGGTAATGCAATTATCTTTTCCGTCATACCATGCAGTCATGCAGTGCATATCATCGTACTCATAACGTGTAACCGACCCGCATGCGTCCGTGTAACGAATGAGGTTGTCATCATCGTCATAAGCGTAGGACAGTTTTCCCCCGTTTGGAAGCGCAATTTGAGCCACCTTGCCGTCCTCTGTCATTGCGAATCCGTATACGCTCCCGGCCGGAGACGTCACAGCGGTAAGATTATAGTTCTTATCGTAGGACAGTACAGTAGCATTGCCCTTTTCATCCGTTAACTTTGTCATGCTGCCAAAGCAGTCGAACCGCCGCACTACGTTATCTGTATCTGTTATCTCATATTCGTATACCGGATACTTGACTTTACCTGTACCAAAGTCATACTCTTTCTCTCTTGTCTTAATTCGCTTTAAATCGTAATCATAGCCTTCCGGACAACTATAGACTCCTTCCTCTGTCTCCGCAAAATACAGGGAGCTGCCGTCTCCCCGTGTATATATAAGCGTACCGTCCTCCATTTTGGACAGATATTCGCCGTAAGAGAACTGCCATCCCCGTCCGAACGGGCTTATATATGAGGCACCTTTGGAGTTATAATTCCTTTCTACGGAAAACTCTCCTGCAAAGTCCGGAACAGATGCATCCGTATGTGTCAGATAAAAATTACCTGTATTCAGATTCACAGGTTCAAATCCGAATTCACAATGAAGCCCTCTTCCCATAAGCTGAGCATCTATCTGTGCCTTTGCTTTGTCATCCAGAGGCGGAGGATTGTAAGGCTTCTCGGCGTTCTTCTTTGGATTGCGGATGAACAGCGTATTGTTAGCCGTAAGCAGCATATCCTGTACCCGATTGTCAAAACTAATCTGGCTGAGGGGTATCCCATAATAGCTTGCGATTTTCGGCAACGTGTCATACTGCTTCACCTTATATACTGTGAATCTGTCAGATGATGATTTTTGTCCTGTCTTTCCGTTCTTTGCAGCAGAAGCCTCTATCTGGTACAAGACATTATAGTCCGGATCCACAAATGGATATACCGTCTGCCAGTTCCCCTGCTTGTCCCGGTATCTTGTGGTAGTCTTTGAAAAAGCTCCTTCGAACGCTTCACTGTTCGGATATCGCTTTGTATGTCCCGCCGATACATTGGCACCATACTTTTTAGAAGTATCATTCAATTGGTACGTAACTACGGATTCCGGTGTCGCAAGCCCGTCTGCAAACACACCCTGGAAGGCCAGTCTGCCACTCATGTCACAATCAATCATGGAGCGCAGGTTCACCGTCGTCTTATCAAGGGAGTACGCTGGGTCTACGGGATTCGGATATACCCAGTTAATCTCGATATAAGGCTTCTTGTCAGGCGTAAATGTAGGCTGGACGGAACTGTTGGAGTCCGGGGTGAAAAATGCCGCTCCCCACTGTGTCTCGTCCTGCGCCATCACCATCAGGCCGTACGAAGGCGCGATACCTGTCGACCAGTCGTTCACACTTTGGCGGATATCAAAGCTCTTCCAACCATTTCCTGCTCTTACCGTGGCATTTTCTCCGGCAATTTCCCTGCCGATACCGACAGAATTCTCCCATGAGATTGACGCAGGGGTCCAGTTCTGTTTCAGCCGGTAACAGGCATAAGTTGCAGAACTTGCATAGGCAGAATACTCATACATGTGAAGATACGCACTCTGTACAACCGCCTCCTCCGGTATGAGCTTCTTCATATTATAGTTGAGCTGGAAGAACATCCGTGTCTTGCCCAGATCACCACCCTTTACTCCCGTCACCGCTTCACTGGCATATCCTACGTATCCAAACGCAGAAGCTGCATATTTACCTGTCTTGCTCGTAGTTGTCACGACGGACAGCTTTTCAGCAGGAATTGTGATGGTAGGGTCTATCTTGACCGGATATACTCTTTCTTCAGATGCCAGCCATTCTTCATCTCCTGTCACTGTAAGGACATACCGTCCGCCGGTCTCCTCAAGCTCCATTACGATTCCTGCACTTCCAGACCCTGACGCATCAGTCATTAACGGCGCCGTAAGGTAAAAAAGCACTTCCCTGTCCGGCGCTTTAACTCCTCGTTTCCAGACAGCTATTACGTTGTTTTCCAGAGCAGCTTCATATTCTTCTGTGGAGAAAGCATAGGAAAAACTATGACATGCTTCTTTTTCTCTCAGAATAATATCTTCCTTTACACTGTCACCTCTTACGGTATACTGTATATCTACGTTCTCCGACACATCATTGTATAAGACTGCATTCCCCAGTACAGACGGCCTGCTATAGTCTCCATCCTGCGGAAGAAGCTCTAACTGTTCTCCATTCCCCGCCGTAAGTACAATCCCATTGTTCTCTGTCATTTTAGCCGGAAGCATGATATTCATACTGTTTGCTTTGTTCGTATAGTATGTGGTATCTGTTCGTTCTGTACCCCGGCTGCGGCGGCTCTGCTGTTTTTCTATGAGGGTATTGTCAATCTCCTTAAGCTCTCCCTTTTCATTCCGGTACAAATTCGGTTCCGTCGTGCTGATAAACTTGTAGCTGCCTGTATCCGTCTGAAAGACTTTTCCATATTCAAACATTTCTACCGGGGCGCCGTAACGGGCTTCCAGTTCATCCATCCGTTCATCTTCCAGTTCAGGCTGACGGATGACATCCTGTCCCATCTTTTCATTGCCAGGAAGTGTTTCCTCTGCTTTTCCTGCTTCGGTGTCCGCTTCCGCTTTTCTTTCGGCATACACGTCCGGATTGTCCGGATTTTTATCGTTATCCCTTGCATCACCGGCCCTGTTCTCTTCGATATATTCCTGCTGCTGCCTCTTAATCTCTTCCTTCTGCTGTTCCTCTTTCCACTCAGCCATCTCCTCCTCTGCTTTATCCCGAATCTCTCCGGCAAGTACGAGCACATCCCCGGACAGGACAAGTGATAGAATCATTGCTATAGCCAGGAGGCGCCTCATACATCTTCGGACACTACAATTGCTCAGCTGCTTCATCACCCGCGCCTCCTTTCCTAAATTCACGGTAGACATACCGCCACAGGGCATATGTCACAGCTGCGGAAAGTACAATCCTGAAAGCCAGTGCTGCCAGACTCGTCCCCATCCATTTCAACGCCACCTGTACTATCGTATATACTGCACAGGCCGCAGACGCTTTCGGCATGACAGCTCTAAGTCCCCTCTCGATGCCGGTAATGATATAGAGAAGCAGAATCAATGCACCTGCACGGATTGGCACCTGTATAATCATGCACATGACATCTGACACCGCCTTAATCTGTGCGTTTTCCAGACTGGTCAACCGTCCCATCGCCCATGTGAGCCCGCCAGCCGGCAGGCTCAGCAGAAGCTGGAGAACAAGATAACCTCCTCCCAGGAAACAAAGTCCTCTGGCAGAATCTTTGACAGCTCTCTTCGGCAATACTATAAATACCGCTGCTCCCATGAGTCCGGCTCCTGCCAGATACAGGCTGACGACGATTAAGCCGGAAGACAGAGCAGACTCGCTGTCTGCTATCCGGCTCAGCAGACCATAGGCCATGCAGTGGTTTCCCACACTCCAGAGCAGTAGCCCTGCTGTCATACATAGTTTTTTCTTATTCATGATGCATTTCCTCCTCATACCGTCATGTTATGGATGCAGGCGTTTGTATTCCTGTAATGCATAGCTGTCCGTCATCCCGGCTATAAAGTCCGTTATATTGCGTACGAGTATCTTTCTCTTCTCAAACCGTACGAATTCGTCTTCAGGCAGGTCTATCTCATCCTCCAGCCCTATCTCACCTTCAACGATAGATTGTATCTCTTCCTTCACGATACCAATATTGCCAGTCCCAAGATGGATGGCACTCTCTCTGACCGAGGCATCCTCATGCTGCAGCATATGGCTGTATATCCTCTGCAGCGTCCCCTTGTGGAGCAGCCGCGGATTCCGATAGTAATCCTGAAATAGCGCATAGATGATCTTGTTCCCGGTGTGGTCGAATCTTGCAACTTCCGCACTGGATATCACCCTCCTGTTGATGATCTGTTCCAGATATCTGCACACGTCCCAGTCGGCTTTTGACAGCGTGACGATCTCTTTGTCGATGCTGCCGTCTGCCGGCCTTTCATACTCCTCCATCCTATCCCTGCTGTAGCAGATCGCACCATTGATAAAGTAGTGGACTATCGCCGATACCATCCTGCCTGCCATCAATTCTCTGTCCGATATGTATGTACGTTCGTATGTATCGAACATGGCCTTCTCTTCCCGCAGCTCTTCCCGTATCGCATGATACTTATCCAGATCCAGATGTGCAATCAGCTCTTCCACCGTAATCAGCCCTGAGGAGATTGCATCGTCAACGTCATGCCCTCTCTGGGCAATCTCGTCCGCCAGTGCTACCGCCTGTCCTTCGAGGGTGGAACAGATATAATATCCTTTCTTCCTGCTTGTGAAGCGCTCTTCCAGTTTCAGGTGCGCAACGGTCTCTTTATCGGCAAAGTCGCTGATGCTTATCTCTTCTTTCAGCTTCGTATGCTTCAATACCCCTTCCATCACCTGGCAGCTGATGTTCAATCCTTCATGGGCCACATATTTCTCTTCCAGTTTGTTTAAGACACGCAGCCCCTGGTAATTATGCTTGAATCCGCCGAAACAGCCTGTCCTGCAAGCTATTCCATCATCCGGGAACTCGATGCACGGAAGCGTTCCGGATAAGATCGCCTGCAGCGTCCTCTCTCCCTGATGTCCGAACGGCGTATGCCCGAGGTCGTGCCCGAGCGCTATCGCCTCCGTCAGGTCCAGATTCAGACCAAGCGCATACGCAATGGCTTTGGCAATCTGGTTTACTTCCAACGTGTGTGTCATCCGTGTGCGGTAGTGGTCACCTTTTTGGGCACCGAATATCTGCGCTTTGTCCACCAGCCTGCGGAACGCCTTGCTGTTGACGATCCGTTCCCTGTCCCTCTGGAATGCCGCCCGGTCTCTGTCCGCCTTAATGCGATACCTCCTGACACATTCGTTCTGATGGCAGGCCAGCTCGTGCAGCTCATAAGGCATCTCCTCTTCAGTACCGTCCTGCACGAATTCTTCCTCTTCCTTCTCTCCCTTTGCCTTTCCACTGTTAATCAGCAGATCTTCAAAAGCCCGGATCAATTCTGTAAAATGGTTGATCATGACATAACTGCAGCTTTCATAGTCAGCTTTCAGGTCCAGGTCTAACTTGTCCAAAAGGTTATGAATCATGTTCGAATCTTCAAGATGCAGGAGCATCTTATATGTTATCGTCATGCTTTCCTCTTTGGAATCCACCTCGCAGTAGCCCGCATACAGCTCCTGATTACAGAATCTCCCGTTCTCTTCCTCGTAGCAGATCATGGCCACGATCCCTTCCGTACCATCACGTTCCCCATCGTACTTATCTTTAAAATTCTCGTAGTTCAGCCCATACAGCGTATATTCATTTTCCCTTTCTCTTTCATAGCTTTCCTCTGCCTTATTCAGAATCGCAGCAGCCCCTTTCTTGTTATCCGCATTCTTCTTCAGCTTGATTACATACAACGTGTTCTTCATCTTTCTCCTCCTTTTTCGTCCGCAGAATGTCGAGCTTCGTCCTCTAATATAAAAAAAGCCACAGAACTCGAAGTCCTGTGACATTTTTTACCCTCTTATATTGTCGAAATCTGTACCATTTCATACTAATACCGCCTGCGTGCTTTTACCTATTATAGCATTTAACACATGATACATCCACCATAATATTATAATCAGCTACGCATCCATCTTATTTTGCTTCTTCTTACAGACGCTCGATAACATGCGGTGCCGTCTCTGCCTGAATCCTCTTCCACAGGCTTTTGACAAAAGAGAAGCTTGCCCATACCGCAAATGCATATCCGATGACCAGATCCTTTATGACCCCGCCGCGGACTTCTTCCACGCCGAGGAAGTCCGGAATCATCTGGAATGCTTCTGTCGGCGTGATCCAATAGTCAGCCTTGAGCTCCCGGTAAATGGTTATGCCTAAGGACGCACATTCGGCCGCCGCTATTGCCAGCAATGAGAATATGACACAGAGGATGATTCCCTTCTTCGATACGGTGCCCCCTGCCTTTTCATATCCCTTTACGCTTCCATATACGATCGCATATCCTGCAAGGCCGGCGATAAAGCCGAACTGGCCGATCACAATCCAAAGGGCAGAGCCGAGGACTGCTCCTAAGAGAGCTCCGAGTACGCCAAGCGGAAGATGCTCTCTTCTTCTCCTGCTGCCATCGGTCTGAATCATACCTTCTGCAATCCCGGCATAGCAGCTGCTGCACAGTGGTTCGCTGTGGCTGTCGACCGCGGATATGTCAAGCTGTTCCGTGGACCCACAGACGGCACAGCAGCTATATATCTGCAAGTCCGCACATTTTGCCGTTATATCTTCTAGCAGATGCGTCAGGTTATCCCTGTCCCACTCCTCTTGCGACGCTATATTTACAGTGATGGCATTCTTCATGTTGTATCCTGCATAGTTCACGAAAGGATAGGTCTCTTCCAGGGATTTCACATATGCCAGAAACTGATCCTTATATGTACTCCTCTCCACATCAAGGTATAGCGTTATCTTGTACTGCGCACTCTGCTCCAGCGGAATCACGATTACGGCCGCTCCATTGACAAAGCCGTGTATCACATTATGGGGCCGGCTGACCGCAAGACCGTCCGGCACTACCTTGTCCAGATTCATGTTCTCATCCTCCTGTATTATATGCTGCCTTTATCCAGCTCCTACCGCCTCATCCCGAGCAGATAATCCACGAACTGCTGGGCGGTCCTTCCTGACAGACCGCCGTGGCTCAGCTCCCACCTGTTTGCTTCAAGCAGCAGCTCATCCTCCGGCATATCGATTCCATTACGAAGTGCTATCTGCCTTACGATCTCCTGGAATTCCTTCTTCTCCGGACGGCCGAAGTAGATTGTCACTCCGAATCTGGCCACAAGAGACAGCTTCTCCTGCACCGTATCGTTCGTGTGCAGCTCTTCATCCCGGTCCGCCTTATCCTTGAATGTCTCACGGATCAGATGCCTCCGGTTTGAGGTGGCGTATATGAGCACGTTATCCGGCTTGCGCTCCAGACCTCCTTCGATGACGGCTTTCAGATACTTATACTCTATCTCAAATTCTTCAAAGGAGAGGTCGTCCATATAGATGATGAACTTATAATTGCGGTTCTTTATCTGTGCGATGACGTCATTCAGGTCCTGGAACTGATGCTTGTATATCTCTATCATCCTCAGGCCCTGGTCATAATACTGGTTGAGGATGGCCTTGATGGATGAGGACTTGCCGGTGCCCGCGTCTCCATATAGGAGGCAGTTGTTGGCACGCCGTCCTTCCACGAATGCCTGCGTATTATCTGTCAGCTTCTTTTTAGCGATATCATACCCGACAAGGTCATCCAGATAGACATGGGCAATCTTTGTAATCGGCACAATCTCGGCGCCTTCCGCCGTATGTTCGACGCGGAATGCTTTGTGAAGGCCAAGCTTGCCTACGCCGAACTCCTTGTAGAACTGGGTTACCGTATGTTTGAATTCCCTGCTGCCGGAGACATCGGCCAGCGCTTTTCCCAGACCGCATATGCGGCTGCTGATTCTCGTGTTGAACACATTCCCATGTTCTTCGCCAAGTCCTCTGTAATCCCTTACGAATGCCAGGCAGCCTGCTCCCAGCTCCTTTTCCAGCAATGTGAAGTCATAGTCGAACAGCTCTTTGAATATCGCAAAGTCATGCAGGGCCGCATCGTTGATGCTGCCTTCTACTTCGCCGACAATCTCACAGGACGTGCTGTACGCGTTTTCATCGCTGGCAAGCAGATACGTGAGGTAATCATGCCACAGGTTGCCCTCGAAGCCATGGCTGGCAGCCAGCTCCAGGAGCGCATTCACCACATCGAACAGAAGGCTTCTCATATCTTCTTTGTTGTAATATTCATTGTCATAATTCTCCATAAGGAACGTCATATCATCAAGAATCTGCTGCTGTTCCATATGTTTGTAGAGGATCAATTCATTTGTTCTCATCTCTTTCCTGCTCCTTGCCTAATAATTGCCGAGGATCTTGAGGCTCCGGCTTTCTTCCCTCAGTCCACGGATTGCATTCTTAACCGCTCCGTCGCTTAAGCTGCCCTCAAAATCTACGAAAAAGCGGTATTCCCACGAACGCCCCTCTACCGGTCTTGACTCGATCTTCGTCATATTCAGGTCATTATAGATAAAATGAGACAGCAGATGATACAAGGAACCGCTCTCATGCGCAACCTCAAAGCAGATGCTGATCTTATCCGCATCTTTGCGGAATATCTTCTGGTTCGTTACGACGATGAATCTTGTAAAATTATTTTTCTCATCATTGATTCCGTCCACCAGGACAGAAAGGCCGTGTACCTTAGCCGCATACGCGCTGCAAACCGCAGCCTGCGTCCGGTCCGCGTCCTCCAGGATCTTTTTGGCCGCGATTGCCGTATTCACGACACTGATCTGCTGCCAGTCGGCATGGTCATCCAGGAAACGGGACGTCTGCATGAGCGCCTCTGCCTTGGAATAGACACGCTGTATATCCGCAAGCTCCGTCCCTGGCAGTCCCGCCAACGTGTGTGTTACCGGAAGGATCGTCTCCCCTACGATATAATTCTCGAATTCCACGAGCAGATCATACATCTCGTTCACCGCTCCCGCCGAAGAGTTCTCAATCGGAAGCACGGCGTAGTCGGCAGAGCCTTCTTCTATCGCCTCCATGGCATCCCGGAACGTCCTCACATGAAAGCAGTTGCAGCCTTCTCCAAAATATTGCTGCATGGCTGCCTGCCCGTACGCACCCTCCACGCCCTGGAATACGACACGCGCCGTGCTCTTGTCAAGAGACGCAACCTCTATGAACGGCAGGCGGCCAAGTGCGCCCGCCTTCACAAGCTGCTGGTACTGCAGCTTCCTGCTCATGGACATGAGCTGCTGATAGAGCTCCTGTATCCCTTTCTTATTGAAGTCGCTGCTGACCTTGGCGGCCACGTCTGCCAGCTTGTTCTTTTCCCTCTGACGGTCGAATACCTTCTTTCCTTTCTCGATCTTATACTCGCCGACCTGTTCGCATATGTTCATGCGTCTTTCATACAGTTCCACAATCTGTGCGTCTATCTCATCCAGCTGTTCCCTCAGTTCTGTCAACTCTGCCATATCCATCTATCTCCTTCTTGCAAACTAATCTGTATTATAATACATTTTGTGCATAAAATCTACTGCCCTTTGGCATACTTACAACGTATGAAACATAATTTTCTCTCCTGTGGAACGGCGGGCTGGTGTATGGAGATCCTATTCACCGGCCTCCATTCCTATAAAGAAAAGAATCCCACGCTGATGGGCAGCACGTCGATCTGGATGTTCCCGATATACGGGATGGCCAGTTTCCTCTCGCCCGTCTGCAAAGTCCTGAAAGGCAAAAGCCCGGTCCTTAGAGGAGGTGTATACACATGCTGTATCTTTATCGGAGAATATATCACCGGGTCTGTTTTGCGCAGGATCGATGCCTGTCCGTGGGATTACAGCAAGGCTCCTATGAACATCAACGGCCTCGTCCGCCTCGATTATGCGCCTTTCTGGTTCGGCGCCGGACTGCTGTTTGAAAAAATCCTGTCCAGAAGTTGAAAATCTTTCGTATTTATTATATGATATATGAAAGATTTTCAATATGGGAGGATTATGATATGAATACCAAGGAATGCATCATGACACGAAGAAGCATCCGCAGGTTCAAGCCGGAACGTGTGGAACATTCTCTGTTAGAATCTCTTATATCTACCGCATCCTATTCGCCGTCCTGGAAGAATAGCCAGATTACCCGTTATATCGCAGTCGAAGATCCTTCAATTCTTGATACTATCGCCACTCATTTTACCCCGGAATTTAATTCCAAGATTGTAAAGCAGGCACCAATGCTTATTGCAGTTACTTTTGTAAAAGGTATCTGTGGTTTTGAGCGCGACGGTTCTTATACGACAGATAAGGAAGACCGCTGGCAGATGTTCGATACAGGTATCGCATGCCAGTCCTTCTGTCTAGCCGCTCATGAGGCGGGGCTTGGAACGGTGATTATGGGAATCTGGGACGGTCACGGTATCAGCGGACTGCTGCATATACCTCAGGAGGAGGAGCTTGCCGCCTTGATTGCCGTCGGCTGGCCTGATATCGAACCGGCTGTACCCAGAAGAAAATCTGTGGAAGAATTATTGACATATGTATAAGGAGGTTTTTATGAGACATTTGATGAGTCCACTGGATTTCTCAGTGGAAGAGTTGGATAAACTGATGGATGTGGCTAATGATATAGAGGCCAATCCGGAAAAATATGCGCATGCATGTGAGGGGAAGAAGCTTGCCACTTTGTTCTATGAGCCAAGCACAAGGACAAGGCTGAGCCATGAGGCTGCCATGCTGAATCTGGGCGGCAGCATCCTGGGGTTCTCTACCGCCGATTCCAGCTCTGCCGCTAAGGGGGAAAGCGTGTCAGATACGATCCGTACCATATCATGTTATGCTGACATATGCGCCATGCGCCATCCGAAGGAAGGCGCGCCTATGGTAGCGTGCCGCCACTCTTCCATCCCTGTAATCAACGCAGGAGACGGGGGACACCAGCACCCGACCCAGACGTTGACAGACCTGCTTACCATCCGCTCTTTAAAGGGGCATCTCTCCGGCATGACCATCGGGCTCTGCGGGGATCTGAAGTTCGGACGCACCGTCCACTCGCTTATCCATGCACTTGTCCGATATACGGGAATCAGATTCATCCTGATATCCCCGGAAGAGCTGAGGCTGCCTGGCTACATACGCAATGATGTTCTGGATGCCAAAGATGTACCGTATGAAGAAGTGGTCCGTCTTGAAGATGCTCTTCCCAAACTGGATATCTTGTACATGACACGTGTACAGAAGGAGCGCTTCTTCAATGAGGAAGACTATGTCCGTATGAAGGATTTCTACATCCTGGATGCGAAGAAGATGGAGCTGGCTCCGGACAATATGTTCGTCCTCCATCCGCTTCCGAGAGTGAACGAAATCTCTGTAGAAGTAGACAGCGACCCAAGGGCCGCTTATTTCAGACAGATGCAGTATGGCGTCTACGTGCGGATGGCTCTCATACTTACATTACTGGAAATTGAAGTTTAGGAGGAATTGTAATGGTTGAAAATACATTAAATGTAGGCAGCATATCGGAAGGTTTCGTACTGGACCATATCCAGGCGGGAAGAAGCATGGATATCTATAAGCACCTGAAGCTGGATAAGCTGGACTGCTGTGTCGCTATCATCAAGAATGCGCGCAGCAGCAAGATGGGGAGGAAAGATATCATCAAGATCGAATGTCCGATAGATTTCATAGATCTGGATATCCTCGGCTTTATAGATCACAATATCACGATCAATATCATCAAGGATCAGAAGATCGTGGACAAGAAAGCATTAAAGCTTCCGAAAGAGATTACAAACGTCATCCGATGCAAGAATCCGCGCTGTATCACTTCCATCGAGCAGGAGCTGGACCACATCTTTGTCCTGACAGACCCGGAAAAGGAAATCTACCGATGCAAATACTGCGAAGAGAAATACGACGAGCGTTAGAAATGTGGGTTTAAGTAAACTAGACGCCGATGGGGAGGTATGGGCATCTGCTCCGATGCGTCCGGGAACTGCGACTATCACACAGATTCCTAACCCTGTGGACTGTTCGCCGATAGCGGCTCTCATCCCACAAGCCAAGGAATCTGGTGAGGATTCTCCGTCCCTCCCGCTTAAACCTTCGCATCTGTCCCATACCTCCCCATCGGCTATCTACTTTACTGGCATGGGCGGGGGCGACTGTGTAACACGATTGGCTGATGGAAGTGCTTTGTTTGTGTAAGTATAGTGATAGAGGGCTAAGCAAGCTAAGCCCTTTGTCGAAAAGAAATCCTAATACAAGAAGAGCCGGAACCAGGCAGGGGATGTTATCTCAACATCCCCGTACCTGATTCCGGCTCTTCTTGCAGCAACGGCGTGTACGCCTCGCCGCAAATGTTAACAACGAACAAACTCGCCAGCCTGATTCATCTGGACTAGCAAAACTCTTATCATTCATCTGCTCTTTGTGTTACATTAAGCTTGCGATATTTTATCACTCAACTGACGCAGCCAGCGGCCATCCGCTGGCCAGCAACGCCACACAGCCGCACTCGACCTTGTTAAGTGAAGTAGATAGCGGGCGGGGAGCCGGGTGGGAGATGCGCAGGTGTAAGCGGAAGAGGCGGAGAATCCTTTCCGTATCCCTTATCCTGCGGGATGTAAGCCGCTATCGGCGCGCATTCCGCAGGGTTAGGGCTACGTGAAATAGTCAGAGCCTCGGACGCATCGGAGCAGATGCCACCCGGCTCCCTGTCCGCGGTCTGTTTCACTAAACCCACATTTAGATTTCCTCTCCGAGGCGCTGGATTTCTTCCAGGATTCCTGTCTTGTCGACATCTCCTTTTTCGCTTGCATTTTCTGCTATCACGTGCCCTCTGTCGTTCCACTCCAGATAGTCGGCCATAATCTCATATGTCTTCACGATACCGGCAAATGCTTCTTTCTTATCTGCACCACAGACGAGCAGCATGCATTCCTTCGTCCCTTTGAATGGAGCTTCCCCTCTCAGAAGCGCGTAAAACCGGTCTATGACGGCCTTTATCTGCTCCGGAAAGGTAAACCAGTATAGCGGGGTTGCGAATACGATGACATCTGCCTCCAGCAGGACCGGTGCGATATGGTTAAAATCATCTGCATACACGCATGGGTTTCCGGCCTTATAACACCCTTCACATGCATGGCATCCCTGGATGTCAAGCTCTGCGGCACTGATTGTCGTAAGCTTGTGTCCTTTTCTACCTGCGCCTCTGATGAACGCATTGGCCATCTTTTCACTGTTGCCGTTCTTTCGGGGGCTTCCTGTTATCACTACGATATTCTTCATCGGCTTTCCTCCTCTCTCTTCCATCCGCTGCAGATATCTATCCACTGCCTGCACCCGGTCACCTCATATAAGTCCCGGCCGGTAATGCCGACCGCACTGTTGCCTGTGCCGCCGGACGTATACACGTAATCTTCCATGAAGCGCTTAATGGATATGTCCATATATACCTTGGCCCTTTTCCCGGGAAGGGCGATGGGGCTTACCGCCCCTGGCCTGCAGCCTGTGTAATCCATCAGGTCTTCTTCGTCCAGGACGACCCTTTTCACTTTGAACTGCTTTTCGTACTTGGCAGCATCAATCTTCGCATCTCCTGACAGTATGATTACATTGGCGCCGATAGGCGCGGCAAATACAAGCGTCTTGGCTATCTTCTCTGCCGGTATGCCGAGCAGCTTCATAGAATCTTCCGTACTTTCAAACTCTCTCTCACAGTCACGTATCTCATATACAAACGACTGCCTTTCCAATAATTTGACCACTCGATCTGCTGCCATAATCGTTCCTCCAAGTTCGACCTTTTTATCTATATCATCAGCCAACGTCAAGCCAGCTTGGCTTTGGCGCGTCGCTCACGGGCATAAATCACAAAAAGACATGGTACCGTAATACCACGTCCATATGCAAGCAAGACGATAAGCCGGGTTATGTCGTTGGGTAATCATCTATCTAGACCTGCTGTCGCCAGCAGGTTCCAGCAACCTACCTAAGGCGTGGCGGGCCGCCACAATGCCTTTATCCGGTCTTGCTTCGGATGGGGTTTACATGTGCCCTCCCTGTTACCAGAGAGGCGGTAGTCTCTTACACTGCCCTTCCAACCTTACCCGGATGAACCGGGCGGTACATTTCTGTTGCACTGGCCTTGGAGTCGCCTCCACCGGACGTTATCCGGCATCCTGCCCTGTGAAGCCCGGACTTTCCTCACCTGCGGCCTTTCGGCCCTCGCAGCTGCGATTACCTGTCTTACTTGCATCTCATACTTTACCATACTCTATCCTTATTGTAAAGATACACGTCTGTCAGATTCCTTCATCCTCTATGAGTCCATCTCCGTCCGCCGCGGTGGTTGCAAGCGTATCGCACCGTTCATTCTGCGGATGACCGTCATGTCCTTTTACCCAGATGAACGTGACTTTGTGAGGCTCTTTTGCCTTCAGCAGCCGCTGCCACAAATCCACGTTCTTTACCGGTTCATTCTTGCCGCGCTTCCATCCTTTTTTCAGCCACCCGTCTATCCAGTGCTGATTGAACGCGTCCACCACATATTTTGAATCAGAGTACAGTTCTATCTCACAGGGCCGGTTCAGCGCTTCCAGACCAGCGATGGCAGCCATGAGCTCCATCCGGTTGTTTGTCGTCTTCTTATACCCCTGTGAGAGTTCTTTCGTGTGCAGCATGCCTCTGGAATCTGTATATTCCAGGACCGTGCCATACCCTCCCGGCCCGTCCGGGTTCCCCCTTGCGGCTCCGTCGGTATATATTTTTACGTGCATATCATCTCTCTCCTATATTTCAAATGTCTGTCCATCTTCTGTAATATGCATGACTTTGGCTTTATAGCCTGCGGCAGCCTCATTATCCATCAGACGCTCGTATACGTCGTATCTGTCCCACATATGCATAGGGAATACGCAGTTCGTATGCGTATGCTTCATGAAATAGTCAAGTCCCCAGTAATACTGCTCTTCCTGCCTGGGATCCAAAGGTACGAATGCCACATCTATGACCTCACCCTCCAGCTTGCCGATCTCGTGCTGGTAATTTCTCCGCATCATCTCATTATACGCGGGACTTTCCTCTTCCCAGTGCCACCAGTTCAGATCCCCCGCATGATATATCGTCTTCCCTTCCGCACGTACGAGGAAGGCGATGCCTTCATCTGTCGAACGCAAGGTGCTGATGCACAGGCCATCCACCTGGAGCTCCTGCCTGGGGCCTGCATAGATGACACGCTCCGCCTGTCCGTCCGCCTTGATGTCATCTGACAAGATATATGTTATGTCGTCGTATATTCCGGCCCACGTAAATATTTTCTTCTGGAAGTGGTCCGGATGAGCGTGGCTGGAAAATACATATACGCTTTTCTCTTTTGGAAGAAGCGGGAGCTCTCCCCTGTAATAATCAAAGACAAGGACAGCTTTTTCCAGTTCAAGGACGAATCCGCTGTGATTCATGTAGGTTATTTTCATATGCTCGTTCTATTCTCCTTTTATGACTTCTACCGCATGGGTAATCTCAGGCAGCAGATAATCCAGGCACTGCTTTACTGCCTTCGCATTGCCGGGCAGATTGACGATGAGCACGTCCCCCCTGATTCCGGCTGCACTTCGGTTCAGCATCGACCGCTTTGTCACCTGCATCGTGAATGCGCGCATGGCTTCCGGAATACCGGGAATAGGCCTGTCCACGACATCCATCGTCGCCTCCGGCGTACAATCATGCGGCGCGCAGCCGGCTCCTCCGGTGGTGAGTATCAAGTCGGTCAGGTGGGCGTCCGCCATCCTCTGCATGACAGTGGATATCACCTTGCGGTCGCTTGGAAGCGCTTTCATAAACACGACGCTGTGCCCGGCGTCTTCCATAATCTTCTTGACGACCTGTCCGCCCGCATCTTCTTTTAGCCCTTTGTATATCTCTGTACTCGCTGTAATGATTGCAACTTTCATACTGTACCTCCATAATTTCTCTTAACGTAGTCATATAGTAAAATATTAACGCTTTTACAAAAATAATGCAATGATTACGGTGCATATTCCTGCAATCCCCATGGACACGCCGCTCACAGCTCCTTCCACCTCTCCCATCTCTATCGCCTTTGCCGTGCCGATGGCGTGGCTTGCCGTGCCGAATGCCACTCCGGTGGCGACCGGATCCTTCAGCTTCAGAAGCCGTATGATGAACGGATGTATGATTGCTCCACCCGTTCCGCATATGATTACCGCCATCATAGTGACAGAACGCAGGCCGCCGAGCTGGTCGGACAAATCCAGAGCTATCGCTGTAGTCACGGACTTCGGAAGCAGCGACGCCAGCATATCCTGGCGAAGCGCAAGCAGCCGGCAGAGCACAATCGTACTTCCCATGGATATCAGGCTGCCGGCAAGACAGCCGATGACAATCGGAAAGAACTGCTGCTTCAGAACCTTCCTCTGCCGGTAGATGGACAGGCCGATCATCGCCGTGGCCGGAACGAGGAACAATGAGATGAACTGTCCTCCCTCCATATAATCCTTATATGGAATGTCAAGAAGCTTGAGCACCGCCACACAGAGCACCATGGCGATAAGCAGCGGATTCGCAAGCGGCGACTTTATCCTCTTCGCCGTCCAGTCTCCTATATAGAAAGTAATGACCGTAAGAAAGATTCCAAACAGAGGATTCGCCCACAGATTACCCATCGGACGCACCTCCTTGCCCCGCCAGCTTATCCAGGCATATCTGAACTATCCTTACCGTAACGTATGTGCCGAGAAACGTCAGCACAAGCGAGGCACATACGACGAGGAGGAAGCCTTTCAGCTGTCCTTTGAGAAGTCCGATATCCTCCACCATACCGATGGAAACCGGCACGAACACGATTGCCATGTTAGACAGCATAAAGTCCGCCGTCTCCTGGATATGCCCCACCTTCAACAGCTTGAGGCCGAGCAGAGCGGCCAATATCAGAATCGCTGTCACGCTGCTCGGGAAGGCAATCGGCAGCAGAGATACGATAAACTCCGCCGCCAGGCAGATTGCCAGAATAATCCCAAGCTGCCTCAGTATCTTCATATTCATATACAAAACTCCCATCATCAAGAATGGATTGCGCTGCGCGCAGTCTCCTGAAGATTATAACATAAAAATACAGTCAAGTTCCACCCTTGACTGTATTTTTTGAAAGGGGTCAGACCCCTGCATAGCATAGGGGTCTGACCCCTTTCAAAATTCTTCAAATTATCTGACTATTTATATGATGATGCAGACGAGTCCTCCGTTGCTGTCATTTACGATTTTCTGCATCGTATCCTGCAGTTTTACCTGGCTCTCGTCATTGATGACGGCCATCTTATTCTGCATGCCGTCCATCACGAGATCTTCGATGGATTTGCCGAAGATGTTCGTGCTCCAGATTCCGCCTTCTGTATCTCCGGCTTCCTTGATATAGCGTACGAGGTCTTCCGCCTGCTGTTCGCTTCCGACGATCGGAGCGATTTCTGTCTCGATGTTGGCCCGTATCAGGTGGATGGACGGAGCCTCCGAGTGGATCTTGACGCCGAACTTGTTGCCCTGTTTGATGATGACCGGCTCTTCCAGCGTTATCTCTTCTTTCTTCGGGCTGACGACGCCATAGCCTTTCATGCGGACTGCGGCAAATGCATCCTTCACCCCTTCGTATTCATCCTTGAGTTCTGACAGGTTCTTCATTGCCGCGATGAGCTCATACTGGCCGGCAATCGGCGTGCCTGTCAGCTCGCTTAGCATCTCGTAATAGAATTTATCCGCGATATCTATTCTCACCTTCACGCATCCGGTATCCATTTCGATATGGTCTACCTTCATGTCATTTATGTAAGGGCTTTCCGGCTTTTCAAGCCCGGCCGCCGCGTCTTTGATCTCTCCGAAACCGTCCATAACTGTCCGGATATGTTCCAGCATATCCTGCTTGATACGGTGGTCTCTCGGAAGCATCTCCACCCACTTCGGTATAAAGAACTGTACTTCCGATACCGGAAATTCAAACAGAACCGCCTCCATGATCTGGTAGATGTCATCTTCTTTGAGCTGTTCGCAGTTCACCGGCATGGCCTTCACGCCA
Source organism: Lachnospiraceae bacterium (assembly GCA_022845895.1). Lineage (GTDB taxonomy): Bacteria > Bacillota > Clostridia > Lachnospirales > Lachnospiraceae > Extibacter. The sequence continues at coordinate 2,347,856 of AP025573.1, forward strand.
TACTGCTGCTCCAGCTCCTGTGCAGTCTCCCGCGCCTCATCCCCATATGGCTTCTTGGAATTCACCAGCACGATAAACGGTTTCCCGATGCTCTGCAGTTCCCGGATTGTCTTTTCCTCTGCTTCCCGGTATCCCTGCCGCTCGATATCCCCGATGCTGCCGTCTGTCGTCACGATGATCCCGATGGTTGCATGATCATGGATGACTTTTCTCGTTCCGATGGTTGCCGCCTTGGTAAATGGTATCTCATAGTCAAACCATGGCGTCTTTACCTGCCGTTCCTCTCCGCCCTCGATATGTCCGGACGCGCCTTCTACCATATAGCCCACGCAGTCTATGAGACGTACTTTGACAGATACGTCGTCCGACAGCTTTATCTCCGCCGCTTCTTTCGGCACGAACTTCGGCTCTGTCGTCATAATCGTCCTGCCTGAAGCCGACTGGGGCAGCTCATCCTTCGTCCGTGACTTTCCATGCTCATCCTCCATATGCGGGAGTACCAGCACATCCATGAAACGTTTGATAAATGTAGACTTTCCGGTACGCACCGGCCCTACGACTCCTATGTATATTTCCCCGTTTGTCCTGGCTTGTATATCTTTGTACAGCTGAAACGTGTTCATTGTGAATACCCCCTTGTTATGCTGATACAAGTGTATGCATTGCAAGGGGGTATTATTCCGATTAATTTTCTATGTATTTCTGCGCCGCGAGCGCTTTTATCTCTTCTTCCTTCGATTTCTCTATCGCTTCCAGCTCGGCCGTCGTCGGCACTCCGAGCTTCTTCTTCTGGAACTCCATGTTAGACAGCAGGAAGTTCAGAGCAAAGCCTGCGAGCAGTGCCCACGCAGAACCTTTGAACGCCAGCACCGCGGCCATGATACCGGCAATGCTCCTGTCCGTGTTCGACTTGCAGTATTCCATACCGATCCTTGCACATACATATGCCTGGAACAGCAGCGTAATCGCGGAGCCTACTCCCATGATCGGCTTCATGAATGACACGACCGGTACGAGGATGACACTGAGGAATGTCGCCATACGGAAGGAGCTCATCCCTCCGATCAACGACTTCATCGCCTTCTTCCCTTCCTTATACCGCACCGCTACGGACACCGTCATACCGACCCAGAGGGGCCCGGCCAGCGGCGGGAAGGGTGCAAATATAGCAAGGATAAGGTTACGCAGGCCGCTGATCAGGTTAGAGCGACTCGAATTGAAATCAATATGCTCGTCATCTCTGCTCTCCTGTGCTTCCTTGACAAGCGTCTCAGACGTCACGAAATCACCGAACGCCAGCACATAGCAGATCAGTGCAAGAGGCATCGCCTGTATGAACATAGCAAGCGGCGGAAAGCCGACGGAAAATACGCTGACCGTCTCAAATATCTTGCCAAAATCAGGAATGCGGATTACGCTCCCCAGTTCCAGCGTCGGTTTGGCAAGCTCCCCGAGCAGTACGCCGAGCAGCATCGCAACAAGATAGGGAAACAGGTTCCCATACTTGGCCATGATATCCAGCAGCTTTATCTTCCCTCTCTTTCTCTCACAGAATGGAGAAAAGCTTAAGAAGGCAAGCAGCAGCGTTCCCGCCAGCGTTGCGACAGGGGCGGTCAGAAGCTGGCTCCCTTTCTCAAGCTGCCCTTGGATAACCGTAATCGGAGCCGCCAGGAGGATTCCTCCTTTGATAGAGGTGGGAACGCTGTGCACGAACTTGTCTGCCAGCCTGGTCACGCCCATGAAGATAAATACAAGCCCCACCAGCAGCTGTACCGCAATCATCGCCTGTATCCTCTCCGGCCCTTTGTCGAACCCGCTGATAAATGCCAGCGTAAACGGCAGGGTCGGCGTAATCCAGCCCGGTACGACAGGGTCGCCGAGCCACCCGTGGAGCATATACATGAATACTTCTAGGATGACACAGCTCCATGCCAGTTCATACGGTATGCCAAGATAGTCGGTCAGATATGGAATTGAACTGAGTGCGGTGGCACCCAGAATCAGGCCCTGGAAAAACTCTACATACTCAATACGGTAGTGCAGCCCCGGGATTCTCCACTGGAATGGTCCCAGTGGGATATAAGGGAGTTCTTTTGGATTTCTTTCTCTTCTTGCACTCATATGTGCAGCCTCCTCCTTCATCATTCTATAGCAGATATCGTTCGTTAAAAGACAAACAATATCTGCCTGCAAGAAACTCTGCTCTCATTTTAAGAGCAGAGCTCCTAGAAGTATCTTTATGCCTCCTGCCTGCCTAATGGGTTGCTGCCAAAGATCTTCTTATACTGTATGGTCAGATAAGCCATCATTACTACAGCCACGACTGCTGCCACAAGAAGCAATGCCATCATCGTATAGATTGCAGATGTCTCACCGATAGATTTCGTCATCGCGGATACGATGTACGGAAGGAAGCAGCTTGCCAGCCCCATCCACGTATAATAGATGCCGGTATTCCTTCCCTTCGGACCCGGACACATCTCCTGTCGGACGCCAAGCCCCGTCTGGAGGGCACCGCCTGCTGCGAAGAAGCCAAGCAGGGCAATCGCCACGTACACGACGCCTACGTTCTTGACGAGAAGTACGATAGCAAGCGCTGCCGCCGTAAATGCCGAATCAATTAGCACGACTTTCAGAGGATTCCACTTCAGCTTGCCCATCATGATAGCCCAGAATATGACGGCGATGATAGAGCCTGCCGTATAGATGGAAGTCATGCCTGCCGCCTGCATCTCTGTCAATCCGCAGTTGGTCATGCCGAATGCTTTCGTATACTGCTGCGCACCGTACATGATGAACATGCAGAGGAAACCGTAAAACATCGTGACAAAGTTCACCAGACCACCCGGCTTCGTCTTCATCCGCGCCTTTGCGGCATCTATTTCAGCCTGTGCCGCATTCGTCGTCTTTCCGTCTGCGGTCTTCACCGTCTCCTTCATCTGGTCGTCATATACGAACGGCGCAATTACCGCAAGGATAACACATACCACAGACAGAATCAATGGAATCCACACATTTATCTTCCAGTTGCCGGAGGAAGAAAAGTGAACCGCCATAAGTGGATATATGATACCTGATACTGACACGAATGCTTTGATTCCGATAAGCGCTGACCCTGCATACTTCGGGGCCGCCTCCTGCACTGCCGGGTAGAGGGACGCGTCCCAGAATCCGGAAGTGGCCACGCCTGCAAGGAATGCACATACACATGCCACCGTGAAGTTCGTAGAGAACAGCAGGCCCGCAAAGCAGATGATATACAGTATGCCTCCGGCGACCGCCATCTTCTTCCGCCCAATCTTATCCGATACCTCACCGCCGAGCCATACGGTCAGGAACTTGCCGAATCCGGTCGCCGTGATTGCCAGCGACACGGCCGCCGCCCCGGCCACTTCATCCGTGTACCCCCACTGCGTGAAGAAGTTTACTTTGTTCTGTGACAGGATTATTGCCTGGATTCCATGGGTAAAGTAGCACATATAGACTGTCACCAATGATAGAATATACTTCTTTGCTTTCATCCTCATTCTCCTATTCTTTTCTTCTATAAAAACAGACGATTACTTATTTTCTTCCTGAAACCTCTGGTACTCCTTAAGAGGCATCTTCTTGCCTACGAACAGTTCATAATTCACTGCCCCCTGCTGCTCCAGCATACCTTTTCCACCGACTGCCACACAGCCGGACTCCTCTGCCTCCAGTATCATCTTCGTCTTCTCTGGGCTGTATACGGTATCTGCAACTATGAGGTCCTTACGGTACAATGACTTGTCGATAAGAGATACGTCATCATATGGTTCCATGCCCATAATCGTCGCATTGATTACGATATCGCAGCTGTTCACTGCCTCTGCAAGCTTTTCCTTGTCTTCCAGGTCTTCTACCGTGACAACACAGTCCGGGCACTTCTTGGCCAGCTTAGCCTTCGTTCCCTCTGCTCTTGTGAAGAAGTCGTCCTTAGGATTAAATATCTTCACTTCCTTTGCCCCGTCAAGCGCAAGCTGGACCTGTATCGCCGTAGCAGCACCGCCGGCGCCAAGTATGACAGTCTTTTTGTCCTTCACGCTGATGCCGTTCAGTTCCAGGTTTTTCACAAAGCCGACGCCGTCCGTCACATGGCCTGTAATCACGCCGCCATCATTGACAAATACGTTGCATGCACCGATGATTTCTGCCGCCGGAGACAATTTATCCACAAGTTCTGCCGCCACATTCTTACACGGCATCGTGAAGTTTCCGCCTCTCATGTTCAGCAGGCGGATGGCTTCAAACACCTTGGGCATCTGCTCAACATTTACATCAAATGCCATATAGGCATAGTCCAGACCATCGTGCTGGAAACTGAAGTTATACATGGCCGGGGATCCTGAATGCCCTACCGGAGTTCCAAACAATGCCATCAAACCTGTATGTCCTGATATTCTCTTTTCCATCTTATTTTCCTCCAAAATATTCTGCCTAGACCTGCATCGCAGCCGCATACGCTTCTTTTGTCGCATCCAGCGCCCTGCGTGCCCTTGTGGCGTCCCCTACTACGTATACTTCCTGTCCGAGCTCCTCGAGCTGTTCCGCAAATGGATTGTAGTTTCTGAATCCCATGGAAAGGACAACGGAGTCGAAGCCTCGTGCCTCATGCCTTTCGCCGTCCGGTGATTCGTATTCCACGCCATCGTCGTAGAACTTGCATACTTTTGCGTTGACAATCTGTTCTACTTTATACTCCTCAAAGTCCTTCATCACATATTTTCTGTGCTCGGATATCATATCGGCCCCCATCGTATCCCGGAATTCGATGATGCTTACCTTGTGCTGCTGTTCCCCAAGGAACGCGGCTATCTCGCATCCAACCATTCCGCCGCCCACGACAAGCACCTTCTCTCCTGCCTTCCGTCTGCCGTCCAGCAGATCGGAGCCATGGATGATGGCCGGATTATCGATACCTTCGATTGGAAGAATCAATGTCTTGGATCCGGTTGCGACTATGACTGCATCCGGCTTCTCTGCCTTCACCGTCTCCATGTCTGCCGCCGTATTCATCCGCACCTTCACTCCGGCTTTTTCGCATCTTACGATGTAGCTGCGGATCATGCCTGTAATATCGCCTTTGCCCGGAGGATAGGCCGCCAGCCTCATATTGCCGCCCAGTTTGCCGGTGCTTTCATACAGAGTAACGTCGTGTCCTCTCTCTGCACAGACAAATGCCGCGCACAGTCCGGCAACACCGCCGCCGATGACCATGACTTTCTTCGCCTTTTCCGCTTTCGGGTATCCTTGCGCCTCATGTCCGAGGAACGGGTTCGTCAGGCAGCAGATAGGCTCCCCTTTATACATATTGGCGACACAGCCCTGAAGACAGGCGATACATGGTATCATATCCTCCAGGCGCTCCTGCATCGCCTTCTCAGGCATATGAGGATCTGCCAATGACTGCCGTCCGAACGCAACCAGATCCGCACGTCCTTCCTTCACGAGCAGTTCCGCGTACTGAGGTTCCGTAAACCGCCCTACCGTGATAACAGGGATGGAAACCGCCTTTTTGATCTCTGTCACCAGTTCTGCAGAAAATCCTGCATGGACCGTGGTCGGTGCCCACATGTATTCATCTTTGATATGTACCGCACGGGAAACATGGAGGCATTGTACTCCGCACGCTTCCAGATAGGCCGCTATCGCCGCGCTGTCGTGCACATCTACGCCGCCGGGGACTTCGTCCGCACTGTTGATACGGGCCAGTATTGCCACCTTGTCTCCCACATTCTTCTTCACTTCTTCTATAATCAGGCGCGGAAATCTCATTCTGTTTTCAAAGCTGCCGCCAAATTCATCTACTCTTTTATTAGACCGCTGGGAGATGAACGTATTCACAAGATAGCCGTGCGCCATATGGATTTCCACCGCGTCAACCCCCGCCTGCATCGCGCGTCTGGCAGCCGCTCCATATCCTTTTACCAGCTCATATACCTGGGCTGTCGGTACTTCCTCCGGCGTGTCTCTCCCGACCGTTGAAGGGATGGCTGTAGCCGCCTGAATCGGAGTGCCCGCATTCTTTGCATTTCCTTCCGGTCCTGCGTTCTGAAGCTGTACGGACACTTTCGCCCCTTCCGCGTGGCAGGCGTCCACAATCTTCTTCAGGCTCTCTATACTGTTGTCATTGTAAAGGCAGGGCTTTCTCGGACCGCCTTTCGCCCCCTCGTGGACTACCGTGGCTTCTATCGTGATAAGGCCGAACTGCCCCTTCGCCCGTTCTGCGTAATATGCTGCAGACTGTCCGCTCCACGTACCGTCCGTATTGGCGAAGTTGTTGCCCATCGGCGGGACCACGAAGCGGTTCTTTACCGTCATAGGACCAATCTGTATTGGTGAAAACATATTGTCAAATCTCATATCTTTCCCTCTCTCTTATCTTTCTCTGAATCGATTACGCCTCAGCCACTTCCGGCCACGTCTCTTTCAACACCTTCACCGTGCTGTCGTATGTATGGGCCGCTGCTTCTTTTATGCCTCTTGCAAGGATTTCGTCTGATATGACTTCCACGCCCACTACTGCCGGTTCGATGCCTGCATCCTTTATCATCTTGACAAATCCGGCCGTATCTTTAGCTCCGGTCCCTGGTGCAAGCCTGTCGTGCATAGATTCATCCCTCAGGATCGTCTTGGCGTATGGCCTGTCGTACGCGTCATTGATCTGGATCGATACGACCTTCTTCGCAATCTCTTCTGTCAGGATGTCATACGGCTGGTTGGCACGTACCCAGTGCCACGTGTCAAGGATGAGCATCGCATTGTCACATCCGCTTGCTTTCACTATTTCCCATCCTTTTTTCAGATCAGGGATCCCGCTGTATGGCATCGGCTCAACTCCGATAATCCGCTTCCCTGCTCTGTGGCAGAGTTCCTTCAGCTTCTGTGCCGTATGCTCTACGGAATAGTTCTCCATAAGGCCGCAGTTGATATGGTTTACGCCGAACAGATCGCACATATGGAAGCACATCTGCTCTTTATATTTCTGCTCATATGAACGGTTGTCTTCTGCCCACTGCACGATATACTCGACTTCCGTAACCTTCATTCCGTGCTTCTTGAGGATTGCCATGATATCATCATCATAAAGCCCTTCATTCAACGCATCTACATACGTCTCTGCCCTGAGTCCGATGCCTTCATATCCTGCCTCCTTGGCAGCGATGACACGGTCCTCAAATCTGCATTGGTCTCCCAGCGTCCAGGAGCTGATAGTGATTGGATATTTTTTTGACATAATACATTCTCCTTCCATTGTTAAAATTGAACATGATTTTTTTGTTTCTGCCGTTCAATCTTGTTACTTTTACTATGGTTTCATTATATTCTATCGTTAAATTAAAAACAAATTGGTAATTTTAGCCGAATTCATAGATTTTGTTTATAGATTATGTTAGAATGTGGACATGTCGAAAAAAGACGAAAGGAGCAGTATATGAATCTGTACCATCTCAGATATTTTGTTACCCTGGCCCATCTGGAACATTATACGAAAGCTGCCGAGATTCTCGCCATCACCCAGCCTAGCCTGAGCCATGCCATCTCTTCACTGGAAAAAGAGCTCGGAGTCAAGCTGTTCGAGAAGGAAGGGCGCAATGTCGTCCTGACCAAGTGCGGACAGGCGTTCCTCACCGATGTGGAACAGGCGCTTGGCATGCTGGATTCCAGCATCAACAAGCTCCAGATGACCGGTACCGGGGAAGGGCGTATCGACGTGGCCCTGCTGCGCACGCTGAGCACCTCGGTAGTTCCCCAGTTCGTCCGTGGCTTTCTGGATACCCGCCCGGAAAAAAACATCGACTTTTACTTTCATGCATCCACCGGCCTTACGCCGGATATCATACAAGGCGTGAAGGAACGCAGATACGACGTTGCGTTCTGCTCCCTCATGGAAAACGAGCCTTCTATAGAATTTACGCCGATTGCCAGGCAGGAGCTCGTTGTGATAGTACCGGAAGGCCACCCCCTCTCCGGCCGCCGTGAGATAGACCTGGCAGAGACGCTGGCGTATCCGCAGATTGTATTCTCCAGGCGGAGCGGCCTTCGTCCCATCATCGACCATCTCTTTGAGAAATGCGGAGGACATCCTGACATCGTCTACTCGCTGGAAGAAGACCAGGCGGTTGCGGGACTCGTAGGCGCCGGGTTCGGCATAGCAGTTGTTCCAAGGATGGAGATACTAGGCTATATGCCCGTACATACCATCAAGATACTGCACCCTGCGTGGGAACGGCTCTTCTACATGGCGACGCTGAAAGACGTGTACCAGGCCCCTGCCATAACAGATTTCAAGAAATACGTGGCGGAACACGCGGACCTGTAAATGGGGGTTTAGTGAAACAGACCGCGGACAGGGAGCCGGGTGGCATCTGCTCCGATGCGTACGAGGCTCCGACTAGCCCACGGAATCCTAACTTTGCGGCAGAGTCGCTGATAGCAGCTCCTCTCCCGCAAACCAAGGATTCCGGGACGGATTCTCCGCCTCTCCCGCTTATAACTGCGCATCTCCCACCCGGCTCCCCGCCCGCTATCTACTTCACTTAACAAGGGCGAGTGCGGCTGTGTAACGTTACTGGCCAGCGGATGGCCGCTGGCTGCGTCAGTTGAGTGATAAAATATCGCAAGCTTAATGTGAATAACACAAAGAGCAGATGAATGATAAGAGTTTTGTTCGTCCAGATGAATCAGGCTGGCGAATTTGTTCGTTGTTAACATTTGCGGCGAGGCGTGCACGCCGTTGCTGCAAGAAGAGCCGGAACCAGGCAGGGGATGTCATCTCATACACATCCCCGTACCTGATTCAGGCTCTTCTTCATTATATTATTACCAGCCAAGTTTTTCAGCTTGCTTTGTCCTTTATCACTATGTTTACACAGTCAAAGTCCTTCCATCAGCAAACCACGTCACACAGCCGCCCTCGCCCGTGCCAGTAAAGTAGATAGCCGCTGGGGAGGTATGGGACAGATGCGAAGGTCTAAGCGGAAGGGACGGAGAATCCTCACCAGAGTCCTTGGCTTGTGGGATGAGAGCCGCCATCGGCGAACATTCCACAGGCTTAGGAATCTGTGTGATAGTCGCAGTTCCCGGACGCATCGGAGCATCTGCCCCATACCTCCACAGCGGCGTCTTAGTTTACTAAACTCACATTTCCTTCCACGGCAGCGCACTGTGCTCTGCCTTGCTGTCTCTGAGCATGAGCTCGTTGACTGCCTCCCTCGGATTCTTGTCTTCAAACAGCACTTTGTTCACTTCCCCGATAATCGGCAGTGCCACATCATACTTCTCCCCGAGCTTCACAGCCGCTTTTGTGGAATACACTCCTTCCACGACCATCTTTACTTCGTCCATCGCCTCCTGCATGCTCATGCCCTGGCCGATAAGATAGCCTGCCTTCCGGTTACGGCTGTGCTGGCTGGCGCATGTGACGATCAGGTCTCCGATTCCTGTAAGCCCGGTAAAGCTTTCTACCGCACCGCCCATCTTCACGCCAAGCCTTGCTATCTCTGCGATGCCACGGGTGATGAGCGCCGCTTTCGTGTTGTCACCATAGCCGAGTCCGTCTGCGATGCCTGCCGCCAGAGCGATGACATTTTTAAGAGAACCACCGAGTTCCATGCCGAGCATATCCGGGCTCGTATATACGCGGAACACTTCATTCATGAACATCTTCTGGAGATATTCCGCCGTCTCTCTCGTCCTCGCCCCAATCACCACGCTCGTGGGCAGCCCCCTGCCTACTTCCTCCGCATGGCTCGGTCCGGACAGCACTGCCACGTCTGCCTGCGGAATCTCTTCTTCAATCTGCTGCGAGAGGGTCATAAGCGTCGTCTCTTCAATGCCTTTTGCCACATCCACGATAATCTGCCCACCCGCCACAAAAGGCTTCATGCTGCGCGCCGTGCTTCTCGTAAATGGAGACGGCACCGCCAGCACGAGAAAGTCTTTTCCTCTGATAGCTGCTTCCATATCCGTCGTAAATTCCATGTCTTCCGGAATCTTAACTCCCGGGAGCTTGCTCGCGTGCTCCCTCTTCGTGGAGAGCATCTCCACTTCTTCCTTGCTGATAGACCAGACGGCCACCTCGTGTCCGTTCTTGTGCAGCAGAAGCGCCAGTGCAGTTCCCCAGCTGCCTGCTCCCATAATACCTACGTTTGCCATAATATATCCTCCTTATTTCCTGCCGAGACTCAGTTTATTTTCCGTCCCGTTCATCAACCTCTTTATGTTCGCCCTGTGCTTAAAGAAGGCAGACAGCACGAGCAGCGCCGCTACGCCATACATTTCCCACAGATGGCTTCCCGACACGCCGAATCCCCCCATCTGCCCGTACACGACTACCTCTGCCAGATATATGATCACGACAGCCAGTGAGCCGAGAGAAACGTATCGGGTGCCTGCCACGATTCCGACGAACACGACAAGGCAGATAAGTACCATCGTTATGTTCACCGTACTGATAATCAGGCCGGCTGTGGCCGCAATCCCCTTTCCGCCTTTGAATCCGAGATAAAACGGATAATTATGGCCAAGCACGGCTCCCATGCCGGCATACATAGACAGTACCGGTATCATGTCCCCATGGGTCTTCCTATAAATAAGGTATACCACTACGACAGCGAACACACATTTAAAGCAGTCTCCCAGGAAGGTCACGGCACCGGCCTTAAAGCCGAGCGTGCGCAGGGCATTCGTCGTCCCCGCGTTGCCGCTCCCCTGCTTTCTGATGTCTATTTGGTGGAGTCTGCCATAGATATATCCTGTCTGCAGTAAGCCAAATGCGTATCCGATAATCACACATATCAAGCGTTCCATAACTACCGTTCCTTTTCCTTTCTCTCCCGCACAAAGAATTTCAGCGAAGTCCCCTTGAATCCGAAAGCCTCGCGTATTTTATTTTCCAGATACCTCGTATAAGAAAAGTGCATGAGCTCCTTGTCATTGACGAAGATGACAAAGGTCGGCGGCTTTACCGATACTTGCGTAATGTAATAAAGCTTCAGCCTCTTCCCTTTGTCTGAAGGCGGCTGCTGCATTGCAACCGCTTCCATCATAATCTCATTGAGCACCCCGGTCGCCACACGGAGCGTCTGGTTTTCGATGACCATGTCAATCTGATCGTATAACTTGTTCAGGCGCTGCCCCGTCTCTGCTGACACATACATGATTTCTGCATAAGGCATGAAAGAGAGCACCTGCCTCACACGGTGTTCATACTCACGCATGGTCTTGTCATTTTTCTCGATGGCATCCCATTTGTTCACGACGATAATGACGCCTTTGCCACGCTCATGGGCAATCCCTGCAATCTTGGCATCCTGCTCTGTCACGCCCTCTTCCGCGTCGATGACGACAAGCACGACATCCGCACGCTCCACGGCAGTGACGGTACGGATAATGCTGTACCGCTCCAGCTCTTCTTTGATCTTGCTCTTCCTGCGTAGCCCTGCCGTATCGATGAAAATGTATTCCCTGCCGTCATGTACGATCTTCGTGTCTATGGCATCGCGTGTCGTACCAGCCACTTCGGATACGATGACGCGCTGCTCTCCGAGCAGCTTGTTCACGATGGAAGACTTGCCCACGTTCGGCTTCCCCACGATGGCAATCCTGGGACGTTCGTCCTCTTCCTCTTCGGCGCTGTGCTCCGGAAAGAATTCCACCACACGCTCCAGCATATCCCCGATACCGAGACGGGACGCCGCCGATACCGGCACAGGATCCCCGATTCCAAGGTTGTAAAACTCATACACGTCCGGCATGAACTTGTCAAAGCTATCGACTTTATTGACGACGAGCACTACCGGCTTCCCGGACCTGCGGAGCATATCCGCCACTTTTGAATCGGAATCTACAAGCCCCTGCCTCACATCCGTAATGAAAACGATGACATCTGCCGTGTCAATCGCTATCTGCGCCTGCTCTCTCATCTGAGACAGGATAACATCCTTGCTCTCCGGCTCGATTCCTCCTGTATCGATGAGCGTAAACTCTTTGTCAAGCCAGCTGACCTCCGCATAGATCCGGTCTCTTGTCACTCCCGGAGTGTCTTTTACGATTGATATCATCTCGCCCGCCAGTACATTAAAAAGTGTGGACTTGCCTACATTGGGCCTCCCCACGATAGCTACAACTGGTTTACTCATATTTTTTCTCCTACTCTATATTCAGTCCATTCCTATCTTATGATTGCTTCTATAAAATCTCGTCCGCTTGATTTTACAATATCTGCCTGGACTTGTAAAGTCTCCTTCAGCTCGTCAAGCGTCACGTCGTCGAGAAACACTTCTTCTTCGCTCCGGAACATATTGCAAGGAAGCAGAAGGCGTCCGCCGAGCTCCTTCCCTTTTAGCTGGCTCATCAGATCCTGCCCGGTAATGAGGCCGGATACCGTGATGAGCTCCCCGAAGAAATCATTCCGTATCGGATATACACGTACCGTCGTGCCCGGATATTTCTCCTTAAGCCGCTCTGCCATCTTTCTGATGTACGGTTCTGCCAGATAGCCGGTCGCTATCGACACTTCCCGCTCTTGAGCATCCCCTTCTAGCTTTGCATAAGCCTCTTCAAACTCATTTTCAAGTAGACGCAGCATGCCGACGCCGTTCTCAAGCTGAAGATAGCCGTCATACCGTTCCTCTTCCGGCATGTCCTGCCCTGCAAGGACATACCACTCATCACCGGCATGTATGAAGTGCAGCCCGTATTCTTCGTACAGCCTGTCCTGCCAGCGATGTATGGTCTCAAGCACTTCCCGGGCATCCTCCTTTGTAAACGGTTCCAGAGGATAGAGGCCGTCCCTGTATCTCGTCAGCCCGACAGGCACTACCGACACGCTCTGCAGATGCGGCAGATAGCGGGACATGTCGCGGATGCTCCGCTCCAGCTCTTCTCCGTCGTTGATTCCCTTGCACAGCACGATTTGGCCATTCATCGTGATACCGCCCTCGTACAGCCTGTCCACCTTCCCAAGCGCATCTCCCGCGAACCGGTTGTGAAGCATCTTGCAGCGAAGTTCTGGGTTCGTCGTATGGAAGGATATATTGATCGGCTCCAGATGGTAGGTTATGATGCGCTCGATATCATGGTCGTTCATATTTGTGAGCGTGATATAATTGCCCTGCAGGAAGGACAGGCGGGAGTCGTCATCCTTAAAATACAGCGTCTCCCTCATTCCTCCCGGCATCTGGTCGATGAAGCAGAACATGCACCTATTGCGGCAGGAACGGTACTCATCCATCAGCCCCTGCTCGAATTCGATTCCGAGATCTTCTTCGTAATCTTTTTCAATCTCAAGCTCCCACTCCTCCCCGTCCGGCTTTTCAATCAATAAGACGAGTTCCTCTTCGTTTACACAGTAATGATAATCAAATACATCTTCTATTATGGTATCATTAATGGACAGCAACCTGTCTCCGGGCTCGATTCCCATCTCCTGCGCGATGCTTCCCGGGACGATTTCCTTAATGACATGTTCGTGGTTCATACGTAAGCTCCTCAGTTCTATTTTATCTTAGCCTTATTATTATACCCCACCTTCAGAAATTAGTCTACCCGAAGGCAAAAGGGTGTTGACCATCCGATGGAAAAGGTGATATAAATAAGTTGTACGAATGTGTATACATATTGGACTGCTGTCATTCAGCAAGTGCAAAATATTGTTAAGATACAGGAGAATATCATGCCGAATATTAAACTCATGGAAGAAGCCCTTCCGGTAGCACCACTTAAGATTGCGGCTCTGGAGAGCTGCAGGGAGCTTGGGCAGAAAGTAAATGATTACATCGTACGGTTCCGCCAGGATACCTTGAGAGAATCCCTCGATTCCCCCCTCTTTTCCAGCTACCAGCTTGAAAATTATCTGATTGAATGTAAATGTCCCCGTTTCGGCACAGGCGAAGCGAAAGGAATTATCGGAGAATCCATACGGGGCAAGGATCTGTTCCTTATGGTCGATGTCTGCAATTACAGCCTCACTTACACGGTGAACGGCCACCTGAACCATATGTCTCCGGATGACCACTACCAGGATCTGAAACGAATCATCTCCGCCGCCACCGGCAAAGCGCACCGCATCAATGTTATCATGCCATTCTTGTATGAGAGCAGGCAGCACAAAAAGACGAAGAGGGAATCTCTTGACTGCGCCCTTGCGCTGGAAGAGCTTATGGAGATGGGCGTAAGCGATATCATTACCTTTGATGCCCATGACCCGCGCGTCCAGAATGCGATCCCGCTCCAGGGCTTTGATAACTTCAACCCGCCCTATCAATTCATGAAAGCCCTGCTTCGGGCCGAACCGGACCTACCGGTAGACAAAGACCATCTGATGGTAGTAAGCCCCGACGAAGGTGCTATGCACCGGGCGGTATATTTCTCCAACGTACTCGGGGTAAACATGGGCATGTTCTATAAGCGCCGTGATTATTCCACCGTGGTAGGCGGCAAGAATCCTATCGTAGCCCACGAGTTCCTCGGTGATGACATCAAAGGGAAAAATGTAATCATCGTGGATGATATGATCTCTTCCGGGGAGAGTATGCTGGACGTGGCGAAGCAGCTGAAGGAACGAGGCGCGGGACGGGTATTCGTATGTACTACGTTCGGACTGTTCACGGAAGGTTTTGACAAGTTTGACGACTATTATGAAAATGGATATATCGACAGGGTCATCACGACGAACCTTACGTACCTTCCGCCGGCTGCCTATGAAAAGCCGTACTTTGTCGTCGCTGACTTAAGCAAGTTCATCGCCCTGATTATAGATTCTCTGAATCATGACATTACAATCGGGTCTGTTTTAAATCCGACAGACAAGATTCATGCGTTGCTCGAAAGACACAACGCTAAAAAGTAAGGGATACGGGAATCCCCTCAGCAAAAAAGAAGCCTGGCCCCTCTCGGGTCCGGCTTCTTTTTCCCTCTCAATACTTTATAATCAGTGCTTCTCCATGTATGTCGTAAGAGCAGTCTTCTCTGTAAAGTATTTCTTTAAAGCAGAAACTAAATTCTTCATCGAATCTCACTTCCTTTTATATCAATCTCTTATTTTTCTTTCCGTTAAAAGATTAACACTTGTGGGAAGCATTGTAAAGATATATTTTTAACAAACTTTGTATTTTTATGCAGGTTGTTTTTGTGCATTTTTTAACAATGTCAGAAATTCGTATACACTCCGCCATTGTTCAATATGTCCCCCTTCGCCGCTGCAAGTTCGGACACCGTCACAAGCTGGTATCCCTCGTCCAAAAGTATGGGAATCAGTTCCAGTGCCGCATCTACGCTCTCCGTATGTATATCATGCATAAGGATGACATCCCCGTCTTTGACGCTCCCCATGACTGCATCGATTGTCTTCTGTGCATCCCTTGTCTTCCAGTCCAGCGTATCGATGTTCCAGAGCATCATCGGCATGCCGGCCACTGTCTTCATCGTACTGCTTATGGCACCATAAGGAGGGCGCAGCAGGCTGGCTTCCTGCCCTGTGGCCTTCCGTATGTTCTCATTGGTCTTGCTTATCTCGCTCTGTACGCCCTCCTCGTCCATCTTGGACAGGTCGGCGTGGTCATAGGAGTGATTGCCAAGCTCGCAGCCGAGCTCCTTCATCCGCTTCACCTGATCTGCATAGGAAGGCACCTTCTGCCCAAGCATGAAGAACGTGGCATGGGCGTTATATTTCTGGAGCGCGTCCAGAAGCTCTTTCGTCCGGGGACCCGGACCGTCGTCAAAGGTGAGCGCGACCATCGGCTTGTCCGGGTCGATGCTGCTTTCTTTTTTAGACAGCAGCCTGCCGTCTTTATCAAACACGCATAGTGTCAGGCCTAGATATTTTTCCCCCGTTACCATCTTCGCTTCATTGTCAAAGTAATACGTCGCACCGTCTAGTTCCTGCCAGCCTGCGGCTGCGGCACCTTTCTCTGTAAAATAGTAACGGCTCTGTTCAATATCCTGCCAGCCTGTCTTCATGACACCTTCTGCATCAAAATAATATATTGCACCATCAATATGACTGAGTCCTGTCGCTTTATTGCCATCCTCGTCGAAATAATAGGTATTCCCTTTTGATACTACGAAGTCATCTATCACATAGCTTCCATCATAACGCCGGAATCTGGAGCCTTCCCATTCCCCTACCGGATTCTTTACACGGATAAGCCCGTCTTCCACTTTGATTGAGACAAGGCCGACCCATGCGTTCTCCAGCGCTTTTTTAATCTTCTCGTCCAGTATTACCTGCACCGGATAATCGCCCTCTGCCGAAGCGTCCGCCTCACATTTAAGCGTATAGCCTTTTTTGCCGTTCAAGTCATCCAGCAGGTCTCTGACCGTATAGCCGGATTCTCTGTCCAGCACCGCCCGGTCATTGCCCTCCCCATATATCCGCACTTTGACCTGTGGGAGCTCTTCTCCCTGCAGTATCTCGCCGGACGTGGCCATGATGACTATCTGTTCTTTCTGCTCCGCCGCTGCCGCTGTCTTAAACAGAAGGAACGGCATAAGGCAGATGACAAAAAGAGCAGGAATCCTGATATAGATTCCGGCTCTTCCTTTATTTCTTCTATGTCTTCTGTGTACCCTTCTTTTCATTCGTATTTCTCCCCTGTAATGACCAGCCTGCTCCCCCGTCTAGTCCCAATATACAACATTTTGGACTGTTATTCAATGATTCTTACTCTTCTCACCCCTTTTATTTTCATCAGTTCATCCGTCACGCCGGCCGGCACTTCTGAATCGATATCAATCATCGTATAAGCGAATTCGCCTTTGCTTTTATTGGCCAGATCTGCGATATTAAGATTTTCTTCCGCCAGCACTTTAGTGAACTGGCCAAGCATGTTCGGAATGTTGTGGTGAAGCAGCACGATTCTGGTATTTGCACCTTTGTATCCCATGTCGCAGTCCGGGAAATTGACGGCATTCGTTATGTTGCCGTGTTCGATATAATTCCGAATCTGCTTCACAGCCATCTTTGCACAGTTATCTTCCGATTCTTCCGTGGAGGCTCCGAGATGCGGTATGACGATTGCTCCCTTCACCCCTGCCATAGCAGGTGTCGGAAAGTCTGTCACATAGTGCTTCACATGGCCTGACAGCAGGGCATCGATCATAGCTTCTTCATCTACGAGCACATCCCTTGCAAAGTTCAGGACGACAATCCCTTTCTTCATGAGGTTGAGCGCGTCGGCATCGATCATCCCTTTGGTACTGTCGAGGGCAGGTACATGAATCGTGATATAGTCGCAGTCCTTGTATATCTCATCCACGGTCTTTGCATGACGGATGCTTCTGGAAAGCCTCCACGCCGAGTCCACGGACACGTATGGGTCATACCCGTATACTTCCATTCCGAGATGTGTGGCGACATTTGCCACGAGCACGCCGACGGCTCCAAGGCCGATGACACCAAGCTTCTTGCCGTCCAGTTCACAGCCGGCGAAGGCTTTCTTGGCCTTCTCGGCGTCTTTGGCTATATTGCCGTCCTCCTCATTTTCCTGCACCCAGTTGATTCCGCCGATGATATCCCTGGATGCAAGGAGCATGCCTGCAATCACAAGCTCTTTTACGCCGTTGGCATTAGCTCCTGGCGTGTTGAATACTACGACGCCGTTCTCAGAGCAGCGCTCAAGCGGTATATTGTTCACGCCGGCCCCGGCCCTTCCGATTGCCTTGAGGTCAGGGCCGAGCTCCATCTCATGCATGGATGTGCTTCTGACGAGTACCGCATCTGCAGCTTTTGCATCACTTACCGGGACGTAGTCTTCTGTAAATTGTTCCAACCCTACGCCGGAGATTGGATTTAAGCAATGATATTTATACATGATTACAAATTCTCCTCTTCAAACTTTTTCATAAACGCAACAAGAGCTTCCACGCCTTCTTCTGGCATGGCATTGTAGATGCTGGCCCGCATGCCGCCCACGCTCCGGTGTCCTTTCAGGTTCTCAAATCCGGCCTCCTTGGCCTCTTTCACGAATTTGGCGTCCAGTTCTGAGCTGCCTGTTATAAACGGGACATTCATCAGAGACCTGTCTTTTGCTTCTACCGTTCCGCTGAACATCCTGCTGGCATCCAGATAATCGTACAGTATCTTCGCCTTCTTCTCATTACGCTCCTTCATGGCGGCAAGTCCTCCCTGCCGCTTCAGCCAGCAAAACACCTTGCCGCATATGTATATGCCATAAGCCGGGGGCGTATTGTAGAGGGAACCTGCATCCGCATGCGTCTTATACCGGAGCATGGTCGGCGTTCCCGGAAGTACGTCGTCTGTTATGAGATCTTCTCTCATAATGACGATGACAACTCCGGCCGGTCCCACGTTCTTCTGTACGCCGCCATATATGACACCGTACTTCGCCACATCCACGGGTTCAGACAGAAAGCAGGATGACACGTCAGCCACGAGCGTCTTTCCCTTCGTATCCGGGAGCTGTTTGAATTTCGTTCCGTATATCGTATTGTTCTCACAGATATATACATAGTCTGCGTCATCTGACACAGGCAGGTCTGTACAGTCCGGAATATAAGAAAATGTCTTATCCTCGGAAGAAGCGATTTTATTGGCTTTTCCATATTTCACCGCTTCAGCATAAGCCTTTTTTGACCACTGTCCTGTGACGATATAGTCCGCGACCCGGTTCTTCATCAGGTTCATCGGAATCATCGCAAACTGCTGGGACGCTCCCCCTTGCAGGAACAATACTTTATAATTGTCAGGAATGTCCATCAGCTCTCTAAGATCTGCCTCTGCCGAGTCTATAATCTCCTGGAACGCTTTCGAACGGTGGCTCATTTCCATTACGGACATGCCGGTCCCGTTATAGTCAAGCATCTCTGCCGCTGCTTCCGTTAACACTTCCTCCGGCAATACTGCCGGGCCTGCTGAAAAATTATACACTCTGCTCACAATACATCCCTCCACTTTCTTATTCCGTAATAATTATCTGCTTCTTTCTTCCAGGTCTTTTTCATCAAAAGCTTCGCTGATTGCCGCGCCGGGCGCCACCATCGGCCACACCTTTTCATCAGAATCTATCTGGCAGTCGATGACGACCGGCCTTCCAAGCGTAAGTGCAGCTGCGAATGCCTCTTTGAACGCTTCCCTCGTCTCAGCGCGGACTCCGGCAGCGCCGAGCGCCTCCGCCAGCTTAACGAAATCCACATTGTCATTCAGCACCGTAGCCGAATAGCGTTCTCCGTAGAACAGGTTCTGCCATTGTCTCACCATGCCGAGCACATGGTTGTTGACTACGACCTGGATAATCGGGATATTATAACGCGCTGCGGTCGCAATCTCATTCATGTTCATGCGGAAGCAGCCATCCCCTGCTATATTGACGACGGTCTTATCTGGCATGCCGATCTTCGCGCCGAGAGACGCCCCGAGGCCGTAGCCCATCGTTCCGAGGCCGCCTGATGTGAGAAAGGTTCTTGGTTTCGTAAACTTGTAGAATTGGGCGGCCCACATCTGATGCTGCCCTACTTCCGTTACGATGACAGCATCTCCTTTCGTCTGGCGGTATATCTCTTCGACCACGAAGGGGCCGGTCAGCTTATCCTCATGGTAATTGAGCGGGTACTGTTCCTTATAGGCCATGATCTTCTCTATCCACTCCGTGTGGCTGTGATTCTCGAGCCTGTCGTTCATAATGCCGAGAGCTACTTTAATATCACCAACCACACCATCGGTAATGAGTACGTTTTTATTCATTTCAGCGGCATCCACATCAAACTGCAGGATTCTGGCATTTCTGGCAAATTTCTTTGCATTTCCTGTCACCCGGTCGCTGAACCTTGCGCCTATCACAATCAGAAGGTCACATTCGCTTACCCCGTAATTGGCGGTCTTCGTCCCATGCATGCCAAGCATCCCTGTGTACAGCGGGTCTGTCCCCGGGAAGGCGCCTTTTCCCATGAGGGAATCTGTGACAGGGGCATCCACCTTTTTCACAAATTCATAGAGCTCCTTGCTCGCGTCTGCAAGCACCGCTCCTCCGCCAACAAATATGTATGGTTTCTTAGATTTTGAGATAATCTTAAGTGCGCTCTCAATCTCTTCTTCACAGATGGCCTGCGAAGCTGTCACGGGAGCAATCTCCTGTTTCTTATATTCTGCCTTGTTGGCTGTCACATCCTTGGGGATGTCGACCAGTACCGGGCCGGGCCGGCCTTTTTGTGCTATCACAAATGCCTTCCTGATTGTGTCGGCCAGGTCTTTTACATCTTTGACGATATAATTATGCTTCGTTATCGGCATCGTGATGCCCGTGATGTCTATCTCCTGGAAGCTGTCTTTCCCAAGCAGAGAGACACCGACATTACACGTAATTGCCACCATCGGGATGGAATCCATGCAGGCCGTCGCAATCCCTGTCACCAGGTTTGTAGCACCCGGTCCGCTCGTCGCAAAGCACACGCCGACCTTACCGGTTGCCCTCGCATATCCGTCGGCCGCGTGCGCAGCCCCCTGTTCATGTGATGTCAGGATATGTGTTATCTCATCACTGTGCTTATATAATTCGTCGTATACATTCAGTATCGAGCCTCCGGGATAGCCGAATACGGTATCTACCCCCTGCTCCTTCAGACACTCTATGACGATTTCTGCTCCTGTCAATTGCATACCTTCGTATCTCCTATCTATTTATTCTTCGGCACTTCCAGGATGGCTCCCCTGTTGCCCGACGTAACCATAGACGCATATCTTGCCAGATATCCTGTCGTAATGCGTGGCTGTCTCGGCTCCCATGCCTTCTTTCTCTTCTCCATCTCTTCCTCCGTCACATCCAGTTCGAGTTTCAGCCCCGGTATATCAATCTTGATGATGTCTCCCTCTTCAATAAGAGCGACCGGTCCGCCTACAGCGGCTTCCGGAGACACGTGGCCGATGGATGCTCCCCTGGAAGCTCCGCTGAACCGTCCGTCCGTGATGAGGGCGACGGAGGAGCCGAGGCCCATGCCGGCTATCGCGGAGGTCGGGTTGAGCATCTCCGGCATACCCGGTCCGCCCTTTGGCCCTACATAACGGATAACAACCACATCTCCGGCTGCGATTCTGCCTCCTTTGATGGCGTCAATGGCGTCTTCCTCGCAGTCGAATACTCTGGCAGGTCCTTCGTGCACAAGCATCTCTTCTGCAACTGCGGAACGCTTCACGACGCTGCCGTCCGGTGCGAGATTTCCTTTCAGTACCGCGATTCCCCCTGTAGTACTATATGGATTGTCGATTGTTCTTATGACCTCAGGGTCTTTGTTGATTGCCCCTGCTATATTCTCGCCGACGGTCTTTCCAGTCACCGTCAGGCAGTCCGTGTGCAGAAGCCCTTTCTTGTTCAGCTCTGCCATGACGGCATACACGCCGCCCGCTTCATTTAGATCTTCCATATAGGTAGGTCCTGCCGGTGCCAGATGACACAGGTTCGGCGTCTTCTCGCTGATTCCGTTTGCAAAGTCTATCTCAAAGTCCATCCCGATCTCATGGGCAATCGCCGGGAGATGGAGCATGCTGTTGGTCGAGCAGCCGAGTGCCATGTCAACCGTCAATGCATTCAATATGGCATCTTCGGTCATGATGTCTCTTGGACGGATATCCTGTTTCCACAGTTCCATCACCTGCATGCCTGCATGCTTCGCCAGGCGGATCCGCTCTGAATACACCGCCGGAATCGTACCGTTGCCGGACAGTCCCATGCCGAGCACCTCCGTCAGGCAGTTCATGCTGTTGGCGGTATACATGCCGGAGCATGACCCGCACGTCGGACATACCTTTTTCTCGAACTCACATACATCTTCTTCCGTCATCGTTCCCGCCGTATAAGAGCCGACTGCCTCGAACATGCTGGAAAGGCTCCGCTTCTTACCCTTCACATGTCCTGCAAGCATGGGGCCTCCGCTGACGAATATGGTCGGCACGTTGATTCTTGCAGCCGCCATCAGAAGTCCGGGCACGTTCTTATCACAGTTTGGCACCATGACAAGCGCGTCAAACTGGTGCGCCAGTGCCATAGCTTCCGTAGAATCGGCTATCAAGTCTCTTGTCACAAGAGAATATTTCATTCCGATATGTCCCATGGCGATTCCGTCACATACCGCGATGGCCGGGAACACGATTGGTGTCCCTCCCGCCATGGCAACCCCCATCTTAACGGCTTCAACAATCTTATCCAGGTTCATATGACCCGGAACAATCTCATTATGTGAGCTCACGATACCGACAAGCGGCCGTTCCAGCTCCTCCTTCGTATATCCGAGCGCATTGAATAAAGACCTGTGGGGTGCCTGCTGCATCCCCTTCGTTACTGTATCACTTCTCATATTATCCCTCCTGGCTGACTAATTCAGGACGTAATCTTTTTGAAAAGGGTTACGTCCCAAATTTAACTTTATGGTGTACCTAAATGGATTCTGCTATCAGGTTTCCCATTTCTTCTGTTCCTATCTGTGTCTTTCCTTCTGACATGATGTCGATGGTGCGGAAGCCTTTTTCCAAGACTTTTGCAACTGCTGCCTCTACCGCGTCGGCTTCCTTGTCAAGATCGAAGCTATATCTGAGCATCATGGCCATGGATAGTATTGTCGCTATCGGATTGGCAATTCCTTTTCCTGCTATATCTGGCGCTGAGCCGCCGCTTGGCTCGTACAGTCCGAACTTTGTCTCGTTCAGGCTTGCGCTTGCAAGCATGCCGATAGAGCCGGTCACCATGCTTGCCTCGTCGGAGAGGATATCTCCGAACATATTTTCTGTCAGGATGACGTCAAACTGCTTCGGATCTTTTACAAGCTGCATGGCACAGTTATCTACCAGCATATGCTCCAGCGTCACTTCCGGATAGTCTTCCGCTACCTCTTCCACGACATTCCGCCACAACCTGGACGTATCGAGCACATTGGCCTTGTCTACGCTCGTCACTTTCTTCCTTCTCTTGGCGGCAATATCAAAACC
The DNA here is from genome assembly GCA_022845895.1 of Lachnospiraceae bacterium. Taxonomy (GTDB): domain Bacteria; phylum Bacillota; class Clostridia; order Lachnospirales; family Lachnospiraceae; genus Extibacter. The sequence continues at coordinate 2,370,813 of AP025573.1, forward strand.
GCGCTTTGCAATCCGTCTGATTTCATTCTCATTGTATGTAAGCGAGTCACGTGCCGTAAGAACGCCGTCTATCTCCCCGGTACTCCGTTCCCCGAAGTACAGCCCGCCGGTCAGCTCCCGCATGATGACCATGTCAAAGCCACCTTCCGTAATCTCTTTCTTCAGCGGACATGCTCCTTTCAATTCGTCATACAGCACCGCCGGCCTTAAGTTGGCAAACAGGTTCAGCTCCTTGCGTATCTTAAGCAGCCCGGCCTCCGGCCGTTTGGACGGCTCAAGCCGGTACCACGGAGATGTCCCGGCATCACCTCCGATGGATCCCATGAGCACGGCATCACATGCCTTTGCCGCCGCTACCGTCTCATCCGTAAGTGGAATGCCATGTACATCGATAGATGCGCCTCCCATTAGCAGCTGTGTATATTTACACGTATGTCCGTATACTTCCGCAACCTTATCCAGCACTTTCATGGCTTCGGCTACAATCTCCGGACCGATTCCGTCTCCTTTTATCACCCCGATGTTCAGGTTCATATGCTCTCATCCTTCCTGTATAAAAATTCAGTAAAAAAATCTATAGAATTAATCATATCCTATTTTAATGTTTGTTTCAAGACTTTAATTCGCTAAATTACTCAAAGTAGCTTAGCAGTGAATGTCCTATCGTACCTTCCGGCATCTCCACATGGAAATTCTCCGCTATCGTCGCTCCTATCACGGCAAATGTATCCTGTTCCCCAAGGCTGCCTGATCCGTCCAGAGATTGGGAGTACACGAGCAGTGGTACCTTTTCCCTCGTGTGGTCTGTCCCCTTGAAGGTTGGGTCATTTCCATGGTCTGCCGTTATCATCAGCAGGTCATCCTCCCGCAGCAGATCCAGCAGCTGTCCAAGCTTTTTGTCAAAATGTTCCAGCTCCGCCGCATAGCCTTCCGGGTTCCTCCTATGTCCCCACAGCGCGTCGAAGTCTACCAGATTCACAAAGCAGAGGCCGTGAAAGTCCCTTTCCGCTGTCTCTGCCGTCTGTTCCATGCCCTGGACAGAGCTTTTGGATTTGACAGCTTCCGTTATCCCTTCTCCGGCAAAGATATCTTTGATCTTCCCGATAGAAATCACGTCATATCCCGCCTGCTTAAGAGCATCAAGCACCGTGGGGCCGGAAGGTTTTACAGCGTAGTCATGCCGGTTGCTCGTACGGACGAACTCGCCTTTCTTCTTCCCTATATACGGCCTTGCGATTACCCGCCCGACTTTCCACTCATCTTTCATCGTCAGCTCCCGTGCAATCTCACAGCATCGGTACAGCTCCTCAAGGCCGAACGTCTCCTCGTTTCCGCAGATCTGGAGCACCGAATCCGCAGATGTGTAGACGATCATATGGCCGGTCGCCACCTCTTCCTCCCCGAGCTCTTCGAGAATCTCCGTGCCGCTTGCACTTTTATTGCCGATAACCTTATGTCCTGTCCTTTCTTCCAGCTCTTTTATCAGCTCATCCGGAAAGCCGGTCTCTGTGAACGTCTTAAAAGGCTTCGTCGTATAGATTCCCATCATCTCCCAATGACCGGTCATCGTATCCTTTCCATTGCTCCGCTCCTTAAGGACCCCGCAGTAACCTGCGAGCTTCTCCTGGGTAGCTTCATGCATGTATGGAAGTATATTCCATATGCCGAGCCTGGCAAGATTAGGCAGTGAAAGTCCGGGAACCGTTTCTACGATATGCCCGAGCGTATCAGCTCCCTCATCCCCGAACTGCGCCGCATCTTCCATCGCTCCGATACCGAGCGAATCCAGTACAATGACAAATATCCTGTGAAATCTCTCCATATGGCAGACCCCTTTCTGTTAACATGCTTTTATGATACCCGCCTAACCCTCCAGATTGCCCGGGCCGAATCCCAGAGGGAACAATTCTTCAAGCGTGTGTATCTCATAATGATCCTCATCAGCCGCAAGGATGATATAAAAATCATCCGGCCGGCAGAACTCCATCATGACCTGGCGGCACATGCCGCATGGAGGGCATATGCCGTGTCCGCCCTTCTGGTCCTCGTTTACGATGCAGATGGCTGCAAAATCCCGCTCTCCTTCGCTGACCGCTTTGAATATAGCCGTGCGCTCCGCACAGTTGCCCGGAGAATAAGCGGCGTTTTCAATATTACAGCCGGTATATACTGTACCTCCTGTTGTGAGAAGCGACGCTGCAACCTTAAAATCAGAATAAGGCGCATAGGAAAAGTCAAGCGCTTCCTTCGCCCGATGTATCATGAGCCGCACCGGTAATTTTTCTTTTTTCAACCCCAACACTCCCTCTTACTATATATCGTTTACTTTATATCGTTTCCTTTGCTCTTCGCTATCTTGACGATCCGGCTCGTTCCAAGCCTTCCTGCTCCAAGCTCCAGGAAATCTTCTGCGTCCTGAATGGAGCGGATACCTCCCGCTGCCTTAATCTTCACATCCGCACCCACATGCCTGGCAAAGAGCCTCACGTCGCCAAACGTCGCTCCTTCTGATGAAAATCCTGTCGATGTCTTGATATAATCGGCCCCTGCTGCCGTAACGATCTCGCACATCTTCACTTTCTCTTCTTCGCTGAGAAGGCACGTCTCGATTATCACCTTAAGCAGCTTTCCGTCCGCCGCCTCTTTTAATTGCCGTATCTCTGACTCTACGCAGTCATACTTTTTGTCCTTGACCCATCCGAGGTTGATGACCATGTCGAGCTCGTCGGCCCCGTTTGCCACCGCATCCTTTGTCTCCGCCACTTTAACCGCTGTCGTATTATACCCGTTCGGAAACCCGATAACCGTACACACGGCCAGCTTATCACCCACATATTCCTTTGCCTGCCTGACGTAGGAAGGCGGTATGCACACGGAAGCGGTATGGTAGGCCATGCCATCGTCACAGATGCCGCGTATTTCCTCCCATGTGGCAGTCTGAGCAAGTAAAGTGTGGTCTACGTGCTTTAGTATTTCCTCTATTTTCATAATTATTTCTCCTCCTTACGTCTGTCCTTTTTTATCAGTATACGGATTGCTTCAACTGCTGCCTGAATCGGCGCTTCCGTATCGTGTACGACCGGGTTCGGAAGCCCTTTTCTGGCCCGTTCCTGATTCGCCATGACGAGCATGACGGAGCCGACCCTGGCACGCAGGCAGCTGCCGACGATGTACAGCGCTGCCGACTCCATCTCAGAGGCAAGGCAGCCACATCTGACCCATGCGTTCCATTTCTCCATGAGCTCATATCCGACCGGCTTCGTATCCGGCGAATGCTGCCCGTAGAAGGAATCCTTGCACTGCACCACGCCGGTATGATAGGTGAGGTCCAGATTGGCGGCGGCCTCCATCAGGGCATTCACAACTGTGATATCCGCAACAGCCGGATACTCGATGGGTGCATACTCTTTGCTCGTCCCTTCCATACGTATTGCACCTGTCGCTATCACGATGTCCCCACTCTTTACTTCTTCTGCCATCCCTCCGCTCGTACCGACGCGGATGAATGTATCCGCACCTGTCCTGACGAGCTCTTCCATGGCAATCGCCGCGGACGGTCCTCCGATACCGGTGGACGTCACGCTTACTTTCTCACCGTCCAGAAAGCCTGTATATGTGACATATTCCCTGCTGTCGGCAATCAGCCTGGCATCTTCAAAATGTGCGGCAATCTTTTCACACCTCTTCGGGTCGCCCGGAAGGATTACATACCTGCCAACTTCCCCTTTGGCAACCTGTATATGATATTGTCTGTCTTTGTCCTCTGAATAGTTGATCATGTGCACATCCCCTTTCTTTTTCCTTCCTATATCATATCATTCTGTCCCTTGATAAACCAGTCTTTCCTGACAATTGTATGGTTTTTTACCTGTGCATCATATATACTTATATATAGAAAAAGGAGGTATGGATATGTCAACTGCCGTTCTTATGCAATTAGAATATTTTCTTCGTGTGCTTGGAGCTGCTGCCTGCGGCGCAGTTATCGGCTACGAACGCGAAAGCCACATGAAGTCCGCCGGCATCCGGACGCATGCCATCGTAGCCCTCGCCTCTTCGCTCATGATGGTCCTGTCAAAATATGGATTTTATGACATCCTGGCCAGAGAGCATATCGGCCTTGACCCGTCACGTATCGCCGCCGGTGTCGTCACCGCAGTAGGATTCCTCGGAGCAGGCGTCATATTCAACCGGAAGATGAATGTGATAGGTATAACGACCGCGGCAGGCATATGGGCAACTGTAGGCATCGGCATGGCATTCGGCGCAGGAATGTATGCATTAAGCGTCGCTTCCTCCCTGTTTATCGTATTCCTGCAGTTTCTGTTCCACACGAGGTTCCTGTACGGCAGAAATGCGATTATGGAACAGATAACGATACAGGTCGACTCCAAAGAGGAGATAAAAGAGCTGCTGGGCGGCATCTTCTCGTCCAGCAAGATAAAGATATCCAACATCAATGCCAGACGGATAGACGATACGACGCTGGAAATCAAGCTGTATGTAAAATTCCCCGAATCTTACGATATATATGAAATATTCACACTGTTAAAAAACAATCCACAAATCAAGTCAATAGATATATAATTCGAAAGGGGTCAGACCCCTGCAGCTGCAGGGGTCTGACCCCTTTCAAAATTATTGAAGATGCCAGATATCTTTATTATATTCTGCAATTGTTCTGTCTGTTGAAAAATAACCTGCTTTTGCAATATTTGTGAGCATTTTCCTGCTCCATGCCTTGCGGTCTGCATAGTCTTCATATGCCCGGTTTCTGGCTGCTATATATTCTTTCAGATCCAGCAGTGTCATGAACCAGTCTTTGTAGATCAGTTCTGCGTGTATCTGCAGCAGGTGATACGGGTCTCCTATCTTCATCATCTCAGGGCTGATGATGAAATTGATGAGGGAACGTATCTGTTCGTCATTGATATAGTAGTCCACGGCACGGTAGTCTCCTTTTGCATAATGCTCGATTACCTGGCTGCTGGTCTGCCCGAAGATATAGATGTTGTCGTCTCCCACCAGTTCGTGTATCTCTACATTTGCACCGTCTTCCGTACCGAGGGTGACTGCCCCGTTCAACATGAACTTCATATTTCCGGTGCCTGACGCCTCCTTGGACGCCAGCGATATCTGTTCTGATATGTCACAGGCCGGTATAAGGTGCTCTGCCATCGTAACGTTGTAATTCTCCACCATCACTACCTGGAGATACGGCGACACATCCGGGTCATTGTCAACCAGTTCCTGCAGGCAGAGGATAAGATGGATGATGTCTTTTGCTATCTTATAAGCCGGAGCCGCCTTGGCCCCGAAGATTACCGTTATCGGCGTAGACGGTACCTTTCCGGCCTTTATCTCCAGATACTTGTAGATGACAAACAGCGCGTTCATCTGCTGCCGCTTATACTCGTGAAGCCGTTTCACCTGAATGTCAAAGATAGATTCCGGATTCAGCTTGATTCCCTGCGTTTCTTCCAGATAACGGGCCAGCTGCACCTTCTTCTCATGCTTCACGTCAAGGAGCTTCTCCAGTGCGATGTCGCTCTCGATATGGCGCAGCAGCTTCTCCAGCTTGTTGGCATCTCTTCGGAAATCTTCTTCCACATAGCCGCTGATCCACCGGACAAGCTCTTTGTTGCAGTGGAGGAGCCAGCGGCGGAATGTAATCCCGTTCGTCTTATTGTTGAACCGCTCCGGATAGATGTCATAGAACGGCCTAAGCTCCGTATGCTTAAGTATATCGGTATGGAGTGCGGCGACACCGTTGACACTGTGCACGAAATGGATATCCATATGGGCCATATGCACCCGGTTCTGCCTGTCGATGATATGCACGCTCTCATCCGCATATTTCCCTTTTATCCGCAGATCCAGTTCTTGAATGACAGGTATGATCTGGGGCGCGACCTGCTCAAGATACTCAAGCGGCCACGTCTCCAGCGCCTCCGCCAGAATCGTGTGGTTCGTGTAAGCACATGTCTTCTGCACAATCTCAACCGCCTCGTTGAAATCGATATTCTTCTGTACGAGCAGACGAATCAGCTCTGGTATGACCATGGACGGATGGGTGTCGTTGATCTGTACTGCGACATGCTCATGCAGCCTGCGAAGTTCGTAACCATTATCTTCACACTCTTTTAAAATGAGCTGGGCACCGCTGGACACCATGAAATACTGCTGATAGATCCTGAGCAGATTTCCTGCTTTGTCGCTGTCGTCCGGATAGAGGAACAACGTAAGGCTGCGTCGGATATCATGTTTATCAAAAGAGATGCCATCTCCGACGATATCCTCATCCACACCGTCCACATCAAATAGATGCAGCTTGTTCTTACCGCTTTCATATCCCGTTACATCCAAGTCATACAGACGGGAAGTAAGCGTAAAATCCTTGAACGGCACCTGGAAGCTCAATCCGGTGTCCGTAAGCCAGCTCTCCTTTCCTATCCACGGGTTCGGAAATTCCTTCTGCTTATGGCCCTCGAATACCTGACGGAACAATCCAAGGTGGTAATTGAGGCCGATGCCGTCACCTTCAAATCCAAGCGTTGCCACTGAATCCAAAAAGCAGGATGCAAGCCTCCCAAGCCCCCCGTTGCCAAGGGAAGGTTCCGGCTCTACCTCTTCAATCTTGGCAATATCCTTTCCGTTTTTTGCAAGCAGCTCTGCCACATCGTCATAGATGCCCAGATTAATCAGATTGTTAGAAAGAAGCTTCCCTATGAGAAACTCTGCCGAAATATAATACAGCTTCTTGCAGCCTTTATTGTCCGGGGTATCTTTCAACAAATCTTTTGTAAATGCAAGTAGAGCATAATAGACTTCCGCATCGCTTAAATCCTTCATCTCTCTGCCATATTTTGTCTTAACTAATGTTTCCAGTCCGTTTAATTCCATAACTGTCTCCTTCATTTGATCAACTTACATCGTCAATATATAAGCATGGAACATCAATGTTCCACATAACCGCCTCATTCTCACATAGGCAGCAGTTCAATAACCATATATTACCATAATCTGTATTCTGGCATTTGTCAACGACACTTTCTATCCTTAAGTATTCCAGTTTTCCGGCAAAATATAACCTGCTTCGCATGTACAGCTTATCAAACATAAAAAGAAGAACCCCTTAAAGGATTCCTCTCATCTTTTGTCCTTATTCTGCGCTTGCTTTTTCAACCTGAGCGATTGCCGCCTTCTGCATAGGGATACGGCAGTTCTTGTTGCTGCCGAACTCTACGATTACGTCATCATCAGTAATATCAATGATTACGCCATAAAATCCGCTCGTTGTAAGTACAGTATCACCCACTGCCATATCTGCAATCATAGCCTGCAGTCTCTTCTGCTCCTTTTTCTGCGGTCTCATAAAGACAAACCAGAAGCCTCCGAATATCAATACATATACTAAGATGAGTAACATCCAATTACTCCCGGACTGTGCTGCTAATGCGTACATATCTTATTCCTCCTAATATCTTTAAACACTATTGCTATCATACACAAAAATACTTTTTTCATCAAGTGCTTTTCTATATTTCATGGAAATTTTATACTTCCCGGCCTGTCATATGTGCAAGCTTATCTGCCTTATACTCCCTGTAACAGCCCTTTTCCACCGCTTCCCTGATCTCTTCCATCATCGTATTGTAAAAATACAGATTGTGCAAGACGCAGAGTCTCATCCCAAGCATTTCTTTCGCTTTCAGCAGATGTCTGATATAAGCTCTTGAATAGGTCCTGCAGATAGGACAGCCACAGCCTTCTTCTATCGGCCTGCCATCCAGCTCGTATCTGGCATTGAACAGGTTAAGCTTGCCCTGGTTCGTATACACATGGCCGTGCCGGCCGTTTCTGCTCGGATACACACAGTCGAAGAAATCTACCCCTCTGTCAACCGCCTCTAATATATTAGCCGGTGTCCCGACTCCCATCAGGTAGGTCGGTTTGTCTTCAGGCAGATAAGGTACGACTGCATCCAGTATGCGGTACATGTCCTCATGAGACTCCCCTACCGCCAGGCCGCCTATGGCATAGCCGTCCAGGTCCATGGCTGCAATCTCTTTTGCATGCCGTATGCGGATATCCTCATAGATACCGCCCTGATTGATGCCAAAGAGCAGCTGCCGCGGATTGATGGTATCCGGCAGGCCGTTCAGACGCCGCATCTCCTCCTTACACCTTCCAAGCCACCTTGTCGTTCGTTCCACAGACTTCTCCATATATGGACGGTCTGCCACGCTGGACGGACATTCGTCAAATGCCATGGCGATGGTAGAAGCCAGATTGGACTGTATCTGCATGCTCTCCTCCGGTCCCATGAATATCTTCCTGCCGTCAATATGGGAATTAAAATATACCCCTTCCTCTTTGATTCTTCTAAGCCCTGCCAGAGAAAAGACCTGGAACCCGCCCGAATCGGTAAGAATCGGCTTGTCCCAGACCATAAATTTGTGGAGCCCGCCAAGCCTTTTCACCACATCGTCACCAGGACGCACATGCAGATGATACGTATTGGAAAGCTCCACCTGTGTCTTTATTCGCTGCAGATCCTCTGTAGAAACCGCGCCCTTTATCGCCGCAGCGGTTCCTACATTCATAAATACAGGGGTCTCGATGACCCCGTGTACTGTCTGTAGCCTTCCTCTTTTGGCAAGACCATCTCGTGCCAACACTTTATACATGATCTCTACCTCTTGTTTTTATAATCATCAGTAATGCAGAATAACCGGCGTTCCCGCTGATATCAGATCATACAGCTGAGACGCTTTGTCATAAGGCATGTTCACGCAGCCATGCGAGCCGTTCGTCTGGTATCTGCCTCCTCCGAATGTCGGCTGCCATGTTGCATCGTGGAATCCGATGCCCCCGTTGAACGGCATCCAGAACTTGACCGGGGACTCGTACTCATATGTCCCGTCCGGCAGCTTCTTGCCCCTGAGCACCTGATCAAGCGCCTTGTAGGCCAGCGAATACGTCCCCTGCGGAGTCGCGTGCCCTTTGTTCGGATTCCCGGTTACGATACCGCTCTGAAGCACGACCTGCCCGTTCTGGATAAAATACATCTGCTGGTTCGTAAGGTCTACTTCCGCATACGTGTTGCCGAAATCATTCGCGTCATGGCTTGCCGCGCGGCTCGAATATTCGGGCTCTCTCGTCACCGTCTCACCGTTCTTGATGTTCGCGGTCAGCGCGTTATATTCTGCCTCCTGGTCAATCCTCCAGCCATAGCTTCCGCCTTCCACGGTGACGCTGTTCCCGCTTGCCGTGGTAAATGTCCTCGTCTTGCCTTTGGTATTATACTTATCGGCCAGCGTCTGGATATAAGCTTTCACCGCCTCTTCGTCGAAGGTCACGTTCATGTCGCCGTCTACCTTCACCCACTGGGAGATTACCGAGGCGTCCACGACTTCCGTGCTTGGACTGAAATCATAAGTAACACTTGCGCCAAGGTAGCTGTTCATAGCATCCTTGGCCGCGATCACTTCTTTGGAATCAGAGACGAATCTGGGCTTGATATAGCATCCGGCATCCGTCAGGTTCACCGTTGATGCAAACCCATTGATTGCAGTGGCCACAGCCTCATTGAACTTTTCCGTGTCAATCTGCGTACCGATCACTTCCGGCACGACGACAAATTCCGTATCCTTGAACTCCGGATGCGCGTCCACAGACGCTGTCTGGTTCTCCGGCTTCAGGCAATTCAGATTCTCTATCATACTCTTCAGGGCATTCTCATCGTATTTGACGCCCACTTCCGCCGTAATCTCAGGGTGCTTCCACAGCGATTCTATCCAGAAGAAATTATTCTGCTTTTTGACAAGCTCTTTCAGTTCCTTGCCCTGGACATATTCCAGCGAAATGTCTGAGCCTCTGACCGTCTCCGAACCACCGTCCGATTCTTCCAGCGTAAGTACATAGTCAGCAACCTGCTTCTTCATATACTCTTCCACCTGGCCGACACTCTTCATCGAGAAGTCCTGCCCGTTAATCTCTGTAAAAAACATAAAATGACTGTTGAAAAACAAGGCGAACCCGAGATAGATAAGTATAAGGGCACCAAGAACGGAGGCAGCGATGATTCCTGCCTTTTTTCGCCTTCTGTGCCTCCTTAACTCCTTTTCAGCCTCAGTCTCCTCTTTCTCGCCGTCATCGTCCTCAGATTCGTAATCTTCTTCCTTTGTTTCAAAATCGTCGTCCCCGGATTCAAAATCATCTTCCTCTGAGTCAGAGTTCTCAGCGTCATCCTCATCCACGGCAAAGCCTGGAGCGTCCTCATCGGGAACATCGATACCGTCAGATTCTTCTCCATCGCCTATTCGTTCGGCTGCTTCAATATCACTGTCATCAGAAGATATGCCACCGGTGTCAGTATCTTCCATATCCGGCCTGTCATTTTCCTCTTCTGTTTTATCTTCCTGACCAGATTCTTCTGCCTCTTCGGATTCTTCATAACTATCATCCATTTCTTTAAATTCGTCCGAGTTGTTGATGTCGTCAAAGATTTCCTTCATAGTCTCTTCTATGATTTCTTCGGATTCCCTGTCGATATCTTCTGGTCTCTTCTGCATATCTGACATAGTCGTCTACTCCTCATTAAAATATTCACACGCATCTATTATAATATGATGCCTGTCAAAAGTACAGTGCAAATTCGTGAAAAATTGCTGAAGAATTCTTGAAGATTTAGTGATTACGGGTATAATAGGATTATGTATCACACAGCAAAGGAGACAAATCATGGCAGGATCAACATACGGAACCTTATTTAAAATCACAACCTGGGGAGAGTCCCACGGCCCGGCTGTCGGTGTCGTAATCGACGGCTGTCCGGCAGGGCTTCCTCTTACCGATACAGACATCCAGGATTACCTAGACCGCCGCAGGCCGGGCCAGAGCCGGTATACCACTGCACGGAAGGAAACCGATCAGGCAGAGATATTATCCGGCGTATTTGAGGGTAAGACGACCGGCACGCCCATCTCGCTCCTCATCAAGAACCAGGACCAGCGCTCCCGGGACTACGGTAAGATAAAGGACTGCTACCGTCCCGGACATGCGGATTATACGTTTGACTGCAAGTATGGTATCCGGGATTACCGGGGTGGCGGACGTTCTTCCGGACGGGAGACGATCGGCAGGGTGGCAGCCGGAGCTGTCGCATCCCGCCTGCTTGCCTCTGTCGGTATACGTATCACAGCCTATACGGCCGCAATCGGTGCTATTACTGTACCCCGTTCTGCATATAATTATGACTGCATCCATGAAAATGCCCTCTATATGCCTAATAACGACTATGCCGCCAAGGCCGCCGCTTACCTGGAACAATGCATCAAAGATCTGGATTCCTCCGGCGGCATCATTGAATGTACGGTAACAGGGATGCCGGCAGGCATAGGGGAAACCGTCTTTGACAAGCTGGACGCCAGCCTGGCCAAAGCTGTCATGTCAATCGGTGCCATAAAAGGTGTGGAAATAGGCGATGGGTTTCGAGCCGCCGCTGCTACGGGCAGTACGAACAATGACGCCTTCCATGCCGCGGACGGACAGGTGACGAAAAAGACCAACCACTCGGGAGGTATCCTGGGCGGCATGAGTGACGGAAGCACTATCCTGCTGCGGGCGGCTGTTAAGCCTACCCCGTCCATCGCCCGGCCGCAGGATACCGTCGACAAGTCAGGCAGCAATACTGAGATCACCATCACCGGTCGTCATGATCCCGTTATCGTCCCCCGGGCGGTGGTAGTCGTCGAATCTATGGTAGCGGTCACGCTGGCAGATCTGCTGATGGCCAACATGTCTGCACGTATGGAATGGCTGGAGCGCTTCTACTGCAATAAGGGTAAGTAAAGTGGATGCGCCAGCATGCTCGTAAAAGGTTCAGCAGATTTAAGACTTGCCGGAAAGAATGCAAGAAGAGCCGGAATCAGGCAAAGGATATCATATGATATGACATCCTTGACCTGATTCCGGCTCTTCTTGCAGCCAGCTGCTTTCCATCGACCGACAGCCTTACAAAGCCCTCTCCGCCGTCAGCCTGTTATTTCATCAAGAAATTTACCAAAAATTGTTGAACTTTCTGTCGGATATAGTATAATATACCTTGCATGCCAGTTAAGAAATACTAAACTTTATGTTTATTTTTACTTTTACAACCATCATTTACGGAGGACAGTCATGGATATCGGAAAAAAACTAAAGGAACTGCGTATCGCCAAAGACCTGACACAGGAAGAACTGGCGGACCGCGCCGAACTTTCCAAAGGGTTCATCTCGCAGCTCGAAAGAGACCTCACCTCTCCTTCCATCGCCACGCTCGTGGACCTGCTGCAGGTGCTGGGTACGACAATCAATGAATTTTTCAGCGAGGAAACGGAGGAACAGATTGTCTTCCACGATGAGGATTACTTTGAGAAGATAGATACCGAGCTTAAGAATAAAACGGAATGGATCATTCCGAACGCACAGAAGAATATGATGGAACCAATCCGTCTGACGCTTGAGCCTGGCGGCTCCACTTACCTGGACGTCCCCCATGAGGGGGAAGAGTTCGGTTACGTGCTCAAGGGAAGCATCAAGATTCATATCGGCAAGAAGATATATAGCGCAAGGAAGGGAGAAGCCTTTTACTTTACGCCCCACTCTGAACACTATATAGAAGGAAATAAAACGACAGGGGCATCTGTCATATGGGTGAGTACCCCGCCTAGTTTTTAAATATACGGATCAGGAGGAAGCTATGTCAAACAAATTAATCGATATTGTAAATGTATCTAAATCTTTCGGGGATAATCTAGTGCTCGATGACTTGAACCTTTATATCAGGGAAAATGAATTCTTAACGCTGCTCGGCCCGAGCGGCTGTGGTAAGACGACTCTTTTGAGGATTATCGGAGGGTTCGAGTCTCCTGATACAGGAAAGGTAATCTTTGACGGAAAGAATATTACCGACCTTGCGCCAAACAAGCGCCAGCTGAATACGGTCTTTCAGAAATACGCGCTCTTTACGAATATGACGATTGCAGAAAATATCGCTTTCGGGCTGAAAATCAAAGGTAAGACAAAATCTTATATCAATGATAAGATCCGCTATGCCCTGAAGCTTGTCAATCTGGAAGGCTTCGAGGATCGTACGCCCGATTCCTTAAGCGGCGGCCAGCAGCAGCGGATTGCCATCGCGCGGGCCATCGTCAATGAACCAAAAGTACTCCTTCTCGACGAGCCTCTTGGCGCCCTCGACTTGAAGCTGCGCCAGGATATGCAGTATGAGCTTATCCGGTTGAAGAATGAGCTTGGCATCACATTCGTCTATGTCACCCATGACCAGGAGGAAGCACTTACCATGTCCGATACCATCGTCGTCATGAACCAGGGTTACATCCAGCAGATTGGTACGCCGGAGGACATATATAATGAACCGAAGAATGCCTTCGTCGCTGACTTCATCGGAGAAAGCAATATACTTCCCGCGACGATGGTCCAGGATAAGCTTGTGAAAATACTTGGAGCCTGCTTTCCATGTGTCGACGTGGGCTTTGGCAGGAACAGGCCCGTGGATGCCGTCATCCGCCCTGAGGACATTGACCTTGTGAAGCCGGAAGACGGCATTATCGAAGGGGTAGTGACCCACCTGATCTTCAAGGGGGTACATTACGAGATGGAAGTGACGGCCAACAACTTCGAGTGGCTCGTGCACAGCACGGACATGGTTGAAGTAGGTACCGAAGTGGGGATACAGGTGGACCCTTTTGATATACAGATAATGAAAAAACCTGAATCTGAAGATGCGGAGGCGGTTACCATTGAAGAATAAACATAAGAAAATGAAGCAGCTGCTGGCAGGACCTTATATGTTCTGGTGTGCTGCCTTTATCATCATACCTCTGCTCATGATCTTGTACTATGGATTTACAGACAAAGACGGAGGGTTCACGTTTCTTAATATTGCCAGGATAACCACGCCGGAGAATCTGAAAGCGCTCGGGCTGGCGCTACTGCTCTCTTTCATCAGCACGGTATTCTGCCTTATCCTCGCCTATCCGCTCTCCATGATACTCACGAATCTGGGAGTGAACCAGCAGAGCTTCATCGTCCTGATCTTCATCCTTCCCATGTGGATGAATTTCCTTCTGCGCACGCTGGCATGGCAGAACCTGCTGGAAAAGAACGGCATCATCAACGTCGTTCTCGAGTTCCTGCACCTTCCGTCGCTGGATATTATCAATACACCCTATGCCATCGTACTGGGCATGGTATATAATTTCCTGCCGTTCATGGTGCTGCCGATATATAACGTACTGTCCAAGATAGACAAAGATATCATCGCCGCTGCCAGAGACCTTGGCGCCAACAGCGTCCAGACGTTCCTGCGTATCATCCTTCCCTTAAGCGTACCCGGCATCATAAGCGGGGTTACGATGGTATTCGTACCGGCCCTTACTACATTTGTCATCTCTGACCTGCTCGGAGGAAGCAAGATACTGCTCATTGGTAATGTCATCGAACAGGAGTTCAAGCAAGGAAGCAACTGGCATGTCGGTTCCGGGCTTTCGCTTGTACTTATGGTATTCATTATCATAAGCATGGCGCTTATCGCCAAATATGACAAAGACGGGGAGGGGACAGCATTTTGATGAAGAGTATATTACAGAGGGTCTATCTCACCCTGATTCTGATTCTTCTATACGCGCCGATCGTAACCTTGATGATACTGTCGTTCAACAAGTCCAAGTCGCGCTCCAAATGGGGAGGATTTACAACGAGATGGTATGTGGAGCTGTTCCACAACGACCAGATTATGAATGCCTTATATACGACGCTTATCATCGCGCTGCTCTCCGCTCTCATAGCGACGGTCATCGGAACTGCCGCAGCAATCGGCATACAGGCGCTTAAGAACAGGTTCCGCACATTTATGATGGGGGTCACCAACATACCGATGCTGAACGCGGATATCGTGACAGGTATCTCGCTGATGCTTCTGTTCATCGCGTTCCGCTTCTCCCTCGGTTTTTCTACGATTCTGCTGGCGCATATAACGTTTAATATCCCTTATGTCATATTAAGCGTCACGCCGAAGCTCAAGCAGACGAACAAGAGCACCTATGAAGCGGCGCTGGACCTCGGGGCCTCCCCTGTCCACGCATTTTTCAAGGTCGTATTTCCGGATATCCTTCCAGGGGTGTCCTCCGGCTTTCTACTTGCCTTCACGATGTCGCTGGATGATTTCATCATCACGCATTTTACAAAAGGTCCGGGGGTAGACACCCTGTCCACGAAGATATACAGCGAAGTACGAAAAGGGATCAAGCCGGAGATGTACGCCTTGTCTACAATCATGTTTGTCACCGTGCTTCTTCTGCTCATCCTTGTAAACATATCACCTGAGGAGAAGCAGGGACGCAGACGAGGGCCGGTAAAGCTGCGGCGCAGACATAAGTTAAGCCGTCTCCTCTTCCGCAAAGTCGTACCGGTCATGATGGCCGTGGTGGTCATCGTCGGAGGCGTCTTCTACGGATCCAGGGCCGACAACGGCGGAGGTAACCAGGTCATCGTGTATAATTGGGGAGAATACCTTGATCCGGACGCGATTGCCATGTTTGAGGAAGAGACCGGCATCGATGTCGTGTATGAGGAATTTGAGACAAATGAAATCATGTATCCGAAGATACAGTCCGGTGCGATTGCCTACGACGTAGTCTGTCCTTCGGATTATATGATCCAGCGGATGATTGAAAACGATCTGCTGGCTGAGATTGATTTCACCAATATACCAAATATAAAAGAGATTGGTGACACCTATATGGAGATGTCCCGCCAGTTCGACCCCGATAACAAGTATTCCGTCCCTTACACATGGGGAACCGTTGGTATACTGTACAATAAGACGATGGTAGATGAACCTATCGACAGCTGGAGCGTGCTCTGGGATGAAAGATACAGGGACAACATATTGATGCAGGACAGCGTCCGCGATGCCTTCGGAATCACGTTGAAATACCTCGGCTACTCGTTGAACTCCACGGACCTGGATGAGCTGGAGGCAGCCAAGAAGCTTCTGATTGAACAAAAGCCGCTCGTGCAGGCTTACGTCATAGACCAGGTACGTG
The DNA here is from genome assembly GCA_022845895.1 of Lachnospiraceae bacterium. Taxonomy (GTDB): domain Bacteria; phylum Bacillota; class Clostridia; order Lachnospirales; family Lachnospiraceae; genus Extibacter. The sequence goes on from AP025573.1 coordinate 2,386,928, forward strand.
ATAAGATGATCGGCAATGAGGCCGCCATCGGCGTAATCTATTCCGGGGAGGCCATATACACCCAGTGGGAGAACCCGGACCTTCAATACGTCATACCGAAGGAAGGTTCCAATGTGTGGGTTGATTCCTGGGTTATCCCTAAGAATGCCAAGCACAAGGAAAATGCGGAAACGTTCATCAATTTCCTGTGCCGTCCGGATATCGCCAAGATGAACTTCGACTATATCACCTACTCCACCCCGAATGTGGGAGGACGCGCGCTGATTGAGGACGAATCGCTCCGGAACAATCCGATAGCCTTCCCCCCTGCCAAGGATCTGGACAGATGTGAGACATTCCGGTTCCTCGGAGATGAGAACGACGCCATATATAATGAACTGTGGCGGGAAGTAAAATCCAAGTAGCTGGAGGTGCAGCATGGAACGGGTACTTGACTACAGCATTTCAAAAGAATATGAAGGAACGGATATCCTCGGCTTTCTAAAAAGCCGGGGATATTCTCGTACCATAATCACCCATCTGAAACGGACACCGGACGGCATCTGCCGCAATGGAGCATGGGCCAGGACCGGGGATACGCTTACGGAAGGGGACAGGCTTACGGTGACCATACAGGAAAAGGAAGGTTCCTCCGGCATACTGCCGGTTCCCCTTCCCTTGCATATTATGTATGAAGACGAAGATATCCTCGTCATTGACAAGCCGGCAGGAATGCCCATCCACCCGTCCCATGGCAATCACGACAACACGCTGGCTAATGCCCTCGTCTGCTATTACCGCTTGCAGGGTATCTCCTTTACCTACCGCTGTATCAACCGTCTGGATAAGAATACGAGCGGGCTTCTCATCGTTGCGAAACATATGCTGAGCGCCTCTCTGCTGTCAGCCATGATTAGAGAAAAGCACATCGTTCGTGAATACCTGGCTCTGGCCAAAGGTCTGACCCCGGCATTGGGAACCATCACCGCCCCTATCGCCCGCCTTACCGGATCTACCATCGAACGCTGCGTGGATGTATCCGGCGGCGAATACGCCTGTACACATTACAGACGGCTCGACTACAGAAGCGGATATTCTCTCCTGTCTGTCACGCTCGATACCGGGCGCACACATCAGATCCGCGTGCACCTTAAGCATATCGGCCATCCCCTGCCGGGTGATTTCCTGTATCACCCTGACTATACGGTAATAAGCCGGCAGGCGCTCCACTCCCACCGGCTCACATTTTCACATCCCATCACGGGGAAAAAGATGGAATTCATCTCTCCCCTGCCGGACGACATGAAGCTGTAGTTCTCCCTCCGCCGTCCTGCCCCCATTTCCTTACACGTTGAAGCAGCCTCCGCCGATGAATTCTCTGAGCAGGGAATTTGTCGGCACATATTCACTTCCGATCCCCACAAAATAATCGAGGAACTTCAGCAGCCTTTTTGCCTCTATATATTCCACGCAGTCTTTCTCGATGCCGAACAGAAGGGCTTCCACATAGGGCTTCAGGACTGCAAGCTCATAGATGAGGGCAGAATTGAACATCACGTCCGCTTCCTCCTGGAACGGGAATATGTTCCGCTCCTCTCCCCTTCTCACGGACGGCCACATGCTGATGGTCCTTCTGGCGGATGAGCCGCGGGTCCTCGCATCCCGGACGATCCTCCGGATCAGCCTTCCGTCAGTGGTCGGTATCCGGTTGTGTTCATCGATATTCAGCTGGGTCAGCCCGCTGATATATATCTTATATTTGTTTTCATCTGCAAGCTGTTCTGTCAGCTTCGGATTCAGGCAGTGGATCCCTTCGATTACAAGCACGTCGTTCTCTCCGAGCTTCTTCGGCTTGTTCGTATACTCCTTGTGCCCCGTTACGAAGTTGAAGTTCGGTATGATGACTTCTTTTCCTTCCGTCAGTTCACGGAGCTGTCTGTTAAACAAGTCTACGTCCACAGCCTCAAGGCACTCGAAATCATAATTCCCGGCCGCATCCTTCGGATTGTCTTCCCGCTCCACAAAATAATTGTCCACGGCTATCGGATGTGGAACGAGCCCGTTAGCCCGAAGCTGGATGGAAAGCCTGTGTGAGAATGTCGTTTTTCCGGAAGAGGACGGGCCAGCGATCAGGACAAATTTAATCTCCGGACGCCCGGCTATCTCTGAGGCGATCTCTGCAATCTTCTTCTCCTGCATGGCTTCCTGCACGAGCACGACTTCCCGCACATCGCTCTTCGTTATCTTGTCATTCAGCGCCCCGACCGTCTCGATGCCCTGCATATCGCCCCACTTTGTGGACTCCTTGAGCACCTGGAACAATTTATTCTGCGGCTCGAACGGGGGCACGATATCCGGCGCCTCTTCCACCGGCATCTGGATTACGAATCCTTCATCAAACAGGTACAGCTTAAAATACTTCAGATAGCCGGCGCTTGGCACCATGTATCCGTAGTAATAGTCCTCAAATTCATTCATGCTGTATATGTTGACCTTCGACACTCTGCGGTATTCAAACAGACGCTCCTTGTCCCGCATTCCGTGCTGGCGGAACAGCGCCACGGCATCGTCCGTATGGATGCTTCTCTTCTGAATCGGCATATCCATCTCTACCATCTCGTACATCCGCGCTTCTACTTTACCCAGAAATTCCTCGTTCAGTTCTATGTTTCCTTCTATCGTACAGTAATACCCCTTGCTCACCGCATAATGGATTCTTACCTTGTCGATGGCTTCATGGTTGGCCACGTCATAAACAGCCTTGACAAGCATGAGGCTCATGCTTCTCTTATACGTCTTGTGACCGATATTATCCGCCGTCGTCACAAAGCTGACGACACAGTCGGACTTCAACGGCTTGTAAAGCTCCTGAAGCCGTCCGTTCACAAATATAAGCACTATGTCATAAGGATAGTCCTTCTGGTATTCACGGGCTATCTGCTCATATGTAGTCCCATCCTCGTAGCGCCTGATCTCATCCCCTATCTGTACGCTGTACAATTCTTTATCCATATCTTCCTCCTTCTCCTGGCATCCGGCCTGCGGCATCGGTGCACTAAGGTCAAATGATTACGAACGGATGCCGGATGGGCGCGGCAGTTACTTCTATGCCCGGGGCATTCTCTTCCAGATATCTCTTCATATCCTCGACAAAGATATGTTCCACTCCGTAATGTCCGGCATCTATAATGCAGAGCCCGTCCGCCACCGCGTCAATGCCCGTATGATGGTCGATATCTCCCGTGACAAGTACGTCCGCTTTCTTTTCGAGCGCCGCCTTAATCATGCTCTTTCCCGCTCCCGGCGATATGGCGATGCGCTTTACCTTGCAGGCAAGGTCTCCAAATACCTTGACCGGTCCCGGATTGAAGCTGTCTTTAACTGCCGCGGCACATTCTGCCAGCGTTATGGCTTCTTCTAAATCTGCCACTCTGCCGATTCCTTCCTGGCATCCGTCATCCCAGGTCACTTCCAGCACTTTGGCGTCAGAAAGATGGAGCAACTTCCCGGACAGGTCCGCCATGCCGAGCACATCATAATTCGTATGCATCGCATAATAAGATATGTCGTTCTGCAGCATTTTGATAATGCGGCGTCCGATAAAATTACGGTTCGTCACCTGCTTTAGCGCACCGAATATGAGCGGATGATGGGTGATAAGCATATCCGCCCCCCGCTCCACCGCAGCTTCAACGACCTCATCCGTCGCATCCAGAGCTATATAGACGCGCTCTACTTCCTTGTCATCCCTGCCCGCAAGCAGCCCTACATTATCCCAGTCAAGGGCATACTTTTCGGGATAGCTCTTCTCTATGATACTAATAATTTCCTGACAAAGCATATCATATCCTTCCTCTCTGCTATCGGTAGCGGCCAAGCGCCTCTTCTATAAGGCGAAGCTCCTTTTCAATCTCGCTTTCGCGCTCTCTGGAGCGCACGCTCTTGCCGTCATCCAGACGGGCAGCTATATCCTTCTTTATACGCTTCTCTCTTAGCAGATATTCCTTTAATACGGGATGCCGCTGTCGTAGCAGCCGCTTCCCATAGAGCAGCTCAACCTCCGTATATGCACCTGCGGTACCGTGTACGGCCCTCATCATAGGATAGAACTTTCCTTCTTCCTCCACCATATCTTCTTCCTCTATGGAAAAGCCATGGTCAATCAGATAGCTCCGCACCCTCTTAATCTCAGATTGTGGCTGAAGAATCAGCTCTTTCATCTGCCCGGTCACGTCTTTTCCTTCGTCCAGAATCTTGATGATTAGCCCCCCGCCCATTCCGGCTGCTATCATCGTATCTGCCTCGCCGGGCCTGATAGCCTTCAGCCCGTCCGAACGCCTCGTCTCAATCTGGCCGGTCATGCCGTTCTCCTGAATATGTATCCTGGCTCTCTCAAGGGGTCCTGCATTGATATCCGAAGCGATTGCCTTCCTGGCGGTACCGGTCATGATAAGATAGATCGGAATATACCCGTGGTCGGTTCCGATGTCTGCGACAGAGGCGCCCTCTGTCACAAGACCGGCTACTGCACGCAGTCTTTTTGATAGTTCCATAGGCGCCTCTTCCTTAATCCAGATAATCTCTAAGTTTTCTGCTGCGGCTCGGATGACGCAGCTTTCTGAGCGCTTTCGCCTCAATCTGGCGGATCCGTTCCCTCGTGACGTCAAATTCCTTGCCGACTTCCTCCAGCGTGCGGGCCCGTCCATCATTCATGCCGAATCTCAGGCGGAGCACCTTCTGTTCCCTCTCCGTCAATGTATCCAGCACCTCATCAAGCTGCTCTTTCAAAAGTGTCTGAGCTGCCGCCTCTGCTGGTACAGGTACGTTGTCATCCTGTATAAAGTCGCCGAGATGGCTGTCTTCTTCCTCACCAATCGGCGTCTCAAGCGATACCGGCTCCTGAGAGATCTTAAGAATCTCCCTCACTCTCTCTACCGGCATGTCCAGTTCAGCCGCAATCTCTTCCGGCGTAGGTTCCCTTCCCAGTTCCTGCAGCAATTGTCTGGACACACGAATCAGCTTGTTGATCGTCTCTACCATATGGACCGGAATCCGGATTGTCCTTGCCTGGTCGGCAATGGCTCTTGTTATCGCCTGTCGGATCCACCATGTGGCATACGTACTGAACTTAAACCCTTTATGATAGTCAAACTTTTCTACCGCTTTGATCAGTCCAAGGTTCCCTTCCTGAATCAGGTCAAGAAACAGCATCCCGCGCCCTACATAACGTTTGGCGATACTGACTACAAGGCGAAGGTTGGCCTCTGCCAGCCTCTTTTTGGCCTCCTCGTCCCCGTCTGCCATCCGTTTTGCAAGGTCGACTTCCTCATCCGCCGTAAGAAGCGGAACTTTGCCGATTTCTTTCAGGTACATGCGGACTGGATCTTCTATGCTGATACCGTCCGGAACAGAGAGATCTATTTTCTCGACATCAACCTCATCTTCTTCGGAGATGATGATATCCGCATCGTCGATATCATCATCATCTCCGCTGATACGCAGCACGTCGATATTGTTTGCTTCCAGGTGCTCAAACACTCGTTCCATCTGTTCAGATTCAAGTTCCATGTCAGAGAAGAAATCGTTGATCTCCTGAAGTTCCAGAATACTTTTCTTCTTTTTTCCAAGAGATACCAGCTCTTTTAATTTCTCCTCAAATTTCACTGTGTTTTCTTCCATGTAGTGTCCATCCTCTCATTGCTTGTTTATATTTTATCCTTAATTGATAGAAATATGCAGTTTTTCAAGGTCCTGCAGGGCTCTTTTGTCTTCCATCAACCGTTGTAGTCCCTGGATATCCGTAGGTTCCAGGTTCCGTGTAGCTTCCTCGATGCTGTGGCTCTTGACCCGTATTACCGTTTCCTTCAGTGCTTTCTCCTGCTCAGCAGCCGTTGAAAGCTCTTTGATCTTCGTGTGGAACAGTCCTGCAACCTCCCGGTGCTCTTCCTCATCCGTAAAATGATTCATAAGCTTTGCAGGATTCACTTCCCCTGCATCATACTGGTCATACAGAAGGTGTGCCACCTCCCGGTACAGCTCTCCTGAGAAATCCGTAGGCTTGATATACTTTTCAATCTGCCGGAAGATGCTCTCTTCCTCAATCAGCCATGTAAGCAGTATCTTCTGGGATTTGACAATCCCGTTCTCCTTCTCACGACCGGACGCTGTCTTGGCCCTGACGACAGGCTTTGCCAGCCCTTTTTGGACTGCCATCTTCCCGACCAGCTTTCTCAAATCTTCATAGCCGACGTGATATACGCCCGCTACTGCTTCTATGTAATTATTCCTTTCAATCTCCTCGTCAAACTCTGTAAGCCTTGTGGCTGCCGCCCGCATGAATTCTGTCTTGCCTTCCGGCGACTTCATGTCATACTGCTTCTCCAGAACTTCCAGGCCGAACATGAATCCATTCCGTGCCTTGCCGATCCGCTCTTCGAAAGCCTCCGCTCCCAGGTTCTTGATGAACTCGTCCGGATCTTTGTACGGTTCCATACGGATGACCCTCGCAGTGATTCCGGCCTCTTTTAGAATCGGCGCAGCTCTGAGTGCCGCTTTCGTGCCCGCCTCATCACTGTCATAGGTCAGATAGACTTCTTCCACATACCTTCGTATCAGCGAGGCATGTCCTGAAGTAAGCGCTGTTCCGAGCGAGGCTACCGCATTGCCGAATCCGGCCTGGTGCAGCGATATCACATCCATATATCCCTCGCAGAGCAGGAAGTACGGTTTCCGGAAGGTCCTTGCCCGATTGAGGCCATACAGGTTTCTGCTCTTGTCAAATATCATTGTCTCCGGAGAGTTGAGATACTTAGGCTGTCCGTCACCCATCACACGGCCGCCGAATCCGATGACCTTGCTGTTGGCGTCCATAATCGGAAACATGACACGGTTCCAGAACTTGTCATATGGACCGCTTCTTTCATTAAACGCAATCAGTCCCGCCTTAAACAATATGTCGTCCGAGTAGCCTTTAGACTTCAAGTACCTGTACAGTTCCTTCCCGGACTTGCCGGAATACCCGAGCCCGAAAGCGCGTATCGTGTCGTCGCTCAGCTCCCGGCGTTTCAGATAGTCTAACGCGTGCTCCCCTCTTGCGTCCTTCAGCTGCGCGTAATAGAACTGGGCCGCCAGCTTATTGATTTCCAGCAGAGTCGCCCTCACCCCCGCCTTCTTCTTCGCCTCCTCGGAATCGTCCTGCTCCGGCAGTTCGACGCCCGCGCGTTCCGCCAGATAACGAAGCGCTTCCACGAAGGTATAATTTTCATATTCCATTATGAACGTAAAGACGTTACCTCCGGCCCCGCATCCGAAGCAGTAATACATCTGCTTCTGCCTGCTGACCGAGAATGACGGCGACTTTTCATTATGAAACGGACATAATCCAAAATAGGAACTTCCTTTTTTCTGCAGTTTCACATAACCTGAAATCACATCTACTATGTCATTTTTTGCTCTCACTTCTTCAATCAGATCATCTGAATAATACATCGTCCCTCCTATATCTACGCTGAGATACCCGGAGCAGATACATTTATACTGCTCCGGGTAAAAATGTCCTCATATATAGTATTCGACAAAACTATTTGATTTCCTTTAAATTTTCCAAGATTCCGGTACAAAAAATTCTTCAAACTTCTTAACTGCGTATGTATCCGTCATTCCTGCAATGTAATCACACACGATCTGTTCTTTGCCAGCCCCGTTTACATCCATCATGGACAGATACTGCCCGGGCAGAAGTTCCACATGCCTTATATAATACTCATACAAGTTGGTAATCATATTAATCGCCTTGACCTCTTCTCCCTTGGCAGCAGGATTCTGATATACGTTCTCAAACATAAACCTTCGGAGTCCGAGCGTAGCTTCCCGCACCTCCTGCGACATGCTGATCTTGGGCTGGTCCATGCTGTTGGTGATGACATTGTGAATCATCGTATCGAGCCTTACTTTGGTCGTATTGCCCAGTATATCCGTGTATCTGGCAGGAATATCTTCCTCCTTCAGGATGCCTCCGCGTACGGCATCGTCTATGTCATGGTTGATATAGGCAATCTTATCCGACAGCTGTACGATCTGCCCCTCCAACGTGTGGGGGCTGCCACTGGACTTATGGTTCCGTATTCCGTCTAGGACCTCCCACGTAAGGTTCAGGCCTTCCCCCTGCTTTTCCAGGCATTCTACTACTCTGACACTCTGTTCGTTGTGGCGGAACCCGTCTGGGTTCACATCATTAAGCGCCCGCTCTCCCGCATGGCCGAACGGCGTATGCCCAAGATCATGGCCCAATGCGATGGCCTCCACCAGATCTTCGTTCAGACGCAGCGCTTTGGCCACTGTCCTGGCATTCTGCGAGACTTCCAGCGTATGGGTAAGCCGCGTACGGTAGTGGTCCCCTTTCGGAAGCAGGAACACCTGCGTCTTCTGTTTCAGCCTCCGGAACGCCTTGCAGTGCAGTATCCTGTCTCTGTCCCGCTGGAATACAGGCCGGATGTCACATTCTTCCTCTTCTTTCTTCCTCCCCTGGGAATCCTTGCTCAGTGTGGCATATGGACTCAAGTATTCGATTTCCCTTCGTTCCAGCTGTTCCCTGATTGTCATCCTCAATCCTCCGCCCTTCTAATACCTGTTATGTACATCTTCTGCAAAACACATCATATCTTTTACTTCTATCACTTTTCCGTCGTCCAGTACCGCACGTCCGCTCATTTTACCGAACACCTGATGCTGATCTGTCACGATGACGAGGGCTGATGTCCTGGCCGCCCTGTCAAGAACCGGTTCAAAGTCCATCTCGAACCGTCCGTCGCTCGACGTGAATGTCCACGGCTTCATATAGCTGTCCTCCGGAATATGGAAGGTCACATCATCTAATTTATGACACCTGCCGCCGTAAAATAACATATTTTCGGAAGCTGCCGAAGTATCTCCAAACCCGTATCCGATATTGAACCCAAAGGGCGCCCCGTCAACCGTGGCATTGCCGGATCCCCAGTACCACCGGTTGTCATATGTCCACACGCCCCGGCCCCAGTCGAGCGTTCCGTAGTCGGACTTTGGACGGAACGTATAAGTTTTCCCATCATAATGCATGGTTCCTTCTGCTTTCATGCAGTTGATCTTCTGGTTATAGTAGAATGCCGTCTTCTTATGTTTCCACGGTGTCGCAATCACCATCGTGTCCATGTCGGGCTGATGGAGCAGGATATCGCATGAGAAGGGCTTTCCATTATAAAAGTTCTCAAAGCGGCACGTGATGCGGCGCTGCCCTTCACTGACCGTAAATCTCATCTGCAGGCGCCGGTCCCTGTATACGGTATCGCCTGACTCTGAAGTGGCAGGCAGGGCTAATCTTCCCATCGGAAATGCATTCAGTATCGTCTCTGTATGTTCCCACCCTTCCTTAAAATTCAGCAGCGAGACGGACTGCAGTCCGATATAGCCGTCATCTGATATGGTAAACGCCCCTGCGAAATCTTCGTTCAGCACAAGATAGTAGTCCCATTCCTTAATCCTGAACCTGGGCGCCTTTATCTGGCGCCTGTCATACTGCTGTACGAGACTCTTCGACCACCCGGGCTCTCTCAGAGAGCCGTCTTCTGTCAGCAAGGGCTGTATTTCCGTCACCTCATGGTTTCTCATCTATCATCCCTCTTTTCCGCTTCCAGACGCTTTTCTATCGCGTCCACCACCGTCTCTATAACTTTGATTCTTGCATAATACTTGCAGTTTCCTTCCACGACTATCCATGGGGCCTTAGCCGTGGATGTACGTATGAGCATCTCATTGACCGCCTCTTCATACTGGTCCCACTTCTCCCGGTTCCTCCAGTCTTCATCCGTGATCTTCCACTGTTTTTCCGGATTCTCCTGGCGGGCTTTGAATCTGCGCTCCTGTTCCTCTTTATCGATCTGCATCCAGAATTTCATTACGATGGCTCCTGCATCTGTCAGGTCCTTTTCCATATCATTGATTTCTTTATAGGCTCTCTGCCACTCTCCTCTTGTACAGAAGCCTTCGATACGTTCTACCATCACCCTTCCGTACCAGGTACGGTCGAATATGGCTACGTGCCCCGCTTTCGGCATAGCGGTCCAGAACCGCCACAGATAATGGTGGGCCTTTTCGATATCATTAGGCGATGCCGTCGGACGGACAACATATCCTCTCGGATCCATCTTGGCTGTCAGCCGTTTGATTGCGCCGCCTTTCCCTCCTGCGTCCCATCCTTCAAATCCAAGTACGACCGGTATCCTCCTCCGGTACAGTTCTCCGTGCAGCTTCGACATCTTATCCTGCAGCTTATCCAGTCTCTTCTTATACTCTTCTTTACTATATGAGAGACTTAAGTCTGCCTTTGCCAGTATGGATTCGCCGAGCTTCTTATCCTTTTCCGCCTCTTCCCCCGACAGCTCCTGGAGGTCTTCTGCCGTGTATACCTTGACATTTTCTCTTTCTTCTCTCTCTTTTTTCACACAGTCGATACGCTCTGACAACGCCTGGATTACAATCGAATATATTTTTGCCGCGGCAAACCGGCGGTCTGTCGCCTCCACGATATTCCATGGCGCGTAGTCCGTGTCGGTCCGGGCAAGCATATCTTCGTTCATCTTTTCATACCGCGCAAAATCCTTGTTGCGCCTTCTGTCTCCCTGGCTGACTCTCCACGCCGTCTCTTTAGACTCCAGCAGCTTTTTGAATCGCTTCTTCTGTTCCTTCTTATCTATAGCCAGGAATATTTTGATCAGAACCATGCCGTCGTCCGTCAGCTGCTGCTCAAAAGAACAGATCGAATCATAGGCTGCGGACAGGTCCTTCTTCTTCGTCTTCTTGTCGAACCGGTCGATAAGCACCTTTCGGTACCATGTGCTGTCATAGATTGCAATCCGCCCTCTCGATGGCATCTTTGTCCAGAATCTCCACATGAACGGGTGCATCCGCTCTTCCTCCGTCTCATTCTTCACCGCATGCACTTCAAAGCCCCTCGGATCCAAAGCCTGAATGAGCTCGCCAATCTGAACCCCCTTGCCGGCCGCACCGTAACCTTCAAAAGCAATCATGACAGGAATGCCAAGCTCCCGGCACTCCCGCTGTAGCTTTCCAAGTTTTGGCTCTAATTCCAACATCTTGTCCCTATATTCAGACTTGCTCAATGATTTTGATAAATCCAACTTCTCCAGCATACAAATCCCTCCATTTTCATAGGGGTCAGACCCCCAGCGCAGCAGGGGTCTGACCCCTATCGCAATTTCCATTATTTAACTTCATTATACACCATGCGATACATAATGTTAGACTTTTTATTACATTTTTTTAATTCATCAGAATTATTAGTCTTTTACTTTTTTCCGCATTTTTATTACTAACATGCCCTCAAGATCAGCGTATTATTCTATGCCTAATGGAACATTGGCAGTTCATTAAGTTAATGATAATTCATGCAAGCAAAAAGCGGGGGATATATTATATACTATATCCTCCGCCGTCTATTCGCTGGATTTATTATTTTTTGCCTGTCACTCCGCCGGTGGTTCAAACCGGGCCGCGAGGCAGAAACCGTCGCGGTTCATTGACTTTCTTCGGTAAAGGGCGCTGTCGGCCCTTCGGTACAAGTCGTAGAAATCTCTGCCGTCTTCGGGGTAGCAGGAAGCCCCGATGCTGACCGTAGCCGTTACGGTCTCTTCATCGATGCCCATCGGCTGATGGAGCTTTTCTACCAGGGCTTCTGCCTTGGATACCACTTCCCGGACCTCTCCGCTGTAAGACATGAAGGCCAGAAATTCATCGCCGCCTACCCTCCCGATGATATCCTCTTTTCGGAAACATGTTTGAATTCGCTGCGCCAGGCTGTGCAGGACTGCATCTCCGGTGAAATGTCCATACGTATCATTCACCTTTTTAAAATGGTCTACATCAATCATGAAGAACACATAGCATTCCCCGTCACATGCATTGTCGAGGACTGCCCGTATCCGCTCTTCCGTAGCGGCTTTATTGAGCAGGTTCGTCGTGGAGTCTCTCTGTGACTTGATGCGCAGCTGCTCCAGTTCTCTTTTTTCTTCATCTATATCCGTAATCTTTGCCAGTACCGTCATCGGCTTGTCGCCAAACTTTTCCGGTACTGTCATCGTGACTGACAGCCAGCGGTATGTCTTGCCCGGATTGAGCAGTCGCAGCTCTACAGGGTCAGGACGTATCCCGTTCTTTGCCTCCGCTATCCCTTCCATCAGCCCGGCGATATCTTCCTCATGTACTCTGGCCATCACTTCCGGTAACGATATCTTTCCCTCGAACCCGAAGATACGGTTAAAATTATCAGAGAAGGCCAGCTTGTCACTGGCAAAATCATATTCCATATAATATTCCCCGAGCTGCTCGGCAACCATTTCATATCGGTTTGATATATTCAGGCCCTGTTCGGTATCTGCCTTCTTTTCCCCGTTATCTGTGATATCCATCACCATAGAGTAAGCCCGCTGTATTCCATCTTCATCTGCTTCACAGAGCCTTGATATCGTTTCAAGCCAGATGAGCCGGCCATCCTTGCATGGAGAACGATATTTCATCGTGACGATGTTGCTGACTTTCAGCTGTTCAAGAATATCATTTGTTACCAGTGCCCTGTCTTCCTCATAAATCAAGTTGATATATTTGTTGTCAAATAACTGGACGATATCGTCCCTTGAATATCCCGTAAGGTTCAACATGCTCTTTGAGATATAGTCTATCGTGAAATCCGCATCGAACCTGACACATTTGACTCCCGTAGGAAGATTGGCCAGTATCTTTTCCGCTGCCGTGTATTCGTTTTCCCTGGTAATCTGCCTGCGCTTGTTCGCGTCATTATTGATGATGACTACCACAAGGCTTGACGTACCGTCGGCTCCGCGGTATACGTTGCCCGTCCCGACTATCCAGATGGACCTGCCGTCTTTGCGGACGACCCGGAATTCTATCGTAACGGTATCGCTCTCCCCAAGCTGCCTGCGGATCTCTTCATTCACATATTCGATATCGTCTGGGTGTACGAGCCCAAGGGCATGGTTTTTAAATCTCTTCTCCATCTCCTGGGCCGTATAGCCGAGCATGCGCCTGTATCCCTCGTTACATGTGAGCAGAGAGAATTCTTCATCTATGCCGACCTGGAAGATTCCTGCATAGGCGCTGTCAATCATCTCCTGGGCCTTCATCGGCTGAGCCGGCCGGAAAGATGCATAGACAAGACTCTGGCTGTGTTCCGGTCTGGAACGTTCCGCTATCGTATATGTGTAAGCTTCAAGGCCTGTAAAATACTTTGCTTCAAAGTCTTTCGCCCTCAGAGGAAGGCTGTAGAAATATCCCTGGAGAAGATCCGGGTTCAGACGGCAGACGTGTTCCTCCATCTTGCTGTTCTCGATTCCTTCCACACATACTTCCATGTTCATGTTCCGGCTCAGATTGACGAGCGTGGAGAGAAGTGCCTGGTCCGTTACATTGTAGGATATGCGCTCTAAAAATGACCGGTCTATTTTCAGTTCATCTGCGCTCAAAAGCCGCAGGACTTCCAGTGAAGAGTATCCCGTCCCAAAATCATCCAAAGCTATATGTACACCCTGAGCCCTGATAAAGTCAAACTGTTTGCTAAGAACAACCGGATCTTTCACTTTTCCACTCTCAGTCAGCTCCAGCGTTATGTTTGCAGGATTTACCCGGTAGTCGGTGAGCATATCCATCAGAAGGAATTTGAAAGACGGCACTTCAAACTGAAGGCTCGATACGTTGATGTTCATCTGAAAATCCGCTTTGTATCTGCACCACTCGGCGCACTGGCGGATGGCTGTTTCCAGCACCCACCTGCCCATCTCCAGCATCAGTCCGTTCTCCTCCAAAATGGGAATAAATTCTACCGGAGATATCTCTTCCTCCTGTGGAAAATCAGGATTGTCCCACCTCAGCAGTGCTTCACAGCCTACCAGCTGCTGATCCTGTGCCGTCACAATCGGCTGGTATACCATATAGAACCCTTTGAACCCCAACACGACGGACTCCCTCAGCGCTGTCAGAAGCGACGCATGCCTCTTGTCCTTTTCTGCCAGGTCTTCACTGTATACTACCAGACAGTTTTTTCCGCTCTTCTTGGAAGTCTGAAGCGCTTTGCCCGCATTGCGGTAGAGCGTTTCAAAATCTTTCCCGTCCTTTGGAAAGCAGCAGGCGCCCCCTGATATGGTCAGGAGAAACTTATACTCTGCAGCGCTGAATTTTTCTGCGATACAGCTCTTCTTCAATCTCATGTACCACTCTTTTACGTCATCCTCGTCACAGTCCGGCATTACGATGCCAAAGCCATCCCCGTCCAGCCGGAACAGGTTGGCTTTTTCCGGAAGAAGCTTCTGTATCCGGCGGGCGCAGTCTTGTAGAAGCAGATCTCCAGTAGAGTAGGAAAAAAGTTCATTTATATTTGAAAAATCATCGATTCCTAGCATAATGACAGCCCAGCAGCCATCTTCTTTCACTTTATCATATAAAAATTTCCTGAAACTATAATTATTAGGGAGCGCAGTGACAGGGTCAATTATATTGTAGTAATCCGCTTCGCTTATCATACCCGCCAGATATATAACGTCCGACGAAGCATCTGCTACGGGCCACAGCCTGACCCCCATATACTGATAATAGCCGTACTGATTTCTCATACGATACAGATTCGCACTGCTGCAAAATGTACCGTCCGCAATCTTGTCATAGTCACCTTTGAAGCGGGCAGCATCATCTTCATGCAACGTACAGGCAAAATAGTCTTCGATGCTATCACCATACCCCGGCCCCTTCACCGTCTTAAGAGTTCCCTGTGACCAGAAAACTTTCTGACTCCCGAGTTCGACAATGAACATCCCGGACTCTACGTCAGGCCGTAAATCTTCTCCTGATAATGCTTCCATATATGCCATACGCTTACCCCCTTCTGCCTAAGTGGTCCGACCCTTTACTGAAAAGTAACACTCTTAATATTTATCGACCCATATGGCACCAAATTAAGCACAAGTAAAAAGAACACTGATTTTTATAAATCAGTGTTCCTCATAATTAATCTGCAGCATATGCCGATTGCATTATTTACTTAGCGTCTTCATATGTAATTACCAGCAAGGCATCTGTGGCAGTCATGGAAATATTAGTCTTATCCCCATACCACCTGTACCTCGTGTTGTAGGTCGCTTCATAATCTTCAGCATAGATTTTGTTAAAGTAGCCAACATAATATAATATGGCATCTCCAATATCTTCACTGACAATGCTGGCTTCTATCTTCTCCAGCTTATCATTCTCATCGAACCAGAAATTCATATCTATCATATCGCCTTCTGAATGATATCCGTCCAATGAATCTACCAGGTCAAAATAACTGCCGTCCTCATCGTAAGTCCAATCCGGATACTTCTTTTCTACTGTTTTGACGGATGATCCCCATCTCAGCCCTTCGCAGTATTCCTTGCTGCCGGTGGGCTTAAGAACGGCAAAAATCACGATTCCCAGCACAACGGCTGCAATTATCCCTATCATCAATATCATATTGTTCCGTTTTATGCGGTGCGTGACAGGCCTCTGCTCTTGTCCAGATTCGGCCTCTCTGATTATCGGACAGCCGCAATACGAGCAGTATATCGAATTGCCGCTCACTTCTTTTCCACATTTTGAGCATATAATCGTTTGCATATGTATTATCCTCCCTCCTGTCATCCTGTCTTCTGACATCATCTTCCGACAGCTTCTTATAAGGCTATTCTACCATCATATTCCCCGGATTTCGACAATTAATGTTTTATATTTTCAAAAGCCCCATCTATGCCCCATCTTCCGTATAAGCAGGCAAAAAAAATACTGAGAAGCTTTTATTCTAAAGCTTCTCAGCATTCCGGTTAACTGCGGAAGATGGGACTTGAACCATCTACGACTTCGAAAATCA
Organism: Lachnospiraceae bacterium; assembly: GCA_022845895.1. GTDB lineage: Bacteria > Bacillota > Clostridia > Lachnospirales > Lachnospiraceae > Extibacter. The sequence continues at coordinate 2,402,850 of AP025573.1, forward strand.
TTGATAAATGGAGGCGTTCTGCACTCACGAATCGAAGGGTAACCGTTCAGGTAACCAAATCTCGCATCATCTCGACCTATTTTTAAGGTAAAAGCTTTCGTTCGAAATCTCTGTTTATCTTACCATAACTATTCAAAAAAATCAAACGTTATTTGAAAAATCAGGGCAACTCAGCCCGCTATGTTCCCAAAAAGGTAACCGCAAACCGGTAACCAAAAGCCCAACTCAGCCCGCAATTCAAGGGTTGTCGGGGTTTGCCAGTTGCCATAGAATGCAAATCATTGAAAACAAAAAGAGCCCCTGGCGTCTTGAAAACCTGGGGCTCTAAGGACGGTGGCGTAAAAGCCACACAGGACAGTGACGCTTAACGATTGGAAGCCGTGAACGTCACCGATAACACGATTGGAATATTATCCGAAAAGCCATGCGATGGCAAACGGATTTACCGATTCGCCACTGTCCTGACAACAACAAGAGAAAGGATGGTGGCTTTTTTATGCCAACTGTTAACGCACAGAACCGCAAGCACCCCCTTGTCGTGCCGTTCGATTTCGACGGCGAGGGGCAGCTTGCCATACATAGGGATTTCTGGCACCTGCCAATCAGCATCAGCGCCAAGAGCTTCTACCTTGTTATGCTCAGCCAGGAAGATAAGAGCAAAACGTATTCCGTTGAGGAAACCTGCAAGCTGAGCCGCGACCTCACTCCGCAGACCGTTCACGACTGCATGGCGGAGCTTCGTTCGGTCGGCCTCGATCCCCATAACGTCAGGGGGTGGGAGCATGTCTAACCAGCAAGTAAATCAAAGCGTGCCGAAGCACAATGATGGGCTGCAAGCTGATCAGTTCGATGAGAACATCCTGGTGTTCGACAACATCTTCTCACGTGGATACGGGTTCTCACCGCAGGTGCTCACGCGCTTGCCGCAGCTGTCCATCGAGGCAAAGGGGCTCTACTCGTACTTCTCCTCGTTCGCCGGCCAGGGCGGCGTTGCCTTCCCATCGACCCAGACGATCCTGAAGGAAACGAACATCAGCAAGAACCGCTTCTACAAGTACCGTGACGAGCTTGAGGCATGGGGGTTCATCACCGTTGAGGTGAGAAACACACGGCATGGCAGGCAGACGGTCTACCATCTGCCTGTTGAGCCGAAGCCAAGCGACAAGGTGCATAAGCTGATCGATGCCGCTACGCAAGCGCGCATGCACAAGGTCAACAACCTGCCGAACGCTGCTGTGGATAACTCTCCTGCCCTTGATTCTTGTGGAAAACCGGTGCTTGACGGTTATCCACAAACCCCAGGTCAGGAGCCACGTCCTCAAAATGAGGATTTGGCTTACCCATGTCCTCAAAATCAAGACGACCCTCGTCCTCAAAATGAGGACATGCTTAATATTGTTAAAAGTAACAAGGGAAAAGTATCAATAGATCTATCCGAGACCGCTCATGCCACCGTTGTGGATAACTCGGGTTGCGATACCCATGAGGACGCTCGCTTGCGCTCACTGAGCGGTGCCGAGGCACCGATTGATACGCTCGCAAGCTCGCTGAGGAACTTTTCATTGAGCTTAAAAGAATCTAAGGCTTTCGATGAGCTCTGCCGTAGGTCCATCAAGGAGCCCAACCCGAAAAGGGAGGCACAGGCACAGCAACTCTTCGCGAAAAGGCTGCGCGAGGGCTACCTGCCGGCGCAGGTGCTCGCCGCGTACGACTGCTACTCGAAAGAGTACAAGGAAACAAACAGCACCCCTCGCTTTGCCATGCAGCTCGACGATTGGCTGCGCAAGGAATCGGGATTCAAGTTCTATGCGGGCAGGCCACGCGCAAAGGCATCCAGCGGCGATGCTGCCGAGCGCGACAAACAGGCAAAGAGGCAACGGCTCTTGGAAAGCGATCCGGAGTTCAAGGCCCTTTGCAACCGCACAACGTCCCTCTTCTCCGATTGGCAGGTAGCGCAAGTCGGGGGACTGTCCACTGCCGAGGGCTACCACGAGCGCTGGGAAGCAGCGAAAAAGGCTGAGGAGGACTATCTTGCCGCAAACGGTGAATAACTGAAAAAGTGGAAAGGTTTACCAGAGTTGCTGGTAGAATCTAGGAAACGTGAAAGGAGTGATTCTCTATGGTTGATGATGATAGGCAAGCAGCTTTAAACGCAATCGACCTAAAGGGCAACATCGTGCTGAAAGAGTTCGGGGACACAGCGCTTCTCTTCCGCCCTCAGAACAACTACGAGCCATTCGTTGTGGCTTACGGCTACGACAAGGCTGCTGGCGAGTGGTCGCACGGGTCGTATCACACCGACCTTGGGCATGCGTTCGAGGAAGCCAACCCCGAGATCATCGAGGATGCCTGCGTGCGGTGGCAGCGCGGCGACATCGCCACAGCCTTGGGCAACAAGGAGTACCCGGCAACCGATGCCAACGTCTCCTGGATACTGAACCGCAGCACAATGGGTGATTTCCATGAGGAGATGACCGCCAAAGGCAACGAACGCCTTGGCGAAATCGTGCACGAGCAGGAGCGCTATCTCGACAAGGCAAGCGGCAAGAACCTGGCTGCATCCGAGGGGCGCGATGCGTACCTGCGGCCTGGCGTGCTTGAGGCCGACAACGGGCAGATCGGGCTGTCGGATATGGTCGATGAGCTTCGCGAAAGCGCCCGAGGCTCATCGCGCGATGCGGTTTCGAGGGACATCTCGCATGGCGGGGAAGCTATCTAACCGGACACACATTTAATAGGAAGGGAGGCATGCCATGTCAAGGGAAAACGATCGGGTGGCAGTCTGGGCAAAGGAGCTGCGCGATGCAGCCCGTGCCCAGGAAGCATCCCGCGATCCGTTCGGATCGCATGATGGAATGGATGTCGATCCTCATACGGCTGTTGTGGAGACATGTGGCTACGGGTTCCGCAACGAAGTGGCTGAAAACGTCCGCGAGGCGTTCTTGGAGGATCTTGAGGATGATCGCCAGATCAACCAGATCAGGCAGGATGAAAGCCAAGGAATCGCACGTTAAGTGTGCGTTTCCTTGCAAATTCCCCGTTCTGAGCGTAGTTGTTGGGGAACAGGTGCTAGCATGCCTTGATGTGCGTCATCATGCGCAAGAGTTATGCATGTTACACAAACACGTTCAGCATTATTGAAAGGCGGCCTTGAGTTGGCAGAGATAGCTCGGATAAGCATCAGCTGCGACAAAGAGCTCAAGGAAAGCGCTGAGGAGATATTCAAGATCCTCGGGCTTTCCACCAACGCCGCCGTGAAGCTCTTCCTGCAAGCGGTCGTACGCGAGCAGGGGATACCGTTCAGGATGGACGTGCGCGATATGCGCGGCACTTCGCCTGAACCTAACGAAAGGATGATGCAACATGGCTGATTTCGGCGATGAGGCTGGCAAAGACGTTCTCGACAACATCACTCGAATGGCAAGGATGCCGTTCGATGAAATGGTGCGCATCATGCTTCGCAAGATGCTCAACGGCTCGAAGAACTTCGAGCCTCAGTACAACAAGGAAGGCAAAGTAGAGTCTATCGACCTTCCGTTCGACTCCCTTAGGGAACGTGCCCTTGCCATGGACGTCATGAAGCAAGAGGGCATCGAGTTCGAGAAAAGCGGGTCTAAGGTAAACGTTCAGCATTACCTGAAAATCAAGCCTGAAGACCACGAGCGGTTCCAGCAAGCAATGCAGGATCGCTTGGCCGAGATTGAGCGGGCAAAGTACTCTCCTTCCCATGACCAGACCCTTGAGAACATCCGCAAGGAGCCTGCCGACAAGGATTATGTTGACTTTGCCAAAGACATGGGAAAGGAAGGCGCCATCCCATCGACTGAGCTTGTAAAGCTCGGGGATGAGCCGACCTTCGGAGAAGTTAACGATGTGGTAACCCCCAACCAGCGCAAGATCGAGAAGATCCTGAACATGCGCGAGCATGGCGCAACTGCCGTTGAGCGTGAGGCTGCCGACAGGGCGCTTGACCGTGTTCTCAGCAAGGAAGGCCTTACCCGCCAGCAGGTCGGCTTGGAAGAGCCGTTCAACCCGCAGGCTTACAAGTCTTGGGACGGGATGGATCCTGATGGGCGCACCCGACAGGTAGAGGGGCTTTGGAAGGATTGGATGAAGGACGAGGTGAACAACCTGCCCGACAACCTCAACATCGGACAGTTCTGCGACCAGATCGCAGAGCGCGGCATCGGCGTCGATGTTGCCAAGGGCGGCGGCTACCAGCTCTACGATCCGCTCAACCCACACCATAGGATCAACCTCAAGAACCTCGATGCGAAGTACTCTGATGAGAAGCTTGGGCTCCGTTCCAAAGAAACAGCCTATGAAGAAAAATCGCGTGAATCTCGTGATCGATCCGATCGCCTGTCACGCGAGCGCGATCTTGGAGAAATCGGGGACAAGGAAATCCCCAGCCAGCAGCTCATCACACGGTAAAAGCAAGGAGGTTCCCCATTGGCACAGAACAGAATGCAGGAGCGCATACGCTCCTCAGCCCTTGGAACGGCGATCTTGTCCGTTGTCGCCTTCTATCTCGGTGACCGAATCGGCGCATATATCGTCTTCGGGCTCGACATGCAGCTGGGGAACCAGGTAATGCGCGGCCTTCAGGCTCTCATCGCAAAACCGCTTTATCTCGATCTCAATATGATGCCGTTGCTTTACGGTTTCATACTGTGCGCCATCGTTTGGCTTGTCTGGCTGCGCTACGTTGTGTTCGTTGGCAACTACCGTACCGGTGAGGAATCCGGATCCGCCCAATGGGGAAGCGAGAAGCAGGGCTTGGCATTCAAGGATCAGACCAACTCATCGAACAACCTCATCTTCACCAAGAAGTACGGTCTGGCAATCAAGAGGAAAAAATTCGATCTTGAGACAGACCGCAACTTTAACGTGATGGTTGTCGGCGGTTCCGGCTCCGGCAAAACGCGCAACTACGTGAAGCCGAACCTTATGCAGCTCAACGCCAACTACTTCGTGACGGACCCGAAGGGAACCTTGATCGGCGAGTCCGGCTATCTGTTCACGGACAACGGCTACAAGGTGAAATCCTTCAACACCATCGACTTCACCAAATCACAACATTACAACCCGCTTGCCTATGTGAAGACCGATGCCGACATCCTCTCGTTCGTGAACTGCTTCATCATGAATACCACAGATCCGAAGAAATCCGGTGGCGACGCATTCTGGGAGAACTCGGAACGTCTTCTCTACACAGCGCTCATCGCGCTTTTGAGGGATTGGTTCCCGAAGAAGGACTACTCCATCGATGGTTTACTCACGTTGCTGTCGCTTGCAGAGGCAAGCGAGAACGATGAGAAGTTCGAATCACCACTTGACATGCTGTTCAAGGAAATTGAAACGGGCAAAGCATATCGCAAGAATCCTGCCTACTATGCCAAGAAACGCCAAAAGCAACAGCAAGCTGCAAGGAACGCCGTTCTGCAGCGCGATGTCATCGGCTTGCAGAATGAGGCCGATGTCGATGAGCCAGAGTACACCTATCAGTCCTCAATGATGAAGAGGGTCGATGGTGTGCGCCCATCTGAACGCGGCGGGCTCTCCGCGAACGAGGATTTTGCCCTTGCAAACTACAAGAAATTCAAGACTGCTGCTGGCAAGACGTTGAAATCAATCCTCATCTCCTGCAACGTGCGCTTGGAAAGCTGTGAGATCAGCGAAGTGCGCGAGCTTCTGAGATACGATGAGATGGAGCTGGACAAGCTTGGCGATGAAGATTCGAAGATGGTTATCTTCGCTATCTTATCGGATACGGACAAGACCTTCTCCTTCTTGCATGCAATCATGATGTGGCAGGCGATCGACATCCTTTGCCGCCGCGCGAACATCAAGTACAACGGCAAGTTGCCACGAATGGTGAACTTCATCTTCGATGAGTTCGCCAATATCGGCAAACTGCCCGATATTGAGCAGACGATTGCCGTAACCCGTTCGCGCAACATCGCCATCTCCATCATCTTGCAATCCATGGCACAGCTCGATGCTCGATACGACAAGGATGCCAAAACGATCATCGACTGTTGCGACACAACGCTATTCCTGGGCGGAAAATCAAACTCAACGAACAAGGAAATTGCCGAGATGATTGGCGACGAGACCATCCATCAGACCACGTTCGGCGAGTCACACGGGCAGTCTCCTTCCGGTTCGAAGAACATGCAGATCCAAGGCCGCAAGCTCATCGATCCCGCTGAGATCGGCAAGATGAGCCGCAAAGATGCGATCCTCCTGATCGCCGGCACCAATCCGCTCAAGGACGAGAAATATCCTGTTGAGTCTCATCAGAACTACATTTACCTCGATCCTGGTAGCAACAAGAAATGCTTGCATGACAAACCGTTCGATTTCAAGAAATACCTTGAGAATCAGAAGAACGGCTCCTCTCCCACTGCTTTGCGAAAGGAGGCTTAACCGACATTGACTGGACTTCTCAACCTGCTGTCGAGCGCTGTCCAGTTCATCGGCCAGGCACTTATGGTGCTCGGCCTCGTGAACGTTGGACTCACCCTCAAAGACGGCACAACCGGTGGCGGCGGCCAATTGTCTGGCGCCGTCGCAATGATAGTTGCAGGCGGTTGCATCTTCGCTGTTGCGAGGATGGTTCATGCAACCTAACAAGACATTTCCAACGTTATGACGTTGTTTCTCATCAGAAAGGAGAATTGAGCATATGAATCTCGGCAACGTAACTTCCCTGCTGTCATCTGGTGTGCAGTTCCTTGGCGCTGTCCTTCTGGTCATGGGCCTTGTGAACTTGGGACTCACCATCAAGGATGGCATGCAAGGAGGCGGTGGACAGCTCGCCGGCGCAATCGCAATGATCGTTGGCGGCGGCATCGTCATCGCTGCAGGCACTTACTTCGGCTCCATCGATACTTCCTGGGCTGGCTAGAAGCGCTGTTGCAGTCCCCTCATGCCGCCAAGGGCCGCATGAGGGGACTGTGCTTTTTCCCATAATCAACACGAAAGGAGCTGAGCAACCTTGCTATCCGTTGCCATACACAAGGATGTTGGCGAATACCAACCGAAGATCATCGGCAAGCTACCCATCCGCACCCTAGTATGCATCGTCGGTGCAGTGGGCATATCCCTGCTCACTGCTGCCTACATAACCTTTGTCCTCGGCCTTCAAACCTCCGACTTCATGGTATTGATCTATGCGATCTCCATTCCTTTCTGGCTATGCGGATTCATGCGTCCGCAGGGCTTGAAGTTCGAGGTATTCGCAAAGTACTGGCTTGAGTACAACTTCACCACCAAGCACATCCTCTACAGTCCATCCTTCAAGCTTGCAGGCTTCGATGAGCGATGCGACCAAAGAAAAGAAGGGAAAATCTATGACAAAGAACTACGAAAGCTCGCAAACCTACCGGGAATCGAAGCCTACAGCCCAAAGGCAGGACGGGTCCTATAGCTCGTTTTCACCTGACGACGAGTACTGGGATCCGACCGCCCCACGAAAAGAGCAGCGCTACGCTTCCCCCAACTTTGCCGAAGCCGAGAACTACGATGTCGACTACGGCTCAAGCGCATTTTCCACAGGGCACAACCCTCATCCTGTCGAGCACCCGGACATGCCTAATCAGCAGTTCGGGGCTCTCGATGCGCAAGCTTTGAGCGACATCGCCGGCACGGCAACGAAATCCTTCAAGGGGAAGGCCCCGAAATCAACGCGCTTGAGCCGCAGCGAGAAGAAGGCCGCCCAACGCGAGCTGCAGCGCAAGAGGCGCGAGGCGCAGCAACGCGACAAGGCAATCAAAAAGAAGCGCAGCTCGATCAAGGCTCAGCTGAAGAACCGAGACAAAGAGCTCTCTTCCATAACCAAGGCTGCACGCAAGAAAAGGTCAAGCGCAAAAGACGTTCTCCACTACATAGGCTACAACTCAATGTACGTCGACGGCGTTTGCGAGGTTGAGGAGGGGCTGTTCTCGGAAACTATCGCATTCGAGGATACTTCCTACCAGAGCACACGCGATGACATCCAGAAGGGCATCTTCTCATCCATGTGCCGTCTTTACGACCAGTTCGGTGCCGATACCTTGGTTCAGATGAGCGTCATCAACACGCCGATCCCCTCTTCTGAGATCGGCAGCCGTCAGTTCTTCGATCCTATGAAGCAGGACTCTGCAAACGCATCTGAAGATGCAGCGCTGTTCAACGAGATCTTGAACCAGAAGCTTCGCCAAGGCGTATCCAACATCAGGCGCGACCGCTACATAACGTTTTCGGTCCTTGCCGACAATGTGGAGGAAGCGATGCCGAAGCTTGCCCGCATCGAAACCGAGACCCAGCGAATCTTGTCTACAGTCAACTCCTCTTCGAGGGTACTCAACGGAACGGAACGCTTGAAGGTCATCAGCTCGCAGCTGAACCCCATGAAGCCCTTCCTTTTCGATTACCAAAAGGACGTCGGCATCCATTCAGGGATGACCACCAAAGATGCCATCGCCCCCGGCTGCCTTGACTTCAAGCCGGAAGGCTACACCGATTGCTTCAAATCAGACGGCATGTGGTGCCAGGTTCTCTCGATGAAGCACTTCGGCTCTGAGCTGTCAGACCGTGCGCTTTCCGACATCGTTTCGCTCCCGATTCCGCTTAACGCGACCTGGTTTGCGCAGCCTATCGACAAGGCTAAGGCCATCGCCTACGTTCGCCAGCGCTCTGCCTGGATCGACAAGGAGATCATCGATGAGCAACGTTCTGCCGTGAACAAGGGATACGATTACTCGATCCTGCCCTACGAGCTGAAGTACTCCAAGGAAGAGACCGAGGACATGCTCGACCATCTGCAGAACAAGAACCAGCGCATGTACATCTTCACGGGGCTCTTCTACACCTATGCCTCCACAAAGGAGGAACTGGACAACCAAGCCCTGAAGATCATCTCGACCGCTCGCCAGCATTCCATGGAGGTCGATCTGCTCGACTTCCGCCAACCGGAGGGACTTAACTCGATCTTGCCGCTCGGCCACAACCACATCAACCAGTCGCGCAGGTTTACGACCGCGCAAACCGCGATTCTCATGCCCTTCGCAACGCAGGAATTGAACGATGAGGGCGGCACGTACTACGGGCAGAACCAGCAGTCCTCGAACCTCGTGCTATGCGACCGCAAGAAGCTCACCAGCCCTGTTGCTTTTGTCTGCGGTAAGACGGGTTCGGGGAAGGGAATGTTTGTAAAACAGGAGATGACGGGCACAATTCTGAAGAACCCGACCGACGAGATCTTCGTTATCGACCGTGCCGGCGAGTACACCGAGATCGTGCGCCGCTACGGCGGGAACGTGTTCGATTTCGCCGTGAACTCCGGCACGTACCTGAACCCGTTGGACACCACCACGAACGACCATATGTCGAAGATCGAGCAGGTTGCCTTCAAGGTCGATGCTGTTCTGGCGCAGGCAGGCGCCTCTGCAGCCGAAGCTGGCAACAACCTCTCCGAGGCTGAGCAGTCCATCATCCAGCGCTGCGTTGAGGAAGCCTTCAGGCAGGCAGAGCTGCGCGGCGACGGGCAGCCTCCGCTTCTGCAGGATTTCTACGACATCTTGAAGAAGCAGCCGGAACCTGATGCGCAGATCATCGCGCTTCGTTACGAGCGCTTCGTCAAGGGCTCCATGTCGTTCTTCAACCATCACTCCAATGTGGACTTCGACAACAGGATCATCGACTTCAACCTGAAGGAGCTGCCGGACAACATGCTGGTGTTCGCGCTCATCAACGTGTGCGAGGCCGTTCGCAACCGCATGTACCAGAATGCAGACCGCAACGTGCGCACCTGGCTCTACGTTGAGGAGATGCAGTCGATGTTCGCCTACCCGACGGTGCTTCGCTACTTCTCGCGCTTCGCCAACGAGGGCCGCAAGTTCGGCATGCTGCTCACGGGCATCACTCAGAACGCAAGCGCCATGCTCGCGAACGAGGCAGCACGGAACATCGTGACGAACGCCGACTTCCTGATGCTGCTGAAGCAGTCGGCGCTCGACCGCAAGGAATGGATCCGCCTCTTGAACCTCTCCGATCAAGAGGAGGAGTTCATCGACGAGTCCTGCGAGCCAGGCAACGGCCTTTTGATCGCAGGCCCCGCACGTGTGCCGATTAGGGGCAAGTTCCCCAAGGGGAATAAGCTCTACGACCTGTTCAGCACCAACCCGAACGACATCGCAGAGCGCAAGGCCCGCGAGAAGATGTTCGGCGAGTAGACGCAGCCACCAGCTTTCTTGAAAGGGGGATAAGCTCTTGAAGGTAGACGATTTCGTAACATCCGCCACGGATGCCACGCAGACAGTGCAGGCTCTCACCAGCACACAGGCGACCGATGCCGTGAACTCGCACATCGTCGGCTCGGCTGACAAGTCGGGCATGACCCTGAAGGGCAGCCCCCTTCAGGAGGAAATGAAGAACGGCACCATCGCTTCTGTTGAGCATAAGACGGTCAACGGGAAGGTGGTGGATACTAAATACCACTCCACCAGCGGCGTCATTTACGACAAGGACGGTAACACCGTCGGCAACACCAAAGTTGCATTGAAGCAATCCCGTATGAAGAAGATTGCCAAAGACGCAGCACAGGCAGGCTACGAAATGGACGGCGACGTTGACGAGACTGCTGGAAAGAAGATCACCGACGAGGCAACCAAGTTCGCCAAGAAAAGCCTTAACAAGGGCAAAAAAGTCGTCAAGAATGGTGGAAAAGCCGGTGCCGAAATCGGTAAACAAGCCGGAAAAGAGGTTGTCAGGAAGGCCTCCGACAAAATTGGAGGCTTAGCGGAGAAGCGCTATCAGAAAAAAAAACCTGCCGATGCTATGCGCCAGATGCAGTCCTCTCTCAACCAGCACAGAGCGCAGGCAGCGCACAAAGCCGCACAGAAAATCGGCAAGAAGGCGACTGCCGCAATTGGCAACCTTGTCGGCGCCATTGGCGGCATGATCGGCGGCATTCTCGGTATCTTGGGCACAATACTCGCGATCATCGCCCCTATCGTAATCGTGATCGCGGTTCTTGCCGCCATCATCGGCGGCGGTCAGGAGCAAAACCTTACCCTTAACGAAGTTGAGAACCAAGTCGTGAGCTTCTTCAGGGAAAAGGGGGTGGACGATGTCCATATCGCCGCGATCATGGGCAACATGTATGCGGAAAGCGAGATGGACCCGAAGAAGATCGAATCTAACGGCAAGGGCCATGGCATCTGCCAGTGGACAGGTGACCGTTGGGACAAGCTCTATGCCTACTGTGTCCGAATGGGCGGGGCAAGCGGTGTAGCCGATTGGACGATCCTCAACACGCAGCTTGATTTCTTCTGGAACGAGGATATCTACAACAAAGAGAACTGGAGCGGTTCCTATGAGGTTTCTGGCGGATACGAGAATCCGTCTCCTGCGCCAGGAACCTATGTGAGCGGATCAAAATCAGGCTTTGAATCTGCAACAACCGTCGAGGAAGCAACCAAGCAGTTCTGTTATGGCTGGGAACGTGCTGGATTCCCGCGAATAAACAACAGAATATCCAAGGCGAAAGAATACTACGAGGCCATCACTTCCGGTGAGATCGGTGGAAACGGAGCTGTTTGTCCTGTCGATGCCAATGACATCGTGAAAAGGGCGTACTCACAGCTTGGCAAGCCTTATGGATGGGGTGCTGCCGGACCGAACGCCTTCGACTGCTCGGGACTTGTCGGCTACTGCATCACCGGGCAGATGGGCAACCACTGGTGCACTACCTATACGATGGCAGACTGGACCCGTGTGTCGAACCCACAGCCAGGCGACTTCTGCCTTAACAGCCACCATACCGGCGTTTACATCGGCAACGGGCAGATGATCCATGCGCCACGCAGAGGAGACGTGGTCAAGATCAGCGCCGTGCACGATGGCATGTGGTATGTGCGCTACACCGGCTAAGAAAGAAAGGAAAAAGCAATGGATCTATCGAGTGTCAAAAACTTCATAACCGACCACAAGGCACCGTGCGCCATCGCGCTGGCCGCTCTTTTGGTTTTTGCCTCGCTCTCATTCGCACGCTTCTCTCAAGTGCAGTCTGAGAAAGCTGCCGCCGAGCAACAAGCCTCATCGGAGCAAGACGACCAACAGGCAGAGGCGGAAGCGCAACTCACAAACGAGCAGAGAGCAAAACAAGGAAAGTACTCCAATGATGTACAGCAGGTACTCGATGTGCTGAAGGCAAACCTTTGGTGCACAGAGGACAAGCAAAAGCTTGTCACCTTCGACCAGACCACTTTCACGCAGCGTACCGATGACGGCAGCTCGAAAACCGTAGGCTATGTAGTGGATGCCATCGACACAAGCAAAGAGCAGAACACCGACTATACATCAGAGGTCTTCACTATCGCCGTAGAAACGCCTGATGACAGCTTCATCCTCACCCTTACCAGAGAAGAAGACGGCGATGGCAACTTTCAGTATTTCCTCAAGAGCTCTGGTCTCGCCGCATCCGGGCAAGTCTACTCGACCGTCTCATCGAATGCCAACATCGAGATAAGCACTTTGAACCAAGACGCGATGCAGCTCATCAACAACGATCAGGAAGGCCTTGAGCAGGCGCTTCGCGATTACTCGGCTCAATACCTTCCTGCCACTGCAACGATAACCTGGACAAAGAGCGTCACTATCGATTGGGAGAACGGTACTGTGAACATCCCGTTCCAGTTCGATTCAACGACCGCACAGGTTCAGGTGGTCTACGACCGCTCTGCCAAGACGTTCACCGTTCAGTCGATACGCTAGAAAGGAGGCAACAACATGCAAACTGTTTCGAGATACTTCACCAGACCGAACGCAAAGACAATCTTCGTCATGTTTCTGCTCATCTCATGTGCAGCCCTGGCATTGCCGCAGTATGCCTATGCGTTCGGAATCGACGACGTTACCAACTGGCTGAAGGACACCATCCTCAAGCCATGGATCGAGACCATGCTGAACTCGGGCAGCTCCATGCTCTCCGCAGTTGGAACGGACAACCTCCTAACGGGAAGCTTCGGATCCCTCTTCTCCTCCGGCACCAGCAAAGATGCCGTGTGGGGTGTGATCAACAAAGTGCATCAAACGCTCGTCGTGCCCGTTGGTCACAGCATCCTTGCAGCTGCGGTCCTGGTGCAGCTTGTGAAGATCTCCCAGAAGGTCGATGCCAACGCAACCCTTCCAACCGTCAAGGAGATCTTCATCCTCGTGGTCTTCTTCGTTGTGTTCACCTACATGATCAACCACGGTCCCCAGATCTGCCAAGGCCTCTACGATGCGATTAACGACATCACCAAGGGAATCACCAGCTCACAGAAGATGGAGGGAGAGATAAAGCTCGGCAACACCGACAATGCCGACGTTGCGGTAATGCTGCTCTGCGCGATCACCGCATTGTTCATCTTCTGCACTTCGATGCTCGCAGCTGTCGTTGCCTACGTCATGGCAGCTGCACGAGCCCTTCAGCTCTACGTCATGGCCGTCTTCTCTCCCATCCCGTTTGCGTTACTCGGTTTCGAGGAGACCCGCAATATGGGCATCAACTACATAAAGGTTTTCGCGTCGGTATGTCTTGCCGGCGCCATCCTCGCGTTCCTTATCGCGATCTTCCCGATTCTCTACAAGCAGCTTGTAGGATCCGGCGCCCTCCTTGGAGAGAGTGGGCTGGATGCCAGTGTTCTCATCAAGTCGCTTGCCATCCCGATCCTCGCCATCCTCGGTATGGTGAAGTCCGGGTCCTGGGCTCGCGATATTCTTGGCGGTTAAGCGGAGGTGTCGGATATGGGCAATGAGTACGACAGCTTCGAGCCTCCTAAGAAGGCTGAGGAGCAGGAGAAATCGCCTTGGTGGAACGAGGTCGACGAGCAAGCGCCGGCACCAGGGATACCGGCTACTGCTTGGGATTCGGGCTACGGGCATGATTACTACGATGATGCCGACGGGGGCATCTCGCCTGGCAGGATCGTTGCCATCGTGATTGCAGTGTTGGCGGGGCTGCTCATCATCGGCGGCGGGGCCGCCTTTGCGCTTTCCCATCAGGGGGATGCGCAGGATGAGGAACCGGGCATCACCCAGGAAGACGAGGAGGCTGCCAAACAGGCTTCCATGGTGTACCTCACCGTTTACGCCGACGGGGCAGACGGCAACACCTCGCCTGTCAGCATATCCATCCTCAAAGGCGAGGATGGAGACGATACCGCCAAGGCGGTCAATGCGAAATGCAACGAGAGAACCGAAATCGGCGTGCTGGAGCCTGGGAAGTACCGGGTCCATGTGATGTCGGTTCCGTCGAACCAGGACGGCTCAACCTACCTCACTCCGCTCTTCGACATGACATTCGAGGTGGCAGGCGATGGGCAGGACATGGAACTTTCGGTCAACCTGGACAAGGCGGACAGTGGCTCGGAAGAGCAGACGGAGAACCAAGATACGGCTGCAGACCAGCAGCAAACGGACGGTCAACCGACTGATGCCGCCGCTGCCAACACCAGTAACGACTCCGGCTCTTCTACTGCAACGCAAAGCGGATCGTCTGCCGCTCAGTCTCACCAGCATAATTGGGTGGCGGTCACGGCCACAAAGCATCACGATGCGGTGTACCGAACCGTAAACCACGCGGCAGTTAAGGAAAGGCGCTGCATATGCAACAGCTGCAACCAGGACATCACCGGCAACTTCGCGCAGCATAGGAACGCCTCAGGGCACAGCAAGTACCACTATGAGTACAAGGTGGTCAAGGAAGCTTACACGGAACGTGTGCTGGTGTCTGCGGCTTACGACGAAACGGTTACTACCGGATACCGATGCTCGGGCTGCGGCGCTACAAAATAGGGAACAGGGAGTATCGGTGCATAGAAAAGCCGGAGGCGAAAGCCCCCGGCTTTTTTGCTTTCGATACTCAAGCAATGCTGGTAGTGCTCAGCGACCTCAACACAGATGCTTGATGAAATAGCCTATCTTCAGTTCAGCAACCTGTTAAGTCTTCCTGATTCAGCGAGCTTTAGGTGTTCCGTTTTGTCAAGCTCTCCATAGGCGTAGATTCCCGTTCTGATCACGGTATATGTATATCTTAGCATAGGCTCATCGAAACACCATCACCTTCGTTCAGCGACCATGGCGTTTGAGGTGCTTTCAAAGCGCTACTCAAAGACAGATATCCCCTGGTGCTGTTCAGCAACCATGGCAGATCGGGCGGTTCTCAAACGCTGGCCAAGGCTGGCAAACTGCCATTCCGGTTCAGCAACCATGGCAGATCGGGCGGTTCTCAAACCTGTAGGTGTGGATATGCCGTTTGATCTGGGCATTCCTATTTCAAAGAACTGCAAAATCTGCCAGGTCTTCTTGTTTCTGCGACCCGCCCGGTCGTTTTTTCGATCGGGCTCTCGGATCTCCGCAAGCGTATATTCCCGCCCCGACGGCGGTATGGATCCATTATAGCAAGAGGCTTTGTCAGGTTGCAATCTCGGCAGAGAGATAGAAATTAATTCAGGAAATGAGTGAATTGCTCGACAACCGCGAGGAGAACAGCCGCGACATCTCGTATACCGTGACCTTGGAAGACGGCACCGAGATCTATCAGTCGGAGATCATCAAGCCCGGTAACGGAATCGAATCGCCCAAGCTCTCCCAGCACCTCGAACCAGGGACCTACAGCATCATCGCCACTGCTCAGGGGTACGATGCTGAGAGCCATAACGCAGCCGGCGGAACTGTCGCTGCTCAGTCAACACTGGTAGTCAAGTAAAGGAGAATCATCATGACTATCGCACAATCCATCAAGCAGGGCGCAGCACGCTACGCAGCATCCGCCCTCATCGCAGCCGGTCTCATCGCCGGCGGTGCAGCCGCAGTGGCAGCAAACCCTGCCGATGCTTTCGCACTGAGCCCTTCCACCGTCGCTGGTCAGATGTCCGACGGTTCCGGCAACACCGCTTCCACTGCCGTTTGGCTGCAGGCTGACACTGACAAGCTGATTGTCGCCGCCCCCACCCAGATCAACATGATCGTGCAGGCAGACGGCACGATGACCGGCCCTTCCGCTGCTGCAACCCAGATCAAGAACGGATCTGCCTTCGGCATCCACGTTTCCAAGATCCAGACCACTGCCAAGAACAGCTTCGCGCTTGAGTCCACCGCCAAGGCGAACGACTCCGCAAGCGTCACCATCACTCCCGGCGCAGGCACCGCCGTCAACCTCGCCGACACCCTCTCCGGCATGGCAATCACCTCCGGCACCGACTGGAACATGGCAAAGGTAGGCGCAACTGGCGCTGACATCAACCTGGCAACCGTCGGCAAGCTGTCCAACATCACCAAAGACCTCGCCGCAAACCAGCAGTTCGCCCAGATCGACTGGACTTTCGCAGCCGGCAACACGAAGTAGGATCGACAACAACCGATTTCCAGCAATGGGAGCACTGCGCTCCCATTGCCTGCATTGAAGGGATTGGCTATGAACATAGCTTTCAAGAAGACCATGCCGTTTGCACTTGCAGCGGCTATCGCTGTGTCCGGGGGCTCTTTAGCGCTCGTTCCCGGCACTGCCATGGCTGACACGCAAGGCTCGACCGTACTCAGCCTGAGGGCTGTGGACAATCCTTTCAATGCAGGCGCAGACCAAAGGTTCACCATCAACGAGGGTGAGGAACTCACGCTCAGCGGGGACATCACCGGCGGGTTCGGGGACGTCACGTACCGTTGGTACGTCTCCTCGGACGGCGGGAAGCATTGGGACCTCGTTGAGGAAGCTCATGGAACCTCGCTCGACCTGAAGAACATGAAGGTCGGCGAGTACATCTACCGGCTCGTTGCATCCGATATGTACAGCAACACCGCCCATCAGGACTTCTATGTGACTGTGAAGGGCAACGGGATTGCGGATTCCGTGGCTGAGGCGGTCTCCAATGCGGTGAAGACCGGGGACTCGCTTCCGATTGCCGGGATTGCAGGCATCGCAGTCGTTGCTGCGGGGGCTGCCGGAGTTGCAGCCAAGAAGCGCCGTGAGGGCAAGGAGGACGCACGATGATAAGCGCATCCAAGACACTCAAGAAGAACCTGTCCATCGCGGTTGCGACGGTTTTCCTCGCTGTGGCTGCCTTCGCTTGCTGGGCAATCGAGCCTTCCAAGGCTTATGCGGATACCACGGACAGCCATCTCACGGTGGCTTCCGAGGTGCATGTGCTGGTGGACAGTGAGGGAAACGTCACCATCCCCAATGCCACCGTGACCAACGACGGCACATGCGCTGCCTACATCATGGGGTGCTCTTCCCCCGATGGGCTGGGCTGGACCTGCGATGCCGTGGGAAAGCGCATCGAGGTGGGTCAGAGCATCACTGCCACCTGGAGGTCTGCGGGACCGGTGTCAGATGAGATCGCGGCGCAGCTGGGTGAGGAGCCCTACTATGCGGGCAACTTGACGTATACCTATACGGACGGCGATTTGAAGGGCACCGTCTCGCTCGACAACACCGATCCCACCGTCGGGGACACGATCACGGCAACCGTAACCGGTGCCAATGTGCCCGATGACAAGCTCACTTACCAGTGGGTCAAGGTGAAGGACGGCGTCGAGACCTCCATCGACGGAGCTACGGGTTCCACCTACACCGCAACCGACAACGATGCCGGGTACGAGCTCGTCTGCAAGGTGAGCTCCACCGACGACATCTGCCAGGGCACGATCTGCGGGGCTACCGGGGCTGTGAAGAAGATCCTGGCTTTCGCTGTGTACTCTGCCGACGACGGCTCGCTGAGCTTCTATAAGCGGGCGGAAGTGCCGAAGCAGGGCACGATGTACCTCGGAAAGAGGGCGACCGCCGTTTACACCGGCCTTGAGAACATGACCTCGGCACCCGGATGGATGCTCAACTACAGTAAAGACATCAAGACCGCGATAGTCTACGACGAGGGCATCTCGCCGACCGACACGGGATTTTGGTTCGCGGAGCTTCGCAACATGAAGACGGCGGACGTCTCGAAGCTCGACATGTCGAAATGCAAGACGATAGGCTGCATGTTCACCAACTGCACCTCCCTTACCACGCTCGACCTCTCGGCTTGGGACACGCGTAGCCTTACGGACATGAACCAGGCTTTCCAAAACTGCACGTCGCTCACAAAGCTGAACGTCTCCGGGTGGGACGTCTCTAAGGTAACGAACATGGACCTCGTCTTCTCCGAGGACAAGGCGCTCTCCTCACTCGACCTGTCGACCTGGGACAACTCGGCCGTAACTTCCATGAAGGACGTATTCTTCATGATGGACTCGTTGAACGAGGTCTCGCTGGGAAGCAAATTCAAATTCGTCGGGACAAGTCCGTTCCTGCCCGACCAGACGGGCCACGTGGCAGGGGCCGACGGCAAGTGGTACGACACCGACGGCAACGGCTATGCGCCTGCCGACATCCCGTCCAACAAAGCCATGACGTATTACGCAAGTAAGGATTTAGTGCCAGGGATTACTATTTCAGGCAACGCAGAAGTCGGTGAGACTTTAACGGCTACCGTAAATAATCTCTCTGAAGAGGAGATTACTGGCTATCAATGGTATACGGTAGATGATTCAAGTAACGAAACGGCCATTGCTAATGCAACCGCTCATACTTATACCGTTACTGCCAATGAGGTTGGTAAGAAAATCCTTTGTAAAGCATTCTATAAAAACGGCTCTGCAACAAAGAATGTAAAAACTACTCCTACAGATAACGTCACACCACAAAAAACCGCATTTGCTGTCTACTCTGCTGACGATAACAGTCTTAATTTCTACAAACGTACAAGTGTGCCCTCTGCTGGCGAGCAGTTCGAAGGCAAGACGGTTACGGCTGTTTACACGGGGCTCGAGACGAAAACTTACAATTGGAATACTCAACCGTGGAGAGCCAGCAGAGACAACATCACAACGGCTACTGTCGTCGATGACGGCATTCGACCTAAAAGCACTGCATATTGGTTCTACTGCTGCAAGAACATGACGTCTTGTGATTTAAGTAAACTGGATATTTCCAAGGTGACCGATGCATCCTATATGTTCGACTTCTGCTCATCCATCACCACGCTCGGCGACCTCTCCGGTTGGGATGTCTCCAAGGTGACCGATGCATCCTCTATGTTCAGCGGCTGCTCCTCCATCACCACGCTCGGCGACCTCTCCGGTTGGGATGTCTCAAGCCTCACCACCGCATCCTATATGTTCAGCGGCTGCTCATCCATCACCACACTCGGCGACCTCTCCGGTTGGGATGTCTCAAAGATGACCAAGATGGGCGGCATGTTCAAAGGCTGCTCATCCATCACCACGCTCGGCGACCTCTCCGGTTGGGATGTCTCAAGCCTCAAATACGCACACTCTATGTTCACCAGCTGCTCAAACCTTATACTCGATTGCTCAAAATGGGATGTTTACAAAGTGCGCGGCCACAATGGTTTCAACACCAACGCCCCTGGCGTGATCCTTCCGTTGGCTTGGCAAGCCTCAAGCGACGAGGACGGTGAGGATTCCGCGATCGCCCCGCTTTGCGAAGAGCAGGGAAACAGGGATGCGTTGAGCGTTTCCGACGAGAACGGCAACGACAAGGATGCAAGCAAGACGGATGGCGAAACGTCTGCCGATAGTGAGACGGAGGGCAGCAACACGGCATCTGCTACTGACGAGGCAGGCGCAAAAGAAGAAGAGGCGTCTGGTGACATCGTGCAGGAAGAGCCCACCGCAGCTTGATATTCGCAATCGGATGCAAAAATGAGAAAGCCCAGAGGTGTTTGCCTCTGGGCTTTCTTGGTTGTTGGGAGAGTTTGACGTATCTGGACGGAGTTCAGCAACCTGCACGGTTTTCCTGGTTCAACGAATGCAAGGCACTCTCCCACTGCTTCGAAGGTTTCTGCTTAGGCTTTGGAGAAAGGGATTGTTGCCGTTGGGGGTTTTGGGTGGCTAACGCAATGGTTTTATGGTGTTGCAGCGTTGGGTTGCTGGGTTGTGAGGTTGTTGAAGCTCACGCACGGCAGCGCTTGCTAGCATCCCCCCTAGAGGGGAATGCGCTGCGCTTCCCACACCTCGCGGCTTGCTTTCCAGATGAGTTTGCCGTAATAGTGGCTGTAATTGGAAAGGTTTACCAGAGTTGCTGGTAGAATATGCATTAGCTTACTAAATGAGGAGGGATGCCGTATGGCACAGCCTACGCAGGCGGAACTTGACAGTATCTTGAACACCGACATCACGTACAGGTACCAGATGCTCAGCAGAATGAAAGCGGATTGCGAATACGCTCTGAAAGCGGGCAGCATGAGGCATCTTTGGGCGGAGAACGACCCTGAGAAGCAGATTGCCTGCATGCGTGCCATCTGGGAGTCGTTCCCTGACGATGCGAAGCCGGAATGGATCGGCAAAGAGGAGATCGATCAGCTTGCCGTGCAGATGGGGGTTGCCGTGCGCGGCGTTGTATTCCCTGTTGGTGAGGAGCCGCGCACGGTGTACATCGATCTGAACAACTCGCTTGAGCAGATGCAGATGGCGGTTCAAGGACACATCGAGAACGTCAACGTGCTTCGCGATGAGGGCATCGACCTGTGGGTCAACGACGAGGGAATGTTCACTGGGGAACCGAACCGTGCGCTTTTTACCACTGAAAGTATGGCTAAGGTCGAGTACATCAGCCAGTTCAGCCAGCCGGGTGCCCCTATGGATGCGGCTAAGGAGAACGACCTGCACTCCGTCCTCTTCGGCAATGTGGTTGCATTGGGATTCGATGAGGCCAACGGCGAGATCGCGAGCCTGACCGACGAGCAGGCTTCGTTTGCCATCAAGCAGCTTGGGGACAAGGACAGCGGGCGCAACGCCATTGATACGCTCAATGTTATGCGCAGCTTCGGGGAGAATCAGACACCAACCCGATCGGATGTCGAGGCGATAGCCGCCGTCAACAGGGAGTTCGCCGACTATGCTGTTGAGGATGCCGAAGGGTTCTCTACTCCTATGAGCGAGCATCCTGAGCTTTTGGAAGATTTCGAGCAGGATCTCGAGGACAACGAGGACTTCGGCTACGACCTGTCGAGCATGGCTTCCGACACAAGGGATGCCGCATCGCATGAAAGCGATTCGCGGGACATGCAGGACCTCGGGCTCGGTGACGATGCGCGGTAGGAACTTCCGTTAGATCTTTGATCAGGACGACTTTGGGCATTTTGCCTAGGGTCGTTCTTTTTTCGCTCTGACTTTACTGTACTCTATAGGTTTCATTCATGGAACGAATAGGTTACAGCGGCTATTCGCGTGTCCCTCCCCCACAAGCAGCCCAGCAGGTCGTATCATTATCACAACTGGAAAAGTTGATAAGGGAATCCAACCGAAAAGCACTGCTTGCTGCTTCGCAGACAGGTGATGATTTGGCTGCGGCTGCTTAATATTCGCAATTGAATGCGAATATTAGCATACACAAGAACAGCCCGGAGGCATTTTGCTTCTGGGCTGTTCTTGTTTGCATTGATGTTTACCTTGACTTTAGCTTTGGGCTGTTAGCTTTTGCTTTACGGACTCGAACGCAGCTTTCATCGCTTTGTTTCCCCATGTAAGCCTGCGGATCGTAAGGTCTTCAGTCTTTGACCTGCGGTTTTGCTGGGAGTTCTCGGCTAGGCGCTGGTGCTCTTCTCTGCTCCGGAGGTTTCTGCTTAGGCTTTGGAGAGAAGGTTCTTGTTGTTGGGAGTTTTGGGCGGCTTTCGCGGGGGTATCCTGCGTTTGGTACAATTGGATGGTCTCCTTACTGTAGGTTTTGTCTGCAGTTATCATGGCAGGTGCCCTTCTTGGTCGTGGGGGTGCCTGCTCTTTTTGCTGTTCGCGCTTTCGGTGCGTAGTTGTCCTGAAAGCTTTTTATTGGAGGTGTTGTTGATGGCAAAGACTGTTGCCAGCATCGAGGCTCAGATCGCTGCGCTTATGGCGGAGAAAAAAGAGCTGGAGATTGCGGAGAGGAAAGCCGATAAGGACGCACTGGGCGTTGCCGAATCGATAATCGGGAAAATCGTTTTGCGTATCGTAGATGCGGATTGGAAGCGTATAGATCCCGCACTGCTTGAAGGTTGGCTCGATGAGCGGAGCGATAAGATACGGGAAGCTGTGCTTTCCGATGAGCTGGAGCGTGCGGATGCGCTCAGGAGGATCAAGAAGCTCAAGTAGCTCCTTGATCCTGCCTCGATACGTTGCGAATGAAGAAGACCCCAGGCACCGATGGTGCTTGGGGTCTTCTTTGTGTTGCGATGTTAAGAAATGAAAATGAGCAAGTTCAGCAACCGTGGCAGATCAGGCAGGTCTCAAACTGACAAGCTGGGCTCCTACATGCAGGTGGAGTTCAGCAACCATGGCAGATTACCTGGTACTGAAACTGATACATCCGAAAACTGCGCATGAGCTGGGACGTTGTATCTCAAAGTACCGAAAAATCTGCCTGGTCTTCCTGTTTCAACGAGCGGTTTCCGCGATTTTCTCTTGGAAGGTACGCTCTCCGCAGGCGTATTCCCGCCCTGACGGCGGTATGGGTGCATTATAGCAGATTTCAGTTGCGATTCTTTGGGTCTTGAACCGGTTCCCATCTGATTGGATCGACCAACGCTATATAGCTGCCAAGCCCGTAGAACGTTGGGTCTCCTTTCCTGTAAAAGGCAATGCATTGCGTCGTTTCGCCTTCTGCTTCGACCAACCTCAACCGAACGTCCACCGACTTCAAGGCATCGCTCAAGGATGGGCTGCCTGCATCGCTTTGCAGACCGAGCATTCCCGCTTCAAGCCAGATGTCCATATAGTTCGGCTTTGAGGAATCGTCCTCGTAAACCCCGAGCAGATGCTCACCTTGGAACATGTCCTTTTCGCTTCGAGGAAGAAACCGGCTGTACTTATCCGGATTCTTGGCATGGATTCGCATGCCACCGAAGACAAAGCCCAAGCACTGTGCATCTTCCCTCAACTTGGCGGCTCCACCAGTCTTCGCTACTGCCTCGTCGGGGAAACCGAACTGGTAAAGCGGATTCTTCTCGGTAAGCTTCGTGATTTCCAAATCGTTTACTGCTTGGTCAAGCGCTTCCACTATGAGACTTGTTCGGTTCGCACCTGTCCTTTTTGCCAACTTATCGTAGTGCTCTAGGAGCTCATCGGGCATCCTCACCGTTATCTGCTTCGTCATGTTTTTCCTTTCCAAACTACAAAAGAAGTCAGCAGAATGCATTGCAATTAGTATAATTGCAAGAGAGTCTTTAAGGGACTTGAACAGCGAATTGCGTACTGAAAGAAACAAGCATGGGAAAATCAAGGGTATTCAACCGGCAGCTCGACCCGAAGCTGATAGGGGCAAAGATCACCCGGCTCAGGACCGAGGCGGGATTGGGAAGGAAGGGCCTTGCCGATGCGATGGGCGTTGCCGTCACCTCCGTTAGGGCCTACGAGATCGGCAAGGTATGCCCGGAATACGAGCATCTTCTGCCGATTGCCCAGGCCCTTGGCGTGGCAAGGGAAAGCCTCTGCATCTACTCTTTCTCAAACATCGGCGAAGTGCTCGCTGCACTGAAATCGCTTTGCGAAGACTACGGGGTCATGCACCTGACCTCAGACGAGGCACAAGGCCCTTGCTGCCTTATTCCTACCAGCGAGTTCATGGTTCAGCTCTTCTCAGATTGGCTTTCGGTCACGGAGCAGGTGCGCTCCGGCCGCATGTCGGTTGCCGACATGCTCTCTTGGCAGGACAGGTACCGGCAAAGCTACAGCCAAGAAGACTTTCCCAGAAGATGCTCCTTCGAGTTGAAGGACAAGCGTCCTGAGGCAAGCGGCAATGCTGGCTTCTCTGCTTGGCTCCTCTCCAAGGAGCTTCCGGCGTTGCGGAAGCAGCGTGGGATCCTGCAGGGCGACTTTGCGAATCTGCTCGGCATCAGCGTGGCGAAGTACCGGAGCTTCGAGCAAGGGCGGCAGTTGCCCGATGACGGGCTGCGGCACCGCATCGCCCGACAGCTAGATGTGCCTGCCAGCTCTTTAGTGTTCTACGATTTCCTGAATCCCCTGCAGGCGGCGCATGCCCTCTTCCAGCTTAGCAACATGATGCATTGGGTTCCGAGACGATACACAGTTGGCAAATCCACTATGACTTGCCTTGCAACAGGATGAGCTGATCTTCGCAATCGGATGCGAATTTGGGGAGAATGACGGCGGAGATGCGTTCTGGGTTCAGCGAGCGTGGCTTGGGAGGGTGTTGCCGTGAGGTTTTCGGCTGTGCATTGGTGCTCTCCACTACTCCGGAGGTTTCTGCTTAGGCTTTGGAGAGAGGATTGTTGCTGCTGCGGGCGTGGGCGGCTGACGCAGGACTTTTGCAATGGTATAATGGTGTCATACATCAGAAGACGATAGCTTCGTCTTCCCAAGCCCAGCAGGATTGCCGTCCAAGCTGGGCTTTTTTATTGTCGATGACGGGTTTTCACACGCTTCCCGTACTCACGGCTTGCTTTCCAGATGAGTTTGCCGTAATAGTGGCTGTAATTGGAAAGGTTTACCAGAGCTGCTGGTAGAATATGCATTAGCTTTGGGAACAAACAAATTGTCTCAGGCAGCAACTTATGCCTTGCTGTAGATGGGAACGGCGGTACGACGAGGGAGCGTTTCCAGCTACGGCAAGGAGTCACCATATTCGCAACCGAATGCGAATATGGTATTGGGTTACCGGGTTGTTGAGGTGCTACCCCACTACCCTGCGCTGCCGTTGATCAGCAATGAGGCTCACGCACAGCTAATGATCCGGGCTGCGGCACCCTCATCAAGAGGAAGGAGAAGGATGGGCTTTTACTCTACGAAAATGCCGGACGACTTCGAGAGCTACTTCAGCAAATGGGTTGCCGGCGAGATGACTCAAAAGCAAATCGCCGACGAGCTGTGGGTATCCCAATCCGTCGTCTCGGATTGGATAGCGGGATTCCGCGAAAAGCTCAACCAGGACAAGATTCGCCGCGCCGATCAGATCGAAGGGTTTTCTTCCGTTCTCGAAAAGTACTCACATGGCGAAATCTCGCAACGTGAGGCAGGCAAGATGCTCGGCATCTCCCATACCGCGTTCAGAACGTACGCCAGGAAACACCTCGGCGATACCAAGGAAGAAGCTCAATCTCAGATCGGGCTCGACGTGCGGGCGGCTGAGGTTCGCGACGCAAGCGAGGCAGCCGCAAGGGCAACAAACAGTGAGCATATCGAAAACGACAAGGATGCACGGCAACAGTGAAAGGGATATTTAAGATGGATTATTCGAACGGTATCACGGTATTTATCGGTAACGAGGGGTTTTATGCAGAGGGCGAGTTGCGAGACCGTGCGATCACCTTGCCTGTAAGCGGATCGGAGCTTCAGGGGTTCTTGGAAGGCAATGGATTGGTTACGCCGATGCATGAGGAAACCTATATCGCAGACTTTCTCGATGGGGTCCCATTCGACCATCCTGAGATTTTCGCCCATGCGACCGCCGAGCAGATGAACATACTCGCACAGCAGCTCAAGATGGCCGATCCTGACGATCTCGATAAAGTTGAGGAATGGATCGATAGCTTCCATACCCCCAAGAATATCACTCAGCTTATGAACCTCATTGAACAAGCCGACCTCATTGAGAAGGTCGACTTCGAGTACAAGGATGGCGACACCCCTGAGGAAAACTATGCGTTCTATGTGCTTGATGAAAACCCTAAGCTAAAGGAGAGCATCGAAGCCGCAGGCATCGCGATCGACTACAAGAGAACCGGTTACGATCGTTCCATCATCGATGAGGTAACCCTCACTGACAGCGGATTCTTCGTTGACAGCGGTGAGGCCCCGAACTTGAACATGTACAGCCTTGATGAGCTTAAAGAGCTTATCGGCGAGGAATACGACCGTCAGAACGACAAGGGCTTCTTCGAAGAGGAGCAAGTCGGGCTCTCGGACCTGATGGGCACTTTGCGCGATGCTGCTGAGCATAAGCACGATACCCGCGACAACACCCATTCCCATGATATTGACGCACGTTAGGCTTTGCGGGCAACGAACAAGGGCGACATGCGCTTTCGCGCTGCCGCCCTTCGTTTTCTCCCGTTGCCGAGAACCAAACAAATCAAAACAAGATATACAGATGATTTAACTTTCTGTATATCTTAATTATACGCCTGACCTGGGCATTTGTAAATAGAACCAGCAGGCATAAGGAGGTATATTTCATGAGCGACTTTGCTGCTGTTGCCGAGAGTGATAGGTTCCCTGCAAAGTGGGCTGCGGGCGATGCGAAGGAAAACGAGCTTGTCCTGTCGGCTGACTTCGGCGAAGGCACTTTCCTTTCCGGCAGCGTATGGGAAAGCGCGGAAGGCGATGAAAAACCGTGGCATTGCATCTTCCGCTTCTCGCAGGAGGACATGGGGATCGATGATCAAGGATTCGATACCCATGAGGAAGCTGTGCTTGCCGTTGAGGGGTACTTCGGTTCAGCGGGATACGATGTCGATAAGATGAGCCGTGCGGATGCTCTGCTCGCATTGGAAGCCGAGCAGGCTGACGGAAAGATCAGCACCAAGGATGCGCTTGCCTTGGCCCGTGTTGCCATGCGGACCGATCAGGGGCTCTACAACGCGCGGACCGGCACCGTGCTGATGCCGAGCGTTGACGTTGAGCGTGGACGCGTCATGGGCATCTACCGTGCCGAGGTTAAGCTTTCGGAGATCGTTGATCCGAAAAGCTGCGAGGTTATCCGCAACGCTTGGAAGCATGCGTCGTTCTACGAGCCGGACCGGTGGCATGACGGGGAGATCGGCTTCTGCCCTACCCGCAACGAGCATTCCGCAATCGATTACATCGTGAGGGCCATGGAGAAGGACGGATGCGGATGGTGCTTTGCCGACGAGTGCAGCATCTCTGCGAAATGCGGCTTGGTTCCCGACAGGTACGTTTCGGTGCAATATGCTCCGGACAACCTGGATGAGATCGATGAGGGAAAAAATGCGCTCGGTTGGGGTGACTTTCTGGATGCCGCAGAGGGGAACGCTTCGTATGCCATGCGGCTTGTCGATCGATGCGAGTGGCAGTCGCCCTTCACTTTGGCAGATGAGGATGAGCGCAACGGAGAGGCTGTTCGGTTCGGCGGTCAGCTCTTCTGCTCGAATGGGCATTCCCTTGACGATTTCGACGTTGCTTCCGCTGATGGGCAGATCGGGCTTTCGGACAGGACCGACGAGCTGCGCGATGCTGCGCAGAGGCAGGCATCGGTCAGGGGCTTTTCGCCATTCGCAGTGCGTGAGGGCGGAGAACGTTAAGGTGAAAGGTGATGCACTCGCTTACGCTCGTTGAGCCGCTGCGCGGATCGATACGCTCGCTTTGCTCACTGATTTTTGAAAGAAAGGAATGGTTATATGATCCTTGTTCTGGCTGAGAAGCCGTCTGCCAAGAAGAACTTCGCCACCGCACTTGGAGGCACCGCAGGCAGATACAACGGCGAGGAATACAAGATATGCGCATTGAGGGGGCATCTGCGCGGGTTGAAAGACCCTGAGGAACAGGTGCCGGACGACTACCACGATGAAGTAGCCGAGTGGTCAACAAGGCACTTGCCATGGGATTTGACCCGTTTTGCATGGGAAAAGCAAACTAAAGACGGATGCGATGGCATCCTGAAGGAGCTCAAGGAAGAGCTATCGGACGTCGACGAGGTGGCTATCGCAACCGATGACGATCCGTCAGGCGAGGGCGAGGTCCTTGCTTGGGAGGCTCTTGAATGGTGCGGTTGGCATGGGAAGACATCCCGCATGTACTTCCCAGACGAGGCGCCGAAATCGGTGCAGAAGGCGTTTTGCACTAGGAAGCGCATCGAGAGCATGGAAGCAGACGGCGACTTCCAGAAAGGTTTCCTTCGTGACAGATGGGACCTCTCATCGATGCAATTCGTTCGCGCTGCGACCTCGATCGCACGCGGGAAGGGCTACAGGGCGACCGTTCGGCAAGGACGGCTGAAAAGCGTCATTGTGGCTCTTGTGGCACGGCAGCAAGAGGCTTATGAGAGCTACGTGAAGAAGCCGTTCTTCGAGGCTCGCTTCAAGGATGCGAACGGCAATATGTTCGCACGCAAGGTTGAGGACCCATCCGAGATTCGCTTCGACAGCAAGGAGAAGGTCGACCTGTCCGCACTCCATGAGTCGGATGTCGTCGAGGACTCAAGGGTTTCCAAGCGCACTGCACCTGGCAAGCTGCTCGATTTGGCTGCGCTTTCCGCTATCTTGGCGCGAAACGAGGGGTTCAAGCCAGAATCGGTGCTGAAGACCTACCAGAACATGTACGAGGCGCAGGTTGTGTCGTATCCCCGTACCGAGGACAAGACGGTCACGCCTGAGCAGTTCACCGAGCTTCTGCCGCTCGCAAAGCGAATCGCCGACGTTGTGGGCATCGACGCATCGCTGCTCACGCATACCGAGCCGCGCAAAACGCATGTCAAGGAAGGCGGGGCCCACGGCGCCAACCGCCCCGGTCCCAATGTGCCAGGCTCTTTGGAGAACCTTGCCAAATACGGCAAGGAGGCTCAGGCAATCTACGAGACGCTTGCCAAGAACTACCTTGCCATCCTCTGCGAGGATTACGAATACGAGCTTGTGAAGGGGCATATTGCGGACTTCCCCGAATACATTGGAGACACGCGCGTTCCGATTCCCGGCAAGGAAGGCTTCAAGAAGGTATTCGATGCAGACGGCGAGTCCGCAGACGATGCCGATGAGGAAACCGGCAAGGGATTCTCCGACACTGCCGTGCCTTATGTCCATGAGGGTGCGAACCAGCGGCCGCAGAGGCCTACCATAAAATGGCTGAACAAGCAGCTTGAGAGGCACGGCGTGGGTACCGGTGCCACACGCACCTCTACCCTTGCCGACATCTCAAAGTCCGGTATCGAGAAGTCGCTTCTTGCAGAGAGCCGTGGCAACCTCTCCTTGACGGAGTGCGGAAAGGTGAGCTATGCGCTTATCGATGGGTGCCGCATTGCGGATCCTTCGGTTACCAAGGAGCTTTTCGACAAGATGGAGCTGGTCGGCGACTTCAAGCTCGATCCTGAAGATGTGCTTGAAGAGGTTGCCGATATGGTTGCCCACGATGTCAAGGTCATGGAGGCAAACGCCTCGAAGCTCGACTCGATGCAATTCACCCTCGGCGGCGATCCTGTTGGGGACTGCCCCAAATGCGGTGAGCAGGTGCTCTTAGGCGACAAGGTGGCAACCTGCTCATCCATCAAGCGCGAGAAGGGCGCCGACGGCAAATGGAGCATGGTTGCCGGCTGCGGGTTCTCCTTCTTCCGAGAGATCGCGCATAAGAAGCTCGACAAGAAGCAGGTGGAGGCAATCGTCTCCGGCAAGCGCACAGGGCTCATCAAGGGCTTTGCAGGGAAAAGCGGCAAGGCGTTCGATGCGTACCTTGAGCTCGATCCCAACGACCTCAAGGTTAAGTTCGTGTTCCCATCCAAGAACGCCAAGGCAATCGGCAAGTGCCCGCGATGCGGAAAGGACGTTCTGCTGACCGACAAGACCATCACCTGCTCCTCAAACAAAAGCGAGAAGGGCGATGACGGCAAATGGCATTCAGTTGCCGGCTGCGGCTTTCGCTTCTTCAGGGAGATCGCGCATAAGAAGCTCACCGACAAGCAGGCGCAAACGCTTCTCGATAAGCATGAGACAGGGCTCATCAAGGGATTCAAAGGGAAGAACGGCAGCACGTTCGACGCAAAGCTCAAGCTCGATGTCGTCGAGTGCAGCGTGACCTTCGATTTTCCCGACAGCAAGAAGAAAAAGCGATGAGATGAGAAGAGCCGAGGGCGCTTTGCCTTCGGCTCTTTTGGGTTTTGCGGGTGTTTTCATCGAACACAGCTAACAGGTTCAGCGATCTTGGCAGGGCGGTTGGTGCCGGAGAATCCCTTGCCGGTTTCCGCATCGGCTCCTGCCAAGTTGTCGGATCTCCAAAGTGCGCCGTTGAGGCATGTCGTCTTGTCGATTTGCATCGTTGTTCTCCCATCTCTTACCACAAATAAGCGCTTTCAGCGCCTCATCAGCAGTATATTTCCGCTTCTTGATCGGCTCTTCCGGCATATTCGCATTTGAATGTGAATATGGGGTGCCGGCTGTTATGTTGCCTTTTAATGTTGACACTCTCCCACTGCTCCGGAAATTTCCGCTAAGGCTTTGAAGAGAAGGTTCTTGTTGTTGGGAGTTTTGGGCAGCTGCCGCAGTGGTTTTATGTTGTTGCAGCGTTGGGTTGCTGGGTTGTGAGGTTGTTGAAGCTCATGCACGGCAGCGCTTGCTAGCATCCCCCTCAGAGGGGAATGCACTGCGCTTTCGGGTGCAACGGCTTGCTTTCCAGATGGGTTTGCCGTAATAGTGGCTGTAATTGGAAAGGTTTACCAGAGTTGCTGGTAGAATATGCAATAGCTTAAAGAATGAGGAGGGATGCCGTATGGCCTCTGGTGGCAAGAAGCTGACGGGAAAGGAACGTGCAGACCTGCAACGCAAGCAGATCGTAGATAAGGTCATTGAGGACATGGACAAGGGCGGCTTCGAATGGGTCAAGCCATGGCACGATATGGCGGCTCCGCACAACCCGGTAACCGGCGTAACCTACCGTGGCGGCAACAGGACGCATCTTCTTGGCATGGCCATGATTCATGGGTACGCCGATCCGAGATGGGTCACGTTCAAGAACCTTGAGGCTGCCGGATGGCGATTGCGCGAAGGAGAACGCTCGTGCGTCATCGAGCATTGGAAGATGAAGCGCATTAAAACCGATCGGGATGCACCGGACAACGACCCGGACGCATACGAGTTGATACCGAGCTTCAACCGGGCCTATCCGGTTTTCAACCTGTCGCAGATGATGACTCAGGAGGAAATCGACGAATGGGCGGAACGTACCGGCGGAGATGCATCGAAATACCATCCGGTTCCTCCCCTACCCGAAAACGAGAAATGTACCGATGATGAGAATCTTGAGCTTATCGAAGATCTGATCGAGTCATCTCGCTGCCCTATCATCGAGGGCGGCGGCAACATAGCGGCCTACTCCCCTGTCCTCGACCGGATTCAGATGCCGCCGCGCGACAGCTTCGACAGCTACAGCTCGTTTACCACCACCATGCTCCATGAGATGGGGCACTCAACCGGACATCCTTCTGCCCTCGATCGCTCGCAGATAGGAACATTCGGTTCCAAAGAGTATGCCAAAGAGGAGCTTGTCGCCGAGCTTTCAAGCATGTTCAGCGCGTCAGAGCTCGGGCTTCCAGCCGACATCGACCCGAAATCCAAGCACTACAAGCAGCATGTCGCCTACCTGCAGAACTGGCGAGAAGTCATCTCTGACGACCCCGATGTGCTATTCCGCGCTTCTTCGCTTGCCACCCAGGCTACCGACATGATCGTCGACCGTTACGAGGAGGCAACAGGGCGCGAGGCTCCTGGTAGGGCTTATATGAAGGAGCTTGATGCGCAGATTCCCGACGAAGTGGCTGCAAGGTTCCGTGGGAACGGCACGAAGGGCAAAGATGACAAGGACAAGGCACCTGCGCTGGACAACGGGCAAGTGGAATTGTCGAGCCGGTCAGCTGAGCTTAGGGAAGCTGCCGATAAGGCGCATAAGGATGCCCAGCAGGCGCATGAGGAGCATACCGTCGGCAATGAGCGGTGATTTTCGGCATAAGCTCTCTGGGCTCATATCGCAGAGCATGATGTTTTGGAGGTATTCAAGTGAACGATTCAATGGAACAGACCCTCAAGAAAGTTATCAATGATATAGACCTGCAAGGCGATGACGAGATGGTTTTCATCGAGAACCGGGAGCAGGGCATTGAGGATTACGGCGAGGAGGGGATGCGCTGCCTGGAAGATCTGATCTGGACAAACAAGGACTTCCAGAACGTGATCGAGTTCGGCGACGATGCGTACATCAACATCTTCCCGGACTTCGCTGAGAAAGCGGAAGGGCTTATCGCTGCAGAGCGGGATGGGAAGCTGGCGGGACTTGCATCGTCTGAGCGTGTTGCCCTTGCCAAGGAGCTTTGGGCTGAACTGGGAGACGTATGCATCGACGACAACGAGCGTATCGATGCCGAATGGCGCGAGTATCCTGCCGGCACGCCCCGCGAGGAGATTTGGCTCGATTT
Organism: Lachnospiraceae bacterium; assembly: GCA_022845895.1. Taxonomy (GTDB): domain Bacteria; phylum Bacillota; class Clostridia; order Lachnospirales; family Lachnospiraceae; genus Extibacter. The sequence continues at coordinate 2,434,999 of AP025573.1, forward strand.
CGAGGAGGAATTCGGAAAAGACGGCGTTACGGTGGCAAGGCTCATGGGAATCGAGCCTTGGGAGGAAGGGTCTGATTCGCAGATGGGGCTTTCAGACATGGCAGCCGACCTCAAGGACGCTGCTGAGCACAATCACAACGAACCCGGCAAAGGGTATGGCGATTTGGACCATGGTGCGCATTAGCTATCTGCACTTGAAGCAAGGGTTTTATTCTAGTTGAGCACCGGACAGCAAGTTATTTGAAGGAGGGACAAGTTGGACATTGAGGAAGCGAAACGATATGCGGAGGCCATCAGAACCATCAACCGCTATGAGATCTCCACCCCGATGAAAGATTCCGACCGCCTCCTTCAGATCGAGGGCGGCAAGCCGAAGATCACCTGCGAGATCTCCCCTACCCTCCTCGAATATGCCGGCAGATGCGCTACGTACCTTGAATTCATACGGCAACTTGGAACGCTTCGCTTCACCGAGGATGGAAGAAGCGCAAAGAGGATTCCTGGAGAGGATGCGAAGCAGCCGTTGAGAAACGACCTTCTTCTTGGAACCACACCGAAAATCTACCAGCAGCTTGGATTTCAGGCGGATCCGCTGCTCTACACGCGGCGGCATGCCTTGAAGGCTCTTGCCCCGAAGGCTTCGAAGGGTGAGCAGTTCCGGCACAACCACGGCATCGACCCGAAGCTGATGTGCCAAGTGCCGTTGCTGCTCGAAGATCCAGTGCTGATATACAACTCGCCGAACAGCAACAGCCGGATATGCGTTGTGCTCAACCAGGTGGACGGCGACAAGTCCCCACTTCTGGCGGTGCTGCAGCCGAACTCCAAATCGGGGCTCCACGACGGAATGCGCTACGCGAACTCGAACTTCCTGATCACCGTGTTCGGCAAGAACAACGTGGACTCTCAGCTCAGGTACAAGGTTCCGCCGAGCGAGGTTCTTTACATAAACAAAGAAAAAAGCCAAGAGATCGAACGTATATCTGGGATTCAATTCCCCAGAGACTATTCGAGCCTTGACTCAAATACTATTATACGCCTTCCACGGTGCATTTGCAACGATGGATATGAGCCAAGACCGTGGCTCGATCACGCCAAGGGAAGGAGCCGGCATCATGAGCATAAGCAGCATCGCAGGGAAACCGAGGCAGACGACCGTGCCGGCGTAACCGACATGGCAACGGTTCTGAAAGACGCAGCCGCCTCGAAGGGGCACAGAGAGCAGCGTGTTCAGCGATCGGGACATGACGGCAGATAACTTAAAAGCATAAGAAGGAGATTTGACATGGCAAACACAGGCAGTTACAGCATGTGCATGAGGGGAACCGATGAGGCTATTGAAGAGCTTCGTGCTCTTCTCAACTCGGATGCGTTTCCAAGCATCTACGGATGCGACAACTTCGGATTCGACGAGCCGAACCGTTTCAGCGGCGAGTTCAATGGATCCTTCTTGAACAGCGTCGACATCTACGATGAGGAGAGCCTTTTCCGTTCAACTGTTGCCCAGCTCGGGCTTGAAGTTGAGGTTTACGGACAGGAAGTCGGCTCTTCCTATGAGGAGCACTTCGTTATCGAAGGGGACAGCCTTACCGTCGATGAGCAGGACGGCAATGCGTTCGATGAGCCGATTGCGGACCTGACGCTCGATGAGATCGATGAGATTGCCAAAACGTACGGCATGGGAGCATCGCGCGATGCGGTAATCAAGGCGTACGACAACGGAAACATCCGGTTCGGCGGCTATGAGTGGAACTTCAACTTCGCTCCTGCCTATGCCCGCGAGAACGATCCCGTGCTTCAGGAACGGTTCCTCAAGTTCCTTGAGGATGGGGTCAAGGAGTCGGGCACGGGGATTTTCACAATCAGCGATGCGGCGGACCTGTCGGAAACCGGCTTCACGCAGGCGCAGGCCATGGAGATGTTCCGCTTCTTCGATGAATCGGATGCCTTCCGCAGCTCTGTGGCTATCGGGCGCGACCCTTTCATGACCTGCTACCCTACCCTGACCGATGACATCAAGGCCTTCGGGCATCCGAAGCTCGACCAGGATCAGGAGCTTGTGCCGCTCAACGAGAGGAGCATCCTCGATTGCGGCGAGGATGAGATCGATGAGGTCAAGCATGCGGCGGAAAACAGTGTGATTGCCGCCGACATCGACCCTTCGCGCTTTAACGAGGTGGACGCCTTCGCTGTCCGCATCAATGAGCATGGCAGTGAGCCGACATACGATCTGCTCATCAACCAGGGAATGGCCGCTGTCTTCGATCGGAACAACGTGGATTACAAGTCCGGTGTCGATTGGGCGCTATCCATGAACGGGGACTCCGTTACGGGTTTCGTTGCGACCTGCCATGGGGCATGGCCTGGCGGCGTGGAGCGGGTTACCGACATCGAGTTCAGACGGCTTACCGATGGCGCCGGATTCGCCGCCCGCCAAGACCTCGAGCGTATCGACGAGCTGAGCGATGAGGCACGGAACGCCGAGCTTGGGAATCTTTTCGAAGATGCATCTAAGCTCCAGCCGTCTGATTCGCTTGCCGAGTTCATCCGCTCCGACATCCAACGGACCGTTGAGTTTGCTGTAAGCGAGTATGCGCACGAGCAAACGTTTGGGGTCGATGATTGGCGAATCGAGGCGGCTCGTGCCGATGTGATCGGCGATGAGGAGTTCAACAGGATCTTCGGGGTCGACGACGATGATCGGATGGGACTTTCGGCCTTTACCGGAGAATTGAAGGACGCGGCTGAGCACAAGCACGGCGATGACAGCATCTCGCGCAACGAGCCGGAACATGACGGGCGTTAGGGCGTTGGGTTGCTGGGTTGTGGGGTTGCGACCCTGCTACCCTGTTGGACAATAGAAGGATTGCACTGCAAAGGGGGAAACTATATGGGATTGCTGAAAGATTTAGCCAACGCTCCTGCAAGAGCGTTGCAGGCCTTGTTGAGTGATAAGAAGGATGAAAGCACGAATCTCAGCGAGAAAAGCAAAGAGATCATTCTCTCTATCCGAGAATACGAAGACTCGGTTGAGATGCCCGAGGATGAGCGTATTACCTACCTCGATTCCGATCGCAAGGTTCACTTGATCGCAGGCAACGACAAGGCTCAGGATTTTGCCGGATATGCCGCAGAATGCCAGGAGTATCTTCGATTCGGAGACGACATCGATCTAGCCTCAGCTGGTGGATTGGAGCGTTTCGCCTACTTGAAGATCAGCGATACTCCTCAAATCCTGCTTGCTGCCGGTTTCGAGCAAAAGCCCATGCTTTACACTCAGAACCACTTACGCGAGGCCTTGAAGCCAAAATCAAACAACCATCCTCATCGTCATGGGTTCACCATCGCGCAGATAAAGCGATGGCCGGAGCTTTTCAAGAAACCGGTGATCTTGGCCGACAATCCATCGCGTGACGATGCTCTCTTGGTTGTGCTTTGCGCAGTTGACAACGACAAGCTGCCATTGATCGCAAGCATCAAGCCAGACGGCAAGGGACATTATGAGCTGGAAACCGTTGAAACCAATCTTGTTCTCACGGTTTTCGGTAAAGACAACTTCATGAATTATTTTCAGGGAGCGCTTACACCGGACAAAATCGTGTATATAGACAAAAAACAGGGCCAAAAACTTGAGCGTCTGGCCGAACGCCAATTGTTCGGGAACTACTCAAGCCTTAGCCCTAATACCATTATACATCAGCCTAAATGCATTGACAAGTTTAAAAGCGCAGGTCAGCAGACAAAAGAAGAGGCTCAAGATATGGACCTTTCAGGCATGGTGAACAAGGTTCGCGATGCCTCTGAGCACAAGCGAGACGACAACAAGGTATCGCGCAACGAGCCGGAACATGAGATTGATCCGCGATGAGCTGAGCAATGTTCGCATCCAATTGCGAATTTGCGAAGCTCACGCACGGATGTCGCCCCCAGTTGCGACGATACGTGGATACGCTCGCTTCGCTCACTGAACGGCTATTCGCCGATTTTTTTGAAAGGGGAAATTCAATATGGACATCTTGGTTTACTACCAATCGGGAAAGCTCGATGTCTTCTCAACCACCGACTTCATCGCAAACGAGCCATGGGGGCGTACCGGCAGGAACCTCATGACGGAGTTCAGTCCCAGGCTCGACGTGCTTGAGGAAGAGGGCTTCGCGCTTGATGTGTTCTGGTACGACGGTTCCGACTGCAAGGACAGCCTCGAGGTTGTGGACGAGGACTCGAATACGCGCATCTCCCATGCTGTGCGCCGTGTCGGCAAGAGAATACTGCTGGTGTCGAAAAGCGAGCTTGAGCAGATTGCGCAGATCACGGTGAACGGCGAGTTGGTGGCATGGAGGCAGGGAGGGTTCCTGATCAACGGCACCAAGTTCCGTAACCAGGAGATCCTGTGCTTCAGCAACGACAATGTGACCGGCATCAATCGCCGTGCAAGCGCGGTGTTCGATTACCTGAAGAAGGCGAACCCAGGGGTTTCCGAGGAAGCACTGGCAGCTCGCATGGGCTACCCGCTTGAGGCAATCATGCAGATACGCGAGGCAGAGGCAGCGAATGTTGCGGATTCCGATGAGGATGACGACGAGGATTGGGAATAAGGGGATTTAAGCCATTCTATCTCGTCGTTTCAGAACCGGTTCTGTGAATGTTATCAGCAACGGGTTGTCCTTGCTTTTCAGGGTTTCGATGCGTAGTTGTTCGGAGGGATTCTTTCTGTGAGTTGCGCCTTGAGACGCATTTGCCGCGATTATGGGTTGTTATGCCAGTTGAAACGAGTGTTTTACGGTTTTATTACGGTTCTCTTGCGGTATCATCAGATAGATTTATCCCTCATTTCGAATAAGAAAGGAGAAAGCTTATGAAAGAAGCGAAGAAAAGCTTCGCGAAGTTCGTGAACTCGCTTTTCGCGTTCATTCTGGTCGTGGGCTTGATGCCCACCTGGGCGCTCAGCAACCCGACACCCGCCTTTGCGGCCCCGAACGACGTGACCGTGACAACCACCGTTGACGGCCTTGCCAGCGATACACTGCCTGTGCTGTCGTCGGCTGCTGGCGACTTCACCGTCGGGCAAGCGGTCAACGCAGACCCGGTGAACTACACGGACGCAAACGGCAACACGCCTGTGGCGAACCTCGCGGAGCAGCAAGCCGAGAAAGGGCTGAGCCTCAAGTGGGTTGACGCCGAGACCGGTGCCGACTTCGACTGGAACTCGACCAAGGTAAACCGCAGCACCGTCGTCAACGGCATCTGGACGCAAACCCAGTGCTCTGTCACGGTATCGGCAAACGATGGGGGTAAGACCGCAGACACGGTTGTCACCGTGCCATGGGGCAAGTCCTACGCATCCGTTGAGGGCAGTGCCCCTCAAGCGCCATCCCGCGATGGCTGGCAGTTCCTCGGCTGGTACACCCAAGACGACCAGCAGTACAACTTCAACTCCGCCGTCAAGGAGTCTGTCGTTGTTGAGGCGAAGTGGGCCGTTGCCGATGTAACCATCGTCCCGACCACCAACCCGACCTCCGATGTTCCGCAGAGCATCAGCGGCACCTGCTGGATCGGCGCTACCTGGTCCTTGCATCCTGCCCAGTTCGCCCTCAGCAACTTCACGGGCTACTTGTCCGGATGCACTGCAACCGGCTCCTGCGCAGACCGCTCGGCTGCACAGCCGACCAATGTCCAGGCAAACTACACGGCAACCCTCAACAGCATCAACACCGAGACCGGTGAGGTTGTCTACGACGTCTATATCACCCCTCCTGGAGTTACCGATGGCCATAGCCGCAACCAGTTCGGTCTTATCGGCTATCAGCACGTTTCCGCACAGGTTAAGCTCATCAAGAACTTCGGCGGTTGGGTTGAGATCAACAAGTCCTCTGCCAACACCGACATCACCGACGGCAACGGCTGCTACTCCCTGGAGGGCGCCGAGTACGCTGTCTACAACGCTGACAACCAGGCAGTCGACAAGCTCACCACCGATGCGAACGGCTACGCGAAGTCGAAGCTGTTGCCCTCCGGCACCTACACCATCAAGGAGCTGAAGGCACCTAACGGCTACGGGCTCGACGAGGAGCCGCACGGCATCGAGATCAAGAGCGGTCAGACGACTACTTCCAATTTGAAGGACCAGCCGCAAAGCGACCCTGTTGGTACTTTGCTTGGTAAGTACGACGGTGAGAAAACTTACAGCGGTGAGAAAAACCTGCCTCTTGGCAGTGCTTCCCTCTATGGTGCCCAATACTCTGTCGAGTATTACGATGGCTACTATGACTCTGTAGCTGATGCCGAGGCATCTGGCGATCCTACCCGTAAATGGGTTCTGCAAACAGATGAAGATGGTTATGTAAATCTTCGTTATGCAGACCAAAGTTTTGAAGTGCATGATGCCGACGGCAACGTTACCGCCACTCTTCCTTATAAAGTAAGCGGTGACGACTTCTATCGAGCCGCAAACGGTGCAATCTCACTGCCACTTGGCACTGTCGTTATTAAGGAAATCAAGGCACCGAAAGGCTACAATCTTCCGCAGCCTTTCGGTATGGATCAATCTTTTGTTCGTCAAATCACTGTTGACGGTAATATAGATATTATCCATTCCTACAATACTCCCGAGCAGGCTGAGCCAGTGTTCCGCTCTGACTTGGAGTTCACGAAGGCTGCATCCGACGATGCTCATTCGCTTGCGAACGTGCCTTTCAAGATCACTTCCAAGACCACCGGCGAGTCCCATGTAATCGTCACTGACGAGAACGGCAAGGCTTCCACCAAGGCATCCTGGAACAAGCACACCGAGAACACCAACGGCAACGATTGGGTTATGACTGAGAATGCCGATGGCGTTCAAGGCTTCATCGCCAAGCTGCTTGATACGGGCAAAACGCTCGACTCGACCAGCGGCGTTTGGTTCGGCCAGTATCAGGACGGCGATGAGACCAAGATCACCGATCCCGACGATGAGCGTGGTGCGCTCCCCTATGACGAGTACACCTTGGAAGAGCTGCCTTGTGCGGCGAACGATGGCTATCAGCTGATCAAGAAGGATTTCACGGTTTCCCGCGACAACACCTTCAACGCTGACAACACCGTCAACCTCGGAACCTTGACCGACCAGGACATCTCGATCTCCACTCAGGCCTCCGACAAGGCTGACGGGGACCAGGAAGTTGTAGCTGAGCCCGATGTGACTATCGTTGACAAGGTTTCCTGCGACAACCTCTCGAAGGGCACCGAGTACATCATCAACGGCACGCTGATGGACAAGGCAACTGGCAAGGCCTATGTTGATGCATCCGGCAACGAGATCCACGGCTCTACCACCTTCACGGCTAAGAGCCAGGAACAGGATGTTTTCGTCGAGTTCAACTTCGACGGCTCCAACCTGACCGACTCTACCGATCTCGTCGTGTTCGAGACGATAGCAGCCACTGAGGCTCCTGACCGTATCCTCGACACCCATGAGAATCTTGACGACCGTGGTCAGACCATCACCGTCAAGCCTCCTGCCATCGGCACCATCGCAACAGATGGCGTTGACAACGACAAAGACGTTGTCAAGGATACCCAGGTTACCGTCAAGGACACCGTTGCCTACGTTGGACTCACGGTTGGCAAGGAGTACACCCTCAAGGGCGAGCTGATGGACAAGGCAACCGGCACGGTGCTCACCGATGCGGACGGCAACCCGGTTACCGCTGAGACGAAGTTCACTCCTAAAACCACCGCCGGCACCGTTGACATTGAGTTCAACTTCGACGGCTCCAACCTGAAAGACGGAGACACCCTCGTTGCATTCGAGCATGTTGTCTTCAAGGACAAGGAAATAGCCTCCCACACCGAGATTGGCGACATTGCACAGTCTGTAACGGTTTCCGAGCCGAAGCTCGGCACCACTGCCGTCGATGCAGTTGACGAAGACAAGAACATCGTCAAGGATCCTGAGGCAAGCGTTGTGGACACCGTTGAGTACAGCGGCTTGGTTCCTGGACGCGAGTACACCGTTTCCGGCACGCTGATGGACAAGGCGACCGGCAAGGCCTACATCGACCCGACCACGGGCAAGGAGATCACCGGCTCTACCACGTTCACCCCGAAGGACACCTACGGCACAATCGACGTTAAGTTCAGCTTCGACGCTTCCCAGCTCGAACAGGACGCACAATTGGTCGTGTTCGAATCGCTTCAGCGTGAAGGCAAAGAAGTCGGCGGTCACAAGGAAATCGACGACGAGGCACAGGCTGTCACCGTCATCGTTCCAGAGGTCCACACCACAGCCACCGATGGCTTGGATGGGGACAAGGAAGTTCCCGCAGACCATAAGGCAACCGTCGTGGACGCTGTTCAGTACAAGGACCTCGTTCCTGGCAAGGAGTACACGGTATCCGGCACCTTGATGGTGAAGGAAACCGGCGAGGCCTTGCTGGATGCGGACGGCAACCCGGTTACCGGCTCCACCACGTTCACCCCGGAGAAGCCCGAGGGCTCTGTGGACGTTGTGTTCGAGTTCGATGCCGACCTTTTGGCCGGTAAGAAGCTGGTCGCATTCGAGAAGCTTCTGCGCAACGACATCGAGATCACCTTCCATGAAGACATCGATGACGAGGATCAGACCGTGGAGGTTGTTCCTCCCGAGGTCGGCACCACGGCAACGGATACCGCTGACGGCGACAAGCACATGTCAGCCGATCCCGAGTCCTCCATCACCGACGAGATCGCCTACAAGAACCTCATCCCAGGCGATAAGTACCAGGTTGCAGGTATCCTGATGGACAAGTCCACGGGTCTGCCGCTGCTCTCCGGCGAGGGTGCCTCGGCGATCTCTACTGAGGATCTGCAGAAGTTCGCGGACGACCTGAAGGCCGCATGCGGGCTTGGCTCCGGCGACGTTTCCGCTATCGAGATCGATGGCAAGGCGTTCGGCGAGGGCTTTGAGGTTACCGCCTCCAATGGTTCCTACAGCTACACAGATGTCGACGGTGTTCAGCACGTGCTTGCAAAGAGCGATGACGGCTGGAAGCTCTCCGAGGTGAAGGATTCCTCCACTACCGAGGTTGCTACCTACACCGACGATCAGGTCAAGCTCACTAAGGACGCACCTGCGCTTCCTTTGAGCCCGGATTACGAGGCCATTGCCAAGGTGATGCAGGAGAACCCTGACATCGTAAGCTGCCTCAGCATCCAGAAGAAGACCTTCACGCCTGAGGAGCAGTCGGGCACCGTCTCGATGGACTTCCCGATCAACTCCATCTACAACGAGGATACGGACACAGTTGTGTTCGAGTTCCTGTTCAAGGGCTCTGAGCTGATCGCCAATGAGTCCGACCTCGGCAACGAGGGGCAGACCGTTTCCATCGTCACACCTAAGCTGTCTACAACGGCAACGGACAAGACCGATGGCGACCATACGCTCCTGCCTTCCCGTGAGGCAACCGTCGTTGACCACGTCGAGTACACCGACTTGATTCCTGGCAAGGAATACACGGTGTCCGGCACCTTGATGGACAAATCGACCGGCGAGCCTTTGGTTGTCGGTGACGGCAACGTTACCGCTGAGACCACGTTCGTCCCGAACAAGGCTGACGGTACCGTTGACCTTGAGTTCACGTTCGATGCATCCGAACTCGGCGGCAAGGACCTCGTAGCGTTCGAGATCGCCTACAAGGACGGCATCCAGATCGCAGACCATCAGGACATCGACGACGAGGCTCAAACCGTGACGGTTTCTGAGCCCGATGACAATACGTTCGATACCCCCGGTGGCGACGGATACTCCAAGACCGGCGTCGACATGACGCTGATCTATGCGCTGATCGCCGCCCTCGTAGCTTTGGCTGGCGGTGCCGGTGCCTATGCTTACCGTCATCGCAAGCTTGCTGCAGCTGAGGGCAAGACCGATAGCGAGTCCGACGAGGAATAGCCTCTAGGATCCTGCTGAAACATTTGGGAGGGTGCCGATGTTGGCACCCTCCCCTTTTCAAGAAAGGAGTGACTGCATGGCAGACAGCGAAAACGCCCATAACGAGCAGGAGGCATCAAGCGACAACGGCAAGCCGACTGGCAACGTCCGCATCGCGGCGATTGCAATCGCCGTAGCCGTCGTCGTGCTCGCAGCCGGCATCGGCATCGGGTTTGCGATCCATGGATCGCAACAGCCTGAGCCGATTGCCGCGCAAGAGCAACAGCAACCTGCTGACAACCAAAACACTTCTGACAACTCGCAGGCATCCCAGGATGTGCATAAGCACGACTGGGTTGCCGAATACGAGACGGTCCACCATGACGCCGAGACGCACGTGGTCCACCATGACGCGGTTTACGAGAATCAAACCGTTTACTCAACCATGTGCAACACTTGCGGCAAGTACTTTGACCCGGATACCAACGACGGCACCGACCATCTGAGAGAAACCGGTCACAAAGGGCTGACCAAGCAGGTTCCGCACAAGGAGACTGTGAAGGTGAAGGATGCATGGGACGAGCCGGTAACCGACAAAGCGGCATACGATGAGTCCGTCCTGAAAGACTACAAGTGCTCCACTTGCGGGGTTTCGGCCGATCCGGAGACCGTGCAGAACGAAAACGTTAACCAGCCTACCGAGGCGTAGAGCGATTCGTGCAGCGAAACTCGCATTCGGATGCGAATTTAAGAACCTCGCTGAACTTCTGTTCGGTGGGGTTTTTTTTTGTGTTGCGGGGGCGTTTTGGGCGTTTGGGCTGACGCAGAGGTGATGATCCGGGTTGCGGGGACTTCAGGGATACGCTCGCTTCGCTCACTGAGCGGCTGTTCGCCGATTGATACGCTCGCGGTGCTCGCTGAGGTTTTAGGTAAAGAGCCTGGTTAAGGGGCATATCGGCTATAATCGAAGAAGCGAAAAGAAAGGGCTTCAATGAACATAACCTCATATGCAGACAGCTGGCTTAGGTTGATGCGGATGGGATTTGAGGGAAACCTTGCCGGGCAAGATCTCCTCAACTTCGAGATTTCCATCGGCGCCATCATAATGATTCTCTTGGTAATCATCGCAGGCTGCATCCAGCTGATCGCCATCGAGCGGCAAAGGCAGCATCAAGCTGCGCTGCGGCAGAGCATCTTGGGTTCGCAGATGATTTCCGCAGGCAATTTCCTTGGGAATTGGAAAACGACAAAATCAGGGAACAAGGTGACCGGCGGATACAAGATGCTGGACCAGCCAGGTTGCTATGTAATCGTCACCTCCCCTTCACCTGATGGAAAGGCTTATGAGAACGTCTATGTGGGGCAATCCCTGCATGTATGCTCCCGTGTGCGGAACCATCTCACGGGACATGGCAACGGCGATGTCTATGCCGATGTTCGAAACGGAAAGCCTGTTTTCGTGAAGATCGTGCCATGCCCGGCACAGCAGATGAATGCTTTGGAGAAGAAACTCATCAAGGCATTCAACGCCACAAGCTCGTACAACAACACCGCTGGTGGATCGAGAAGAAGATAATTTGCGTTCAACAAATGTGTTGGTATAATAAAACCATCGCAGCGCCCGCCGATATACTAACAATTTCCTAGGTCGTTAGAGAACGGGTGAAGCAAATCTACTTTGAGCCAGGCATTTACCTGGCTCTTTCTATTTGTTCATCTTCTTTTTCCGCACAATCTTGCGAACAGATTCGATACGCTCGATTACGAAATCGGCGATGCCGCATAAAGCGGCAATTCCAAGAATAAAGTTCATCATGGGCTTCACCTCCTCTCTTTGAGAAGGCTTCACCCGCAAAATCAGACGGACACTGCAATAGCGCCCATATTCTACGCTGTACCGAAGCTTATGGCAAAAGGAACATAAAACAAAAAATTCCCCTAATCCGAAGACCAGGGGATACAGCGTAAAAGCATACCTATCAAGAAACAATCACGATAGGAGACTTTCTGCTATGAATAATAGCATACAAGCAACTTCTTGCAAAGCTTCGGCCGAAAATTTCTTTCGGGCAGAGATCTACAGGACCTGCCACCGGCAGCTCCTTCCGAACGCATGGCGATTCAAACCCCGGTCCGCGATGGGTGCGGACCGGGGTGAGGTCGTGGCGGGCATGGAAAAAGGAAGAGCCTACCGGGATGCAATGTCGGCAGGCTCTCCCTGTGCGTGATACAATTCGTTGCTTTAAGCAGACCCGGCGGGTGCAAGTTACCGAGCCTGCCTTGATTGGTTAGTAGCGAGCTACTAGGAACGTCTGCCCTGGAAGACCCAAGCTGGTGTGCATGCCGAGTATCGGCTTCTCCGGTGTTCCGGTGATAACGTACACCTCATCGGTCAGGCGAGCCTCAGGCGCTACCTGCGTCCTGTTGATCTCAGCCACCATATCCTTCAACTCCTCGATCGGCATATGATCTGCGCTGATGGCGATGAACTCGTCAATGCTCGATGGAAGCACCGCTACGCTTCGCTTCCTGAACATCTCAAGAAGCTCGCCTTGGATTTTCTTGGAGAACATGAGCGGAGCCCCGTTAGTGCGGAGGCGGTTGCTCACGATGTACATGTCCGGCTCGTAGTCGTTCTCCGGCACCTCGTGCCCAAGAAGCTCTTCGACAACCTGACGTATCGGGACGATCTCTGCGGATTCCTCCAAGTTCTGCATCGCGATCGCGAACGCCTCGCTCTCGCTCAGGCTATAGCGATCGAGAACTTGCTTCGTCACCAGGCAGCTTGCGATTTTCTCGGAATCTGCGAGCATATCGACCCTCCACAGGCAGCGAAGCGTCACCACCATATCGAGAACGATCTTGCATGGCCTGCCATCCGCTTCCAGCCATTTGGCGTTCTCCACGCTCATCACCTCAGGCACCAAATTAGCTGTGAACTCGTCGCGGTCCGGCTCGTGCACGATCAGGCCGACTTCATCCCGCTCCTCTCTCAGCACATCGACTATCCTCTCAATCAGACGAACATCTGGCTGCATCATGTCGTCCGCTGTCGGGTAATACGTCAGCACAATTGGAAGCTCCTTGTCGCGCACCTCCAAGCCCACTCGCTCATTGTTGTTCTTGTGCACCTTGACCGCCTTCACTCGGATCTTCTGCCCCGTTTTCGCAAATATGCTGTTAAGCGCCACCTCTCTAAGTCTCAGTTGCTCAAGCATTGCCGTTGTGTTTCCTTCCTTCATTTTCAGTTCCTCCTTGTTCTTGTTTGTTTTGTTCTCAGCAACCTTCGTTGCTTGGTTTCGGTCAAACGCACTAAGGAACGGAGCGTCAAGGGACAAGGCGGGCTTGCACGTCGATGCGCCGTAGGGCAGCCCTTGCGGTACGGGACGGGGGTGTTAGAAACCATACAAGCAACCGAGGTGCTGAGGGCAAGGCGAACGAACATGAGGGAATAGCCTGAATATGGGAAGAACCAACGGCAAATTGCGACCTGGGGAAATGAGCTTTGAGGTGGCTGCTGGCGATTCTGAGGGGCTGCTTCGGGCTTTTGGCGGTGCTGGGTCACGGAACATTGAGAGATGGCGGCAGGTGCCATGACATGGGAGCCAATTCTTGCAGGATGCAGGCAGTTGAGGTGATTTGCCAGCGTCTTGCCGTGCGTCCGAGGTTGTCGGCGAGGGAGATGGGAAGTTGATGCGATGTGCCGGTTGCGATGAGTTGCGCTGCGCTTGCCTGCCGGTGCTGTGCGGGAAGCTTGCGAGATGTGGGCGAATAGGATGCGATTCGCTTTCGATATGGTGTTGGGTTGCGGGGGCGTTGGGGCTCACGCACAGCTGATGATCTGAGTTGCGGGGGATTCAGGTGATGCGCTCGCTTAGCTCACTGAACAGCTGTTCGCCGATTGATACGCTCGCGATGCTCGCTGAGGGGCTTCGCGGATCCACTCGCTTGCGCTCGTTGATGTAAGGTTGTCGGACGATTCGGGAACACGGCATTGAAAACGGGACATTCACGGCAGCAACACGCCACGCAATGCGGATTCTGCTTCGGGAAAAAGGCAGGCTGCTGCGTTGCGGGAACGGAAAGCTTGAGCTTGCTGCGCTCCCGAGTACATTGAGATTGCGTTGAGGACGACGCTGCGAGTGTCCGGTGGCTGATGGCGGCAGGCAAAGCAGGACGGTGAGCCGGGATTGATTCTGGTGGGTTTGCTGCACCGAAGCCCCACTGCTTGCCACCGGGTCTTCCTGGTTCAGCGAGCCAACAAGCTCTTCGCAGGCGTAGGTTCCCCGACCGACGCGGGTACAGGTGGATTGTATCACGCACAGGGATTCTGCACGGGCATTCCGGCAAAAGGCTCTGCCTTGCAGAAAGCCCGCCGTGACCTGCACAACTTGCTTTGGCAGATGGGTCCAGCATCGAGGTCGCGTTGAATGGAGCTTCGATGCGTTCGGCGAGCCCAGCGGCGCGATGGGTGCGGCGCGGGCGGCGATGAATGGTACCATCTAACTACAACCATCCTGATTGGAGGCTCGCCTTGGATTCCTCATCTACCAGCTTCTTCGAGTTCATTGCCATCGGTCTTCTGCTCGTGTACCTTTTCGGCAAGCTCTTGGGGTTCCGTAGGCGCGTACGGGGAAAATCGGAGAAACGGGCGTTCTCATCGCATAAGGCTTCGAAAGGGAATGCACAGCGACTTGCCCCAACGGAGAGGCAAATCGCGCTTGTAGATGCGATGAGGAAGGAAGGGCTTCTCTCCGATCTCGAGAAGCGCATGATACCCGCCAATCAAAGCCGATCGTTCTACAGCTATCTGATCGACCGGCATATCGAAGAGCACGATAAGCTGGCTGCTGAGCATGAGGAAGCGCCAAAGCATCAGGAAGCCTCGGCAACGGTTGATTCAAGCGGCGATCAGAGGAAATGGCTCGATCTCGACCATCTCCCGCCGGTTGACGAGCTCCCCATCGATCAGCGCACCGGGCTATTCTCCAAAAGGGAGCACGCCTTCTACAAGGTGCTTCACCGTGCTTGCGGCAAGCAAGGGCTCACGGTTTGCCCGAAGGTGCGGTTGATGGACATCCTGGATGTCAAGACGAACGATCCGGACGAGAACGCGGTTTGGTTCAGGACGCTTGCCCAGCTGCATATCGATTTCATGATATTGGGGAAAAGCGACCGGTTCCTGTTCGGCATCGAGCTGGACGACTCGACGCATGGCACGGATGAGGCGCGGAAGAAGGACAACCTCAAAGACTGCTGCTTCATGAAAGCGGGAATCCCGCTCTTCCGGTGCCAGAAGATCATGAACGATGAGGAAATGAACGAATGGCTCGATAAGCGCCGCTTGATCGCAGAGGCAAGACGGGAGCTTCATACGTAGAGGAGATTGAAATTGGTTTACGTGACTGGAGATGTTCACGGTGGCAACACCATGAACAGCATCGTTGCTTTGCTGGATGCTATCATGCCGCTGGGCCAAGCGCTTGGAAAGTGATATTCGCAATCGAATGCGAATATGAGAAGAGCCACAGGGTTTTGCTCCTGTGGCTCTTTCTTTATCTTGACTTGATCTCTGCTATTAGGTGACTTCTGTCGTCTGGGTACAGGCGAAGCGTTCTGCTCTTACCGACCAGAGCGAGGCGGGTTGCCTCGCGGTGAGCTTGCAGCTCAGCCGCTTTGTCGGACTCTGCCGTTATCGTGAGGCGGTCGTAGGTTCGGTCGCCTTTCAGGATGTCTATCCGGTACCAGCGGCGACCAAGGATGTCTGTTTCGGATCTTGATTCCATCCGCTGTTCCCTCCTTTTTCGCAACAATACTAGTATTATAGCACAACCCAACGGGGTTACGCTACTGTTACTTCGTTGCACCGCAGGTGGAGCAGTAATAACCAACGGTTTCATCATAGGCTGCAGACACTAGCACAGACTTTGTAACAGGCTCATCGTAAGCATCCTTAACCTTAACGCGCTTTTGTTTTTCAACAACCTGATCGCTCTGCCCATTTAATGCATGATTCTTAGAATGCTGCAAAGAAGGATTTTCAGCTCCACAAGTTACGCATACAGAAACCGTTTGATTCTCGTAAACTGCATCGTGGTGAATGTAGGTAGTCTGATTCTCGTAAACTGCATCATGATGCACTGTTTTAGCAACCCAGTTGTGCTGATGGGGCTGAGTGCTTCCGCCTTGGTTGCTGCCGGTGTTGCCTCCCTGGTTTCCTTGACTTGGGGCGGTTACGCCGGTCTTGTTGCTGTTGTTCTTCGAGGCGGCGGTGCTGTTGCCTGTTGCGACGTTTCCGCCCTGGGCGCTCGATGCCTTGCTGTTGGCAGCGTTTGCGGCGTTGGAGGCCTTTCCGGCGTCCGTGCCGGCTGCCACTGCCGTTGCCTGGGCGGCTGCGATGTCTGCCTCGGTTACGTTCTCGGCTGCCTTGGGCGTGAGCGTCATCTCGATGGATGCCCCGTGCTCGCCGTCGTACTCCACTACCTGCGGCTCAGGGAGGTTGAACAAGGTGCCGTCATCGAGCATCGGGGAGCCGACGATCGCAAGGGTGTAGGTTCCCTTCTCGGTGATCTCGGTGATCTCGGTGTCCTCGCCTGCAACCACCTGCTTCTCCGCCATCGGTTCGGGGGCGGTGACATTCTCATCGGTGCTGGTGAGCGTGTCCTTGACGTCGCCTTGGTAGATGCTCAGCACGATGGGCGTGGAGGTGTCCTGGTTCCAGCCATCGCAGTTTACCTTTGCGTGGATGGTCGGATCCTCTACCTGCTTCACCTCAGCTGCGGCGGGCTCGCTCTCCTGCTTCGGCTCCGGCTGGTGGGTGGAGCTGTACGCGAATGCGCTTCCTACGATGATCAGAGCTGCTGCAGCTGCGCAGCCTACGGCGATTAGGGCGTTTCGCTTTCCGGTTGGGCGGAACGGGTTCTTCGCCATGTTAGCTACGTGGAGTCCTGCGTTCTGGTTTCGGCAGGCTTCGGCGAATGCCTCCTGGGTCGGCGTGGCACCAGTGAGCTCGTAGCGCTCGTAGAGCGGGATCAACGCATCGTGGACATCGCCTTCGCCGTGCTCAACGCCCTGCTTTGCCAGGGACTTCTCGATGCGGCGCTCTGCGGTCTCCATCTTCGCGACCTTGGGCTTGTCTGCGGGGATCTCCGTTGCCGAAAGTTTCTCGGTTGCGTCTGCCTGCCCCTGATCGGCGGGCATTGCCTCCAGCTTCTCAGTCTTCGCCTCTGGATCGAGGCCGGATTGCTTGTTGTTCTCTTCCATGTATCTCATTCCTTTCGTCTCTTTTCTAATCGCTTTTTTGTTTTCCTAACTTATCGTATATCGGCATGCCTGCCGTAGTTGCTGCTCTGCTCGCGATGCCGAACGACAAGGTACTCGCGGTTACGGCGGTCCTCCTCTTCCCATGCGTCTTGCTGTGCGTCCTCGCTTTTCAGGAACCTAAGCCAAACGATGGGGGCGATGACTGCCAGGACAAGCCCGACCGCTGCTGCAACGGTGACAACGAATGTAGCGCCGAGCTCTGGGAAGAACGCATCCGCCTTGATCCCGAGCACGATGAGAAGCATCGGCAAGAAACCGACCATGCCGATGCCGAAACCGAGTCGGCATGGGTGCCCGAAGCCGTTGCCCCGCACAAGGCTGTAAAGCCCCTGCGTTGCGAGCATCGCGAAGAACGGCGGGGCAACGAGGCATATGATGCCTAGGATGCATGAGGTCGTCTCCATCAGTTAGCCTTCCTTTCGCCTCTTGTCCCTTACGCACCCGTCACAACGATGAGCGCTGTGACCACTATGACTGCCACAGCGGTCCCGATCATCGTGAGGCCGGTTGCCAAGATGAGCTTGAGGCTTTCCTTGCGTCCTGCGTAGCCAAAAGCCAACACTGCCAACACGAAGGCAAGGAAGGTGACCGCCAACACTGCCGTCAACATTGCCCATCCTTCGGCCTCTGCTCGTCCTCTTCCTCAAGCAGGCGGATTATCGCACGGCGGGCGAAAGCGGACTGTCCCTCGCCTGTGCGCACGTAACGCTCGCGCAACCGCTGCCTTACCCAGTTCGGGACCTGCACGTTCATCTGAACAAGCCGGTCCTCGTCGTCTTTCGACATCGCGATCACACTCCTTTCTCATAAGAGCATTCCAACGAGACTCGTCACTCCGCTGTAGACTGCGAAGACGGCAAGCCCGGCCAAGGAGATCAGGAACAGGCCCGCCAGCATCGCCAGCACCTTCTTCGTGAGTTGCCAGACAACGCGGAAGACAAGAAGCGTCATCAATATCGCGATTATGCATTCGACTGGTCCCATTTCCTCGACCTCCTTTACCTCTCTAGTGTTCTATAACTCTATAGTCCTATATATAGACTACTAGAGTTATAGAATATTTGCAAAGAGTTATCGGCGCCTTTCCTGCCAAAATTTTTCCTGCTTCGAGCCCCCAATTGCTCTCATCATCTCTCTTCTTGATCTCGCTCCTTGCGGAGCTCCATCAAGCCCTTCGATGTGATCACGTAGAGATTTGGCGATGCGCCTCCAGATCGGTCGCTTTGGGGAATCGACTCGATCAAACCGTTTTCCCGCAGGTACCTCACCACACGCTGCGCTGTGCGGACGGTCCTGCCTATCGTCTTCGCAAGGCTGTCCTTTGCGATGACTGCTCCCCCATCACCGTATTCGGCGATCAGCGACAGAACCGCCCGTTCGCTGGCAGAAAGGCGGGTCTTCGGTCCTCTACCGCTCATCGCCTTTTTCGCTTCCTTGCCTTGCCGGTCGATCGATCAGGTCTGCCAGGCGCAGAACGTCTTGCATGTCGGCAAAGCCGCGCTCCCCGCCCATGTCCACGTCGAGGATGCAGAATATCTCCAACTCCGACACTCCTACCGCCGGGTCCGCCTGCTCTGCGGCAGCTCGCAGCCTTCTCGCTGTCTCCCGGCGCTTATCGTCATCGATCATCTTTCGAACCTTCCTGCTCAAGCAACGTGTGCAGCTGCTCGATCTGCCGCTCATTGGCCTTCAACAGGCTCAGGGCCTCCTGCGCCGCCCTTTGGGCGAAATAGGCGTCGGCGTCTCTCAAGAGCGCCTTCTCCGCCTTCTCGAAAAGCCTTGCAGCCGTGATGGTCGGATCCCATGCGTCCTCGCCTGGATGCTTCGTGCAGTTTATGCCCATGATCACGTTCTGCTTTACCGCCTCGATGTCCGCATCGACCATGCTCTTTCGATCGATATCAGGCATCTTTATTCCCATTTCCTCCGCGACGTTAGCCATATCTTGCTCACCGGAACCGTTGAGTTCTTCGCTAAGCGCCTCGATACGCTTGGCTATGGACTTTGCCTCATGGCTGGCGGAGGATTTCAAGGAGGCAACAAGGTCCTCGATGGTCATTCCGTCCTCTATATGATCGAGCAGTATGCACTGCTCGATGTAGGACAGTTGGAGCAGCTTGCCGAGCAGGCCTACCGCTGCCTTGCTGTTGTCTACGCTAATCATTTCCTGCATCAGAACATCGCTCCTATCAGAATCACGAAGTTGTACACTCCTGCTGCCAAGACAAAAAGGGTGCCTGGAAGGAGGGCTTTTTGCCACTTTTGGCTTTATGCAGTGCTCATTGTCAGCGAAGAGGACTTCCTGCCACTTCGCACAGTTGTGACAGGTTGAGAACAGTTCCAGCTTGCCGTAGTCATCGAGCCTTGCAAGGCGGTCGGTTACTGCTTCGCGGCTGGTTTCGCCTTGATTGCTAAGCGGTGGTTTTTCGGCGGTCATTTCAGACCTGCTTTCAGTTCTTCGTTGAGGGTTTTCAGGGAGGGGTTGCGCTTTAACAGGGCTTGGATGTCTTCTTTGATTGCACCTTCTGTGCGTATGCCTGCAGGAATCATGACTGGGTGATACTCCGGGTTCATCTTTCTTTCTACGTATACGCACGGAATCAAAATGAGCACCGAAACCAAGTAACCCCCGAAAGCGTATGGGAAAAACGGTCCCGACCACGGAAAAGCTGCGATTTTCCAGCTGTCAATCAGCAACCCAATAGCTAAAGAGCCGAAAAACCATAAGCTACCTAGTAGAACCACCATCCCCGACAGGCTCCCCAAAGCAATAGCTGCTATATATTTAGGCGTTCTCCAAGTAGCTTTCACTTTACGCTCACGCTCTGCTTTCGCTTTTGCATATGCTGCTTTAGAAGCATCAAGTTCCTCGTAGAGGGCTTTCAGCTTGTATTCTGGGGTGCCTTGTATGTCAGTGTTGGTTAGGGGCATATCGGTTCCTTTTTACATGTAGAGGGTGTATCGCGTGCCCAGGATTGAGGACTTCTTCTCGATTCGTTGGGTGCCGTCATCTACAGGTTGCACTTGCACTTCGGACTCGCTCAATGTCATGTGATAGCGTTCCTCGGAATGCAGCTCATAACGCTCCCCTGGTTGCAGCGATATGTACGTTATTCCGCCCTCCGTGTGCGATTCAGGCTCGTAATCGGAGTTCTCTGATACTGAAACGCTTTTCGCTTCGGTGATGCCCGTACCTTCGGCGAGCACCAGCGTTATATCGTACTGGCCGTTCTCGTTGGAGACAGAACGGAGGCTGTAGTTACCGTCTTGGAACGGGTAACGCTCTAGTTGGCTTTGCCTGATCGGCAGGATAATGGACAGGCAGGCAATCAGGATCGCTATTGTAAGGATCTGTATCACGAAGGTGAGGGTTGACTTGCCATCGGTCATCTGGGCTCCTTCTCGTCGTTCAATGAGCTGATGCCAACACAGCAGAAGGCTATGAGGTCCACCGCCGCCGCGATTCCGTAGCCGTAGCCTGTGTAGCCGGCAAGGCAGGCTGCGAAGCTGAAGCCTACAGCGATGCAGCCGATGACGGAGAGCGCTTTGAAGGACTTGCGGCTCGGATCCATGCCGAATGCGTTGGGAAACGTCCCCAGTGCCATGCCCAGACCTAGGATGCCGGCTACTGCCGAGGCGATTCTCGAGGTGAGGCAGACGCCGACCTCGAACGGGATGTGGTCGAGGCATATCGCGAGCACTGCCGCGGCAAGGGCGGTGAGGGCTAGCCTGTATGCAATGCTTTTCGTCATCTGGACGCTCCTTCTTGATTGTCTGTTAGCAGGGCTATTAGGTGGGCAGTGAATTTGGGCATTTTGGGCTACTTTCTGAACTGCTCGTGCAGGGGGACGTACTTCGCAGGCTTGTCGCCGTCCGCGACGTCTTCCCATGGGAAGACCCATCGGTCGAACGCAAGCCCGATCCCGACCATAACTATTAGCACCACAAATTTAATCGCCAATTCTTCCATTACTCTGTCTCCTTCTCTTGTCGTTGAGCTTAAAGCTGCCAATCGTTTTGCTTTTCGCTGTTCTTGGGCTTTGCGGCTCGCTTCTTCTCGCGGGACCTCTTCGCCTTGGTGACGAAGGACTGCTCCTGCTTTGCAAGGATGTCCTTGCCGGCTTCCAATACGTTTTGCGCTCCGTTTGCCTTGCGGTCATGCTTTGCGCCGCACTCCGGGCAGGTCCATGCGGGGCGCAAGTCCCTTGCAAGGACAAGCTCCTCATGACCGCATCGGCTGCACACCTGGGCCGTAGGAGTGTCACCGGGAACCTCGACGAACGTGCGGTTCGCCCATGCCGACTTGTAGGCAAGCTGGCGGTTGAACTCCGCGAAGTTGCCGTCGATCATCTTGCGGTTGAGCATCTTCTTCACCTTGCGGGGAAGGTCCTTGGTCGCCGCGCCGTCATGCTGCTGCATCTCCTTGGAGCCCATCTGTCGGGCGGCTATCGTGCCGTAGCCGTTGATGAGCTCCCTGGTCGCGTTATGCGTCGCTGCCTTGCGGACATCGGCGATACGCTCGTTGATGCGGGCCACCTTCCTCTTCTGCTTCAGGTAGTTCTGGCTGCCGGGCTCTTTTCGGGCAAGGTCTCGCTGGGCGATGGCAAGGCGCCTCTGCAGCCGCTCGATCCTCTCCGGCAGGTCCATCACCTGACCGTCGGAGGTCACCGCCCAGTGGGAGGCGCCGAACGTGATGCCGACCTCGCCCGTTGCGGCTGGGTACGCGGGAAGCTCCCGCTCCTTGACGTTGGTCGATGCGTAGTAGGCGCCGCTTGCCTTGCGCTCCACGGTGCAGCTCACGAACTTGCCCTCCGGGATGCGGTGGATCCTCGCCCTCACCTTCCCGATCTTAGGGAGCACGATGCCGTTCCAGCTGATGCCGGCAAGGTCCCAGTCGGCAGGGATCGGCGAGGGTATCTCCGCCACCGCAGCCTCGGCCTTGCCGTCATCAAGGTCGCAGCCTGCGAGCTTGACGTTGCCGGACTTGTAGGTCTGGACCGGGTTCTTACGGGACTTGAACTTGGGGAAACCGACGTCCTGCCCCTTCTTGATGCCACGGAAGAAGTTCTGGTAGGCAGTGTCGAGGTTGCGAAGGGCGTAGATGAGGGCTGTGGCGTCGGCTTCCTTGAGCCAAGGCTTCCCGTCCTCGTCTACGAGCTCCTTCTTCAGGCGCGTCAGGTCCTTGGACGTGTCGAACATCGACATCACCTTGGCTGCGGGATCGTAGGTCGGGTTCGGGATCGTGTGGAAGACGACCTTGCCGCCCTCGGTGCGCTCCCATATCTCCTTGCCATCCTGATCGTATTGCACGTTGCCCTGCTCGTCGCATGCGGGCTTGGGCCGGCGAACCTCCTGCTGGGTGCGCTCGTAGGCATCCATCCTTGCCCGGAGGTAGTGGTTGTACACGAAGCGCGATGCGTCGATGTTCGCCTTGATCGCCTCGCACTGGGATGGGGTCGGGTAGATGCAGAACTTGTAGGACAGGCGGACGCCGTGCTCCTCGTCGCCCTTCTTCTCGTTTGGCATATCGTTATCCTTTTCGTAAGAGGATTTTCCTGATAGATACATTGTAGCGTATTTAATGTCTCTGGGAGACATTAAATCGGAAAAAGGTTGCCTTTTTGTTCTCTGAAAAGGGGGTTTGTCGTTGTACCGACATTGAATCTGCCTTCATGCGCCGACGCTCTCCCGTGCCTTCCAATTATTTGCATTGAGCTTTGAAGGAGGGATTTTCATTGCTTTCGGTTTCGGGCGGCTAACGCGGGACCCTTCCGTTTTAAGGTATCATCGTCTAAAAATAAAACCACTGCTTTCATCAGCAATGGTTTTTAATCAAATCGGTCAGCCGAGGCAACGAGTATCGCTGCACGGTGCGTTCAGTGAGCTTGATGCTTTGTCCGGTTCCAAAACTGAACAACAAGCTGATCGTGCAAGTTACGGTTCAGTAACCGTGGCACATCACCCGGTTCCAAAACCTACGCAGTTGAAACCGCTGTGTGAACAGGGCTTTCATATCTCAAGGAACCGGGAAAAGCACCAGGTCTTCCTGCTTCAGCGAGCGGTTTCCGCGATTTCTCGCAGAAGATATGCTCTCCACAGGCGTAGATTCCCGTTCTGATCACGGTATGGATCCATTGTAGCAGAACGATTCCTTAGATGCTCTCTATCTGTTGTCCCACGACTGTATCAGAACATGAAAAAAGCCAGGCAACTTTTGCACGGTCCCTGGCTTTGACTTGAAAACGATGCTGCCCGGGTTAGCGGGGCACCGTTTGTATTTTTGATTGTATACTCTGAACACAACGTATACAGGTTAGCATGTTTTTAGTGATGCACAAACGGGAATATGGAGCTTGTCGATACGGTTCCGGCTGTGCCTTGCAACTCTGCCTTGCTCGGCGTAGTTGTGCTAAAGGCTTTTGAAGGAGGTTGCATTGCAGGTTATTCTGACGAAGGATGAGACATCGGCGCATCAGCTGGTTTGGACATTAAGCTCTGAAGAGTTTGAACAGGCATCTGAACCACGGGGTTCGCTGCTGAACAGCTCCGAAGAGGCTCGACTTCTCAATAATTTCCTTGCAGCTAAAAACCCCCTCCAATTGCTCCGCACTATCCAAGAATTTGGAATGCCTTTAAGCCTTGAAGGCAAGCTCGTGAAAAACAGTGTTTCCCCGCACCTCTCACGGGCAAGCAGAACTGCACTTGCATCCGAATGTAGTTTCTTCTCAGTCGGTCATAGAAATGTCTCGTCATTGAAAGAATCAAGCGCTCGGAACGCTATCGCGAAGTTCTCGTTTTCGCGCGAAGAAACGCTTTCGCATGCTTTGGCCACATGTGATCCTGAAAGCAAATTCGTCATAGAAAATCTCTCTGATTGGACTGCCGTTAAAAACCTGCTTGTTTTCCTTCTGTCGCTGAAAGCAGCAATCCAGCAAGGAAAGGGACCTCTCCTATCTGGTTTCGAATATGAGCGGGCATACAGGTTCTTTGAAGGGTACCTGCGCAAGAAGGGCATTGCGTTCAACCCATATGCAGACAGCAGCCTTGCTTCTGCCTACAACCTTTTCCATGACCTTGCCACGAGTCTTCTTAGGCAAGGCGATTATCAGTTGGACTTTGGTTTCAATGGATATCATGAAGGTGATCTATTGGCTTCCAATCTTGAAAGTCGGCTATGGTTATCGCTACTCGGCTATAAGTCGATAAACCTTGGAATCTGCGTCTATTGTGGACTTCCTTTCTTCGTTAAAGGCAAAAGCAGGAAGTGCTACTGTTCGCATAATTGTCTGCAAATGATGAGAAAGCTTCAAGCTTGATTCGCTTTCGCTTAGGAAGGAGGGATTGAATGATCTCGCATAAAGTTAAGAGCAGGATTGCCATGGGGATCTGCGGGATACTCTTGGTTGCGGCAGGAATTCTTGGATTCACGCTTTGGTCCATGGAGCAGGCGGGCAACCCATCTCCCGGCGGGCAGGCTCGGGAGGTGTCGCTCGACCCTTACGGGTTCCCGGAGGTCGACTGGGACTATTGGAAATCGGTTAACCCGGACGTCATCGGTTGGGTCACCGTGCCTGGGACCAACATAGACTCGCCTATCGTGCAGGCGCATTCCGACGACCCTGAATACTATCTTCATCACGATGTTTATGGGAAGTACAACGTCTACGGATGCCCTTACCTCGATGCAGGCTGTGAGGCTGCGGGGTTCAAATCGTACAACTCTGTGATATTCGGACATCACATGAACGATCAGACGGTGTTCTCGGCGTTCTCCAAGTACACGGATGCCGCTTTCGCAAAGGAAAACGGCAAGGTGCTGCTTCAGATGCCGGGGGAAAAGCATATCCTCTCGGTTAAGCTCGCCGAGATGATCAACGCGGGAACGGACAGGTCGAAGCGCACCTCGTTTACCGATACGGCTGATTTCGGTCGGTGGTACGCAGAGAGGGCGCAATCCGCCGACGTTGTGATAGACAGCTCGGTGCCGTCCCGGAACTACACCTTTGTCACGTGCTCGTACAACAGGTGGAAGAACGAGCGGACGCTTGTGTTCGCTAGCGAGTGAGGGGTTTAGATGATCAACAAGGGCATCCTTATCGATAGACAGTTCGATGCCGAATTGTTTGCCGACAACCTTAGGTTGCTTAGAGAAGGCAAAGGGCTCACGCAAGCAGAGCTTGGTTCGCTTTGCGGGATCTCTGAAAATGCGATACGGAATTACGAGCTTGGACGTTGCTTTCCGAAAATCACAACGCTCAACGCGCTCGCCGATGCCCTTGATGTTTCTGTCGGATCTATCTGCATTTACCTGTTCGATAACGATCTTGAGCTTCAAGCAGGCTTGCGCCAGATTTGCCAAGTTTACGGTTTACGAGTCAAAACATGCCCTATCGAAGACAAGAAGCAAAACTTGCTCTTCCCTTCTTCCTCATTCATGAAACGATTCATCGAGGAATGGGCGCATCATATCTCTATCGGCGACTTCGCAACTTGGAAGGAGCACTTTTGCCTCCCGTACCTTTCAGACGATTTTCCATTGCGCCTCGCCGATCATTCTTGCAACAAACAGTGCAAGCTTAAAGAGAATTGGATTCAATCTTGCTTTGCCAAGAAGCTGAAGGCTCTTCGGAATGCCATCCCCATCACCCAACGTGAATTGGCCGACGTGCTTCATATCTCGGTCGGCGCCCTAAGAAGCTACGAGGAGGGTAGACGCTTGCCGAAAAAAGATAGGCAGGCGGCAATAGCCGAAGCGCTCAACATCGATATAACCGAGCTAATGCTTTACGACTTCGGCGATCCCAACCGAGCAGCGTCAGCTTTGCTTCAAATCGCCAAACGGTTGAGACTTCAGCCAGTTGCCTATGGAAACGGGTTCGCCATTGAAGCTACAGACGAACGTGGGGCAAGCGCAATCGCTGCGGTTCACAAGAATTGGGAAGCGGATTTCGCCGTCTACTCTGAAAAGGGAGCTTAGAAATTAGAAAATGGAAAAGGAGCCTGATTCGGCTCCTTTTTTGTACGTTTGTATGTGTGAGACAATGGTCTTCTCTTGCAGATAACTGTTCTGTTATGCAAAAAGGCTCCCAGCGAGGACGCTAGGAGCCTTTCATTTAGACGAGTGCTATAACCATATAGCCATTGAATTATAGCACAGCAATATGATTTAGGTCTAGCTTATCTTGGGGAGCAACGGGAGGATGTTGCCTTCTTCTTTGCACAACTCTGAGCCCATTCGGGCGGTTTCCTGCCATCCTTCTGGATCCCTTCGCTTCCGAACGTTCTTTACATGAAATGCTCGATTCCGAAAGCCAGGGCCAATGCCAACACGATCAGGATGGCAAGGTACTTCGCATAGTTCAGGACGCGCTCGGGAAGGTTCATCATGAAGTACATCTTCGAGCGGCGTGAGGCTGCCTGCTCCAGCTCATGGATATGCTCCACGGCTTGCGCATGCACCTTGTCTATCGTCTCGGCGGCATCCTTTCGGACAGTGTTCACCGATTCGGACGCCTTTTGAGCGCACAAGCGCATGCCCTTTGCGAACTCTTCGTTCAAGGTCTTCACCGCATCCTGCGTGCTGCTCTTCACCGCATCATCAATCCTTTTCCCGGCATCGGTGAAGTAATCGTTGGTCTTTTGGGCAAGCTTCAGGCAAGCATCCTGGGTTGCCTTCGCATCGCGGGTGCTGCCGTCGATTGCCTCGATGCGCTTCTCAAGCCGATCGATGCGATCGAGCAGGATGCTCATGTCCGTCGTCAGCTTTATGAGCATTTGAGCCATCGCGGGATCGGCGGTCGATGCCTGCGAAGCCGGGGTTGCCGGTGCTGCAGGCAACTCCTCTGCCTTTTCCTTCTGGACATCTTCCTGTGCCGACTTTTCAGCTTCCTGCTCGTCTGCTGGTTGCTGCTCTTCGCCTTCTTCTTGCTCAGCTGACCGATCGTCTGACTGATTCTGATTGCTTTGCTGATCGGAAACTTCAGGCTCATGCTCGCTGCCTTGCTCTGGGGCGGAGCCGGTTTCGTTGGCATCCGGGTTATCGTTTCCCATCACGATGCCGATAAGATCGTCCTGCGCGACATTTGCCTTCGCATCTTCGAGCATCGCAGCATCGGACTCCGCCATCCCCTCCTGGCTCAAGTCTCCTCCCTCGTTTTCGTTGTCAAGATCCTCATCAAGCGGCAACTTTTCCTGCGCGTCGAGCGCGGCTTTTGCCTTGCTGCTGTTCTTCATGCACATTCTCCTCTCTCTTCAATTGAATTTTACCTGCTGGTGTTGCTGCGCTCGCCGCCGCCGCGACCGTTTTTCCGTGTAACGGTCTGGCTATGCGTGCGGGCACGATTATGGGTACCGCCGCCAGAGCCCTTGCCGCCGCGACCGGGAAGCTGCTCACCGCCGCTGCGCTTCGGGACTGCCTTGCTGCGAATCTTCTCTGCAGCACGCGAGGCAGCCAGAATTCTGTCGGTGACGTCACGGTCACCCACGAGGGAGTCTGGGCGCTTCGGCAGCTTCAGCTTGGGAGTATCGGCGCCCATCTGCTTGGCGGCCTCGCGATAGGCTGCAAGCGCCTTGTCGATGCGGGCAAGGTAGACGGCCTTCGGGTTGTCGGGCTCTTTGCCTTGCTGCACGCTCTTCGTTTCGAGCGACTTCTGGATCTCTTGCAAAGTGAAACGGCCGTCCAGCTTTCCAATGTCAAAGGTGCACTTCGGATTGCCGGTCTCGCGGACATCGGTGTCGGTCACGTACACTTTGTCGTCCCGAACATCGACCTCGCCACCGAACTCCTCGATCCACTTCTTGAAGTCGCCGAGACTACGCACATTCGGCGACTTGATCACTGAGGCAACGATCTCTCGCAGATTGTTCTTGTAGCTGTAACGGTCGTCCTCGATGATCGCCTTCTCGGCATCGCGTGGGCTGCGATTGCGGATAAGGGAGTTGGGCTTGCCCTCCTCAACTTGCTTCAAGCCCCATTCGGAATCCATCTCACGAACGGTGGCTACACGCTTCTTGTAACCGTTCTTCCCGCCCTCACCGTGTATTCGCTTGCCGGTCATCAGGTCGCTTCGGTTGATCGCCATGTGCACAGCATAGCGCTTGCCTTGCTTGTCCTTCTCCTCGTGAAGCGCGAAGACGACCTGATTGTTCGGGTAGCGCTTCGCTACGTACTCCATTGCGTAGCGCATGCAGTGCTCAGGGGTCATCTTGCCGCCGTTCACGCTGCACTCCTCAGGGAGGAAAGCGAGAATCTGATGGTACATGATGGTGTTCTTCGTGCCGCGCTTCGCCGGCTCGTTGTGTCCGAACAGCTCTCGCGTTCGGTCCATCTCCGCATACCAATGCTCGCTGTGGAAGATGTTCCAGCCATCGCGTGCCAAGGCATCCTTGCCGTTCAGGTAACGGCGCACGTTCTCGCCATGGCGCTCGCTGGTAACGGGCTTCAGCTTTATGATCGTCATCCTGCTTCCTCCTTTCCGATTCGTATTCGCATTCAATTGCGAATATAGGATTTGCACTGAGGCTACACTTGGCTTTTCAGCATCTCGGTCAACTCGGTGGCCTTCCTGACAGCATCGCGCACGTTCCAAATCACCTGCTGCACTTCTGCTGGATCGAAGGCCGCTATGCCGTTTGCATTAAGGAAGTACATGAGCTGGTTGAGGTTCGTGCCTTGCTTCAGGAGCTCATGGGTCATGCGCCGCACTGCCTCGATGTCGATCTCGTTCTGCTGGACGACCTTGCCCTGGATAGCGCTGCGGCGAACAAGGTCCGACATGCTGCAACCCAGCGATTCGGCACGCTCTCTCAGCGCAAGCTTCTCGCTGTCCGTCACCTGAACCTGAATACAGTTGGTGCGCGGCTCTTCCTTGTCCAAGCTGCCGACATTGCCTAGCGGCGCCTCCGGCAAATCAATTGCCTGGTAGACGAGCGCTAGGCGCACAAGCTCGGACACTGTAACGTTTGAGCGCTTGGCGAGGTTCTGAAGGGCTTCCTTCTCTATCTTCGTCATGCTCAACAATATGGTGGCCTTGTCGCCTCTCTTCTTGTTCAACTGTCTGCCTCCTTTCTTGGTGTCCTCGCATCTTCGTACATTGCGGCTTTGTCCGCTTCGCAAAGCGAGCTGCCTCGGTTTCGGAGCGGAAAAGCACTTACCTTTGCCCGAGCGGCCTCGGGCTATTCGCCGATGGCTCGCGCAAGCGGAACCATCGGAGGGTGCAAGCGAATCGCCAACGCGATTCCTGCGCAGCACCCGGAACCCCGGACAGGGAACCGACATCGGCAAGTCCGATGCCGCAGTCCCGACCAGTCCGGCAAGCCCTTAACCGTGGTAATTAGCGATAGCTATATTACCATGAGTTAAGGAAAGCTTGCACGGATTCCCGAAGGGGGTTCGTTGGCGGAGCAGAATTGCGGGGAGAAGCCTCCCCGTGATCCTGCGCAGACAGTGAGCGAAGTGCAGTGAAGCCGACCTATGGGGAGGGTTCGAACGGAACGTAGCGAGAGCGTAAGCTCGCAGTGGAGCCGCCCTTTGGAAGGGTCCGAACGGAGAGCTGCAGCGGGCTCCGGCGATGACGTCGGGGCGTGGGGAGAAGCCTCCCCGCGTTCCGATGGCTTCGCCGGAGCGTCCCGCCCTCAGGCGGGACAACAAGGATTTGGTGTAGCTTGCTCTTTTGATTGGGTAACCGCTCTTTTTGATTTCCAATTGGATCTCTGCAAAGCAAACGCTGCGTTTTCGGAAGATCTTTGATCTGATTGATCCACTCGCGCTGCTCGCTGATACGGCTAACTTCTTGAATGAGTTAGCCTTTCAGTTATGGATGCTCCCGCACATCTGATGTTGCAAATTGCGACACCCTAGGACGTTCGCTTCGCTCACTGTGCGATGCCTTCGCATCGATTGATACGCTCGCTCGCGCTCGTTGATGCGGCTCTTTTGGAAGAGCCTTTTGATGAAATCAGATTGAGCCGAATCGCCCTCTAGGGGTGATTCTAGGTGGTGGAGGGTTTTCCACTTTTCCATGATTCCGGCGCTCGAAGGGCACTACTAAAGCCAGTAGGAGCCGGGATTGTGGGAAAGTGCGTAAACCCGGGCGGACACTTCAAATTTTCTGGCTTTGCAAAAAAGAAATACATGTCCCGGTGAGCGGATTCCCCTCTGAGGGGGATCCTAGCGGAGGCTTTGAATAGAAAAGGCTCCCCATTTCTGAGGAGCCTTCAGGTGTTTTCTCTAATCCAAATGCTTTTAGGGTAAACGATCAATCAACTCTTTTGCTTGCTTCCAGCCGAGCCCTTTAAGTCTACGGTTTTTTGCGATCCCGATCTCCTTCATCAACTTCTCCGACTTGGCGCTGCCAAATCCTCGAACCGCTTCGATCATATCGACAACTTTAAGACGACCTATAATCTCATCGTCCTTCATGCTGATCGCTTCCTCAACCGACATCTCGCCGCTTGCAAGTTTTCTCTTGACCTCAGCCCGCTTCACACGGGCAACTTTAGCTGCCTCAAGAGCAGCCAATCGCTCTTCGTTGGTGAGCTTTGGAGGCGTGCTTTCAATCATGGTAACAACTCCTTTCAGCTATCGAGCAAGACCGAGATCAGTAACCCACGGCGCTACTCGATAACCTTTCT
Organism: Lachnospiraceae bacterium; assembly: GCA_022845895.1. Classification (GTDB taxonomy): domain Bacteria; phylum Bacillota; class Clostridia; order Lachnospirales; family Lachnospiraceae; genus Extibacter. Next base: position 2,465,843 of record AP025573.1, read on the forward strand.
CGCGTTTCTTATCTTCACCAACACGCTCGTTGTGCTTATAGAGAACAACCCTATGTCCACCAAGGTTATTCCTTCCCCACAACTCTTTAACGGTCTCGCCACGCTGGCTGTCGACTCGCTCGGAGCGAACAATCTCATCCTCGTCACTGTTGTTTGCACGGAAAGTAACGAGATAGCGCTGACTTGACTCTTCGAACTTGATGTCCTTGATCGTTCCAACCAAACGCGCTGACTTCTGAACCAATACCGCAAGCGAGTTGTCTGCGACCATGCGGCCGATGCTTATGACTTCCTTGGTAAGGCTCGCCGCGTCAACCAGCTCGCCTTTAAAGGTTAAGCCAATGTAAGCGAGCTCGATGTTGCGGCGTATCTGCTCATCGTTTCGCAATGATGTTTCTGGCATTTCTGCTTCCTTTCAGTTGTGTCCCAACTACACTGATCTTGATCGGCTGATCGCCATCAACCAGATACAAATAACAGGGGGCTATCAAGACGTATACAAATCGTGATTTGATCAGTTGCCCAAGATCATACAATCTAAACGCAACCGGAAAGCTCTGCCTTAATCAACAAGCGTTGCGACCGAGCAAGCATCAACTGACTTGGACTTAGTACCCTTCTCGGTCCAACCATTCGATCATCACGCGGCTGACAAGAAGGTTCATGCTGACATCCTCATCGCGTGCCACATCGCGAATGCGCTTGTGGAGCTCAGGGGATACGCTGAGGTTGATCTTACGATCGTTGCCACGGGAGCGACGTTTAGTGTAGCCGCCTGGCAATTTCACGACCTCGCCAACGCCCTTCTCTGTGCTTTCCGTTTTCTTCTTCATGGATGCTTTCGCAACCGACTCGTTGGCACCGGTATTCATCTCAAACTCGGTATTGCTCTTACGCGTCTTAGCCATTTTTAGTTCTCCTCCTGATTGAGATATTCATCGATAAACGCCTTGAAATCTTCAGCGGCCGTGCATTCCGGATCGTAATCCCAAAGAGAGATGTGGGCACTCTGTGCCTGACGAACGGAAACGCACTTGCGGATACGTGTTTCGAAAACCTTTGTGTCCGCATTCTCGGCAACCTCGGGAAGCTGCTCATCAAGCGAGCGCTCCAAGCGACCACGTGCATCATAAGTGTTGATCAAGATGCCAGCGATGGTCACATTGGGATTCAAACGCTTGTTTTTGCGAATCGCCTCGCATGCTTGGTAAACTTTCCCAAAGCCGTCAACTGATGCCGTGTCTGGAACCACCACCACAATCACATCGTCTGCCGCGACAATTGCGTTGCGGGTCACAATGCCAAGCGACGGAGGGCAATCGATAACACAGTAATCGTAGTTACCCTCAACTCCCTCAAGGGCATCTGCCAGCATCGTAAGCGGAGTATCAAGCTTGGACATCTCAACTTCCGCATCGGCTACCAACGTGTCGCCGGGAATGATGTCGCCATGCTCATAGTGCTGGATGCCATCGGCGGCGGTGTACTCGAAGGATGTAAGCAAATCATAGACGGTTACCGCATCCTCGATCTTCGCACCAGCCTGACGGGTTGCATTGGTTTGCTGGTCGAGATCGACAAGCAATGTGCGGTAACCTTTGGCATTCAGGCCTTCCGCCAATGCCATTGAGGCGGCAGTTTTGCCGACTCCTCCCTTATGGTTGCAAATCGCAATAGTCTTCATGACTGTTTCCTTTCTTTTCTTAACCCTCGAACATGTATCTCATCCGAATGTCAGCATTCTTCGCTGCCACGCAGAACACGCCAGACAGCACCGTCATCGCCTCGATGGCAACAACGAGAGCCGCAATGGTGATGGCGCTCAAATGAAGAAAGCAGCCGATGCCGACGGCGATAGCCGAGCTCGGAATTCCGAAAACGAGCCATGTAATCAAGAAGCTAAAACCTCGCATAACAGGTATCTCCTTTCCGCTGTAGCTTTATTGTAGCACAACCCTACGCCCCAACAACGGCACAACCCTGCAACACAGTAAAAAATTTTGCGTGCTCTGCTCAGGCCTGCATATCGGGTATCATGATCGTGTTGAGAGGGCCCACCTTTCTTTTCGCCGGGAATGGTGACCTGGCTTTTCTCGGGCTCTCTCAATATCTATTACGATTAAAGCCCTGTATCTGCAAAACACCATTTGCAGATACAGGGCTTTTACCTTGCCGCCCCGCTTTCATAGCAATGAAAAAGGCACCTGCTTTCGCAAGTGCCTTAACTGATGCCGTTAATCATCGTAATGTCCTTTACATGAGACGATCTCAAGTACCCCGTCTTTTACCCGGTACACAAGTCGGTTCGCGTCATCAATCCTCCTCGACCAGAAGCCGCTTAGATTCCCCCTCAACGGTTCTGGCTTTCCGATGCCATCGAAGCCGTTTCCACGCTCAATATCCTTTACCAAAGCATTGATGCGCTTCAATGTCTTCTTATCCTCACGTTGCCACGAAACATAATCATCCCATGCCTCATCAAACCATACCTTCCTCATCTAATCGTCCTCCAACAGCTCATGCTCCACGCCTTTGCCGGCATCAAGGGCCTCGATCCCTCTCTTTATGTGCCTCATGTTGCTGTCCGAATAGAACGGATCAGCGTTAAGCTCAAACGGGATACGATGCTCCCTTGCAACAGCTTTCAGGAAGACGTTGACTGCGGTGGACATCGGTATGCCGATCGCGTTCAACGTTGCCTCAGCATTACGCTTAACCTCATCATCGACTCTTACGCTTACCTGTGCCATATAGCTCATCTCCTTTTCTCTTTTCTTGGTTTAATTATAGCACAAATGTACGCATAATGCAAGCATATGTGTAGCATTTGCTATACATATGCTTGCATTAACTGCTACACTTTCATCGTTTCCAAAATCGCACCGAGATATTCGCATTCGAATGCGAATATAGGAAAGACACCTGCTTTCGCAAGTGCCTTTCTATTGGTCGCCCACGTTTCGTTAAAAATACCCTGCAACCGTTATTGATGTGGTGCCAACCTGTATTGCCAAAGGGCAGGGAATCTACCCTACCCTACCCTGCATGGCTTGCTTAGAACGCGATGTCGTCATCGTAAAGGGTGCTAGTCATAGGATCAACAGCGGACGCGGATGCTGTAGCGGGTACCTGAGCACCGTTGGAAATAGATGACATGAACTCGATCTCGTCTACGATGATCTCGATCTTGGAGCGCTTCTGACCCTCGTTGGTCTCCCACTGGCTCCAACGGAGCTTGCCCTCGATGGCTACTTTACTGCCCTTAGAAAGGAAGCGGGAAACGCTCTGGGCACGGGCACCGAACATCGTGCAGTCGATGAAGTTCGGATAATCCTCCCATTCGCCGGTCTGGCTGTTCTTGCGGCGGTCGTTCACTGCGATGCCGAAACCCATCACCGGGTTGCCGGAAGCAGTAGTGCGTACCTCGGGGTCGCGGGTGAGGTTGCCAGATACGATAACGCGGTTGATAGACATGATGAGCTCCGATCTCTCATGGGTGGCGATTCCTTCCGCTCACCCTTTAACTTGATGACTCAATTATAGCACACCCCAACAGGGTTATTGGGTTATCAGGGCATTAAGTCGCTACTTCACAAACCCTCCACAAACCGCAGGTCAGACCTTGTTTTTACCGATTATCAGCCAGCCTAAAACTAATCATGAAACGTATTCCATCCCTTATTCCGGCTATGTAGGCATTGTCTACTTGATCGTTGTCGGCGGCGGTTTGAGTTGCCATGTAACGCCTCACCGCCTCTCTTTGCCTTGCCGTGAGCTCTTCGAGAACGCACATGTACGCGCCTTCTGCCTCGGCGTTGATGGCTTCGCTTTCCCTTGCCTCTATGTTGCTTTCCTGCAATATGCGCATGTCCTTGTCTCGGATCTTTGCAAGGGCATCTTTCACGGTTCTTTGAAATTCTCTTTCTTCCAGCACCTCTGTTCCCTCCTTTCGGTTTTCTCTTTTATTTGCCCCCACCCGGTTGGGCGGGGGTCTTGCTACCCATTGCATGGCATTAGGCTGTGAGCTTCTTGCGAACCTTGGTTTCCACAGCGTGCATGGACTTGTTAACCTCTGTCATCATCTTCTTGGCTGTCACACGGTCGAACTTGCCAACGCTTTCGATGATTCCCATAACCTGCTCGTAGCTTTTGAGCAACTGCTCCATGGCGTAGGTTGCCTTGCCGAGTGTGGCAACCTCGGAGTTCTTGCTCTGCTCCTTCAAGAGGTCTTTTCTTGTCGATGCCATCTCTTTCCTGTGCTCTTCAACGGCTTTCGAGAAACGCTTCGCCGACTCCTCTATCTCCTTGTCCTTGGCATTCAGTTCCTCTTGGAAGTTCTTTCGCTCCTCTTCACGGATGGCTTCAAGCTCTGCTTTATGCTTGCTGTTCATCTTCGCAAGCTCTTCCTGCAATGCGTCCACTTCCTCGTTGGTGCGGGCGAGCTCTTCGCGGCTCTGCTTGATGGCGGCCTCTACCTGTGCCTTTGCCTCGGTATCCTTGCTTTCGATAAGCTCGGCTTGTCGCTTCTTCTGCTGTTCAAGCTCCCTTTCTATCCGGGACTTGTCGGCCAATGCCTTTTCGGCCTGCTCCTTGTAGCGAGCGTTTTCCTGCTCATGGCGCTTCTGGGCCTCGGCGAGGGCGGCTTTGGTGCTTGACTGTTCCTCGGCGAGCTCGGCTTTCTTCTTGGCAAGCTCCTCTTTAAGCTCACGGATAGTCATGTCCTTTGCGTTGTTCTGCTCAGCGAACTTTTCACGCTCCTCTGCTGGGATCTCGAGCAATGCCACGGCCTGCGTGACGCTTAAATTCGCAATTGACTGCGATTTTGACGCTATGCCGCTCGCGCCGTACTCCGCATAGAGCTTCATCATGTTGTTCGCGGTACGCTGGGAATAGTTCACCCTCTCTTTCAGCCAATTGCCCCATTCCCCATGCTTCACCATGGCTTTGGCTTCTGTAAGGCGCTTGCCAAGCTCTATGAAGTTCATCAGAACCATCTGCTTGGTCTGCTCGGTAATCAAGTTAATCTCACTTGCGAGTTGGGCTTCGCGTGCCATGTCTTTTTCCTCTACATATGCCACCTGCACTGCCTGTGCCTTTACTGCTGTTACCTCTGTTGTTTCGTTTCTTTTCGCTTTCGTCATGAAAACTTCCTCCTTTTGATTTGTTGAATTTGGTTCAAGCACTGTCTTGAAGCAACGGTGCTTATGCTGTTGATGGGTGCGAGCGCAGCGGAGCGACGGAGCTAATCAAGGGCGATGGGTGCGCATCCCAGCACCCGGAGTCTTTTTGCAAGTTGTTGAGGGAGGAACGGACTCAAGAAGTTGCAAAAAGATGCTTGCACCCTTGGTGGTTGCGAGGGAGCGGCATATACTTGCCCATCCAACAGATAAGTACCGCCAACGCAAGTTGGGGATCCTTTTGGAAGCCCGCTGTGGGAAGGTCTGCGGAGGGCACTCCTGCAGTCCGTAGCTGAGCTTTCCATGGCGGGCGGTGCAGGTGGAGTGAGTGGATCGCGCTCTGAGCGTGATCCTAAGGAACGGAACCGGGCGATCTGGGGCGTGCCGAGGATTGGCACGGCTTCCTTTCTGCGGCGGTGAGCTTCGTTTGGCTCACGCATGGCTGATGACCCGGGTTTCGGGGACATCAGGTAAGCGGTGCTGCGCACCGATTGATACGCTCGCGGTGCTCGCTGAGATTTTTTTCTTTGAAAAGAGATTGGGAAACATAAAAGGCGCTCCCCCTAAAAGCAAGCCGGGGAGCGCCCTCTAGGGGTGATTTTAGGCGGTGGAGGTTTTTGCACATCTCCATGATCCTGACGCTCGAAGGGCACCACTAAAGCCCGTAGGAGTCGGGATTGTGGGAATGTGTGAAAACCGGGCGGGAGGTTAGGTTGCCCAGGCTTCGCGGCTCAGACCGTGGAGCCTGGGCCGGGTATGGAAAAGGGCTGCGACCCGTGGGGTTCGGGTGCAGCCCTTTGGTGGCTAGTAGTCGCAATTGCGCTTCAGCTCGAAGGCGGCAAGCTCGTAGGCTTCGGCTTTGGCGGCGTATTGAGCTTTCGTTAGCTCATCCTGCTCGCGGTGGGACTTCTTCTCGAACTCGCTTGCCAGCTGCTCGAAGTACTCTATGGTTTCCTGTACGGTACGCTTGGGCATTTTCCTGCTCCTAACTGGTTGGTTTCGGTTCGGTGGGTAGGGCGGGCACTGATTCGCGCCCGCCCTGCGGGGATTGGGCTGCCTAGGCAGCTTCCAGGGCATTCTTGTGATAGCGGAGGACAGCCCTGCCTTCGCCCCAAGCCGCAATCGAGATTATGTCGAACCTGATGCGGATGTTCATGGGAGATTCGTTGCTCATCAGATAGCTCATCGCTATGCCTTCGAGGCGGCGGCGCTTGGCGTTGTCCACCGCCTCGTTCGGGAACTGCGGGTCGCTGCTGTGGGCGAAACGCGTCATTACCTCCACGAAGCACATGCAGTTCTCCCCGTCCATGGCAACGAAATCGACCTCGCCCTGATCGCAGGAGTAGCCGTCTTCCACAATCCTGAGGCCATTGCGTACAAGGTAGTTCCTCGCGGCGATATGCCCACGCATCGCGAGCGGCATCTTCTTCGTGGTTTTCTCTACGGTGGTCATTTCGGTCTCCTATCTATCCGTGACCTTTACGCTGTAACCCTATTATAGCACAACCCCGTTGGGTTGTTAGGGCACAACACATAGAATAACCGCAGGTGAGCATAGAAAAAGGAGGGTTTTTACCCTCCTTTGACTGTTAGTTTTCTGTGAGCCAGGTATCTGTGAACCATGCACCGTCCAGGTACTCGCTGAACTTGGTATCATCTGGGTCACGGTCGAGCGCCTTCAGCTCTTCCAGAACGTACTCTTCCCACTCTTCCTCTGGAAGGTTGTCGGGAACGTCCACGATGTACTCCTCACGGTATATCGCTTCGCGGCAGTAAACCCGCTTCGTCATGATTGCTCCTCCTTGGGTTCTCGCTACTTGGACTCGGTGGTGAGGGTTGCCAGCTTCACGCCCTTTTGGAGGTCGCAGCCGCACTGCCCGCAATATGCGATATACGGCTTCACAGGCTTCTTGCACAGAGGGCAGATGCCCTGCTCGTGCGCCTGCTTTGCCGCCTTGCGGGCTTCGATTCGCCTTGGAATGCTCATTGTCTCTCCTATCTGTTGACCTTTACGCTGTAACCCTATTATATCACAACCCTGTTGGGTTGTTAGGACACAACATAAGAAAACATGCCGATGAGCTGGGGGGTTCGAGCGGGACGCACCCATGCGACCAGGAGCTTTTCGGTTCTATAAGCCGAAATTTCAAGGTGGGGTTTTTCCACACCAAGGCGTTTCGCCGTCTGTGGGAAAACCGCTTGGGGATGCTGGGATGCGTTTCGCCGTCCTGATTGGTGCTGCTATGAGCCTGCTTTTCGCTAGGAGACAAGAAAGGCAGATGCCCGTTACACGAAAACCTTGGGACATCTGCCATGGCCATAATATGGGTGCGGCCGTGACTGGATGGAACCGCACCGCAACGGCAATCTTAGCATATGGGTTGAGCCGGATTCCCCTCTGAGGGGGATCATAGGCGGTGGAGGGTTTTCCACTTTTCCATGATTCCGGCGCTCGAAGGGCACTACTAAAGCCCGTAGGAGTCGGGATTGTGGGAAAGTGCGTAAACCCGGGCGGGCGGTTAGGTTGCCCAGGCTTCGCGGCTTAGACCGTGGAGCCTGGGTCGGGCATGAGAAGGGGCTGCGACCCGTTCGGATAAGAGAAGGAGGGCAATAGCCCTCCTTGAACTCGATTCCCCTATTCCAAAACATCGGAGTGAGTTCCCAACCTTACCGCCATCACGGCTTGGCACTCATAGTTGTAACGGTATATAAGCACCAAATCCGGCTCAATGTGACATTCGCGGTGGCCTTTGTAGTTCCCTTTCAACGCATGGTCTTTCATTCTTTCAGGCAGCTCTACCCCGTCACGCAACCAAACCAACGTTTGATTGACTTTCTCCATATCGATGCCGCGTTTCATACAGACCTTGTAGTCCTTTTTGTATCTTGCAGTAAATCGAATCTGCATGAATCAACGCTCCAATTCGGCGATCATGTCATCGATTGAATCAAACCCCCGCGACACACCGACCATGTTCGCAGAGTCCTCCATCGCCTGAAGAGTTTCCTTGTTGAACCCATATGGGTTCCTGGTATCAAAAGGAAGTCCCTTGCACTTGTTTACCGCCGACACGAACATGCGGATAGCGTTCGATGGGGAAAGCCCGATACTGTCGCAAACCTCATTGAACGCCGCCTTCTCCTCTGGCTTCACTTTGGCAGAAAGCGTTGCCATTGTTGCCGTTGCCATTTCAGCTCCGATCTCTTAGGTATTACTATGTATCACATAGTATACCATAACATAATATCCGATAAGCGCAGATGAGCATAGAAAAAGGAGGGCTTTTGCCCTCCTTGGTTAGCGTGCAAGATGCTGGTATTCGCCCCATGTCTTGAAGTCAAAGCAGGTGCAGTGAAACGTGTTGGGATTCACTCCGTCAACGTAAAGAATCACGCCTTTCTCCCACTCGCTGATCTTGAAGCGAACATCTCGGCTCTCCCACCACGCAACGGCTTCGGCTCCTGCATCGGTATCCAAGAATGTTTCCCAGTCAGACTCGTCCATACTGGTTTTGATCCCAATGTACCCATTTGCTTCCGTCAGCTCCCAAAGCAAACGCTCGTGAAAGCTGCCCCTATCGTTCAGCGCTGCAAGCATGTCACGGCGAACCTTTTTTTCAAACTCGGTTGCCGCCTTGCGCTCGGCTTGCTTGCGCTCGGCCTGCTTCTCGGCTCGAACGGCTTTCAGGCTTTTGGGGGCTTCTGGCTCGTAGTAGCACAGATTCGCGACTGCAAAGGGAGCATTGAACTCGCCAGCACGAACAAGCTCCTCGCTTAGGACTTCCGTCACCTCGTACTTTTTGCCGTCCTTGCAGTACACCAGATCGCCTACATAGCAGGTTACGCCGTCTGCGGTCTTGAAGGACGGCACAGGGCGGCACATGGCCTTGAAATAGCGGTCTGCCACGAGCTTCCATGCTTCGAAGGTTCGCACGAACTCGTCCTCGCTTGGCATCAAGACGCATTCCATGGTGTCGCGTGCCCAATCCTCGTAATCGTTAAGCAGCATCTCTGCGAATCCCGCGAAGTTGCTGCTTGCCGTATCCATCCACTCGGGAAGGAGCTTCGCTACCAGGTTCTCTGCTTCTGCAAGGTTCATTTCGGTGGTCATTTCGGTCTCCTAACTACCGTATGTCTTACGCTGTAACCTAATTATATCACAACCCTGTTAGGTTGTTGGGTTGTGATATAAAGAAATGTGGCTTTGAGCTGGGATTTCCCGGGCGGGACGATCTTCCTTGTCGGAAGGCTTTTCGGTTCTATAAGCCGAAACATCATGGTGGGGTTTTTCCACACCAAGGCGTTTCGCCGTCTGTGGGAAAACCGCTTGGGGATGTTGGGATGCGGTGGTGTTGCAAGGTTGTTGGGTTGCGAAGGTGTTTGGTTATAGGGGCTCACGCACAGCTGATGCTACCGACTGGAAGGGCTTCAGGTGATGCACTCGCTTGCGCTCGTTGAACGGCTTACGCCGATGAATACGCTCGCGCTGCTCGCTGAGTCTATGGGAATCTGAAAACAACAAGAGGACCCATGCAACGTGAGTTCGAGGCGTTGCATGGGTCCTGACAAGAGAAAGCCTATGCAGTGAAAGAAGCGTATCTGCATAGCGGGTGACATCGAGTATAGCAGAAGCCTGTGTGGGAAGGTCTGCGAAGGGCATTTTCACAGCCCGTAGCTGAGCTTTCCACACAGGCGGTGAAGGTGGAGTGAGCGGATCGCGCTCTGAGCGTGATCCTAGGGGAACGGAACCGGACGGTCGGGTGAGCCGGATTCCCCTCTGAGGGGAATCATAGGCGGTTTAGGGTTTTCCACTTTTCCATGATTCGAGCCGAGATACGCGAGCACTACTAAAGCTCGCCTCGGGTCGGATTGTGGGAAAGTGGAAAACCCGGCGGGATCAGTCGAAGGTGCGGCAGGTACCGTAGCTGTAGCCGTCGATACGGCCATTGTCCCGAGTCTGCTCGTCGCTGACCGTTATCCTCCGCTTTGGGATGCTGTTGAGGTGCTTGGCTTCGAAGAAAGCTTGCACGTCTGACGGAACCTGTAAGCAGATGGCAAGCTCCGAGTTCTCTGCAACCTGTTGCGAATAGGCATCATAGAGGCCTTCGGCAAAGCCGATGTAGTAGGCATTGCGCACTGCCGTTACGGTGACATCGATCGGGCAACCGGAATCCCTGCACAACTTCGAATAGAGCTTGAAGCAGCGTTGGGCAACTTTCAATGTCAGGCGGTAGCATTCCGAGGCAACGGCGGCATCTTCCGCATGGCCGACGAACACGATGATCTTCGCCCTCGGCTTGTCAGGGAATGCGGTGAGCATCACGCGGCAGCGCAGGTTCTCCGCTATGGCGCTGGCAAGCATCCTCTTCCAGAACACATCGTTGCTGCCGATGTAAACAGGCTCTTCCTCGATCGAGGCAGACGGATCTTCCGAACCTAAAGCGCCTACCTGCTCGGCGGTTAGGTTGCTTTTGGCAAGGAGACGCTGTAAGGCGAGGTTGGCCGCCTTGGCCTCACCCTCGGTCTTGGCGCCTTCCAGCATTGCGAGGATCTTGCGGATCTTGTCATGGTAACCGTTGCTGGGCATCGAACCGTACCTGCTAGTTATCTTCGAGGAAGCCCATGGTACTCGGGCGCTCTTCCGCTACCTGGCGGAAGGACTGATCCATGACGAGCTTCATAACGCTTGCCCTTTGCTTACGCAGAGCGTTGCTGATGGATTCCATCTCGTCGATGCATTCCTCCGTTTTGTAATCACCCTCGGCAAGGGACTCCCACTCAACCGATACGACGGAATCCAGCAGCCCCGCAGCGGCATTCATGAAGTTCTCGGCTTGCTTCAGCTTCTCGATGCTGTTCGGTTTCATTCGCTCTCCTGCCTCGCGCTGCTTGTTCTTATCTGATATTATAGCACAACCCAACAGGGTTGTTAGGTTGTGCTATATGGATAATCGCATCGACATATTCGCAATCGAATGCCAATTTTCACCTGACCAGGGACTTTTGGCACAAAAATACCCGCCGAGTTGGGCGGGTATCACAATGTTTCTCTCAACGAAAGCTTCTCCGGAACATCCGCTTCACTATGGTAATCGGACTGGGAAAGCCGAAAAGGAGGATGTTGCCCAGGCTTCGGTGGCCTATGAAGCGCTTCTTCTTGCTCATCTCATTGGCTCCTATCTGCTTCTAACCGATCACTACGTATGCGCCGAGGCCGTGGCACTCTCGCTCGGTGCAGGTCATCACGGCTGCGTCTTGGGTGTCCAGGATGGGGCGCAGATCGTTCATCTCGTCGTCTGCGGCCAGCACCACGGGGAGGCTTCCGTAGCCTTGCTTCTCCAGGCGGGCCAGGGTCGTGCGGAGCTGGTGCACTGTGAGGCCTTGCTTCTCGATGAGCTGCTTCACGCTCAGCTGCTCGATGTTGCTCATTTCGTCTCCTGACTGTTGGGCTTTACGCTATGCATCTATTATATCACAACCTAACGGGGTTGTTAGGTTGTGATATAGAGCTTTTGCGGATAAGCAAAGAAAAAGGAGGGTAACCCCTCCTTTTAGCTTATGCAGCTCCGCTCAGCTCATCGAACATCGATGCCCATTTGGTATTTGGGGCTATCTCCATCGGGTCAGCCCATCCGTCCTTTACCAGAACAGCGTTTAACATCTCACTTTCCACCTGTTCGCGGTTATTGGAATCTGTTGGCTTTTCAAGCCAAACATACCTTAGCTTCCGGTTGTACTTGTCCTCGTCTTGAACATCCGCTTCCAACCAAACGTGTTTGCCCTTGGTCAAGATAGACTTCGTGTTCTCTGAAGCCTCTTTCCCCCTCTCCGTGTTCTTGCTTTCGTCAGGGTTTACGCTTTCCGGCGTGTCGACACCGATCAGGCGAATCTTCTCATCCTGCCCATCGATATTTGCCACAAACGTATCCCCATCGACAACACGAACTACGGTTGCCTCATCCAGCACAGGCTTGTCTGCTGATCGGGAAACGCCCGTACAACCAGCAAGAATCATCATGCAGAGACATGCTATAAGCGCTACCGCAGCTAGCAGCCTATTTCGACCTACGTTGCTCTTTCTCAATGCTTCTCCTTTATGCTTTGTGTTACAACCCTATTGTAGCACAACCCCGTAACACTATCGGGTTGCATAGGGGTTGCCTTGAGACTTTGCTTGGCTCACGCACATCTGATAATCCGGGCTGCAATACCCTCAGACGCTCGCTTCGCTCACTGAGCCGCGCAAGCGCGGATTGATTGATTTCCTTGGAAAGGAAAAGAGCCCCGCGAAAGGGATGTGGAAAGCCATCGTGGAAAACGCTTCGCGTTTACCACAACGCCTTACGCACATCCTGGTGCCCTTCGGGCACAGGTCTCTTATAGGCGGGGTTTCCTTCCTGGTGCGTTTATGGCATATCGCTGCCCGCTGGGCTCGCGGCATCGGATGCAGGTGGAGATGAGGACCACAGGTACCGAGCTCTACGCAACAAATCGTTGCATCACTTTCCGGTCACAATTTCTTCACGACTGATGCCAAACGTTCATTGGTACCAAACCACGCAACCATAGGCGCTGGTGAGGTTTCCAATAGGCTTTAGATATGAAAAAAGCCACCGCATCGATGGCTTTGAAACGCTATGAACTTGTCGAAACCTGGCACATTTCAGTGCTCTCCTGCGTGATACCGTGCTATAATGATAGCACGCTTTCAAGAGATTCGATTTCATCCGTTTCCACTCAGATGGTTCGATTCTGGTTTCGATTCGTTCTTTGGGTTTTTTGACGATCGAGACGGTCAGAAGGAGCTACCAACTCCAACCGATAGAAGGCATCTTAGCACATATTGTGCCCGTGGCGGGCGGCAAGTTTGCTAGGATACATAGCCCGCCTCTACAAGTCAGCACCCGGTCATTTTGGCTGGGTGCTTTTGTTTTGCTTAAAAACGGTACTTGAACAGCAACTTTGCCGTTTCTTGCTTTTGCATTTCACCTTGTTTGCGCCGTAGTGGTGGCAACAAGGAATCATCGCCATCCTCTCTCCATCTGGTCGGCGTGACCGCTTGGAAAGGAGGTGACGATCCATGGATAGGAAAACAGAGCAAAGCAAGAGACATCAGTTCGATGCGTACTGTAAGAAGATCCTTCGCAACGAGGCTCGCGATGCCTACGACGAGCGCAAGCGCAGGCAGGGAAAAGAGGTGCTTTTCTCGGAGATGAGCCCTCGCGAGCTCGGGAAGCTGTCCTTTACGCCGGAGTACTTCCGATTCGAGCAGCTGCTCCGTGTTCGCGGAATCGACTTCATCGTGAACGATGAGGGGCTGTTCGAGGCGTTAGGTGCGCTTTCGGCGCAACGACGGGAAATCGTCCTGTTGAGCTACTACATGGGGCTCACGGACAGGGAAATCGGGCAGGTCGTGGGAATGGAACGTGCGAATGTCCAGTACCACAGATCGCAGGCGCTGAAGGAACTCGGAAACATGCTTGATGAAATGGAGGACTCGCTATGAAGCAGGGAAAGCAGAAGAAGGCGCTGTTGCCTTACCAGACGATTCTTCGGGCATCGAAAGGCGACCCGATTGCCATGGAGACCGTCATCGGATACTACCGGCCCTACATGGCAACGCTTGCCATGAGGGAGTCGGTCGACGATGGCGGGCATTGCAGAAAAGGAACCGATATTGAGATGATACGGCGCTTGGAGGCGAAGCTAACCGCGAAGGTGCTGCTGTTCCGAGCGGAGTAATACTGGCAGGTGGCATGAGGAGGGGGTGATGCCCATATGGAACCGGTGCTCGAAAAAGGGCTCGAAGAGCTTCTTGAAACATTGAAAACCGCAGGTCAGAGCGGTAAAATAGAGCTAAGTGATGTGCAGAACTACATTGCTATGCTAACTAAGAAGAACATTTTAAGTAACCATAAGTACTCGATTTTCGAAGGTAAAGACGGCAAATGGCGAACCCATGTGCCGGATGCCACAAAAAGCGACGGCAGGCGGCTCATCAAGCGCAACACGCGGGAAGCACTTGAAGATGCGATTGTCGAGGCCTACCGCAAGAATGAGAAGACAATAGACCCGACGCTTGCCAAGCTCTACCCGCTTTGGATGGAGCATTACAAGGCAAAGACCGAATCAATGAACACCGTCAAGCGTGCGGTAGCCACCTGGAACAAGTACTACGCGAAGGATGCGGATCTCATCAGCAAGCCGATCCGGCTGATGCATTCAACAGACATAGAGACATGGATCCACAACAAGATCAAAGCCGAGGCCATGGACAAGAAGAAGTACTACAACATGTCCATGCCTTTTCGGCAGATACTCGATTTCGGGTACCGGAGCGGGATCATCTCCTACAATCCGTTCGCGCATGCCCAGATAAACAAGAAGTTGCTTGTCAAAAAGCGCAAGCCAGAGGCGAAGACGCAGGTGTACACCGAGGCTGAGGAGTTCTTCCTGATGAGGCTTGCCTGGGAAGAATGGAAGGAAGACAACTCGCTTGGCGCTTGCCTGGCACTCATCCTGCTTTTCTACACGGGGCTCAGAATCGGCGAGGTTGTTGCGCTGAAAAGAAGCGACATCGACGGGTTGGTTGCCCATATCTGCCGTTCAGAGGTGGAGGTGTCGGTTCAAATTGACGAGACGACCTTCAAGCAGATCGGGCATATGGTCATCGACCACCCGAAAACCTCAGCAGGCTTCCGCGATGTGTACCTTACCCACGGTGGCAGGGAGGTTGTCGATGCAGCGCTTTCCGGCGTTGCGGCAAGGGGCGCTGATGACAGCTATCTGTTCACAAACGGGATTACCCGTGTGAACGTCGATATGGTCACATACCGGCTAAAGAAATACTGCAACATACTCGGCATCCCGTTCAGATCGGCGCATAAGATCAGGAAGACCTATGTATCGCACCTGATCGATGGCGGTGTCAACATTGATGCAGCCAGGATACAGGTCGGCCATGAGGACGAGCGAACCACGCTCCGGTGCTACACCTTCAACACCAAGACACAGGACGAGACGAACGAGCAGTTCGAACGAGCCTTGTCCACACTTGCACCCAATCCTGGGATATTGGTTACCGCGAACGGTTACCGATAAGGGTTTTAAGGGGAACATCGCCTGAATATCAGGCAGAAGAAAGCAACTGAAAAACTGAATACGGAACATTAGAAATAACGTCACGGATGCAAGGAGCGTATGGGCATTCGATGCGCTCCTGCCTGCTGAAACTCATGCAGGTAACCAGAGGTAACCAAAGCACTTTGAACGCAAAAAAGAAGAAACCCCTGATAAATCAAGGGTTTCTAGCTTTTTGATGAATGCGGAAGATGGGACTTGAACCCACACGAGCGCATTGCTCACAAGATCCTTAGTCTTGCTCGTCTGCCAGTTCCGACACTTCCGCATGACTTAAACCGTCCGAAGAATATATTACTATGACTTGGTCCAAATGTCAACAAATTTTCTCAATTTTTTCATCTTTTTTCACCTCATCCGGACGCCGCCCTGGCAGACGGCCTTAACCGATATTAGCGTCCCGGGAGCCAAGACAGGCAGATATCCCGGGACAATAATTATGAGGAGATTGCAGAACCTCTATCTTCTAAATCTGGCACCAAGATCCCACGGCTGCATGGCACCGCCTTCTTCTGCCGGACGGCACATCTTGGCATAGATGTTGAGGCACCCCTTTTCCTCTTTAAGCGGCGGGCATACCCACTTCTCTCTTCTCCTTGCCAGCTCTTCTTCCGGCACGAGCATGGATACCTCCCCTCCAGGGATATCGATGACTATCTCATCTCCGTCTTCCACAAGAGCGATATTGCCGCCGTCATAGGCTTCCGGCGATACGTGGCCGATGATAGCTCCGTAATTGAATCCCGAGAATCTCGCATCGGAAATCAACCCTACACTCTTGTGAAGTCCAAGTCCGATAAGCGCATCTATACTCAGCATCAGCTCCTTCATGCCCGGGGCACCCTTGCATCCTTCATAACGGATGACAATGATATCCCCCGGCACAATCTCGCCTGCCTGTATAGCGTCGAATGCTGCGCGGTCTCCCTCGAACACTTTCGCCTTGCCCCTCATGTATTTTACCTCTTCATATACTGCTGTGGGCCGTACGATAGCGCCATTCGGCGACAGGTTTCCCCTGAGAATCTTAAGCCCCGGCTCGTGGAACAGGGGACGTTCCAGAGAATGGATGACCTTATTCTCCTGAGGTGTCACTTTGGAGAGCATCTCAGACCATGACGTCCCGTACATGCCGGTCACGTCAGTGAACAGCTTGCTCTCCAGCATCTTCATCACATTCATCACTCCGCCTGCATAGTGGAAGTCTACGACCGTATACGGCCCACTCGGCACTACGGCATTGATACATGGAATATCCTTGGCATATCTTTCAAAGTCTTCCAGTGTAAGTTCAATGCCAAGCTCATAACCGTAAGACAAAAGGTGAAGGACAGCATTCGTCGATCCTGCAACCGCCATATCGAACATAATTGCGTTATGCAGCACTTCTCTTGTGATAAGTTCCGAAGGCTTTCTACCTGCCCTGGCCATCTCTACCGCATACATGCCGGCCTCTCTCGCTTTTCTGAGCTTTGCATTGTCGGAAGCCGGTATCGTGGATGTTCCCGGGAGAACGAGATTGAGCACTTCCCCGAGCATCTGCATCGTGTTGGCAGTCCCCATGGACGGACACGCCCCAAAGGACGGGCATACGTTATCTTCCATCTCCATAAGGGATTCTTCATCTGCCCCGGAAAAGCGCGCGGCATCCAGATCTGCTTCTACGACGGTCTTCCCGCAGTGCCGTCCGGGCTGCATAGACCCTCCTGTTACAATCATTGACGGAATATCCAGACGCATTGCAGCCAGATAGCAGCCGGCTATGATATTGTCGCAGGAAGCAATCATCGCGAGTCCGTCAAAGTTATGTACCCTCGTGACAAATTCAACGCTCATCGCCACGATGTCACGTCCTACCTGTTCGTACTTCAGCTCTTCCGCACCATTGGCGATGTTCCCGCACGTCGCCGGAATTCCGAACTCTACCGGTACGCCTCCGGCTGCCCAGATTCCTTCCTTCACCGCTTCTGCTATCTGCCTCAGATGAGCGGATCCCGGAGAGCCCGCCATATAAGAGTTCGGCACTCCGATATGAGGCTTCTTCCTGATGTCTGTATCCGAGTATCCTGCCGCTTTCATCATGACCCTTCTGTGGGCAGCTTCTGCCCCATTCCAAAATTCTGTTCCCATATGATTTCTCCTCCTTACATTTGTCCGCCGCCTGTTCATAACTTGCTTGACAATAATTTATCATATATGTTTATAATAGAGAAACAAGTCCTGATAAAAAAGCCAGCTTTACTTAAGGATAAGTTCAGTTTTTCTTATATGTAGTGAAAATGCATGATTTTCGTCTCAGACTTAAGTAGTTTTTAACAGAGGCTTTAAAATATCTAATAGGAAGGAGCTGCCATGAATAAATATGAGATCATCCTCAGCGTATGCGACACCCACAGCATATCCAAAACTGCCGCCAGCCTGAACTATACGCAGTCCGCCATCAGCCAGGCCATCAAGAATTTTGAGAAAGAGCTTGGCTTTCCCCTGTTCAAGCGTTCAAAGCACGGCATGAATCTCATGCCGAATACAGAGGATATCATAGAATCGTTAAAAATCATCTGCCGGGAGAAGAATAAGATCAGCCAGATTGCATTAAACCTTACAAGCCTGGACAGCGGATATATCCGCATCGGCACGATACAGAGCATCTCCTACCACTGGCTTCCCGACATATTGAAGCACTTCTCCGGCCTGTATCCGAATATCCGATTTGAAATGACCGTAGACGGCTTTCATCCGCTGAAAGAGAAGCTCCAGGCCGGCAGACTCGACTGTATCTTCGTATCCCGTTACAGCGTCCCGGACCTGCCCTTCATCCCTATGGGCAGTGATGAGCTTATGCTTGTGACTCCCAAGTCCCATCCTCTGGCTGAAAAGGTTGCCGTGTCCCTGTCTGACGTGAATAACGAAAATTTCGTGCTTTCCTCCGACGGGCTTGATTATGAGACCGGCAGCATCTTTAAGCTGAATGCGATAAAGCCAAAGATACAATACAGGCTCAATGAGGACTTTGCCACGCTTAAGATGGTAGAGAAAGGGTTCGGTATCACGATACTGCCCCGGCTGCTTCTGTACCATGCCCCCTTCGACGTATGTACACGTTCTTTTACGGAACACTATTCCCGTATGCTCGGCGTTGCCTGTCCTAAGGACACCCCGCCTACGCCGGCCACTGTAAAGTTTCTGGACTATGTGAAGGAATGGAGCCGGCATCTGAATCAGGAGAGCAGATGAGAAAAGAGGAAACAACGGCCTGTCATCACCGCTGTTTCCTCTTTCTTTTATATTCCATCACTATTTTCCTTATATACGCAAACGTCTTATCTTCACCTTCCTCTGCAAGCATTTTCAACAGATGGTAAAGAAGCGCTGCCGTATCTTTATGAATCATCCTTCCGAGCCTGGCAGCACCCTTTTCATAGTATTCCAGCGGATGGGCATCTGTATATGCCTCTTTCATATATGTCTTGGACGCCGCAATCCGGTCCATGAACATCTCGATTACATACCGTGTCGGCATCTTCTGCCCGACAATCCCTTCCTCAGGATCGGCGCTGTAGTCGATCCAATACTCATAATGGTGCTTGTTCCTCCCTTTGTGGTGCAGCCATGCGGTAGAATATCCGGTATCTTCCCGCTCTGCATTGTTCGGACTTCTCGTTCCCTGGTAATATCTGCAGCCTACGAGGAATTCCGAGGGCGAATACTTGGACATGTCATGCAGAAGGCCCTGCTTGTATAGTCCAACCTTGAAACACTGCTTCATCACCAGCATCTTATGGTGATTGATCGTACAAAAATGCTTCCATGCTTTCATAACTCTTACTCCTCTTCCACGTCTTACTATATCATCCATCTGGCAATCCCATACAGGAGGAGCAGATGAAGCGGATAGAACGCATAAAAGAAATACTTCATGCTCCGCCCACGTTCGCCGTTATACAAGGCTATCGGTATCATTGCCAGAGCACCATACTTCTGCACGGCACCGTTCCAGATGAAACACCATGCAGTACCCGCTGCAAGCTTCATCCACAGCCTGTCGTGCAGCAGGAAGAACGCTGCTATCAACAGTATCCCCTGGGAGCCGTAATCGGTCTTAAGCACCTCCGCCAGCCACATCAAGAGCAAGACTTCTATCGCCTTCACCGGCCACTCTGCCGCTTTTTGCAGTACATACATGAGAACGACACCTAAAAATAATGTAAAAAACACATTCTGGTACCCGAACTCTAAAAAGGTGCCCCGGAAAGCCAGATCATATGGAATCTCAGACACAAAAGCAAATACGAGAAGCCTGGCCATATAACGGTGTATGTCTCTCGTATGGAGGAAGCCTTCCACGAGGAGAAAGCAAAATATTGGAAAAGCTATCCGCCCAATATAGCGGAACAACAGGCTGCCGGGGAACAATATGGCCCCGGTATGGTCAACGACCATTGATAGAATTGCGATACACTTCAGCTGAAATGTAGTCAAACCAAACTTATTACGAATCCATTCCATGATTACCGTCCTGTCAGCATAATGACCGTACGCTCTTCGACTTCTATCAGCCGCTGGTTCTCAAGCGGCCTGCATTCTGCAAGTATACCGCCCTTCGTTGAGGCCGCCTCATGCCATTTCTTCTCTTTTGGCAGGGACGGCAGCGCAAATGTGTGCGGTAGCCAGTGCATGTTATAGACTACGAAGCAGTCATCGTCGTCAGCATATGCTCCATAATAATAGACTCCCAGCTGTCGGCTGGACACTTCAGAAGGTATTTTCCACGCATTTTCTCCATGGTAAGATACGTCAGGCATGCCACAGCAAAGCATATCGATACCTTCCGCTTCCTTCGCGGGGTACAGCAGCGGATGCTTTTTCCGGAGCGCTATAAGCTCTTTTACAAAGTTGAACAGTTCCGATTCCTTTTCGGCCTTGCCCCAGTCAAGCCAACCGGTTGGATTATCCTGACAGTAGGCATTGTTGTTCCCTTTCTGAGAGTTGGCAAATTCATCTCCCCCCAATATGCACGGCGTGCCCTGTGCAAGCAGGAGCAGGAAGAATGCATTTCTCATCTGCCTCCTGCGCAGCTTAAGGATTGCCTTCTTTCTCGTAGGACCTTCCGCCCCGCAGTTCCAGCTGTAGTTGTAATCCGGTCCGTCCAGATTATTCTCGCCGTTTGCTTCATTGTGCTTCCCATCATAAGATACGAGGTCATGAAGCGTGAAACCGTTGTGAGCGGTTATGCTGTTGAATATACCATCCTGCCTGGAATTATGCTTGAGCCAATAGATGGCATCTCCTACCATCCCTTCGTCCCCCTTAAGGAATCGGCGCATCACGGTCTGAAAGCCCATATCATGCCTCATGATCTTAGTCTTTTTCAGGACAGGATCGCTGTAAAGCGTCTCCATCGGCGCCACAGCCGGATTCATGATAAAGCCGTCCATATGGTATTCCAGCATATAATACCGGAGGCATTCTACCATCAGCTGCTTTGGCGTCTTGTCGGTAAACGGCATCTCGAGCACGACTTCTATGCCGGCTTTATGGCACGCCTTCACCATATCTTTCAGTTCCTTCACACCATCGCCGGAAGCGGCATAGGCGCTCTTAGGGGCAAAAAAGAATCCTTCCCCGTATCCCCAATAGTTCGTGTACTGCAGGCATTCCTCAAACTCATAGACAGGCATGCAGTGGATCTGGTTGATGCCAAGCTCCGACAGATATGGTAACTTTTCCACGACTCCGGCAAACGTACCCTTATGGGCCGCCTTTGATAAGCTGTGCTTTGTAAATCCTCGGACGTGGAGGCTGTACGCTATCACCTCATTATAAGGGATATTAAGCGGCGCATCGCACTCCCAGTCATAAGTCCCCGTCTGTATGATCCCCCTCACTTCATGCTGCTGTATGTCACATTCCTGACGCCATACGTTCCTTCCCGCCAGTGCCCTGGCATAAGGGTCAACCACAATCAATTCATCGAACATATAATTGTATTCATATCTGTCTGCTTCCATGCCTGTAAGCGCAGTATAGTGCACCTCCCCGACGGATTGCACCACGGGGATCCGCTCGCACGGTTCACAGCATCCGGCCTCGTAAAGCAGAAGGCTGCATGTCTTTCCCTCCGGCACTGCGATGGAAAAATTAATCCTGTCTTCTGTAATTGTAACGCCTAACGGCAATGGTTTCCCCTCAACTGCTTTCATAATTTAAGTCCTTCCTGTTACTGCCAGCCATCTATTCCATACATATCGACATTGTCTTTATTAATCATGAATACTTCTTCATATACTTCTGGTTCGAACTCCTCGCCCTTCAAGATGCTGATTCCTGTCTTCGCTGCCGTCTTGCCTATATTGATAGGCGACTGGGCCGCGGTCCCGGCAATCTGGCATCCTGCTTTTTTAAACTCTTTCTTAATGTCCGGAGAGCCGTCTACGCCATATATGATGACGTCTTCCATCTTAGCCAGATTCACCGCGGTCATCGCACCTACAGCAATCTGGTCGTTACCGCACATGATTGCGGTGATGTCCGGATTCTCTTCCAGAATCCTTTTCGAAGCCTCCAGCGCTTTGTCGAACTCGCCTCCGGTATCTTCCCTCGCCACAACTTCAAACCCCTTCTCAGCCTCTGCAATGGCTTCCTCAAAACCTGTGATGCGGTCATTGATGGAATTCTGGGTCGGGCATTCCAGGATGGCAATCTTGCCTCCGTCGGGCCGTTTTGCTATCAGGTCCTCCCCACATATAAATCCTGCATTATGATTGTCAGAACCTATATATGCATCCACATACTCCATCTCTTTCACCTGGCTGTCCACATTTATAATCCGGATTCCTGCATCTTTGAGCGCTTTGAGAGAATCCGTTATCTCCTCCCAGTCGACGGGACAGAGAAAGATGGCATCGATGCCTTCGTCTATCATCTCTTGAATCTGTGCCGCCTGCGACGTCGCGTCAGAAGCCGGATCCTTCGTAATCATACGATACCCGTTACTTTCTATGGCCTCTCTAGTCGCGCCTTCCAGCGTGATAAAGTAAGGATTCTGCATATCGATTACGGAAAATCCGAACACATAGGCATCTTCGTCTTCCCCTTCTATATTGTCATCGGACTCCTCATCTTTCACAGCATTGTCTTCCGGCGTCCCTACATTTTTTTTACAGCCGGACAGCGCAAACATACAGATAAGCATCACCGCTATTACACTTGACATTCTCCTCTTCATCATAATGTATTATCCTCCTTATGCATTATTTTTCAAACGCACAGATATATTTTACACTATTTTCACTGTTTTGGCTACTCTTTTCACATACCCCTGGCGATGGGAAAAACTCCCTTGCATTTTATACGTTCCTTTGGTACAGTTAATGTATCTTGATTTGTAAGATATAATTTTTGTATATAAAAGGAGATAAGACTATGAGCGAACATCAATGCAATTGCGGACATGAGGACTGCTGTGGACATGACGAACCCCCTATGGTTACCCTGACGCTTGATAATGACGAAGTGGTAGAATGCGCCATCCTCACCGTATATGAGGCCGGCGGCAATGAATATATCGCACTCCTCCCGCTTGATGAAAACGGAGACAGCGAGGAAGGCGACGTGTACATCTACCGCTATAAAGAGACAGCTCCCGGGGAACCGGAACTGGAGAATATCGAAGATGACGATGAATATGAAATTGCTGCCGACGCCTTTGACGAATGGCTGGACATGCAGGAATTTGATGAATCAGACGGCGAGGAATAATTCATTTACAAAGCGGGAGGGATTGGCTTCTTTCCCGTTTTTTTCTTTGACATAGCTGATGATGAGCTTTCGCTTCGCCCTTGTCATGGCGACATAAAAGAGCCGCCGCTCTTCTTCCACCTCATCTTCTGTCTTCGCCTTCTTATAAGGAACTATCCCCTCGTTGCCCTGGATGATAAATACGGTATCGTACTCCAGCCCTTTAGAGCCGTGCATCGTCATCAGGGATACGCTCTCCCCCGCGTCTGCGTTCTTCTTTCTCTGTTCCCTCAGCATCATCTTGTACTGCTCCACATGTGCAAACCAGCCGTCCATCGTTTCGAATCCTCTGGAAAGCTCCTGTATCTCATCCAGCACCTGGTAGAGCTCTTGGACGGATATCTGCCTGTAAGCCGCATATTCCTTCAGGAACTCGTCGTAACCGATACTCTTTCTCATATACTGGATGGCAAGGTAGGGTGGCTTGTTCTCCATCATCTTAATATCCCACTCCAGCTGATCTATCCGGTTCATCATCCAGTCCTTGTCACAATAGAAGCGGCGGAGAGATTCATATGTCACAGGCTCCTCGCTCATACTGTCCCGCCCGATGTACCGGTTCGGCCTGTTGGCAATCTGCAGGAAATACCTGCGGTCGTATTCTTTCAGGACGAGGTGGAAATAGCTGGCGATATCCCGGGCGATGAAGTGGTCATATATATTGTCCATATGCTCTTTCATAGTGAAAGGGATATGGTATTCCATCAGACTTTCCGACAGCGCCCTTGCATCCAGGGCCGTCCGGTAGAGGACGGCCAGCTGGCTGTAAGGAATTCCCCGTCCGTTCAGCTTACGTATCTGCTCCACGACATACCTGCCCTCTTCCACACTATCCTTCACTTCCTGCACGTGCACCGTCTCCCCCGGCTTTCTGTCGGAATGGACCGTCTTTTTGAACCTGTTCTGATTGTGTCCGATTACTCTGAGCGCTCCGTTGACGATGTGGGACGTAGACCGGTAGTTCACATCGAGAAGCACCTGCCTGGCATCCGGATAGTCTTTTTTAAATTCTGCCATAATCCCCGGCCTGGCACCCCGGAACCCATAGATAGACTGGTCGTCATCCCCCACCACAAACAGATTGTCCTCCGGTGCCGCCAGCATGCGCAGCACATCATACTGTACCTGGTTGATATCCTGAAATTCGTCTACAAGAATGTATCGGAATTTCTGCTGCCACTTTTCAAGTATATCCGGTCGTTTCAGAAACAGCTGGAAGCAGAGCAGCAGCATATCTTCGAAATCAATCTTATTCCATTTCTTCTTCGCCGCCTCGTAATCGCAGTATATCGTGCGAAACCGCTCCTTTCCGAACCGGGCTGATTCATACGTGTGGATATCCAGGCGGTCGTTCTTAATCCTGCCAATCTCCGTGGACAGATCCTTCAGATAGTCCTTTTCCTCTTCTTCCGTGCGGATTCCGTCCATATCTGACTCTGATATGATCTGCCGCAGGAGCTGGTAACGTTCTTCATCGGTGAGCAGGTTGTCCTGTCCGATTCTTAAGGCCCACTTCAGTATCCCATAGTAGATGCCATGGAACGTTCCGAACGTAACCGGGAGCTGTTCTCCCATCACAGCCAGAAACCGTTTTCTCATCTCATTGGACGCATACTTGGTAAAGGTAATGACCAGAATCTCTTCTGGCCTTACCTTATGCTTCTGAATCAGATATTCAATTCGTTTTGCGATGGTGAGTGTCTTCCCGGAACCGGGACCTGCCAGGACCATACATGGCCCGTCGTGGTGGGCGACCGCCTCATTCTGAGCACTGTTTAACCCCATATATACCTCTTATCTGCTTAAAAGTTCTATTCCCCTGCGGATTCTTTTCAGAGATTCCTCTTTCCCGAGTATCTCCATGATCTCAGTAGCACCGCCCGGGGTATTCTGCTTGCCTGATACCGCCGTGCGGACCGGCCACATCACGTAACCTACCTTGCAGCCTTTTTCATCCACATAACCCTTTAATGCCCCAAACAGCGCATCATTGCTGTAGTCATCCTGCGCCTCCAGCACAGGCAGGATATCTGTGAGCACCTCCAGGGAATTTGCTTCGTTCGTCTTCATCTTCTTGTGACAGTACATAGCCGTGTCATATTCCGGAAGCTCCTCAAAGAAATCAATCTGCTCCCTGATATCCGTGAATACTTCTATCCTCGTCTTCACGAGCGCCGCCATCTTCTTCAAATCATAATCCTTTGTAATGGCCTCTTTCATATAAGGCTCCGCCATCTCAAAAAAGCGGTCGAAGTCCATGGCCTTTAGATATTCACCGTTCATCCATTTCAGCTTCACAATGTCAAATACGGCCGGAGACTTGCTCATATGGCGGTAGTCGAATGCTTTCACAAGTTCTTCCAGCGAGAATATCTCCTGGTTGTCTTCCGGGCACCATCCAAGCAGCGCCACATAGTTGACGATCGCCTCGGACACGAATCCCTGTTCCAGCAGATCTTCATAGGAAGAATGCCCGCAGCGCTTGCTCAGCTTCTTATGGTTCTCATCCGTGATGAGCGGACAGTGGACATAAGTCGGAACGTCCCATCCGAACGCCTCGTACAGGCGGTTGTACTTCGGCGCGGACGACAGATACTCATTCCCGCGCACCACATGGGTGATGCCCATGAGATGGTCGTCGATGACATTGGCAAAGTTATAGGTCGGATATCCGTCTGATTTCATGAGAATCATATCATCCAGCTCTTCATTCGGAACCGTGATATCTCCATATATATCGTCGTGGAACGTCGTCGTCCCTTCTGCAGGCATATTGATACGGATGACATATGGCTTCCCGGATGCAAGGTTCGCCTCCACCTCTTCTCTGCTCAGGTTCAGGCAGTGCTTGTCATATGTGATAATCTCGGTTCCTGATTCCGACACCTTGCTCTTTAACGAATCCAGACGCTCCTTGTCGCAGAAGCAGTAGTACGCGTCCCCCTGCTCCACAAGCCTCTCGGCGTATTCCATATATAATCCGGAGGCGTTCCTCTCACTCTGTACGTAAGGGCCCACGCCCCCATCTTTATCCGGCCCTTCATCGTGGATGAGCCCGGTCTTCTCAAGCGTACGGTAAATAATCTCAAGCGCACCGTCCACAAACCGTTCCTGATCCGTATCTTCGATTCTGAGCATAAAGTCTCCGCCTTCATGCTTCGCTATCAGATACGCATACAGCGCTGTTCTCAGATTCCCTACATGCATTCTTCCGGTAGGGCTCGGTGCAAATCTTGTTCTTACTTTACTCATGATTATTCTCCTAATTCTTTTAGTATTTCTCCAAGAGCATCTTCCACACTCTTATGTACGATTACATCGGCCAGCTTATCCGAGAAGTGCTTCTCCGGATTGATCAGAACGAGCTTATCCCCTTCATAGTAATCAATCAGCTGGCTGCAGAGATAAGTCTTCAGATTGGTTCCTAGCACGAGCAGTACATCCGCTTTCCTGACCTCTTCCGCCGCCTCCGTGATAACGCGGTTGTCGACCATCTCGCCAAACAGGCATATCTTCGGGCGTATCGGCGTACTGCACACCTGGCAGAGCGGTATCCTCTTGGATTCGGTGATATACTCTACCGGGTATTCCTTTCCGCAGTGCGGACAGTAGTTATCATACACGTTTCCGTGGAGATTGACGACGTTCTTGCAGCCGGCCCTCTGCGGAAGCCCGTAGATGCGTCTTGTGATGATGGACTGGATAAGGCCTCTTTTTTCAAGTTCCGCCATCTCATAAAAGCATCTGCCTGGCGGCTTATCCAGCATCTTCAGTATCTCGTTGCGGTAAAACTCATAGAACTGCTCTTTCCTTGTGGAGTAGAAGGAGCTGCTGAATATCTCCTCCACGGAATAGCCGTACCTCTGCTCGATCTCATACGACTCATCCCCATCTCTGATTGCAGGGTACCCGCTTTCCAGAAGCATGCCAAAACCACTCAAAACCGTAGTATGCCTGCTTTCCTTCAACATGGCCAATAGTGTCTTTCCTAACATACGCCAGCCCTCCCTCCTGCTGTTTATCGTACTTTTATTGTACCATATTTTCCTATTTGCTCCAACCTTTTCTAATTCTTCTTTCCCTCCAGTAACGAATCTGGAAGAATTCTCTCGGTATGGATACGATAAATACGATTCCAAGTACGATTCCGAACGCAATCTTAATAGAGTCCAGACCCTTCTGGGCGGCGAGGGAGAGCTGGTTCGTCACAAGATAATAGGCCGTATAATAGATGCCGGCACCGGGCACGAGCGGAAAGATGCCTGATACGAGAAATATCGTAATCGGGCATTTCATCCTCACCGTGAGCATTCTCGAGATGAGCACCACGATAAGCGCACCGAGGAATGCGGCTACTGCAGAGGACGTATACAGGCCCGACAGGGCAAAGACGAGCCAGCCGGCCGTGCCGGTCATGCCACAGCTCAGGTAATATCTCTTCGGTACGTTGAACAGCACCGCATATGCCATCGTCCCTATAAACGGGCAGGCAACATTCATAAATATGTCATGTATCACAGCGCCAGCCCTCCTAACATATTATTATAGATACTAAGTGTGATTCCCACTCCTATGGCAATATATACAAACACGAGCAGGGCATCTATCATCCGTACCGTACCCGACAGGAAATCGCTGTCTGCAATGTCACGGATCGCATTGACGAACGCGACCCCCGGAATGAGCGGCATGATAGAGCCGATGATCATCCCCTCCAGCCTGACCGGACCGGGAAATGGCAGATGGACCGCCGCGACAGCCAGCGCTGTGATAATCACCCCGCCGGCTATGTTTATGATAATCTTAGACATATGATGCCGCTTGCCGGCGAGCACCCAGATATAGAGCAGGCAGCCGATGCAGAACGCAATCATGCTCTCCAGTGCCGAAGCCCCGAGCAGGAAACCGAAGAATCCGCTTCCTGCCCCGGCAGCCAGTATCTGGAAGTAGCTGCGTTTGGGCGGCATATCTTCAATCTCCCTAAGCTTATGAAGTGCCTCATCCACCCCGACCCGGCCCGCCGATATCTCTCTGGAGAGATCGTTCACTTCAGCCACTATCCCGAGATGGGGAGCCGAAAGAGGGACATGCTTCACCTTCGTATATGCCTCCTGCACGCCGTTCTCAGCGCTCACAAATATGCCGTGGCTCAGTGTAAAGATATCCACCTTATCCACGTGAAAACGGTTGCATATGCGGGTAATCGTCTCTTCTACACGGAAGATCTCACCGCCGTTTTTCAGAAGTATCCTGCCGGCCTCCAGAGCCAGGTTCACCACTTTCTTCACATCCACTTCGGAATCCAGATACTTCTTGAGATACACCATGTCCGTCAGCAGCTTTCCGTCCTCATAGATCGGCTCATCGTAATTGTCTATAAAGAAGTTCACGACAATATGGGAGTTTACGAATCCGCATTTCTCATAGAATCCTATGCTCTTGGCACAGTTGCCCGTGCCGACATAAAGCGTGTCGCACCGGTTGCTGTAATGTTCACACAAGTAATGGATCATATATCTGGCATATCCCTTGCCTTGATGCTCCGGCTTCGTCGCTATATTCTTAAGCTCGCACTTCCGGTTCTTAAGCAGAACCACGACCGCAACGGTCATGACCTGTTCCCGGTCGCACAGCACGAACATCTCACCGTCGTCAAGGTAACGGTCAATCATGCTTTCCTGAGGGTCTGCCAGCAATAAATAGTCCAGATATGCCTTCTTGTCTTCCGTAATCTGTCTGATATTCATACTTATTACCCCTGTGTCTGTTTAATCCTGCCTATTATATCACCAGTCGCCCACTAATTTCAATCACTTCCCCAATTATCTCTCCCTGCCGGATATACATAGAGCGTTCCATCCGCCTTATACAATATTCCGCTGTCGCTGTAGTATGCAGGATTCCCTTCCGCCACTTGTATAAACATTAGATTGGGGAATGATTCAAGCACTCCCGGCGCGATATCGATGATATTCGGCGGAATGTAGACATCGAATATCAAATCCTCCAGACCAGCGAAGGCGCCCGCTTCGACTCCAAGGCAATCCGGAGACGTCGGCAGGATGATGGTGGCATCTTGTGCGACTGCATCCGCATCGGTGTAACCGGTTATATATCCTCTGTCATCACATATATAAGTCGGGAACTCTTTCCACCCTGCATACAGGTGTACCTCCGTCTGCCCATTTTCAATGCCCGCAAACGGCACGGTACAGGATGAATCCGTGTACCAGCCGTCGAATACTTTGCCCAGTCTTCTGGGTTTTGCCACCGAAGAAATATCCAGATAATACTCGTCAAGCGTCATCTCTGCCACGGACAGCGTACCTCCGTTGCCGTGAAACGTTACAAGTACAGAAATAAGCGGTTCCGCTCCCGTGTCCGGCACTTGCTCCTCTTCTTTCTCTGTGCTTCCGGAAACCGGATAATGCTTGTCTGCTGCATCGGCCTTCGTAGGATTCCGGTTATCTTCCGGCAGATTGTCTTCTGCAAGTCCTTTCCCGGGAAGAATTACAATTCCTGCTTCTTCCGGATGATCCAGCAGCCGCCTGAAAGGCTTGGCATCCGGCAGTCCTGGCGCTGGTCCAGGTATCTGTATAACTGTGTCTTCGACATATTCCACGCCGGAGGAAACCGTCTCCGGTACAGGCTGTCTCAGACTGGCAAGATACAGGCAGCCCAAAGACGTAGCAAGAAGAAGGCCTGTCATAATCTGTCCAGTTTGAATTCTGAATCTTCTCCCTGTTGTTCGTAATGTCAAAACATCTTCCACTATTAACACCTCACATTCAATTCATTATAAGGCTTGGAAAGAACAAATGAAAAGTGGCATCTCGCCACACGCAAGACGCCACTTTTCATATTAGAAAACAATCTGGTGGTTTTCACGGATAATTTAGTTGATAAATCCTGCTTTCTTAAGCTCTTCCTCTGCTTTTGCAAGATTTGCATCTGAAACGAGGATAATCGGTCCTGTACAGCCCATACCACTCTCTGCATAGACACCAATCTTCCACAGTGCTTTCACGCCGTCCTCAAGATCCATAATCTCAATCCCCGCTATCTGGGATGTGACCGGCTCTTTTGGTGGCGCTTTCACTTCCTCGGAATCTCCTGCCGTTTTTTCAGAAGCTTTTCTGGCGGCGAGTATCTCTTTCAGGCCGGCTTTGTTGGCTGCATCGAATTCCTTCTTAGCAACTTCGAACACCTTGCCCCTGACAAGCTGTGCCGCATAGCGGATTGCCCCGGTGATAAGCGGTGCACCTGAAGCACGGGAGATAATCATCACAAGCTGTTCATACCCTTCTCCAATTCCAGGGCCATAGCCGTATCCTGATGCCTCATAGCTTCCTCCTGTCGTATAGGAGGACAGCATCTTTATCAGGATGTTTCCTGACAGGGAATCACATACCATGATGTCCGGTGAGCCCTGGAGCACGTCGTTGCCTCTCATCACGCATCCTCCATCCGCTCTGGCCGATTCCGCAAAGTTAATATCATAACCATTTTCTTTCAGCTGCTTCAAAGCGATCTCCGTCTGCCGGGCACCGTCTACATTCAAGATTCCGACCGTCGGGTCTGCCTTTCCACATGTCTTAGCAGCGATGATGCCGTAGATGGCATTCTTAATCATGCCTTCGATACGGTCGGCACTCGATGTCCCTGTCGTCGTCGCCACATACATCTCTCTTCCCTTTGATGGTGTAATCGCACGCCCCACAGTGGATACACCGATTGGAAATGGAAAGTGCATCGTTACCGCACCGTCTACTTCCTTATTCTTCAGGAGCTCTTCCATCTTCTTATGGCCTTCGTCTTCGTCCGCCACTTTCACCGTAGTAACTCCCTCTGCTTCCAGCGTACCGATGTAATATACATCGATACCTTCTCTTGCCGCCGCTACCGCTGCTTCCATGGAATTCTCTTCCCCATGTTCGCTTCCCATGCCTGTCAGCGCGATCTTCGGCTTCTTTCCAAAGCTTCCGGTCTCAAGCCCTTCCGCCATCTCCATAAAGGTGGAGGCAATCATCTTCTCTATATTATCTGCCATATTCACCACCCCTTACTCTGCCATCAGAGTCGCGGCAAAATCTTTCATCGCCTTCGCAATGAGTCCTTTGACTTCCTCTTCGGATACGCCTGCCGCCGCACTTTCTTCCTCGGCCGTATTGCCGTGGATTACAAAAGATACGCCGTCAAACAGATTGGTCATACGTCCGAGGAAAAGGCTTCCCTTACCGATAATCATCGCATTCCTGATCTTGCCGTCAAGGATGTCCTCACGCGCAAAACCGATATACGGAACTCCTGACGGAATGTGTCCCTGCGTAGGTGCCCATCCGGTAAGACCGTGTTCCTTCGTAAACGCCGCCAGTTCCTTCTTGTCCAGCTCACCGCGCTTCACAGCGAGAGCCGCAATCATCTTGTAGTTTGCAAGCGGCACGTCTCCTGCTCCCGCCGGCTTCGTGATATCCGGATTCTGCATCTCCGGTGAATACTTGTCGATATCCGGAATCTTCATTCCCGCTTTGTCAAGCGAATCTGTAACAAGGCTTCCGATAACTGCCTGTGGTGCAGAGCCTGTACCGACACTGTGGCGGCCGAGCATATTCAGATCTATCTCAGGGTTCACACCGTCATTTTCAGAGATGACTACCGCAAAGCCTCCGAGGCAGTCTTCCAGAATCGGAAGTCCTTTCTTGATATGGTCCTTGCCGTTCATGCCAAGCTTGGCCGTACATCCTCCGGATGTGACGACAACAGTCTTGTATGCACCTGATTTGACAAGGGCTGCCGCTTCAATCACGGCGTGTGCCGGTGCGGCACAGAATCCTCTTGCATCAGAACCTGTAGCGCTGACCAGGCCTGCAACTTCTGCCGCCGCTTTGGCAAAGTTTCCGCCGCCTCTCTGGTTCATGTCGCCACATGCCTCTTCCGCACAGTCTATAACATATTCCACATCTGCCTTGTCAATCCCTGCATTGCGTACCGCATAGAGCAGCGCCAGCACGCTGGAAGCCTTGCTCATTAGGTTCTCATGCATAACATGGGCAGATAAGTTAACGTCAATATCATGGGCTCTTTTTACACAGCCTACTAATTTTCCATCGTGATATAACCCTTCCGCATGCTCTTCGTTGACGAAATGCTCTATCTCGCTCAGCTCCACGCCTTCGTGGACTTTTTCAACGATATCCTCAGAGATAATCGGGTTTGCAGCGAACGCGTCCTTATATTTGGCCACAAATTCTTTGTCCAGTCTTACGACCTCGAACATATCGCTTGCCTGCACGAGGAACAGGAATTCCTCCTGAGGCATAATCTCGCCGTATTTGCCGAAGCGGTCGGCTCCCTCTTTGTTCTTGTCATACCAGGGGAACTCTACCTGAGCCAGTTCATCCGGATGCACATTGCCGATATATGTCTGGTTTGGCCAATATTCTACTGCCTCTTTAAAAGAACGCAGATTGTTCGGCACCTCTTTCAGATATTCGGATTCTGGATTGACGATTCTCTCCGTCGTCTGGGTCGTTCCATTATATAAAACCATATCCGGGGTATGTACTAATACATAACTCGCCCCTTTGATTACACTGTTCATTGGTTTTCCACCTTTCATTAAATATACGGGGTGGTGGGGTGACACCACCCCACACACTTAAAATTTACAGAACTCGTCTCTGATGGCTGTCATTTCATTAATGATATCATCAACATCGAGTACCATTTCCATCATACTGATCTGCTCATCATACACTTCTTCGTCGAACTCTTCTTTCATCTCTGGTTCGCACACGTGATATACTTTGAGTCCAAGCTGGACCCCTGTCAATGGACCTGCGAAAGTAGGATCTCCTGCTGTTACGGTCTCTGCTGCAAGGCCTGAAGCTTCACCTTCTGCAGCACCGAGAACTACTACTAAGTTCTCTGCACCATATTCATCAGCAAATTCTTTTACTCTCTTCTGATTTTCCAAGTCCATTGCGCCTGCGCTCGTTCAGACGAAACATTCCGTGGATGAGAATACTACCTCGGCACCGGCAGTCTTAACGCATTCTGCGATAGCCGGCCCCGGGATTCCATCACGGTCTCCGATAATTATTGCTTTTTTTCCATCTAAAATAGCCATAATTATGCTTTCTCCTTTCTTGTGTGTTGCTAGTTGTATTTATGATAAAGAAAACTATCCTTGATTAGATATATTTCTTAATCATCGCCTCGATGTTCTCCGGTGTCGCGTCGTCTTTCACGACCTCTTCCACCTTCTCGCCGTCTTTGTATACAGCCATGACAGGAAGTCCTAACACTTTCTGCGCGATTGCAAGGCGGCGTGCCTTCGTCGTGTTCAGGGACGTGAATTTCATCTTGTCCCCGTATGTGTCTGCAAATTCATGAACCTTTGGCATCAGAGCCTGGCATGGCACGCATCCGTCACCGTAAAAGTCTACAAATACATAGCCTTCTGCCTTTAACACTTCTTCTTCAAATGTTTCCTTCGTTACATCAATCATCTTCCTCTACCTCCTAAAAATAATCTGATAAGCTTCTCTCTACCTGGACTGCAGCTATGGCTCCGTCCGCAGCAGCGGTTACGACCTGTCTCAGGCTCTTGATACGCACATCGCCGGCCGCATATACGTTCGGAACGTTCGTATGCATATCATCGTCCGTCTTGATATAACCTCGCTCGTCCATATCTACGATGCCTTCAAACAGCTTGGAATTCGGAACCGTTCCGATGAAGCCGAACAACCCGAACATGCCGTCCTCAGGGTCGGCTTCTACTTTACGCGTCTCGCCGGTCTTTACATTCTTGACGATCATGCCCTGGAGAATGTCATCCCCGTACACCTCTTCTACGACACTGTCCCAGAAGAAGTCGATCTTCGGATTGGCAAATGCTTTCTCCTGGATGGACTTGGCGGCACGAAGCTCGTTACGTCTGTGGATGATCGTGACTTTTCTGGCAAATTTGGTGAGATACATCGCTTCCTCGACTGCGGAGTCCCCGCCGCCGACTACGTACACTTCAAAGTCTTCAAAGAAGTTCGCATCACATGTAGCACAGTAGGATACGCCCTTGCCCATGAATTCCGCCTCGCCTTTGCAGCCGATAGGTCTGGAGTAAGCGCCTGTGGCGATAATGATATTTTTCGCCTGATATTCTGCCTTCGCGCTCTTCAATACCTTCACGTCGCCTTCCAGCTCTACTTCAGCAATCGTGTCTGATACACGTTCAACACCGAATTTTTCTGCCTGTCCTGTCATCCTTGCGATGAGCGAAGGTCCTGATTCGCCTTCTACCATCTGCCCCGGATAATTCTCAATCTCGTCCGTGATTGCAATCTGTCCGCCATCCTGCCCTTTTTCAATTATCAGCGTAGAAAGACGGCTTCTGCCTGCATACAGCCCTGCCGCGAGACCGGCAGGACCTGCACCCAGGATAATTACGTCATAAATCTTGCCCATGGGATTCATCTCCTTTTTCTTGTTAAAGTAACATCTGTTCTAGTCAAAAATTGTCTGACCGTCAACTTCTGTCGTAAGAGCGTCAAGCGCTTTTTCAACAATGTGGCGGCGAAGTTCCTTCTCCTCGGCAGCATCCAGAGCCGGATTGCCGAGTGGATGAGGAATTGCGACAGCCGGTACGATTCTGTTCGCGCCAACCGTCATTGATATCGGAGTGACTGTACAAATATGCACAACCGGGATACCCGCTCTCTCGACCTCTTTCACCATCGTTGCACCGCAACGAGTACAGGTGCCTCATGTAGAGGTGAGAATTACAGCATCTACTCCGTCAGCCAGCAGCTTCTTTGAGAACTCAGCTGCAAATGCCTTGGAAGACGCAACCGCAGTTCCGTTACCGGTCGTCGTATAGAACAGATGATGGAGTTCTCCAATCTTTCCTTCTTTTTCCATGTCACGGAGCACATCTACCGGAAGTACGCGGTCTGAATCTTCATTCGCGTATACCGGATCGTATCCGCCGTGGGCTGTCTCATAAGTCTCTTCTGTCAGATCCATGACTCCTGCGATGTCGTATTCTCCGTAATGTGACGCACTGGAGCTCTCGATATGGTCCGGATTCCCTTTCGGAACGATACCGCCTGATGTTACAAGGGCGATCTTGGCATGTGCAAGGTCTTTGACTGCCGGGTTTGGATCCACCCTGTCGAAGTCCGGCATCGGATATTCCGTAGTAAACGGCTTGTCAGCTAATTTCTGAAGCAGCATCTTAACCGCTCTCTTTGATCCTCTTTCCTCCTCGAAGAAGTTCACACGCACACCGTTCGGCATATAGCCTTCCTGGCAGGAAGCGCCTACCGCTTCCCCTTTGGCAAGCTTAAGGGCAAGAGGGGCCATCTTCGCCACCGCGCCTCTCATGCCGGCCGCGCTGTTCTTCGTGGCAACCATATATACCTGGTTTTTGAACATATCGGCGCCCGGATTCTCCACATACATACCTGTGATAGCCGGTATGCCAAGCTCTTCCTGAACCGCTGCTGCTATTGTACCGCACGCAACGCCATAACGTCCCGCATTGAATGCCGGGCCTGCGATGAATACGTCAGGAGCCTGCTCTTTTACCATCGCAAGGACATCTGCCTTTGCTTTCTCAAGGTTCTCGTTAAAGTAGGAGTCGCCGCACACGATGGTTGCGATAATCTCCGCTTCGTCTTTAAAATTCATGTTAAATGCCATACCCGGTCCTACCGCTTCACCTACGCGAAGTTCTGCCGGATAATCTGCTTTTTCTTCCCCGCCGATGTTAGCGAAGAACTGGTTAATGTAATGTACAACTTTAATTTTGCTCATTTACTGTATCCTCCCTTATTATCTCGCGCTCAGTTTGTTGAAACCAGTTTCGTTTGTCGCACCTGTCAGCACCTGAAGTTCCACTTCCAGGGAACCGTCCTCGCGAAGCGTCTCTTCGCTGGCTCCGGCAATCTTGGTCACATAGTCAAGTGTTCCGATAACTTTGTCCAACTTAGGCAGGATAATAACCTGGTTCGCGTTTCCGCCAGTTACCACTGCGTCTGCTGCCGCGTCTGCATCCGCAAGAGACTGGGATCTTCCGTCACGTCCGGCATATTCGTCTGTGATGATAACCGTCTTGACACCCTCTGCCTCGATCTTCTTGCAGTTCATAATCAAGTCTGTATCCGGGTTGCCGAATCCTTCCTGAGATACGATGACACCGTCAAGGTCTAACATCTTGCAAAGCTTTGCGGTCCAGTCAGAGGAGCGCTGCTTGTCTGCAAGGTATACGTTTTCATTTGTGATGATCTGGCATACGAAGTTGATTGTCTTGCCGTGCTCTTCAAACATATCATGTACGACCGGATTGTTCAGGTGCACATAGGTCGGGTTCTTGTCGCATGCGGATACACAGTTGCCGGATACGATAGCGCCGTCCATGATTTCCGTCGGATTCAGGACAGTCGGAAGCACTTTCTTCGCGTCTACGCCGTATACATATGTATCATGCAGAAGCCCCTGGCTCTGAAGCATCTGTACGTATGCAACTCTCGGAAGGTCCGGATACTTCTCC
Source organism: Lachnospiraceae bacterium (assembly GCA_022845895.1). Classification (GTDB taxonomy): domain Bacteria; phylum Bacillota; class Clostridia; order Lachnospirales; family Lachnospiraceae; genus Extibacter. The sequence continues at coordinate 2,502,512 of AP025573.1, forward strand.
ATGCCTTCTTTGATCGTGCATGTCTCATACACTTTCGTCTCGTCCGGCGTAAGGTTCCGTGCAAGTTCCCCGATATATACTGCAACTCTGAAGCCTGCAAACCTTACTGCCTTCTCGTAGTCGTGCTGTTTGATACCGTCAACCGGTTCACATACCATAACGAGGTTGAGCGTCTTTGAAAATGGCGTATAGTCCGCACCAGGGCCTGTCATGTCGATGATGCCTTCCTGGAAGCCTACTATCTTGCCGGCCGTAACGACCGCCATGCCTTTTAACGCATAAGTCTTGCCGCTTCCTACCGTATCTACCTTAGAGATGACGCCCGGGAAGATTCCTCCTCTTCCTTCTACTTTAACACGTGGCTCGATGACATCCTTGACCGGGGTGATTCTCACGCTCTCACCTGGCTTTGCAATGTCGAATGATACGCTCTTAATCTTCTCGTCTTCGAGAGCTACTGCCTTTACAGCCTCTTCTGATACATAAAGGATTCCGTCTTCAATCTTGGATTCTGCCGCGAACTGAATATCCTTGATGTATATGTGTCCCATTTCTAATTTCACGTATTGTTCCCTCCTTAAGTTAAATGTTGTTATTTGTTGAAGCTTTCGCTTGTTACAACCTCTCGCATACCTGGCCGGACTCTTTCTGCCCGGCAGCGCAGACATTACCACACGTCTGCCGATGTTATCGCGCTTTCCAGTAGGGTCCAGTCTATCATCTGGAAATCATCATATACCTCGCGCTTATACTTGTCTGACTTGAACATGAACTTGCCGCACGCCTCTATGGCATTCTCAATGATTACGACCGACCTCGGGTCTACCTCCCCCTTTCCTGCCGACAGCATGATTGATTTATATGGTGTTTCATTAGGCTTTACACTCCCCGACAAAGGGTGTGATAAAAGCGTGTGCCCTTCATGTATTCTGTCTCTTACTGTTCTGAGCACTTCCTCATAGGAAATCTCTTTGTATTCCACCTTATGTGTTCCACCGATTTTCTCCGGCACGAGTGGATTATTCGTTATTATTATGTAATCATTCTGCATCCCATCCACCTCTTTACCTGGATATTTATGGTAATCAAATTTTGAATAAAAAAAGGACGATATAAACACAGATGTGCAAATCGTCCTTTCTGTCTTTTGGCGTAATCAAATTACTTCAACACAAGATTCAGAATGCGGTCCTTTTTTCAGTCCTTTTGCCTGAAAGTTTCACCCCACAAGTGTTCACCCTCACCTGTCCGGCTTGCCTCTTCGGCGGCCATATGCATGGCTCTCTCTTGAAAAAAATCAGCCCGCTGTTTAATTTTATTTATAGACGCAATGAATATATCTTATTGCTTGTTTTAATATTAACTTATTGTTAATAATTTTTCAACCTTTTCAAATGAGAAAGTTCGATTTGGTAATTTCACACAACAAATCTCATCTAAATTTATGTATATTTACTCTAAACTTATTTTGGCTTCTTATTTAAAAAGTTCTTATAATAATCGTCATGCACTTTCTTGATCATGCCGCTCAGCGCGAACAGGCCGAGTATATTCGGGATGACCATCATGGAATTGAAGCAGTCGGCCATATTCCATACAAGATCGACCTGAGCAAGAGAACCGAGTATGACGCAGGCCGCCACGAGCAGGGAATACACTTTCACGGCTTTTGCCCCGAACAAATATTTGATGTTCGCCTGGCCGAAGAAATACCATCCCACGATCGTAGAAAATGCGAAGAAGAACATACACACCGCGATGAAGATATCCCCTCCTTTGCCGAACAAAGTGGAAAATGCATACTGGCTCAGTTCTGCTCCTGTCTTGCCTGTCGGGATAGACTTTGTCGTAATGATGACAAGTGCCGTAAGGTTCAGGACGACAAACGTATCGATGAACACGCCGATCATTGCCACAAATCCCTGTTCCACCGGATGGTCTACTTTGGCGACAGCGTGTGCGTGCGGCGTAGAACCCATACCGGCCTCATTGGAGAAAAGGCCACGGGCCACACCCTTTGTCAGCGCAAGCTTGATCGTTGCCCCGACCGCTCCACCTGCGATAGATGACGGGCTAAACGCGCCGACGATAATCGCGTGGAACGCGTAAGGTATGTTCTTATAGTTATAGATAATCACTATCAATGCACCCACGATATACAGCGCAGCCATAATCGGGACTATCGTCTCTGTTACTTTTGCAATCCTCTTCATGCCGCCCATAAATACAGCCAGCGCCAGCACTGCGAGCACGATACCCATCACTGCCTGAGGAACACCGAATGCCGTGTGGAATGCCGCAGCGATAGAGTTGGACTGTACCGCATTGCCCATGAAGCCGAGCGCCAGGATTATCAGAACCGCAAATATGCCGGCGAGCACTTTGCCGAACGTACCCTTGAACGCCGCCCGGATATAGTATACAGGTCCTCCTGTCACCTCACCGTCTTCGCCTACACATTTGTACTTCTGCGCCATAATGGCTTCTGAAAATATAGTTGCCATGCCGAGAAATGCCGCGACCCACATCCAGAATATCGCTCCCGGGCCGCCGATTGCAAGTGCCGTGGCAGCCCCTGCTATGTTGCCTGTACCTACCTGCGCCGCGATTGCCGTAGCCAGAGCCTGGAATGAGGACATGCCGTCTGCCCCCGCCTCCCCCTTCTTGTGGAACAGGCCGCCGAACGTCCTCTTCAAGCCTTCCTTGAACCCTCTTACCTGGATAAATCCAAGCCTCACGGTAAACCAGATGCCTCCAAGCAAAAGCGCAGCAATCAGGATGTAATCCGCAAGATAATGCTGAATCGTCAAGACAATGTCATTTAATGTCTCCATCTTAAATTCCCTCCTTCTCTCATAGATACGGCCCATAACCAGACCTTACCTATCGATATGTATATGATAAATTATTAACAAAGTAATTGCAATAGGATTCTTCATTAATGATAAATTTTGGTGAATTTTCTTCAATATTCACATTTACACATTGAATTTACGTTGACATATATTTGAAGATTTGTATAAAATGCCATAGCCCTGTTACGAATCGGTAAAAAGGCAGCTGCCGGAATCTAATCCGGCAGCCGCCTCATATTTGGTCTGTTAAACATTGATTTCTGCACTCATCCCAAGCACTTCTTTATTTGCTTCAAGCACCGGGGATACCGAATCCTTAAGGAACGCAGCTACCTGCAGCTCCGCGCGTCCGGTATATTTGGAAGGATCCATCGTCTTCTTAAGCTCTTCTTCGCTCAGATTGAATGCCGGGTCTGCCGCGATAAGTTCCAGCAGGTTGTTATCCAGTCCTTTTTCTTTGACATTTCTTCCCGCTTCCATAGACAGCTCCCGTATCTTCTCATGCAGTTCCTGCCTGTCGCCGCCTGCCTTGACTGCGTCCATCATTATATTTTCAGTGGCCATGAAAGGCAGCTCCGACATAAGCCGTTTCTCAATCACCTTCGGATATACGACGAGGCCGTCCACCACGTTCAGGCACAAATCCAGGATGCCGTCGACGGCCAGGAAGCCTTCCGGTACGCTGAGACGCTTGTTCGCGGAATCATCCAGTGTCCGTTCGAACCATTGTGCCGCTGATGTTATGGCAGGATTCAGCGCGTCCGCCATCACATAGCGGGACAGGGACGCGATTCTCTCGCTTCTCATGGGATTTCTCTTGTACGCCATCGCGGAAGAGCCTATCTGTGTCTTCTCAAACGGTTCTTCCACCTCTTTCAGATGCTGCAGGAGGCGTATATCGTTGGAGAACTTATGAGCGCTGGCGGCTATGCCTGCAAGCACGTTCACGACTCTTGTATCCACCTTGCGCGAGTAGGTCTGCCCGGATACCGGATAGCATGTTTTGAATCCCATCTTTTCTGCAATCATCGGGTCTATCCTGTCTATCTTCTCCTGATCACCTTCGAACAGTTCCAGAAAACTTGCCTGTGTTCCGGTCGTCCCCTTGGATCCGAGCAGCTTCAGGCTGTCCTTCACATACTCCAGATCTTCCAGATCCATCATAAATTCCTGCATCCAGAGCGTGGCCCTCTTTCCCACCGTCGTTGGCTGGGCAGGCTGGAAGTGTGTGAACGCAAGCGTCGGAAGCGCCTTGTATTCATCCGCGAATGCGGCAAGCTCCGCTATGACGTTGAGAAGCTTCTGTCTCACAATCTCCAGCGCTTCCGCCATGATGATAATGTCGGTATTGTCGCCCACATAGCACGATGTGGCGCCGAGATGGATGATTCCTTTGGCCTTTGGGCACTGCTGCCCGTATGCATATACATGTGACATCACATCATGCCGGACGACCTTCTCCCGTTCCCTAGCCACTTCATAGTTGATATCATCTTTATGTTCCTTCAATTCTCCAATCTGTTCATCCGTAATCGGAAGCCCTAGTTCCTTCTCTGTCTCAGCCAGAGCAATCCACAGCCTTCTCCATGTCCGGAACTTCTTGTCCGGAGAAAAGATATACTGCATCGCTTTGCTGGCATAACGCTCTGATAACGGGCTTACATATCTGTCTGTACTCATACTCTTTATCCTTTCATCTTGTTTCATAAATCCACTCCATGTGCTCCCAGTCTATTCAAAAGCCTGCGAGACGTCCTTCCCCGGCACTTCCAACGGGTAGTTGCCGGTAAAGCATGCATCACAGTATCCGAGATCCCCCACCATATCTTTCAGCTTGTCTATCTCCATATAGCCAAGGGAGTCCGCTCCTATCATCTTCTGGATTTCCTCCGGCGTATGCGTGTGGGCAATCAGCTGTTCATTGGAAGGTACATCCGTTCCGAAATAACATGGATACAGGAAGGGCGGGGAGCTTATTCTGACATGGACTTCTAAAGCGCCAGCTTTTTTCAGCATCTTGATGATATTGGCACACGTCGTGCCCCGCACGATGGAATCGTCAACCATCACAATCCGTCTGCCCCGTACTACCTCTTCGATGACATTGAGCTTGATCTTCACGCTTGACTCCCGCTCACTCTGGCTCGGCTTGATGAACGTACGGCCTACATAGCTGTTCTTATGGAATGCCATGCCGTACGGAATCCCCGACTCTTCTGAATAGCCTTTTGCGGCTACCAGCCCGGAGTCCGGCACCCCGACAACGAGGTCCGCGTCTACGGGATAAGACTTTGCGAGCGCTTTTCCCGCGATAATCCGCGAGTGGTACACGTTAACACCATCAAGCGTACTGTCTGTCCTGGCAAAATAGATATATTCAAAGATACATCTGGCCTGTTTTCCTGCATCGATGGCCATGCTCCTGTCTGATTCGATGCCGTGCTTTGTAAATGAAACGATCTCGCCCGGCTCCACGTCCCGCACAAAGTCAGCACCGATGGCAGAAAGGGCGCAGCTTTCCGATGCCAGGATATACGTGTTCCCACGCTTTCCGATGCAGAGCGGCTTCAGCCCGAAGGGATCTCTGGCTCCAATCATCTTCCTCGGCGAACTGACAACGAGCGCATATGCACCCCTGATCTTCTTCATCGCATTCTTTACCGCATCCTCGGCCTTCCCTGTATTCAGACGTTCCCGCGCGATGTGGTACGCAATCACCTCAGAGTCGATGGTCGTCTGGAAGATGGCACCGGTGTATTCCAGTTCCCTCCGAAGTTCCACCGCATTCGTCAGATTGCCGTTGTGGGCGATGACGAGCGTCCCTTTCACATAGTTGATGACAAGGGGCATGGCATTTTCCGCCCTGGAGCCCCCTGCTGTAGAGTAGCGCACATGCCCTACCCCGAGATTTCCTTTCAGTTCCCTGAGAGACTCCTCGTCAAAGACATCATTGACAAGTCCGAGCCCTTTCTTCGAGCGTACTTTTCTTTCCCCATATGTGTCTGTCACTGCTATGCCGCAGCTTTCCTGCCCGCGGTGCTGTAATGCAAAAAGCCCATAATATACGGTGGAGGCCACATCGCCCCCATCCATATCATAGGCTCCAAATACACCACATTCTTCTCCCATACCTGTTGTGACCTTTTCAAACTGGTTCATGAATGTTTAAGCTCCTTACTATTTTATGCCGATTCTTCTGAACACTTCCTGATATGCATCCTCCACATTGCCCATATCCCGGCGGAAACGATCCTTGTCCAGCTTCTCATGTGTCTTAATATCCCAAAGGCGGCACGTATCTGGAGAGATCTCGTCCGCCAGGATAACGTCCCCGTGGAATCTTCCGAATTCAATCTTAAAGTCGATCAGCTCGATTCCTGCGTCTGCAAAGAACTTTTTGAGCACTTCATTGACTTTGAACGTATACTCTGTAATCTTCTCAATCTCTTCCCTTGTAGACGCGCCAATCGCGATTGCCATGTAGTCATTGATCAGCGGATCTCCGAGGTCGTCGTCTTTATAGCTGAATTCGAGCGTGGGCGCCAGCAGGCTCGTCCCTTCTTCGATTCCAAGTCTCTTGGAGAAGCTCCCTGCCGCTACATTGCGGACGATAACTTCAAGCGGTACGATCTCCACTTTCTTCACCGCCGTCTCCCTGTCGCTCAGCTCTTCTACAAAGTGGGTCGGCACTCCTTCTTTTTCAAGCACCTGGAATACGTAGTTCGTCATCCGGTTGTTGATGACGCCCTTACCTACGATTGTTCCCTTTTTTTCTCCATTAAATGCTGTCGCATCATCTTTATAGTCTACAATTACAATATCTGGATCTTCTGTCTTAAAGACTTTTTTGGCTTTTCCTTCATATAACTGCTCTAATTTCTGCATACTAACACCCATCCTTTTCTTGTTTTATCATCTGAAACCAAAGGCTTGATTAGCGGAGGCTGATATGGCAATCCCGCTAAGACGCCTTATGCACGTATAAGTATAATACAAGGCAGACGGAAAAGCAATAATCCCGTCTGCCTTGAACAAATTCTTATTCATTATTTATTGCACGAGAATTCATAAGTATTTCTTATACCTTATTCAACATTAGTAGTTCAATAAGGTATAGATTCACTGGCACTTATAAGTTTTAACCAAATTTTCCAAGGAACTCCTGCATTCTCTCGTTTGATGATCCAAAGACCTCCTCAGGGGTCCCCTGCTCTGCAATGTACCCGTCGTCCATGAATATGATATGGTCCGACACGTTTTTCGCGAAGTTCATCTCATGGGTAACGATTACCATCGTCATATGTTCGGCCGCCAGGTCCTTGATAACCTTAAGAATCTCTCCTGTCAGTTCCGGATCCAGTGCAGACGTAGGTTCATCAAAGAACAGGATATCCGGATTCATAGCCAGCGCCCTTGCAATGGACACCCTCTGCTGCTGTCCTCCGGACAGCTGGTATGGATAGGACTCCTCTTTGCCCTCCAGCCCCATCTTTCCAAGCAGCTTCCTCGCCTCTGCGACGACTTCTTCTCTTTTTCTTTTCTGTACCTTCAACGGTGCGTCTATGATGTTTTTCATGACTGAATAGTGTGGAAACAGGTTGAAGTTCTGAAACACGAGTCCGAACGTGCCTTCATAGCGTATCTCTCCTGAATCGGGCGACTCCAGGTTCGTGGCGCACCGAAGGAGCGTAGATTTCCCGGAACCAGAGGGCCCGATGATTCCGAGCACCTCTCCCGTGTCTACGGTGAGCGATATGTCTTTCAGCACTTCCGTATCGCCAAAGCTTTTCTTAATATTTTTCATCTCCAACAGACTCATGCCATATCCTCCTACCGGTAATAACTCATCTTATTTTCAATCGCTTCCATCACCACCGCCACTATCAGGTTGAACACATAATAGAAGATGCCTGCCGCTACGAAGGCAGTCATGGAAGTCTGGGCCGCCGCAATCTGCTTGGCGGTCGTGAACATCTCAGGGACCGCCACGACAAAAGCCAGGGACGTATCCTTTACGAGCGTTATCACCTCATTTGTGACCGACGGAAGGATCCGTTTCATCACCTGTGGCAGTATGATACGGAAAAAGGTCTGGGGCCTCGTATAGCCGAGCACACGAGCCGCCTCATACTGCCCTGCCGATATAGATTCGATGCCGCCTCTGTAAATCTCTGCAAAATATGCGGCATAGTTAATCGCAAACCCGATCAGAACTGCCGTCAGCCGGTACGAAGCCGATATGCGCATCCCGAACAGATAATAGGGGCCATAATAGACGACCATCAGCTGAAGCATGAGCGGCGTCCCCCGCATCACTGATATGTACAGCTTTGTAATCCACTGTACGGGCTTGATCCTGGACATCCTTCCGAACGCTACGATCAGTCCGAGGGGCAGCGAAAATATCAGCGTCGCCACAAATATCTCTATCGATACGACCATACCTCCGGCCAGCTGTTTTACAATCAAAGCCACATTCATCTAATCTTCCTCCGTATCACATTCTTCATCCATATCTTCTCTCAGTCCGAAAGAGGCCAGGCCTGTCCGGCCTGGCCTCTGTTATGTGCAGTCAATCCCTGGCTGGGCTTATTTGCCAAGGCAGATTGCATCTGCGCTGATGCCGCCGTCGGCCCATTTCTCTACTATCTTGTCCAAAGTGCCGTCTTCTGCCATCGCATCCAATGTCTTCTGAACGGTGTCACGCAGCTCCTCATTTCCTTTTTTGAACCCTACGCCGTACTGTTCTGTGGACAGCTTTTCATCCAGCAGCCGGAATCCGCCGCCCCTGCTGTCAATCTGGTAATTGGCTACGCCGACGTCCATAGCAATCGCCTCACATGCTCCTGATTCCAGATCCATGAACGCGGTGTTGTAATCTGCCACCTGGTTCAATGCCCCGAACGTAGCTGCCAGCTCTGCCTGTCCGCCCTCTTCTTTGTCGTCGCTCTCAAGCGTATGTAATGCGGAAGAATCGGCCTGCACTTCTACCATCTTGCCTGCCAGGTCTTTGAATTCCTTAATGTCGGAATCCTCTGGTACAACGATTACCTGGCTGTTATCTACATATGGCTCAGACCACGTATATTTGTCTTCTCTTCCATTCATCGTAAATCCGTTCCAGATGCAGTCGATCGTCCCGGAGCTGAGCTCCATATCCTTTGAATCCCAGTCTATGGGCTGCTTTTTCAGTTCCCAATCGTTTCTGTCACACACTTCCTGCGCAAGGTCAAGATCAAAGCCTACATATTCTCCGTTGTCATCTTTGTATCCGTACGGCGGGAACGCGGCGTCAAATCCCACCACAAAGGTATCGTCGCCATTGTCTGCCTTCTCTTCTTTCGCGCTGTCTGTCTTGGCGTCCGACTTCTCTTCTTTATTTCCACATCCTGCAGCCGCCATCCCTGCAACCATCACAAGAACTAATAATACCGCTAATTTTCTTTTCATAAATGCTTCCTCCTCATCTGCAATATTACGGGCGTCTCATCCGCTGTACTGTTTTACCAGTTCATCAGTTGATTACTTTACCACACTAAATCGCTCTGTTATATTAGCATATTCCATGATTCTTGTCAATCCTGCGGTATTCTTTTTTCCACTGGTCCAGCTGCTCTATGCTTATCTCCATATTAATCTCCCTGCGTATCCTCTTGACATCCTCTTTCAGCAGAGAGGCAGTGCTCAGATACGCGGGATTGCCTGACATCATCTTCACGAACTGTTCCTCCGGCATCCCCCTGTAGCAGCTGTAGATATAGGCTTTAAGCATCTGCGGCTCCTCGCACAGACGGTATGCCTCCTGGTACATCCTCGCCGCTTCCTCATATAGGAACAGACGGCCGTATGCCGTGCCAAGGCTGCCGTAGACACGGCCATAAAAGGCCTTGTCCAGCGAGTCGTCCCACTCCTTGCTTACGATAGCCTGGTACACAAGGATGGCAGAGGCATATTCCCCGCTCTTGAGCAGGCTGTCCGCCTTGTACTTCTCCCGCTCCACATCGTTCTGATTCTGCAGGTGCTCCAGGATGCCCTGTATCTTGTTGATGTCGGACTGTGAATATATCGTGGATTCCTTCAGTATCGTCAGCACGAACTGTTCCACCGAGCAGTTTTGCGTAATCTCCTGGCGGAGCCTTTCTGCCAGCGCCTTCAGTTCGAGCTCCTGCTCGATCCAGTCGCAGAGCTGAGTATTCATTATCGTATAATCAATCAGGTAGAGGTTATTGCAGATGTAATAGCACAGCTCTTCTATCGTATATATGCGGACATGAATTCTCGTAATCTCATACGGCTGTTTTGCTTTTTTCTTATGACATAGAATTAAACTGCCCATTGATTCCTCCTAAATGTATCTCCTTCTCTACCTGAAAGCCTGTAGGCGGATAGAATTCGCCGAATCCGATATCCTTGAATTTGAGCCTGCACGTCCTCTCATCCAGAAACATCGTCTCGATCAGAAGACGAAGGGAATAGTCTTTCCTGTCCGGAAGCCCTTCCAGCTGCACGGTCTCTACCTTAAGGTCGCCTGCGGCGAGCGTCTCGATATGAATCTCGACGTCCGACGTATCTTCCAGTATCACTTCCCACTGTCCGTCCGCTTCATACCAATGCGTCCCCCATGACACGATAGGATGCCATCCTTCCTGCCCGTTGACCCGCATGCGCAGGCATATCTGTTCGGTCATCTTCGTCTCGTCCAGATAGACCGGTCCTTCATCATAATCGCGGCATTTCCGGATAGACGTATAGCATGCTCCTTTGCTGTACAGGTTGTTTCCCAGAAACGCCCTCCTGCCGTTGCACAGCACTTTCAGTGAATTCGGATACCAGTTGTTCTCGAACCCCTCCCCTGTCAGGTACACGGAAGAGACGACTTTTTTCTCGAACACACTCTGTATGAACGTCTTGAATCTGCCGTCCGCGTCTTTTGCCTTGTCCACATTCAGTACCGGATAGATAGCCTCCAGCTCTTTCATACGGGCGTTCGCCACTTCGTCCACCGTGACGAACTTCTCGTTCCCCCGTCCGGTCACCGTGTTCAGCCGGCGCAGCATATACGCCTTGATTTCCTGCGCATCACAGTAAAACAAGGCCGATTCGTACTGCCACAGCTCCTTGGGCTGATAGAACATATACTGGCAGAAGCTTTCCTTATAGTCCTGGACACATATGTGCTCCTTCTCTATGCCGAGATGCCTGCCGATACCTTTCAGCATCTTCGTCATATCAATGTTATTATCCGGTACAGAAAAGGTGATGTACGTTATCTTCTCAAATTCTTCAAGTGACAGGCTGATGAACTTGGCGAGCAGCCATACCGCATCATGCGTCTTGGCCCCTACTCTCACTTTTTCCTGCCTGACGGCCCGGTTAAAAAGATCTGAGACCGTGCATCCCTCATTGACGGTCGCCAGCCTCTTTGCCTCTTTCCCATACACCCACCGGTCCCTGAAATAACCAAGCATCAGAGGAATCTGGTAATTGTCCACCGCGACTTCCAATGTCACCGGTTCGTCTCTTGTCTCATCATAATAACTTATCTGACAGCTCTTCTCGTTCAGATCATAGCCGAGCATGCTCCCCTTATTCATTACCATCTCCTCCTCTCCTAGTATATCTTATATATTTCTTCCGCCATAATCTCTTCCTCCTTATACAGGAGCATCGCCTTCTTCTTGCTTGCAGGACTCATGGCAGCCATCGTATTCAGCCTGCCAAACTTTCCTGTGCCGGAAGCTTCCCTGACATTGGCCAGCGTCTCTTTCTCTGTCGTTATGCTCTGTCTGCCGTCCGTCTCTTTGAAGTAATAGCTGATGCTCTCGTCCGTATACAGGATAAACTGCTTGACATAGATGTTCTCATATGCAGGCGTCATCACTTCCATCCGATAGCCCAGCTCTTCTCTTCTTCCCTGTTTCATCTTATAGTGAAGTTCCACCCGGCTTCCCGGCGTGGCCTGGTACTCGATTATAACTTTGTCATAAAGCTGGTTCTCCCTCAGCCAGGATTCCTTATAATTCAGATAGCATGGGAATACAAGCTGCTTCTCGCACATTTCCCTGAGCACTCCGTGGAGAACCGGCTCCTCGCCTGCCGTATAATCCTGTGTGGAAAAGTATTTCAACAACGCTATCTTGCAGATGTCTGGCAGTTCCTCTTTCTTCTCACACTCGTGTATGATGATGTCGAACACGATTCTGCCGGTCTTTCGTCCCCGCAGCATGAATTCTCTGGAGACATAGGCGAGATATGCCTGCTTAAGCCGGAAATACACGCTGTCAGAGAGATAATAATCTTCAAATATATCTTCCTCCCTGAACAGGTCTTCAGAAAAGACCATCTGAGTAATAATGCGTTCGCCCACCTTATTGGCCGGAATCCCATAATCTTTCAGAACCTTCCAGAGCTTTTTCATATCGGACGTAGCTCCGCAGTAGTAATTGGCCAGATACATGAGCGTAGCCTTGTCATATTGCTCCTTCTTAAACAACTCGAAACAGAGGTAGCTTAAGAATTCATCCTCCTCATAGTTATCCTCCCTTATCCGTTTGCTGCAGAGCCGGAAAATGTCTTTTTCATCAAACGCGTCCATTCCCATCTGCCTGATATTTTCAAAAGTTGCCTCCTGCTTCTTCTCCTCATGCTTCCATATGCCGGCATGGGCCGCATACTTTTTATACATGTCGAGAAAACGTGGCTCATAGAACAGCCTTTTCGTCTCGTATGCGATGGAATCCGTATAATGCCTTCCTTCCAGGGACTCCCACACGACTCTTGACTCCTTATCATACAGGAAGATAACCGCGCCGTCCTCCTCATCGTAAGGAATCCTCTGGCGGACATTGCCGTCCTTCTCTATGACCAGCACGCAGTTCATGTTGCGCACCTTTGTCGTGATTTCATAGGCAAAGCAGATATCATGCAGTGCTTCCATCCGTTCTGCATTCATCTCATCTTCCCTTAAGAATCTTTTGTACAGGATTTTCAGCGGCTCTGTGATGTGGCGCTTCTCCAGCTGATCCCACGCAAAGGCGACCATCTGCTCTCTGTAGCTCAGATACAGGTCGCTCCCTTCCTCTTCAAAAGTAATCAGGTTGGCATACAGAAATGCCGCCTTTTTATAATCGAGCGTATTGCCGTGCATAAAGTACAGGAAGATGGACTTCGGAAGCGGGCCTCTCACCCGCTCTTCCTCTATCGTCACCATATAGTATTCATACAGCTGCGCTATCTTAAGTTCTGCGTCCACAGCCCGCTTATACCACTCGAAATAACGCTGCTGGCTCTTGTTGCCCTTGATCAGCAGCGTGCAGATTGTATTCAATATCATTGTCTCGCTGTACATCTTGTAGATTCGTTCCAGAATGCGGAACAAGGCATCGCTGTAATTCTTCTGCTGGCTGGCAAAATTGGCGACATACAGAGCCAGCTCTTTCGTCATCAATCTGTATTTTGACGCGAAATTGAGCACCTGTATCTCAAATTCGCCTAACTTTTTCAGCAATGTCGGCTTTTCTTTATAGCACTCGTATGCCGCCAGATAGAAGAGCACCTCATGAATCTCAAAGCTGAACTGCTGTTCCAGCACTTCAATCCGTTTATACGGATTGCGGTACCTGGGGTCCAGGTTGATCAACATGCTGAGAAGCGGCCAGGAATCCTGATGCCGCATATAGGTCTTTCCTATTTCGTCGAGGACCCTGTCTACGTGACTACCTTTGCCTCTGATGAGCGCCGTGAGATAGAGATAGTAGCAGTTCGTTACCGGGTCTTTCCCTATGGCGAACCGGTTGTAATTATAGTTTTCAAGTATCCATTTCGCCTCTTCCGCCTTGTTGCCAATCACATATATATGGGCCTGCAGAAGCTGCAGCGTCTCGCTCTGGGGATCCATCTTACGCAGTGCCGCCATCTTCTCGATTGCACTTTCCACCCAGTTGTTCAGTTCCACCCTTCCGGCCACATAACCGACATACCCCTTCAGAATCTGGGCCTCCAGCAGTTCCTTCATACGGTGATCTTCGTCATAATCCTGGTTCTGCAGCACTTCTACCTCGTATATGAGTGTCTCATACGGCGTGATGAACTTCAATGCGCCGAAGTTCCTTCCGCCGTGCAGATGCTCTGGTCTTACGAGATATTCTACCTCGTACGTATTGCCGACGAAGTCTTCCGTGCTGAGCTCGGGACGGAGCACTTTGATGAACCTCTCCTCCGCCTCCACCTTGATTGGCATGAATCCCCATGTATTCTTCATGAGCGTAAGCGTGCCTTTTGTGGACTCTTCAATATCTTCAAACAGCATGCCTTCTCCGGGAAGGGTGAGGAAGATGCACTCCTTCTGTTTGATGCCGACAAGGAATTCCTCCATCGCCTGCTCGCCGAGGGACCATTTCCTCATGTTGTCGTACAGGTAGAAGATCCTCTCGTTCTCATATTTTAATATTTCATAAAATTCTCTGGAGCGGAACAGCCGTCCTGCCTCCGAAAAATCTTTGATTGCCAGTTTTCTGAAATCATCTGTGCTCTGTACTTTGCCGTAAGAAGTCATCACATACGGTTTCTCGATAATAGCAGTAAAGGAAAGTTCATACTCTCCCCCGTTGCAGACAACCGTAAACTTGCCTTCCTCCACATGCCCGGGACGTAATCCTCTGCCATCATAAGTAAATTCTACTCTTGCAGGATTTCCGTCAAATCCCTGGTCTTTAAAATGAACACGAAAAGAAGACGGGTATATCAACCCCCGTATATTCCCCTCTGTCTGGCTTTTCACAGAAAAACTTCCCCTGTACACTTCACCTTCTCCGATAATCATAACGAGATTGGTTTCCTGGAAGAGAACATCAGGATGTGCATTATGGAAGTCACCCTTGGAAAATTTCTGAATTTTGTTTTTCAAGCCTGCCACCTGCTTCTTTCGTTGCATTTTTCTAAAAACATATTATAATGAATTATAGCATTGTTCTGGCTGAGATGGCAATGCTGTAGATACAAAATCTTGAAAATATGTAGACAGGAAGTATAGATATGGATAAAAAACCTGAATTTCATGGAAGTGATATTGAACAGATCTCGCAGTACTACCACATACCGCAGGAGGATATCGTAAGTTTCGGCGCTAATGTCAATCCGCTCGGCCTCTCTGAGCATGTGAAGGAGCAGCTTGCATCCAACCTGGATGTAATCACCCGGTATCCTGACCGGAATTATGCCCGGCTCAGGGACACCATCGGCGCCTATTGTCATGCAGACCCGGAGCACATCGTAGTCGGGAACGGTTCTACCGAGCTGATTTCTCTTCTCATCAGCGGTCTGCGACCGAAAAAGGCGCTCGTCATAGGCCCTACCTACTCTGAATATGCCAGGGAGCTCTCTCTCGTCGGCGGTACGCTGGAATATTACAATCTGAGGGAAGAAAAGGACTTTGCCCTCGACGTGCCGGACCTTCTGGACGCCCTTGCCCCGGACACCGGGCTGCTTGTCATCTGCAATCCGAACAACCCTACCTCCTCGGCACTTGCCTGCGCGCAGCTTGAGGAGATCCTCCGGTTCTGCAGGGAGAGAGGCATCTTCGTCATGATTGACGAGACATATGCCGAGTTTGCTCCGGAGCCGGAAGCCATCACCGCTATCGGGCTCGTACCGAAGTACGACAACTTTATGGTCATCCGCGGGGTGTCCAAATATTTTGCAGCCCCCGGCCTTCGTTTCGGATATGGTATCACGAGCAGCAGGGCGTTCCTCGACGTCCTGCACCGGCACCAGAATCCGTGGAGCTTGAGCAGCATCGGCGCCTTTGCCGGCAGGCTCATGCTCGAAGATGACACGTATATCCAAAAGACGTGGAACCTGATAGATTCCGAACGTACCCGTCTGTTCAACGAGCTCCGTACATGGAAGGGCGTGAAAACCTACCGCCCGTATGCCAACTTTATCCTCGTCAGGCTCCTTAGGGAAGGGCTCACTTCTTCTGACGCATTCGAGCATGCAATCCGTCAGGGTCTCATGATACGCGACTGTTCCTCATTCCGGAGCCTGGACGGAGAGTATATCCGGTTCTGCATCATGGATCCGGAAGACAACGACAGGCTGATGGCCTGCCTTCGAGGTTATTTGGAGGTTTAGTAAACTAGGGCGCCGATGGGGAGGTATGGGGCAGATGCTCCGATGCGTCCGGGAACTGCGACTATCACACAGATTCCTAAGCCTGCGGGGTGTTCGCCGATAGCGGCTCTCACCCCACAAGCCAAGGAATCTGGCGAGGATTCTCCGTCCCTTCCGCTTATACCTTCGCATCTGTCCCATACCTCCCCATCGGCTATCTACTTTACTGGCATGGGCGGGGGCGGTTGTGTAACGCTACTGGCTGATGGAAGGGATTTGGTTGTGTCAGCATAGTGATAAAGGGCTAAGCCCTTTGCCGAAAAGAAATTCTAATATGAAGAAGAGCCGGAATCAGGTACGAGGATGTTTATGAGATGACATCCCTTGCCTGATTCCGGCTCTTCTTGCAGCAACGGCGTGCTCGCCTCGCTGCAATTGCTTAACAACGAACCTATTCGCCAGCCTGATTCATCTGGACCAGCAAAACTCTTATCATTCATCTGCTCTTTGTGTTATTCACATTAAGCTTGTTATATTTTATCATTCATCTCACGCAGCCAGCGGCCATCCGCGGGCCAGTAACGTCACACAGCCATCCTCGCCCTTGTTATGTGAAGTAGATAGCGGGCGGGGAGCCGGGTGGGAGATGCGCAGGTGTAAGCGGAAGAGGCGGAGAATCCTTTCCGTAGCCCTTATCCTGCGGGATGCAAGCCGCAATCGGCGCGCATTCCGCAGGGTTAGGGATACGTGAAATAGTCGGAGCCTCGGACGCATCGGAGCAGATGCCACCCGGCTCCCAGTCCGCAGCCACTTTACTTAAACTTACAGTTTCAGAATCAATGCCACGAAGGAAAGGTCTTCGGTCCCTGTATTCTTCAGGCCATGTCCGTCCCCGTCCTTACAGAATGTCACGTCTCCCGCTTCTACCGGTACCGCCTTGCCATTGTCGTCATACATCCCTCTTCCGCTTAATATATAATACGTCTCTGTCTCTCCGTGATGCTCATGATATCCGAGCTCACAGTTAGGCTTTAAAGTCACACGGCTGAACATCTTGCAGTGCTCTCCGAGCTGTTCCTGGCTAATCAGCGCCTCTTTCATGATAAATCCGGCGCCGCCGTTGACATGTTCCACCGTAACTATTTCCCTTTCTCCTGTTTTTGTCATTCTGCTTCCTCCTTTATTCTCGCGAAGGCAACGAGCCAAGTGGGGGCAACCCCACAGCTCGCTGCACTGCAACTTTTATGCCCCGTTGCCTGCAGCGGGGTCTTTGACTATGTAATAGCTTGATAGATTCATTGTAATATAGTGTATTCAAAAATTCAAGTGTGTGAAATTTTGAAAGGGGTCAGACCCCTCTGTGCAGAGGGGTCTGACCCCTTTCGAAATTCCGTTAATTGACGATCTTATAATACTCTCTTGCCGTAATTGCGAATACAATAGCATAAAATATTGCGAATACCACGACAGTTATTATCGTACAGGTGAAGAACAACGGTACATTTACGAAATTCAATGTTTCCAGCATCCTTGTGATTACCTTGAACGCGACAGCTATGTGGATGATTGCAACTACCAGCGGAAGGAAGAATACGGTAAGCACCTGGCTTCTGATGGATCGCTTCACTTCTTTTTTACTCATGCCGACTTTCTGCATAATCTGATAGCGTTCTTTGTCGTCGAAGCCCTCTGATATCTGCTTATAGTAGATGATAAGCACCGTCGCCATCAGGAACATCAGCCCGAGATATATTCCGATGAACAGCAGCCCCCCATACAACAGATAAAAGCTTTCGATGCTCATTTCCCTGCTTTCGCAGAATGACGGCGCTGCCTCCGATACGATCCGGTCACCCATGGCCTCCATCGCACTGAGTTCCTTCTTGCCATTCCCGTCGAAATCAATGCGGACGGTGTAACGTATATTTCCCATCTTCTGTATCCACGCCTCATCCATCTCGCTGCTGCCGTAGGCTTCGTCCGTGATGTCCTCCGCATGTTTAAGACTGGGTACTACGATAAAGAGATGCTCCACAACATTGGAATCGTTTTTCTTCTCCAGCGCCATGTCTTTTAGCTCTTCGGCCACTTTGAATTGCCTGCTGCCTATCTGAATTTTTTCTTTGCCATACGTCCGTCCCGTCATGTATACGAGAATCTCATCATTTTTTAGAGATACGTCCGTTTTTTCATATTTATTGTAATCCTCCAGCGGTATGACGCTTAATTCGATCACGTCGTTCACATCATAGTTTCCGCTTTCTTTCAGCTTTACCTTGTCTCCTTCCAGAATCGCGCTCATCTCTCCGGAACGGTATGAGATGATATCCTTTATCGTGACGCCGGCTTTCTCTGTCTCTTCCCGGATGATACGATCTGTCTTTTCGATCCCTTCCTCACTCGCAGCATAATTGGTTACTTTGAACTGTTCCGGGAATCTGGTGTTCATTATATCGTCCATTCCCGCATACAGGGATACCGTCGTCGAAATCATCACAAGTACCATCGTGCTCAGGATGCAGATATTGGCCAGCCCTACCGCATTCTGTTTCATCCGGTATATCATGCCTGATACAGAGGTGAAATGCTTCGTCTTGTAGTAGAACGACTTTTTCTTGCGCAGCGCTTTGAGCAGCGCGATGCTGCCGGCAGTAAACAGTGCGTATGTGCCGAGTATGACACAGATGACTGCCACGAAGAACAGCATAAGCGCCTGGAGCGGAGATTCCGTAGCGATTGCTATATAGTAGCCGACTCCTATCGTGACGACTCCGAAAATAGTCATCAGAATCTTGGTCTTGGGCTCTTTCTCTCCCTGGTTCCCGCCCCGCAGCAGTTCCACCGGATTCGCCAGATGAATCTGCATCAGATTATAGAGCAGTGTGAGCGAAAATATGGCGGCAAAGAGCACGATGGTGCGCACAACAGATACCGGTGATATATCAAATGTCATATTTACGTTATAGTGGAGGAGCTTCAGCAAAATGAGATACATCAGCCTGCTGAAAATTATGCCTGATACGAGACCTGCAGCTATACTTGCCGCTGCTGTAATGAACGATTCCACTGCAAGCATCTTTGCGATATGCCTCTTCCCCATTCCGAGGATATTGTACACGCCTATCTCTTTCTTCCTGCGCTTGATCAGGAAACTGTTCGTGTAGAACAGGAAGATGACCGCGAATACGATAATGACGCCAAGCGCATAATTCAGGCACATTCTCAGAGTGCCATCCCCTACGCTTTTATTTCTCGCAAGGGCATCCATGATATAATACATCATCACTGTCAGGACTGCCGTGAGAATGTAGGGCAGATAGGTCTTCCGGTTGTTCTTGATATTCGTCACAGCCAGTTTGGAATATATGGACTTATTCACCCCTTTCACCTCCTGTTGTCAGAACAGTCAGCGTGTCTGCAATCTTCTGGTACATCTGCTCGTTCGTCAGGTTCCCTCTGTACAGCTGATGGAATACCTCCCCGTCCTTGATGAAGAGCACCCGCTTTGCATTGCTGGCAGCCTTCACGCTGTGCGTCACCATGAGTATCGTCTGTCCGTCGTTGTTGATGACGCTGAAGAGATTCATCAGCTCATCCGCTGCTCTCGAATCCAGCGCACCCGTCGGCTCATCTGCAAGAATAAGCTGCGGCTTCGTTATGATGGCTCTTGCCACGGCCGCCCGCTGCTTCTGTCCTCCGGACACTTCATATGGGAATTTGTCCAGCAGGCTTTTTATCCCAAGGCGTTCGGCTATCGGCGCAAGCTTCTTTTCCATCTCCTCATATTTTTTACCGGAAAGAACCAGCGGAAGGAAGATATTATCCTTAAGAGAAAACGTATCCAAAAGATTGAAGTCCTGAAACACGAACCCAAGATTCTGCCGCCGAAAAGCTGCAAGCTCCTTTTCCTTCACCTTGGCCATATCATTTCCTTTCAGGTACACTTTTCCGCTTGTAGGCTTATCCAGGGAGGCCAGTATATTCAGAAGTGTCGTCTTCCCGGATCCGGACTCTCCCATGATAGCCACATATTCTCTCGGCTCGACAGAGAAGCTCACATTCTTAAGCGCCTCCACCTGATTCCCTCCAAAGCGGGTCGTGTATATTTTCTTGACATTTTTGACATCCAATAATGACATGTATCCTACCTACCTTTCTGTCAGTTCTTATTTACAAGTCCATTATAATAAAAGAAGGAAATGTCCTGCCATTGATTTGACTTACATTTCCTGATTCTAACCTTACATTCGTGTAAGATACCGCCTATTCCGGTACCATTTCTTTTCTTTCCAGAGACAGGTATACTTTCGTGCCGGCGCCGACCTCCGACTCAATCCACAGGCTGTGCCCGAGCTTGTCCATGACCGTCTTGCACAGATACAGGCCGATGCCAGTGGACTTCTTATCCTTCCGTCCGTTATAACCTGTAAATCCTTTTTCAAACACGCGTGGAAGGTCCTCTGCCTGGATTCCGATTCCTGTATCTTCTATAACGAGCACTTTAACGTCTCTGTTCTGACCCATATGCACGGAGATACTGCCGGACTTCGTATATTTGAGGCCGTTGGAAAGCAGCTGTTCCACTACAAACACGAGCCATTTTTCATCCGTCAGCACCATCTCTGCAGACGGTGTAAATTGGAGCTTGATCTTCTGCAGGATGAACATCTGGGAATATTTGCGGACGGCCTGTCTCACGATATCGTCCAGCCCGTACCATTGCAGCACCATATCAGAAGACATGCTGCCGAGGCGGAGATAGGACAGCACCATCTCAACGTACTGCTCTATCTTGAACAGTTCCAGCTTCAGCCCTTTCAAGTGCATATTTCCTTCCGGTGTCCGCTCCTCCTCCCACGACTGCAGGAGCACACGCATAGCCGCAATCGGCGTCTTAATCTGGTGTGCCCACAGGCTGTAATAATCTATCATCTCCTGCCGGGCTATCTCTCCTTCTGATTGTATCTCTGCCTTGCTTTCAAAAAGCGTTTTCAAAATCCTCTGGTAATCTTCCTCGAGGATGCCGGCCGCTTCCGGCAGCTCTGCCCAATCTGCCCGAATCCTTCGCTCCGCTTCCAGTAGCATCCTGTGCCTGCCCGAATACCTTAGATAGCCCACAGTCCCGTATACCGCAAGCCAGATGACAGACAGCAGAAATGCGTACAGGACGGCATCGATCGGAACGTTGCACAGATAAAAGATAATAGAAAATACGCCGATGAATCCGGTATAGAGACAGACGGATTTGATATGTTCTTTCAGATATTCGCATAACAGCTTCATACTTCCACCATGTACCCTATTCCTTTTTTTGTTATAATCATATCTCCGAGCCCTATCGGCTCCAATCTTTTGCGCAGCCTTGCCACGTTGACCGTAAGCGTATTGTCATCGATGAATTCATCGCTCTCCCAGAGCCGTTCAATTATGTCATCCCGGGACACAATCTGGCCCGCATGTTCCATCAGCGACTGGAGAATCTTGAATTCGTTCTTCGTGAGTTCCAACCTCTCTTCCCGGTAGATAACCGTGGCATCGTTCAGATTCAGCAGCACCCCTTTGTGTTCTATCACATTGAGCGCCCCCTGGAACGAATATGTCCTTCTTAGCAGCGCCTGTACCTTCGCCGTAACGACATTCAGATCAAACGGCTTTTCAATGAATTCATCTCCGCCCATATTCATTGCCATCACGATATTCATATTGTCATTTGCCGACGAGATAAAGACAATCGGCACCTTTGACACCTTGCGCATCTCCGTACACCAGTGGAAACCGTTGAAAAACGGCAGCGCGATGTCCAGCAGCACAAGCTGAGGGTCATACTCCACAAACACGTTCATCACATTCTTGAAGTCTTCCACGCAGCGGACCTCATAATCCCATTTAGACAAGTGCCTCTCAAGGGCACCAGCGATAGTCTTATCATCTTCAACAACCAATACTTTATACATGTACTCAGCTCCCACTTTCACAAATCATCTATACTGAAAAATATTCTACAATATTTTCCGCCTAATGTGTAGTAAACCTTAAAAATTCAAAAAATCTTAACTTTTGCCCCACGTTCCAAAACGCAACATCGCATTTAGGTACAGGGCAAAACGCAATTGGGGACGTAACCCTTTTGAAAAAGATTACGTCCCCTTTTAACTATATTTTTGCAATATCTACCAATGTCAGTTTTCTTATATCTGTATTTTCAAGGCTGGTGATAAGTGCTTCTGCCGTATCTATCGCAGTCAGTACATTGACTCCGGTCTCTATCGCGTTCCTTCTTATTACGAAGCCGTCCTTCGACCGGTCCGCGCCCTGCGGCGGGGTATCGATGACCAGATCTATCTTATGACCGAGTATCAGATCCATGAGGTTCGGTGATTCCTGCTCTATCTTGTTGACCGGATTGGCCTTGACCCCCGCTCTGTTCATAGCCTCTGCCGTACTGCGTGTGGCAAAGATGCGGTAGCCGATCTTCTCAAAGCGGCGCCCGATTTCTACTGCATCCGGCTTGTCTTCATCTCGTACGGTTATTATCATATTTTTGTGCTTCGGCAGCTTGATGCCTGCACCCAGGAACGCCTTATACAACGCTTCGTCAAATGTCTTCGCAATGCCAAGGCACTCTCCTGTGGACTTCATCTCCGGGCCGAGGCTGATGTCCGCCCCGCGGATCTTCTCAAATGAGAATACCGGCATCTTCACCGCATAATAGTCTGCCTCCGGCTGAAGCCCCGGCGTGTAGCCAAGGTCTTTCAGCTTACAGCCGATAATCACCTTCGTGGCCAACGGTACGATCGGTATGCCGGTCACTTTGCTGATATAAGGAACCGTACGGCTGGAACGGGGATTCACCTCTATGACATAGACATCTTCACCGCACACGATAAACTGGATGTTGATCAGGCCGATGACGTGCAGCGACCGTGCCAGTTTCCTCGTATAATCTTCAATCGTCTTTTTCGTCTTTTCAGTGATGCTCTGCGCCGGATAGACAGAGATGCTGTCACCGGAATGGATACCTGCCCGTTCAATATGTTCCATAATACCCGGTATGAGGATATCCTCACCGTCACATACAGCATCGACTTCTATTTCCTTGCCCTGCAGATATTTGTCTACGAGAATCGGATGGTCCTGTGCTATCCGGTTGATAATCCCGATGAACTCGTCTATATCATGGTCATTGATGGCTATCTGCATGCCCTGCCCGCCAAGTACATAAGAAGGCCTTACGAGCACCGGATAGCCAAGGCGGTTTGCCACCTCTTTCGCTTCCTTCGCCGTGTATACCGTCCCGCCTGTAGGCCTTGGAATCTGGCACTTTTCCAGAATTTCATCAAAAAGTTCCCTGTCTTCTGCCGCATCTACGTTCTCAGCAGATGTTCCAAGTATCGGAACGCCCATCTTCATCAGTGCCTCCGTAAGCTTGATGGCGGTCTGGCCGCCGAACTGCACCACTGCCCCATCCGGCTTTTCCAAATCTACGATGCTCTCCACATCTTCCGGCGTCAGAGGTTCAAAATACAGCTTGTCTGCAATGTCAAAGTCTGTGCTCACCGTCTCCGGATTGTTGTTGATGATAATCGTCTCATACCCCTCTTTGGCAAATGCCCACGTACAGTGGACGGAACAGAAGTCGAATTCAATTCCCTGGCCGATTCGGATGGGACCTGAGCCAAGCACGAGCACCTTTTTCCTGCCGCTTGTCTCTTCTGCTTCATTTTCGCTTCCGAACACGGAGTAGTAATACGGCGTCTCGGCCGCAAACTCGCCCGCACACGTATCCACCATCTTGTAGGATGCCGTTATTCCGTACTCGTGGCGCATGTCGTGGATCTGACGCTCCGTATTGCCGGTTAGCCTTGCGATGACATTGTCCGGAAATTCCATCCGCTTCGCCTCCTGAAGCACTTCTGCGGACAATGTTGTATTCTGAAGCTTCTGCTCCATCTCGACCAGGATGGCAATCTTGTCGATGAACCATCTGTCAATTTTCGTCGCGCCGTGAATCTCATCAAAGGTGATGCCCTTTCGCAATGCCTCTGCAATCCTCCAGATACGCATATCATCGACCTTTTCCAATTCTTCCAGAAGCTCTTCTTTCGTCAGCCCTGTAAAGTCATACGACATGAGGCTGTCTACGTGCTGTTCCAGAGACCGGATGGCCTTCATCAGCGCGCCTTCAAAGTTGTCACAGATGCTCATGACTTCTCCGGTCGCCTTCATCTGCGTCGTAAGTGTACGCTTCGCGCTGATGAACTTGTCAAACGGCAGTCTCGGAAGCTTCACGACACAATAATCAAGCATAGGCTCAAAGCTTGCATACGTCTTCTTCGTAACCGCGTTCTTAATCTCATCCAGCGTATAGCCGAGCGCTATCTTGGCGGCCACCTTGGCTATCGGATAGCCTGTCGCCTTAGAAGCCAGCGCAGAGGAACGGCTTACACGGGGATTCACTTCGATTACGCAGTATTCAAACGAATCAGGATGCAGCGCGTACTGGACGTTACATCCTCCTGTGATATTCAGTTCACTGATGATGTTCAGTGCAGAAGTGCGGAGCATCTGATACTCTTTGTCTCCAAGCGTCTGCGACGGGGCCACTACGATACTGTCACCGGTGTGTACACCGACAGGATCGATATTTTCCATATTACATACTGTAATGCAGTTGCCGCTTCCGTCGCGCATCACCTCATATTCGATTTCCTTCCAGCCTGCGATACAGCGTTCTACGAGCACCTGCCCCACACGCGAGAGGCGGAGTCCGTTCTCCAGTATCTCCACAAGCTGTTCCCGGTCCTTCGCGATACCGCCGCCGCTTCCGCCGAGCGTATATGCCGGGCGCAGTACGACCGGATAGCCGATTTTTTCTGCAAATTTCACACCGTCTTCCACATTCTCTACAACGAGGGATGCCGCACATGGTTCGCCAATCTTTTCCATCGTCGTTTTGAATTCCAGACGGTCTTCCGCCTTTTTAATCGTCTCCGAAGTCGTACCGATAAGGCGAACATTATTTCTCCTCAGGAAACCATTTTCATCCAGCTCCATGGCAAGGTTAAGAGCCGCCTGTCCTCCAAGCGTCGGCAGGACGCTGTCCGGCTTCTCCTTCAGAATGAGCTGTTCTACCACTTCAGCAGTCAGAGGCTCGATATAGACGCGGTCTGCAATATCCTTATCCGTCATGATGGTCGCGGGGTTGGAATTCAGAAGAACGACTTCAAGCCCCTCCTCTTTGAGAGAACGGCATGCCTGTGTCCCCGCATAGTCAAATTCTGCTGCTTGTCCGATGACGATAGGGCCGGAACCTATCACGAGTACTTTCTTAATCTCTGTATTTCTGGGCATTATTGTGCTCCTTTCATCATATCCATGAATCTGTCAAACAAGTAACCGGAATCCTGAGGCCCCGGACATGCCTCCGGATGGAACTGCACGGTAAATATGTTCTTTCCGGTATAGGCAAGCCCTTCGTTCGTCCCGTCATTCACATTCACAAACGCTTCCGTGGCAACCGAAGGATCCAGCGAGCTTTTGTCCACAGCATAACCGTGGTTCTGCGAAGAGATGTACACCCTGTTGCTGCTCAGGTCTTTGACCGGATGGTTTCCCCCGCGGTGCCCGTACTTCAGCTTATATGTCTTTCCGCCGTTGGCCAGGGCCATAAGCTGGTGTCCAAGACAGATGGCAAAAATCGGAATATTCGTATTGTACAGCTTTTTGATTTCTTCAATGACAGATACGCAAGTCTCCGGGTCTCCGGGACCATTTGACAACATGATTCCGTCCGGATTAGAATGAATGATTGTCTCAGCTGGTGTGTCAGCCGGATAGACGGTCACTTCACACCCTCTTCGATTTAAAGATCTGGCAATATTATGTTTCGCTCCGAAATCCATAAGTGCTACTTTCGGACCGCTGCCTTCTAAGATATAAGCTTCCCTGCTGGTTGCTTTAGATACGACATCACCGATTGAATAGGTTTTTAGCTTTGGAATGATTTCATCCAGATCGTAGTCTTGATTCGTGGTAATCATTCCGTTCATCGTCCCTTTTTCTCTCAGAATCTTCGTCAGAGCACGGGTATCCACCCCTGCGATTCCCGGAACATCCTGGCTTTCCAGGAACTCCTGTATAGAGCCCTCGCACCGGAAATTACTCGGTGTCCTGGACAGTTCTCTTACGATATATCCGTCAGGCCATGCCTTCTTCGATTCCATATCAGGGGTAATGCCGTAATTACCGATGAGCGGATAGGTCATAGCAACGGCCTGTCCGGCGTAAGAAGGGTCGGTCAACACCTCAAGATACCCTGTCATCGAGGTATTAAACACAATCTCACTGATCATGTCCTTTTTGGAACCTATACTGGTTCCGGTAAAGACGGTTCCGTCCTCCAATATAAGAAATGCTTTCATATATC
This sequence comes from Lachnospiraceae bacterium, assembly GCA_022845895.1. Lineage (GTDB taxonomy): Bacteria > Bacillota > Clostridia > Lachnospirales > Lachnospiraceae > Extibacter. Next base: position 2,528,903 of record AP025573.1, read on the forward strand.
CACCCTTTCCCTTCCTTATCTGTATGTTAGATGACGGGGCACGAATAATTTGCCCCTTGGTACTATGGATTGCCGCACACTATCTGCTTACGGCAGAATAAAAGGCAGTGTGTGCAAGCACAACCGCCTCCCCTATATGCTGCTGACAATCTTTGTCTGCACAAATTGTAAAAATTATACTACAGTTTCCGAGTTTTTTCAACTAAAAATATTTTAATTTTTAAGTCAGATATTACTTACTTCATTACATGTAGGTTTGTCAAACATTTGTTACAGTGACCGTAAATAATCCTTTAAGACCTCATTCGGTGTTTTCCAGCCTAGAGGGCGCATGGGGAAATTGTTATAGTCCCTACGGTTATACACCTTCAGCTGCGCAGCAAAGTCCTCAAAGGAATAGAACAGATGGGTCGCATAAAAACGCTCATTGTCTTTCCGATGGCTGCGCTCTACCTTCCCGTTGTGACGAGGGGTAAAGGGACGGATGACCTTGTGCTTTATCCCATGTGTTTCCAAGCGCTTTTGGAAGAGGGTCGGCTTGTCCCGGTGAGAAGTAAAGCGGTTGGTGAACTCCGATCCATTATCCGTCTGGATGCACGCGATGGAGAGGGGGAACGCTTTTACGAGGTGTTCCACAAACTGCGCGGAAGAATAGGTGCTGTGTTCCTCAAAGGCTTCCACGAAGCGCCATCTGGAATACTCGTCAATGGCAGTGTACTGGAAGAACTGCTTCCCGATGACCCTGCTGTTTTTGAGGCAGGCGGAAGGGACGAATTTCACATCCACCTGAATACGCTGGCCGGGATACTCCATCTGCTCATAGGGCTTGGGGATGTACTTTGGATTGGGCGGATGGACGGCCATGATGCCCCGTTTTTTGAGGAAGCGGTAGAGTCCGGTGATGGAGCGGGAATAGCCGCGCTGCCTGAGCTTGACCCAGAAGACGACCAGTCCGGCATCCGGGTTGCGGCGGCGCATATCCGAGATAAGCTTAGCCTCCTGAGGGGTATGCTGGCTGGGGTGATGGTGAGGCCGTCTGGAGCGGTCACGCAGGGAATCCATGGAGCCGTCAAAGCGGCGTTTCCAGCGGTAGATATACTGCCGGTTGGTCTTGAATTTGACAGCGGCCTTGGTGACGCCATGCTTCTCAGCGTATCGGATCAGGGATAGACGGTATCTCATATCTTGTGTTATACTAGCCATAGCAGGGAACTCCTTTTTTGTTTGTTTTTGTTGTGGTGACTAAAATATAACACAAAAGGCAGTATCTCTGCTTTTTAAATATTCAGTTGTAACACATGTATTGTAATCCTACAGTCAGATATTACTTACTTCATTACAAGATTAGTAATTTTGTTAAAAGTATGCTATAATAAAAAATGTAACCGCTGTTTGCTTAATAATTTAATTTTTTCAAACGGCTCTTTAGTGAAAGAAAGTATGGTGTAAAAATGTATAAGGTTAATGACGTTGTTGTGTATGGCTGTAGTAAAGTCTGCTCTATCAAAAGGATCGCTACTCCTGATTTCATGAGCAAGCCTCAGGAATATTACTGGCTGCAGCCTATAGGCGACGCAGCGACAATGCTATACGTGAAAACTGAGCACGAGGACAAAATGCGGTGCATACTGACCAGAGGCCAGGCTGACGAACTGATCAATGAGCTGCCGGAAATGGAAGAAATGTATGACAGCTCCAGCAAAGTACGTGACAGAGAATATATCCAGGTTATGAAGTCCAGAGACTGTAATGAATGGCTTAAGATGTGGAAAGGCATAACGATTGAAAAGATGCGGAAGGAGCAGGACGGCAAGAGCCTGAACGCCAGCGATGAGAGCAACCTCAAGCGGGTGCAGGACTGTATCTCTTCCGAATTCTCCGCCGTTTTCCAGACGACAAAGGATAAGATAGTAGACAGGATAAGGCACTCTCTTGATGCGGATCTGATAACTTTATAGACTTGCAGCGGCAGATAAGATCCCTTACGTTCCGGCCAAGCGTAAGGGATCTTCTGTTATTCATACTGCCAGTATATCGTAATCTTATTAAGTTCAGCTTCATCCATATACTTATATTTGACTTCAGACAGGCCATACCAGTCCGCCATGTTCTGCGCGGCCCGCTTAATCTGGCTGCCGAATATGTCTTCACGGGCCTGCTCATACAGGCGGCTGTCCGCATATTTGAAGACGACCGGGTTGGCTTTGGCGGCTATCACGTCATTCATCGCATCAAGCGCCTGCTCTCCGTCATATGAGGTATAATACATGCCATTGACGGCATAGTAGTTGAAATCCATCTTGACGCATTCCGGCAATGGCACCTCTGTATCCGGGGTATGCGTCTTTTTCAGCTCCTCATCGTCGCAGCACATATAATCATAGCTGATGTAGGATGGATCGATTTCTCCACCTTCAGATGCCTGGAACACGGGATCTCCCCATGTCGTGTCCACATAATAGTAGTCTCCCTCACATTTGACGAGATTCCATGCATGGCTCTGACCCCCTGACGTCGTCCCCGTGACATAAGTGCAGAATACGCCGAGCCGTTCCAGCAGGTACTGCGTAGCCTTCGAGTATCCGGCGCAGACAGACCTTTTATTTACGAATACGCTGTATATGTTCTGGTTGTCTTCGGATGCAATATCGTAATCGACCGTATCTACGATATACTCATACACATATAGTATCTTATCATAATCTGCCGCATTTTCTCCGATACCGGACAGGCAGTCATTTACAGCTTTTTCAATTTCAGCTTTTTTCTGTGCCTTTTCTTCCTCTGTATAAGAGTATACGGGCTGAAGAACCGTATAAGTCTCCTGTCCTTCGTAGGACGTGCTTTTTGTCGTACCATCACACCAGAATATCTCCGGAAAGTCCTTCAGGACATATTGGAATATCGTATTCGTCCTGTCTGCATCCGCCGCATGCACATAGATCTCCTCTACATTCAGCTTGACCCCTTGTGCAATCTCTTTATATGCCGTTCTCTCACCCTCGTCCAGCTGCTGATAGTAATATTTCTGCGCCAGCTCTTCATCTGTTATGGCTATCTCCTGAAACGGAATCTCCTTCGCATTTCCAACCCTCTGAGCCACACCTTCCGCCAGCCCTTTTTTAACACCATTGCCAAGGAAGCCTCCCAACGCAGCCAGCACGACGATACAGGCAATTGCAGACAGCCCGATGACAGCACTTAGGCATCCTGATCTTCTCTTTCTTCTTCCCATGCCTGCTCCTTTACTGTTTCATATTATTATATTCAATTCTATATAAATGCACAACCTTTAATCTGTTGTAACTTTTATGGTTCTATTCACATAAGATAACAGTAACAGAGTCTCTACGAGGTACTGACATGAATGAAATGAACCCGAATCTGCCTGATACCCCTGATAAAGGACGGCTTAAGATTAGTATCACATCCGAAATTACGGCTTTTCCCGTCAATGACGCTACTATATCCATCTCATATACCGGTGTGCCCGACAGCCAGCTGGAACAGCTGAATACAGATGCCTCTGGCCAGACGGATACTGTCGAGCTGGCTGCTCCGCCTTTGGAATATAGCCTCGATCCAGCTATTGAGGAACAGCCTTATTCAGAGTATACGCTCCAGGTCGAAGCGCCTGGTTTTGAACCGATCAGCATTGCCGGCACAGAGATTCTCCCTGACGTCACGGCACTGCAGAACATACAGATGCGTCCGCTGGCTGACCCTGAAAGCAATGAAAATGTGTTTGTAATACCTGCACACACATTATATGGCGTATATCCGCCCAAAATACCGGAAGATGAGATAAAGCCTATGGATGAAACGGGCGAAATCGTACTGAGCCGTGTCGTCGTACCCGAATATATCGTCGTCCACGATGGAAGTCCGAGAGATTCTACTGCCCAGAACTATTATGTAAAATACAGAGACTATATTAAAAACGTAGCTTCCAGCGAGATATATGCCACGTGGCCTGAAGATACAATCCGGGCTAATATTCTGGCCATCATGTCATTTACCTTGAACCGAGTATATACCGAATGGTACCGGAATCAGGGATATGACTTTACGATTACATCTTCCACAGCTTTTGACCACAAATGGATACCAGAACGGAATTTCTTTGACACTATCTCCGCTATAGTAGATGAGTTATTTGCCAGCTATCTTTCTCGTCCTAATGTTCGCCAGCCGATACTTACCCAATACTGTGACGGCCGCCGGGTACAGTGTCCGAACTGGATGACCCAGTGGGGAAGCAAGGCGCTCGGCGACCAGGGGTACTCCCCTATCGAGATTCTTCGCTATTATTACGGGGAAGACATGTACATCAACACGGCGGAGGCCATCTCCGGCATACCTTCTTCCTGGCCCGGATATATACTGGAAGTCGGCTCTTCCGGTGATAAGGTCCGTCAGATGCAGGAACAGCTCAATGTCATAGCAGGCGCCTATCCGGCCATTCCGAAGATAACTGCAGATGGCGTATATGGTCCGGCCACCGAGGCCACTGTCCGCAAGTTCCAGTCCGTATTCGGCCTGCCCGAGACCGGAACCGTAGATTACAGGACGTGGTATAAGATATCCGAGATATACGTAGGCGTCTCAAGAATCGCGGAATTGCAGTAATTGGGGATTTAGTGAAACAGACCGCGGACAGGGAGCCGGGTGGCATCTGCTCCGATGCGTACGAGGCTCCGACTAGCCCACGGAATCCTAACTTTGCGGCAGAGTCGCTGATAGCAGCTCCTCTCCCGCAAACCAAGGATTCCGGGACGGATTCTCCGCCTCTCCCGCTTGCACCTGCGCATCTCCCACCCGGCTCCCCGCCCGCTATCTACTTCACTTAACAAGGGCGAGTGCGGCTGTGTGACGTTACTGGCCAGCGGATGGCCGCTGGCTGCGTAAGTTGAGTGATAAAATATCGCAAGCTTAATGTGAATAACACAAAGAGCAGATGAATGATAAGAGTTTTGTTCGTCCAGATGAATCAGGCTGGCGAATTTGTTCGTTGTTAACATTTGCGGCGAGGCGTGCACGCCGTTGCTGCAAGAAGAGCCGGAACCAGGCAGGGGATGTCATCTCATACACATCCCCGTACCTGATTCAGGCTCTTCTTCATTATATTATTACCAGCCAAGTTTTTCAGCTTGCTTTGTCCTTTATCACTATGTTTACACAGTCAAAGTCCTTCCATCAGCAAACCACGTCACACAGCCGCCCTCGCCCGTGCCAGTAAAGTAGATAGCCGCTGGGGAGGTATGGGACAGATGCGAAGGTCTAAGCGGAAGGGACGGAGAATCCTCACCAGATTCCTTGGCTTGTGGGGTGAGAGCCGCCATCGGCGAACACCCCACAGGCTTAGGAATCTGTGTGATAGTCGCAGTTCCCGGACGCATCGGAGCATCTGCCCCATACCTCCCCAGCGGCGTTTTAGTTTACTTAAACTCACATTTTATTAACAATATCTTCAAATTTTAAACACATATTTCTCACATTTACCTCTTATACTAATAATTGTTCAGAAGAACAAACTTAAAATTCTTTTTCATAACTTTTCCTAAAGGACTGCACCTCCCAATAAAGCAGTCCTTTTAAAATGCCCTTTTTCATTTAGGTACAGGGCTATCCTCATTTTGGTACACCACAAAACTTAATTAGGGACGTAACCTTTTTCAATTTGGTTACGTCCCTAATTATTAAAAAAACACGCGTCTGATATCGTTGTACATGACGAATACCATCAGTGCCATGAGGAGCATGATGCCTACCAGATGCACGTAGCCTTCTTTTTCCGGCGGTACGCGCCTTCCTCTTATCATCTCTATAAAGAGGAATACGAGGCGCCCTCCGTCCAGTGCGGGCAGGGGGAGCAGGTTCATGACTCCTAAGTTGGCGGACAGCAGGATGGATATATTCATCAGCTGCGCCAGCACGATTAAGAAACCGTACGATTTGCTCTGCTGGTACGTGCTGTCCACGACGTCCACGATACCTACGGGGCCTGACAGCTGGTTGATGCCTATCTGGCCGGTCACGAGCATCTTCAGGCTTTCCATCGTGGTGCATATCCAGAACTTCACCTCATACATGCCGTATTGCAGCGCGGTTCCGATATTGGCCTTCGTATTCGAACCGCCGCCGATTCCGATACGGTAGTAGTCTTTCTCTTCATCCAGCTTCGGCGTCAGCGTGGCTGTTTGCTTCTTACCGTCATGGATGTAGGTTACTTCTACTTTCTCGCCCTGGTGGAACTGGTTGTAAAAGTTGATCTCACGGAATATGTTGATCTTCTTATTCCCCATCTTCACAATCGTATCGCCAGGCTCGATACCGGCTTCCTGGGCGGGATAGCCGCTGTCGACACTCTGGACGACGGGTTTGTCATAACCTACCATCCCAATCAGGATGACGGCAAACACGAAGGCCAGTATAAAGTTGAATACAGGTCCTGCCGCTATGACGGAAATTCTCGCCCATACAGGCTTGTTGTTAAAATTGCCAGGGGAATCCGTCGCCTCCTCATCTTCTCCCATCATACAAGAACCGCCCAACGGAAGCAGCTTTATACAATATCTCGTTCCTTTATACTCTTTTGATAACAGCGTAGGCCCCATCCCGATGGAGAATTCTTCCACGTCGATACCATTTTTCTTCGCAAGGGTGAAATGCCCGAGCTCGTGGAAAAATACTATGAAGCTGAAAATGATAATTGCAAATATGATTCCCAAAACTTATGTCTTACCTCCTGCTTTCAATCCGCTCATAAGTCGCCTTCTCCGTGTCCAGTATCTGCTCAAGGGTCGGATCATCCACATTCTTATGGGCTTTCATACAATCTTCTATAATCTCTATAATCTCCAGATACTTGATCTCCCGGTTCAGGAACTGCTTCACCGCCAGCTCATTTGCCGCATTGAACACGGTCGGAAGGGTTCCCCCCGCCCGTCCCGCGTCATAGGCCAGCTTAAGCCCATAGAAAGTATCCATATCCGGCTTCTCAAAATCCAGCCTGCCAAGGCTCCAGAAATCGAGCCGCTCTCCCGGCAGGTTTCTCCGTTCTGGATAGTACAGCGCATACTGTATCGGAAGCTTCATATCCGGAGTCCCAAGCTCTGCCATGATGGCACCATCCACATATTCTACCATCGAATGGATAATGCTCTGCGGCTGGACGACGACCTGTACCCGGTCCACATCTACGCCGAACAGCCATTTCGCTTCTATAACCTCCAGCCCTTTGTTGACCATGGTGGAGGAATCTATCGTAATCTTCTGCCCCATGCTCCAGTTCGGATGCTTCAGTGCATCCTCCACCCGTATATCAAGCAGATCTTCTTCCCTCTTTCCCCGGAAAGGGCCTCCGGATGCAGTCAGCAATATCCTGCTGACCGCCTTCGCCTCATTCCCCCTCAGCGACTGGAATATCGCGCTGTGCTCGCTGTCAACGGGAAGGATGGACACATGGTTCTCCTTTGCAAGCGGCATGATGATATGGCCCGCGGTCACAAGCGTCTCTTTGTTGGCAAGCGCGATATCTTTACCGGCTTTGATTGCTTCCACCGTAGGACGTATCCCTATCATGCCGACAATCGCTGTCACTAGTATCTCCACATCGTACATGGTTGATACTTCAATCAGTCCCTCCATTCCGGACGCTACCCTGATATCCGTATCCCGGAGCTTAACGCGCAGCTCTTTTGCTTTCTCTTCCGTCCAGACGGCTATGAGCTGCGGACGGAACTCCCTTGCCTGCTTTTCAAGAAGTTCCACATTCCCGCCTGCCGCCAGTCCAAGAACTTCTATATCCTTGTTTTCTCTTACGACTTCCAGCGTCTGTGTTCCGATTGAACCGGTACAACCCAATATGGCAATTTTCTTCATAGGATACCTCTCTCATTTATATTATGCAAGAAATGTTGCAAGATAGTATATAATCGGTGCTGTAAAGATGACACTGTCGAACCGGTCCAGAATCCCCCCATGGCCCGGAATCAGATTTCCATAATCCTTGATCTCATGGTTCCTCTTGATGGCAGATGCAGCCAGGTCGCCAACCTGTGATATGGCGCCGCCTGCCCCACATATTACGCCATAATAGAGAGGGCTGACAGACATTCCTGCCCAGGCGTTGACACCAAGCGCCAGCAGCACGCCGAGAAGCGCCGCGCCGACGATGCCGCCGATGCCCCCTTCTACGGATTTCTTCGGACTGAGCTTCGGAGCCATCTTATGCTTTCCTATAAGCATGCCGACACAATAAGCACATGTATCGCATCCCCAGGAGCTTAAGAAGATGAGGCATACTAATACCGCGCCGTCCTCCAGCATCCTCGTCTGATAGATATAAGACAGCATTACGGCAACATAGAAAAATCCAAAATAAACGGTCGTCACCTGTTCCGCTCTATACGCAGGGAAGGAGAATACATACACGGCCATGACAAGCACGAGGAATAAGATAGAAAGCATGGTCATATAGCCGAGGCTGCCCGTAAAGATAAGGGCATAATATAAGACCGCCGCAAGATAACCGGCTGCTCCAAGCCATCTGTTGTGTACCTCCGCCACTTTGTACAGCTCTTTCAGACCAATCAGGCTGATGGCTGCCAAAAACAATGCGAGCACATTCCCGCCATATCCGACTACGGCAGCCAGCACGATTACCAGAACGATACCGCTTAACAGTCTTGTCTTAAACATCTTGTTCCTCCTTCACTCCTCCGTAACGTCTGTCTCTAGCATTATATTGCGCGACAGCTTTTACCAATTCCTCTTTTGTAAAGTCCGGCCATAATACATCTGTAAAATAAAACTCCGTGTAGGCCAGCTGCCAGAGCAGATAATTGGAAAGTCTCTGCTCCCCGCTCGTGCGGATCAGCAGGTCCGGATCCGGAATGCCATGCGTGTCAAGATAACGTTCGAACAACGTCTCGTCGATTTCTTCCGGCCCAATCTTGCCTGAGGCACAATCCTCAGCCAGTCTTCTGGCCGCCCTTACCATCTCATCCCGGCTTCCGTAATTGATGGCAATCTGGAAGTTGAGGCCCTTGTTATCCTTCGTCGCCTCAATCAGCTCCGCTATGCGTCCCCGTATATCATCGTCAAGGCGGCCAAGATCTCCGATCACCCTTATCTTCATATCGTTTTTAGCCGCTGTCTTAAGGCAAGTCTTCATGTAATTACGAAGCAGCTTCATAAGCGCGTCCACTTCATCCTGCGGGCGGTTCCAGTTCTCTGTAGAAAATGCATACACCGTCAGATATTTGATACCCATGCGGTATGCTTCCTCACAGATCCGCTCCACGTTCTTACTTCCCTGCGCATGCCCGTAATTGCGCGGCATTCCCTTAGATTTCGCCCAACGTCCGTTTCCATCCAGAATGATGGCAACATGCTGTGGTACCTTCATGAACCAATTCTCCTCTCGCATACGAAAGACAGGTACCGTTCCTGCAAAACCGGTACCCGTCTCCACTTACTGTTACACAGTCATCACTTCTTTTGACTTCGCTTCTACTGATTTGTCCACTTCCTTTATAAACTTATCTGTAAGCTTCTGAAGTTCATCTTCCAAATCCTTGATCTCATCTTCCGAAACTTCAGAACCCTTCAGCTTCTTCAGAGTATCGTTACCGTCACGTCTGATATTGCGGATGGCGACCTTTGCGTTCTCGCCCTTCTTCTTCACATCCTTAGCCAGCTCCTTCCTGCGCTCCTCTGTAAGCTCCGGGAACGCAAGGCGGATTGCAGAGCCGTCATTTGTAGGATTGATGCCAAGGTCGGAGGTCATGATCGCTTTTTCAATCTCCTTCACCATACTCTTCTCCCACGGCTGGATATGAATCATGCGCGCCTCTGGTACCGATACATTCGCCACCTGCTGGATTGGCGTCGGAGTCCCGTAATAATTGACCATGATCTTATTCAGCACGTTCGGGTTGGCACGGCCGGCACGGATTGCCGCCAGCTCCCCATCAAGGCTTGCAATTGTCTTGTTCATCTTTTCCTCATATACTTTCAGCTTTTCATCCATAATATACTTTCCTCCTTATATTAAACCGTTACTTTCGTACCTGCAAATGTACCTGACATCGTCTCCACGATGCTGTTCTCTTCATTCAGCCCGAACACGAGCATCGGCATCTTGTTTTCCAGACACAGGATGGACGCTGTCAGATCTACTGCCATAAGCTTTTTATCAATAATTTCCTGGATAGATATCTCGTCATATTTTTTTGCCGCCGGATTCACTTTCGGGTCACTGTCATAGATGCCGTCTATCGCTTTCGCGAGCAGCATTGCATCCGCCTCTATCTCAATCGCCCTGAGCACGGCCCCTGTATCGGTCGAAAAATAAGGATGGCCGGTCCCACCTGCAAAGAAGATGACCTTACCTTCTCCCAGTGCCTCTAACGCAGCATCTTTTGAGAACAAAGAAGTGAATGCCCCGCACACAAAGGGGGTGAACACTTCTGTCTTCATGCCCGCATAACGGAAAATATCAGATACATAGATGCAGTTCATCACCGTCGCCAGCATCCCTATTTGGTCCGCCTTCACCCTGTCTATCGTCTCGCTTGTCCTCCCGCGCCAGAAGTTCCCGCCTCCTGTCACGATTGCAACCTGGACGCCGTCATCCACCAGCTGCTTCACCTGACGCGCCACGCCTATGCACGTCGCCTCGTCGAACCCGGTCTTTTTATCTCCCGCAAGGGCTTCTCCGCTGAGTTTTAACAATACTCTTTTCATAGGTTTTGCTCCTTATTCTGTTATCATATTCATGCCTTCGCATACTTGTTTCAAGTATAACACAGGTTTTTAAAAAATGCTATATCTTACGTTTCATTATGAAGAAATACATGCACACCAATAATGCTCCCGCCAGAAGCCACGCCGCTGGGCTGGCAAGACAGATGCCTGCATAGCTTCCATAATGTGACGCCGTAAGCGCAGCAGCGCTTCTGCCGATAAGCTCAGCCACACCTGCCAGCATCGGGAGCATGCCAAAGCCCATACCCTGGATGCCGTTCCTGAATACGTTCACGAACACGAGCGGAATAAACGAAAGCCCCACGCATTTCAGATAGATATCCACATATGCTGTTATCTCCTTTACGTTCTCCGACACAAACAGGACGGTCATATACTTGCCTGCAAATATGATTACGGCGCCGGTTATCACAGCATAGACGATGCCAATCCATGTCGCCGAACAAAAGCCGGCCTTCACACGGTCCAGCTTCCTTGCGCCGGTGTTCTGGGCACAGTATGTTGCCATCGTCGTTCCGATTGCCACGTACGCCTGGGTGACGATCTGTTCAATCTTGTTGGCTGCCGCGAATCCGGCCACGGCTACCGACCCCAGAATATTGAGGGCAGACTGCACGACGATTGTCCCGACTGCGGTAATCGAAAACTGCAGCGCCATCGGTATCCCTATTTTCAGCTGCCATTTGGCGAGACTTTTATCCATCTTCCAGTCTTCCCGGCACGGGTGAAGTTCCGGCATCTTCCGTATGATATAGATGAGGCAGAGGACACCCGACACTCCCTGGGAGATTACCGTAGCGTACGCCGCTCCCGCGGCCCCCATCCGAAATACGATGATAAATAGCAGGTCCAGGAAAATATTCAAAACCGCAGCCAGGATGAGAAAATAAAGCGGCCTTTTGCTGTCCCCTACGGCTCTTAATATGCCTGCAAGCAGGTTATAAAGCACCTGTGCCGCGATACCTCCGCAGATGACCATGATATATCCGTACGCTTCCCGGTACATGTCAGAAGGCGTGTTCATCCAGTTCAGGACATGTTTCATCATCGCCATGCTCAAAATGGTAATCAGGACGGAGACCACCGCCGAGAGGACCGACGCGGATGCCACGGACTTGCGGACCGCCACCATGTTCCCGGCTCCGTAGTGCTGGGCCGTAATTACGGTAAATCCTGCAGTGAGGCCGAGTAGAAATCCCAGTATGAGGAACATGAGCGTACCACAGGCTCCCACGGCAGCCAGTGCCTCATTGCCCACAAATTTTCCTACTATGACAGTATCCACCATACTGTAAAGCTGCTGAAAGATGTTTCCGATGAATATAGGTATTGTAAAGTTCAGTATAATCTTAGCAGGACTCCCCACTGTCATGTCTCTTTCCATCATTCTCTGCCTTCCTCTTTGCGCAAACTTCAAACATTATATAAAATATGACTCTTGTTTTCAATATCCTATCTGACGAAAATAATTGTTCTGTGATGCGGTATATCGTCATTTCATCCTCACACGCAGTTCCGTTTCCCATTGACATCTTTATCTCATTATGTTATAACATAATTATATTATTACTTTATTTTTTTAGAAAGGATGAGAATATATGAACAATTATGTAAAATCCGACACCCCTACTTTCTACTTTATAGGAGTCACCACATCAGCATCTTCGATCATGAAGGTTTTTCCTAAATGGGCGGAAGAACTGGGTCTTGACGCCTGCATCAAGGGATTTGATTTTGCCCCCCACTCCCCCGCCGGAGATTACAGAGAAGCTGTCGACTTTATCAAGAATGACCCCAACTCGCTCGGCGCACTCGTAACGACCCATAAGATCGACCTCTACAACGCATGCAGAGACCAGTTCGACTACCTGGACCCTTATGCACAGAAGCTTGGGGAAATCTCTTCCATCAGCAAGAAGGACGGGAAACTGTGCGGTCACGCAAAGGACCCGATATCAAGCGGGCTCGCACTGGAGCACTTTGTCCCTGAAAACTACTGGTCAGACTATGACGGCGACGTGCTTCTATTGGGGGCAGGCGGCTCCTCCCTTGCCATGTCTCTCTATTTCAGCCAGGACTGCTTCGGCAGCAACGTGCCGAAGCATATCATACTTGCCAACAGAAGCATCCCCCGCCTTGAGGCTGCCAGGGTCATACTGGATGACTTGAATCCAATGATTCATTTTGACTTTGTACATAACCCGACCCCTGCCGATAACGACCGTACGCTTGCTTCGCTGAAGCCCCACTCCCTCATCGTCAATGCAACCGGCCTTGGCAAGGACGGGCCGGGTTCCCCGCTCACCGACGCGTGCTGCTTTCCAGAAGACAGCCTCGTATGGGAGATCAATTACCGCGGCGAGCTCCTGTTCAAAGAACAGGCAGAAAAGCAGGCCGCCCGCAGACGGCTGCATGTGGAAGATGGCTGGATATATTTCATACACGGATGGACGCAGGTCATATCTGAAGTCTTCCATCTTCCCATCGACAAGGCACTCATCGACAGGTTAAGCGATATCGCGCGTTCTTAGCCGCCGCGGACAGGGAGTTGACTATGCCATATATACAGACCGTCACCGGGCAGGTACCGCCAGATACGCTGGTCTTCTGCCACTGTCATGAGCATCTGATGATAAGGAAGGGACAATCCTTTCTTGTGAACGAAGCGCTCTGCATCGACAGCTATGATAAGACACGGGCGGAACTTGAACAGTTCCGGAAGGCCGGCGGCTCTACTGTCGTGGACGCACAGCCTGTAGGATGCGGCCGGGATGCAGAAGCACTCTGCCTGCTTGGGCATGAGACAGGTATCCAGATCATCGCTTCAACAGGATTCCACAAGATGGTCTTCTATCCGCAGGATCACTGGATCTTTGATATGGGCAAAGAGGCGCTGGCAGCCCTTTTTATCCAGGAACTCACCGAAGGGATGTACGCCGACGGCGATTACAGGCTGCCGGTACGCTCCGTGGACGCCAGAGCCGGTATCCTCAAGTGTGCGTATGATACTTGCGGGCTGACCGCTCAGTATAAGAAGCTGTTCGATGCCGCCATCTGCGCCTCCGTCCATACGGGAGCACCGCTTATGGTACATATCGAACAGGGGGCGCCGGCGCTTGCGCTCATCTCATATCTGGACAAGAAAAAGATGCCTCTTGACCGGGTCATCTTCTGTCATATGGACCGGGCCGTACAAGACCTGTCCGTCCACAAAGAGGTATGCCGGCAAGGCATATATCTCGAATATGATACGATAGGCCGTTTCAAATATCACAGTGACAGAAGGGAGGCTGAGATCTTCGCGGCGATGCTCGACGCAGGCTATGAGAATCAGCTCCTCTTTTCCCTCGACACGACGAGAGAACGACTCAAGTGCTATACACCGGGAGGGATTGGCCTCACTTACATCCTTGAAACTTTCCTCCCTCTTCTTACAGACGCAGGAATAACAGAGGAACAGATAAGAAAGATATCCTGTGCAAACTGTAGACGAATCCTTACAATAAACCAAGTCATCTGACATACAAAAAAGGAGCTTTTTATTATGAATATACCAGAACGAATCAGACAACACAGGCTCGTGCCTGTCATCAAATTAGACGATTCTTCCAAAGCAGCCCCTCTGGCAGAAGCGCTCTGCGAGGGCGGGCTTCCTATAGCAGAAGTCACCTTCCGGACGGAGGCTGCCAGAGCATCCATCGAGGCCATGGCTAAGCAGTATCCGCATATGCTCGTAGGAGCAGGCAGCCTGACGAACAGCGAACAGGCCAGGCAGGCAGTTGACGCCGGCGCCCGCTTCTTAGTATCAGCCGGCTTTTCCCGGCAGGTGACGGAATATGCGCTGGACAACGGAATTCCTGTATTCCCCGGAATCTGTACCCCTACAGAGCTTATGCTGCTCGTAGAATATGGGCTTGCCATAGCCAAATTCTTTCCCGCAGAACAATACGGCGGGCTCAATACCATCAAAGCATTATCCGCACCGTTCCCGGGCATGAGCTTCATGCCTACCGGCGGAATCAGCCCGAAGAACGTTACTGACTATCTCGCCTTTTCCAAGATAATCGCCTGCGGCGGGAGCTGGATGGTAAAGGACTCGCTGATCCAAAGCGATGCATTCGGCAAAATAAAGGCTCTGACAGAGGAAGCAGTAGCCCTCGTACAGAAGGAGGCGTAAGGATATGAAGATATTAGTCACTCCCACCTCTCTAAAACCCGATAAGAACTCCTCTGCCCTAGAACGGCTCGGCAGCTTCTGCGGCGACCTCGTCTTCAATCCGACTGAAAAGCCTCTCTCCAGCGAGGAACTGCTGCCTCTTCTGAGAGACTGTGACGGATATCTGGCCGGCCTTGACCAGGTGACAGGGCCGGTCCTGAAAAGCTGTCCACAACTTAGGGCAATCTCCAGATACGGAGCAGGCTACGACCGCGTAGACCTTCAGGCGGCACGGGAACTTGGCATCAAAGTGTCCAACACGCCAGGTGCCAATGCGCAGGCGGTAGCAGAACTGTCCTTTGCTCTCCTGCTGGCGCTGGCAAGGAAGATTCCCTGTCTGCATAACGAGACTGCCAGCGGAAACTGGGTACGATCTACCGGCACACAGCTGTATCATAAGACGCTCGGTATCGTAGGCCTGGGTGCCATCGGACGGAAAGTCGCCTTCTGTTCCTCCGGCTTTTCCATGAAGGTGCTTGCCTATGACCCATACATATCGAAGCGCTACTGCACGGAACACGGGATTATCCCGACAGATCTGGATACGCTGCTATCCAAAGCCGATTTTATTACTCTGCATCTGCCGCTGAACGACGGCACGTATCATCTGATCAATGACAAGTCCATAGCTCTCATGAAGCCAGGTACCATATTGGTGAATGCATCCCGTGGGGGAATCATTGATGAAGAAGCGGCCTGTCAGGCACTTACAGACGGAAGGCTTGGGGGGCTGGGACTGGACGCCTTTGAGCACGAACCGCCCGGACAGAATCCCCTGTTCACCCTGCAAAACGTCATAGCCACGCCGCACACAGGCGCTCATACGCACGAAGCGGCAGAAGCGATGGCCGACATGGCAGTAGACAACCTCATCATGATGCTCAACGGTGAGAACTGCCCCTTCCTCCTTTAAGGGCGTAATATAACCCGTCCGTAATTCTCCGGGCGGGTCATTTGTGATAAGCTACCACTTTGGATTATCTACTATCGCAGGCCTCCCCTCCTTTTCGACCAGCAGCTTCCGGTATCCCTTCGACTCTATCGTTCCGTAATCGTGGCCTGCGTCGGCGCGGAATACGAAGAAGGTGAGAAGTGGCTCTTTTGCGTCTACATTGACGCTTCTGTGCGCATAACGTTTCGGCACATAAAGCGCTTTTCCGGGTGTGAGCTCGTGTGCAAGCCAATCCCCTTCCGGGCTCTCCATAAGCATATATCCATGACCGCCAAGACAATAATATACCTCCGCCGTGTCAAGTATCGTATGGAAATGCCCCTTGGTCATATAATATTCATCTCCCACCTTGCCCGGATATGTAATGCTGCACCCAAAGGCCAGGTCACCTGGGTGTTCCGGCACTCCCATCTCATGAAATTCATATACGAGCGCATCTCCCTCCTCCCGAAGCTTCTTCTCGTAGGCCGTATCATCGGAGAACATCCCTTTCATCTGGCTCAGATAACGTCTGGACGTCTCCTTCCTCTTAGACATTCCTGTTTTCATATCCAAATCAATCGTATAACCTCTGATGTAATCAAAGGTCTGCTTATCTACATTAAAATCAGCCATCCTTTTTCTCCTTTTGCTTCTCATTATTATCTTTCTTAAAGCATCTTCTCCTGCACTCTTGCCATATGCCGGAACGGTGTCTGGAGCGTATCATGCAGTTCGGAAAATACGTCTTTCATCTCCCTGTATACGTGGAAATTATCTCTGTTCGGTTCATATACCTTTTTGACTTTCACGACCGCGTCGGCCCCTTCTACCAGGTCGCCTATGATACCGACCGCATATGCGGCCATAAGGGACACGCCGAGTACGCCGCCTTCATCTGCCTGAAGGGTGTAGATCGGCTTCTCATATATGTCTGCTTTTATCTGGTTCCACAAATCGCCCTTTGCACCACCCCCACTGTGATACACCGCGTCAATGGAATTGCCGCTGCCTTCAAATACGTCCAGCGTACGTTTGAATTCCAGTGCCACGCCTTCCAGCAGCGCCCGGATAAAATGTCCGATTTCCTTGTCCATGGACATTCCGATATAGCATCCTCTGGAATCCGCACTTCCCATTGTGCGCTCTCCCATGAGGTAAGGAAGAAAATATAAACCTGAAGAGCCTGCCGGTATCTTTTCTGCCAGAGCACACAGATACGCGTAGTCATCGATTCCCCTGCCGCGCGCCTCATCCCGTTCTTTCTTACACAGATTGTCGCGCAGGAAGCGGAAGGATACACCGGCTGCGTCGATATTGCCAAACGGCACCCATCCGTCCAGTACATGCCTAAGATTCATAATCCTGCGGTCCATGACAGGAAGCTTTGTATAGCCGCATATGATCCCGCCTGTTCCGGTAATGTCCACAACCGTGCCTTTCTTATGCATACCGGATACGTAGAGCATGCTGAGCATGTCCCCTCCTCCGGTAATGACAGCCGTCTTCGTGCTCAGGCCGGTCTCAGACGCCGCCTGCTCCGATACGGTGCCGACGATGTCGTAAGCCTTCTGGATGTGGGGAAGCTTCTCCTTGTCGATGTCAAGGACACCGAGCAGCCTGTCGGACCATTCTCCGGTATTCTGATCCATGGCAAACACACCTGCCGCTTCCGAGTAATCCGTACACGCCACTCCTGTCATCTTAAAATTAATAAAATCTTTTGGCGTCAGGAACTTATCTGCCTTGTCATATACGTCCGGTTCATTTTCTTTCAGCCATTTGATTTTAATCCCGTGCCACGATGATGTCGGCATATTGGCGGAGATATGATACAGCTCGTCTGTCATCTCTTCCGCTATCTTATCTGCCAGATATCCGCCTCTTTTGTCGCTGTACAGCTGAATATCATCCTGGATGACACTGCCGTCCAGCCGGACCGGCACGGCTCCGTGCATATGTGCGCAGCAGCCGAAGGCAGACACCTGGTCTCCTGATATGCCTGTTTTCATGAGCAGCTCCTGGATGCTTTCCGTCAGGAGGCTCCACCAGGAAGACGCCCGCTGCGTCATCCACATCGGTCTCGGCGTATCTACATACTGTTCCTTTGACACTGAACCGGCAAGTTTCAGCTCCTCGTCATACAGATGGACTTTGATTGACTGGGTACCAATATCGGCTCCGATAATATATCTTTTCATACAATACACCTCCACACATTATACTTTTACGATCTCACACGTTTCATTCAGAATTATCATATCAGCCCCGGCATTTTCTGCTTCTTCTACCTCATCCAGCGTATGAAACTGCCCGAAGGCAGCCACCTTCAGTCCGTCATGTGCATAGCTCTTCAGCCTGGACACCTCAGCAGCCGTGGCCCTCTTGACGTCATAGGGCAGGAAAGCCGTGGACGTCACGATTCCCCTTACCTTCTCTTCGCAGGCAATGCGGCACATCTTCTCCAGATCTTCTTCCGTCATCTCTGCGGCCTCGGTGATAAAACACACCGGCTTCCTGACGGACCCTGCACAGAGACGCATCTCTTCTCTTAAGTTATCTCCATGCCCGCTCATAAAATATCCGGCCGCCGCGGTGACAAAGTACATATCTGCTATGCCGCTGCTATTTTCACAGTCAAGAATCTCCTGAGCCTTCAGATCCGGAGAAGCTGTTCCGGCAGGATATGATATGCTCACGTACGTCTTTACCCCTCTTCCTCTGAACTTCTCTCCTGTCTTCATGCTGGAGGGGCTGATGAGAACGGCATCTGCCCGATTGGCAATTGCCTTGTAATACAAGTTCTCACAGTTTTCATCTGATACATAGTAATTCGGTATATTTGTCAAAATGGTTTTCATGCTCAGATTCCTCCATATTCTTTTAATTTCTTTACGATAAAGTCATCCGTTATCTCCAGCGCAGCCGCAGTATGTATATTGTTGCAGCCCATCTCCCTGTAGCGCAGCACATCGGAGAGTGTCCGTATGTTTCCGGACGGATGTATGTCAAACCGGTTGGGGAAGTTGCGTCTGATCAGCGCCACCTCTTCAAACGACACCCCCAGCGTTGCGCCTGGATTCACTTTCACAGACACGGTTCCGGCCGCATCCAGTGCCCGGCATGTCTCTATGATCTGCGTGTCGCTCATAAGCGTAGCCGGTATGACAAGCGCCACCCTGTAAAAATCATCTTGGAACTCTTCTACAATCTGCCTTGCTTCGTTCTCCACATCTTTGTATCTCCCTGAAAAGACTGCCTGCCAGTCCAAGCACACGCACACGTCATCTACGCCTATCGCCCTCAGCCTGTCAAGCGCATGCATCTTGGATGCAGGAAGGAGCCGTCCCATCGGATAGGACACTGCACAGTGGAGCCTCACCTTGCAGCAGTAGTCCGAAAACAGTTCCCTCACCATAGGCACGAACTGCATCTCCGTGTCAAATGCCAGCGGTGCCATCTTCGTCTCCTTCAGCTTCCCTACGACTTTCCTAACATCATCTTCTGTCCTCGTGATGCCCTGCAGCCCAAAATGGCACAGGGAGAGAAACTCCTTCGCCTCTTCGAATACTTTCGCGGCTATCTCCTTATCTTGTACTGTACTAAAATCAAACATATCTGTCTTTCCTCCTCTGCTTACCGGGATTTTTTATTTTTCAGCTGGTCGATGATAACCGCAATCGTAATGAGCACGCCCGTGCTGATTTCCATAATGAAAGAATTGATACCGAACTGGATTCCTGCATTGTCAATCAAGGTCATAAGAATCGTACCAAGCGCCGTCCCCCACACAGAACCTTTCGCCCCGGACAGAGAAGCGCCTCCGATGACTGACGCGGCTATCGCGTTCATCTCATATCCCGTTCCAGCCGTAGGTACCGCACTATTGATTCTGGATGCCAGCATGATGCCCGCGATACCGCACAGCAAGCCAGCTATGCCATACGTCATATATGTAACACGTCTGATAGAGATGCCGCACAGCCTTGCCACTTCCTGTCCGCTTCCGAGCACATAGAGGTTCCTTCCGAATGTGGTTGAATGGAGAATCAGAAAGCCAATCAGCACTACAATGACCCATATGACTGCCAGCTTTGGTATGAATGCAGCCGATTCGCTGGCAAATGCTCCAAACTTCTTGTTAAGTCCCGCAATCGTACTGGCATTGCTGATTACCTTTATAAGCCCCCGCAGGATGGTCATGCTCCCCAATGTGGCGATAAACGGCGGTACCTGGAACTCATTGATGATTACCGCATTGTAGAGTCCACAGACAACAGATACGGCCAGTGCAAGAAGAATGGATACCGGTACGGACATTCCCCATTTCGCCTGCCCCATGGCAACCATCAGCGTACTCATTCCGCAGATTGCCCCGCAGCTCAAGTCGATACCGCCCGTAATGATGATGAACGTAGCCGATATCGATATGACCCCTATGATAGAACACTGTTTCAAAATATTAGTCAAGTTATAATTGGTCAGAAAATTATCTGTCCCGAAGGCCGCCACGAGAAAGATGACGACAATTATAACAACAAGAGAAAACTCTGTACGCTTCAGCAGTGAACCTGCCTTTCCTGTTTTTAATCTATTCATATTATCCCTCCGAACTCCATGTTCATATCATTGCCGACGCCAGGCGCAGCACATCTTCTTCCTCGGCAGCATCGATTTCCTCTCTATCTAATACACCCGATATCCTGCCTTCCGACATGACGATCATCCGGTCCGAAAGCCCCATGACTTCCGGGAGATAAGAGGAGATAAGGATGATTCCTTTCCCCTGTGCGGCAAGCATCTCCATAATCTTGTATATCTCCTGCTTTGCCCCGACATCCACGCCTACCGTCGGCTCGTCAAATATGAGTATATCCGGGTTCCTGCAAAGCAGCTTGGCTATGACGACCTTCTGCTGGTTTCCTCCGGACAGGTTCTCTGTCTGCTGATTAATATCTGGTGTTTTTACTCCTATTTTAGTCTTGTATTCTTCTGCTCGTTCTGCCTCTTTTCTCAGATTGATTACGCCTGCCTTGCTGATCAGGTCGTAAGAATACATGTTTGTATTGACTTTCACGCTCAGAGGCAGCGCCAGCCCGTCCAGTCTCCGGTCCTCCGTCAGAAACCCGATACCGTTTCGTATGGCATCCTGAGGGGTCTTGATTACCGTTTTTTCTCCTCGTATATAGATATGTCCCGAGTCTGCCTTATCCACGCCGAAGATGGCCCGCATTATCTCACTTCTCCCGGCTCCCACCAGTCCGGCGAAGCCAAGTATCTCTCCTTCGCACAGCCGGAAATTGATGTGTTCAAACCTGCCTTTCAAGGTCAGTCCTTCTACCTTAAGCAGTTCAAGCCCGGCCTTCCTGTGCCTGATGTTATACAGATTGTCCACCTCACGCCCTACCATGAGGGAAACGAGCATATCCTTGTCCACTTCACTGATATTCTTTGTATCTACATACCGGCCGTCCTTTAAGATAGTGGCCGTATCACAGATATCCATCAGCTCTTCCAGACGGTGAGAGATATAGATGATGCTGACACCGCTTTCTTTCAGTTCCCTGATATACCGGTACAGAATCTCAACCTTGTCGTTTTCCAGAAGCGCCGTAGGCTCGTCGAAGATTACAAGCCGTATCTCGTCATTGACTGATATCTTGCTGATTGTGACCATTTCCTGCATTGCCACCGAGAGTTCGCTTATTTTCTTCCTTGGATCTACGTCCATCTCGAATCTATCGATGATCTTACGGCTCTCTTCATACATCAGCTCCCAATCTACCGTCTTACACTTCGTTACCGGCAGCCGTCCTAGAAAATAATTCTCCGCAATGCTCAGCTCCCTTGCTATATTCACATGCTGGTAATTGGCGTGCATTCCACATTCTTTGCTCTCCGCCACGC
The DNA here is from genome assembly GCA_022845895.1 of Lachnospiraceae bacterium. Lineage (GTDB taxonomy): Bacteria > Bacillota > Clostridia > Lachnospirales > Lachnospiraceae > Extibacter. Next base: position 2,550,730 of record AP025573.1, read on the forward strand.
TCTGAGGCGTCTTCCATATGCCATCACAGCTGATGCTCACGGACCCCTCTTCCGGCTTTTCCACACCCATGATACATTTGATCAGGGTTGATTTTCCGGCTCCGTTCTCACCGAGCAGAGCCCTGACTTCACCTTTCCTGACCGTCAGGCTTATGTTCTGGAGCGCCTTGACACCCGGATATGATTTGCTGATATTGTCTACTTTTAAAATAATATCTTCTCCCATATGATCCACCATTCTTTCTTATACAATCAGGCCGCCACTCTGTAAGACGGCAGCCTGATATGTCAGGTTCTATTTATTTTTTGAGGATTGTAGGGTCAAGCAGAGCCTTGCTCTCCTCGGTATCCATATTCTCTTTCGTAACCGCCTGTGACGGACAGTTGATATGCTTCTCGCTCTCAGGGTTCTCCCCTGTCTTAAGATATTCTACTGCATTTTCAACAGCCTTATAGCCTTGGTCATAAGGTGTCTGTACGATAATCGCATAGAGGTTGCCGGCTGCGAGCGCCTCGATTTCCAGGCTGTCGGAGTCCACGCCGATACCGAGTATCTTCTTGCCGCTTCCGGCATTCTTCAGGCCGAGGGCGATGCCGTCGCCTGATACGTTATTGCCGCCGTATAATCCTATCAGCTCGTCGCCGTATGTAGAAATCTGGGTCTCTACGTTAGACTGTGCATTATTTACATCATTTTCGTTATAGAGCGTGTCCAGGCACTCGATATCAGGCGCATGCTCTGCCATATAAGCCTTAAAGCCATCCATTCTTTCTTCCAGCGTCTCTACGACAACCGACATATGCATCCCTATCTTACCTTTTGGCTCTATATTGTTGGCTTCCAGGCCGTCCAGCATCGACTGGGCTGCCGTCTCACCTATGGTCGTATTGTCGCAGTAGTAGTGCACGCCATAGTAGTCGCCATAATCATTGGAATCTCCGCCTTCTAGCCCCATGCTGACAAAGTTGACATAGATACCGGCATCCTTGGCTTCCTGCGTCTTAGGGACCGTTCCGTCCGGAGCCAGTGTTGCTGTAATGATTGCATCGGGTGAAGATGCGATGACGCTTTCATATGCCTTGATATAAGCATCCGTCTCGGATTCGGAAGCAGGTCCGCTCACCGAGAAATTGATCTTGATACCTTCTTTCTCCTCGATATCGGCAATCGCGTTTCTCATTCCTATCTCTGCATACTGCCAATACTCTGACTCTGTAGATGGTGACAGATAGACGATGTCATACTCATCCTTTCCATCGCCTCCTTCTTTTTTAGAATCTGAAGATTCCTTGTTTCCACAGGCTGCCAGTCCGAAGATCATAAGACCTGCCAGAACTGCCGGCAACATTTTTTTCATTTTCATATCTTTTCCTCCTTCTGATATCCGCTTCGTTAAAATGATGACGTTACTATATAGTATTGTTATGACATATTATATTTCTATTTACCCCATTTGTCAATTATCAACTATATATTTTTACTTATTTTTTACTATTTGTGCATTTTAACCATATTACAACCTTTCATTCAGTTCGATGTTCTCTCCGTCAGGACCCCTGAAGAATACCCATCTAGATCCCTTTGGCGGAAATACGTGAGGTGCTTCTGTATAGCTTCCTTCCTCGAATCTAATCCCATTCTGCTCCAGCTGTTCCATCACCTTGTCCAGATCATGCACTGCAATCGAGACGTGGTCAAACCATCCGTCTTCTCTCTTGACTGCATACGGAAACTGCACAAGCTCAAGCATACAAGAGCCATTTTGTACAAACTTCACAAGCACATCACCTTCCGGAATTTTGCTTACTGCCTCATGGACCAGTTCAAAACCCAGCTTCTCCTCATAAAACTGTAGCGTTCTTCTGATGTCATTGACATACAGCCCTACGTGTGCAAGGCCTTCCAATTGTATCCTTCCCATATGATACCTCCATTCGATTTCATCCATATAGCAATTCATCATTATATTGTAATGATATTACATAACTATGTATTTGTAAAGGAAATTCTTTTGAATTTCCTTTAATCATGCGTCTATATATTCACTTCACAACGGAACACATTTCTGTCACCCCTGAATTTGGCAATAGAATACTCGATCGGTTTCCCGTCTGCCGTATAAGTTACTGATGTCGTGAGCTGAATCGGATCCCCTTCCTTGATGCCGAGCAGTTCTGCCTCGCTTTCCTCGGCGGAGATAGCTTCCAGCTCCCTGACTGCTTTCACCGGAGTCGTCTCTGCATTTTTATCCAGGAACTCATACAACCCTGTTTTGTTCATGTCCATATCCAGCATGCCTCTGCAGCATATAGGAAGATATGCATCAGCCAGGACATTCGGCTCATCATTCACAAACCGGAGTCTGCGCAGATGAATCACATCCTCGCCTTCCATCAGCTGAAGCATCTTGCTCACGAGATCATTCGCCTTTATGACCGACAGCTCCAGCACCTTCGTCGTCGTCTTGACATTCTGCGACTGCAGCAGATTGTGAGAAGCCCGGATAACATTTGTAAAATCTTGTATTACTCTCTTTTCAGCAACGAAAGTGCCTTTACTTTTGATACGGTAAAGCTGCCCTTCCATCACCAGTTCCATAATCGCCTGTCTGGTTGTCGTCCTGCTGATTCCAAATATATCACTTAGCTCCAGTTCTGTAGGAATCATATCGCCCGGTTTCAGTTTGCCCTCCCTTATCATATCCAGTATAATCTTCTTTAACTGGTAGTACATCGGCACCGGTGTGTTTTTATCGATACTCTCTTTTGAAAACTGATTCATATTTGATATCCTTTCTCTAACTCAACCTTACCCTTTTATATTATTCTATTTCTTTGCAAAAGGCAACGTATATTTGCATTGTATTTAACTTACCCGCTCCTTTCCGTTAATGCATTTTTATTTTCTTGACCTATTTTCAAATTAATGATATCATAATGATATAACATAATTACATTTACGCTAATAACCAATAAAATATAAGATAGGAGTTATCGTATGTTGACCAATCCATCGAAAATTGACAAATCGACACCTGTACCACTTTATTTCCAGCTGAAACAGCTGATTATGGAAGAAATCAAGAATGGCAGCTATAAGGTAGGCGGAATGATACCAACTGAAAAAAAGCTGAGCGACACCTTTTTAATCAGCCGCACCACCGTGCGCCAGGCTATCACTGAGCTGGTGCAGGAAGGATGGCTCTACCGCATCAAAAGTAAAGGTACCTTCGTCTCACAGCCTAAGATAAGCCAGGACTTCATCAAAAAGCTGGAAAGCTTTAACGACCAGATACTCAGGGCAGGCATGTCGCCCAGTACTGAAGTGCTGAAGCTCGAAGTGCAGAAGGCGACCGCGAAAGTAGCTGCGAGCCTTGACTTGAAGGATAAGGAATCCGTCATATACCTCCACCGCAAACGGCTTGCAAACGGAGAGCCGATTGTCACGATTGAGACATGCCTGCCTTATGAGGACTGCAGCTTTATCCTGTCACATGATTTGGAAAAGGAGCTGCTGTACAGTATACTGAATGAGCGGAAAGAGACGAGCGTCTTCCGCGTCAACAGAATCGTAGAAGCCGTGGAAGCAGATTCCCGCGATGAGCAATATCTGGATATAGAAAGAGGAAAACCAATCCAGCATTTCACTTCTACCGGCTATAATGCCTATGGCAAACCGATAGAGTATTCCCTGGCCAGATACCGGGGCGACCGCAGCAGCTTTGAGATTACGGTCTTTCCCGACAATTCACAGTAGCAGCTACGGGCCGCTGTGAAAACGCTTCTTCTCTTCATACATCCTGGCATCCGCCTTCTCTATAAGTTCATGTATGGCTGCCGCATCTGTCCCCGCGTCCGGTGCGGCATAGCCCATGGATACGGACAGCTTGACGTCCTGCCCGTCATTATGCTTCTTGATGCAGCTCCCAAGCAGTCCCCGGCACTCCTTCTCTTCGAGATACGCCCCTCTTAACAGGATGACAAATTCGTCTCCACCGATACGATAGTACATCCCCCGGGTTTCATAAGCTTCTCTGAGACATCTGGCTGCAAGCTTCAGCAGCTCATCACCCGCCCTGTGCCCATACCGGTCGTTCACCTCCTTCAGATTGTTGATATCGAGTACAATGATGCCTGTAACTGCCGCAGAGCGCCCGGCTTCGATGTCAGCTATATGCTCTTCGTACAGCGTACGGTTTCCAATGCCCGTCATCATATCTTTGTAGGCCAGCTCCTGCAGCACTTCCGACCGTGCCGATTCTTCAGATACTTCCTGGAATTTATGTATGGCAAGCATGATGAGAATCGAAAGGAAGATAAAAAAACCGATAATAAAAAACTTTTCATTCTGGTTACCGCCTGTCTCGTAAAAGCTCAGCAGAGACAGGGAGGAAAAGCCTGCAAATATCCCGACACCTCCCATCGTCCATCTTACGTACAAGGAATTTCTGTTTACCGCACCTCGCAGGATAAAGTAAGCAATCGCTATGATACTTACGATGATTAGTATATGGGTCAGATAGACCATATGTTTAAAATCTGATATCATGACTGCATATGCCACATTCTGTACCAGGAAATTAACGATATAGACTGTCACCAGAATACCGAACATTTTCCGGCTGTACTCGCATACGAGCTGGACGAACAAAAGCAGCGGCACCGGCATAAGCATAAACAGCTCGAAGGACAGTACCATCAGCACCTGGCTGTCGTCAAATATAAGCTGCGGAAGCCCTGAGTCGGTAAATACCCATGCGGCCGACAGCAGGGCAAAGAGTCCAAGAAAGAAGAATATCATCGGGGAATCCCCCGCTTTCTTGACATGCTGCCAGAGCGACACAGTTAACATGCACATACCTGACATGGCCGTCATCACACAGAATAAGAAGGCCCAAAGATTATCGGCCAGTATGCCGTCCGCCATCTCTCCCGCAGAAGTAAGATAGCCCTGCTGCAATACGGCCTTTCCTGATTTTTCTGTATGAACCAGATGTATCTCCAGCTCCTGCCCGCCGCTGCCTGCCGGAATCCTGATTCCACAGTTGATGCGTGCCTCCATATAATATGAAGAATCATTATCTATTCCATATTCATAAAGGGACTCCCCATTCAGCGTCACTTCTATCTTCTGGTATACGTTTGGCAGCACAAGAACAGAATCGTCCGGAATATCATCGGGCAGTCTATAATAAAAATATCCTTCCTGCCCCTCCGAACGGTAAGGATATGACCTGACCTCTTTTCTTCCACCGTCCACCAGGCAGCTTACGCCTTCATCCATATATCGTTTTTCTGCTTTTACAAGCTGCATGCTGTCATCTTTCCCCGACCGGGCGGCAATTGCCATAACGACAAGAAAAGACACTGCTGCAGCGATACAGATAATCAGGGCAGGCAGCTTCTTTTTTTGATGCACATTCATACAAAAGTCCCCTTACGTTATTTCTTAAATTATTATTATATCATATTCTATTCACCGGATGGGTAAAAACAGTTTATTATTACCTATATTGTAACATTCGGACTGTAACGAAAGGAAAGCGGGGACGGGGATGTCATATGATATGACATCCTCGTCCCCGCTTTCCTATTAGATATAAATCGTCTTATTTTATTTGGGTTGATGCCTGCTGCATTGCAAAGCATCTAAGCTGCTCTTTCTTCCTGCTTCTGATATAGAATAGTTCCAGTACAAAGGCTGCCAGGATTATGAAGAAATGAAGGATGCACCTGCTCTGCACCGGTGCCTTCCCGCCATCCGCTAGAGGCACTTCTTCATCCTCGCTCTGTACTGTCTTCTGATAATCAGCAATCGAGTCTGCCACCCTTCCGGCAAGCGCTGTAACCGGTTCAAATATAGTCTGTATGACGCTGGCAGGCGTTATAGCCCCGCCAACGGCATCTGGTGCGGACGGAGATGCCGGCACCGTTTCCGAAGGCGTCCCTGCCGCCACAGCGTCCGCATCTGCCTCATACTGTACGCTGATAATGTTCTCTTCCAGATCGTCGCTCACTTTAAGCTCATACGTGCCGTCCGACAGCCGATACCTCTGTCCATCATATTCTGACATCTCCGGCGCCGGTGCGGCAACCGTGGTTCCGTATTCAGCCTGCGCCGTCACGCTCCGGGATTCGTCCAGGACATCCCCATAATAATACTGTACCGTATAATCGTAGCTGTTTACTTCAAAAGTCCCTTCTATCACGATATTCTCTGCCGGCATGTCGAAGCTGTATGGACGGTTCCACCCGCTGAAGCGAAAGCCCCTCTTGACAGGCTCCGGATCCGGTGTAACCGTACTGCCGTATTCATGCAGAACAGGCATCCCATATATCTCGCCGTCAACCATATACGTGACGGAATAGCTGTTGATATCATAGCTTCCCTCGACGACGATATCCGCCGCAGGCATCGTCTCAGGAAGGGCATCTATATTCCACCCGCCAAACGAATATCCTGTCTTCGCAGGAGCTTCTTTGAGTTCTCCGGTCTGTTCTCCGAACAGATAAGTATCTGGTTCTGCGATACGCTGCCCGTCCGGCTGCTGATAGATTACCTGGTAGCTTTTCCGGTCATAGTACAGTCTTAATACAAGCTCCTCCTCTGCGCTGACAGTGCCTGCAGCTATGCTGCCTTCCGCATCCGGATTGTAGTCAAACCCTTCAAAATCAGTCGGCACCGCCGTCACCTCTTCACCTGTTTTGCCACTCCTATCTTCGACAGCATTGGCATCCAGGACATATGATCCGTCCAATCCTTCTTTATAATGCTCTACCCGGTAAGGCGTGTCGCCTCTGGCCACAAAACTGCCGTAGATAGTTACATCTTCATCCGGCATGTCAAAATCCTGCTCCACATTCCACCCGTCAAAGTCATAGCCCGCTTTTGCAGGAACTTCCCGAAGAGTAACTTTATCGCCGTATTTATATGCCTCCTTTACAGCGTCGGCCTTACCATCTATCTCATAAGATACTTCATGGACATTTCTGTCATAGTACAGCCTCAATACGAGGCTTTCCAGGCCGGTCACAGTTCCTTCCGCCACAGTCCCCTTCGCATCTGGGTTGTAAGCATATCCTGTATACCGTGCCTGCTCAGCCTTGACTTCTGTGCCAGGATCGTATACGTCCCCTTCCACATCATCCTCAAGCCGATAGCTGCCGTCCAGCTGTTCCAGATAATGTTCGGTATGGACTTTGAACAATGCCGGCTCCACCTGGATATGGATATCCGAATCCGGTTCAAAATAAGTGAAGTTAAAGCCATTGCATACGTATGCACCTGTCTGGCCGTTACCACTCGTTCTTAATTCTGATATAACGCTTCCTTTGGCGAATGTCACCGGATTACCCTTGTCATCGGTCCCCTTTACATCACTTGACAGCGTCATCTTCACCGGCATCACCTGGCTGTTTCCGGCCTTCAGCCATACGCCGAATGAAGTGAAACGGCTGCTGCACCACTGCGAGTATCTTGTATAATCCAGCCCGGAAGCACCGTTCCCTGTCAGCGTATACCCAACTCTGTATCCGTCCGCCACATGGTACGTCACCTGATATGTGGCTTCTTCCGCCGGTGACACTTCTATCTGTATATTAGAATCAGCTTTAAAATACGTATGGCTGTACGGCATGACGACTTTGGCGTTCCTTCCGTCCAGTTTGGATATTACGGTTCCTCTCGTATACCTGACCGGATTTCCGTTCGTATCTGTGCCTGTCACGTCATTGGCAAGTGTCATCGTTACCGGCATCACTGCCGTTCCTGACTTTGTTTTGAGCCAGACTCCAAAAGACGTCAGTCTTTTTTCACAGGCAATCGAATCTGTCGTATATGTCTTTCCGTCGCTGCCCTTCGTAAGCTTATATGCGTTCTGGAACTGTCCGGCCACCTTATACGTAATCGTATAATTGCCCTCAGGAACTGCTGCCCTGCTACTACCGGTAGCGCTCAGCGCACTTGACGCCCCGGCACTCTCAGCAAAAGAGATCTCGACGACTTTATCTTCTGTAATTTCCCGAATCTCATATGTAGAGGCGCCATCTTCTGTTCCTGTGGCATCGAGTACCACGCCGTTGGCTGTCACCTGCCTAACCTCATATCCATCGTCTGGTCTGACTTCCAGCGTTACAGAGGACGCTTCCTCTACCTGCCTTTCGTAATCCCCTGACAAGTCTATTTCCGCTGTCTCACCGGCGGTTTTCATTACCGCGCTGCCTGGGGCGGAATCTGCCGCCTTGACGGTCAATTTGTGCTGCGCCACGACAGGTGAATCTTCTCCACCTGCATCCGGGACTGCCGTCTCCAGCTGTGCCGGTCCGGCTTCTGGCTGCACCGGTTCCTCTTTTTGATCTTGCTGCCCCGGCTCCTGTCCCGCCACGCTGTCCGTCTGTCCAGATGGCTCCGGCTGAGAGTCTGTCACCTCCACGTCCACTCCGTCTGAGCTGAACTTCTGCTGTCCGGCCTCAACCGTGCTTTCCGCCTGTGCATCCTGCTGTTCTCCCTCAATCTCATTCGCCTTGAGCTCGCTGCCCATGGAATAGACCACATTGGCTCCGAGGAGAGCCACGGCCAGAACAAGCGCCAGCCATTTCTTAAATCTTTTCATATTATATTCCGCTCCTTATATACTAAATCGCAAACTTGATAATCATGCTCTATAATAATAAGACAATGCCGGAGCTTAAAACGGCTCATAAAAACAAAAAAATTTATAGCTGTTTTACGATACATACCACTCTATCACCCGATTGCCCCACATGATTCCCATCAGCATACCTATACAGAGGAACGGACCGAAGGCAATGGCATCTCCTATCTTCCTCCTGCCGGCAGCCATCCCGTACACGATGCTGGCGCCCGCCGTCAGAACCGCCGCTGCCGCAGATACGGCTGTAACCTTCCACCCGAGAAATAATCCGCAGGCGGCCATCAGTTTGATATCACCACCACCAAAAGAACCTGGCACGATAAGGGCAATGACAAGAAACGGCACGCTGACACAGAGACTTCCGGCTGCTCTATCCCACAAGGACAGGCCGGGCAGCGTCCATACCGACAAGAACGCCAGTATGATGACTGCCGCACAGCATATATCCGGAATCTCTCTGCGGTACAAGTCAGTGAGCGTCACCGCTGCCAGGATACATAAAAACCCGAACATGGTCAGGCAGGCACCTGTACCCTTGTACCGGTACAGGCAGTACAGTACCGCTGCGGTACCTGAAGCGCAGCAGATCCACGTACGCGAAGATGCGTTCCCTGATATGCCTCCCCGGGTACAGCATCGCCCGATTATATGGAATACAGCGGCCCCGACGGCCGCTGCTGTAATGGTACGGATCACTTATATCAGGGTCTCCTTTCCTTCGCTGCTCCTGTCTTCTGGCTCCCTGTCCGGCTCCTGTGCCCGGCACTCCCGGAACAAGGCATCGACTGCATCTTCATAGGCGGCAAGCCGCTCCGACTTGCGAATCCTCTTCGCATGCTTCTTACTGTCCGGGAACAGATGAATCATATAGCACCACAGTTCCTTCATCTTGAATAGGATAACCTTGTCCCCGGAGAGCACTTCTCTGTAACCGCTGTACACTCTGTCGTGAAACCTTCGTATCCGCTCCTGATCCAAAGCCTCTCCTCTTTCTGCCGACTCTATCAGCATCGGATTGACAAGCAGCCCTCTTCCGAGCATCACCTTATCTACGTCCGGGAAGCGCGCCCGGAACACTTCCAGGTCCTCTGCCGTAAATATGTCACCGTTATAACACACCGGGCATGTGCTCATCGCCAGCGCCTGTGCAAACACTTCCAGATTAGGACTGTTCTTATAGAAATCCTGCTGTGTCCTCGGATGGATGATAAGTTCCTTAAGAGGATATTGGTTATAGATTTCCATGAGCCTGTGGAATTCTTCCGGGCTGTCCCTTCCGATCCTCGTCTTGACCGATATATCCGCCTCTGTCCTGTCGAATATCTCACACAGAAATCGGTCCAGCTCCTGGGGCTTTGCCAGAAATCCAGATCCCCTGTACTTGGATACGACAGTCTTGGACGGACAGCCAAGGTTCAGATTAATCTCATCATATCCAAAGTCCTTCAGCTTCTTCGCCGTCAGGATAAAGTCATCGGCATTGTTCGTGAGAAGCTGTGGTACGACGCGCATTCCCTCGTTATGTTCCGGAAGAATGTCATTTCTTTCCCTGGAACTGAGCTTCCCGTGCTGGTTTGGCGCGATAAATGCAGTGATATATTTGTCAATGCCAGGAAAGAACGCCTGGAATGCATTGCGGTGTATGTAACCGGTAATCCCCTCCATCGGGGCAAAATAATACTTCATGATTCATCCTCCCATCCCCGCCCCCTGCTTCCTACATCCTGCTCTGATGCGGAGATACAGACTATTATACCTGTCCGGCGCCTGTTATTCAATACAGGCTTTTATACTTGCCGCAAATAATGGGTTGGATGCCAGGTGTCTCCATCCCATATGTACCTTGATCATCTCCAACTTTTCTGCTTCTGTCCTGTCCGGATACAGCTCCTCCACCCGCAGCACACACTGCTTCAGCTTATCCAGGAGTGTTTTGCTCCTTTGGAGCGCTTCTGTTATCTGGCTGCCTTCATATATCTGGTCCCATGCGGGACAGCAGTACCGTATATGTTCCAGAGTCTGTAATGTCTGAATGGATTGCATACTCCTGCTTATATCAGTAAGAATCGGCAGATCATCCCGCGCAGGTATGGCATCTCCCGTAAAGACCGCACCTGCTTCTTCCAGTACATAAGATACCGAGCCGGCAGAATGCCCTGGCGTATCAAGCACCCGTATCGTCACGCCTTCTGCCGGCCGGATGATGCTCCCTTCCCTGACCGGTACATCTACCGTAACGGAATCCCCTGCCAGGTTATAGAAGTTAGGTATAGGCCGCTCTGCAAACTGTACGCCGATATCCTCTATCCACTCCCGTTCCGCCTCCGGCGCATATACCTTGCAGCCTGTAATCCGCCTGAACGCAGATGCCCCGCCGATATGGTCGGGATGGGCATGTGTCAGGAACAGCGCATCGATCTCGTCCTGACTTCGGCCTATCTGGCCCATGTACGCTATGATACTATCTTCACATCCCGCCACCCCGGCATCTATGAGACAGCACCGCCTGCCTGTGATGAGGTAGAGATAGACATACCTCTTGATTTGATCTGTCACATGAAAATCTATCCTGATTTGATGTACATTGCTGCATACTTCCATCTTCTACCCCTCCACGATAACTGCCCTGCTGTCCACTGAGTTCTCTCTTTTCGATACGATCTTTTTATATGCTTCCGACTTAAGGCACCTCTCAAGATCCCTTCTGCTCTCCCACTCGATGACGATGACACGTGCAGGCTTCCATCTCTCATCCAGTGGCATGACGTTATCGGAACGCACGATATACGTTCCCCCGTACGCTTCAACGAGGGGTCTGACCTCCTGTATGTACTCGTCATATGAACCTCGTCCCTGTTTCTTGTCTGTATATATTGTAACGATAAAATAGACCACTATTCTCCCTCCTTTATGCAAGTGTTCACTTGCATCACTGTCATAAAAGAATGGTACCGGAGGTACCATTAGCTTTTCCGTATCCCGTCCGCAAATACGCGGACGCTGTTGCAGATATACTTCTCTTTTTCAACCTGGGTCAGATTCGTTCCGAAGGATGCATGTAAGAATACAAAACCAAAGTTCATGGACAGGAACATCATTGCCAGGCTCTCGCAGTCACCCTCTTTTATCTTCCCTTCGCCGGCCATCTTTTCCAGATACTCCGTCAGCACCTTCTTGAATACCGCCGGCACTTTTAATATGGAGTCCGCCGTATGTGGATATAGTTCCGGCGTCCGAAGACCTATGGACACTTTTACCATGCGGGGCGTCACCTTCCGCATGTACGTCCTGGAAAAAGACAGAAGGTCGCTTAAGACATCCCCGCTGTATGGAAAATCTTCCTCCGACAGGCATGGGTTCCACTCCGGCAATTCCATTGCCGACAGCACAATCTCTTTCTTTCCCTTAAATTTACGGAAAATCGTACATTCGTTCACTCCTGCTTTCAATGCGATGTCTTTTGTCGTCGTCGAGGAATACCCCCGCTCCATGATAAGCGACATGGCCGACGATATGATCTTCTCCTGTGTCTCGTCCTGCAAGTGCATCACCTCCTCCGCTCATGCAAGTGCTCACTTGCATATTACCATTTCTGATACGATGTGTCAACCGGCTGCTTCAAGGTGCTGTTATGCGGGGACAGGTGTCATATCTTACAAGAATCTTTTCTTGGTTTGTATTAAAATAGCCCAAGAACAGGAACCAGGAAAGGAAAAGAATAATGGAAATACAGGATCAAAAATGTGTCATGGTAATAGACGAAGCGCTTCCGGCCGGCATTGCCGCCAACACGGCCGGCATCATGGGCATCACCCTGGGCAGGCATATTCCAGAGGCCGTAGGGCCTGACGTGCGTGATAAAGATGGCAGGACCCATCTCGGCATCATCGCGGTACCGGTACCCATCCTCAAAACGTCCGCTGATAAGATCAAAGACATAAGGGAGCAGCTCTATGCCCCCGAGTTCTCAGACTTGACTGTCGTCGACTTCTCCGATGTGGCACAGAGCTGCAACGTATATGAAGAATTCATCGAGAAAGCGGCAGGTGCGGATACATTTACCTATTATGGCATCGGAATCTGCGGAAGAAAAAAAGCGGTAAACAAGCTGACCGGCAGCCTCCCTCTGCTGCGATAAGCTATGCTTAACGGCGCGTATCGGCCTCTCCGTGGTATGCCTCTATCCTTCCGGCCTCTTTATCGCCGGTATGAGCATGCCCCCCAGGCTGTTGCCCAGTGTCATAATCAGCAGATATCCCGCCGCTTTCGGCGACCATGCGCCGGCCAGCGTGAAATAGAACATATTTGCGACACAATGTTCAAAGCCGCACAGGATAAACACGCTGACACAGAGAAATAAGATCAGCGGGTTCCCCTTCTGCTTGAAGCCATCTACGGCGATAAACATAAGAAGGCCACAGAAGATGGAAAGCAGCAGGATGCTGAACGGAGTATCGTCAAGCTTCGTCCTGCAGATTCCTGCCGCTGCTTTTCGTATCCCTCCTATCCGTGTCATGAGCACGGCCTGTGCGGCAAGCGCGGCGCCGGCCAGATTGCCGGCCCAGGTGACACCGAGCAGTAAGCCGTATGTCTTCTTATCCGTCTGACCGACAAGATAGCCTACTTTGCCAGTGTAGAGATAGAGGCCGTTCAGCACGACCGCATACAGCCCGACAGTAAAGAGCACGGACCCCAGTACCTTATGATCCACAGAGAGATAGACCGTTCCCCCCATGCCGATGGACAGTCCGGCCGCCGCCGCCAGAAAAAACATCTTCGTATATCGTCTCATAGTTCCACCCTTCCGGAAGATCTTCTAACGGCTCCCACTTAAATATGCCGCTCCTCTTACGACATGCTTCGCCAGTACCGAAGATGTCACGCTGCCGACTCCTCTTGGTACCGGGCTGATATAAGATGCCTTGTCTTGTACGGCATCATAATCCACATCACCGCAGAGATTTCCTTGTGCGTCTACATTAATCCCCACATCAACCACGACAGCGCCGTCCCCGACCATACTGCCGCTGACCATCTTGGCCTTGCCGGCCGCCGCCACTAATACTTCCGCCTCCCGGCACGTCTGTTCCAGTTGTTCCGTTCTTGTATGGCACACTGTGATTGTGGCATGCCGCTTCAGCAGAAGCATGGACAATGGTTTCCCGACGACCATGCTCCTTCCGATGACGGTCACTCTCTTTCCTCTCGGGTCTATCTTATAGTAATCCAGCATCTCCATCACTGCCTCTGGGGTGCACGGCGCATAGCCTGACTCATCGCCGGTAAATACCTTGGCGATATTCACCGGACTCATGCCGTCCACGTCCTTCATCGGATGTATCATCTCCCTGACCGGATCCTCATCCAGGTGTGCCGGAAGAGGTCTAAAGAGAAGGATTCCGTGTATGTTCGGATTGTCATTTACTCTGCAGAATTCTTTCTCAAACTCTTCCTGCGTGATGTCTTCCGGCAGTTCCGTCACCTGGCATCCGATTCCGATGGCCTCCATCCTCTTCCTGGCCCCACGTTCATACGCCAGGTCGTCCGGCCTTGCCCCCACACGTACGATGCCAAGACATGGGAGTATCCCCTGCTCTGTCAATCTCTTTGTTTCCTCTACAAGGCGCTCCTTCATAGCCGCCGCTACGTCTGCCCCTTTCATCACTATGCCCATTGTCTTCCCTCCTGCCCTAACGGATATGTTCCAATACGCCGCCGTATATCCTTTCCTTCATAATCCTGGCTTCCCGAATCAGCATATCTGCTTTCTCGTTCAGCTCCTCTGCCCGATTTCTGTCCTTCATCAGCTTCGTATTGATGAATACATTCAGGGAGGCCCCATTAAGCGCCGCCTGGGCGAACAGGGCCCCTACGCCTACGTCACTTAGCGCTATCCTGCTGCCTTTCTCACCGAGCACGCCGAGCAGGCATATCACTTCTGTCACCGTCTCCATAATCTCAAGCGGCACGATGCTTGCATCATACAGCGCCTGTTCCAGCACGTTCGCCTTTTCTTCTTTTTGCTCTTCTGTCTCTTTGGGCAGCCCGTAAGCTCTTGACAGAGGCTCGAACGCCTGCGCGTCCTTATCTGTAAGTTCCACCAGCCGTTCCCGCAAGACTTCCAGCCTGTCTCTGACCGCCGCAACTTCTGCTTCCACATCCGCATACCTTTTCTTGCCGACCGTCAGGTTCGCCACCATCATGCCAAGGGCGGCGCCCAAGGCTCCCGCGGCAGCAGAGGCCCCTCCGCCGCCCGGCACCGGAGCGGCAGAAGAAAGAGCCTCGAGAAAATCCGTCGTCTTCATCTCCAGCATCATCATTCTTATCTCCTCCTTAGAACAGCCCGGATATCACGCCGTCCTCATCCACATCAATCTTCTCCGCAGACGGCACCTTCGGAAGCCCCGGCATCTTCATGATATCACCTGTCAGCGCCACGAGGAAGCCGGCTCCTGCAGATGCGGCTATGTCCCGTATCGTAATACGGAAGCCTTCCGGCCTGCCGAGCTTTTTCGGGTCATCGGTCAGAGAATACTGGTTCTTTGCCATGCATACGGGAAGATTGCCAAGTCCGATGCTTTCCAGGTTCCTGATTTCTCTTATTGCCTTAGGTGTGTAGTCAACACCGTCCGCTCCATATACTTCACCGGCTATGGCCTCTATCTTATCCTGTATGGACGCTTCCGTATCGTATACGAACCGCATCGTGCTCTCCCCTTCGCAGAGACGGATTACTTCCTCCGCCAGTTCCCGGCCGCCGGCGCCGCCGCCAGCCCATACGTCGGACAATGCCACGTGAACCCCTAGCTCCCGGCATTTTTCCCGTACAAGATCCAGCTCCCTCTGCGTGTCTGTCGGAAACTTGTTGATTGCCACTACGGCAGGCAGGCCGTATACTTTTGTTATATTCTCAATATGCTTCAGCAGGTTCGGAATGCCCTTCTTAAGCGCATTCAGATTCTCCTCCTGCAAGTCCGCTTTCGCCACTCCCCCGTTGTATTTCAACGCCTTGATGGTCGCCACAAGAATCACGGCATTGGGGCGGAGGCCGGACATCCTGCATTTGATGTCCACGAACTTCTCAGCCCCCAGGTCTGCACCGAACCCTGCTTCCGTCACCATGTAATCTGCCAGCTTCATGCCCATCTTCGTGGCGATGACGCTGTTGCATCCGTGTGCGATGTTGGCGAACGGTCCGCCGTGGATAAATGCCGGCGTCCCCTCCAGCGTCTGGACAAGATTCGGCTTCAGGGCATCCTTAAGAAGCGCCGCGACAGCTCCCTGTGCATTCAGGTCGCCTGCCGTCACAGGCTTTCCTGTCCTGGAATATGCAACGATGATTCTGGCTACCCTCTCCTTCAGGTCCGTGATATCCTTCGCAAGGCAGAATACTGCCATAATCTCAGAAGCGACCGTAATGTCAAAGCCGTCCTGTCTCGTCACCCCGTCCGCTTTTGAACCGAGCCCGTCCACGATGCTTCTGAGCTGGCGGTCGTTCATGTCCACGCATCTTCTCCACGTCACCTTGTTCGTGTCGATATCCAGTGCATTGCCCTGATGGATATGATTATCCAGCATGGCGGCTATAAGATTATTGGCAGCCCCGATGGCGTGCAGGTCTCCGGTAAAGTGGAGATTGATATCTTCCATCGGTACGACCTGTGCATAGCCGCCTCCCGCCGCGCCGCCTTTGACTCCGAATACCGGTCCAAGCGACGGTTCCCTTAAAGCGACCATCGTCTTTTTGCCAAGACGGTTCATGGCGTCTGCCACGCCAATGGTGGTCGTCGTCTTTCCTTCTCCTGCCGGAGTCGGATTGATTGCCGTCACTAGCACCAGCTTTGCGTCTGGGCGGTCCGCCAGCTCATCCGTGTAATAGCGATAGTCGATCTTAGCCTTATATCTCCCGTAGTTCTCTATATATCTGTCCGGAATCCCAATAGAGGCGGCAATATCATTAATTCTTTTCATCTTTGCATCCTGGGCAATTTCAATATCACTTTTATATCCCATCTTTCTATCCCTTACACCTTATGGCAGATGTATTATCCTTTCTATAATATGCTTTACATAATATGTCCTGTACTATCGCCTCCGTGGGACGACATGGATGGCTTCTCCAAATACTTCCTCCAGAGCCTCGCCGGCCCCTTCATTGTAAGTCGGGTGTGCACGCATCCCTTTCAATAGCTGCTCCACGGTCAGCCTGTTGGCAATGGCCGTCGTGAATTCACCAATCATATCCGTGGCTCTCGCACACATCATTTGAGCGCCTAAGATAACTCCTGTATGAGCCTCTGCAACCACTTTGATAAAGCCCCGTTCTTCCTTTGTGATGAGAGATTTTCCGTTGGCGCTCATGATGAATTTGCCTGTCTTGATCTCGCACCTTTTATCTCTGGCCTCTTCCTCTGTCATGCCGACCGACGCGATCTCCGGCTCCGTGTATACGCAGCCGGGGATTACGCCCAGGTCCACGGACGGGCTCCTCCCGGCTATGATATCCGCTACATACATCCCCTGTGCGGCGGCGGTATGGGCGAGCTGCGTACCCTTTATCAGATCGCCCACCGCATAGACGCCGTCCATGTCTGTGCAGAACCTGTCATCCACCACGATTCTTCCTCTATCCAGGCGGATACCCGTACCCTCTTCCAGAAGGTCATCCGTATCCGGACAGCGGCCAACTGCACACAGCACATACCGGGCGGAACTTCTTACTTCCTGCCCCTTTTCTTCAAATGCGCAAACGAGATGCTCTCCCTCTTTCTCGATACGCTTTACCGATGCTCCTGTGTGGATATCCAGCCCCCGTTTTTTCATAAGCATCTTCAGATTCTGGGATATCTCCTTATCCATGTTCGGCACAAGGCGCGGAAGCGCCTCCACGACGGCAACCTTGCTGCCAAGGGCCAGATACACGGTCGCAAATTCCATGCTGATAACACCGCCCCCGATTATGAGCAGGCTATCCGGCACTTCCGCAAGCTTGAACAGCCCATCGCTCGTCAGCACCCCTTCCAGGTCCATTCCAGGGATGGGCGGCAGCATGGGCTTTGACCCGGCCGCCAGCAGCACATGCCGGGCCTCATAGACTTGTGCTGCCCCACTTGCGTCTATGACCCTGACTTCCCGGTCACCCGTAAGCGTCCCTTTTCCATATATCACCGTCACCTTATTCGCCTTGAGGAGCTGTTCTACCCCCTTACAGAGCTGGTCTGTCGTCTCTTCCTTGTAGGCCAGGATCTTACCGTAATCATAGGCGACCCCGGAAGCTGTCACCCCGAACGTCCCGCCCGAAAGCATCTCCTGGTACAAAGAAGATGCGTGAATCATAGCCTTTGCCGGGATACAGCCCCGGTTCAGGCAAGTACCGCCGACCCGTCCGGCCTCTACGACCGCTGTCTTAAGCCCGTTCTTTGCCGCTCTGATTGCAGCTGTATATCCTCCGGGCCCTGCACCAATTATAATCAAATCAAATGTATCTTCTGCCATATCATGCCTCCTTATTAGAATTCTGCTGCCGACAGCCACGTGATGATATCCGCCAGCATCGCTTCTTCCTGCGCGTCATCGGACCAGAAGAGCCCCAGTTGCGCGCACACGGCGGTACGCCTGTATTCCAGGTTCTTCATGTATTCCGGGAGAGCAAGCATGAAGCCAGGCTTCATGGAATCCGACCAGACCGCCGCATCTGCTATCCTGCCGTTCTTCACCTTGAACTGAAGCGTCAGATTCCCCCACGGGAACCGGTGGGAGAGCTCATGCTCGAATTCCATCCTGCGTCCATAAGTCCAGTCCCAGGAAGCATATTTCTGCTCTGCCGCTTCCAGCTTCTCGCCTTCTAATTCCTTTTGCCTGCGAATCCCGCACTTTCTTCCATATACTTCCTCAAATGCCTGGCGCAGAGACTCTTTCAGCATGCCGATGGTCAGTTCCGGGCAGAACTGCTTCAGATTGACGACTCTTGACTTCACAGATTCCACACCCTTCGACTTCAGCTTCTCCTTTGACACGGTCAGATATTTTGACAATTCCCCGATATTGACATCCACCATCAGCGTGCCGTGATGATAACAGCAGGCTCCCTGCTCATAAAACGCATTGCCGGAGAACTTCTTTCCCTGCGCCAGTATGTCATTGCGTCCGGACTTTTCCGCCTCTATGCCAAGCTTCTGCACTGCCCGCACGATGACCTCCAGCTGTCTGTCCAGGTCATAATTATCTTTACTCACAAGAAAGGTAAAGTTCAGGTTGCCCAGGTCATGATATACCGCGCCGCCTCCGGACAGGCGGCGCACAAGATACCCGCCGTCGTCCTTCAGCCTGCTGACAAGGCATTCCTTCCACGCATTCTGGTTCCGTCCGATGACGACCGTGTTGGCATTCTGCCAGAGGTACAGGATACATTCATCGCCGGCACAGCTTAAGAGAAGCCGCTCTTCCAATGCCAGATTCTTCCGGGGGTCGGTCTGCTCTGCCTCTATGTATGTGATTCGTTCCACCATATATCCGTATTCTCCCTATGCTTCAAAGTGATAACGAAGGACCGGATGCCTGGCGGCTCCCACCTCATCGAGCCGTGACACCGGCGTAGTAACCGGCGCGTCGTGCAGACGCTGCACGTCTTCTTCTGCCTCATGATACAGCTTACGGAATACCTCTATCGCCCTGTCCAGCGTCTCTTTCGATTCTGTCTCGGTAGGCTCCGCCATCAGTGCCTCTTTTACAATAAGCGGGAAGTACATGGTAGGCGGATGAATGCCGTTGTCAAGAAGTCCCTTGGCGATATCTGTCGCGGCTGCTCCGGTCTTCTTTTTCAAGTCCTCCAGGCTCATGACAAATTCGTGCATACACACTTCGTCATAGGCCATCGTATACAAGTCTTTTAACTGGTGCATCATGTAGTTCGCGTTCAATACCGCATTCTGGCTTGCCTCCCGGACTCCATCCCTTCCAAGTGTGAGCATATAAGCCAGGGCCCGTACGACGACGAGGAAATTCCCGTAGAAGCTCTTCATCTCACCGATGCTCTGCTCCGGCCTGATAAAGGACAGCCGCTCTTTTCCGTCCACGAGTACGGAAGGAAGGAACGGGACGAGAAATTCCTTACAGCCTACCGGACCGCTTCCCGGCCCTCCTCCACCGTGAGGTGTGGAAAATGTCTTGTGCAGATTCAGATGGATGACGTCAAAGCCCATATCTCCCGGCCTTACTATACCCATCACCGCATTCAGGTTGGCTCCGTCATAATAGTTCAGGCCGCCGCAGCTATGGATAATCTCTGTAATCTCCAGTATATTCTTGTCGAACAGGCCTACCGTATTCGGATTGGTCAGCATCAGACCCGCTATGTCGTCTCCTGCCGCCTCCTTAAGCTTCGCAATATCCACGCATCCGTCCGGGCCGGAGGGCACGCTCACGACAGAATAGCCGGCCATAGTGGCGCTTGCCGGATTCGTGCCATGTGCCGAATCGGGAACGATAATCTTCGTTCGCTTCTTATCTCCTCTGCTTTCATGGTATGCCTTGATCAGCAGAAGGCCTGTAAATTCTCCGTGCGACCCTGCCGCAGGCTGCATCGTCATGCGGTCCATCCTCGTAATCTCACAGAGGTACTCCTCCGCAGTCCGGATGACTTCAAGACATCCCTGTACCGTTTGTTCCGGCTGCAGCGGATGAACCTCTGTAAAGCCGGGAAGTTCGGCCATGTCATTGTTGATTTTCGGGTTGTACTTCATCGTACAGGAGCCAAGGGGATAGAATCCATCGTTGACTCCGTGGGATTTCTTCGCCAGCTCCGTGTAATGCCTGCTCAAATCATTTTCCGACATCTCCGGCAGATGCAGCGCCATCTTCCGCCTGTCTTTTTCTGCAGGTTCCACTACCGGCACGTCACATGCCGGAAGCAGATCCATGCCTCTGCCCGGTCTGCTTTTTTCAAATATAAGCATCTACTGCACCTCCTTCAAAATACGGACCACCCTGTCGATCTCTTCTTTTGTGTTCATCTCCGTACAGCACCAGAGTATCTTTCCGTCCGCAAGTGGATAACCTCCGAGAATCCCTTCCTTTTCCAATGCTTCCAGTGCTCTTTGCGCCGGCACGTCTGAGCCCGTGACAAATTCATGGAAGAACTCTGCCTTGTTCAGAGTCTTATAACCGATCGCGTCAAGCTCTGCTGCCATATAATGTGCCTTAGACATGCACTGCCGCGCAGCCTTCTGTATGCCCTCCTGTCCCATCGCCGCCAGATATACGCCCACTCCGAGTGCACAGAGTGCCTGGTTGGAACAGATGTTGCTGGACGCCTTCTCCCGCCGGATATGCTGCTCTCTCGCCTGAAGCGTCAATACATACCCTGTATTCCCATTAGAATCTTTCGTCTCGCCAACGATGCGGCCTGGAAGCTTCCTTGTCATCCCTTCTACGCAAGTCATAAAGCCAAGATACGGTCCGCCAAACCCAAGCATAAGCCCAAGCGGCTGCCCTTCTCCGACTGCCACATCGGCACCGTACTCCCTCGGCGTCTTCAGGACGCCAAGCGATATAGGATTCACACCCATGACATATCTGGCACCCGCGCTGTGGGCAATCTCGCCTGCCTTTGCAGCATCTTCCAGATTGCCGTAATAATTCGGATGCTGGATATAGACGCAGGCTGTCTGCGCGTCAATATGCTCTTCCAGCCAGGACAGGTCTGTTACGCCGTCTGCCTCCGGTATCACTTCCAGCTCCATCTCGTTGCCGAAGCAATAGGTCCTGACCGTCTCCAGTACATACGGCGGCGCCGCTGCCGACACAAATGCTTTCTTCCGCTTCCGTTCCCGGCACATGGCAACCCCTTCCGCAGCGGCTGACGCTCCGTCATAGACCGAAGCGTTGGAGGCGTCCATACCGGTCAGGTCACAGATCATCGTCTGATATTCGTAAATCGACTGGAGAATTCCCTGGCTGATCTCGGCCTGGTACGGTGTGTAGGCCGTCATCAGGTTCTCTTTTGAAGTGACGCTTTTCACGATGGCCGGTATAAAATGGCGGTATGCACCGGCCCCTCTGAAAATGCTAGGAAATACCGTGTTTTTTGCAGCCATCTGCTGCATCCTTCTTCGGACCTCCAATTCGGACATGCCTTCGGGCAGATCCAGGGTGCCCTTTACTTTTACTTCATCCGGAATGTGGATGAATAAATCCTCCATAGAAGAAAAGCCAATTTCATTCAGCATGGCTTTCTGCTCTTCTCTGGTGTTTGGAACGTATGAGCCCATAGGAACACCTCCTTACTCTTTCTCGCTCTCGACTAATGCTTCATACTCTTTTGCTGATAATAATTCTTCCTTTTCAGACACGTCCTTCACTTTTACGAACCATGCCTCGTAAGGTGATTCGTTGATACGTTCCGGGGCGTCCAGCAGTTCTTCATTGACCTCGCTCACAACGCCAGATACCGGCGCGTATACATCTGAGACTGCCTTGACAGATTCCACGTCTGCAAAAGGCTCTCCCACCGTTATCTCATCCCCCTCCTCCGGGAGGTTGACAAATACAAGGTCGCCAAGCTCAGACTGTGCATAGTCTGTCAGGCCTATCACGAACACTCCGTCTTCTTCTTTTACCCATTCATGTGATTTGGAATACAATACTCCTTGCTCTAATTTCATAACTATCCATTCCTTTCTTTTTCTATCTTTCCTGTCATCCGTCTACTTGTTTCTTTTATAAAAGGGAAGTGCCGTAATCTCTGCTTCAACCATACGGCCCCGCACTTCTGCCGCTACCTTTGTGCCCGGTTCCGTATATTCTGCCTCGAGAAGCGCCATGGCAACGGGATAGCCAAGATATGGACAGTGCGTGCCGGACGTCGTATGTCCGATTACGGTATCGCCCACATATACATCCTGATGCTCCCGGATGATTCCCCGTCCGGTCACTTTAAGCCCTACACGCTTTCTCTTTGGCTCTCCTAGCTTCTCCATGGCTTTCTTGCCGATAAAGTCCTCCTTGGCCATCTTGACTGCGAATGTAAGCCCCGTCTCAAGCGGCGTCACCTCTTCGTCCATCTCATGTCCGTAGAGCGGCATGGCCGCTTCCATGCGCAGCGTGTCCCTGGCCCCCAGTCCGCAAGGAATCAGTCCGTCTTCCTTTCCGGTTTCCAGCAGAAGATTCCACATCTGCTCTGCTTTCCCACTGTCCAGATACAATTCCACTCCATCTTCTCCTGTATATCCCGTCTTTGATATGATGCAGGGAATCCCGCCCGCCTCCGCCTCGAACACCGCATGGTAATACTTCTGCGGAATGCACGCTTCCTCCGTAATCCTGCGGAGGATATCCATGGCCCTTGGCCCCTGGAGCGCAAGCTGCGCATACCGTTCGGAGACATCGGTGAACGTAACCTCGCCCGACTGGTGTGCCACCATCCATTCATAATCCTTATCTTTGTTTGCGGCATTGACTACGATAAAGTAACGTTCCTCTCCTTCTTTGTAGACAATCAGGTCGTCTACGGTCCCGCCATTCTCATTGCACATCGGACTGTACCTCGCCTGCCCGATTGCCATCCCTTCAAAGTTGTTCGTAAGCAGCATCTGCAGATTGGAAAGTGCATCCCTGCCCTCACACCGTATCTCTCCCATGTGGGAGACATCGAACAGCCCTGCCTGCGTCCGCACTGCCATGTGCTCTTTCATCACCCCGGTGCCATACTGCACGGGAAGTATGTATCCGGCAAACGGGACCATCTTCCCGCCTGCCTGCACATGCGCTTCGTAAAGCGGCGTCTTTCGCTCCATATCCCTACCTCCTTCATAGTCTGTATCGATTGACTTTTACAAGTTCATACCGGCGATGGAACGCTCGACTTCTGCCCCCGATGATGCAAAAAGGGGCAAATATAAATATCACACTGATATCCATACTCACCCCTGTCATCCAGAGTATCGTCCGAACTTAATTCCTTTGCCTGAGAGTTTCGGTCATCCCTTTCCCCTTCGGCGCTATCACACAGATAGACTCTCTTAAATCCATCACCCGATATATGAAACTACTTTGATTATAACGGGCTTTAAATTATCTGTCAATAATTGTTTTTTTATTAACATTTCGCTCAATTGATTTATATTTCACATAATTGTCTATATGTTATCAATCAGTCTGTCTGCGCCATCCGCTGCGTCAGCCCCGTCTTCTCCATCCTTTTATAGACAATCGCAGGTACGGAGATACAGATACATGCAAGCACGGAGATCATAACCGCATACAGAACCCACGGATAGGTAAATGTAAAGTATGCAAGCCTGGCCTTCATATAGATGCATACAAGACCAAGTATGCCGCTTCCTGCCGTAAGCATAAGCCCTGCCGTCAGAAGACAGTAATACAGGCCTTCTGCCATGAGCATCCGTTTAAGCTGCCTGTGCGTCATCCCCATACCTTCCAGCAGTGCCAGCTCTTTCTGTCTCGACCATATGCCTGTCACCATCACATTCAGGTAATTCATCAGTCCGGCGAATATCAGTATCATGCCGAGCACACCCAGTATCAGCCGGCTCCCCTGCATATATCTCTGGGCCTCTAAGAGCAGGCCCGACTTGCTGAGGATCAAGAGCCCCGCCTCTTCTCCCCGTCTGATGTTCTCCCTGCCTGCTATCTGCTGAATCGCTTCTCCTGCGGCGTGCTCCTTGCCTTTCTCCACGCTCAGCTCCAGAAAGAAGGTCTTTTTTGTAATCCCAAGCTTTTCAAATCCTTCCTCACTGATGACAAAATAGTCGATGCGGGGGCCGTGCCACGTCCGCTTAAGTTCCGGGAACCCTTCCGCTTTCGTGTCCATATAGCCGCACAGCGTCATCGGCTCAGACTTTTCTGTCTTAACCTCTCCCATCTCTTCCAGCTCCTGCACGGAGGCATCCATCCGCCTGTCACGTTCTTCTTTGGACCATAACCTGGAAAATACGACAGGTTCCCCGACACTTTCCACGGCCTGCTTTTCCTTGGCCGGTGAGAGGATATGGTCGTGCAGGTACAGTACGCCGGTGCCATCTTCCAGACTCTCCATATCGGCCGCCGCGCCGCTCTCCCTGGCATATTCCTTCAGTTCTTCTATCTCTTTCCTGTCCAGAATCTGTATCGTACAGCTTCCCGCCGCTTCGATAAGGTCTATGACCGTGCCGATGCTGTCATCATAATTCTCATCTGTCTCCGCCTCTTTGTCCCTCACCAGCGGGCGGACGCCTTTTTTCGTATACCTCGGATACATGTATCCGCCGATAGCCGCGTATGATTTCTTCTTATCCACCCCGTCCACGGCCAGCAGCTGTTCTGTTACTTCCTCGCTTAACGGCGAGAACGTATCATAATCGTTGTCTGTCAGAAGGGCAAAGTTATCCCCTTCCGTCTCCAATGGGTCCTCCTGGGGGTTCCTGCCTTTATATTCTTCTCCATATCCCTGCGACTTTCCCCATGGACCGAATGCGCCGGATATGAGGAAGTCCGGCCTGCTTTCTATCGCATGGCTGTAATCGGTCCCCGCTGCAATTACGGCGGCTCCCAGAGCCACCTCAAGCCCGAGGAACAAGGATAGTACCGTACGCAGGAATCTGCCGCGGTGGCGGAACAGGTTCTGCCACGCCATGTGGCACACCTCCCGTTCCGGCGACCTCCTTCTCCTGCCAGCCGTGCCTGTCTTTGGCTGCCGCCTTGTCTTCTTCTGCCCTGTTCCGGTATAGTGCAGCGCCTCTACGCAAGAGCGGCTGACTGCACGGCAGATCGTCTCTGCCGCAGCACCTATAGCCACAATGCCGGTGAAGATAACGGCAAGGGCAACCAGCTCAGGGTGAAGCACCTTCAGCCCTGCCGCCCCTCCGTACCGGAACAGGTACTGTCTGCCGAGTATCCGGGGAATCACGGTTGACAGAATCACTATGGATAAGATTACGCCCGTGGGAATCCCCATACATAAGATACGCCATATCTGCCCGAAGTAGATGCGGCGGACCTGCTTTTCTGTCGTGCCGATCGTATTCAGAAGGCCGATCTGCCGGATATCCTTTGCCATGGATATGTGCATGACGTTATGTATGAGGAAAAAGATGCTTGCTAGCACGAGCGCTGCTCCGGCTGCCGCAAGACCGTATCCTCCCATAAACCGGTTCACAGCAGCATAGTTGTACGTATTGCCCCCTGTAAACCTCTGAGACGTGCTGTCCATCTTGATGTCTTCATAGAGTCTTTCTTCCGTCCTCCGCCCATCCATGCTGTCTTTCTGCCGGATAAGAAGGGAATCTGGCTTTCCGATACTGCCGCCCCACTCCTTCAGCTTTTCTTCTGATATGTATCCCTTTGCCATATGTGAGGACGGTTCCACATAATCTTCGTACCAGCCGCACAGGGTAAATGTCTCCTCTTCTGTCCGAAACAGCCCTATCTCTACCGTAAGCCGGACTTTCATCCCCTTCTTGGGCTCACGGATGCCGAGATGTTCCAGTGCCCGAAGCGGCAGCATAAGATCTTGCCTGCCCTTCGGATAGCCCCCGCTTATACCTGTATATGCAGGCCGTTCCATCACTTCCCAAGCCGTCTTGTCCAGACATGTCATCTCACAGAGAGGGGTGCTGTCCGGTTCTTCATATGCATATCCGGGGGTACTGCTTCTCCCCACTTCCTTTATGTAGCTTAAGCTCTTTGTCTTTTCATACTGTCCCTTCGTCGGATCTTCCAGATATGTGGCAGCCGCCGTACCGTCCTGCCGCACCGACTTCAGGTATTCTGCCTGGATCTTTCCGCGGGAGACGCCGAACACCATGCAGAGCGTCACGATTCCGAGCACTACCGCGCCGAATAGGATCCGGTTCCTGCCTCTGCCTGCCTTCCCGATCTTCCTTGACAGCATACGTATGACCTGGCTATTTGTATTGGGAACATGACCGCTGCTTCGTCTCATGGCTGTTCCTCCTGTCCCCATATCTTTCCGTCTTCGATACGGACGATCCGGTCCGCCATCTGGGCCACTTCTTCTTCATGGGTGACGATAATGAGTGTCTGGTGGAACTGCCTGGCACATGTCTGAAAGAGTCCGATGACTTCCATGCTTGTCCTGGAATCCAGATTGCCGGTCGGCTCATCAGCCAGGATGATTGCAGGCTTGACGGAGAGCGCCCTCGCGATTGCCGCCCTCTGTTGCTGACCGCCGGAGAGTGTCTCCGGCATCTCGTAAAGCTTCTCCTTCAGCTTCAGCACTTCGGCAATATGGTCTATATACGCTTCGTCCACAGGCATCCCGTCCAACCTAAGCGGCAGGAGGATATTCTCGTACACGTCCAATACCGGCACGAGATTGTACTGCTGGAATACAAATCCGATATTTCTTCTGCGGAAGATGGTACGTTCTTCCCTGTCCATATCCCTCAAGCTGTTCTCTCTGATCCACACCCCGCCTGCCGTCGGCTCGTCCAGCCCGCCCATCATATTCAGAAGGGTGCTCTTCCCGCTGCCGGAGCTGCCGACGATAGCCAGGAACTCCCCTTCCTCAACCGTAAGGCTCACTCCGTCGAGCGCACGTACCTCGTTCGCCCCATTTGTATAATACTTCCTGAGGCCTGCTGCCTTCACCATCTCCATATGCTGTCTCCTCCTCTTAAATACTGCTGTATATAAGTGCCAGTATAGAGGATAAATCTAACAAAGTTCTAACAACTGCATCTCTACTTTTACCCCCGGATCCATCCTGACTATCCTCATGAACCCTCCATGGCGTGCTACGATCTCTTTTGCGAGGTACAGGCCGATGCCATAGCCTTCCTCGGACGTGACCCGGCTACCCCGGTAGAAACGCTGGAACACCTTGTTTTCTTCGCCTTTTGCTATGCCGATTCCGTAGTCCCGGACCTGGATGCTGCAGAACATCTCATTCTTTACCGCCGAGACTTCCACCACTCCTTTGGCCCTGCTGTACTTTACAGCATTGTCCAGTACATTGAGCAAGGCTTCGCCGAGCCAGCCGGCGTCATGGGGACATTGTATCTTCTCCGGGACTGCCGCCTCGACAGTGACTCCTCTTTCTTGTGCCTTCCGTCCTATCTGCCCCAGAGCCCCGGATATCGTGGCGGACAGATCCGTCTCCTCCTTCCTGACCTGTATGATGTGGTGCTCCAGGCGGGACATCTTGATAAAGCTCTCCACGAGAAAATGCAGTTTCTGTTCTGCACATCTTACTGCCTCCAGATACTCCTTTGCATCTTCCTCTTCTATGCTTTCTTCCTGCAGAAATTCCAGATAGGTTTCCATATTCGTAAGAGGCGTACGCATCTGATGGGCAATCTCCGTAATCAGCTGCTGTATCTGCGCGCGGCTTCTCTCCACCTCTTCCTGCCTGCCCATCGCCATCCTCTGGATTCTGGACAGCGTATGCTCGATATGAGCATAGAGCGTCTCCTCACAGGCTGACACTCCTGTAACCTCTGTTCCATTCAATATGTCGGCAGCCAGCTCTGCTATCTCTTTGAGCTCCTTCTCCCGCTGTCTCCTCTGCCTGTAGTACGCCGTGCCAAACCCGGCACACAGCCCGCCAAGACCGGCTCCAATCAGTCCCATCCACATATGCATCCCGCCTGTCCCTTTCCTTTGTACTTTGCTCTGTCATTCGCCAAACCTGTACCCCATGCCGAATACATTCTCTATGTACTTCTCCTGTCGTTCTTTTGATTCAATCTTCTTTCTCAGCCGGTTCACCGTGACACTGACCGTATTCTCACCGACAAACTGTCCGTCGATGTCCCAGACATGCTCCAGCACACTGTCCTTCGTCAGGACCTGTCCCGTATTCTCCATCATAAATTCCAGAAGGCGGTACTCCTTTGGCGTGAGATGGACTTCCTCTTCTCCAACCCAGACCTTCTTCTTACCCGGATGCAGCCTTAATCCGCGGCAGGAAAGCACCCTCTCCTGTCCGCCGGACCGCCGCGTCACCGCCTCAATTCGTCTGATGAGCACTTTCATCGGAAACGGCTTCACCACATAATCATCCGCACCTGCGTCAAAGGCCGCCAGCATATCCTTCTCTTCATCCCTTGCCGTCAGGAAGATGGCCGGTACTTTCCTTCCCTTTGAAATGTCTTTGAAAAGTCCTATCCCGCTGCCGTCCGGCAGGCCGATATCCAGTATGAGCAGTGCTGTCCTTTCGTCCGCCGCGACCGCTCTGGCCTCCTTACAGGTATAAGCCTGCAGCGTCTCATATCCTTCTTTTTTCAAGGCAATGTCCAGCGCCTTGTTCAGCAGCCTGTCATCTTCTATGATTCCTATCGTCATTACCCTTTGCATCTCCCCTCTTCTTATGCTTCAGCATTTGATTTGAGCTACATCTGTCATTATTTAAATCATCTAACTCTTGCTTTGTTTTGCGTACGATTTCTCAAAACATCCTATTTCTTAATTAAATACATTTTATCATAACTTATTAGATATTTCGCTATGAATTTAAGATATCCAAACTCGGTTCATCTGCACCAAACCAAAGCTTATCTCGACTCTGCTTCGCTTCATTTCGCTATATGTGCGCTGCACGGTAAACATACAAAAGAAGAGCCGATTGCAAATTTACTTGCATCGACTCTTCTTTTATGTGTCTGTCGCGCTTATACTAGATACTTAATTACTGACCCATCTGTGCCGCTACTTCAGCCGCAAAGTCTTCGTTCTTCTTCTCAAGACCTTCTCCGGTCTCAAAACGGATGAATCTTTTCACTGACATATTGGCGCCAGCCTCTTTTGCCACCTTCTCTACATACTTGGCAACCGTCAGGTCGCTGTCCTGTACGTATACCTGGTCCAGCAGGCAGATTTCTTTCATCTCCTTGTTGAGACGTCCGATGATCATCTTCTCGATAATGTTGTCCGGCTTGTCAGGATTCTCTACTTTAGCCTGGGCAAGCAGAATCTCTTTTTCATGGTCGATATATTCCTGTGACACTTCATCACGTGACGTGTACTTCGGAGACATTGCAGCAACCTGCATAGCCACGTTCTTCAGGCATGTTCTGATATCGTCGTTGACAACATCTGTATCGGCTTCTACAAGAACACCGATACGGCCGCCACCATGGATGTAAGATACGACACAGCCGTCCGTCACTACTTTTTCAAATCTTCTGATGTTCAGATTTTCGCCGATAACAGAGATTTTTTCTGTGAGGGCATCTTTCACCGTCTTAGATGTATCTTCCTTCCATGCCTCAGCCATGAACGCGTCCATATCAGCCGCGTCCGTGCCCACTGCCTGTTCTGTCACTGCTTTGACGAATCCCTGGAACTCGGCATTCTTTGCCACGAAGTCCGTCTCGGAGTTCACCTCTACGATTGCCGCCGTCTTATCGTCTTTTACTTCGGCCATGACAAGGCCTTCTGCTGCGATACGTCCAGCCTTCTTCTCTGCTTTGGCCTGTCCGTTCTTCCTCAGGTATTCTACCGCTTCATCCATATTGCCGTCTGTCTCGTTAAGAGCCTTTTTGCAGTCCATCATTCCCGCGCCTGTCATCTCTCTTAACTCTTTTACCATACTAGCTGTAATTGCCATCTTATCGTCCTCCATCTACATTATAGTCAGGAAGTTCCCTTCCTTTGAATTAGTTTGCTTCTGCTGATTCCTCGTAAGCGTCTTCGCCTTCTACGTATTCTTCTTCGTATCCGGTTGCTCCCTGGTTAGCTTCGATAACAGCATCTGCCATCTTGGAAACGATTAATTTAACTGCACGGATAGCATCATCATTTCCTGGAATCACATAATCCAGCTCTTCCGGGTCACAGTTCGTATCAGCGATTCCGATAAGCGGAATGCCAAGCGTATGTGCTTCCTGTACGCAGATTCTTTCTTTCTTAGGGTCGACTACAAAGATTGCATCCGGTGCTTTCTTCATCTCTTTGATACCGCCAAGGTTCTTCTCAAGCTTCTCCCATTCTTTCTTCAGCTGGATAACTTCTTTCTTAGGCAGCACATCAAAAGTACCGTCTTCTGACATTCTTTCGATTTCTTTCAAGCGGTTGATTCTGCTCTTGATCGTCTTGAAGTTCGTGAGCATGCCACCGAGCCATCTTTCATTTACATAAAACATTCCACAACGTTCAGATTCAGTCTTGATAGCGTCCTGCGCCTGCTTTTTCGTACCTACGAACAGGATGGATCCGCCTTCTGCTGCGATATCAGAGATTGCCTGGTAAGCTTCGTCTACCTTGCCTACAGACTTCTGTAAATCGATAATATAGATACCGTTTCTCTCTGTGTAGATGTATGGAGCCATCTTAGGGTTCCATCTTCTTGTCTGATGTCCGAAGTGGACACCTGCTTCTAAAAGTTGTTTCATTGATATAACACTCATGTCTTTTCCTCCATTTGGTTTTCATTCTTCCGCATATTTCTTTTCTGTAAGACCGTCTCCTCTGAGCTTAGGCACCGATACAGACAACCATATGCGTGTTTTTTTGCGACTGTTGTATATTACCACAAAAAGCCTGTAAATGCAAGGGTTTTCTTGCATTTACAGGCTTGATTCTACATTTTCTGAAGATATGGATTTCCGTCCTGCTCTTCCTGATTACCAGTAACGTCTGACCCCGAGTACGGTCCTGTAGTTCGCAGGGCTGCTGATCTTGATTCCACCGGCCGGATACGGCTTGCTGTTAGATGCGTGGACGATCTGGTTGCCCCCTATGTATATCGCCACATGGTCGCTGTACACGATGACATCACCTGGAAGTATATTCGAATATGCTACTGCCTTCCCTCCGGCGAGCTGTCCCCATGAATCCCTCGGTGTCGAAATGCCGAACAGCTTGTGTACGGACTGTACGAAGCCGGAACAGTCGGCTCCGTTTGTCAGGCTCGTGCCGCCATAGACATAAGGATTGCCTACATATGTACACGCTTTTGACGCAATCTGCTGTCCGAGAGATGCATTGCTCGGCTTATTCGTACTGTTGCCGCCGTTATTGTTGGACGGCTTGTTCGTATTGCTGTTGTTATTCGAGGGCTTGCTGGTGTTATTGTTGTTTGAAGGTTTGCTCGTATTATCGTTCGTATTGCCGGACGGCTTCGACATTCCGCCGTTATTCGTATCTCCCCCGGATGATGGCTTGCTGCTGCCTGGCGCTTCATCCGTTCCGCCGTTATCGATGGAAGCGGTCATGTTTTCCGTGTCTTGCGTCAGCGCTCCGAGCTGCTCCGCTGCTTCTTCCTTCGCCGCGGCCAGCTGTGTATCAAAGTCAGCTATCTGGCTTCTCATCTCGGACAAGGTCCCTTCCAGATTCGTCTGCTGGCTGCTCAGGTCTTCTGCCATAGCCTCCATCTCAGCCTCGCCGGATTCCAGTTCCTCTTTCAGTGACGCGACCTCATTTTTCGTCTCCACATATTCTTTGAGCATCTTTCTGTCGTAGGTATGTACTTTCTGCACGTACTCCGCCTTATTGACCAGATCGGAATAGCTCTTGGCGGATACGACCGTCTCAAGAAAGCTCGTATCGCCCTGTTCATACATGTACTGTATACGAAGCTTCATCGCCTCATACTGTTCCTGCTCTTTTTCGCTGGCCTCCTTATAGTCGCTCTCCGCCTGCGCGATACGCTCTTTCTGCCCGGCCATATCCTGCTTCAAGGCGTCAAATTGTACCAGAAGGCTGACCAGTCTGGCATTGACATCCGCAGCCTGGGCTTCCACTGCCTGCTTCTGCCCCTCCAGATTATCAACGCTGTCAGGTGCTGCCATTACAGGAGCTGCAACTAAAGAACTCATCACTAAAGTAGTGATGAGTGCCTGTCCGAATCGTTTTTTCATATTCTCACCCATCCTTATTAATCATTGTGCGGCAGAAATCTCTATCTCCTGTCGCTTTCTCTCATACGCCCCCGCATATCTAAGGTCAGAATACTACATTTTACTATTTTTTTCAATATATTTACAGAAATTGCCAGCTTTTTCCTACCAATATCTTGCATAACCGACTGCTCTTACGTTGCTGACCATGATATTGGTTCCGGTCTGCTGCGCCTCGATCATCTTGCCGTTGCCGATATAGACGCCTACATGCCCGGGCTTCCAGGCGATATCTCCCGGCTGTGGATTGGATACTTTCTTTCCGGCCGCATACTGCGCCTCAGAATTTCTCGGAATCGAGATTCCCGCGACACGGTGCGCATACTGGACGAGGCCTGAACAATCCAGTCCTACTCCCGGTGTCGTTCCTCCCCACTTATACGGAACGCCGAGCTGTGAATAAGCAGCGCTGACTATCGCCTGTGCGACCGCTGTATCTCCCTGTCCCTGATAGGATGGCTGTGACGTGGATGGCTTGCTTACGCCGCCTCCGGTGCTTCCTGGGCCTGCGTCTCCTGACGGCGTCTGTGCCGTCTCCTGCTGCCGTGCCTGCTGCTGTCTTGCCTCTTCCTCTTTCCTGCGTTCTTCGGCAGCCTTTTCAACCGCGGCCTGTATCTCGCCGTCGAGGTTGGCAATCTCTGCCTGCTTGCTCTCGAGTGTCGCGTCAAGACTGTCCTTGTCCGACTCGAACTGCTGCTGCATATCTTCCATGCTGGCCATCTCTTCCTCCAGCGTATCCTTAAGGTCAGCTACTTTCTGCTTCGTCTCCACATAAGCTGTCAGCATCTGCCGGTCATATGTATGTACATTCTGGACATATTCCGCCTTGTTTACAAGGTCTGAAAAGTTCTTAGCGGATACAAGCGTCTCTACAAAGCTTGTGTCTCCTTCTTCATACATGAACTTGATGCGGAGCTTCATGTCTTCATATTGTTCTTCTTCCTGCTTCTGGGCTTCCTTTAAATCATCTTCCGCCTTTGTAATTTCTTCACCCTTTTCTATCAGATCACTTTCCAGCTGGCTGATCTTCGACACAAGTTGTGTCAGTTCCTCCTGAAGGGAACCGACTTCACTTTCAGCCGCCGCTTTATTCTTCTTCAAATCGTCCACCGTAGGTTCAGCAAATACCGGCGTCGCTACGAGCGCGCTCGCCACGGACGCTACGATGACAGCCTGGGTCAGTCTATTCTTCATTATTTCACCTTTCCTGTTATTATACTTTTTTAGTGCTGATATTCCATATGGTAAAACCGTTGCACTTCTGGTGTCATTCGGGATATACCTGTCTAAAATTTCATATATACACGTAAAGGATACTATATATCGTTTCTTAATTCAACATTTTTCTGTAAAATGTGACAGGTAAATTATAGTACAGGTGATAGTTCTGGTATCAAAAAACGGACCGGTCGAACCGGTCCGCTGCTGCTTTACTAGAAAATTCTTCTGACACATTTGATAGGCCTGTATGTAGCGCTGCTGATCTTGATTCCGCCTTCTGGATAAGGTGCAGAATTTGATGCATGCACAATGCTGCCCCCACCGATGTAGATGCCGACATGGCCGCCGTAGAAAATCAAGTCTCCGGGCTGAGCCTCTGAGTAGCTCACCGCTCTGCCACAGGCCTCCTGCGCGGCATCGTTATGCGGTAGTGATACACCGAACGCTGCATATACTGCCATCGTAAAACCAGAACAGTCTGCTCCGTTCGTCAGGCTGCTTCCGCCATATACATATTTGTTGCCCACGAACTGGCACGCATAGTTGGCAACCGCTGAACCGCTGCCGCCGGATGGCGGTGCATAAGGTTTGTCATCGTTGCCGCCGTCGTTCCCTGAACCGCCTTGCTCTGTACCGCCTGCATCCGCATCATTCTGTCCTGCGCCGCCTGCTTCTCCCGCTGCCTGCTGCTCTTCCACCGCTGCCGCCAGCGCATCCTGAATGCTCTGATCCAGCTGTGCAATCTGAGACTGCTTGGAAGAAATCGTACTGCTTAAAGATACCTTCTCTTCCTGCAACGCAGCCTGCTTGGACTGCATATTCTCAACTTCTGTGTCCAGACTGTTCTTCAATGTCTCAACTTTTTCTTTCGTCTTAATATATTCTTCGAGTTTTTGCTTATCATAACTGTGCACATTCTGCACGTATTCCGCTTTGTTGACCAAATCGGAAAAGCTCTTTGCAGATAATAGTGTCTCTACAACGCTGCCGTCCCCTTCTTCATACATATACTGGATACGGAGCTTCATATCGCTGTACTGCTGGCGCTCCTGATAGGCCGCCTCTTCCAGCTCTTCGTTTGTCTTCACAACCGCTTCCGTCTTTTCCTGCAGCTCAGCTTCCAGTGACGTAATCTTCTCCAACGTCGCTGACAATTCGCTCTGAAGGGTATTGACCTCGCTCTCGGCTGCCGCCTTGCTGCTCTCCAGATCGTCTACCGACGGTTCTGCAAACACCGGCGTTACAACCAGCGCCCCCGCCAATAATGAAATAGTACACACTTTACACAGTTTCCTCATAAGTCTCTCCTTAGTCTAAGTATTCCCCTTACCAGTAACGTCTGTACCATGGTGAACCATATACATTCGCTACCCTAACTACATCCCCTGTGTGTGGTGCATGAATCATCTGTCCATTTCCTATATATATGCCGATATGGGTTCCGTAACATACCAGGTCTCCCGGCTGTGGGCTGCTGACAGCTTTTCCGCCGCCTCCCTGCACCTGCGATGTACGTCCGATACTGATTCCCGCTACTCTGTGGCAATATTGCGTAAGGCCTGAACAGTCAAGGCCTACTCCCGGTGTCGTGCCTCCCCATACATATGGCACCCCGAGCTGGCTGTACGCCGCGCTGACTATCGCCTGCGCTGTAGCGGTATTGCCTGTTCCGGTATAGTCGATACCGGAGGAGCTGCCTCCGCCGTTTCCACTGCCGGAACCGCCGCCTGTACCGGTACCGCCGCCTCCGTTATTGTCTGCCGCAGCCGCCTGGCGTTCCGCCTCCTGCTGTCTGGCCGCCTCTGCTGCCGCAGCTTCTGCCGCCGCCTGTATCTGCGTATCAAAATCTGCGATTTCTGACTTTTTCGTCTCAATCGTCGTGTTTAATTCATCTTCTTTACTTTCATACTCAGACTGCATACCCTCCAGGTTCGACTTTTCTTCCTCCAGAGTCGTCTTTAAATCCGCAATCTTTTTCTTTGTATCTACATATTCCTGAAGCTTGTCACGGTCATAGTCATGTACGTTCTGTACATATTCGGCTTTATTGACCAAGTCTCCGAAATCTTCCGATGTTACGATTGCCTCTACCGCGCTCGTATTACCTTCTTCATACATGAACTGGATACGGAGCTTCATGTCTTCATACTGCTGCTTTTCAAGTTCTTCTGCTTCCTTCAGGTCCTCTTCTGCCTTTGTGATTTCCTCCCCTTTGGCAATCAAGTCTTCCTCCAGCTGCCCGAGCTTGTTCAACAGATCTGTCAGCTGGCTCTGCAATGAACTGACTTGTTCTTCCGCTGCCTTCTTGTTCGCCTTCAGGTCATCTACCGACGGTTCTGCAAACACAGGCATCACAATCAAAGAACTGGTCAGCACTACCGTCACCAATGTAGCTTTCCATCTCTTCATAAATAATCATCCTTTTTACTTATTTTTAACTCCCTCATTCGTCTAACATAGACATAGTACCCCTACATCTAGGAATGATTATACCTTATATTGCCAAATTTTGCAATAAAATTTAATAATTTCGTAACAATTATCTTCATAGAATAATAAGGTCCGCTTCTACAATATATTCATTTCCAGCTGCTTCTGCCATTATCGTGCATTAAAAAAATCTGGCAGCTTATATAGCCGCCAGGTTCTCATTTTCACCCGGTTTGTTTGGGTAATCCGGTCTTTCTTCAATTCTTTGTATGAAGACGAACATCGTTGCCGCTACTGCCGCACATACGACTGTGACGATACCTATCCTCATGATATCCGCTGCCAGCCAGTCAAGCAGCTCATATTTCGTTGCCAGCACCGAGAATATGTTCATGACTACATGGGCAGCCACAGGCGCTTTTATGGAACCATATTTTTCATAAATATATGCCAGCATCAGACCGAGCACGAAGCTGTAGATCATCTGCACGAGGTTCACATGCAGTATCGCGAACACGACAGAGGAGTATATGGCTGACTGCATATATCCCGCCCCGGCCCTCAGGCGTTTGAACATAAGCCCCCGGAATACGAGTTCCTCACATACCGGCACCAGAATTCCAAGACAGATGATCTGAATCAGAAGAGGCGGCGTATACAGTATCTCCATCGTCTCCTCGTAAGTACCGCTTATGGCGGATACCCCGCTGATTGCAATCAGGTTGTTGAGGCCCCAGCACATCGCCACCGACATCAGAAGCACTGCCCCGTATTTCCATATAGGCGCCTTCTTGTTCGGAAGGATTCCTGACACCCGCTCCTTCACTCTGTCCTTGTGGAAAAGGATAAGCATGACAGGTATAGTGATGAATGCCGCTATCCCTTCGATAGCCGTCTGCCATTTCATAAGCTCCTCAAGTATGGCATTATACAGGTTCATCATCTGCTCCTGATTCTCCATCGCTTTCATAGCCGCGTCATAATGCGCTGACATATATAAGAAAGAACATACCATAGCACCGGCCATCATCGTGGCGAATGCGATTCCCCACTTGATGAGCAGCGGCCCCCACAGACGCATGAACCGCCTTCCGCCGCTCTCAACAGGCATCGGCGGTGTTCCATTTTGCTGCTGTTCCATAATAAACCTCACTTTCTTTCAATTACTCTCTCTATTCTACTTCTCATCAACGCAACATGCAATTAAAAAAGTATAAATTCTTTGAAACAATTCAAAGGGGTCAGACCCCTATGGCCATAGGGGTCTGACCCCTTCCGTACAACCCCCGTACTTGACACATCTGTATTTTCTGACTATTATAGTAGTTGAACGGGGCGCCGATATGGCTGAGATGGGCATGATTGTGTCCAGACCCTTATAACTTGATCCGGGTAATGCCGGCGTAAGGAAGGAGAATTTAATATGTCAAAATCAAGTATCAAGACCGGCACTTCTTCAAGTGCCGTCACTAAGAAACTCGTGTTTTCTGCAGTTGGAATCGCTCTTGCTATGGTGACTTCTTACATTAAAGTGTGGGAGATGCCTATGGGAGGTTCCGTCACTTTATTATCCATGTTGTTCATCTGTCTTATAGGATATTGGTATGGTCCGAAGTACGGTATACTGGCCGGGGCTGCCTATGGTATACTTCAGTTTGTCGTAGATCCGTACATGCTCTCGATTCCTCAGGTGGCGCTCGATTATCCGCTTGCTTTCGGAGCGCTCGGTTTGTCCGGTTTTTTTTCTGACAGGAAATATGGTCTGCAGACGGGTTATATCGTGGGCGTCCTCGGCAGGTTCATCTGCTCTCTTCTCTCCGGTGTTATATTTTTTGCATCTTATACGCCGGACGGAATGAATCCGTGGGCTTATTCCGCACTCTACCAGGGGTCATACCTTGGCGCCGAAGCTGTGATTACTCTTGTCATCCTAACGCTGCCGCCAGTCACGAAAGCGCTGAAACATGTCAAGGTGCAGACAGTCATCCAATAGGTATGAGACGCCGCAAAACAGTTCAGAATCTTCTGTTTTGCGGCATTTTTTTATAATAAATCTTATAATATCATTATCAAATATCACGGAGGTAATATAATAAATGGATAGGAATCATGAATTGCTCCTTCATCTTGACCGTCTACGTACGACGGAGCTAGGTGTCTTACGTATCAAGAAAAATCTTTCTCTGGACACGGATTACGTGGTTGACTGGTGCAAAGAGAAGCTGAAGCAGCCCGGCGCCTCTGCCACAAGAAAGGGGAAAAACTGGTATGCCCACTTTGACGGCTGTATCCTAACAATCAATGCTGACAGCTACACAATCATAACCGCACATAAGGAAAAGTAGCAGAACCTGTCTTTACTTTCTTCCCGGTTTGCAATATAATAGAAAAAAATTCTATATACCGGAATATGGGGAGGGAAAACATTTGGATGATTTAAATAAGCTGATAGCCGATAATTTAAAGGAAATTCGCAAATCCAAGGCATTGAGCCTGGAACAGGCGTCTTCCCTCACCTCCATCAGCAAAAGCATGCTGAGCCAGCTGGAGAGAGGTGAAGTAAACCCGAC
This sequence comes from Lachnospiraceae bacterium, assembly GCA_022845895.1. Classification (GTDB taxonomy): domain Bacteria; phylum Bacillota; class Clostridia; order Lachnospirales; family Lachnospiraceae; genus Extibacter. Next base: position 2,589,460 of record AP025573.1, read on the forward strand.
GATATCCACGGTTTACAAGCTTTCTCTTGGCCTGAAGGTGCCCGTAACGGCATTTACCGCGCCAAAGCCGACCCCGTTTTCAAGAACAAGTAAAAAAGAAGTCGCGCCTCTTATCAGCGATGACGGCCGTTACCGTCTGTATCCGGTCTTCAGCTTCCGGGACGGCCAGGATTTTGAAATCTTTGATTTTGAATTCGATGAAGGCGGACAGATGGCGGGCAACAGGCAGATGGCAGGCACGCGTGAGTTCATCACCGTATACAGCGGACAGCTGACGCTTGTGTTCAAGGACATGGAATATGTGCTGGAAGCCGGCGATTCCGCCGCATACAATGCCTTTGACGACTACATCTATAAGAATACAGGAAAAGGGATGGTTACTGCATGCATCGTCGTGCACTATCCGAATTAAGAAAGGAGAAAGAGACATGGACAATCAAAAGCAACGCGTATATGACGCACTGGACAAGCTGAAAATCAAGTATGAAGTAGTGGAACATGAGCCGGTACACACGATGGAGGATATGGACCGCCTCGGGCTTCCCGCCAAAGGAACGCTCTGTAAAAATCTGTTCCTGCGCGACGCCAAAGGTAAACGGCACTTTCTCGTGACATGTGATGAGAAAAAGACGGTTGACCTGAAATCACTCGGCCGTGCGCTCGGTGCGGGCAACTTAAGCTTTGCCTCAGAAGAACGGCTGGAGCAGTATCTGGGCCTTAAGCAGGGCAGCGTCTCTCCGTTCGGGCTCATGAACGACGCTGACCATGCGGTGGAATTCTTCATCGACAAGGACCTCGGACGCTGCAAGAGCCTTGGCATCCATCCGCTGGAGAACACGGCGACCGTGTTCCTGTCCTTCAAGGACCTGGACAAGTTTCTCTGGGATTTGGATGTAGATGTCATGAAAATCAAATTATAGCCATGTATGATACAAGGGACAGACTGGCCACTTTCAGCTCATCTGTCCCTTTCTTATACCGTATCAATGATATAATCATACAACCAGTCTTCCTGCATTTACGAGCACTTCTCCTCACGTTCCTCCGGCATTGCCAGTCTCACATATGTCCCCGACACACGCCCGACGGCGGCCTACCCGACATACCTGAGCGCCTCGATCGGCTGTTTTTTGGCGGCCTTATTCGCCGGATATATGCCAAAGATAATACCGATTCCCATGGAAAATGCAATTGATATCCATACCACGCCCAGTCTCAACGTGTAATTCATATCTTCTCCGCCCACACCTGATATAATCTGGAGCGTAACCCAGGACAGAAAAATTCCAGCCGCGCATCCCATCAGGCTGATCATGAGCGCCTCGATAAGAAACTGAAGCATGATGGTACCCTTCCCCGCCCCGATTGCCTTGCGGATTCCAATTTCCCGCGTGCGTTCTGTCACGGATACAAGCATGATGTTCATGATGCCGATGCCCCCCACGAGCAGGGAAATGGCCGCGATGCCCCCGAGCAGAAGCGCCAGCGTGCTTGTGACGCTTTCCATGGCTTCCATGACCGCAGACTGATTGATGACCGTAAAGGCGTCCTCATCCTGGTTGAACCGTTCCAACAAGGCCGTCGTCAGGGCGCTCTGTGCATCGTCGAGCGTCTCTTTGCTTGCAGCGGACGCGCAGAATGTCGTCACATCGGACGATACGTCATCCATAAGACGGATGAGGGACGTGTACGGAATATAGGCCTCATTATTTTCCGTTGTGCTGGAATCACTGTCCTTTGCAGCCAGCACGCCGATAATCTGATACTCCGTCCCATTCAGCTTTATCGCCTCGCCGATTACATCCATCCGCCCCATCACCTCTTTGGCAAGACCGGCATTGATGACCGCCACATTCGTATGGTTTTCCACATCTATATTCTTGATAAACCGGCCCGCATACAATTCCATCCCCTGGATGTCATAATAAGCGCTAGTCGTCCCATAAAGGGACGCGCTTTCCTCGGAATAGGAACTGGCCGCAGTCACACTGCTCTGCGCAACCGGCGCGGTTGCCTCGATCTCCTCATCTTCGGCCAGTTCGGATACATCCGCCAGCTTCAGCGGCCTGCCCTTGTCATCCTGCACCGTGACCGTCAGCAGATTGCTCCCGATACTGGATATCTGGTCCGTCACAGATTCTGTCGTCCCGCTTACGAGCGACACGAGCACGACAAGAGACATGACCCCGATGATGATGCCGAGCATGGTCAGAAAGGAGCGCATCTTGTTCGAGGCAATTGATTTCCATGCCATTTTTACAGCCTGCACTATCATGCTTCTACCTCCTTTACCTGGCCGTCCAGTATATGGATGCTCCTTTTTGCCTGCCTGGCTACGGAGTCGTCGTGGGTGATGAGCACAATCGTATTCCCCTGTCCGTGCAGCTCGTGGAACAGGTTCATAATCTCGTCTCCTGTCTTGGAATCCAGGTTTCCCGTCGGCTCATCGGCCAGAAAAAGGGACGGACACGTCGCAATCGCCCTCGCGATAGCAACCCTCTGCTGCTGTCCTCCTGACAGTTCATTCGGTCTGTGGGCTCCCCTTCCTTCCAGCCGTACCTTTGATAGGGCTTCCGTTACCCGCTCCTTTCTCTCGTTTTTCGGCACCCCCTGGTAAATCAGGGGCAGTTCTATATTTTCTGCTGCTGTCATGGTTCCAATCAGGTTGAAGCTCTGAAAGATAAACCCTATCTTCTTATTTCGTATCCGGGCCAGCTCCGACTCGGAATACGCTTCGATAGCCTGGCCGTCCAGCGTATACGTCCCCTCGTCTGCCATATCAAGGCATCCGATGATGTTCATCATCGTAGACTTCCCGCTCCCGGAGGGACCGACTATGCTGACGAACTCTCCTTCCTCTATCTGCATGCTCGCACGGTCGAGGGCGCGTACCTCCACCCCGCCGATCCGGTATATCTTGGATACATCATGAAATGTAATCATCTCTGTCCCCCTTCGCTCCCTTTACTGTTCATCCCCGTTGCCCGGCCCGTCCTGGGGCATGCTTCCCCAGTCCGGCATCTCGCCGTCTGGCATCTGTCCGCCATCCGGCATACTGCCGCCATCGGGCATCATCATGTCCTGACCGCCTATCACGCCGCCGGATTCTTCCGTACCGGTGCTGCCCGCTCTCAGATAATACACGGTATCTCCCTCGCTCAGCCCGCTTACGATCTCCACCTGGCTTCCATCGGACAGTCCGGTCTCTACTTCAACCTCATCCGTCAGATTTCCTTCCCCATCCTTTCCTGTATATACGAAAGCGCTGTCCCCTTTTTCCTGGAGAGCGCTGACCGGTATGAGCACCGCATGTTCCGATTCCTCGATGCGAATGGTTGCCGACGCGCTCATGCCCAGCATCATATCCTCTGTTTTCTCCAGCGTAATCTCCACCGGATATTTTGCGCTGCTGCTCCCTGATGATGCTGTCTGGGATACGTTTGTGACGGCCCCTTCAAATTCCTGCCCGTCCAGGGCATCCAGCGTGACAGCGGCCGGCTGCCCTTGTTCTACAGACAGGATATCCAGCTCATCTACTTGGATGGATACCGTTACATCTTCCCCAGACGCTATCGTAAATGCCGCCGCTTCATATGCACTGTACACGCTGCCGCCGGATGTGCCGGAACCGCTCCCGGATGTGCTGCCGCCCGAAGCGGCGCTCCCTGCACCGGCACTTCCTGTTCCGTAGGCATCCCCGGAAGCTGCCCCTGCTGCCTGTGCCGCCGCTGTGCCGGTGCTTCCTCCCTCCTTGCCGAGGGCAGAACTTCCCGACGCAGAACTGCTGTCCTGGCTGTCTTTTTTCGCATCATCTGCACTCTGCGCCACGGCTGTCTTGGCAAATCTGGCCTTTATCATAAGAATGCTGTCCCCGGAATCGCTTTTTTGCACTTCGCTTGTGACATCGGCTCCTTTTACCTCCGGGATAACGTTGGTGGAAAATTCATATCCGCTCTTTGCTGTCAGCTTAATCGTCGCTGTGTAAGCCGTATCGGCCTGAAAGACGTCTGCCGCACAGTTCCACGTGATGGTCCCTGTGTATGCGTCCGTCTCTTTTATGTTGGACTGCGGCTTCTGGCCGGCTGCCGGTGCCTCCACCGTAAGGCTTACGTCTGAAATATTCTGGACGCTTGTAATCGTATCTGCCGCGGAAAGCAAGAGAATCTCCGCACCGCTGCCCGTATCCGACATGGCCGCTGTCCCGCCGGAAGTACCTGATTCCTTTCCTGTCCCCGAAGCAGCTCCTGAGGCCGTATCTCCGGAGCTGGCGCCTGTCCCTGACGCCGTGCTCTGCGTAACCTCCGTGTCAGCGGACACATTGACGCTGTCGACCGTACCTGCACACGATGCTGTCACCGCCTTTGTCTCCAGCAGCGTATTGAGAGACGCTTCCGCGGCATTTAGCTCCTCCATCTGGCCATACAGCACCTTTGCCTCAAGGTATTCCGTAGTGCCGGAATCATCTGCATCGTCAGACAGGCTGTCTATCTGCTCCTGCACGCTTTCTTTGCTCTCTTTCACTTCCAGCAGTTCACTGGCGATGGACGCCTCGTCCAGTGTCGCCAGCGTCTGGCCTTCCTCCACCGTATCTCCGCTCTCCACCAGGACTTCCTTTACCTTGATTCCGGTGGGGACCACGACGTCCGTGGCCGTCCCGTTCTGAAGCGTTCCCGTGCCGACAACCGTCGTGCTGATGCTCCCTTTTTCCGCCGTTGCAGACTGGACCGTCCGCTCCGCCGCCTGGCTGCTCTTACCCTTTGCCCGTGCGATAAGCCCGACCACCAGTGCAAGAAAGAGCACCGCAACAATTACCACCGTTATCCAGAACGATTTCTTCTTCCTGGCCTGCCTGAGCTTCTGGCCCAATCCCTTCCTGTCTACACGTAGCGAAAACTTTTTAGCCTGATTCTCCATTATCTCCTCCTGTACCTGTAAATTATTTTTACAAATATCAACTACCATAAGATTACTGGAAAAATACGGGTATTCTGTGATTACAGTGTGAAAGAACTGTGATTTCAGTACAGCATAGTATGTTCGCGCTCAAATTGGGGACGGGATATTTTTAAAAATACCCCGTCCCCGGACAACCCGGACAATGCTACATTTTTTCTGTCTATTCTGGTATAATTATATAAATCGGTTTTTTCCGACATTACAAGATATGGAACCAGATGCAATATAGCTTAAACTGACCACATTGGCCGCTTCGGTGGCTAAGAAAGGATTGAAAGAAACTGAATGAAAGAAAGGGTATATAAGTTTTTTCTTGTCCTGATGGTGTGCCTGTCCCTGGGTTCAGGTCCCATAGCCCAAAATGAGATGGCCAAGATGCTTGAAGCGCTTTCAGGAACAGGTGAGGCGCAGGTTCAAGAACTTGATGAAGAGAAAGAGGAGGAAGAAAGAAAAAAATGGCTAAGATAAAATGGGGTATGGTGCTTATATGATAGGTATGATACCCCATACTACTTATTCTTTTATCTTTCTCCCCGGCAGCAGCATGAGCGCAGCGACGGCTGCCGCGGCAAGACAGATAACATCCAGCAGCATGGCGCCGAAGAGGTCGAAGCTTCTGCTGCTGATTCCCATAAGCCATGGGAAGATAACCGCTCCGCCTGCAATGCACAGGAACAGGGCGGTCGATATCTTTCCGAGGGCAGCCGGATACCACCTGTATCCTATCGTGAGCACGAGCGGGATGCACGCCCCGGAGAAAAGGCCGGCACCGGCCACTCCGGCTACGGTCACCGCCGGTACTCTGCTGACAATCCCTGCTGACAGACATGCCGTGCCGATCAGAAGGCCGGCCTTCAATATCCGCTCTTCCCCTGTGTATCTCGTCAAAACCGCGCTGGACAGACGGCTGAAGATAAGTCCGACCCAGAATGCCGACACGCTCAGGTTGGCAGCAGCCGGCGCCAGATGCAGCGATTCCTGCATATAGGCAGGCAGCCAGCTGTTGATTCCCATCTGATGTCCGCAGTAAAAGAGCAGGATGGCCATCAGGCAGAATACGCGGGCACACATGACGTGTCCTCTCCTGCCGCCACCGGCACTGCTCTTCTTGCAGGCTTCTTCTGCCGTGGCCGCAGCTTTTGGCGCATATCCTCTCTGTACGGCATAATAGAACAGCCCCGACAAGACGCATATGATTCCCAGGTAAAAATATGTATCCCGCCATGCCGTCCCGCGCTCCATCAGCATCGTCGTAAAAACCGGCCCTGCGAAAGCGCCGATGCCAAAGCTGCAGTGCAGCAGATTCATATAAAAGCCGCTGTTGACCGTATTTAACCTTGAGATAGCTGCGTTGATAGATGCATCCAGAAATTTCATGCTGATGCCAATCAAGAGCAGCAGCATAAGAAAACTATAGTAAGAAATAAAAAAGCGAATCGTAATCAGCAATAGTCCCATCAGGAAATAAGACATAAGCACGAGATGCCTGCTGTCAAACCGGTCTATGAAACATGCAGAAAGCAGGATGCCCAACGTACATCCTGTATTGACAACTACAGCAAAGATACCTCCCTGCGCCAAGTCAAGCCCAAACTCTCTGACAAGAACGAGAAGCTGTGTCCCCGTCATCGTAGTAAAGACAGCATAGATAAACATCAAAACGTACAACATCACTGTAATCTTCAGGTTATTTCTTTCTGTTCTATCCATATCATACCTCAATCCGTACCCCGTCCTCTTCTGACCACCGCAGGCCCGGCAGCCAGATACAAGCTGCCGTTCCAGACTTGCATTAATTACAGTATCTGGCAAAATGGCCCTTCCAACAGATGCTATATGCGTTCTGCCTCCATATATGCAGTGTAGACGGCGTCTTTTATCTTGCCTGCCCGGACGGCGTCTCCTATCCGGACAACCATATACGGCTTATCGGCGAATGCTTCAGATTCATTCGGCTTCAGCCCGCCGGCCAGGATGACCGTATCTGCCCGGAGCACTTCCTCCCTCTCCTCTCTCAGGTTGAAAATGCGTACTTGCGAATCTGTAATCTCTTCCACCCTGCACGAGGGGCAAAGCCTCACACCATTCTTTGCAAGCGTATACAGTACGGTCTCTTTACAGAATACGTCCATATCGCTGCATATGCCATCAAGCATCTCTACAACGGTAATCCTGCGCCCCGGCGCGGCCCCGGGGCGTTCTTTGGCTTCAAACCGCAAGTCTCCCCCAAGCTCTGTGGCACCAAGGCATACTATATCCACAAGCTCGCCAGAGAAATATTCCGCCACCTCTGCCCCGGACGCACCGCCGCCTACGATGACGACGTCTCTGCCTACCCTGTCTGGTTCGGTCAGCGCTTCGTATGCATTGATGACATTTGGCAGGCTGCTGCCCTTGATCCTCTTAATATAATGAGAGCCGCAGGCAAGAAACACGATGTCAGGTTCCAAAGCATCTACAGCCTCTTCTGACATATCCATGCCCAGCTGCATCTTTACGCCGAGATCTGCAAGCTCCCGGCCGTACCAGTCCACGAGCCTGCCTATCATATCCTTGTGGGGAGGCACTTTCGCCGCGTTCAGCGTTCCTCCGGGCTTCAGCCGCTTCTCATACAGCGTCACCTCATGTCCTTTCAGCGCCGCCATCCTGGCGGCTTCCATCCCAGCAGGCCCGGCCCCGATTACGACGACCTTTTTTCTCTGGGCGGCATACCCACATCCATGGACAGACAGGCTGCCCTGCCCGCAAAATTCTGCTTCCCGCCCCGTCTCCGGATTAACCGCGCAGCATATCTGCCTGTCGTCGTCAAGCGTGTCAAGGCAGTATTCACAGGACAGACAGTGGCGGATACGGTCCGGCTTTCCAAGGGCCACCTTTGCGGCATAGTCAGGGTCCGCAAGCTGCGGCCGGCCAAGCGCGACAAGGTCTGCTTTCCCCTCGGACACAATCTGCTCCGCGTATTCCGGCTCCCGTATACCGATAGCCGTAAACACCGGGATATCCACCGCCTGCTTGATAGCTTCGGAATATGGCACAAGCAGACCCTTTGCCTGAGGCAGACAGTAGGGCGGAGTCGTCATGAGATAGGCAGACGGCTGTGACGCAGAGATGTCAATTGCCGCCACGCCGCTGTCGGCAAGCACCTTTGCAAGCGCCACCGCCTCTTCAAGCTCCCTGCCCCCCTCTACAAATTCATTGGCGCTGAAGCGCACCATAACAGGAAATCTTGGACCAAGTGCTTTCCGGCACTTTTCTATGATTTCAAGAAGAAACCGGTTCCGGTTCTCAAAACTTCCACCATATTCATCCGTCCTTTTGTTGAACACAGGTGACAGGAATTCCGCTATCAGATATCCATGGCATCCATGCAGCGTAATGGCATCCATGCCCGCCTGCTTTGCATATGTAGCAGCAGCCACAAACTGTTCCTGGATGCGGTGAATCTCCTCTACGCTCAGAATCCTGCCAGGATTATCCTTATACTTTGACAGCCCTGACGGGGACACCCGGGGCGGTATGGATGCTTCGCTTCCATAGTGTACCAGCTCAACCGAGACCTTTGCATGGTACCGGTGGATCTTCTCCACAAGCCTCGCCCATGACGCCGTATACTTCCTGTCACATATCATCGGCTGCCGCGGGTGGTTGCGCGTGTCCGCGGCTATCCCTGCCGCCTCCAGGATAATGAGGCCGGCTCCTCCCTTTGCCCGCCTGACATAGTATTCTTCCATCTGAGGGGTCACACACCCGTCCTCGGAAGATAGATTTGTGTTCATGGGCGGAAATACGATTCTGTTCTTCACCTGGACAGATCCTATCTGCACAGGCGACATCAAGTTCTTAAATGCGTTCTGCTTCATACTCTTATCCTCTCATACATGTATTATCAAACTGTCAGCATCACCTGGTCATATCTGCATGCTCCGTATGTGTACGTCCATAATGGAGCATACGGTATTTGAAGCTATACGAAGGTTCCGGATGCCGTAGCTGCAGGCTGTCCGCCGTCCGACGACACGACCTCGGCTGTCAGGAACAGAATCCGTCTGCCCTGCCTGTTTATCCTCGCTCGTACGGTAAAGACTTCTCCGAGGCGCAGAGGTCTTAAAAAGTCTACGGACAGGTGTACCGTGGCGGCGCTCACCGACTGCTTGTAAAAGCGGACCAACAGGCCACACGTCATATCTACCGCTGTAGTTATCAGCCCACCGTGCATCGTCTGCATCGGATTCAGCTCCCATTCCTGCACCGGGAATTCCATCTTAAGCTCCTTGTCCCTGAAACAGCAGCCTGAGAAGGTCCCGTGCATCTTATCATAGATATGCCGCGTCTCCTCCTCTCGTTCACCGAGGAACACCGCTTTCATGATTCGTTCCATATAGACCTGCCCGTCTTCCATATCCAGCCTTCCATAGACCGGACCGTCAAGCTGGCAGAACACTTTATAATCCACCTTCTATCCCTCCCGTGGTCCCGCTGCCGCTTCTGATCTCCCCGACAGCCACTGCGAGGCGGACGGTCGCCCCTACCATCGGATTGTTGCCCATCCCGACAAATCCCATCATCGCCACATGGGCCGGTACAGAAGAAGAACCAGCAAATGTCGTGTCTCCGTACATCCTGCTCATAGAATCTGTCAACCCATAGGAAGCCGGCCCTGCTGACGTCTCATCCGGTCCGAGTGTCCTCCCGATTCCACCCCCGGAAGCACAGGCAAAGTAAGTCTTGTTTCGCTCAAGACATCTCTTCTTGTACGCTCCGGCGACAAGATGGGTAAATCGCACCATATTCGTCCCGTTACCAGAGATTGACACATCCACGTCCTCCCACTCCATGACCGCCACGCCCTCTCTGACCTCGTCGGCGCCGTAGCACCGTATGCGGGCCCGCTCACCGCGCGAATAAGATTTTTCGTCCAGAATGGAAAGCACGTCGGTCTTATAGTCAAAGCGTGTCTTCACATACGTAAATCCGTTCATTCTGGATATCATCCTGGCCGCGTCCTTGCCCAGACCGTTCAATATCACTTTCAGCGGCGTCTTCCTCACCTTGTCTGCGGACTGGACGATGCCGATGGCTCCTTCTGCAGCTGCAAACGATTCATGGCCCGCCAGAAATGCAAAGCACTTGACTTCCTCCGACAGAACCATGGCTGCCAGCCGACCGTGCCCGATACCCACCTGACGTTCATCAGCCACCGAGCCTTCCACACAGAAAGCCTGAAGCGCTTCTCCTATGACCAGAGCTGCTTCTGAGGCCGTGGCAGCGCCGGAGGACAATGCGGCCGCTACACCGGTCGTATATGCCCAGCAGGCATCGTCAAAGCAGATAGGCTGGATGCTTCTTACGATGGCACGGACATCCAGTCCATGGGACAGGCATACGGCTTCTGCCATCTCCAGATTCTCGATGCCATATTTATTTAATAATGCTTCTATCTGGACAATCTTCTTGTCCATATTCTGAAATCTCACCATCACAGTCACCTACTCCCTTCGCGGGTCTATATAGCGGGCCGCCTCTTCGTACCTTCCACTCACACCTGTCGCATCCGCCAGCGCTTTATCCGTCTGCACGCCATGGCGTATGTCTTCCATCATCTGACCGACATTGACATATTCATAGCCGATGATTTCCTGCTCCTCATCCAATGCCATCTTCGTCACATAACCTTCCGTCATCTCCAGATAGCGGGGCCCCTTAAGCTGTGTCGCATATGCGGTTCCCACCTGGCTCTTCAGCCCTCTCCCTAGATCTTCCAGCGCGGCTCCGATATCAAGGCCGCCTTCTGAGTAAGATGTCTGTGTCCGCCCGTACACGAGTGCGAGAAATATCTCCCGCATGGCTACGTTGATGGCGTCACAGACAAGATCTGTGTTGAGCGCCTCCAGAATCGTCTTGCCTGTAAGTATCTCAGAAGCCATTGCAGCCGAGTGGGTCATGCCGGTGCAGCCAAGCACTTCCACAAGCGCTTCTTCTATCACGCCCTCCTTGATATTCAGTGACAGCTTACACGCTCCCTGTTTTAATCCGCACGTCCCTACACCGTGGCTGAAGCCTGAGATATCTGTTATCTGCTTTGCCCGGACGAACTCCCCCTCCTGTGGTATGGGGGACACTCCTTCATCTGCGCCGCACTTTACACAGCATTTATCCAGCAATTCTTTCGTATAATTCATCGTCTCACACCTCTTTCAGATACGGGAACAGACCTCCGGCCTCGATAATCTTCATCAGATGCCCCGGCAGCTTCTGGCACTTATACCGCTCCGCTCTCGTCAGATTATAGATATATCCATCTTCCACATCTACCTTCAGCCGGTCTCCTTCCCGTATTTTATCCGTGTCTTTACACTCGATGGCAGGAATGCCAACATTAATCAGATTCCGGTAGAAGATCCGGGCAAATGACTTGGCCGCCACTACGCTGATTCCGAGATGCTTCAGCGTCAGCGGCGAAGTCTCCCTGCTGGAACCTGAACCGAGGTTGCTGCCCGCCACAAAGATGTCTCCCCTTTTCACTTTCCTGTAAAAATCCGGATCCACCGCACTCATGGCATATCTGGCTGCCTCAACTACCGGAAGCTCCATATACTGGGGCGGGGAGATGATGTCTGTGTTGATATTATTCCCATACTTTAATGCATTTCCTTCTGTCATATTGCCTGTCCTCCCTGCCACTGTTCATCAGCAGACCTTATACTGCCTGCTACAGCACTTGCTGCCACCGTGAGCGGAGATCCGAGATAGATCTTGCCGTCCCTGCTGCCCATACGTCCCAGAAAGTTCCGGTTGCTCGATGAGATGCACGTCTCTCCGGATGCGATAAGCCCGCTGTGCAGCCCTACGCACACCCCGCATGTAGGCGCCATGATGATGCCTCCTGCCCCTGCGATTACATCAAGATAACCGAGTCTTCCGGCCGCCCGCCATATATTTCTCGAAGCCGGGGATACCAGAAGGCGCACGCCTGAAGCCACCTTTTTCCCTCTCAGATACTGCGCCGCCATTTTCAGGTCGTTCAGCCGCCCGCCGGTACAGGATCCGAGATATGCCTGCTGTATCTTTACATCGCCCACATTGTCAACATCTGTCACACGGTCCACCTCATGGGGACAGGCCACCTGTGGCCTCAACTCCTCTGCCCGGAACCGGTATGTCCGGCAGAAAGTGGCATCTTCATCGCTGAAGCACGGTTCGTATTCGTCTATGCCAAGACTTTCAAGATATTCCCTTGTCGTATTGTCAAATGGCATAAGTCCGGCCTTAGCCCCCATCTCAACCGCCATGTTCGTTACCGCCATGCGTTCATCCATAGAGAGCTTCTGAATCGTATTCCCCTGGTATTCCACAGACATGTACGTCGCTCCCGCGTGACCGATTGTTCCTATAGTACGAAGTGACAGGTCTTTTGCCATCACATTGGATGACATACTGCCTTCCCATATGACCCGGATTGACTCGGGCACTTTCAGCCACGTCCGCCCCGTCGCGAGGATACCAAGCATCTCTGTAGACCCTACTCCACTAGCAAATGCATTGAGCGCGCCACCCATGCAAGTGTGGGAATCTGTTCCGAGCACTATCATTCCGGGCCTGACATTGCCCGTCTCTGCCATCACCTGATGGCACGGCCCCTCGAACTCATAATAATTCCGTATGCCGTTTAAAGCCGCCCACTCTCTTGTAAACTTCACAATCTCCGCCTGCTGTATGCTGGCCGGAGGCGTATAATGGTCTGAGATGATGACGACTTTTTCCGGGTCCCATACCGGCTTGCCGAGTTCCTTCAGCTGTTCCGCAATCTGGATACGGGGGCCGAGTATATCGTCCATCATAGCCCGGTCCACATCCACCCATACGATATCGCCCGGTTTCACATCTGCAACTTTTGCCGCTCTGGCAATCATCTTTTCTGCTAATGTCTTTCCCATATGCATCACCTGTAATGTCTTTCCGGCAGATATACGATGCCGTCCATTATCCTTCTCGCAGTTCTGTATACGCCTGCCTTTTTCAGCTCGATTCTGTCCGTGTCCACATCCACCTCAGATTCGACAGGTATCCTGCCTGACGGATGGCCGATATACACCTGCGCCCTATCTTTTGCCTCTTCTTTCAGCACGTCATACACTACACTTCCGGGTATGCGCAGTGCCGCCGCCGTGGCCACGGTACCTGTTATCGGATATGCCTTGTGCATCTTCAGCATGAACAATAGTCTGGCTGTCACGTCAATCTCCTCTTTGCCGACCTTCTCGCCATTGACCGCCACATAGCTGGACGGTTCAGATACGATGGAGAAAAACGGGTTATACGGACTTTTGGCAGCCGCCTCTTCCGGCCTGCCGCATAGTCCGAACCGCACTGCCGCCTCGCCTCTTATCTTCTCTATCAATCGCATCAAAGATGCGTTATGTTCTATTTCATACGGGCTCTCTGTCCCTTTCATATCAAGGGCTTCTGCCTTGATAAATACGACCGGATTGCCCGCGTCTATGAGCGTGACCTCATATGAGCGTCCCTCTGCCTGGATTACATCTCTCACATTACCGGTAGGCAGAAGCTTTCCTGTAAGCCCTCCTGCCGTATCCGACCAGTCCAGCGTAATCTTCGCCCCGGTTCCTGGCACCCCGTCAATCCTGAAATCGCCTGCACATATCGCCCTTCCTTCTTCCGTCGGCACATAGGCGGTTAGAATCTTACCGGTATTCTTCATGTGGATACGCACCTTTGCAAGCGGTCCGTCCGCACGGACCATCCCTTCGTCGATGGCATAAGGCCCTACTGCTGAGGATATGTTCCCGCAGTTTCCGCTGTAATCCACTTTATCGGTATCAAAGCTGACCTGGGCAAACGTATAATCTACATCCGCGTCTTTTCTGGACGAAGGACCGATGATGGCCAGCTTGCTTGTGAGCACGTCAGCCCCTCCCAGCCCGTCTATCTGTCTCGTATCAGGGCTGCCAAACACAGCCCTGATAACCTCATCCCTTGCTTCAGGGTCTGACGGCAGTTCATTTTCCCTGATAAATATTCCTTTGCTCGTTCCGCCTCTGACAATCGAACATCTTAAGCTTTTTCTGACTTCCATCTATGCATGCCCTCCTTCAGACCCATTTTCCTTCCTCTGTCTTACCGCAGCTTTGATTCTGCTTTAATTCTTCATCACATCTCCGAACAGTTCTTCATCTGACGGTATCGTTCCTTTTATTGGAACTGACAGCCATGTATTGTTCAGGAAATGCTTCAGCGTGATATTCTCTGATACGATATTGCCGCCCCATGTGCCACACCCAAGCGAACCGGTAAATGGCATTCCATTGTTCCAGTCTCCGCTGTTGCCCACGCTCTGAGGCTGTCGCACCATCACCCGCGTCGTCTTCGTGTTCAGCGCAAGCGCAAGGATATGTTCCTCATCCTTGGATTGGATGCCGCAGGAATGTCCTGCTCCCTGGTACGCATGAATCTCATTTACAATCTGTACGGCCTCGTCAAATCCCTTATACTTATATACTGCCAGCACGACGCTCAGCTTCTCTCCTGAGAATGGGTATTCCGCTCCTCTGCCAGACTCTTCCACGAGGATAAACTCGCAGTCATCCGGTACGTCATCGATTCCTGCTATCTGTGCGATTCTTTTCGCCGGCTGCGTCACGATGTCCCGATTCAATATGTGGTTCTCCGGGAACTGTGGCCACAAAGCCTTCTCAAGCTTCTGCTTGTCTTCTTCCGCCACAAGGTACGCTCCCTCTCCCTTCAGACATTCGATAAACGCGTCATAGATCTCCTCCTGTACGACGATAGCATTCTCGCATGAGCAGCCGGACGCATAGTCGAACACCTTGCTCACATGTACGTTACGTGCCGCCTCCTTTAAGTCTGCCGTCTCATCGATGACTACGACCGCGTTGCCCACGCCCACACCATAGGCGGGGGTACCGGAACTGTACGCAGCCTTCACCATGCCTGCGCCGCCCGTCGCGATGACGAGGTCTGCCTGTTCCATAATCTCCCGGCTCATCTCCATCGTCGGATGCTCCGCGCAGACAATCAGGTCCTCCGGCGCGCCGTAGCGCTTCAGAACATCCCGCATCACTTCAGCCACAAGATATGTCGTCTTCTGGCTTCTGGGATGAGGGGAGAAGATAATTGCATTGCGGCTTTTCACCGCCAGCATCCCCTGTGTCGCCGGACATAATTCCGGCTGCGTCGTAGGGATGAGAGAGCCGATGACGCCGACCGGCTTGGCAATCCTGCGGATTCCCGTCTCCTTGTCTTCTTCCACCACACCGACAGACTTCTGGGGATTGATGTCGCTCAGCACGCCTCTCACTTTTTTGTACAGCTTGCCAAGCTTCGCCTCATAGGTCCCCATCCGCGTCTCCTCAAGGCAGAACTTTGCTATCCTCTCTACGGTTTCCTCCTGGACGAGCGCCCATCCAACGGCCCTCGACAGCCGGTCCACCTGTTCCTGGCTGTATGTATCTGCCACAGCCTGGGCTTTTCTGGCCCGCTCCACCAGTCCCTTCACATATTCGTGCTCATTCCTCTTTTCAGACATGATTCATTCCTTCTTTCTCTCTAATATCCTTATGTAGCGTCCACGTTGCCTGTCATATGTTGTCATACGTGCATGCATTCAGCATATTGCCAGTCAGATTGGCATGTACCGTCTTCCTGACAAGCGCCGCGGCCTTCAGCAGCTTCTCCTGGCACACGCCGTGGGCTATCTCCATGTAGTCCAGCATGTTCACCAGATCTTCTGTGGCCACATTTCCTGCAGCTCCCGGTGCGAAGGGGCATCCTCCGAGCCCCCCAATGGAAGACTCGAACGAATCTATGCCCTCCTGCATGGCAGCCAGGATATTGGCAAGCCCTAATCCTCTCGTATTATGAAGATGGAACGTAAACGTGGCATCCGGATAGCTCTGTCTCACATCCGCGGCAAGCATGGCGGTCTGCTTCGGATTGGCAATCCCAATCGTATCACACAATACAAACTCTTCTATCCCCGCATCCCTTCCTGTGTCAATCAGCTTATATACCTGTTCCCGGCTCACTTTACCTGCATAGGGGCAGCCGAATGCTGTCGCGATATCCAGTCTTATCTTCAGCTCCGGCACAGCCTCCCTAATGTTCCTCAACTCTTCTGCCGACTCCTCTGTCGTCCTGTTCACATTTGCTTTATTGTGAGCCTCGCTTGCAGAGATGACATAGCTTACTTCTTTTACACCGCAGGACATGGCGTTCCTTGCCCCTCTGGCATTCGGCGTGAGAGCGATCTTGCGAAGCCTCTCAGCCGGATAGTCCACGGATGCCGCAAGCGCCATCGCATCCGCCATCTGCGGCACGGCCTTCGGATGCACGAAAGATGTAATCTCCATATCTCTGACCCCTGCATCCACAAGGCTGTCGATGATCCTCTTCTTATCGGCGGTGTCAATAAAATCCTTTACATTCTGGAAACCGTCCCTTGGCCCAACTTCTATAATCTTAACCTTCTCCGGCAGTCTCATAAGAATCTCCTTTACACTATCCCCTGCATCTCCAGCTCTTCTAACTGACCGGCAGACAGGCCGAGCAGGTCCCTGTACACTTCTTCATTGTGCTGTCCGAGAAGCGGGGCAGGCCTGTCAATCTGCGGATTCGTCTCGGTCATCTTGAACTGCGAGCCGTTCAATACCGTATCACCGGCGACCGGATGCTGCACATGTACGAACATTTCCCTGGCCTGTGCATGAGGGTCTTCCACGACCTGCGCCAGATTATTGATTGGCGACGCAGGGACGCCGTTCTCAAGAAGCAGCTCCACAGCATCCTTGGTCGTAAAATTACTCGTCCATTCCTGTATGACAGGGCGCAGCTCCATGTAACGCTCCACACGCTTCGGATTCTTATCATATCGTTCGTCCAGCGCCAGCTGAGGCCTGCCCATCACTTCGCACAGCTTCACCCAGAGCTTGTCGTTCGCCGCCCCGATTACCATCATACCGTCTTTCGTCTCAAACGTATCCGTAGGGTAATTGGATTCATAGCGGTTTCCTATCCGTTCCGGAAGCCTGCCGCCCATCGTATAGATTGGATAGATGATCTGCATGCTTGCGATACCGGAATCCATCATACCGATGTCCACTTTCTGGCCGACGCCCGTACTGTTCCTGTATTGGAGCGCAGCCAGCAGGCCGATGGCGAGAGAATATCCCGCCAGGCTGTCTGCCATCGCCGTCCCGACTCTTGTCGGACCGCCGTCCGGCCACCCGGTCACGCTCATAAGTCCGCAGCTCGCCTGTCCGATGACATCATAGCCCGGGCGCTGCGTATACGGCCCGTAATGCCCGAAACCGGACACTGCCCCGTATATGATCTTCGGGTTCCTCTCTTTCAGCACCTCATATCCAAGGCCAAGCTTCTCCATCACACCCGGACGGTAGTTCTCCACCACGATGTCAGCTTTCTCCACCATGCCAAGAAACAGCTCTTTTCCTTCCGGCTTCTTCAGATTTAACGTGATTCCCGTCTTGTTCCGGTTTACATTCATATAGTATCCGCTCTCTCCGTTCACGAAAGGACCGAAACTGCGGCTGTCATCTCCCTTGCCCGGTATCTCTATCTTAATCACTTCTGCTCCCAGATCTGCCAGCATCATCGTGCAGAACGGACCTGCAAGGACACGGCTCAAATCCAGGATACGAATACCACTAAGAGCGCCTTTTGTCTTCATATCATTCACCTTCTTCTATCCCGGCGCCGCTTATTCCATCCCGACTCTCGGAAGTCCGTAGACAGAACGCCAGCCTTCGCTTCCAGGTTCTTTTAAGTAAGCAGCTATCTCTTCCTCCGTGCGGTGTGTCACTTCCTCTGTCGGCGGAACCGTGCCGGCAGGGAATGCCTCCAGCAGTTCATCCACACAGTAGGTGAGATATTCACATGCCGCCAGTATCGGACGCTTTGCCTTCCTCGCCTCGGCGATGGCAGGGCTTCCCACTACCCCCTCTGGCGTACCTTTATACGTAATCGGAGAAGTCATCTCCGTCTCGCTCCATCTCTGAGGCCTGTGGAAGCTGTCGGTGGAATTGTCGAATCTTCCCGGCTCAAAGTAACTCTTCGGATGCGTCTCATCTGCATGGCTTAAGTCCACCATTCCTTCAGGAAAGCAGAGCATCCCCACCGAAGTCTCACATTCGTCTGCATGTACGAACGGCGTCTTAACCATATCTTCTTTTGCTCCCGGGTAGAAGAATTCGCGGATAGCGCGGTGCCAGTCCATCACCTGGATGATACATGGAAGCTGATACCGGTACAGGAATTCATGAAGTGCCGTCTCCAGCACCCAGAGCTGCCCGTGGTTGTTGATATAGATCTGCTTGCGGAAACCGTCGTTCCACAGGCCAAGCATCGTCGCGACAAGCGTCTCCACCGCTACCCTCTGCGGAACCATAACCGTACCCGGCATGCCGAGATGGTGGTATGGATGCGCTCCGTATGGAAGAGGATTGTATGCCAGATTCACCTCGCAGCCGTCTTTTGCCGTCGCGCGGCGGACGCCTTCTGCGATGGACTGGCACTGGAACGTATCGAGCGCAGATACGGTATGCATGCCGTGGCATTCGGTACACCCTACCGGCACGAGCACCACATCATTTTTCTTTCTCTTCTCGACGACCTTCCACCTCGGTGTCGTCTGGATATATGTATCTGCGATACCGATTTCTGACGGTGACGGAATCTCGTAACGTTCTTTCAAGAGCCGGTCTACTTCTTCCTCACTCATATCCCATATCTTTTTCTTCAGCTGCCCGACCTTCGTATTCTCAAATGTAATTGCCGGATGCTCTGTCGTAATCCATATGTTGCTTCCATAGTCTGCCATATTCTCTTCCTCCTTTTAATTATCTGTTCCTGTATTCTTCCAGCCTGTCTTTTTCTTCATTGGCCAGAACCATCACCTTCACCGCCTCATCTTTGTGCTCGATGGCCCGGTCGAATGCATCCTGAATCTTCTCCAACGGATAATATGATGTGATGAATCTTGTGAAATCAATCTCATCCTTTACCCGTCCCATGAACTTGATCGTCTTCGTGAAGAACCACGGCTGTCCGGCGCTTCCCTGAAGATTCAGCCCCTTCCAGATTGCTTTTCCTATTTCTATCGGAATCTTCCGGCCGATAGAGTGCCCGATAAAGCGGATCCTCGCATGAGGTCTTGCGACGTCTACCGTCATGCTGACACCGGCATCGCTTCCGGTGCACTCCACGACAAAGCTTGCGCCTTTGCCTTCCGTATGTTCAAGCACAACTTGCTCCACGTCTTCCTCGAACGGATCGATCGTCACATCAACGCCGACGACCTCTTCCGCCATCTTCCTGCGGAATGCAATCGGTTCCACCACGATGACTTTTGCGCCGGCCGCCTTGCATATGGTCGCTGCAAAGAGCCCGATGGCGCCCGCCCCGAAGATGACGCAGTCATCTGTCCTGGCCACGTATCCGTCCCTTCCGTAGATACTGTAGTAAGCTACAGAGCAAGGTTCCACGAGGGCGCCTTCCACATACGTCATGTTATCCGGAATCCTATAGCAGAACTGTTCTTCGCCCACGAGATATTCTCCCATGCCGCCAGGCGCGGACGGCATGAACCCGACTTCATTCCAGTTCGTACAGTAGGAATTGTTGATTCCCTCCTTGCAGATGTCACACCGGTTGCATGAATTCGCACATTCTCCCGTGACACGGTCTCCCACTTTGAGGGATATGACATCGGAACCGACGGCTGCCACTTCGCCGCACCACTCATGTCCCGGCGTATAAGGACCGAGGTCATAGCGCCCCTCTTTCGAATGTCCGAGATAACATTCCACGTCAGATCCGCATATACCTGACGCGTGCACTTTTACAAGAATCTGTGTCGATTTCAGTTCCGGCACCTGGACCTCTTCCAGTCTCAGATCTTCTGGTCCATACATAAAAGCATCTAATGATTTCATCGTTTTTCCTCCTTCTTTATGTGCAGCAGTCCGTTTATACGCCTGCCAGCATTCCTTTTATCTCTCCGGCCATATGCTCGGACGTAAGGCCGTTCTTCCCAAGCTGATATCCAAGTGAAGCCGTCACGCCGAAGGTGTCCTGAATCCCCATCATGCGCAGCACGGCGTTTGTCTTCATCCCTGCGAGCACCTCGGACACAGCGCTTCCAAGCCCTCCGATTATGTTGTGGTTCTCACATGTCAGTATATAGTCCGTCTCTGCCGCTGCTTTTTTGATGATATCTTTATCAATTGGCTTGACAGTCGGCATGTTGATGACCCGCACATCGATTCCCTCTGCTGCCAGCAGCTCTGCCGCGTCCAGGGCGATAGCCACGGTTATGCCGCAGGCAAAGACAGCCACGCTGCCGCCGTCCCGCATCGTCACGCCTCTGCCCGGTTCAAAATGCGGAACTTCCTCATAGACGTTTCTCAGGTACATCTTCGGCTGCCGGAAGTAGACCGGACCTTCATAATCCGCCATGTATCTCGTAATGGCTTCCAGTTCATACGTGTCCGCCGGTTCTACCACGCACATGCCGGGTATGCTTCTCATCAATGCCACGTCTTCCACGCCGATGTGGGTCCCTCCGTTCTTCTCAGCCGTCAGCCCCGCATAGAGTCCGCACACTTTCACATTAGCCTCATTGTAAGCTACCGCGATGCTCACCTGGTCGCAGGCACGCTTCGACGCGAAGTTGGCAAAAGAACTGGCAAACACGTTTTTGCCGGAAAGGGCAAGACCTGCGGCGGCTGCCATACAGTTCTGCTCTGCAATACCGAAGTTGAAATGACGTTCGGGAAATTCCTCCGAAAATGCTTTCGTACCGAAGCATCTCATCAGGTCTGTGTCGCACACTATGATATCTTCCTTCTCTTTTCCAAGTTCCACGATCAATTTGCCGAATATCTCTTTGCTTACGAGCGTCCGTTCTTTTTGTGCTGCTTTCTCCATCTCCTTCACCTCCTATGCATCTTTTAATCTTGCAAGCTCTTCTGCATCCAGGAACAAGATCTTCTCATCGATATCTCCTCCGTATTCTGCATACGCCTGCTCAATTTCTCTTAATGCGGCTGCGCCTTCTGCCTTTGTCATCTTCCTGCTGTGCCAGTCCGCTTCATTCTCCATGTATGACACTCCTTTGCCCTTTACCGTGTCGGCAATGAGAACATGCGGACAGCCTTTCGTCTCATTCATTCTGTCGAAAGACTCCCTCAGCGCTTTCAGGTCATGGCCGTCGCATTCCTGCGTATGAAAGCCAAAGGCTTCCCACTTTGCCTTCAGGTCGCCAAGCGGCATGATATCATCCGTAAAGCCGTCAATCTGAAGCCTGTTATTGTCGATGATTACCTTGAAATTGTCGAGATTATATTTGGCAGCCGCCATAGCTGCCTCCCAGACTTCTCCCGACTGGCATTCCCCGTCCCCGAGAACACAGTATACATCATATTCTTTTCCATCCATCTTTCCGGCAAGCGCCATTCCGAGCGCCATGGAGAATCCCTGTCCGAGCGCTCCTGTCGAGGCCTCCACCCCCGGAGTCTTCAGCCGGTTGCAGTGCTTCGGCAGCATGCTGTCGTCCGCGTCGAACTCTTTCAGCTTCGCGGCGGGAAAGTATCCCAAATCCGCCAAAACTACGTAGAGTGCCGGACTTGCATGGCCTTTGGACATGACGAACCGGTCTCTGTATTCTGCAAGCGGGTTCTGACCATCGCAGCGCATCACCCCTCCGTAATACAGCGTAGTCAGCACTTCCAGAACAGACAGTGATCCGCCGGGATGTCCCGAACCCGCATAGGCCATCATGGCTGTCAGGTTGTAGCGTATCTCTTCTGTCTTTTTTCTGAGCTGGTTATAATCCTGCAGCAATTCTTTCATCTTCCTTCTCCTCTCTGCGCTATTGTTATAACAGAATTCGCAAGTATTATAACAATATTCTTATTATCGTTTATTTTTAGTTGCTGTTTTGCCTATTTAACTTACTAATATATTAACAATATAGCTGGATTACTTCTATAAATTTATTGCTATATAAAATAACAATATTCTTTACTTTGGCAAAAAGAAAAAGCCCTCTCTGCATAAACAGAAAAAGGCTTTCTCGTCCCATATTAAATATCGAAAATGGAGAAATCAATCGACAGGCCGTCAAATATTCCGACAGGTATATTATCCTGGAATGTATACGTCTGAATACGGAAATTTTCTTCCCCTTCACCAAATTCATACACCGTAACCGACTCGTTGTCCGGGTCGACCACCCAGTATTCCCTCACCCCGGAAGTCCAGTATTTGTTCAGCTTGACAAGATAGTCCCTCTTGCGGCTGCCCGGTGATACGACTTCTGCCACCAGATCAGGCGCTCCGTTAATCCGCCTGCCATCACTTTTATCTCCGTCACAGACGACGATAAGATCTGGCTGGAGCATCGACCTGTCGTCATCGTCAATCCTGACATCTACCGGTGCGAGAAGCACTTTGCAGGGACCTCCCCGCCCCTTGATATGATGGCGGATGTTATAAAATAATTCCCCGACAATCTCCTGATGCCGCACGGAAGGCGCCTCCATGAAGATAAGGTAGCCGTCCAGCAATTCAGCTCTTACGTCATTCGGAAGGTCGTAATAATCCTCCGCCGTGTATGTGCCGTTCGGCTTTAATACGTCATAAGCTGGTACGGGCTCACATATCATATCTGCCCGTGAACTGGGACGGTACTGGTCAAAGTCAAGACCGAGCGCAGCTGTTAGCGCATTCATCGTGTCGTTCTGCGGGGATCTGGTCGCACCGCTGAATATCTTGTTAACCGTACCAAGCGAGACTCCTGACATCCGTGCAAGCTGCTCATTCGTCAGCCCAAGCTCTTTTTTACGCTCCCTTAACAGCCGAATCTCCATCGGCATCCCTCCTCCCGATAATAGATACTACTTGACAGTATCAGGCAGCATCTGCTTTCTATATATAAATTATTATATAAAAATATAAAAAAGTCAACTCGTTATTATATAAAAATATAAAAGCCATATTGTATCCTTCTTCAAACTGCCACGTTCAGGAAGAATACAATATGGCCGGCCCGGAAAGCCTTTCTATACTATGTTATTGACACGGTCCGTATCATCTGTCAGATATCAAACCCCAGCCCTTTGATTTCCAGCAGATGCCGCGGGAAATCCCTCGTATAATCGCGGGGCATAGCCTCTTTCAGCAAATCTGCCGACTTGGCCGTCGCGATTACGCTTGGCATGACCACATCTTCAATCTCCAGGCTCAGCGGCCCGTCATAGCCGAACTGCAGAAGCGTCATGAGATAACGCTTCCACCAGAACACGTCATGACCGTATCCCAGCGCACAGTATGTCCAGGAACGTTCATACGCCGGATTGCTCAGATAGGCAGCCGTCTCATGGCAGCCGTTCAGGTCTTTGACATCCTTTTCAATATGCGTGTCCTTCGCATGTACATGGTGGATGGCCTGTTTTGCCCCTAGCGCCTTCGCCGCCTCTATCGGATCCATCCCCATGAAGAACAGATGGCTTGGATCCAGATTGGCACCGATTATCGGTCCTATCGCATTCCTCAGCCTCAGCAGAGTCGGCACATTATAGACAATCTGTGTCGGATGTACCTCCAGCGCAATCTTTTTGATTCCGTGGCTTTCTGCAAGCCTTGCTGTCTTTTCCCAGTATGGTATCCCGACCTCGTTCCATTGGTAATCCAGCATCTCCAGCATAACAGGCGGCCAGCAGCAGATGACCCAGTTGGAATACTTTGCCTCAGGACCGCCGCCCGGCAGCCCCGACATCATCGCTATCTTCTCCACTCCGAGCAGTTCGGCAAGCCGGAACGTCTTCTCTACAAGAGTCGCGTCTTTTTCTCCCTGCGCATCCGGGGACAGCTGATTCCCGTTGCAGTTGAGCACTTCCAGCTTCAGCCCTCTGCTCTCAATTGCTTTCATGTAGTTCTCTCTTGCCTCTTTACTTTCCAGCAGCCTGTCGATATCCATATGAGGCGCGTTGGAATATCCGCCTGTCGGAATCTCCAGCGTCTCTATTCCAATCATCGCAGCCGTATCGAGCATCTCTTCAAAAGAAAGTTTCCCGAGACTGTCTGTCATTAATGATAAGTGCATGTCATCCTCTCCTTCTCTCTAATGTCTGGTAGGCATCATCTTTCTATCTCATCTACTGAGACCCATCTGTTTTCTTCTGCGGACTTGACAACGGCATCCAGTACCTTCTGTGCCTCCATTCCGTCCTCAAAGCCTGGGCTTGGCATACTTCCATCTTCCACTGCCTTGAGAAATTCATAATATTGATGCAGTACCGTGTGTTCCCATCCGAGCATATGTCCGGTCGGCCACCAGTTCTTCATATATTGATGCATCTCTTCTGTCACGATGATATTCCGGAAGCCTCTGCGGTCCTCGCAGTCATTATTCAGGTATACATTCAGTTCGTTCATCCTCTCCAGTTCAAAGCGCAGAGAACCTTTCGTCCCGTTGATTTCGAACCACTGGTAGTTCTTTCTTCCCATATGAGCTCTCGATGCCTCGAACATCCCCATGAATCCATCTTTGAACCTGGCCAGCCACACGGTGTTGTCATCATTGGTAACAGCCTCCGTGCTGCCGTCTGCCGCCTTTCGTTCCTTTACGACTGTCTTCATGACAGATACGACTTCATCGATATCGCCCACAAGCCATCTTGCCATGTCAGTGATATGTATCCCCATCTCCAGCGGCCCTTTGCCGACCATCTCGCTTTTATATCTCCATGACATCGGTGCCCCGAACAACGCCCAGTCCTGCTGGTAGAACCCTTTGTAGCTTACGATCTCACCAAGCTGCCCTTCTTCAATCAACTGCTTTGCCAGCGCCACTGCCGGAATCCTCCGGTAGTTGAAATTCACCATATTCAGGACTTTATTGTCCCTGGCGGCTTCATACATCTCATACGCTTCCTTATAATTGCGGGCAAGAGGCTTTTCGCTCAGGATATGCTTTCCATTTCTGGCTGCCTCCACAGCAATCTCTTTGTGGAGAAAGCCAGGAACCGCAATACTGACCACATCAATTTCCGGATCCGTGACAACCTTGTGCCAGTCCGTCTCACATTTTTCCCAGTGGAATCGTTCCCTCGTATCCTCCAGGCCTTCTCCGACTCCACATATCGTCTTCAGTACCGGCCGTATGCCCAGATCTTTCATAAACATGGTGACATCATTGAGCGCGTGGCTGTGTGCCCGCCCCATGAACATGTGGCCTATGAGTGCAAAGTTTAATGTTTTCTGCATCTTCTTCCCTTCTTTCCAGCTCCTGATGCCGCAGAATCAGAAATTATAGTCATCTACATTATCCTTCGTAAATATGAGCGGTTCTCCCAGCAGTACGATGCCTTTATCTTTATCTATTATCTCAAGCTTTCCAAGTCTTCCCGCTTCGATATAGCCCTGCTCCTTTGCCTCATCTACTTTCCCGTCTATCTGTGTCTTAGCCAGGTACATCGCCCCGTAACCGATGTCATACGGACTCCACAGGCAGCATTGCTTGATTGTTCCTTTCTTTAAGTAGTCTTTGATAAGGCTTGGAACGCCAAGTCCCGTAACGGCAACTTTCCCTACAAGGTCAAGCTGCTCAATCGCCTCGCATACTCCCGGGCTTGCCATACCAGTCACGGCAAAGACACCTTTCGTCTCCGGATGACTCCTCAAATAGTTTAGCGTGACGTCCCTGCTCTTTGCAAGATCCTCATCACCGGCCAGGATATCTGCAATCCTCATGTCAGGATAGTTGGCTTCCATGTATTTCTTCATCTCTTCAATCCATGCGTTCTGGTTCGGCGCCGTAAGCACCGCCGTCACTACAAGAAAATCACCGGAATCGCCTGCTTCCTCTACCATCATGTCCACCATCGTCTTGCCCATGCCTTCAAACGTGACCTGATTCAGGAATAATTCTCTGGAATCTGCATTCACGTCTGCATCCCATGCCGAAGTATAGATGCCTGCATCCATAGCTGCTTTCATAGCAGGGGAAAGTGCATCCGCATCATTGGCCGATATGGTGATGGCGGTATATTTCTTCTGCGTCCACTGGTCGATGATATCGGACTGTGCCGCGATATCTGCGTTGACCGGCCCGTTAAAGTCGAGCGTATATCCGAGCTCGTCGCAGGCCTCCTGCGCCCCTTCTCCGGCCGCTACCATATATGGGTCACTCGTGAACTTCGGGCACATCCCAATCGTCACCTTCTCTTCACCTTTTGTGCCGTCTTTCGCATCCTTGGACGTATCCTCTGCTTTCTTCGTCGTACATCCAGCGAGACCACAGACGAGCAGCATTGCCGCTAATACGGCTGATAACATTCTTTTTCTCATATTATCTTCTCCTTTTTTTCTGTTTATTTATACTGCCGGCAGCAGTATAGTTCTTACTCTTGTCTGACCTCCAACGCACGGTTCAATAAGATACCGAGCAAAAGGACGACGCCTGTCACACACAAGGCCCAGTCGCCCCGGATGGACAGCATTGCCAGGCCATTTTTCAGGAATGCCAGTATGACAACACCCAGAAATGTTCCTATAATAGTTCCTTTACCGCCTTTTATGTCCGTCCCTCCAAGGACGACGGCCGCTATAACATTCAGCTCCATGCCGATTGCCGCATTCCCTCTTGCAGTGGATACTCTTGAAGTATAGATAATGGCTGCCACGGCTACGAGGAATCCGATAAGTATATATACGAGCATTTTAAATTTTCTGACCTGCACGCCTGAGAATTTCGCTGCCTCTTCGTTATATCCCATTGCAGTGACATATGTCCCAAACGGCGTCTTCTTGCTCAGTATCCAGACGAGTACCGTCAGTACGATAAACACGACGACCTGAATCGGAACGACTCCCAGTATATATGCTCTTCCTGCGTAGGCATAGGCATCAGGGAACACAGATACCGCGCCTGCGTCTGTGGCTGCATAGGCGATTCCCCTGTAGAAAGAGAACGTTCCAAGCGTCACTACAAACGGGTGCAGCTTTCCATATACAATGAGCACCCCGTTAAAAGCTCCGCCTGCGATGCCTACCACAATCCCAAGTATCAGGGAAAGGAAGAAAGGGCACCCTGCCTGATACGTGAATCCGATTGTCACTGAGACGAGCGCCAGCAGCGAACCGACAGACAAATCGATTCCCGTCGTCATAATGACGAAAGTCATTCCAAGCGCCGCCAGCCCGATTTCTACCGATGCCCTGAGTGCATCAAAGATATTGCTGGCCGTAAAAAAATAACCAGTGCTTGAAAATACGACACATTCCACGACGATAATGAGCAAAAGCATGCAGATACGGGCTGGCTCTTTTCTTATAAATGTCTGAAATTTATTCATAATGCTTATCCACCACCTTATGCCGCGCTGCATCTACTGCAACAGCTAATAATATAATTGCTCCTAATACAAGTGATTCAAATGTTGAAGGCACTGCCATCACCGACATTCCGTTCAATATGATTCCAATCAGTATTGACCCGACAAGTGGCGACAGCGCTGAACCTCTTCCCCCTGCCATGGATGTTCCCCCGATTGCCACCGCCGCAATGACACGCATCTCGTAGCCATTTGCTATCGCCGCCTGCAGCTGTCCGATCTGACAGAGGAAGATCCCCCCTGTAAGTCCGCAGCATACTCCGAGCAGGACGTAAGCTCTTATATATGTACTGGCAACGGGAAGTCCTGCCATCCCGGCCGCCCCTCTGTTCCCGCCGATTGCATATACGTCCCTCCCCCATGTCGTATGCCTGCTCAATACGGCACAGACGGCAAACACGAGGAGAAATACGTATACGGAATTGTTGATTCCAAGAAATGTGCCGATACCTAGCGCCCGGTGCTCCGCCGTCAGGTTCATCGCCCCGCCGCCCGCATACACAAGCAGGATCCCCCGCAGCACGTTCTGCGTGGCCAGCGTCACGATAAAGGACGAAAGATTCAGCTTCGCTACAAGAAGGCCGTTGATAAGCCCGAGCATTCCCCCTCCGGCCATAGCCGCCAGAAGACCAAGAAGCAGCGAGTCCGTCCAGGTAACGACGTAGCCGAATGCATATGCACAGACGGCGAGCTGCGATCCGACCGATATATCAATCTCTCCGAGTAATATGACAAAATTAAGGGCGATAGCCATAATGCCGATGACCACAGTCTGTACGAGTATCGCCTGAATATTGTCAAAAGTCATAAAACCACTCGCAGCCGCAGAAAAGGCCAGAAGCAGAATAAAAGAGAATACAAGCGACGGTGTCGACGGACGAAGGAGCAGCCTTATAACTGTGGCGTTTATACTTTTTTTCTTTTCCATAGTCTCCATTCCTCCCTGATTTAATCCGAATCTATCTGTCTGCCGTCAGCCACTCCGGAGGCGGCCAGACCTATCTTCTCCTGTGTGGCCTCCTCTTTGTCAAACTCTCCGGTCAGCTTTCCTTCATGCATGACAAGAATACGGTCCGACATGGACAGCACTTCCGGGAGCTCTGATGATATGAGCAGAATGGCTTTTCCCTGGCCTGCCAGTTCGTCAATCAATTTGTATATCTCTGATTTTGCGCCGATATCGATACCTCTTGTCGGCTCATCCAGTATGAGTATCTCCGGCTCTCTTACCATTATCTTTGACACTACGACTTTCTGCTGATTGCCTCCTGACAGCTGGCTTACCGGTTTATCGACAGATGCGCCGCGTATGCTTAAGGTGTGGATATATCTGTCTGAAATCTCTTTCTCTTTCTTATAATTGATGAAACCATATTTTGTCAGGCTGCCAAGCGACGCCAGTGAGATGTTGCTCCCGATGCTCATCGGCAGAATCAGCCCCTGAGATCTCCGCTCTTCCGGCAGATAGACGATTTTTTTCCTCATCGCGTCCTCCGGCGATTTGATATGCACTTCTTCCCCGTGTATCTTTACATTTCCGGAGGTCACCGGAAGCACCCCGAACAGTGCCTGTCCAATCTCACTGCGCCCTGCCCCTATGAGTCCGGCCATGCCTACTACTTCGCCCTCGCGTATCTCAAAGCTGACATCAGCAAACCTTCCATCTGACGATAATCCCTCTACGGACAGGACAGTCTTGCCTATCCTGCTCTTTCCCCTTGTAAAGAGCTGTGACAGCGGGCGGCCTACCATCAGCTTCACCAGCTTGTCCTGGCTGAATTCAGAGATTACATCTGAGGCAACCCATCTTCCATCCCGAAGCACCGTGATTCTGTCGCAGATACGGAAAATCTCTTCCAGCCGGTGGGAGATATAGACAACACCCACTCCCGCTTCTTTCAACTCCTGGATTACTTTAAAAAGACGCTCGGTTTCGCGATCGGTCAGAGAGGCGGTCGGTTCATCAAAGATGATGACCTTGGCCTGCCGGATGAGCGCTCTGGCAATCTCTATCATCTGACAGTTTGCCACGGAAAGATGCTTTACCTGAGATGCCACATCCAGATTGACATCCAGCTTTTCAAATACCTCTCTTGCCTCTTCCTGCATCTTTCCGGTGTCAAAACCGCCCCATCTTTTTCTCGGCCGCTTCCTTCCGACAAAGAGATTCTCCGTCACGGTCAGTTCTGGAAACAGGTCGATCTCCTGTGGTACCATACCTATCCCTGCCGCCTCTGCATCGTGGGTAGAGTTAAAGTGCACTTCCTTTCCCGATACCTTTACGTCTCCGGATGTCCTGCTATAATATCCATATAAAATCTTCATCAGTGTACTTTTCCCGGCACCGTTTTCTCCCATCAGCGCGTGAACCTCTCCAGCGTAGATTTCAAAATCAATATCTTTTATCGCTGTCACTTTATCGAAACATTTGGTAATCTGCTTCATCTCACATAGTGTTACTTTCTGCCCGGTTCCCAACTCTTCCCCCACCTTTCCTATGTATCACCGTTATACTCCCGGAATGATTCTTTCAGTATCGCGATATCCTTTCTGAGCAGATCTACTGCATCTTTATCGCAATGGTTCATCGGCTGCCGTTCATAAAAGTTCTCAAGGTGAACGTATCCGGTATAGCCGATATCACAGAGCGCTTTTACCGACTCATAGTAGGAAGTCACACCCTGTCCGAGCAGGGCTGCGCTCAGTTCTCCTTCTTTACCATCCTTTACATGCACTTCGCAGATCTTGTCTCCAAGAGCATATATCATCTCTGGAGCAGAATATCCTTTATTGATATATGGATTCTGTGTATCCATATATATCTTCAGGTTCGGGCATGCCACTTCTTCGAGCAGCCTTAAGTCTTCCTCCGCAGACAGGGCATTTTCAGAGGCCACCGTGATTCCATCCTCCGCAGCCAGGCGGCAGGCATATGCAAGACAAGCTGCCACACTTCTGAAATCTTCTTCCGAATGAATGGCACTCTCTCCGAACGCCGGTATCTGTACGAGCGGGAGTCTCATCCTCTTTGCCGCCTCCACCGCTTTTTCGATAGCCAGCAAAGCTACCTTTTTCTGCATGGAACCGTCGGGCTTCGTCATCCCATAATAATCCAGACAGTTTACGGCAATGGCGGTCAGCGCGATGCCGTTCCTCGCCGCCTCTTCCAGATATATATCCTGGATATACGGGTTGGATAAGGGAAAACTGCGCTCATAATCTCCCTGCGCCAGTTCCACCGCGTCAAGCCCCATATCCTTTGTAAACCTGCACACATAAGGCCCCTGAACAGGAGAGCTCCATTCGCACAGACCAAACTTTACTTTTTTCACTATGCATCCCTCCTTGCATGAATACTGCTTACCTGCACGCTTCCTTCAGTATCTCCAGATCCTTCTTCGCCACGTCGATATATGTATCTGCCGTATCACACAGCGGCATCCTGTCATAGAAGTTCTCCAGATGAATCCATCCGCTGTAGTCTATCTCGTGGAGAACCGCCATCGTCCCTTCAAAGTCGGTATCCCCTTCTCCGAGATATGCGGAACTTCCGCTTTGCCCGATACCGTCTTTGACATGTATCTCTGGATAGAGGATGTTGTTTCGCGCCAGTTTTCTTAACATCTCCGGCTGTGACCAGTTCTTCCAGACACGGTAATTCTGCGAATCATACAGGCAGGAAAAGTTCGGCTGTCCTACCTTGTCGAACAGCTCCAGGTTCTTTTCTATCGTCAGCAGATTCTCCGTCGCAATCGTAATACCCTGCTTTGCCGCTTCCTTGCATGCATAGGTGAGCGCTTCGGCCGTGACATTCATGTCCTCCTCCGTCTCAATATATCCGTCACAGAAGCTTGGCATCATGACCATCTCCATCTTCATATATGACGCCGTGTCAATGGCCAGGTCGATGATTTCCCTCACCCGTTTTCCTTTTTCCGTCGTAGCCGGATGCTTCAGCCCGCAGAAATCGAACTCGCACACCGCCATAGACGGAAATGCAATCCCATACTTATCTCCTTCTTCCAGATAATAGTCTCTGAACCATTTCTGTCCGAGCATAAAGCCCCTCTCCTGATATCTCAGGAAGCCCAGTTCCAATCCGTCCAGTCCTATCTCATGGGCAAGCCTGATATTACCGACGAGCTGTCCCGGAAGCGCAAAATCCAGTGCACCGTATTTAATATTCAACATAATATAGCCTCTCTTTCTTTCCTTAATTACCAGTTAGGGGTTATCACAAATTTTCCGCCTTCCAGTCTCTCCGCCGCCTCAATCGCCTCGATAGCCTCATCCAGGCTGTAACACTTTGTCAGGAACTTGCCGGGATCGATACGCCTGCTGGCAATGAGCCGTATGACATGGGGCCATATATCATGCCCGGAACTCCCGATAGAGCAGTGGTAGTTCACGCCCTTCTTCTGGAGATATGTGGACATGATTGGCGTTCTTACCGGAGATATCCCAATCTGTGCAATCGTTCCGCCGACCGCAACCATCTGTTCAATCTCAGGAATCGTCTCTGCCTGATGGTGGGTCGCCTCCACCGCCATCTCCACGCCTATCCCTTCCGTCAGTTCCAGCACCTTTTCACTCGGACTTGTACCTGCGGCGTAGAGCGCATCTGGATTGAACACGTAATCTGCACCCACTTCCCTGGCCAGCTTCATACGTAATGGTTCTTTTTCAAAAGTGATAATCTTTGCCGCACCTGCCGCCTTTGCAAGAGATGTCGCCGACAGACCGATAGGTCCTGCCCCAAAGACAGCGACATTACCTCCCGGGCGGAATCCACCGCCCCGGACGAACATTCCGTTATAGGCCACAGCAGTAGGCTCTACCATAGCAGCCACTTCAAGCGCCCGCTCTTTGCTCCCATACACAGATACAAGATCGCCGACGTGGAAGCAGAATTTTTCCTTAGCAACGAGATATTCCGCATATCCGCCGTCCAGCGTGAACCCGATCTCTTCCAGATTCTCGCACTGGTTGACAAGCCCTGCCCTGCATGCGGCACATTCCCCGCACCAGTTCATCGTCTCTGCCACGACGAGGTCGCCTTTTTTAAAGTTCTTGACGTTCTTCCCGACCTGCACAATCTCACCGGAAAATTCATGTCCGATTACGACCGGCAGCCTGCAGTGCCCACAGTAATACAGGTAATCGTCTTCATCCGCACCGAGAAACATCGTGTCAGAGCCACATACCGCCGCCCCTCCTACCTTCAGAAGCACTTCATCGTCTTTTGGTTCCGGCACAGGTATATCGACAAGCTTAAGTGACGGATGGTAGAAAAGATCGCTGCCCATGCTTGCTCTTTTGTCCCTGCTCTCTCTTTCTGTCGGCTTATAGCCTTCCCTCGGTTTCCACTGTGCATCTGCCTGTAATGCTTTCATGTTCTAATTCCCCCAATCATCTAACATTTTATAATCTTTTGTTTTATAAGACTCATCCGCAGCCTCTGCTGCCTTAGTTGCGGCTACAGCATCGTACACTGTAACCTCCGGGCTCGTTCCTTCTTGTATACAGCGGACAAACTCCTTCTTCTCCTCCAGAAATGCCGCCCCGAACCTGTCGATGAACTGTCTTGCAAACTGAATGTCCACACCGCGTTCATCGTATAGATATACTATCGGCTGCCCATTCCCCTCACCTATATATACTGTTCCGTGTGTACCGATAATCTCTGTCTCCACACGAAATCCGTGGGCACATGTCCTTCCTGACAGAATCGTTCCCATCGCACCGCTTCTGAACTGCATCGTCACAATGCCATTGTCACAATCAGAGGTAGCTTCGAACGCTCTGTATCTGTAGCATCCGCCCATCGCATATACGGACACCAGCTCATCGTCAAGCATCCACCTGGCCAGGTCGAAGTCATGCACCGCCACGTCAAAGAACAGCCCGCCGCTTCTGACGGCAAAGTCAATGCTGCTCTGTATGTGTTCCACCGCGTCCATCCGATAAGAGCGAAAGTATACCGGCCTTCCTATCCTGCCTTCGGCAATCATGCCGCGGGCCTTCCTGTACGCCATGTCATAGCGAGTCATAAATCCAGCCTGGACGACGATATTCTTATTTTCCAGTGCGGCTTCTTCAACGGTCAGACACTCTTTCGATGTAAGCCCAAGCGGCTTTTCACAGAAGACGTGTATTCCTGCTTCTATCGCCTTTATGACCTGTTCACAGTGCTTTTCAGAAGCCGTGCAGATGACAACCGCGTCTAGCTCTTCACAATCCAGCATCTCTTCATAACTGCTGAACGCATATGAAGCCCCTAATTCCTGCTGCATCTGTCGGGCCCTGTCTTCGCTCCTGCAGCAGACTGCCGTCAGGTCCGCATCCTTCATCCGGTATGCAATATCCTCGGCGTGGAACCTGCCCATACGCCCAAGGCCTGCCACTCCAATCCTGACTTTTCTCATATTTACCACCTCATGCGTCTATTTCCACGGATCGACGAGCACTTTGATTGCCCTGCCGCTTTTCAGCGCATCGATTCCACTTTGAAACTCTTCAAGCGAAACTCTGTGGGTTACCATATCCTCAACCGGAAGCAGGCCTTTCTCTAAGATTCTGAGCGTATCGTCAAATTTGAAACGGGACGCATAATTGCCCATGATTGTAAGATCCTTTCGTGTAATCGTATTCTGGCATATCGTCTGCCAAGCATTGGAATTCATGCCAAACAAAAGTATCCTTCCGCCTTTTCTCGTATAGCTGACCGCATCGTTTATCAATGTACCGACCGTGTCTACCGAAAAGTCCGCGCCGTCCACCGTGTGTTCCTTAAGAATCTGTTCAAGCGGTTCTGATGACGGGTCTATAGCAAGATCCGCACCAAACTTATATGCATACTGTCTCCGGTAGGAGGATGGCTCACTTACAATAATCTTGCCCATTCCCATGCGTTTCAGCATCATGATGAAATACAGCCCGACAGGGCCGGCTCCAAGTATAAGAGCATTTTCCCCGACCTGTGGATTCAGCTTGCCAAGAGAAGTCAGCACACAGCCTGCCGGGTCAAGATGCACCGCCGTCTCTGCCGGCGTGTCCGGCGATACTTTATAGAGGCAGCTCTGTGGAGCGACGCAATACTGCGCAAAACCGCCGTCGAGAAATACCCCGAGACACGTGTTGTGCATACACATATTCGGCTGCCCATGTCGGCAGTAGTAACATTTGCCGCAGAATAAGGAAGGGTCCACAACCACCCGGTCACCAGGCTTTACATCTGCCACCTTGCTTCCAGCCTTCTCTATCTGCCCGCTGAACTCATGCCCTAAAATCGCTCCTTCTGCTGCCGGATGTCCGGGCGGGACTTCCAATATATGTATATCTGTACCGCAGATTGCAGCAGCTTCTACACGAATCAGCACATCCTCTTCGCTTTTGAGCTCCGGCATCTTCGTCTCTTTCACTTCATATCTCCCGTTTCCGGCAAAGAACAATCCTTTCATCTTCTGTACACCTGCCTTTCAAAAGAGGCTATTTCCTAATCTTGACCGCTTTACTGCGGTAAGTGTCGAGTATTACAGATACGATAATCAATGCTCCCTTGAATATCTGCTGATAGAAAGCGGATACACCAAGCATCGTAAGACCGCTGTCTATGCATCCGACGACGAGCGCACCGATGATACATCCAAAGATAGTGCCAACGCCTCCCGCCAGGCTCGTACCTCCGATAACGGTGGCAATAATGGCGTCGAATTCATAATTGACTCCTACTGATGCATTGCCTGCATTGACGCGGGAAGTCAGGATGATTGCCGCGATACCGGTCATGATTCCCATATATGCATATACTAAAAATGTTATCAGCTTTACATTGATGCCACACAGATGAGCAGCTTCTTTATTGCCCCCTATCGCATATACGGACTTTCCAAAGGCGGTCTTGGCCAGTATAAGATGGCTTAAGACTGCCAGGACGGCATATATGATAATCGGTATCGGTATGATACCGACACTCCCTCCGCCTATCTGTCTAAAAGTATCGTTCAGATTCGTGATTGGAAACCCTCCGGTCACGATATTAGCGGCCCCCCGCGCCATCAGCTGCATGCCAAGTGTCATGATAAACGGCGGGATTCCTGTCACTGCGATGACACCTCCGTTGATGACACCACACAGAAGGGCAATTCCGATACCAGACAGCGCGGCTGCTATGTTATTACCTGCACTCGCGAAGATGGCTATCACCATTCCGGCAAATGCGAGCGTTGAGCCAGGTGACAAATCAATTCCACCGGTTATGATGACCATCGTCATACCAAAAGAGATAATACCTGTCACAGATACCTGTCGCATTATATTTGTAAAATTTTTGAGGGACAGGAAGTTAGGCTCCGCGATGCTCAGTATGACAATAATAAGCAAAAGGACTAACAGCGTGCCGAATTTCCCGATTCGTCCCGTGATTCCTCTAGATAAGTTCTTCATCTTTTACCATTCCTTTCGGCTCTTTTTCCAGCTTTGCTGCATATTCCATAATATTTTCCTGCTTGATTTCATCCCCCGTCAGTTCACCTGTAATCCTGCCGCTTGATATGACGAGAACGCGGGAACTGATGCCTACGACTTCGGGCATCTCAGAGGATATCATGATGACTGCCTTGCCACTCTTAGCCAGATCGCACAGAATCTTATGTATCTCATATTTTGCGCCTACGTCAATTCCACGCGTAGGCTCATCCACAATCAATATCTCCGGCTGACGGCACAGCCATCTGCCGAGCAGCACTTTCTGTTGATTGCCTCCGGACAGATTCTTCGACTGGACGCCCAGTCCGGCTGTCTTGATCAGCAGTGACTTGACCTGCCCGTCTGCTATCTCATCCATCCTTTTCCTGGACAGGAAAAGAGCTTTCTTCACCTGTCTTAAGCTGGGCATTACGATATTGTCCGTAATGCTCATACCGAGGAACAGGCCTGTCCCTTTCCGGTCTTCCGTGAGCATAGCCATCCCTCTGCGTATCGATTCTCTCGGATCTCCCTGTCTGAGTTTCTCGCCGTGAACGGTAATCTCACCCGAATCCGGTTTCGTTATCCCAAATACAGCCGACATCAGCTCGGATCTTCCGGCACCCATCATCCCTGCGATTCCAAGTATCTCTCCTCTTCGTACCTCAAAAGAAATGTCCTGGAATTCTCCGGCTTTGCTAAGATGTTCTACCTTCATAGCGACCTCTCCGGGTACTGCCGTATTCTCCGGAAACATTTGTGTAATTTCCCGCCCTACCATAAGCCCAATCAAAGACTGGTAATCCAGCTCACCTATCGGTATGCTGCTGGCTACACTCTGGCCGTCCCGCAGAACAGTGACCGTATCTGCTATCTGGAATATCTCATCCATCTTATGCGTGATATAGATGATAGACTTTTTTTCTTCTCTCAGCTTGCGGATAACCTGAAACAGCATATCTACTTCTTGTTCTGTAATCGCAGATGTAGGCTCATCCATAATGATGAGCTTCGCCCCTGCAGATACGGCTCGTGCAATCTCCACCATCTGTACGTAACTCGTCGTCAGTTCCTTCATCTTCCACTTCGGATCTATTTCAAGACCGATGGAGCAAAACAGCTTAAGCGTCTCCTCGTTCATCGTCTTTTCATCGACGAACACCCCCTTATGAGGCATACGGTTCATGTACACATTATCCGCTATCGTCATCTCCGGAACTGCCGCCAGCTCCTGATGTATCATCGAGATGCCGTCCTCGAGCACCTTCTTCACCGAGAGATGGCCGCTTCGCTTCTCATTCATAAAGTAGACTTCACCTGCATCTGGCGGATAGATTGACATTAGCACTTTCATCAGTGTCGACTTACCTGCACCATTCTCTCCGAGCAGCGCATGTACCTCTCCTTCTCTTACTTTCAGAGATACTTTGTCTAAAGCCAGCACGCCCGGAAATTCTTTTGTAATCTCCTTCATCTCAAGAATATATTTATTTTTATCCATATATCATCCACCGATTTCTTTCCGTTTTTAATGGCAGTATTTCTTACCGACAGACGGGCATATCCTCTGCCGTATCGTCAGCTACATGAACATGCCCGTCCGCTTTTTATGCTGCCACTATTGCATATATTCTTTAAAGTTATCCTGTGTCACCATTTCAAAATTAATCTGCACCCACTCTGTCTTCTCTCCGGTATATTTCCCGTCGATGCAGTCCAGGACTGTCTCTACCGCAGTCTTGCCCTGTTCTCCTGCGGGCTGGAATACAGAGCCTGTCAAGATTCCGTCTTCCATCGCAGCCAGGCCGTTTTCCTGGGCGTCGATGCCAATGACCGCCACATCTTCCAGCATATCCGATGCCTCCAGAGCAAGACCGGCTCCGATTGCCATCTCATCGTTGTTGGCCACTACGACATCGATATTCTTCTTGCTCTGTATCCAGTTTTCGGCAATCGCCATACCTTCATCTCTGTTCCAGTTGGCACAGTCTTCAAACACGATATTGATATCCGGATATTTTGAGAGCACTCCCTTCAGAGATTCTGTCCTCTTAGTCATATCCTCTGAGCCAAGTATACCTACAAGCAATGCCACATCCAGTTTCTCTCCGTAATTTTCTACGATATATTCTCCCTGCATCTTTCCTGCTTCTGATGAGTCTGTCGACACCATGACCCAGGCAGACTGGCACTGGCGCACTGCTGAGACAAGAGGAACTTCATATTCATCTGCTATCTTCCTGTACTCCGAACCATCTCCATTCGTATCGACTGGTACGAGAATGACGCCGTCCACACCACTTTCACATATGGAGTCCATCTTGCTGAGCTGCGTGGCTGTGTCGTCTTCACCGTCCACGAGTACAAGCTCTATTCCCTTCTCCTCACAATATTTTTTAGCTCCTTCATATACATATACCTCAAAAGTGTCCGTGGAGCTGTTGATGCAGTAAGCTATCTTCTTGGATTTGCCCGACGACTCTCCTGTTTCCTTTGTGTCTTCTTTCTTTTCTTTACTTCCACATGCTGCCAGGCTCAATATCATTGTTAATACTAAAATAATTGATACTATTTTCTTTTTCATACTTTTTCCCTTTCCGCTCTACTACTGAGCACACATAATCTTTCCATCATCATATGATTTCTGCGCCATGAACGCCATCTCTACAGCCTTCCTTGCATCGCCTGTATCAACCCTGGACGCCTCCCCGATGAGAGCCTTGTCCACAAATGCAGCCACCTCCCGCAGGTAAGCTTCCTCAAAACGCTCTCTGAACCACGGCTGGCACTCGTTCCTCATCCCGTATTCATCCTTCTGCGTCACATAAGAAGTCGTACCTGAATTCACAAGCAACGTCCCCTTAGTCCCTACGATTTCCATCCATACATCATATCCGCACACCCCTTGTTTCGAACCTTCTACCTCGGCCATTACACCGTTGTCAAACTGCATGAGCACGGAACAGTTGTCTATATCATTGAACGCCTCAAACTCTGTAAATTCATAGATGCCACCTATCGCATACATGGTTTTGACTTCCCCTCCTGCAAACCAGCGCACAAGGTCAAAATCATGTACGCTCATGTCAAAGAACATCCCTCCGGCTCCAGGACCAAAACGGACATAATCTTCTCTCTGGCAGGCCGGATCTCGCGTGATGCTTCTTATCTTTATGATTTTTCCTATATCACCGCTGTCCACCCTCCTCTTTGCATCCTGATAAGAACGGTCGAAACGGCGCATAAATCCTACCTGAATCGTCCTGCCGGGATTCATCTCCACAGCCTTGTCAATCTCGTCAAGCTCTTCTATCGTAAGTCCTGTCGGTTTTTCACAATAGATGTGCTTGTGGGCGGCACATGCCGCTTTGATACAGGCACAGTGCTCGCTTGAAGTGTTCGTAATCATCACCGCGTCGATGTTCGACTTTTCCAACATCTCGTTGTAATCTCCGTAGTACTCTGCCGCACCGAGCTGCCTGGCCGCTTCTTCTGCACGATCCATATTGATGTCACATACAGCGGCCAGCTCTGCATTTGGAATCCGGTAAGCTACGTTTTCCGCATGCTGGTACCCGAGGCGCCCAACCCCGATGCAGCCAATCCTCAACTTCTTCATTTTAATCTCCTCCTTTGTTATTAAATTTACAGGTGACCTTTACTATAAAACAGATAATCTATAACAAAACTGCTTATTCTATAACTATATTCTTAAGTTGCTTTTTTGTGTCAATATCCATAATTCAACTTAATACAATTACATTTTTGTATATTTTATCTGTTTTATTTGTATTTTACTCTATTTTGTAGTATAATTGTACCAACAAATGTTTTTTTGTTCTATAATTATATTCCTGTTTAAAATAACAATATTATGCAGTTGGAGGTATGTTATGATTCGTGAGATTATTACCGATAAGAACATGTTAGAGTTGAATCCCCACGGCGACTACGGTTTTCCGTTCTATCTGATCAATGTGACTTTATCCGCATACCAGTTTGGCCGCTTCAACTGCCACTGGCATCCGGAACTTGAGATTGCGTGCATTCTTGAAGGAACGATGACTTACCAGGTCAACCAGAACCACTACCATCTTGTAAAAGGAGAC
Organism: Lachnospiraceae bacterium; assembly: GCA_022845895.1. Taxonomy (GTDB): domain Bacteria; phylum Bacillota; class Clostridia; order Lachnospirales; family Lachnospiraceae; genus Extibacter. Next base: position 2,629,442 of record AP025573.1, read on the forward strand.
TGCCTCTTTGTCAATTCCAATGCTCTGCACTCCGGATGCATGTATGAACATAACGACTGCAGGTATATCGTATCCACTTTTAATCCGTCCCTCATATATGGCTACGAAAAGAGTGCTATTGATACGAATTATACGTTCCCTATGCTGAACACCGATAATTTCTCTTCCTGCGTCTTACAAGAGGGGACAAAAGCAAACGCCACTTTCCAGGCTATCATGAAGGAAATGGCCGCCTATTACACGGACAGGCCTGTCTGTCATGAGCTGCATATCAAAAGCCGCCTGTGCGAGCTGTGGGCCGTCTTATATGAAGAGTTCAGGCAGAGAGAGAATTCTGCGGGAGCGGGGCTGTCTGAGGCCAAGCAGATATCACGTCTCAAGAATGCCATCATATTCATCCACAGCAACTATACTGAACCGATAACGCTGGATGAGATGGCAGAGTCGTGCCATACGAGCAAGAGCGAATTCTGCCGCATCTTCAAGAAGACGCTGCACCAGACGCCATTTGAATACCTGCTCCGCTACCGGATACAGAAAAGCCTCTCCCTTCTCGTATCTGATACATGCACGATTACGGAGATTGCCAACCAGGTCGGGTTTTCCGGCTCCAGCTATTATTCTGAGGTCTTCCGCAAGTACATGCACTGTTCTCCAAGAGAATATAAGAAAAACATGATAAAATGACAGGACGAGGGTCTTTGTTCTTCTGATATAAATTATACTAGAAGGACAAAAACCCTCAGTTTCCATTATTTACCATATTATCTTCTTGCTGCTCCCGCCCTTATCAAAAGCGGAAGTTCAGGTCATTTCTTCCCTCAAACGGCGCCCCGATGAGCATAGGCTTCAGATAGGCCGAGGTCTTTCTTATTCCATCCAGGCGGCTCATCGTGATGTCTTCATGTTCAAAGTTGAGGGAGCCAAAATAGCCTACCATGGCCAGCTCTGTAATTACGTTCTCCCAGCTTATGTTTCCCCATCCCGGTATGCGGAAACGGAATCCTCTGTCAATCCTACGGTAATTTCCGCTTGGATTCAGCCCAGAACGTCCTACGTTTTGTTCCACTATCTGGGCATCCTTGGCGTGCACGCCATAGATCCGGTCTCCGAGAAGATCGATAAAAGCCTCTACATCGATACCGTACATCATCATATTGGCCGGATCAAAATTGAATCCCCACGCGCGGCAGCCTCCGAACAGCTCTACGCTTCGCCGGGCAGTCTCTATATCATATACCATCTGATTCGGATGAGGTTCATGGGCGTATCTGACTCCGTACTCCTCATATTTTTTCAATATAGGCCCCCATCGTTCGGCAAATATCTCTTCTTCCCGTTCCCACGCCTTTGCGTCCGGCCATTGGCATACCCGGCCAAAATTCTCACAGCCTGTAAAGCCCACCACGACAGGAATCTCCATCTCATTGGCAATCTGCGCCGCCCGGATGACCGCCTCTGTACCGTACTTGATCTTCTCTTCCTTCGTACCGCTGTAGATGTCATCCGTATCTTTCCCGTACGGCCCCATGACGAGCTGGCTCTCCGGATGGTTGCCAAGTGAAGAGATTTCCAGACCATATTCTCTTATTTTCTCTTTATACCGTCTTATATTATCTTTGTCCAGTATCGTACGGACATCCATATGAAGGTTGTCCTTTACAAATGTCTCTATCTCCAGCGTCTCATATCCATACTCTGCCGCCATTTTGCACACTTCATCGAGCGGCAGATCCGAATATGTACCTGTACACAGCCCAAGCTTCATGCCAGTCTCTCCTCCTCTGTTACTTTACTTCCTGCAGCTTCTAAGTCTCTTCAGCTCCTCTTTGGAAACTGTATCTCCCGCGGCAGTCTTCCACATATTTACTGACGGCGGTCAGGTCCTCCTTTATCAGTTCATATGAGTCTCTTCCACCACCGGCCAGCGGAGGCGTAAAATAATTATTCTCAAAGATCATCCATCCCGAATATCCCCGTTCCATCAGTCTGTCCACTGACTTTAGCGCATCACTTTCCCCCGCGCCGATAAGCGTATTGCCACCTTGTCCGATGCCGTCTTTGAGATGGACCTGGACGATATATGGAAAGAGCTGCTCTGCCACATCAGGCGCATATGCGCCTGTCTGGAGAAGATAATTCTGCGTGTCAAAATACACTTTGAAGTTGTCTCTTGCGACCAGTTCCATCTCCCTCATCTGCCACTCTGTTGTCAGGCAGTTCTCCGTACCTATGATGATTCCTGAACCGGACGCCAGGTCGCAAGCGTACCTGAGGCATTCCGCCGCCTGCCAAAGCTCTTCTTCCGACCGGATGGCGCTGGATAGGAAGCTTGGTATCTGTACGACCGAGATCCTTAATTTTTCTGCCGCACTTATGCTCAGGCGAAGAGCGTGCTCTACCATATCCCGCCCTGGCGTCCCCCTCGGCGTCGTCATTGCAAAATGGTCTGTCATATTACATGCAAGCGCAGGAAAGGCAATATTATAACGGTCCTGTTCCTCTTGATATAACTGAATTATATAGTCATCTGCAAGTGGAAAACCTTCCTCCGCACTGCCAAGCTCCAGCGAGATTCCATGAAGCCCCAGGTCATAGGCTGTCCTGACTGCGGACGGTCCGCGCAGCCTGGTCGGAAGCACCCATTCGCATATGCCATAACTGATAAGCCTTTCCATCTTCTACTCCTTTTCTCCTCTGTTCATATCAAGGTCTGCCCACCTGCCACCGTAACGGTCTGCCCAGTGATATAGCTGGACATGTCGCTTCCAAGAAACAGGACACAGTCCGCCACCTCCTCGGGCGTCCCAAACCGCTTCACAGGTACAGAATCTGCCACTTCCGCGATAAACTGCTCCGGTGTAATATTACGCCTTTTGGCCCACCATCTGGCTGCCCCAGCAGTCTGCTCTGTCATTATCTTTCCGGGTGCCACGGCATTGACCATTATATTGTAAGGAGCCATCTCAAGCGCCAGGCTCTGCGTAAAGAGAGATACGCCGCCTTTGGAAGCTGAGTATGCGGCATTATAGCTTTCTCCAATCTTGCCTGCAATCGATGAAAAATTGATAATCTTTCCATATCTTCGTTCCATCATGAGATCTGTCATCTTATAATTTACAAGATAGGTGCCTTCCAGATTGACAGACATAGTCCGATCCCATTTTTCTCTCCCCAGTTCATGGAGAAGTCCCAGAATCACAATCCCCGCAGCATGGACCAGGACAGCAAATCCGCCGAACTCATCCCATGCAAGATTCAGCACTTCATCGACCTGCTGCTCATCTGACACATCAAGGACATAGCTTTCTACCTTTGTGCCATATGCCTCCGCTTCTTTTTTGGCCTCCCTCAGACGTCCTTCGTCAATATCCGCCATTGCCACATTGGCGCCGCACCTTGCAAACTGCAGGACACAGGCTTTGCCCATACCACTCGCGGCGCCTGTCACAAATACATTCCTGTCTGTAAAATCAATCATAATAGAGCCTCTTTTCTTTGCTTTGATGCATATCTGATTCCTGTTTTTACAGATACTCTTTCAGCTTTTCTATCGTCTCTTCTGCCGTCTCTTTTGTGATAATCTCATATCCGCTGTCTGTCACCATCTCAGGAGATCCACCCTCTATCACATCAATCAGGACATTGATGGCTTCTCGTCCCATCACGTCCGGCGCCTGGGCCGTATTCGCTATCTCATATCCATTCTTTACCAGCTCCAGCCCATCCACGGTTCCGTCGAAACCGATGACGTCTATCTTGTCGAGCACACCGGCTTCCTCCAGTGCTCGTACGCAGCCGATACCGATTGCGTCACAGGCACACCAGAACACCTCGACTTCGGGATTCGCCATCAGGATGTTCTGCGCCGCAATGTAGCCTTCATCTACGGACCAGTCCGTCGACTGCTCAGCCACCACGTCACACCATCCCTCCAGGCCATCGTCAATTCCCTTTTTACGCTTATTACCGTTGTCATTGCCTTCCTCCCCGTTAATCTTTGCAAGCTTTGTGCCCTCGGGGTATGTCTCCTTCATCCACTTTCCGGTGGCGGCTGCCGCATTGTAATTGTCCGTCCCCACGAACGGGATTCTTTCATATCCGTCTTTCTCGAGCGCGTCCTGGTCCGCGTTATTGTCCATCATGACGACAGGGATGCCTGCGTCCTGGCATGCCTTTACAGACACATTGATGCCGTCCATGGACATGGCTGCCACGACGATTCCGTCATATGTTCCGTTCGCGATAATATTCTCAATCAGTTCTGTCTGTCCTGCCACGTCCGTCAGACTTCCGGAACTTGTGGACTGTACGACTCCTTCCATCCCCAACTCATCACACTGCTTTTTGGCCGCGTTAGACAACATGATCATATAAGGGTCGTTGAGGCTGTTTGGTACGATTGCTATCTTATAACTGTCTTTTTTCACTGCTTCTTTTTTCTCGCTCTTTCCTTTTCCATCATCCATCGTTCCACAGCCGGCCAGCCCTAATACGAGTATAGCCGCCAGAACTGCTGCCAGGACTCTGTCTCTTCGTTTTTTCATTCTCTTTCCTCCTTTTGTAATTGTTTCCGCTATTGCCTGTTTATTGTAAAGGGGCAGGCTCTACTCTGCTCTTCTTTCTTCTGCCTTGTCCATGAGTACAGCGCCCACGATTACAATCCCTGTGATAATCTGCTGGTAATAAGACGAGACATCCAGCATCTGCAGCCCGTTCTTTAAGATTGTCAGTATCAATGCTCCTATGAGCGTATTCCCGAGCTTTCCCTGGCCTCCTGACAGTGCGATGCCCCCGATGACGCACGAGGCGATTGCATCCATCTCATATCCGTCCCCTGAGGTGGGCGACGCATATGCCAGCCGGGCGATGAGCATGAGCGCCGCTATTGCTGAGAACAGGCCTGCCAGCGTATATACCGTAATCTCCACACGCTTTACATTAATGCCTGACAGTCTGGCGGCCTGTGCATTTCCCCCGAGTGAATAGACGTGCCTCCCGAACTTCGTCTTCCTCATCACGAACACCATGACCGCATACAGCAGCAGAAGGCAGTACACAAATGCCGGAATTCCAAGAATCGTCGTCTTGGCAAACTGATTCAGTTCTCCCGGAAGTCCGGAGACCGGCTGTCCTCCATTTAACGCCAGCGCTCCTCCCTGTGCTATCTGCATGACTCCAAGCGTCATTATAAATGCGGGAAGCTTGCCATAGCTGATTCCGATTCCTGCAAGCATGCCAAGCAGGCAGCCTGTAAGTACAGTGAGCAGCATAGCCACCGGCAGAGGCACCCCGTACCTGACGGTCAGCAGCGCGCACACCATACCGTCAAATGCGAGCATACTGCCGCTTGACAGATCGATTCCCCCGGTCAGGATGACGCAGGAGGCGCCGATGGCCATGACTCCTATGATGGATGACTGGACGATGATGTTCGTTATGTTCGTCCAGCTGAGATAATTAATGCCTTTGAGGCGGCAGAGCAGCGTGAATACAATTATAATGGCTGCCATCCCGATATACAGGGCGAAAACCGAGAGCTTGTCCCTTTTCTTTATCCGTTCTGTCTTTCCATTACTGCCCATATTTTTTCCCTCCGTGTAATGCGTATTCTAATACATCTTTCTGGGTCAGTTCCTCTGTATTGTCAAGGACTGCCGCTATCTCACCATCGTGCATCACCATTATCCTGTCGCTCATCTTCATGATCTCTGCCAGATCAGAAGATATCATCAAGACAGAAGCTCCTCCTTTGACAAGCTCCAGGATGATATGATAGATTTCTTCCCGAGCGCCTACGTCGATTCCTCTTGTCGGCTCGTCTATCATATATACGTCCGCTTCATTGGCGACCCATTTGGCGATTACGACCTTCTGCTGGTTGCCCCCTGACAGCCTCCTGGCCTCCTGACCGTGCCCTGTAGCCTTGATATTCAGCTTTTTCATATATTTTTCTGTATATCCGGGAATATCTTTTGTCTTCAGTATATGTCTGCCAAACTGGGACAGGTTGGGAAGCACGATGTTGTCCGCTATAGAATGACAGAGCATCAGCCCTTCGTCTTTCCTGTCTTCGCTCAGGTAGACGATACCATTTTCAATGGCATCTTCTATGCTGTGTCGCATAAGCCTGCGTGCTCCGTTTTTACACGTTATCTTTCCCTTATCCCTCTTATACGCTCCTACGATACATTTTGCCATCTCGCTTCTCCCTGAACCCACAAGGCCGGAGACGCCGAGTATCTCCCCTTTATGTAACCGGAACGAGACATCTTTCAGAAGATTGCGGTAGCAGAGCCCGTCTACTTCCAGGGCACAGTAATCTTTTTGAATATATGGATTCTTCCTATGTTCAAATGTAATATTCCTGTTCACCATCAGCTTGGTCAACTCATCCACATCCGTCTTCGCCAGTTCAAGCAGCGCCACGTACTTCCCGTCCCGGAGTACGGTACACCGGTCTCCGATTTCAAACAGCTCCGACATCCTGTGAGAAATGTATATGATGCCGATACCGTCCTGTTTCAATGCTGCGATAACCTCAAACAGCTTCTTCGTCTCCCGGTCTGTGATAGCAGCCGTAGGTTCGTCCAGCACGAGTATCTTGACTTCAGCGGCCAGCGCTTTCGCTATCTCTACCATCTGCTTCTGGGCGACGCTCAAATCTTTCACAAGTGCGGCCGAATCTATTTCTACCCCCAGTCGTTTCAATACGATGGAACATTCTTCCATCATCCTCTTTCTGTCTACGAGTATGCCCTTCGTAAACTCTTTGCCGAGAAAGATGTTCTCATATACCGGCACGTATGGATTCAGATTGAATTCCTGGTAGATTACGCTGATTCCGCGGTCTATGGCATCCCTGGGCGATGAGACGTCAAGCCGTTCTCCACCGAGCAATATCTCCCCCTCCTCTTTCTCGTAAGCGCCTGACAGAATCTTTATCAGCGTAGATTTACCCGCGCCGTTTTCGCCGAGCAGCACGTGCACTTCGCCCGCCTTTACTTCCAGATTCACATCGTGCAGAACCTGTACGCCATAAAAGCGTTTCGATATGTGCCTCATTTCTAAAGCCAGATTTTCCAAGTTCCCTCCGCCTCCTCTCTGTATGTATGATTTTTATTGTATTTTCAGTACGTTTCTTCTGTACTGTGACGGCGTCATACCCGTCATTTTGATAAATGTCTTTGTAAAATAGCTGCTGTTCGATATCCCGACCTGCTGGGCCACTTCTGTCATGGAATACTTGTTCTCGGCAATCAGGGATATGCTCTGATTGATACGGTAAGATATGACATAATTCATCGGGCTCTGCCGCAGATATCTGCGGAACATGCGGCAGCACTCGCTTTTGCTTATTGCGCTTGCACCTGCAATCTCATCAAGTGTTATCTGATTCTGATAATTGTGTTCAATATACGCTATCGACTTCTTTATCCGCTCCATATTCAACACCTGCCTGTCGCTGTCTCTGGCCATGTGGGCAGCATTGCTGTATAGCATATTCCAGATGCCGAAGAGATTGCTCAGTATCTCCAGGCGGTACCCTTCCCTGCGCAGCCTGTCCACCTCCACCGTATCGGTAATCAGCCTGATGATTTTTTTCTGCCACTTGACGTCTGGAGACAGCTTCAGATATGCCAGCCGGTCATTGGCCAGTATGGAATGAATATACATCTCATATATGAGGCTTCCGCTTATCCCTCCCAGAAGCGAAGGAGAAAAACGGAGCGTCTGGAATCCCCCTCCTCCTTCACCAAGATTCCTGGCCCAGTGCAGCGTATTCGAGTTGATGAATATGCCTTCTCCCGCATGTAATTCAAAGACATGTCCATTTACCTGATATTCCAGCGGCCCTTCCGTCACAGCCTCAAACTCAAGTTCTGGATGCCAGTGGTGTCCGAAATAGCCTCCCGCATATGAAGAGAGCGATATTCTTTCGACTGCGATGGGAAATTTACCGTCCAGCATCTGTTTGAGTTCCCTCTGGTTCTTGTCTGTAATAATCATCTTTTTATCCATGATATGCCTCCCTCTGTACTGCTTTGCAAGGCCACTACATATCTGATAATATGATTATATTGTTATCAAAGCGTACATAATATAATATATTTATCATATTTTTTCCATTTCTTACTTTTTATAAATTATTTTTCAGATATGTTTGTCTTTTGTTTAACAAATTTAATTCCAATATTACAACAAATTATCCCGGCCTTTTGACATTTAGTATATCAAAAGGCCGGGATGTTCCCGATACCATATTTTCCTTATATTATTTTATATATCACTTTGATTTGCAGAGTCCTCACCATTTTCAGCACTCCAAAATCTCGCAAAGCTTCACCGGACGTCTCTGCTCCAGCGACATCTGGGCGGCCTTGGCCATCCTGATTGGCTCCACGCCGTCAGACGCCGTCACGGATACAGGTGTGCCGTACAGGATACTGTCCACAAAAGACTCGTTCTCGGCTATATATGCATCATAATAGCGCTCGATGAAAAAATCGGGCGGTTTTGGATATACGATACCGTCACCCTTTTTCACCACTACCGTGTCCTCCCTCTCGTTCATCACCTGTATCGTGCCAGCGGTACAGAATATTTCCGACCGCTGGTCATGCCCGTACCAGCACTGCCGCCCATTGTCGATCACCGCCATCATGCCATTCTTCATATGGATTACTGCAGCAGCCGTATCCACATCCGGTATCTCTGCAAGCCTATCATCTACATATACGCCTCCTGTCGCATAGATTTCCTCCGCATCGCTTCCTGACAAGAATCTGACCATGTCAAAATCATGAATCATCATGTCGAAGAATATGCCGCCGGATACTTTAAGGTATTCGTACGGGCTCTGCCTCGTGTCTCTGCAGGAAATCCGTATCATCTGAGCTTTACCGTAATCACCGGACAGTATGAGCCGTCTTGCCTTGCTGTGGTTCCTGTCGAACCGGCGCATGAAGCCGGTCTGGAACAGGACTCCTGCCGCCTCCACTTCTCTAAGCGCCCTTCCAAGCCGCGTAAGATCAGAGTCGAGGGGCTTCTCGCTGAAGATGTGCTTGCCGGCCCTTGCGGCTTTCACGATATATTCCGAATGCGTATCCGTACTCGTGCAGATATATACTGCGTCCACCTCCATGTCGGCAAAGCAGATATCCGGGTCTTCCACTACATTTTCAATGCCAAGCTTGCAGGCCCACTTTTTCATCTCATCATTCAGGTGTATATCTGCCACATATTTTACGGTCACATTGGCGACACGTCCGGCGAGAATCTCCGCATGTGTCCTGCCGATTCTCCCAAGTCCGATTACAGCGGCTGTTACTTTCCTGTCCATATGTCTGCTCCTCTCATCTTGCATGTCAGAATCTGAAGTTCAGGTCACTCCGCCCTTCAAACGGAGCTTCTATCAAGAGCGGCTTCAGATATGCTGCCGTCTTTTTCATCCCGTCCCTGCGGCTCATCGTTATGTCTTCGTGTTCAAAGTTGAGTGCTCCAAAATAACCTACCATCGCCAGTTCTGTAACAATATTCTCCCAGTTCACGTCGCCCCACCCGGGTATGCGGAAGCGGAACCCCCTGTCAATCCTCCGGTAATTCCCACGGGGGTTCAAGCCGGAGCGTCCTACATTGTGCTTCACAATCTGGGCATCCTTGGCATGTACTCCATAGATACGGTCTCCGATCAGATCGATGAAGGCTTCCACATCGATACCATACATCATCATATTCGCAGGATCAAAGTTGAAGCCCCACGACTTATGGCTTCCGAGCAGCTCTACGCTTCTTTGCGCTGTCTCTATATCATAGACCATCTCGTTCGGATGCGGCTCATGAGCAAATTTCACTCCATACTCATCGTATTTATCAAGTATCTTCCCCCAGCGCTGCGCAAATATCTCCTCCTCCCGTTCCCACGCCCCGGCATCCGGCCACTGGCACACACGGCCGAAGTTCTCACATCCGGTGAACCCGACGACGACCGGTATCTCCAGCTCGTTCGCTGCCTGTGCAGCCCGGATGACAGCTTCCGTGCCGAACCTTATCTTCTCTTCCTTCGTGCCGTGATAGATGTCGTCTGTATCTTTTCCATACGGTCCCATTACGAGCTGGCTCTCGGGATGGTTGCCAAGAGATGCTATCTCAAGGCCGTAATCTTTTATTTTCTTCTTATATTTCTTCCCGTTGTCCCCGTCAAAAATCGTATGTATATCGAAGTGGAGGTTGTTCTTCTCGAAGGTCTCTATCTCCAGCATCTCATACCCATACTCCACAGCCAGCCGGCATACCTCGTCAAGAGACAGGTCTGAATATGTTCCGGTACACAATCCTAGTTTCATGAGCGCTCCTCCTCTACTCTTCTGCCAGTCTGATCCACTGCTTCGTGCGGCTGCTCTTAAGAATCGCCTCCGTAAGCCTGTTCAGATAGTGGCATTCTTCAAATGTGGCAAAATCAGGCGTATCCTGTGCACGCTTCTTCCCATCCAGAATATAGCTGTAAAAAGCATGGATGTTGTTGTATACAGCGTCATTCCATCCTTCCGGATGCCCTGCCGGCATATAAGTATAGGGAAGCGCCTCGGCCGGCAGCATCTTAGGATCGCGGAAAATGTATTCATTCCCTTTTTCTCTGTGTCCGACCCACAGGCGGTCCGCCTCCTCCTGATTCCAGTACAGGGAGGCGCTTGCTCCGTCAACCGTCAGATCCAGATGACACTTTTTCCCGGGTGAAATCTGGCTTACATGGAACAGCCCGAACGCCCCGCTTTCAAAACGCGCAAAGACCGCGCCGTAATCTTCCGTGTCTATCTCATATTCTTCATACGTTAAGGCTTGTGTCTCCGGATTTTTTACCGGTCTTTTCCTCACGGGAAGGACAGTTTCAAGACTGGCAAATACCTCTGTAATCTTCGAGCCGACCACGGTCTGAGCCGTATCCATCCAGTGCGTGCCTATGTCCGCCACAGCACGGGAAGCCCCCGCATACTTCTTTTCCAGCCTCCAGTCATAATCCGTGTCATAGAGGAGCCAGTCGAGAAGATAAGAGCCGTAGACGAGCCTCGGCGTGCCAATCTCACCGGCCGCCACCCGGTGCTTCATATCCTGGACCATGACATTCATACGGTAGTTATGGTTTACTCCCGCTACGGTATCCGGGTGTTCCTCCAGCACCTCCAGCAGTTCTGCCGACTCTTCTGCCGATGCCGCTACCGGCTTCTCACTGAAGATATGCTTTCCTGCCCGGATAATCTTCTTGTTCAGCTCAAGATGCAGATGGTTCGGCGTACAGTTATGAATCACGTCGACCTCCGGATCCTCTATCAGCGCTTCTACATTGTCATATATCCTTTCCAGTCCAAGCTCTTCCTTCTTCTTCTCCAACAGTCCCCTGTTCGTATCCGCTACCGCGTACAGGACCGCATTGCCGCACCGGCGTATCGCCGTGACATGTGCGCACCCGATATAGCCGATTCCTATCAGGCCTATCTTTAATTTTTTCATCTGTTCCCTCTTTTCTCAAATACTCAGGCTTGGGTCTACCACATTCTTGCCTGCCGTACACTTTGCCGCATCCTGAATCGCTTCAAGCGCCTCATCCAGCGTATAGATACGTGGATTCATATAGACAGCCGGATCCACTCTCCCCTGGGCGATAAGCCGGATGACATCCTGCCAGATGCCATGTCCCGCACTCCCTATCGTCCCGTAGTAGGAAGCCCCAGCAATCTGAAGCCTCTCCACATTCATCTCCATCGGCCTTGACGAGATGCCGGTCTGCACTATCTTTGCTCCCACCGCCAGTGCCATCTCTATCTCCGGTATGTTATAGCGCTGGAATTCTGTCGCCTCGATAAAGACTTCCGCCCCCTTGCCATCCGTCAGTTCGCGTACCTTCCGGCCAGGTCCCGAACCATTCTCATACAGCTTGTCGATGTCATATACATGCGTCGCACCCATATGCTCCGCCAGCTCCATCCTCGGAGCCGACTTTTCAAACACGATGATCTTCCCTGCGCCTGCCGCTTTCACAAGCGCCAGAGCCGACAAGCCGATAGGACCCGCTCCAAATATCACGATGTCGCTGCCCGGGCGGAATCCTCCTCCTCTGACGAATATTCCATTGTACGCCACCGCCAGCGGCTCAATCAACGCCCCGACATGCAGCGCTTTCTCCTTGGAGCCGTATATGTCCACGAGAGATGAGATATCAAAGCAGAATTTCTCTTTTGCAACGAGATATTCCGCATATCCTCCGTCCAGCGTAAAGCCAATCTCTTCCAGATTCTCGCACTGGTTGTACATTCCTGCGCGGCACGCCTCGCATTCGCCGCACCAGTTCATCGTCTCTGCCGTCACCAGGTCTCCTTTTTGAAACATGGTGACAGCCTTGCCCACCTTCACAATCTCACCGGCAAATTCGTGACCGATGACGCACGGCAGCTTACAGTGCCCTGCATAGCGGGAATAGTACTGATTATCTTCCCCGAGAAATGTCGTATCAGAACCGCATACCCCGACTCCCCCGACTCTCATCAGTACTTCGTCCTCTTCCGGTTCCGGCACCGGGATGTCCACGTACCTTATCTTTGGCCGGTAATAGATACGGTCTCCGCTGACAGCACGTCTGTCATGCATTTCTCTTTCCGTCGGCTCATAGTCCGGCTTCGGCTTCCACGTCCCATCTACCTGTAATGCTTTCATATTCTTATACCTCCGTCTTCTCTCCCTGCCATCAGCGGTTCGGTGTTATGAGATATTTGCCGCCACTGCCGGTCTTTGCCTCTCTCAGCCCTTCTATGGCCTCATCCAGTGTGAAGCATCTCTCAATCATCCGGCTCGGGTCTATCTGCCCCGAAGCAACGAGGCGAATCACATTCTCCCATATCCCATGCCCTGAACTTCCGTTGCTCCCGTACAGAGAGGCGCCGCTCTTCTGGAAATATTGTCCGAATATCTCCGTCCTGCCAGCGTGATGCCCGATCTGCACCACCTTTCCCCCGACCGCAAGTGCCTGCTGAATCTGGGGGATATTCTTATTGCAGAAGGCCGTGCATTCTACAGCCATATGTATTCCTCTTCCTTCTGTCAGTTCCCGCATGACTTTCGCCGGACTGCTTCCGTCACCTGCGATTGCTCCTAAATCACACATATCAGTCGCACCGGCCTCTGCAGCCAGCTTTAGGCGCGGCTTCGAATACTCAAATACGATTACTTTGGCTGCTCCGGCCGCTTTTGCTAGCTGTATGGCACTGAGGCCTATGGGTCCGGCGCCAAATACTGCCACAAAGCTTCCCGGTAGAAATCCACCTGCACGGACGAATATTCCGTTATATGCCACTGCTGTCGGTTCAATGAGCGCTCCGGCTTCCAACGCCTTCTCCTCGCTTCCGTATATGTCACGGAACTTATTGATATCGAGGCAGTATTTTTCCTTAGCCACCAGATATTCTCCGAATCCTCCGTCAAGTGAAAAACCAATCTCCTCCAGATTCTCGCACTGGTTGAACATTCCTTTTCTGCACGGCATGCACTTGCCGCACCAGTTCATTGTCTCTGCCGTCACAAGGTCGCCTTCCCGGAACCGGGTCACTTCCTTTCCCGTCCTGACTACCTTCCCGGCAAACTCATGTCCAAATATAACCGGAAGCCGAGTATGACCTACATAGTCCAGATACCCTTCCTCATCCGTGTCCGCAAAGCACGTATCAGAACCACATATTCCACAGGCTCCGACTTCCATAAGCACTTCGTCGTCAGCAGGCTCCGGCACTTCTGCCTCCACTACCTCCAGCCTCGGTTCATACCATATATTTTTTGTACACAGCGCTCTTTGGTCCTCTTCTTCCCTCTTTGTCGGCATATACCCTTTACGGGGTTTCCACGTTCCGCTAAGCCTCAGTCCTCTCATCTTCATACCCTCCTGTCTCTCCTCTCTACATCCGCGTCAGTCCAGCAGATCCACCGCTTCTCCTTCTCTGTCAGTTATCATCTTCTCAAACAGTTCTGCCTTCGTAACCTGCCTTTCATAGTTGTCCATATCTGCGACAATCTGCCCTTTTTTGATGACCAGGATACGGTCGCAAAGATTGTACAGTTCTTCCAGCTCATCAGAGATGTATATGATAGACGTGCCTTTCCTTGCAAGTTCATCTGCCAGCACATAGATCTCATTCTTAGCTCCCACATCGATGCCCCGCGTCGGCTGGTCCAGTATGAGGAGGCTGATATCTGTCGCCAGCCATTTGCTCAGCACAATCTTCTGCTGGTTCCCTCCAGACAGAGAATCTGCTGTCTGTCCCATAGAGGAATACTTAAGGCTCATCCTGCTTCCCATGTCAGCCGCCATCTTTTCCAGTCTCCGGTGGTTCACCCAGGGAGTTTTCTGTCTCGCCAGCGGCACGAGGGCAATATTGCTCAGAAGAGACGCCGTCATGATGAGCCCCTCCGTCTTCCGGTTTTCTGAGACGAATGCCATTCCGTGGTTAACCGCCTCTTTCGGACTTCTCATGCCGCATGCTTCGCCGTTCAGGTATATCTTATATCCCGGCTTCTTTTTCATGGCGCCGAATATCATCTTCCCGATCTCCGTCCTGCCAGAGCCTAAGACACCTGCAATACCCAGAATTTCGCCTCTGTGTACCTTGAACGCAATATCACGCACCTGCCCTCTCATCTGGCTCATCCGGCCCACTTCCAGCCGTATTTCCCCGGATGGCCTCTCTCTTATATACTTCTTGTCATGCTGGTGCTTTTCGCCCACCATCATGGAGATGACTTCTCCTATATCTGTCTCTCCTGCCGGCTTTGTCCCGATGAGCCTTCCGTTCCTCAACACAGTTACCCGGTCGGCTATCTTAAAGATCTCTTCCAAGAAATGAGAGATATAGATGATACTGATTCCCCTCCCTTTCAGTTCCTTGATTACCCGGAACAGGTTGTCTATCTCCGAGATGGAGAGAGAGGATGTGGGCTCATCCATGATGATAAGGCTTGCCTCCATCGAGACAGTTCTGGCGATGAGCACGAGCTGCTGTTTGGCTGTCGGAAGGCTGCTTACCTTCTCCCCTGCTTCCACATCAAATTGAAGCTCATCCAGCAGCCTCTGTACCTCTGCGGTCATCTTCCTCTTGTCCATCATGAGGCCGCGGCACGTCTCCCTGCCAAGATATATATTTTCCGCAACGGTCAGGTTCGGTGTCAGATCCAGCTCCTGGTGTATCATGCCGATTCCCCGCTTCGCGGCATCGACAGGGTTCTTAAACCGCACCTTCTCTCCATTTAAGAATACTTCGCCTGAGTACCTCACCCAGATACCGTTGATGATCTTCATCAGCGTAGACTTCCCGGCGCCGTTGGCGCCTACGAGGGCATGTACCTCTCCTCTTTTGAGTGTAAAGTCTATCTCCTCCAGTACGGTAACCCCGCTGAAGTCCTTTGATATATGTTTCATCTCCAAGACATTTTCTCTCATCATATGCCACCTCAGTCTCTCTTGAGCTTAGACATGCAGTCCACCGCCACGGCGCCGATAATGATAATACCCTTTACCGCGTCCTGCCAGTAGCTTGAGACGCTCGTAAGCTGCATGATGTTCAGGATGAGTCCGAGGATGAGCACTCCCACTACAGACCCCCATACATTGCCTCTGCCACCGTCCAGAGACAGGCCTCCCACGATACAGGCCGAGATGGCTGTAAGCTCATATGTATCCGCGGCATTGGCCGCCGCCAGAAGCGTCCGGCACGACAGCACGACCCCTGCAAGCCCGGCGAAAAAGCCGCACACTACATACACGATCGTCTTCACGAGACGGGTGTTGATTCCTGACAGCCATGCGGCGTTCATATTGCCCCCGATGGCATATACGTACTGTCCGAATCTCGTGTACTTCAATACGAAGAATGCGGCTACGACGCAGGCAAGCCAGATGATGCCCGCCACCGGGACAGGACCGAGATATCCCATGCCCACGACGCCATATTCCTCCGGTATGCCGTATATGTTAAATCCGCTTGTGATGATGTATACTGCCCCCCGGGCAATCGTCATCATACCCAGGGTGGCGACAAAATGATTCATTCCAACCACAGTCTGAAGAACACCATTGACCAGGCCACATGCGATACCGATTGCCAGCCCTGCCGCCACACCTGCTATAAATCCATAGCCTATGAATGCATAGGCGGACAGTACCCCTGACAATGCACAGACAGAACCGACCGACAGGTCGACACCTCCTGTAATGATGACAAAGGCCATCCCCACCGACAGCAGCCCATAGACTGCATTATGCCCGAGCAGGTTGATCAGGTTCTGAACCGTACGGAATGTCGGCGATATGAATGCACATACAATCAGCATGACGACGAGCACAAGGAGCATATTGTATTCCCGCTTCATTTTGAATCTTTTCTTTTTTTCCGCTTCTTCTATTCCCATGTATGTTCCACGCCCTTTCTGTCCCTTACCAGGATGGTGTCACGTCATTGACATTCTCAGCCGTTACCATCGGCAGATCTGTCTCGATGAACTTCTCCGTAAGAGAGTCTTTATCTCCGAAGAAATAGGTCTCGATCGTCTTGATGCCTACCTCACACTGTTCTGCCGGATCTTGCAGAACGGTACCGTATATCTTGTCTGCCTTGATTGCATCCCACACTTCCGTAGGCATGTCCATGCCGACAATCTTGCCCACCAGTTCCGTGCGTCCTGCAGACTGCACGGCCTGAAGCGCGCCTACCGCGTCGTCCGGCCCTTCACATACGATGGCGTCTATCTCTCCTGCAGGATATTTGTTCAGCATATTCTGGATGGAACTGATGACCGTCTCTTTATCGTGCTTGCATGGAATCCTTTCTAGTATGTTGACTCCCATATCATATCCTTTTTCATCCATGATGCTGTCAAATCCGCCCTGGCGCAGCGTCTGGTATGTAGCGCCGATAACGCCTTGTATATAGATGATATTACAGCTGTCCATCTTTTCCTTTTCTATCATATCGAGCAGGCAGTTAGCCATCTGCTCCCCGCTGAGCGTGTCGTTGGCACCGATAAAATAGCTGTACGCATTTTCATCGGAGATGGACCTGTTTACCGCAAATACCGGAATCCCTGCTTCCATCGCCTTCTTCAGCGACGGCTCCACCGCGTCGCTCACGGCATTGATGAGAATTGCGTCCACCTTCTGTGTGATGAATGTCTCTATCTGGTTGACCTGCAGCGCCGAATCCGATGCTCCGTCCTGAAGGATGAATTCAATATTGTCGTATTCTTTCTGTGCGTCTAACAGTTCATTATACATGGCTGCCTGGAAGCTGATAGTAAAGTCGCTCAGCGTAGCCCCGACTGTAATCTTATCCTTCTTATCACCGCTCTCCGTCTTTTCGTCTGCCTGACCCGCCCCTTTGTCTTCGCCGCCTTCAGAAGAACATGCACACAGGAGCATAGAAACAATCACCAATATTATCGTTGTGCTTTTTAATCTTTTTGACATACGTCTCCTCCTTTAATAAACTTTTTCATCTCCGCGTTTCTGATGCACCCCTGCCGCTGCAATCATGTAGCCCCACCTCCTGACTTCATCATTTTTCATTCAAATTGTACAATCTTGCTCAGCCCGCAGTTATGCAAAACATGACATTTTCCTGTTTTCTCAACAGACAAATTGTCTTTCTGTAGCTCTTATTATATTTTTATAATTGTTTGTATGATATAACATAGTTTTCATTTTTTATAACAGAGTTTGTAAAAACACGCTATTGACGCATAAAAATGGCATTAAGGCGTAATTTACTGTCTTTTTTACACCTTAATGCCTCTTATCTATCTCCGGCACACTTCCTTTTTATATTGCGTCGGAGTCATGCCAGTCACTTTGCGGAACATCTCCGTAAAATAGCTGCTGTTCGTAAATCCGGACTCATATGCAATCTCTGTTATGGAGCATCTTCCGTCCGCTATAAGCATAAAGCTCTGCTGTATCCGGTACGATGTGACATACTCCATCGGGCTCTGTCGGAATACCTTCTTAAACAGGCGGCAGCATGAGCTCTTGCTCATCATGCAAGCCTCCGCAATCTCTTCCAGTGTCAGTGGATTCTTATAGTACATCTGTATGTAGGCGAGCGCGTCCTGAATCTTATACATCTCTCTGTTCATCTGTATCTCATTTTCTTCTACATTGCCTATAAGCTTAAAGAGCAGCCCCCACAGCTCCAGCATGAGTCCCTGGACTTCCAGCTCATAGCAGACTTCCCTTTTGACATAAGTGTCTGTAATCTTGTATATCAGGTCCACCATCCTTCTCTGCTGCATGTCTTCCGGGCGGAGAATGCGGTAACGGAGATCCTTCAGCGACTGCAGCGTCTTCACATACTTCTCGTATATGAGGCCCCTTGTGCCCCCGCCAAGCAAGGCGGGCTCAAACCGGATGACCCGGTAACTGCAATCTTCATGATCCACCATCCTCGTACCATGCATGATGTGGCTGTTTATGAAGATTCCTTCATTCTCGCTTATCTTATGTATCTCTTCACCTACCTGCTGCTCCAGCACCCCTTCCGTCACGATGAGCAGTTCCATCTCCGGATGCCAGTGACAGATACATACGCCGTATGCATAGTACGACAGCTTCTGGAACTCCGCGGATATGGGGAACTTACCGTCCAGCGGCTGACGCAGTTCTTTCCCCTCTTTGTCAATCTGTATCTTCTTCTTTTCCATGTACAATCATCCATCTCCTTTCCGGCTCTGACGCACTGTATCTCCTGCTGAAAACGCATACTGCGCCCATTATGATTGTACAATATGAAGATTTTATTATTCTATCACAAACGAACCATACCGCTATCACTATATTGCCATCCTTTATAACGCAATTGCATATAAATCTGCAAAAAAACACCCCGCAGTTCCTGTAAGGTTCTGCGGGATGTATAGGATACGCGGTCTGTTAATCTAAATCTATAAAATCCACCTTAAACAAATCGTCTGTCTCCTCGTGTCCACGTTTCTTCGTTTTCGGCTCTCCGAGCAAGTCGTCCAAATCGTCTATCTCAACGTCATATGAATCATCATATGGTTCAAAGTCGTCTTCATCCATCAGGTCGTCTTCATAGTCGTCAAAGTCGTCATCATCGTAGGAATCGTCGTCCAAATCGTCTTCTTCAAAGTCGTCCTCGTCAAAATCATCGAAGTTGTCTTCGTCTTTCTTCTTTTTGAGCCCGGACCTTGTCGCCGACTTCTCTTTCACCGCCGGCTTGTTTCTCTCCGGTTCCTCCTCTTCATCAATCCCGTATTCGTCATACAGGTCATCTAATTCGGCATTGCGGTTGTGGAGCTTCACCGCCAGAACGATAATGAGGATAAGGACGATAATCACGCCGAGACCCGCTATGAGGACCATCATCTGGATATTCTTGTCGATAAAACGTCCAATCTTGCCCATCAGGGAATCATCTGTCTTCTCTTCCGTGCTGCCGGAAGCTTCATAGCGCTGATATGTTCCCTCGCTGTCGTCATACTGGTAATACCCTTTATCCCCGTTGCTGTTCACGGCATACACGACATAGAACCCGTCTTTTTCCGTATTCTGCCATGCGGGGAAATCTTTTCCGTTCAGCGTCAAGGTCACTTCCTGGAATGTCTTTGGCAGTTTCTTGCCGGCTTTCTCACTGAGAAGCGCTATAGATGTCGTGTCTGAGATATTTATCTGCTCAAAAGGAGAAAAAGTTGCGTCGTCTGCATTGTAAAGGAAGAAGTCGCCTTTCCCTTCCCCGTCCAGAAGGTAGCCAAGCGTAATTCCGCTTGCTTCCTGAGTCACCATCTGGCGGGCCTGGCCCTCAAACTGCACTTCTGTCTTCGTATAGCCAGCCGGAATATCGGCTTCCGCAAAATTATCGGATAATTTGTATGCTGTCCCGTTTACGTCCACTTCGATGTCATCAGCGCCTGATGTGCTGCCTGTGTCTGTAATCTTGGAAGGGTCGCCTTCCGCTATCTTGACCGTTGAGCTTCCCTGATCCAGAGTAAGAGTTCCGCCGCCACTGGAAGCTATCGTTGCACCAGCCACGCTGATGCTCGTGTCACCTTCTTTTAACGCCTGGAACTTCATGTTGAACGTCGCTTCCTCTGACCCGCCGGAACCGGTACAGGTAAGGGAGCCGTCGCCGTCAGCCTCTACCCCGTCTCCGGCGTCGAATCTGAGCGCCGAGCTGTCATAGGTCAGCTTTACCTCTATATTGCCGAGGCTGCCGCTCGTCGACTTGACCACACATTTCACATCTACCATATCCCCGACCGCCGTCTCCGGGTCGCTAAATGAGATACGCCCGTCCGCCGCCTGGGCAACCATTGAAAAACAAGGGACACATAAGCACAGACTTAATAATATTATGCTGATCTTCTTTAATATCTTCATGTTCTTATCCTCTTTCTCCTTCGATTCAAATCAATACTAGGAATATTCTATCACATCCGACAGGATTTTACAAAAAATGTTTCTACTCATACGTACCGGAACCATCTGTATTTCCGTAGGTACCTCCTGCGCCGTCTGTTCTGGAGTCATATCCGCTATCCGCATTGCCGCCGGTTCCAGTGCTGCCGTCTCCGTCTCCACTTCCATTGCCCTGATCCAGCGACGCCGGCCTTACGGCCCCGGTCACATAAGATATCTCGTCCGATATATTCTGGACGGTCTCTGATACTTCCTGAGCCTCTTCATCCGGATATAAGAACTCGTGCAGCTGCTTCACATTTTCAGCAAGGCCCAGCGCGATGACTACGCTGCCTGCGTTCTGATATGTGAGGCCGTCCTCTACATCAAACGGAAATCCCGTATTCTCCCCGAGCTTGTATTTTGTAACATCCGAAGCCAGGCCAATCAGTTCCTTCAGCGAAAAGCTTGTAGATACCTGTTCAAACACCGTATCGATTATCTTATTGATGGTGGCCAGATCTGTATGCATCACTTTTTCAAATATCTTCTCAATCACCAGCCTCTGCCGCTCTGTACGGGTGTAATCGCCGCCTGCTGTAGAACGGATACGCGCATATGTAACTGCCTGCGTCCCGTCCAGATGCTGTTCTCCCGACTTCGTTATAAAGTCAGCCTTCGTACCGGCAACATCCGCTGTCTCCTGAAGAAATTCATTCATATACTGGACTTCTTCCTGCTTGATATCGATGTCAAGCCCGTCCAGCAGATCAATCGTGTCTACGAGAGCTTTAAAATCAACCGTCACATAATCTTGTATGTCGAGATCCAGATTTTTATTCAGCATACTGATGGATTCAGCCGGCCCGCCCGCAAAATACGCATGGTTTGCCTTGTTATAGCCCATGTTCTTCTGCTGCAGAAGCGTATCCCGGTAGATAGAAGCAAGCCTTATCTCTTTCGTCTTGTTGTTGATTGAGGCAACGATGATAGTATCTGCGTGTGTTCCCTCCTCCAGCTGTCCATCCCTGGAGTCCCCGCCGAAGAGCGCTATCGTCGTGTATCCTTCTTTCTCTTCCACGCCCTCATTAAGCTCAAGGTCCTTTTTGTCGATATTAACTGCCTGCAGCTTATCAAACTTCATCATTGCGTATGCCACGCCTGATAACAGAAGCAGCATAATGACTTCCACTACCAGCACGACAGCCCTACGTCTTCTTCTCTGTTTCTTTTTCCTCTTTGCCTTGATTGCTTTCTCGGCTTTCAGAGACTTTTTATTTTTTGCCATAATCCGTTCCCTTTTTACATTTTGCTCATTAATCCTACATTATATTACTATATTATGGAACAATCCGCAACTTCTGCCTGCCAGTCTACTGATGTCCAATAAATTTTACAAGTTTTCCCTTGCACAGGCAAGCGCTTCGGCAACGATATGGTGCATATCATAATATTTATATTTTCCAAGCCTGCCGCCAAAGATGACCTTCTCCTCCCGCGCTGCTTCCGACGCATACTTCTCATACAGCTGATTGTTGCGCTCGTTATTGACCGGGTAGTATGGCTCATCCCCCCGTTTCCATGGAGCCGAATACTCTTTTGATACGACCGTCTTCGGTTGTGTGCCAAACTCAAAATGCTTATGTTCGATGATTCTCGTATAAGGGACCTCATATTCGGTGTAATTCACTACCGCGTTTCCCTGATGGTTCTCTTCATCGAGCACTTCTGTCTCGAACCGGACAGAACGATACTCGAGCTCCCCGTATTTATAATCGTAATAGGCATCGATAGGACCTGTATATATGATTTTGCCGCATATGCTGTCCAGCTCCTCTTTCTCTTCCAGATAATCCGTATCCAGCCGTACCTCGATTCCATCCAGCATCTTCTCTATTATCTGCGTATATCCTCCGATTGGAATGCCCTGGTAGCAGTCATTGAAATAATTGTTGTCGTAAGTCATCCGTACCGGAAGCCTTCTGATTATCTCAGGCGGAAGCTCTGTTGCCCTGCGGCCCCACTGCTTCTCTGTATACCCCTTCACCAGCTTCTCGTATATATCTTTTCCGACAAGATTGATAGCCTGTTCTTCCAGATTCTTCGGTTCGGCCACTCCATACTTCTCAATCTGCTCTGCTATCTTCTTCCGTGCCTGTTCCGGTGTGACGACACCCCACATTTTGTTAAATGTATTCATATTAAACGGCATGTTATATATCTCACCTTTATAATATGCGATTGGGCTGTTCGTATACCTGTTGAATTCGGCAAACTGCCGGATATACTCCCACACCTCTTTATTGCTCGTATGGAAGATATGCGCCCCATATTCGTGTACCTGGATTCCTTCCACCTCTTTTGTATAGATGTTGCCGCCTACATGGCCTCTCTTTTCAACGACAAGGCAGCGATATCCTTTTTTCCTGGCTTCTCTGGCAAATATCGAGCCAAATAATCCTGAACCTACTATCAAATAATCATACATATCGTCACTATCCTCTCTGTCTTCCTATACTTTTCATTCTCTGTACTACTTTTTTAAATTCAGCCGGCTCACATACATAGTTCAGCACGAGCAGCACTGCCAAAGATATGCCGCCTGTGATGACCGCATAGATGCCCCAGGTCAAAAACGAAGTCATCTGCTGTGGTACGATGTTCATCAGCAGGCACACGATGATGACGACTGCAAGCACATTGCGCGCAATTCTCTTCAACGAGATGATTCCCGTCCCTTCTACGAGATACTTTCTGTTGTACAATACAATCTCCACCGAACGGAATGCATAAGAGCATACGGTGCCGAACAGCACACCGTTCATCCCGAACTTCCACACGAGCGAAAGGGACACTACGATATTGATGACAGCTTCTAAGACAGCCTGCCCTCTCGTCTCTTTGAAATGCCCTGCGGCACATATGATTGTGAGTCCAGGTATCCTGACATTCTGCAGAAATATGATGAGGGTAAACAACATAGCTGAGACCGGCCTTATATAGTTGGCATCCGTCACATGCAGCGTATAGACCGAAACGAACGGCAGAAGCAGCACGCCCATACAGGTACACACACACATCAGTATAATCATATACATATATTCATAATTGGAGAAGCTGTCCTTTAACACATCCTTTTCTCCCTTGGATATCACTTCTCCAAATCCCGCCGTCAATCCATTAGAAAATGAAGTGAGCAGCAGGTTCATAGCATATATAACCATATTATAGATTCCATATACGCTCACTTCCACGAGCGACCGGCTCCCGAGGCATACCGTCAGCAGCACCACGTCCGTATTGTTCACGATGACGCCAACAATCTGGTGCAGCAGCGCTGCCCCCCGCTGCTTCAGGCCGTCCATCTTCGGCTCCGCCTGAAAGTCTACATCTTTATACCATCGTCTGACATATACTTTTACCAGAAAGAAACGCAGTATATACACGAGTGTCGCGATTCCCTTTACCAAAAGCACATTAGCATGATGATAGATAAGCAGGATTGTGACTGCCATGTTTAATGTCGTCCCAAGCGCCTGTATATAAGCAATCACATATCCCTTTTGGTTTGCTGTAAGCAGCACTTTGTATTTGCCAAGACAAAAATAATCAACCAACGTACTGCTCGCCAGAATCAGTATCATCGTTCTCACGAGAGAGGCATTCAGCTGTTGGGTGATAAGATACGGATATATGAACACGAATCCTGCCACGAGAGCTCCGAACAGATAGCCTGACCTGTTATAGAACCTCCTCGTCGCTGACAGGATACCATTGATCTCATTCTGATTTTCCTCTGCCAGCGGACCGTACAGCGCGACGACAGATGCCGTTCCCACACCGGCCTCGGCAAGGCCAAGATACATGAGGAACTGGTTGACCGAGGTCACCATGCCATTTATGCTGGAACCATATGCTTCCAGAAAAAATCGCGGAAGAACTATACCTGACAGAAACACGATTACCTGTAGAAATATATTGGCAATCATGTTCTTCATCGCTTGTCTGCTTCTCATCACTACTCCTCAATCACATCTATCCATTCTTTCAGGATATTTTCTTTACTGAACTTGTCCTTCATACCGTCATATTCCGCCATCTCCCTGCGTATATCCTTGTCTGCCATCAGCTCTTCGATTTTTTCTTCCATCTTAGCCAGATCAAAAGGCGGTATCAGAAATCCGTTCCTTCCTTCTTCGATAATCTCATTTGGACCCGTCTCGATATCAAAACTCACCATCGGAAGGCCGACAGCCGCCGCTTCCAGCAATACGAGCGGAAGCCCTTCACGGTAAGAAGGCAGGACAAGAAATGCATAATCCAGATAGAGCCTGTAGGCATCTTTGACATTTCCTTTCAGGATGAGCTGGTCTCCCAGAGCGTATTCCGATACTTTGGCTGCCGTCTCCTCAAATGTCTCGCCGGTGCCAAACACGTGCCACTGCCAGTCAGGGTGGGCAGGCAGCACGGCCTTCGCCACTTCTACGAGCATATCATACCCCTTTTCTTTTCCGAACCGGCCAACAGATAATATCTTCTTCGCCTCCGTATTGTATCCCTTTCTTGCATGGACTACTTTATCCTCAATCCAGTTATAGATGCATCTTACTTTTCCGGGCTTCAGATGGAATCTGGATATATAATCCCGCTTTGTCTTTTCCGTCAGGACGATGACTTTATGGGACATCAGCGCATCCCAGAAGCGGATGGCCGTTATATCTTTCTGTTTCCACTGGTTCATCAGCCCGCCGTGGTCGCAGTAGATATATCTCGCCTTTGTAAAAAAGCGGGTAAAAGAAGCGACCAGGGCCGGATAATTGCCCATCAATATGACAACATCAATCTTATTCTCTTTTACAAAATGGATAAAAGGCCGGAACGTTCCCTGAATCATCCCGCGGAGACGCGTTTCACCGGTCAGCCCTTCTATGAACACTACTCTTCCATCTAATTCATAGGCGGACTCTCCGCCTTTATTGATAGCATATACAAAGGTTTCATATATGCCGCACAGCTCATTGGCTAAAGAGGCGGTAACCTGCTCGACCCCTCCCGTAACCGACATGTCAAAATCCACAAAACAAATCTTCTTCATTCTTATCTCCTATGAAAAAAGCCCTTTGCTCCTTTTTTCATTCATCCTCGTCAATGTGCGGTACAGCCGGACATTCAGCAGAAGGGCAATTGCCCCTATTTTTCTGGCCTTATGGAAATATGGGTTCCTCATTATACGAATCGTATTTCTCTTCAGGTATTGCCTTACCTGCTTGTACTCCCGTATCTTCCAGTACCGTTCTTCCTGAAGCATACGGTCCAGTATCGCAAAATATGCCCAGATCAGCTTGAATCTGGCCTCCTGAAGTATTGCCGGATATTTTTGCTCTACGACACGAAGCGTATCTTCATAGGCGTAGATGAACATCATCGCGTCCGAGTCAAACTTCCTGGTAGTAATGCTGTTTTCACGGTGCACATAGTAATACAGGGGGGTCGTATCTACGTGAACGCTTCGTACTGTCTGCATCAGTTCAGTATGAAATCCGACATCCTCGTATACGATACCTTCTGGATACCCTATATCCTTAAGAATCTCTGCTTTAATCAGCTTATTGCATGAGCTTCCCGGTATTTTCTCTCCAATCAGGAGCAGCCCGAATGCTTCGGCAGGGCTGCATACAAACTGTTCGATACCTTCATACTGGGGAATACATCTGCTCTGGTATACGTTATATAATCCGCACGTTGCCATGTCAGCATCACTGGCTGTAATGTTTTTATAGAGTATTTCCACCATATTTACGGCGATATAATCATCGCTGTCGACAAATAAGATATACTTCCCCTCCGCCGCTGCAATGCCTACATTCCTTGCCCTTCCAGGCCCCATGTTTTCCTGGCTTATATAATGCACCCGTTCATCCCTGCCGGCGTAGTCCCTGCAGATAGACGGGCTGCCATCAGTCGAACCATCGTTAACGAGTATAAGCTCGAATTCTTCAAATGTCTGTCCCAATATCGAATCCACGCATTTGTTCAGATATTTTTCCACATTATAGACCGGAACAATAATACTAACTACTGCCATAAGTTAACTGTCTCCTTATAATCCCCATTCAAATACGGTCTTAAACGGTGTATTTCTGTCCATTCTGAATACTCTGTGGATATCTTCCACAGAGCTGACTTTTTCATCTTCAAATATTATCATATCCAGACGCCTTTGAAAACGCTCATTCTTCATCCAGGTCACTGCCTGCTCAAAGTCTGCTCTGCCCGACCTGCTGCTGCCAATTACCGCAAGCCCCTTCTCCAGTACATCTCTTGTGTTCACTGCCACTCGGTTCTCGCTGACTCCCATCAGCATCACCGTCCCCTGTGGATTGATGTGGTTGATAATATCTTCTATCGCATAGTAGCTCCCATCTCCGCCACAGCATTCAAATGCGTGGTCTATCTCAAACGACACAGGCAATTCCTCTCTCAGTATCGTCTCGTCCGCAAACGTAAAGTAAGACAATTTTCCCGGATTCTTGCCTATGACAATAATCTCACTGCCCGGATACGCCTGTTTCAGCAGATTTGCCACTATGAACGACAGGCTTCCGTCTCCCCAGACTCCTATCCTGTTACGAATCCCATGGGAAATGCATTCAAATCTCCGGATACTGTGTGCGGCAACGCTTACAAACTCTGTGATTGAAGCCAGTTTCTGCGGTATGCCGTCATGACGGACGAGCCTGTCTGCCGGCAAGCTGATAAATTCTCTCAGGAATCCATCCCTTCCGCTGGACAGGAAGCCAGAACCTTTTGCATAATTCTCTAATATGATATCGCTGTGTTCTCCCGGCACGTTCGGGATAAGCACAACTTCTTCTCCTGCTTTAAGCTTTCCTGCCGGGTCGAACAGCACTTCGCCGCAGCACTCATGAATGAGCGCCATCGGAAGCTTCCTGTCAAGGATACTGCGTTCCCGCTGACCTGTATAATATCTCTGATCCGCATGGCAGATCGACATATACCGCGGCTTGATAATGACCTGGCTCTCAAACTGTGCCTCTTCGTATTTCACGGAAAATGTACCTGGTGCCACTAACTGATATACATAATTAATCAACGACTTTTCCTCCGACCATAGCCTGCGCCACTTTATAATCACTCACTGTCGTAATCTTCAGGTTAGAAGGCTCTCCTTTGACGAGATATACCGGTTCATTCTGCACGACCGCAATCTTACATGCATCAGTCAGAACTGCCTTCTCTTCTTCCCCCAATGCCCGATATAGCCTTTTCAGAAGATTCACCTGAAAGCTCTGCGGCGTCTGTCCCTGGTACATCTTGCTCCTGACAGGGATATCTGTAATCCTGTTTCCATCCTCTGACACGACGATAGTATCCGTGGCCGCAATCACGGTATCGCATATATTATGGCTTAGTACCGCGTTTATATTATCGTTGATTATCCGCGATGTGACAAACGGGCGGACAGAATCATGTGTGATGATATAGTGCTCTTCGCTCTCACCGTAATCCCTCTCAACAGCATCCACGATATTCATGATGGTAGCATTGCGGTCGCCCCCGCCAGATACGATATGGACACATTCTTTCCGGATATGGATGTATTTGTCGACCAGATCCTCCATGTGTACCACCCAATTCGGATGTACTCCTATATATATCTGTTCAATCTTCGGACATAGCAAGAACTTTTCCAACGTATGAATCACCATAGGCTTGTCACCGAGATTTAAAAACTGTTTCGGCATATCTGCCATATTCATCCTCGAACCGATACCACCGGCCAGAATCCCTCCAAATACCATATCTATCCTCCATAATAATCATTTCTTAATCTATTTTTAACACTAGCGTAACATATTATAACAAATTTCACCAGTGACCTCAACCGGAACAGCTTAATATTCCATTAATTCTTCATGAATATACAAAAGGCATGGATATCCCATGCCTTGAACTGACTTTATTCTACCGTAACCGACTTCGCCAGGTTACGTGGCTTGTCGACATCACAGCCCCGTCCGACAGATACATAATAGCCAAAGAGCTGAAGCGGTATGATTGCCAGAGAGTTGGTAAAGTATCTGTTCGTCTCCGGAATATAGATTACATAATCGGCTGCCCGTTCTACTTCCGTGTTCCCCTCCATCGTCACGGCCATTACAAACGCGCCCCTCGTCCTCACTTCGACCATATTGCTAATCATTTTCTTATACAGTTCTTTCTGGGTCAGGACAGAAGCCACAAGCGTTCCCTCTTCCACAAGCGATATCGTCCCATGCTTGAGCTCACCCGCGGCATATGCCTCCGAATGGATATAGGAGATTTCCTTCAGCTTAAGAGAGCCTTCCATCGATATCGCATAATCTATACCGCGTCCGATGAAGAATATATCTCTGGCTGCCAGATAACGGTTTGCAAAGCGCTGTATCTTCTGCTTATTGTTGAGCAGCATCTCCACCTGTGCCGGCAGGCTTTTCAAATCCTCCAGCATATCGGACAGTACCGTGTCATCCATCTCGCCTTTTACGTAAGCGAACTTCATGGCCAGAAGATACAGCGATATGAGCTGTGCCGAGTAGGCCTTGGTCGTCGCTACGGCTATCTCCGGTCCGGCCCATGTATACATGACATTGTCTGCCTCTCTGGCTATCGAACTGCCGACCACGTTGACAATGCCGAGCACTTTAGCTCCCCTTGCCTTAGATTCTCTCAAAGCTGCAAGCGTATCTGCCGTCTCTCCGGACTGGCTTATGACAACGACGAGCGTTCCTTCTTCCAGAATCGGATTGCGGTACCTGAATTCAGAAGCCACGTCTACTTCTACCGGGATACGCGACAGCCCTTCAAACACATATTTGCTAGTAACGCCCGCATGGTAGGCAGAGCCACAGGCGACAATCATGATCTTATTGATTGCTTTTATCTCCTCATCCGTCATGTTCAGTTCATCGATAACGATTCTGCCATCCTTGATTCTTGGGGAAAACGTGTCTGTAATCGCTTTTGGCTGCTCATACATCTCCTTCAGCATAAAATGTTCATAACCGCCTTTTTCGGCTGCGTTTACATCCCATTCAATCCGTACGGACTCTTTCTCAATCGGCTCCTCATCTACATTAAAGAACTCCATCGTAGCGTCCGTCATACGGACAATCTCTTCATTTTCGATGAAGAACACGTCTCTCGTATACTTCAGCACAGCCGGTACATCGGATGCGATGATATTACCGCCATTGGTATGTCCTACGATGAGCGGGCTGTCCTTCCTGACTGCATACAGCTCATCAGGATGATCCTGGAATACGATTCCAAGGGCATAAGAACCTTCCATACGGTGCATGATCTTCGTTACTGCCTGAAGCGGGTTCCCATTATAATAGTAGTCTAACAGATGAGCGATGACCTCCGTGTCCGTCTCGGACACGAACTCATATCCGTGTTTCTCAAGCTTCTTCTTCAATTTCAGGTAATTCTCAATAATACCGTTATGTACGACTACGATGCTCTCATCCTTGTTAAAATGAGGATGTGCATTGATATCAGAAGGCGAACCATGCGTGGCCCATCGCGTATGTCCGATACCCGACGTCCCGGGCAGCGTCTCTCCATCGTGGGTCAGTTCACTTAAAACCTTGAGTCTCCCTTTGGACTTTATCATATCAATCTTTTCACCGTTGTAAACTGCGATACCGGCAGAGTCATAGCCCCTGTATTCCAGCTTGGAAAGACCGTCGAGAAGAATCGGGGCCGCCTGCTGATTGCCGATATAACCTACTATTCCACACATATTTGTACCTCCGTTTTACATAATCTGCTTTTATCTTTGTACAAAACGCCATTTTTTTTGCACTATCAGGAAGTATTGTAACAAATTCTTAACAATTTGTAAACCATATATTCTATATAACGAAATCAATCGGGATACGCAGAGTATCCCGATTGATAAATTATGATGTCTATTCTGTTGCCCCGCCTTCTGGAGGTGTATCTGGCGTCGGAGGTGTCGTTCCCCCGGAGTCTCCTCCTGGATCCGGCTGTTCTGTATTTCCCGAATTTCCAGAATTACCATCACCGCTTCCGCCACCATTTCCGTTTCCGGAACCGCCTGAACCTCCGCCTGTCGTGCCATTTCCTTCATTTTCAGTTTCCTGTCCGCCCGTAGTGCTTGGCGGTGTATAATTACCAGTCCCGCCTCCACCATAATTATTTCCGCTTTCCTGAGCTGCGTCCTCAGGCGCCGTAGTATATGTCTGGCTGTTCAGCGTTTCATCGTCGGTAGCCTCACGCTGACCTATTCTGCTGACAATACTACCGCTTATATTCTGAACTGTAGTGGAAACTGTATAACCTGTTGTACCATATAAGAACTCATGCAGCTTCTGTACGTTATCTGCCAGCGTTACCGGAATTACGATGCTGCCGAGCCCTGATAACGTATCTGTAGTCTTATCGATTGGGAACCCTGTACTATCTCCTAAGGTGTACTTTGCAAAGTCCTTGGCATAGCTTATTATTTCTGCAGATGTAAAATTAGTAGATATGCTTGGCAGTACTTTATCAATAATCTTATTAATCGTGCCCAGGTCGCTCTTCTTTATCTTCTCAACCATCTTTTCAATTACGATCCGCTGTCTTTCCGTTCTAGTAAAGTCGCCGCCTGCCGTCGACCGGATACGTGCGTATGTTGTGGCCTGTACACCATCAAGCGTCTGTACACCAGCTTCGTGGACAAAGTACGCTTCTTTTCCCGCGACCTGCCCTGTCTCATACACAAACTCGTTCAGATACTGTATTTCCTCTTCCTTGACATCGATATCAATGCCCCCGAGCAAATCGATTGCTTCAGCTACAACGCTGAAATCCACAGTCACATACTTCTGGATATCCAAATCCAGATTCTTATTCAGCATGTTTATGGCCTGTTCAGGGCCTCCAAAGCTATATGCCGCATTACATTTCTGCAGTTCTCCGTCTTTTATATCCAGCAAAGTATCCCTGTAGACTGAAACCATCTTTATCTCTTTCGTCTTGTTATTTAAACTGCCCACAATTATACAGTCTGTACGAGTTCCTTCTGCCAGGTCGCCCTCTCTGGAATCCACACCGAATAATGCAACATTCGTAAAACCTTCGCCGGCTTCTTCCGCCTCTGCATTGATTACGATATCTTCCTGAGGTATATCCTGAGTATCTATTTTACCCAGCTTGGCAGCTACATATATTACGCCAGATGCCGCTAGGGCCATAAAAACTCCTCCCAGACAGACTCCTGCCTTTTTAGTCGTGCTCAACCTTGTAAACCAATTGCCAGACTTCCTGGTTCTTCTGCCCCTTCTCCTTCTTCTTGCCATATAACACCTCTTTTGTTCTATTTTCTACATATAATATAGAATTACTACAGTAATTGAACAGGATTATCTGTTAACACAATATAGCTTGCCTTTATATTGTTTATAACCTGTCTTCAAATCACATTTTATCACGTCATGATGCGCTACCTGCTTCTCTTTAGGTGGCAGCTTCATATAATCACCAAAGGCAATTCTAAGATAATCATCATATCCTTGCGGTATCGGCATCATGTGACCTTCGAACTCTTTATATACTGCTGCGTCAAACGCTTCTTTGGGGTACTCATTCTTCATATAATGGGGACCTGCACATAACTCTGTCACAAATCTGCAGTCTTCTATGTTATATTTCGTCATCTTTTTCTCTGCAAAGCGCCATATTTTATACCGCATCTTTTTAGAAGGTATCAGGGCAAGGGCTGATTTTCCAGCCATTTCCATAAATCTGCCGTGGTTTGAGGGCACCATTTGTGAACGGTACAGTGAATATACCATAGCCCACATCAGCTGTATTTTACGTTTGAATTTATTTGATGGACATCCATCTAAAGGAAGTACATCAAGTATCAAACCATGGCTTATATCTAACTCTTGTTGATATGGTCTGATAAAAGTAGTTGAATTGTCTCTTATATTTAAAAACAAATTATAATCTATATGAAATTCATCAGAATTCTCTAATGTATATCTGGAAGTGTCGGCTTTCATTTTCCATATTCTTTTTAATAATTCATAATCTCTTCTTGGCATAAATACGTCGACATCATCATCCCATGGAATAAAACCTTTATGGCGTACTGTGCCAATACAGCACCCTCCGCAAAAATAAAACAAAAGATTATTTTCATCACATATCTTCTTGAAATAAAGCGCCATCTCCAGACTTTTTTCTTGTATTTCGCGTATCTCTTCTTTACTGTACTCCATTCCCAAACTAGTCCTTCTTTATCAGCTCACTAATTAATTTTATTATTTTATTGTAAGAATTAGGCCTGTCAAACTGTTCTTCTGCAACTTCCCTGGCCTTTCGTCCCATCAATTCCCGTTCTTCTTGATTATTATAGAGTCCCAAAATTGCATCAGCTAGAGCTTTCTTATCCTCTGCCTCAATATTAATGCCAAAACCATCACTTAAAACTTTATTCTTAAACTCGTCACTGCTGCAAGTATTAATCATAGGCTTTCCCGCCGCAAGATAATCCCCAATCTTATTCACAATGCTTTGAGGAGCTTTCTTTACAAAAGAATTAACAAGTATATCAGATTTTTTCAAATAAGCGGCCATCTTCTCATACGGTACATACCCTGCAAATTCTACATTTCCAGTCAGCGACTTTGCATAGTCTTCAAGCTCATCTTTAAGCGGGCCTCCTCCTAGAATTTTAAAATAAATATCTGAATAGCCTCTCTTTTTCAATTCATCAGCTGCCTGTACCATTGTCCTTATATCATAGCTAGTCCCTATTGTCCCCGCATAAGTCACCCAAAATTCATCAGAGCCTTTATTAACTTCCTGCATATTCGCTTTCGCACCATCATCAAATGCACTGATTTCATTTCCTACATAAACTGTTTCTTTGGGTATATCTCTCGAATTTCTCTGGAATGGCCTGCCCGCATATTCGTCTGAGGTTCCTATTACGCCCGAGCAAAGCTTATAAACCTTTTCAGCATCTCTCAACAATGGATAGAATAATAAATTGCTTATTACTGGTATATCAATAACCATCTGCATCGCTTCCGGCCACAAATCATTTACGTCAACCACAAAAGGAATGCCACGTTCATGTGCATATTCTGCGGCCGACAACGCCACGTCGTTTGGAGGTATCTCACAGTAAATCAAATCATAGTTCCCATCCAGCTCCAGCATTTTTCTAAGGTTTTTTGCAGCAATCCTGTGACTGCGTATTCTTCGAAGATCTATATTCTTTTTATAACCTGGCTCCTCTATAAATCTAAGCCTGAATGGATAATTTCCTTTATTAATATCTTTAATATTACGCTGCTCTTTTGCCCAGTGCTGAAATGACGAGGTGATAAGATCCACCTCGTATCCTTTTTCTACTAAAAACTCAGGAAGAAAACGAAATCTTGTATATCCGTTCTCATCGTCTAACTTTACACCCATTGTTATAACAGCTATTCTTTTCATAACATTTCCTTTACAATCCAAGACATATGACAAGGATTTCCAAATTTATCGCTATTAGTATACATGTTACCCAGGCATTTGTCAATCTGGCTATAATGCTCTCTTATTACATCTTTTCCAAGAGACATACGATTATTAACTGCCGATACATGCCTTTAAGTTTTCTACGATATATGTTACATCCTCATCTGTCAGTTTAGAATACAGCGGTAAGGTAATTTCGTTAGAAAAAATATCGAATGCATTTGGAAACTCTTCAATATTAAAACCAATATTTTTATATGCTGTCAGCATCGGTAGCGGTTTATAGTGTACGTTTGTAGCTATACCACGTTCTGCCATTTGATTCATTATAACGTTACATTCTTTTCTGTTTTTTCCTAATATTCGTACACAATATAAATGTCCACTTGAGGAAAAGTCTCTCCCGTAATGTTTTAAAACTTGCACTGGAAGTTCTTTAAATGTATTGTCATAAGTCATTATAATTTCTTTTCTCCTGTCAAGCATATCTGGATACCGCTTTAGCTGAGCTATACCCAAAGCTGCCAAGACATCTGTCATATTACATTTATAGTAGGTACCAACCACATCATATTCCCACTCACCCAGCTTTGTTTTTTCTAATGCATCTTTTGACTGTCCGTGAAGAGACAGCAGGTTCAGTCGTTTATAAATTTCTTCATCATCTATCCCTTGAATTGGCTTCCATGTAAGACCTCCTCCCTCTGAAGTAGTGAAATTTTTAACTGCATGGAAGGAAAAGCTTGTAAAATCTGCTACTTCTCCACATTTCTTCCCCTTTCGGGTAGCTCCCAAAGCGTGTGCCGCATCAGCTAACACGACAATACGTCCTATAGCAGACTGTATCTTATTTCCGGCCGTATATAAATGCTTCTTTCCCGTCACTATACTAAATATACGGTCATAGTCACACATTACTCCACCCAAATCTACAGGTATGATGGCCTTGGTTTTTTCCGTTATCGCTTTTTCCATCTGATTATAATCCATTTCAAATGAATCTTTAGCGGTATCAACCAGTACCGGCGTTGCGCCTACATGGCAGATGACGCTGGCTGATGCTGTATAAGTATACGCAGTAGTTATAACTTCATCCCCAGGGCCGATACCCAGTATGCGTAATGCCATTTCTGTACATGCTGTAGAAGAATTAAGGCAAATTAATCTTTTCGTATTACAAAAATCTGCCAGCTCTCTTTCCAGCTTTTTGGTTTTCGGACCCGTGGTAAGCCAACCACTTTTTAATGTATCAACCACCTCATCAATTTCAGCTTCTGTAATATCCGGCACTAAAAAGGGAATCTGCATTTCCTGATTTCTTTTCATTTCTTTCCTCCGATTCCGATACTTATTTTAACTGTTTATCAGTAATTTACTTTTTTCCAATCCCGCTCTATATTCTTCTTCCGTTATTCTGCCTAGCCGCAGCAGATAATCTCCCAAATCCTCCGAAGTAGCCAATCCCTCCGTATTGATTCCTTCTTTACAGAAAACCTTTTGCACAGTCTGAAACATAATCTTCCAATCATTATAGAAAGTTATATTTCTTATATATTTTAAATCAAATTTGAATTTTTCGTCCCAATTAATATTATTTCTGCCATTTACTTGTGCAAGGCCTGTCAAACCTGGTCTGACCCTGTGCCGTTTCCTTTGTTCCTTGTCCATGAATACCAAATCTTTAACTAGCTGCGGACGTGGACCGACAATGGCCAGGCTTCCATTCAGTATATTAAACAATTCAGGAAGCTCATCGAGGCTTGTTCCTCTCAGCCACTCTCCAAAACTGGTCATCCTGTCTTTATCCGGCAGCAATTCTCCATGTTTATCTTTCTTATCGGTCATCGTCCTAAATTTATATAACGTAAATATTTTATTATTCAATCCGGGACGTTTCTGCTTAAAAATTACCGGACTTCCTAGTTTTATTTTTACCAGCAGCGATACTATAATCAATACAGGGCTTAAAATTATACTTACTGCCAGCGCTATAGCAAAATCTTGTACCCTTTTTATAAAGTGTGCATATAAATTCATATTTCAAATAATTATCCTTTTTTTAATTAAAACATTGTTTTTATAATTTCTATTACTGAATTTTGTATATCTTCAGTCATCTTAAGGTCACTCGGAAGACATAATCCACGTTCAAAAATGTCTTTACCCACATATTCATCACCTGATGCAATAAAATCATTACTTTCATAAACAGGCTGCATATGCATCGGCCTCCATATCAATCTCGACTCTACATTATAGCTTTCCAGCTTTCTCCTTATTTCATCAGGTGTCGTCTTACACCCTCTGTCCAGAAGGATACAGCTTAGCCAAAAATTAGGCATGCTGCATGTCTCATAAGGATTCATTGATAAAGGCAGATCGCTAAAGCCTTCTTTATAATTTTCATATATTTCTCTTTTTTTCTTGCAATGCTGGTCCAAATGAAGGAGCTGACCTCTTCCTATTCCTGCGATGATATTGCTCATTCTATAGTTATATCCTATTTCCTTGTGGTAATAATAAGGCAGATCCTCCCGGGCCTGTGTTGCCCAGAACTTAGCTTTTTTTAATGCATCTGTATCATCTGACAGCAGCATGCCTCCGCCCGATGTCGTAATAATCTTGTTTCCGTTGAAGCTTATCGCATTATACACTCCAAAGCGTCCTGTCTGCATTCCTTTATATGTGGCCCCTAATGACTCTGCCGCATCCTCAATCAGCAATGTCTCATATTCATTACAGATATCCCTGATTTCATCCAGCTTGGCCGGAGTACCATAGAGATTTGCCACAATCACCGCTTTTGGTTTCTTGTACAATTTACCATCTTCATGTACTTTATCATCATATTTTTGAAACGCTTTTCTTAATGCCACGGGATCCATATTCCAGGTATCCCTTTCTGCATCAATAAAAACAGCATTTCCTCCTTCATAAGATATAGGATTTACCGTCGCGGCAAAAGTGAGGTCTGAGCAAAACACCGTATCATCTGCTTCAATTCCTGCAAGTTTTACCGCCAGATGTATTGCAGCAGTTCCGGATGATAAAGCGGTTGCACCAACACACCCGATAAATTCTGCCATATCCTTCTCAAATGCGTCTACATTTGTTCCCAGAGGTGCAATCCAATTAGTGTCAAATGCTTCCTTTATATATATTTGTTCATCTCCATGCATAGTTGGACTGGACATAAAGACTCTGTTTTCGAATTTTTCAATCCTGCTCTTACTCATTTTTAACCCTTTCTCTTCTTAAAAACATGCTTTCTAATCAATTTAGCCGCATATATATCCAGAGGATATGTAGAAGCTGTTATAACGACATCTGGATTCATAACCTGTGCTATTCTTTTTGCCCCAATACATAGTTTGCTGACAAATTGAAACATTGTCAATGCTCTCTTGACTCCGTTTCCTTCATATTTTCTTGTTTTTATCCAGTAATATTCAACTCCATCTATCATCTGCCTTTGAAAATCCTTGGCAACGCATGGATTTTCCCTCCGCAGATGTGAATAATCTGCTGCTATAATCTTTACTTTATGGCCTTTGCGAACCCATTCTTTCGCTAAGTAGTAAGGTCTGAAGTCCATCCCCATGCTGCTGCTTCCTGCATAATGGTTTATCAGTAATATTGTTGCCTTATTCTTGGGAAATAACGCCTCATATTTTTCAGCCAGCTTGCCATATTCATAATTCTCCAAGACTGCCTCTTTCCCGTTCTTGCCCATTATCGCCCTATCTTCTTCAGGCATGGCATACATCTTTTCGATACAGTCTTTCAGCTTATACTTATCCACCGATGTCTTTATGCCACACTGAAAAGTCTCTACAGGTGTTGCCACATCTGACATGCTGATAATAATCGGGCAGCATCCCATCATGGAATCATACATTTTAGTAAAGCTGATGCCATACTTATATATTTCTAACTCTTTTTCTATTCCCATATATACACAGTCAAAATACTTTAGTAAGTCCGGTATGCTTTTTTTTGGTATAGGCTCTAAAAAAATCACATTTTGAATGCCTTCTTCTTTTACTCGCCCGCACAGGCGTTTTTTTTCTGCCCCCTTGCCTACCAGGATAAAAACAATGTCTTTATTCTTAATAAGCTCGGCTGCATCTAATAGTCTGTCCAAAGCATTCGATATCGCAAAGCCGCCAAAATAGCCTACAATAAATTTATTTTCCCCCTTAATTTTGTCTAAGACCTCTTTATGATTTTCTGGAATACATTCGGTTAATTCCCAGTCCGCTTTAGAAATGCCGTTAGGGATATACACAAATTTCCCACGCTCTAATCCATGCTTTGCCATGTGCGGTTCGGCAAATTCCAATGTGCTTGCGACATAGTCAGCAGATTTGTATGACTCATTTTCTCCTCGCTGCATTAGACATACAAAGGGGCTGCTTTTTTTCATCCCGCCAATATCAGTTAATGTTTTTGGCCATAAATCATGTACCTCATGAATCAAAATCGGCCGATTGTTTATGCTCATTACATTCCTCTTTCTTCTTAGATTCTTATACCTGTTTCTCGTTAAACATCAGTATATTAGCTGGCTCGGGTTATTTCCGCTCCTCCACTACAGCTCCTTCGTGGCTGATAGCTCCAAGGCTGTTGAGGACTCTGTAGTTTTTCTCATCCCTGGCTTTATCTTCCGGTTTGATATGGTAAGTCGTCACAATACCGGCAACTATATTTTTTACTTCTATATCCTCATTAATGGCAGCCTCTTCTAATTTTTTTAACTCACTTAGAAAATGAACTTCATCAAACTCTAATGGCTCCCCAATATATATCAGATCATTTTGTGTTTTCTGCAGACCTTCGTCTGCTATGAGAAGTTCCTCATATAGCTTCTCTCCTGGTCTGAGCCCGGTATATTCAATTTCCATATCCACCCCTAAAGTATATCCGGACAAACGAATCAGATTTTTTGCTAAATCTGCAATCTTTACAGGTTCCCCCATGTCCAGAACAAATATCTCTCCGCCTTTTGCATAAGCACCAGCCTGCAGGACAAGGGATACAGCTTCTGGTATCGTCATAAAATACCGGATAATGTCCGGATGGGTAACCGTAACAGGTCCGCCCTCTTCCATCTGCTTTCTAAATAATGGAATTACACTGCCATTACTGCCCAGGACGTTGCCAAACCGGACCGCGACATATTCGGTTGCCGAATATTTATTAAATGTCTGAATGACCATTTCACACAAACGTTTAGATGCTCCCATGATATTAGTAGGATTCACCGCTTTATCCGTTGAAATTAGGACAAACCTTTTTACACCAAATTTATCGGCAGCTCTTGCAGTCTTATAGGTACCAAATACATTATTTTTAATCGCCTCGTTTGGGCTATCCTCCATCAGGGGGACATGTTTATGTGCTGCAGCATGATATACCACATCGGGCCGATAACGTTCCATCACCCATTCTATCCTTTTTGTATTACGGACAGAGCCAATCAGCACTTCCAGACGAAGATGTGGATACTTCTTTTTCAATTCCTGCTGTATATCGTAAGCATTATTCTCATAAATATCAAATATAATCAGGCATTTAGGGCAATAATTGGCAATCTGACGGCACAGTTCACTGCCAATCGATCCGCCGCCGCCTGTTATTAATACTGTTTTGTTATTAACATACCCTGCCACACTGTCCAAGTCAATGTTAATACTGTCCCTCCCAAGCA
This sequence comes from Lachnospiraceae bacterium, assembly GCA_022845895.1. Classification (GTDB taxonomy): domain Bacteria; phylum Bacillota; class Clostridia; order Lachnospirales; family Lachnospiraceae; genus Extibacter. Next base: position 2,669,146 of record AP025573.1, read on the forward strand.
AGTCCTCAATCGATACTTCTCTAAGCTTGGAGACACTCACCTCTTCGTTAATGAGCTGATACATTCCTGGCAGTACTTTCAACTTACAGTTCGTCTCGTTGCAGATACGTAATATCTCTTTCGTAGTCTTAGGACCTGCTGAAGGTATGGCCAGAATTATCTCTTCAATACTGTATCTCTTAACCGCGGCGATAATATCATCCCGGCCTCCGGCAATTCTGATTCCTTGCAGATACTTTCCCCTTTTTGAAGGGTTGTCATCAATAATACAGACTACATTACGGTTAAGGTGGCGGCTCGTTTTCAGCTCGTGTATAATGACGCTTCCCGCTTCCCCTGCCCCAATGACCATAGTATTTATTAGCCTGCCACCTGAACGCTTAACCTTACTTTGCAACGTCCTCAGCAGTCGATAGGAGAATCTGGTGGACGTTGTCGTCATAGTCAGTAAAAAGAAATAGATGATGTAATAGCTTCTCGGTACAATCAGATTAAAAATTAAAAATCCCAAAGCCTGGAAAGCTGTAGATAAAATACATGCTGCTATGATGGATGCGACTTCATGTACGCCTGCATATGTCCAGATACTTTTATATAGATTTAATAGTAAAAAGACAATTATAGTGATGACAACATTAATCAGAGCGTACTTTTTGATACTGTCAAGATATTCCGGCAATATCCACTCATGGTGGCCTTCATAGCGAATCAAAAGAGAAAGATATGAATTTAGCAGTATGGTGCCAATATCTACTATACAAAGTAAGAACATCCTCGTTTTAGAACTTTTTAAATTTATGATATTTTTCATAATATGACCTCTTTATTTCAAAATGTTACAAATTTTTTACACTTAATTATGATATCAAATTTTGGTACAAATTACAATGTTTATATATTACTTAGTGACGCTAACGATTGAAATATGCTGTACATTAACGTTAGCTTTAGTATTTTCACTTTATTTAAAGTAATTCAGCTGTCAGCAAATAAAATACGGCAGTATCATTGAGTGATACTGCCGTATTTTATTAATATGATTTATATCCTATATTCATATCGACATCACCGCTGATTCCAGGGACTCTTCCCTGACTAGAATACTGCCATATCGTAACCGTTCCCGGTCCGTTATATCCATGATCGTGATTCGGGGTTCCATCTAAAAACCAGCTTGCTACCCATACATCAACATCTGCAAAGCTGCTCATGTCAATTTTATTTCTAAGCCAATCTGTATTTGCATATATCATAAACTTATAACCATTATTTTCAATAACTCCCTTATAAGCTTTTATTATAGCCGTCAGTTGTGATTTACTCAGCTTTCCTTGAGTATTTGCATCTTCCACATCATACGCTATTGGATAAGTGATGTTATATCCGCTGGCTTTAATAGCATTTATCGTCTCTTTCGCTTCACGCTGCGCCTCAGCTACTGTCATAGCATAGCCGTACCTATATGCACCTACTGCGACGCCATTTTTAGAAGCACCTGAAATGTTAGCATTGAATTTTGAATCAACTGTCAGGTTTGACATTGTTCCCGACAGAACTCTCAGCATCGCAAAATTGATTCCACTGTTTTTCACGCTCTTCCAGTCGATATTTCCTTGATATGCTGATACATCAATGCCTCTTAACGTATCGTCATACACCATCATTGTATATGCTACAGATGTTGTCTGGCCTTCTTTATCTTTTACAGCTATCGTATAGGTATGCTCCCCTATTCCTGTAGCTGTAAATGTATACGTGTTTTTGGCGCTGTATGACTGCCTTGTAATGGCAGCCCCCTGATATGTCTCAGTAAATCGATACTGCGTCTCCCCGTATCCGCCCGTTGCCGTTGCAGTTAAAGTCACCCCCGTACCAGTCTTGACCCTCTGTGGCTGACTGCTTTTCATTGAGACAGAAATCTCATATCCCGCCTCCGGCCTAACTGTCACCGAATATACAGTTGAACCTATCCTTCCATCCGCATCTCTTACTGCAACCGTATATTTATGCTCGCCTACTCCCTGAAGTACAGTGGTATATGTAGACTTGGTACTGTATGACTGTACCGTCGTCGAAATCCCCGCGTATGTATCTGTAAAGCGGTATTCATATGGCTCAATGCCATCATCAGCTTTGGCTGCCAGAGTTATCTCTGTACCTAATACCTCGCTTGCAGAGTTGTTGCTGGTAACAGATATCGAAAGAGGCTTTGGTGTCACTGTCAACGTATATATAATGGAAGTTGTATTTCCCGCACTGTCTCTCACTGCAACTGTATATCTATGTACGCCCGCTTTAGCCGCTTTAAACGAATATGCTGCCTTATTGCTGTATGCCTGTACTGTAGTGACATCTTCCCCATAAGTTTCGGTAAACCGATATTCATAATCACCGCTTCCACCGTTTCCTTTGGCAGTCAATACTATATCTGTTCCTTCTGTTTCTGTAGTGCTTTTATTGCTTGTAACTGTTAATGATATGGGCGTCTCTTTTATGATAACGTCACAGTTGCTTGAAGCTACATTGCCACTACTGTCGTTCACCGCTACCGTGAATCGGTGCAGCCCGTTCCCGGATGCCGTGAATGTATACGTCGGTGTCGAACTGTATGCCTGCACCGTCGTCACCGTTCCGTTGTACGTCTCCGTAAAACGGTACTCATAGCCTCCTGAGCCGCCGCTTCCCTTTGCCGTCAGCGTCACCTTCTCTCCGGAATTTGCATTGTTTTTGTCACTGCTCACGGACAGCTTCAGCGCTTCCTCCTTTACCGTCACATCACGGATCCCGGAGGTCACGTTCCCGCTTTTATCTCTCACCGCTACCGTGAATCGGTGCAGCCCGTTCCCGGATGCCGTGAATGTATACGTCGGTGTCGAACTGTATGCCTGCACCGTCGTCACCGTTCCGTTGTACGTCTCCGTAAAACGGTACTCATAGCCTCCTGAGCCGCCGCTTCCCTTTGCCGTCAGCGTCACCTTCTCTCCGGAATTTGCATTGTTTTTGTCACTGCTCACGGACAGCTTCAGCGCTTCCTCCTTTACCGTCACATCACGGATCCCGGAGGTCACGTTCCCGCTTTTATCTCTCACCGCTACCGTGAATCGGTGCAGCCCGTTCCCGGATGCCGTGAATGTATACGTCGGTGTCGAACTGTATGCCTGCACCGTCGTCACCGTTCCGTTGTACGTCTCCGTAAAACGGTACTCATAGCCTCCTGAGCCGCCGCTTCCCTTTGCCGTCAGCGTCACCTTCTCTCCGGAATTTGCATTGTTTTTGTCACTGCTCACGGACAGCTTCAGCGCTTCCTCCTTTACCGTCACATCACGGATCCCGGAGGTTACGTTCCCGCTTTTATCTCTCACCGCTACCGTGAATCGGTGCAGCCCGTTCCCGGATGCCGTGAATGTATACGTCGGCGTCGAACTGTATGCCTGCACCGTCGTCACCGTTCCGTTGTACGTCTCCGTAAAACGGTACTCATAGCCTCCTGAGCCGCCGCTTCCCTTTGCCGTCAGCGTCACCTTCTCTCCGGAATTTGCATTGTTTTTGTCACTGCTCACGGACAGCTTCAGCGCTTCCTCCTTTACCGTCACATCACGGATCCCGGAGGTTACGTTCCCGCTTTTATCTCTCACCGCTACCGTGAATCGGTGCAGCCCGTTCCCGGATGCCGTGAATGTATATGTCGGCGTCGAACTGTACGCCCGCACCGTCGTCGCCGTTCCGTTGTACGTCTCTGTAAAACGGTACTCATAGTCCCCTGAGCCGCCGCTTCCCTTTGCCGTCAGCGTCACCGAATTCCCTGCATTAACTATGGAGGGCTGGCTGCTATTTATTTCAATTGATAATAATGCCCTTCCTTCAGGCTGAACACCTATGCTTTGCGTGCTCCTCCTGACTGAATTATTATTATCATCGCTATCTGTAGCTGCAGGTTCCTGGTTCTGGATTTCCTGCTCATTTTGTTCTTTTTCAATACCACTTTCGCTCTCTGAAGATACCTCTGCCGCAATAACTTCATAAGCCATCTCCTGCATGGTCACATTCCCTTGCGCATCTTTCAGCAATACACGAATTGTGTGAATACCTGCACCTTCAGCACTAAAACTGTAACTGTCTTTGTCACTGAAATCCTGCAATAATTCGGCATCCCCATCTTTTTGTATAAAACTATATTCATAGTAATTTTCTGTATTTTTTAATTCGACTTTAGCGGTAACCGTTTCGCCTTCATAGATTATATTATCCTTATCAAGACTCAAATCTGCATCTTCATTGATATCATAATCATGATTAATGTCTATATTATTCCCCTCCTCAGCTAATGCCAAGGCATTAATCTGGCTGAACAATAATGCCGCAATTATAAAACCCGATATTAATTTTTTCATCTTTAATTTCCTCTTTGTACCGTACTATCTAGTAACATCTATCTGTAAGTAATAACTCCCAGAACAGAAACATTATGTTTCTTCATTAGTTCTAAACATGTTTCCAATTCTGAATACTTGCAATATGCATAACGTTCAACAAATACAACCGTATCACATTTTTCTGCTTCAAATACATTCTTCGGATACTGAGTCAGCGTCTCCAGAATCTGAGTTTCAAATTCATCCTTTTTACCTAGTTCCTTCACACACTCCGCAATGGTCTTCAAAGCTCTGTCAGATTTAGAACTTGTTGTGAAGCCTATCTGTTTCCAATCATTCATACGGGCCTGCTCTACAATTGACTGTGCGGCATATTCCATCTGGCCCTTGGCTTTCTCTTCTTTGGTCAATTTATACGATTTTTTCTCGCCCATATTAATTCCTTTCTTTGATACTTATTTCTCCCAGAACAGTAAGTCCGACTGCCTCAAAATCACTCTTTCTGTTCAGCGTAGGAGAAAACAATATCTTGAAAAACGCTCCAATTACACTAAGCAGTGCACAAACAACAAATGCAAGAGCAGCTACCTTTGTCAGGCTCCACTGCTGTTTTTCCATAAGTGTCTTTGTATTGCTGTTGTCAATCGGAACAACTTGTTCATTTCTTGAAAGCTCTACAACATTCACTTGACTTCCCGCGTTGGCGGCCACCTGTTTAAACCAGGACATGTAAGCGTCTAACAAAGTTTCAGTAAACGCCTCGTCTGAAGTCCTTGCAGTTAATTTAATTGCAAACTTATCTTCATCAGTTGTTGAAAACACATACTGAGCAAGTGAATTCGTTGTTACAGATTCTTCCGTCACACCATTTCCCATAAAACCAGCTATGTCTTTCCTACTAAATTTATCCAACACCAAATCTGCCGTATATTCCCTACATTCTTTGTCATTCATTGTCGCTAGAAATGCAGCACTCAGACTTTTTGCGGTTACTGATTCTCCAGTGCCCTTATAGTCCAGATAAAATGAAACTGTTCTCATCTGAAGCTCTGATACATCTCCCACGTCCAGGTCAAGCTTTTCCGTTTTGAAAGGGAACAGCGCACATATGGCAGCGATTATGACAGTTCCTATCACACTGGCTATGATTATCTTCCATTTATACTTCCATATACCAACAAATACATCTTTTAACCCAAAATGTTCAAACATTCCACACCTCCTGTTATGTTTTAACAAACTCATATTTCTTGTAACATAGGCCGGCCAATAGATAACAGATTACCACTGCCAGCCAAAAACCAATCTGTATAGTAAAATCTAAGAACCCAGTCGCCTCGGCTCTGGGAACAAAAAATATCTGTGTTAGAATAAATAAAAATATGGTTGCCGTCAAGGAGTTCTTCTTTATAATCCTCATACCTTTTATTAGAATATATGCCAAAAGTAAACTATATACTGCGATTCCCAAATACCCAAAATCTATAAAGGTTTCCAATAAATACGACGAGCCCCAGCCATGCCCGGTTATATATTCATCTCCTTTTGATACATATGCCAGGCTGTGGGAAAGATTATTGCTCAACATGGCATTTTTAACACTGTTGCCACTGTCTAACGCTTCAGCTGAGAAAAATTTCTGTGCTATGGCCCCATGAGTTACGTAATCAATAAATCCTCCGAACGTATAGTTCTTTTCCATTCTGTTCGGTAAAATATCCATACAGGAATATCCAATATTCAAAACTTTAAAGGATACCCCCTGTCCATAAAAAAATGATACAAACAGCTTTCCAATTCCATTCGGTATATTGCTGTTGCCTACTCTTATGCTGGAATATGCCCCCATAAAAAGAAGTGCCGCTGGCGTTCCTATACCAATAGCCATTTTTTCCAGTTTGCCAAGCCATTTATCTTTATCATGCAGTGCATCCCTTATGAAGAAGTAAAGGAAGATGAATACCGCATTTAGCATAATCGGATTACGAACGCCAATTATGAGACCGGGAATTGCTGAGATCAAATATAGGGCCAAAGGTAAATAGCATTTCTTCTTTTCCGGAAAGGTTCCAAGAAAAATGCACAGGCTGTACTTCATAAACCCGGCAATAAGATGTATGATATAAGGCGCATGGCTTACAAAAGAAGAATAGTAATCCACATAATCTCTTCCACTCATAAATATAAGCTTCTCTACTTCCAGCATAAGGAATGCAATCATGGAAAAATAGAAAATGACAGCGGATATTATCTGAAGATTATTTCTAAACTTTTCTATATAATCTGTATTCCTGCCAATTATAACATTTCGTATCTTTTCCTTTTTATGCCGTTCGGCCAGGAGAGCGCCTGCAAACATCGCAATAAGACTTATTGTCAAAGCATTTATTGCAAAAAACAGACTGTCTTTGCCAAATTCCTTTACATACTCTTTCCACCAGTCATGGTCTCTAAACAGTTCAATAATTGGTCTGCCCAGAAGAAACACCAAAATCATAATATGGAACATGAGAAGAAATATTCTATTTTTTATGTTTTCCGAACAATATATAATATTGTTTAAAAAACATGCGACTGTACACAAGAGAGCAAAACTATACGACTTCAGGCAAATGCCCAGTATCGCAAAGATAATGCCCAAAACCAATACCGAATACCGCAAACATTTTTTCATAATAAAATCATAACTCCATTAATATCCATAAACGATACCTACTATTTTCTTATCCATTATTTTTAAAATATTTACTGTATCTTCTACTTCTGCAATTTTAGCATCATCCTTGCCAATTGCCAACACTATCTCATTTATACCACTTCTTTCTAGCTCCACATACATATCACCCGAATCTTGTATAACTGCTAATTTTTCATCTGAAAGATTTTTATTGGCCCCACCTGCCAGCCGCTCTAGCAAATCTGCCGTAATCTTTTTCGTTCCCACCCCAACTACAGCGCAGCTATGCAAACCCTGCTTTTCTACAAAACGGCTGAGTAAGAACGTAGTCATATCCAGACTATCATTCCTGAACTTTCCGCTTTTAATCTGCCCCAATAGCGGAATCTCTCGTAGTACCGGTACTTCATTTTTATTTCTGAACCGTTTGTCCCACAGGGAGCATATAAAGAGTGCAATAAGCGCTGCAATAAGAGAGAGGGCAAATATAAAGGCCAATTTCATAACAGATGTCGATTGACCTGGTACAGATGCATGCTCCACTCTAACATTCTCTGAAGGCTCCTGTAACATGACCACTTCTAAATCATCTGACATTTCTGTAATCTTGGTCTGTATCACTGTCGAATATATTTCAGCCACCGCTAGAGTCTCTTCTTCAGATTCTCCCTTTATGGTAACATTCAACAGCCTTTCTTCTGGTATAAGCTCCACTTGACCATCATCAAATTTGTAATCGTCAAAGCCCCGCTCTGCCATCGTCTGTACAATCTCCTGCTTAACCCCCTCGGTACTCATTAGATTGACTAAAGTCTTTAATCTGGCCTCTCCTGAAGATTCAAGACTGTTTTCTCTGTATGCATCAACGTAATTATTCAGCGCTTCCTTATTATTTTGCGCTCCGCTGTCTGATGATTTCAAATAGAAGACGCTTTCCGCCATATAGCTGTCATCAGGCACTATTTTTCCAGATGTGCTTGTAGAGAGGGCTAGCACCGCTCCTATCAGGACAGCAGCCAGAATAATCCACCAGAAGCGTCTAATATTGTCACGGAACTTCTCCCACGTAATTATTATTTCATTGTTGTGCTGAGTTTCCATTTTATCCTCCATTTGATGGTATATTTTAAGCCAGTGCTCTTTTTACTGCATCCGCAATAATGCGTATATCTGCCTCATTTAAGTACGGATGCATTGGCAAGGATAATACTGTAGTACATAATTCCCGTGTATTAAGGTTATCTATGTACTGTTTGTCTTCAGCGAATGCCTGCTGTGCACTCATCGCCTTCGGATAATAAATCATTGTAGGAATCCCTGCACTTTTAAGCGCATCCTGCACCTTTACCCTTTCTGCCTCATCACTGAACCGTATCGTATACTGTGCCCAGCTGGAATAAAAGCCTTCCGGTACGACCGGCGTTGGAACAACATCTTTAAGCAGCTCCGTATAGCACTCCGCCACCTTGTTTACAGCTTCCAGCTCATATTCAATAAAAGCTTTTAATTTCACCTGTAAAACTGCTGCCTGCAACGTGTCCAATCTTGAGTTCCATCCGATTCTTACATTGTCATATTTGCCCTTGGTGCCTTTTCCGTGCACTCTGACAGATTTGAGATATTCTGCCACTTCATCATCATTTGTGAATATAGCACCACCGTCACCATAACAGCCAAGCGGCTTAGCAGGAAAGAATGAGGTCGTCGCAGCATCACCAAAGCTGCCAGCCCTCTGCCCGTCTATACTTCCGCCAAACCCCTGTGCCGCATCTTCAAGCAGCAAAAGGTCATATTTATCGGCCACAGCTTTCAGTGCTTTGTAATCTGCAGGCTGTCCAAAAAGGTCAACCCCGATGACTGCTCTCGGAGTAAGCCTGCCCTCTTCCAATACTGCCTGTATAGCTCTTTCAAGCGATTTGGCATCTGCATTAAATGTATCTTTATGAACGTCATAAAATACCGGTGTCGCCCCCTCAAAAGATACCACCTCACCAGAAGCAAAAAAGGTAAAATCAGGAACAAATACCGCATCAAGTGGTCTGATGTCCCATGCCATCATCATCATTGTCAGAGCATCCGTACCATTCCCACATGTTACACAATGCTTTACGCCTACGTAGTCTGCCAGTTTGCCTTCCAGTTCCTGCACCTGTTTTCCATTAATAAAATTGCAGTCTGCCATTACTTTTCCAACTGCTTCGTTAATTTCGCCCTCTAAATGTTTATACTGGCTTTTTAAATCTCTGAATTCCATAAAAACCTCCTAATTTTTAATCCTGCTTTTAAGATAAAGCAATGTTTTTTCATAGAGCCTTCTTTGATATCCCTCACTGGCTGCTGATACTGTAGAATTATGCCAAAGTAAAACGGCCTCGCCATTATATACATATACGTGGTCCAGCAGCCTGCACACCTTTTTATAAGCTTCCTCTTCCGTTAATCCCATATATTCACTGCCATCTAACGTAACCTCCATCACGGTCATAGGGTGTAAGGTTAAGGGTGTTATTTCTTCTTCATTAAGATCAATCCATTTCACGGCTCTGCAGGTTCCTAACCTGAATCCGGCAGCATCTGCGAAGCCCATTGTAAAGTCATCCGTTATACCAAATCGTACTAAATGTTTAAATTCGAGAGGATGTCTGCTGGCCAGATAGTGATATCTGTTTAAGGTTATTTCATGATTGCAGATTCCCTCAATCCTCTCCTTCTCCTTTTTTATATTCTCCGGTGCTTTACCTGCCTCATAACTGATATGAATGCCGACAGTGGCACCGTTATTTTCTACATAATTCACAAAATCTTTTACATCTTTTTCTTTGTCAATGTACCCAAAGTCTCTCTGCGAATGTCCGCACCCCATTATGAAATAAACACATTTGCACTTTTCTGTCAGGCTCTGTACCGAATTATCCATCTTTAAAAGCCATGGAAATGTATATATAGAGTCATATTTTTTATAATTTAACCGCGCCTTGATACTTTCTGTTTTATTGCTTTTATTTAATACGACCCGTTTTGCCATAGTCTTCATCGCACTGAATAAATCTTTCCATTGCCATATCTGATCAACGTCATGGGTGAGATATATACGTTCAAATCCTTTCTTAGCCCTTCTAACGGGAATGCCCAGTTCTGCAAGACATGTTCTCAATAGATTTCCATATTCATCAACCAAAGGACGTTCCAGACAGCCGGCTTTATATAAAACCGATCCCTTACCCAGATACCGGCCATGTCCATCCCTGTTATCTGTCCGGACATATTCCTCATATCTCGTAATCATAAAAAAAGCCGATGCGATGATATCTGCGCCCAGTACAATCTTATTATCTTTTTTCTCTATCGTATCATCACCAAATAAGATAGGTAAACCTTTCATTTCCTTTAAAGGAAATGAAGGTAAGCTGTTTTCAGTCATATAAGTATCCGGCTTAAAAAAACCAGACTCCTTGATTACTACTCTTCCACCGTCCTCACCATATGAAATATATCGGGACAGCTCATCATTTTGCGGACCCAGAAGGAACTTTATGACATAATCTATAATTTTAGTTTTCATTACATTCACACTTGTTTAAACCTGTTTAATATTTTATAATATAGTAACTTCACCGGAGAAACAAATTCTTTTTCTAATTTAAAATAAGGCAATTGTCTCGTTCCTAATTTACTAAATGAATCTTCTACACTTTCAATCATACTGCCTTCCATATCAAAACTCTTTACCCTGCCAGTCAACCTCTTTATCATTTCAAATACTAAAAGTGTCAGAGCACCACTACTTCTAAAATCAGGGTAAATAGCTGAAATCAAATCAAATGCACATTCATCGTCCCAAATACAAAACACAGCAGCTTTTATATTTCCATCAATATCTTCAGCATAAATTGCCTGTCCAGAATTATTTTCATATGCTGCATTATAAATTTTTTCAAACAAGCAAAATGAATATGATATGTCAGTGCCACTCAATAGTAGACTCTTTTTATGCAATTCATAAAAATCTTTAGCTGACAAATTTTCTCTAACCTTAACTCCACATTTTGAGGCATGGCGTATCTGTTTCCTTTTAGATGAAGAAAAACTGTCAAACACTACATCAACATTTGATATATCCATGATACGATATGAATAAAAGGTTGTCTGTCTATAACCTTTCCAATAAAAAGGAAGCCAATTAGTTACTCTATAATCTTGCGTTTGTAAATAGCTGATTAAATTTTTACTTTCAAGCTGCTCAATCAGCTTTTTCATTATCTCTTTTTCATAAGACAGTTTTCTTTCATAGTTTTGATTCTGCGGGTACGATATTATCACTCCACTAGACTGAGTAAACTTAGGCTGTATGACCCTTATTTTATTGCCTAATCGTATAAAAGCATAAACCAGACAACCTGCTATTTGTCCACCTTTCTCTACTAAAACAACATCCCAATTATCTTCTCCGCAAACTGCATCCATCCAAAATGGCTTTTGAAAAATATTAACTCTTTCTTTTGTACAAAACTTTTTGTATTTTTCTTTATTACTAAGATTTAAACTGTTATTTTTTTCCATTTAAATTTCCACCATTCTACATAATAATATCTTTTTAAATAACTAAATCCCACTTTTTTCAAACCGAGCTGAGAAGGTCTATTATCAAAGGATGTTGTTATAGTGAAGCTCGTAATATCTTTGTCAGTACTGCATCTCTCAATCAAGGACTTTAACATTAACGGATATATATTATTGCCCCTGTACTTTGAATCAACATAGCAATAGTGTATATACGCACTATTTTTTACCCTGAAAGCCCCTTCAATATTTTGCGGCAACACACACGCAGCATGTCCCGCCATCTTGCCGTCCACATAAGCAAATACACATACTTGTCCTTTGCTAACCATATTTTCAAACGCATACTGAACATTCTTATTTCTCACAGCACAGACATCTTTACACATATGATTTGTAACCATCTCTATCCTGAGACGAGATTTTAAATTAGAATCAACTTCTACTTTCGTCCCCTGGTCGAGATAAAATAATATACCTCCTTTTATATGAGGCAGGTATTTGTTTATTTTTTTCATTATACTCATAACGATATCCCACTTTCGATACTAAAGCTGTGACACCAAAAAGTAAATGCCATAGATGACCACCGAACTTCCGACTATATATTTTGCCACAAAGACGGCGAATCTTTTCATACTAAACTGCGTAGTCTTTATACACAAAAAAATATTCACAAAATTACAGATACCATCACAGAACGCATAAAAAATTACTGTTTGTACTACCGTCAGGCTTAATACTCTTGCTATTACAAAACATAAAATGTACTGCAATAATGAATAGATTGAACAAATTAATGCCAGCTTCTGTTTTTCCACAATTACAAAGGTCCCGGATATACACGCCGAACAATACTTCAGTAAATACAGAAACCCCAGGGCCGTGATATATACTCCTGAGACAGCCCATGCAGGACCTAATACAAATTCAACTATCTGCTTACCTGCTACTACAAGGATTCCTATAGGTATTACTGCGAGTTTTATATTCTTCTCCACCATGTCAAAGCACAAGCTACCGATGTCTTCGCCTCTGCTGTACCTATCGGCAGCTTCTCTGTAATATACACGATTTACAGGTGTAGCAAGTAAGGTTACGGGTACGCTGAGAATCTTGCATGCCATTGTGTATCCACCTAACGCAGCACTTCCAAATATGCGTCCCAGAAACTGAATCGGTAATTGAGCTGAAACTATGGACACCATATTGGCGGGCATCTGTACGAGAGGATAGGCTTTATATCTGATAAGAGTGTCTTTTAAATCCTTTAAGCCAGCATGCCCCTCATATGGATTAACTTTCCTGCGCATATGGATTATACATACAATATATGACAATAATGTTCCAATAATATAGCCTGTTGTACCCAGCCCTGCTGCTCCCAATGCAATAGAAAACCCAGAGTTCGCTATTGCAGAAAGGATAGGATTCCAGAACAATATCTTATACATCTTCTTACGGTTAACAAATGCATAATAAACATTCTGTTCATTAAAGAGCAAAACATATAAAATCAAAAATACTACGGATAAGTAATAATTTCCCTTAACATTAAATATATGAATATTTGGAGAGATTATCAGTATACCGACAAAGATTACTAAAAGGAATAAACAATTAGCCGTTCTGATCAGCTTGCAGATTTTTACCGCCTCATCATCCTCTTTTGGTATCATAATCGCAACCAGCAAAGCCATGGTTACAAAACTGGATATGATATTTCCATTGCTTAAAATCAAATCATATTCACCCAATTCAGATGGGGTAAATATTCTGCTGATAACAGGCAGAAGAAGCATATTAATTGCGTAACCAATAACAACTCCCGATGCAAGCACGGCTATATTCTTTAATATATCAGAATTCTTTATCTTCTCAATATATAATTTTATCATAGATATACTGCCTCTATCTCTCCAATTTTTTCCCGCAAACCGGACAGATAAGATTATCCGGCAGTACCTCTCCGCATTCGCAGACCCAGCCAATCTGTCTGGCAGGAACTCCGGCCATAAGAGCATGGTTCGGGACATCTTTCGTAACAACTGCTCCCGCAGCAATCATTGCCCATTTTCCTATTGTATGCCCACAGACAATCGTCGCATTGGCACCAACTGTGGCTCCCTCTCTTAAGATAGTCTTCTTGTAGCCGGCATTACCTTTCGGATATTTGGCTCTGGGAGTAGTATCATTGGTAAAAACCATAGAAGGACCACAAAAAACGTAGTCCTCTAATTCCACCCCTTCATAAATCGAAACATTATTCTGTACTTTAACACCATTGCCAATTTTCACATTATTAGAAATATTGACATTCTGACCAAAAGAGCAGTTCTTTCCTATAACGGCCCCACTCTGGATATGAGAAAAATGCCACACTTTCGTGCCTTCTCCTATTGTAACATCCTCATCTATATAACTGCTTTCGTGAACGAAATAAGCACTCATTAAAACTCTCCTGTCATATCGATGCTGGCAAAATGTTCCACCGGAAACTTCACCGGCTTACCTTCCTTCTGACTCTTATAGATTGCCAGAACGAGTTCCAGTGCATTCTTACCGGCACGTGCATTAACATAGGGCTCTCTGTCATTTTGAATTGCATCAATCACATCTGCATACAGGCTTGTATGTCCGTTGCCATATACATTGCTTGTCTCCTCTTCAAGGCCTTTGTTCTTTTTATCCTCCTCCGTCTCGTCTGCAAAATCCCACACATCGATGTTGTTGGTTGATTTTCCTCCCAGCTTAACTGTACCATTCTCTCCAAATACGTATAACGTTTCCTCCAGATTCTGCGGATACACATTCGTAGTTCCCTCGACAGTAGCAACTGCTCCGTTCTTAAACTTGACTACAGCCATACCAATATCTTCCGCCTCCAAATAATCGTGGAACTGCTGGCGTGTCACTCCGTAAACCTCATCTATATCATCTCCCATCATCCACCGCAGCAAATCTATACCGTGTATACACTGATTCATCAATGCGCCGCCGTCCTGTGCCCATGTCCCGCGCCAAGGTGCCTGGGTGTAATACCCTTTATTACGGTTCCATCTGACGTGTATCGCCCCATGTGACATACGGCCAAACCGGCCTGCTTCTACTGCTCTTCTCAATTCCTGAACAGCTACGTTAAAACGATTCTGATGGCAGGCAGATACTTTTACACCTTTTTCGTCCGACAATTTAATTATCGCTTCTGCATCATCCAAACTCATAGCCATCGGTTTTTCAATAATGACATTGATTCCATGCTCGATACAATAAAGGGCAATTTCTGCATGATTCCCACTTTCAGTCGCAATTCCGGCTAATTCAATCTCATTTTCTTCAATAAGTTTTTTATAATCAGTATATCTCTTAATCCCCACATCCCCCTGTAAATCATGCTTCGCTAACAGCTCCTCCATATGCTCGGGGATAACATCACATACCGCGACAAGCTCGAGGTTATTATTTACAACCGCTTTCACATGGTTCGTAGCAATACGGCCACAGCCAATCAGTGCATATTTCATCTTATATGTCCTCCTATAGTATTTCTACATTCTCTTTATTTTCTACATTTTTCATAACATTCTTTGTATCAAATACAGCGGTTGCATTTTCCTGTACCATCTTATAATCCACATTAGAATGAGCTGTCGTAATCATAACCAGATCATAGTCTTTTATTATCTCTGGAGATATCTTTTCAATGCCTTTTTTTACAGTGCCGTTATATTTGTATTCAGCTACCCACGGATCATAGAATTCCACATCAGCCTTCTCTCTCTTAAGTATTTCGATTACCCTAAGAGCCGGGCTTTCACGATAGTCGTCGATATCCTGTTTATATGCTACTCCTAATACCAATACTTTAGCCCCATTCATAGCCTTCGAGTGCCGGTTTAAAATCTTGCTGGCCCTCTCGACACAGTATTCAGGCATCCTGTCGTTAATCATCATTGAACTCTCTATCATGGAAGTATGGAAACCATACTCTCTTGCTTTCCATGTGAGATAATAAGGATCAAGCGGAATACAGTGTCCTCCCAGACCCGGACCCGGGTAAAATGCCTGGAAACCATATGGCTTCGTCTTAGCGGCGTCAATAACCTCCCACATACTGATACCCATTTTCTGGCACAGCATTGTCAATTCATTTACCAGCCCTATGTTGATGTTTCGGTATGTGTTCTCCAATATCTTTTCCATCTCAGCAATTGCAGGAGATGACACTTCACAGACATCACCCTCTAACACGGAACGATACATGGAGGCGATAACCTCTGTAGCATCTTTTCCGATAGCTCCTACTACTTTTGGTGTATTCTTTGTCTTATAGATCAGATTACCCGGATCTACTCTTTCAGGTGAAAAGCCCAGATAAAAGTCTTCCTCACATTTTAATCCAGAGCCCTCTTCCAATATAGGCCTTATGAGTTCTTCAGTTGTACCCGGGTATGTAGTAGACTCTAATACTACCATAGTACCCTTCTTTAAATATTTTGCTATCGCTTCTGTCGAAGATTTGACGTAGCTGATATCCGGCTGTTGATGCTCGTCCAATGGAGTTGGAACGCAGATTGCAATAAAATCAACGTCCTTTACAAAACTGAAGTCCGTTGTTGCTTTGAACATGCCGCTCTCTACGAGCTCTTTCAAGTCATCATCCACAACGTCACCGATATAATTGTGTCCCGCATTAACCATCTCAACTTTGGCATCCTGGACATCAAAACCTATTGTCTTAAAACCAGCTTTAGCTTTTTCAACAGCTAAAGGAAGGCCGACATACCCAAGACCAACAACACCTACCGTTAATTCTTTTTTTTCGATTTTCTTCAATAATTCCTGTTTCATGCTTCTCTCCTAACTATTTTTATTTGCAACTATTAACTGTTATCTTTTTTCATGTCAAATTTAATCTTTTTAAAATCATCTTCCTTATTATAGAACAAACAAAGAAAAATTAAAACTGTAAGCGGGCCAAAGAGTATCGAATCTATAATACCTCCATCATTTAATATAAATATCGCAAAAAAACTGATTCCTAACGCAAAAGAGTATCCGTTATATTTTGCAAACTCATCAATCACAAGGATTAGCAGCGCAAATAGTATACCTACCAACAGAATACCGAAAAGCCCAAATCTATAATACCCCTCTGCCCAAAAGCCTGTATTGGAATTCATCTCTGGTTTATTAAAATATTCTGTGGATATAATGATTCCAATACGCTCTTTATATGGGAATTCTATGCCCAGAAATTTTCCCCACAACGTACCTGCGAGTCCTATCAATGTATGTGTCGAGAAATAATCATAATATATAAATTTTAAGTTTGCCGACAGAATAAGCACTCTTCTGACAAACAAATCATAAAGCTGATAAAAAAAATTCAACTTGAATCCAAGTGATGTTACTAATACAGTACCGATTGACAGTCCACAAAATGCCAGCTTATTAAAACTTTTCAAGTTAGAAACAATAGCAATTCCTACAACAAGCGGTATAACAAACAATATACTTTTCTGAGCAGCATAGAGATAAGCCAGGAATTGCAAGCCGCATAGTGTAATCACAGTTAAATACTTCTTTCTGCCTATTGCTCTGACAATAAGAAACGGGGTTATTATCATATACTGCCAGTTGAACAGATACCCTACATACTTGTTTAATTGGAAGTCGCTTCTTACCGAATATACTTCATATATATCAAGTGCTTTTAAACTAAACATTCCATTCTGCAGTACAATCGTAATATATACAATAATAGTTATAAGATAGAATGCTATAATGATGGCCTTGCTTGCCAGATTTATTTTTGGTATTACTATATCCCTTCCCATCCATACGACGATTTCCGCCGCGGCAAAACTGGAACAGACGGCTGTATAGTACAAGATGTTTTCATTACTGAATGCAAAGATAACCGTAATTGGTATAATCGCCATAAAATATTCAAGTTCCAAAAAAAAGACAGACGGTTTTCTTATATCATGTCTAATCATGGCAAAAAGCAAAAAGCACCAGAAAAAGCCCAACAAATATTTCCCCAGACTAAAGTCATATCTATATACTCCCAGGCCTCCATATGCTTTTGAGAGCAAGAACCAAAAACCCAATTCTAAAGCAAGTTTATATATCAGCATTATTATCAGCAATAACATAGTATTTGTCAAGTTTTTATTTCCCTGCTGCTTCTGATACACGTTCACTGCCTCCCGTCTATTCAAGGGCTTTCAAATATTCCCGGACCACATTGTTCCAGGTATATTTTCCCTTTAGATTCTGTGCGCCCATCTGTTTCTCCAGAAGCAGTTCTTTCTTTTCAACTATCTCTGATAACAGCTCCCTTAAGCTTTCAACATTATAGTCAAATACAAATCCACAGCCGTTCGATATCACGAACCTCTCCGGCGCCATCCCTTTGCACAAAATAACTGGAATTCCCGTCGCAATGGCTTCATACAGCTTAATAGGATATGCCGCCCTCCAGTTTGGTACTTCAATATTATATGCGCAGTAAATTATATCCGTATCTGCAAACAGCTTTTCCGTATCCTCCGCGTAATTATAATAACCTGTTATGTCAACGTTCTCATAAGCGTGTTCAATGCTCTTTAGTTTTTCATAAGCCTCGCCCATTCCATGAATCCCAATTCTAATGCCTTTCAGCCCCTGCGCTGCATCCATCAGCATCTTAAGCGACTTAACGTCTCTTACGGAACCGATATAATTAATTCTGATTATATCGCTTTTTTTATGAACAATTTTGTTATAAATCTCTTCCTTGGGATAATTGGGTATATATAATACTTTGTTTTTATTTCTTTCCGATGTATACTCCATCTGTTTGGGCACGACATGTACGAGGAAATCACTGCGGTTCTGAACATAGCCACTTACCAGTTTGACAACCCTGTTCTTCAATGCCTGTGTACTTTGTCCCTCGTACATTTCTCTCATTACAAATACGATATTATCAACTTTTTTTCTGCCGGCCCATACTCCCGCCAAAGCCATCTCAATATTATGGCAGATAAGGCTGTCCGTTTTCTCACTTCTCAAATAATTCCTCAGCCATAATATATAGCGCATATACCATCCAATATATACTACTTTTTTTAATACATTTCCTATTCTGCCTTTTGAGAGTCTGGATATCAGTTTGTCATCTTTGCATATGAAATGCAGGGTATTTATATCTGCTATTTTATTAGCAGTTACTTTCTTTCCCGCCACTTTCCTCTCCATCAGGATTGTCTCCACATTGTAGCCATGCGCCTTAAAAAACCGGGCCTCTTCCATTGGGCGGTTTTCATAATATTGTATTGTCTCGTATGGATTGATAGCTAATATTTTTATATTCTTCATCACTTATCTTCCTGAATCTTCCAGCAACGTTTAGCCTTTTAACACTTTAATCTTTCTCTTTACCATGCGAAGGAATGCCAGCATTTTTTTCCTGGAGTGATACATATCCTCCGTCTTCTTTTGACCCTTCATTATACTTTCCCACTCGGAATCAGAAATATCAAGCTTTTTAAGTATGTATTCCTTATCCTCCATCATCTCGGCTTCTGTATAATCCGAATCATCCTTCATAGCTTCCAGTGCTTCTTCTCTTGTCATCTCACCACCCAATACCAGACTAGACAGATGAGAACGCTTTTTATCGTAGCCAAATCTCTGTGGCAGGAAATACCCCTGAAAGAATTTAGTGAATCTGGATTCATAATGCTTTCCGCCATAATATTCCCAGCCGAACTCCCTTTCCAGTGTTTCCATTGCCTCTTTTTTAGAATAAGGCACGTAATTAAGCAAATCTACCCTGACAATTTCAGACTGATACTTTAGATACTTCAGCACTCCAAAATGCGGATATTTCTTTAAGCTCTTTCCCCGTCCGTATTTCTTATACACGCTCTTTATGTTGGCATAATCTGTTGCAGTATATCCCCAAGCCACCGGCGATACGCCTTCCGTAGCAACATTGCTGCCATTCAGCATATATTTTACATGGCACTTAGAAGCATAGTTATACATAGCTGCAAGAAAAACATGATCCTGAGGAACGTCCAGATTGGCCAGGCCGGAGAACATGTATGCTCTCTGCAGCTCCTTCATAGTCGGCCAATCAATAACTACAGTGTGCAGATCTATTTTCAATTTTTCGCACATCTTTTTAATATTCTTTACGGCAACATCGCTGTTCCATCCCGCGTCAACATGGACAGCCAGCACCCGAAGATTCAGTTTTTTAGTGAGATAAGCCATATATGCACTGTCTACTCCGCCGGAGATTCCCAGTATACAGTCATATTCTTTTCCCTGTCCGTCTTTCTTCATCTGGGCAACTAAACGCTTCAGCTTTTCATCGCTGCTTCCCTCACGATATCCATATAGTTCCTCATTAGCATCAAATCTATGACAATGATTGCAAACTCCATTGTCATCAAAATAAATTTTTGGATCTGATGTGTCCATTATACACCTTGTACAAATCTGATATTTACTCATCACAATAAACTCCTTCTTTATATAATTCACTTTCTTCGGGTACATTAATCAGCACTGCTTTTTTTCTGCCAAAATATACAAACATACTGCCGGCTGATACTGCATGGGCTCCCCCCTTCTCCAAAGCCATCTTTAAGTCAGGCACCCCCCCTGCGCCGCCGCAGGCAACTACTGGAATATTAACCGTCTCAGTGACTTGGCGAATCAAATCGATGTCATACCCCTGCATCAAACCATCATTATCAATAGAATTAATAATTATCTCACCAGCACCTGATTGTTCATAATGCTTTGCCAGCTTTGCAGGAGACACTTTTATCTTTGTGTTCCCTCCGTCTATAAAGCATGAGTATTTTCCAAATAACTCTCTCTTTGCATCTATTGACGCCACGACACTCTGGCTCCCCGCATATTCCACCGCCTTTTTCAACAACGAGTCATCTTTGTTTATTGCGGAATTAATTATAACTTTCTCAAAACCAATAGCAAACAATTCTTTAATCTGATTCAAGTCAGTAATACCACCTCCATAACTCAATGGCATAAATGCTTCAGAGGCTATGTTCTTAAGGTAGTCAAAATCCGGGCTACCACCGCTTTTCGCGGCCCCAATATCAAGCAGACATAATTCATCCACGCCTTTTTCATTAAATATACGGACTGCATTGATTGGATCGCCCAGATAATTTGGATTTTTAAATTTTGTCGTCTTTACTAATCCCTGCTCCAGTAGCAGAAGACAGGGAATTACTCTCGGTCTATTATACATTATCAACACTCTTTCGAAAAATTTTCTAATAATTTCATTCCGAATATATGGCTTTTTTCAGGATGGAATTGTGTTCCGTAAATATTGCCATTAAATACTGCTGCTGCAAATTCATATCCGTAATCACATGTCATCAGTACATTTGCTCTGGAATCGCAGACAGCATGATATGAATGTACAAAATAATATCTTTGCTTATCCTCTATATCCTTTACCAGATTATTTTCTCTGTTAATTATATCAACATAATTCCAGCCCATATGAGGAACTTTCAAGCCATCATCCGCAAAGCTGAATCTTTTATTATCAAACGGAATTAAGTCTAATCCTTTTTCTTCGCCCTCTTCGCTCTTTCTTCCTAACATCTGCATTCCCAGGCATATGCCCAGTATCGGTTTCTTTTTATCACATGCCTGCTCAAGTATTACCTTATCAAATTCTTTTTCGCGAAGACATCTCATGCCATTATCAAAGGAACCCACACCAGGTAGAATGAGCTTATCAGCTTGTTCTATTTCTTTAATGCTGTCAGTTATAACTGTTTCTACACCAATTTTGTTTAACATGTTTTTTATGGAACCGAGATTACCTATCCCATAGTCAAGTACTGCAATCATGCTGTCCTCTCCCCTGCTCATTATGCTAATTTAGAATATATATCAACCAGTTTCTTTTCTTCTATGCCCCAGTTATATTCTCTGCAGATTGCCTCACGTCCATTCTTGCCTAATTCATATGACATTTCTCTATCCGCAAGCAGCTTGTTTACGGCACCTTCAATTTCTTTTACATTTTCGGGATTCACTGAAATACCACATTCACTGCTTTCGATAATGTTCTTCCACACTTTAAAGTCAGACGCTACAATCGGTATTCCCGCTGCCATGTATTCAAACATTTTAATAGGAAGCGCTTTTCTGTGGTTAGGCGTATTTTTTAATACTACCAAGCCTATCAGGCTTCTATTATATAGGTCATTTATCTCGGAACGGCTTAAATATCCGAGTAGCTTTACCTTTTTCCATCCCGGCAGCCGCTCAAGCTCCTTCTTATACTCCTGATTTATAGCCCCCGCAATCTGAAGTTCTGCATCAATATGCTCCATCACCTTAACCAGTTGCGTGATACCCCTCTGCTCCGTTATTCCTCCTGCATAGCACAAGATTCTTTCTCGCTTCGCATAATCATCATTCTTGCATTGAATATCTGATAACAACGGATAATTCTTGACAGATCCTGCCTTACATCCATATTTACTAAATATATTAGCAATATGGTCTGTCGCCGTTACAATATAGTCCAGCTTCCCTGCAATTCGTTTCTCATATTGTTCATATGTTTTTGACACAAAAGTCCGCATCTTCAACGGGATCCAAGTCTTCGCCAATATTTGTCTGGGAACATCCTCATGGCTGTCATATACAACTATTTTATTTTTCTTTTTTAATTTTAAGGCATATGGAAGCAATTCCGGATCATGAAAATGATATATATCCGCATTTACTGCCAACGCTTCTTTGTACACAAGGTGCGACATAAATAACATACGGTATAAACGGCTGTTGGACTTTTTCGTTACTCCTTTGACTTTTACATTATCCCTGTCAAATGATTTGCCCGGTACCACTAGAATAGTATCATACCCTGCTTTTGCCAGTGATACACACTCTTTATGAAAAATCCTTACATCTCTGCTGTCATGTGCACTTGTCATATGGCAGACCCGTTTTATACCCATTCGTTTATGCCTCCTTATACCGCTGATTATTTCAAATTGTTACATTTTTTTACACCTGTTACATAATAACAAATTTTTTCCACAAATACAATCTTTATGTGATACTTAATAGATTTTCGCATATAAAGGGGGGAGGTACAGCTTCGCACCCTCCCCCATAGTTTTTATTTAATATACAACAACAGTTGTACCTTTCGGAATGTTATCATATATCCATTTTGCATTCGGAATCTGGAGCCTTACACATCCATGAGATAATGCCATACCTACACGTCCATCCATAATGCTTCCATTTTTATAGCATAAAACAGTATGAAAAAGATAGTTGCCATAAAACTGAGTATACCAGAAACACCTCGCAGAGCCGGAATCAAAATAATACCCTTTCATCCCTACCTTGAATATTCCTCCCACTGTAGGCGTAGACGGAGCTCCATCTGCGCAGTCCCAATAGTACAGATTATTCCACAAACCCTTGCCCCCTTTGAACACACCTACTTTGTGGGAAGCCCTGTCAACCATTATCAGATATGGGGTGGTACTGGAGTATCCCTGGGCCATACTGTACATACGGGCCATACGAGTAGGCACTGCAACACCATTGGAACCGATTTGATAACCATTAATCGTCGTATTTCTCGCCATTATCTTCGAATCAGGATAAAAGTAATACAGTTTGCCGCCAATCGTATAAAAACCGCTGACCATATGTCCCTTAGAATTAGCATAATATTGCGTGGAACCAAAAGATACCCACTGATTCTTGTATGGGAAGCCGGTAGCCGGATTGAAATAATATTTGTTCCCCTTATATTCTCCCCATCCGCTCTTTTTTATCATTGCACCCTTCTGATCAAAAGAGTAAGCAACTCCATCTATGGCATAATTACCTTTGACCACTACATATGCTGAGTTGCAGAAATAATTATTGCTGTCTGCGTAAAGCCAGCCTTTCCTAAGACTTCCGTCTTCCATTGCAAAGTAAGTGTTTCCATTTACCGTTATCCATCTCGACTGTCGAATACCTTCTGCATTAAAGTAATATCTCTTCCCACTTACAGTCTGAAATCCCTTCAGAGCTGCTCCGTCTCCTCCGCAGAAATAGTAACTGCCTCCCGTATACAGCCAGCCATTCACGCGCAGACTTCCGTCTTCCATTCCGAAATACCTTTTACCGTTTAAATCTATCCAACCAGCCTGCCGAATTCCATCCGCATCAAAATAGTATCTCTTTCCGCTTATCGTCTGAAATCCTTTTAAGACTCCCCCGTCTCCTCCGCAGAAATAATAATGACCTCCCGTATACAGCCAGCCATTTGTGCGCAGGCTTCCGTCTTCCATTCCAAAATATTTTTTACCATTTTGTTCTATCCATCTTGTCTGGCGGATTCCATCTGTATCAAAATAATATCTTTTATTGCTAATCAGCCTAAATCCGGTTAACACTGCGCCATCTGCACCGCAAAAGTAATAGTTGCTGTCTGCATACAACCAGCCATTTGTATGTAATCTCCCGTCTTCCATTGCAAAGTATCGTTTGCCTTCACAAGAAACCCACCTCGTCTGACGTGTTCCATCCATATTAAAGTAATACTTTTTCCCGCTTATTATCTGCAACCCGGTTAATACTGCGCCGTCTTTACCACAAAAATAATAATTACTGTCTGCATACAGCCAGCCATTTGTGTGGATACTCCCATCGTCCATTCCAAAGTATTTCTTTCCATTTATCTCTATCCATCTTGTCTGCAATACACCATGTTCATCAAAAAAGTATGGTTTCCCATCTATTGTTTTCATACCGGTTGCCGCCACACCGGTTTCATCAAAATACTTTCTTCCGTCATCCGTATCCTGCCAGCCTGATAATTTTCCTGATTCAACTCTAGCCGGCTTTTTTATCGCAGTATCTCTATTTTGGTCAATACCGTTTCCTGTATAACTATTTGATTCCTGAGAAATGTAATTATCTGTATTTTCGTCCTCCTGAGCTCCTTCCACTGCATTATGCTCATTATTATCTGCTATTTCTTCATAATTCCCTTCACTATCGAATTCATAAGCTCTATTATCAATAGTTACCGAAACATTTTCATAACGGGAACCGGTCTTCAAGTCAAAATAATAGACCTTACCATCAACTTCTTGCCATCCTAGTTGTGCGTAACCTTCTTCGTCAAAATAAAATGTCTGGTTCTCAATGGCACGTAGGCCTACCGCTTTTTCTCCGTTCTCGTCAATATATATCCCTGTTCCAGCTGCAATATCTCCAATCCATACATTAACCCGAAGTTCTTCTGAATTATCTGTTTCACTGTCCAAAAGAGGCTCTTTTGCCAAAGCTGTAAACGGCAGGCTGCTGACACAAACTCCTATAAGAAGTATAGCCATTATTTTCTTCAACGATTTTTTCATAGTTTCCCTCCTCATACCTCTATGATTTTGTTCCAGGCAATATAATGAAGCACTTTTAAACATAAAGCCTCTCCGGATAAGCATTGTCCGCAATCAACTTATGTATTGCAGCCACCACAGCTTCTTTATCTTCTTTGTATGTTACTCCAAACCATACATCTGATGATTGCAAGACCTTCACTTCCATTTTATTATTCTTCACCTGTTCACCGATGATTGTAGGAAGTAGGTACTCGCTTTTCAAATCATTCTCATCAAGAGTATTCAGAAATTTCTCGAATCCAGCCTCAAGTATCTCAAAGAAATCCGGGAAGCCTCCCCACATGTTCATTGATACTATTGATTCCAAATCAATTTCCCTTTCGTTATCACACCCAATAACTACCGCCTTATCTCCTTTTCTTTCTATATTATGTGTCTCTACGATGCTCTCGAGAAGGTCCTCCTCCCCCACAGTACATATTCCTCTTGTTACACCTCCATTGTCACTTAATGTGTTTTTAAGTATAAAACCAACCATACACATTTTTTTCTTAGGATTTTCTTTATAGGCATTAGTCAAATAATCATTTGCCTTTATAAATGCTTCTTTTCCATAATAATCATCCGCATTAATAACTACAAATGGCCCATCAGAAATACCTTTGCAGCATAATACGGCCTGCCCTGTCCCCCATGGTTTCTTTCTGTTTTTCAATTTATTTTTGTATGCCACAGGAATATCATTCACTTCCTGGTAAGCATAATCAACATCAACTACCTTTTCTATTCTATTTCCAATAATGTCCTTGAAGTCTTTCTCCAAGTCCCTTCTGATAACAAATACAATTTTATCAAATCCGGCCTTCAGTGCATCGTAGATAGAATAATCCATAATAATCTCTCCACCCGGTCCAATTGGCTCCAGTTGCTTGATTCCTCCTCCGAAACGGCTCCCAATACCCGCTGCCATAATTATTAATGTTGCTTTCCCCATCTGAATGCTTCCTCCTGCCATGCTACTCTAATATAGCGTCAATCTTATTTTTAATTTCTTCCACTTTGCTCCAATCTGGAACTGTTACATACAGAGGAGCCTCCTTGTAAGAATAGCACCACTGCTTTCCTGTATCATCTCCCGTTGCGGCCACAGACTCTATGTCCCATCTTTTACCGTCACTTAACTGCATACGAATTAAAGATTTTATCTGCTTCTCAGACATGTTAGTTTCTGAGTTTCCTGCCACACTGTTAATCATTCCATTAGCGCGGAATAATATCATAGGCGACATCGCTTTCTTTATCAGAGAAGTCAGCAGAGCTTGCTGGTTTTTCCCTCTTTGATTATCCCCTGTGGGAAGATTCTGCCTTTCCCGCACAAAGGCCAATGCTTCCTTCCCGTTAAAGTGATTCTCCCCTTTCTTTACATCCATAACCAGACCAGAATCATTACTTGTTGTAAAAGCAAGTTCCGATTCTACATCTACACCACCCATTACATCAACAATCTCCTCAACAGAAGTAAAGTTTACCCTTACAAAAAATGGTATCGTTGTGTCATACAAATTTTCCAGCGTAGCAATAGAAGTGTCAATTCCATATATCCCCGCATGCGTTAACTTGTCACCCTCCGCTCCTGATACACCAGGTATCGTCACATAATAATCCCTGGGTGTTGTGGTTATCAACACTTTGTGTGTACCCGGATTTACGGTGGCAATCAGGTTTACATCACTCCTGCTGTTCTGTGTGATATCACCGTAAACATCAATCCCGCTTATATAGACATTAAATGGCCTATCCTTAACCGCTATTCCATGTTGTTCCGTGTACCGTCCACTCTCTTCTCCAATAGCAATTCTATCCAATGCTGCATTTGCCTTTAATGCATACACTCCCAGAAAAGCAAAGAGTATGCTAAAACATATGCCCAGCCCTTTTCCGCTTCTTTTCTTCTTGCTTCTTTTATATCCACGGCTTGACATAAGCCGGGTCAAAAGCAGTAATATCAGCAGTATAACAGCAAGCAATATCATAAATTTGTACGGTATGATGTTAAGAATACAAAGCGCCGCAAGCAAAAACGCAGAAGCCACAAGCTGTATGAGCCATACAGCCTTGTCCACTGCTCCTGCTTTTCTTTTTTTATGTTTTTTTTTAGTGGGCCTTTTCATCTGCTCAGGGTCTTCGTTCCATTTATGTGATTTGATTATCTTAAGCTGTTCCCTGTATTCCATAAGACATAACAACTCCAATGCATTAATTCTATTTATACAACTTATTATTTATTATAAACTAATCTACTATTTCTGGCAACAAACAACTATTCTCTTCTGATAATTTCCTCAACGTAATCAAAAACTGCGTCTATACTATATATTTGCTCTGATGAAGAAGAGCGCAATGTTCCGTTTAGACTATAAACATCTTTTGTTATAGTGAGACTAATTTCTTCATTTTCATCGTACAAATATGCATACCTATATAAAATAGAATAATCAAAATCTGGATACGCAAAATGCCCCAGGTTCGAATACAAATCAGCCAAATATTGATTTTCATATTCCACCCACCAGACCCCTGGCAAAGATAGATAAGACTTGCTCCCCTCTTTTCCGAGTCCGGAAATATTAGCATTAAACCCGTCTTTTGAACAAAAATAATCCATCGCCTTTTTTACGCCATCTAAATCTGAGGAAGTTATGAGCCCATCATCAAATGTATTATGATATTCCATTATAAATTTAGCGTTAATAGCTGCATGAACTGTATCCTCAAGTACTTTATCTATTTGTTCTTCTCTTTTAGGCGTATTAATGCTTTTATTATCTTTCTCATCCCATCCTTCGTAAAATACCATCGGCCAATAATGCCACATAATAGTATTATCCTGATTTATTATCCACTCCTCTTTAAATGAACTCATGAGATCTTTGATTCGCTTATAATATTTATCGTTTGAGGTTAATTTATATAATTCTATTAATGACAATGCATAATCATTTTGTTGATTCCACGGAAGTTCTATTCCATCAAGATAGAAACAACTACCTTTTCTCCATGTGTAATGTCCTTTTCCATCATACTGCTCATTAAAATAGTCATATGCTTGTTCAGCAATGTGAACAATTTTATCCTTTGTTTCATCTGATACAATATTATAGTTAGCTGCTTTAAGTAATGAATATAATATTTGTCCATTGTCCACTAAATCTGAGCGTGGTGTCCGTTGATCCAAAGAATATTTTTTGGTAGACCAAAGAAACTTTGGGGCATCGACAGTATTTATGCCCAAGTATTCATTCCTTACACTTAATATGTTTTCAACAGCCGCGACAATAGTTGCCTCTACCTCTTTATTCCCGGTCTTCTTATATATTTCTATTAACCCTTCAAGGCGGGCAGACTCATTCCAGGATATACGTCCGGCAAAATCATTGGCAGCCGAAAATGGTTCTCCATACTGGAATTTATAATAATTATAGATTGCATTCAATAAATATTTACCATTTCTATTTCCACTTGCAGTGATTAAGGTATAACCATCCACATTTGCATAGGCTTCCAGTAAATCATCATTTTCTTTTATATCCAATATCTTTTCTATTCCCGAAACCAAATCTATCAGGCTAACGCCAGTTTTATTACTGTCCCCCCAGCTTTGCAAGAGAATCTCTTCATCATTTAAGATACCTGCTTCCTTAAAATATATCCCCGTCTTATCAAAAATTGGTGTCAATTCCTTTTTATCCAAATTATATTTATATAGCGTACTGACATTCTTCTCTAAATCCAGATTGCTGAATACCAGAAAAGAGTTTGTAAGAGCCAATACATAGCATATACCCCCCCTCGTATATTTTAGACTTGTTTAATACTATCTCTGATTTTGAATTAGATTCTTCAAAATAAGCGTAAGCATAATCTCCTTTGTCATTAATTTGGGGAGTATATTCAATTCCCATTTCATTATTTGTCATCGGTCTTCCATTAATATACAGGTCCGGCATATCACCTTTAATCACTCTGGATTCTATCTGATTAATTTTATTTTGTGATACAGAACTTTGGTAAAGAATTGAGTTTGAAATATCCCTCATTCTTTTATTTTCGTAAAGAATCTCACAACAGATAATCACTGTTAAAAGAAGCACAATTGCAGTGTTCCATATTCTTCTGAACATTTCCACCACCTCCATAATACCTAAAATAAATGAATCAATCCTTTTTATTATAAACTGATTATATCTATTTGCAATAATATATTTGCTTATAGCACTTTACATGTATAACAAGTATAAGAATGGGGTTGACGTACTTATTGCGTCAACCCCGTCTTACTTATCTGCTTGTCTTTTTATATTTCTTATTAGAAAATACAACTATAGCCGAAAGAACCAACAGTAACCCCCAAACTATAATTCGGGATTCGTCTGCCGTCTTGGATGCCTTTGTCTTATCTTCTTTGTCCGACACTTTTACCTGGACGGACGCTTTTGATGTCTTATCAACCGTCCCACCAGAGGCTGCTTTTCCATCTGCGTCTGAACTTTGCGTCGACGGGCTGCCTCCATTCTGGCCCGATACAGGCCCGGAACCTTCCGGACTCCCTGTTGACGGTGTACTTACTGTACCAGAAGATGGATTCGAGCTGCCAAGCAGATTGCCGCTTCCATCCTGCACTCCTACGTCATTGCCAGGGGGCAGCACATCGTTGCCGGGCCCGCCATCAGGTGCCTCCTGCTGGTTCCCGTCATCAGCCGTATTTGTCCCTGCATCATTCAATGCGATAACATACGGCGAGAAGCCGGTGACCTCAATTGCCACGGTACCATCCGTTACGGTTGAATGATACGTTTCAAGATATGTCTTACCGTCCCTCTCTGCATAATGCAGCACCACTGCTTCCTTACCATTGTGCCCTGCATCGACGCTGAAGCTGAGCTGTACCGCTTCGTCTTTGCCCAAATCTTTGTCAAGACTGATATCATAGACGCCGAGGATGGTATGGGTCTTTACAGGCTCTGTCAGCGTGCTGTAAGTATCACTGCCTTTATCAATGACCTCTACCTTAAGAGATGCATCGGCAGGGATGGTTCCGCTCACCTTGATGCCATTCTGCTCATTTTTCACCTCGACCGTCTTGTCAGCATCGTTTCCAGAACCGTTGTTCTGCGACGAATCCGGACCTGGTTCTGCTTCTGGTCCCTCTCCGTCCGGAGCATCCGCATCCGGGATATCCGCGTCTGGCTTACCGTTGTCCGGCTGCCCATTATCTGGTTCATCTACGTCTGGTTTCTCCGTATCCGGCGTCTGCGTGTCTGGCTTTTCAATGTCCGGTGTCTCTGTATCCGGGCCTGGTGCTTCGTCTTTCAACACCTTCACCGTCGCCTCCGCATACTTGGACGTATCGACCGTCGATGCGGCCCTGACTGTCAGGCTCTCTGCCGTCTCATCCGTGCCTATCTGGAGTTTCCCGGTGCCGTCTATCTTCGTATCAGTACTCTTGGCACCTGCAACGCTCCAGGACACGGTCTGGGCCGGACTTCCTGTTCCGGCAACCGCCACGCCAAATGTCCTTGAACTGCCTGCCTTCAATTCGACTGAGGCCGGATTGATGCTGACTTCTGTCACTGTAGTCTTCTCGTTTACCGTAATCTTCTGTGCAGCTGTCTTCGTCACTCCATCGGCAGTATACTGTATTGTGACACTTGTCGTTCCTTTTGTGAGAGCCTCTGTCGGGAAGGTAATGTTCTTCGTCACATCGGACTCCGTACCGTCGCTCCACTTTGCCTTGACAGCCATACCGGAGACGTCGAACTTCTCTCCTTCCGTATATACCGTCTTTGCCGGAGGCGTGCTTATGCTGATTGAGCTAAGCGTCTTTGGCACAGCCGTATCGCTTCCCTTGTTCACGACAGTGATATAATCTGAGGAAATGAATGCATACATATTGTCAAAGTTATATTCTCCGACACCCGCGCTCACAGCAGTCCTGCCGGAATTCAGCACCGCGTCGCTCTGAATCTTGTAAAAAGAGCCCGACGCCTGTGATTCCTTCAGCAATACCGCATAGCTTGTGTGGGTTCCTGTCTTATAAAGTACATTAGAAGATGTACTGTTGGAACTTCTCACATCCACATTATTGCCGCTTCCATATAGTGTATCCTTGATTCCTATCGTATATTTCCCGGAATCCTTGCCGCCGCCGGATGCATCCAGCGTATACATGACAGCGGCAGCTTTCTCACCCCAGAATGGATCTGACGCGTACTTCACGTTCATGCCGCTGCCCTTATTGCCAAGGAATCCTCCTCTATATCTGGAATCATTCGGATACACATATCCTCTGGACATCCAGCCGTTGGCAAACTGGCGGATGCACTCATCCACACTGGCGTATGTATCGGCACTTGTCCCGGGTGAACTGTCAACTGCGTTGAGCCCGAACAAGTTATTCTTGCTCTGACAGATTGGGCTTGTCCCCCATCCGCTTTCATTGGCCGCGATGCCGGCCATGACGAGTGCATTTATGCCATATGTATTCTGCTGGTTGATGAACTGTGTTCCTGTATTCCTCATCTTCGACGAGGAAGAAGTTGCCTTTCCATTGATAGCGCTGCTCAATTGCGCTGCGCTGTATCCTGTCCTGCTTCTGAGCGGCAGGTACTGGAAATAATTATAATATGGATTATTCGCATTTACGGAATGGGAGCGTGTATTCTTCTGATAATCCGTAATCATCGTTCCATAATTCGTGTAAAAATAATGTCCGTCATAGCTGTAATATGTAGTGCCGCCACTCAGATACGACGGTGCCGGCCCGTTGTCCAGCGTGGATGCATATCCCGGTGTCGTCATATCACCCACAACGCCGTGAATCAGCCTGCCTCCTGATACATAGTAGCCGCTGACGACTGCTGTGTCAGAAAGTCTCACCACCTGTACTTCATTTGCCGAGACAAGCCCTATGACACCTGACATCATAAATTTTACTTTGCCGTTCTCCATACCAAGGTATGCCCCATCTGCTCCATAGGCGCCGTTCGTATAGCCGGCGTTGCCGGACGCTGCCTCTGTATAATTTGTGACCGCATTACCTTTCGTATTGAAATTTACAACAAGCTCATTGGACGCCGACCTGAAATACTGTGCATTTCCGCCGTTTTCAAACGTTCCGTCTGAATCGTCCACTTCAAAGACGTTACCGTTCTCATCCATTCCGGTAACTTTCTCGAGACGCTGTGCGTTCTCATCTTTCATTCCCGATACTGCAGACGTCTGCTCCCCTGACGTTCCTTCTGCATTGCTTTCCATGCCGAACACCATCGTGGTACTCAAGCACAGGAAAAGCGAAAGTATCAGCAACTTTCGTTTTTTCGTCAATATTCTCCCTCCTTAAAACCCTTATTAATTCGTTTTGTAGATACTGATACAGATTAAACATATCATTATTTTACAAATTTTTCAAGTAAATACCATATTTTGCTATTGGTCTATTTTTTCTATCAAAACGCCGGGAATTGTTATCGTCCCACCCATTGTGGACTTGTAGCTTATCGTTCCCACAGATGTACCATATATAGTGACATGGTCATCCTCCAGCACTCTGCTTGATACCGTATCAGGAGAATAGGAACCATATACGATCGTATCATAACTGTCATTCACCGCCAGCCTGATCTGGATATCGGATCCACCCTCCATTACCTGCACCACTTTACCGCTGAATTTGACCTTTTCCCCTTCAAAGTCATCCGGCGTCCTGGCGAGCTGCTCATACGTAATACCAGTTTCATATCCCTGTGCTTTCTTCGCCTCTTCGGCCGCCTTCGCCGCATCTATCTGGCTCTGGCTCTGTTTCGCAAGCTCCTGGGCTTCTTTATCCTCTTGCGTGCCGTTGTATTTCTCATGCAGTTCTGCAGCCGCGGTTATAACTTCATCCCATTTCTGCGCTTCGTATGAGTTCTTAATTGACACAAGCATGGAAGCAGCTCCATTTTTCAGTTCTTCGTTTTCAAGTTCAAGCGTATTGATCTTATCCTTCAAGGTTGTATTTTCCGTGCAGACAGAATTATATTCTGAAGTCACTTCACTATATCTGCTATTTGTCTTGGCAAGCTCACCTTTTACCTGATAATATTTGACCGCGTAAACAGCCAGAATGATGACCACAATACCCAACGCCAGCTTCAGCCGATGTTTTTTCAAAACGCTCATGTCAAACCGCTTTTCCCCACTCTCGGCCGGCTTACTGTCCCCCTCTTCTTCTGGCTTTCCGCTCTCATCACCGGTTTTTCGTGCTTCTGTTTCCTCATCTGACACTTTCGCCTCTTCTTTTGCCTCGTCTGGTACTTCCTCACTTGCTTCTTCTGATGCTTCCTCCGGTATTTCCTCAGTTACTTCCACTTCCTCAAGCTTTTCCTCGGATGCTTTCTCAGGCTCCTGCGCCGTAACGTTACCAGAGCGTACCTCCGTACCACAGGCATCGCATGTTACCGCATTCTCATCCAATTCTTTACCACATTTTGTACACCACATATCTTACCCTCCTCATTTAAAAATACTTAGAATGCCTCCCATTTTGTCATAATTCAATATAATTTTATCATATATTCTGACACTTTTCATCATTTTTCGACATTTTTTTCTATTTACGAACGAAAATAAAAACCCGCCATTCCCCATTTATTATGGGAGGCGGGTATATGATACTCTTGTTTAAACGGGCGCTCACTGCATGAAGGCGAGCGCTTTCGCAAAGCCGACGATGGTAAAGGAATCGATAATCTCTCCATCCCGGATACAGGCCTTGACCTCTTCTTCCTCAAGGAACAGCAGTTCCTTTATCCCCTCTTCTTCCTGCAGACGGGTGGCATCACATGACGTATTCCTGCTGAGGAAGAAATGATTGGCCGTACCAGAGATGCCGCTGTCTAACGTCGCTGTCCCGAGAGAGTGGAACACTTCTCCAGTTCCGGCAATCTCTTCGAGGAGCTCCCGCCGGGCGCCTTCTTCCGGCTCCTCTCCCGGCTCAAGAAATCCCCTTGGGAATTCCAGCATGGTCTTCTGCAGGTTAGGGCGGTATATTTTCAGAATGATATATCTGCCTTCCGCGGTGACCGGAACGACTACTGCACCGCCATTTACCGATTCGATTCTGATTCTGCCCTTCTCGTCAAACACCTGGTAGAATCCGTTGTTATACACTTCTTTCATTTCTATTCTCCCTGATTTTGTTTATTTGGAAAGCGTCTTCCGTCTCGTGAAGTATCGTATGTTTCTTCTGATTCGTCAGCTTATGTGCCTCACGCGATGCATCGATGAGTCCGATGTTATATTCTTTCTCCAGCGGATGGGATATCTTCTGGCTGATGAGAGAGATTCCGCCCGTAATGACGGTATCCGCCAGCGGTGCAAGCAGTTCATGAGGAGAAGGGACGAAGTTAAGCCCAAAGCTGATAATCCCCTTTGCCGCGTTCTCGACTTTCGAGCGGATAGTAAGCTTATGACCCTTCTCCTTCAGACTGGTATAATCCCGAGAAATCATCGCTGCTGCCAGCTTATTGCTCTCCTGGCAGTAGTTGTAAAAATACCACGTCATCTCCTTCGGGTCATTCTTCTTTAAAGCGTCCAGGTATCTGGCAAAACTGTCAATCTCTCTGATTGCCAGTATCTCGCCGGCGCCGAGCCGCTCCAGCACCGCTGTATAGAACATCAGCGGATGGTCGCACGATATGGTATCCTCGTTTATCAGATCTTCTGACTGGTAACAAATCTCGTGCAGAAGCTGTGCTTCGATATCTGTATCATCTGCAAGGTGGAAAAACACCTTCTCCGGGCTGAGCAGTTCACTGGACAGCAGACGCTCTGGATATGCGGAGGCGACATTGAGAGAATTAGGAATATTGAAGCTGTATATGATATCTGTATACTTCTTTATCACCTGTCTCGCCGGATCTGCCGGGGCGTACTGCTTCTCAAGATAATGATAGACAGACTGCCTTGTCAGCGAATGCCGCGCCTTCATTGCATCCAGCTCACCTGCAAATTTCTTCGCCTCTTCATCGGATATAGGAAGCATATCCATAGAAGCGTAGATTTTATCACCAAAGTTCTGCGATATCTTCTCTTTATCCCACTGAATCGTCTTCTTAAAATCATAGAGATCCAGAATACGTTTCAATTTATCCGCCTCAAGACCATCATTCAGCGTATCGCTCTGCTTGAAATGATGCAGCAGATCGTTCATTTCTGATATATCCGAACGTGCGGTCAATACGATCAGCCCTTTTTCCAGCAGCTCCCGGCCTTCTTCCAGAAGGAACCTGTGCAGATGGGCATTGTTGAGAAGAAAGGAATCTGCAATCAGAACCCTCCGGTAAATCAGCAGATAGAATTTTAAAATAGTAGTAAATTGTCCGTAGGTCATATGGCCTGTAAAAACATCATCTGCAAAGATGAAGTAGGCATCCCTTACATCAGGTCTGCGCTTTGGCCATCCTGTCAGCCTGTTACGCATGGCTTCCTCCCGTCTTATCTTTCGTCTGTGTATCTATTATAGAATGTTTCTGCCATATGCGCAAGACCGCCCCGTCATTCGGTCAGATGGGGACATCCGCCTGCAGGCACGTAATTGCGGCAACCCCTACGATATCCTGGACGCCGCAGCCTCTGGACAGGTCGTTGACCGGCCGCTTCAGCCCCTGCGTAATAGGCCCGTACGCTTCTGCCTTAGCGAGCCGCTGCACGAGCTTATAGCCGATATTGCCGCTGTTCAGGTCCGGGAATATGAGCACGTTCGCCTTGCCCGCCACACGGCTGCCTCTGCACTTCATCTCTGCTACGCTCTCGTCGATTGCGGCGTCAAGCTGCAGCTCTCCGTCAATCTTAAGATTCGGATATCGTTTCTTCACCCGCTCTTTCGCTGCGATGACCGGCGCAAGCCTTAAGTTACTGGCACTCCCCTTTGTCGAATAAGAAAGCATTGCCACGACAGGCTCTTCTTCTGTAATCTGTTCAAAGCTTCTTGCAGATGCCACCGCTATATCTGCCAGCTGTTCCTCATCCGGATACTCTACTAGCCCGGAATCTGCAAACAGGAACACCCCGCCGCTTCCATATGTACAGTCAGGTACTGCCATGAGGAAGTAGGCGGATACGGTCCGGATTCCCGGCGCGGTCTTTACAATCTGCAGTGCGGGGCGCAGCGTGTCTCCGGTGGAGTGGCATGCCCCTGCCACCATGCCGTCCACGCTGCCATCCTCAACAAGCATCGCGCCATAGTACAGCGGATTTTCCAACAGCTTCGCAGCCTGCTCTTTGGACAGGCCTTTCGACTTACGCAGCTCATACAGCCTCTGCACATAGCCTTCATATCTTCCATCGTGTCTGTAGTTAAGGATGCTTATGCCGGCTGCTTCTATCCTGTCCTGGTCCGGCAGCGGGCTCGTCCCGTCTGACAGCAGTACGACTTTCGCCAGGTGCTGCCGGGCTATCTCGACTGCCGCCTGTGCAACTCTTTTATCATAGCTCTCCGGCAGGACAAGTGTACAGTTTTTCTCTGCCGCTCTCTTTTTAATCTGTTCTATCAATTCCATCTTATCATTTCACCTCGTTTATGCACAGCAGGCAAGAGGACGATATGCCCCTTGCCTACTCATATAGATTCCCATAATTCGTCTCGATACTGTCTGCCACTGCAATTACGCTTGCATCGATTGGGCCGTTGTGGCCGCATCTCGCCGCCTGCCTGGCAGAACCGCCCTCCTGTATGACAAGCACCAGATCCCCGATGCCGGAATCGGTGTCCGCCCCGTCGACAGCCACCATCTCCGGCCCGTACAGTTCTCCTGACAGACTGGCGGCTCTTATAATCAGCAGTTTCTTCCCCTTATAGTCTCCGTGTTTTTGTGTGGATACGATATTTCCGACCACTCTTGCTATCATCATGCCCCGGCCCTCCTGCCCTTAAGACGTACACGGCCTATCCTGTATACATATCATCTATGATAGCTGTGATTCCTGCATCGCAGCACGCCTGAGGATTGGGAAGACAGAAGGCTCCTTCTTTACTTTTTGCATAGATGACGGTCTCGCCGATGCCGCTTCCGACAGCGTCTCCTGCCACAAGCGGGCTCCCGGTGCATTCACCTCTGGAATCCACAGGCTGTATCACCATCAGCCGCACGCCTTCCAATAACCTGTCTTTTTCTGTTGCCACAACTGTTCCGATTACCTTTGCAATCTGCATCTTCCCGCCTCCATGTCTGCACCGTCTTATTCCGGGTCCCTGTCACTGCCCTCATATTTTTCAAATATCTTCTTCCCGTTGATATCTATATGATCCACCACGGCCATAATCGTAGCATCCACCGGCATATTTGCCGTCACTTCCGTCTGCCTGGCAGAGCTTCCGGCTACGACGAGAACGACTTCCGATTCTCCGGCTCCCACCGCATCGACGGCCACCACCGGCCTTCCTTCGTCCTGAAGCGTCAGCAGGCTTATTGGCTGCACGACCAGCAGCTTCAGGCCTATAAGCCTCTCTTCCTTGCAGGTGCATACTGCGTTTCCAACTATCTTTGCCGCATACAAGGCAACACCTTCTTTCAGCCTGTTCTAATACTTATCAGTTACAACGATATCCACTCTTCCTGACGGACACTTTTTCGTACAGTTACCGCAGCCGACACAGGCATGTCCCGTTTCATCCTGTCCGCTTACAGCGCCTCCGGCGATAGAGATGCCGTTGCTCGTTCCGATGCGGGTGGCTCCCGCTTCAATCATCGCCTTTGCAGTCTTATAGTCTTTCACTCCTCCAGATGCCTTTACGCCCATATCTTCTCCTACCGTCTGACGCATGAGCTTCACATCGGAAACCGTGGCTCCTCCCGTCGAGAATCCCGTGGATGTCTTTACAAAATCCGCGCCCGCCATTTTTGCGATGGCACAGACTTTCACCTTTTCTTCATCTGTCAGCAGGCAGGCTTCG
This sequence comes from Lachnospiraceae bacterium, assembly GCA_022845895.1. Taxonomy (GTDB): domain Bacteria; phylum Bacillota; class Clostridia; order Lachnospirales; family Lachnospiraceae; genus Extibacter. Next base: position 2,707,165 of record AP025573.1, read on the forward strand.
ATGATTACCTTCACCAGCGCTTTGCCGCGTGCCGCAAGCACGACATTCTCGATATCATCTTTGACAAATGCCCAGTCCTTTGATTTGACAGCGCCGATATTGATAACCATATCCACTTCATCCGCGCCTTTTTTGATGCTGTCTATCGTCTCCTGCACTTTTGCTTCCGTGCTGGCGGCTCCCAGAGGGAAACCGACGACGCAGCATGTTTTTACCCCTGAGGCGGACAACTGCTCTGCCACAAGTGGTACATACGACGAATTTACACAGACAGAAGCAAATTTATACTCTTTTGCCTCATCACATATCTTAATAATCTGCTCTTTCGTCGCGTCTGCCTTCAAAAGCGTGTGATCTATATACTTTGCCAGGTCTGCCCCTTCTTGTCTCTGTCCTGCGCCGCTGCTTATATCTGACGAGACTTTGTTATAGACCTGGTCTGTAATTTCAGCTATTAATTTCTCGATATCCATATGTACTTACACCTCTCGCTTCACTATTTTTTTACAGCTTCCTTCTCTTTCTTTTCTTCCGGCCTGGGAAGGATACCTTCTACATCGGCATGCGGACTTGCAATGACGTGTACGCTTACGAGCTCGCCCACGCGTTTTGCCGCAGACGCTCCAGCTTCTACAGAAGCTTTTACCGCTCCTACATCTCCGCGTACCATGACAGTCACAAGCCCGGAACCTATCTTCTCTTTCCCGATCAGCTTTACATTGGCTGCCTTTACCATGGAATCAGCCGCTTCGATTGCCCCTATCAGTCCTTTTGTCTCTACCATTCCCAATGCTTCATTTCCCATTGCTTTACCTCCAAATACGTATTATGCTATACTTCTTCGGGCGCCGGCTTACACCGGCGCTCTTGATTACTGGGGAAGGATTCCCTCCACATCGGCGTGCGGTCTCGGAATCACGTGTACCGACACGAGCTCTCCGACACGTTTTGCCGCCGAGGCGCCGGCCTCCACAGATGCCTTCACAGCGCCCACACCTCCGCGCACCATGACGGTCACGAGCCCGGAGCCTATCTTTTCTTTCCCGATCAGATGTACATTGGCTGCCTTAACCATTGCATCCGCTGCTTCGATTGATCCTACCAGTCCTTTTGTCTCTACCATTCCCAATGCTTCTTTTTCCATATGTCTCACCTCATAATATTTTTATATGTCATTTAATAGTTACCTCATTACAATTACAGAAGTGACTGATACATGTCCCCGTGCAGAGATGGAATCACTTCGATATTCAATAGCATCCCTTCTGCACGCAACTGTCTCCGGGCAGTCTCTGCAGCGGTCGTCACATCGCTGACGCTGCCGGTCACTATGACGAAGGCTTTGCCTCCGAGCCCTCGGCCAAGCCGTACTTCAATCAGGTCGATTGCCGCGCTTTTGACCGCATGGTCCGCAGCCAGTATGGCACTGGCAAGGGAGAAGGTCTCAATCACCCCCACCGCCTCTTTCTGCTCAGGCGCCGTGGTCCTCATAACCGCAGGTATCACGTCAGGATCTATGCTGGATATTATGATAGAGTCTACAACCTTGTCCCTGCCGGCTCTTTTTCCTGCCTCTACAGCAGTCTCGACACTTGAAGTATCTCCTGCCACAAGCAGCACATATTTGCCCGGGCAGACAGGCTGGGCCATGACAAGTTTAACATCTGCCGCTTTTAACATCTCGTCGCCGGCAGCCACTCCTGACGCGATACTGTTTAATTCTACTGTTCCTATAGACAATCCCATGTTTACACCCCTATCCCTTGCTGATCTCTATGTACTCTGCATTTACCGCCGTCACTGTCCCCTTCAAGGATGCATGAATGTCTGCACCTAAGGAACCGTCCTTCATGCTGCCGATACACTGTCCCGCTTCCACCATGTCTCCTTCTTCCACCACAGGCACGCATGGCGCCCCGATATGCTGCTTCAGAAGGATTCTCACCGTACCGGGCGTCTCCATGACGCCTGCATAGCGGATATCCACATCGTATGGCGTCAATCCCATCCGCTGGACCAGCCGTTTGGAAGGAACTTTCGACTCATCCCGGAAGGCGTTGACCGCCCCCGGTTTTTGGCTGCTCTTTACCTTTTTCGCCAGAAGCTCCTGCCTGACCGCCGTGACGAACCGGCCGGGCGACAGACCCATATTGCAGCCCACATAAGTGCACAGGCCGCAGTTGCAGCAGCCGAGGGCTGCCTGGCCGTCTGCCAGCAGTCCTGCGTTGTGAAGTGTCAGCGCCTGCATAATCTTGTGCGGCTGTACCCCAAGGCCCAGATTGCTTCTCGGGCAGATAAGCGTACAATAGTTACACTGGCAGCAGGCTGCTTTTGCTATCTTTAACTGATGGTCAAAGTCGTCTGTCTTCTTCTGCACGAGCATATGCTCTGACGGAAGGATGATGATACCGTTCGTCGTCTTCGTCACCACTTCCTGTTCGGGATAATCAGATACCCGTCCCATCAGAGGCCCGCCCAGAATCATGGCATACTCATCCACAGTCGTACCTCCCGCCAGCGCAAGAAGATACGGGATTGGCGTGCCGATTGGCACCATCGCCGTAAACGGAGAGTGCACCTCCCCTGCCACCGTCACCATCCTGCCTGTCACCGGCTGCTTTTCTACCGCCTGCGAAATCTGGTACAAGGTCTGCGCATTGAGCACCACGCACCCTGCCTTTATCGGAATATCTCCGACGGGAATGACTCTTTTCGTGACTTCATAGATAATCTGCTGTTCATCCCCCGCCGGATAGTAGTTGTCAAGCAGATGCAGCGATATCTTTTTCTTGCCTCCTATGGCCCGCTTTAACTTTTCAACTGCCTTCTCGTTCTTATGCTTCACTGCGATGACAGCTCTGGAAGCTCCAGTGATAAAGAGAACACTCTCCATACCGCTCACGATCTCGTCAGCATATTCTTCCATCAGATACTTGTCTGATTTGATAATCGGTTCGCATTCGGCACAATTGGCTATGACGGTATCCGGGCTGCAGTCCAGCTTGACATGTGTAGGAAAGCCTGCACCTCCGGCACCGATAACACCGGCCTTCCTGATTTTATCTAACAACTGTTCTTTCATAGGCCACCTCTCTACACGATGCGGAACGATCCGTGAAGCGTACACCGTCTGGATCTTGTAAAATTTTTGGCAGAGGTCAGGCCTTCACCTGTCGGTGTCGCAATCGTAAGCGTCGTATATCCTTCCCCGTCTATCCCAAGTCCCGCGTAGGATGGGGCATTTTTCACAAAGATTGTCGTATCGGCTGCGCGCGCCATCTTCGTGAGATTATTTACATTCTCCGAATGCATCATGGCCGTATGGTGGCATCCGTTCTCGGCAATCACCGCCTTTTCTATCGCCTCCTCCACCGTCGCGACTCTCGTCACAGGAATCACCGGCATGAGCATTTCCGTCATGACGAGGGGATGCTCAAAAGGCACTTCTGCGATGATAATCTTCGCCTCCCTGTCTGTACGGATTCCTGCCTCTTTCAGTATGTACGAGGCATCTCTTCCTACATATTTCTTATTTGGCGCGTATGATCCGTCTTTTGCTGTAATCATTACTTTCTCGACGATTGCAGACAGCTCCTTTTCATCGGCCAGATAGGCGCCTTCCTTTACCATCTCCCGAATCAGTTCATCCGCTACGCACGACTCCACCAGGATTTCTTTTTCTGCGATGCACAGGATACAGTTTTCATAGTGGGCGCCCTTAACGATATCCGCTGCCGCCTTCTTGATGTCGGCCGTACCGTCTACGACGACCGGCGGGTTACCGGGGCCTGCCGCTATGCATTTCTTCCCTGTCTTCATCGCCGTCCGAACGACCGCTTCTCCCCCCGTTACCACGAGAAGCTTGACGAGCGGATGGGACATGATTACAGAACTCGTATCCAGAGTCGGCTCTTCTGGCGCGCACAGGAGGTTATCCGGCCCGCCCGCTCCTACGATTGCCTCATTCATGATTCTAATTGCCAGTAGGGACGACTTTTTCGCCCCCGGGTGCGGATTAAATACGACAGCATTACCACCTGCGACCATGCCGATTCCGTTATTGATTACGGTTGCCGTAGGATTCGTCGACGGCGTAATTGCGCCAATCACCCCATATGGGGCCATCTCTGTCAGCATCAGCCCGTCGTCGCCACTTGCGGCCATCGTCTTCAGGTCTTCTATCCCCGGCGTCTTATCTGCTGCCAATAGATTCTTGGCCACCTTGTCCTCCACATGCCCATATCCCGTCTCATCATGTGCGGTTTCCGCCAGCCTGCGCGCGTTCTCTCTCGCCGCGGCACGCATGGCTTCGATGAACCTTCCCCGGTCCTTGAGGGAATATTCCATCAGCCTTTTCTGTGCATTAGACGCCGCCATAATCGCACATTCCGCATCTTTGAATATGCCATGCTCTCCTGCCGTCATATGTGCCGGCGAAGGACTATCTCCCTTTAACTCGTTTTGCAGATCCAGGATGTACCGGGATATCTGCGAGGTAGATATTTCCATGCCTCTGACCTCCGTTCTTTTTCGTATTTTAAATTATTATGTTGCTGCAATATGTATGTTCAGCTCTTTCGCCCTCTCAAGCGCGAGTGGTGTCACGACAGCGCCTTCCCTGACCGTTAATTCCCGGTATCCTCTTTCATAATACGTCTCCACCAGCTCTTCTGTGATAAGGCTGTCCGTCTCTGACGCTTCCGCCCCAAGGACTTCAAATCCCGGTACGAGCCCCGCAAAGGAGACTCCCATATCCCAGAGATCTGACGCCAGATCCCTGATCTGTTTTGCAAACCTGCCATCCGGCAGCTCTCCGGGGGCATACGGAAGCCGTACTTTCACGGTCTTTTTCATCATCAGGAAGCAGAGGGCAGCCTTTACGAATATATCTTCCTCTTTTCCTTCCCTTAAGTTCCTTAAGAAGCCGACGGAAGGGGCGTAAATCTCCAGTCTCTCATAAGTTTTGATTGCTCCGAACACCTTTCTCACATCTTCTCTGTTGCTCTTATACAGAACCCCTGCCGTACCGGATGCACATATTGCAGGGCATGCCTCCTCCAGAAAGAATTCCATTCGTTTTAATTCATTATATAGCTCATACTCTGCAACCAGTTCCTCTGGTGCGATTGGATAGCCCGGAATCATGAACAATATCTTATCGGAATCTTCTGACATATCTCTTTTCTTCATGTAATACAGGAGCACCCGGTGTATGACGGAGCTGATCTCTTCCTTGCTGATCTTCATAGGCATCCATCCAGACTCAATTGTTTGATTATGTTTTTAAAGCTCTCCACCTTCAGGCCCGCCCCGCCTATCAGAAAGCCGTCTACATGTGGTACGGAAGCAATCTCTTTCACATTATTTGCATTGACGCTCCCGCCATACAAGATCCGGGAACAGTCCCCGGCATCTCTGCCCGCCGCCAGGACATCATGAATGTAACGGTGGGTTTCTTCAATCTCTTTTATCGTCGGGATGACGCCTGTTCCGATAGCCCACACCGGCTCATACGCGATGATGCACTGTGCGGGCTTCTCCTTGCATACCTTTGCAGCAGCTTCTATCTGCCCCTTCAATACTTCTTTATAAGCGCCGCTTCGGCGCTCTTCTAACGTCTCGCCGATGCAGATGACCGGAACGACACCGTACTCCAGCGCCTTTGACGCCTTCCGTGCCACGATATCTGAAGTCTCACCGTAATATGCCCTGCGCTCCGAATGTCCGGCCAGAACGTAAGAGCAGCCACAGTCGGCCAGCATCGCGGCGCTTACCTCTCCCGTATACGCGCCCTTGTCCTGTTCCGCGACGTCCTGCGCCCCATAGGTCACTGTCTCATACCGAAGCATCTTCTGAGCGTCCGGCAGGTAAGGAAACGGGGGGAATATGATTATGTCCAGGTATTCCGGCACTTTCGTATCGCACAGCTCTCTTAGAAACGCTCTTGTCTCTTTTGCGCTCATATTCATCTTCCAGTTCGCCGCGACAATGTATGCTCTCTTTCCTTCTGCCTCCAGCTTCTGCCCCATATGCGCGCGGACCAGTTGTTCAATCTCTCTTCTCTCCACCTTGTCTTCCTCTCTGCCAAGCTGCTACTGCATCTCAGGTGCAAACAGCACTTTTGTAAAGACTTCCGTCCGGTTGAACATCATGTCAAACACTGCTTTACAGTCTTCCAGGCGGACCTTGTGTGTTATCAATGGTTCTACATTTATCTTGCCAAGATTCATATACTCAAGAGCGCTCATCCACTCATTGATCGGGAGCGGGTTGATGGATGAATTCCAGCTTCCGTGTATCGTGAGCTCTCCCCGCAATATGGCAGCTATCGTGCTGTTCGGATATGTGACGTCATCATACGTAATGCCTCCATATACGACTTCCCCATTCTTTTTGCACGACGCGACGGCCTGGACATGCGTGAACCTGCTTCCTGCAAATTCGATTGCGATGTCTACACCTTCGCCGCCGGTCAACTCTTTGATAGCTTTCACCGCATCCGTATCTTTTCCGTTGATTCCATAGGTAGCCCCGAGCTTCTTAGCCAGCTCCAGCTTTTCATCCGCCACGTCTACGGCGAATACCTTCGTGCATCCCAGCTCTTTTAACCACTGTACGGTGATATATCCGATAGCCCCAAGACCAAACACGGCGGCACTTTTTCCGGCCTCCATCCTCACCTTGCGCACGGCATGAAGCCCTACGGATACCGGGTCTGTCATCGCCCCCATGTCGTAGCTTACGTTCTGGGGAAGCTTCAGGCAGTTCCCGGACTCGACCACGATATATTCTGCCATCGCGCCGTCACGTCTGGAGCCATAATAATCATATGTATCGCACAGATGTGACTGCCCCACTTTACAATACTGGCATGTCCCGCATGGAAGCAGCGGCATGACCGATACTCTGTCCCCGGTTTTTAAGCCACCCTGTGCTTTTGTCCCGCACTCTACAATCTGTCCGGCAAATTCATGTCCAATCGTGGTGGGGAAGTGATACGTACCCTTTACCATAACACGTGGTATATCGGAGCCGCACACTCCACAGCTCTTTACTTTAATCAGCACCTGCGTGTCCTTCTCGATCTCCGGAACATCCACTTCCACACATCGAATGTCTTTTGGTGCAAACAGGCGTACTGCTCTCATTTTCTGTGGCATATCTTATCCCTCCTTAATGAACATTCGTTCATTACTTAGTATATTTTGTTCCTCTTTTTGATAGTATCACCGTGTCTGCCAAATGTCAATAACAAATTCTACACATATTGTAACATATGTTACTTATGGTTTTACGAGAACTTTCAGTGCATTCTTGTCTCTGATGGAGACAAACCCGTCCTGGATGTCTTCAAGCTTACATACTTGCGTGACATATTTCTCCAAGTCAAGCCTTCCTTCTTCTACATATGCCAGAATCTGCCGCATCATCGCCGGAGTCGTCGCATGGACGCCATGGACGGACAGCTCCTTATAGTGAATCAGGTTGCTGTCAATATATCCTTTCCCGTCACCTGCCAGTCCTCCGAACAGGCTGATTCTCCCCATCTTGGAAGCTATCATCTGTGCCTCTGTATGGACGGACGGCACCGAGAGTGCAGTGATAACCACATTGGCGCCACGCCCCCCGGTTATCCGCTCCACCTCTTCCACCGTATTCTGTTCCTTCGGATTGATCATGATAATGCCCGGTATCATCTTCTTTGCTATCTCTGCCCTCACCTCGGCGATTTCCACCATGATAATCATCGTGGCCCCGGCAAGTCTTGCCAGCTCTGCATGGATGCATCCGATGTACCCGGAGCCGTATATGACGACAGTATCCTCCGGCTGTATATTCAGATAATGCTGCGCGTTTAATGCACATGCCGTCGGCTCTGCCAGCACAGCCGACATGTCTGGAACGTTATCCGGCACTTTTATCACATTTCCCATCTTGATTGCCTGCTTCGTCACTTCCATCTTCTCTGCAAATGCACCTTCATATTGGAAACCGAAGGTCTCCAGGTGGTCACACATGTTCGTATGTCCTGTCTGGCATGGCCAGCATTGCCCGCAGCCGACAGCCGGCGCCACCGTCACCCGGTCTCCTTCTTTAAGCCCGTACGCCTTTGCATATGCCCCTGCATGAGTAAGCACCCCCACAGATTCATGTCCCAGGATACGCGGAGGGGTAATCTTTTCATTCCCTTTCATAAATGTCCGGAAATCTGTTCCACAGATGGACGCATACGTTATCTGTATGATTGCGTTGTTTTCTGTCGCAATCGGCTCCGGCACATCCTGTACCTTCATATTTCTACTTTCATCCATCACATAAGCCTTCATCTCAATCCATCACCTTCCTGTTCTGCCTCATGCGCAATATCCTGCAGGCGTTTGTAAAAATCATGCAGTTCGACCGTGTACTTGTCGTACAAGTCCATATATTTCCTGTATGTTCTGCCCGTCTTTGCATCGGGCTTATATTCCTTGATGACTCTGACATGCTCTCTTGCCGTCTGCTTCAGATCCCCGAAGATACCGACCGCGTTTCCAGCCAGAAGCGCCGCTCCCCACATCGCCACATCTTCTCGGTTGAGTGCGGCGTAAGTCTTACCCTGTACATCTGCACACATTTGGCTCCATACCGGAGATTTGGCGCCTCCCCCGATGATCTTGACGCTGTCCATGGCATACTCCGGGTACAGCCTTTCGATACTTTTTACCGAAAGAGAAAAATCATAGGTAAAGCTCTCCAGAAGCGCTTTATAAAAATGTTCCCGGGAATGGCTCCAGTCGAACCCCATCCACATCCCTCTGAGCGCCCCGTCAAGCGGCATAGAGCTGCCGCCTAGCAGCCCGACTGCCATGACGCCGTCACAGCCCGGCTTTATGCCGGATATCATCTGCTCCATCTGTGCGAACATCTCTCTCGTCGTTATGCCTTCGTGCTTTACAAAGGTATTCATGAACCAGTCCAGCGTAATTCCCGAACCGGCGACAAAATGAGTGGCAAAGAAGTCTCCCGGGATAGCAGAGGGAATGACATCCAGCCGTCTTGCCTCCATGTCCGGACGGTATTCCTTCACACAGCAGCTCACCTCTCCATAGGAGGAGGCTTCAAAAATCATATCTCCGTAATCGACGATTCCCGCACCTAGACATCCTGCCGCCTTGTCACCTGCCCCTGACACGAGCGGAATCCCTGCCTTCAGTCCTGTAAGTGACGCCATTTGCTTATTCAAGTGTGCGCAGATGTGGTTAGAGTTCACTATCTCAGGCACCCGTATGTCAAGCCCACGACAAAAAAATTTGAAACTTTTTTTTGAAGTTTCCGGGCAGCCTCATAGCTGCCCGTAGCTGTTCCATACGGCGTTCATGGCTCATGCCTCCTTTTCCGGTTCTGCCGCTGTTAAAAAGTCCTGCGTCACATATTCAATCTCAATCCGGTCTCCCGGAAAGATATATACCTTACGGATAAGCCGGTCAATCAGGGCTTGCGTCAGAGTGTCGGTATTGCCTACCTCCTGAACGATTTCACGCTGTTTCAGCCTTGCCTCGTAATCGCTTTGTATCTGTTTAGTCTGTGCGGTAATAGCGGCATGGACATTCTTTGCCTGTACCAGCTCCGCATCATATACCGCTTTCTGTTTCCTGTAGGTTTCCAGGTCAATCTCTCCAAGTGCATACTGTTCATAGAGTTGCCGTTTATTATCCTGGATAGAGCGCAGCTTATCTTCATGCTCGGCCTGCTGAACCGTCTGCAAATCCAGCTTGTCTTTGCTGCTGTCAATTCCCAGAGCTGGGCGCATCTGCGCCCGGATTATTTCAAAAACAGCCCGTTCCAGTTCCGTCATTTTTACCCTTACCCCATGACAGGGAAGATTTTCTGCCACTTCGGAATGACGGCAGTAAAACCAGGCATCATTCCTAAGTGACATGGCATGGTCGCAGCATCCGCAGAATACCTTTCCACGGAGAAGGTATTCACGCCGCTTTTTATTTGGAATGGAGAACCGCCTGATGGAAGCATTGGCTTTCTCAAACAGTTCCTTGCTTACGATTGCCGGGTGGTGGTCCGGGATCTTGAACCACTCGCTTTCGTCTTTCAGCTTCATGCAGCGGCTGCCAATCTCCTGTACCTTGCGCTTACCGATCACATAGGTACCGATATACCGTTGATCCTCCAGCATACGCAGAACCGTTGAACTGTTCCAGACGCCATGTGTCCGGGAAACATTATAGTGATCCTTGCCTTTATCCCTCCGGTATTCCCCCGGTGTGGGGATATGGAGCGCATATAGTTTTCTCGTAATCTCGGCGGCGGTATTGCCATCGGCTGCCCATTCAAATATCTGACGGACAATCCCCGCCACTTCCCCGTCCGGCTCCATGCGCCCGTCTGCGCTTTTGCGGTAGCCATAAGGACAAATGACGCTTTGGTACTCGCCCCGGCGCATCTTTGCGTATTTGGCGCTTTTCGTTTTCATAGACATATCCCGGCTGTAACACTCGCTGATAAGATACTTAAAAGCTATGTCGATTCCTCCGGTATCTCCTTTGAAATTGGCGGTGTCAAAATCGTCGCTCACGGAGATAAACCGGGTATGGTAGAGCGGAAACACCCGCTCAATGAAATAGCCGGTCTCAATGCTGTTTCGGCCAAACCGGGAAAGGTCTTTCACAATGATACAATCAATCTTACCGGCCCGCACCATCGTTAAAAGCTCCTGTACCGCAGGACGCTCAAAATTCGTACCCGTATGGCCGTTATCAACAAATTCCAGGACTTCGCTGTTATCCCATTCCTGCAGCGACATGGCCTTTTCCCGAAGGAGCAGCTTTTGATTGGGAATACTCAAACTCTCTGTCTTGAAGTCCTCCAAAGACAGGCGGATATAAAGGGCAATCACATATTTCTGCTTCATTTTGCCGCCTCCCCCTGAAATTCGCTCTTAAACCGGAAAGAAACACGGATATTGCGCTCGTGGTCGATCTCAATCCGCTCAATCAGCCGTTCAATCAGTTCCGCTGTCAACACATGGTCCTGAGCCAGTGATTTTACATCCTTTTCCATAGCACGGTAGCGTACAAGCTGGTCGTCCAGGGCATCCATCTCTTTTTCAAGCGCCTCAATATCGCCGGAAAGGGCAGTGATCGATTCCTCATAACCTGCTTTCAGTTCAAAATATTCCTCGCTGGTTAAAATGCCCTGTACGAAGTTTTCATACAGCCCCCGGATTAAACGACGCTGTTTCTCTATTTCCTGCCGTTTGGCAGACATTTGAGATTTCAGCCCGTCTTTTTTCTGTTTCTGCCTTGCCTCCAACTGAAAGAGAGGGAGCGACATACCCAAAGCAACGGACAGCTCTTTTTCTAAAATAGTGGTGACGGTTGCAATCAGCTCTGTTTCCTGCATCATTACGCCTTTGCAGGTATCTTTTGCCACACGGCTGTTCGTGAGGCAATGGAACCAGTAAATATCCGAGCCTTTCTTCCGTTCCGCCCGCTGCCGGTGGAGGCTCCTGCCGCAGTCGGCGCAGAACACCTTACTCTTGAAAATATTGGGGGTATAAGCGCGTTTGTGAACCGCCCGGCTTTCCTCGCAGACCTGTTTCCGGTATTCCTGCACCGCAATAAAGAGTTCGTGGCTGATAATCGGCTCATGGGTGTGTCTGGCAATAATCAGGTTGTCGTCATCCGCCTTGACCTGCCGGTGATCCACCATCTTTGTCTTGCCCTGCACCAGATCGCCGGTATAAACCTCGCTTTCCAAAATCTTCATTACTGTGCGGGTCTGCCATTTGCCGCTCCCAATCAGACCGGGGCTGGTGATTTCGCCGGTAGATTTTTTGTAGTGGCTTGGCGCCGCAATTCCCATTTCATTGAGATTACGGACAATGCGGTTCAACGCTACGCGCTCATAAGCCCATTCAAAAATCTGTTTCACAACAGGGGCCGTATTCTCGTCGATCAGCAGCTTGTGACAGTTATCCGGGTCTTTCCGGTAGCCATAGGGTGCCCGTGCGCCGATATAATCGCCGTCTTTCATGGCCTGTCTTGCCTGCGCCTTGATCTTCCTGCCTATATCCAGGGAATAGGCTTCATTTATCATATTTTTCAGGGGGAGCATAATGCCGCCGTGAAGGTTGCCGGGGTCCGCTGTGTCAAACTGATCCGTGACCGCAATAAAACGGACATTGTGCGCGTAAAAATACTGCTCAATATAATAGCCGGTATCAATGGAATTGCGCCCCAGCCGGGAAAGGTCTTTGACGATTACACAGTTAATATGGCCTACTTCAATATCCGAGAGCATCTGCTGGAATCCGGGGCGGTGGAAATTGGTACCCGTCAGACCATTGTCGATGTATGTGTCATAGACTACAAAATCCGGTTTATCTGCCAGATAATCATTCAGCACCAGCTTCTGGTTCTCCACGGAGCAGCCCCGTTTCTTGTTATCCTCCACGGAAAGCCGGATATACAGCGCCACATATACATATAAGGACGGCGCCGGCATGGGAGATTCCGTCTGTTTCCTGCTTTTTCTTGCCATTTAGCCCACCTTCCTTTCTGTGGCCTGTTCCGCGATCTGCTCCGCCAGTGCGGCAGCCTTTTTATATTCATCCTGATAGTTAAATTCAATATGTAACTCGTCCTTACCAATTACCCGAATACTGCGGATAAGCTGCATGACCGCACGGCGGTCAATTTCCTCCATCGTGGAGAACTGCATAAAATGATTGATCCATCGGTTCCGCTCGCTGCGGTTCTCCAGTACATCCGTCAGGCGTTCTTCCCATTCGGCAATCGCTTTTTGCAGAAGTTCAATGTCGGCATTGTACTTTCGTTTATAAGAAAGATATTCTTCTTTGGTAAGAATCCCGCTTACCAGGTTTTCATAGAGCTTTGTCTTGAAACCCTCAATCTGCGCCCGCTGTTTTTCATTTGCCTTGATCTGCGCGGTATATTCCTGAACCAGTTCCCGGTTGATCCGCTCCTGGCTGATACTGGACAGCAGCGCGTCCAGGGAAGCTACATTTTCAATGTGCCCCTTTAGGCTGTCCTGCACACACTCGATCAGGTCCGTTTCCTTTAGCATGACGGAGGAAGTGCAGCCGTTCTTCTTACCGGTCGGACAATAGTAGTAATGGTATTCCTTATCCTTATATCGGTTCGTCTTGCGGGTCATGCGGCAGCCACAGCACCCACAAATCAAAATGCCGGAGAACAGGTAGACCTTATCTGACTTCGGAGAGGTGCGGGTATCAATCCTTCGGAGCCGCTGCACCAGGTCAAAATCATGCTTTTGGATAATCGCCTCGTGTGTGCCCTCTACACGGACCCACTCGGAAGAAGGCTTGTCCTCACGCTCTTTCAGCTTGAAGTGGGGCGTTGTCTGCTTTCCCTGAACCAGCGTTCCAGTATAGGTTTCATCCTGCAAAATGCGGATAATGGTAGTCGCAGACCATTTACAGTCCTTGCGGTCCGTATAGCCGCCTTTGGCGTGGGGCATCCCGTGATTGCGTTTATACGCCAGCGGAGAGAGTATGCCCATCCGGTTCAGTTCATCCGCAATATGGGAGGCGCTGAACCCTTCCAGACGCTTTCTGAAAATATCCCGCACCACGCCCGCCGCATATTCGTCAATTTCCAGACCTTTATGCTTGTCGCCGGTTTTCACATAACCATAAACAGTAAAAGCTCCAACAAAATCACCGCTGCGCCGCTTTATATCAAGAGCGCTTCGGGTCTTTATGGAAATATCCCGACTGTATGCTTCGTTCATGATATTTTTAACGGAGACGGTAAGGTCATCGGCAGCGTCATTTTCTGTGTCCACGTTATCGTTGATGGCAATAAAACGGACGCCGTAAGCCGGGAACACCCGGCGCATGTAGCGGCCAGTCTCTATATACTCTCGCCCCAGACGGGAGAGGTCTTTCACAATCACACAGTTGGCTTCTCCCTGCTCAATCATCCGCATCATTTCCTGGAAGGCCGGACGGTCAAAAAGGACGCCGCTATAACCGTCATCAATCTTTTCTGCAACAACCTCAATTTCCGGGTGCCGGGCAATGTAGTCGTCGATCAGCCGCCGCTGGTTGGCAACGCTGTCACTTTCCACCGACTTGTCATCCGTATAAGAAAGACGGATATACTTAATCGTTTTGTAAACCTGCATAAAAAACACTCCTTTCATTGCGCAGAAAAATCCCCGCAATTCAAGAAGTGTGGCTATGCCGTATTCAATTCCTTTTCCGATTCTTATTCTACCACGACTTTGCGGGAAAGTCAGCCCCTTACTGAAAAATATCCGGCTTTACCGCAGGATTCCTTTGATACATTCCTCCAGAGTGGCTCCGCCGGAGGCAAAACTGGCATGGACAGTAAAGCGCCCACACTTAAAGCGGTAAGGATTTTTAATCTGACGGACAAATTCAGCAATCCGATCCTCACGAGAAAGCTCCCTGTCAACTGTAACCTCCCGAATGTCTACCAATGCGCCGGTTCCGCCAACAGCAGTTGTATGTTCCATAATACCAACTCCTTCCTGAAAATTTCTGGTTATCAAAACCACATGAATAGGTCGGACCTACGGCTACTAAGCGCATAAATCCGACCCATTGTATCTGATTTCGATTTTCTCTGCCGTATTTGCCACGCATCCCCGGCAAGTCCTCATGTGAATAAGGACGGGGCTGTCACAGGCTGCGGGGAGCTTATCCGCATCATAGCCCCGCATACGCCGCCGCTTTGCCAGAGCTGGCGTACGCCGCAGGAACTCTCCCCAAGTCTTTAGGGAGCCGTGAAGAAGTACCATTGTGATCTGTGCCGTCGTCGCGTCCGGCCTGCCACAGCCGGTTTCGTAGGTTGCGTTGATCGCTCGGACAGCCTGGATTCATCACCTCCTTAGGCTGCCTGTCGCCGCGCCGCCCCATCTGCCGCTCGGAACACAGAATGAAGTACCTGTAACAGCGTATATTCAGTTGTCAAGGAACAGGCGAGGGGCGTGGCAGTTATGACAGTATTTCAGTTGGGTGGGCGGGCGCATGTGCGCCGCCACACCCGTCAGGCTTGTCCCGCCGAATATATCCCTCTATTATTCATTTCATTTTTGAGGGTTATTTTCGGGGTCTGCCTCCATTTTTTTCAAAATTTTATTCAAGCGTCGGAGTCCGCGCTGGATTCCTTCATACACTGAACTAACAGCAGAGCCTTCACTTTTGGCAATCTCTGATAAGCTCATTCCAAGCAGAAAATGCGAAGAAATCCGATTACGCTGTTTCTCCGGCAAAGAATCCAGCGCTTTATACAGCTTTGCGTTTTCTTCCTTCTGCTCGAAAATATCGGCAGGTGTCAGAACAATTACCAGAGCGTCCCGCTCAACATTTGCATCATAGTCCAGCGAAAAATATGCCTTGTGCCGGTATGTACGAAGGGCATAGGCTGCCTCTTTCAGTTTATATTGATAAAGCAGGTCGGCCACTTCATCTGGCACTTCCACAATGGTATCTGTTATATAAAACGGGTAATAATCCCGCAGATTGATCTCTTTCATAGATGATCCTCCAATTTCGATTTTTTGAGTTGACAGGCAAAATCGAAATCAGAGGGCGGGGATCTGCATCCAGGACTGCTTTCTGCAACAGCAGCATCAGTCAGGCTTGTCCTGTCCGCAGACAAGAAAAGAGCGCGTACCTGTTTTGTTTCAGGCGCACGCTCAAAGGGGCATTTTGCAGATTGCAGGGAGAAAAGATAAAAATATGTCGATACAAAAAGCGCCGCAGCCTTTTGAGCTGCGGCACTAAAAGATATTCGTCTGTATCGCTGTCGTTTTCTGTGGAAATATTGGACTTTACAAATGTGCATGTCTGCCCCCATATCCGGGGGAGCACAAACAGATTAGAACGGTATGCTTTTATTATACTCCCCACAATCTGTTACTTTGGGGACATTATATATGGTATAGCAATCAATCTCCGTTCACCTTCCTACCAGAAACCAGTCAAAATGTTGTAATTTCACTTCTTTTGCTATGTGGTGTCAAATTTATAGCCAACACCACGCACACTGATAATATAATCTGAAATATCAGGGGATGTTTTGAGCTTTTGTCGTAGCCGACTCATTATGTTATGGATCGCAGTAAGCTCATTCTCAACATATTCCTCACCCCACACATGGTAGGCTATGGTTTCAAAAGTCATTACCCGTTTTCGGTTCATAAGCAATAAATAAAGAGTATTAAACTCCCTGGCTGACAAATCCACCTTTTCTCCTCGGATAGATACCTCCCTTTCTTCCAAACAAAAATATAGCTCACCTTCTTGGATTTCTGTCAATGGCAATTCTACATCTGCCTGTAGGGTGGAAGTATGAGAAATAACATATGAATTTTCAGCAGGAGCGCAATCCTGTTTATTCCTGGTAAGAACATAATGAGTTAACTCCCTTTGTTGCTCTGCATCCAGCAAAACAAACAATTTTTCCCCAATTTGTTTGCCGGGTTCCCCTAAATCCAAAACGGCTAATTTCCCATAGTCCACCACCTCCTATTAAAAACTTTAAGGTATCTTCAACTTATCGCATTTTTACCTATTCGGCTATAATAACTCTTCTCATTTAATCGCTTGTTTTACTTCCAATTAAAGACAAGAAATCCTAGTTGATAGGTAGAAACGAACTGTACTTTCACAGAAAATAGAAACCAACTCTGGAACACCATAATACTTTAACCTATCAACATAAAAGCACTCATGATAGTTCCATTCGATTCCATTACAATCATTTCATTTCCATTCCATCTTCCAGCCTGGATCGCCAAATTCCATTCTAACTGATAAAGAACACATTTTTCTAAGTAGCGAAAAAAAGAACGGTAATCTTCCAGCAGTCTGAAATGCTTTTGTCATTGGTCTTGCCGCTTCTAACACAGAACTTCGTATTACCTGAAAGGCTATTTCTTTTGAAATACCTGCAGATAATAGCACTTCATAAACAGCTACAGCAGGCAAAATAGACTGTCGCAAATGCTTTTTTAATACCGGATGAATCAACGTATTCTCAGCAAGTAATTTAGCATACCTATTTTCCACTTTCTCCTGTAGTTCTAGTGAGTTTATTTCTTTTACAGCTTTAGAGAGTTTTGTTTTCCTAAGTAATTGTTTTCGTTCCGGCTCAAACATTTCACCCCCTATCACTTTTTAGCTTTTAGCATAAAGGTTGGAATAGCACGGTACCGCAATGATAAAAAAGGATTCCAATATCCCTCATCTAAAAGAAAATCATATTCGATTGAATGGAACCCTAAATTCTCACAAACCTTTTTATCCCATTCAGGGCGATCTTGAAATGCTAATGGAAGTTGTCGCAAAGCCGCCATCATTTCCTTATCATGGTAATGATCTTGGAACTCACCATACCGCTTTATTAGTTCTTTTTCATCTTCCGCAAACTGCGCTGCTGCTTCACTAGTTCCTAATGGTATACACCAATTCGCATCCAAATTCATCAATATTCCACCTGATTTAAGTAACCGGAACCACTCCTTATATGCTGTTGTTGGTTCACTAAATAACCATGAAGCATGGCGAGAGACTACAGCATCAAATGTATCACTCGTCAACTCTGTATGTTCTGCATCTCGCTTCAAAAAAGTAATATATTCAGATAATCCATACTGCTCAGCAGTTATTTTTGCCTGTTCCAGCATATCTGAACTGTTGTCTATTGCTGTGACTTTCCACCCATTCTTAGCTAAAATAACTGACAAAAAACCAGTTCCACATCCTGCATCCAAAACTTTTTTACCCGGTATATTTCCTAAATATTTTTTCAAAAGTTTTTCCCACACTGGTCCTGTTTCTTGAAGCTCCTGAATATGAAAATCATACATATAGGTTGCTTGTTCAGCCCATCTTTCTTCTGCTTTCATTATTTTCCACCTCTTTCTAAGTATCACTAATAAACTTCTTTTATAACAGAATAAATTCCCATTTGATTTTATTTATTCTCGCCATCATTCCTCTCCATAATAAGTTCTCTCACATGCTATTGCCTCTTAACTTTCCTGCCAAAAAGCTATTTTTAACTTTTGAAAACTCGTTGCGCTAATAATATGCTCCAACCTGCACACTATTGCCAGTAGTCATTGACACAGCTCCCATTGAAAATTGCAGCATGACTGCATCAGCTCCTTATCATGTGTAATGACCAGTATCGTTTTTCCTTCGGCTGCGGCCTCTGTCAATACAGCGGCAATTTTGCGCATATTTCCCCCGTCCAGCCCTGACGTGGGCTCGTCTAACAGCAGGATTTCCCTGCCGGATAACAGCCCGCAAGCAATGGAAAGCCGCTGCTTCTGACCGCCGGAAAGGGCGGCCGGGTGCGCATCTTTATAAGCATACAGGCCAAGTGTTTTCAGCAGCGCCCTGGCCCGCTCCAGCCGACCGGGAGAAGCATCGGAATGAAGCAGCAGTTCGTCTGTGACGCTGGTGGTAAAAAACTGGGTTCCCGTATCATTGGAGCTGTACCACACCGCTTTTCTGCGCTTTCCGGCAGACAGACTTTTGCCGCCGATATAGACCTCCCCGCTGCCTGGCTTTTGCAGCCCCGTCAGCGCCATGGCAAGGGTAGTTTTGCCCGCGCCGTTTTTACCAGTGACGGCGGTAATCTGCCCGGCAGGCAGAGCGAAATTCAGGTTTTCAAAAATGATGGCCTTTTTTCGCCTGCAGGTCAGATTCCTGCAGAAAAGGTGTTCCTCCCCGGCGCTTGCGGGAAGCATCGGCAGAGAAATCTCCGTTTCCGCGATTTCCCGCAGGCCGTACCGTTTTCGTTCCTCATCTGAAAGCTCCCTCATCTGCGCCGGTGTCTTTTCCCATTGGATCGTTCCCTCCGACACATAGACGAAACGGTCGACAATGCCGCTCAGCCATGCCAGCCGGTGTTCCGCTATAATCAGGGTGTTTCCCTCGTCTTTCAGCTTTCGGAGTATGTCCGCAAGCCTTGCGGCTCCCTCGCTGTCCAGATTTGCCGTAGGCTCGTCGCAGACATAGGTGTGGGGCCGCAGCGCGTAGACCGACGCCACCGCCACGCGCTGTTTCTCGCCGCTGGACAGCACATCCAGAGGGCGCAGGCGCAGCGCATCTAATCCCAAAGATGCAATCGCTTCCTCCGTGCGTGTCCGTATTTCCTGCTTCGCCATTCCATAATTTTCACAGGCAAAGGCAATCTCCCCGGCAAGCTCCGAGGAAAAAAACTGACTCTTGGGATCCTGGAACACGCTTCCAATCTCCTGCCCAATCCTCCAACTGGGAAGTGTTGTAATCTCCGTGCCGTTTACCGATACGGAACCCTTTTGCGTTCCCTGATAATAAGAGGGAGCCAGACCGTTGATCAGCCTTGTCAGCGTCGTTTTTCCGCCGCCGGACGGACCTGTCAGCACGACACATTCCCCGTCATGCACGATAAGGTCGATATCATGGACACCCTCCCCGCAGCCCTCATATTGAAATGACACATTCCGCAGAGTAATCATATCCGCACACCTCCCACAACAAGAAACACCGCCGTTACCACAGTCCAGAGCGCCAGCCATATAGAATCGCAGACGTCGGCCCTCTTTCCATAATAGCTGCCCCGTTTCCCAGGCCGTTCCGCTCCGCGGGCTACGGCGGAAACAGAGAGCTGGTCGGCGATCTGCAGGCAGCGCAGCAGCAAGGGTACAAACACATACTCACAGGATGCCGCCGGGTGGCTGACAAGCTGGGCCGGCGCGGTCAATCCCCGGTTGCGCATGGAGAGCCAGACACTCCGCAGCTCTGACTTCATGGTGGGAAAAAAACGGAACATGACCAGCAGGCCGAGAATTACAGGAGTCGGCGTGTGAATACGGGATAAAAAGGACGCCAATTCGCCGGGCGGTGTGGTAATGAGATCCCAGGACACCAGGAACACCGGCGTCAGGGTCCAGAACATCAGCACATAAAATTCCGAGAAAACCGCCGGATGAAAGTCATGGAACCGGATCAGGTACAGCAGAATCCCAAGCAGCGCATAAAAAACTGCCATGGAGCGCAGCAGCCGCCAGTTGCGCTGTGCTCCCAGATAGGCAAATCCCGTGACCGTAAGGACGCAGGTCAGCACCGTGTCCGCAGTCAGAGATATGCCGATGATTGTACAGGCAAGCGCCCACAGCTTTACTGGAATGGCAAAATTCCCGCGGCGCATTACAGGACTCCCGCTTTTTTGAAATGCTTGTTGACCAGCTTCCCGCCGACCAGACTGCCAAGGAATCCGCCGAGCATTGTGAACAGGATGATGAACGCCAACCAGCCTGCGGAGGTATAATAGTGGACAAAGGAGTCAATATAGCTCTGCTCCATACCGCTGGAGAGTGCAAAGGCTTCGTAGGTATCCCAGAAGAACCAGATAGGCAGAAGGTTCACGCCATTGTACAGCAGACTTGCCACCGACCAGGCTGCCGTCATTTTCTTTTTGGATTCCCAGCCATCCCTCCATAAAATCGCCTCGCAGATGATACCAACGATGATATAATAGGGGAGCAGATACCAGTTTCCCATGATGAGGAACACAAGTCCCAGTATGGTCATGTAGACCAGCGTCACGAAGCGCTTATGTACCCGGCTTACCATAAGGAAATAAACAGGCGCACACAAAAACATGGTAAAGCCCACGGACAGCACCATACTGACAAAATCATTGGCCATGCAGACCATATTCACAATAAGCTGGATGACGATGAGCAGCACCGTAAGCAGCACCGTGGTGATCACATCCCTGACATTCCATTTCTGCGTTGTTTTCATTGAAATTTTCCTCCTGATTTTTATAGTATTTCAAAGGTTTCCGTCATTTGCCGACAGTTCCTCTTTTCTTCTGAGGTTCCAGCCGATTGCCGCCTCCCGCATCTGGATGAAACGGCGGTACAGCCCCTGTTCTTCCATCAGTTCCCTGTGTGTGCCGCGCTGGACGATCCGCCCCTTATCCAGAACAAGGATCTGATCGGCATTCCGGACCGTAGAGAGCCTGTGGGCGATCATAAGAATCGTCTTGTCCTTCGTCAGCTCCGCAATCGCCGCCTGCAGCTCCCGCTCATTCTCCGGATCCACACTGGCGGTCGCTTCATCCAAAATGATGATCGGCGCATCCTTTAAGATCGCGCGGGCAATGGAAATACGCTGCCGTTCCCCGCCGGAAAGAGTGGCTCCGCCCTCGCCCACAAGGGTATGGTAGCCTTCCGGCAATGCCGATATAAACTCGTGGCAGCACGCTTTTTTCGCCGCCTCGATCACTTCTTCCGGCGTGGCGTCCGGTCTGCCGAATTTGATATTGTTTTCAATCGTATCCTCAAAAAGATAAACATTCTGGAACACAATGGAAAAATTTTTCAGCAGGCTGTCGCAGGTAAAATCTTTTACATCATGGCCGCCCACACGGATATTTCCTTTCTGCACATCCCAAAAACGAGCAATCAGGCTTACAAGGGTCGTTTTGCCGGAACCGGAAGGTCCCACGATAGCACAGGTTGTTTTCTCCGGAATGGTCACACTTACATCCTGCAATACATTTTCCTGTCTGTAGGCAAAGGAAACTTGCGCAAGCTCAATGTCATAATGATCCAGCGAAATATCCCCGCCATGTTCATCCAGTACCGGCGTATCCATAACGGCATCCATACGGTCCAGGGAAGCGTCAATGACACGGGCCACGGAAGCCATACTTCCCACCAGTTCCACACTGGAGTAGATCATAAAACTTGACACCAGCAGAAGCAGGCACTTGACAGGCGTGATCTCACCGCCCAACAGCAGATAAGGGGCAACGATTAAAATTGCTGATTTTGCCAGTTTGAAAATCGTCTGGTAAACGCCGGTCAACGAGGAAAAAGCACTTTCCAGAATGATGTTGGCGTCCGCGCTTTCCTCGATTGCCTGATTGACTGATTTTCCCGACATTTCTCCCAATCCAAAGGCTTTTACAACGCCCATTCCCTGGATATATTCCAGAAAACCTGTCACAAGATTCGCCTGCGCAGCCTGCCGTCTGGGAGACAGTCTTTTGCCCGCTTTCTGGATTCCCCCATAGACCAGCATGGAGACAGCCAATCCCGCAAACATCAAAAGTCCGATATGCCATTCATAAAAAAGCAGCCAGACGCCTATGACAAGGGCATGGATAAATCCTCCCGCCACCTTTTCCAGAACCATAACGGCATTGTTCTCAATATCTCCCAGGGTGGTCGTCACGGCGGCTACAATTTCGCCCAGCCGGTTTTCATTGAAATACCCCATGGGCACGTGCTTCATGTGTTCGCCTATTTCCAGCCGTTTTTCCGAACACATGGAAAAGCTGCCAAGCGTTCTCCGAATGCAGGATAAGTTGTTAAAAAAGATCCGTCCGGCAATGCTTACCACCATAATGGCAAAGGATACCCAAAGCGTGGAAACCGGCATAACGCCTCCCTCCGCCGCCGAAAGCAGCCTTGACAGAACCGTAAGGATCGCCATGATGGGCATCATCTCAAAGACAGAATCCAGCAGACTGAAAACAAAAGAAGCAATCAAATTCTTTCGCTGTTTCCCCGAAAAATCTAACAGCCGTTTGATCAGTTGAATCATGCTGACGCCTCCTCTCCCATATCTTTTGCGCTGATATGCGCAGTCCACAGCTCTCTGTAAAGGAAACTGTTCTTTAACAGCTCTTCGTGCGTTCCCTGGTCTTTGACGCACCCCTGATCCATTACCAGTATTCTGTCGGCTCCTACGATGGTGGAAAGGCGGTGGGCAATGACGATCAATGTTTTTCCCTTCACCAGTTCATTGATTGACGCCTGAATGACAGCCTCGTTCTCCGGGTCGGTAAAAGCAGTCGCCTCATCCAGCACCACCACGGGACTGTTTTTTAAGATTGCCCGGGCAATGGCAATGCGCTGGCGCTCCCCGCCGGACAGACTCCCGCCTCCGTCTCCAATCAGCGTATCATATCCCCTTGGCAGGGCAGAGATAAATTCATGGCAGCTCGCCTGCTTTGCGGCATTTACAATTTCCTCATCCTCTGCCCCCGGCTTTCCCATGCGGATATTTTCCTTCACGGACAGATGAAAAAGGAAATTGTCCTGGGATACATAAGCCACGGTATCCATGACCTGTGAGAGTGGAATATTCCGTACATCCACGCCGCCAATCTGCGCTTCCCCGCTGTCTGCCTCCCAGAAAGAAGCGATCAGGCGTGCCGCCGTTGACTTTCCTGAACCGGAAGGCCCTACGATCGCCGTCATACCGTCCGGCACCGCGTCAAAGCTGATCTGGTGTAATACTTCCGTATCCCCATATCCGAAGCAAACATCCCGGAAAGAGATATGCGAATTGGGAAGCGTTACCCGTTCTGTCGGCCGCTGCATTTCCTCCGTTTCCAAAAGCCCTGTAATCTCTTTGACCGTGGAATCCACCATAGCAAGACTATCCGTATATTGCAGCGCCTGAATCAGCGGCTTGACCAATCCAAGGGCGAGGATCATACAGGTAATGAAAACCGATGCTTCCAGGCTGCCCTGTATATACAGATACGCGCCTAAAGGCAGCACACCCAGCAGACAGGAGGGCATAATGGAAATACCCGCCACATAAAAGCTGTTTGTCTGCTTAAACCAGGTGGTCTTTGCCGCTTCATTTTCCATCACGGCATCCGCATATCTGCCATAGGAAGCGGCGCTCTGGTTAAAGGTCTTGATGACTTCAATGCCGCCAATATATTCCACAATGGCGGCATCCATATTTTTCCCCGCAGTCAGTACACGGTCATACCGCTTTGCATAGTCCTTCATCATTCCCATGTAGCACGCAAGACCGATGGGAATCGTGATCAACGAAATCAAGGCAATGCGCCAGTCCAGGATAAAAAGATATACCATCATCAGAAGCGGGACAAGAATATTCGCTGTCAGCTCTGGTATCATGTGCGCCAGCGGCAGCTCCAGCTTTTCCACCGTATCCACCAGCAGGGTTTTGAATTTACCGGAAGGTGTATCCAGAATATAACCCATGGGTACACGGGAGAGCTTCGCTGTCAACTCCGTCCGGATATTCTTTAAAATCGTAAAAGCCGAACGATGGCTAAGTATGGTAGAAATCGTTCCAAACCAGGTGCTCCCCAGATAGCCGAGAAGTGCGGTAAGCGCCCAGAAACCAATGGAAGTAAGGTCATAATTCTGTCCACAAATCTGAATCACAATCCGCGAAACCGCAAAATAGGGTACAATCCCACACACAGAGCCAAGTACCGCCAGTAAGACAGAGGCTGTCATTTTCCCTTTGCACTGTGTTGCAAACCGCAGGACCCAACTGAATGTGTTATTTTTTTTCTGTTCCATTTTCTGCTCCTTTCATTTTTTCTAAAACCGTTCCGCGCATGGTTCCAGATAAATCGTCTGATATTTTCCCATCCTCTAAGACCAGCACACGAGAGCAAATCGTCTGGATAAATTCATAATCATGGGTAATAATCAGCAGTATCTTCCCCTGTGCAGACAATTCTTTTGCAAGCCTCCCCACCTCCTGCATACTTTTTAAATCAAGCCCACTAGTGGGTTCGTCAAAAATCAATAACTCCTTTTCGCAAAGCAGACTGACCGCTACGGCAAGGCGCTGCTTTTGTCCCCCCGAAAGGGAGAGTGGGTGCCGGTCTTTGAAATCCAACAAATCAAGCCATTCAAGCGCCTTTTCAACTCTTGCGGTGTCTGGGGCTTTCACACCAAGCAAACACTCGGCTTCTACGCTATCCGTAAACAGTTGATGCCCCACATCCTGCATAACCATGTAAGAACACTTTCTCCGCTGTTTCTCCGCAAGAGCCTTTCCCTGTAGCAATACAGCCCCACTATCATTTTTTTGTAATCCACACAGGACACGGGCAAGCGTTGTTTTTCCCACACCGTTTTTCCCAACAACAGCAATGACTTCTCCGCCATGAGCAGTAAAACTCAGATCTTGAAAGATTGTCCGTTTTCCAAGACGGACTGATATTCCCTGCACTTCTAACTCATTGCTGCTTGTTTTTGGAGCAATAGCAGTTTTCTTAACATGAGACAGGCTTCTGCACCGAAGCCCCCTGGCAAGAATTTCACTTTCGGGCAATGCCTGAAAATCGTTAAGCGTCATATCCTTCAGAATTTTCCCACCGTGCATATAAACAACACGATCCGCAACATCCATCAGATACCAGATCCTGTGTTCCGCAATAATAATCGTTTTTCCCTGCGCTTTCACTCTTTGAAGCAGATCAGTCAGATCTTCAATAGCTCCCATATCCAGATTAGAGGATGGTTCGTCTAAGACAAAAATTTCTGATTCTGTTGCATAAACAGAAGCAAAAGCGATTTTCTGTTTTTCACCGCCCGAAAGTTCAAAAATATTTCTTTTACGGAGCGCAGACAAATTTAATTCGCGGCTGGTTTTCTCAAGGCTCTTTTTTAGTTTCTCTTGCGGCAAAGCCCGATTCTCCAAACCGAACACAATTTCACTGTCTGTATCTGTATTAAAAAACTGTGTGCGTGGGTTCTGAAAAACAGAGCCTACATAGTCTGAAATATCCGCAATATCGGTTTTCGTTACATCCAGCCCGCATACAGAAATTTCACCTGACAGTTCTCCGCTGAAAAAATGTGGAATAAGCCCGTTAATCAAGCGTGTAATTGTGGTCTTTCCACAGCCGCTTTCCCCGCACAGCAGAACACATTGTCCTTTTGGAATCTCAAGGGAAACATTATGCAGCCCATTATTCTCCTGCCCGTCATAAGAAAAGGAAACGTTTTTTAAAGAAATCATCAGAACCACCCCTTTCCATTTGCCAGGAACGCAAGAATAATCACGGTTATATACACAACCAAAATCAGCATATCCATCACATGAAAACGAACTGTTTCCATGCAGGTACGTCTTTGTACATGATCAATGCCTCTTGTAATGGCGGCCTGTGTAATTTCATCTGATATTTTAGAAGCAGATACCAGCATGGGGACATAAGTATACTCCATCGTCCGCATAGGATGGCGGAGAATCCCTGCGGCTGTTACAGGTATCCCCCGCAGAGCCATTGCATCCTTAATCGAATTCCATTCTTCCCCCATCGTAGGAAAATACCTCAGGGTAATAGAAAGAGAAATCGTGAACCCTTTCGGCAAGCGGAGCTTTCCAACCGCAGCTAAAAATTCACTGACACGCGTGGTTGAAATAAGCAGACTTCCTAACATAAAGCAGGGAATCAGCTTGCGAATATAAACCGCAAACATATAAATAATGCCGCCGGCACTCACTGGCAATAAGGGAACAAGCCAAAACTGAATTGCCAGTAACACAAGAAACAACGCCGCATATTTTAAAGCCGTATAAATCTTCTTTGTACTAAGCAGTAGCAGAAAAGGTAATGCGGCAAAAATACACTCAATCGTAATACTCCCATTCAGAAAGACGGAAATACTTGTTATAGCTAAAATTAGTAATTTTGTGCGGGGATCTATCTTCATTTAAACAATCCCCGCCTTTTCAAAATGCTTTTTCAGCAGTTTTTTGCCAATAAAGCCGCCAATGAAAGCACAGAGAATTGTCCCAAGCAGCATCGCCGGAATAGCCCACCAGTTTGCGCCAATGGAATCAATTACACTAGAAAAAGAAGACACATCTCCTTTTTTGCTCATAAACTCATCAAACTGTGTCGGCATAATTGCCATTGGGACATAGGCTCCCATAGGAGACAGCGCAAATAAACAATAGGCCGCCATATTCTTTTTAAAGGATTTAAATCCACCGGATGCGCAGATGAAATCTGCGATAATACCCAACACCACAAAAAATGCTGACATCATCCAGAACATCCCGGTGATAAATAAAAGAATACCTGAAATAATTCCAAGAATTGTGATAGCTCCTCTTTTGGGAATTTTTGCTATGTAGAGCATAAATACGGTTCCTGTAAATAAAGCTACGATCATCGGCATAAACGGGAAAGTAATGGGTGTCATCTGCGCAATCCCACCGATGATGAATGCGACAGCCGCATAAATAAGCGAGAAGATACCGACAGAAATAAAATCTCGTGTTTGCAGTTTCTGTGATTTTTTGTTCATGATAATAACCTCCTGAATTTTATTAGTTAGAACAAGCTAACCGTATGGGTAAAAAATTAAGGCTCATTTGAGCCTTAACAGGCCATCCCAGCCGCAGTTGAAGAAAGTGGCAAGCTCATTTACATATTGAATTGCGTGCTCTCTCGTCATATCATGAGCCACCGTTTCAAAAACAGCGGTGAAATAGGCGCTTGTGATCATGTGGTGGAGTTCACGGCTGATAGTTCCTTCCAACTTGCCAAGCTGGCGAAGCTGCTCATAATAGATTTCTGTCTGGGCAACTTCAATTTCCACCAGATCATGAATATAAGTTGCGTATTTTGTTCCTTCTGAACAACAAACCACTAACTTAAAAGCATCGAAATTGTCATAGATAAAGTTAATAAAATTGTTCAAATAATCCGTTGATAGTTCCCTGCTTTTGGCCGCTTTATCCTCCGGTATTAACTCAAAATGTGCCTGTTGCGCGGCTTTGAACTGTTCCATAAGACTATCTGCGGCCTCAGACACTAATGCGTTAAAAAGAGAAGCCTTATCCGGGTAATATCCATAGAAAGCCCCCTGAGTAAAACCAGCTTCTTTAACAATGCCACGAAGGGAGGTCCCCCTAAAGCCTTTAGCAAGAAATTCTTTTTTTCCAATTTCCAATATTTTATTTTGGGTTGCAGAACACTCCGTCATAAAATCACACTCCTTATAACAACCATATAGCATATCCGAGTATTATATCAGTGGTATATATCACTGATATATACCACTGATATAATAGCAAACAGCATTCGAAATGTCAAGTCCATTTTTTAAAAAAAAGAAGTCCAGAAATGAACTTTGCATAAATTCGTTATCAGGAATTCATGATACCATTTGTTATACCGAATCTTAGATTATACCGAAAGTTTCATATATGAGCTTTATCTAAGTTTCGGCATAATAAGACTTGTCCCGAATTTTGGGTGAAGCTGGTTATCAGAAATTCACGATACTACCGGCAAGCAATGCAATCTTACGTAAGATTGCGTATTTAGCAGAAATCCCGTTCCCGGAATTCCTGCTAAATGCTTGTTGGTGACATATCCCCAAACCCCTGAGATCATTGCCGGTGGCAATGGCTGCGCGTTCCGTTGGAACGCTGAAAACGAAAAGCTGACAAACCTTATTGACGTGATTTTTCTGTGCTGCGCTGCGGTAGCGGTGGGGAAGAAATCTCTAATAGATATTCCACATTAGCCCGAACATTATGAAGTTCTTTCATATCATTTTTGGCCTGCTTATAGGCAGAATAGGCTTTCCGTTTTTGTTCCAGAAGATCGGTGTATTCCTCCCGGAGAGATTTAACAGAGGGGAGCTTTTGGATTCCTAGCTCGTCAAAATGATTCTTTGCCGCCTGGTGCAGCAGAATTTCAGCCTCATGTACTATTCGGTATTTTTTGCTGTACCCGGCTTTGCGATATTCTACATAGACAGCCCGCGTTTTCGCATAGTTTACGATCTGCTTTTGTAGCTCGGCATTGGCGTTCATTCTTGACTCTAAATCTTTAATTTGAACGGATAAGGTATTGAAATTAGTGGTAGCGGCGTTGGCTTTTTCCAGAAGATCCTCATAACCCATATCGCCATGTTCTTTTAAGTAGAGCACTGCCTGGGAAAGCTGTTTTAAGTTGAACACTTTTGCCCAACGCTCATAACCGGGACCTTTGCCGGAACGGATTGCAGCTTCAATATCAACCAGCAATCCAACTTTGGAAACCGTTTTTTTAGAAAAGGCATGGCGGGGTTTTACTGTCCGTGTACCGGCAATCCGTTCTTTGATGGCCTGTTCTGTATAATCGCCTTTGAGCGTATCGCATCGGGTATAATTTTCTTGTCCCGGAACTCGGAACCGAAGATGTTTTCTTTCACGGTTGACTTCCAGCCCAGCAGTTTCCAGCTTCTGTAGAAGTTCCTCAAAATCTTTTGGCTTTTCCTCTAATGCAGCATCAATAGCAATGCGTATCTGCTCCTGAAAGGAAGGCTGCTTTTTATTTCCCAGCCATGTGCCATAATGCTCCCGGCTGGGTTTCGGATTTTCTACAATCGAAAGTCCATGCTCCAAACACAGCTTGTCATTCATTCGCCGGATTGCCCAGGTAGAGCCCCAGAAGTTGCGAAACTTTTTCTGACAGTCCAGTGTAGTAGAGTTGATAATGATGTGATTATGGACATGGTGCTTATCCACATGGGTGCAGACAACAAAGGCATGGTTTCCTTTTGTGAGCTTCAGTGCCAGCTCCCTGCCGATCTGATTAGCTTCTTCTGGCGTAACTTCGCCGGGCTTAAATGCCTGACGGAGATGGTAGGCGATCACATCATCTGCACCCTGATTTCTGCCGGTCAGATTTGCATACTGTCGTTTGGACAGAAGAAACTCTGCATCAGCAAGCCGGGTATCACACTCATAGCCATAAATGAATTTTCCAAAATCGGTTTTCTGCGGATTTTCTACATAATCAATAATATCTGAGATCGCAGTAGAGATATTCCGACCTTTTCCTACATGCAGAGGCATCAGTCTTGTGGTCGCTATTTTCGTCACCTCCTTAACTTAATTCCAATCAGAGAAGTTATAATTGCAGAAAAAGAGCGGGGCTGCCTATGCGCCCCGCCAAATCTGCTTAACCAAATATAAAATCCTTTAAGGCACTGTTTGCCCCGCCAATGATCCCTACCAGCCATGCAGCCGCCAGAGGCAGACCGTATGGACTGATAAGAAAGGCGATCATAAGCCATGCAAGACCCGGCAAAAATCCTGCGACAAAGAACAGCACCAATGCCGCCAGAAAGATGATCCCAGAAAGAATCCCAAGTACCGCACCGGAAAGAACCACTAAAAATTTACATACCAGATAAAGAATCCCCGTAACCAGCATAAAGGGAAGTGCCAGTAATTTACCTATCAAACGCATACGCTTTGCCTCCTTTCAGAAGGGCATCTGCCCTTATAAAAATTTTACCGTGACGGCAAAAAGAAAGCAACGGCTTTCCGGCTGTTTATGAAATGTTTGCAAATCCCCGGATCAGTTTGTCCATGCCATCCCAAAGGCTGTCCAGACGGGTGCGGATGTCCTCTATATCTGCGGCATAAATATTGCCGGTCTCATTGGCTCGTCTGGTATATTGGTTTAAGTTATTGGAACAAATGCGGAGAAGCCGGATCATTTCCTGAATATCTCCCATATCAAGGTGAATGATGTAACCGTCTACGGCCATCTTTCGCAGATATGCCGACAGGTTGGTAATGCCAAGTTCCGCCATGCGTTCTTTTACCAGTTCGGCCTCCGGTTCGGACATGACAAATTCGACGCGGACGGATTTTTTGTTATGCCCGCCCTTCATCGTTCCAACCCTCTTTTATGAGATGAGACCTCCTGTGTTGAAACCACCGTCTTTGCTCTTTTGAGTTTTTCCCGCAGGGTGGTCTTTTCCAGCTTATCAAGATATTCCTCCAGATTTCCGGCTGTCGCATGATAGCTGCGTTTGAAGCGTTCCCGTTTTAGAATCATCATCAGCTCCGGCTCATTTTCCGGCAGATAAGTCATTGTTTTAGGGGCTCCATGCTCTGGCATAAACCGGTTCATAAGCTGTCTCCGTTCCTGATAGGGAATCGTGATAACATTTCCATCCGCAAATGCAACGGCTACATTTCCGATTGGACAGGTCAGCTTTTTCATCCGTTCCACATGTTCTCTATAATTTAGCGGATAGAGATTGCCAAATATTTTTCCGTCCCTGACTTCTTTCAAAGAGATGGCATAAGCCAAAACGGGATCATTTGTCTGTTCCTGGTAAAACCGCCACACTTTATTTTCATGGCTTCCATCCAGATAAACTTCCCGTTCGCGCAGGGTATAGGTTCCGCAAGGGCGTGACATCCAAAGAAGCTGTTTATCCTCTGAACGGTCTGACACAGCCAGTTTTGAAATCAGTTCCTTATCCAGGTCAAAGTCCTCTTTATAATGTTGGGTATGAAGATCTACGATACGGGAAAGAGCACCCAAAAGATCTACATCCTCAAATCTTACCCCGGCCATCAGCGTTCCCTTTCCGGCACAGGAGGGATCATCTGCCTTGCTTCATGCTCCGGTTTGTCTGCTTTCAAACGGTCCATCAAAGACGGCTTTGCTTCCGGCACCAGCTCCCGGATTTCTTCATCCGTCTGTCCGTCTGTCAGATCCGGGCGCACAGGAGGTTCGTTGTTCAGCCTGCCATCCAGCATATTGTAGTTCCCGGTTTGTCCTTCCTCATAAAGTTCCGCATTGCGAAGATAACTTTCCGGCGCCTGAAACGGCTGTCCGGCAAACAGAATTTCTCTTTGGGTGGTAAACTGTGCAAGGACCCCATTTTGCAGTCTCGCAAATTCTTCATACTGGCGCAAGGTAAGCCCTCGTTCCAACATTTCCGTCTGGGTATGCGCCCAGCCTTCTCCATAAAGAAAATAATACATATCGGGCTGATCACAGACAAAACACAGGGAACCGTCCTGATTGTCATAGTAAGATGGCTGCATATCCTGGTAATGGCAACGTTCCTCACGCCCCAAATACACACGGTTGTCCGCACCCAGCATAGCGACCATACCCGCGTAATTACTATGGACCGCAGAGCGGATTTCTACCAGCGGATCTGTTTGAGAAGGAATCTGTCGGCCCGGAATCTCGTTTTGTTTTTCCGCTGCATCATTTCTTGGTATTACTTCTTCATGGCTGCGCGCATCCAGTTCCGGTTGAGATGTTCCTTTCCGAACAGCGCCGGGTTCCGGTTCTTTTTCTTTCACATAGTATCGGACATTTGCTGTCGTATGCTCGTTGGCTTCCTTTGCATAGTTTTCAGCGTCGGCTTTGCTATCAAACTCCAACGGTTTTCCATTTTCCTTGCACCAGCTTTGTGCCGGTCCGAAAATAGAAGTGCTGCTTCGTACTGCCCATACACCATAGGTCCGTTTCCTTTCCATTTCGCATCCCTCCTTATCGTTCCTGCTGTTTGGAAGTTTGTTGCTTTTTTACTGGGTCTGCCGGTTTTGTTGCCTTTAGCTGCTGACGGAGAGAATTCTTATGCTCCGGTTCGGAATCTGTGATGTTGACATATTCGCCAATGATACAGAGCGCTTCTCCATAACTGCCGGAAGCAAATACCCGGTCAGACATTTCTTTTGCCTGTTCTTTTAGACCATGCTCCCGCAAAGTACGGGAAGCAATACCAAGCAGATTAAAAATGTTCCCATCTGCTCCGATCAGAGGGCAGTCCGGTTTATCTGCCAATGGTTCCGGTGTTTCTATAAATCCGCCTAAATAATTCGGCACAAAGTCCGACAGCCATGTGCCGCCATAGACTTCATGGGTCTGTAAACGCCACAGGGCAAGTTTCCCTATATCCAGTTTCACATCATCAAAAGGGTAAAGCAGACAGGTCAGTTCTCCGTGCTGAAAAGCAAACACATTTTCAAACTGGCTGCCATCTTTCAATATGCCTGCATTTGTCAGCATTTCGTTGATCCCGTCCACCCATTCTGTCAGATCTCCGCCGCAGCCCTGTAAAATCAGTCCTTCCTTATCCGGCATACGGCGAAGATCCTCTGCAGTAATCGTGTTGATATTCAAAAAATCGCCTCCTATCGTTTTTGTTAAAATATAAGTTTTGTCCGCAACTTAACCTCATTTCAAAGCACCGGAGTATTCTTATACAGCTCCCTTAAAAACAGATGCGAATAGCCATTGAAAATCAAGGACTTTTGGGGCTAAGTTGCGGACATATCATGGTTGGTTTTGCCGCTGCCGGCGTTTGCGTTTCCGCTCGGATTTCCGTCTTGCATAGACCCGGCAGGCATCGGAGCAATATGCCTGGCTGGTTATAGGAAGATATGATTTTCCACACACAGAGCATATTTTCTGTCTCATGGAGGTGTCCTCGCCGGTAATGGCTGATTCCAGTGCTGCATCCACCGGCAACACCGCTTTTTCAAAGTACCGGCAATAAGCACCGGTCCACCATTTATTCAGCATGTAGCAAGGACTGTCCAGGGGAAGGCAGATCTTATCCTGAGAGTCATAGTTGGCGCAAAGCTCTGTAACCAGCTTTCGGATTGCAGACTGCTCCGAGCGTTTTAATTCCCTCTCTGCCATAATGCCTACCTTTCCGGGTCACTGCTTTGTCTGCCGCCGGAAATTCCGGTTGCATCAGTAACATTCCTGGACTGTGAAAGGGCATCGGCGATAGAGTTCCGCTTTTTCTGTTTTGGTTCATGGTAAATAAAAAGTTCGTTTTTTCCCGGTACATACAACAAGCCATTTTCTTCGCAGCGGAAAATATCACATTCTTTGTCAGTTGAAACAGCATAAAACCCTCTATAATCAAAGGGTACCTTTTGCCGCTCCTGATAGGTACACAGCCCTAAGTTGGGGTCACTTGCCAGCCGTTTCGATATGGCGAAAAAGTCGCCTTCTTTTTTGTGAAATTTTCGTATGGGCGTGAAGTGATAACCGCCATATTCAAAGGTTTTTCGATCGCTCATTTACGCCTGCCTTTCTTTACTGGAAATTCCAGCTTGAAATTCACATATTTACCGCCGGTATCATCCAGAATCACTTCCGCATCATAGGTCCTTCCTGTTTTTTCACTGTAAAGCCCGGACATAGAAATGCGGCCCTCTTTCAAAAGAGCCGCTGCCACAGACTTTGTGATAGATTTTTTCTTGCTGGAAAAGAAACGGTTATCTTTCCAAAGAGCAAAAGAACATTCCCTGTTGCCGCAGAAAAAACCTTTCTTTCCTTCAAATACCGGGGCACCGCAGCGGGGACATACCCCCACGGCTTCGTGTGCAGTTCCTTTGGAAGAAGGAAACAGATCCGCAAAACGTTCTTCCGGGGTAGTATGTTCTTTTACCAGCGTCCGGCTCATATCTGCAATCTGATCCATAAAAGATGTTGCCGACAGTTCGCCATGTTCCACTTGTTTCAGCATGGATTCCCATTCTGCAGTTAAGATGGGAGATTTGATATTGTCCGGCAGGACTGCGATCAGGTTCTTTCCTTTTTCCGTAGGAATGAGCTGCTTTTTCTTTCGCTGTACAAATCTGGCAGAAACCAGCTTTTCCAGTGTTGCCGCACGGGTAGCCGGAGTACCCAATCCTTTACGCTCGGCATCTTCCGGCATATCTTCCGCACCGGCAGTCTCCATAGCGGACAGCAGTGTGTCCTCCGTATAGTGTTTCGGCGGTGAAGTTTTCCCTTCACGGAGACTTGCTGATACAGCTTCAAAAGTCTGTCCTTCCTGCAGCACAGGGAGAGCGACAGCTTCATTTTCTTTGTGTTCCGTTTCACTCTGCCTGATACTCATACGGTGAATCCGTTCCACCTCTTTCCAGCCGGACTGTAAAATAGTCTTTCCTTTTGCCGTAAAAGTATATCCCTGGCAGTCCAATATAGCGGTGACCGCTTCAAATCGGTGTACCTGCGTTGTGGCACAAAGCAGTCTGACGGCAAGCAGGGTAAGCACATCCCGCTCCCCGGAAGGAAGCTCTGACAGGTCTGTCCGTGCGATTTCCACAGTTGGGATAATGGCATGGTGGTCAGTCACTTTGCTGTCATCTGTTACCCGGTCAATGTCCGGCTCTCCGGCGTAGCCTTTTCCAAAGGTCATATTGTCACGCAGCCACAGGATCAGGGAAGCGGCGGTTGCCTGCATGTCCTTCGTCAAATACTGGCTGTCCGTTCTCGGATAGGTTGCCAGCTTCTTTTCATAGAGAGATTGCACATAATCAAGGGTCTGTTGAGCCGTATAGCCATAAATACGGTTACATTCCCTTTGCAGAGTTGTAAGGTCATAAAGGCGGGGAGGCTGTATAGTTTTTACCTGCTTTTCCACAGAACGCACAAAAGCGGAGTTGTGGTCACAGTCCATACGGATTTTTTCAGCCTCGGATCGTTCCGTCATTTTTTCGCCGGAAGCAGTAAAACCTCCGCAGGTGATTTCCGGCACATAAAAAGGCTTACTGATGAAGGATTCAATATCCGACTCACGCTGTACCAAAAGTGCCAGTGTCGGTGACATAACACGGCCGACATTTAGGGTGACACCATACAGGACAGAAAAAAGCCGGGTGGCATTGATCCCGATCAGCCAGTCGGCTCCTGCCCGGCAGACCGCCGCATCATAGAGCTTATCGTAATCACTGCCGGGGTGGAGATGGTCAAAGCCCTCACGGATCGCCGCATCCTCCATACTGGAAATCCAAAGGCGCTCCATAGGCTTTTTACATCCGGCATATTCATAGACCAGACGGAAGATCAGTTCTCCTTCTCGTCCGGCATCCGTAGCGCATACCACGGAATCCACCCGTTTGTCCTTCATCAATCGGCACAAAAGGGCAAGCTGCGTTTTCTTATCCTTTGGCACTTCATATTTCCAGTTTTCCGGTAGGATCGGAAGATCCTCATACCGCCATTTGGCGTACTGTTCTTTGTAAGCCTCCGGCTGTGCCAGTTCCAAAAGATGTCCCACGCACCAGCTCACCAGATAGCCGGAACCTTCGAGATAACCGTCTTTTCTTTCCGTTGCGCCTAATACTGCTGCCAGTGACATAGCAACAGAGGGCTTTTCTGCAATCACAAGTTTCAATTTTTATTCCTCCTTCATAGTTTCAAATTCTTTATCCGCAAGTTTTCCGGTTTGCATAAGACACATCAGCATAACGCCGGAAGCCATTCCTCCGGCAAAGGTAAGGAAATGTGAAATCAGGTTCCACATAAGCATTCCTCCTAAAAATGGGTAAAGAAAAACGCCCACTTCAAAGTGAGCGCATCAACAGGTATCTATTTTGTTTTTGGTTTCAAGTGATCCGGCAGGACGCTCTCTCCAACCGGGATTTCCCGCAGTTCCTTTTTCATCCGATGGGTGAAGCGGATCGTCTTTGCCGTACTGCCGGTTTCCCGTCCGTCATATACAGCGATCACTCGGTCGGAGTGCTCCACCATATAGCGGTTTCTGTGGGAGTAGACGCTTGGGAGATATTTTTCCTGTATGACAACAACATCCGCACAAGCCTCCAGCAGTTCACGGGTTCTTGTTTTCTTATTCAGGCTGTCCAGACGTTTGCGGTAAGGGATCACTGCGATCAGCTCCAGCGCCGGATTAGTCTGCTTTCTTTCCAACACCAGCTCTGCAAAATACTGATCCACGCCATCTGCAAAGCCACTCATAAAACAGGTAAATCCATCTGTAACGGCAGCATCGATCTCATGTTCCAAAGCGGCTTTTATTTTGTTGATCTCATTCTGCGGCAAATCCCTGTGTACGGTAACACAGCAAGTCTTTCCTTTCATCGGTCATCCCTCCATCTGATAGGTAAAATTCTTCACTTTTCATATAGTAATAGATTTAATTTAGCAAGTCAACGATAATACCCTTTTTCCTTTTGCGGATAATAAAGGGGCGTGAGGTACAATCTATTACAGAATGGGAGGTGAAGGCGATGTATGAAGATTTTGTCCCGGAACGATTAGCGAAGCTGCGGACACAAAAAGGAGTTTCCGCACGCGATATGTCTTTATCGTTAGGTCAGGCAAACAACTACATCAATAATATTGAGAATAAAAAGTCACTTCCCGCTATGCAGTCTTTTTTCTACATCTGCGAATATCTGGGTGTGACACCGCAGGAATTCTTTGATGAAGGAAATACCTACCCGGAAACCTTAAAGGAATTCATTGCAGAGGCAAGACAGCTTGATCCTCAATCCATGCAATATATCCTCGGTATTATGAAAGAACTCAATAGCAGAAAGTAAGCGGTCACGGTAATGGCCGCTTTTTTCGTGACTTTCTTTATTATATTTTATAATGTTCTCGAAATGTCCGCTCCCTATACCGATAAGTATTCAAAAACTGTTCTCCAAACAGCCTTTTTCTATTCGCCGGTACTGCCAAAGCTGCCGGTTCCTCGTTCTGTTCCCAGATCGGTTACAAAATCCGCAATGACGATCGGCGTGATCACAAGCTGCCCGATACGGGCTCCCTTAAAAAGAGACTGCGCCTGATTGCTTACATTGCTGATGATCGCATGGATCTCTCCACGGTAGCCGGAATCCACAGGCGGCAGTTCACAGACCAGACCTTTTACCGCCATGCTGGTACGGGGAAAGATATATCCCGCATATCCATCCGGTATTTCCAGTCCAAAACCCAAAGGAATTTTGGCGATTTCTCCGGGCTGTAAGGTACAGTCATAGGGCAGATAAACATCCGCTCCGGCATCATTGCCATGCGGACGGTAAGGACGCTGGTGCTCCGGTACGCCAAAGTCGATCAGTTTTATTTTCATCGGCAGTCTCCTTCCCAAAGAGCAGGATAATCTTTTTCCAAAATATCCTCTGGCGTCATATTTGCCTGCAGTTTTCGTCCGCAGGTCATTTTCCCTTCCAGACATCGATCCATCTGACAAAAAGGCCCGGTCAGTGATGGGGCAAACAAAGTAGGGCTTAGTTCATAAAGTTCTTTCCAGACCTTTAGCAGCACGATCCTTGTTTCATCTGTATTTCTCCGGCATACCCGCTGGCTGATGATATGTTTCCATTGATAAGGGGTAGCGCTGATGAGCAGTACATTCCGCAATCCCTGGGGCGTGGCATATCCAGCCGCATCGTGCCCGCTTCCGGCAGTGCACAGGGCTTCATAACATTTCATGCTTTCATTACAGCTTTTTAAGTACAATTCCCGTACCACTGCCGGAGCCGTCATAATAGAATACGGGACAGCGAAATCCGCCTGTCCCGTATAGTTGCTGTACTGCAGCGATGCACTCATAAATTTTACTTCGTTCTGATGGCGGGTGATCTGCGCCAGAAAACGCCTGCTGGCACCGACAATGGCTACCGTGATCACCGCAAATTTCTGGATGGTAGGATGGGGAAGCGCCCCCATAGCTGTTACTGTCTGAACGCTGAATGATTTTTCGTAGAGCATCATCAGGTCGTCCATTGAGGCAATCTTATGTCCCTGCTGGGTAAGTCTTGCCGCAAAGACCATGTTTTTTTCTGCTTCCGCCACCGCCTGGCAGTTCAAAATTTTTACTTCGATTCGTTTAATTGGTATGTCCCTCCTTTACAATCGCTTTCAGTAAGAACAGATAGTTAAGACTGTCTGTGATCTTTTCATTCCATGTGTCCATCGGGTAAACCGCTTCCTCGTCAAAGCACATATCGTACAGAGAAACAATATGCTTTGCCAGCATACCGGCAAGGGCACGCTGGGGCGTTGTATGCTGTAAAGCTGCCGCTGCCTTAAATGCACCCAGCCGGTCTGGGTCATCCCCGGTGTATTCTTTGGTTTTTCGTTTCAAGGTATCAGCGCAAAGCCGTACCTGTTCGTCAAAAACGGCATTGACTTCATTTTGCGTAATATAGCATCCCTCCTTTGAAAACAAGAAACCGGCTATTCTAAAGCATCTTAGAATAGCCGGCAAATAAATGGATATGTAATTGTTTATAGTGTATTGATCTCTTTTTCCAGTTCCCGGACCGCTGCTATGACTGTCTCAAATGTCGGAACATCCCCATACAACATATCCTGCATAGAGTTATAGTCCGCTTCCAATGCTGTGAACCGATATTCCGGCGGGAGTAATTTTAATGTGCCCGGCACAGCCTCCGGGTACTTCGCCCATGCTCTGGGATAGAATTTCATTTTGAAATCTACAACTTTCTTCAGGAGATCCAGCCTGGAAAAAGCAGCTTCTTTGACCGGTGTTGCAGCCATGCGGTAGAGATCATAATAATGTCTGGAATACCGCTGCGGCATTTCCAAATGTTCCGGTCTGTTCGCTTCATGGTGCAGGATTGTGGCTTTTTCCCAGAAGGTCCGTTCCGGGGCAACGGTAAGGATTGCAGTTTCTTTTTGCTCAAAAATCTTCGGATAATATTTTGCCGCGTATGGTTCGATCTGCGCTGTTTTTGCAGGAGTCCACGCTGCCAGCGCACCAATCTCTAAACGGATCACCTGTAAGGTCGCCGTATTTGTAAAAAGGTGCGGATAGGCGAAAATGACCGTCTGTTTATCCTTTTCATCTATGTAGACATTTGCTTCACAACCGATTTCCTGAGATAAGCCGGATTTGACTGCCGGGCAGAATGTTTCGGACAGAAATACCTCCGCACGCGCATTGGCTTCTTTGTTAAAAGCATCCTGTTTTGTATTGGAACGTTTCTCCCATGGTTCATCTTTGCCATATCCCAATACACGCCAGTCCAGAATCAAATCAATATCTTCTGAAAACCGGCTGATCAGGTGAAAGGCTTTTGAAAGGCTGGTACCGCCCTTAAAGGTGATGGACTCTTTCCATGGTGAGCGGTGAAATAAATAATCCAGCGTAAAACATACCCAAAAGTCTTTTTCCACGATGGCATCATTCAGTCCCATTTTATCTGCTGTATTTCTGAACAGCTCCCTGCGGTCGTTATCTGAAAGCCTTGCTATATTTCTCATTGTACCTTTTCACCTCCACAAATCTGCCGTATCGTATCGTAAACCCAATCCGTAGACTCTGTTGCTTCCTTCAAACAAGCCTGTTTATCCTTGTCTGTCAGTTTTTCGGAAAGCATCTGTATGACTTCTGGCGTAACATTCGATCTGCCAAGCGTTTTTAATGCCTGTATAACCAAACTTGTCATATAGGACAATCCGGTAATCTCCTTATTGGTCCGGTGCTTAAATTCCAGCTTTGTAGAGTTCCACTCGTAGGTCTTATATGGACCATCGCTGATATAGGACCATACTGCTGTTACCTGTGTTGAAAGACCTAACAGGTTCAATGCTGTATTCCCACATGGGGCAATCGTCCAGTGATAACTTCGCGCCAATGCGTTCGCCACCGCTTCCGGGTCTACCGCCACATATTCATCCAGAAGTTTACTGTATTTAGGTTTTTCATAAACTCCTTTCAAAATACGGCGCAATGTTCCTGACTGCACTAAACGGCTTAAACTTTGACGAATAGTGGATGTATCTGCAATATCCGCAAAATCAGATGTCACAAAAACAGTTCCATCTTCAAGAGAAAGAACACGCTCCCGTATTCGTTTTGTATATCCGTTGTCCACAATACCGCCTCCCTTCATGTCACGAATATTATATATTATTCGTGACATGATTGCAATAGGTTCTATGCCTCTTATTTTGAGTGTTCCCATTAAAAATCTGATTCATACATCAAAAATCAAAAATTTTGAAAGACAGTACAGTTTTTATATATGTCACATATTTTATATATTATCCGTGACATCAGGCACTCGGCAGGTAGATCCAGTCGTGCATCAGGCACACGCTGGGTTCGTCCTCCCTGGGAACCAGACGGTAGGTACATTCCCCATAGACCGTGCGTTTGTCCTCGATCTCCATGCCATAGGCTTTATAAAAGCGGTATTCCAGATTGGAGATAATACAGCGCAGGGTTTGCAGAGCCTCCCTCTGAGCTGATACGATCAGGTCACGGTCAATGCTGCGCTTCAAAAACAGCAGCGATTTGTAAAGCTGTACCTCTGTGCGGTAAGGGCGGCAGTCTTTCGTTTCCAACCATCCGCAAAAAGCGACCGGTCCGCTCTGAATCACACTGCGGTCCGGGTGATAATACTCGTAACAGTCCAGGTTTGCCGTATTTAGAAGATAGAGCATTTCCCGGACTTCATTTTCCGGCATGTCGTAAAACCGCAAAAGCGAGCGGTAAAGATGGACATAGCCAGGAATGGAAATCATGGTATTTACCATAAAATAAAATCCTCCTTGTAAACAACAGGTGCGGGAGCTTTTGCCCCCGCACCGTCTAAAATCTATATTTCGTTATCTACTTTCACGAGTTTTCCCATGACAAGGAAGCGTCCTGTGCCGCCCGGCGTACAGGTAGAAATGGTCAGTACCTTATCGCTGCAGGTCACAGTCACATCACTTTCCACCGCGGAACGTTCCTTCATAGCTGTAAGCCAG
Source organism: Lachnospiraceae bacterium (assembly GCA_022845895.1). Classification (GTDB taxonomy): domain Bacteria; phylum Bacillota; class Clostridia; order Lachnospirales; family Lachnospiraceae; genus Extibacter. The sequence goes on from AP025573.1 coordinate 2,748,297, forward strand.
GTAGTATAAGCACCGTCATCCTTCCAGGAAACCTGCCAGGGAGAAGTTTCACTGCCGGATTCTTCCGGCTTTGCTGCAAACGCCGCAAAGATTTCCATGACATAACCACCCTTTGGAGTAACGAGATACATCTGCCTGTGGGTATCAAAGTAACTTTGTTCATCGTACCGGTTCAACAGGGCAAACATGGAACCATCCCGCATATTATGGCCGTAGACGATCGTATTGCGGTCTGAAAAATCTGCCCGGTTTTCATAATCGGCAAACAGGCAGCCAACCTTGTTATAGGTTCCGTCATAAAGATGGTTCAGGTAATACTCGTTGTTGTCAGTCTGCGTCACCGGATAATTGAGCACCGTATCAGGAAGGGAAAGCCATCCGATGATGTCCGATCCATTTTCACGGAGCGCTTCAAAGTCTACCGAAGGCAGGACAATATCGGTATCGTCCCGTTTTGGTTCTGTCGGATCGGGTGCCGACTCCGGGGAAGCTGTCTGCTCCGGCACTTCCACATATCCGGCAAGATCTCGATAGGCATCTTTACTCTCAGCATACTGGTTCAAGTCACGGAACACCAAAAAACCGCTGCCAAGAGCCACCAGAACGCAGAGTGAAAGGACAGAAACCCCGACAGCCGTTCTTTTCAGGGAAGTCCTGCTGTATTTTCCCTTTTTGAAATAATACACAGCAAATACGCTGCCGCCGATCAGTGCGGCTGCCAGCAGTCCGCCATACAGGAAAATATACGGATCATCCCCGGTCTGCGGTACCGGCTTTTGAGGGGTGGAAGGATTGGAGGGAACAGAAGGCTTTTCCGGGTTCTTTGGGTTATCCGGCTTTTCCGGTTTTTCATTAAAGAACTGGACCGTAGATGTCTGATCTGCCTTGATCTCCACCGTAGCGGCATCAGGAATGATGTAATCCTTGCTTGCCCGGTTTGCAACTTCTGTTACGGTATAAATACCGACACGAAGGCCCTTAACTTCAATCACGCCGGATTTTGGAGTGGTGAATGTCTCGCAGTAGGAGCCGTCCGCACTCTTAACCTCGATGGCAAAACCATCTTTGCGCCCGTCGCTGGAATCCTTTGTGATCTTTAAGTTGCCGCGGTAAGCCTCATTGGTAAATCCGTGCCCGGCTTCTCCATTTTCCACAACTGCGACCTGTCCATCTTCTGTGATGGAAAAATAGTAAGCGTTTGGATCAGGCTGATAGCCCTCCGGCGCTTTGCTTTCTTTGATAAAGTAGCCGCCAGCCAGAAGGTTTTCCGCCGTATGATAGCCTGCATCGGTTTCTTTCAGCGTACCGATCTTTTGATCGTCAGGATCATATTCCTGGTTGGCGTTGGAATCCGCATACAGGTCGAACACCGCACCGGGCAGGAAGCGCAGGAAAGAATTCTTGTCTTTCTTATCCTCCTTTTCCACAGGGGAAGGTTCTTCCACAGCTTCGGTTTTGGTCACCTGCACGCTGCCGCGGATCAGGGTGTTTTCCACACGGATCTCGATATGCTGTCCGTCTGCACCGATATATACATGGTGCTGCTGCGGGCTTACTGTATAAAGGTCAGGGGCAGAGATCTCCTTGACGATCCAGTGTCCGTAAGGAATATTCTCAAAGGAAAAACTGCCGTCTTTTCCGGTAACAGCAGTAAGCAGTGCATTTTCTTCGGTAAATTCTTCTGTATCAGGTCTAAACAGTCCCATAAGCGCACCGGCCAGCGTGACATCTTCGCCGCCTTCTGGGTTTTCCCCAACTTTTACACCGTCTACACGCCCGCGGAGAAGTTCATTGGAAACAGCCTCGCCTTCATTGACAAGGATCTGTACCAGAGCAGTTTCCTGTCCGGCATATTCAAAGACGACCGGATATTTCTGATCCGAAAGGATATAGGCGCCGTTGGTCGTGCGTTCCTTGACATAATAGCTTCCAAAAGGCAGGTCGGAGGCGAAGGAAGCGCTGTAACCGCCGGATTCATCAGACGAAACAGAGACCACTTCCAGAAGTCCATCTGCCGGGATCACGCTGCCATCTGCCGCCGTCAGATCTGCGGAAGCATAAAGTCCAAAGGAAATATCCTTATATTCCTCGTTCATGCCAAGACCGAACAGGTCATCGGTCTCCATTGCCTTGAAAAGTGTGACATCCACTTTCTGTCGTTCGTCATAAAGACATGTTGCTGCCTGTGTGACCTCCACGGTCTCACCCGCATAGGTCAGTTCCACATATTCCGGTTGAGGATTCAACACACAGCCGGAAGGCGCCTGACGTTCCTCCAGACGATAACGGCCAAGATAGAGAGACCCGCTTTTCGCTGTGCCGTCCTCGCCGGTCGTAAGTGTTTCCACAACCGTATCTTTTTCTGCCCGCAAGGTACCGTCACCGGTATAAATATCTTCATCTGCGATCACATCATAGACCGCTCCAGGAAGTCCGGCAACCTCATATACCGGTTGGTACAGTCCGTCGTTTTCCTGGACAGAAGCAAATACTTCTCCGGTCTTTGTGATGGTAAGCTGGCCTTTCTGCGGCATATTGTACTGAGTGACCGTCACAACCGCCTCGCTGCCGTCAATGGTAAACGGTACCGGCTGATCGGAAAGCACATAGCCATAAGGGGCAGCCACCTCATAAAGTTCATAATCCCCGGCGGCCAAAGGCTCCGGCAGCATCAGCCAGCCCTCGTCAGAAACATAGAAGGTATCCAGTGTTTCCGGGTTCGGATAGTAGACGGTCTGGGTGATAAATTCCCCGGTGGAAAGATCCTTGATCTGAAAACCGGTTCCGGTCACAGGGATAATCTTTCCGGTCTCTGCGTCACATTTTTCAACTTTCAGACGGGCTGTGATGGTGCGGTTGTTCAGGATATAGCTGTAAGTCTTTCCGTCAGAGGAAATGAATACCGTAAAGTCCGGGACAAAGGCTTTGCCTTCCTCGCCTGCGATCTGATGGACCGTATAATGTCCATAAGGAAGCGGTTTACTGGAAGCAAAACCATCCGCATCCGTGGTAAGAAGGTCACGTTCACTTTCCTTTGCCGCGTCATAGCTCCCGGCTGCCTTTAAGTAAACTTCAAAGACTGCGCCTGCTTCCGGGCGTTCGATGATACCAGCATTGGGATCGTCGGTATTTTCGCCCTCAGGCACATCCGGGTCCAGGTCATCGGTGTGCTTGACAAGCTGGATATTTCCGTAAATAACCGTTTCCGTCACCTGATTTTCTGTGGTATTGAGTTCCACTTCATACAGGGAAGGGGATGCACCCACTTCATAAATGGTTTCATTCAGAAGATACCCGGTGCTCGGTTCGATTTCCCGGATCGTCCAGCCATCCCCGCATACATAATAGCGGGTCATAAAGCTGCCATCCGGTCCGGTAGTATAAGTATCGATCAGTTCGCCATCACGGAAGATCCCATAGGCCGCCCCTGCAAGCGTGGCATCCCCCTGAGCATTTCCGGTGTCAGCATCACTCTTTACCACATGGACGCGAAATTTCTTCAGAATATTGCTGAAATGTACCGAAGAAGTCTGCCCGCTTTCAATGGTCACGTACTGTGCGGAAGGGGTCACATAGCGGTCCACCGGAAGTTCTTTTACCAGATAGGTTCCCGGCAGGAGCTTCTTTTCAATCTGGCCGTTTTCTCCGGTCGTAACTTCCTCATTGACTTCATTTCCCAAAATGTTCGTACCGGAGATATGGAAGGTGATACCGGAAACAATGCCGTCCTCACTGGTCTTGACAAGTTTTGCGGTACCGTAAGTTTCCGTTTTGAATTTTACAAAGAAGGAAACCGGATCGCTGGCGCCGGTCATCATGGTCTGGTAGCCGGGTCTGCCCCAGATCAGCATGTCGTTTGCCACCGGGATATTCTTTCGGAATTCAAACAGCACCGGGTCCATCATCATCTGCCTGCTGGTAAAGGTGTATTCATTTCCGTTTCTTGTCACAGAAACGCCGCTGCCTTTCAAAGCCTCCAGATCGATCTTCAAGTTATTGGTATCTGTGACCGTCAGGGTATAGACCTTTTTTTCTACATCCCATTTCAGTTCCAGTTCCGGTGCTTCGCTTTTCTTAGAAGAAGTAAAGGAAGGTACTGTGGAATGGGAAGCGACCTGTGCAAGAATCCAGTCATAGGCTTTTTCTGCCGGTCGTCCGGCGATCACGCTGAAATACTGGTCGGCGTCTGCGTGGCCGTTTCCGTGGCGGCTGTACGGATCGCTTCTAAGTTGCTGCTGGTATTCCCAAAGGATGATCTGGGTTGCCATCTTATAGTCATCCTCGTTGATTCCGGAAACAGGGAGCGCCGCACCGGGTTTCCAGCCATAGATCGCAGTCAGGGTGATCCCCCTCCTTGCCTCGGCAGGAAGCAGGTTCAGGTATTGGCTGTTGGTCCCGCTTTCCGAAACATAGGTATTTTCCGAAGTATGGTAAGGAATCCCGCTCTCCACACAGTAAACCTGGTGGCTGATCCCGTCAGAATCCGTCAGCATATAGTGCCGGTAAGCATTGCCCCCGGAACTGGTGTGTACATCGATGGTTCCGTCTGCATGGTAGGCAAGATAGGTGTAAGGCGCCGGGGCACGGTAGTGGTTCCCATCAGAGCCCACATACTGGTCGCCCAGCCAGGAGCTTGCCGTCTGTCCGACAGACATGGCAAAAGCCTGAGCCGGAAGAAGCCCCAAAATGCTTGCCATACAAAGCAAAAACGCCAACAGCTTGCGAAAGCCGCGGCGTCTGGTTATGATATGTTCCATGAAAAAATCCTCACTTTCATAAAATCTAAAAGGACAGCCTTATTTGCTGTCCTTGTCGTCAAAATCATCCTCGGAAAGATATTCCGGTTCCCCGTATGCCTCATCCGGGTCAAAGCCTTCGCCATAACCGTCATCCTCAAATTCCGCATCGTCCTCGGCCTGCTGTTTCGGACGCACGATTTTTACATAGTAACCGATCCCGCCGACCGCAAGTAAGGCAGCAAGGATAAACAGGATCGTGCCGACGCTGCCGGTTTCTTTCTTCGGCTTTTCCGGTTCTGCCGGTTTTTCAGTTTCCGCCGGCTTTTCTTTTCCTTTGCAGCCATTTAAGTCATTTTTGCAGACCGGACAGCCGGTATTAACCTTTCCTGCCTCACATTTTTCTGTGCAGTTACAGCTTTCTTCCTGGGGGATCATGCTCATGCTGCCATTGTTCTTTTCTGCAAGTGCCATCAGGTCGGACTCTGTGACGCCGTTTAAGAAGTAGACATTGTTATCTTCCCGTTTCCCGTCGATCACCAGATAAAAGACATTGCCCGCGTCCGTAGTGATGGTGTAAAACTGTTTTTCCCCATCCGTACCGCTGATGTTGTCCTGTACCGTTCCGGTGCCTTCCGGGGTAAATGCACCTTCCGGGATCGCAGAAGTATTTTCCTGCTGTCCGGTACTGTTATCTGAACCGGAAGAATTTCCGCCGCCGGAAGGGGTTGCAGCGTTTGAGCCGGAAGGTTTTTCTTCCTTAGGCGGTTTTGTCTGTGTACCGGACGGACTCTGGGGTGCTGTCGTAGCAGGTTTCTTTTCAGGAGCCGGTTCTTTGTAATACGGATTATCCAGCTTTACCACATCAGAACGGTTGCCGGCATAATCTTTTGCGTATATGCTTACCTGTTTTTCTGTTCCGGCATAATCTTTCAGTGCGACCGACGCTTTCCCGTCGGTGAGGGAGTTGATACGGTTTTCATCAACAAAGACCGCCTCCACGCCGGATAGATCGTCACTGCTTTCTATTTTCAGGGCATCGCCCTCCATGGAAGCAGTCAGCGTTGGCGGTGTGGTGTCTTTGGAACCGCCGGCATGAGCCGTTACAGGTAATGCGCTGACACTTACAAGAAGCGTAAGCGCCAGCAGCAGGGAAAGTTTTTTAAGCCTCATGCACATCCTCCTTCTCCTGCGGTAAAACAGTTTCCGAAGGGGCTGCCTGCTGTGATTTCAAAAAATCCGCAAGCTGCTGGGGCGTCAGTTTGAAACTGCGCGCCACCGCTACATAATCGGTATTTTCCAGCTCTGTTTTCTGTTCCTCCAGCTTATGGAGCTTTGCCTGCATTTCCGCAATCTTTGTTTTGGTCTTTTCAATTTCCTTTTCCAGTTTTTCAATTTTAGGATTCAATTTATTACCTCCAATCTGTTAAGGCAGACGCCCAAATGTATAAAAATGCTGCTGCCAGTAGCTTGTATTGATGTTTGCATAAGAAATCGGGTCTCCACAGTGGATCATCATTCCATTTCCCACATAGATCCCTACATGGCTTGCGCCGCTGGTGTTGTAGGTCCCCTGGAAGAAGATCAGGTCGCCCGGTTTTGCATCCGCACTTGATACCGGCGTACATACACCTAAAAGACCATCCGCGGTCAGCCTTCCGAAATTCCAGCCAACGCCGCAGTTGTTGATCACCCAGGACACATAGCCGGAACAGTCAAAGGAAGTGGAAGGGCTTGCGCCTCCCCATACATACGGATAGCCAAGATATTTTTCCGCCTCGGCCATCATTGCGGCAAACTGTTCATCCGCAAGGGCTTCCGGTGGAATGTCATAATCGAAGTAGTTTCCTGTGCCGCCTGAACCAACTTCCGGCAGGTGCCGTTCGCTGGTATCGCCGGTATCGGCAAAATACAGGGGATTCAAATACTGGCCGTCAACCAGGACTTCTAAGTGCAGGTGGGCCCCGGTAGAATTTCCGGTATTCCCGACCTTTGCAATCACATCCCCGGCTTTGACCTCCTGCCCGGCAGAAACAAGGATCTGGGAACAGTGCCCGTATTTGGTCGTCAGGGTATGTCCTTCGTATGCCTCGCCTTCAATAGCGACACACAAGCCATAACCGCCGGCATTTCCCGCAAGGGTGACCGTTCCGTCATGCCCGGCAAGGATCTCTGTGCCCTCCGGCATCCCGATGTCCACACCGGTGTGATAGTTCTTTTCCCCACTGATGGGATGTACCCGGTAGCCGTAATAACTGGTCACATAAGGGAGCCAGTTGGTGCCAAAGACATTTTTGACATACTGGCGGTTTCCTTTTGTCTGCAGCAGGATCTCGCAGATCTCTTTCTGGTCTGCGTTCATCCGGGAAACGACCAGGTTTTCTAGAGGTGTGACTGTGAGCTTGACATTTAGGATGCGCCATTCATAAGGCACTTCCTCCTGGGTTTCTTCCCCGGTTTCCGGATCAACGGAAGTTTCGGTGCGGTAACGGATCTCGGTTTCTTCTGAAAAGGACAGGGTATATTGTTCCTGGAAAAGCTGCCGCAGCACGCTTTCCACTTCATCGTAAGTAAATCCCTGATAAGCAGAAGTCAGATACCCCATCAGCACATACGGGTCATGCTCGATTGCGCCCAGGTTATACCGGTATTCGTCATAGCCGGGGCGGTCTGATTCCACCCGGTCTATTTCCATTTGCAGATCCGTTTCCCATTCGGTATAGGTAAGCTCCGCCTGGTTGATGTCCTGATCATCTGCAAGATAGGTAGAAGCAGCCAGACTTCCCAAACCGCCGGTCCCGATATTGGAGAACGTGGAAAACAGGGATGTGATCAGGAAAATTACCAAAAGGAGAAGCAGGAGGACAAGGCAGATTACAGGGTGCCGTTTGACCGCATGGACAATACCGACGCTGACCCTCTCTGTTGCGACTGCGGCATTTTTTGCCTGTTTCCCGGCTTCACGGGCAGCCTTGGCATACTGCCTTTTCAGTTTTTGTTTCTGCCATATCCGGGCAATCGCATGTTTCTTCAGCTCCGGGTGGTCGCTAAGAGCCTGCCGGTAAGCAAGTCTTGCGTTTGCTTTTGCTGATTTTTGCTGTAATTTCGCTGCCTTTCGGTAGGGGGCAGTTTTATGCCGGTGATATGCCGTGCGAAGCCCTGCCTCGCCCACAAGTTCAGAGCGGTGGGCTGCCTTGATGCCCACATTTTCATCCTCTGCCTCATAAATCTTTTTATGAGCGTAACCAATGGCAGTATTGGCGCCCGCCTTGACCGGACGCAGGGGTACAGGTCCTTTTACATGGACCTTTTGGGATTTGACCTCCTTTTCAAATTTTAAGTGTTTTTTGGCTTTTCCGGTCTCCGGGTCGGAAACCGTCTCCATGCGCAGTTTCTTCCGGGCAGGTAGACGATTTTGCGCCTGCTCTGCTTTTTGTGCAGTCCGTTCCGCCTTCCGTCTTGCATGGGTGAGCTTTTTATCCTTTGTCTCCGGCGGTAGTTCATCCGCAGTAAATTCCAGCTTGGATGTTTTCGGCGGTTCGCTATCCATACCCTTTTCCTTCTGCGCTGCCTGTTCCTCCGCCTGTGCCGCTTCCTGAAAACGCTGCTGATATTTGTTCCCATGCTGGTGTGTTCGGTAACGGTGTTCCTGACCGGATCTGTCTGTGCCGTTCGGTGGGGCTGAGCCTTCGGAAGAAGGAGCATATTTTCCGGTATCATGGTCTGTCACATCCTCTGTTACAAAAGAACGCCTGGAAGCCTCCTGCCGGAAATTGCTTCGCACGTTGTCCTGTATCGGGGGCGCTGTCCTGGTAGCATCCGGTGTCTCAAAGTGTTCCGAAAAACCATCCAAAGCGGTTGCATACGCTTCGCCCTGTTCCAGCAAGGACGCCGGTGTTTCCGGTGACAGATGGGAAAATTCCGTCTGTACAGGGATGTCCTGCCTGTGTGTCTTGCCGTTGACAGAAGAAGGGGTGTCCCGTGCCCTGCGCAGGTCAAAATCCTGTTCGGTCTGCCTGGCTGCCGGTTGATCCTCCCCGTGGGAATCACGCACCGGCATCCGGGTATCTTTGCGCCTCCTTTGAAATTCCCTGTCGTGTGCCATTGTTCTCACCTCCGATCCATTTTAATTTTTGTCTCACGCTTTGGTCCCCGCTACTTCATCCGGTCTTGTGGTAAGCACGCTGTACAAGAGTGTGTCCTTCGGGAAGTGGTCCACAAAAGGGATGATCACATTTCCAAAGAACAAAAGCCCCTCGCCGGGACCGGAATGGGTCACATACGAAAGCTGGTGCGGGGAGATTCCCAACTGCTTTGCCAAAATCTGACGGTCTCCCTGGGCCTGGTTGAGCATATAGATAAAGTCCGAGTTCTCAAAAATATTTTCGATCTCACGGGAAGCCAGAAGGTCCTTGACATTCTGCGTTAAACCTGATGGAATTCCGCCCCATTTACGGAAGCGTTTCCAGATCTCCACGCTGAAACTTCCTGTCTGCCCTTTCAAAAGAAGATGGAATTCGTCGATATAGAACCAGGTTGTTTTATGTTTGGAGCGATTGGCCGTGACACGGTTCCACACCGCATCCTGCATGATCAAAAGCCCGATTTCCTTTAAGGCTTTTCCCAGTGACTTAAGCTGGAAACACAGTACCCGGTGTTTATCCATCTGGATATTGGAACGGTGGTTGAACACGTTAAGGGAACCATTGACATAGATTTCCAGCGCCGTTGCGATATTCTGTGCCTCCGGTTCAGACTGTTTCAAAAGCAGCTCGTAAAGATCACCTAAGATCGGCATATTTTCCGGGCACGGGTCCTGCAGGTATTCCCGGTACACCAGTCTGGTACAACGGTCGATGATCGTCCTTTCAATGGGGGAAAGTCCTTCTTTGCCGCCGATGATAAGGTCACACAGCGACAGGATAAAATCACTTTTCAAAGTGATCGGGTTTTCATCATCGGAATAGTCCAGATTGATGTCCATCGGGTTGATGTAGTTCGTGGAAGTAGGGGAAATATCAATGACCTGCCCCTGGGAACCGAACTGCTGTACCAGCGGCCCATACTCATTTTCCGGGTCGGCGATAATGATGTCGTCCTCCGTCAGAAGGAACACATTGACGATCTCACGCTTGGCAGAGAAAGATTTGCCGCTTCCTGGGGTACCGAGAAACAGCCCATTGGGGTTTTTCAGCGTTTTTCTGTTCGCCATGATCAGGTTATTGGAAAGGGCGTTCAGGCCGTAATACAATGCCTCGCCCTCCTGGAACAGTTCACAGGTGGTAAACGGTACAAAGATCGCTGTGCTGCTGGTCGTAAGCCCGCGCTCAATCTCAATCTGGTTCGTACCAAGAGCAAGCGAGGACATAAGCCCCTGTTCCTGCTGGTAATCCAGCCGTTTTAAGGCACAGTTGTATTTCTGTGCCACACCCGAAGCGGCAAAAATATCATTGAACAGCTTCTGACGTTTGGCAGCGATATTTTCCACCAGTACCGTCACAAGGAACATGCGCTCATTGCGGCTCTGTAAATCCTGCAAAAGATTTTTGGCTTCTTCTCCATAGGTGGCAAGGTCGGTGGGAATGATGTCCATGTCATACCCAGATCGGACCGCTTTCTTTTGTTCCTCAATGGTCATTTTCTGCAGGTCCGACATTTTACGCTTGATGTTTCGGATCGCCTGCGCCTGGTCGATAGACTGGATATGCAGGTTGACGGTCACGGCGTCGTTTAAGTCAAGAAGATCCGCTAAAAGCCGGTCGGTAAGCTCCGGCGCCAAAATCTGCAAAAAGGAGACAGCACCGGAATGATCGCCTACCCGGAATGTCTTTCCATCCTTTGAAAAAGACAGCCCGGATGGGGAAATGAAGTCTTTGGTAGAAAGACCGGTCTTAGGCAGATCCGACCACTGGAAATGAAACTTTTCCTGACCGTCCGGGTGAAGCTGGCTGTGAAGAAGCTCCAGACGTTCCAGTCCGTTTAAGGATCTTGCCTGGACTCCAAGGGTCTTGAAATTTGCCAGCACATCCGTTTCAATGCGTTCCAGACGCATTTTCGCAGTACGCAGGTCATCTGCCTCGATCCCAAAGGTAATGTATTTACGTTTGGTGAGACCGTTATTTCCTTTCTGCAACTGGTTCTTTAACATATCCCCGTATTCCCTGCGGATTCCGTCATACTCGTCGCCGCGGGGAGGGATGTCAATGCTTCTGGTAAAATCCTGCATATTGGCCCGCTGGTTGATAAAGGTAAGCTGCACATGGATCGAGGCGTCGAAGTAATTTAAGAAATCGCAGTAACCCTCGAAGATCTGTGCTTTATCATCTGCCTGTGCAAGCTGATAGTTAATATCAAAAAACTGCACCGTTTTGGTGTAAAGGGTATCAGTCAGCCGGCAGATCCCATCCCGGTACATTTCACGGTAGGGAATGCTCTGCTGGACCGTCTGCGGGGCATCTGCTTTCAGCCCGGCAAAAAAGCCGCCTTTTTTAGACGGCTTGGAACGGGCAGACTTAGTTTTGCCCTGCTTTGCATCGGCTCTGGTCTTTTTGGCCTGCCTGATGTTTTTTTGCAGACGCTTTTCCTGAGCTTCCTGCTGCTTGTTTTTTGGCAATCTTTGTAACCTCCTTCTTTGACATAGATTTATACAGGTTATCCGTCCTGTATGGACGGTCCTTCGGCCAGAGCTTATAACGGAGCCGGTTCTTCAAAATCTTTTCTGCCGGCTGCCCGTCACGCTCATACATGGCGAAGAAGAAAAAGGGCATCATCAGCCCGATCATCAAAAGTACAGCCGCCGAGTTCCCGATCGCCCCGCGGGTAAAGAAATACACCGGAAGGCCGACAAGCCCGGCAAGGCTGAAACAAATAAGCTGGCGCTTCGTCAGATTGAAGGCCAGCTTGGTCTTAACTTTGGTTAAATCCTTTGGTACAGGTACATAAGGCATCTATACACCTCCCATCGTAATATAGTTTCCGGTCCATTAGCGTGCACCAAAATCGCGTACCGCTTTCTCCGCAGCCGGACATTCCCGCACTTCCTGAGCCGCATTTTGCAGCCGTGCCAGGACAGAAACAGCCGGTCCTCTCTGACACAGGTATTCCTGGCTGTCTCGGATTCCGGCAATATTTTCACGAATATCCATATCCACGTCGAACACATCCGAAACTGGCAAAAGCCAACGGTCTGCAAAGTATTTCAAAGGATTCTCAAGCGCCAGCACATCATCCAGCATTTCATCCCCGAACTCAAACTTTGTTGTCAGATAGGAATACGCCTCCTGCATGGCTGTAATTTCAGCAGCTTTTTCAATTAAGGATTCCTTATCCTTTGACATAAGGCTTTCCCGGTAGGCAAAGTAATTCTGTCCCAGTCGTTTCATCAGGAGCGTATATTTGTCCTGTGCGGAAGGCTCGCTTGTGAAATGTTCAAATTTTTGCTCTGCATCAATTTCTTTGAGAAGATCGCAGATCGGGAAACTGTGTTCATGGTTATTTTCTTCCCAGCACCATCGGGCTACATCCAACGGGTCCTGAAAAGAAAGAAGTGCCTCTACTTCCGCCGGAGTAAATACATGCTCAACCTTCAGATAATAGTGGAGTTCCGAAAATCCCTGCAACTCGTAAATGCTGCCGATGTTCTGTGCATCCAGCATATCCGCATGAACCTTCAAACACTCGTCCAGCCGTTCCATAAGCAGCCGCTTTGCATCTTGTTCTATCAAAATCACCCCTTTCGCTCCGGCATAGTCAGCGTACAGTTCACTTCATTGCCCCATACATCCCAGCCGGGAGTCTTTTGTCTTGCAAACAGTTCCACTCTGGGCTGATCGCCCATGAGTTTTACGATCTTATCCCGCACCTCGTCCGGTTTCTTGCTGTGCTGCTCAATATGGGAGATCACAAACTGATGGATTCCCGCACACTGGCGTTTCGGACGGCCTCTGGTTGCCAGCAGGCAGACCTCCGCGTTTGAGCGGGTCCAAAAGCCCATGCCATAAAACCAGCTATCCGCTTTCCGGTTCTGTTTGAGCCATAGAAAAGCCAGCGTTTTATATTTGAACCCCCAGGCGTCGATCACCCGGAAGGCTTCATTGAGCTGTGGGAAGGTCGCCCACAGAAAGAGGGCGCTGTCTTTTGCGGCAAGTTCCGATACCGGCAGGGCACAGATTTCTTCAATGCTCATTGTGGGGTAATGGTTTTCCGCAACGCCGCTTCCATGTTTCCTGTCATAATGCCAGGGCGGATCGGCATAGATAATGCCGTACTGTTTCGTTTCCGGCATTAGCGAGCCTGCTCATTCTTAGATGGGGCAGGTTTAGTCGGCTGTTCTTTGACCTTACCGGCATTTTCCTTCAATGCACCGGTCAGGGAAGGCTTTTCCGCAGCTCCCTTTGTTGCTTCAAGAGTTGCCTGCAAATTTTCAATAGCCTGCCCGTACCCATCGATCAGGGCATCGTTGAGCTGCTTGCGGAACTCTGCCGTAACCGGCCAGCAGACATCTTTCCAGTTGCCTCCCTTATCCTGGGTTGCGGGCATATTGACATACAGCCCCTTTTCACTGGAACAGATACGGAAACCGTCAATCTTAAAGCATCCGCCAATCGTAACATTGGCAAACGCCAGCAGGTTTCCCATTGGGGCGATTGGACGCACGCGGACATCCAGCTTCATGCCGTTTGCCATTTCCGGCGTCTGTGTCTCCGGCGCCATTTTTTCTGTATTGGTTTTACTCATATATAAAATCCTCCTTTTTAGAATTGGTTTTGTTCATGCTATCTTGCATTAAATATGGATTTGGATAACGAACCTGTCTTAAACAGGGCAAAGGCCAGCAGCACCGTATAACCCGCCGTTCCCCAGATCGCGCCGTGCACATCGCCGGACGATGGGATAGACTGGACCAGCACTGCATAAATGGCAACACAGATCAGGATCAAAAAACCCTGAAAACCCAGGGCAAAAAGGGAACGCAGATACCCAGTTCCCATTTGTCCCCATTCCCGGTTTGCCATTGTGGAAAACGGGATCGGTGCAAGGCTCACGGTTAAATAAATCTCGATCATACGGCCATATACAATGACAAAGATCACGATGGACAGTACCCACATACACAGATTGATGATGTTGGTTTCCAGCCACAGTCCAATCAGTTCCCACATTCCCATTGCTTCAAGCTGGGTTTCCAGATCAGACAACGCCGCCTGCACATCCAGGTTCCCGTTTATGACACCGGCACTTTGCGACACCACATTTTGGGCCACATCAAAGACCGCCATCACAATCGTAAAACAGTTGGTGAGCAGGTAAGTGGCAACAAAAGTCTTGAAAATCCACTTGAAGATGTTGAATGTATCGAATTCGTGCATGTTGTTCTTTTCGAGAATCATCTGGATCAGTTCATACACAAGAACAAAGGTAAGGATCATGCCCGCAATGGGAATGACGACGGTTTCCGAAAGATTCTGGATCATGGAAAACACGCCGCCATTCCAGCCCTGCGGGGTCTGTCCTACCTGATTTGCCACATCCGCAACCTGGTTGTTGACGGAGTTGAAAATACTGGTGTACTGTCCGGTGATCGCATCGATCAGGCCCTCTTTAATCCAGTCTGTTATCCATTCAAACAGACTGCCCATAAGTCAGCCCTTAACCGAACAGGCCGGAAAGCAGCGGGATCAGCGTTGCACCAACCAGAGCGATACCTCCGCCTGCCATAAGCTGCTTGATCCCCTGGGATTTTGCACCTGGGTTATCATTTCCGTAACCTTCGAGAAGGTTTACAACACCCCATGCGCCCAGACCTGCGCCCAGGGCGATCACAAGGATCTTCAAAGTATCAATCGCGCTTGCAAAAAATGCCATAATGTTCCTCCTTTAATTTCAGAAATTTTAATTTGTGATATGGCCGTATCAGGCCGGAAACAAAAAAAGCCGCCGCACTGTTTTTAGAAAAAATCTGTTTCAAACAGCACGGCGGCATGGGGCAGGAAAAATCCTGCGGTTATTTACTTTTCAGGGAGAATCACGAATCCTCAAAAAATCCTCCTTTCATCGTGACAAAAACAAAGCCTGCCAGGGCGTCATGCTTTGACAGGCAGGAACAACTTTATAAAGTCTGGGAAGCCAGATCTTCGGCTGTGACTTCATAATTGCGGTATCGTTCACCGGGACGCATCGGCATCCGGGTAGAAAGAAACTTTTCGATATTAAAAGCGTTCTTCTCATTAAAATCGGAAAGCAGTTTGTAATTTGGGTGTTTGGTTATATCGTATTTCCGGGAGAGGAACGGCCGCACACCCCTGATCTGCAACAGACATTTACCCCCGTCCATGACTGCCAGTTCATCCACCGACATCAGATCCTTTCCCAGCTTTTGAAAATTTTGTCCGTGGGATTCCTGATTGCCCTTTGTGACACTGGTGTTATACAGGTCGATGGTCTCTTTCCCCAATAGGGAGTTCCAGCTTTTTAAGGTGGTTTCTTCTTTGCCTCCTAAGAAAAGGGAGGCGTCACAGTTACCGATGATGGTGTCCATGTTGTCTTTATACAGGGCTTTGAGTTGGCTTTGCGCCTGCAGCACCAGGCAGGCAGAGATCTCACGGCTTCGGATGGTCGCCATAAGACGCTCCAGGTTCGGGATCTGCCCGATATTTGCCGCCTCGTCGATCAGGCAGCGCACATGGATGGGAAGCCTTCCACCATATACATCATCCGCCCGCTCACACAAGCGGTTAAACAAAATGGAATAGATCAGACTGATCAAAAATGCAAAGGTCCCGTCCGTGTCACTCATAATAAGGAAAAGAGCAGTCCGTTCATCTCCCAGCATATCCAGATCCAGTTCGTCATACATGGTAATTTCCCTGACTTCTTTAATGTCAAAAGGAGCCAGTCTGGAAGCACAGGAAATAAGGATCGACTTGGCTGTTTTTCCGGCAGCGAGCTTATATTTCTTATATTGACGCAGGGCAAAATGATCCGGGTCTTTCTGTTCCAGCGCGTCAAAGAGAAGGTCAACGGCATTTTTGAACGACTCATCATCCTCACGGACTTCCATTGCGTTCAGCATTTCTACCAGTGTGGCAAAATTCTGTTCGTTTACCGGAGCTTCATAGTAGATATATCCGATCAGTGCCGTATAAAGCAAGGTTTCTGCTTTGACCCAGAAATCGTCTCCGGCTTTTCCTTCGCCTTTGGTATTGGCGATCAGGGTAGTGACGATCTTCAGAATATCTTTCTCGGAATGAATGTAGGCGAATGGGTTAAAGTGCATACTTTTCTGAAAATTGATCGTATTGAATACCCGTATTTTATAGGGCTCATAGATGATCTTTCCTTTTTCATTACGCATAGGCTTTCCGTCCTTGTCCAGCTTTGGTGTGCCTCGCTGCAACATCTTTCCGCATTCCACAAGGACTGTACCTTTCGGATCGGTGACGACGTAGGAACTGTGCATTTGCATCAGATTGGGCTTGATGAAAAAGCGCGTTTTTCCCGAACCTGATCCTCCGACTACCAGTACATTTTTATTTCTTGCATTGGCCGGATTTTTGGGCCGTCCGTTTAACATCAGTCCTTCACTTTGGGTAAGAATGATATTGTTTTCCGGCTTTGGGTCCATAAATGGGGCAATATCGGCTTTATTTCCCCATCTTGCAGAACCATATTCCACATTTTTGCGGTATTTCTTAGCGTCTTTCCCTCTAAGATAGACTGCCAGCCGCATAATGGCTGCACCGCATAAACCAATCAGCCAGTCCATTGCCGCTCCCGGCCACATACTCTGAAACGCAAGGGCAAAGCCTTCGGACAGTCCTAACAGCTTTTGGGAAGCGTCTGCTCCGGGAGCCAGACGCACCGCCTCGCCCAGCTTGGCAAATACCAGAAGGAACAGAATATAAGGCAGATGGAGAATGACCTGTTTTTTCAGTGTTTCTGCATCAATCTTCATCGTTCCGGTCCTCCGTGTTCTTTGTTCTTTACACGGTCACGGCCAAGCGACTGCGCCAGTTCTTTGAACTTATGAAGCTGTGTAAGCAGCGACGGTCTGGTGCTGCGTGTAAGGTCTTTCTTCGTATATTCCTTAAAAGCTGCCGTCAGTGCATCCGCCTGGTTTGCCTTGAAATATACCGTCCATTTTGGGGGATCGGTCCCAAGTTCCTTTTCTATATGGTAGCGTACCTGATGTTTTCTGGCATACCGTTCAAAAGAGCGGATTCGCCCTGAAACTTCAATGGTATTGGCTCCGGGGTCTTTATAAGTCAGCCGCTTCATGCTGTTGCGCCCGACTTTTGGCATTGTGCGTTCCTGTTCCATCTTTTGGAGTACCGCAGCAATAGCCGCACGCAGTACCCGCCCTGACAGTTTTGCTGCCTGTATAGAAACAGAAACCGTTCGTTGTTCGAGTTCTTCCTGCAAGAGCATCCTCCTTTCTGATAAAATCGGTATTTATAATATGGAAATAACTTTTTACCGGCTTTCCCCAAGAACCTGCTGTCGGGAAGCGTGTTCAAAGGCTTTTGCTGCCTGATCGACCTGAATTTTAGCATGTTTCAAAAGCGTCTTGATGATCGTAGCCGGGCGTTCCTGTTCCTCCAGATGATCGACCATCCCTTTGCACTCATCCGGGAGGTATGCCGCCATATCTTTCAACACATCGGAAAAGTTACCCATAAAGCCCCAGCAGCTATCCGACAGCTCCCCGTTTTTATAAAGCTCAAACCCATAACATTCGCCACGCAGATAGGAATCATAAGCGGCGACTTCGCTGCGCATCAGTGCGTCCGCTTTCTGCCGGATGGCGCCGGTCATCTTGTCAGCGTCAAATTCCTTTAGGGCATCTTCTTTGGAAACATAGATCCAGCCGACCTGTCCGCTGTCCCATTCTGCATGAGGAGCCCTGCCTGAGAAACTTTCTGTACTCATGGCAAGACCTGAGTGGTCGTAGAGATAGAGGGGGAGCATCAGATACTTTTCCGAAATTACTTTCTGCATTGCTTCATCGATCGCCCGTTCCTCTGTCTTTGGTCCATGCCGGAAACGGCTGCTTACAATGTTTACCATCCGTTCATAGCGTTTCATGCCGGCTTCATCATGTCCTACGGTATCTAAATACATTTCCCGCAGGAAGTCATCTTTGTCCATATGGTTGTGATGGTCGCCCAGCGCATAGCGGGGATGAAAGCATACCATCGTCCCAAAATGTTCATCTACCTCACGGGGAGAGATCAGAATATCGTCCGGCTGCACCATAAGGGCATAAGGTTCATTTACTGCCATTAACATAATTGGCTCCTTTCTTTCTACAAATCCGGGCCGGAATGGTGCATCATCGGTTTTTCCCGGTGCTCATTGGTTGCAGGCTGCTTGACTGCAATGATCTCGCCGGCAAGCCTTGCAAATTTTTCAGGGTACTTGAATTGCTCCCCATATTTCTCCATCAGATCCGGGGAAAGGTCTGTAAAATTTTCCTCGCCAAGACCAACGATCAGAAAATTCCCGGACACAATATCATAGATGTGGCCGTCATCGTCAAAGAGAGCTCGGTTCAAAGGCAGCCCCATCAGCTTGCCTTCTTCATTGCAGATCAGAGCCACCGGGTCCTCATACGGATAGACCGCCTGAATATCTCCGCCCACTGCCGCCTGCAAGGATTTCAGACCACTTTCGATCTCCGCAGCATAAGGGGACTTGCCCGGCTCTACCATTAACACTTTCATAATTGTATATCCTCCTTCTTTTTCATTGCCGTACCGGGAGTGGTTGGCGTTTTTTCCTGAGTTTTTGCCACAGAGAGCTTCCCCAGGACGGAAGGCTTCTCCTGGTTTTCGGGTGTAAAAATACCGCCCTCCGAAACCTCGGCGGCGGCATGTTCCGTTTTGGCCTGTTCCAGTCCTTCAACCGTATAGCCAGGTAAAAGAGTACCGTGAACCATAAAATGGTGCTCATATTCTTTCGGGATCGGCGGGGAAATTTCCGTGAATAAATGGGAATAGGCTTTCTTTCGCCCGTCCAGGTATTTTATGGCTGCGTTCTTATCTGTATATCGTTTCTGGTTTTGTCCGGCAATCTTTGCTCCATATCCCTGCTTCGGGGAATGAATACGGACTTCCCATGTCACATACCAGGCAATCGGAACACTCTGTTTGGTTTCTCTGTCATATTTCGTATCTTCCCAAATACTGCAGGTCATCTGATAGACCCGGTTGCTGATTTTCTGATCCGCCCTCCAGTTATCGGTGTCTTTCCACTGGTTGCCGGTATGTTCGATCTCCGGTGTACGAAGATATTCCAAAGCCCGGTTGATCGTCTGTGTTGCCGCTGCCTGCTGTTCCCACTGTTTTGCAGCAGCCACCACGATTTCATAGGCTTTCTGCTCCCCGTCAATACTTCCCTGGCGCATGGCTTCCAGGCTATCGGTTCCCATTGTGATCAGAGTAGAAATATCCACATTTTCACAAACTACGCTGTGTTCAATTTTAAGCTCTGATCCCGGCGTCAAGTGGTCGCCATACCGGTAGGCATGGTAATCCCTGTTTTCTTCCAAAATGCTGTTCACCTCCTGCTATATTTCCGGCTCATGGTTTTTTCTGAAAATCGTCTGTGCCGGTGATTTTTTATCTGCCGGTCTGTTTGCCGCAAGCTGATCCATCACGGAAGGACGGCCGACGCCGAACATGGATAGCTGACCGTCCGCTGCCTCACGAAGTTCAGAAACAGAGAGAGAAAGCGTTACATCGGCATGGGTCAATAGCTGTTCCCGTTTCAAATCCTGAATGATCTCGTCAAAAACAGCGTTGATCGCACGGCGTTCTTCCCCCACAGGAAAGGCTTTCAATACCTCCATTTCTCCGTCTTTACCGGAAACCAGGGTAAGGGCACAGTCGGCATGGCCTGCCAGATAATCCGATGTGTAGGGCAGTTTGTCCTTGATATAACAGGCAAAGGCTCTGGCTGTCATTTCCACATTGCTGTCCCAATAACCGCCGTCTTTTTCACATTCTTTTCCCATGCGTACCGAATTACGGTAAAAATCAGTTTCCGTCCGTCCAATCTGCGGAGCTTCCTGCGCCTGCATCCTGGAAAGCATACGCTCAAAAATTTCCAGCCGTTCCCGTTCACTTTTGGGAATTACCCGGCCGGTAACATTCTTCTTAAATGCGCTGATCTGTCCCACAGAGCCGGGTTCGCCGGACAAAAATGCTTCCCGCAAGACTGCGTAGGTTTCCATCTGTTCCTCATTGCCATACCGTTTCAGAGAGGCAAGAACCGAGGAATCCAGCCAGCTTGCCGCATTTTTCCGGGTGCGTTCTGTTTGTGCTTCCGTGCGCTTTGCTGCCTGTTCCGGTGTTTCCGGTTTATACTTCATGGTGTCAATGAGTTTTTGGAACGGCGCATAGAGGCGGGGCTGTTCTGACAGCATCCCTTTTGCGCCCATCTTTGTACCAAGATAATCATCAAGTCCATGCCACCATTCATGTGCCAGCGAACCGGCCCCGTGCATTTTCGTAAGATTGATGACTGTACGCAAAGGTTCATAATGAGCCGCAGCATTGCCGCTGCCTCTTGCACCAAAAGCGATAGCAAGCGTTCCCTGATAAGCAATATCTTTATCGCTGATCTTAAGGGCTGACGCCAGATCCTTTAGTGCTTCAAATCCCATGTTAAGGGAGGTCTGACGGTCGTTCTGGTTCATCCAGTTTCCAAACTCGCCGCCGCGGAATCCAAATGTATCAAGATAATGCTGTCCGGTGATCTCCACGCCATTCCGATAATCCGGGCCGGTACGTTTGACATGGGCGAGCTGGGGAGGGACAAACCGGATCTTCCCATTTTTGTTCCTGCCTTTGGCAAGTTCCTGCACCCATTTCAGGGCAGCTTCTTTGGTCTCAAAATTGGTCCGCAGGATCGAATAGCCTTTTGTCACATAGTAGGTACCGGGTTTCCAGTCCTCATTTTTAGAATAGGTATGTTTCCCGTCGTTGAAGTGGATCGCATAACCTTTCGGTATTTTCTGCTCTTTGGAAACACAAAACTGTTCCTTTTTTGCTTTCTGAGTAAAGTTGCGCTCAAAATATTCAGCCGAGCGGATCAGCATAGTATTGGATAATTTGTTTGTAATCACGGGATTGTCCTGACCCTTTTTCGTTGCCCGGTAATGGATTCCGCTTACCCAGCCCTGTACCTTTTCTAAATATCCATTGTCAACGAAAAAGCGGTCATAGGCTCTCATGGCATCCTCCACAGTACGGACATCTGAAAGCACTGTCTGCAATTCCCGGACTGTTTTTATATACTCCTTTTGCCTCGCAGTCCGTTTTTCCGGGGTGTCATCCGTGCGGTAATACTGAGGAGAGGCGTTTAAGCCGTCCCTTGCTTTTTTGATAAAATAGACCACGCCAAGAGGAATCCCTTCCTCCAGCATGGCTGCATAGTCCGGCTTTTTCCAGACATTATCCTTTTTCACAAATTTTTCGGCTTCGCGCTCATTCATGGCTTCCAGATCATCCGCATACAGCCCGCGGTCTTTCCACAGGTCTTTTTTCGCACCGCCGATCTTTTCACCGAAATCTTCATGCACTCCTGCCAATCTTCATCACCTCCAGTCAGTGTAAAATTCTTATCGCTCCGGGGCAGGGCGACGTTCTTCGTTTTTGTGAAGTTGTGGGAGGTTTCCTGTGAGCCGGTCAGTTTCCCTGCGGATCAGTTTGTCCAGAGCGTCTAAATCCTCCGGTGCAATGGCAAATTCCCGGTAATTTTCATACCACAGGCCCGTAGAGATTGCCGCGATGGGCGCATTTTTCTCCGAACCGGATGGAAGAAGGCGATACACAGGGGCTTCGTCATAAAGAAGCATCTGCTTTGCCGTTCCCTGTGGTATGCGGTACTTATCCATATCCGGGTTCTGGGCTGCCTCCATATATTGCATATTCAGGCGTTCTTCTAAATCCTGGGGCATATAATGAAATGCCTGATCCATCCACTGTCTGAACATCGTGGAATAGTGGTACTGCCATTCCGTAACTTGATTCGGGGCATAAGAAAACCCCCAACTTTTCAGAGCATCTTTTTCGTAAAGCTCCATTTCAGTCCATTCTTTCAGGCTGACCGTAGCCGCTGAACCATCTTTGCGTTCGATATTGACGCCGCAAGGATAGAGGATATTTCTTTTTATATCCTGCCGCAGCGTGTCTAAATCCATCATCAGGACATCTCCGTACAAGTGACCGCCCTCTCTGCGATCCGTATGAAACAGGAAAGCCCTCGCTCCGATAAACTCCGTTGTTGAGATCATTTGATAAAGATCCGCCGTAGAACAATAAGCAAACAAAGCGTCGGAAAGCCATATGTGATTTTTTCCCATGATGGCAATGGAATCAGCCCCGGTATTTGTCGCCAGAGAACGCATATTAAATTCGCATTCCCTAAGAAAATCTCCGGCAAAAATATGGAGCTCATACGCAAAGACGGATAAGTCTGTATCACGGATCAAATGAATCTGCGGTAGTGGTTCCTGATTCAATCAAATTCCTCCTTTCATGTGAAGCAGCTCTTTGACCTGCTCATTTTCCGCAAACGGCTGGCTATCTGTCTCCGCCATTTAATCAATCCCTCCCATCTGCCGGTAGCTGCCCGCCGGCAATCTTGCCGACAATCTCCGGACCGGTTTCATAAATCTGCATGAGGCGTTTTGCTGTGCCGCAGGGCTGTGCAGCTCCGCTGGTCCAAAGACGCACTGTGGATGGGGCAACATTCATCAAAAGAGCAAAGCCCTTTTCGTTCATGTCCAGCTTTTTCATCAGCGATTTAACCATATCGGGGCCGTAGTCTGGACACCGGGAAGCCTCGGCAATCATCTGCAAAGCGGTATTTTCAATTTTTTTCATTTTCAAATCCTCCTGTTATTTGTTTTCCAGCCTTATGCCGGAGCAAAGCTGATCTGGTTGTGTTTCATCCTTTTGGCAAAATCCGGCAGCGAATAATTTACCCCGTCAATTTCTGCATGGGTGTCATCCAGACGATGACAAACAGCAAAGTGCCTGTCCCCGTTTCCATAGAACAGGCAGAGTAAACCATTGTCGGGAATGGAAAACAGCGCTTTTCCGGCGCTGTCTGTAAAGCAGATATGTTGAGATCCATTCATGTTGAAATCCTCCCTAAATTGAAACAGCCGCCTCTTTTGGGCGGCGTTGGTGCTGGCTGGTTTGCAGTTGTTCCCGAACCAGCAGCAATTTCTCATTGTAATCTTTTCCCATCCGGGGAGGGTTGACACTTACCCGGATATGACGGAAACGTTTATCCTCGTGAAGCATGGTCTTGATTTTCCGGGCATTGACAAATCCGGCAAGGTCGTGGTCCATATAAAGGGTAACACGCCGTATCTCCGGGTGGCGTTCCAGGAAAGAAGTCAGCGCCACATGGGAAGTACCGCCCAAAGACAAGCGATAACCATTCCATTTCCATCCCTCCAGCTCTTGAAGTGTCGCATGGGAAAGCGCATCAATAGGAGCTTCAAAGACTGCCACATGCCGGCTGCCCGGACTTTGCGGGGGATAACAAAAGTTATATCCTTTGTCGCTGCCATAGACATCCTTTTTGAGATTGCCGCTGATACTGCGCATACAGGCAAACTTCGCTTTCCCGGAATCATCTTTCCCAACAAACACACAAACCGGTTCTCCATGATACCGGGCTTCGTAAAAAATCCCGGCTTGTAAACACTGGCAAATGACTTCTGAGCTGATCCCCCGTTTCTGCAAATAGGAGACCGCAGCGGTCGCGCAACGTCTGGCCCAGGGGAGAGCGAATGTTTTCTTTTCCGGCTCTTTTGATACCTGTATTTCTGCCGTACTTCGGTAAGCCGGTTCCTGTGGGATTTCGCCACCTACCAGAGCATGAACCGCATCCACAAGACCATATCCCCGAATCTGGATCAGGTAGTCCAGCGCATTGATACTCCGTCCGCGGCTGTTCCAGTACCAGTACCTTTTCCCGGTCACATATACCAGACTGTCATGCTCCTTATGCCGGAAATTAGGTCCATCCTGTTTCAGCACGCCGGGTTCATGGAATTGCAGGTAAGTAAACAAGTCAGCTTCCCGCGCTGCCTGAATCTGTTCTTTGGTTACGCCGGGCATAGTACCGGCACAGTGTTTCTTTTCATTGTGCTTTGCCTCCTTCCTGTGATGAAATGAAAAAAGACACCCAAAGGTGCCTAACAGCCGTACAGGTCGTGATTGACCTCGGCACGGTAATAGCTGTCCATTGTAGCCGGGGCATTATACAGCGCCGCCAGCAGATACGCTTTGATGTTTCCGACCTTCGTTGTGTTCTTGTCGATACAGTCAAAGACATACTCTAAGTGGCCGGAATTGATCTTCAGGAACCGGCTCTTGACGATCTCCCTCGGAAAATCATCTCCGGCAATGCGAATGTAAGGGCGTTTCGACAAAATCACTTCAAGCATAAGTTCAAGGGCTTCATCCAAACGTTCCCTGCCATACCGTAAGACCAGTAAGTCATATTCAATATTTTCTTTGATGATTTCACGATAGGCTTCTATCAGCTCTATCCGATCCATCCCATCCGTGCGGTTTGCCGCTTCCGGCTCTGCCGGATAGATTGATGGATAAGTTATTGATTTATCTTTTTTTGATTTTTTTGTTTTTAATGGATTAGTATTTAATTGTGCCGGATTTTCCTGTTCAGGTTCCGCCTGTTTAGGTTTTGCCTGTTCTGGTTTTACCTGTCTTGGATTTTCCCGTTTAGGTGAAAGCCCTGTGTTTTCGGTACTTACAGGCTGCTCATGGATCGTATATTCAATGTCTCCCAACTGCCCGTTATCATAGCGGAGGCGCTGTCTGGTGAGATAACCATGCCGCTCCAGTTCCTTCAGGGCAGTAGTGATAGAATCCACACCATCCTTGCAGATATGGGCGAGTCCCTTTGTGGTATAATCCCAATCTTCCGGCAGCGACAACATAAGTGATAAAAGCCCCTTTGCCTTTAAGGACAACTCCGTATTGCGCAGATGGTGATTGCTCATTATCGTAAAGTCCTTTGTTTTCTCTACACGGAATACTGCCATTGTACCGCCTCCTTTCTTCGACTATTCCGTTACAAGGCATGATCCCTGCGGTCATAATGGAGATGACCGTCAGAGACCTTCGCATGGTTTTTCAGTTTCACTTCGCCCCGTTCCTGGCTCTCTAAAAATTTCTGATAGCCGGCATCTGTAAGGAACAAGCGCATCTTATCGCCTTTGTCGCCAACAGGGGAATCGTAAGACAATACATCAAAGACGATCATGTGCTTTACTTCTGGATCAAAGCGTTCAAGTGCCATGATGTCATGCCCCTTCAATTTTTCTGCCCCTGATTGTTGTCTGGCCTCGGCGATCTTTTCTCCAATCGTCCGGGCTGGATAGGGCAGACGGTAATTCTTCTGAATATCTTTTACCAAGTCCATGCACTCTGCATTTGACAGAACACGAAGTTTTGCCATAAGACCTTCTGCCGCCTCCCGCTGTTCGGAATTATTTGAATACCGCACGGTCATATAAAGTTCATTCAGGATCTTTGTCTGATAATCGCCCTCCACTTGAAAGAGCAGCTTTTTTTCCATTTCGTTTAATTCCATGTGGATCTCCTTTCTCTCGAAAATGAGTATGAAAAAAGGGCGTCCACCTATAAAAGTGAAACGCCCACGGCAACCAGCGGTCAGACATAAAGCCGGACCGCTGGCACTATTAAATTTTGTCGTTAATAAAACAGCCTCCTTTTTTCTTTATAGTTTTCGTCAATTTTCAACTTGGAAAAGGAATTGAATAAAAGACGACAAACGCTCAAACCCCTTGAAAATAAAGGCTTTTTCTGTTTGTCGTTATTATACCGTAACGGCAGATACCTCTGATCCAGGTGTATCGCGTCACATATCTCATCGGACCATCTGTCATTCTGGACATCCGCCAGGCCCGTCCACTGTGTAAAGGATCGGTCAATGACTGCTTCATCTGCCGGGATATCTCCGAGCTTTCCTATCACATATCCGCTGATCATCAGATATTTTGCAATCTTCTTGCTTTCCCCCGGATATTCGGTCCGGAACCACTCGTACTTTGGCGCCATCTGCGGGAAGTTCGTGCCGCCGATACATAAGAACTTGTCCTTCAGCTCCTTCATCTGCCGCTCTGCATACGGCATGTACCTGCTGTCCAGAGAGCAGGACCAGGTGGTAACGTCATTCCAATCTCTGTCCACTCCCATAAAGCCAGACATCTGCCCGGTAAATGCAATCGCTTCCACCTGGCTGCTTCTGTCTCCGAGCGTTGCAGCCGCTTTCTTCATACACTCCACGACAGACCCGAGCAGTTCTTCTCCTTTTTGGATAAAGATGCCGGGAGCCGGCCGGTAGTCCTTCACCGGCTCTGTCTCTACTGCTACGCAACTGCTCTTGGCATCGTATACGCCGACCTTGATAAAGCTCGTTCCCAAGTCGATTGCCATCAACAATGTATCTTTCCTTCCTGACATTGCTACACCTCATCTCTCATCATTTTTTTCAGGTTATCATACAGCTTCAGATACGTTTCAAACACTGCCTTGTACTTCTCATTTGCCGTCATGTCCGGCTCTATCACCTCGCTAGTCGTGACCATGGCGTCAGCCGCCTCTTCAAAAGTCTTATAGTACCTCCCCTGTGCCGCGGCGACGACACAGCAGCCGAGCACTCCTGCCTGGCTTTCTTTGTTCACCACGATCGGCCTGCCTGTGACATCTGCGATGATCTGCAGCCATGACCTGTCTTTTGTCACGCCTCCGCAGGCGACGATCTTATCGATCCTGCATCCCTGCTCCTCAAAATTTTCTACAATATTGCGCGTACCAAATGCAACCGACTCCAGCACCGCCCGGTAAATGTGCTTCCACGTATGCTTCATGGTCAGCCCATATATGACACCCTTGGCAAACGAATCTTTATAAGGGGTCCGGTTCCCCTGGAAGAAATCGAGTACGACGACACCCTCGGCTCCGATGTCCGTATCCTTCACGCTCTCCATCAGCCTGGCATACACGTTGTCCTTGCTGCCTTCTATGTGGAAGTTCTTCCTAAACCAGTTCACCAGGCCCGCGGCAGATATCTGCCCGCCTTCCAGCAGCCAGCTGCCGTCTATGATCGCGCTGTCATATGGCCCCCATATCCCTTTCACATCGATTCGTTCCGGGGTGAGGCACAGGTGGACAAAGCTTGTCCCCATCGTCACCGCCAGTTTGCTGGCAGTGATTGCATTCGTACCGAACATTGCCATATGCGCGTCGATACATCCCTGCACGATCTTCATATTCGGATTGATACCATACTTTTTGGCAAAGTCCTCTGATATGGTACCTACCTCTTCGCCAATTTTTAGTACTTTCGTTATCAGCTTTTCTTCGTAGTCTTCCAGCCCTATTCTTGTAAAATAGTCCCGGCTGAACCCGCCTTCCGACAGCACATAGTTCCATTTACACGTGGCATTGCAGATGGACGCGGCCATGCAGCCGGTCAGCTTGAAGTTAATCCAGTCCAGCTGTTCTATAATCCTATAGCTCTCGTCATAGATTTCTCTTTCGTTGCGTTTGATCCAGACAACTTTTGGAATGAGCCACTCAGGTGACACTTCATATCCGCAATGCTTTAATCTATCGTGCTTTGTCGCGTTGATTTCTTCCGCTACCCCTCTGCTTCTGACATCCATCCACATCATCGCATTCGTGATGGGTGTCCCTCTATCGTCGACAGGTACTGCTGTCGATGATGTTGCACACACCGTACCTGCCACGATAGCCTGCTTCTGTTCATCCGTCAGGTCAGCACAGCATCTGCCGAACGTCTCCTCTATACTCTTCCACCACATCATCGGGTCTTGTTCCGCCCACCCAGGACGCGGGTACTCTGTCTCCCATTTTGTCTCGTGGATGGTGACGATATTACCCGTTTCATCTGCAATGCCTATCCGCACGCCTTGCGTACCTGTGTCGATACCAACAAACAAATTCCCCATATATGCCTCCTGTCATAAATATGGAAGGAGCAGAGATTGCCACTCCGCTCCTTCCTCTGCTAAATCTCAATGAAAAGTTCTTTTTCAGACATATCTACAGAGGACAAGTCATTGTGATATGCTCTCTCCGGCAGCACGACCAGCACGTTTACTTCTGTCTTATGCATAGGAAGCGGCATGTAATGCCATACCCCCGGATTCAGGTGGACCATCGTGTACCGGGGTACGATAAATGCCTCCAGGTCCTCCCGGCATGGTTCTGCTTCCGAGCCTGCCTTCGCCAGGCACAGCACCATATCATCATCCATCGGCATCATAATCTCCGCAGTATAATTGTGGTGCTCCAGCGCCATGATCTGAAACTTGCCATCTCTGGCAACCGATAGAGTGGACAGGCCCATGTTTGGAGACGCCGCGCAGTATCTGACCGAATCCCTGTAGAAGGTAAACAATCCATTCCCAAAGCCGGCCGCTTCTTTATCCAGCATATTATGTACCTGCCCATATTCAGTAAAGTTATCCTTTGATATTTCTTTTGCTTTCATCTTCCTGCCCATCCTCTCTTTACGGTTTTATGATGACTTTTAGCGAGCCTTCTCCTTTAGCGTTCTGCTCGAATGCGTCCTGCCACTGATCCAAGCTAAAAGAATGTGTCACGACTCCATCCGTATAGATCGTATCGTCTGCAATCCACTCTGTCACAACATCAAAACAATATGGACCGAGATGAGAACCCAGAATATCCAGCTCTTTGCCGTCACCTATGACTGACCAGTCTACAGACACCTTCTGCCCGAATACGCTGAACTCGATGAACCGGCCGAGCTTCCTTATGGAGTCCAGACCTTGCTGTACACTTGACGGATGGCCTGTCGCTTCGATATAGATGTCGCATCCATACCCCTTCGTCAGCGACTTTATCTCTTCCTCTATATTACATTTCGCCGGATTCAGCACGATGTCCGCCCCAAACCGTTTTGCTATCTCAAGCCTGTCATCCATCATGTCTATCGCCACTAATGTCTTTGGATTTCTCAGACGGGCGTAATTGACCATTGCAAGCCCAAGCGTCCCGACACCCGACAGCACGACGACATCCGTATTGGATATGTCTGCCCTGTCGACCGCGTGCTTTGCACAGCTGTATGGCTCGATCAGCACCGCTTTTTCAAGTTCCAGGTCTTTTGGAATCTGGTAGATTCTCGTCTTCGCAGGCAGCACCATATACTCGGCCATAGCTCCGTTGACATGTTCCCGGAACCCGAATATATCCGCTTTATCGCACATCCAGTACTTGCCTGTCTGGCAGAACATGCACTCCCCGCACGGTACGATCTGTTCACCCGTAACCCTGTCCCCAATCTTTACATCGCCTTCATATCCTTCGCTTACTTCCACTACCTCGCCGACAAATTCATGCCCTGGTATGAACGGGGTCTTTACCCACGGTTCTGAAGTACCATCTCCCCAGTACCCTTCTGCACCATGCCAGTTCTTGATATCGCTGGCACATACTCCGCATGCCTCTACTTTTATGAGAACCTCTCCGCGTTTTAGTTCAGGAACAGGATAGTTTTCCTCGAGCACATATTTCCCTTTTTCATATACGACTAATGCTTTCATCGTCTTTACTGTTTTTGCCATTTCTACACCTCCGTCAAACCGCTGTTTATCCCTCTGTCAAATAGTTTCTGATTTATTTGCTGTAAATTCCTGCAGCAGAACTGATGCTATGATGATTGCCCCTTTGATGATATCCTGTGGGTAGGCCGGCACTGCCAGCAGGTTCATGATATTGCTGATGAAGGCAAGCACGAACACACCGACAACCGTCTTGAGGACCGAGCCGCGCCCCCCGCTTAAGCTCGCGCCTCCGATGACACACGCCGCAATGGCATCCAGTTCCAGCCCCTGTCCGATAATCGGGGTCCCGATAGCGGTTCTGGAGGATGCGATAATTCCCGCCATACCGGAACAGACACCCGATATCGCATAGACCGCCAGCTTGTACCACCTTGTCCGGATACCCGCCAGCCGTACTGCCATCTCGTTGCTGCCGATTGCGATTACAATCCGACCGAACGAAGTGTATTTCAACACGATCCAGAACAGTACGACAAAAAGTAGCGCGATGATAGCAAGCCACGGTACCGCCCCCGCAAAATTGGCGACACCGAGACGTCCGATCGTATTCTGCGGCGTCTGTACCGGCTGTCCGTTCGAGATGACGTACGCGACGCCTCTGGCTATGGTCATCATGGCAAGCGATGCCACGAACGAGGCCATATTCGTAATCGCCACGAAGAATCCGGTCAGCAGCCCGCAGGCCAGCCCGCACAGCAGTGGAAGGGCAATCGCCCCGAACATTCCAAGACCTTTCGTGGTGAGCGCATAGGCTACCATAACACTTCCGAGCGCCACGATAGAACCGACCGACAGGTCGATTCCTCCTGTCAGGATGACAAAGAGCATCCCCATGCACACAATCGTAGTTCCTGAATATTGTCTCAACAGATTTGTTATATTCTGCAAGGTAAAAAAATCAGGTGAAATAACTGCGCATATGATAAGCAATAACAGCAGCATGATATATGTATTATTATTGATTAATATTTTTCCGATTTTACTTCCACTATTCTTCATGATCGTTTACTCCCATCGAATATCTTATTAGTCTGTCTTCGCCCAGCTCATCCTTCTGAAGTTCTCCCACTATCGTACCCTGGCGCATGATGACCGCCCTGTCACACATGCCGATAATCTCTGTCATTTCCGAGGAAACCATAATGATAGCCACGCCCTGTTCCGCCAGGTCATTGATATTTTTATATATCTCAACCTTTGCACCTACATCGACACCTCGCGTAGGCTCATCTAAAATAATACATTTGCAGTCTGCAACGAGCCATTTTGCCAGTGCTACCTTCTGCTGGTTGCCGCCTGACAGACTGGCAGTTGCATCTTCGATAGAATTATATTTTGTCGCAAGCTGGCGCAGGACATCTGTCGTCACCGTCTTGTCTTTTCTCATATTAATCAGGCCGAGCAGACGGGTCACCTTTTTCAGCGAGGACATGGTCGTGTTGACGCGGATACTTTGCTGCAGCAGCACACCCTGTTGTTTCCTGTCTTCCGGCAGCAGCCCGAGCCCGTTTTTCACAGCCTGTCTCGGAGACTTGAAGTTCACCTTATTCCCAAGGAACAGGACTTCTCCTGAATCTCTTTTGTCGGCTCCGAATATGACCCGCATCGTCTCCGTCCTTCCGACTCCAACCAGGCCGCTGAAGCCGAGCACCTCTCCGGCACGAACAGAAAAGGATACATCGCGCACCATCTTGCCCCTGTTCAGATTTCTGACTTCTAATACTACATCTCCTATCCTGGCATCTCTCGGTGGGAACAGGGTGGACATGTCTCTTCCTACCATCAGGTTGACAAGCTTCCCTTTGTCAATGTCTTTCGCGTCCACCTGCCTCACGAATGTCCCGTCTTTCAGAACAGTAATCGAATCGCAGATACGGAATATCTCTTCTAATCTGTGTGAGATATAGATGATGCTGACCCCGCTTTTCTTCAGCTTGTCAATCAGCAGAAAGAGCTTTTCAATCTCAGTAAATGTCAACACCGCGGTAGGTTCATCCAGGACGAGGATCTTCGCGTTCCTCGTCAGATTCTTGCATATTTCTACCACCTGCTGGTATGCCACTGTCAACGTCTCGACCCTCTGCTTCGCATTGATTTCTGAAAATCCCAGCTCTGCCAGAATCTCTGTGGCTTTCTCGTTCAGCTCTCTCCAGTTGATAAATTTATTCTTTGACGACAGTCTGTCGATGAATATATTTTCGGCAACCGTCAGATGCGGAGCGAGCATAAATTCCTGGTAAATCGTAGCCACGCCTAATTGCTTCGCATCTTTTGGAGAAGAAATCTTCACTTCTTTTCCATCTATGAATATGACGCCTTCATCTTTTTGAAAAGCTCCGGATAGAATCTTCATCAAAGTTGATTTCCCAGCGCCGTTCTCTCCTACTAACGCGTGTACTTCCCCCGGTTTAATCTTCAGCGACACATCATTTAACGCCAAAACCCCGCCAAATCTTTTGACGATGTTTTTCATCTCAACCCTGTAATTGTCCGCCATCCCTTCAACTCCTTATACATTTCATGCTATTTTTGTAAAGAGGATATTTCAAAAAGAAATATCCTCCCTAAGCTCATTCGTTTTTCAAGCCTTCCATTTAAAATGCTGCGTCTGCGTTGTAATACTCTCCCGCATTATCGACGGTATAGCATAACGGCGGTGTTCGTGTCACTTCTTCATAATCATCAGCAGTCTTGCCATTTTCCAGTACATCCACTGCGATTTCCAGTGTCATTGCAGAGACGGTCGTCGGGCTGTTGTCGCCTGTCGCAAGATAATCTGTCCCGTCTGCAATCAGCTTCAGCGCTTCCTTCTGGCCGTCTGCCGCAGCAGCCAGCTTGATGCCTGACATGCCTGCATTTTCAATGGCCGTCATAGCGCCTAACAGCATATTGTCATTTTCGCCGAGAACGAGGTTGATGTTCTTGTTGGCGACGAGCAGGTCTTCCATGGCCGGAAGTCCTTCATCTGCTGTCCAGTTGCCCCATCCCTGTCCATTGATTGCAAAATCCGCTTCTTCATGGTAGGCCTTGCCCGTATCGATCAAGGTCTGCTCCATCTCTCTTGCCTGCTTCCATGCATCATCCTCGGAGCATCCTGTTCTCTGCTCTATGATTCCACATATCAGACCGGTACGTCTTTCCTGAGAAACGACAGCACCTTTCACGCCCGACAGCAGAACGGAGATGATAGGTTCCTCGGCAAATGACTCGCCTACATATAAGCCGACCGCCCGTCCATTTCTCTCATTGTCGGAACATACGATCGTCACACACTCTGCGGAAGAATCCGGCGCGTTATCGACTGCGATAACTGGGATTCCGGCATTGGCTGCATTGGAGATAGACTGGAGACATGCCTCGGAATCAATCGGATTGATGATAATCAGGTCATAACCCTGACTTACGAACGTCTCCATATTTTCCATTTCCTTGTCGATATTTTCATCTGCATTCAAGCTTGCATATTCCCATCCAAGTGCCTCTACATCTTCCTTTAATGCCGCGTCCAGGGCAACAAAGTACGGGTTGTTCAAAGTTTTATTAGCGTAGCCTACTTTGAAGCTTTTCTTCGTCTCCTTGTCCGCGCTGTCGTCTTTACTGTCTCCTCCTTTGGAACATCCTGCCAGTGCCAACACCATCGCTGCCATAACGAGAATACTGAGCAACTTTTTCATTTTTCCTTTCATCCATCTTTCCTCCTAATCATTTGTTTTTTCCGCATGCGTTTGATACTATCATTTCGTCAAAAGTAAACCGTAGTATCATTTGTTCATATATGAAACACTTTTGTAAACCAATACTATCACAGAAACATTTCATTGTCAACATTAACAAAACATTTTATCGGGCTTAATATTTTTTGTGCATTTTATGCATAACAAAAGCCGGCGTACGATTATCCATAACCGCACGCCGGCTTTTATCCATTCATATTTATCATTCTATTCGAATATCTCAGGCTTGGCATCCCTGATTGCATCCACCGTATTTTCATTTGTCACGAATACATTTACCACATTACCTTTCAGAGCGCCTAATATGCTCTCAACCTTGCTCTCCCCGACAGCAACGCCTATCCTTGTGTCGATCCTCTTGATCTGCTCATAGGGGACCGCCACCGTCCTTACATCCAGGTCCGGGTCGCAGATGTCGCCGCCGGAGTCTATCACATGTGTACAGATATCTCCGACAGCGCCTCTCTGTCTTAACTTGCTGATCTCATCCGGCCTTAAGTAGCCTGCACGGGCAAGGGCACACTGTTCCCCGAACTTTCCCATCGTAACGATGGCGATATTCACCCGCTGCGCATAGCGCAGCACGTCTGTCATCGTATGTTCCTTATCTATGGCTTCCTTTATCTTCTTATC
This sequence comes from Lachnospiraceae bacterium, assembly GCA_022845895.1. Lineage (GTDB taxonomy): Bacteria > Bacillota > Clostridia > Lachnospirales > Lachnospiraceae > Extibacter. The sequence continues at coordinate 2,782,088 of AP025573.1, forward strand.
ATCGACAATGGCCGGGAAAGGCAGCACATACCCCGCACTGTTCAGCATGGCAGAAAAAGCTTTTGTTATCTCGGATACATAGACGTTTCTCTTGATATTGCTGACGCCGCCACACATCTGGACCGCTATCATATCTTTCAGGTCATCCCGTTTCGGCAGCGCTTTAGCACACTCATATACAGTCTCTCCCCAGGAAAAACCGATGACATCTCCATTTTTCAAAATACTGTTCAGATATCTCGCCGCTGCTTCTCCCACTTGCTGCAAAGGATTTATATCCTCTACCTTGGGAACGACAATCACTTTATTCAGTCCATAATATACTCTCAGCTTACGTTCCAGCCAGTTTTCAGACATGACAGGGTCCTCGATGTTGATTTTGACAATCCCTGCCTGCTTAGCCTCATGCAGCAGCTTGGAGATATACGGCCTGGACAGATTAATCTTTTTAGCGATTTCGTTCTGGCTCAGATCATGTTCATAATATAATCTTGCCACCTGTACAAGCAATTCCGTTCTTTGCATATCCTTGTTCCTGTTATTTCCCATCAAATTTTCCTGCCATTCTTTCATTCTATACGTATCACCCGTATATGGTACTTTTTGTTTCATATTAACAGCCATAGTATTTTTTGTCAACATTACGTGAACTTATGTTCTTTTTGTTCCTGCTATGGAGAGGCTGTCGTTCTTATGGTTTCCTTACGTGTTCCTGCCTTTCCTTGGGTAATCTGTTAAACAATTCTTGCGTGTTTTCATTATATTGGAAAAACTCACGTAATCTGTATGGCAGAAGCTGCAGAAATTCTCCAAGTGGAAGAAAGGTCGTTGAAAGAAATTTCATAATCTCCTCATTCGTCCACAATTCCTTGTTCTGCAAAAGATATTTCGCCGCATTAAACGGACTCTTATGATAAGCTATTATTGCCCTGGCAGCTCTTGTATCCCCTGCTTTCACCTGCATATACAAGAATCGCGGGAAGTCGTCGGATAAAACCTTGTAACCTGCAAATCGGTCGTCGGGATTATATGCAATTCCAAATGCCGGGGCAAAATCCATTATCTCATGAGCCGTATGATAAGGAATCTGTGTATGGTCATAGTGCCTGCGCCAATATGCCATGATTGCCCATCCCACAGCGGCAATTTCTTCCTTTTTGGCTCCCGCTTCACGTGCAAGCCCCATCATCCTGGCGGCTGAAAAGGAATGTCTTGCATACATGGGCAGGTGCTTTCTGCGCGCATACTCGTAACTTGGAGACGTTTCCTCCGCACTAAACTTCACCACGTTTGGATCACAAAGATTCAGATGTCCACCTCCGCCTTTTACCAGCTTACGGTCCCCGCGAATCTGCGAATTATCCGGACGGTCATACGGTCTTCTTCCGGCTAATGTAGTTGCATCAAAATGCAGTCCTTTAAAGAGAAGCTCATCTCCTGATTTTTCAAAAAAGTAATGCATCAAATCATGGAGTACGCCTGTCTTCTGCCGAATATCATATGCCTTTGGATCATTCAAAACCGCCCAGTAGTCCGGCAGTTCATGTCTGTTTCCTTTTCCGCTGAAATAGGACTTATACAGCGTCCACACTGCCGGTTTTGCCAGAGGTGTCCCGTCCATTTTGTGCGTGACAGCGCTCTTCGCCTGAATTTCACTTGTAATTGTACTTTTATTGGTGTTAGTGTCAATGTAATGCTTTAATTTCATAAATACAGAATCCAGATGGTAGCTGACCGCCGGATCTTTTAATATCTCTTCTGCCTTTTCTTTTTCCTCCTGTCTGCCCGGCTTTGCATTTACCCATCCGGTCAGGGCAAGCGCTGCTTCATAGTAATTTTTATAGGCTCTGGGTTGAAACTTCTTTCCAAAATCCAGGTTTTTGCTGTCGCTTCCGGCCTCGTCTGCTATCCATGCCCTGATCTGGGAACGAAGCTTTCCGCCTGGATCCTGAATGATCTGTTCTTCTATTTCTTTAAGATAAGTATCTTCCTCTGACCCACTTATCAAAGTGCGGCGCTTTGCATCCAGTTCATCCAGCATCTTCACTGCTATACCTGTAATCGTATCCTCCATTACTTTTCCTGCAGTTGCCGAATGTGTACGCTTCGCACAATAATATCTGTCTGTATAATCATCCGTCTTTATAATCAAATATCTCTGTATGATTCCACCCGCTCTTTTATCGGTTGTCTTCTTTTTCTGCTCATACTCATACATCTGGTTTCCTCCCTGTCTAAAATCATACCATCACCTACATCTCCCCTCCTTGCTATAGCAAAGCCGTCGTATAACGCACCATCCTTTTATGCTCAGATTCGGAAGGTTACATACGATCTGCCTCCCTCTCAAGCGCTGAATCATCATTCACCGGCTGCCCGTTTACCTTTGCCGTAGGGGCTACTCTTCCTTCCATCTGCTGTACGACATGTCCCAGTTCATGACCGAGATGCCGTTCCTGTCCCGGACCTATATACACGTCCTGCCCCTGCGTATACGCAAGCGCCTGGAACTGTGCAGGCCTGTCAGAATTATAATGCACTTTCACATCATCAAAGGAACAGCCCGAACGGTCTTCGAACTTTTCTTTTACACGGTCCGGTATTCCGGTCTTGTTGACCTGTGTCCTCTTTTTTTCTTCGTACTGGTACATAGGGCACCTCCTGTCTGAACGGTGTTACACATTTACTTTTAACTGTCCGGGGGCTGTTATCGTTATGACACCCATACCGTTCATGCACATCAGCTTTGCATCGCTTCTAAGACACGGCACTTTTTTGACGAGGGGTGCCTTTCCCGGATTTATCCATGGTGCTGCTGCCATACAATTGCACGGCTGCGGGGTGAGCACGCCGAGCGCCGCCGCTGTGGCGGACGCCACCTGCGGGTTGGCCAGCGATGTACACATGGCGAATCCGGATATATTGGTCTTCCCTGCCATATCCTGTATCGTTGCCACCGGTTTTCCGCCCGCCCGGCACATCTGCTGTGATGTTACCCGGAGCGTACACGGTGCCGTGCCAAAGCTGCATGTCAGCAACGCGCCGTCAACTGCTGCCTGTGCCATCTCTTACACCTCCTTTTCATTCACCTTTTCGGTTCCTGCTCATCTATCTGCCTTCCAGCTCTTCTGGCAGCATCAGTTTGCCGTACTTCAGATAGCACTGCTTCACCGCGGCCTTGACATGCCGGTCTGCTATTGCTCCTCCCTCTGCCGCTGCAAGAAATGCCGCGTTTTGCATCGTCTCTTTTATCTCGCTGCCTGAGAGTTCAAACTGCCGGGCATAGAAGTTAAGATTCACGTCGTCTTCGGCGGGAGCCTTTGCAGGCAGAGCTTTCTGCCATAGGCACCTGCGTTCCTGTTCATCCGGCAGCTGGAATTCAATCATCATCTTAATACGCCGCCGGAATGCTTCGTCCATATTGTCCTTCAGGTTCGTCGTCAATATCGTAATCCCCTCATAATCCTCCATCCTTTGAAGCAGATGGGCAATCTCTCCGTTCGAGTGACGGTCATGGGAATCCTTTACACCGGTCCGCTTCGTAAAGAACGCATCCGCCTCATCAAAGAGCAGCACGATATCCATATCCTTTGCCTTGTCGAACAGGCTGCTTATATTCTTCTGCGTCTCACCGATGTATTTGCTCATCATCTGGGACATATCCACCCGGTATAGCGACAGCCCGAGCTCTCCTGCAATTATCTGGGCTGCCATCGTCTTGCCTGTGCCGGAAGGGCCGTAGAACAGGGCGCTGATTCCCCGCCCGTATGGCTTGCCTTCATAAAAGCCCCAATCACTTCCTACGAGGCTTCTGTACCTGACCTGGCTGCACAGTTCCTTTAGCCGCGCCCCTGTATCCGCACATACGATCAGGTCCTCCCAGGAATATGCCGTGGGTATCCGCACCGCAAATTCGCTGAAATTTTCATTTTGATACATGTCCACAGCCTTCACAAAATCCTGCTCCTCAACCAGGTCTCTGCCTTCGCCGTCACGGTAAAGGCCGGCAGAACGCACCACACGCGCTACAGCTCCTGCGTTCAGCGTATACCGCCCCGCCAGGACTGGGGCCTTTACTGTATCTGAGACCCTGGCCTGTCCAAGATGATATTCCCAGAGCAGTACCCGCTGGGCAATATCGGGAGGAGGAAGCCTGATTTCCGCCTGCTCATAGCTCCCTTCCTGGGGCAGTGCAATGCTTCTGTCCGTTACCACATAACAGGAGATTCCTTCATTTATAAGGCCATACAGCAGCTCGCCCCACCGCCCCTCGTCATCTTCCTTTCGTCCGGCGATCAGGCAGAACATCGGTCTCTTCTCTGCCAACATCCGGGACAGTACGCCAAAGACGGCATTTCCGTTCTCAAGGCAGCACTGATACAGCATTTCCATATCTGCACATACAAGCGGCTTTCTCAGCCGCGCAGCCGCCTTACGCATCAGGGTCCTCCTGCCGCAGCCACCTGCCCCGCGGACAACGATGATTCTCGGACATCCCTGCCTGCTCCGCTCTTCCATGTGGCGTATCCATGCTTCCTGCTCCCCATATACATCCGGTTTTATCGACCCCCTCTCTTCTTCCGGGTCTGCCTGCCAGAGAACATATCTGAGCTTTTCTTCTAACTGTCTTGTCATATCCATCATCTTATTCTCCACTGCCTCTATGCGCACTGTCACTAACGTCCCATCGGTTTCATATTGACCCTGCGTTCTCTCACCCTTGTGACTTCCTTAGTTACTGCTGAATCTATAACAACCGGTGTCACTTTATAAAAGAGGGAGACTTTATATGGTTCCTCCTGAAAGGGCCACAGCTTCAGCTTGTCCTCTGTAGAAACCCTCTGCAGCTCAATCCGTGCCATGGTATCCCCGGGCAGCAGGAACGGGTAATCGTGAAAATACTGAATAATCTTACCCAGGATCTGCTCCTCCTGAATAGAGCAAAACCGCACGTCCCCGTCGGAGTATGCCGTTATCATATAATAGAGAGACAGGCAGACAGGCGGATACTGCTGCCTGCTCACAGATATGTCGAGCATCGTCTGGGGACGTACGGCCTCGCTCTCCTGGATATCGTACAGAAAGATGCCGAGGCTTGCATGCTCCCGCTGCGTGGGGCTGCACAGCACGATTTGTCCCGGAAACCGGATAAGCTCCGGCACGAGCTGCTCTTTTAAGTTGTTCATCATAGATTCACTGATCTTAGCAATCGTCGTATAAGCTCCCATCATCAACACCTCCCACAGGGACTGACCCCCTTTACAATACTGTACATCTCCCACACTGTGCCCCCGTATCCAGGCTCCCTTCCGGGAGAGGCGCTAACACGCCATTGATATCCATATAGATATGTCCGTCGCAACGGGCACTTTCCTGACCGCACACGATGCGTATACGTAAGCCGGCCGGAAGAAAGCGCTTGAGAATGCGTGAGAGCTTTTCGCTCCTGACTGGGTCGGACTGCTGTTCGAACGCAAGGAAGAGTTCCTCTTTTGCCACGTCCATGACGTTCGGTCCGGCTTCCATAAAGATATCGCACAGCCGCAGGACAGCGGCTTTCGTACCCTTTCTCCGGTTCAGCCAATACAGGTTCAAAAGCAGCGTCCTCTCTTCCTTTTCCGTCAGTCCCAGACGGACACCGCCAAACCCCATCCACCTTGTGTACAGCCGGACAAGTTCCCGGTCCGCACTCTCTGCGTCAAGCAGACTGGCGCTCTCATCAATCTTCCTCTGCATGTCCCGGTATAAGGTGGACAGTACACAGAGATAGCGCTCTAAGAAGCCGCCCGGTTCCCGGTATACTTCCGGAAACATCTGCATAAATTCATCTCCCGGATTCTCGATGAAAATCTCATCAAATACTGCTTTCCCCGGACCCGCTGCTTCAATATATATCCAGAGATAACGTCCTCTCATACCGTTTAACAGGACGTTCTCGCTGTTTGTTCCGGCTTTTCTGCCGTATGTATGGAATATCCCTGCTTTTTTATTCGAATCTGCACCAGCGCTGTCTGGCAGCTGTTCCGGCAATTCCTTATCATTGCCGGACAGCGTATAGATATGGCACAGGCCATGTTCCGGCAGACGCATCCGGATATGGAGCCTCCCCCACATCGTGTCCTTCTCCATACTGTCTGCAGGCGGAAGAAAGACGCGTCCTGTCCCCGCTCCTGGCTTTACCGAAAATATCCCGTCAACTGTATACCTTTTCATAAGCGCAGCTACTCCTCACGTATTACGATATCCCCTGGATAGCAGGCCGCGTCCGGAGGGATGGGGATGTCTGTACCCGGCCGGATGAATCTGCCCGGAACACCGGCAGGAATGGTCTTAAGTTCCAGTATATGGCCTGTCCCCGGGCAGGCGCGTATCCGGCCGGAAAGGCTGTCAAAAGATATGATCTGTCCGATTTCCCTTTCGTTCCTCCTGTCGTCCAGCTCCTCGGCAATCTCTTGCCTTACCTTCTTGATGTCCCATTTTTCCCTGTCTATCACAGAAACGGTCACATACACGTCCACCCGTATGTATGTAGGATCCTTAATCGACACCTTAGCCGTCAGTATCTTTCTTTTGTCAAGATACCGCTCTATCTGGCGCCGATACAGAAGGGGCAGCCGTGGAAAGGCAGCTTCGGTCCCCGCCATGACGGCTACGCATATCTGGTTCCTTTTTTCCTCAAAATAAGCCGACACCTTGCGGATACACAGCCCTGGCGTCTGTAGTGCCAGCTCTTTATAATCTTTTTCTGTCACAGCCAGGACCGGCTGCATCATATCCTGCAGAAAACGCTTTCTGATATCCTGGAAGGATTCCTTCGCGCGTCCTTTTCTCCCTCTCACAGGATTGCGTACCCGGACGCCTGCATTCCCTCCGGCAGAGGTCAGTACATTGCCAAAGCGTATATTTCCCGCGTCCCATACTGACAGCGCATAGTCCGAGAGGAAGATATTGCAGCCTGTATACGGTCCTGCATCATGGATGCAGATCTGGCCGCTGTCTTCCTCGTATGTGTAGAACACGCCGTCCCTCTTTTCTGTCCCGGGACGGAAGAAGGTACAGCAGGTGCTTCCCTCCGCTTTCGCATACCTCACGCCGATGCAGAGCACTTTCGCATCCGCACAGCCACCGGGAGGCAGGTCAAACTTCTGGTTCTCCCATCCCCCCAATACCCCCATCTCCCGGTGCAGCATCATCTCTCTGTTGCAGCAGATGACGATAACCGCATTCTCTTCTTCTGCAGGCAGGTATCTGCGTTGCCTGTCCAGAAAGCAGATCTGCAGCCTGCCGTCCTCCATCAAGCGTTTCTCATAATATCTGCCTTGTACTTCCTCACTGCCCGGTCCGGCATGCTCTGCATATCTGATATAATCTCCGCATCCTTGTTCCCTTACATACACGAAGAAGAAATTCTCTTCCGGAAAGACCGGCTGGATCCGGATGTCTTCTCTTCCTCCGAAGCTCATGGAAAAGGACTGGGTATCCCTCTGTATGAGTGAGAACAGGGGGCCATGTACTGCCACCAGCTCAGGCGCCCTGTCATATGCCGTCTCAACGATGCGGCAGCAGAGCATATACCCTTTCCTTGCGCCAACCTGTTCCTTCACAAGCCGGTCGGTGTCTATCCAAAGGATAATCTTCCCGCTCTGCAGGAAACCATGCGTCTCATCCTGACATACGATATCCTCATATCCACAGGAGGTCAGGCAGCTCCACCGCATCCTGGCAAAATCCACCGGCTCTTCCTCGGAAAACGGATTCCTTGTTCCAGATGTTTTGACCTCTGCATACAGCTGCACGCCAACTTTCCTTCCACAGGGAAGCTCATCAAAAAGAAAATATACCTCGTCACCTGTTAAGGGCTCGCTGCCGAAAGGACGGGCATTCATCGGCACACCTTCCTTCAGCTCCTTTATCTCCCGGAATTCGTCCTGCCCCTTCACATATACGCCGAGAAGGCGGCCCTGCATAGCGCGCACCTCCTCCTCTGTCTCAAAACAGACGTTATTCACATAGAACTTCTGATGTCTCGGAAAGCTGAACGGACCTTTCTGGGCCAGCTCCACAGCCAGCCTTGCATTTTCCGGCTCCAGCGGCACAAATCCCGCCAGCTTCAGAAGGCTGATCCTGGCGTGCTCCGTCACCTGTGCGGCGGATTCTCTTTGTACGAGATGAAGCGCAGACAGGTTCTCCAATATCGTCATGCCCGGATCAGACGGATTCCTGTTCGTCCACTCTTGCGAATAGATACCGGCCAGAGATGCCGCCTCTTCCATCAGTTTTTCTAGTTCTTCCATCATACATGCACCTCATGTGTCCCGTTCGTGCACACCATGAACGGGGTCCGGGAAAGTCTTCCAAGCTCCATTGTATGCCCGCCGTGTTCATCCACATAGCTTACAGTGATATTGGCATGTTCAATCTTTGTTATGGGGGAAAAAGACCGCACCGCCATTAGTATCTGAGATTCCTTCGGCACATAACCCGCCCGTGGTTCCGTACGCCCCCTTCTCCTGACCGGCCCAAAGAGGCCGTACAGTCCTTCCAGTATACGGCTGCGTTCTTCCAGTGCACGTTTCCATTCCTCCACGGTAACCCACAGCTCTACAGACACATTTACGAATATAGGCTCCCGGACCAGCAGATCCTTCTTCTTCACTGACGCCGGTGCCATCTGCAGCAGATATGCCGTAAGCTCGTCTTTCATCTGCCGGAAAGAATGTGGCCCGGCCTCATAGTCCTGCATGAGCACTGCAAGGATAATCTGCCGCCCTTTCACCTCGCACCATGCATTTGCAATCGTACCGGAGAATGCCTTGGCAGCGTTGACGTAATCCTGTTCTGATACAAGCCTCCCCCCTGTTCCAAGCATCATACGGCCCCGCCGCTTCACACTGTCTTCTGCCTCCAGATTGCTGCCACCGGATGCCGCCAGGGGATTGTAGATACGCTCCACATTGGGCAATGAGAAAGCGGCGTATTGTATGGCATTCTCCGGAACATTTCCTTCTGCTCCGTCACAACTTACGATTTCCATCATAAATGCGGCTCCGCCGGCATTCCACGGAATCCTGGCGGTGCGCCCATCTCCAAATCTAACTTCCTGTCCGGCTCTGTCTACCACATAATGTCTGCCTTTTGCATCGGAAATGTCAAAAGAGGGAATCTCCTTATAACGGACGGTTCTCTCCCCTTCTCTTGCCCATATGTTTACATCAAGCAGCTGTGCTGCCGGTGCGGAAAAGGACATGCCAGGAACTGCCCGTTCTGTATATTGGGCCCTCACAGGGCCGTGCTCTACGTTCCAGACCTCCGCCCCATTGATATAGATATGCTCTGCCACAGGATACGCCACTTCTTCTGCAGCCGTTTTCCTTGCCGTAAACCGTATCCAGTATCTCTTCTCACCTTCCACATCCATGGGAGACATGTTGGCCGGAGGTACAAAAAGGATGGTTCCGGAGTTCTTCAGCTCCTCTGTATTGTTCAATACCTTAAGGGGCTGGAATCCTTTAGGGGAGGAGTATTCTATGACTGTCTGGACGCCGCTGGAATTGATGTTCTTCTTTATGACAAAATAGAGGCTGACAGGACCTCCTGCCGGCTTCTTGTCGAAGCCAAGCAGCATGCTCTCTCCTCTGTATGGGAACCTAAGGAAAGCAGGCACCGGTTTCTTCCTCTTGATATAACCGGTCAGGTCCGTCTCCATATTTCCCTGTCTTCTTACCGTCTGTTCCGGGCCAAGCTGTGTCTCTTGCTGAGAATACGCCACCTCTATGTTCGTGAGATATGGGTAATGATGTCTTGCGGGACGGTGATAGCAGTAGTCTGCCTTGACAATCTGTAGGCGGATAAGATGCCCTCTGTATCCTTCCTGCTCCATTTCTTCCCAGTCGTCCGGACAGAGGAACGATATGCTCCTCTTCCCTTCGCCACCGTGCTGTGAAAACATATGGGACAGGCATTCCTGAACCGGAAGCCTGCGGAACCCCTGCCCGTTATAGTAGGACAGTGACACTTCCTGTATGTATACTTCTGCCGCCCGCTCTCCTTCCAGTGCGTTCGGCCTGCGCTTGATCAGCTTCAGCTCCTCTTCTATCGGCACAGCGTCCCTCACTTCGCGCGATTTAAATATAAGCCCGAAGTCCACTGTAATCTCTGTCCCTTCCCGGATAAGGCTGCTGTCGAAGCCAATATAGCATTCTTTGTACAAGCTGATCTCTTCTCCAAATACCGCCGCCGTATTCCCTGCAATCTCCTGTGCACCGTCATACAGATACGACGGCGGTGCCGACTTCCTGCCCGCAATAAAGCATATGGCCGGAAGACAGAGGTCATCGTCCGGTACACCTTTGCGCTCAATCACAAGCGTATCGCTGTCCGCGCCCTGGCCTATTACGATATATTCTCCCTGCCTTACTTTCTTCGTTATCGGAACCCTCTCTTCCCCCGCAAGAAGCGAAAAGGCATACCGGCTGTCATCCATGAGCCTCTCTGCCACATCCGCGCTTCCAAATCCGATGGATAATTCAGACACCTCTCCCCGGAACAGCCACGGATGTCTGATATATAGTTCATTCTTATATGGAATGAACGGTACAAAGCGAAAGAGAGAAATCGGGCAGGCAAGCTCCCCTCCATCCTTACAGAGGGGAATGACCGTCCTGTCTTTTTCTGATATGGCAAAGGCCGCCGTTATCCTGGCATCGGTCAGGTACACGTCATGAGCCGATTCGAACACGACCGGCGTGTCACGCTCCGGAAGCTCCGCATAAAAGCGGCTCCCTTCCTTGACGAATATCCCTTCCTGCATTCCCGTGGATGGCTCCATCACGATGACTGCCCTTGCAGGTTCCGGTTTTCGCGGTGTAATCCCAAGCAGCCGCACAAGCTCGTCTTCATATCTGTCCGGAAGCGTATTATATGTTCGTATTACATCTTCCAGCTGCTTTGCAAATATATACGCCAGTACGGAACCGGTGTCGGGCCTTTCAAGCGAAAAATTCCACTCCGGCGTATAGGAGCCGGCCAGCGTCTTTATCTCCGAACAGATGTCTTCTATTGTTCTCTTATCAAGCATTGCCGTCCTCCTATGCCGTTTCCACCGGAATCGTAAGTCTGTCGTCCTTTCCTGTCCGGGCCACGGTATAACGGACATGGATGTACATGCAGGCTTCCTGGGCCTCAAACTTCGCCTCTACATCCACCTCTGATATACGCGGCTCCTGTGTCAATATCGTCTCTTTTACCTGCCGTTCCAGCACATGCAGCGTGGTCGGATTCGTATCTGTAAAAGGATAAGTCAGTATTCTGCTGCCAAATTCCGGCCTTGCCGGACGTTCCCCTTTCTGCGTCATCAGAATCAGATAGACCGAGTCTCTGATACTTTCGTTTTCATCTGCCAATACGAAACGTCCGGTCGTCCGGTCTATCTGGGGAGGGAACTTCATACCGCACCCAAGTCTCTCTCTTTCCTCCATCTTCTGCCTCCTCTTTTTAAGTCCTCACTGCCGCTTTGCCTCCTGCCGGCTTAGCCAAGATTTATGACGCTGCCCTTAACCGCGGCCATGCCATTGCTCTCGAGCTTCAGCGAAGTGGATGCCTCTACCGTCATGTTCTGGCCGGAAAGCGCCGCCTTCCCGTCCGTCTCGTACCGCATGGAATCGCTGGCATGGATATTCACTTGCTTCGCTTCTATCGAGACCTTTCCGCTGTTTCCGTTCAGAGTTACCGTAATCGTGTCTCCCACCTTGATCGTCAGCTTCTCCTCCGCCTTTATGACAATCTGCTTCTTCCCGTTGTCCAGTGAGATGCTCTGCCCCTTGCCGGCCGTACATATCTGTATGCTGTCTTTCTCTCCGTCACTGTCCTTTGCATCCAGCATGGCAATCTCGTTGCCATGCCGCGATACGATTCTCTTTACCTCGTTCTGCTCTTTTGCCGACTGGCTGATAAACTTATCATTGTTCCTCGGCACGGAACCGACGATAAAGGGGCGTTCGATGTTGCCATGTTCAAAGGCAAGCAGCACCTGGTCGCCGGCTTCCGGCTGGAAGTACTGTCCCCACTCCCTTCCGCTGTACATGTGGGCTACCTTTGCCCAGCGGTAGATGGAATTCTCCTCGTCCCGAACAGGTATCTGCACCTGTACCATGCCGGGAAGCTCCTTTTTATAGTTTTCAACTACAACCGCCAGGATGACGCCGTAGATTCGCTCTCCGCCGTTCTCTGTCGTCTTTATCTGCCGGCCGCTTATCTCTTCCACTTCATCATACAGTGACATCTCTTCATCCTCCGTCAGCCTTTGATCTTGTCTGCTCTTCCTTTTATCCGGCACCGGTAGCCTTCCGAACGGTCCATGCTGTGCTGCACTTCCTCCACATAGAAGCAGTTGTCCGCCGGGCTTCCCAGACCCCCGATTTCCATGAACTGTCCCGGCAGCAGTTCTGGTATCCCTACGCATTCGCAATCCAGCGTCGCGAACCTGTATGCAGCTCTTCCCGCCAGATACGCAAGCCGTTCCGATGCCTCTTCTCTCGATCGGATGGTGCTGTCTATATAGACCTTCTCCGACTGTTTGACCAGCTTGCCGGCATAATGGCCGAGCGACAGCTTATTATCCATCGTCTTCTTAGCCTTTACAAGTTCCCCTTTGCCGTCTTCCATGCAGCGTATTTCGGCCTTCCCCGCGAGTCCGCCCAGATCATATGAAATCTGGTACCTGGTCATGCCTTCCTCCGGGCCGAGCCTGTAATGCACCTTATCATCGGACCATGCCTTCCGGAAATGAACCGTGCCAAGCGTCGTAAAGAATTCAAACCCACACCGTTTTGCCCACCTGACGGTGAACTCATAATCGCTTTCCGTTACCATTTCCATCGACACAAGGTTCTTGTCGGCATTCCCCCTTGTCTTGTCCGGCGTAGCTTCTATGGCAAGCTTTTTAATGATCTCCCTCGCCGTCATCTCCTGATAGGCCGGCTTGTCAAACAATTCCCGCACCGCATCGCTTACATATCTCGCCTTCAGCTGTCTTGCGTGAGAATTCGCCATCATGATGCCTTTTACATCTACCGCGGTCACCTTCACGTAGGAATCTCCGTCCTCATTCAGAAACTCCGTACGGGAGATAAAGCCGCGGAATACTTCTTTTGTACCGGAGCTGTATCCCATCCTGACAAGGACATAAGAACCGAGCAGTATATATGGCTTCAGCTCCTTCATTCTATATTCGCCTGTCTTCCTGTCCACACAGCCGCTTATCAGATATTCTGCTTTGGACGCTTCATATCCGCTGCTCAGTTCTACATATACTCTCTCAATCAGCATTCCTGCACTCCTGCCGTCAAAGGCTCTTCCTTCTACTTCTACTTCGGCCTTCGGCAGTTGAAAGCCTCCATATGTCTCCTTCAGGCTGCTATAATTCACTGTTTACCACCCCTTTGAAATCATGCTGGACGATTTCCATGTGTACCTTCCCACGGACCGGCCTTCCTTCGCTGCTGAACATATCGAAAGAAGCATTCATCCGTTCTGCTTCTCCTTCAAAATCAACATCTCCCCAGCTGAAGATAATCTTCCTTGAACTTTCCTGAAACAGCATGCCGAGAAAGCCCTGGATTGTCTTTCTCACGTCACGGCCGCCCGCATCATCGATGACCAGGTCAAAAGACAGGGTGAGCTCTCCGCTGTCCGTATTCTGGTCTACCTGATTGTTCATCCTGTGGGTCTGAGGGTTCTCATAGGACACTGCCCCTGCCGATACCGACAGGTTCAGCGTAGATGGGTTATACTGCACCTCAATCGGATACAGATCTCCTGTCTCTCCGGGCACGGTCAATACTGCTTTTTTTAACATCAGCCTATCCTTTGATTGAAAATAAGTCTCTATAGTCTCTGTACCATTCCTGGGAAACCATGCTTTTGTTCCTGCTGCCGATGGCGAGGTCAATCCTGGCACGTACCGGCTTCCCATCCTCAGCGAACATCTCGTAGACGGCGGACATCTGCTCCAGAAGGCCGTCGAAACACAGCTCGTCCCACTGGAAGACGACCCGCCTCTTTAGCGGGTCTCTTGCAGCTTCCAGAAACCGCTCTGTCTCCTCCTGTACGCTTCCCATCTCCAGGCTCTTGTCAAATATGAGCTTCATCTTCAGCCGGACCTTCATGCCCCGGATGCCCGGTTCCCGCCTTTCTTCCTTCCCCTGCCCTGCCTCGAAGTAAAGCTGTGCCGGGTTAAAAGGTACCTGGAACATCGTGCCGTCTCCGCTGTCCGCCACGTTATCCATGAATTGTATGCAGGCCTTTTCGATCAATTCCGGCACCTCCTTCTCCTATAGTCCCCGCCGCCGTCTTTCATCCTGAAGCTTCTGCTCCAGGCGCCGGTATACCTTCTCCGTCAGCGCCCCCGTCTGCTCCCGCATCTGTCTGCGTACGATATGATGTACCTCTTCCTGGCTCTCCCGAATAATCTCTTTCTTCATCTCATCCAGCCTGTTTGGACGCCGGCTTCGTTCGTCCAGTTCTCTCACAAGCTGCGTTGCGTCGGCAGTCTGTTCCATATTCTTATAGACAAGCTCTGCCTTCTTCATCTGCCGTATGAATGTCCTCTGTGCCAGTTCTTCCTGATAAGTGAGCCCGTTGATCAGCTTCAACGTGATGCGGGGCTGCCCGTCAATCTTCAAGTTCATCTGATGGGAGTATCGTACATCCCCCTCCCGTATCTGCACGACAGGGCAAAGCCTCTCCATATGGGACAGCTTCTTCGGCCTGTCCGTGCATATGCCACGCTCATAGAGACGTGTAATCCTGCTGTTGAATTCTTCTGTTCTGCTCACGGTCCGTCACCTGCTTTCAGCTCCTGATAGCTTATCGTTATCGTCTCCACCAGGATGCCTCCCCTCTCTGCGTCAAGCGCTCCGTAACTTTTCCGGGTCACGACACAGCCTTTGAAGGTAAGCTTCACAGAAGGGCTCTTATCCTTGTCCGAACATTTCCCGACTTCAAGTACAAGGTCATGGTCCAGATGTCCTCCCTCAGGGAAGCAGTCCCTGTATCTGCCCGTCACATAACGTTCAATCTCCAGCGTCGAAGGCTCAGAAGCCGGTTTGGGGCGTATATGCACATAGCCGTTCAGACCGCCCTCCTGTATATATTCCTGCGCACACTCCCGGTGGAATCCATGGATGCTCTTACATGGAACCACTTCCCGGTCAAGCGTCAGCAGAAAGTTCATGTTCATTACCATATCGTTGCTTACCATATCGCTCATGAAAGTTTCCACTCCAGTATGCTTTTCTCTCTTTGGGCAGACAGGCTCTGCCCTCTGTTGACAGCAGATATCTCATCGCACCACCGCCGCCGTTCGGCGTGTCCGAGCGCCATCACTTCTTCCTGGCTCCAGTGGTAATAATATGCGATAAAAGACATCTCCCTGTACAATTCTTCTTCCGGGTAGAGGGTTATCCCTCCCGTGTAAAATTTACAGGCACTTCCTGCGTATGGCCGCAGGACGGACACACGACTTTCATCCGGGGAGGTTCCGCCTCATTGATCTTCTCATACATATCCTGCAGGAAAGCCAGATCTGCTGTAAAAAGCTGTTCGATGACCCCTGCCGTCATAATCTCTACGCCTTCCAGTTCCGTGATGACATAGGACAGAACGACGAGCGTGAGATAAGAGGGATTCGACAACACTCTTGGGTCTCTCGTCGAGCGAATCTCATCACCGGCTGTAGCAAGCCGCATCTTTCCCCTCTTATGTATGCCGCCCTGGGCATCCACATACCCCCTAGGCAGGGTAAATTCATATATCGTCTGCATCTTAAGTTCCTCCTTTCTGTCCGTTTATACCGTAATTGCTATTCGCCTCCGCCGGCTGCGCCGCCTGGCGTGACGAGCTCCTCATAAGCCAGATCTATGGATTCAATGGCTACTTCCTTGCCGGATGCATTCAGGTCAGGGGCCGAATACTTCGTCACCCAGGCGTTCCTTAGCTTCCACGCCGGACGGTCGCCGGCGGACTGCACCGGCTGTGCCGGCGATTCGGTCCTGATATCGATGAGCTCTATCGTCACGTCTTTGCGTTCGAACCCGCTCCTCTGTTCTTTGATACAGTTGTAGATCCATGTGACCAGCCCGTTATCCGTCGTGTATCCCATCTTCATCGTCACGCTGCCGTGCTTCACAAGTCCAGGTATTTTTACCGGCGCAAGGCTCGTGGAATTACCCTGCCGGAATTCTATTTCCTCCACGGTAGCTTCCACTCCACTGATCTCTGTGAAGGCTGCTGTCAGATTCTCCCCGAACGTCACGAGGAAATTCATGTTCGTCAAAGGATAGCTGTATCCTCCGTTTTCTTCTCCTGGCATAATTCTTCTCCTCCTTTACTCTCTCTATGCTCCTGACTCCGCCGTATTCTGTGTTACACGGAATATGACAAACTCTGCCGGGCGTACCGGCGCAATTCCTATATTACAGATAAGCCTGCCGTTCTGGATATCGTCCTGGCTCATGGTGGACGGTCCGATATCTACGAAGAAGCTCTCTCCCGCGGATGCTCCTGCAAGCATGCCGTTTCTCCATAATGTCTCAAGGAAGGAGGAGATGGTTACACGTACCCTGTTCCAGAGCGCCTCATCATTCGGTTCGAAGACAACCCAGTTCGTGTTGGCCTTGATGCTTTCTTCCACATAGATGAAAAGCCTGCGTATATTCACATACTTGAAAGTCGCGTTGCTGCTTGCTGTCCTGGCTCCCCATATTCGTATCCCCTGTCCAGGAAACGCCCGAATCAGGTTCACGCCTGCCGGATTCAATATATCCTGTTCTCCTTTTGAATAGTTGACGCTCAGCCCCGTACAAGAGACCGTCTCGTTAGCTGGTGCCTTGTGTACTCCTCTTGTCGTATCTGTCCTTGCATACACCCCTGCCACCGCACCGGAAGGCGGGAAGTAAGAAGGCTTCTGGCATGAGCGGTCATACGCCTGTATCCACGGATGGTACATGGCCGCATATGTACTGTCGAGCATATCTCTGTATCCGAGCAGCTCCGCCGTATCGGACATGTCTCTTGGCATATCTATGACCGCAAAACGGCTCTTCGTGTTCTCACAGTGATTCACGAGAGATACGACCACCTCCGGGCTTGTAATCCCGGGAACCGCCAGTATGCTTACGACCGGGTTCTCCAGAAATGCCTGGATGCCGGTTCGTTTTCCTGCCTGTTCATTCTTGCCGATGAATGTTCCGTCACCGACCTGTTCCATCGATCCGTCTGACCCACCCTCCAGCGTTATCACTGCCTCTTCGGATCCGGCGAACAGTTCTGCGGGATTGCGGATGCCTTCCGCAGGGGCGCATGTAACACTCACGAGCCGGCTCTTCTCCAGCTTGGACGGCGCATAATTGCCGGACTGTGGATTCATGTTGAGCCCTTCGAACGATTCTGCTTCATCCCCGCAGCGGATATCTGCCTGAAATTCTGACAGATAGAGCACCTTTTCTGGTACAAGGCCGGCATCTACCATATCTTCTTTAAGCTCTTCCTCGAATGTAACTTCTGTCCCCTGGATTGCCGTAATACGGTTATACGTCTCTCCCGCCTTTACAATACAGCCTTCTTCAAATCCAACTGCGGATTTGGCCCGGTATTTTTTATCTCCTGTCTTTTCCAGCAGCTGCATCTTAAATCTTTCATACGACCGGACAGCCATCGTAATCTTGTTGCCCCAGGCCCCCTCATTCTTTGCCGTAACCGTCACGCTCCCTGCCGTCCCTTCTGCGGCCTTCGCATCTTCGGGAATGACACGGGCGATATAGCAGCGTGTGCCGCCATTTGCAAAAAACTGCTCCACCGCGCCTGCAAGATAGCGGTATTCTCCATGCGTGAACTCACTCAAATACCCGCCGTAATTCCTCGTAAAGTCGCCGAAGTCTGTTACAAGTACAGGAGATCCTGCCGTGGGGCCTTTTTCTGCCATGCCGACGAATCCCGCCGTACTTGTGCCGACTCCTTCCATTCCTCTGGGAGAATTGTCGTATTCCTCCACATATACTCCCGGTGATAAATAATCTGCCATCTCTTTACTCTCCTTTCTCTAACAGTGCATCGCATACTTCCGCTGCCTTATCTGCTATATCTTGATCTATAAGAATACAATACCCGGTAGCCGGTATATCGTAGACTTCACACCCGAATTCTTTCTTCACATAATCCTCCGGTATATAGACGGTCCCCTTGAATCCTGCCGCCGCGCCAAGCTTCTCCTCTTCTTCCTCCGGCCCTTTGATAACGGTCGTGTCAAAAGCGGTGAACTTATAATATGTCTTTCTGGAGGCCAGCACGGCCCTCTTCTTATTGTCATTCCATACATAGCGGAACGATGCATAGTCCGCCACCACATCTGCCGGAGCATACCCGGTACCGGCCGTACCGGATAGCTTTGGAAACGCGTAGGCTTCTTCTTCCTGGGCGTACGCTTTCACTTTTCCCTCAAGCAGGTTCTTAAGCCCGCTTCCTGACGTCTGTTCCAGGAACATGGAAAGGCCCATTACTGCTGCCGTCTTATCTTTACCTGCCGCCTCTTCCATCACCTGCACTGCCTCCTCTTCTCCCAGCTCCTGGCCGAGTACGGATATGTTGTCCGCCAGTATCCCCTCAATATCTTCGATCAGCCCGTCGTAGATGTCCGTTTCGTCCATATATTTTCTGGAGGACATCTTCTCATACAGGCTCTCCAGGCTGCTTCCGGCGAGCGCCGGGTTCGTGCCGCACAGCGCTCCTATGCCCTCCACTGCCTCCGTAAGCCGTGCCATTCCGTCTTCTCCTTCGCCAAGCGCCTCCCGGGCTGCCTCTGACATCTCTTCTATTTTTCTGGATGCGGAGCCATCATCGACATTTGCGCCAAGGACTGAGATTTGATTATCCAGTTTTTGGATTGCATTTGCAAGCTTTGTTTTTTCTTCCTCTGTCTTTGCGTCGTCACGCTCTTTCTCCAGTTTCGTCTTCTGTCTCGTAAGCGAAGCCGCTTCCTTCTCGATGGCATCCTCCTTGTCCTTGATCTCTCTGGACGTCACATCGATAAGCGCTTCCAGCCGCTTGGCCTCGGTCAGGTTCTCCTCATCCAGAGCCATCATCCTGTCCTGCCAAAGCTTTGCCTTCTTGTCATACAGCCCGGCCAGCTCATTGTCAGACGCAGGGGCGCCGCCTTCCCGTGATGAAAGTTCATTTTTGTAATAGGCCAGTTCATTATTCCTGACTTCTGTGGAATCCTCAGCATAAGCAGCCTCCGCTGCCGGAATGAGCTTTTCTTTTAGAAATTGTGCCTCCTTCTCCGGATACACGCTTATCCCTTCCATGATATGCGACAGTGTCGTCATATTCTCAAGGATATCATCCTTCGGCTCCTCGATGTACTGCCGGATAAGGTCTGACTCTATGGCGGTCATGACCGTCAGCGGCCGCTCCTCTTCCTCTGACGGCTCATCTGGTTCATCCGGTTCCCCGCCCGGCTCGTCGGGTATGTCTGTCTTCGAATCGATGTCCAGCATATTTCCTGCCGTCTCTGTTATGCTGTCATTCAGCTGTGCCGCCGCGTCAGAGAGTGCATCCACATAACCCGCATCAGCGCTGTCAGCTGCATCTATGAGCTTCCTGACTTGTGTTTCTACTTTCTGATATACTTCGTGCCGCCTCAAGTCGTCCACCTTGCCCATCGCTTTATCCAGCATATCCAGCCACTCTGCATCCGCCCCTGCGGTCTTAAGCCTGATATATTCTTTGTTCAGCATATCCAGTCCCTTATCACACCACGTTGTAATCTTGTCTTTAGTCTTTGTCCCGAATACTTCCCCGCCCTTTCCGCTCAGCTTTTTTTCATTCGCAAGTGCAGAAAGCTCCTTCATACCCTCCAGGTCATAGGGGGAATTGATATCGTAGACATTTACCATCTTGTTATCCTTCAGCTTGTACGTATAGCCGTCGGATTTTGTATGGTGCGTGAAGTACAGTTCCTTTATCTTCGACTTGTCGGTTTCTTTTCCCTTATCACTGATATCTTTTATGGAGCCGGCATCATCGATAGCGTACCATCTTCCTTCACCAATCTCCGACTTATAATACATCGCAGTCTGTCCGGACTCTTCTGACGACTGGATTGCTGTCTCATAGAGCTTATCAGTAAGTGCCCCAAGATATATCAGGTGCGTACCTATGATAAGCGTGGACTCCTCTATCTTGTCCGGGTCTATGTGCACAGCGTCGTCTTCCCAAAAGGCGGCGCCGCTCCTTTTCGGGAACTGCCACGCAAGCAGCCCTGCGGTAATGAGAAGGACTGCAAGGACTGCCGCTATTATCCGTCTCTTTATCCTCATCCGTCATTCCTCCTGTATGGTAACTTCCAGTGTATCAGGATTAAGCGAACCGACATACAGCTCCTTCTTGTCCGCATCATACAGCTTTATCCGCAGATTCTTCTGGTCTCTGGCGGCCAAGGCCAGATAGCAGAACGGCTGGTCTGCCCGGACAAGCGCTTTGTCATAGATGGCCTGTCCGTCATTGCCGGCCACCTGATAATATGCGATTCCTTCCCCTGTCACGGGCGTAAACTTAAATTCCGCCATGCCTGTAGACGCACGGTATGTATAGGTATAATCCGCCACCTTTTTTCTCTTCTCCCTTGCCTTCGCTTCGTACGCCCCTTTTATATCAAGCGGTCCCTGCATAACCATGGGGTCAATCTCACATTCATCCACGAACGCGTCCTTATTATAAAATCGGATGGCGGCTCTTCGAACGTCATCCAGAGTAAGCGCAAGATGCTTCAGCGGCTCTTCGATCTTCGTCCTTGCCCCGATCTGAGTTCCGTCAACCCAGAGCTCATAGTCCGTCACCTTAATCTGGTACCCGTCCGGTATGCGGACGCCAAGCTGAAACATATTGTCTTCAATCCTGGATTCCAGGGTATAAAAAGCGCCCTTTCCCTCTTCCTGGACGAGATAGCTGTCACCCGTTCCTGATGCATTTACAGACAGGCTGCCCTCCCGGAGATACTTTGTTATCCCTCCACACGTCAGACGGTCGAAGGAATAGAGCTGGCTGCTGTAGTCTGCCATGGAATCCAGCATCTGTATCTGGCACTCTTCATACTCATCCTGCTGTGCGCTCAGTTCCTCGAAAGACAGCTTTCCCTGCTTGTTCAAGGCTGCCTGCTTCTCTAGCTTCATCTCCATATCCGCTACGGTCTCCTGTAGGGCATCCAAAGCGTTTCCTGCCGTAACGAGCGCCTCGAACTGATCTGACACTGCCTCTTCTATCTCCTTTTGCCTTTGATCTTGTTCCAGTTTCAGATCCACATATTCCAGTGTCTGCGTATATGCGGCATAAGGATCGTCTTCTATATATCTCACTCCGTCAAGCGCGCCTTTGAACCATTCTTTTGGTATCTTGATGAACAATATCCTGATATGCCCCTGCCAGCGGCTGTCCAGGGCATATAAGAACTGGTCGTATGCCGTCTTGAAAGCGTCGGTATCAATCTTCTGCCCCTGACGCGCCTGATTGATATAAGGCTGGATATAGGACATATATTTGCCGTATCTGCTCTTCAGAAGCCGTTCATTCAGTTCCAGGCTCACGAGGCCTGCCCGGGTACCTAGCTTTGCCTCATAATATCCCTGGTCGTGGGCAAGCGTATGTTCGGTCAGCTCTCCTGCCATGCTGCGCTTCAGCTTTCCCTTTACATACGGATTCTCAAATCGGAATCCCCACGAAAGGTCGAGGCCTATCGCTGTGCCAAGCTTTTTCTTGGCAGTCTCGTACTGCCGCGTCAGGAGGCAGACATCCGTTGTCAGTTTCTTCACCTGTGCCTGAATCTTATCCACGTCGGCCTGGGCGCCTTCCCCCGTCTTTACCCTCCACATGTTCCTTTCAAGCGTCTCATTTAAGCTGTCCAGCCTCTGTCCGGTAAATGTGATTTTTTCTTGAGCGCAGTATGCGGCCACATAGAGGTTAGACACTTTCTCATCCACGCTGTATGTTACATCGTCAAACTGATGCATAAGCGAAGACAATTGTGTCTGTATCTGCACAGGCTTATATAGCCAGTCATACAGCGTCGCCATATCAGGCTTTTCAGGAAACTTAAAATTCAACAGCGGAGACCAGCGGAAGGTCAGCATGTTCTTCTGTTTCAACGCAATGGACTTTACGGCTTCCGTATATTTTATTTTCTGCAGATTTATCTTACTCTTTACTTTTGCATATTCCGTGCTGCTTAAATATGCCAGCTTTTTCGCCTGTTCAAGCGTCAGTACCTTCTGTCCGGCTTCGGCTGTCCCTGCAGAACCGGTAAATATTCCTGCACATATACAGGCAGAACAGAGCAAGCACAGGCACTTCTTCCATCCACTCTTTCTCATCTGGCTCCTTTTCCTGCCCGGTCATCCTTCTCAATCAGATACAGGCCAAATCCGCTGTTCTTCGCATAACTGAAGAACGTATACCGGAAGCCATCTTTTTCGAACGTATAGATATAGCATTCTATATTACGGGTGTAGCCGGTTACTTTCCTGGCATCTGCAAGTTCCCCTTCCGTCTCGATGGCAATCTCAATGCCGTACTTCTTTTTCACCGGTACGGCAAGCTGCTGCATCGCCGCCGCGTCTTCAAACTGGAGTATCGTCTCTCCTTCGTACTGCAGCGTCTCAAAATATTCCTTCAGCTCTTTTACTGTCCTGAGCTTAACATCTTCTGCCGCAAACGCTTCTGACATGACATAGACTCCTGTCGTCTCCCACAGGCCGTCGACACTGTCTTCACCGCTTCGGGCACTGTAGAGCGCATGTATCTCCGGCATGGCCACACATACCGCATCATCCATCTCATATAAAATCTGTTGTCCGGTATACCTTTCCGCCACCTTTTCGGTCGCCGTCCCCGCCAGCTCTTCATACGCAATCTCGTTATTGCGGAAATTGCCTGCATATATCAGCTCTTCGCCAGCGTTATAGAGCTTCCCTCTGCCCTGCCTCACGCCGTAGTCAAATGCACCAGCATATTCCTTCGTCCCATTGGCCCGGTAGAGCGTCCCTTTGCCGTGGTATTTATTACCGGAGAACTGCCCTTTGTACAGGACGCTCCCCTCCTTCGTATATAAAGTGCCGTTCCCCTGTGCCGCTCCTCTGTCCACATGTCCGATATATGCAGTATATCCCGACTTTGCCAGCACTTCCGCTTCTCCCTTATAGAAC
The DNA here is from genome assembly GCA_022845895.1 of Lachnospiraceae bacterium. Classification (GTDB taxonomy): domain Bacteria; phylum Bacillota; class Clostridia; order Lachnospirales; family Lachnospiraceae; genus Extibacter. The sequence goes on from AP025573.1 coordinate 2,805,337, forward strand.
TTGAGCGGCAGTGAATTATAGCGGAAGACCGGAACCCCTTTTTCTGCACCTCCCAGGGATACCGGAAATGACTGAAAGATGCACCACAGGCTTGCCACGCAAACGACGATGGTAATCAGGAACGCCAGCCTCTTGCTCACAAGCCAGAAACCGATACGGTAATAGTCCTGTTCATCCCTTGGGGTCAAATCAATTCCTTTTTTCGTACGCCTTCTCCTCCCTCTTACTTAAGCAGCGATTCTGTGCCAATCTTTCTGACTGCGGCAGAAAACGCCCGCAGAAGTGGAATGTCACCGAACATAAGCTGTGAAGCGACGAGGATGACGGCCACTGCCACGAGTACCACCGTAACCATCAGCAGAATTCTGAACAGCTTGTCTTTCGTGTTCTGTTCCGGATATGGAATCCTGCCCCAGACAAGGCTCAGCCTCTTCCTTCCGTCAATAAGCTTTATATCATGAGCCAGTTCCGCGAAGCTGTTATATGCGTTCCGCTTCCGCTTCTTACGTATAAGTGCGAGGCACGACCTTTCCTCCTTCTTGCCATGGAGTTCCATAAGCTCTGTCAGCAGGTCCGCGGCAAGCCCTGCACAGTCCTTTTCCGCTTTATCGATATCCAGATCATCAAGCAGTATGTAATACGTAAAGTACATGCTGCCGTCCTGACGTATATTGATACACCTCTCTCTAAGAAGCAGGTACAGCAGAGGGTATGGTACGGCCGCATTCACGCATGCCTGGACGATGTTCTCGTAGATTCCGCGCCGCTCCTCCCATGTATACAGGCCCCCCTGGTAGAACCTTCCAAGCGGCCTCGGCTCCTCATATGCAAGCAGGACGCACAATCGCTCGCCGTCCATGCCGCACTCTGCAAAGGGTAATGCTCCCTGCATATCCATCAACATCCTTGCCGTCTTATGTTTCTTGACTTCCCACAGGGTATGCCACTCATCGCTTTCACTATCTGTACACACGCAGACCGTGTTTACTCTGCCCTCCTTCAAAGTCCCTATCTTCTTTAGGCTCATTCCTTTCCTCCCACAACCGCATACACATAAGTACATACTTTCTTATATTCTCTGCAGCATATCCGTATCTCGTATATGCCGCATCTGGCAGGTGCTGTGTATATACCGTCAGGTCCAACTTCTCCGCCGCCTTCATCCATCAGCTCATACGTAAGGGTACAAGGTTCCATATTCTTGAATCTGACGGAAAAATAATGCTTTTCTCCGGGGGGCAGCCTGACAGTTGGTGTATCCGGTATAATCTGCATGGCTTTGTTCTCCTCCCCTTGCTCTGGCCTTGCTGGAATCCGCACCGCCGTCCACCTGAGGGGAAGTACAATCGTATTCTGCTCTCCCGTAAGCCTTGCGGCTACCTGGAAGCTTCCTCTTGACTCGTATACCTTCACTGACGTCTGGGCCGATATGCCGCGCGCGGATCCGCCTTCAAAGAGCCCGGATTCTCCATAGATGACGGTATCTCCTGTGCTGCCTCTGCCGGCACCGTCTCCTACGTTCAAGATACCGACGTCCACATATACGGGACCGGGACCAAGCCCATGGAGCACTTCTTCTGAACAGTATACTTTTCCTTTTTTCTGCTTCAGCCCCAACGGTATCTCCAATGTCCCTCCCCGGACCAGGACCGGTTCTTCCTGAACCGGGACCACCTCTTCTTCCCGCCTCTGTGCATATGCAGGCTGCACAATATCTCTTCCGTCATAGGAAAAGCAGTCCAGATACTCACTGCATATGTCTTCTGTCTGGGGCAGCGGTATATACCGTTTGACATCTGATTCCTCCACCTCTTCCAGTATATGGTCATGCACTGCGTCTGCGATGGCAATCCTGGCAAGGCAGACGGCTGTTTCACCCGTTCCCTGTGACTTCTCCTCCAGATTTCTGCGTCCTACATTCCACCTAACAAGCTCAAGCGGCGCGCGCTCGGTAAGCTGCAGCGCCAATTCAGGCTTCGGTTGGCACTTTGCCTCATCCCCGTCAAGGAATATGCCGGACGCCTCTTCATCCCACAAGATACTGGTAGTGCCATATTCGACCTCGTTCGTATACAGCCAGTAATCCTGCCTTTTCGTTTCCCCGCTTTGCAGTACGACCTCCTCCTGCCTGATCCAAAGCTCCTGGGCTCCGTCCGCCGTAAGGAATGCAGGCAGCCTGAGACGCCCTTTGACAGTGACTGCCCCTTCGCTGCCGGACAGGTTTTTTATATGCAAAGTGAGCCTTACGTGACGACCTTTGCACACGACAGCCGGCATCTTTAGGCTTACTTTATAATCGGATCCGTCAAGGAGCACCATCTCTGCAAAAAACTCCTCTGTCTCCCCCTTCTTCTCTTCTTCCGGGCAATCTGCCAGAAAGAATTCATAAGTCTCCCGTATCCTGTTGTCTTCATATTCTTCCTGTTCTGCTCTTCTGTTCACGACACAGACAGGCTGTACGGCCTCCTCCTTGTGCTTAAGGTACAGCATTGCCGTAGATTTTGTCAGACTGTCATATCCTTCAAACGCAGCCAGCTTCTTCACCGTTTCTCCCGGAACGACGATATCTCTGCCGGCACCGTCGACCGCCGCCCCGCTTTCTATCAGCAGCGTCCGTTCGTCCAATGCACGGACACCGAGGCCGCACAGGACACCTGTTCCAAGAACCAGCTGGTTCAGGAACATCCTTCTGGAGTCATGGTATCTCTGTTCTGCCTGAAAGTCTGCCGATGTCAGCATCTTTCCATAATAGTATCTGTTCTTTTCGAATGGATACGGCCGGTCACTCATCCTCTCTCCCCCTGTAACTTCTGTAATTATAAAGCCTGAGGCGCTTTTTTACCTCAGGTGACAGACGCTGTGCATAGGTACAATATATACTGTCATTGAAATAAAGAATCCGGTTCTTCGTATCTACCTTTTCAACCAGATCCAGATTTACAAGTGTGGACGCTTTTGTCCGAAACAAATATGGAGCGAACTCCTCCTGCAGCGGCGTAATATCTGCGCGTATCTTGCCCACCCCGTTTTTATAGACAATCTCGCAGTAATGAGTGGATTTAATCGTCTCGATATAGTAGATATCGGACAACATTACTTTCCTCCAGATATGCTCGCTGTCTTGAATGTAGATGTACTCCTTGTCTTCCGTAATGATTCACTCCTTTGGTCCACTTACATTGAGAAAAACTGTATTACATATAAATTACTACAGAAAGTCCAGCCATGTTTATAAAATTCATATTTTGTCGTTTTTTGTCATATTATGGTGGGGATAGTAAAGTGGACGCCAATGGGAAGGTATGGGGCAGATGCTCCGATGCGTACGGGAACTCCGACTATCACGCAGATTTTCCTGTAATCTTACATGACTTACAAAAAGACCTCCGGGGAAAGAAATTTTCAAGATTTCTTTCCCCGGAGGTCTTTTCAAGCAATTCACGTTCTTCATGTCTTTTTAATCGCCGGGCGGGCTAATCGGAGCCTCGGACACATCGGAGCAGATGTCATCCGGCTTCCGCCCGGCGTCCACTTTATCACTCCTGACTAATCCTCCAGCCCGTGTTCTACAATTGCCGTCATAGCCTTGAGTGCCTCTTCTTCCCCTTCTCCTTCGCACATAAGCTCAATCTCATCACCTTCTTTGACACATGCTCCGAGAATGCTCAGGATGCTCTTTGCATTTGCCGTCGTGTTCCTTATCTGGAACATCACTTTACATTCATACTTAAGAGCCTCGTTGCAGAATATTCCTGCCGGCCTCAGATGCAGTCCTGTCGGGTTGGTAATCTTTACCTTCTGGCTAACCATAATATCCTCCTATTCCTTGTCCTCCAGTACAACTTTCACTTTGATGCTCTGCTCAAGTGAACAGCTGGCCGGAAATTGTATATTGACCGGTATCTCATATGTTCCTGCTTCTTTATAGTTTTTCAAGTCTATGCCCGCTGTGATATCCACGCCTGTTTCAAGCTTATCCAGAATTTCTCTCGGTCCGCGTATCTGAATCTCTATATTCTCCGCCATTGCGTATGTCAGCTTCAGGTCTTCCGACAGATTGTTGACTGTTATAGAGCCGAGCGGCAGCTCAAAAGATTTCGTACCGTTCTTTTCCACGCTGATGGATACGACTATGGAACCGGCATTTTCGTCTGCCAGATTGATATTATCCGGAAGGTACAGGGTGATATCGACTATCTTTTCGGTCTTTTCACTTACATCAGACACCTCCAGCGCACTTGCAGGAATCTGGATGCTCGTAATCTCCTCCAGTGCGTCTGCCTCCCCTGATATCTGTATCTCCTGAGGTTCATAAGTAATCTCGGAAAATGAGTAGCCGTCTGCAGCAGATATCCCAGAAGTGTCAAATTCGAGCCCAACCTTCTTCGTGTGCAGCAGCTGTATGCTGACTCCTACTCCTTTGCTGCCCAGGTTATTTGTGAGCAGTGACTGGTCTATCTCGTTGTTGTCTTCATCGTACAGTGTCAGCTGGGACTTCAGCACCGCATCAGACGACATGCCCGATACATCGACTTCCGCTGCCACTCTGCTGATTTTGCTTATGACAGATTCCGGTCCTCTTATGAATACGGACTCCGGATCTGACGCTATCTCTCCGAGCACATAGCCGTCTCTTACCGTGCCGGTCGTCATCGGAGTAATCGGGAATTTCTTGCCCTGCTCCTTCTCAAGCTTCACCTGCAGATTCCTCGGCGTGGCATAGGCGCTGCTGTATCGCCCCTCGTATCCATTTACCGTGATATCTATCGGAATCTGGGTCTTCAACGTCAATTCCTTCATATCAGCCGTAGCAAGGATGTCCTCCGCCTTGATTTCATTCAGCAGCTTCCTCTTTCCAACCACGGTTACGCTCACCGTCTGGGTCCCGTCTACAATCTGATAGGTCTGCGGATTCTTAGGATCCGCCGTCAATACTTCCTCATTGGTCACGGTTACCGGTATATTGGTAAATGTCTTGTCAACAACCGGATTGTCGATATTAACCACTATGAGCCACAATAGCAGTGCCGCAAAGAAGGCTAATATCTTGAGACCAATATTATTCATCAGTCTTCTCTTCATGGCTGTGCCTTCCTTTCCACATTGCTATTAATTTGTTCGTATCCGTCTTTTTATTCTGGATAGCGGCAAGCTTATCCCTAAGCTCCTCACGGCTGATATTCCGGTACAGCTGTCCGCCCGAAGCCACGGATACTGCGCCGGTCTCCTCGGAAACCGCTATAACGAGCGCATCGCTGACCTCGCTCATGCCCACTGCCGCCCGGTGCCTCGTCCCCAGATCTTTGCTGAGTCCCATATTGTCAGAAAGCGGCAGATAGCATGTGGCAGAGACAATCCGGTCTCCCCGGACGATGATGGCCCCGTCATGCAGCGGCGTATTATGTTCAAATATATTAATGAGCATCTGCCTGGACACGATACAGTCCAGACGGATGCCGGTACTTTCATATTCTGTCAGGCGGATGGCCTGCTCAACAACTATCAACGCTCCTGTTTTGACGGCTCCCATGCTGTAAGCCGCATCAATCATGCTGTCCATCGTCTCTTCACTGAACCTTACCCGCTCCCGGTTCGTCTCAAAGGGCACGACGGACGTAAGAAATTTCCGTTCTCCCAATTTCTCGAGCGCCCGGCGCAGCTCCGGCTGGAATACGACGATAGCCGCCGTTGCCATGACCGTAACCGAATTTCTTGCCACAAACAGAATCGTGTGCATCTTAAATATGGCAGCAACAAGAATAAAAACAGCAAGCACGATGATTCCCTTCAGAAGCATCCACGCTTTTGTATTCTTGATCCATATCATTATCTGATAAATCAGAAAAGTCAGAATCATCACTTCGATGATATCTGTCAGATGTATCTCTGGAAAATAGACGTCCACGATACTCAGATAACGTTCCATCATTTGTGTAATCCGCTGTTCCATCTTGTCACCTCCTTCTTAACTATCCATACTTCCCCACCATATTATTCTTTATCCAGGTTCAGATCTTTTTTCATGCTCTGTGTCAGCAGAATCTGTTCCGTGTTGCCTATCACGCGGCCCTTTGCAGAAGGCCCTCTCTTAGGAGCAGGTTTTTTCCTGTCCGCTGCCGGTGCTTTTGGGGCTGCTTCTTTACCGGAATGCGCCCTTTTTGATTCGGCTCCGCCGCGTCTCGCCTTCCTTCTTACTTCTTCCGTATCTATAATCTCTGTCTCCTGTCGTTCATTGATGCGCTTTACCGTCTTTTCAGGCGTGGCCACAGATATCTTCGGAATCGCCTTCACGAAATAATAGTATTCGTCATCCTCATACTGCAGGTTCTCGCTTCTGGCATAATCTACCGAGAAGAAGAAAAATTCCAGCACGAGTCCGATTATGACCGCGGCTATACTTCCCACTATCAGAGTTCCATATGAAGTATGTACTCCAAGAGCAATATCCCCTGCCGCTATGACGACTACGTCTGCGACAGCTCCTGCCACGACCGCTATCTTCCAGGCATGGTCCATGGACTGCCTGCGAAGCGTGTATACGACAAAGAAGCAGATGATGAATGCTACGATTACTATCCACATCTCTTTGCTTTGAAATACCTGTTTGGCATATGCGCTAATCTGTGTCATGAGCCCTTTGGCTCCGCTGCCTTCTATGACTGCCGCCGTACTCTTTACATATTTCAGCATATAGAATACGACCGTACCGCAAGCAACTGCCACAAGAGATACCGGGGCGCTCACAAGGCCGAAAGCTACCGGAATGACATATGGTATCTTAAAGGCGAACGCAATCGGCGTAAGCAGCACGATCAGCGTCATCTTCGGTGTCAGGCGGAAATAGAAGATATACATGACGAGAAATACAATTGCTGTCACTGCAAGCGTTGCAAGTGAAACAGAAAATGTATGTGCCAGTATAAGAACCGTAGCGGCGATGACTATCATGACCATGGGAAGAAATGTACATATGACCGCCAGAGCGACCGTAGCGGCCGGTGATGCTGCCATCTTCATAAATCCTATGTTATGATTGATCAGATAAAATGTTACAAGTGCAAGAACAAACTGGATTGCCTTATCTATAATCTTAGAATTTCTGGCATACACTTCCTGCAGCCGTCCCCGAAGTACGAATAAACTTTCCATTTACTTATTCTCCTTTTCATACATCTTAAGCAGTCTCGTCAGATTATGATTATACTTCTTAACACGCTGTCTTGCTTTCTTATGCCTCAGATTATAAAGGTGGCTCGTTATGACCGCATAAGCAATGACCAGTACGATATATCCTATAATCACGGCCAGGCCCAGCGTGAGTATCAGACCATTGGACATCTTGGCCATCAGGTTCTCCATGCCGGCCAGAAAAATGAGTGCGAGCGCGCATACATAACCGACCGTCACCCATAGGATGGAGCAGATCGTATGCATCCCCGCATAATCCTTTCTATAGTATTCACTTATCTTAAAATCCTGCTTCCCCTGCGTCTGTTCATAGAAGGCAAGCTGAGTCATCAGTTTTATTCTCCGCTCATCTAACATAATCCACCTCAAATTCCTGTCACATATAATTAAACATCATTTTTAGTATAACAAATATCAGTATCCTTGTCCAATACTTATAGTCAAAAAATAGACATTTTGAACTCCGGACTTTTTCAGTATTTCGGCAGCCGCATCTATCGTATTTCCTGTCGTATAGATATCATCGACAAGCAGGATGGACGGAACCGGTACGAATCTTTCTGTGACTGCGAAAGCTCCCTGCATATTCCGCTTCCTCTCCCTGCTGCCAAGCAGCTTCTGCGGACTAGAGCTGCGTATCCTGGCCAGCCCCTTGCTGTCCACGCGGATGTCCGTCAGCTTCCCGAGGCAGTCTGCCAGCACTTCTGCCTGGTTATACCCTCTCTTGCGTCTTCTGGCCGGATGTAACGGGATGGGAACGATTAGATACGGATTACATGCTCGTATAAATGTATTGCAGCACTCTGTCATTTTGTTAGCATAGTAGCTTCCATAATTTCTCTGATTCTGGTATTTAAACCGATAGATAGAATTGCTGACAGGTGATTTATGCAGCCATATGCTTCTACCCCTGTCATAATGATGATATGTATGCGAACAGTCGCGGCAATATTCCTCTTCTGCCCGCCGGACAGGTTTGCCGCACTGCATGCATCTTGGTTCTTTCACTTCCAGCCGCTTCACTGCAGCCAGACAGGCCGGACATGCGCCGCCTCTCCACACCTTTCCACAGAAAGGGCATGTATCCGGCCAGAAAAGCGACAGCACTTTTACATCTCTCATTTTAATTCCTGGATTCGTTCCGCCAGACTCGTATTCCGGTTCTGCTCATTCGTGTTCTGAATCATCTCCCTGAATACCGTGTCACTCCCCACAAGTGTTACGCATTGTCTCGCCCTCGTCACCGCCGTATATAGAAGGTTCCTGTGATACAGCTGTCTTGGCCCCTGCAGCAGCGGTATCACTACCGCGGGGTACTCGCTTCCCTGAGACTTGTGTATAGTAATAGCATATGCAAGTTCCAGCTCGTCTAATAAGCTAAAAGGATACTTTACTACTCTGTGTTCATCGTATTCTACCGATATAGTTTCTTCATATGTATTGATATCCTTTATAATACCCATGTCACCATTGAATATCCCAAGCCCTTTATCTATCGTCATCCCATATTTTGTAGACACTTCCCATTCAAGCTGGTAATTGTTCTTAATCTGCATCACCTTGTCCCCGGTGCGGAATATCCGGTCTCCATATTCCTTTTCCTTCTTGGACTCTGCCGCAGGGTTTAAGTATTCCTGCAGAATCCGGTTCAGACGTTCCACTCCAAGCAGGCCTTTGCGCATCGGAGTGAGCACCTGGATATCATAAGGCTTTGCGTCCACATATTTAGGAAGCTTCTTCTGTATGAGCTGTATGAGCACGCTGATAATAACATTCGCATCCTGCCTTTTCAGAAAGAAGAAATCCCGGCTTTTGTTGTCGAGCATGACCTCTTCCCCTCTGTTGATCTTATGGGCATTGACTACGATATCGCTTTCCCCCGCCTGGCGGAAGATCTTCGTAAGCATGACGACCGGAAAGCACTGTGCGTCAATGATATCCTTCAGCACGCTTCCGGGACCTACGGATGGCAGCTGGTTTCTGTCGCCGACAAGCACAAGCCTGGTCCCCGGACTTACAGCATAAAGCAGGGCCGCCATAAGAGGCAGATCCACCATTGACATCTCGTCTATAATGACCACGTCCGCCTCCAGCGGATTCTCCTCATTCCGCAGGAAGCCTGTCTTTCCTTCTTCTTCCGGATTCCCGTTTACTTCCAGAAGACGGTGTACCGTCTGTGCCTCATATCCTGTGGCTTCTGTCATACGCTTGGCTGCTCTCCCTGTCGGTGCAGCCAGGAAAATATCCATTCCTTCACTTTCAAAGAAATGTATCATCGCGTTGATGGTCGTGGTCTTACCAGTTCCCGGCCCTCCGGTCAGCACGGTGATACCGTGTGCGGCAGCTTCCATGACCGCATTCCGCTGCATATCATCGAGCAGAAGCTGCGTGTTCTCTTCAATGGCATGAAGCCTGTGTCTCAGAACACTTTCCGACAAATCAAAGGTAATATTCAGATCATGCAGCATTCTTGCAACGTTCAGCTCCATATAATAATAGTGTGACGCATATACACGTACACCGTCCTCAGCGCCCTTCATGATAATCTTCTTCTCCATCGCCAGATCCATGAGATACTTCTCGACGTGCTTTATCTCTACGCCGAGCAGCTGCCCTGAACGGTACAGGAGGACTTCCTGGAGCAGGTAGATATGGCCCTCGTTGATGCTCTGAAGAAGGGTATAGAAAATACCGCTGCGTATGCGGTAGTCAGAATCGGTATGAATTCCAACCTTAGCCGCAATCTCATCAGCGGTTTTAAAGCCCACCCCAGATACATGGTCCGCAATCTGGTATGGGTTCTCTTCTATTACCCTGTATACGTTCTGTCCGTAATGCTGGTAGATCTTTGCAGCCAGGGCCGTGGATATCCCATACTTCTGGAGGAATATCATGGCCTGGCGCATGTCCTTCTTCTCTTCTACCTGAAGCGCAATCTCTCTCGCCTTGCGCTCGCTGATTCCTTTGACTTCCGCAAGCCGTTCCGGCTCTTCTTCTATAATGCGGAACGTATCTTCCTTGAACCGTCTCACAATGCGTCCCGCCAGTGCCGCCCCGAGCCCCTTTACAGCTCCTGATCCGAGATAACGCTCTATCGATACCAGGTCTTCCGGCTCGCACACTTCCGAGGATTCTACAGAAAACTGCATACCGTACAGCTTATGCGTCGTGTAACCGCCGCTGAGGTTCAGAAGCTCCCCTTCCTCAATAAACAGGAAGTTGCCGACGCACGTCAGCTCCCCGCCTTCATTGTTCAGGTTAAATACCGTGTAGCCATTGTCTTCGTTCCGGTACACGATGTGTTCTACATATCCTTTTATCGTTTCCATCAAATATCTTTTCGCCCACTCATAAATTCGACGAACTGGCCTGTCCCAATCGCGACCACTTTCATCGGATCTTCCGCTGTCATCGTGTTGATTCCTGTCTTTTCCTCGATAAGCTCTTCCAGTCCGCGCAGCATGGCTCCGCCCCCGGTCAGTACGATGCCCCGGTCCAGAATGTCGGCAGACAGTTCCGGCGGAGTCCGCTCCAGCACGCCTATGACAGCTTCCACTATCTGTCCCGTAGTCTCTCTGAGCGCCTCTTCCGTCTCAGAAGAGGTAACCGTGACCGTCTTCGGAAGCCCCGTCACCAGATTCCTGCCTCTGACTTCTATCGCCTCATCCTCAATCAAAGGGTAGGTCGTTCCAATCTTAATCTTTATATCTTCAGCAGTACGCTCTCCAATCAACAGATTATGCTTCTTGCGCATATACCGGACGATTGCCTCGTCAAAGTCATCCCCCGCTATCTTGATAGAAGTATTCACTACTGTCCCGCCAAGAGAAATCACAGCAATATCAGCAGTTCCGCCGCCGATATCCACAATCATGTTCCCGCACGGCTTGGATATGTCTATTCCCGCGCCGATAGCCGCCGCTACCGGTTCTTCAATAAGGTTTACTTCCCTTGCCCCTGCCGCGTATGTCGCTTCTTCTACCGCTTTCTTCTCTACCTCTGTCACGCCGCTCGGCACGCAGATGCTGATACGCGGCTTTTTGAACGTGCGTTTTCCCATCGCCTTCTGGACAAAATACTTGATCATCTTCTCTGTCACCGTGTAATCAGAGATAACGCCCTGCCTGAGCGGCCGGATAGCCACTATATTGCCCGGCGTCCTGCCGAGCATAAGACGGGCCTCTTCTCCTATCGCCTTGATTGCATTCGTATCCCTGTCAAATGCGACGACGGAGGGCTCCTTCAGTATTACGCCCTTGCCCTTCACATATACGAGGATACTGGCAGTCCCTAAATCGATTCCAATATCTACTGACATTCTTCTTCCCCTTTCATTATGCTATCTATATGATTATCATTTGTTTATCATCCACAGCACGCATCTGGATAATCCTGGGAACGTGCATGTATCATTATAATCAAATTTTCAAAAAATGGAAACCCCTTTTTCCTTAATTATTTGTGAATCAATGCGTAAGACCAGGAACTGCAGGCGTTTTTCTAATAATATGCAACAATCGGGCCGGATTTATGCATCATTTGTTTTGCGGAGCATGGCATCGATATATTTCCCTGTATATGAGACAGGATTCGCAGCAATCTCTTCCGGCGTGCCTTCGGCGATTACCGTCCCTCCTTTGTCCCCTCCTTCAGGTCCGATATCAATGATATAGTCAGCCGTCTTAATCACATCCAGATTATGCTCGATGACGATGACCGTATTGCCGTCAGACGCCAGACGTCTCAGAATCTCGGTCAGCTTATGCACGTCTGCAAAATGGAGGCCTGTCGTTGGTTCATCCAGGATGTATACCGTCTTTCCTGTGCTCCGCTTGCTGAGTTCCGTCGCGAGCTTAATACGCTGCGCCTCACCGCCGGAGAGCTGCGTGGACGGCTGGCCGAGGCGGATATAAGACAGTCCGACATCATAAAGCGTTTCCATCTTTCTGCGAATGCTGGGCACATTCTCAAAAAATTCCAGTGCTTCTTCCACTGTCATGTCCAGCACATCATATATGCTCTTTCCTTTATACTTTACATCCAATGTCTCTCTGTTGTAGCGTTTTCCCCCGCACACCTCACAGGGGACGTATACATCCGGAAGGAAGTGCATCTCAATCTTGATGATGCCGTCTCCGCTGCACGCTTCGCAGCGGCCTCCTTTTACATTGAAGCTGAACCTTCCCTTTTTATATCCTTTGGCCTTTGCATCCGGCGTCGCCGCAAATAAGTCCCGTATCAGGTCAAACACTCCTGTATAAGTAGCGGGGTTGGATCGGGGTGTCCTGCCTATCGGGGACTGGTCGATATCTATCACTTTGTCGAGCTGGTCGATGCCTTCGATATCTTTGTGTCTGCCGGGTATGGTCCTGGCACGGTTCAAATCCCTCGCCAGCCGCTTGTACAGAATCTCGTTGATAAGCGAGCTCTTGCCGGAACCGGACACTCCGGTCACACACGTCATGATTCCAAGCGGTATCTTCACATCGATATTCTTCAGGTTATTCTCTCTTGCCCCTTTGATTTTCAGCCATCCTGACGGCTTGGCTCTTCTGTCCGGGACAGGGATTGCCAGCCTGCCGCTCAGATATGCGCCGGTAATAGAATCTTCCTTCATCATAATCTCTTCTGCCGTGCCCTGGGCCACGACAGCCCCACCGTGTTCTCCGGCGCCCGGTCCGATATCCACGATATTGTCCGCCTCGCGCATCGTGTCCTCGTCATGCTCGACCACGATGACAGAATTCCCAAGATCTCTCAGATGCTTCAGCGTATGCAGCAGCTTGTCATTATCCCGCTGGTGCAGCCCTATGCTCGGTTCATCCAGTATATACGCCACGCCGACAAGACCGGAGCCAATCTGGGTCGCCAGACGGATACGCTGAGCTTCCCCGCCTGACAGGGAACCTGTCGCTCTGGACAAAGTCAGGTAATCCAGTCCTACATCCATGAGGAATTTGATTCTCGCTTTTATCTCTTTTAGTATCTGTCCGCCGATAAGCATCTGCTGCTTATTCAGTTTCAGACTGTCCAGGAATTTCTGAAGCCTTCCTATAGAAAGGGCGGTCACTTCCGCTATGTTCCTGCCGCCTATCGTAACAGCGAGCGCACCTGGCTTCAATCGCTGTCCGCCACACTCATGACACGGCGTGATGCGCATGAAAGTCTCGTATTCCGCCTTGGATGATTCGGAACCCGTCTCCCTGTAACGCCGCTCCACATTTTTGATCAGGCCTTCAAACGCCACATCGTATACACCTTCGCCGCGCTGCCCCTTGTAGTGTACCTTAACTTCTTTTCCGCCGGTGCCGTAGATGAGGACATCGTGTATCTTCTTCGGATACTTCTTAAACGGTGTTTCCAGCGAGAATTTGTACGTATCTGCCAGGGCGTCAAGTATTGCCCTCGTGAAGCTTCCCTTGTCCGTGCATGACTGCCATCCCATAACCGCGATTGCCCCTTCGGCTATGCTCAGATTCTTGTCAGGAATCATCAGGTCCTCATCGAACTCCATCTTATAGCCGAGGCCGAGACATTCCGGGCAGGCCCCGAACGGATTGTTGAACGAGAAGCTTCTCGGCTCAATCTCATCTATGCTGATACCGCAGTCCGGACAGGAAAAGCTCTGGCTGAAGTTCATCGGCTCTCCGCCGATGACGTCCACGACGAGAAGCCCTTCCGCCAGTGCCAGGACGCTCTCCACGGAATCCGTCAGCCGCTTCTCGATGCCTTCCTTCACGACAAGGCGGTCCACGATAATCTCGATATTATGTTTGATATTCTTATCCAGGACGATATCCTCAGACAGCTCATACAGATTACCGTCAATGCGTACGCGGACATATCCGCTTCGCTTCGCCCGTTCCAGAAGCTTCTCATGTCTCCCTTTTCTCCCTCTGACAACCGGAGCCAGGAGCTGTATCTTCGTACCGGAAGGAAGCTCCAGAATCTGGTCTACCATCTGGTCTACCGTCTGCTTCCTGATCTCCTTCCCGCACTGCGGACAGTGAGGCGTTCCCACACGCGCATACAGCAGCCGGAAATAGTCATAGATTTCCGTCACGGTGCCCACCGTAGATCTCGGATTACGGTTCGTAGACTTCTGGTCGATAGAAATCGCCGGCGAAAGCCCCTCGATGCTCTCCACATCCGGCTTCTCCATCTGCCCGAGGAACTGCCTCGCATAAGAAGACAGCGATTCCATGTACCGTCTCTGCCCTTCCGCATAAATCGTATCAAACGCCAGGGAAGACTTCCCAGAACCGCTAAGGCCGGTCAGGACGACCAGCTCGTTCCTGGGAATATCCAAATCGATATTTTTCAGATTATGCTCATTGGCGCCTCGTATCTTGATATATTGTTTCTCATCTGATTTGTTCTGCATCATACATTCCTTTCCGTCAATTTCCATAGGGGTCAGACCCCTGCTGCGCGAGGGGTCTGACCCCTATGGAAATTTTATAAGTCTTCTGATATCTTTTTCAATTCAACTAATTTATCACGCAATTCTGCTGCCGCCTCAAAGTTCAGTTCTGCCGCTGCGGTCTTCATTCTCTTGGTTATCTCTTTTATGAGCTTGTCCAATTCTTTCTTGCTCATAGATTCGGGATCTTTTTCCAGGCGCATCTCTTCTGCCGCAACTTTCTTCGAGATGCTGATAAGGTCACGGACAGCCTTCTGAATCGTCTGAGGCGTGATGCCGTGTTCTTCATTATACTTCATCTGAATCTGGCGCCGGCGCCTCGTCTCTTCAATCGCAAGCCGCATAGAATCTGTCATCTTGTCTGCGTACATGATGACATGTCCTTCGGCGTTACGGGCCGCACGGCCGATAGTCTGGATTAACGATACTTCAGAACGCAGGAAGCCTTCCTTGTCTGCATCCAGAATCGCCACAAGCGTAATCTCCGGAATATCGAGGCCTTCTCTCAGCAAGTTGATGCCTACGAGCACATCAAACACATCGAGACGCATATCTCTTACAATCTCGGTCCGCTCCAGCGTATCGATATCAGAATGCAGATATTTTACACGGATCCCGAGCTCACGCATATAATCGGTCAGGTCTTCTGCCATACGCTTTGTCAGCGTCGTTATCAATATCTTGTTCTTTTTCGCCACTTCTTTATTCACTTCACCGACCAGATTGTCAATCTGACCTTCCACCGGCCGCACTTCCACCTCGGGATCCAGCAGCCCCGTCGGACGGATGACCTGTTCTGCCCGCAGAAGCTCATGTTCTTCTTCATAGCGGCCCGGTGTGGCCGAGACGAACATCACCTGGTTCAGCTTTCCCTCAAATTCTTCAAAGCTGAGCGGCCTGTTGTCCTTTGCCGAGGGCAGACGGAATCCGTATTCAACGAGCGTAGACTTCCTGGACTGGTCTCCGTGGTACATGCCGCCAATCTGCGGCACTGTCTTATGGGATTCATCTATCATCATGATAAAATCGTCCGGGAAATAATCAATCAGCGTATGGGGCGGCTGTCCCGGAGCCAGCCCTGTCAGATGTCTGGAATAGTTCTCTATTCCGGAGCAGAATCCGGTCTCCCGCATCATCTCTATGTCAAAATTCGTCCGTTCGGAAATCCTCTGTGCCTCAAGAAGCTTTCCTTTGCTTTTAAAATACTGAATCTGTTCTTCCAGTTCCACTTCTATCTCTTTCACTGCCCGCTCCATGCTCTCTTTTGAAACGACGTAATGGGAGGCAGGAAATATAGCGATATGGTTCCGTTCGTTCTTTATCTCACCTGTCAGCGCATCCACTTCCGTGATACGTTCTACTTCATCTCCGAAGAATTCTATACGGATAACGTCACAGTCATTCATGGCCGGAATGACTTCCAGCACATCTCCCCGTACCCGGAACGTACCGCGCTTAAAATCCATCTCATTGCGGTCATACTGGATATCTATCAGCTTCCTGATAATTTCGTCCCTGTCCTTTATCATGCCCGGTCGCAGGGATATTACCATCTCCTGATAGTCGATTGGACTTCCCAGGCCGTAGATGCATGATACGCTGGCGATGATAATCACATCCCTGCGCTCGGACAGTGCCGCTGTCGCGGAGTGGCGGAGCTTGTCAATCTCATCATTGATGGAAGAGTCCTTTGCGATATATGTGTCGGATGACGGTACATAAGCCTCCGGCTGGTAATAATCGTAGTAAGACACGAAATACTCCACCGCATTATTCGGGAAGAATTCCTTGAACTCTCCATAAAGCTGTGCTGCCAGTGTCTTATTATGCGCAATGATCAATGTCGGCTTGTTCAATTCCTGTATGACATTGGCCATCGTGAAGGTCTTTCCAGAACCGGTGACGCCGAGAAGTGTCTGGCATTGGTTGCCTTCCTGAAATCCCTTTACCAGATTAGCAATAGCCTGAGGCTGGTCTCCGGTGGGTTTATATTCACTGTGTAATTTGAACTCCATAATGTGTTTTTACCTCCTTGGTACCCCAATAAACAGTACATCAATTACGTTCTTCTGAATCAAGCCGCATAATATCTCTTAGAGAGACCACGATAATTAGCAACACTACGTGTAGCCAATTGAGCCTTAAATAAAGTTCGATAAAACTATGCTGTATTCTATGCTGTCTCTCGCCATTATATCAGAGTATATAAAAAAAGTACAGAGCAAATCCGAATGTTTGTTCTGTACTTTTGCATATAATATTTCAGATCAACTTATTCCAGGCAACACTTTTTTGCCGACTGCATACTGCCGAATAGAGTGACCTCAAAACCACTGCTTTATGGCCTTTTAACAGACGGCTCCAGCGGGGTGACAGGCGTATGGGCGCTCAAATATCCACGCACGGCATCTATGATGGGGATATCTGTCTCGCGTACATTTCCGCTCTGTCTGATCTCATCGTTAAAACCTTTCTTATTAAAAGCTACCGTATAGCTGGCGTTCTCGTCAAGCATTGAGCCGGATTGCCTCCGATTGAAGCTGCACGGTTTCCTCAATAAAGAGACCTCGCTAAGCGGCGCGCTTTATGCTCCTGTCCGGCGTTCATTGAATTCTCGTTGTATTTCATATCGATTATTTCCCCTTACTGCGTTGGATACAGCCTATATAGGCTGGTATGCCGGTATTTACACTAGATTTTCATGTATCACGCTTCCAGCTCCCGAATCAGTTCCCGGAGCCTTGACTTAATCTTCGTGCGGTGAATACCGGTGAAACCCACTTTTTCCGCCAGACGAAGCAGGTACTCCCGGTATAGGGCCACAATCTCAGGCTGGGAGATTTCAAAGACGGTAAATGGCTTGGAGGCATGCACCAGAAGAGCTCTGTGGTTCTCCTTGACCATAAGGGAGCTCTCCTGTTCTACAGGTCCCTCCAGAGGGACAAAGTGATAATTGTCGTGTGTCTCCAGAATATGCAGAATCTTCTTCAAGTGCAGGGCATAGGTCTCCGGGGTGTAGTAAAGGGCGCCGACCGACCCGCAGGTGGCAGTGATGGGAACCCTGCCGGAACGAACCTGTTCAGCACTGGCCAGATGTACGATATCAATCAGATTGTACTGGTCCTGCTCCTGCTCCAGCCGCTTCATCTCCTGAAGGTAAAGCTCGCCCAGACGTTTCTGTTCGGAATCTTCTCTTCTCTCGATGGAGTCCGCGACAAGCTCGAAGGGCGCGGTCACTGCGGACAGGGATATCAGCTTTTGTATGCGGAAGCCCTGAGGCGATAAGAATTTCATGAAGCACTGAAACAGCTTTTGGGGTTCCGAGTAGGTATTCAGCATCGGCCGGCACAGGGCGAGGTAGGACTGAAATTCCGCTTCCGTCGCCCGGAGCACCCCAGGGTCTGTGGTCAGCATAGTGGCGTAGCTTGTGGGCTCGCCCGCCATGGAATGGGAAGCAATCGCGATTTGCCCGGGCGCCATGATGATGGTGTGCCGATAGAGACGGTCGCGGATATGGGGATAAAAGTAGGCTTTTACCTTGCCGGTCATGTAGAGCGGAATCCAGCGGGCAAGAGATTCCAGAATCTGGTCGCCCGAGTAGATCGGCGGTATAATATGGCAGATCTGGAAGCCCCTCCGGATACAGTCCAGCAGCCAGGCCTGCATTTGAGAGGTGAAATCATAATCTTCCATCAGCCAGTCGTCGGTCTCATCGGCAAGAATACAGATTGTGCCCGGTTCCTGACGGGCCAGCAGGTGCTGGTACATGGAACGCACCGCGGCACGCTTCCCCTCATTTCCAAAATGAATAAAATTCCCTTTACGGCTGATTGTTGCGGCCTCCAAGGTGGAGTCCGGCGCCACTCCCTTAATGGTCAGCGATTCGAAGCTGCGCATGAAGCGGTCCACTCCGTCGGCGTCACCGCACAGCCAGCAAAACAGAAATTCCGACAGCTGCTCCTTCTTGTCCATAAGGACTCGTCTGACCCCCGCCATCTCCGACAGAGCTCTCCTCTGATATTCGCCGGTACAGCGTTCGGCAAGGAAATCCGCCATACTGCGCAGAGGCTCCACATTGCGCGGGACCCCTCTCTTCCCACTGCGGAAACGGCTGATGATAGAGGGGTCTACCTGCGCTGCCGAAGCCAGCTCCCGGTTCGTCGTTTGAGTCAAATTCATGACAAAAATTAGCTTTTCATAGAACTGCACAGTCTTATTCTCCTTTTTTATACCAGTATACCGTAAAGCAATTAAGTTTGCAACAAAATTTGCATTATTTGTCATTTCAAATGACACTAAAATGTCATTGTCAATTGCTGATAACCCCTTGTATTTTGCTTAAAAAAGAAGTATTCTATAATATATTATTTTTATAATTTATATTTTGTCATCTAAAATGACAAACTTGCGTCATTGTGTCATCTGCAATCGAAATAAAATACATAACCTGAAGGATTGAGTGTGAATCATGCTATTAGAAAGAAAAATATTAGTAGTTGAAGACAATGAAATCAACCGGGCGTCGCTGCGCGTCATCCTGTCTTCTCAATATACGGTTCTGGAGGCGGAAAACGGAGAACAGGCCCTGTCTCTTTTGGAGAAATACAGAGAGGGAATCTCTTTGATTCTGTTGGATATTATTATGCCGGTCATGGATGGCTACACCTTTCTGAAACACCTGAAAGCAGACCAAAGGCTGAATTCAATTCCGGTCATTGTCACAACATCCAACGACAGTGAAGCGAATGAGGTGGCCGCCCTTTCCCACGGAGCCACAGATTTTATCGGCAAGCCCTACCGCGCCCAGATTATTTTACACCGGGCAGCCGGCATTATCCGCCTGCGGGAGACCTCCGCCCTCATCCATCAGATCCAGTATGACCGGATTACCGGAGTGTACAGCAAGGAATATTTCTGCCAGCAGGTCCGGGACATCCTGTTTCGGAACCCGGATGTGAAATACGATATCCTCTGTTCCGACATTGAGGACTTCAAGCTGATCAACGACACCTTCGGCATGGCCGCGGGCGACCGCCTGCTGCGTCAGGTGGCCAAGCTCTGCACCCAGCGGCTGGGTGACCGCGGAATCTGCGGTCGCCTGAGCGCGGACCAGTTCGCCTGCCTTTTGGAGCACCGTGAGGACTATGCGGACGAGATGTTTACCCAGTCCGACAGCAGAATCAACAGCGGCTTCGGCGATCAGAATGTAATCATGAAATACGGCATCTATATGGTGGAGGACCGGGAGGTCTCCGTTGAGCAGATGTGTGACCGGGCGCTGCTGGCGGCGCACAGTATTAAGGGGAAATATGGCAAACACTTTGCCCTCTACGACGACAAGCTGCGGGGCACGCTGCTGCGCCGGCAGGCCATCACGGACGGCATGGAGACCGCTCTGGCTACGGGACAGTTCGAGGTATACCTTCAGCCCAAGTACCAGATACGGGACGGCCAGCTTACGGGAGCCGAGGCTCTGGTCCGCTGGAACCACCCGGAATGGGGCTTGCAGCCGCCTGCGGAGTTTATCCCCATCTTTGAGCGCAACGGCTTTATCACCAAGCTGGACCAATATGTCTGGGAGCAGGTCTGCGCCCTGATGCAGGCGTGGGATGAGAAGGGCTATCCAAGTGTTAACATTTCCGTCAATGTCTCCCGGATGGACATTTACAATACTGATCTGGTGAATCTTCTCACAGGAATCATCCGGCGGCACGGACTTTCTCCCTCCCGTCTGCATCTGGAGATTACGGAGAGCGCGTATACAGATACGTCAAGACAGCTCATCGAGACCTTGGGCGCTCTGCGC
This sequence comes from Lachnospiraceae bacterium, assembly GCA_022845895.1. Lineage (GTDB taxonomy): Bacteria > Bacillota > Clostridia > Lachnospirales > Lachnospiraceae > Extibacter. Next base: position 2,825,754 of record AP025573.1, read on the forward strand.
AGACTGGGCTTCGTCATTGAGATGGACGATTTTGGCAGCGGCTACTCATCCCTGAATATGCTCACGGAAATGCCCATCGACGTGCTGAAGCTGGATATGAAGTTTATCCAGACAGAGATTACAAGACCTGCCGGCCAGGGCATCCTGCGCTTTATCGTGGATCTGGCCCGTTGGATGAGATTGAGCATAGTAGCGGAGGGCGTGGAGACCCGGGAACAGCTGGAGAGACTACAACACGACGGATGCGACTACGCTCAGGGCTATTATTTTGCCAAACCCATGCCTGTGGAGAATTTTGTTGCAGTCTTGACGGCGCAGGCCTCTTCCCCAGAGGTGGAAAAAAGCCGGTCTGCCGGCTCTGCAGACCACATGGGCAGGATTCTTCTGGTGGCAGACGAGAACGAGGAATACCGTGCCCAAGTGCGCAGGACCTTTTCCGACTGCTTCAAGGTACTGGAGGCGGCCGGCCATGAAGAGGCAGTTAAAATGCTGGGAAGCCATCCTTATCAGATATCGGTCGCGATTCTCAGTCTGACTCTTCAAGGCGGCGCTGATATCCTGACTACGATTGAGAAGGAACGGGGAGCCTGGGAGACACAGTGCATCGCCACAGGACCGCCGGATATGGAACTGGAGCGGGACGCCATGGAGCGGGGCGCCGCCGACTACGCGGCTAAGCCCCACAGTCAGGCATCGCTGCGCAGGCGGGTCCTGCGGGCGATGAGTATCCATACCCTTCAGTTACGGATGCTGTCTCTGCAGGATGAGACCTGCAGAGATGCTATGACCGGCCTTCTCAACCGCAGGGGACTGTACACCATCGCCGAATCACTGCGGCATGAGCTTTCCTCCGCTGTTTATCTGTTTGAACTGGACAACTTGAAAAGGTTCAACGAGAAGTACGGCTATGTGGAGGGCGATCATTTGATTTTCCACTTCGCCTCCCTGCTGCGCGCCCACACTCGGGCGGACGATGTGCTGGCCCGGCTGGGCGGGGATGAATTCCTGATAGTGATGCGCCGCATAGATACCATGGAAGATGCCCATAAGAAAGAGACGGCTATTCGCCGGGCTTATTACGAGAGCCGATACGTGGATTCAGATTCCATATCCTGCTTTTCCGGCACAGCCCTCTGGAATGCAGGGGAACCTTTGAATGAAATTATACACCGGGCCCGGGAGGCCATGTATGCAGCAAAGAACGGCGGTGAGGACGAGCGCCTTTTACGGAAGGGGATGAGTGTGTGATGTGTCAATATACAAATTTAGAAGTAATCTATGTCTCTCCGTCCAGCAGGCTGCTGCGCGGAAAAGACGCGGGCACCGGCAGACAGGTGGTCCTTAAGACCGGAGGCCAGGAGCATATGACTCAGGAGGCCACAGCGCGGCTCAGGCGGGAATACCAGATTATGCAGCGGATAGACAGCCCCCATGTGGCAAAGGCCCTTGACGAGGTCACGCTGGACGGGCGCTGCTATCTGGTGGAAGAATTCTGTCCGGGAATCACGCTGAGCAGACTGCTGAAACAGGGGGCTCTGGAGATGTCGGATTTCTACCGGATTGCAGAACAGCTGGTGATGGCCCTGCGGGACATACACAAGGAAGGCGTTATCCACAAGGATGTGACCCCCGCCAATGTCATGTATGACGCAAACTCCGGCCGGGTGATGCTGCTGGACTTCGGTATCTCTTCCATGTTTATGCATGAACAGATGTCAGGGACCAGACTTGAGAATATTGAGGGGACTCTCCGCTACATCGCCCCGGAGCAGACCGGACGGATGAATACGGAGCTGGATTACCGCGCGGATTTTTACTCTCTGGGCATAACACTGTATCAGATGCTGACGGGGCGTTATCCATTTGACGCGGAGACCCCCACAGAGCTGGTTTTTTCTCATATTGCGAAGACGCCGCCGGATCTTCGCGTGATTTTGCCCAATATACCGCCCATGCTCGCGGCCGTCATAGACAAGCTCCTTTCCAAGATGGCAAAAGACCGCTATTTAAGCAGCGAGGGCCTTCTCTATGATCTGACGCGGTGCCAGACGGAAAAGGAATTTGTCCTTGGAGAAAAGGATTTCAGCCGGCGCTTTGAATTCACCCACAGGCTGTATGGGCGGGAAGAAGAAACCGCCCAGCTGAAGAACGACTTCAAGGAGGTGGCGGCCGGTTCCAGAATTCTCGTCTCCATCAGCGGCTATTCCGGAATCGGAAAGACCTCGCTGGTCAATCAGCTACAGGAGGAGACTCTGCGGACAAGCGGTATGTTTCTGCAGGGTAAATTTGACCAGTATCACGCCAACGTACCCTACTTTGCCTTTTTCGAGGCCATCAAACAGTTTTGCAGCATGGTCTTTCTGGAGCCTGAAGAGGACATTCGCAGATGGAAGGAAACACTGTCGGAACATTTGGGGGACGACACGGCATTGCTGACCGGTAAGGTGACGGAGCTGGCCCTGCTGACCGGCGAGCAGCCAGCCCCCGAGGAAATGGGACCGCTGGAGGAGCGGACCAGGTTCAAATCCGTGTTGGAAAAGTTCCTGTCCCTGCTGGCAGCGCCGGAGCATCCGCTGGTCCTTTTTCTGGACGACGTACACCGTGCGGATATGGGCTCCTTGGAAATGCTGGAGGAGCTGTTCAAAAATGAAGATATCCACGATTTAATGATTGTCGTCTGCTACCGCGACAACGAAGTAAGCAGCGGGCATCCGCTCACCCTCAGCCTGAATAAGATTATACAGCGGGGCGGCCGGGTCACACAGCTCAGCTTAAAAGGACTGGACCCTGAGAGCACCGTACAGATGCTGGGAGATATATTCAAAACGGAAGCGGACACGATTTCCGTGCTGGCAGAGATTCTATATAGGAAGACCAAGGGAAATCCATTTTACATCAAGCAGTTTCTTAGGCTGTGTCATTCAAAAGGCTATCTGAAGCTGGATATGGACACCGGAAGCTGGAGCTGGAGGGAGGCTGAGATACGGGCCTGCCCCGCCCAAGAAAATGTTGTGGACTTCCTGACGGAAAATCTGAACCAGTTTTCGGAGGAGACAACATCCCTTCTGTCCTATGGCGCCTGCATCGGGCAGAGCTTTTCTGCGGAGGATCTGTCCTCTGTCTGCGGCCTGCCGGAGCGGGAGATCAACCGCAGGATGATTGCGGCAGTAGAACAGGAGGCAGTGTATCCCGTCGGAAAGGATGGGAAAAACGGCCGGCAGACCATGTATCAGTTTGCCCACGACCGGTTCCAGCAGGTGTTCTATACGGTCCTGTCCGAGAAGGAGCGGTCAGATGTCCATTACCGGCTCGGTAAGCGGTATGAGGAATGCTCACGCGCCGCGGACGACCTGGACGAACGGGTATTTGAAATAGCGGACCACTATGCCAAAGGTCTGGGGGAAGCAAAGGCCCCCAAAGAACGGCGCCGGATTCAGGAATTCCTGCTTGGTACGGCACACCGGTGCGGACTCGTGTCCGCCTTCGATACGGCGGAGCGGTATCTTAACCTGCTGCTCTCCCAGCCGGAGCCTAAGTGTCCGGAAAACCGCCCGTTCCTCACCAAAATCTACATAGAATATCATGCGGCGCTGTGCAATCTGGTCAAAGAGGAAGAATGTGACCGGATCTATGGGATGCTCTGCCAGCTGGTGACGGAGCCTTTCGAGCTTGCAGACAGCTGCTGCCTGCAGATTTCAAGCTTCTCCAACCGGGGCCGGTATGAGGACGCCTTTGAAATCGGGCTCGCCCTGCTTGGGCAGATGGGGGTCTCCTTCCCCGGCAAAAATGTCAAGCGGACTCTGGAGCGTGAAATCGCATCCTTTTATCAGGAGCAGGAGGCCCTTGGAGCGGAAGGTATCCTGAGCCTCAAAGAAGCCGAAGACCCGGTGGAGGCCGTAATCAGTAAATTGTTATGCCGCCTGTGCGGCCCGACCATTTTCTTTCATCCCGATTACTCCTACTGGACGGTACTTACGGCTGTACGGCGCATGTTCCGGCATGGCTATACTCCCCATGCCCTGCAGATGTATTCCAACCTGATGATGCCTCTGGGGGAACTGCGAGGGGATTACCGGACGGCTTACGCGGCCGTCAAGTCGGCGGTGCCTCTGGCCGAAAAGCACCAGTACAGGGAGGTAATCCACTCCATCTACTGTATGTTCGCCCTCCATACCGGCCATTGGTTCGAAGATGTGGTCCATGAGATTCCATATGCGAAGGAGTCCATCAGGGGCAACGCCCAGATGGGTGATTTTGAATACGCCTGCTACGGTTATTATGGGCTCATGATGGCGGTCATGGATAGTGGAACCCATGTGGAGGAGCTGTGGAGTGAGGTACAGGCCGGAGTCAAGTTCGCAAAGAAGACCGGCAGCGACCATGCGCTGGGGAGCTTTTTGAGTTTTCAGCAGCTGTGCAGGAGCGTCCGCGGAGAGCTCTCCCTCACCGGAAGCTTTGACGGGGAGGGATTTTCCGAACAGGCACATCTGGAACGGTTTTCCCACAACCTGCAGGCAATCAGCTATTACCATGTCATCCGGGCCCTGTCGGCAGTTATCTACCGGGATTATCCCACGGCCTTCCGGCTGTGCCAGGATGCGCTGCCCCTGCTCCCGTATGTCTCCAGCTTTTACAATGTGGCGCTTCACAATTTCCTGTATTCCCTGTCCATCTGCCAGATTCTGGAGACCGGGGACTATGAGCCTGAGGCAAGGCAGCCGCTTCTGCGTGTTCTGGAGGAAAACCAGAATTGGCTGAAGCAACGCAGCAGTGATGCGTTCTGCAATTACGGCCACCTTTATCTTGTAATCGAGGCGGAGCGGAAGGTGGCGCGGGGCCGTACCGGAGAGGCCCTTAAGCTCTATGAAGAGGCCCTGCAGGCCGCGGAAAAGCATGGACGCAGCCTTCATCATGCCATCCTCTGCGATGTGGCCGCGCTGCGCTATGAGAGGCTGGGGGTCAAGTCATCGTCCAGACATTACCTGACAGATACCTACCGGCTGTACGGCCATTGGGGGGCAGAGGGCAAGTGCGCCCGGATGCGGCAGGACTACCCGGAGCTGGCGGGCCTATGGAAGAATGACAGCCGTCAGAATACCCTGTCTGAAGATTCTATCCACACCACCGCTTCGCTGGATATGCGCTCCGTACTGAAGGCATCTCAGGCTATTTCGGAGGAACTGGAGCTTAAAGGCATTCTGGAGAAGCTGATTCACAGTCTTCTGGAATGTGCGGGAGCCCAGCATATCTATTATCTGAGCCGGACGGATTCCGGGTATGAGATTCAGTCGGAGGGCCACTCCGGAGCCAAAGACGTATGCATCGTATCAAAGCGGCAGGCAAAGGACCGTGATATTCCGCTGAGCATCGTATCGTATGTGGAGAGAACACTGGAGGCCGTGATTCTCGATGACGGCGAGAACTCCAGAGTCTTCGGGAAGGACATCCATATCAAGGAGAATCGGTGCAAGTCGGTCCTGTGCATGCCCATCCTCAGCAAGGGGGAGATAAAGGGCATCCTCTATCTGGAAAATAATCTGGCTTCGGGCGTCTTTGACCAGCGGAGAAAGGAAAACCTGATGCCCATTGCGGCACAGCTTGCCATATCTCTGGAAAATGCCTATTTATATGAGCATCTGCGCTTTCTGGTAGACGAGCGGACGAAGGCGCTGCAGGAGGAAATCAAGGTGCGCAAACGGGCGGAGGAAAAGCTGGCCCATATGGCAAATTATGACGCACTCACCGGACTGCCCAACCGCAGACTGTTTCATAAGATCTTGTCCCGGCTGCTTCTGGAGGCGGAAACAAGCGGACATCTGCTTGCCGTCCTCTATATGGATTTGGATGGATTTAAAGAGATTAACGATACCTACGGCCACGATAAGGGTGATCTGGTATTGGAAGAGACAGCGAGACGGCTGATTCGTGCCGCGCGCGGCAGCGACATCGTGTCCCGTATGGGCGGCGACGAATTCGTTCTGCTGCTGGCCCGAATCACGGAGGACGAAGAGATCCGGCAAGTCTGCGAACGGATTCTCTCTGAAATCAGGCAGCCTTTCCAGATCTCAGAGGACCTGTTTGTGGAAATGACCGCGAGTATTGGAGTCAGTGTCTATCCAAGAGACGGTCAGGACGAGAAGAAGCTTCTCTCCTGCGCCGACCAGGCCATGTACAGGATTAAAAAAAGTGACAAAAATTATTACACGTTTACAGAGCCTCCTTCTGAAGCACAGGAGAGCCCTTGAAAAACAAACCGGCAAGCGGCCGGCATGATAAAGACCATTGCCGGCCATGGAAAGGATTTTAAAAAAATGGAAAAATTAATGACAGCCTGGGAGACGTTTCAGGCTTTTTGCAGCGCCTGGTTCGAGCGGAGAAGCGCAGAGGAGGTCTATCCCTTTTTAGGCGATGAGTTCTGCTTTGTAGGCACCGGGGAGGACGAGTTCGCCCACAGCCCCAAGGAGATGAGAGAATATCTGGAACGGGACATTCAGGAAATCCCTGAACCCTTCACGGTGGAGCTTACGCTCTTTCAGGAGCAGAAAATAGCCGCGGACATCCGCAACCTGTCCGTGGGAATGGTCCTCAGTAATACGCAGTACCGCTGGCGGCTGCGGGGATTCTTTACTCTGGTCCGGCAGCAAAAGTTCTGGCGGCTTCGCACCCTGTGGTTTTCCGAGCCCAGCAGCAGCCAGCAAGGCGAAGAGCACTATCCCCAAACTCTGGTGATGGAAAACATGGTCAGGCAGCGGCAGAATCTGCTTAACGACTCCCTGCCCGGAGGCATGATGGGCGGGTATATTGAAGAGGGCTTCCCCTTTTATTTCGTCAACAATCGTATGCTGGAGCATCTGGGCTATGCGGACGAGGCGGAATTTGTCGCCGACATCAGGGGGCTGGTGACAAACTGCATGCACCCGGACGACCGGGCCATGGTGGATGCCGAGGTAGACAGCCAGATGGCCGGGGGCGGCCAATACGTGGTGGAATACCGCATGAAGAAGCAGGACGGCTCCTACATCTGGGTCCATGACATGGGGCGCAAGATTACGGCTGAAAACGGCAAACCGGCCATTATATCGGTGTGCATCGACATCACCGCACAGAAAATGGCTCAGGCAGAGGTCATGCACCTGTACAACAATGTCCCCGGCGCGGTATTCCGCTGCCGGTATGACGAAGGTTTTTCCGTCGTCAGCGCCAACGACGGCCTTTACAAGTTTCTGGGCTATACCAGAGAGGAATTCGCCGCTCTGGGAAACCGGATGTCCAAGGTGGTCCATCCGGAGGACCTGAATTCTGTGCAGGCTAAGCTGGAGCTGGACCGGGACCGCGGCGGCACAGTTCAGGACGAGCACCGGCTGGTCTGCAGGGACGGCAGCGTCAAATGGGTGTCTCTTAAGGCCCAGCGGCTCACAGAGGATGACGGAAATCAATATTTCTACGGCGTCTTTGTGGATATTACAGAGGAAAAGCAGGTACAGGCGCGGGTCAGGGAACTCTACGAGAAGGAGATGGCCTATTTTGCCCAGACAGCTTCTGCGGAAGGGAGTAATCAAGGGCGGCTTAACATCACGCTGGACTATGTGGAGAGCTACCAGTCCACCGCAGGTCTGGCACTCTTCCGGCGGGGGGATTCCTATGGGGCTGCCGTAGAACGGCTGGCTGACTCCGCCGTGGACCCAGAATATGGCCATTACATTCATTCCGTACTTAACCGTACTTGTGTGTTAAACGATTTTTCCAATGGAAAAGCCGATTACCACTTTGAATTTCTCCGCAAAAAGAAGAACGGCGGGGTCTTTTTATGCAGCACCAGCTTCCGCCTGCACACCAACCCGGAAAGCGGAGACGTCATCGCCTTTTTCTACACCCTTGATGTGACGGAGCAACGGATGCTGGAACGGATGCTGGAGCGGGTTTCCAGTCTGGATTACGACGTTATTACGGAGATTGATCTGACGAGCGGCGCCTACCGTCTGGCGGTCTGCGGCAGAGAGTGGAATCCCAGCATCCCTCTGGAGGGGAATTTTCAGGAAGAAATCCGCCGGGTGGCGGACTGCTGTATGGATGAGGCGGAGCAGCGGGAGTTTTTGGAGAAGCTGGATCCGGCGTACATGCGGCGTGAGCTTGCCCGGCAAAGCTCCTACACCTTCGTGCTGGAGCTGCGGCAGAACGGCCAAAAACGGATCAAACGATTCCAGATATTCTACATCGGCGAGGAGCTGGGACGGGTATGTATGACCCGGGCCGATGTGACGAACATCGTCCGGCAGGAACAGCAGCAAAAGGAGGCGCTGGCTGCTGCCCTTGCCGCAGCGGAGCAGGCCAACGCGGCGAAAACAGACTTCCTCTCCCGCATGAGCCATGAGATCCGCACTCCCATGAACGCTATCATCGGAATGAGCGCCATCGCCGCCCAAGCCGTCGGAGACGACGAGCGGGTGGCCGAGTGCATCTCAAAGATCGGCATCTCCTCCCGGTTCCTGCTCTCTCTCATCAACGATATTCTGGACATGAGCCGGATCGAGAGTGGAAAAATGCTGCTCAAAAATGAAAAAATCCCCACGGAGGACTTTATAAACGGCCTCAATGCCATCTGCTACAGTCAGGCTGCGGCAAAGGGCGTGGAATACGAGTGCATCGTCGATCCCACCCTGAACGATTTTTATACCGGGGACGCCATGAAGCTGCAGCAGGTGCTTCTCAACATCCTGTCCAACGCCATTAAATTTACCGGCGAGGGCGGCAAGGTCACCTTCTCGGCAGCACTGCACAGGAAGAGCAGGAACGGCGCTACGCTGCGCTTTATCGTCAACGATACGGGCGTGGGCATCAGCGACAGCTTCCTCCTTCACCTGTTCGAGCCCTTCTCTCAGGAATCCATCGGTACCACCGCCCAGTACGGCGGCACCGGTCTTGGACTGTCCATCTCGAAAAACATCATCGATATGATGGGCGGCAAAATCACCGTACGCTCCATCAAGGGCATCGGGTCTGAATTCACGGTGGACGTTAAGCTTGGCATCACGGAGGAGGAGCTGCTCCGCCACAACAGGAAAAAGACGCTCCCCAATTTTTCCGCCCTGAAGACTCTGGTGGTGGACGACGACGTGGCGGTATGCGAAAGCGCCGTGGACACACTCAAGGAAATGGGAATCACCGCCGAATGGGTAGACAGCGGACGCAAGGCCATCGAACGGGTGCAATCGATGTGGGACACAGGAAAGCATTACGATATGATCCTCATCGACTGGAAGATGCCGGATATCGACGGCATTGAGACTGCCCGGCGCATCCGGGCCATCGTGGGGCCGGAGGTCACCATCATTATTATAACAGCCTATGACTGGGCTTCCATCGAGCACGAGGCCACCTTGGCAGGCGTCAATCTGCTGATGAGCAAGCCCATGTTCAAGTCCTCCCTGATCTCCGCCTTCTCCAAGGCGCTGGGCGAAAAAGAGGAAATCAGTGCAGGGAATAAGCCTGCGGTCTTTGATTTTACCGGACGCCGGATCCTTTTGGTAGAGGACAACGCCATCAACACCGAAGTAGCCGTGGCCCTGCTTGAGAGCAAAGGCTTTACCGTGGACACGGCGGAAAACGGGCTGCGGGCAATCGAGCTGTTCAGCAAAACGGAAGCAGGCTTTTATGACGCCATTTTGATGGATATCCGGATGCCCCAGATGGATGGGCTGGCGGCAGCCAATAATATCCGCCACATGAGCAACGCCGACGCCAAAACCATCCCCATCATCGCCATGACCGCCAACGCGTTTGACGACGACATGGAAAAGAGCAAGGCGGCCGGCATGAATGCGCATTTGGCCAAACCCATTGAACCGGAGCGGCTGTATCAGGTCCTCTATGACTTTATTCTGGGGCAGGAGGAGGAATAGAAAATGACAGATCTAAAAGAAGTCTTTCAGAAATACGGTGCGGACTATGAAACCACAATGGCCCGATTTATGGACAGCGAACAGATGTATTTGAGAATACTCGCCATGCTTCCGCGGGATGAAAATCTGCATAAACTGGACCAGGCATTACAAGCCGGCGACTACCAGGCCGCTTTTGACGCGGCCCATGCATTAAAAGGTATGGCCGGCAACCTCGGCCTGGCACCGTTTTATCAGGCGGTCTGCGATATCGTGGAACCGCTGCGAGCCGGGGGAAAGCTGGATTACTCTCCCCTGTTTCAGTCTGTTCAGAAGGAGTATGAACAGGCCGCAGCTTTGTTGGAGCTGCTGAAATAAAAGAAAATATCCGGTTTAAACCGTTGCTTCTTATTCTCTCCGCCTCTGCCTTCGTGATAATCCTTTGCCTCACCATGCTGTCCAGGACCTGCCCCGCCCGTCTCCTGGCCGCCTCCTTGTCCGTATCCGGAGAGTAAAGAGATGGTGCATTTGGAACTCCTGCCAGCATAGCCGACTCATAATCGGTCAGTTTTGACGGCTCTTTTCCGAAATAGCCCATAGACGCCTCGTATATGCCATAATAGCCACTGCCGAAATAGACGGTATTGGCATAGAGCTCAAAAATCTCCTCCTTTGTATATTTGGATTCCACCTCCAGTGCTGCAAATACTTCTGCGAACTTCCGTTCCATCTTTTTATCTTCTGTAAACAGCAGGTTCTTGACAAGCTGCTGGGTGATGGTGCTTCCGCCTTCCACGAATGCTCCTGCCTTTATATCAGTCCACGCGGCACGGGCAATTGCAAACGGATCAATCCCGCAGTGGTCTTTGAACCTGTGGTCTTCCGTACATATAGCCGCCTTGATATAAAACTGCGGCAGTTCCATACATGTAGTATATTCTTTTACACCGCGGATGTCCCTGATTCTTTCATCCAGCGATTTTGCCGCTATCGCTTCCCGATACAGCCCATAACCTTTCCCAGCGTAAAATATACCGGTTCCCATCATTATACAGAGCAGAACAAGCAGCAGTCCAAAAGCCGCTTTTCTTATACGGTGCCGTGTTTTTCGCTTTCTCTTCATGTCCTCCATCCCTTCCCGGCTGCCTGCAGAGGTTTAAATAATGTCATCCCGAAGTGCATCAATAATGTTCTCTTTCTTTATCTTGCTGACAGCGTACAGCATTGTAATGAAGATGACCAGGAACACGCCCAAAATGCTGGCTCCGATGCTGGACCATGGAAATGTATACCTGACCTGCCCGCCGCCAGCGTCCAACCCTACATAGATAAGCCATGACAGAATCCCGGCAGCAGGAAGGCCGATAAGCATGGTCCGATATCCATAGAGTGCACACTCGAAGCGCATCATCTTATTGAAATCCCGGTCGGACATGCCCACGGAACGCAGCATGGCAAGCTCCCGTCTACGCAGCTTGATGTTGGTAGCGATAGTGTTGAATACATTCGCGACTGCAATCAGCGTCATCATAATGACAAAGATGGCTGTAAACAGATTGACGACAAATAATATATTCCGGTTTTCCTCAAGCAGCTGATGGACATTATATAAGGTATACCCGGCGGTAACGCCTGTCCCGTCGATTATCGCCTTCATCTGCTCCACAGACTTTCCCGGATTATCTGACCAGAATGTCAGGCCCAGCTTCTCAGGGGCACTTAGCATATCAAACTGGGACTTCATGCTGTAAGGGACGACCGCCATGAAAGTGTATCCCTTCACTTCAGACGGCTCCACCGGCGGAGGATCCAGCGGATACGTATCTGCAAATGTCGCATGGATTGTCTTAGACTGTCCGCCGGATGGCGCGGCAAGCTTAAGATCCGCGGAGCGGCTTTTGAATAAATCCTCGCTCGCTGTCTTTTTACCTACGACAATAACATTTCCATCCTGCCCGCTGCCATTTACCGCCGGCAGGTCCAGGCTATCAACGAATTCTTTGTAGATGCCATCTTCAATGAACTGGACATCCATCTTAAGATCTGCTGTCTCACCAGTCTCATCCATACCGGAAGTCTCCTGGCAGCTGTCCCAGAATTCCCTGGTAAGGCTGCTTTTGTCCACCTCGCAGGAATAAGTGGCGAGCGCCTGATAATTGCTTTTGGTGATTCCATCCGCTCTCTCCAGATCGTCATAGAGCCGGAGCACGTCATTTTCTTTCATATCTTTCGTATAGAATAAGATATCACCGTCGATTTCCACAGACGACCGTTCTCCTATCTGGCCCAGATAGGTCCGGAATGCACCTGCAGACACGAACAGCACGACGCTTAACGTAAGTGACAGGACGATGCTTCTGTAACGCCGCTTATTTCTCTTAAAGTTCTTTATCGCAAGCATTCCTTCCAGGCCGTACACGCGCCTCATGAATCTTGATGTCTTGATAGCTCTCGCTTCGACTTTCACTTCATTCGTCTGCCGGATGCACTCCATCACCGGCATAGCGGCTGCTTTCCTCGCCGGAATATAGGCTGATATCAAAATAGTAGCCAGGCTGATAACTGCTGCTGCCACAAGGGCTGGAATCGATACCTTCAACGTCAGCTGTACGTTGTCATACAGAATGTTTGTGAAGTTCTTGGATACCAGCGAAAGAACAAGCCAGATGCTTGGAATGCCAATGAGCATACCAAGCGGAATACCGACAGCACCGATGCAGAACCCCTCAAACAGAACAGAATTACGCAGCTGCTTTTCCGTGGCCCCTGCGGACATAAGAATACCGAACTGGTGCGTCCGTTCGTTTAACGATATATGGAACGAATTATAAATCAGGAACACGGAACCGAGCATCACAAGTGCTACCAGTATGCCCCCGGCCGCATAGAGCAGCGCATTAAACAGCTTATCATCCGAAAAACCCATGAAACGCAGTACATCATCATTCAGGAAATAATCATGCCCTTCTGCAACCTCTTCTGCATATGCATGGACCTCTGCCGGGTTCTTCAGCGTGACAAAGGTACTGAAGCCGTGTGACGAAGCTTCTGCATCTGCCTTTGTTATCAACGTATAGCCGGGAGCTGCAATCTCTTCAAAAGCAGGCCTCTGACAGATGCCTGTGACGGTGTATGTCCGCTCTGTTTCCACATCCAGCGTCTCTTTCCCGGGGACATACGCGTCATGCTGGTTCAGCGTTCCCCCTTTGTTCTGCCTCGTTCCCACAGATAGAGTCAGCGTATCGCCGACCGATATCCTGACGCCGCCGTTCGAGGCAACATGGGCCGGTACCAGAATCTCCTTGCTGTTTTCCGGCAATCTGCCTGTAATCAGAGACACGGGCAGTGTGTCAAAGGTCTTGTTGTCGAAACCTGCGATAAACAGGTATGGCTTGTCGGGATTTATGCCGTCTTCGAGCGCGGCATAGCCTATATTCTCAAATGAAGCCACATTGGCAGCCCTGCCGTCTTCTGCCTGGCTGTCCGCAAAAGAGGCATCCGAATCGGTAAATGCGACATGCCAATCCCCGTATTTTGCAATCGCTCCATTTATGACATAGCTCTGCAAAGATACGGCAAATGTGGCGACGGCCGTAATCATAGCTGCGGACAGCGCTACCCCGATGATTGTGACGAAGGTCCGTGTGCGGCCTTTCTTCAGCCCCTGGAACGCAACTTTATGAAAGATGTTCATCATCTCGACACCTGCCTCTCGTCCCGCACTATTCTCCCATCTGCGATGGTGATGATGCGGTCCGCCTGTAAGGCGATGTTCTCGTCATGGGTGACGAGAATCAAAGTCTGTCCATACTTCTGGTTGCTTTCTTTCAGCAGACGGATGATTTCCTGTCCGTTACGGCTGTCCAGGCTTCCTGTCGGTTCATCGGCCAGGCAGACCTGGGGCGCGTTCATCAGGGCACGGCCGATGGCGACGCGCTGCTGCTGGCCGCCGGAAAGCTGATTGGGCAGATGCGCTTTCCTTTCTTGCAGGCCGAGAAGTTCCAACAGATCGTTCAGCCGTTCTCTGTTCACTTTCCGCTTATCCATCAGAACCGGCAGCGTTATATTCTCGACCACGTTCAATGTAGGTATGAGATTGTGGAACTGATAGATGAGCCCGACCTGCCGCCTGCGGAAAACAGCCAGATTCTCATTGCTCTGGGCATATACATCCTGCCCGTTCAGATACACCTTTCCTCCCGTCGGCACATCCACGCCGGCAATGGCATGAAGCAGTGTGGACTTGCCGGAACCTGAGGAACCGATGATTGCGGTAAACTCCCCTTTTCCGATAGTAAGCGATACATGGTCCAATGCAGTGACCTGGCTATCACCTTTGCCGTATACCTTGCACAGATCTGCAACTCTTAAAAACTCCATTATGTGAGCCTCCTTCTATAAATCTGTCCAATTCCTGCCTGTGAATCCGGCCGGTCCTGAACTTACTCATATAATAGAACAGTACCCTTACATCTTCGTGACTTTTTGGTGACTGATTCGTCACTTAGGGAATCGAATCGTAAATAAGGCCCCGCCCTGGGGATGGTTTCTTGCGGTTACCGTCCCGCCCTGACGGGTGATGATCGTCTTGCACAGGGCCAGCCCGATGCCATATCCTGACGCATCAGAATTCTTTCCACGATAAAACCTGTCAAAGAGATGGGGCAAGTCTTCTTTCTCGATGCCCTTCCCGCTGTCACGGAGAGTAATCTCCGTATAGAGGGGGGTATCGGAACAGCCAATATCTATCTTGCCGTTATCGCCCGCACCTTCGATACAGTTTTTCAGAATGTTCTGCACAGCTTCCGAAAGCCACCCTGAATCGCCTGACACCACCGTTCCTGCCGGCACGTCCGTCCGCACCTGTATATCGTGCAGTTCCATTGATATCTGGAACGGGCGCAGCGAAGCATCTATGAGGCTTTCCACGTCAACCGGCCCAATACGGAACACTACGATGCCTGCGTCCAGACGGGACAGCTTGAGCAGGGAAGTGATGAGCCATTCCATCTGGATAAACAGTTCCTCCGTCTCCCGGAGCAACGCTTTCCGCTCCTGTTCTACCGGGTTATTCTTCAACAGCGACAGGATGAGGTTTGCGGAAGTAAGCGGCGTACGAAGCTGGTGCGCGATATCGGCAAGAGATTCCGCCAGATGGCTCTTCTCTTTTTTCAGGGCCTCGTTCTGTTCCCTGATACGCAGCGTCATTTTGGTGATTTCACTTTGGAGGATGGAAAGCTCTCCTTCTTCTGACTCACTGATATACAGATAATCTGCATTATGGAGCACGAGGTCGATCTGGTCGGAAATCTGTGCGATGCTTTTGTACCGGGCCCTTGTGAATGTAAAAAATACGGCACCAAAGGCGGCGGCGGAAACAAGGGCCATGATTCCGGCCGCCGGATTGATGAAGAATCCCATCGCAGCTGTAGCGGCAGCTATGATGGAAAACAATACGGTAAGCCGTCGGATCTCTCTATTGCGAAACATAGCTGCCTCCCAGCCTGTAGCCTATGCCCCTGACAGTCAGGATGATATGCGGATCTGCAGGGTTATCCTCAATCTTTTCCCTCAGCCGCTTGATATAAACCGTCAGTGTATTATTATTGACAAATTCGCCTGCAGCATCCCATAATTCATCCAACAGTCTGTCCCTCGTGACAATACTCTCAGGATTGTTGATAAAGACAAGGAGCAGGCGGTATTCCAAAGCGGACAGGAAAACCTCTTTGCCGTCTTTTTTTACGATTCCGCCCGCCGTATCTACAGAAAGCCCGCATATTTCAAACGCAGACGGGACCCGCCCTGATTTGCGCAGGGCGGCTTCTATCCGGGCAACCAGTTCGCGCGGCCTGAAAGGCTTGGTGATATAATCGTCCGCGCCCATGTTAAGTCCGGTCACAACACTCGCCTCATCTCCGGATGCCGTCAGAAAGATGACCGGTATATCCTGCGCCTGCCTGATCTCGGTGCAGACCGCAAAGCCATTGCCGTCAGGCAGGGATATGTCCACCAGGGCCAGATCGAATCTGTCCTCCGCAATCATTCCGGCAGCTTCTCTCTGTGTAGAGGCACGGCTGACCAGGAAGCCTTCCGAGCGCAGCAGCCGGGCAAGATTTTTCGCGATTTCTCTATCGTCCTCGACCAAAAATATCTTTTTCATATATTATTATCTCCTTTGAAACGTTAAACACTATTATATCCCAACAGTATCGATAAGACAATGTCATCCGCTTCCAGGAGCAGAAGGTAATGATCTAGCTGAGTATCTTTTTCAAATCCTGCTCCGGCGTGCTTATCGAAGAGATATCGTAGTTGTCCACGAGATAACCTAACACGTTGTCGGAAAGGAAGGCAGGCAAGGTCGGTCCCAGATAGATATTCTTAATCCCGAGATGCAGCAGCGTAAGAAGGATGCAAACTGCTTTCTGCTCATACCACGATAGTACCATGGACAGCGGCAGTTCGTTAATTCCACAACCAAATGCGTCTGCCAGAGCAGCCGCCACTTTAATGGCACCGTAGGCGTCATTGCACTGGCCCATATCCATTATCCGCGGGAGGCCTCCTATCGTTCCCAGATCCAAATCATTAAAACGGTATTTTCCACAAGCCAGGGTAAGGATTATAGAGTCCTCAGGCGTCTGCTTCACTAATTCCGTATAGTAGTTCCTGCCCGTGCGTGCGCCATCGCATCCTCCGACCAGGAAGAAATGACTGATTGCGCCACTCTTCACCGCGTCGACCACTTTGTCCGCCAGTCCTAATACTGCACCATGTCCAAAGCCCGTCATCAGTTCAGTCCCTCCGTTGATTCCTGTCATCTCGACATCCGCAGCATACCCGCCGAGTGCCAGCGCCTTTTCTATCACCGGAGTAAAATCTTTATCTTCTCCTATGTGCACCATCTCAGGATATGATACGACCTCTGTCGTAAAGATGCGGTCCGCATAGCTTTCTTTTACAGGCATGAGGCAGTTCGTCGTAAATAGGACAGCTCCCGGTATGTGGTCGAATTCCTTCTGCTGGTTCTGCCATGCGGTGCCGAAATTACCCTTTAGCTGTGGATACCTCTTCAGTTCTGGATATGCGTGGGCCGGAAGCATCTCGCCGTGCGTGTAGACATGTATCCCTTTATCCACTGTCTGCTCGAGTAGAAGCTTCAGATCCTTCAGATCATGCCCCGTAATTACGATAAAAGGACCCTTTTCCATCTTCGTCGTCACCTTAACCGGAACAGGTGTCCCATATGTCTGCGTATTGGCCCGGTCCAGAAGCTCCATGCAACGAAGGTTGGCCTCTCCGGTCTCCAGCACTATCGGAAGCAATTGCTCCATGGTCATGTCATAACTGATAACTGACAGTGCTTTATAGAAAAATGCATTTACCTGTTCATCTTCGTATCCAAGCACAAGCGCATGGTACGCATAAGCAGCCATCCCTCTTATGCCAAATAGAATAAGCGACTTCAAAGACCGGATGTCTTCCTGGTCATTCCACAGGCGGTTCATATCATAGTCATCCATATTCCCGCATTGGGCGAAACAGGCTGCGCAATTCGGCACGATTCGTTCTTTTTCCCTTTTTACCTTTTCAATCATTTCTTTCAATGTGCCATCATGAAAGCTTACATTCGTTACTGTCGTAAACAGTCCCTCGATGATAAATCTCGTCGTCTCTTCCCCCTGCAGGTCATTCCCGCATGCTTTCGCAAGGCCGATCAAGGCCCCTGTCAGCTCATCCTGCAGCCTTGCCGTAACAGAGCCCTTTCCGCATACGCCTGCATTTCCGGTACATCCGCTGCAGCCTGCCGTCTGTTCGCATTGAAAACAAAACATCTTATTATCCATCTTTCATCCTCCTTGTATCTCTGCCTTATTGCTTTTATGAGGAAATTATATTATAATAAAACCAACATTTCAGTTGTAATTACAACATATTGAGGATTATTATGATGAATAGATATATACCATTGCTTCAGAATACAAAGATGTTCAGCGGAATCGATCCACAGGAGATAGACGCTATGCTGAGCTGTCTGTCAGCTAAAATTCAAAAATACGACAAAGGTTCCTATATTATCCGCACCGGGGAACCGGTGGATGCTCTCGGAATGGTGTTATCCGGCTCTGTCCTGATTATAAAAGAAGATTTTTGGGGGAATCGGTCTATCATCTCTGAAATACTACCGGGAACTATCTTCGCGGAGGCTTATGCCTGTCTGCCTGATATGCCGATTGAGGCAAGTGCAGTGGCAGATTCGGATGCAGAGATTATGTTCTTCGACATCAGAAGGATATTGACAGTCTGCACTTCAGCCTGCACCTTCCACACGAGGCTCATACAGAACCTGCTGGCAGCTATCTCAGCGAAAAATGTAGCGCTCACGAAAAAGATGGAACACCTGACGAGACGCACGATACGGGAACGGCTGCTCTCCTATCTGTCCGCGGAATCGCTGAAATACGGCTGCTCCACCTTCGAGATTCCTTTTAACCGACAGCAGCTGGCGGATTATCTGTCCGTAGATCGGAGCGCCCTGTCCAATGAGATAAGCAAGCTTCAGGCGGAAGGTATCATCGTATGTAAAAAGAATAGGTTCTCGATGCACAAGGGGAAAGTATAAGCGAATTAGTCTGCGGATGCATCAGGGCATCGACCGGCCGGCTTTCCGCCGGCGTCCGGTTTACTTAACCCCTACCACTTCCTTAAGTGTTCTACGCAGCACGTCCACATCCACCGGTTTCGCCACATGGGCATTCATTCCGGCATCGGCAGCCGCCTTCACATCCTCTGCAAACGCATTGGCAGTCATGGCGATTATCGGTATCCTGGCGGCATCGTCACGTTCCATACGGCGGATGGCACGTGTAGCCTCATAGCCATTCATCTCCGGCATCTGTATATCCATGAGGATTGCATCGTATGTATCCGGCCCGGCGTCCCGGAACGCCTTTACCACCTGCTGCCCGTTTTCTTCGACGACCGTTTCCGCTCCATACATTGCCAGCAGTTCACACAGTATCTCTGCATTGATCTCATTGTCTTCCGCGACAAGAAAGTGCATCCCTTCAAATACGCCGGCCTCTGCCACGCCAGATCCTGACAGTTTTCTGTCAGCTCCTGCAGCTTCATGATCCATCTCTGCATGTTGGAATTCCAGCTCTACCTGGAAACGGCTTCCCTTGCCTGGTGAGCTGTCCACATATATCTCTCCTCCCATGAGGTCCACGAGCCCCTTCGTGATACTCAGTCCCAGTCCTGTTCCCTCGATGCGCTGCGTGCCGTTGCTGCGCACGAACGGGTCAAACATATGTCCAAGGAATTCTTCCGACATCCCGACTCCTGTATCGCTCACGGTAAACCTGTAGCGCAGAGACTCCGGGCACCTTACGGGCGGAATCTCTTCTATGAGAAACTCCACGCTCCCGCCCTCACGCGTATATTTTACCGCATTGCTCAGTATATTGATGAGAATCTGGTTGATCCGCAGCGTGTCGCCGCAAAAATAGCTGTTTCGTATGTTTCCGGTCTTTATCTCGAACCGGAGGCCTGCTTCCCTTGCCTGCGGAGCAATGATGGCTGAAAGCCTCTCCAGCATCTCCGGAAGATATATTACCATATTGTTCATGGTAATCTGCGCACTTTCAATCTTGCTCATGTCCAGAATATCATTAATCAGGCTTAAAAGATGTCTGGAAGATATGGAAATCTTATCGAGGCAGTCTGCCACGCGGTCTTGTTCTCCCAGATGGGCTCTGGCCAGCATCGTCATCCCGATGATGGCATTCATAGGTGTCCGTATATCATGGCTCATAGCGGACAGGAAGTCGCTTTTAGCCTGGTTCGCTTCTTCGGCTAATACAAGCGCATTCTCCAACGCCTTCTTATTCCTCCTTTCAGCAGCCAGCATATCTGTCACATCTGCCCGCACGAGGCAGATTGTACTGTGGTTGAAATCCCCCCACATGACATTAATCTGCTTATACCGCTCTTCACCCTCGCGTGCGTATGGAAATAAAAAGTCGTATCCATTCTCTTCTTCCTCCAGCCTTCTCTTCATCGTCTCCGTCCGAAAGCTTTGATATACTTCATCCCGGTTCTCTTCGGTTCCATAATCCTTCACAAAGTCACGGACCCCTGCGTCGTAATCCTCGATAAAGTAAGGCTGCAGATTATTCAGTACCGTATCTCTCGTGTACATCGTAAAGCTGCCAGAACTGATGTCGATAAATCCGGCAAGCTCAAACGTGTACGCAATGACACGCAGCAGCGCCTGCTGTTCACGGATCGGCTCTGTAATGTCTGTCCTGGAAAGGGATACCCTGCCAATCCGCAGATCTACAGCAGATACGGTCAGGTTCTTCGTGCGGATATCTCCCTCCTTTTCACTCACCGAATAGGCAAAAGTATAAGAACGTCTGCTTTCTAGTTTTCTCCGTATATTTGCGGCATCCAGATTCTTCCTGAACCGTTCCCGGTCTTTCGGGACCACCCTCGATTCAAGCATCTCATCCACCCATTTAGAATGGCATCCTTTTTCCGGGGGCATGCCGCTTCCATTTTCGCCATATGACAGAATGTTATAAGTGTCCTCGTCCAGATCTATGTCCGCGATAAAATCATAACCGGAAGAGGAGAGCTGATGCATGATACGGTCCGCAACCGTCTGGCGGGTACTGTCCGTCACTGCGAGTACGCCTGTGACATCCCCGCTGTCCGGTGTGGATACAAGATTCATCTTAATCTGGACGTACCGCCCTTTCTTTTCCTCCGGCAGCTTCATAAAACACTCCATCTTCTGCTCTGTCTCGCCACGCGCGAACGCCTCCAGCGAAGGCTTGTTCAGATACCTGGCATAAAACTGCCGTCGTTCCTTCTCATCTACGATGAACCCACCGATTCCGGTGAAGAATTCATCCCTCACGGTACCGAACGTATCGAGAAGGCCTGAGCCTGTATAATCGCTGATTTCCAGAATCCTGTTCAGCGTCACATTGCAGTGGCCGAGAACAAGTGTATCCGCTCCGTGCGTATGGTAATGCTGCATGAGCATATCCTGATATTGGCGTCGCAGCTTCTCCTGTTCCTCACGCTCTTTTGTCATGTCCTGGAACATGGCGTAGATACGCCTTTCTCCCCCTTCATTCTCTATGAGGGACAGGTTGTTCTTCACCCAGACATAGCCGCCGCTTCCTTTCTTCAGACGATATATGATTTTCCAGCTTCGGGCTTCGCTGGCTATATATTCATTCATCTGTTCCGCCACATGTTCCCTGTCGTCAGGATGGACCCCTTCCATGGCGTCCTTCTTATACAGACGCCACGCCTCATCTGGTGTCATCTCAGTAATCGCCGCAAAGCCGTCGGATAAGAATTCCGGCGTCATACTGCCGTCTTTCTCATAGTGGACAACGGCGACACCTCCGGGAAGGTTGCTGAGAATCGTCTGAAAATACTGCTCCAGCCGTTCTTTCTCTTTCCGGGTCGTAACCTCCTGCGTGATATCACTGATAAATTTGACATATGCCGGTATCCCGTTCCAGACCGTCTCCCGGAAACGTGTGCTGTAATAACGCCCGGTACCCGGTACTGCCATCTCATGTTCCCGTCCGTCCGGACTATGGCTTCCAAGCGTACAGAACCCGCACACCTCATCCCTGCAGTGAAGCGCTTTGTAGCATTTCTCACCGAGACAGTCCCTGCTGCCGGCGAAAAGATCTTTTGATTCATTGACATAGAGCAGCTCATAATTTTCTTTTGCGATGACATAGATGCCGTCCGCCGTCTCATTAGCCATTTCCTGAAAGATACGGGTCTCTGCAGACATACCCGTAAATACGGCGTAAAACCGCGTAACATCCGCCAGCGGCCCCATCCGTCTGCCATTGAGATGGACCCATATGAGATTCCCGTTCTTATGCCGCGTTCGATAGGATACATCAAGGACCTCGCCGCTTAAAAGGGCTTCTGCTGCAGCTTTCATCACCCGCTCCCTGTCCTGCTCGTATATGATGTTCAGCGCATCCCCACGGATAATCTCTTCGTACTCCTTTCGTGTATGGCCAGTCAGCTCCATCACGCCATCGGAATAGAAGGTCGGAACAAACCGGTTCTCCACTACCTGGTAGCTGGCGATGCCGCCCGGAATCGAGTTGATGATATGACTCATCTCCAGCTGTGCTTCCTTAATCTCGGAAATATTGTGGAATACACAGTGGAGCAGAGGGCATCCATCTTCCTCTCCCATCCATTTGACCTGTGCCCGGACCCATACGATATGCCCGTCCCTGTGCTGCTTGCGGAATTCAATGCTGGCTATCCCGCGCGATTCTATGACCTCACGTGCCTTTGACACTACCATCTCCGTATCTTCCCGATAGGTCATCTCGGCGGCGTCACCTTTGACGAGCTCTTTGTATTCTTCCACTGAATAACCGGACAATTCCGGCACTCCGTCAGAGAAATACACTGTTTCAAATCTGTCTGAAACTTTATAGATTGCCACACCGCCTGGAATTGCGTTAATGATGTCCTGCATCTTTTCATTGGACGCCTTCAGCTCCTCTTCCAGCCGCCTGAAACGCTCTTCCTCTTTCTGCATCTGTTCCGCCCTCCTCAAATTATCCGCACTGTTTTAATGAATGTTATTCTCAAGAAACTCGTCCACGTTATCTATTGTCACTTTAAAATATGGTAGATAACAATATCTTTCATTCGTAAGTCCAACCTCATCCAGCTCCCCACCGGTTACAAGTGCCTCCGCCAGCTTTGCCATGGCTTCTGCCTGTCCTTCCTTGTCATTATATACCGTCCCGGCCAGACGCAGGCCGGCAACTGCTTCTAATCCCACATCCGTCCCATCGATTCCGAAGAACACCGGCAGGTTCGTCTCCGTATAGTTCAGCTTCTTATAGGCATCAAGCGCTCCAAGCGCCATATCGTCATTATTCGCCAGGACAAGTTCAATATCATTCCGATACTGGCTGATCATCTGCTCCATCCGGTTCTGCGCCTGTGCCCGGTTCCAGTTGGCAATCTGGTAGCCCTTTTTCTCAAGAACTATGCCATTCTCTCTCAGGCTTTCGACCGCTGTCTCCGTCCGGATAATTGCATCCTGGTGGCCCGGTTCACCTTCCAGCACCACATATTGGATCTTACCATCCCTATTGCGGTCAATCCGGCTGTCTGCCTTTATCAAATCGGCTGCCAGCTCGCCCTGCATCTGTCCCGACTGTCTTGCATATGCGCCAACATAGTATAGCTTGTCCCACTGCATCATATCCTCTGCAACCGGCTCCCTGTTAAAGAATATGATGGGCACGTCATATTCTCTTGCAAGGTCTATAATTTCTGACGGGTCGGCCCTGTCTACCAGATTGACGCACAGAACATTGCAGCCTGCATCGATAAGTTCCTTCACCTGGTCATTCTGGGTTTTCTGCAAACCGCCCGCGTCCTGGATTATCACCGAAGTCTCGAGGCCGTCCCGCTCGCACTTTTTAAGCTGCTCTTTAAAATCAGTGAGCAGCTCGCCTAAGAATGTATCGCTCTGGTCATAGTATGTGACTCCGACATGCACTTTCTCTGCCGTATCCGTCTCTGTCCTGCCGCAAGCGCATAACAGCCCGATACTTATGCACAGTACAATCCCTGCCGCTAGCATTTTTCTCATCTTCATTCATATACCTCTGGTTTTCTTCCTACTGGCTCATGGTAAAGAGAATTTCTTGATTTTCTTTCGAGAACAGTGTGTCGCTTCGGATGACCGTATACGAGACCGTGATATCCCGGGACCTTCGGAGACGATTCCCGAGACTTTCTGCAACCTCTGTCAGGCTCTGATACCCTACGTTGAATTCATCCGGAACCACGAGACATTCCACGTATCCTGCATCCAGATAATAAGCTGCTTCCGTAGAATTCCCGATACCATACACAATGGCTCCATGCAGATTATTGGCTGCAGAACATTCCCCGGCTGTTGTAAGGCTGTTGTCATCAAGCGCCACCACAAGATCCGCCTCAGGCTGGTCCTCCAGCGAAGCATCGCCGTCTTCCTCATATGCGCGCGCGGTCGTCCATTGAATCTTCGCACCTGCACCTTTTATACCATCTTTGAATCCCTGCTTCCGCTTTTTTGAAGCCTCCGAGTCCCCTGACTCCATCAGAATCCCTATGGTCTTTCCATCTAAATTCCCGTTATAATCGTTGAGCAGTTCCTCTGCCATTGCCTTGCCCATGGCATAATGATCCGGTTCCGTGGTTGGGAGCACAGAGGCGTCCCTCTCCTTGGTCGCAGCGTATCCTGCCTGCATGACAGGAATCCTGTTCCTGACCCTTTTTAACATCTCCTGCGTGTCCGGTCCCGGTACAGGCTGGACAATGACTGCGTCGGCTCCGTTCTCGATTTCGCTTTCTATGAGGCCTTTCTGTTCTTCTACCGTCAGCATCGTTTCGGTGTTGACGACCAGCAGTTCGACCTTTTGATCCGCTGCTGCCATTTTCAGCCCATATATGAAGGCCGCCCATTGATTGTCACCTGAATTCTGGACGATGACAGAGACCTTATCCATATCCCGCTCTGATTTTTCTGACAGAAGAAAGATTGCCATTGCAAGAACAATCGCCGCCAGAACTGCTTCTATCAGAATAAACACTTTTTTGTCATTCTTCATCGCCAATCTCCCTGTCATTCATTTCTTCCATGCTGAAGATATGTCCCTGTTCCAGAACTTTTTTATTTTCCTCTGTATACAAAACTGCCGGAAGGCGAATGAAAACCGTGGTACCCTCGTCCGGCTCGCTTTCGATAGCAAGGCCATACTCTTTTCCAAAGAGAATCTGGATACGGTTATTGACATTCACAAGTCCGACTCCGGAGCCATGTTTGTGAACCCGCTCACTGTCTGTCAGGACAAGCTCCGCTTCCTCCCTGGTCATGCCCATTCCATTGTCTGTCACAGCAAGAATCAGATCGCTGCCCTCCAGCCTGCCGGTCACCGTGATTTCCCCGCAGTCATCCATGCCGCTGACCCCATAGTTAATGGCATTTTCCAGTATCGGCTGCAAGATCAGCTTTACCGTACAATATCCATAGATGGCCGGATCCACATGAAATGATATGGAAAAAGTATTCTTATAACGAATCTTCTGTATATTCATATAGCTCTGTGCATGCTGCAGCTCATCCTTCACAGTGATTACCGTACTTCCTTTGGAGAGGCTGATGCGGAAGAGCTTCGCCAGCTGCGAAAGCATGAATACCGCTTCATTGTTCCGCTCCCCTTCCACCATCCATACGATCGACTCTAATGTATTATATAGAAAGTGAGGATTAATCTGGCTCTGCAGCGCATCAAGCTCGCTTTTCCTCCGTTCATTCTGCTCCAGGACAATCTTCTTCATAAGTGTGTCGATCTGCTCATACGAACGCTGTATCGAGTGGCCGAGATGCCGGATCTCAAGCGACCCGCCTATGTAGATTTCCGGCGTTTCCCCTGCCTCATATCCTTTGACCGAATCGTCAAGCTTTAAGATAGGGCTGGAAATCCTGACGGAAACGACACGGTTGATCACTACCAGCATCATGGCCATGAGGAGCACTAAGATGGCAATAAAATACCGGATACTGACCGTTCCGTGGGTGAACGTGGCATTCGGAATTACACCCACCAGCTTCCACCCGGTATAGCTGATCGTATTGACCACGACCTTACGGGATTCGCCTTCAAAACGTTCGTCATAGACGCCATCCTTGTAACCGGCAGCTGCTTTGCTGTTTTCATTGTATATCCCGTCGCTGATCTGTATCTGCCGCGGATGGTAGATGATCTGCCCGCTGCTGTCGCACAGATAATAATATTGTTCCGTATTAAGCGTATTGATCTGTTTCATCATACGTGAAATGCTGGAATAATCCATATCTACAAGCAGAACGCCCATCTGAGACACTCCATTGCCTGTCAGCTCCACGACACGGCTTAGAGATATGACCCAATAATAACGGAAGGTACCGTCATCAAACAGGTTCTGGATATGAGGGGTGGAAAAATGTACATTCTCCATCTCTTCCATCGCCTGCTTATACCAGTCCTGCCTTGTCACATCGGGATCCTCCTTCTGTGCCGCAACCGGTTCCGCCATCCGCAGACTCCCATGGTTGTTATAGATTGCAATGCTCCTTAAGTTGTCCCTGTTTGCCTCATATAGAAGATTCATCTTGGTCTGGATATCCTGATCCTGGCTTGCAAAATCATTTTCTTTTATGACATTATAATACGCAGCATCTGATATCTGCCTCATGCTGACAAGATAGTCCTCCAGATTTTCCCCTGTCTGTTCCATCAGCTTCTGTGTACTTTGTACTGTCTCCTGCCTGGATAAATTGGAGAATCTGATGTACATGACAATTCCAAGGACCATCATCAGAGAGAGCGAAATCAGGGAAAATGCAATCATAATCGTAGACTGGATCTCTCTCGGCTTTACTTTATTCAAACGCCTGAAATATTTATCTTTCACTTCTTCGTATGCTCCACTCTGTATTTGGACGGGGATACGCCAAACTGTCTTTTAAATACATAACTAAAATAATTCGGATCCGTATAGCCCACATTCTTAGCGATAATGTAATTCTTTTCGTCTGTTTCTATCAGCTGGCGGGATGCCTGTTCCATACGATATTCCGTCAGATAACCGATGAACGAATTCCCGGTCTCCTTTTTGAAAATGGTGGAAAAGTAAGAATTTGACACGCCCAGAATCTTACAGATGCTGTCCAGTGACAGTTCCTCATCCGCATAGTTGCTATGGACATGCTCCTTTGCCTTGCTCACGAATGATTGCGTGGAACTGCTCCGGGCACTCACCAGCCTGTCCCTAAAAGAAAGGCTCATCTTGGTGAGCCATCTCCCCATCACATCCGGTTCCAGATCGAGGAGTCGGCTGTACAGCTTCCTCATATCGCCAAGGCAGTCTTCCACATCCAGATTATTATTCGTTGCAAATTTGTATAATCCGCTGACCAGCTCCATAATCGCAATATGGTACTGCTGAAGGGATTTTGCCGAGACAGATAAATGCTCCAGATACGCGCCTGCGGCTTCGGTTATCTCCTGTGCCGGGCTGAGCCTAATCGCCTTAAAGAGGTTCGACAGCTTCCCATCGGTCATCGGTCCGGATCTGCCGATTTCCCGCGGAGCAACCTCTTTAATATTGATTGCCTTTGGCGCTCCATATATCACCCGGTACGAGACGGCCTCTCTTGCGCTGTCATAGGATAGCGGCAGATCCAGGATATTCTCGCATACCCGGCCGATACCCACCGTGACGACAGCTCCGATGATGCGCTCGGCATACCGGCAGAACCTGTCGCATTCATCCGTCAGCTCTGAAGCCTTTTTTTCGTCTTTCATCTGTACAATCAGGACCGTATTCCCGAGATAAGAGATGCATTTTGCCTGCCACTTCTTCCCCAGGTACTCCTCCGCCTGCTTCTGGACCGCGGTGGATAACAACAGGGGGTTCATATGCTCCGGCACATGGCTCGGCGAGGTATAGATTACAAGACAGCCAAAGAAAGGCCCGGAAAAAGCAATCTGGTAATCCGAGAGATACTTCGGAAGCTCTGCTTCTGTGATTCTCCCCTCGATCAGCGTGGAATAGAAGTTCGCCTGTAGAAGGGGCAGGGACTCCAGATAATATTTCTGCAACGTCTCCACGTTCCGTTTTTCACTGATTTCCTGATTCAGCTTCTCTTTCATCTGTATAAATACATTGGTCAGCTCCACGGAATTCACCGGTTTGAGCACATATTCCTCAACCTCCAGATGTACCGCTTCTTTCGCATATTCGAATTCATCAAAGCCCGTAAAGAGCAGTATCTTAGTCGCGGGCCATTCCGCTTTGATGTGTTTGCACAGCTCCAGGCCATCCATATAAGGCATCTTGATATCTGTCATAACGACATCTGGCTGGAATTCCTCCACCATCTCTAGCGCCTTCACCCCGTTATTGGCATATCCGATGACGGAAAAGCCGAGCCATTCCCAATTTATCTTCTTTATGATTACCTGGATGACTTCTTCCTCGTCATCCACCAAAAGCACTGTATATGTGTTCATCTTTTTCTCCGTAAGCGTGTACGTGTGACTTCATTCATTATACCAAACAGACCTATAACTGTAAATAGCGGCGCTCTCCCCCCAGGCAATACGAAAAGAGCCAGAACGATGTCTGGCTCTCTCGGAAACATTATCAGATTATTTTTTCTGGACATATTTGAGACAGTCAAGTGTTACTGCCACCAGAATGATGATACCGGAAAATACGAACTGAAGGTTCGTATCAATTCCAAGGATGGTAAGAGAATAGGTAAGGGCGGTGAAGATACATACACCGACTACCACACCTGATATCTTACCGATACCGCCGGTAAAGGATACGCCGCCTACTACGCAGGCCGCGATGGCATCCATCTCCCAGCCCTGTCCATAGGCTGCGGAACCGGAGCCGACCATTCTCGCACATTCCAGCCAGGAGCCAAATCCATAGAGGATTCCTGCCAGTACAAATGCGCCTACTGTTACAGCAAATACGGAAATTCCTGACACTGCTGCCGCCTCCGGATTTCCTCCGACTGCATACAGGTTCTTTCCGAATGTCGTCTTATTCCAGATGAACCATATGATTGCGATGGCTGCCACTGCCCATAATATGATCGTCGGGAAACTGTTCACCTTTGGTATGATCATATTCGGAATCGTCGGTTCAATCGCACCGAATGACACGCCCTTTGTCGCATATGTAACAAGTCCGAAGATGACAAGCATGTTTGCCATAGTCGAGATAAAAGGATGCATCTTGAATTTGGCGGTAAAGAAGCCTGCAATTGACGTAAAGAAGGTACACAACACGATACACACTACGAGCGCTAAGATGACTCTCACACCGAGCGGCATATCTGTAAAGTCAAATATGTGGCCGAACACGGCACCTGTGTTGATTCCCTGATGCATAATTATCGTGGCGGTCGTCATCCCCATACCGACCATACGGCCGATAGACAGGTCGGTACCTGTAAGGAGTATCAGCCCTGCAACTCCCAGGGCAAGGAACATTCTCGGCGAAGCCTGCTGCAGAATATTCAATACGTTATTATACGTAAGCAGCGGAGAATGTTTGATGATTGGTGTTATGATACACAGCATGATAAATATCAAAATAATGGCAATATACAATCCGTTCTGCAGCAAAAATGACCTGCGGTTGAATGTATACTTGTAATTCTCCCATTTCTGTGCCCTTGTCTCCATAAATGTAAACTTCGACATACGGAGCAGGTCAATCAGATGATATTCATATGCATAAGCTGCATGTCTTCTGTCCTTTACCTCCTGAAGCCCTTTCTGCATCTGTATCTTGGCATCAAACAAGAGGTTCTTATGCACGTATTTCTCGTCTTTGATTTCCTGATGATCGGAAAGTTTAGACAGATTCTGCTGGTGCTCTTTTTCCAGCTCTGCAATTTTCTGCCGGTATTTTTCCTTTACGAGCTCTTTTTCCTGCTCGCAGCTTTCTTTGACCGGCTGATAATATTCTTTGTCAAAATGAGCCTTGAGATAACCTTCTGCATCTGCAATCAACTTTGCTATCTCATCTTTGTTTCTTACTTCTACTTCTTTTGCCTTTTCCAGTCCGGCACGAAGCTGTGCGATCCGGTCTTCCTTCTCGCCTTTTGTCAAGGTACGGTCTCTCTTTAACCCATCAATACTGTTTTGAAGGGAGATAACCTTATCTGTACCTTCCACTCTGAGGCTGTCGATCTGTGCCTGAATCTTACCGACATAATCCTCGATTGGCTGACGCAGCTGTAATTCCTGTTCAGCCGTTAGAACTTTACTATTTCCTTTAGCCATATCCATCCATCTCCCTCGTTATAGGTATTTTGCACTGAGTCTTAAAAGCTCTTCCTGATCTGTGTCTTTTGTATTCACAATTCCGGAGAGGCGTCCGTTCGACATCACGCCAATGCGGTTCGTGATTCCCAGAATCTCCGGCATTTCAGACGATACGACGATGACCGTCTTTCCCTCTTTAGCCATCTTGATAATCAGCTCATAGATTTCATATTTTGCACCGACATCAATTCCCCGGGTAGGTTCATCCATCATGAATACCTGCGGACTGCGCTCCAGCCATTTTCCGAAGATGACTTTCTGCTGATTGCCGCCGGAAAGGCTTGAAATCATGTCACTTGGCCCCATACATTTCGTATGCATCGTTTTAATCTCATCGGAAGTTGCCTTTATCATCTTCGTATCGGAAAGTGCCAGACCAGACTTATACTGATCCAGATTAGCAATCGTTGTATTAAATGTCAGATCGGCCTTGATGAAAAGCCCGTTCGCTTTCCGTTCCTCCGTAATCATGGCGAATCCATGGTCCATGGCTTCCCTGGCACTGTTAAAGTTCATCAGACGGTTCCTGAGATACACGCGTCCCGCCGCTCTCGTGCGGACACCGAAGATTGTCTCCAGAAGTTCCGTACGCCCCGCGCCTACAAGCCCATACAGCCCGAATATCTCCCCTTCCCTTACATCGAATGAGATGTCAGTCAAATGGGGCTCAAATTTTGTAGATAAATGCTGAATAGACAGAATCGGCTCCTTCGGTGTATTGTCGACCGGAGGGAACCTGTTTTCCAGAGAGCGCCCGACCATCGCTGCAATCAGCTCGTTCATATCTGTATCTTTGGCGCTCTTCGTCATGACCAGGTCTCCATCCCGAAGTACGGATACGTCATCACAGATTCTGAAAATCTCATCCATCTTATGTGAGATGTAAATCAGGGCAATTCCCTGTTCCTTTAACATGTTCATCATCTCAAAGAGCTTTTCGACTTCCTGTACGGTCAGGGATGAAGTCGGCTCGTCAAGGACGATGACCTTTGAATTATAAGAGATTGCCTTGGCAATCTCGCACATCTGCCTTTGTGACACAGACATGTTGCGCATCGGCTGACTCAGGTTGACCGTCATGCCTAATTTCCGAAAGAGGTCTGACGCCTCCTTTTTCATTCTTCCCTCATCTATTACACCAGCCGAATTGACTGGATATCTCCCAAGAAACAAATTATCAACTACATTCCTTTCCAGACACTGGTTCAATTCCTGATGAACCATCGCGATGCCGTTTTCAAGCGCATCTTTGGGTCCGGAAAAGCTTACTTCCTTTCCACAAAGGAAGATATCTCCCTCATCTTTCTGATATGTACCAAAAAGACACTTCATCATCGTTGACTTACCGGCGCCGTTTTCACCCATAAGTCCCATGACACTTCCCCGCCTCACATCTAAGCTGATATGATCCAGGACTCTGTTGCGGCCAAAGGACTTGCTCATACCGCGTATCGATAAGACTATGTCATCTTTCTTATCTGCCATCATTTTACTCCTGTCCTGTATACGTATATTGATATTAACGTGTTTCCCTGCAGTTTCGAGATAAACTTTCGGGGAGAATTCCTTCTCCCCAATCGTCTGCTTATTTTAATTTTACTGACTGCTTCTACTGAAGTAATGATGTGTAGGAAGCCGCATTGTCTGTCTTAACCATGTTGATAGCGAATGCATCATACTGATTCGGATTTCCAAGACGGTTCGTAATGTTGGACTCTGTCTGTCCGTCACCGCCGATATACTCGACATCAAGGTTCATGAGCTTGTCATATCCCTGCAGAAGCGGCTGATATGTTGAGCTTAAGAAGTTATCGGATGCGTTGTAGATGTTAAGCCATACTTTCTTTGTAGCACTCTTGCTTTCATCCAGCTGGTTTGATACAGGCTCATAGAGCTTGGTAGAGTCTGTGAAATCTTGATAGTTGTCAGCTGTAACCGCAACATTAAGTGCATAGTAGGAACGTTCTTCTTCATTATATGTATATACATCATCCGTCAGGACGTTGCCTGCGTCGTCAGCTGTTCCGATACCTGTGTCGATGTCTACGCCGTCAAGAGCGTTACGAAGAACGCGAAGGGTCAGATATGCCTGTACGTCTGCATGCTGGCTGATCGTTCCGCCGTAGCCTTCTGCGATTGCTGCCACTGCATCACTGTTGGCATCATAACCGAATGTCGGAACCTTGTTGTCCTTGGACCATGCGTTGAACATGGACATGCCCATACCGTCATTGTTAGAGGCAACGATATCTATTGCATCGCCGAAAGAAGAGCTCCATGTGCCGATTGCGTTTCCTGCTGTCGCTGCATCCCATGTAGCTCCTGCTGAGTTCTTCATCTCCTGGGAAGCATATTCTCTGACTTTGTAAGTCTTTCCGCCTACTTCAAGTGTTCCGTCCTGTACGATAGAGGAAGAGCCGTCTGCATTTGTACCGACCGGCTCACTGTTGATCTCTCCGTCTTTCTCAACGCCTGTACCAAGTGCTTTACGGACACCTCTTGTACGTGCGATAGAGTCATTATGTCCGATATCGCCGATAGCAAGGACATAGCCAATCGTTCCGTCACCATTGCGGTCAATCTTATCGATGTTTTTCTCGATGTAGTCTTTTACCATCGTGCCCTGGAGTTCTGCACCCTGGTTCGCATCAAATCCAACATAATAGGTATCTTTGTTGAAATTCAAAGCCGTCATATCCAGCTCTCCTGTAGAACTGTTGGAAGGCTGGCGGTTAAACCATACGAGCGGTTTATCTTTATTAGCCACCTCTCCGCCTGAACTTTCTTTTGATGATGAATCTTTCTTGTCAGATCCTCCCGATCCACCACATGCCGTCAGTGAAACTGCAAGCAGTGCTGCCATTGCCACCATAGCTGCTTTTCTTTTCATAATACAATTCTCCTTTCTTCCCGCACATTTTATCTGTGCTCTTTGTTGATATGTACAGCTTATCCTATATGGCTTTCGGAGAACATAGAATATTTTTTCATTATCATTGAAATTTTTTAGGTGCTTTTGGTCATATCTTACAATCATGGCTTTCAGCTGTCATTGCTTCATCTTGGACCCCAAGATTCTTCCAGTTGCCTATCACAATCTTTTTTGTCCATCGCATCTCCCTACCATATAAACCGTTTAGCACCGTTTCTGATCAGAAAAGGCAGCGGAGGGGCTGTCGCCCATTCCACTGCCTGGAAATAGCATTACTTATCTGTCTTCTTTTTCTATACAAGCGCAGCGATAGCGGACAGCTCTCTGAGCGGGAACCCGTTCTGATGCCGAGACGCTGAACTCTCCGTGGAGGTAGCCTTGTCAATACAGATATTCTTAACTTCTGTCGATGCAAAAGGGCCGTCCATACCCTGCACATAGACCGCATCTCATTCGCAAAAAGATTCCATACTGGAATACAATGTAAGGCTCCGGCTGACTTACATCCGTCCCCAACCCGTACTTATGCATCGACAGAACTCAAAAGGGTATCCAAGCTAATTATTTTGCAGCCTTTACTTTCGTAATAAAGCAGCATTTCATCAATCTTCCTTTTATCATAACTTGTGATGCAATCGGATAAGACAGTAACGCCGTACTTTGCTTTACGTAAGTTGAAGCAGGTCGATTTGACACATGCAGCCGCATCTGCCCCTGCTATGTAGAAATCATCTACTCCATTGTTTAACGTTTTTTCCATAAGCATATCAATAACCTCCTGTGGTTCCAGCACTTTGACCGAGTCACCAAACCCCAGGAGCATGGAGAGCCACATCCGGTCATTTTCTATCCCGCGCGTCACTATAACAAAATCACCGTTCTCACGTTCTTCGACAATTTTTCCTTTCATGTATTCCATGATGGGAACCCGGGCCTGTGCTTTACACAAGATTTTGATGGGGATATGCCGGCAATGGAGAGCGCATCTATATCGCGCACAATCGCCCGGACCGACACCTCAAACCGCTCCGAGAGTTCTTTTGCCGTAACGACATTGCGGTTCAGCAGATACATTGTAATTCCGATAAGACGGTCAATTTTCAAATATGGTCACCTCACTCGATATCATTTTTATAGTAGTATAGTTAACTATATTATTTCACTTAAGGAAATGGGGACGGGGTTTTTTTAAAAAACCTCCGTCCCCATTTCGTTTTAACCTGTCCCTTTAGAAGCTTGCTATATTTTCCACGTAGCTCCGCATTTCTTCCCGGCTTTTGACTTGTCTGGCGCCTTCTACGATCTTATCCTGCTTTGCTTTCGGCATAGACGCAAATTCGTTCAGGATATCCGAATGCTGCGCCAGCTCCATCGTAAAACCGATAGGAAGTTCGCTGTTATCTATCATCGTGACATCACCTCATGCTTAGTATGCCAGTATGGACGGTCTCTATACATGAAATTTTTTCTGCATTTCTTCTTTAAACTCACGACCTTTGAATATGATGAGCGCCAGCAGGAACAGGAAACTTAAGCCGGCGCAGAGAACTGCCGGCGCCGTTATGGTTATCACTTTTGTAAGCAGCAGTATGAATGGCACGAGTATGCTGTATGCAGACGCCATCACATAATATATCATATATTCCCTTGCAGTGTGGGACTGAAGTCTGGATATGATGAGCATGGACAGTTCAATAATCACGCACACGGAAGGCAGCACAAAGTTCACCGACCACTTATGCCAGCCGGTGAATGCATCCCAGACGATACATCCGATGCTGACGACCAGCAGCTGCCACATGGCGTTCTTGAGCAGATTATGCCTCTTAAAGAATCCGATTGCCAACGCCAGCCACATACTGAACGCGCCCGCGGCGACAAACGCTGCCCAGTAGCGTTCCGGAGATATGATGGCATTCAGCATGATTCCCACTACGATTGCCGCGATACAGCAGAAAGAAAAATATTTAAAAAATTTCTTTCCTTCGTAATTCAGCTGTACCTCTTCCGGATATGCCGGCTCCTCCACCTTGGTCTGCACCCCGATTTCAGACAGGATCCTGAAGAAGTTCCTCTGTATGTTAGAACTGTCATAGCGGGATGTAAAGCCGAATGTCAGAGTATCGTTAAACGAGCAGACGCACAATTCTACCTTTGGCGTGCTCGTATATACACCGAACCTCTCAATATAAGGCTCATATTCCCCAGGCATCTTTACCGCGCTCATATTGGAAAACACAGCGGTAACTTCCTTCTCCGCCAGCTTTGCACCGGCCCGGATACAACGGTTCTTAATCTCAAGCGGCGCCCATCTCAGCACTTTATGCTTTTCAAAAGCGATTAGTTCATTCATATGTCCGGCAATATGTTCTTTTGTAAGATAATCGCTGAAATATACTTTTACCTCTTCGAGTATCTCGTCCAGGCTGTCTTTCCCCTCGCCAAACCGATGGCCCGGCTCTATCCACCCGAAAAAGTTCAGCATGGATTCCGACGGAAAGAACTTACGCAGGTTTACAGGCACCATCAGTACGACCGGCCTCTTCTCCTGTACTTTCGTCATCTCCTCATGGATAGCGCACATGAGTACGGCAGTCATAAGCACAGTCATCGATACGCCCTTTTCTCGCGATACGGCAAGAAGCTCTTTGACTGAGACAGTCCCTTCCGTCACCTGAAGCTCACCGTACTCTTTCTTCATCATCTTAATTTGATACGCTCGGATCTTCTTCTTTTTCTTCCGTTTGACATCCGGGGAATAATACTTGGAAAAGCTGTCATTCTCCTGGTCTTGCACGGTCGGCCCGTCACCGGCGAGCTCCACCTCGGCAAGACCTTCTTCTCTATGCGACAGGCAGAGGTAGTTCTTCACAAGCTCCTTCAGGAATTCTGTTGCTCCTGTACCATCCGTCAGTGCATGGAACACCTCGAAATTAATACGCTTTTCAAAATATGTCACCTCAAAAAGAAGCGCCTTTTTATCACGTACATAGAGGCTGCTGCACGGCTCTTTGTATTCTTCCCGGACCACAGGCCTCAGCTCGCTCTTTTCCAGATAATGCCAGAACAGGCCTTTCCTCATGACAGACAGAAAGACCGGATACTTCTTTATCGTCCGGTTCAATGCTTCCTGCAGAATATCTCCGTCAATATACTCTTTTAATACACAGTAGAACCGGAATACCCGCGTGTCTTTTGCATTGCTTGTGGCTGAAAACAACT
This sequence comes from Lachnospiraceae bacterium, assembly GCA_022845895.1. Classification (GTDB taxonomy): domain Bacteria; phylum Bacillota; class Clostridia; order Lachnospirales; family Lachnospiraceae; genus Extibacter. The sequence continues at coordinate 2,861,747 of AP025573.1, forward strand.
TTGCAGCATTGTCCAGGTTCCTCCAATAAGCTCTCTTCTGCTGGAACACTCTCTAGTCCTCCCTCAAAAAATTATTAATCAGTTCAAAACTTTCCTGTACATGGTAATATTTGATTCCCAGCGCAAAATAACCATGCAGCGCATCCTTTATCCGGTGTATCTCGACCTCATTGCCCGCCTTTCTCAGTCGATGGCCATATTCCTCCCCCTCGTCCCGGAGAGGATCGTATTCCGCTGTCAGCACGAGCGTCTTCGGCTGGCTGCTGTAATCCGTCTCCATCAGAGGCGCAAGATATTTATTCTTCTTGTCTTCCTCACATGACGCATATAGGTCTATATAGTCCCGCATCTTTCCCGCCGTCAGAAGATAGTCTGTCCCGTTTTCCCTGACAGATTCAAACGGCGAACTGGTACTGTAATCCCAGTTGACCGCAGGATATATGAGAATCTGCTTTTTCGGAAGAAACACCCCTTTGTCCCTGGCCATGAGTGACACGGCTGCCGCCAGATTTCCGCCTGCACTGTCCCCGATAATCGTAATCTGTTCCGGGTCCACATTCAGGATAAACCGCTTCGTAAATATAGCCTCCGCCACCGCATAGCAGTCATTCAGCCCGGTCGGGAACTTGTGTTCCGGTGCCAGCCGATAATCCACTGACACGACGATATGATTCGTGTCAGCTGCCATACGCGCACAGATACGTTCATAGTTGTCAATGCTCTCGGTCACCCATCCTCCACCGTGAAAGAACAGAAGCACCGGAAGACCGTCCACCACCTTCTCCTTTGGCAGATAGATACGAACCGGAATCTCATGCTCTTCATTGTATATCTTATAGTCAATCGTCTTGTGGAATATCCGCATCGGATCAATGGCTTTCAAATTAGCCAGATTCCTTGACGCCTCTACCTCGATGCCGTCAAAAGACAGCGCCTTCAAGACCCTTCTCATCGATTTGTTAATTGTCATACAATTTCCTCATTTTTCAAAGGGGTCAGACCCCTGTATGCACAGGGGTCTGACCCCTTTGAATTTATTCACACAATTTGAACTCTTTTACATTGAATAGTCCTCTCGGCGTAATGCGAAGTTCGGGGATTACGGGGAGAGCCATGAACGATAACGTGATGAACGGGTCCATGGTCTCCGGCACTCCCATCTCGTGTGCCTTTCTTATCATTTTCTTTAATGTCTTATCTACGTCATCATAGCCGGCATCGCTCATAAGTCCCATAATGGGGAGCGCAAGCGTCTCGTATACTCTACCTTTTTCTATGACAGTGTACCCGCCCTGGGTACGTATCAGTTCCTTCACCGCCAACTCCATATCTGTATCGTTATCTCCGATTACGATGATGTTGTGGGAATCATGCGACACGCTGGATGCCACTGCACCGCCGCTTAAGCTGAAGCCTGCCACAACGCCTACGCCCGTCTTACCGGTACCCTTATGCCGTTCTACAACTGCAATTTTATTATATTCATTGTCTGCTGTAAACTCTTTTTTACCCGGGATGTCACATACGACATCTTTCGTGACTATCTGCCCTTCCTGCATCTGGATTACGTGGAGGGGGCCCTCCGGTTTCAACAGCTTTAGGCTGTCTCTGGAAAACGTATCCAGATGCACCGTATGCTTGAGTTCTTCCGGGCACTGCAAGACACCCGGCTCTGCACCGGCATCAAGTTTGATTCCCCTGTGGTATACGTCCAGAATATTCATTTCCTCCAGATTGTCGAACACGATCATATCCGCCTGATACCCCGGCGCAAGAGCGCCGAGATGATGAAGCCCGTAGCATCCCGCCGCATTGACCGTAGCCATCTGAATGGCGCTGACGGCAGGGATTCCAAGGGATATGGCCTTCTTGACATTATAGTTGATATGTCCGTCTCTCTGTATATCTTCTATATGTTTGTCATCGGTGCAGAAGCAGAATCCTTCCGTGCGGGTGCCATGTTCCACCATCCCTGTAACGATGGCATCCAGATTTCTGGCCGCGCTGCCTTCCCGGATGAGTATCGTCATGCCCAGACGGCGTTCCTTCATGGCATATTCATAATCGATGCACTCATGGTCCGTACCGATTCCCGCCATAGCATACGCCTGCATCTCGTCATCTCCGAGCCCAGGCGCATGGCCGTCAAGCGTCCTGCCTTCAAACAGCGCAAGCTTCTCATGCATTCCGGCATCCCCGTCAACGACGGACACGTAATCCATCACCTCGCCAAGTCCAAGCACCCTCGGGTGCTCAAGATACGTCTTCATCTTTTCTGCCGTAAAATCACATCCATTGTCGTCCACAAAAGTAGAGGGCACACAGGACGGCATCATGACATATACGTTCGCCGGCACCTTCTCCGTCTGCCCAAGGATATAGTCGATACCGGCGGCTCCGGCTACATTGGCCGATTCATGGGGATCCACGATAAACGTCGTCGTCCCGCACTTTGCCGCCTGCACTATGAGCTCTGACGGTGTCACAAGCGTGGATTCCAGATGGAGATGGCTGTCGATAAAACCAGGGCAGAGATACTTTCCATCAAGGTCTTCTTCCAGAAGCCCTTCATAAGACCCGATACCCGCAATCCTGCCGTCCGAAACCGCCACATCAGCCTTAAGAATCTCTCCCGTAAATACATTCACTACATTTGCATTCTTCAGTACAAGCTCTGCCTTTTCCCGGTGCCTGGCCACCTCGGCGCACCGCCGGTAATCTTTCCGTTCCATAACGCTGCCCCCTTCGTATATGTTCTTATTATGCTACCTGATATAACCTTCCGCGTAAGCCTTTGCGCGGTTGAAAGAATACATCTCCGCAAATGACGCCTCTACATATGGCATGACATAGAATATGTTTACAATGCCGCAGGTAATCCCGCCCAGCAGATACCAGCCGATAAAAGACAGGTCCATTATAAATGTCTCCAGTTTCTGCCCAGTCATCATGCGTTTGCTGATTGCAAATGCTTCCTTATAGCTCATGCCCGGATTCTCAGAAAGGATATAAGGAATCATACGATATTCATAAGATTTAATAATTCCAGGCACGATCAGCAGCAATGCCCACAGGAATATAAATAAATCTCTCAAAAACATAGTGAGCACGATATTGCCATAATGTCCGGATCTAAAACCATCCAGTACCGCTCCCACGCCGACACGCTCCGTCTGATTGCGGACAAAGAATCTCTTTCCGCCGACTTCCAGCACATTTCCAACAAATATCATAAGCAGCGTACCAAGCAGCGCCAGCATGATCGCCACAGCCCCCAGAATCGCTCCGAACGCAGGCCATCCAAAAGAGAACGAGTCCGTATAGGCCGAACCATTCCATAAGTCTGAACTGTCGCTGTAGTATGTCGTCTGGCGCAAAGATGCCGTGCTCCGGCTCGCACCTCCCGAATTCATCACCATAGATATGACTGACATGAGAAATGCCACCCCGACACACGGCCAGTAATTATGTTGAAATGCCTGCTTTCCCCGCATTTTAAGTTCCACTCTGTTCCACATATTATAGTTTCCTCCTCGTTTATCTATGTTTGCATTTTATAATATTGAATCCATTATACCCCAGTCTCAGAGCGAAATCTATAAAAGAGCAGAAACTTTACAAAGTTTCTGCTCTCTGTCTTAGTCCTCCTGAATAAAATTAGTCGCAATCTTCGGCTCGTATACCGGCGGCTTCACTCCCGCTTTCCTGCCTGCGTCAATGCACCGCAGCAGCCAGGCCATATTCTCTCCAAGCGTACGCATCGTCTGCAGCCCCTCTTCATCTTTCCTCACATCTTCGGGCGTAAGCCCATGCACCTGGTTCCAGTACTGTGACGGTACGACCGGCATGCTGCTGATGGTAAAGTATTTGTTCAGCCTGTCAAAGGCGGCGGAAGCGCCTCCCCTTCTGCACGACACGACAGCCGCTCCCGGCTTGCCGGCCATCGCGCCTTTGTTCGAGTAGAACAGCCGGTCCAGAAATGCGGTCAGCTGTCCGCTCGGGCCCGCATAATAGACAGGGGAACCGATTACAAGCGCATCCATCCCGCCAAGCCGCTCCCCAACTTCGTTCACTTGGTCGTTCCAGATACATCTGCCCGAGTCTGCACACTTCCCGCAGGCGATGCATCCGGGGATAGACTCCTTCCCAAACTCCTTTTACTATTTCTTTTTCTCATACGGCGTGCCCGAAAGCGGCAGCTTTGTCTGGAACCGTCCGTCCCACTTATAATATGCTCCCGCTATGGCAGGTGCCGTTGGAATCGAGGTAATCTCCCCGATGCCGATAGCCCCGTACGCAGCGGGCACCCCCGGCTTTTCAATAATGATGGATTTTATGTCCGGTACCTTGTCGGCCTTAAGAAGTCCGAGTGTTCCAAACTTTGACTTTGGCTCGCCGCCATCCAGCACGTATTGTTCTGTCAGAGCATATCCCATCCCCATGACGACTCCGCCTTCCATCTGTCCTTCCACGCTGATTGGATTGACTGCTTTCCCCACATCATGGGCAGCCGCCAGCAGCTTCACCGTACCGTCTTCGTTGAGGGCACAAAGTTGAGCCGCATAGCCATAAGCCACATGGGAGACCGGATGAGGAAGATCGCTTCCCATCTTATCGGTCCTTGCCAGATACTCTCCGTAATACTCTCTTCCTTCCAGTTCTTCCAATCCATATCGCCCTATGTCTGCGCGCAGCTCTTCTGCGGCTCTCCTTGCCGCCTCGCCGGTCACGAGCGTCTGCCGGGAGCCGGAAGTCGTCCCGGAGTCCGGTGCTTTGGACGTATTCGGCTGCTGATAAGAGATGTCGGCAAGCGGGAGACCCGATGCCTCTGAGACAATCTGGGTCAGTACCGTTCCAAGCCCCTGGCCGATGCAGGAAGCCCCGGAATGAATCTCCACCTTCCGGTTGTTGACAAACAGGCGGCACCGGCCCCAATCGGGAAGGCCGACGCCTACACCGGCATTTTTCATGGCACAGGCAACTCCCGCATATGGCTCCCTGTCATATATATCCTTTACCGCTTCCAGCGCTTCTGCCATCCCCGCAGACGCATCGGCAATCTGTCCGTTCGGCAGTACCTGCCCCGGCCTTATGGCATTCCTGTACCGGATTTCCCAAGGCGTGATTCCTACCAATTCTGCAAGCTGGTTCAGGTTCATCTCTGACGCGAAGCACGTCTGCGTCACTCCAAAGCCTCGAAATGCACCCGCCGGCGGATTGTTCGTGTAGACGGCCTTACCGTCGATGTCTATCGTCTGGAAGTTATAAGGCCCGGCCGCATGAGTACAGGCCCTTTGAAGCACCGGACCGCCAAGGGACGCGTATGCGCCTGTGTCCGATACGACGACCGCCTTCATCGCAGTCAGATATCCGTCTTTGTCACAGGCCGTCGTCACATCCATCCACATCGGATGCCGCTTCGGATGTATCAGGATACTTTCCTTCCTCGTCAGCTTCACCTTTACCGCACGCTTTGTCAGATAGGCGACCAAAGCGGCGTGATGCTGCACGGTCACATCTTCTTTGCCTCCAAACCCTCCCCCTACCAGCTTATTTTCTACAATTACCTTATCCCGCGGGATGCCGAGCATCGTCGCGCATTCATGCTGCGTATCATACGTACCCTGGTCCGAGGAATAGATGAACACTCCTCCGTCAAACGGCAGCGCTACTGCTGCCTCAGGCTCCAGAAACGCATGCTCTGTCCACGGCGTCTCATAATGGTTCGTCACCTTGTGGCAGGAAGCGGCAATCACTTCATCCGCATTCCCCCGCACGAGATGCTCATGGGCAAGTATATTGCCGTCATGATGCACCTTCGGTGCCTCCTCTTCCATTGCCGCGAAGGGGTCCAGCACTGGTACGAGCTTCTCGTATTCCACCTTCACAAGCCGCTTGCCCTCTTCTACGAGTTCCGGTGTCTCTGCCGCCACGATGCATACCGCGTCTCCGAGGTAATGCGTCTCTTTCCCGACCGGTATCATCGTGTCCCAGTCCTGCTTCAGATGGCCTACCTTTATACTCCCCGGTATATCTGCCGCCGTAAATACCCCGACAACGCCCGGAATTGCCTTTGCCGCTTCCGTATGTACCGCCAGCACTCTGGCCCTGGGATAAGCGGAACGCACCGCACTGGCATATATCATGCCATCCAGATACATATCATCTACATATTCTCCAGTTCCGAGAACTTTTTCCCTCGCATCAATCCTCTGTATCGCTCTGCCTGTCGGAACGCTCCCCTCCTCTTCCATCACGTCCAGACGGTTTCTCAGAATGTCTGCACTAAGCAGGATAGCATCGATAATCTTTTTATATCCTGTACAGCGGCATACGTTGTTCTTTATAGCCGAGACCGCTGCCAGCCGGGAAGGTCTTGGGTTCTCATCAATGAGCGCCTTGGCACACATGACCATACCCGGGATACAGAAGCCGCACTGCACTGCGCCTGCTTTTGCAAATGCATATCCGTACACTTTTTTTTCTCTTTCGCTTAAGCCCTCCACTGTTACTATCTCTTTCCCATCCATTCTGGACACGAGCGGGATGCATGCACGGGCCGTCTTTCCATCTATGATTACCGTGCACGTCCCGCAGGCCCCCTCGCTGCACCCGTCTTTGACGGAGACCAGGTGCAGGTCGTCCCGCAGGAACCGTATCAGTTTCTTATCTTCCTTGACCTTATACGTCTGTCCGTTGACCACTAATGTGTACATACGGCACCTCCCTACTGCCTGGCAGTCATTCTGTCAGGTCAGCTTTCCTGTCAATATCCCGCAACTCTTTCTTTTCTATATCTATCAAAATAATTTCTTCTGCATGTTTTTCCATTACAGGCCGACCGCCCTTATCTCCGTCCAGCGCAAGCAGCTCCTGTGCGTATCTTAAGTCCCACACGACAGGATTGCCACCCTGGCCGCCGTTTGCCGCCCGCACGACCCGGCCGGAGTTTCTCCTGGCCGCCTCAAGAAGCTTTAAGAAGGTACCGGCAGTCAGTCCAGGCTGGTCGCAGACTGTAAACAGGACTCCTCTCAGACAGGGGAGGGTGTCCAGACATCTTTTCAGCCCAAGCTGCATGGAATGGGAGCTGCCTTTTTCCGGCTCCCTGTTTTCCACTATGGCGAAGCCGCATTCTGCAGCGTACTGAGCCACAGGCTCATACCCCGTCACGACTGCTTTCCACACGTTTGGAAGCTTGACAAGCGTACCGAGCAGATGCGCATACAAAGGCCGGCCTTCTATCTCCTCCAGCAATTTGTTGCCGCCGAACCGGGTGCCCTGCCCTGCTGCCAGTACGACAATTGCGTATGCTCCGTAATACTGTTCGATGGCGTGCACAGCTCCGGCCCCGACACATCTTGCCTTGTCGGATACGGTGACACAGAAGCGGTAATCCGTTCGGGCATCGATATCACCGATCTTCATACCCTTCCGGACCTGCACGCCGTGCTGCAGCATACCTCTTACCATTCCGGACATCTTCGCATATACCGGTTCTCCTCCGGTCACTGCCACAATCTGCCCCTTTTCCACCTTGTCACCAATCGCCGCCTTCGGCTCCATCACTCCATCTTCCGCAGCCTGTATGAGCCGCTCTCTCGAGTAGCCGCCCACTTCTCCAGGAATTCCTGTGTTCGGGATAGCATTTCCTTCCCATATGACTCGCCCAAGCGTATCCCCCCGTTTTGTCTCTATGACACAATGACAGTCCACACCTGCCGTAAACCCCGGACCTGCTGCTATGACAAGCGGCGCGTCCTCCACAGATGTACCGGTGTTCCTCTTGGCAAGGATGGCATCGACAAGCACATCCGGACTGTATTCATTCCGAATGTCCGCGGCTTCATCCACTATCACTGCCACATCACCGTTGTCCATGACACCTGCCGCCTCTTTCATATTCCTGACAAGCACACCTGTCATGCCTTCCACCGTGGCCCTGCCATCATATACGGCACGGGACATGGCCACCGACCTTCTCACGGTGAGAGGCACAGATTTCTCCGTCATCAAGATTCTGTGTCCCTGCAGATGCAGTTCATACGCAATTCCTGTCGCCAGGTCTCCCGCCCCTTTAATCAGTACATTCATAGCTGCCTCCCAGTCCCGATGTAAGGACTACATTGTAGAACCCTTTCCCGGCAAACAGGCCGGCAATTCTTTCACCTATGCAGATGCGCTGCGCATCGTCCGCCTTGTTCAGGACGACATAAAACTTCATGAACGGATCCATAGACTTCTTCATACCCATGTCGCTCAACCCTATCTTGACGATATCTTCGCACTCCAGAATGTCTTCCACGCACTTGCCAAGAAATCTCGAAGCCTGTTCCGGGTGGTGGCAGACATCTTTGATCTGTCCGCCCACCGCATCAAGCCCCGCAACACCAAGCAGTACCATCGTCTTGCCCCAGAGTACAGGCTCATGCGCTACGGGCACTTTGACCGGAAGTCCTTTTGCCCCGTCCGCTTCTATGATGACCGGCACGGCAAGCATCCGGACCGCCTCGAGAAACGCTTCGGGAAATGCGCTCATCTTACCGTCCTGCTCCGGATATCCTGCCCACACCTGCCGTTTGTGTTTCAGCATCTGGTACAAAAGCTCCAAATCTGGAGACCTGAGATAAAACCCTCCGTCCGGCTGCCACATATGGGTCGTCGTCGTGACGATAACCGGCTGCCCCTCTTCTTCATATTCCCGGGCCAGCTTACGGATGACTGTCGTCTTGCCTCCTGCGCCTACAACTGATATGATGGGTGCATCAAATCTGGCCAGCGTAAGCGCTGACTTCAGGCTCTCCGTCTCGATTAGTCTGCTGTTTTCGTAACTTCGTATCATAATCCTGCCTCACATTATCTGATGTCTGTTCATTCCTGCGCGGTCACGTATCGTCCGCAATATTCTTTTATAACCTCTCCGTTTTCCGCAGCCAGTTCGCCCCGAAGATATACCTGCTCCGCACGTCCTCTGAGCACCGTGCCCTCCAGCGGGCAAAAGTCTGTATCCGACTTCTGCGTCTCTGCCGACAAGGTCCACTCGGTATCCGGGTTCCAGACGACGATATCCGCGTCACAACCAGGTGCAATCGCCCCTTTCTTCGGATACAGATGATATAGCTTCGCCGGATTGTACGCCAGATATCTGCACATCTGCTCCGGCGTCAGACGCCCCTGCCCCACGCCGAAATGGTACAGAAGCCCGGGCCGTTCCTCCGCTCCCGGCATCCCGCACGGCACGAGGGAAAAATCTTTCTCCCCCATCTTTTTCTGCTCAGTCGTAAAGCTGCAGTGGTCCGTGCAGACCGTCTGAATCTCTCCTTCCCGGAGCGCCTGCCAGAGTTCCTCCTGGTCTTCCTTCGACCGAAGCGGCGGCGCTATCATATAATTCCTGCCCTCATTATCCGGCAGGCAGTATCTGCTTTCGTCCATGACAAGGTACTGGGGGCACGTCTCTACATATACGGTCTGTCCGGCTTCCCTTGCCCTTCTGACTTCCATAAGCCCTTCCTTCGAGCTCAGATGCACTACGATAACCGGCGTGTCCACACATCTGGCTATCTTGAGAAGCCTTCCCACGGCCTCCGCCTCCGTTGCCGGAGGGCGCGTACCCGGATAATCCGATACGTCTTCCCGGTGTCCCTTCTCCTTCATCACCTCTGCCACCCGGGCATCTATAATGCCCTTGTTCTCGCAGTGCACCCCGGCAATAGCGCCAAGCTCTTTCAGCCTGGCCAGTATCTCGTAGATGGTCCTGTCATCCACCACCATAGCATCATAGGTCATATACAGCTTAAAGGAATAAATACCGGCTGCCGTTACTTGCGCCAGCTCTTCCGATACCTGTTCATTCCAGTCCGACATGGCAAGATGGAACGCATAATCGCAGGACGATCTGCCATCCGCCTTTCCATGCCAGCGCTCAAGCGCATATGCAAGGCTTTCGCCTTTGTTCTGCGTGGCAAAGTCCACGATACACGTAGTGCCCCCTGAAAGCTCAGCTTTCGTCCCCGTGTCAAACCCATCTGCGGTCACCGTGCCGGACACTTCCAGATCCATATGTGTATGGGCATCGATAAAGCCGGGAAACAGAAGCTTCCCCTCCACATCGATGACTTCCGCATCGGGGAAGTCAAGATTCTCGCCCATGGCCAGAATCTTTTCCCCCTTCACCAGAACATCTGTCTTCTTTGAACTCTCTGGGCCGACTACCGTACCGCCCCGGAATAAACGTTTCATACTGCCTGCCTTCTTTCTACTTGGCCGGAACCAGATATGGGTAATCTCTGCGTACCGTCTCCATGAGACGTACTACCCCTTCCGGAACCTCTCCCGCATCCTCCGCGTCCATCTTATGTATCTCGCCGAGATAACGCACGCAGCACAGGCCGGTCTCCATATCTGTTACCGTAAATCCATCGTTACTGCTTTCTTCCATGTCTGCTTCTGTTGCAAACAGGGTGAATTTATCAAGGTACGGCGCACTGTCATACGGGCAGAAGCACCTGCAGTTGCCGCATTCATTACACATATAGTCTACATGGATGACCTGTTCTTTTTCCATTCCGGGCACGTGCAACGAGATGTTGGCCCGGTTCGGACAGACATCCACACAGTTTTCACACACGGTAGAACAGCCCAGGCAGCGTTCTGCCTCCGGCTCTTCTGACGGCTCTTTCAGTATCCCTTTTCTGGCATAGATTCCGGCTTTCTCTGCCGGACTTCCCATGCTGCCGGTCACTGGCCCTCCGATGACTGCCTCTGCCGCTGTCATCGCCTGCGCCATACCCTTGACAACAAGAGAAGGGCCATACAGTCCGTCCCCGATGACGTACACACCAGGTACATTTGTCCCCAGACGGCTGTCTACCCTGGGCCGGCCTTTCTCATCCAAAGAGATGCCATTTGCCTCATAATATTCCGTCGGCACATTTTCCCCTACTGCGGCTATCACCGTATCCGCAGGTATCTTCTCTGTCTCCTCTGTCTCTGTCACGCCGGCACGTCCGGACGCGTCTGGTGCTCCGAGAACCGTCTTTTTACAGACCAGCATTCCCTCTTCCATGCGCTCAGGTGCCAGCAGCTCTCTGAACTCTACACCGTCTTCCACTGCCTGAAGAAGCTCATGTTCATCCGCAGGCATATAGCGTTTCGTCCTCCTGTATACAAGATAGACGTGCTCCACGCCCGGGCAGCGCATGGCAGCTCTTGCCGTGTCCATAGCCGTATTGCCGCCGCCGATCACCACGACATTTCTTCCGATTGGCAGCTTGCCCTTCTGTTCATTGAACCTTTCCAGGAACGCAAGCGCATTGACCGGCTCTCCTCCCGGAAGCGCGAGGCTGCTTCTCTTATATGCCCCGACTGCCAGAATCACCGAGTCATAACCCATGTCTTTTAATTCGCTGACAGACGGCGCCTCCGTATCGCATCTGATATCCACGCCAAGCTTCTTAAGAAATGACGCATCCTTTGCTATCACCGCGTCATCGATACGGAAATCCGGTATCACGCTGCTGACAATACCGCCAAGCACCGGGCGCTTCTCGAATATCGTCACTTCCGCACCGGCTCTCGCCAGGTAATATGCCGCCGCCATACCGGAAGGACCTCCACCAACGACAGCCGTCTTTATACCGCTGCTTCCCCTCCGCTCAAGTGTTGAGAGCGCATGTTCATAAGCGTTCTCCGCACATAACAGCTTCGTATTTCTTATCTGTACCGGCGATTCATAGAAGTTTCTCGTGCAGCGGCTCATACAGCCGTGTGCGCAGATGGTGCCCGTGATAAACGGCAGTGCGTTCTTATTGAGGATGACCTGCATTGCCTCCTCATATTTTCCTTCCCCGGACAGTTTCATATATGCCGGCACTTCCTGATGAATCGGACAGGCATCTTCGCATGGAGCGGTGTAACAGTCCAGAAGCGGTACTTTCTCGGCTGACTTCCTGGAAACCGGCATCTTCGCCGGCTTGATATGATGTCTGTCACAGACTGCATCCTTAGCCGCATCATCAAGCGCTGCCACATCGATTCCGTCAAACGGCTTCACTTGCCCGTCAAGCGCTTCCGCCATCTGAAGAAGCCTCTGGTAGCCGCCTGGCTTCAAAATGGTCGTAGCCACCGTCACCGGCCATACGCCGCATCCTGCGATGCGTCCTATATTAAATGCGTCCGCCCCTCCGGAATACGCAATCCTCAATCTGCCATCAAACGCTCCGGAAAGCTTTGCCGCCAGAGAGATGGACAGCGGATACAGCGATTTCCCTGACATATACATCTCATCGCTTGGCAGTTCGCCTGCCTTGACATCTACCGGGAACGTGTTCGTAATCTTGACGCCGAATTCAAGCCCTAGCCCTTCCGACAGCTCCATGAGCCTTTCAAGCATCGGTACCGCGTCTTCATACTGAAGGTCATCTTCAAAATGGAACCTCCCGAAAGCCACATAATCATACCCCATCTTATCCAGCGTCTGTCTCGCAAAATCATAGCCAAGAAGTGTCGGATTGCACTTGATGAAGGTGTGCATCCCCTTTTCTTTCAACAGATAGTCCGCTATGCTCTCAATCTCCTGGGGCGGACAGCCGTGCAGCGTGGAGATTGTCGCGCTGTTGCATATATACGGGGATATGTTACAGATATCCTCTTCTGTCATGCAGGTGAACTCATCGGCATGCTCCAGCAGATACTGCCTGCATTCCCGGAACGTATCTGTCTGTCCCGCATGTTTCATGTTCTCGATAAAGCTGTCGATCTTCGGGGACTTGATTCCTGCAAGGTCATATCCCACGCTGATGTTGAACTGGAAGCCATCCATGCCCCCGAGCCCATATTCCCTGGCCATAAAGGACAGAAGGAACCAAGCCTTAATATATTCATCCTGTGCCTGCGGCACATAGAGCTCCGTGGACCATTCGCAGTTATAGCACTCATCATCTGCTTTGATACACGGTTTGTTTACACAGGCGGCCAGCTCATCTCCGTCCATAATCTGCACGGTCTTAAGCTCAAAGAAGCGGGCCCCGGCATAGTAAGATGCCGCGATGTTCTGCGCCAGCTGGCTGTTCGGCCCCGCCGCGGGTCCGATAGGCGTCTCCAGCTTCCTTCCGAATATCATAAGAGAACGGTCAGCATCAGCCTGATAAGGGCGGTGGACGCCGAACACGGTTCCCGACTTGTCATGCTCTGACCGTATCCATTCCATCAGTTGGGAAAATGGCATACATGTCATCTTATCACTCATATCATTACCTCCTCATTATACATCACCCGTTAATGCTCTTCCATAGCTTATCGGACTGTTCCCGACACTTTTCCATCGCTTCTTCCACATCGATGACCTTTACCTCCCGGTCTTTCATAAGGATGCGTCCGTTTCCGACCGTCGTTACGACATCCCTGCCTGTCATGCCGAACAGTATGTGGCCGTATATGTTATCCTTCGTCAGCCGGGTAGGAGGATCATAATCCACGATAATCACATCGGCTGCCGCTCCCTCCTTCAGCACGCCGAGCGGTGCCTTGAAATAGCGGTTCGCTATGGCGGCGTTGTTTTCAAAGAGCATCTTCGGCACCTCGCTCCACGCCGCGTTCGGGTCGCACAGGTGATGCTTGTGCAGTACATTTGCAACTTTATACGACTCAGTCATATCGTGGGTATATCCGTCGGTGCCAAGTCCGGTCAGTATGCCTCTGCGAACGAGCTCCATCGTCGGAGGGCATCCGCAGGCATTGCCCATATTGGATTCCGGGTTATGTACGACCATCGTGTCTGTCTCCTTGATTAGATCCATCTCATGCTTATTGATGTAGATGCAGTGGCCAAGCAGCGTCTTCGGGCCAAGCACGTCATGATCCATAAGGCGGTCCACGATGCGTTTCCCATATTTCTTCAGACAGTCGTGCAGATCTTCTATCCCTTCCGCCACATGGATGTGGTAGCCGGCTTCATCGGGTATGCTCTTTGCCGCCAGTTCGAACGTCTCATCCGAAATCGTGAACTGGGCGTGCATCCCCATCATTCCCGCCAGCATATCCGTATCGTCCTTTTGCGCATATCGGATAAAGTCCGCATTTTCCTTCACGGCGGCCTTAGCCTTGTCAATGCCGTCCCTGTCAGACACCTCGTAGCAGAGGCAGGCCCGTATGCCCAGCTCCTTAGCCACATCGGCTATCGTAAACAAGCTGTCCGTAATATGTCCATAGCTGGCGTGATGGTCGAAGATTGTAGTCACCCCGTTCCTGATACAGGATATCATCGTGTCCACCGCGCTGTACTTCGTCTGTTCCAGCGTAAGATGGCGGTCAATCGTCCACCACTGTCCGTCCAGGATATCCAGGAATCCCTTCGGATTGTATCCTTTGATGCTCAGTCCCCTTGCCATGGCGCTGTAGATATGCTCGTGGGTATTGATGAATGCAGGCATGATTACCTTCCCCCCTGCATCTATGTACTCCGCATCCGGCCAGCTTTTCCTTATATCCTGCGTCGGTCCGACGGCGATGATACGGTTACCGTCTATGGCAGCCGCACCGTCTTCGATATAAGGATTCCCTGCATCTAATGTAATAGTCTTTCCGTTGCCTATTACCAACATAATGTCGCCTCCTCTTTTCGTTCCGTTCCAGAACTCTCAGCCGTTCCCATGGCGCCTGCCGATATTCCGGAACCTGTCTTTCTATAATTATGCTGCTCCTGCACCACGCCTGACAGGGAGACAGATCGTCCTGCGCGGTATCTTCTCACATCGGTTCTCCCATGTATGTCAATGTATTCCATGCAATTCTTGTATTTGAACATATTTCACATTCACAGGAGTCCATGCAACCGAATTTTTTCGTAAATTTTTAACAATCTATATGTGCGTTTTCTTTATTCTACCATCAATATATATAAATTGCAATGCTGCATACAAAATTATTTTTGTATGCTAAATATTTTTGTATTTTTATATTGCTTTTATTTTTTTCTGTGCTATGATGAGTGTAGGGAGACAGTTTTAAGTATAGGAGGAGGCACAGAAGAAAATGGCAGATTCCAGACTCGAAATGTTAAAACAGATAGCCGCAGGGATGGCCGCCCAGTTCGGCAGCAACTGCGAAGTCGTCGTGCATGATCTGACCAGAAGTTCCATCGACAGCTCTATCGTACATATAGAAAACGGGCACATCACAGGCCGCAGTCTCGGGGACGGACCGTCCGCCGCCGTCCTGAACGCGGTAAAGCACCAGGACGGACCGTTGAAAGATCATCTGGCCTATCTGATCAGGACAGAAAATGGGCGTGTTTTAAAATGCAGCACAATCTACATCAATGATGACCAGGGAAGGCCACGTTATATCCTTTCCATCAATTATGATATAACGAATCTGCTGGCACTGGAGGGTAGCATCCACTCTCTTACCAGCTGCCCGCAGAATGAGGCGTGTTCTGAAGCCGGTAATCCGCCGAAGAAAATCACCCATGACGTAAGTGAGCTTCTTGATGAGCTCATCGCAGAGTCTGTCGAGCTCGTAGGGGTACCCGCAGCACTTATGACAAAAGAGGATAAGATTAGAGCTATCAAATTTCTGAACGATGCCGGGGCGTTCCTCATTACCAAGTCAGGAGACAAAGTAGCCAAATACTTCGGCATCTCCAAATATACTCTATACAGTTACGTTGAAATCAACAAATAAGCAATTATGAAATGGAGGGTACGATACCGTGTGTAACTCAAGTGCAAATGGAATAAGATGGACATTGAACAACATGCCGAAAAGCGAGGACCTTCAGCTCGCCAACATGTCGGAGGAAGAGATGCGCAAAGCACGCAGCTTCCACGAGAGCTTTCCGCAGTACGGCATAACGCCGCTTACGAAGCTTCCCGGGCTGGCAGAATATCTCGGCCTTAACAGCCTGTACGTGAAAGACGAATCCTATCGCTTCGGGCTGAACGCCTTCAAAGTGCTTGGCGGCTCCTATGCCATCGCCAGATACATAGCGAAACAGCTCGGGAAAGACGTAAGCGAGGTGCCTTACAGCGTGCTCACCTCGGAAAAGCTGCGGGAGGAGTTCGGGCAGGCCACCTTCTTCACTGCTACAGACGGCAATCACGGACGCGGTATTGCCTGGGCTGCCAACAGGCTCGGGCAGAAATGTGTCGTACGGATGCCAAAAGGCACCACCCGGACAAGATTAGAGAATATCGCCAGGGAAAATGCGACGGTGACGATAGAGGACCTCAACTATGACGACTGTGTGCGCAAGGCAGCGAGGGAAGCCGAAGAGACCGAACACGGCATCATGGTACAGGATACTGCCTGGGAGGGGTATGAGGAGATTCCGACCTGGATTATGCAGGGGTATGGAACACTCGCGACTGAGGCCGCGGAGCAGCTTGAAGAGGACGGCGTGAAACGGCCGACGCATCTGTTCATCCAGGCAGGCGTAGGTTCCCTCGCAGGCGCTGTCATCGGCTATTTCGCCAACCGCTATAAAGAGAATCCCCCGGTGATGGTCGTCGTGGAGGCGAAAGCTGCCGACTGCCTCTACCGCTCTGCTTCCAAAGGAGACGGCAGCTGTATCGACGTGGACGGCGACATGCTCACCATCATGGCCGGCCTCGCCTGCGGGGAGGCCAACACCGTATCCTGGGATATCTTAAGGAACCATGCCGACGCCTTCGTCTCATGCCCCGACTGGGTAAGCGCCAACGGCTGCCGCATCTGTGCCGCCCCGCTGCGCGGCGACAAGCAGGTCATATCCGGCGAATCCGGTTCCGTGAGCATGGGCCTCTTAGCCGCACTCATGACCCGGCCGGAATACAACGAATTAAAAGAAGCACTGAAGCTTGATGAACACTCCGACGTGCTGCTCGTGTCATCCGAAGGCGACACAGACCCTGAGCGGTACCACGAGATAGTATGGGAAGGAATGTGCGGAACAGACAGAGCGCCATTTTCAGAATAGTCTTAAAATTAGCATAGGGGTCAGACCCCTGTCGTTAAAGGGGTCTGACCCCTATGAAAAAGGAGGAACTTTCATGGATTTTAATAAAATTAAAGAAACTGCGAAAAATTATGAAGCCGACATGAGTGCTTTTCTGCGGGATATCGTCAGGTACCCCGGTGAGAGCTGTGACGAGAAGGCGCACATCGAACGGATTGCACAGGAAATGCGTAAGCTTGCATTTGACAAGGTGGAGATTGACCCGCAGGGGAACGTCCTCGGCTATATGGGTACGGGCTCGACTTTGATTGGCTTCGACGCCCACATCGACAACGTTGGCATCGGAAATATAGACAACTGGGACTTTGACCCGTATGAAGGGTACGAGACGGAGACGGAAATCGGGGGCCGCGGCGTCTCGGATCAGTTAGGCGGCATCGTCTCCGCCGTGTACGGCGCCAGAATCATGAAGGATCTCGGCCTTCTCTCCGACAGGTACCAGGTGCTCGTGACCGGAACTGTGCAGGAAGAAGACTGTGACGGCCTCTGCTGGCAGTATATCATCAACGAAGACAAGGTGCGTCCTGAGTTCGTCGTCTCTACAGAGCCGACCGACGGCGGCATCTACCGGGGACAGCGGGGACGCATGGAAATCCGCGTGGATGTCCAGGGGGTATCCTGCCACGGCTCCGCACCGGAACGCGGCGACAACGCCATCTATAAGATGGCGGATATCCTGCAGGATGTACGTGCCCTGAACGAAAATGACGATGCGGACGAGTCAGAGGTCAAAGGGCTCGTGAAGATGCTGAACGAGAAGTACAATCCGCAGTGGAAGGAAGCTATCTTCCTCGGGCGGGGCACCGTCACGGTATCCGAAATCTTCTTCACCTCGCCGAGCCGCTGCGCGGTGGCAGACTCCTGCGCCGTCTCACTCGACCGCCGCATGACCGCCGGTGAGACGTGGGAAAGCTGTCTGGATGAAATCCGCGCGCTCCCGAGCGTGAAAAAGTACGGAGACGACGTAAAGGTATCCATGTACACCTATGACCGGCCTTCCTATACCGGCTGCGTCTACCCAATCGAATGCTACTTCCCGACCTGGGTCATCCCGGAGGACCACAAAGTGACAAAAGCATTGGAAGAAGCCTACAAAGGGCTCTACGGCGAACGCCGCCTTGGAAATCCGGAGACAGAGGCGCTGAGAAAAGACCGGCCGCTCACCGACAAGTGGACCTTCTCCACGAACGGCGTCTCCATCATGGGCCGCAACGGTATTCCATGCATTGGATTCGGCCCCGGTGCAGAAGCACAGGCACACGCCCCGAATGAAAAGACATGGAAAGACGATCTTGTCAGATGCGCTGCGGTATATGCCGCTCTCCCATCTGTATACTGCAAATAAAATATAAAAACGAGGAGGTAATAGATGATGAAATCATTACAGGATTACATAGACAGATTAAATGCACTGAACTTTAAAGAGATGTACAATGGGGACTTCTTCCTCACCTGGGAAAAGACGGACGACGAGCTGGAGGCCGTGTTCATACTGGCTGACGCGCTCCGCTTCATGCGTGAGAACAATATCTCCACGAAAGTCTTTGAAAGTGGGCTCGGCATCTCCTTGTTCCGTGACAATTCCACACGCACCCGGTTCTCCTTTGCTTCCGCCTGCAACCTGCTCGGTCTGGAAGTACAGGACCTAGATGAGGGGAAATCCCAGATCGCCCACGGGGAGACCGTCCGCGAGACGGCCAATATGATCTCCTTCATGGCCGACGTCATCGGAATCCGTGACGATATGTACATCGGAAAGGGGAATGCCTACATGCACGACGTCGTAGATGCCGTGACAGAAGGTAACAAAGCCGGTATCCTGGCGCAGAAGCCGACGCTCGTAAACCTGCAGTGCGATATCGACCACCCGACCCAGGTGATGGCAGATATGCTGCACATTATCCATGAGTTCGGCGGCGTGGAGAACTTAAAAGGCAAGAAGCTTGCCATGACATGGGCCTACTCTCCGTCCTACGGGAAACCGCTCTCTGTACCACAGGGCGTCATCGGCCTTATGACCCGTTTCGGGATGGATGTCGTTCTCGCGCACCCGGAAGGGTATGAAGTATTCCCCGAAGTAGAGGCCGTCGCCACAGAAAACGCAAAGAAATCTGGTGGTTCCTACACGAAGACGAATGACATGAAGGAAGCCTTCCGGGATGCGGACATCGTATATCCAAAGAGCTGGGCCCCGTTCGCAGCCATGGAAAAGAGAACGGACCTCTACGCCAAAGGCGACCAGGCCGGAATTGATGCCCTCGAAAAGGAACTTCTGGCACAGAACGCACAGCACAAAGACTGGGCATGTACGGAAGAGCTCATGCAGACGACAAAGGACGGCAAAGCGCTGTACCTGCACTGCCTGCCTGCGGACATTACAGGTGTCAGCTGCGACGAAGGCGAAGTGGACGCGAGCGTATTTGACCGTTACCGGGATCCGTTATATAAAGAAGCCAGCTTTAAACCGTATATTATTGCCGCCATGATATTTCTGGCCAAATTCGCAGATCCTGCCGACATCCTGAAGAAGCTTGAAGAAAAAGGAACTCCGAGAGTATTCAAGTAAGGGATGAGGAGGCATCATTATGACAAAAAAGAAAAGGGTAGTGATTGCTCTCGGCGGCAACGCCCTCGGCAATACGCTCCCGGAACAGATGGCTGCGGTCAAGATTACGGCCCGTGCAATCGTGGATCTGATTGAGGAAGGATGCGAAGTCGTCGTCGCCCACGGCAATGGGCCCCAAGTAGGCATGGTCAACAATGCCATGCTCGCCCTGACCCATGAAGACAAAGACCAGCCCAACACCCCTTTATCCGTCTGCGTGGCCATGAGCCAGGCTTATATCGGGTATGACCTCCAGAACGCTCTTCGTGAAGAGCTGCTGGACCGGGGAATCGACAATATACCGGTTGCCACAATGATTACGCAGGTACGGGTCGATCCAGAGGATCCTGCCTTTGGCAATCCTTCCAAGCCAATCGGCAAATTCGTGTCTGAAGAACAGGCCAAAGAGATGGCATTGAAATATGACTACGTTATGATGGAGGATGCAGGGCGCGGCTTCCGCCGTGTCGTCGCCTCTCCGAAACCGGTAGAAATCATCGAAATCGGCACGATAAAAGCTATGGTCGATTCCGGCGAGCTCGTCATTGCATGTGGGGGCGGCGGTATCCCCGTCACACGCCAGGGCAACCACCTGAAAGGCGCAAGCGCTGTCATTGACAAGGATTTCGCCAGCTGCCTGCTGGCAAAGGAGCTGGATGCTGATTTTCTGATTATCCTGACCGCTGTCGAGAAAGCTGCCATCCACTACGGACAGCCCGGAGAACGGTGGCTCGATCACGTATCTGTGTCCGAGATGAGGCAGTACATGGAAGAAGGACATTTTGCTCCCGGCTCCATGCTCCCTAAGGTTCAGGCCGCTGTAGACTTCGCCGCCTCCAAACCGGGACGCAGAGCGCTCATCACTTTACTGGAAAAGGCAAAGGATGGAATCAATGGTACGACCGGAACGCTCATCACCTTAGACTAAAGGAGGGGACGCATATGACAGACAAAGGGCGGACCCGCTCTTCCATATTTGATCTGAACGGCGTACCTGATATAAAGCAGGCTCTGCCGCTTGCCCTCCAGCATGTAGTAGCCATGATCGTAGGCTGTGTCACGCCCGCGATTATCGTTGCCGGTGTGGCCGGCCTGTCTGAAAAGGATTCTGTCATCCTCATTCAGGCGGCCCTGATCGTGTCCGGCATCTCTACCCTCATACAGCTGTTTCCATTTATAAGGACGCGATGGCTTACGATAGGCTCCGGGCTTCCAATCATCATGGGTATCAGCTTTGCCTATCTGCCCAGCATGCAGAACATCGCCGAAGATTTTGATATACCGACAATACTAGGGGCCCAGATAGTGGGCGGATGCGTAGCAGTATTGGCAGGCTTGTTTATTAAGAAGATCCGCCGGTTCTTTCCGCCGCTCATCGCAGGAACCGTCGTATTCACGATTGGACTCTCTCTCTATCCTACCGCTATCAACTACATGGCAGGAGGAGTGGGGAGCCCTGATTACGGATCTGCGAAGAACTGGATGATAGCAGTGGTCACGCTCGTAATCGTGACACTTTTAAATCACTTTGGCAGAGGTATCTTTAAACTGGCATCCATCCTGATTGGTATCATGGGCGGATATGCGGCGGCCCTGTGCATGGGTATGGTGGATTTCTCCCCCATCGCCCAGGCCTCTGTATTCCAGTTGCCGATGCCGCTTCACTTTGGCATCCGATTCGAGATATCGTCCTGTGTTGCCATCGGGCTGCTCTTTGCCATCAACTCTATACAGGCAATCGGGGACTTCTCCGCGACGACAAGCGGGGGGCTCGACAGGATGCCGACAGACAGCGAGCTCCAGGGCGGCATCGTCGGATACGGAATCACCAATATCCTATGCGCTTTCGCGGGAGGGCTGCCGACAGCTACGTACAGCCAGAATGTAGGCATCGTCGCCACGACCAAAGTAGTGAACCGCTGCGTCCTTGGACTTGCCGCTGCCCTGCTGCTGGCCGCGGGATTCATACCAAAGTTTTCTTCCCTCCTGACGACGATTCCTTACGCGGTGCTCGGCGGGGCTACGGTATCCGTATTCGCGTCGATCGCCATGACCGGGATGAAGCTGATCACTTCAGAAAACATGTCCTATCGGAATACATCCATCGTCGGCCTGGCGGCAGCGCTCGGCATGGGAATCTCCCAGGCAACAGACGCGCTTAACAGCTTTCCAGACTGGTTCGTGATGATCTTCGGCAAATCCCCGGTCGTCATTGCAACATTGATTGCGGTACTGCTGAATATCATACTTCCGAAGGATCTGGAGGCACGTTCCTGAGACAATAGCGCTCCGGGCGTCCTGAGAATCATGTTTCTGCCATGATTCCCAGGACGCCTGGAGCCTTCTTTATCACAGCCGGCAGCCACACAAGGCTATCATAATCAGATATTCTCTTTCAGCGAAGCAATCCATGTTTCAATAGTCTGGACGAGTATATACTGCTGCTGCAGCACTGCTTTCCCCGTCTCTGGAATCTTCGCACTGTTTTCTTTGATATCAATATTCTCTTCCAGGTACGTTTTCAGACTTTTCACATTCTCTTCTATCTGCGTCAGGCACAGGTTCCTGTTCTGTACCGGAAGCTTGTCAAGATTTACGACGACCGCATTAAAGTCCAGAAAGATGCGGACCGGTTTTGAAGATATATCCGACATAAGTCTGACAAATTCCTTCTCTCCCGCCTCAGTAAGAGAATAGATTGCCTTTTCCGGCATCTTCCCCTCTTTGACGATACTGCTCTTAACATATCCCTTCTCCTCAAGCTGGATTACTTTTTTATATATGGAAGGTGTGCTGATTTTGACCCACTTGGATATGTTGCGGTACTCTACCAGCTTCTGGATATCATAGGCGCTCAAAGCATCATCTTTCAGCATCCCAAGTACAATCAGATCTATCGTTGCCATAATCTTCTCCTTTTTGCATTTGACATTTACTATAATTTATAGTAGTATAATCGATGCACCTCTGTTATACTATAATTTATAGTATAACATCACATGGCTAATGTCAAGAAATGAAGGAGAATCAAGTATGAATAGTCAAAACAAGAAAATGGAACTGCTCGGAAGCGCACCGGTATCAAAGGCTCTTTTGGCACTCGGCCTTCCAACTATGATTGGTATGATGATTAATGCATTGTACAATCTGGCTGATGCATATTTTGTCGGGGGCCTTGGAACAAGGCAGATGGGCGCGATTACAGTCGCATATCCGCTCGGGCAGGTTGTCGTAGGGCTTGGCCTGCTGTTCGGCAACGGAGCGGCTTCTTATCTGTCCAGACTGCTCGGGCACGGCGATAAGGAAACAGCCGATAAAGTTGCCAGCACCGCCATATACAGCAGTGTCGGAGTGGGGGCCGTGGCCATCCTATGCTCTCTCATGTTCCTGAAGCCAATCTTAAGACAGCTTGGCGCGACGGAAAGCGTCATGCCCTATGCCATTACGTATACAGGTATTTACGTAGCTTCGTCCATCTTCAATGTATTCAACGTGACGATGAACAATATCGTATCGAGCGAAGGGGCCGCCAGGACGACAATGGGCGTATTGATGGCAGGCGCTCTGATCAATGTCATCCTGGACCCGGTCTTCATCTACTGCCTGGACCTTGGCGTAGCGGGTGCCGCGGCAGCCACCGCCGTCTCCCAGTTTGCTTCAACATTGATATATCTGGGATATATAGCCCGAAAAAAAAGCATATTCAGCTTCCATATCAAAGCATGCCGATTCACGAAAGCAATCATGTCCGAAATATTGAAAATAGGCATTCCCACATTAATATTCCAGCTGCTTACAAGCCTCTCCATCACTATGGTCAACGGGACCGCCAAAGCCTATGGTGATTCGGCACTTGCCGCTATGGGGCCTGTAACCAAGATCATGTCCGTAGGAAGCCTGATGGTATTTGGCTTTCTAAAAGGCCTGCAGCCGATTGCCGGCTATAGCTGGGGCGCAAAAAGATACGGCCGCCTGCGGGAAGCAGTCAGAACCTCCATCATCTGGTCTACGGTGTTCTGCACGGTCTTCGGACTGGCGGCCGCCATATTCTCTTCCTATATCATAGCTCAATTTACGAAAAACGATCTGGAGATGGTACGTATCGGCACGACAGCGCTGAGGGCAAATGGTCTCTCGTTCTTGTGTTTTGGTTTTTATACCGTATATTCCTCTCTTTTCCTTGCCATGGGCAAGGCAAAAGAAGGCTGCCTTCTCGGGGCATGCAGACAGGGGCTCTGCTTCGTCCCTGCCATCCTCATCCTGCCGGCTCTCTGGGGGCTGCAAGGGGTCCTTTATGCACAGCCGGCTGCCGATATCGTATCTGCCGCAGCTGCATTATACATGGCCATACGTCTTCATAAAGAATTGGAATCTGCGATGCCGTAAGGGTACCGCTTACTGCCGCCTCCTATTGCGCCAGCGCCTTATCCCTTTTACCACTTCCACCTGGGCGACCGTCAGCAGGGACAGTCCGGCGGTAACCCCCCACTGCAAGCCCGAGAGCGTAGTGAGCCTGAATGCGCTTTGCAGCCCAGGAATGAAAAGTATGCAGGCCATAAGCGCCGCAGAGACAGCGAAGGTGATAAACAGCCATGGATTCAGCCCTTCCGCCCTCACCCAGACAGGCTCCGTGTTGGACCGCTGGTTAAATGCACGAAGCATCTGGGAAAACGCCAGCGTGCAGAAAGCCATCGTCTGCCCTGCGGCATGAGTGCCTGTCGTCACCCCAATCCAATATGCCGCGGTCGTCATAGCTGCAACGAATACGCCCTGTGTCACAACCCGGCTGACAAGGTCCTTCTCAAACAGGGTACCCGATTTTACCGGATGGTGCTTCATGATATTCCTGCTGGCGGGATCCACTCCGAGCGCCAGCGCCGGCAGTGTGGCCGTAGCCAGATTCACCCAGAGGATATGCACCGCAAGCAGCGGAGCATCAAAGTTAAAGACAGTTGCCGCTAATAAGGTCAGAATCTCCGCAATATTGCCGGCAAGCAGGAACTGGATCACCTTCTGTATATTCCGGTAAACCCTTCTTCCTTCCTTGATGGCATATGCAATCGTAGTAAAGCTGTCATCGAGCAGAATCATGTCGGAAGCCTCCTTGGCCACATCCGTGCCTGCCTCTCCCATCGCCACGCCGATATCCGCCGCTTTCAGCGCAGGTGAATCGTTCACTCCGTCACCAGTCATGGCTACTACCTCTCCGGCACTCTTTAAGGCCTTAATGATGCGCAGCTTATCCGCCGGCGACACACGGGCATATACAGAAGCAGTCCGCACAGATTCCTTCAGCGCCGCGTCGTCCATAGCATCCAGCTCATCGCCGGATATGACCGTATCCCCGCTTTCATATATGCCAAGCTCCTTTGCTATGGCAAGGGCAGTCTCTTTATGGTCACCGGTAATCATGACCGTACGTATGCCTGCTTCCCTGCAGACGCGTACCGATTCCGCTACTTCTTTGCGCGGCGGGTCAATCATGCCAAGCGCGCCGACAAAGGTCATATTTTCCTCTACATTTACGTCGTCATCCGATGGTATGGAAGATAGTGTCCTCAGACAGATTCCGAGCACCCGCAGGGCTTCTTCTGACATTCCGTGGCAGAGCTCTGCTATGTTGTCCCTGTCGGCCTTCGTCATGGGCCGTATCCCACGGGACGTCAGCATATGGCTGCACAGCGGAAGCATCTCATCCACCGCTCCTTTCGTGTAGGCGATGCAGGAGCCGTCTATCTCGTGGACGGTCGTCATCCGCTTGCGCTCAGAATCGAACGGCTGCTCAAACAGACGGGGATATGCGTCCTCCAGCAATTCATGGTCAATGCCGAACTCCTGCGCCATATATATGAGTGCACCTTCCGTAGGGTCGCCGATGATCTCTCCGCTTCTGTCAGGATCGATGCTTGCGTCATTGCAGAGCGCAGCTGCGTACACCATCTCCCGGTACACTTCCGGATGCTGCCCTACAGCTTCCCTGATTGGAGTAGCCCTGCCGGACTCAAAGTCCCCGTTCACAGCGATATGGGTCACTGTCATCTTATTGAGCGTAAGCGTACCTGTCTTATCACTGCAGATAACGGTCGCGCTGCCAAGCGTCTCAACAGCGGGCAGCCTCCGTATAAGTGCATTCTTCTTTGCCATACGCTGTACGCCAAGCGCCATCACGATAGTAGCTGTAGCCGGCAGCCCTTCCGGAATGATAGATATGGCAAGAGAGATCGCCACGAGGAACTGCGGTATGAGCGGCCGCTCATATAGCGCACCGATGATAAATATGAGCACGCAGACGATAAGCCCCGCCACCGTAAGCGTCTTACCTGCGGCATTCAGCTTGCGCTTCAGCGGAGTATCCAGCTCATCCTCATTGTCGAGCATGCCTGCGATACCTCCGACTTCCGTATCCATGCCTGTTGCGACCACTACTCCACAGGCCCGGCCGTAAGTGACAATGGAGGAATGATAAGCCATATTGCAGCGGTCTCCGAGTACAGTTGCCTCCGGCAGAATAATATGTGCCTCTTTCTCCGATGGTACAGACTCACCGGTCAGCGAAGCCTCCTGCACTTTCAGATTGGCGGATTCTATCAGCCTTATGTCCGCCGGTACCTTGTCGCCGTCTCCCAGATGCACCACGTCCCCTATTACGAGCTCCGTCGCAGGGACGATGCTTTCCTCACCCTGCCGCAGGGCTTTAGCGGTGAGCGCGCTCATATTGCGGAGCGCTTCCATGGAAGACTGCGCCTTCTTCTCCTGCACGATACCGATGGCTGCGTTGATTACTACAATTGTGAAGATTACAACCGCCTCCGTCCACTCTCTGAGAACGGCTGAACATGACGCTGCCCCTATGAGTATGAGTACCATAGGGTCCATAATCTGCGCTTTGAGCATCTGCGCAATCGTCTTCGGCGGTTTCTGGCGCAGTACATTGCGCCCGTTCTTTCTTAACCTTTCGGCCGCCTCGGCATCGCTCAGGCCATCTGCTGAGGTATCAAGCTTTCTGTAAACCTCTTCCATCTGTTCTGAATGCCAAGGCATCTGTCTGTGATTATCCATATCGGATATACCACTCCCTTCTTTTTTTATTTATCTGATTGCCTTTACAGGCAGAATCAGCTGAAAAAAACACAAAAAGGCATAACCTGCCACTCCCGGTTAAGAAGCGCAGATTATGCCTGTTATCTCAGTCCATTTTTGAATCAAGCTATTATGATTAATACATTGTTCACCGTCGCTACTGTCAGCGTCGTCCATAGTATTGGCTCTATCCTTTCCCTGTAACATCACTCATAAAATTATATGTGCTTTATTATATGAGAAGAACACAGCAATGTCAACTACTTTTTACCTTTCTTTAGACGGACTTTTTCGCTTGCCTTTGGTTATACGCCGCTGGCATCGTTCAGTTCAAACAGATTGCCTTCCGGGTCTCTGAAATAGGTGCAGCGCATCCCCCATGCTTCGATATATTGAGGTTCGCCAAGAAACGGCACGCCTGCCTCTTTCAGGCGTAAGTAGTCTCCGTCCAGGTCGGTCGTAGGGATAACCGCTGTGACAGTGTCAGGCTGCGTTCCCGACTCCGGCTGTTCATATCCCTGGAACAGCGGCATCGCTTCTCCTGCAAATATAGCAAAGCACGGCGCTGCATCCTTGCTTGCCGCAAAAGAAGTGTAAGGTCCGTTCCTATCGCCCCATACCGGGATCAGGCCGATTTTCTCCGTGTAGAAGTCAAAACATGCCCCATAATCTTTCCGCACGAGGATGCGGATTGTCGTCTCATTAAATTTCATCTCTGTAGATCCTCTCTTTCTGTGATTCATTACAGAACTATTATAGATTTAATATTTGGCAATTTCACTGTAAAAATCGGACATGTTCGACCTGTATTCCTGCGGCGTTATGCCGCATACGAGCCTGAAGTCCTTTACTAAATGGGACACGTCATAATAGCCCAGCTTGTCACTTATGTATGCCAGGGCATAGCCCTCTTCATTCAGAAGCCGGATAGCTCTGTTTATTCTTACCAATCTGGAAAAGGATTTCATGCTCATACCGAGATATAGATTAAACAGCCTGTTCAGATGTCTGGGCGAATAATTAACCTTATCTGATATCTCTACAGAAGTCAGGATGCCTTCCATCCGGATGATGTCCCCAATCGCACGTGCAAGCTCCTCCGGGTATGGAAACCGGACACTCTGAATCAGCCTCTCTTCCATTCCACACAATAACCCTTCTACCGTCACAGATGTTCTGAAAATGTCCCTCATCTCCTTATCCATAGAGCTATCTACCTCTTTGAAGGGCACGATCTTGTCAGTCAGTTCATTTTGATTCCTCTTTTTAAAAGCGGAAAATCCTGCAGGCTGAAATTCAACGATGAATATGACGTCACATCTATTTGCAATGTCACCTACTCGGACCGGCTTCGTCGCCGGCCCGAATATAAAACTGTGAAGCTCAGTATGATAGTCAAAGAGCACAAGTGTAACGCTGCCATGGGGCATGACCGTATATGCGTCTGATATGGCCTGCCGGTCAGGAAAAGTGACCGTGAAATTGGATATCAGATTCCTGAGCTGCCCACATGGGAGCATGTATGCG
Organism: Lachnospiraceae bacterium; assembly: GCA_022845895.1. Lineage (GTDB taxonomy): Bacteria > Bacillota > Clostridia > Lachnospirales > Lachnospiraceae > Extibacter. Next base: position 2,889,949 of record AP025573.1, read on the forward strand.
AAATTTTCTTCGCGTATCAGAATCTCTCTCTTTTCATTTATATGCTGTAAACTGCTTTTATCTATCATGATTATCCTTTTTATGTCATCTCTGTCAGGTAGAAGAAAGCCGCTTTTTCATCGTCTTTTCCACTGCATTCAGTATATTTTCATAACCGGTACACCTGCACAGATGTCCCGACAGCTGCTTCTTAAGCTCCTCTCTCGTATATTCCCTGCCTGATTCGAGTATCTCGACAGCGCTCATAATGAATCCCGGCGTGCAGAAGCCGCACTGGACGGCAGCTTCGTCGATAAATGCCTGCTGGATATCAGACAGCTCTCCGCCCGGCCCCATAAGCCCTTCCAGCGTGCGGATATCCTTCCCGTCCGCCCACACTGCAAGATAGATGCATGAATTATAACACTCGCCGTCTATCATTACATTACAGGCGCCGCACTCGCCGACCTCGCAGCCTTTTTTTACGCTCGTCAGATGATAGTCGTTCCTCAACATATCCGTAAGAGACGCACGAACGTCTACCATGCTCTCCACTACTTTCCCATTGATCGTACAAGTCACAAGTTTGTACTGCTTGCCCGGAACGGCCCTGCTTTCGTTTCTGCTCATAACGCCTCACCTCCTGCCCGGTCTACCGCCTCTTCAATCGCTCTCCTTGCAAGCACCTGGGAGATATGCTCCCGGAACGCCCTGCTTGCCCTCCAGCTGTCTCTCGGGTGGATATCCTGCCGCACTTCCTGCGCAAACCGGCGGTATGTCTCATCAATGGCCTTCTTTCCTTTTGCCGCACGTTCTGCGGCCGGACAGCGAAGCGGCACAGGACCGGCCACGCCGAAGGCTATCCTCACATCTACAAGCTGTTTCTTATCTTCTGAAAGCTTTACGTTCACGGAACAGCCAAGCGTCGCGATATCCATGGCATTTCTCATGGCGTATTTGATATAATGTCCTGCATATCCATCGTAGGAGGCTTTTGGTATCAATACTGCCGTCTCAATCTCCCCCTGTCTGAGATCCACGCATCCGGCCTTGAGGTAGAATTCGTGAATCGGAACGGTGCGTACACCGTCCGGTCCGGCCAGCTCCACAAGCGCGTCATATGCAAATAAGGTAGACGCGGAGTCGGCCGAGGTAACGCCGTTGCAAGTATTTCCTCCGATGGTTCCGATGTTGCGTATCTGGGGGCCTCCGACTTTATCTACTGCTTCGCCGAGCACGCGTATATGTCTTTGGATGAGGGGATGCTTCGTGACATGGGAAAAGCTCGTGAGGGACCCGATTCTCAGCGCCCCGTCCTCTTCGAGCATAACCCCGCGCAGCTCATCCAGCCCGTATATGCTTATAAGCTCCACATCTTTAAGCTTTCCTTCCCGTATCTTAATCAGGATATCACTGCCTCCTGCAATTATTTTTGCATCCGGGTGCTCCTCCAGCAATCGTATTGCATGCGATACGCTTTCCGCCTCATACAGTGCCTTTATATCATACATCAAGCAGCCCTCCCTTCTTAAATTCTTCAAACAGCGTATGCGGGTTCAGGGGAATCTGGCTGATGCCGATACCTGTAGCCTGAAGCACCGCGTTGCGTATGGCAGGCGCCACCGAACAGACCGGTGGCTCACCGAGCGCCTTGGTCCCGAATGCACTCGAAGGTTCATAATTCTCCACGAACTGTCCTTCCAGATGAGGGTGGTCCATCGCCGTAGACAGCTTATAATCGAGCAGATTGCCGTTCAGCGTCCTGCCCGTCTCCGCATCGAACTTCTCCATCTCAGACAGTGCATATCCGATGCCCATGCTCATACCGCCGTGTACCTGTGCCTTCGCCAGCGCCGGATTGATCAGCCGGCCACAGTCGTGGACATTCACGATATCGATAAGGCTTACTTTGCATGCCTCGATATCTACTTCGACTTCCGCCATCGTACAGCCGAAGGAATATGCATTGCTTTTAATCTGATAGGTGCTCTCCGCCGTCAGATGTTCACTGTGGCTGAGGCTGTACAGTGCTTCTGTTGCCAATTCTCCCAGCGTCATCATCGAACGGCCGTCACTCTTTCGCACGATTACGCCTTCCTCCAGGTCGAGCTGGCTGACAGGCATCCGCGTAATTTCCTGTGCATAGGCCAGTATCCGCTCCTTCAAAAGGCCGGCGGTCTGTTCTATGGAAAAGCCGGCGGTATAGGTCTGCCTGGAGGCATAGGCTCCCGTACCGAAGGGGGTCACATCTGTATCCTGTGATGATATGATATGTACATCTTCAAACGGAATGCCGAGCGCATCCGCTGCCATCTGGGAGAATGCCGTGTCCGCTCCCTGCCCGATCTCCGTCTCACCGACCTGCACCTGTACAGATCCATCCTGATTCATCACCATCCTGCACGAAGATGTCTCCAGAGAGATGGGCCAGACAGCCGTATTATACCAGAATACGGCCAGGCCTACCCCTCTTCGGATATTCCCGGTCTGCGAGGCATATTCCCTGGCCTTCCTGTCATAATCCATATATGCCGAGGCCTTATCCATGCATTCATGGAACGTGTCATAATAGTTTTCGTTCTTGGAAAATGCATCCACATATCCCTGTGGCATCACGTTCTTTCTTCTGAATTCCATCGGTGACATGCCGATTGCCCTTGCCACATCATCTGTATGGCTCTCTACCGCGAACATGGCCTGTGGTATTCCATAGCCTCTCATGGCTCCGGCCACCGGTCTGTTAGTAAATACGGTATAACAGTCCGCTTCCACATTCGGGCACGGGTAGAGCTGGGGAAAAGCTCCCATCCCTTTTGCCACGACTCCATGGCCGTGGGAGGCATAGGCGCCCTGGTTGGAGTATGCCGTAAGCTTGCGTGCCGCATACGTGCCGTCCGGCCTGACCCACGATATGATGTGGCTTCTGATCGCGTGCCGCACCCTCGTGCAGTTGAACGCCTCTTCCCTGCTTATGTCAAGCTTCACGAGATGCCCCCCGCACTGCATGCTCAGATACGCACAGAGAGGTTCATAGAGGACGTCCTGCTTGTTGCCGAACCCGCCCCCGATATACGGCTTGATGACACGCACCTTGCCCCACGGTATTCCAAGCGCCTGCCCTACGACCCTGCGCACGATGTGGGGAATCTGGGTGGAGGCCGTGACATTGATCTTATGATCCGCCTCATAGGCATAACAGACGAAGTTCTCTATATGGCAGTGCTGCACGGAAGGAGTGTCGTACCACCCCTCTACCTTCATAAGCCCCGGTTCCTTTATGGCTGCTTCATAATCGCCGTTTCGGATACTCGTATGGTTCAGCACATTGCCCGGATAGCCGTCATGCAGCTGTGGCGCTTCTGCCTTCATGGCATCCTCTACATCCAGAACGAACGGATATTCTTCATACTCCACCTTAATAAGCCCCGCCGCCCTGGCCGCAGTCACTTCATCTTCCGCCACGACCGCCGCCACGTCATCCCCATAGAACCGCACACGATCCGTCAGCATGAGCCGGTCCGACACATCTTGATGGGCTTCATCTGTCGACCACGGATGTCCTGCTGTAGGGTAATAATTCTTCGGCACGTCAAAGCAGGTCAGTACCCGGACTACGCCCGGCAGCTTCTCTGCTTCTTCGGTATCTACGGACAGCACTCTGCCGTTCGCCACGGTAGAATGTACAATCCGGGCGGTATACGCCTCCCTGCCGCAGAGGTCATCCGTGTACCTGGCTCTCCCAGTCACCTTGTCATACGCGTCCACCCGGTTTACGCTCATACCCACTGCTCTCTTACGCTTCTCCATCTGCTCACCTCCTGAACACTTCTTCGCCGGCTGCATATTTGCCGGTAATCTCAGCCTCACCGCTTACGTATATGAGTCGTTCGAGCCGATCAGTAATGTTCGTGCTCTCACGGTCTGATACCGCGCTGTCATCTATGATAACTGCATCAAATTCATAACCTTGCTCAAAACTCCCCACTTTTCCGAAGAATGCACCGCCGCCCTTTGTCGCCAGATAAAAACTTTCCGCCGCCGTCAGAGGCTGTAAGCTCTCGTCCACAAGCCTCCACCGGAGCTTAGATGCCTGTATCGCATGTGCCATGGCCGCAAAGAGGTTCTCCGTCGTACCCCCCGCCACGTCGCTTCCAAGCCCCGTCGGGATTCCTTCTTCGAGAAAAGCCCGCACCGGAGCTATCCCGGACGACAGGTTCATATTGGATTCCGGACAGTGGGCGACAAACACATTGTTCTCCTTCATCCTCCTGCGCTCCCGCTCATCCGAGTGTACGCAGTGGGCCATAACCGTCGGTGCATCCGCTCCGAACAGGCCGAACCTGTCATAGGCATCCCCATAGAATTCCGACTCCGGACAGAGCTCCTGTACCCACTTCACCTCGCTTACGTTTTCCGACAGATGTGACTGTACCGGAAGGCCATACCGCATCTGTATCTTTTTTAGATTTTCCATCAACACATCCGTACAGGTAGGAATAAATCTGGGTGTCAGTATGGGCTTCGTATTCCTGTACCGTTTCCGGCAGTCCTTGATCCATTCCACCGTATCTTCCGCAGAGGCGTCAGCACTTGCTTCAGTCAGGTAATCCGGAGCATTGCGGTCCATGTTCACCTTCCCCACCAGAGTACGAAGGCCGGACTTCTCCAGCATATCCATCAAAAGCTCCGTGGCCGGCACATGTACCGTTCCGAAGATACATGCCCGCGTCGTGGCACTGAATTTCAGCCTCTGCGTAAATCTCTCGTACGTTTCCGCCGCATACCCGGTATCCGAATACTTTGCTTCTTCCGGAAATGTATGTGCATTCAGCCAGTCCAGAAGCTCCAGGTCCATTCCAAGTCCCCGGAACGTATACTGCGGCGCATGTATGTGCAGATCCACAAGCCCGGGCACGATGAGCGCCCCTTTCGTATCCTGCACCGGACAGTTCTCATATGCATCCGGGAGCCTCTCATATACACCTTCCGATGTTCCGTCCCTGCATACTACATACCCGTCCTTTTGTACCGCAAGCTCTGACGGAGTCCTGCTGTAGCAGATATCTCCTTTTAATATAAAAATAGATCCATTCACCGGTCATACCTCCTTCTTCCGTAGCAGTCCGCAGATATCCGCAGACTGTTACATCCTGCGGATTCTTATAGACAACTATTTACGGTAGTTGGTAGAAACGTTCAACCGATTATGAACCTATATAAGTCTCCATGTTTTTTGTTGTTTCTTATTTTATCGTATCACAGGAAAAGCAGCCAGTCAATGCTTAACTCTGGCTGTTTATCCTGTCATTGAGATCATTCAGATATACCCACCGCTCCATCTTATTCTCCAGCATCTGTTCCGTATCTTTCTTCTCCTGCATCAATTCATTCAAGGCGGCAGAGTTGGTGGCATTCTCAAGCATGCGTTCCTCCAGGTTCTTAACCTGCTCTTCAAGCGCCGCAATCTCTCCGTCAATCGCTTCAAATTCCTGCTTTTCTTTGTAAGTGAACTTCAGCTTCTTCTCACCCGTTTTCCATGATTTCGCCGTCTTTTCCTTCTGCCCTTTCTCCCGTTCAGGTTCACTGTGCCCACTTTGGCCCTTCTTAAGCAGATAGTCCGAGTATCCGCCTTCATATTGGGCTATCCTGCCTTCTCCTTCAAATGCGAAGATTCTGTTGACGATACGATCCAGAAAATAACGGTCATGTGATACGGCTATCACTATTCCGTCAAACTCGTCCAGATAGTCCTCCAACACGTTCAGCGTCTGGATGTCGAGGTCGTTCGTCGGCTCATCCAATACCAGTACATTGGGCGCCTCCATAAGGATACGCAGCAGATACAGCCTTCGTTTCTCCCCGCCGGACAGCTTCCCTATCCGGCTCCACTGAAGCGTGCCGTCAAACAGGAAGCGTTCCAGCATCTGGGATGCGCTTATCGTCCCTTCCGGTATGGTGACATACTCTCCTGCTTCCTTCGCGTAATCGATGACGCGCATGGAATCATCCATATACTCATTTTCCTGAGAAAAATAACCCATCTTAATCGTCTCGCCTATCTCCACGCTGCCAAAATCCGGTTCCAGGTTCCCGGTGATGATCTTTAGCAGCGTACTCTTGCCACACCCGTTTTCACCAACGATGCCGATGCGGTCATTCCGGAGAAAGGTATAGGAATAATCCGCTATTACAGTCTGTCCGCCGTATGATTTTGCTATGTGCGCAGCCTCCACCGTCTTCTTTCCCATTCTGGAAGACAGAGAACTCATCGACACGCTTTTCTCCTGTTCCGGAGCGCTCTGTTCCTGAAGCGCCTCGATTCTGCCGATGTGGGCTTTCTGTTTCGTGGACCTGGCCCGCGCCCCCCGTGCCAGCCACTTGAGCTCCGTCCGAAGCAGGCTCTGCCTCTTCCTCTCGGCCGCGCTCTCCATGTCCTGGCGCTGCATCTTCAGATTCACATAATCGGAATAGCGGCCGGGATAATTGTAGAGCGACGCCCTCTCAATCTCAACGATTCTGGTTGCCACCCTGTCCAGAAAGTAACGGTCATGGGTCACCATCACGATAGCCCCCCGGAACTTAACAAGATATTGTTCCAGCCACTCTGCCATAGCACCGTCGAGATGGTTGGTCGGCTCATCGAGCACAAGTATATCCACAGGTGCCAGAAGCGCTCCTGCCAGCGCTGTCCGCTTCTTCTGGCCTCCGGACAGCGTATCTGCTTTCGTGTCATAAGAAGGAAGGCCAAGGCGGTTGATCATCGCCTTGGCTTCACTTTCCATCGTCCATTCATTGCCCTTGTCCACATTGTCCTTCAGAACCGCTTCTAAAATAGTTGCTGCTTCATCAAATACGGGATTCTGGGGCAGATAGCGCAGCTTCACATTATTACCCGCGCTTATGATGCCGCTGTCCGCCTTCTCTATGCCTGCCACAACTTTGAGCAGGGTACTCTTGCCGGTTCCGTTGACGCCGACGATGCCGATTTTATCATTGTCATTGATACTGAAATCCACACCGTCCAGCAGGAGCTTATCTGTATAGGACTTTGTGATACCTTCCATTGTCAGTAAGTTCATCTTTTATTCCTCATTTTCTTCTGCAAACGGGTCTTTCCCTTCCGGAATTGCTATATTCAGCACCATGGCTACCAATGCCGCAGGGACGATGCCGGAACCTCCGAAGACATAGCCCACCCACTCCGGGAGCTGGTTCAGCACGTCTGCCGTAGAGCCGAGCCCGTAGCCGAAACCGAGTGCCACCGCCACAATCGTGACAACCCTGTTATTGACGCCTCCCTTTGTCACAAGCTGGATCCCGCTGACTACGATAGACGAGAACATCATGACCGCAGCGCCGCCAAGCACGGACTGCGGCATCATCTCGAACAGAGCGGCAATCTTGGGAAAGAATCCACAGAGCACGAGGATGCCCGCGCCCATGGACAGCGCGAACAGATTGACAATCTTCGTCATCCCCACAAGCCCCACATTCTGGCTGAAGGAAGTGTTAGGCAGCACTCCGAAAAATGAAGCAAATGAAGATCCAAGACCGTCACATATGACTCCGCCTGACAGCTCCTTATCCGTAGCTTCTCTGCCGAGACCGCCTTCTGTAATGCCGGAGATATCTCCTATGGTCTCAACTGCCGTGACAATGAACATAATCAGTATCGGTACGACCGCCTTGACATCGAAGACAAACTTGACCGGCATGAACTTAGGCAGTGCGAACCAGTCCGCTCCTGCCACCTTCCCCCAGTCCAGTACCCAGGAGCATGTAGCGGTGACCGCCTTCTGCGTCCCGGCATCCACATACTCATATGTGGTCGGAAGGAACAGTGCCAGCACCGCACATACGATATATCCGATGATAATGCCGAACAAGATAGATGCCGCGCTGCTGATTCCTTTTGTAAAGTGCTTAAGCAGGATGATGCTTACCAGCACGACGGCACCTACGAGCAGATTCACCGGAGATCCGAAGTCGCCGTTCGTATTGCCGCCGCCGAAGGAATTGATGCCGACAGATATGAGCGAAAGCCCGATGGCCATCACTACCGTGCCGGTCACGACCGGCGGGAAGAACCGTCTCAGAGGTTTCAGAAAGAAACCGAGCACCCCCTCGAACAGCCCTCCAATCAGGCTTGCACCAAGTATAGCACCGTAGGCAATCACACCGCCGCCCATGGATGCGCATATCCCCTTGCTCACTCCGATGAATCCGGAGCTCGTCCCCATGATAATCGGCAGCCTCGCGCCGACAGGCCCTATGGTGAAGAGCTGGACAAGCGATACCACCCCAGCTATGAGCATAGCGCTCTGCAGCACATCTCTCAACACTCCCGCATCTCCAAGTCCGCACATCCCTCCGATAATCAGCAGCGGCGTCAGGTTCCCTACAAACATGGCGAGCACATGCTGCAGCCCAAGTACAACCGCCTGTCCGAACGGAATCCTCCCTTCCAGTTCATAAGGGCTTGCATATGTCTTAGCTTTCTCATTTCCCATTCTCTCTTCCTCCTGTGTAAAACTCATACTTCAAAAGAGTACCATCGATGTCATGCCTTGTCAATGGTCTGGGATTCCATCATGGAGGGGCATCGTTGCAAACCTCCTTTTATACTCCGTCTCAATCCAGATAAGTCTTCTTGTATTCCTCCCGGACGTCTTCCGGCACGAGCCTGCCCCCTGTAGCCCATGCGATATGTACCGCGTCTTTCATCTTGTCTTCCAGCCCGTGCTCCCGGATATAGGCGCGTGTCTCCTCATACTTAAGCAGTCTCGCAGGTCCATCAAACGCCGCACATGCGCTCGGCTCCAGGAAGATGTCCTCCGTCTCAAGAAGATTACGCATGTACTCGTACAGCCACTTGTCTTTCAATGTAAATTCCCCGCTTAGGAGCGGTTCCATCACCTTGCCGACAAAACCTGACGGACGCCCTACGGCCAGCCCGTCTGCATGAGTCAGGCCGGTCAGTCCGACATCCTGTACAGAGATGTCGTTGTGCAGCCCTGTAGCCATGCCGAGCAGCATGCACGGGGCCTGTACCGGCTCTACGAAGAAGCAGTGTACATTGTCCCCCCACAGTTCCTTGAGCCCGAACGTAACCCCGCCCGGAGCTCCGCCGACGCCGCACGGGATGTAGACGAACAGCGGATGGGCTTCATCTACCTTGACGTCCAGCTCTTCCAGCTGGCTTCTGAGACGCTTTGCAGCTACCGCGTAGCCCATAAATAGATTCTTTGAATTCTCATCATCGATAAAGTAGCTCTTCGGATTGGCGTCTGATTCCCGTCTGCCGTTTTTAACCGCCTCGCTGTAGTCGGATGCATATTCGACCACTTTCACCCCGTGGCTTCTCAGCATGTCCTTCTTCCACTGCCTTGCATCCGCGGACATATGGACGATGACTTCGTAGCCCACGGCCGCGCTGGCGATTCCGATACTTAGGCCCAGATTTCCTGTGGAACCGACCTGTATCGTATACTGGCTGAAGAATTTCCTGCACGAATCAGACGCAAGGACGGAGTAGTCATCCCCTAGCGTTATCAGACCTGCTTCCAGCGCCAGATCCTCCGTGTGCTTCAGCACTTCATAGATGCCGCCTCTCGCCTTTACGGAACCGGCGATCGCGAGATGGCTGTCCTGCTTTACCATCAGGCGTCCCCGGATGCCACTTCCATATGCCTTGTCCAGATACGCCTGCATCTTCGGCACCGGAGTCAGCACGGACTCGATGAGCCCGCCCCGGTCAGCGGTCTCTGGAAAGCATTTCACGATGAACGGGGCGAAACGGGCCAGTCTGTCCTCCGCGTCTTCGATATCTTCCATCGTCACCTCCAGGCTGACTTCCCCGTAGGGCCTGAGCCCGGGATTGACCCATGCGGTCTCCTCCGCAGCTGCAATCTTCTTTACAAGGGGTATCTCCATAATCTTCTTATCCATAAGGCACATCCTCCTCTACTTATTTTATACATTTTAACACAACTGCATAATTATTACTATCATGACAGATACGTATTATAACTGTTTGACAACCCGGACTTTCAGTGTTATAATACACGAAAATCAAAAAACCGATGATGAGGAAGTTATGCTGCCAAACGGTCTTAAGCGAATCCGGGATGGTGTAAGCCGGACAGACGCCAGTGACAGCAAGTGGGCCTCAGAGGGCAAGGTGAACGTATTCCAAGTAGCCGAGACGCAGAGGCCGGCGTTAAAGGGCCGGGGATGTTGTCATGCATCCTGCTGAGAGGGTATGTCCATACCAAGCAAGGTGGCACCGCAGGAGTTCAGCCTGTCCTTGAAAACAATTGTTTTCAAGGACTTTTTTTATTGCATGCGCAGCCGCGCTTCCTGATAATAACTAACAGAAAGGACGATGTCAATGAATGATGAATTTACACTGTACGATCTAAAGGTAGAAGTCATCGGCTCAGATAAGCCGATGGTATGCAGCCATGAGGTGGGGGACTATTTTCTCGTAAAAGGGGAGAATCTCGTATTTCCACAGAACTCCTCTTTCTCCATGTATTCTCTTGCGGCCCTTCTCCCACTTCTCCCTGCGAAGCAGAGAGAGCTGCACGAAAATGACTGGATGCTCTCCGACTCTGTCATCGCCTGCCCGGATCCCAATTGCGGGGCCAGGTTCAAAATCACACGAATCGGGACCCGGACGCTGCGGCATTCTGAATGTACTGTTGAAAGCATACGTTCAAAAAACGATGACCTTATAAATCAGACGGAGGAACACGAGAATGAATGAGAGAATTGAACTGACCAAAGACTATACCATCAGCCGGGTACTGAACGGCTGCTGGCAGCTGTCGGAAGGACACAGCCTGCAGGCCCGCCTTGATTTCAAGGATGTGATGCATGCATTCCATATGCTGGTGGAACAAGGCTTCACTACCTTTGACTGTGCGGATATCTATACCGGGGTGGAAGAATTTATCGGTACATTCATTACGGAGTTGAAGGCCGGGCACGGAGTCTCTGCAGACGACATCCAGATCCACACGAAATACGTGCCGGATATCAATTATCTGAGCCAGGTGGATTATGCATTTACCGAGCGTATTATCGACCGCAGCCTGAAGAGGCTGAACCGTGACACTCTGGACCTTGTACAGTTCCACTGGTGGGACTATGACGTGCCGGGCTGTGTGGAGACGGCAGGCAGCCTGCTGCGGCTGAAGGAAAAGGGGAAGATACGCAATATCGGGGTCACGAACTTTGATACGGCCCATCTGGAGGAGCTGGTAGATGCCGGAATACCGGTCGTGTCCATGCAGGCCCAGTATTCCCTGTTCGACAGGCGTCCGGAACGCACGCTTCTCGAATACTGCAGGGCAAATGATATCAAAATGCTCTGCTACGGTACGTTGTCCGGCGGATTCCTGTCAGAGAGATGGATCGGGGAAGCCGCCGCCGAGCCTGAGACACGCTCTCAGGTCAAGTATCTCCAGATTATTGAAGATACCCTTGGATGGGAGGGCTATCAGGACCTGCTCCGGCTGCTGGCCGGCATTGCGGAAAAATATCATGTAAGCATATCCAACGTGGCATCCAAATATATCCTGTGCCAGGACGGCGTGGCGGGAGCCATCATCGGAATACGCAACAGCCGCCATGTACGGTCTAATGCCAGAATCTTCGGATTTGAACTGACGGAAGCTGAAATCTGCAAGATAAGGGACTTCCTGCGGGAATATCCCGCGCCGGAAGGAGAGCCCTTTGAGCTGGAACGTACCGTCGGTTCCAAATACCGCAGCATCATGCACATGAATATCAATGAAAAGGAACAAAGTTAACTGCACAATAGGAGAATCAATGACATGGAAAAGAAAAAACTTGAATTCAGAGGAGGGTGTGGCGTGGCATTCCTCCCGGTATGCATCTTCTTATTCTTCTGTATCTTATACTTTGTAGTGTTTAAGACGTTCGAGATGTATGCCCTTGCAATGGGAGCTTTCGTCGCGCTTCTGATCAGCGCCCTGTTTACGAGAAGAGGGGATTACGAGCGGTTTTGGGAAGCCGTGTATGCCGGCGCCAGAGAGGCAGTTCCGGTGACGGTACTATTACTTATCATCGGCATGTTTTCGGCCATGATCAAAGCGACCAATATCTCAACCGGTTTTGTGTGGCTTGCAGACAGCCTGAACGTGGACGGAGGCCTGTTTACAGCATTTACATTCTTTGCCGTATGCGTCATCGCCTCTGCCACCGGATCCTCCCTCGGGACGATGTTCACCTGCTTTCCCATCTTCTATGCAGCCGGCATCCTACTCGGCAGCAATCCGTCCGCCCTTGCGGGCGCTATCGTATGCGGCGGAATCTTCGGTGACAATGTGGCCCCGATATCAGATACGACTATCATCTCAGCCGGCACGCAGGAATATACGAAGAAATCCGGGTTTGCAGATGTAGGCGGGTGCGTTGCCAGCCGCCTGAAGTATTCGCTTGCAGCCGGCGCCATCTCCTTTGCCTTATTCTGGATCTTCGGCGGCGGCGGAACTTCCGGAAGCGGAGCAAAAGAGATTCTCGCTGAAAATAAGAATCCTGTCACCCTGGTAATGCTCGTTCCAGTGGCGCTTATGCTGATTACCGCCGTAAAGACACGGAACATCTATAAGGCGATTACGGTGGGGCTGATTCTTGGAACGATTATCGGGCTGGCCTTCCGTCTTCTCACCCCGGACAGCATCCTTTCTGTCAAAGACGGTGCCCCCGCCGGATTCCTCACGGATGGCATCAATGGCATGATTGCCACCATAACCCTCGTAATCTCCGTGTACGGCATCATGGGCGTACTTACGGCAGCCGGGGCTCTGGAAAGGATTACAGACATGATTCTCGGGAGCAGGCTTGGCAAGAGCGCCTGCGGTGCGGAGATTGCCATGATGCTCGGCATCTCTGTCACTACGATGTTCTTCGGCGGCGTGACGAGCGCCTCTATGGCGACCTTCGGAAAGATTCAGAACGAGATTGGAAAGCGTGCCGGCCTGCACCCTTACCGCCGCGCCAACCTCCTTGACGGTTTTGCCAATTCTATCGTCCTTGCCGTCCCTTTCCTGAGCGTCTTCGTATTCATCGGCTCCTCCCTCACAGCCGGATATGAATACGCCCAAGCACTGTCTGTCACCCAGGTGGGGGGATTCATGTTCTACTGCTTCTCTCTGTTCCTCGTATTGCTCTTCTCCGTGATTACCGGATGGGGGCGGACGTATGAAGGAGACGGCGGACGTCCCGTGAAAAAAGCCGACGGTGAGATATCGTTCTAGTCATAAATTATGCGTTACATAAGAATTTCCAATAGAATAAAAAGGAGCCAGAATCGGCCTTACCGGCCTGATTCTGGCTCTTCTTGCATGCAAAGCCCATTACAGGAATATGTATTTTAGGATAAACAATATGGCCAGTATGTACATGAGCAGACTGATCTTCTTCTCCTTCGCCTTTCCTGTGAGCAGATTCAGCGCTACGAAAGAGATGACTCCCATGGAGATACCTTCGGAAATGCTGTAGAAGAACGGCATCGCCAGAATACAGATATAACATGGAATCGACTCGGCATAATCTTCAAAATCGATATTCACTACGTTCGTCAGCATATAGAAGCCTACGACTACAAGAGCCGGAGCTGTGGCAAATGAAGGAATCGCCAGGAAGATTGGTGACAGGAACAGCGCAAGTCCGAATAGAATCGCCGTCGTTACCGCGGTAAGTCCTGTCCTTCCTCCCTCTGATACGCCGGATGCACTCTCTACATATGTAGTAGTTGTCGTCGTTCCCAATACCGCGCCTGCCGTCGTCGCTACGGCATCCGCCAGCAGGGCACCCTTGATACGCGGAAGTTTTCCCTCTTCGTTAAGCATGTTTGCTTTGGAAGATACGCCAATCAAGGTCCCAATCGTATCAAACATATCTACAAACAGGAACGCAAATATGACTACGACAAAGTTAACGGTAAAAATTCCTGAAAAGTCCAGCTTCATAAATACCGGCGCCAGGCTTGGTATGGACAGTCCTCCGCTAAAATCCGGGAGCAGCCCGTAGAATCCAAGTTCCGGGTTCGGTACATAGAGTCCGGCAAACTGGCAGATAATACCGAGCACCCAGGTAATCAGGATACCCCAGAGAATATTACCCTTTATGTTCTTGATGACAAGTATACCGGTAATGATGATGCCGATGACCGCCAGAAGCACGGTGATACCCACATCATTAAAGGATGCCTCCACTCCTTTGGCCGCATTGTATCCGTCCAGCGTAAACAGCTGGAGCAGTGTAGATCCTCCCGTGACTACATTGGCATTCTGAAGGCCGATGAAAGCGATGAAGAGGCCGATGCCAACGCTTACTGCCGCTTTCAGGTTCTTTGGAATAGCGTTGAAGATGGCCTCACGCACATTTGTAAGGGAAAGGATGATAAAGATGATACCTTCCACGAACACTGCGGTGAGCGCTACCTCCCACTTATACCCCATTCCCAGTACGACCGTGTACGCAAAATATGCGTTCAGCCCCATACCAGGCGCAAGAGCAAATGGATAGTTGGCGCAGATAGCCATAAGCAGCGTACCAACGAGAGCGGCAAGAGCAGTCGCTGTAAAGATTGCCCCAGAATCCATGCCGGTAGCGGACAGGATGCTCGGATTGACAGCCAGAATATACGCCATCGTCATGAATGTCGTGATTCCGGCCAGAATCTCTGTCTTCACATCTGTACCGTTATCACTGAGTTTGAATAGCTTTTCTAACATTGAATTCCCTCCTTTGTAGTATTTGTTCTCTCTTTCCTACATGAATAGTATAGCATATTTTAGTGTAACAAAACAGACCCGTAATGTAAACGGGTCTGCTTAATTTTATGACTCCCGGATTTTTTTTCTGAGCGGAAGCACCATGCCGGGAGATACCGACAGTTCATCGATTCCCATAGACAGGAAGGTACCGGTCAGCGCCAGGTCGGAGGCCAGCTCTCCGCATATGCCGATCCATCTGCCTTCTGCGTGTGCGCTCTCTGCCGCCATACGAATCATGGCGAGTACGGCGGGATGATGGGCGTCATAGAATTCATCCAGCTTCTCATTCTGCCTGTCGATCGCCAGCGTATACTGGGTCAGGTCGTTCGTTCCTACGCTGAAGAAATCAACCTCTTTTGCCAGTTCACGGCTCACCATGACAGCGGCCGGCGTCTCTATCATGATTCCGATTTCCACGTCTTCCCGGAAGCTGATGCCTTCTTCTTGCAGTTCCGCTTTCACCTCTTCGATGATTTCTTTGATCTTCTTTACCTCTGCTACCGAAATGATCATCGGGAACATGATGGCTATCTGCCCGAAGGCGGAAGCCCGGTACAACGCCCTAAGCTGCGTCTTGAAGATGTCGGTCTGCGTGAGGCAGATACGAATCGCCCGGTATCCGAGCGCGGGATTCTCCTCCTTGTCAAGACCGAAATACTCTGCCTGCTTGTCTGCGCCGATGTCGAGCGTCCGGATAATCACTTTCCTACCCGCCATATTCTCTGCTACCGTCTTATATACTCCAAACTGCTGCTCTTCCGTCGGGTACGTGCTGCTCTCCAGATAGAGGAACTCGCTTCGGAACAGCCCGATACCGCCTGCGTCATTCTTAAGTACAGCTCCGACGTCGGCCATATTGCCTATATTGGCATATACGTCTATCTTCTGCCCTCCCGCCGTGATATTATCCTTCCCTTTGAGCTGCAGCAGAAGTTCTTTCTGTGCCATATCTTCCTGCTGCTTCTTCTTCATCCGTTCCATCGTCGGCGCATCGGGCTCGATGTATATCTTGCCTTCAAAGCCGTCTACAACCGCAGTCCTGCCGTCATACTCCGGCCTGAGGCCTTCTCCCGCCCCAATGACTGCCGGAATATTCATCGTCCTGGCAAGAATCGCCGTATGGGAATTGGACGATCCATACATCGTCACAAATGACAGCACCTTTTCCTTGTCCAGCTGCACCGTCTCGCTCGGCACGAGATCGTCGGCCGCGATGATGACCGGCCCGTCGATTGACATCGGGCTCCCCTGGCTTTTGCACAGCACATGGAGAAGCCGTTCGGACACATCTCTGACGTCAGCGGCACGTCCTTGCATATACGCGTCATCCATCGCCTGGAACATAGCCTCATAATTGTCGGCTGTAGTGCCGATGGCGTACTCGGCGTTCACTTCCTGGGTCGTAATTATATTGACGACGGACTCTACATAATCCAGATCCTCTAGCATCATCTGATGTATTTCGAAGATCATGGCGTTCGCCTCGCCCACATCTTCCATCGCCTTGTCATGCAGTTCCTGAAGCTCCAAGGAGGCTTTGGCCCTGGCTTCTTCAAACCGTTTCACTTCCTGATCCGTATCCTTCACATGGCATCTCTTGATAGTAATCTCATCTCTTTTATAAAATGCAATCTTACCGATTGCGATACCGCCGTATACACTTTTACCTTCTAACGTAATCATCTCGAACCATTCCCTTTTTTGCAGTGAATTATAAGTTTTCCTTCATAAATGCTTCCAGCTCGCTGACAGCCTTCTCTTCGTCATCACCTTCAGCCGTCATGAATACTTCCTCGCCGCACTTGGCACCAAGCCCCATCACGCCAAAGATTCTCTTGGCATCCGCGCTCTTCTCGCCTTTTCCAATCTTTATCTCAGACTGGAATCCATTCGCCTTCTTGACGAGAAGTCCTGCTGGCCTTGCGTGGATTCCTTCCTTGTCCGTGAGTACATACCTAAATTCTTTCATAATCTTCTCTCCTTTTCTTCCTTAATATGATACTGTCAGGTTCCAAACAGATTACAGAACCATGTGCCTGATGCTGCTACCGTTTTTCTTCCGGAAGCGGCCGTTTCAAAAGTACGATTCCGGCCATGGACACAACAGCGCCTGCTGCCATCGCCAGTAAGAACATCGGTGCATTTTCGATAATCCCGATGACAAAGATGCCGCCATGAGGTGCTCTGGATCCACAGCCGAAGGCCATGGAGAGCGCCCCAGCCACCGCGGAGCCTAGCACGCACGGAGGAATGATACGAAGTGGATCCGCTGCTGCGAACGGAATCGCACCTTCTGTTATAAAAGACAGCCCCATGATATAGTTCGTTATGGTCGTCTGCTTCTCGTTCTTCGTGAACCGGTTCCTGAAGAATGTCGTCGCAAGCGCGATTGCCAGTGGAGGCGTCATGCCTCCTATCATGACCGCCGCCATGATATCGATCTGGCCGCTCGCGATTGCTGCCGTACCGAACACATAGGCGGCCTTGTTGAACGGACCTCCGAAATCAATGGACATCATGCCGCCAAGCACTGCTCCGAGCAGAATCTTACTGGATTCTCCCATCCCTGCCAGCATGTCATTCAGCCACGTATTGAATGCTCCTATCGGCGGATTCACGATATATATCATGATGATACCCATAAACAGGATACCTAAGAAAGGAAACAGCAGCACCGGTTTCGTACCCTCCAGCGACTTTGGCAGCCTGCCAAGCAGCTTCTTGATGAGCACCATGAGGTATCCGGCCACAAAACCGGCGATAAGTGCTCCGAAGAAGCCCGATGAGATCCATTCCTCCTCCGGAAGCATGACAGAAGTTCCTGCCTTGGCCAGAAGGCCGCCCACGATACCTGGCATGAGTGCCGGCCTGTCACCGATAGCCATAGCGATATAACCTGCAAGTATCGGGAACATCATTCCAAATGCCGTATTGCCGACTGTGTTGAAGAACAGCGCCAGAGGGCTCCCCTTGCCAAAGTCCGCTCCTCCGGCATTGGCCCCGTCCACGAGGAAGGATAAGGCAATCAGGATACCGCCGCCGATGACGAACGGAAGCATGTGGGACACGCCGTTCATCAGGCTCTTATATATCTTGCGTCCGAGGCTTTCCCCATCATCAGACATGCTCTCTTCTTCGCCGCCTTTGCTGTGGTAGACAGGAACATTGCCGCTGACAGCTTCTGTAATCAGCTGTTCCGCTTTGCTGATGCCATTTGCCACCTTAGTCATAAGGACCGGCTTACCGTCAAACCGTGCCATCTTGACATCCTTGTCCGCGGCGATGATGATGCAGTCACATGCGGCTATCTCGGCAGCTGTCAGAACATTCTTATCTCCACCTGAACCATTCGTCTCTACCTTAATCGTATATCCCATCTCTGCAGCTTTGTTCTCCAGGCTCTCCGCCGCCATATACGTATGGGCGATTCCGGTCGGACACGCGGTGACTGCCAGTATGCGGAAGGCTTCCCCTGCCGGCTTTTCTTCTTTTTTTTCTACTTTACTTTCTTCTTCCTGATCTTCCGGAAACTTGGCACGCTCGGCCTCATCTATTACTTTCAGGAATTCATCTGCGGATCCTGCCATCATAAGATGCTCCCGGAAGCTGTCATCCATAAGCAGCATAGACAGCCTGCTAAGTACCTCCAGATGTATATTGTCTTCCGTATCCGGTGCCGCAATCAGGAAGATAAGGTGTACCGGCTGTCCATCCAGCGAGTCATAATCTACGCCGTCTTTTACCACCATGGCTGCAAGCCCCGGGGCCTTGACCGCATTCGTCTTGGCATGTGGTATGGCGATTCCTTCTCCGATACCTGTCGTACCTTCTTCTTCCCTTTTATAGACGCCTGCCCTGTACGCATCTATGTCGGAGATATTGCCCCCTGCCGCCATGAGTTCCACCATCCGGTCAATGGTCTCACCCTTCGTGTTCACTGCACCATCCAGTTCAATGCTTGCCTTTTTGAGCAAGTCTACGATTTTCATGATATACATTCCTCCTATAATCTATACTCTGACGGTTCTTCCCCGAGCAGCTCCACTATCTCTTCTTTGCCGGCCAGCCAGCTCGTGAAGGCCGTGGCGCTTCCCGCCGCAATGCCCAGCTTAAATGCTTTTTCGTAGTCTCCCGTATTCATCCACCCGGTTAGAAATCCTGCTACCATAGAGTCTCCGGCACCTACCGAATTTTTAACCTCGCCTTTGGGCGGCCGGCCTTTGCATATCGTCTGTTCTTCCGTTAAGAGGATAGCTCCGTCCCCCGCCATAGACACGAGCACATTCCGGGCCCCTTTCTCCTGTAGCATGCGGGCATGCCGTATGATATCTTCTTCTGAATCCAGCACTGTGCCAAACATCTCGCCCAGTTCATGGTTATTCGGCTTTATTAGAAATGGATGATACTTCAGTACGTTCAGCAGCAGCTCCTTCGTCGCGTCTACCGCGATGTGAATCTCACGTCCATCTAGCCTCGCCATAATCTTCTCGTAGATATCCGGCGGCATCGTATCGGGAATGCTTCCTGCCAATACAAGAAAGTCGCCTGCTTCCAGACTGTCCAGCCGCCCATACAGCTCTTGCAGCGCCTCTTCCGTAATGGAAGGGCCCTGTCCGTTAATCTCTGTTTCCTGTCCGTCATTAATCTTGACGTTGATTCTCGTAAACCCCTGCCCAAGCCTGATAAAATCTGTATCGCAGCCGCAGCCGTTCAGCATCTGTTCCAGCGCATCCCCGGTAAAGCCGGCTACGAATCCAAGCGCCCTGCTCTTGCGCCCAAGATTCGAGAGCATGACAGAGACATTGTTGCCTTTGCCGCCCGGATAGATATGCTCGCCTGCCGTCCGGTTAATCTCACCCGGGGTAAGCTTCTCCGTCTGGATTACATAATCCAGCGACGGGTTGAAAGTTACCGTATAAATCATCCTTCTACCTCCACTACATTCCTGCAAGCCCTGTATGAATCGTCATGCAGCCTTGTCGTCACCACCGTGCAACCGTCAAAATCTGCAAATGTCACGGATGAGACCTGATTGATTTTGCTTGAATCTGACAGTATATAACTTTTCCGGCACTGCGAGACTGCTTTCTCCTTCACGAGCGCCTCAGTGATATCCGGTGTCGTGAAGCCTTTGTCCCTGCTCACGCCGTTCGTCCCAAAAAACCCCTTCGTGAAGTTGTATTTCTTCAGGCTCTCTATAGCCTCTGCCCCGACTATCGCTTCTGTCGCCTCTTTCAGCTCTCCCCCGAGGAGATAGACACTGCATCCTTTTTTCAGCAGCTTCTGCGCATGCCCAATGGCATTGGTCACATATACCGCATCCAGCTCTGTAACATAGTCAATCAGCAAATCCACGCTGCTCCCCGCGTCCATATAGACAAAATCATCTTTTTCTATGAGCGCGGCGGCATGCTTTGCAATCGCCACCTTCTCTTCAATATTCAGGTCTCTTCTTACCGACAGCGATGCGTCCTTCGTCATAACCTCCAGATTCACCGCCGTCGCCCCGCCGTGCACCTTGATAAGGCTGCCTTTCCGGTGCAGCGCGGTCAGGTCTCTCCTTATGGTGGATTCCGATGTGTCAAGCTGCTCGGTCAGTTCCTGGACCGTAACCGTCTTTTTGTCATTTACAAGCTTAAGTATCTCGTTGTAACGTTCCTCCGCCAGCATATTAGTACCTCCAGTCTTTAAGATAGTCATTATCATTCATATTCTTCCAATTTCGTTCACTTCTGTTATTATAATATAATCATTTTCAGTCATTGTCAATTAAATTCCGCCAATAATAACCACCAAAAAGAACTTTATTTTATTATGCACATTTGACAAAGAGATTATCAGAATAGTTTTTCTTTTTAAAATGTTCTATACTGTTATTCAGTGGCATTACTATATGGCTCGAATCTGGAGAATAGATGATATGAGATATGTAAAAATTATATTAGAAAATATTCTGATAACATGGGCATATGCGTTCCTGACCGTTCCCCATAAGATAATAAATGGCGGCGTGACGAGCTTTTCCATGATCGCTGCCTCGTTCCTCCACTCGGACACCGCATTGATTGCCAACGTTATCACGCTCCTGCTGCTTGCATCCCGCAGGATAAGGGCTACGGAAAGGATTCTCCGCCTCTCCCGCTTACACCTGCGCATCTCCCACCCGGCTCCCCGCCCGCTATCTACTTCACTTGACAAGGGCGAGTGCGGCTGTGTGACGTTACTGGCCAGCGGATGAACGCTGGCTGCGTCAGTTAAGTGATAAAATATCGCAAGCTTAATGTGAATAACACAAAGAGCAGATGAATGATAAGAGTTTTGAAAGTCCAGATGAATCAGGCTGGCGAATATGTTCGTTGTGAATCAATTACAGCGAGGCGAGCACGCCGTTGCTGCAAGAAGAGCCGGAACCAGGCAGGGAATGTCATCCCAACATCCCCGTACCTGATACCGGCTCTTCTTCATTACGATTACTTTCAACTAAAGTTATCAGCCTGCTTAGCCCCTTTTCACTATGCTGACACAGCCAAATCCCTTCCATCAGCCAATCGTGTTACACAGCCGCCCCCGCCCATGCCAGTAAAGTAGATAGCCGATGGGGAGGTATGGGACAGATGCGCAGGTGTAAGCGGAAGGGACGGAGAATCCTCACCAGATTCCTTGGCTTGTGGGGTGAGAGCCGCTATCGGCGAACACCCCACAGGCTTAGGAATCTGTGTGATAGTCGTAGTTCCCGGACGCATCGGAGCATCTGCCCCATACCTCCCCAGCGGCGTCCACTTCACTAAACCCCCATTGAACAAAACGGCGATGTGTGATATCATATGAACACAATTCAAACATTCTGATTTTCTGATTTCATCTACGGCAGATCGCCGTACCTATCCGATGTTTGTAACAAATCTTTTATGCGAAGGAGGGATGCCTATGGGGGCTGTTCTTTTGTTTTCCGTCTGTTAACCGTGGATAAAGTATGATAAAATGAAGGAGAACCATATGAACAAAAGACAAAAGCTGATACCATTAAACAAACTGAACCTTACGGACCGTTTCCTCTTCGAGGAAGTGATGGAGGACCCCCTGGCCCAACAGGAGGCGCTCGGCATCATCCTGGGCAGGGATGTCCCGCTCCTTACCCAGAACGAGGCGGAGAAGGAGCTTCGGATTTCGCCGGAGGCCCGCTCCGTCCGCCTGGACATCTCCCTGCTGGAGCCCGGGATTCCGGACTACAGCCAGCTGAACGAGTCCTATCTCATCATGATCACGCCCTTCGACCTGTTCGGCTGCGGGAAGTACCGGTACACCTTCCGGGCCGTGTGCGAGGAAGAGCCGGGATGCATCTTAGAAGACGGGGCGACCCGGATCTTCCTGAACACCCGTGGAGCGAATGACGATAAGGTCCCACAGGAGCTGGCGGAGTTCCTGCACTACGTGGAGCATACGACGGACGAGGCGGCAGAACATGCCGGGAGCGAACGCATCCGCCGCATCCACGACCGGGTCCGGAAGGTACGCAATAGTGAAGAAGTCGGGGTGAAATATATGCAGGCATGGGAAGAGAAATATTATGAGAAAGAAGAGGCAAGACACGAAGGGGTGAAAGAAGGGCGTAAAGAAGCGCTTACAGATTTACTAAAGAAGAAGCTTGAAAAAGGGAAGTCTGTCGAGGAAATCGCCGAGGCTTTGGAAGAGTCCGAAGAGACGATTCGTGGGCTTATGAAAGAACTGGGGGTTCAAGTAATATAGACGCCGCTGGAGACGTATGTTAATGCTCAACATCGACCAATTTGTTCTTTGCTGCACATATTAAACTTGTCATATTTTATCATTCATCTCGCGCAGTCAGCGGCCATCCGCTGGCCAGCAACGCCTCACGACCGCCCTCGCCCTTGTTAGTGAAGTAGATAGCGGGCGGGGAGCCGGGTGGAAGATGCGCAGGTGCAAGCGTAAGAGGCGGAGAATCCGTCCCGGAATCCTTGGTTTGCGGAAGAGGAGCTGCTATCAGCGACTCTGCCGCAAAGTTAGGATTCCGTGGACTAGTCGAAGCCTCGGTCGCATCGGAGCAGATGCCACCCGGCTCCCTGACCGCAGCCACTTTACTACCCCCCCCAATTACTGGATATCCCGGATCTTCTTCCTGAGTCCAAGTACCTGAGGTGGTGTCACGGATAATTCGTCTATGCCTATCTGGATAAAGAACTCTGTCAGCGTCAGGTCTGCCGCCAGATCTCCGCAGATACTGATTCTTTTCCCCTCCAGGTGTACATTGTTCGTCACGATACGGATCATCTTGAGCAGTGCGGGATGATGCGGGTCATAATATCTGCTGATTCTGCCGTTCTGCCGGTCCGCCGCCATCGTATACTGTGACAGGTCGTTCGTCCCTATGCTGAAGAAGTCCACCTCTCTGGCGAGTTCCCCGCTAATCATTACAGCGGCCGGAGTCTCTATCATTACGCCAACCTGTATATCTTCATCAAAAGCTGTCTTTTCATCTTTGAGCTCGCGCTTGGCCGCTTCCAGCATCACCTTCGCGCTCTGCACCTCATCGAGCGATGTGATCATCGGGAACATGATCGAAACATTGCCAAATACCGAGGCGCGCAGTATAGCCCGCAGCTGGGTCTTGAACATCTCGTCCTTATCGAGGGAGATGCGGATTCCGCGGTATCCCATCGCCGGGTTGCTCTCCTCTCCGAAATCAAGACATTCTGCCTGCTTGTCGCCGCCCAGGTCAGCCGTCCTTATGACCACACGCTTCGCTCCCATGGCCTCGGCTGCCAGCTTATATGTCTGGAACTGCTGCTCTTCGGTGGGCAGCTTATGCCTGTTCTCCATATAGAGGAACTCGCTCCGGAACAGGCCGATACCGCCGGCGTCGCTGCGCAGTACATTTTCTATGTCTTCCCGTTTGCCGATATTGGCACAGATGTCAATCCTCTGCCCGCTCTGGGTGACGTTATCCTTTCCCTTGAGACGCTCCAGATTCTTCACCTGTGACACATTGCTTTCTTTCTTCTGCTTCATCCTCGTTAGCGTCGTGTAATCCGGCTCTATGTATATCTTTCCCTCAAAACCGTCGATGATGATGGTCTTGCCGTCATAATCCTTCTTCAGCGCCTCTCCAAGTCCGATGACAGAAGGAATCCCCATCGTTCTTGCCAGCACTGCGGTGTGTGAGTTGATTGCGCCGTATCTCGTGACAAACCCGAGAATCTTCGTCTTATCAAGCTGCACCGCTTCGCTCGGATATATTTCATTAGACGCCAGCACGATTGGTTCATCCGTAAGCAGCTTGTCTTTCCAGCTTCTGGACAGAATACGCACGAGCCTGCTTGACACGTCTCGGATATCCGTGTCATGCCCCTGGACATAATTCTTCCCCTCCTGCACGCACGTCTCAATAAACCGCTCCGAAGCAGACTGTACCGCATACTCCGCGTTCAGCTTCTGTTCCAGTATCACACCGGTAATCGCGTCAATATAATCCTGATCCTCCAGGATCATCTGCTGCATCTCAAAAATGGCGGCATTCGCCTCCCCGACATCTTTAATGGAATCGGTATACAAGTCTTTCAGTTCCAGAAGGGCCTTCTCCCGCCCTTTCTGGAACCTCATGATCTCCTTTTCCACATCTTTGACATCAAACTTCTTGATCTCTTTTGTATCTCTCCTGTAAAACGACAGCCGTCCGATTGCGACGCCTTCCGAAACTTTCTTCCCTGTCAATGTAATCATAGTACCTCTATCCTCTACTGCCTCTTCATGTTCAATAACATAACTTTACACGTTATAGCAGCTTCCGTCAAGAACTAATATTTTACTCAAACAGCGGAGTTGACAGATATCTCTCTCCCGTGTCCGGAAGCAGTGCTACGATTGTTTTTCCTTTATTTTCCACTCTCATAGCCAGCGTTATTGCCGCATGAAGCGCAGCTCCTGAGGAGATGCCGGTGAGAACACCCTGCTTTGCAGCCAGAAGCCTGGACGCATTGTAAGCCTCTTCATTTTCTACTGTCATTATCTCATCATAGATGTCCGTGTCCAGTATGTCCGGAACAAATCCCGCACCGATACCCTGCAGGCCATGCGGTCCCGGCTTTCCTCCCGAGAGGACAGGGGAGGCGGCCGGCTCGACGGCAACCACTTTTATATCCGGGTTCTTTTCCTTCAGGTACGCGCCCGTACCTGTGACCGTTCCACCGGTACCTACGCCTGCCACGAATATGTCGACCGTTCCGTCTGTGTCTTGCCATATCTCAGGCCCTGTCGTTTCCCTATGCGCTCTCGGGTTCGCCTCATTCACAAACTGGCCGAGCACGATAGCATCTTCCGACTTGGCCGCCAGCTCTTCTGCTTTCGCGATAGCTCCCGGCATTCCTTTGGCACCTTCCGTGAGGACAATCTCGGCCCCATATCCTTTCAACAGCTTCCTGCGCTCTATGCTCATCGTCTCCGGCATGGTAAATACGGTCCGGTATCCCCTCGACGCGGCAACGGAAGCCAGCCCGATCCCTGTATTGCCGCTTGTCGGTTCGATAATCGTCGAACCAGGGGCGATAAGCCCTCTCTCTTCCGCGTCGAGCAGCATGGATAAGGCTGCTCTGTCTTTTACGCTGCCCGCAGGGTTGAAAAGCTCCAGCTTTACAAGCACTTTTGCCTGCAGCCCCTTTTCCTCCTCAATTCTGGCCACTTCCAGAAGCGGCGTCCTTCCTATCATTTCTTCTACGTTCTTGTATATCTGTCCCATTATGAAACTCCTCCTTTTCCGCTGCCGGATTGCCCGGCTTTACTGATATATGGCTATATTGCCGCCAATGCCTGATCCAGATCTTGGATAATATCGTCGATGTGTTCTGTCCCGACAGACAGGCGTACGCTGTTCGGGCGTATGCCCGAATTGCCTAGCTCTTCCTCCGTCATCTGGGAATGTGTCGTGCTGGCCGGATGGATGACAAGTGATTTAACGTCTGCCACATTAGCCAGCAGAGAAAATATTTCCAGCTTATCAATGAAGCGCCTCGCTTCCTCTTCGCCGCCTTTCACTTCAAAGGTAAAGATAGAACAGCCCCCTTCTGGAAAGTATCTGCCGTACAGATTATGGTATGGGCTGTCTGCCAGCATCGGATGGTTCACCCGTTCTACTTTCGGGTGCCTGCTCAGGTAATCGACTACCTGCAGCGTATTCTGTACATGGCGTTCCACCCGCAGAGACAGCGTCTCAAGCCCCTGCAGAAACAGAAATGCGTGCAGCGGCGCCATCGTGGCTCCTGTGTCCCTCAATATGACTGCCCGGATTCTCGTCACAAATGCCGCCGCCCCGGCCGCCTCGGTAAATTTGACGCCGTGATAGCTGGCATCCGGTTCGGTAAGCTGCGGGTATCTGCCTGATGCCTTCCAGTCAAATCTGCCACCGTCTATAATTACGCCGCCAATCGCCGTTCCATGCCCCCCGATAAATTTTGTGGCCGAATGTACGACGATATCTGCACCATGTTCAAATGGCCGCAGCAGATACGGTGTCGCGAACGTACTGTCCATCACGAGCACGATCCCATGCCTGTGGGCCGTCTCCGCCACTTTTTCTATATCTGCAAGATTGGCGTTTGGATTGCCGATGGATTCGAGGAACAGTGCCTTTGTGTTGTCCTGTATTGCCTCTTCCCACGCCCCTTCTTCATCGGGATCGATAAACGTCGTCGTTATCCCCTGTGCGGGCAGCGTATGTTCCAGAAGGTTATAGCTTCCGCCATATATGTATTTGCTTGCCACGATATGGCCACCGGCGTGGGCAAGATTCTGGAACGTATACGTTATCGCCGCTGCCCCCGAAGCTACGCCGAGCGCTGCCACGCCGCCTTCCAGCGCTGCCATGCGCTTCTCAAATATGTCCTGCGTGGAATTGGTGAGCCGGCCGTATATGTTCCCTGCATCCGCAAGGGAGAACCGGTCTGCCGCATGCTGGCAGTCACGGAATACATAAGAAGTCGTCTGGTATATAGGTACCGCCCTGGCGTCGCTTGCCGGGTCTGGCTGCTCCTGTCCTACATGTAGCTGCAATGTCTCAAATTTCCAATCTCTGCTCATAACTGTTGTCCTCGCTTTCCTTATACCGCCTTTTTATTGTTCCGTCTGTGATGTCCTGTGCATGCTGCCGTTACAGGTAATACATAGGAACGAATTGTTCCTGCTTTTCCCGATATTCATCCACGAGCCTGGCAAGGGTACGCTCCTGAAACAATTCATTCACCATCCTGTCGATTTCATCCCAGACGAGTTCCCGGATAGCCGCTTCCACTTCATCTTCACCTTCATCCGGTGTCCTGTTGACAATCGAGAATTCTCCTTCCAGAGCCTCCAGAATCTCTTTCACCGTTATCTCTGATGCATCTTTTGCAAGCCTGTATCCTCCTCCGGCGCCCTTGACGCTTGCCACGATACCTGCTTTGCGCAAAGTGCCGAACACCTGCTCAAGATAGTTCAGCGACAGGTTCTGCCGACTGGCCGTCTGCATGAGGGACACTGTTTCCCCATTTGTATTTGCCGCCATATCCACAAGTGCTCTCAGCCCATATCTGCCCTTGGTTGATATCTTCATCTCTGGCGCCTCCATTCTAATTCCTACTAAATCGATATGATTTATATGTTTTATGTTATACACCTTTTTTCCTACCATGTCAATATACTTTCTGAAAAAATATTCCAAATCTCCGCACATGAAGAACGCCCGGCACAAGAATGTACGTTGATACATCCCTGCGCCGGGCGCCTGCCCTTAGTCCTATCTTTTCTCTGCGGCCACTTTGGCTATCTCACCCACAGTCACCGCGTCTGCAACGCTTACAATCACATCCCGGAGCCTCCCCCACGTATCCTGTGTCGGACAGAGGCTGCAGTCGATACCGCAGCTGCTTTCTTTTGTAAGGCATTCTACAGGCACAAGTTCCCCTTCCACTGCTTCCAGCACCTCTCGCACGGTAAGCTGCCCTGGGTCTTTTGCCAGGCAATATCCGCCCTGCGCGCCGCGTACACTGGACACGATTCCTGCGGTTTTCAAAGATTTGACGATGCGTTCCAGATATTTTTCTGAGAGTTTCCTCCGCTCTGCTATATTCTTAAGACTTTCCAGACGCTTGAGGTCCGAATGCATCGCAAGGTCAGCAGCTATCTCTAACGCATAGATTCCTTTTGTCGATATCTTCATATGCAGTTCCTCCCAACAGGTTATTTCTCATCAGCCCTGCCTTACGCTATGATTCCCTCCACTATCTCACGTTTCAGGTCCATTATATCATCCTTAAGCACTTCTTTTGCCTCTTCCAGATTCCGCCTTTCCAGAGCTTCTATCAGCAGGATGTGCCGTTGGGCCGTCGTCTCGTTCCTGTGGACGCTGGAAGAGAAGTAATATTGTACCGCACTTCTGGAAGAGAATTTCAGCGCCCGCTCTACCGCTTCGCAGATCTTATCATTGCCGCAGAAGCTGCACAGAAGCAGGTGGAAGCTGATATTGCTTTTCCAGTATCTTGCTATCTTCTTTTCACTGTGAATCTTCGTCGCTTCCAGAACATCCTTCTTCAACAGTTCTATCTGACTGTCCTTCAGTTGGACAAAGGTCTTCTCAAGCGCTGCTGTCTCCAGGACGACACGCATCTCCACAATATCGGAAATCTCCTTAATCGAAATCGGACATATCTGGTATCCCATCCTCGGACGGCTTTCAAGAATCTTCTCATTGCACAGTTCCACGAGCGCCTCCCGCACCGGAGACTTGCTGACTCCATGCTTCTCAATCAGCTCACGCTCCGTTATGATGTCATTCTGCCTGTAATTTCCATCAATAATCTCGTTCAAGATATTCTCATAGATCTGATCCTTTAGCTTTATATTACCTGACATTTCTGTCCTCCTGATTTCGCATGATTTCCACCTTACATTGTATTTTGCCTATGTATTATTCTACCAGAATTTTCTTCTGTTGGATACCCCTTCATGTGATGCACGCCCTGCGTATACTACTTGTGGAAATGCAGCCTGCATGTGGCGCATCCTTCTGCAATCGCACCATTCAGATCGAACTTAAGCCCCATCGCTTTTGCGATATTACGGTCACCGTCCATGGCGATATCGCACAGCCTGGCACATTGGTCGTCGTCCATGCCAAGGTCTTTCCATGCAGCAAGCAGCGGACAGTAATGGAACTGGATTTTCAAATCTTCCGTCGAGCATTCATCTACTTCCATATCAAAGGTACTCATGCCGAGGTCATCGAGGAATACCTTACGGAAGCTGCTCAAGTCTGAAGCGTCCTCACATCTGGACCGGAATTTTTCTCCGTCTTTCTCTCCTCTCCTTGCAATAGCTTTTCTCATAACATCCTCGATGTCCACGCCTGCCTTGACTGCCTCGTCGTAGATAAGGCCCATCCATGCCGCCCTGTGGCCGATTGCATTGCGGTTGATCTGTGTCTCTCTTTCATTTCCCATTCTTTCTTCTGCCATGATTCATATCCTCCTTGATTGTTTTATTTCTTATCAGCCCACGCAATTCATCATGATGCTGATAATCTCCTTATCCGTCTCTCTCATTCCGTCCCTGCCGAGTTTCCCTACATTACGGATCGTACCGTCCACGTCATTTGTGACGATACCATCCCCGCCTCTGAACTGTCTGCCGTCCTCGTACATCTGATAACCGAGTATCCCTGCGTCTACAGAGGCTGCAATCTTTCCCGCACATGACGGCTTTGCACCGTCGCATATGATGCCCGAAACGATAGCCAGCGAATTAACGATCGTATGCGCGATTTCCTCATAACGTCCGCCCATAAGATAAGCGATGCCTGTCCCGCTGGCACATCCGGCGTTTACCGCCCCGCAGAATGCAGACAGTTTGCCTATCTGCAATCTCTGGTATATCGTCATAAGGTTGGACACGGCCAATGCTTTTACGAGTGTCTCCTGGTCGCTATCCAGATATTTCGCATAAGTGATGACGGGAACGGAAGCAGCGATTCCCTGGTTTCCACTTCCCGATACGATTATGACCGGGGATTCGCACCCGCCCATCCGGGCATCGGCTCCTGCTGCAGCCATCGCCTTCGCCCTGTTCCTTATGCCGTCCCCGTCATGTGCCAGTATGACGCTGCCTACGCCGGCTCCATATCCGCCTTCTATCCCTTCTTCGGCAATCGCATAGTTATACCTGATCTGCGGTTCTATCACGGGATAGATATCCTCTATACGAAGGGCATCCGCAAATGCGACTATGTCTTTGACGTTCAGCAGGTTTTCTTCTTCCACGCCATCGGCTTCTGCTTTTTCCAGCTGCTCAAATATGATATTCCCGTCTTTTTCAATCCGTACTATATTCGTGTGGTATCGGGCAATCCTCAGCAGGACATAACTTTCCTTGTGGATCAGCCTGATACCGATCTCGAACAGGGAGTCTCCTTCCGCCGGCATCACCTTGACCCCATGTGTACGCAGATACTCCCGGATGCTCTCACGCTTATATGCGGAGACCTCCGCTATGACTTCCAGACGCTTGCCTGCATCCCCTGCTATCACCCCCGCCACAGCAGCAGCCTCGATGCCCTTCAGTCCTCCGGTGTTCGGGATGACCACGCTCTTGACATTCTTGATGATATTGCCGCTGACAGAGACTTCTATGCGCTCGGGTATGGCCCCCAGTATCTCTCTTGCCTTTGCGGCCCCGTACGCTATAGCTATCGGCTCGGTGCACCCCATGGCGGGCACCAGCTCTTCTTCCAGTATCTGAAGATATCTCTGGTATTTGTAATCTTCTCTTTTCATTTCATACACCCTTTTGCAGTCTCATTAACAGGTCTGCCACATAATCAATTTCTTCTTCCGTATTCCAATAGTGCAGAGAAAGCCTTGCGACTCCTTCTATCTGGAACAGCTTCTGGATTCCGGGACAGAAGAAGTGATGTCCCATCATCCCTACGTTGTGGCTGTTCAGATACAGCGCGATTTCCCGGATACTCTTGCCTTCCATACATACGCCTACCACGCCTGCTCTTTTCTCTGCTTCTTCCGGCCCTATGATCTGCAGTCCGGGAATTGTCTGAAGCTGGCGGATCAGCCGCCCGGCCAGCAGGTTAATCCTGTCTTTTACACATACCGCACCGCCGATATCTTCGAGATACTTTACCGCTTCTGACAGGCCGAAGATGGCCGGATAGTCTTTTTCACCGTAATTCCACTTCTGCATATCCCTGTGATAGGAGAAGGTTCCCTGACGGTAGTCCCAGACGCCGCTGTTCCAGGCCGGTATACTTCCCCTCAGCTCTGGCTGGCTGCTCTCCCTGACATATAAGATTCCCGATCCGGAAGGTCCCCGCAGATATTTGCGCCCGGCTGCTGCCAGATAATCACAACTTAACTTTGTCACGTCTATCTCTACGGCCCCTATCGTACCGGAGGCATCTACAAGATAACGGACACCTTTTTCCTTCGCTATCTGGCCGGCTGCCTCCACGTCCTGCAGCACCCCCAGGCTGTTTGCCGAATGGGTCACTGCTATAAGCGCGGTATTGAGGTCAATCAGGCTTTCCAGCGCCTGGCAGTCTATTCGTCCCGGAAGCTTTGCCGGCGCGTATCGGATTTCTACTCCGTACAGGTCGCGGATCTGGAACCACGGAGCCGCATTGCTGATGAAGCTCATCTCATCCAATATGATATTTTGTCCCCGTTCCCACGGAATCCCAAGAGCAATCAGGCCGATTCCCATACTGCCGTTCGGCATAAGCGCAATCTCTGACGGCTTAGCATGAATGAGGCCTGCCGTTCGTTTTAGAGCCAAATCATATGCTTTCTGCGTCAGTTCTTCTGCCCTTGCGCTTGTGGCGCCGTAACGCATGATGATATCATAATACCGGCCCGCGGCCTGGATGACCGGCAGCGGAGGAACGGACGTGGATGCGTGGTTCATATAGATATTGCCGCAGGGCGTGTCCGCCCTTATCCGTTCTATATCCATCCGGCAGCCGTTTTTCTTAATCGTATCCATCTACTCTTTCCCCCGCTTTGCTGCCTGATGGCACGCCACACTGTGCCCATTCGCGATTTCCCGCAACAAAGGCGTCTCTTTCCTGCATCGATCGTCTGCATATCTGCATCTGGTATGGAATGCACAGCCTGCCGGCACATTGACGGGGCTTGGCACATCGCCTTCCAGTATGATCCTGTTCTGTTCCTTCTCCGGATCCGGCAGCAAGATGGCGGAGAACAATGCCTGCGTGTAGGGGTGCAGCGGATGATGGTACAGCTCCTCACATTCCGCGATTTCCACCATTCTCCCGAGATACATGACCATCACGCGGCTGCACATATGCCTTACGACGGACAGTCCATGGGAGATGAACAGATAGGTAAGGTTGAACTCCTCCTGAATGTCGTCCAGCAGATTGATGATTTGGGACTGAGTAGATACGTCCAGTGCCGATACCGCTTCATCGCAGACGATAAGCTTCGGGTTCAGTATAAGCGCGCGGGCAATGCCGACCCGCTGCCGCTGGCCGCCTGAGCACTCAAACGGATACCTGCCGTAGTAATCGGATGACAGCCCTACCACTTCCAGCATATGCAATACCTTTTCCTGCACCTCTTTCTTGTCCGCAATCTTCTGGACGAGCAGAGGCTCACCGATCATCTTACCAATCGTGTTTCTCGGATTCAGGGAAGTGTACGGATCCTGGTACACTATCTGGGCATGTCTTCTGAAATCACGTAACTGCTGTCCTTTCAATTTCAGCACATCCTGTCCCCCGAACAGCACTTCCCCTTTTGTCGGCTCGAACAGGTGGAGCACCAGTTTTCCAAGTGTTGTCTTGCCGCAGCCGGATTCTCCTACGATTCCCACCGTCTCTTTCGTATACACTTCAAAACTGATATCTTCGACCGCCCTGACCACCCTTTTATCCCTCGAAAAAGCCCCTGACTTAGCGGAATAATGCTTGGATACATGGTTTACTTTCAGCAAAGGCCGGACATCCTGTACATTCTTTTGATTTGTCATATGCATCACCTGTCTTCCATGGCATACTGCCAGCACAATACTTTCTGTCCCTCTCCGGTCTCCACGAGCGGGGGCTTTTGTTCCCTGCAGATATCCGCGGCACAGTCGCACCGGCTTGCGAACTTGCAGCCTCTGATCTTCTCCGACGGTTTTGGAACCGTGCCCTCTATCATGAACAGACGCTCCTTCTTCTGGTCCGGCCTTGGAATC
Organism: Lachnospiraceae bacterium; assembly: GCA_022845895.1. GTDB lineage: Bacteria > Bacillota > Clostridia > Lachnospirales > Lachnospiraceae > Extibacter. Next base: position 2,922,987 of record AP025573.1, read on the forward strand.
GCCTTTAAAAGCCCTCTCGTATACGGATGCAGCGGGCAGGCAAAAAACTTCTTTACAGGTGCTTCCTCCACTATGCTGCCTGCATACATGACCATAACCCTGTCCGACACCTCCGCTATCACGCCCATATCGTGGGTGATGAACATGACGGCCATCCCGAGCTCTCTGCGGAGCCTCTTGATGATATCCAGTATCTGTGCCTGGATGGTCACATCCAGCGCTGTCGTCGGTTCATCGGCAATAAGCAGCTTCGGGCAGCAGGCGATGGCCATCGCTATCATGACCCTCTGGCGCATTCCCCCGGACATCTGATGCGGATATTCCCTAGCCCTTTTTTCAGGCATCGGAATCCCGACCATGTCAAGCAGTTCCACTGCCTTCTTCCACGCCTCTTTCTTGCTGACCGTCTCATGATGCCGTATCGTCTCCACTATCTGATACCCGCAGGTAAGCAGAGGGTTCAGCGAAGATAGCGGCTCCTGGAATATCATGGAGATCTCTTTCCCCGTAACAGCAGAAAACTCTTTCCTGCTCATTTCCAGCGTATTTCTGCCTTCAAAGGTAATCGTACCTTCCGCGACTCTCCCAAGATTATCCGGAATGAGCCGCATGACAGACATGGACGTCACGCTCTTTCCGCATCCGGATTCTCCGATGACACCGAGAATCTCACCTCTGTCCACATGGAAGGACACATGGTCGATTGCCTTGACCGTTCCGGCTTCACCATAGAATTCCGTGACGAGATTATCCACGTGTAACAATGTTTTGCTCACAATATGTCCCTCCCTTCTAATCTACGATGAGAATCTCATGCCCAAGCCCTGTCAGGCATCTTGCTCCCTTAGGGCCGATATACAAGTCGTCTTCCAGCCGGACTCCAAAGCGCCCCGGCAGATAGATGCCTGGCTCATCGGAACATACATTCCCCTCCTGTATCACGCTCCGGTTTCCCGCAACGATATACGGGGGCTCGTGGATATCAAGTCCAATGCCATGTCCGAGCCGATGGGTAAAGAACTTGCCGTAGCCGGCTTCCCGAATTACCTCCCTTGCCGCTTCATCGAGGCACCCGCATGTAATACCCGGCTTTGCCTTCTTAAACGCAGCCTCATTGGCTGTCCGGACGATACCAAATACTTCCTCAAACTCTTCCGGCGCTTTCCCTACAGCTACCGTTCTTGTAATATCGGAGTAGTAGCCTTCATAACTTCCTCCAAAGTCGATGATGACCGCATCCTGGCGTCTGATCTTGATATCCTCTGCCTGGTGGTGGGGCATGGCGCCATACTGCCCGGATGCCACAAGAGGCAGCCCCTGGCATATAAGCCCTTCTTCCTCCAGATGGCCTTTCAGCCGCAGCGCCACTTCCCGTTCGGTATACCCTGACAGCCCCTGCCTGAGCGTCCTTGACAGCGCGGTTTCTGATCTTATCTGTGCTGCCATCAACGCTTCTAATTCCTCTGCATCTTTTCTCGCTCTGAGCACCTCCATCACTTCTTTGCCGAGGCACCACGATGCATGCTCCATCTTACGTGCCAGACGGTAAGCCATCACATGCGGCATCGTATCTCCCGCCGCGATGCAAAGCTTCTTATCGCCGATGCACGCAGCAGCCTTCTCATATGGATCATCCGTTTCCCGCCACAAGATACATGGAATCTGCTCCTTTATATCCTTCTGGAGATTATCTGCCTCAAACCGGGGCAGGATAAAATATGCTTCCTCCCGCAACACGATAAGGAATATGGGGCGCTCCATTGCAATCCCGCGAAATCCGGTCATATAATACAAGTCTGTGGAAGGGGCCAGAATCAGGCAGTCAATCTGCTTTTCCCCCATAGCCCTCTGTACGTCATCTATCCTCTTCTTAATGTCCATCCTGCATCCTCCTTAACCATCCTGCCTATAAGTTCCTTAATTCCGGATTCGTCGCTTCCTGCAGCGAATCTCCCAACAGGCTGAATCCGAGAACCGACAGGAAGATGAACACGCCGGGTATCATGGAGTACCAGGGCGCGTTGAATATAAACAGGCTTCCGGCCGATATCATCGCCCCCCACTCCGGCGTAGGCATCTGTGCGCCCAGCCCGATAAAAGAGAATCCCGACGCGGCAATCAGCGCATTGCCGATTCCCATCGTAATCTGAGGAATCACCATGGACATCGTCTGGGGGATGATTATGGTAAAGACGATCTTGGCCGGATGCATGCCGATTGCCTTCGCAGACTCTACGTATAGCTTTTCTTTAATCACAATTACCATTCCACGTACCATCCTGGCGTAATTCGGCCACCATGACACCGCCAGCGCGAAGATGGTGGGTCCGATTCCCGCTCCGATAGCCGCCGCGATGATCATTGCCAGAAATATCTGTGGAAATGACATGAATACATCACATATGCGCATCACCAGATTGTCGAACCAGCCGCCGATATAGCCGGCAATCCCTCCTATCACGATACCGGCGGCAGCCGCACACAGAACGACCGCCAGAGCGGTACCCATGGAATACCATGAGCCGTACGCCATCCTGCTGAACAGGTCTCTTCCCATCTCATCTGTTCCGAACCAGTGGGCACTGCCCGGCGCCACCAGTTTTGCATTCATATCTACGACAAGCGGCTTATATCTCGCTATAAATGGTCCCGTAACCATGAACAGCACAATCATAACTGATATGAGAGTACCCGCCGTGGACGGCACGTCTCTGAAAAAATATTTTTTCATCTTCTTCATCAGCTTAACCTCACTCTTGGATCAATCAGCACATAAGATATGTCAACTAACAGGTTAATCAATATGAATATGACTGCCATTGTAAGCGTAATCCCGGCTACGACCATCAAGTCCAGCGATGCGATTGCATCGAGGGCATAAGATCCAAGCCCCGGCCAGCTGAATATCTTCTCTATGAGCACCGTGCCGCCGATCATGCCCCCCGCCTGCATCCCCAGCAGTGTCAGGATAGGCGAGATTGCATTCTTCATGGCATGGCGCCTGATTACCGTATGTTCCGGAAGCCCTTTGGATCTGGCCGTCCTTATGTAGTCCTGGCGAAGTTCCTGCAGAAGCTGTGTCCGCATCATCCTCGTCGTAATGCCGCAATAGCCGAGCACAAGGCTCAATACCGGAAGGAGCAGATGCCTGGCAGCCTGTAAGAACAATGTAAAGTCTCCGGCAAAAGCGCTGTCCAGCAGATAAAAGCCCGTAACAGTGTCAGGAGGTATCGTCCCTACCGGCAGCCGGTAGCCGGCCGGCAGCCACTGAAGCCTGTAGTAGAATACGTACTGGAATATGAGCGCCAGCCAGTAAGGCGGAACTGCCATGCCTGCCACTGAAAAGAACCGGATGATGCCGTCCAGCACACCGCTGCGCTTCAGTGCCGCTACGCTCCCCAGAATGAGGGCAAGGACAAAGAAAACCACAAGTGAAACAGCTGTCAGCTCAAGCGTGGCGGAAAGCCTGGAAGATATCTCCTGCGCTACCGGCTGTTTCGTCTTGAAAGAAGTTCCCATATCAAGCTTCAGCAGCCCCTTCATATAGTTGAGATACTGGACATAAATCGGCTTATCAAGTCCCAGTTCCACCCGTTTTGCCTCCACCTGCTCATTCGTCGCGGACGGCCCTGCTGCCGCCCTGGCCGGGTCGGACGGCAGATAATAGGTTGCCAGGAATACGAGCATCGTAACGCCGATGATGACAAGCACAAGCGATGCACATCTTCTCAATAAAAATTTTCCCATAACGGTTTCCTCCGTTTTTATCTACTAATCCCCTACAGTCAGCTGGTAGAACCGGATGGAATAGAAGTAATCGAGCGGATGCAGCACATACCCTTTGTACGTATGGCTGATTGCCTCCACCGTGTTCGGAGATGCCGCATATACGGCCGCACAGTCGTCTACAAGCATCTGCTGCGCCTGCTTCAGTAGTTCCGTCTTCTCTTTTGCATCCACAGTAGCAGCAGCGTCATCCAGCAGTTTGTCGAACTCCGGCTTTTCATAAAAGCTCCAGTTATAAGAACCCCCGCTGTTGATGCTGTGGAAGTTCTGCTTCAGGAAGAATGCTGCATCTCCGGTAAATGCGCCCATATTAAGCGCAGACATTTCCGGCGCCGTATCCGGTGATGTATTTTCCTCTACGAGGGAAGTCCACGGCATAATCTCGATTTTGACCGTAATGCCGATCTCTGCGAGATTCGCCTGAAGAATCTGTGCCATCTGCACTTGGTCGTCACTGCCTTCGCAGAGGTGTACCCTGATCTCACACGGTCCGGCTCCCGACTCTTCCATGAGCTGTTTCGCCTTCTCCATATCCTGCTTCTGCTCCGGTATATCCGTGTTATGCTCTGCAAAATCAGCCGGCATGAAGCCGCTCGGTACGGTGGCCTGTCCATTGTATACAGTATTCTTGACACCTTCATAGTCAAAGGCCAGTGATACCGCCTGCCTTACCTTTGGATTGTCAAACGGCGCCTTCTTCATGTTGAACGTAAAGATATTCGTCTGAAGGGAGCCTCCCTTTAAGATATCGATATCCGGATTCTTCTCCAGCATATCGAGATTCTCTGTCAGAGGAATCTGGAGCTTATCCACTTCCCCGGAATTGAGCATCTGGATCTGTGTCGCGTTGTCCTTGACAATCAGCGTCTGGACCACGTCTATCTGATTGTCCTTCCATCCCTGCCAGTAGTCATCGAATCTGGATAGTGTAACATACTGGTCGTCCACATAATCCGTCACCTGATATGCCCCGGTTCCGCAGGAGTTCTTCTTCAGATACTTCTGTGCCCAGTCTCCGTCCTCCTCATGCTCTTTGCAAAACGTAGGAGAGATGATACCTATCTTGGCAACGTTATATAAGAATCCTGAATTTTCTGCCTTCAGCGTCATCTTCACCGTCATGTCATCCGTCGCCTCTATCGTATCGATCTCCTCAACGCAGGAAGATACAGAATTGACAAATGCCCTGGCCCGCTCAAACGAATATACGACAGCATCGGCATCCAGATCTGTGCCGTCATAGAATGTTACACCGTCGCGGATATGGAAGATATATGTCCTGGCATCTGGTATCTCCCACTCCTCGGCCAGCCATGGCTCCAGGTCTGTAGTTCCCCGGACTTCTTCCACAAGAGGTTCATAGCAGTTCCTCGTCGCATGCATATCTGCCGCATTCATAAGGTTGGTCGGGTCTATACTGTCCGGCATGAAGGCAAGGGCTGCAACAAACGTCTTGTCATCTTTCGTATCTGCCTTGCCCGCTTTGCCGGATGCCTTCTTGTCGCCGCCACAGGCACACAGTGAACAGGCCAGCGCCGCTGCCATACCCAATACCAGAACTCTTCTCATAACATTTCTCTTCATCCTTTTTCCTCCTTTGTCCGTAGTAACGGCTATTCCCCATAGCCATAATACTCTTTTGCATGTTCCGCGCTTATGTAACCGTTCTCTATGTCTTCCTTCACCGCTTCTTTATCTCTTTCAAGAGGGCTGCCATATCCACCTCCTCCTCCGGTCCGTATCTGTACGATATCGCCTTTCTTGAGGGAAAGCGTGTTCGTCTTCAGATACCTCCTCTCATCCGGTGTTCCCGGATTCACTACCGCAACGGGCGCTGTCCCGTTCCCGCCGCCAAACAGCCCCCAGGCTGTCGTCTTCGTCCGTTCGATCCACAGCATCAGATGACAGTCTCCCTCCGTCTCCACACGGTATGTGCGGATGACGCCTGCACCTCCGCGCCATTTCCCAGGCCCCTGCGAATCACTGCGTATCTCGTAGGAGAGCAGACGAAGCGGATACTTATCTTCTATAAACTCGACGCTCCAGTTTTTTAAGTCCCCGTTGACCACGTTGATCATACAGTTCTGGCCGTCTCCACCTGCAAATGCTCCCCATCCTCCGGAGGTAGCTTCGCAGATGCCGAACGGTTTGCCCCGGACTGAGTCGTACCCGCGGAAGATTATGAGACTGGAATCTCCATAATGGGCTGCCGCCGCCTCTTTCTCCATAACAGGCGACAGGGCTTTTCCTATCAGATCAATCAAAAGACCCAGTCCTGTGAAATACCATCCGCACGGTGCCGGTTCTTCCGCCGCCAGAAATGTCCCCTTTTCCACAATAACCTCCAGATTCTGGAACGTGCCTCCCGATACCTGGCTTTTCGGATTGATCATCTGCTTATATCCTACTCTGCAAGCAGCAATGGTCTGTGCCATCCCGCAGTTGATCGGGCCGTTTCCCATCCTGGAGCTTCCGCTTAAGTCAATCTTCATCTCGTCCCCTTGTATGGATATCTTCACCTTGAGCCTGCGCGGCTCGTCTGTCATTCCGTCATTATCAAGACAACCTTCCGCTTCATACACGCCATCGGGTATAGCTGCTACTGCCATCCTGTCCAGTTCTTCCGACTGCCGGAAGATTTCCTCTGCCGCCTCCTGCATCACGTCGGTGCCGTAACGGTCAAAAAGCTCGTTCATCCGGGTTCCGCCAGTATAGCACGCTGCAATGCAGGCATTCAGGTCTCCCTTCATCATCGTATGATACCGGCTGTTGATTGCGATAATTTCCATCACGTCTGTACATAGTTCCCCTTCCGAGCAGAGCCGGACTGGTGGAATCCGCAGGCCCTCCTGGTATACGTCCGTAGAATCCGCATTGCCGATCGGATCCTTGCCTCCCATATCCTGCATGGCTGCCCGTACTGCCGTGAAGCCGTGAAGCTCTCCCCCGTAGAAGATTGGCGCAAGTACCGTGACATCTGCCACATGGGTTCCCTGCAGGTAAGGTTCATTCATAACGAATACGTCTCCTTCACGATAGCCGCATATTCCAATCCGCTCTGTTACAATATTGATACATATCTCCAGATTACCCAGGAATATCGGAAGCCCGGACGACTGGCCGAGAAGCCTGGCATCCCGGTTGAATATTCCTACGCTGCAGTCCTTCATCTCATAGATGCCCGGACCGAAGGAACTTTTTATCAGACAGCTATTCATCTCCCGCGCGGCAGAATTCACTGCATTCCGGATGATTTCAACGACAATCGGACTTACTTTTGCTCCCATCTCATCTCCTCCTTACATTTTTGTTATAATCATGCTTCCGGCTTCATCTGCCACCAGCTTCCACTTAGGCGGAACGACGGTCGTGGACGTCAGCTCTACTATAATCGCCGGCCCTTCGATCATGCTTCCGGTTACAAGATCTTCCCTTGCATATACATTCATGTCATACGGTACACCGTCAAAATAACCAGGAATCCGATCAATGACATGTGTCCTGTCCACGCCTTCCCTTCCAGCCGTCTGTGACTTCCTGACCGGTACGACGACCGTAACCCGGTAATTCACCACTTCGATGATATCGTCCGGGGAATGATGTCCGTACAGCCGTTCATATATGCCGTTGAACTGCTCCTCTATGTAGTCTCTGCAATACCCCATGCCTTCAGGGATGTCCACAGATATGGTGTATTCCTGTCCGAAGTATCTCATATCCAGAGAGCAGATATATTGTTTGGGCTGCCGTGCGATTCCCTCTTTTTCCAGAACTTCCTGCAGATCTTCTTTCAGGAGTTCAAAGTTGCCGTCGTACTCTTCCTCCTCCAGAGAATCCAGCAGGCACAGGCTTGTGACTGCGGCATCGTGCCGGATATCTGCCTGCAGCATCCCCCAGGCAGAGAATACGCCAGGATTGGCGGGAACGATGACTTCCTCTATGTCCAGTTCCTCTGCAATAAGCGCTGCATGCATCGGTCCTGCCCCTCCGAAAGCCAGGATGGAGAAATTCCTTGGATCGATGCCCCGGCGGACCGTCAGTTCCCTTATGGCATCTGCCATCTTATGGTTCGCAATCGAGCACACCCCTTCTCCGGCCATAATCATATCGAGTCCAAATCTCTTTCCATAGCTGTCAAAGGCCTCTTTCGTCTTATCCTCATTAATCTTCATCCTCCCTCCGAGAAAGTGCCTGGGGGAGAGATGTCCCAGTATGAGATTGGCATCCGTTATCGTGGGAGCCGTTCCTCCTTTATCGTAACAGACTGGACCTGGCATTGCGCCTGCGCTCTGAGGGCCGACCCGCATACCACCCGCTTCTTCCCATGCGATGCTGCCGCCGCCTGCCCCGATGCTGAATACATTCACTGTAGGAGCAAGGATTGGAAATCCTTCCATCTCTGCCTCCACTGCCGTCTCAATCTTGCCATTTACCACAAGGCTGACATCAAAGCTCGTTCCTCCTATGTCAAAACCGATGATGTTCTCCCTCTCGATGGCACTGGCACCGATGGCTCCGCCTACCGGACCGGACATCAGCGTCTGCACTGCTTTGACAGCAGCCATCTCTGCGCGTATGACTCCTCCGCTTGACTGCATCATATACAGCGTGCCATTAAACCCTCTCTTCTTCAGCTCTCCAGACAAAGCATACACGTGATGCCTCGTGCTCGGAGCAACATAAGCGTTCATCACCGCCGTACTTACCCTTTCATACTCCCTGGATTCCCGGGCGATTTCATGAGATGCGGTGACAATAACTTCTCCATCCATATGTTCTTTCAAGATCCGGCATAATTTCTGCTCATTCTCTGTATTGATATAGCTGTTTATGAGACATACTGCAATCGATTCATACTGTCCCTTCAGCATGGGAATCAGCTCCTGAACTGCTTCATATGTGACTTCCTTCTCCACCTCTCCCTCATATGTAGTACGCTCATCAATCTCATAGATATCTTTGCGCGGTATGAGCGGCTCCGGTTTCCTGTAATGGCTGTTGTAGATTTCCGGACGGTTGGCCCTTGCAATCTCATATACATCCCGGAACCCTTTCGTAGTAACCAGTGCACAGTGCGCGCCTCTGCGCTCTATCACAGAATTCAATCCGGATGTCGTGCCATGTACGATACTGGCAACCTTTTCGTAATTCCCTGACGTAAGCTCATCGAACCCCTTAAGCATCCCTTCCTCCAGCGCCTGCGGGGTCGTCAGCACCTTCGTGGTCGTCAGGCTGCCTGTCTCATCGTCAATCAGTACGACATCCGTGAATGTCCCTCCGACATCGGCTGCTAATCTGTATGACATATCCCTTCCTCCTTATATTTCTGCAATAACTGTTATCGTGTAAACTTGCTACTATCATTGATAATCGCTGTAATAATATCTCTGATAATATCAGAAAGGCTAAAAAAAATTGACCGGTCAATAGCCATTTCTTTTTTGATTTGATTAAATATTATCACTCGCCATTTATTTTGTCAATACAATTCTGCATATCCGATATTTTAGTAATATTGTAAAAAATATTGTCGAATGCATTGACTTTTTTATAAAAATATGCTAATCTGACGAGGTATTATCTATAGATGTAACTTATAGTTAATACGGTATCTAATTATTTATTTTTATTTTTTATGGAGGTAACACAATGAACAGAGGTACAGTAAAATGGTTCAACAACCAAAAGGGTTATGGTTTCATCTCAGATGAGACTGGCAACGATGTATTCGTACACTACTCAGGACTGAACATGGACGGATTCAAGTCTCTGGAAGAAGGACAGGAAGTAGAGTTCGAAGTAACTGAAGGCTCTAAAGGTCCTCAGGCTGTCAACGTAACAAGAGTTTAGTCAATTGCATTAATCAGAATTTGGATGTACCTTTTTTATATATAAAACAAGACTTGAAAGATTGATTTAGATATTAAAAAGTAATACACGAAATGAGATTAAGAGAAGAGGGATGTCAATTTTGACATCCCTCTTTTTTGTCATTACATATTCGCCCTATACGCCTCATCCGCGCTATACACGTCAAATCCGCTGCCCTTCAGGATATCGATGACCCTCGCCGGATCGTCGCTTTTGAGCACCGCAGCCGCATCGCTTCCGTTGGCAAACGCGTACATATATTCTATATTGACTTCACCTTCTACGATCTGGTGCATCGCTTTGCTCAGGGAACCGGTAGCGTGGGGCACGCGCAGCGCCACTACATCTGTCAGCATAGCCGTAATATCCGCTTCCTTCAGAACCGCCCTTCCTTTGTGGGGATCGGACACGATCATCCGGAGCATTCCGTAGTCGGATGTGTCTGCCAGGCTGAGAGCTACTATATTCACTCCGCCTTCCGCAAGTATGGCAAGCACTTCGTCAAGTCGGCCCTCCCTGTTTTCCAAAAATACTGATAACTGCTGTACTGTATTACTCATACCCATCTCTTTTCCCTTCCTTCTTACAAGTCTCTCTTGTCGATGACACGCTTTGCCTTGCCTTCGCTTCGTTCTATCGTCTTAGGCTCAACGAGCTTCACCCTCGCGGATACGCCGAGCGCCTGTTTCAGAGCCGCCCCGACCTTATTCTTCAGTTCATCCAGCTTACGGATCTCGTCCGAGAAGTATCGTTCATCTACTTCCACCATAACAGTCAGGACATCGAGATTGTTCTCCCGCTCCACGATCATCAGATAATGTGGTGCCACGCCGCCACCCATGGAGAGCAGCGCTGTCTCTACCTGTGTCGGGAATACATTGACGCCGCGTATAACTTTCATATCATCCGTACGTCCGGTGAACTTCTGGATTCTCGGCAGTGTCCTTCCACATTCGCACGTGTTGTATTCAATGCTGGTCAGATCCTTCGTCCTGTAACGAATCAGCGGCATACCCTCTTTGGCAAGCGTGGTGAATACGAGCTCTCCCGTCTCGTTGTCCGCGCATGGGGTATCATCTCCCGGATTCAGAATCTCAGGATAGAAATAGTCTTCATACACGTGGAGCCCTTTGTGGTGGATACAGTCCATGGCAACCCCTGGTCCTGTAATCTCGCACAGCCCGTAGATATCGAAGCTGTTGATATGCAGGATGCCTTCGATCTTCTTGCGCATCTCATCTGTCCACGGCTCTGCGCCATTGATGCTCGCCTTAATCTGCAGACGGTCCACAATTCCGGCTTCCTGCGCCGCCTCTGCCAGATAGAGCGCATAGGACGGCGTGCAGGCGAATGCCGTCGCGCCGAAGTCCTCCATGCACATGAGCTGGCGCTTCGTGTTGCCGGATGACATAGGTATCGCCATCGCCCCGAGTGCCTTCGCCCCGAGATCCAGGCCCATGCCTCCGGTGAACAGGCCATATCCGTAACATACGTGGATGCGGTCAGCCTCTGTAAGTCCTGCCATCGTAAGCCCTCTGGCGACACATTCGCCCCATACGTCCACATCGTTCTGCGTATAAGAAGCCAGGGTAAGCTTCCCTGTCGTCCCGGATGTCCCCTGCACTCTCGCAATCTTCTCCTGAGGGACTGCCAGAAGCCCGAACGGATAGTTGTCCCTCAGGTCCTCCTTTGTCGTGAACGGGAGCTTGCCGATATCTTCGATACCTTTGATATCACCAGGCTCCACCCCGATCTCATCCATCTTCTTCCGGTAGAACTCCACATTCTCATATACGTTCTTTACCTGTTGTACGAGACGTACGCTTTGAAGCGCGCTCATCTCATCCCTGCTCATACACTCTATCTTCGGGTCTCTGATCTTTTCCTTCCAGTCTTTTAATGCTACTCCTGCCATGTCAATCTACTCCTATTCTTAATTTTATAAATCTGATTCCTCTACCATCTTCACACCTGCATCCTTAAGAATCTGAGCTGCTCCCTCATAGTCATCCGTACTGAATACCAGAACTGGCGCTTTTCCTTCGCGGATTACAAATGAATAGATGTAGTTTACATTTATTCTGCCTTCTGCAAGTATTGCCAACATCTGATTGAGATTGCCTTTCTTATCTTCCAGTTCCACGCCTATGACGTCATGAAGCCTGACGACAAATCCCTTTTCAGTCAAACTCCCCTTCGCCTCTGCTGGCTTATCGACTACGAGACGAAGGATACCAAACTCCGGCGTGTCGAAAGACGCGACAGCCCGGATATTGATGTGCGCCTCTGTGAGACGGGACGTAACATCCATAAGGCTTCCCGGCTTGTTCTCCACGAATACTGATAATTGCCTGATCATACCACACCTCCTTAATTTTAATCAGGTACGCCGGGGACTTCTATCTGGCTTCCAGATGATATCCCACATCAAAGGCCTGCTTGTTTATATCAACCGTTTTCGGCGGCACTGTCTTTTCTATCACGTCGTACCACTGCTCTTTGGTAAAGTCCATGTGCCTCGCCGCGACGCCGAGCACAATCATGTTAAATACTCTGGAGTTGCCGAGCTTCCTGGATTCTTCTGTAGCATTGACGCTGTATAGCCTGTACTCTTTTCCAAGTTCTTCCAATATATTGTCCGGATATTCTGCAGCGCCGATGACGACCGGCATAGGATCGATTCTCCAGTCATTTACAATCAGGGCCCCATCCTTTTTGAGATAGTGCGCGTACCGGTAAGCCTCAAGCCGCTCAAAGGCGATGACGATATCTGCCAGGCCTTCTTCTACAATCGGCTCTGCAACCTTATCACCATAGCGGACGAAGGTGACGACACTTCCGCCCCGCTGTGCCATTCCGTGCACTTCTGAAAGTTTGACATCATAGCCCATGCCTATCGCAAGTCCACCGAGTATCCTGCTTGTGAGCAGCGTTCCCTGGCCGCCCACACCAACTATCATAATATTTTTTGCCGTCATTATCTGTCACCTGCCTTTACTAATTCTATCGCATCGAACTTACATAAGTCCTCGCACAAGCCGCAGCCGGTACACATCGTATCGTCGATATGTATCGTTCCGTCCCCGTTTCTCGTCATGGCCGGACATCCCGGCTTCATGCACATCCCGCATTTCCTGCACTTGTCCTCATGGGCAACGTAGACCGGCTTTCTGGCCTTGCTCAGCAGCACGCACGGTGATTTCGTGATAATGACCGACACTTCATCCCTGGCAGTCTCTTCTTTGATGACTTTTTCGAGCGTCTCTATATCAAATGCATTGACTTCCACCACATTTTTGACACCCATGGCCCGGCACAGTCCCGGTATGTCCATCGCATATGTCGGGTCTCCCTGCAGCGTCTTTCCCGTTGCCGCGTGGTCCTGATGCCCGGTCATCCCTGTCGTGGAATTATCAAGTATCATGACCGTTCCTGTCGCATTGTTGTACATCATGTTCATGAGGGAATTGATACCTGTATGTAAGAAGGTCGAATCACCAATCACCGCAACCCAGTTCTTGATATACTCTTTTCCCTTCGCTTTTTCCATCCCGTGGAGGCTGGAGATGCTCGCCCCCATACATATCGTAGTGTCCACTACGCTTAGCGGGGCAACCGCTCCGAGCGTATAGCATCCGATATCACCGGCAGCATGCATCTTAAGCTTCTGAAGCACATAGAACACGCTCCGGTGTGGACATCCGGGACATAATATCGGCGGACGCATCGGCGCCGGCTTCGGAGCCGCAATCTCAAGCTTCTGCCCGAGAACCGCCGTGCGTATCATGTTGGCGCTGTACTCGCCCTGTACGGTAAATATCTCCTTGCCGATGGCCTCTATCCCCCATGACTTCACCTGCTCTTCAATCACCGGGTCAAGCTCTTCCACGATATAAAGCTTATCTACCTTGGACGCGAAGTCCTCTATCATCTTTCTCGGCAGAGGATTGACCATGCCGAGCTTCAGCACGGACGCCTCCGGCATCGCCTCTTTCACATACTGGTAAGGAATACCGCTCGTGATGACTCCGATACCGGTATCCCTGATTTCCACCGTGTTGATGGGCAGAGTCTCCGCAGCTTCTGCCAGCTCTGAGTTCCTCTTCTCGATCTCCACGTGCCGGAGCTTTGCATTCCCCGGCATCATGACTGTCTTTCTGACATCCTTGACATAAGGCCGGTCTTCGACAGCCTCGCGTTCTTTCAGTTCTACAAGCCCCTGGGAATGCGCCAATCTTGTCGTGATGCGGAATACGAAAGGACGGTCGTACTTCTCGCTCAGTTCAAACGCTGCCTTCATATACTCCTTCGCCTCAGCGCTGTCGGCAGGCTCCAGCACAGGAAGCTGGGCCGCGCGGGCAACCATACGGGTATCCTGCTCATTCTGGGAACTGTACAGCCCCGGGTCGTCAGCCACGACGATGACCATACCTCCGTTCACACCCATATACGATACCGTATAAGCCGGGTCGGCCGCCACATTGAATCCGACGTGCTTCATACAGGCCATGGAACGCACCCCTGAGACAGAGGCTCCAATCGCCACCTCTGTCGCTACTTTTTCATTCGGCGACCACTCACAGTACAAGGCATCTTTATACTGGACGAGATACTCGCTGATCTCCGTACTCGGCGTGCCCGGATAAGCCGCAGACACCTTCACCCCTGCTTCATATGCCCCTCTGGCAATGGCTTCATTGCCGAGCATTACTACTTTTTTTCCCTCTGACATATCTTATAGTCCATCCTTTCTCATATCGGTTACTCTCTTGGCCTTCCCCTCGAATCTCTGCAGAGAATACGGGGCGACAAGCTTAATCTGGGTCGCAAGGCCAAGCTGCGCCTTCAGTCCCTTCTTAATCCGCTGTTCCAGCTCGCTCAGCTTGCTGTAGCTGTCTAACAGCCGGTCATCTATCAGTTCTACCGTTATCGTCATCACATCCAGACGGTTCTTCCGCTCTAGGACAATCTCGTAATGGGGCCCTATCTCAGGAACCTGAAGCAGGACTTCCTCAATCTGTGTCGGGAATACGTTGACGCCCCGGATGACAAGCATATCGTCCGCACGCCCGGACAGGTTTTCCATCCGCACGGTCGTCCGGCCGCACGCACACGGTTCGTACATCAGCCTGGTCAGATCGCCGGTACGATATCTCACTAGCGGAAGCGCTTCTTTGCCGAGACAGGTCACGACCAATTCTCCGTGTTCCCCCGGTGGGAGCACCTCGCCCGTCTCAGGATCGATCACCTCCGGTATGAACCAGTCCTCGTTCACATGCATCCCGCACAGGCTCTCGCATTCACCCGCCACGCCGGGGCCGCACAGCTCGCTCATACCGTAGTTCTGGGTACACAGGAACTGCTCCCCCCACACTTTGTGCATCTCATCTCTCATCGGCTCTGTCATGCCCTCGCCGCCGAACAGTCCGATATGCACCATCAGGTCTCTGGAAGGGTCTATCCCCCTCGCCCTGATCTCTTCACCGAGGTGAAGCGCATAGGACGGAGTCGCTACGAGGAGCGTCGTGCCCATATCCTGCATGAACATGATCTGCTTCTTCGTATTGCCCGAAGACATCGGAATGACGGAGGCTCCTAGCATCTCCAGGCCGCCGTGGAGTCCGAGCGCACCTGTAAACGTCCCGTATCCGAATGCGATCTGCGCCACATCGTCCGGTGTGGCACCGCCCATACAGGCAATCCTTGCCACGTTGTTGAGCCATACGTCCAGATCCTTCTTCGTATAGCCTACTACCGTGGGCTTTCCGGTCGTACCGGAGCTGGCGTGGAAACGCACCAGTTCCTTTTTATCTACCGCAAATAGTCCCATGGGATAATTGTCTCTGAAATCTGCCTTATATGTAAATGGAAGCTTCTGCAAATCTGTCAGGCTGTTGATATCATCAGGTTTTACGCCTGCCTCATCCATCTTCTTACGGTACGGCACTGATCTTTCATAGATGTAGTACACCGTCTCCTTAAGCTTATCAAGCTGGATATCCTCTATCTCGGCTCTCGGCAGGGTCTCTTCTTTCGCCCAAATCATGTTATTTCCTCCTTCATACCATACATGCTTTTTTTAGTATAGCACATTGCTTTCACGGATTAAAGCATTAATTTGCGAAAAATCTTTCCCTTTCAGAAATTTCCTGATACAGCTCCCTTGTCTTTGAAGTTGTCTTTCCGTTGATTACGACCGTACCATATACCGTCTCCATGACGACATATTCATGGCAGTCTGTATACGAGTATAGATGGTATGCGCCAAACTCGCTGTTCTTAAAGCCGCCCGCCTGAATCCGGAAGCTGCCGATGCCCCCGGTGCGCCTTCCCACGTCCATGTCATCTTCATATGCCACGGATCTGATATCTTCGTATTCCACCCTTTTATTCCCTATAACAGAAGTGTGGATATTCATACCGTCCATTTCAAACCGTACGTTCACATCACCTGTATAAAGCGCAGCTGCCACGAGAAGACCGATTGCCACAAGCACCGCCACCGTGACCTTCGTCATGAACGTATCTTTCTTTCTTGCCGCAGACGTCGTTCCCGGCACCTTCTTCCTGCAAATTGTATTCGTCGCTATGACAAGGAAGATGACGACACCGAAGATTCCGACCGGCATAATCCATCTCAATCCGCGGGGCAGATCATATTCATACACATTGCATAGCAGAAGTATGACTGTTATGACGGACATGCCTGCCCCCATGACACGGCAGAGCTTCTTCTCATCGTACTTTGCCTTCTCCTCTATATCTGCCGTATTATAGCCCGCTATGAGAAAGCTGCCCCTTCCGGACAGCAGTACTATGGATAACAGCGCAAATATAGCCGTTAAAATCCACATATTCTCACCTCTCTATCATCAGTTGGTGCCATCGTGGTGCTTGCAGGCATATTCCTCAAGCTCAACTTTTATGACCGCCACGGCATTGATCCATTTCTCATCGAAGTTATCAAAGTCTTTTCCGGTCTGATGCTTCATGATTACCTTCAGCGCCTTCAGCTTTTCCTTGGCGTCCTCCTCTATCACAGCCCTGCCTGTACCGATAAGGCTTGCGAAGCAGAAGCTGTGGCTGCATGGCTTCTCTGCCGACATAAGCCCGTGCCTGCAGTCAAGTTCTATGCCTACGTCCGGATTCTCTCTGAGCACTTCCATCTTTCTTCCGACCTTTGAGCTGTGCAGGTAAAAGGTAAGCTTTCTGTCCTCACATAGATAGCCGAAATTCATCGGCACTATGTACACGCTTCCCTTGTCACAGAGCCCAATCCGGCACACGCTGCACTCGTCAATTACCTTGCATATCTCCGTCATATCCTTGATTTCCCGTTTTGGTCTTCTCATCGTCATCATCCATCCTTCTTGATTTTTTTAGCTGAAGCGGCTGCCCGCACGTTATAATTTCAATTATAATAAGAAAGCTCCCATATTTCAATGTGAAATCATGGGAGTTACGTTATTCCGTATTATCATCAGCCCTCTTCCTGCCTGTCACCTCTTGTCCCGGTCTATGAATTCCAGGCTGATGGCCGCAATCAGGGCATATGCTGCCGCAAAGACCAGCAGATAGCCCCATCTGCGGTATACAAGCTCCGCTTTATATTCATATATCCTGCGGTATGTATAGTCATGCAGGAAACTTTCCACCGCAGTGTGGATATCATCTGTTAGCTTGTCCGGAAGTAAATCCATCAGCTCTTCCACTCCTTCTATACTCTCGAACATTTCTATCTCCGAGTCTAGCAGTTCCGACGGTATCTCGTTCATATCAGACTCTATGCACAGGACTCTCTGTCCCCACTTGCTCACAGTCAGGTCTGAGATTATCCTTGCGTTACCGGTAATCGGGAAGATAGAACCAGAAAAGATAAGCTGTATGATAAGCAGGAACGGCATGACCGTCATAGCAGCCGTCGTGCTCTTTACGAGAGACGACACGGCAAGCCCGAGCATGTCAGATGAAAAGAGAATCAATAGCATCGTGATATAAAAGTCTGCATAAAAGCTCCCCGTCACGAGACCTTTGTCTGGAAAATCCATAAAAAGCCCATAGATGGACGTCATGAGCAGCGCCTGCACGGCACAGATGACTCCCTGGCAGATTACATGGGCACCAATATAAGCAGACATATGAAGGCCCGTACGGTGTTCTCTCTTGATAATCTGCCTCTCCCGGCACACCGTCTGGATCGAATTAAAGATGCCAATCCAGATGCCGGCTGATACGATGGCGAAAAATCCGGAACGGGTCCCTTCCTTTTTTAAAAACATCGTATCCCCAAGTACAAGTGACAGAAGAAGGGTGACTATCACTGCGAATACAATCCCTTTCCAGTCCTTCTCATTCTTAAATATCCGGAAAAACTTACCTACATACACTTTCGTCTGCCCAAGGCGGCCTTCTCTTCTCTCTCTGTCCATTCCTTATCTTTCCTCAATCTGCCTGTATTTTCCAATATAGATGTCCGACAGCCCTTCTCCGCCTTCGTCCTCGCGGTTCATCTTTCTGACGATTCCCTCCATGGAATCCGTCTCAAAAAACTCTTCTGCCTCCCGGGGCGATCCGTAGAAGGCCAGATGACCGACATTGTCCTCTTTTCCTTTCGCCAGCACGATAACTTTATCGAAGAGGTCTATGATTCGGTCCGGCGAATGTGTAATCACAAGGATTATCTTATTATTATCCGCTATCTCCCTGAGACACACCATCAGATGCCTCGCCATAATCCCATCCAGTCCGGAGTCCGGCTCATCGAGAAAGAACAGGCTAGGATCCACGATATATTCCACTGCTATGCTCAGACGCTTACGCTGACCGCCCGACAGCTTCCCGACAAGCGAATCTCTCTCCCGCTCCAGCCCCATCAGCGCCAAC
This sequence comes from Lachnospiraceae bacterium, assembly GCA_022845895.1. GTDB lineage: Bacteria > Bacillota > Clostridia > Lachnospirales > Lachnospiraceae > Extibacter. Next base: position 2,941,527 of record AP025573.1, read on the forward strand.
ACTTCTTCCACACGTCCTTTGCGCTCCGCGGATGTGACACGCTCTGGGAGCTTGATTTCAGCAGCATTCTCCAGCGTCTCTATTACAGAATCTTCCAGCCGGAGCCAGTCCTGCTGAGGTACAAATCCGATATCATACTTCATCCTGTTATAATTCTTGTATACATCCACACCGTCTTTTATGATAGTGCCCCGGGCTTTCTCATACCCCATGACCGCATTGACGAAAGTCGTCTTGCCTGCGCCTGACCCTCCAAGCACAAGCACCATCTCACCCGGTTCTACAGTGAGGTCGATATCCTTAAGCAGAAGCTGCCTGCGGAACATCTTCCACACGCTTCTCTCTTCAATATGTATCGTAAGCCTGTTGCCTGATGCTTCATGATGGTTATATTCCAGCCTGCCGCTTCTGTACAGGAACAGCGTCTTTCCAATCCGCACCACGTCCAGCTGATTGAGGCCCTGCCTTTCCTTTATGAGCTGTCCGTTGACATATATGCCATACTTCGTATTGTGTTCCGTTACCGTCCATCGGTGGCCGTCGTGTTTCAGAAGGGCGAACCTTTTTGGGAGTTCTCCGCCCTCTGCAGACTGTTCTTCCTGAATCTCCTCTCCTCCGGTCTCTTCCCTGCAGCTCAGAAAGAAGCTGGCATCTTTGTCTTCCAGTTCCAGTGCCTTCCATTCGCACTTATCCTCTACCCTGCCTCTGAAAATGATTACCACCGCCCGGTCGTCCCCCGTGCCAAACTGGGGATTGTCAATCTTCAGGACATCCCCGTCTGAAAGCTTCACATGATGATTGCCTTCCGTATATCTGGAGCCAATCTTCCCGCCATTGTAATATGTGCCATATTCGGACCCTAAGTCCCGGTACGTATATCCGCACTCCTCTTTGATAAGCTTTCCGTGCATTTTTGCGGCAAACGGGCAGTCGACCTGTACCTCAACGGGACTTCCTTTCTTCCTGCGCCCGATGAATACGGTCTCCGAGACAGGTATCTGCTCGACCTCCTCCTGTCCGCAGCAGATAATCAGCTTTGCAGCATATGCCATACCTCATTCCTCTCTTTCGTATGTTGCTACTTCCGATGACATGATGGTAGGGTCAAAAGATGAAATGCATGGCCTTCTGACCCTGGTATCAAGATATTATACTACAAAATCCCGAACTACCGGTAATTTCTACCATTTCGGGCAATTTATTACTGTTTGCCGTTATATTTCCATAAGATCCCCCTGGCAATATCGTGGAGGCGGTCGCGCAGCTCCACTGGTTCCAGCAGCTCCGCCTTATTACCAAAGCTTAGAATCCAGCTGAATATATTCTCCTCATCGGCAAAGTCAAACTGGAACAGCAGACTTTTGTCCTCCTGTTCCTCAAAGCTGTCCGCTCCATATTCTTCGATAAGCCTCCATCTCATTTCAGGAGCAAATACAGCTTTCACCGGTATGTGCCTGTCATATGCCGAATCTGCAGGCAGTTCATAGGGCTCTGCCTCCCGCCGGGCAAACTGCTCCGGGAGCACTTCCAGCTCCAGCATGCGGTTCAGCTTGAACAGACGGTAATCGTTCCGGTCCGGACAATATCCACGGACATACCAGGATGCCCATTGGAACACGAGCAGGCAAGGCTCGATCTTCCTGACACTCTCCCCCTTGGGCGCATAGTAGCGGAACGCGATATATCTCTGGTTTTCTATCGCGTCCTGTATCTGCTCAATCTTCGGTGCCAGTGTCGATTTGTAGTAAGAGGACAGGTCTATGAGTATATGGCTGTTGGACGCAAGTGTAGTGCTCCTTACATCCAGCTTATCCATCAGCTGTCTGTATCTGCTTGTCCCGGCCACGCTGTCCAGGCTCTTCAGCCCTGTCAGTATGGCCTGCATCTCTGAGGAGGTCAGAAGCGTCTTCTCCAGCTTGTAACCTTCCATGATGGATATGCCGCCTCCGCTTCCCTGCGTGGTGACAAGCGGTATTCCAGCCTTGCACAGATCCTCGATGTCCCTGTTGATCGTTCTTCTGGACACTTCGAACTTTTCCGCCAGATATGGGGCCGTCACCTTTTCCTGCTGCAGCAGCACGGATAAGATTCCTATCAGCCTGTCTATTTTCATAATATGCAGCCGCCTTTCTTTTATTATCTTCCACCCGGGCGGTTTCCTGCCTTACAGATGGAATACCATTGTCGCAATCTTGAAGAAGATGATGATGGAGCATGTATCCACTATCGTCGTGATGAGCGGTGCTGCCATAATCGCCGGATCCAGCCTGAGCTGTTTTGCGAAGATCGGCAGCATGCAGCCCACCATCTTCGCCACCATTATCGTGCCGATAAGAGAGATGCCTATCACTGCCGCCAGCCCCAGATCTCGGTGCATGACATAGATTCGGATGCCGTTGGCGGCGGCCAGCACTGTCCCCACTACGAGAGATACCCTGAATTCCTTCCAGACGACGGTAAACAGGTCCTTAAAGTGCAGCTCGTCTACAGCCAGGCCCCTGATGACGAGCGTGGAGCTCTGTGAACCGCAGTTGCCGCCTGTATCGGTAAGCATCGGGATAAATGATACGAGGAGCGGAACGGCAGCGATTGCCGCTTCATACCGGGTGATGATGGTGCCTGTTATAGTAGCTGAGAACATCAGGAATAACAGCCAGCCGATGCGGTTCCTGGCATGCCGGAACACACCTGTCTTTAGATAAGAGTCGTCATTTGCCGTCATGGCTGCCATCTTGTGCATATCTTCTGTCGTCTCGTCCGTAAGGACTCCGATGGCGTCATCAAACGTCACGATCCCGACAAGCCGTTCCTCAAGGTCCAGAACCGGTATCGCTATGAGACCATACTTGCGGAACAGCTTCGCGGCATCCTCCTGATCGTCGGTTGTCCGTACGGAGATAAAGTTATCCTGCATCAGATCCGCGATTTGGACTGTCTCTGCATTCGTCATGAGTGCTTTGGCCGTCACGATTCCGACAAGCTTCTTGCGCTCTACCACATAGCATGTGTATACTGTCTCGCTCTCGATTCCGACCCGGCGGATCTTGGCAAGCGCCTGGCCGACTGTCATCTCAGGAGACAGCTCCACATACTCTACCGTCATGATGCTTCCTGCACTGTCCTCCGGATACTTCAGCAGCCGGTTGATATCGGCCCGTGTCTCCCCGCTTACATGTTCCAGAAGCTTCGTCACTACGTTGGCCGGCATATCTTCCAGGAAATCTACCGCATCGTCCGTGTACATGGTATCCAGAATATAGGATATCTCCTGGCTCGTGAAGCCTTCCAGCAGTGTCTGCCTCTGATCATCCTCCATATAGGAGAATACTTCAGCGGCCTTCTCCTTGTCTATCATGCGGAATATGGCCGCCAGCTCGGAATCATCCAGCTCCATCAGAAGTTCTGCCAGATCGACCGGGTTATACGCTTCCAGCATGTTGTGAATCTCTTTATACTTCTTTGCATACAGCAGTTCTTTCAACGTGTTTCTTATCATCTTGCGCCTCCTTGTCCCGGACAGAAAAATGCTGCCCGCCCTGGTACCGGACAGACAGCACAATATAAAGCCTTGCTCTATTATAAATCTATACGAACAAAAGACGTACTTTCTTCAAAAGAACGATTCAAAAAGGGCAGACTCCACGTGCATGCCATATCCGATTGTCATCATCAAGTTGCAACTTCGTCCCGAATGACCATCCATGTAGGTTCGCCTCCCTTTCTTTTATAATTCTTTCGTGACTTTAATCAGCATAGCTTACTTGCCTTTAAAAGTCAAGTCAGCTTCCGCTGTTTCTTATCCGGATCAGTGGCGTGACCGATACGGCGCCCGATATATCTATGTTCCTTGTCGTTGCCGGATACGTCAGATGAAAGGACAGCCGTGCCTCCGAGACAGCCGCTTCATTTGTCGTAAAGCTGCCGGACGCGGAAGCATTCCGCTCTGTCCCTGTCGGAGCAAAGAAGGAATACAGCCCTCTTAAGCTCCCGTTGATCCTTGGAACTATCTGCATATATCCCTGCGGTTCCGGTGTTGCCAGAAATATATAGTCCACAAGATAGAGCCAGCCCGGTTCGAGCATGATATCCGAGTCCCCCTCAAGGCGAATCCCCTGTCCCACATTAAAAAGCTGGATAAGCGGCAGGCTGCTCCCAGATGCAGGACTGCCGGTCACACCGAACTGCGCAAAAAAATCCGGCCTCTCTTCCGGTGCCGGATCCGGTCCCGGTGGACAGGCCGGCGGTTTATTACCATGGCAGCATCTTAACTTCATTTTCTACACTTCCTTATAATCCTTTAATATAAGGTATAAGAAGCGGCCTGCTTTTGTTACTTTTCTCTCTTTAAATTATAGAAGAACATGAGAACCGCCATGGCACAGATAATCAGATAGCCAAGCCAGCTTAAGATGTCCGGTATCTGTCCGAAGATGAAAAACCCGAGCAGAGCGGAGAATATAATCTGTGAATAGTCGTACACCGATATCTCCCGCGCCGGTGCATGGCTGTACGCCGCGGTAATACCGAACTGACCGCCCGCGGCCGCAAGGCCTGCGAGCAGAAGCATCAGTACCTGCAGCCATCCCATCGGATGGAAGTCGAATATGAGGAACGGCAGCGTCACCAGGCAGGAAAACGCCGAGAAGAAGCATACGATGAGCGGCCCCTTCTCTCCCCTTAGGCTCAGCTTCCGCACGAACGTATATGCCGCTCCTGCCCCAAGGCCTCCTGCCAGGCCAATCAGGGACGGCAGAAGGTCCATATTGGAAAACGTCGGCCTGATGACGAACAGGCTGCCCGCAAATGCTCCAGCCACAAGAAGCGCCTGTAGTACCGTTACCCTCTCCTTCAGGATGAAGAAGCTGAAGATGACGACAAAAAACGGGGACATCTTATTGAGCATCGACGCATCGGCCAGGACAAGATGGTCTACCGCGTAAAAGTTGCAGAGTATGCCAAGCGTACCGAACAGCGCGCGAAGCAGCAGCAGCTTTAAGTTCCCCTCTTTGCATTTCAGCGGAATAGCCTCCCGCCTTATTAGTATAAAGGCGAAGAAAAATGCCACCAGGTTGCGGAAGAAGCTCTTCTGAACAGAAGGCAGGTCTCCGGAGAGCCGCACGAACATGTTCATGAGCGCAAAGCAGAACGCCGATAGTACAATATACAAGATCCCTTTATATCTGTTATTTACACTCATCTGTTACATTACCACCTTTACATGCTCAAGTCGAACAGGGACAGCTGGTTGGATTCCGGAATATCTCCGAACAGCCCCATGTCCGCCATATAATCGATGACTGTCTTGCTGGCCTTCGTGCGCTGCCTGAAATCATCCCTGGAGAGGTACGGGCCGTCCTTCGCGGCCTCTTCCACTGCCTCCGCCGCCTTGTCTCCCATGCCGTCTATGCTGGAAAGAGGCGGCATAAGCTTTCCGTCGATGATCTGGAACTTGGATGCCTTCGCCCTGTAGATGTCAAGCGGCATGAACTCATAGCCTCTCGCGTACATCTCCTGGACAATCCTCATATCCTTCATCGTATCCTGTTCCTTCTTGCTGAGGGAATCAGAACGGCGTTTATAATCATTGATATAATAGTTCAGCTTTTCCTTTCCCTGGCACATCAGTTCATAGGAGAACGCATCTGCCCGGATTCCAAAATATGCGCCGTAATATGCAAGCGGATAATTGATCTTGCAGTAGGCGATGCGGTATGCCATCATGACATACGCCGCAGCATGGGCTTTCGGAAACATGTACTTGATCTGTTTGCACGACCAGATATACCAGTCCGGTACGTCCGCCTCTTTCATCGCTTTTTCAAATTCCGGCGTAAGCCCTTTTCCTTTCCTGACCTTTTCCATGATGGTAAAAGAAAGTTCACTGTCCATCCCTTTGTTGATCAGATACGTCATGATGTCGTCACGGGTACAGATGGCGGTAGAGATGGTCGCCTTGCCGCTCTTGATCAGTTCCTGGGCGTTGTTGAGCCACACGTCCGTCCCGTGGGACAGGCCGGATATGCGGATCAGGTCCGACAGCGTCTGCGGCTTCGTGTCCACGACCATCTGTACGACAAATTCCGTACCGAATTCCGGGATGCCGAGGCACCCCACCGGACATCCTCCGATGTCGTCAGGCTTGATTCCAAGCGCCGACGTATCGTGGAACAGTGACATGACGCCTTTGTCGTCCAGCGGAATCTTCGTCGCATCAAAACGGTTGTCCGTCTCGTCGTATTCATTCTCCATCGCCGGGGAGCTTATGAACTCCTCCAGCGTCTTGATCATGGTCGGATCATCATGGCCCAGGATATCGAGCTTCAGCAGGTTGTGATCGATGGAATGGTAATCAAAGTGTGTGGTGACAATATCTGTCGTCATATCATTCGCAGGGTGCTGTACCGGTGTAAAAGAATTGATATCCTCGCCGAGCGGAAGTACGATGATGCCTCCTGGATGCTGCCCGGTACTCCTTCGGATACCGGTGCAGCCCTGTACGATTCTGTCAATCTCGCAGTTACGCTTTCTCTGTTCCCGCTCTTCAAAATAATTCTTAACGTAGCCAAAGGCCGTCTTATCTGCAAGCGTACCAATAGTGCCCGCGCGGAACGTCTGCCCGTCTCCGAATATGACTTCTGTATATTTGTGCGCGTTGCTCTGATAATCCCCGGAAAAGTTCAAGTCGATATCTGGTTCCTTATTGCCCTTGAAACCGAGGAACGTCTCAAATGGGATATCAAAGCCGTCCTTTATGAGCTTCTCCCCGCATACAGGACACATCTTATCCGGCATATCCCAGCCGCACCCTCCTGCATATGCCCTTACTTCTTCAGAATCAAAATCGCTGTAATGGCAGCTCTTGCAGTAGTAGTGAGGGCTGAGCGGATTGACTTCCGTTATGCCCGCCATCGTCGCGACAAAGGAAGATCCTACCGAACCACGTGACCCTACCAGATAGCCATCCTCATTGGACTTCCATACAAGCTTCTGGGCTATGATATACATCACGGCAAAGCCATTGGATATGATTGAGTTCAGCTCCCGCTCCAGCCGTTCCGTAACGACCTCGGGAAGCTCATCCCCATACATGGAACGTGCCTTGTTGTAACAGATATCCCGCAGCATCTGGTCGGAATCCGGAATGACAGGGGGGCACTTGTCGGGGCGGACAGGAGATATCTTCTCCACAGAATCTGCAATCTTATTCGGATTGTCAATCACGACCTCCCTGGCTTTTGCCGAGCCGAGGTATTCGAATTCCGCCAGCATCTCGTCCGTCGTGCGCAGATACAGCGGAGCCTGCTCGTCGGCATCCGTAAAGCCTTTGCCCGCCATGATGATCCTCCGGTACACCTCATCCTCCGGATCCATGAAATGAACGTCACACGTCGCCACCACGGGCTTGCCGAACTTCTCTCCCAGCTTGACGATCGTCCGGTTCATATTCTTTATATCTTCCTCCGACCGAATCTTCGAGATTCTCTCGCTGGCAATCATAAATTTATTATTGCCGAGCGGCTGTATCTCCAGATAGTCATAGAAGTTCACGATACGGGCAATCCGCTCCTGGCTCTTATCGTCCAGAAGCGCCTGGTAGAGCTCTCCTGCCTCGCAGGCGCTGCCTACGATAAGCCCCTCCCTGTATCTGGACAGTTCGCTCTTGGGTATCCTTGGCTGCCGTCCGAAATAATCAAGGTGGGACTTGGATATGAGGGTATACAGATTCACTCTGCCAATCTCATTCTTAGCCAGTATGATGACATGGAACGACGGAAGCTTTTTTATCGCGTTGGCATTCGAAGAGCCGAACTGGTTCAGCTTCCCAAGCGTATGGATATCCCTCTCTTTCAGCATATCAACGAACCGGACGAATATCTCCGCCGTGGCTCCTGCATCGTCCACGGCCCGGTGATGGTTCTCAAGCGAGATATTCAGCGCCTTGGCAACGACGTTCAGCTTGAATTTGGACAGCGTGGGCAGCAATATCCTGGCCATAGCTACCGTGTCTACCGATGTAAAGTCCGGTATCCTATCCATATACCGGCAGTTCTGATCTATAAATCCCACATCAAATCCTGCGTTGTGCGCTACGAGGGCCGCATCCCCGACAAATTCCAGGAACTCCGGCAGCGCCGTCTCAATCGTAGGAGCATCCATGACCATCTGGTCCGTGATACTCGTAAGCTGTGTGATACGGAACGGAATCGGCACCTTCGGATTGACAAAAGTGCTGAACTTATCGGTAATCCTGCCTCCCTCTACCTTCACTGCACCAATTTCGATAATCTTATCTTTGATGGAACTGAATCCGGTCGTCTCAAGGTCAAATACCACGAACGTGTCATCAAGCGTCTGCCCCTTTTCATTCACCGCGACATCGGTCAGGTCGTCCACGAGATATCCTTCCACTCCGTATATGACCTTAAACGGGTCCTCTTTGTCCAGCGTCTCAATATAATGGTTTGCGTCCGGGAATGCCTGCACCACCCCGTGGTCGGTGATGGCAATCGCTTTATGGCCCCAGTCATGCGCCCTTTTTACGAGATCCTTCACTTCCGTCACTCCATCCATATCGCTCATCTTGGAATGACAGTGAAGCTCCACCCTCTTCTCCGGCGCGGTGTCCTTTCTTGACTCTGTAAAGTCCGCAATCTTCTTGATACCTGTGACAGAGCCTATCGTCAGCTCCCCGTCAAACTTGTCAATCGTAGTGACTCCCTTTATCTTCAGAAACGCACCCTTCTTGATATCTGCCAGTATATCCGGCAGCTGTTCGTTTCTCACAAACATCTTCACGGTAATCGTATCCGAGAAGTCTGTGACGGCGTACATGACAATCGTCTTTTCATTTCGAATCTCTCTCGTATCAAAGCTGATGACCTTGCCGCGGATGGTAATCTCCCCCATCTCTCCTACGACCTGTTCAAGCTCGATCGTCTCATCATCGAAATTCCTTCCCCAGATAAGGCTCGGGTCGTCGGACGGCTTCTTATAGCTTCCAAAGGAGTACTTGTCCCTCTTCTCCTGTCTGCCGGCCTTGGAAGCAGCCTCCTTCTTTTCATTGGCCTCCTTTTTCTGTTCTGCTTTCTCCTGGTGCACGGCAGCCGTATGTTCAAGGATTGCTTCCACTTCCTGGCGAATCTTCGCCTCATTGTATTTCAGCTTGCTGTCTTTCGCCTCTTCGTAGACGACACGCACCTCCACTTTAAGTCCGAACCGCTCTCCGAACACGTACTCCAGGTATGAGATCAGCGATTCCTTCTTTCCTTTGGCGACAATCGTATCCGTTAGTTCCAGACAGAGTATATTACCGTCTTCAAAAGAATATCTGGCGCTCTGCAGCATGCTGCGCTCTACGACGCTTCTCTCATTCAGTTCCAGAATCATGCTGTCCACATATTCGTTCATCAGGTTCTCTGGCGTGTACTGCCCGGACAGTTCATAGCGCTCGATTAGCTCCGTCCTGATTCTGCTGCGTCCGAACAGCTGGTTCTTCAACATCTTCTCCATCTCATAGATCCGTCTTTTCTGGAGCAGATGGCGGCTCAGTATATGCACTTTGATAAACTCCCGGTCCGAGTTGGTCGTCACTTTGAGGACATCCACCCCGGAAAACAGCATCTTCATGTCTTCATCCGTCTTCAATGTAGGAAATACTTCAAAAAATGACTTACTCATCCCAATGCAACAACTCCTGTCTCAACGTCTCCAATAATTCTTCTTCCTTCACTTTTCGCACGACCTCGCCCTTTTTGATAAGCAGTCCTTCACCGATTCCTCCGGCGATTCCGATATCCGCTTCCCTCGCTTCTCCGGGCCCGTTTACGACGCATCCCATGACGGCCACCTTGATATCTAGCGGGATATCCGCCACCATATGTTCCACCTTGTTGGCCAGCCCGATCAGATCAATCTTTGTCCTGCCGCACGTGGGACAGGATACGACCTCTATGCCGCCTTTCCTCAGGCCGAGCGTCTTCAAGATCAACCTGGCTGATTTAATCTCTTCTATCGGAGAACCTGTCAGGGATACCCGTATCGTATCCCCGATACCCTGATTCAGGATGATTCCAAGACCGACGGAAGACTTTATGTTGCCGGACAGCAGCGTTCCTGATTCTGTGATACCGACATGCAGCGGATATGGGCATTGATCTGCTATGAGTTCATGCGCTTTAACGCACATCATGACGTCTGATGATTTGATGCTCACCACAATATCGTCATACCCCATCCGCTCAATCATATGCACTTTGTCCATGGCACTTTCCACAAGTCCTTCCGGGGTAACCCCGCCATACTTATCAAGCAGATGCTTCTCAAGGGATCCGCTGTTGACACCGACACGGATGGGGACATGGTACTCTTTCGCCTTGTCCGTCACTGCCCTTACCCGGTCCTGCCCTCCTATATTGCCCGGATTGATACGTATTTTGTCCGCTCCGTTTTCAATCGCCCCTATCGCAAGACGGTAATCAAAATGAATATCAGCTACGAGCGGTATATGTATGTGCCTTTTGATATCCCCAAGCGCACAAGCCGCCTCCATCGTAGGCACGGCACAGCGTACAATCTCACAGCCCGCGCTCTCAAGCTGCAGAATCTGCTCCACCGTGGCACCGACATCTTCTGTTCTCGTATTGGTCATAGACTGTATGGCTACCGGACTGCCGCCTCCTATGAGCACATGTCCAATCTGTATTTTTTTCGTCTCTTCTCTCCTCATAGCACACCTCCCGCAAAATAAAACCCCTCTATCCTTCACCTTTCTTTCCCGGCGTCAATAGAGGGATATCTGATTCTATTATTTTTTCGTAAATAACATCTGTTCGCCATATTCCCGTTCCGTCAGTGTCAGGGTATCTCCGTCCACGCTGTAGCCAAACGTAGTAGTCACCGAACTGAGCGCATTGTCAAGCGTCTCCTCTGTGAGCATCCCGTCAGAACGTTCTACTGCCTTCTCCACCTCGGACTCATTCATCTTAATCGTGACGGTCTTTTCATCCTTATCAATAACATAATCCATCTTGATGTCTGCGTCATAATCTTCGGCAAGGGCCGGGACATTCACGGTCAGGGAATTATTTCCTTTGATGGACAGGACATAGTTCCCGTCCTCGTCCTCCCATGTGCCTTCCAGCGGATTTGTCGTGAACAGCTTTGTCAGAAGGAATATTGCTATCAATACGATCAGCACCGAACTGACCAGTGTCACTACCGTCCAAATCTTACTTCTTTTCGCCTCATCATTTTTTGCAATTATCATCTATCATAATCCTCTCGGTTCATTAATTTATGCTTTATCTAAATTATAGGTTGTTTCACTTCTCATGTCAACGTAATCCATTTATGTTCCGCATCGGAACTTAACCGCAACATTTTGTTGATATTCAGCACATATCCTCTACTTTCCGGGAACACTTGCTAAAATAAAGCTCATAATGCAGAGGAGGTAGCGGTATGTCATTTGATAAAAGGTTGAAAGCCCTGCGTGTGAAAAATGAGATGACACAGGAGTACGTTGCCCGCCGGCTCAACGTGGCGCGCTCTACCATCGCCGGATACGAGACAAAGAACAGGCAGCCTTCACACGAAAAGCTGACTGCGCTTGCCAGCCTCTTTCACGTGTCCATCGATTATCTGCTGGAAGGTGAAGAATCCATCACCCTGACACCGTCGCAGTCCGTACCGGAACCTGTCACAGAACGGAACTTCCTGGAACGATACCGCGGCCTTTCCCCGGAGTCCAAAAGAGACGTATTAAAATGTATCCATCTGCTGGAACTGCGTGACTCAGAACAGGCGGATTCCTGAGATATCCCTGCCTTTATTGTTTTACAAATCTGCGGTAAATATACCCGTTCGCTTCCTTCTCCCTGCTGTCATCCAGAGGTGCCAGCTCTGTGGCGCCGTACCGGCGCTCGAGCGCTTTTAGTATGAGCCAGTCGCAGACTTGCGGATTCTTCGGCAGCAGGGGGCCGTGGAGATACGTACCAATCACATTCTTATATACGACTCCTTCGTACCCGCTCTCTCCATCATTTCCCGCACCGTACAGTACCTTGCCAAATGGCGTGTTGTCATTGATAAATGTCCTGCCGCCATGATTTTCAAAGCCGACGACAGGCATCTCACATACGCTGCTCTCCAGCACGATATTGTCAATCAGCCTTCCTTCTCCTTGTTCCGTATATATGTCCACAAGGCCGAGCCCTTCGATTGGCCCTTCGTCTGTCTTATAATACTTGCCGAGCAGCTGGTAGCCGCCGCATACAGCTATCACTACCCCATTATCTTCTACATATTCTTTGAACCGTTCCCGGATGGCCAGCAGATTTTTGCACACGATCCTCTGTTCCCGGTCGGAGCCGCCGCCGAGCAGGACGATATCAAGATCCTGAAAGTCAATCTCATCCCCCGTATTAAATTCAACCGTCTGTGCTTCGATTCCCCTCCATGCACACCGCTTCATCATACAGGCGATATTGCCGCGGTCGCCGTACAGATTCAGAAGGTCCGGATAGAGATGCCCGATAGTCAGTTTCATGTCTTTCTTATCCATCACTTCTCCTCCTTAAGCCTCTTCAGCACATTTCTTGTACTGAAAAGCGCAGTATAATTAACAAGTACGTACAGATTGCCGCATCCATTGTCCAGTCTCTCACGTATGGCCTTTTCTACATCGGCCTGTATCGTATTAGGAATATCCGTATATTTCAGGCGCAGCCCCATGTCATGGCAGCGGATGCCGCTGACGGTTACGGAATTGACGTCATCTTCCTTAAACCGGTCAAAGTCTACGTCCCAGAGCCAGGACACGTCTGTACCGTCCTGGGCATTGTCATTGATTACGATAATAATATCTTTTCGGGATGCATCCTGCATAACTGCGGAGATGTTCTGGTTGAATCCCGCCGGATTCTTGGCAAGGTTCAGGATGGCGTTGGTACCGCCTATCTGGAACTTCTCCATCCTGCCGTTCTCCGGATTGAACTTCTCAAGCATCTCATTGAAATGTTCCAGTTCAAGCCCGGCCGTCCTGCCCGCCGCATAAGCCGCCAGCATATTATATACATTATAGAATCCTTTATAGTCTGCCGCAATCCTCCTGCCCTCAACCGTAAAGGCGAGCCGGTCCCCCACTTCAATTTCGGACGCGTCAAACCGTATGCCGGGCCGTTTGAAATCGCATCCGGTACATGCGTAGTCGCCGAGCTGGCTGTAATGGTAGAATCTGTACGCGAGGGGCGCGCCGCACTTCTTGCAGAAGCGGCCTTCCCGTATCTCCTGTGAACCGCTGTCCTCCACCACCTGTTCGCTGATTCCGTATGTGATGTACGGGCTGCCGCTCTCCATGGCAAGGTATGCGGACAGGGCGTCATCCCCGTTCACAATCACCTTCATCTCAGGAGCAGAGCCCATCACTTCCTTTAATATGTTCATTGTGATATCAATCTCCCCGTAACGGTCCAGCTGGTCACGGAACAGATTGGTCAGCACCATATAATCAGGCTTGAAATGTGGAAATACTTTTCTTGTAGATGCCTCGTCCACCTCGATGCAGGCATAATCTGCATCCAGGCGGCCGCCGTTTCCTGCCCCAAGCGCAAATGCGGCTACAACGCCGTTAAGCATATTAGAGCCTGTATGGTTGCATATCACTTTATTCCCTTCTGCCTCCAGTGCCGCGCAGAGCATATTGTTCGTCGTCGTCTTTCCGTTCGTGCCACACACGATAAAGACACCTTTCCTCACCTGTCCTGACAGCTCTTTCAGGACAGACGGGCATATTCTGAGCGCAATCTTCCCGGCCCACGTCACACCTTGCCTGTGGAAGATATGAACACTTGCTTTTTCTGTAATTTTTGCCGCCCAGACGGCCATCATTCGTCGTAATCCCATAATATTTCCTTCGCAATTTTACTTGTGTATCAATGCCTCGATATCTGCGGGCTCCGGCATGGAACGGATAGCGCCCTTCTTCATCGTGATAAGGGCGGCTCCTGCATTGGCATATGTAAGAATATTGCCGAGCTGGCTCTCCGTCAGCATATCCAGGCCATAATCCAGTATTCCCCCGATACTTAGGCCGCAGAACGTATCTCCGGCCCCCGTCGTCTCTATCGCCTTGACGCTGAATCCCTTGCGTTCCACGCGGGTGCCTTTATAGTATGCCCTGCTTCCGTCTTTTCCCATCGTGAGGAAGATAATAGGAATCTTATATTTTTCCTTCAGATATAATATCCCTTCGTCATAATCTTCTTTTCCTGATACGAACTGAATCTCATTGTCTGATATCTTCAATATGTCACAATACTGGAACCCAAATTCCATAGCTTCCTTCGCATCATCAAGAGAATCCCAGAGCGGCGGGCGCAGATTCGGATCAAACGATATGAGGCATCCTGCTTCTTTGGCTACATCAAGCGCTTTCTTCGTCGCGCTCCTCACCGGTTCGTCTGTCATGGAAAGCGTCCCAAAATGAAATACCTTTGATTGGCGGATCAGGTCATAATCCACTTCCTCTTCCGTCAGCATCATATCCGCCCCTGGCTTCCTGTAAAAGGAGAACTCCCGGTCCCCGTCAGGAAATGTATGTACGAAGGCCAGCGTCGTGTGAATCTGTTCATCCAGGATAAGCCCTTTGGTCTCTATCCCAAGTCCTTCAATCGTATCCTTCAAGAGACGTCCAAACTGGTCCTGTCCCACTTTTCCGATAAAGGCAGTCTTTTTACCCGTCTTGTTCAGCATAGCCAGTACATTGCACGGCGCTCCGCCCGGACATGCCTCAAACATATTATTCCCCTGGCTGCTCTGTCCATTCAGCGTAAAATCAATCAGCATCTCGCCAAGTGCCGTCACATCATATATCTTATCCATAAACACTGCTCCTTATTTCCGATATTTTGTTTCAGCCCTGCGGGCTATCGTGTACCAGATAATTCTATCATAACCGGAACCGATTTTCCACAGGTAACTTGGATCTATTTGCGCCCACACATTGCAGGAATTATTTCCATATGTTAAAATGCGCCTTGGAGGAGACGTTTATGCCCTATGTATCATTTTATCTTATATGTGTAAATATTGTATCATTCGTGCTCTTCGGATTGGACAAGTCAAGAGCAGTCCGGCGGCAGTGGCGCATTCCGGAGAAAACGCTGCTGCTTACCGCTCTTATCGGAGGCAGCCTCGGCGCAGAAGCGGGCATGCTCTGTTTTCGTCACAAAACAAAGCACGCCCGCTTCCGTGTCGGCATTCCTGCCGTCATTATCATACAGCTTCTTATTGGTATAGGCCTTTCACTGTCGGATATATCTTTCTGAACCGGCTGTACTTCTCTTCGTACTTCGCAACCAGATCCGGCTCAGGTTCCACCGTGTCTACCACTTTTACAATCTTATGCGCGATCGTCTCTACATCCGGGTACTCCCCGCATCCGACCGCCGCCAGCATGGCACCGCCGAGGGCCGGCCCTTCCTCGCTCTCTATCACATCCACCTTCATATTCATGACATTGGCTATGATCTTCTTCCAGAGAGGGCTCTTTGCACCCCCGCCGCATATCTTCGTACGCTCTATGTTGACGCCGAGGCTTCTCGCCACTTCAAGCGAATCGCGAAGCCCGAATGCCACTCCTTCGAGCACCGCCTGGGTCATATCTTCTCTCGTCGTGTCCATAGACATGCCGATGAACATCGCTCTTGCTTTCGGATCATTGTGAGGGGAACGCTCTCCCATCAGATAAGGCAGATAGAAGACGTTGTTCTCGCCGAGCGCACGAATTCCTTCCTGCTCCGCGGCGTAATCTTTTGTCTTCAGTATATCTTCTGCCCACCACTTATTACAGGAGGCCGCACTCAGCATACATCCCATGAGATGGTAGTTCCCATCCGCGTGAGCGAAGGAATGCAGCGCGTTATGTTCATCCACGCCGAACTTCCTGCTTGATATGAATATCGTCCCGGAAGTGCCAAGAGAGATGTTGCACATGCCGTCCCCAACGGTTCCAGTCCCGACTGCCGCAGCCGCGTTGTCTCCCGCCCCGGCTGTCACCTTGACTTCAGCGGGCAGTCCAAGCTCTTCCGCCACTTCCTTCCGCAAGGTGCCGACAACCTCATAGCTCTCATAGAGCTTTGGAAGCTGCTCTTCACTTATCCCGCACACGGCAAGCATCTCATCCGACCAGCGGCGGTTCTTCACGTCCATGAGCAGCATGCCCGACGCGTCCGACACATCGGTACAGAAAGAGCCGGAAAGCTTGTATGCCAGATAATCTTTCGGCAGCATGATCTTGGCAATCTTCTCAAAGTTCTCCGGCTCATGCTTCTTCATCCAGAGAATCTTAGGAGCGGTAAAGCCGGCAAACGCGATGTTAGCCGTATACTCCGACAGCTTGTCTTTACCGATGACCTCGTTCAGGTAGTCTGTCTCTTCCCCTGTTCTGCCATCATTCCAGAGGATGGCGGGACGGATGACAGCATCGCTGTCATCCAGTGCCACCAGGCCGTGCATCTGCCCGCCGAAGCTGATGCCCGCCACCTCTCCTCTGTCAAACCCTTCCGTCAGCTCTTTTATCCCTTCTACCGATTTTTCAAACCAGTCTTCCGGATGCTGCTCGGACCAGCCCGGATGAGGAAAAAACAGTGGGTACTCTTTGGATACGATATTCTTGATATTTCCTTCTTCATCCATCAGCAGAAGCTTTACTGCCGATGTTCCCAAATCAATTCCTATGTATAACATGACGCTACCTCCATGGATTTTCTGTAGGATATCTCACTCCGGCCGGCTGGTTATAGCCAATCTCCTCAACCGGCACGCCGATATATTTGAACACTTCAAAGAGTGCCTTCCCGTAATGGCCGAATGCCACGGCCCCGTGATGCGGATAGCCTCCCTCGATCAGTACGTGGCGGTAGAATCGGCCCATTTCCGGGATGGCAAAGACGCCAACTCCGCCAAATGACCTTGTGGCCACCGGCAGCACCTCGCCGTGCGCGATATAGGCCCGAAGTATATTGTCGGCCGTGCTCTGCAGGCGGTAGAACGTAATCTCTCCGGGTATGATGTCCCCTTCCAGCGTCCCCTGCGTCACTTCTTCCGGAAGAGTCCTTGCCATAATCATCTGGTACTTCATCTCACAGAAGGACAGCTTGCCGGCAGCCGTATTGCCGCAGTGGAAGCCCATGAACGTATCCTGGAGGCTGTAGTCATACTTCCCTTTTATCTCCTGCTCGTACATATCCTTCGGCACCGTATTATTGATATCCAGAAGCGTCACTGTATCGCCACTCACCACCGTACCTATGAACTCGCTCAGGGCGCCGTAGATGTCCACTTCGCAAGATACCGGGATGCCCTGGGCCGTCAGGCGGCTGTTGACATAACATGGGACGAAACCGAACTGTGTCTGGAATGCGGGCCAGCACTTTCCTGCGATGGCGACGTATTTCCGGTATCCCCGGTGCTCTTCCACCCAGTCTTTCAGCGTGAGCTCATATTGCGCCAGCTTGTTCAGAATCTCCGGCTTCTTATTGCCTGAGCCAAGTTCCTCTTCCATCTCCTTTGCGACGGCAGGTATCCTCTCATCCCCGGCATGTCTGTGAAATGCCTCGAACAGGTCAAGCTCTGAATTCTCCTCAATCTCCACACCCATATTGTAGAGCTGTTTGATCGGCGCATTGCAGGCCAGAAAATTCAGTGGACGGGGTCCGAAGCTGATGATCTTCAGACTGCTCAATCCGACAAGCGCCTTTGCTATCGGAACGAACTCGTGAATCATATCCGCACAGTCGGATGCATCTCCCACCGGATATTCCGGGATATATGCCTGTACATTTCTAAGCTTCAGGTTATAGCTGGCATTCAGCATGCCGCAGTAGGCATCCCCTCTTCCCTGCACGAGATTATCTCCTGTCTCTTCTGCAGCAGCGATAAACATCTTCGGTCCCTCAAAGTGCCGGGCGAGCAGCGTCTCCGATATCTCAGGTCCAAAATTGCCGAGATATACGACCAGGGCATTGCAGCCTGCATGTTTTACATCTTCCAGCGCCTGTACCATATGAATCTCACTCTCCACGATACAGACCGGACATTCGTATATGCCTTCCTCTCCGTACTTATCCGTATAGGCTTTCATCAGATTCTGCCTTCTCGTCACCGACAGGCTTTCCGGAAAACAGTCGCGGCTTACGGCCACGACCCCGATTTTTACTTCTGGCATGTTGTTCATCTTTCTTAATCCTCCTTGTTGGTAAATTGTTGTCTATACAGTAATATTGATTCCTTTCAGACCGCAGAAAGCACCTTCTATCTCTGCTTCCCTGTGGGCGATGAGCCATTTGTTCCGCGCGGCCAGAAGCTTGCCTTCCCCCTCCTTGGATACGAGGAAGTCCAGCTCCGTATTCGTACCTTTCGGCAGTATCACGACACACCGGAACCCGCTGCCGGTCGCCGTGCACGGTGCATAATGCAGCGTAGTCGCATATACTTCTATCACGGTACCCGCGGGTACAAAAAATGCTTCTGCCTTTGAAGTGTCATACGTGTAGTCAACCTCCAGGTCCTGCTGCCTGCCGAGCAGAAGTATCATATCCGTAACCGCAATGTTAATCTCTGACGACCGATGGTATTCCAGCGCATTGAGCGCGTGGTTGCTGCCGTTGCAGTATCCTACCTGTATGGGAAGCCCTCCGTATGCCATATCCCGGAAGCATTCTGCTGCCGGTAGCGCCTCCAGCTCTTCCACAGACGGGACATAGATTACACCGTCCGCTGGAAGCGGCGTATGTTCCATCTCCTTTCGCAGCCTGCATACGTCATATTCCGTCATCACACGCCCATAAGATTTAAAAGATTCATCGTTCACATTTTGTATTTCCATATCGCGCCCCTCCGAAAACGGTATTGTTATATAATGAATTATAACAACTTTTGCATGTTGCTACGACCAAATATTTGGCTAGTTTATGGTCTTTTTTTGCCTTTTTCCGCATGCACGCCTATATCCACTTTTTCGTGCGGGAGCAGCACACATTCCCTATGTAAAAACAAAACGAGCTGGCATGTTACTGCCAGCATCGGTGGTCCACTTAGTGCGGTAAATCAAACCTTATATTCTTTTCGGAATTCGCTCGGGAGCATCCCGTACTTCTTCTGGAAGACTTTTGAGAACGCCTTGCTGTTCGGAAAGCCGTTCTGTATGGCAATCTCCCCGATTGCCTGCTCCGTATTGACAAGGTCTTTGTAGGCATGTTCCAGCCTCAGATTGTCCAGATATGTCTTGTAGTTCATACGGGCATATTTCTGGAACATTCTGGAGAGGTATGTCGGAGAATAGCCAAACGTCTGAGACAGGCTGTCAAGAGACAGGTCCCTGGCGTAATTATCTTTCATATATGCGGTTATTGTGGAGAGCTTGTTCAGCTTCCTGTTGTGCTTGACCATCTCGCCGTCCACATCTGTCTCTCTGTACTTCGTTACCATGAGGTAGATGAGCATGTAGAACTGGCTCTGCACTTTCAATTCATAGCCGCATTTCTTTTTCGCATATGTCCCGTACATATCACCGATGAGCTTCATGACTTCCTCGTCCTGCAGCCTTGAACTGTGGGAAAAATAGATGAACCGTTCCTCTGTATAATACTTCTCAAAGGTGGCAAGTGGAATCTGGAGCACAATCGTCATATTCTTCTTCGGCGAGTGTATGGAGTGTATCTCATTAGAATTTACGAGCATAAATTCTCCCGGCTTCAGGGAATACCTCAGCTCATTGACATAGAATTCCAGCTCCCCCTCAAAAAGCGCGAAAATCTCTATGGAACGGTGCCAGTGCTTCTCACGCATGTAGTTGCCGTTCCTTCCTTCAAATACAAACATCTTAAACGGGATATCATCATTTGGCATGATGATTTCATGAGAATACTCCATAATCTCCTCCTATCCTAGCAGACTTACACCTCCGAGCAGCACATAGCTGATAAACCACATAATGACGGTAGCTACGCATATTCCCAATATGATTGCCGGAAATGCCTTTTTGAACTTCACGCCTAGCAGCGAAGCGATGAGGGCACCCGTCCACGCCCCGGTTCCCGGAAGCGGAATCCCGACGAACAGCACGAGCCCCCAGAATTCATATTTCTCAATCTTATCGCTTTTGCTCATCGCTTTTGCCTCCAGCTTATCCACCATCGGCTTGAACTTCTTCGTCCCCTTCATCCAGTTGAATATCGGGGTGATCAGCCAGAGGATGAACGGCACCGGTATGATATTTCCGATAATACAGAGCGGTATTGCAGTGGCAACCGGAACCCCGAGCAGAGGACCTGCCACAAGAAGGGCCCCTCTCAGCTCCAGGATCGGTATCATGGAGATGATAAATACAATTGCTTCTTTTCCCATGCTGCCGCCTAACGCATCGATAATATTCTGTACTAATGTTTCTGTCATATCGTTCTCCCTTATCTATTCATATATTGTCTGAAAAATGCAAACAGCGCTTCCATCTCTTCCCTTGTGCCTACGCTGATTCTCATATACTGCTCTATCCGCGCGCTCCCCCAGTAACGAACATAGATGCCATTGGCTTTCAGCTCCTCGAACAGCTTCCTGGCATCATATTCCGGATGCCTGGCAAAGATGAAGTTGGCACTGGAATCCAGGAAACAAAAGCCAAGCTTAGCAAGCTCCTGCTTCGCCCATTCTCTCGTCTCCACGATCCTGCGGATTCCTTCTTCAAAATATGCCCTGTCCTTCACAGCCTCCACGCCGCAGACGAGGGATGTCTCGTTCATGGTGTAGGAGTTGAAGGAGTATTTGGCATCGTTGAGATACTTGATGAGCAGCGGGCTGCCGATGGCATATCCGATACGCATGCCGGCCATGGACCGCGCCTTAGAGAAGGTCTGCACCACGAGGAGATTGTCATACTTGTCAATCAGTTCCAGCGCAGACCTGCCTGCAAAATCAATATACGCCTCATCCACGATGACAACTGCATCTTTATTGTGCGTGATGATATCCTCCACAGCATCCAGTTCCTCATAAAGGGCCGTAGGTGCATTTGGGTTCGGGAAGATGACGCCCCCGTTCTCTTTATAATAGTCTTCCTTTACGATGCGGAAATCACCATCCAGCTTCTGGCACTCATATGGAATCCTGTACAGTTCTGCCCACACCTTATAAAAGGAATACGTGATGTCCGGAAACAGGACGGGCTTATCAGAATTGAAAAACGTCAGGAAGCACATGGCCAGGACATCATCGGATCCGACCCCGACGAAGACCTGGTCCTTCCCTACTTCATAATAATCTGCCAGTGCCCCAACCAGCATGTCTGCCGCCGGATCCGGATAAAGGCGCAGCCGGTCCGTGTCCATCTCCCGCAGCGCTTTCGTGACGCTGGGTGACGGAGGGTATGGATTCTCATTCGTATTCAGCTTGATTACCTTGTGCCGCGGCTGCTCTCCAGGAACATAGGGTTCTACTTTACGGATATTCTGTTCGAATGCTTTCATATGTATTCATCCTCTTTATCATCAGGCAAAATATTCTGCCGCCAGCTCCCTGAACTTAGGCAGCGAGTTTACTATCGTCTCGTGAGACACGCAGTATGCCAGCCTCACATATCCCGGGCAGGCAAACGAACTGCCCGGCACGATGAGTATATTATACTTCTTCGCCGCTGCACAGAACGCCTTCTCATCCTCCACCGGCGACTTTACGAACAGATAGAATGCCCCTTCCGGCTTGATGCATTCAAATCCACATTCCTTCAACCCGTTGTACAGCGTCTCCCTGTTCCTGTCGTAGAAAGAGATATCCGTCTTCTCCCCGAGGCATTTTGCCACTACCTTCTGCTGCAGTGTGGGGGCGTTGACAAATCCGAGTATGCGGGTGGCCACATTGGCCGCCGCCTGCACTTCTTCACTGTCCCTCACCTCATCCGGTATGACGAGGTATCCGATTCTCTCCCCGGGCAGGGATAATGACTTGCTGTATGAGTAGCCGACAATCGTATTGTTATAATATTTCGTAAGATATGGCACTTCCGCTCCGTCATATACAAGCTCACGGTATGGCTCATCTGATATGAGATAGATATCTGTGCCATATTCCATCTGCTTTGCCTCCATGATGGCCGCCAGCTTTTTAATCGTGTCCTCGGAGTATACGACACCGGTAGGATTATTCGGCGTATTTACGATTACCGCTTTCGTCTTACGTGTAATCTTCTGTTCAAATTCATCCAGCTTCGGCTGGAAGTCTTCCGTATTGGGCGATACTTCAACCATAATCCCGTCATAGTTATTCGTATAGGAACGGTATTCCCCAAAATACGGTGCAAATGCAATCACTTCGTCTCCCGGGTTGAGCAGAGTCTTCAGGATGACATTCAATCCTCCCGCAGCACCTACCGTCATCACGATATTCTTCTCTGTAACATGAGTCTTGAACCTTTCATTCAGCGATGCGGCAACTGCGGCACGTACATCCGCATATCCGCTGTTGCTGTTCGTATATCCGTGCAGGGCGACCGGGTCATCTTCGTCGAGCAGCTCCTTGATTGCCGTCTTCACCGCCTCCGGTGCCGGCACGTTCGGATTGCCCAGGCTGAAATCATAGACATTTTCCGCTCCGTAGATACCTGCCAAACGGTTGCCTTCTTCAAACATCGCGCGGATTGCCGAACTGTTTGCCACCATATTTTTCATCTTCTCTGCTATCATAATGCTCCTTCTCCTTTACCTGTCTTTTTCAGTCACGAATCCTTTTTCCACCATAAATACCGGACGGTAAGATAATTTCGCCTTCCTGAGTCCCTCGGAACCGGTATCTTCTTCTCTGTTCACATACTTATAATCCTTACATGCATGCTCGACGAACTGCTGGTTTATCATCGGATAGGCTCCCTGGATATCTGCAAAAGCCTTCTCGATATGCACGACAAAGGTGTCGGAACAGACCGGTTCGCCGATGGTGAACGCGATGATGTTCCCGTCTACCCTGAGCAGCCCTCCGGTGAGCTCCAGCTCCTCGAACAGACGGAGGGAGTTCAATGTGACACACATCTCAGAGTTCTTGTCCGGGTCATCTTCACATCCATTCTGGTTCCTCCACTTCAGCGCCATCTGGAAACATTCTTCCACGTTATCCCGGGTTATCGGCTCATAGCTCCACCGGTCCCCGTACATGTTTTTAAACTTGTTGATATGGTTGCGCTTTCCGTGCAGCTTCTTGCCCGAGAGCGTCGCAAGCTTCTCAGATTCATAGACGTAGTCCGCATCTGCCTCGCTGTACTCTATCTGGAAGCGGTCCGGATACCATTCTGCTAGCTGTGCAAAATTATCCGGCGTCACGTTATAGAGCGAGAACATAGCTCCACGTTCCCGGCTGTACTCCATGAGCACTTCCAGCGCTTTCTTCACATCCTCAGGCTCTCCGGCCGGATAGGCGAACGACAGGCCGCCTTCCCGTTCGCTCTTAAACACAAGCGCATTCTCCACGACCGCAAATTCCACTCCGTAGTGCTTCGCCCACAGATATACATTTACAAAAGTCCGTTCGCAGCTGCGGCTCGTGTGATGGTTGAAGTAATGGGATATCAGTTCCTTATCCTCAAGCTGCGGACGTTTAAAGTTGATTTCTATCATAATTTCCCTTCTTTTCTTCTGTCTGCCATTTCATATTTTTTTAGTATATCATATTTTTCTTCTTTTTTCTTCTTTTAATTATGAATCGCACAACCAATACTATGATTAGGATGAGGCATATAGCTGCTCCATATACGATAAAAGCGAATTTGTTCGGCTGCTTTACAAGGTCGATAATATTCTTGCTGTCAACCTCTTTCTTGCGTCCTTCTGGCTGGCCGTAGCTCTGCGGCACCTGGGAGATGCCCTCCCCGCTCTTATCAAAGGATTCCAGATATCTGGCAAGCGCGTACCATTCTTTCAGCTCCGCACCGTTTTTATCATGGATGATGTGCTTTTCGAAGTCTTTAATCTCTACACCGTCTTTGTCTTTCGGCGTAATCTTCAGAAGGCCTTTGGACGTATCCTCCACGGCTCCCAGCATCTGGGCGGAATACAGGCCCGCCACCACCCGGTACAGCCTGTCGTCCTCAAGCTCCTGTGCTTTCTTTTCATTGGACGGGGCCAGATCGTCGTACAGGGCCGCCTCCGTCACCCGGTTCAGCATCATGCGGTTCGGGTTATATGTCCAGTGGAGGCCGCTCGGATAGAGCTGTGCCGTCGTCATGATCGGAGACACCGACACGTCAATCTCCGCCGCCGTCTTAAGTTCCGCTCCGGTCAGATACACGCTTACGAGGGGATAGCCCGGTATGCGGTCGGCACCGATTCCAAGGGAGCAGACGTTAAAGGCGTCTGAGACAGTCAGGGCGCCTATCTGCAGCGTATCCCTGATAGTCCCGGAAGGAACGACCGCCACGTCCACTTCGTCGTAATCTGCGCCCTCCGCCTGCTCTACGGCATATACGTATGCATCTGCGATAATGCTTCCAAGCGGGTCTTCCTCTACCTCCAATGCGAACCGGTCCATCTGCGTAAATGCGACGCTGTTGTCCGCGAGCACTTTGTCGAATGTATAGTCGAACCTGCTCAGGTATTCTTCATTTACAAGTTTCTTATATGTGTCCAGTTCCTCGTTGACCTTTTCATCAGGCGCGACAGATTCGTCCAGATGATGCAACGTATACTCGTCAAGGTTCCACCGGCCGTCCTCAGCAGGCGTCATCTTCAAATCCCCGAGGTATTCCCCGTAGGAGCCTGCCGATACGATGTATGTGTCGCCGCTCTTGATATGCCTGTCAAGCTTCGTGTGTGTATGAGCGCTCACGATGACATCGATTTCAGGCACTTCCTTTGCGAGTATCTCGTCTTCTGACTTGTCTTCCTCTTCATTCGTGCCGCTGTGGGACAGGCAGACGATCATGTCCACCTCTTCTTTTTCCAGTTCTTTCACGACCTCCTTGGAGGTCTCCACGATAGGTTCGAATTCCAGCCCGCTCTCCGGCGCACAGGCCTCTGCGTCTTCGCCGAGCACCCCGAACACTCCGATACGCACGCCCTCTCTTTCCACGATTGTGTAAGAAGTGCTGCCATAATCCTGAAGTGCCTTCCGGATAAGCCTGTTGTCTTCCGTATCATTTTTCTCCCAGTCAATATTGGCAGTCACAAACTTAGGAAGCACAATAGACGGGTCATCACCCGCATTCTCGAGCGCGCTGTGGAACATATTAGAGAGTCCTTGGCTCCGGTAGTCAAATTCGTGGTTTCCAAATGTAGTGGCATCAAAGCCGAGACGCCCAAGCATAGTCAGCTCTGCGGCTTCCGTCTCGTAGACGGTCTGGTAGAGCGTTCCCATAGAAAAGTCGCCGCCGTCAAATACAAAGGTGGCCGGATGGCTTCCCCGCTCTTCATCAATCAGCGTCTTAAGTCGTGCAAATCCTCCCACTTTGCCGTCTGCATTCCTGAATTCATCCAGGTGGGAGTGTAGATCGTGTGTAAACAATATTGTCACTTCATCTGCGCTGCTTTTGTCCTCTTTTGCCAGCACCGAGCTGACGCACAATATACAGAGCATCATGACCGTCAGCATGGTCTGGCGCATTCTCCTTCTTATCATCATAACTTTCCTCCCTGTCTTTCTCTTAGCCGTCGGCACGCCGCTGCCTGTGCCGTCCGCTGTAATACAAAGCTTCATATATTCCCTGTTTCGCAAGAAGTTCTTCGTGGGTCCCCTGTTCTGCAATTCCTTCTTCTGTCAGCACGAGAATCCTCTGTGCGTTCTGAATCGTGGTCAGGCGGTGGGCGATGACAAAAGTAGTCCTGTCCTTCGCAAGGCCTTCCAGAGACTGCTGTACTACTTTCTCACTCTCATTGTCCAGCGCCGAGGTAGCCTCATCAAAGATAAGTATCGGCGGATTCTTAAGAAATACCCTCGCAATGGACAGCCTTTGCTTCTGGCCGCCTGAGAGTTTCACCCCCCGTTGTCCGATATCCGTGTCATAACCTTCCGGAAAGCTCATGATGAATGCATGGGCGTTGGCATTCTTCGCCGCCCGCACCACGTCCTCGTCGGTCGCCTCCGGTCTACCGTAACGGATATTATCCATAATCGTTCCGGCAAACAGGTATACGTCCTGCTGTACGATACCTATATTGTTCCTCAGGTCGCTCAGGCAGATGTCACGGATATCTGTCCCGTCTGCAAGTATACGGCCTGATGAGACGTCATAAAATCGGGGGATAAGGCTGCACAGTGTCGTCTTTCCGACACCTGACGGTCCGACCAGCGCGATGTAATCGCCGGCCTCCGCCTTAAGGTTAATATGGTTCAGCACTTTTTCCTCATTGTCTTCATAATGGAAAGAGACATCCTGGAACGTAATCTCTCCTTTCAGCTTATCGACATGCACGGCGTCTGCCTTGTCTGCAATGTCGGGGGCAATGGACAGTATTTCAAGAAAACGTTCAAAGCCTGTATATCCGTTCTGGAACTGTTCCGCGGAATTGACCAGCTTCTTCACCGGCTCTGTAAAGTTATTGATATATAGAAGAAATGTAATCAAATCCGACACGTTGACGCTTCCGGCAGTCAGATAGCTGCCCCCGGCCACGAGTACACCAACGGTTACCAGCGTCGTCAGAGCGTTCAGTCCGGAATGATACATGCCCATGTAGAGGTAACTCGTCTTCTTTGCTTCTACAAAGTTATTATTGCCCTGATTGAACTTTTTCATCTCTTCTTTTTCATTCGCAAAAGATTTTACGACTCTGATGCCAGCCAGACTGTCTTCAATCTGGCTGTTGATATCTGCAATCTTAGCCCGGTTCCTCGAAAACGCCCGCTTCATCTTCTTGTTGTAATAGACAGCGAACAGCAGCATAGCAGGCACAAATGCAAAGGCAACTATCGTGAGCCTGGCATTCACATTCACAAGTATGATGAAGGAGCCTGCTATTTTAATGACGGAGATCAATACGTCCTCCGGACCATGGTGCAGAAGCTCGCTGATATCGAACAGGTCGCTCGTAATTCTGGACAGGAGATGCCCTACCTTCTGGTTATCGTAAAAGGCAAAGGTGAGCTTCTGATAATGGCCGAATATATCGCTGCGCATATCGGCCTCCATCCTGGCTCCCATCATATGCCCAAAATAGGCAATATAATAATTGCACCCGAACTCAAGGAGTACAAGTGCAATCATGACCGCTCCCAGCATAAGGATTGCCTGTCTCGCCTCAGGGGGCTCATAATATACGACCTGATTGGTTATATATCTCACAATCAAGGGTATTACGAGCGTCACACCGGCGCCGAGAACGGCAAAAAACAAATCACTGTAGAACAGCAGCTTATATGGTTTGTAATATGCGATTAATTTCTTTAATTTCTCTTTCATCTTTCTCTATTCATCCTGAAGATTGCTCAGCTTTGCCGCCTGGTCTGCAGCAATCAGGCTGTCAATCACTTCATCCAGGTCTCCGTTCAGCACAGAGTCCAGTTTGTGCAGCGTCAGCTTAATCCTGTGATCCGTCACGCGCCCCTGCGGGAAATTGTAGGTGCGTATCTTCTCAGACCGGTCTCCTGTACCAATCTGGCTTCTCCTCGCCTCAGCCTCGGACGCCTGCTTCTTCTCCATCTCCAGATCATACAGCTTGGAGCGCAGCAGGCGGAATGCCTTTTCCTTATTCTGAAGCTGAGACTTCTCTGTCTGGCTGTAGATGACGATTCCTGTCGGATAGTGCGTAAGCCGTACCGCTGAGTCTGTCGTATTGACGCACTGGCCGCCGTTACCGGAAGCGCGCATTACGTCGATACGAATATCCTTCTCATCGATGACGACATCGACCTCTTCCGCTTCCGGCATGATGGCCACCGTTACCGTAGACGTATGGATCCGCCCTCCGCTCTCTGTCTCCGGCACACGCTGGACACGATGGACGCCGCTTTCGTATTTGAGCCTGGAATATGCCCCCTGTCCTGTTATCATGAACACGACTTCCTTGAAGCCTCCGATGCCATTCTCGCTGATGGAGATGATCTCCGTCTTCCATCTGCGGCCTTCCGCATAATGTACATACATCCGGTATATCTCCGCCGCAAAAAGGGCTGCCTCGTCTCCGCCGGCCCCTGCCCTGATTTCCACCATGACATTCTTATCATCGTTCGGGTCTTTCGGAAGCAGGAGAATCTTCAGCTCATGCTCCAGCTCCTCCACCCTTGCCTTGGATTCATTCAGCTCTTCCTTGGCAAGATCGCGCATCTCTTCATCAGATTCTTCCTCCAGCATAAGCAGACTGTCTTCAATGGCCTGCCTGCAGGCCTTATATTCTTTATATGCTTCCACAATCGGGGTCAGGTCATTCTGCTCTTTCATAAGCCTGCGGAACCGCTCCTGGTTGTTCACCACATCCGGTTCCTGCAGCTCGCTCATGAGTTCCTCATAGCGAATGAGCAGATCCTCTAATTTGTCAAACATAATTCTTCCTCCTCGATATTCCATACACCACTATTGTCCTGTGTATGTTCTATTGTAACTGCCGCCTACGACACGGTCAAGACCTGCCAGGTCCTTTTTCACAAAGATGCCGCAGTAGCCGGCCTGCTCCAGCAAGGTGCATACATCTGACGCCTGGTCATGCCCGGTCTCGAACAGAAGATATCCCCCTTCTGTGATATGGGCAGTGCTTTCTGCTGTAATTCTCCTGTAATAATGCAGGCCGTCCTCTCTTCCGTCCAACGCGATAAACGGGTCATGGCACCGCACTTCCCGCTGGAGCTTCTCTATATCCTGCGTCCGTATATAGGGGGGATTCGATACGATGAGATCATATCTCCCCTCTACATTCTCAAACAAGTCTCCACGGCAGAATCTGACGCTTCCCGCCCCTTCTTCCGGCCCTCCGCCGCCGAGCAGGAGCCTGGCGTTGTGCTCTGCCACATGAAGCGCCTCCTGGGATATATCCGTCCCCGTTCCATAAAGCCCCTCTATGTGCTGCCTTTCCCGTCCGGCTTTAAGAAGGCTGATGAGGATACATCCTGAGCCGGTGCACATGTCAAGTATGCGCATACCGTGGGCAAGCACCTTCAGCGCCTCTTCCACAAGCTGCTCTGTATCCTGCCGGGGGATGAGCACATGCCCGTTCACGTAGAATGGATATCCCATGAATTCCTGTTCCCCTGTAATATGCTGGAGCGGGATCCTCTGTGCCCTCTTTCTGATAAGCGAGAAGTAGGCTTCTTCCTGCCCTGCATTAAGCTCCAGGTCCGGGTTGGCATAATAAGCTGCTCTTGTGATGCCTAGGACATGCTCCAGCAGATACCATGCATCGATGTCCGCCTCTTCGATACCGGCGTCTGCAAGAAGCCGGACGCCCTTCTTATATATCTTCTGAATGTTGGAAATTCTCTGCTTCATATGCTCTCCAGTCAAATACAGCTTCAACTGCTTGTATCGCCACTTCAATCATACTGTCGTCCGGCTCTTTTGTCGTCAGCTTCTGTATAGCCAGGCCGGGCCTGCTCAGCAGATTGATGAGCGGATTCTCGCTTCGGCCTGCCAGCTTCAGTATCTCATAAGAGATACCCGCGATAACAGGGATGAGCGCAATCCTGATGACAATCCGCATCAGAGGTGACTCTACCTGGATGATGAGCAGCAGTATGATGCTGATTGCAAGCACGAAGAAGAGAAAGCTCGTGCCGCATCTCTTATGCTGCCTGGAGCTCTTCCTGACATTTTCCACATTCAGCGGGAGCCCGTGTTCGATACAGTTGATGCATTTGTGCTCTGCACCATGGTACATGAATGTGCGCTGTATATCGTCCATCCTTGAGATGAGGAGCACATATGCGATAAATATGCCGATACGCACAAATCCCTCGATGACCGTTCTGACATGGTAAGACGGAACGATCGGCTTCAGCAGCCCTGACAGGAAGTATGGAAGCACCATGAATACAGCTATCGCGATTACGACAGAAAAGGCCACAGTCCCTCCCATCAGCAGCTTATCCTGCTTCTCTTTCTTTGCAGACTCAGCCTCTGACAGCGGCTTTTCCTCATCCTCTTCTTCAAAAAAGTCTGCCGAGTACATCAGCGTCTTTATCCCAAGCACCATGGAATCTATAAAGTTAAAAATCCCCCGTACAAAAGGGATCCTCGTCAGCGCTTTCCACTTGATAATGCTGCTGTAAGTATCCTTCTGCACGATGATATCTCCGTCCGGTTTCCTGACTGCCACTGCGTAATCATCTTTGTTCTTCATCATGATACCTTCCAGAACGGCCTGTCCTCCGATGTTTGATGACTTCATATGTTCCCCTTTCGATGCCTATATACAGAAAGGGTTGAGATTAAACAACCTCAACCCGCTACTTGTATGACTATTTGTCCATTCCGTATTTTTTGTTAAACTTGTCAACACGGCCACGGGCCTGTGCGGCTTTCTGCTGTCCTGTGTAGAACGGATGGCATTTGGAACAGATTTCAACGTGGATATCTTCATTAGTAGAACCTGTCACGAATGTATTGCCACAGTTGCAAGTTACCGTTGCCTGATGATATGTTGGATGGATTCCTTCTTTCATGATTTTCACCTCTTCTTTATTTTACTCACGCGCAGCGCGCGTCTAATAATGTTCAATATTTCTAAACAGCTTTGTTATTGTATCATATTACATTGCACTTGTCTAGATTATTTTTGTCTTTTTTACCATTTGTATCAGTTCATTATTGCTCTTTGTCCTTGTGAACATGTTAAGTATATTGTCTACCGCCTCTTCCGCACGCATGCCGTTCAGCGCACGCCTCATGGAATCTACAGCTTCCTGTTCCTCCCTGGACAGCAGCAGATCTTCTCTTCTCGTACCGGACTTCGGAATATCGATGGCCGGGAATACCCTGCGTTCCGAAAGCTTTCTGTCCAGTACAAGCTCCATATTGCCGGTTCCTTTGAATTCCTCATATACGACATCGTCCATCTTGCTTCCCGTATCTACGAGAGCGGTAGCAAGAATCGTAAGACTGCCGCCTTCCCGCATATTTCTGGCCGCGCCGAAGAAACGCTTCGGCATATGCAGAGCTGCCGGATCCAGACCGCCGGAAAGCGTCCTTCCTGACGGCGGTACTGTCAGATTGTAAGCACGGGCCAGCCTTGTGATACTGTCCAGAAGTATCATGACGTCCTTCTTGTGCTCTACAAGGCGCTTGGCCCGTTCAATCACCATCTCCGACACACGTTTATGGTGGTCGGGCAGTTCATCGAACGTCGAATAGATGACTTCTACATTTTCCCCTTCGATTGCTTCTTTAATATCCGTGACTTCCTCCGGACGCTCATCGATGAGAAGTATAAGCAGGTGAATTTCCGGGTTGTTCTTCCTTACCGACAGCGCCACCTGCTTAAGCAGGGTTGTCTTACCTGCCTTCGGCGGCGATACGATCATGCCCCTCTGCCCTTTTCCTATCGGGGACAGCAGATCTACGATCCTCATCGCCGTGCTTGTCTTGCCGCATTCCAGACGCAGCCTCTCATCCGGGAAGATTGGCGTCATATCTTCAAAGTTAGCCCGACGCAGCACGCGCATCGGTTCCATACCGTTGATTCTGCTCAGATAGAGCAGTGCACTGAACTTTTCCTGCTGCGTCTTGATTCGTGTATTTCCTTCCAGTATATCCCCTGTCTTCAGATTGAACTTTCGTATCTGTGAAGGTGAGACATATACATCGTTATCTCCCGGCAGGTAGTTATCACTTCTTATAAACCCATAACCGTCCGGAAGCACTTCCAGTATTCCGTGAGCGGTAACCCCGCTGTCCAGCTTGTCAATGTCATGCGCTTCCTTGTCGCCAGTGTTGGCAGACATCTCCTTTACACTTTCTCTCTCTGCTTTCTTCTCCTTCTCATCCTCTGCGAGCATAAGCTCTATCAGCTCTGCTTTCTTCATCGTTGAGATTCCCTTTAATCCTCTTGCCTTTGCCAGGTCTTTCAACGTCGCAAGCGGCAGGGATTCATACTTTTCTTTCATCATAATTGTCTGTCCTTTCCGTTATTAAATCTTTGACATTCACTGTGGGAGTCATGGTCTGAAACGACCAGCCTGAAATAATTAATATTTATTGGACATATTATACACCATCTTCCAGAAAATAGAAAGTCCTTTTTACAAAAACATGAATTTTTCTGAACGCGTATATACTTGTCAACCAGACATATCAATGATATATTAAGTAAGTAAAATATTCAGAAAAAGGCGGCTGAATCTGACATGGCTGTATACTGGGGCGAAAAGAGATATCATTCTCTTGACTATTATCTAAAGAATACGTATGGGGAAAAACTATATAAGATTGCCCTGGATGCAGGCATGACGTGTCCGAACCGTGATGGCACTCTTGGAACCAGTGGCTGCATCTTCTGCAGCGAAGGCGGCTCAGGGGATTTTGCCTCGGACAGGAGACTTACGATTACGCAGCAGATCGAATCCGGCAAAAGGCGGACTGCGGGGAAATACGCCGGTGGTTCTTATATCGCGTATTTCCAGGCTTATACGAATACGTATGCCCCACTTCCCTATCTGAAGCACATATTCACAGAGGCGGCGCAGCACCCGGACATCCGTGTCATATCGGTCGCCACGAGGCCCGACTGTCTTGATCCGGATACCGTAGCGCTGCTTGCAGACATCAACCGCATCAAGCCTGTATGGGTAGAGCTGGGACTTCAGACGATACATGAGAAGACTGCCTCGTTTATCAGGCGCGGTTATTCTCTGCCGGTCTTTGACGCAGCCGTCTCCATGCTGAAGGACGCACAAATCGATGTCATCGTCCATTCGATACTGGCGCTTCCGGGGGAGGACCTTTCCATGATGCTTAAGACGATGCATTATCTGAACGACGCCTGTATCCAAGGAGTCAAACTTCAGCTTCTTCACGTTCTGGAAGGAACGGCGCTGGCCAAGATCTATGACGACCATCCGTTCTGGATTCCTTCCATGGAAGAATATTTCTATCTGCTCGGCAGGTGTATCGGCAGCTTAAGTCCTGATACCGTCATCCACAGGCTCACAGGAGACGGGCCCAGGCATCTGCTCATAGCACCCGGGTGGAGCGCAGACAAACGACTTGTATTGAACCAGATGCACGCATATATGAAAGCGCAGGACATCTGGCAGGGAAAGGAGTTATAACTATGGCAGAGCCATTTACACTATATAAACTGATTATCCTCTACATGCTGAAAAAAGTAGACTTTCCTCTTACCAATTCCCAGATATCCGAATTCGTGCTGGACGAAGGCTATACGACTTACTTTAAGCTCCAGCAGGCCATATCAGAACTGATTACCTCCGGTTTTGTCAGGGAAGAATCCACGCACAGCAGAACATTCTATCATCTGACGGCGGAAGGCGATGAGACGATCTGCTACTTTAAAAATGACATATCCCCCGCGATACAGCACGATATCGATACGTTTCTGAAGGAGAAGCAGTATGAATTGAAGAATGAGGTCGCAGTCAAATCAGACTACTACCAGAATTCCAATATGGAATACTCCGTCCGATGCCAGGTGTTCGAGCAGGGAGCCCCGCTCATCGACCTCACCCTCACCGTGCCGACCGAATCCGAGGCGGAGACGATAGCGAACAACTGGACGAAGAAGAATCCGCAGATATATGCATTTATCATGGAACATCTTCTATAAGGTCACGCTGGCTCCGGATGTCATGCCGGAGCTGTCATTCCCCATCACTGAGCAGGAATGCGCTCATGACATAATTGCTTATATCCGTGCCCTTGTCTGTAAGCCTGACGGCATCCTCTTCTATCTCCAGAAGCCCCTTCTGTCCCATATCTGCCATCACTTCTCCGAACACGCTCTCCATGCTCTTGTCAAAGTATGTCCGGAAGGCTTCTCTCGATACCCCTTCCGTCTTTCTAAGTCCCAGGAACATGAATTCCTCCATCTGTTCCTTTTCGGACAGCTTCACCTGCTCCTCTCCCTCTGTAAAACGGTATCCCTGCAGCAATGACGCTGCTCCCGTGCCGATTCCAAGATACTCGGCACGGTCCCAGTATCCGAGATTGTGTCTGCACTCATAACCCGGCCTGGCATAATTGGATATCTCATATCTGTGATAACCGTATTCTTCCAGTATAGTCCGGGTATGCATATACATCTGCCTCTCCTCTTCTTCCGTGGGGAGCTCCTTGGCCCGCTTTCCATCGCCATATCTGTCAAAGAACGGCGTCCCTTCCTCGATGATGAGGCTGTACGCCGAGATATGCTCCGGTCCAAGTTCCGCCGCCCTTATCAATGTGGCATCCCAGCTATCTACGCTCTGGAATGGAATCGCAGACATCAGGTCTACATTGATATTGGCAAATCCCGTCTCCCGCGCCATCTCATACGTATGCAGGAAATCTTCATACGTGTGGATCCTGCCAAGCATCTTAAGCTCGCTGTCGTCCGTTGACTGCAGACCGATGCTGAGACGGTTGATTCCCGCATGCCGTATCGTTCTGAGCTTCTCTTTCGTAGCTGTCCCCGGATTCATCTCCATAGATATCTCCGCGCCTGCGTCTACCGGGAATGTCCCTCGTACCGCGTCCATAATATCCAGTATCTGTGCCCCTTCCAGCACAGAAGGGGTGCCGCCTCCTATAAAGACAGTCACAACATGATAAGCCTCTGCCAGTTCTCCATAGGAACGGATCTTCCGGCAAAGGCCTGTCACATAATCCTGCCGCTCCTCTATCGCAGCAGGAGCTGACAGGAAATCACAATATCTGCATTTTCGGATACAAAACGGTATATGAATATATAATTCTAATGGTCTCATCTACTTATCATCCAGTTTCAGTACGCTCATAAAGGCTTTCTGCGGTATCTCTACATTGCCCACCTGCCGCATCCGCTTCTTGCCTTCCTTCTGCTTTTCCAGAAGCTTACGCTTTCGGCTGATATCCCCGCCGTAACACTTGGCAAGCACGTCTTTGCGCATTGCTTTGACGGTTTCTCTTGCTATTATCTTGCTTCCGATGGCTGCCTGGATCGGAATCTCAAAGAGCTGTCTTGGTATCTCTTCCTTGAGCTTCTCACACATCTTACGGCCCCGTTCGTATGCAGTATCCGCATGTACGATAAAGGACAGGGCATCCACCTCTTCTTTGTTGATCAGTATATCCAGCTTCACGAGCTCTGAGCGCTCATATCCTGCCATCTCATAGTCAAAGGATGCATATCCTCTTGACCTTGACTTCAGCGCGTCAAAGAAATCATAGATAATCTCGTTCAACGGAAGATGGTAACGGAGCACCGCCCTCGTCTCTTCGATATATTCCATGCCGTCATACACGCCGCGCCGCTCCTGGCACAGATCCATAATCGCGCCGATAAACTCGGATGTCACCATGATCTCTGCTTTCACGACCGGCTCTTCCATATATTCTATCTCAGACGGATCCGGCAGATTGGACGGATTCGTAAGCTGGATTATGTCTCCGTTCGTCTTATACACTTTATAGATAACACCTGGTGCCGTCGTTACAAGGTCCAGGTTATATTCCCGCTCCAGCCTCTCCTGGATAATCTCCAGATGCAGCAGCCCAAGGAATCCGCACCGGTAGCCGAAGCCGAGCGCGACAGATGTCTCCGGCTCAAACTGGAGCGAGGCATCGTTAAGCTGAAGCTTCTCAAGGGCGTCTCTGAGGTCTGGGTATTTGGCCCCGTCGGCAGGATACATGCCGCAGTATACCATAGGGTTGACCTTCTTATACCCCGGGAGCGGTTCGCTGCAAGGCTGCTCGGCATTCGTAATCGTGTCGCCGACACGGGTATCCTTCACGTTCTTAAGGCTCGCCGTGATATATCCGACCATCCCGGCGCTGAGCTTGTCACACGGAATGAACTGTCCCGCTCCGAAGTATCCTATCTCGACTACTTCCGCTGACGCGCCGGTAGCCATCATCTTAATCGGAGTCCCTTTCCTGACCGTGCCTTCCTTTATACGGCAGAAGACGATTACCCCTTTATAAGAGTCATAGACAGAATCAAAGATAAGCGCCTGCAGCGGAGCCTCTGGATCTCCGCCGGGGGCGGGAATCTTCTCCACTATCTGTTCCAGCACCTCCTCCACATTATAACCGGTCTTGGCCGATATCTGTGGGGCATCTTCCGCCTCTATCCCGATGACGTCTTCTATCTCTTCTATTACCCTGTCAGGATCTGCGCTTGGCAGGTCCACCTTGTTGATTACCGGCATGACATCCAGGTCATGGTCCAGTGCCAGATATACATTGGCCAACGTCTGTGCCTCCACCCCTTGTGCCGCATCTACTACGAGGATTGCACCGTCGCAGGCAGCCAGGCTTCTGGACACTTCATAGTTGAAATCTACATGTCCGGGCGTATCGATGAGGTTGAATATATACTCCTCGCCGTCGCCTGCCTTATATACGATACGCACGGCCTGTGCCTTGATCGTGATACCGCGCTCTCTCTCCAGTTCCATGTTGTCCAGCACCTGTGACTGCATCTCACGGCTCGTGAGCAGCCCTGTCTTTTCTATGATACGGTCTGCCAGCGTCGATTTGCCGTGATCTATATGTGCTATGATACAAAAATTGCGAATTTTACTCTGTTCTACTTCTGCCACTTATATCGTTCCTTCCGCTATATTCTTTCATCCATGTGCATGACGCACCTGCCGGCAAAGTACGTACTGGCCGGCTGAGGGTAGTATATCACGCAGCACTGTACTTTACAATGAAAAGTTCAACGCTCATCACATCGTTCAGACGGCCGGTCTTCACCATCTCTTCCGTATCCGCGGCATCCTCCATGATGCTCTTGAGTTCATGTCCTGCAAACGTCCGGCACTGGTTAATATATTTGCCGGCCACAAATGGGTGAAGTCCGGCCGTCTTGGCAACCTGAGCCTTGTCAAACCCTCTTCTTAGAAGGTCCTTTACCTCGTACAGCAGCTTGAACTGACGGGACAGCAGATAGAGTATCCGCATGGGAGGCTCCTTCAGCGCAAGCAGATCGTAATAATAATCCAGCGCTTTTTTCTGCTGCTTCGCCGCCACCGCTTCTACCATGTCAAATATTTTGTTAGTAATCTGCGTCGTGCATACGGCATCGATATCCGCGGCTGTTATCTCACTTCTGTCGATGGCATAGCAGAACAGCTTTTCCAGCTCCCTGTCCAGATTCTCCATATCCGTGCCTGTCTTTGATATGAGATACCGGACGGTAGATTCTTTGATCTGTTTTCCTTCTTTCTTCACGCTGCCGCCGACCCACAGGATGAGCGTCTTCTCATCCTGGCGCCCCATCTCCACGGCACGCCCTTTGTCCTTTACAGCCTTGAACATCCGGCTCCTCTTGTCCGTCTCCGACTCGACAAACAAAAAGCATGCGGTATCCGGCATCGCTTTGATATAATCTGCCAGTTCCGGCGCGGCGTTCTTAAAGAACCCGGAATTCTCCACGACTATCAGCCGCCGCTCTGCGAAAAACGGCATCGTCTCAGCCAGATCGATGAGTTCGGAAATGTGAATCCCTTTCCCTTCATAATAGGCGTAATTCACCGTGTCTCCATCCGGGAGCATGGCACGGGTCAGCTTATCCTTATACTGCTTTTTCAGATAAGCTTCCTCTCCGTACAGCAGGTACACCTGCTTCAATTGTCCTGTCCTGATATCTTCATTCAAACTCTTCATATAGCTTAACGCACCATATCCCTTGTTATCTCGTCGAGGCTGTGGGCACCGCACATCGCCATCGTATCAGAAAGCTCTGCTGCGAGCTTTGCCGTATATGCAGCCACGCCTTCTGCTCCGCCTCCATACACAGCAGTGACAAACGGCCTTCCGATAAGCACTGCGTCCGCACCGAGGGCAAGTGCTTTGAACACATCTGCTCCGGAACGGATTCCACCGTCTACAAATACTTTCATATCACCGCCTGCTGCCGCCACAATCTCTTCCAGCACTTCTGCCGTTGCCGGACACTGGTCGAGAACACGTCCGCCATGGTTGGACACTACGATAGCCGCCGCCCCGGCTTCTTTTGCTTTCAGGGCGCCTTTTACGGTCATCACTCCCTTGATGATGAACGGCACGCCTGCTTCCGCCACAATCTCTTTCAGCTCTTCCACGGACTTGCTGCCCGCCGGAGGTGTCAGATTCTTGAGGAACGGAAGTCCGGCCGCGTCGATGTCCATCGCTGCTGCAAATGGTCCTGCCTCTTTCACAAGCGCAAATTTCTCTTTCAGTGTATTAATATCCCACGGTTTTATCGTCGGTATTCCTCTCCCGTCCTTCTGGCCGATGGCTTTCGTTGCCGCTGTCATGACATCCGGGTTCGTGCCGTCGCCGGTAAAAGCCGCGATGCCTGCGTCCGCACAGGCTGATACGAGGATATCATTGTATCCCAGATCGTCATATTTATCTCCGTAATGGAGCTTCATCGCACCAATGGGCGCGGCGAATACCGGATACTTGAATGTCTTGCCAAACACTTCAAATGACATATCCACCGGCTTATTATCACAGATTGTGTCCATGTTTACACACAATTCCTGCCATTTCTCATAATTACGGATTGCTACCGTACCGCTTCCCTTGGCTCCTGGTCCGGGCACTTTATTCGTGCACGCCTTCCCGTTACAGACCGGACAGGCTTTACAGTGTTCTCCCATACATGTTCTGGCATTTGCCAATACTTCCTCATACGTCATGATGATTACCTCGCTTTACTATTTTTATCCTGTATCTCAGTATACTGAATTTTGTACTTTAATTCAACCGTTTCCTTAGGAACCAGCCCCGCCTGCAAATGCCGATATGCTCATACGGCTGCCGTCCGTCCACACGGTGACGGCGCCGTCCGACGGCGTGATATACAGCCTGCAGCCAATGCCCTCAAGCCGCTTGACCGTATCGCTATGGGGATGTCCGTACCGGTTGTCTCTTCCAGCGGAAATTAAGCCATAGACCGGCTTCGTTTCCTCCAGGAATGTTGCGGATGTTGAGTTCTTCGATCCGTGGTGCGCCACTTTCAGTACCTCCAGGATTCCGTCAAAGCCATCCTTTCTCCAGGCTTTCTTTGCCTCATCCACAGAGGCTGTCAGCGCACCTTCGCCCTCCCCTTCCACATCGCCGGTAAGCAGCATATCAAAACGGCCATATCTGACCCATACGGCCATAGATGCTGCATTGCCAGGCTCCCCGCGGTATGCCTCGCCCGGATGCAGGCAGTACAGCGACAGGCTGCCGTCCTGTATACGCTGCCCTCCTTCCATGACGAACACCTTTATTCCACTCTCTCTTGCAAGCGCCGCCAGTTCTGTCAGGCTGTCATCCCACACCTCCTCCCGGGGCAGCACGAGATGTCCGATCGGGATGCCAAGCGGACCTCTCTCTATCATCTCACGGATGGCATTCATATGGTCGCTGTCACCGTGTGAGAGGAAGGCATAGTCAATCCGGCCGGTGCCTTTATATCTCAAAAAAGGTTCGATGCGGTACTTTCCTGCCTGACGCACGTCGCTGCTCCCGCCGTCGAAGAGATACGTCCTGCCTGACGGTGCCTTCATATAGATTCCATCCCCCTGTCCGACATCCAGCATCGTCACTTCCAGCTGGCCTTCCCTGCCGCCTGTTCTCGGTATAAGTATGAATAACGCAGCAGCATATGTAAATCCGGATATAATTATATACTTTGCTATATAATTTTTTCTTGTGTCTGCGTTCCGTCTGCTCTTGTAACGTTCCCACATAAGAAGCAGTGCAAACAGCAGGATATAATAGCATATGACGGAGACCATAGACGGACGACCGGTAATGATTCTGGCCGCGGGAAGTTCTGCTGCTGTCCGGCAGATCCATTCATAAAAGGTGAGCAGGGCTCTGCACAGGCTCAGAGCTGCCTCCCCCGGCCAGGGCAGGACCAGCGCGGCCGCGCTGCCGGCCAGTCCCAGTAGAAGCAGCACTGGCATGAGGGGGATTACGAACAGGTTGAGCAGGATACTGTAAAGCGGATATTCATAGAAGTAATAGAGAAAGATCGGCAGAATGGCCAAATTGATGCTGACGCTTGCCCATAGCCCCTGGACCCTCAGCTTTCGGAACAGCGGAAGGACAGCCGCCACGCCAAAGACAGCCCCGAAGGACAGCCAGAATCCACCGTCGTACAGGTAGAGAGGCCTAAAGAGAAGCACGATGCATGCCGCCGCTGCAAGAGCCGTCCCCGTGTCGTAACGTCTTCCTGCCATATCAGCGCCAACGCGGAACAAGAACATGACAG
Organism: Lachnospiraceae bacterium; assembly: GCA_022845895.1. GTDB lineage: Bacteria > Bacillota > Clostridia > Lachnospirales > Lachnospiraceae > Extibacter. The sequence continues at coordinate 2,981,879 of AP025573.1, forward strand.
CAGCACGCACCGCTGACACAGATATCCCTGTCATAAGCACATAGGCGAAGAGGAACAACATGCCGCATATGCCGCCTGCGGCGCAGGAGCCGCACAGACACCTCAAGATCCGGTACATGCCGATTCCTATAATGGATAGATGCAGGCCGGATATGGCCAGTATATGACCGATGCCGTTGATCTGATACAGCTCTTTTACCACCGGGTCTATATCGGCCTTGTCTCCGAGCATGATGCCGCATAACAGGGCACCTTTCTCTTCCCCCATGTAATCGTATAAGACAGCCTTCCATTTCTGTCGGAAAGAAAAGAGGCTTTCTCTTACCTTCCAGACGCGGCCTGAAGTGACTACGACGCTTTCACTCCACATACAGGCATGGATCCCCTGCTTTTCATAATGCCGCTTTTCATTGAAATTCCCCGGATTACGCGGTTCCTCGTAGAATCTTACGGTTCCCTCAGCTGTAATCTGGTTTCCTATTTTCACTTCTTGACTGGATTTAACATAAACGATGAATTTTGACTCCTTCAGCTGCTGCTTAAGGAACTTGATAGAATTATGTTTCAGATATAAGACTTGATAGTCAGATTTTATTTCCCTGGCGTATACCTGTCCTGTAACCAAGACCGTATCACCAGAGACGGCCTGCTGCATGAGCGCAGTAGCCTCCAGCTCTTTTACGAACCGGCTCCCGCCCAGCCAGACTGCCGCCGCCGTCAGGGCGGCAAGCAGAAGGCAGACGATACATAAGATTCTGTTACGTATTATTTTCCTTCACCTTCCTCCAGATCGAGGTTCCTCGAAAGAGGTTTGCCAAGGTCGATTACCCCCTGGTATTTTACATCTGTCTCTCCGTTGACCGATATCTGGACCTGGCTGGCATTGCCCGCTTCTACAATCGAATTCACCAGGGAATAGATTGCAAGTTCCGGATTGATACCGTATACGGCACTTTGGAACTGGTCGTCAAAATTGACATAGCAGATGCCATCCTTGACCGATATCCCGAGAAGCTTTGTCTCCGGCGGAAGCGCCGGCTGATGCTCCTGCATGGAGGGTCCCTTTATGAGCTGTTCTACCACAAGCTTTTCAATGGACATATTGCTGTTGTAGCGCACGCTGACTTCTTCCTCTCCCAGCTTGTCTCCTTTTTTATCCGCATAGTACAGGTGGAGATTGGCAAGCTGATAAGAGTGGAGGCTGGAACCGGTGTTCTGTACAAAATCCTCCGCATGCATATACCCGACTTCGTCTCCTTCATTGTCGGTGAGCGGCGCGCCGCCGATGTAGAAGTTCACGTAGTCGACTCCCGCAATCTGCACGAGCGTCTGTACCACAGCCGCCCGGAGCAGAATCTCTGACGATGTATCCATATCTTTATAGCTTTCATTAAAGTACAGATCCAGCCTGCCTCTTTCCAGCTTCCAGTCTTCTGCCCGGATCCCCTTGGGGAATGCACTCCTGCAATCCTCGTCTTTTGGTTCCTTCTGCATATCGTCGAGCACTGCTTTGATCTCTGCCTCCGCACCGTCTCCTTTTATATCATACGCCTCTTTTACAAGCCTGGTGCCCTCCGCACTTACATAATATATACATGTCCCTGATACCTCCGGCTTCCTTCCCCTCCCGCAACCTGGCAGAAGTATGGCAATGAGCAGGATACACAGGCACTTCATACATCTTTTCCTCATACTGGCATCCTCCTGATACTTATGACACATATGTCAAAGGAATCCTGATGGTAAATGTAGTTCCTTCGCCTTCCTGGCTGAACACTTTGACCGCCCCCCGGTGCATGACTACCGCGTTTCTGGCGATGGACAGTCCGAGTCCGGTGCCCCCGATCTCTCTGGAATGCGACTTGTCGACACGGTAGAAACGCTCAAATATATGCTCCACCGAATCCTCGGGTATTCCGATTCCGGAATCTGCCACTTCTACATAGAAATACTTGTGGTCCGCATTGAGCGATACATGCACCCAGCCGCCATCGTGGTTATACTTGACCGCATTCTCAACGAGATTTGAGATTGCGAGAGACAGCTTCATCTCATCCACCTCTGCACTGACCGGCCGGAAGCTTTCAAATACGACCTCCACATTACGGTTTGCCGCAATCGGACGCAGCCTCTTCAGTATCCTCTCCACGAGCTCATTGATATTTTCGGACTTGATGTTCAGCGTCGTGGCGGTCTTGTCCATCTTCACGAGTGACAGCAGATCGTTGATAATCTTGTTTTCCCTCTCTATCTCTTCTGAGAGGTCTCCCATAAATTCCTGGTACAGCTCAGCCGGGACTTCCTCCTGGCTGAGGAGGGAATCCGCCAGCACTTTCATAGATGTCAGCGGTGTTTTCAACTCATGAGATACATTAGAAACGAATTCCTGTCTTGAGTCATCCAAAACTTTCATCCTTCCCAGCATCTTATTAAACGCCTCCGAGATGAGCACCGTCTCCGTATATGCATTTTCATGTAGATAGTTGTCATCATACCCTTCTGTCACCGCGCCGATAGAGTCCGTGATGCGCTTGAACGGCTTCACCATCACGACTCCTGCTAAAAATGCAAGGACTGCCATCGTCACGATGATTATGACTGCCACAACATTTGCATTCCCTTCGAGTATCGTCATGCTGTCCGCGATAGAATCTGTCGATACGCTCACGAGCATGACGCCTTTCACGGCATCTGTCTCCGTATCTGTAATCGGCGCGGTCACCTCGATATATCTGTTTGCCGCATCATAATGGCTTGTACTCTTTCCCTGAAAACATTTGATGACATCTTCTGATATGATCGTCTTCCCTTTATCTAGGTTGTACGTGTCTTCTTCTATCTCATAGTCGCTGTCAATAACCATCACACGCCCGTTGTAGATGTTTGTCAGCTGAGTCAGCTCAGTCTTGATAACCTCAGATGTAATCCCGTTCAAGTAGTCGATGCCGCTTAACTGGTTACATAGAATTGTACATTGATTCTGTATATCCGCGGTCCGTACTTCTACCGCACGTTTTTCATAGCTGTTCAGAATCACCGCTTTCATGATCAGGCATGGTATGATTCCTGCCGCCAGCAGCAGGAGGATGATCCGAAAGCGGAGACTCTTAAATACATTTTTCTTAAAATACTTCCTAACCCCTGAAATAATAACCAACTCCCCACTTTGTGTACACGTATTTCGGATCGCTGGGGTTCTTCTCGATCTTCTCACGCAGCCGCCTTATATGTACATCTACCGTCCTGGCGTCTCCGGGATACTCATATCCCCAGACTATATTCAAAAGATTCTCCCTGCTGTATACCTTGTTTGGATTCATCGCAAGAAGTTCCAGAAGGTCAAATTCTTTGGCCGTCAGGTTGATCTCTTTATCGCCGATAAATACTCTGCGGCTCTCACAGTCAATCTTCATGTCTCTCTTCAGGATAACTTTGTCGTTGACCGTCTTGCTGTCCCGCTTGCCGGTGCGCCGCATGATGGCCTTGATACGCGCTTTGACCTCCAGTATGTTGAACGGTTTGGTGATATAATCATCCGCGCCGTACTCCAGCCCCAGAATCTTATCCATGTCATCCCCTTTTGCAGTGAGCATGACCACCGGCACGTCAGAAAACTCCCGAATCTGCTGGCACACCTGGAATCCGTCATACTTGGGGAGCATTACATCCAGCAGTACCATATCATAGGCATTTTCCCTTGAAAGCTTCAGCGCTTCTTCTCCGTCATAGGCACAGTCCACTTCCATGCCGTCCTGCTCCAGGCTGAAACGGATACCTTTCACAATCAGTTTTTCGTCATCTACGACCAATACTCTCTTACTCATACTTCTCTCCCTTATTAATTTCGCCAGACCTTAATCTGATCTTTCACCTTGTTAAAGATTCCATCTTTGATTCCTTCCACTTCTTTCAGTTCTTCTATGGACTGGAACCCCCCGTGTTCTTCCCGGTATTTTATGATACTGTCCGCTCTGGCTTCCCCAATGCCATTTAAAGTCATAAGTTCTTCTTTCACAGCAGTATTGATGTCTACTCTTCCGTCGTCTTTTACTTCAGCCCCCGCTTTCGCACCGCTTGGGGCGCGTATGTCCTCACCTGCCGCGGGCACATAGAGCTGCTGACCGTCAGACAGCGCTTCTGCCTGGTTGAGGTATGACCCGTCTGCACCTTCGCACATCCCGCCGGCGGCCTCTACGGCTTCAAACACTCGGCTTCCAACAGGCAGGCGGTATACGCCGGGCCTTTGGACCTGACCGCAGACATGGACGTATATCTCCTGCCGGCGGCCGGTTTCCTCTGTATCTTTCCCTTCTGTATCCTGTGCTTCTTCCTCCGCGTCATCCCCCGCCTCTTCCTGGGCGGAACGCGCCTCGACAAGTTCCCTCACTTCTTCCGTGCCTTCGCTGCGGCATCCGGGCAGGCCAAGCACGAGAACCATACACATGAAACAACCGGTTATTCTTACTCTGTCAAGCATAAAATCCTCCTTTACAGCTGTCGAAACTGTAAATACCCCTCTTATGCCAGATAGATTTATTGTACTATTTCCACTGGAAAATTGCAACTCCAATCAGCGCAATTGCCATGCCGATTACTCTCCTCCACTCTAAAGGCTGCTTGTCGACCCCGAACAGTCCCAGAAGTTCTATTACGTATGCGATGATAAGCTGAGAAATGACGATGAGCAGTGCTGCTTTCGCCGGTCCGAGCTGCTCCATGCTCTTGATTACCGTCCATGTAATTCCGGCGCCGATGACTCCTCCAAGCAGTACATACTTGGGCTCTACTTTGGCAAGCGTCATCACACTGTCCCGTCCGGCGATAAGCCAGGCCACCAGACAGAGGGCGAACGCGCTCAGCTGTACCCATCCATTGCTGACCCACATCCCTGTCGTTTTCGTAACCTGTGTATTGAATACTCCCTGTACGCTCATCAGCGCTCCTGACAGCAGAGCTATGAAAAAACCAATCATTCGATATACCTCCTATGTTTTACCTATAGTATATCCAATGACTGGTTAATTATGTTATAACACCTTCTTCAGTTTTTCAATCAATTCGTCGATGTGTTCCTTTTCAATAACAAGAGGCGGTACGAGACGGATGACATCGCTCCTGGCGCTGATGATAAGCAGCCCTTCTCTCAGTGCCGCCTGTATCGTCTCCGCCACCGGCTTGTTAAGCCGGATGCCCTGAATCAGGCCTTTTCCTCTGACTTCTACGATACTGCCGCAGGCTGCTTTCAGCTCTGTCAGCTTTTCCGTCAGATACGCCCCCATCTTCTGCACATGTTCGGTCAGCTTCTCCCTCTCGAAGATTTCGACCGTCTTGGCTACTGCGGCGCAGACGAATGGGTTTCCTCCATATGTCGTTCCATGGTCTCCCGGCTCCAGAGAGTGCCGCGCTACGTCTTCGGTCATAGCGAATGCCCCTACCGGAACGCCGTTTCCGATGGCTTTTGCCATCGCCATGATATCTGGTCTCGTTCCATAGTTCTGCCATGCGAACATCGTGCCGGTCCGGCCCATGCCGCACTGTATCTCGTCACAGATCATAAGGATGCCCTCATCGGTACAGAGCTTGCGTATTCCCTTCATGAACGCTTCATCGGCCGTGTTGATTCCGCCTTCCCCCTGAAGGGGCTCCAGAATAATCGCGCACGTCCTGTCCGTCACAAGTTCCCTGACGCTGTCCAGGTTATTGTATTCTGCAAATGACACGCCCGGAATCAGCGGTTCAAACGGCGTGCGGTAAGCCTCATGCTCCGTAACTGACAGCGCACCCATGCTTCTCCCATGAAACGAATCCTTCATGGCGATGAACTTGTAACGCCCGGTCTGTTTCTGATACGCGTATTTTCTCGCAGCCTTCAGCGCACCCTCTATCGCCTCGGTCCCGCTGTTCGTAAAGAACACACGGTCCATCTGCGTAACGCCCAGCAAAGCCTGGGCCGCCTTGCCGCACGTCGTATTATAATAGAGGTTTGATGAATGGATGAGGCAGTCAATCTGCGCCTTCAGCGCATCGTTGAACTCTTTGTTCCCGTATCCGAGGGAAGAGACGGCTATCCCGGCGGCAAAATCGAGATATTTCTTCCCTTCTGTATCGTATACATATGCTCCTTCTCCTTTTTCCAGCACGACCGGGAAACGGTTATATGTATGTATAAGCCCCGTCTCTGCATCTTCAATAAATGGATTCTTCATATTATTCATTCTCCGTAAAAAAGCGTTCTTCACTGTCATTTAATATAGCGGTTCCGATACCTCTGTTTGTGAATATCTCCAGCAGCAGGCAGTGCGGAATCCTACCGTCCAGAATATGGACCCTGGACACTCCGTGTTCAATCGCATCGATGCAGTTGTGGAGCTTCGGGAGCATACCTCCTCCGATGTATCCTTCGTTCATCAGTCCCCGTGCCTCGGATACTTTCAGTTCTGAGATAAGTGTCTCCGGATCGTGGGGGTCTTTATACACGCCCTCGATATCTGTCAGAAATGCCAGCTTCTCAGCGCGCATCGCCCGGGCGATGGCACATGCCGCGTCATCCGCGTTGATATTGTATGTATTGAAGCTGTCATCCAGCCCGACCGGGCATATGATCGGGAGAAAATCCTTTTCCAGCAGGTCATACAGTATGTCGGCATTTACCTTTTTAATCTCTCCCACGAAGCCGATATCCTCGCCGTCTGCATACTTCTTATCTACCGCGAGGAGCCCTCCGTCCTTCCCGCTGATGCCGATGGCGCGCACGCCGAGGCTCTCTACGAGCTGAACCAGGCTTTTGTTCACCTTGCCGAGCACCATCTCCGCAAGTTCCATCGTCGCCTCGTCCGTTACCCGCAAGCCATTCACGAACTCCGGTTCCATCCCGACTTTGCCGACCCATCTGCTGATTTCCTTGCCGCCTCCATGGACGATGATCGGCTTGAATCCGACGAGCTTGAGCAGCGTTACGTCCTTGATCACCTGTTCCTTCAGGTCTTCGTCCACCATGGCGCTTCCACCGTATTTTACGACGATAATCTTGCGGTTGAACCTCTGGATATAGGGCAGCGCTTCGATGAGGACTTCTGCCTTATCCAGATATTTCTGCATATCTTTATTCATAATACATTGCTCCTTCTGCTTTGTCAGCTCCTGTAGTCCGCGTTGATCTCTATATAGCCGTGGGTCAGGTCGCATCCCCATGCGGTAGCGTTACAGCCGCCCATCTTCACATCTGCCGTTGCTGTCACTTCGGGCTCGGAGAGAATCTTCGTCGCCTCTGCCTCGCTGTAGTCTACCGCCGTTCCATTTTCGATAATCTGAATCTTCCCTGCTTTGCTCTCAAAGTAAAGGTCCACCTTTTCCGGATCAAACTGCGCGCCGGAATATCCCATCGCACACAGGATTCTTCCCCAGTTGGCATCGTGTCCCGCGATGGCTGTCTTCGTCAGGTTGGAGCATACGACGGCTTTCGCCAGCAGCTTCGCCTGCTCTGTGCTCTCACAGCCGATTGCCTTCACTTCAAACAGGGCTGTGGCGCCTTCACCGTCGCCGGCAATCTTTTTGGCCAGGTATTCGTTGACCGTGTGGAGGGCTTCGGCAAATGTCTTATAATCGTCGCTTCCATACTGAATCTGTGGGTTTTCCGCCAGTCCGTTCGCCAGCAGCAGTACCGTGTCATTGGTAGACGTATCGCCGTCCACGGATATCATGTTGTATGTATCGTCCACATCTTCACTCAGAGCTTTCTGCAGCGCTTCCTTTGTAATATCTGCATCCGTCGTGATAAAGGACAGCATCGTGCACATATCCGGGTGAATCATACCGGAGCCTTTGGCCATGCCTCCGACGGTCACTTTCTTCCCGCCCACTTCTATCTCAACTGCCAGCTCCTTTTCCGCCGTATCCGTCGTCATGATAGCCTTGGCCGCTTCCGTTCCATTTTCCAGACTGCCATTCTTCTTTTCTGCCAGGGCTTTTATCCCTGCAGTCAGCTTATCGATGGGTAACTGCCTGCCGATAACCCCGGTAGAACCTATCGCCACCCCGTCTTCCGATATCCCAAGGGTCTCTGCTGCTGCTTTCGCCGTATCTTCACAGTAGCCGTAACCTTCTGCTCCCGTACATGCGTTGGCGATTCCGGAGTTGACGATGACCGCCTGTACTTTGCAGCCGCTCTTTACGACCTTCTGGTCCCATTTCACAGGAGCCGCTTTTACCACGTTCTTTGTGAATGTACCTGCCGCCTCGCACGGTACCTGGCTGTACACAAGCGCCATATCGGTCCTGTCCGTATACTTGATTCCTGCTGCGGTTGAGGCAGCCTCGAATCCTTTTGCCGCGGTAACTCCGCCTTTGATCATATCCATATCTATTTCCTCCTTCACGCTACTGTCCGATAAATGCAGTTATATTTTTTTCATTTAACACAAAATCATAATAGTTGAGGTCGAGTCGCTTCGTCCACCCAATCGTGTTCCAGAACGCATTTCCAATGTCATTCTTCGTAAATGCTATGAGCGATACTTTGCTGACTTCTTCCTTTTTTAACGCTTCCATCGCCATGCCTACCATGGCTCTGCCGATACCGCGGCGCCTGTAGTCTTCATCCACGCAGACATGGTACAGGCATCCCCGCCGGCCGTCGTGCCCGCACAGGATGCTTCCGACTACTTTGCCGTCCTCTACGGCTACAACGCTTGTCGTTGGGTTTCTTTTCAGAAAGCGTTCCACCCCCTCCCTGGAATCGTCCACGCTCCGCAGGCCGAATCCGCGGATTTTCGTCCAGAGGGCATAGACGCCGTCATAATCCTCAATTGTCATTATCCTGACCATATGTTACCTCTTTCCTATCCTTATGGTTTCCTGTCCTTATGGAAACAGCGGGACAAAGGCAAGCCCCTCATCTTCGGGCAGCCCGAACATCAGGTTCATATTCTGTACGGCCTGCCCTGCAGCGCCTTTGACGAGATTATCCATGGCTCCCATCATGATAATACGTCCTGTCCTCTCATCTATCTTAAAGTTCACATCCACAAAATTGCTGCCTTCCACCCATCTCGTCTCGGGGCAGATATCCTTCTCAAGCACGCGGACGAACTTCTCGCTGCTGTAGTATTTTTCATATACTGCCCTGACTTCTTCGTAAGCGGCCTTCCGTTTGAGGGATGCGTATGCGGTAACGAGTATTCCCCTGTTCATGGGCACAAGATGAGGCGTGAAGTTCACAAGAACCTGCTCCCCGGACGCCAGCCCAAGCTGTTCTTCAATCTCCGGGGTATGCCTGTGGCCCGCCACACCGTATGCTTTTATATTTTCATTCACTTCGCAATACAGGTTGCCGACCTTCGCACCCCGCCCTGCACCCGATGTTCCGGACTTGGCATCTATAATCAGCGTGTTCATATCTATCATGCCTTCCTTCGCCAGCGGATAGATGGATAGGAACGAGCATGTCGGATAACAGCCCGGATTCGCTACGAGTCTCGCATTCTTCACGTCCTCCCGGTTCACTTCGCACAGGCCGTATACCGCTTCCTCAATAAACTGAGGGCTTTTGTGCTCTATCCCGTACCACTTTTCGTAAGTCGGCACATCCTTGATACGGAAGTCCGCGCTTAAGTCTATAATCTTTGTGTGATCCAGCATCCCTTCGTTAACGACAGAAGCGCAGAAGCCCTGCGGCGTGGCCGTAAAGATTACATCCGCCTTCTTCGCCAGCTCCTCCATATTGTCATCCAGACAGAAATCCTCCACAATCTCGAACATGTTCCTGTAGATATCCGCATATTTCTTGTCTATGTAGCTTCTCGAGCCATACCACACGATCTCCGCATCCTTATGCCCCGATAAGATTCTCACCAATTCGCCCCCGGCATATCCGGTAGCACCGATAATTCCAACCTTAACCATACGTCCTGCATCCTCCTTATAACCACGATACACCAGGTACATCAATGCATTTTTATACCCTGGTACCAATAAATACTATACCAAAAAACCCTGAATGTCCAGTTGGGACACGATGATTTTAATTTGGGACGGGGTTTTTCTAAAAAACCTCCGTCCCCAATTGCACTTGAACTTAAAGGGCTTGCATAATTATACAATACAAATGCATAATATGCAAGCCTTTTTCATCTTTTCTTTTTCTGATTTATTCAGCTATGGGCGTGTTTGTCCATTGCCGAATATAACATACTTTACTGTCGTGAGCGCCTCAAGTCCCATCGGCCCTCTGGCGTGCAGCTTCTGGGTACTGATACCGATTTCGGCACCGAACCCGAACTCATGGCCATCCGTAAATCTCGTCGAGGCATTTACATAGACAGCTGCAGCGTCTATCTCATTGTGGAATTTCAGCGCATTGTCATAATCGCGTGTTATGATAGCTTCCGAATGGCCTGTATTATATCGATTGATATGGTCTATTGCTTCTTCTATAGAATCTACCGTCTTGAGCGAGATGACGGTATCCAGATATTCCGTTCCCCAGTCTTCTTCCGACGCCGGTCTGATTCCGTCTTGTATCGAGACTGCACGCTCATCTCCCCGTACTTCCACCTGCTTCTGATGAAGCCTTTCATATATAATGGGTACAGCCTTCTCGGCTATACGGGAATGTACGACAAGAGACTCGCAGGCGTTGCACACGCCGAGGCGCTGTGTCTTGGCATTTTCGATGATATCCGCAGCCATCTTGATATCCGCCGACTCATCCACGTAGATGTGGCAGTTTCCCGTCCCGGTCTCGATGACCGGAACCGTGCTGTTTTCCACCACATTGGCGATGAGTCCGGCTCCTCCTCTTGGTATGAGCACATCGATATATTCTTTCATCTTCATCATCTCTGTGACGGCAGTCCGGTCTGTATCTGCCAGCAGCAGGACCGCATCTGACGGCAGCTTCTCCTTTGCCAGCCCGTCCTGTATCACTTTTACAATCGCCTTGTTAGAGTTGATGGCATCCGAACCTCCACGGAGTATCGCCGCATTCCCCGTCTTGAAGCAGAGGCCGAACGCATCCGCCGTCACATTCGGGCGAGATTCATATATGATTCCCACGACGCCAAGAGGCACCCTGCGCTGACCAATCTGAAGCCCGTTCGGGCGTACCTTCACACATTCCATCTTTCCTACCGGATCCTCCAGCATGGCTATCTGCTCGAGCCCTTCCGCCATAGCCTGGATTCTCTGGCTCGTCAGAAGCAGGCGGTCTATGAGGGCCGGTTTCATCCCTGCTGCTCTGGCATTCTTAACATCCTTATCGTTTTCCACGAGCAGATATCCCATCTGCTGCCTGAGCTCTCTCGCCACAGCCTTCAGTCCCTCGTTCTTATCCTCCTGGCCGAGAAACTGCACTCGCCTCGATGCTTCCTTTGATTTTCTACCAATTTCCTGCACGTAATCCATAATATTGCCCTCCCCATTCATTCTGTCTGGCCGACTTGCTTTTATCTGAACTAACTCTATCTGATATATCTTTCTGTGAAACGTCTCCTCCCACCGCTTCTTTTCTGGTTGCCTCTTTTTTCATACGTTTCGCCTGCCTGCGGTACTGCTCCCGCTCAGGCGCCAGCTCGTTACCGCCGGTATATCCGCTGTCCCTGGAAAGAAACAGCGTCCCAATCTTCTTCCCGGCCATAATATCATTGATCGTATAGATGTTGTCTCCATTTGCGATGACCATATCCGCCCCGGCATCCGTCGCTATCTTGGCGGCCTCAATCTTGGTGGCCATCCCTCCGGTCCCCATGGATGTCCCCGCACCTTTTCCCATCCTTTCAAGCTCGCTGTCTATCCTGCCGACCGTGTGCACGAATCTGGCGCATGGATTTTGCTTTGGATCATCGGTATACAGCCCTTCTATATCTGACATCAGTATAAGCAGGTCCGCCCCGACGAGGGAGGCTACATGTGCGGCCATCGTATCGTTATCGCCAAAGTTGCCATATAGTTCTTCGTCTACCGATATGGCATCGTTCTCATTTACGATTGGCACGACATGCATGGCTGCCAGCCTGTCAAACGTATTCCTGGCGTTTGCAGCGCACGCTTCATTTGTAATGGATTCTTTCGTCAGCAGCACCTGGGCAGTCAGCTGGCTGTATTCTGCGAACAGCTTCTCGTACATCATCATCAGTCTGCCCTGTCCGACTGCCGCACATGCCTGCCGGACATCTTTTTCCTTCGGCCTGCTCGTATACCCAAGTACGTTCCTGCCGATTCCTACTGCACCGGAAGACACGACGATAACCTCTTTTCCTTTGTTACGCAGATTAATCAATATTCTTACAAACTTCTCCAGCTTATCCAGATTGATGTTGCCGGTCTCCGGATATGTTATGGTAGAAGTTCCTATCTTGATTACGATTTTCTTTTTTACTTTTAAAGCCTGTCTGAAATCCATCATTCCACTCTCCATTCTCCTATTCAAAAAAAGAAGCGGGAACAAAAGCATACCGCTACGCTTCTGTTCCCGCACATCCTCAGTCTATAACCACCTGATTAATATAAGGGTATTAAAGTAACTATATCCTTCCTACATTACACAGTATTGAATTTTATGCGTGAAATACCCCGAGGGGATTCGGGCAGCACGGCACAAAAACAACACTGCTTGCAGAAAGCAGAGGAGAGTTTACGTTATTTATGATATCGCTGTGATACATGGTGTATAAACTTTTCATAATAACCGCTCCTTGTTGTGTCACAATTTGTTTTATGGTTTCTTATTTTTTAAACTATTTTACATGATTCATCCCATTTGTCAAGCATAGATTTTATTATCCATTCATATTCTGTGTATATAACAGCTTTTTATACATTATATTTGTATAATATACATTTATTAACTTTATTTCCATTTTTTCTTGCATAAATATAAAATATGGTGTATAGTAGTCTTTGCAAACGAGATCGCTTACATTATAAATATAAAAAAATATACAAATATTACATATCAGGAGGATTCATATCATGAAAGAAAAAGTTGTATTGGCATACTCAGGTGGACTGGACACTACTGCCATCATCCCATGGCTCAAGGAAAATTTTGACTATGAAGTCATCTGCTGCTGCGTCGACTGCGGACAGGGTGAAGAGCTGGACGGACTGGAAGAAAGGGCGAAATTATCCGGCGCTTCTAAATTATATATTGAAGATATTGTGGACGATTTCTGCGATAATTATGTCGTGCCATGCGTGCAGGCTCATGCCGTCTATGAAAATAAATATCTGCTTGGCACGTCTATGGCCCGTCCCGCAATTGCCAAGAAGCTTGTAGACATCGCGAGGAAAGAGGGTGCCACCGCAATCTGCCACGGCGCAACGGGCAAGGGAAATGACCAGATTCGATTTGAACTTGGCATCAAAGCGCTTGCTCCTGACATCAAAATCATAGCGCCATGGAGAATGACCGATGTATGGACGATGGAATCCCGTGAGGACGAGATTGAATATTGCAAGCAACACGGCATCGACCTCCCATTCGACGCAAGCCAGAGCTACAGCCGCGACCGCAACTTATGGCACATCAGCCATGAAGGCCTGGAACTTGAAGATCCGGCGAACGAACCGGATTATGGGCATCTGCTCGTGCTCGGAGTGACTCCCGAAAAAGCTCCTGACGAAGGCGAGTATGTCACTATGACTTTTGAAAAGGGCGTACCAAAGAGCATCAATGGCGAGTCTATGAAGGTATCTGACATTATACGCAAGCTGAATGAGCTAGGCGGCAAGCACGGCATCGGAATATGCGATATCGTAGAGAACCGTGTCGTGGGCATGAAGTCCCGGGGCGTATATGAGACGCCGGGCGGTACTATCCTCTATGAAGCACACCAGCAGCTTGAGGAGCTAGTATTAGACCGTGCGACTTATGAGACTAAGGAAGAGATGGGCAACAAGCTGTCCCAGATCGTATACGAAGGCAAATGGTTTACCCCTCTGCGCGAAGCAGTCCAGGCATTTATCGAAAGCACCCAGGAATATGTGACAGGCGAAGTCAAGTTCAAGCTTTATAAAGGCAATATCATCAAGGCCGGAACCACTTCCCCGTATTCACTGTACAGCGAATCACTGGCCAGCTTTACGACGGGAGAGCTGTATGACCACCACGACGCCGAAGGATTTATCAACCTGTTCGGCCTTCCGCTCAAAGTGCGGGCGCTGAAGATGCAGGAAGCAGATAACAAATAGCAGGAAAGCCCTCTTGTGTGCAGCACAAGGGGGCTTCTATAATACTGTTATAAGGGATTTAGCCGGTCAGACGCTCAGGCTCTTAAATACCCTTAGAACATTGCCGCACCATATCTTATCTAACTGGTTTTCACAAAGGCCCTTCTTCTTCAGCGCTTCCCACAGCAGGCCCATATGTCCCACGTCAGGTATATCAAGCACATCCATTCCGTCAAAGCCGTCAAAATCTGTTCCGATTGCAGGAAATTCGCTGCCGCCTACCTCTATCATATGCATGACATGTGCCGTCATCTCCTCAATCCTCGATTCATTCTTATCCCCAAGAAAGGCACCATACAGGTTAAGTCCGGCTATGCCTCCTGCATTTGCCAGCTTTCGGATCATTTCATCCGACAGGTTCCTTGGATGGCTGCACAGCGCCCTGCAGTTCGAGTGGGACGCCACCACCGGTCCCTTCGCATACTCCAGCACATCTCTGAACGTGCCGTCGGAAGCGTGGGACACGTCTATAATCATGCCTTTGGCGCTCATCTTTTCCACGACCTCTATACCGAATGGCTTCAGCCCCTGCCACATGACGGAGGAATCTCTGCTGTTCGGAAAACCGATGCAGTTCTCATAATTCCACATAAGCGTCATCAGCCTTACGCCATTGTCGTACAGTGCGTCAAGCCTGGATATGTCGCCGTTCAGCACGCCTCCTTCCTCCACGGCCAGCACTGCAGATATCTTCCCCTCGCGCGCGTTCTTATATATATCGTCTGCCGACAATGCCATGGCAATATCATCTTTATGTATAACGGTCTGCTCCTTCAGGTATCGTGCCATCTCAAGAATGTGGCTGTAGCAAGCGTCATATCCGCCTCTATCCTTAAAGTCATCCAGATAGCCGAAGCAGGCAAAAAACTGCGCCAGCGTATCAGCCTGCCTCATGCCTGGAATCGACACGTCACAGCTGCCCGTCATCAGGTCGCCTTCACCTCCCAGATCCATAAGCTTCCATATGGTATCACAGTGCATATCAATCAATTTCATATTTACCGTCTCCTTCACATACGTTCTAATGTAAGTTTCTATATAACAATATACTCCGTTTGCAGAGAAAATGAAATTGTACAATCCATAATATCACTTAAATAGTTCAAAAAGGAGGGCTTATGAATCCTGTTATCGGAATTGTAACCTGTGGTTTTATGAATGAGCGGCAGTTCGTGCCGCAGACCTATATCCATGCCGTGGAAGCATCCGGCGGAATACCAATCCTGCTGCCGTGCATGACTGAGGAAAGCCTTTACTGCCACGATACCGACATCTGTGACGGCTTCCTGTTTTGCGGGGGTGATGACATTACTCCCTTCTTATTCGGGGAAGAACTGCTCACGAACCAGGGGCATACAGACCTGGTTACGGACAACTTCCAGCTTTCGCTCATGCGGCATATTATCTCGGCAAAGCTTCCCCTTCTCGCAATCTGCCGCGGCATGCAGATATTGAATATCGCCATGGGCGGATCAATATACCAGGATATATCGCTGCGTCCGTGCCCTTCCATCAATCACGTGCAGCTGTCACAGCTAAGAGAGGATGTAAGCCATAAGGTTACCTTCTCTTCTAATAGCATGCTATATAATATTTGCGGCGATTCCATGTATACGAACACATTTCACCACCAGTGCATCAAAGCCGTCGGCGAAAACCTTCGGATTACCGGCATCACTTCCGACGGCGTCATAGAGACTGTCGAGTCTGTGACGCACCCCTTTACGATAGGCGTACAGTGGCATCCTGAATGCATGTATTCCGTGTCTACTCCTATGCAGAATCTCTTCCTGGAATTTATAAATTTTTCCAGAAATTCCAAAGTAATCCATCTCGTATAATGCTGGCACCTGAGGGCATACTAAGAAAGAATCAATAGGTATAAAGGAGGAGAAGCAAATGTCCGAAATATCAATCTTAGACTTACAGAATTTACGGCACCTCATCGGTGGCTATGACACAACTCACTGCAAAATGACTGAATATGCCAACGAAGCAAAAGACCCGGAAGTTAAGAAGCTGTTCCAGGATGCAGCCAATTCAGCGATGAAAAACAAACAGGATTTAATGAAATTCTTATAGGAGGAAAACAGTATGTTTGACGACAAGACGATGGTATCTGACGCTCTCGTGGGCGTAAACGGAGAGCTCACAAAATTTGGTGAGATGATTACTCAGACGGAAAACAAAGAATTAAAGCAGTGCCTGAAACAGCTGCGTAATGAATGCGAAATGTCTCAGGAAAAGCTGTATCAGGTAGCGAGAGAAAAGAGCTACTACGTTCCTGCTGCAAAAGCAACACAGGAAGAAGTTGACCATGTCAAGAATGTCTTGACAAATCTTTCAATGAAATAAAACAGACCTCTCTTTGCAAAAAACAGCCGGAACGTATTATCCGGCTGTTTTTATTATACCCTGACATGTTCGGTCCATTGTATCAGAGACTTATCGTTAGCTGTTACAGCAAGAATGTGTGAAAGATGTTAAATATATACCCGACAATGATTATTCCTGTCGTGCAGATTGCAGTGAACAGAACGAGCAGCTTCGTCTTTACCACCTTTTTCAGCATTATCAAAGACGGCAGGCTTAACGTTGTCACCGCCATCATAAAGGCGAGCACCGCTCCTAGCTGGGCTCCCTTGTCAAGCAGGGCTTCCGCCACCGGTATCGTTCCAAAAACATCTGCATACATCGGCGTGCCGGCCAATGTTGCCAGTATTACTCCGAATGGATTCCTGCTTCCCAGAACGGATACAATCCAGGACTCTGGAATCCAGTTATGGATGACAGCTCCTATGCCGACACCTGCGACGATATATGGCAGCACGCTTTTGAATGTCTCTGCTGTCTGGTCTTTTGAGATACGTAGTCTGTCCTTGACAGTCATGGCACGTGAGCCATTGTCCGTATCATCGGAATGTACCGCAGTATTTACCACGTATCTTTCCATATGAAGCTTTTCAATCAGGATTCCGCCGGCTACTGCGATAACTAGCCCTACCACCACATAAGCCGCCGCCACTTTCACACCGAATATGCTGATAAGCAGGACAAAACTTCCCAAATCTACCATTGGCGATGATATTAAAAATGAAAATGTCACTCCAATCGGAAGTCCTGCATTCGTAAATCCTATAAAAAGCGGTATGGAAGAGCAGGAGCAAAAAGGGGTTACGGTACCTAACAGGGCAGAGACTATATTCGCCCCTGCGCCATGAAACCTCCCTAATATCTTTCTGCTCCTGTCAGACGGAAAATAACTCTGTATATAAGATATGACAAATATCAGTACACACAATAAGACTGTAATCTTTATGGTATCATATAGAAAGAAATGTATGCTTCCCCCAATTCTGCCGTTCACGTCCAGACCAATATCTGTCAACAGCTTTTCAATCAGATCATTCATCCACTCCATTCCGAGCAGCTCGTTTTGGATAAATAAAAAGGCTGACTTTACTATATCCATCTATACTCCCTCCGTTTCTGCTTTGTGCCAACCATCATATCGAATTTTTTCGATGTGTTTTGGATAATAACAGCCATCTGTCGATGGCTGTTATCTGCTTCATCATTCATAATCTGCCACATTACGGACTGTCAGTTCCAGCAGCCGCCGTGACGCGTGTTTGCTGCCAGATTCACTAATCCTGTAATAGGTCCATTTCCCATCCTGCCTGCTTACAACAATGCCCGATTCGCATAGTATCTTCATGTGATAGGATAAAGACGACTGCCCGATGCCCATGCAGTCAGTCAGCACGCAGGCACACTTTTCCCCAGTCCCCAGAAGCTCCAGTATATGCAGCCTTTTTTCATCACACAAAGCCTTGAATATCCTAGCATCCCGGGTATAATCCTCCGCCATATGCAATACCTCACATCAAATTATTTCGATATATTTATAATACTTCATTATACTACCCATGTCAATCTTTCACATCAACATTTTTTGATTTGTCTTATGTCTCAATATTACCCTGCTCAACATTCGGCATTATAAATTCATTGAGGGCGTGCTCCCATAGGCTTTCTGAACCTGCTCCGGTACATTCGTTCCGCTTCAGTATCTGCTCCAGCTTAACCTGATGCTCCCGCCATGCTTTTCCGTCCGTCGCCGCATTTAGCATCACCGGCTGGATGTTGTCCATGGCCCGGGCAAATCTTGCCTCCGGCGTCTTCCGCTCCTCGAACTCTTCCCAGAGACTCTTCATTCTTCTGCATTGGTCCTTGGGAAGCAGGCCGAATATCCTGTCTGCCGCCTTTTGTTCCCGTGCCTCCTGCGTCGCTTTCGCCGCCTCGTCATATGCATACGTATCACCTGCATCAATCTCCACGATATCATGTATGAGCAGCATAGATACCGTCTTGAGCACGTCTATCTCTTCGTTCGCATATTCACTTAACAGAAGCGTCATTATCGCCATATGCCAGGCATGCTCCGCATCGTTTTCTTTTCTTTTTCCATCAGAAAGATAGGTCTGTCTGCCGATAAACTTCTCCTTATCTATCTCACGTATAAATTCAAACTGCTGTTCCAGCCGTCCCATTTTTCCAACCCCCATCATATGTAACAGTCATTTTCTACAATTCTATTTCCAGTCCTGTCCCTACTTCGCTTACAGGAAGCGTCTCCTTCATCTTCGCCTTCACATCAAAGGATACACAGTGGCATGGGTAGAGCATATCAGTATTGAGGCGGCCGAGATATCGTATCGTATCCTCCAGCCTTTCATCCACACGAAACAGGTGGAATCCACCGATGATGCCGGCAATCCGCGTCTCATTGCACACTGCTTTTGCCTGCTCTACAATATTGCAGATACCGCTGTGGGAGCAGCCTGTTACGACGAAAAGCCCTTTGGACGTCGTAAATGCTATAGCCGAATCTTCCATTACATAATCGTCCTCCCACACGCCTCCGGTTTTGCGTCTTCCCATCGGCTTACGTGTCTCGAACGCAAGCCTGTCCGGAATCTCACCGAGAAATACGCACCTTTCACCTATCCAGACCGGCTCCCTGCCAGGCTTCATTCTGCACAGGCTCCTCATCTCTTCTTCCGTTAAGGGGGCGCCGATATTCCCCTCCGCAGCCTCCCTCTCTCCAAAGCAGCCCGGATGGGCAACACATTCTACCTGCTGCAGGTCAAAGCGCTCTTTCAGAAAGGCCAGACCACCGGTATGATCATTGTGTCCGTGGGACAGGACAATATGAGTAAGGCTGCCAAGGTCTATCCCCATCTTATCCGCATTATACAGAAACGCATCCGAATATCCGGTGTCAAAGAGGATTCTATTATTACCCGACTCAATATAATATGACAAGGCCGGTTCCCCAAGATAATATTGATCAATATATGTATTGTTGTCAATCAAAACACGAAGCTTCATACACTCACCTGCTCCCTTCAGATATATTTTACTGCAAGTATACGCCAAAAATAAGCAGCCGTAAATAGGGACAGGTCAAAATGAAATGGGGACGGAGGTTTTTTAAAAAACCTCCGTCCCCATTTCATTTTGACCTGTCCCTATGCACTTCTTTCGAACTGTGAGTTGTACAGTTCTGCATAGAAGCCATTTTGAGCCAGCAGCTCTTCGTGGTTCCCCTGTTCTATGATATCGCCGTCTTTCATGACGAGTATCATATCCGCATCCCGGATAGTCGACAGCCGGTGCGCGATGATAAAGCTCGTTCTTCCTTTCATCAGGTTATCCATCGCCTTCTGTATCCTGACTTCTGTTCTCGTATCTACGGAGCTTGTGGCTTCATCCAGAATCAGTATCTTCGGATCTGCAAGGATAGCCCGTGCTATGGTGAGCAGCTGCTTCTGTCCCTGGGAGACGTTGCTTGCCTCTTCGTTCAGTTCCATATCGTACCCGCTTGGAAGGGTCTGGACAAACCGGTGCACATGTGCCGCCTTGGCCGCTTCCACGACTTCCTCATGGCTGGCATCCAGCCGTCCATACCGGATATTGTCTTCTATGCTTCCTTTGAAGAGCCATGTGTCCTGAAGCACCATACCGAACATCTGGCGCAGTTCGCTTCTGTTGAAATCTCTGATGTCGTGTCCGTCCACCTTGATGGAACCACTATTCACATCATAGAACCGCATGAGCAGCTTAACCATGGTCGTCTTCCCAGCTCCGGTCGGGCCTACGATTGCTATCTTCTGTCCCGGCTCTACCTTGGCACTGAAATCATTGATAATCGTATGGTCAGGATTATATCCGAAATGTACATGGTCGAATTCCACCCTGCCCTCCAAACCATCCACAGATACCGGCTCCGGCACGGTCTGGTCTTCTTCTTGCTCTTCCAGGAAGGCAAAGACCCGTTCGGAAGCCGCTGCTGTAGACTGCAGCATATTTGCTACCTGCGCCACCTGCTGTATGGGCTGCGTAAAGCTACGCACATACTGGATAAATGACTGGATATCCCCGACCTCTATCGTCTTCTTGATGGCCAGGTATCCACCCAGAATAGACACGCCTACATAGCCAAGATTGCCGACAAACTGCATGACCGGCATCATCATGCCGGACAGGAACTGTGATTTCCATGCTGACTGGTACAATATTTCGTTCGTATCGTCAAACGTCTGGATGACATCGCCTTCTTTATTAAATACTTTGACGATATTATGTCCGCCGTACACTTCTTCCACCTGTCCGTTAATATGCCCCAGATACTCCTGCTGTGATTTAAAGTATTTCTGGGACTTCTTCACAATCAGTGATATGAGCCCCATGGAAATCGGCAGTATGAGCAGAGCAATCAGCGTCATAAGAGGGCTGATGCTGAGCATCATCACAAGCACGCCGATGATTGTCGTTACGGAAGTGATGACCTGTGTCGCACTCTGGTTCAGACTCTGCCCCAATGTGTCGATATCATTCGTAATTCTGGATAGTATTTCACCGTGGGTCATTTTGTCAAAATAGTTCATCGGCATACGGTTGATCTTCTCCGATATTTCTTTTCTCAGCCGATACGTCATCTTCTGTGATATTCCTGTCATGATATAGCCCTGGATAAATGAAAATGCTGCGCTGACCGCATACAGGCAGAGCACGGCAGCCAGTATCTTGCCGACTTTGTCAAAATCAATGCCGCTTCCGCCGGACACCTTGCCTACCAGCCCGTTGAATATCTCCGTTGTTGCCTTTCCTAGAATCTTCGGTCCCACTATGCTGAAAATAGTGCCTCCGATAGCAAAGATGAAGACAAAGAATATGGCTATCTTATACTTGCCCATGTAATTCATGAGCTTCTTCATGGTTCCTTTAAAGTCTCTGGCTTTTTCTCCTGCCATCGCCGCTCCGTGAGGACCGCCCATCGGGCCCCGGCGTCTTTCTGTCTGTCCCGTTTCTGCCATGTTAGCCCACCTCCTTCATATCTTCACTAAGTTCTTTTTCTGAAAGCTGAGAAGAGGCAATCTGATAATACGCGTCACAGTTCTTCAGCAGTTCCTTATGTGTGCCGATGCCTGCTATCACTCCGTCATCCAATACGATAATCTGCTCCGCATGAAGTATCGTGCTGATTCGCTGCGCGACGATAATCACCGTACTATCTGCCGTCTTCTCCTTCAATGCATTCCTAAGCTTCACGTCTGTCTTATAATCAAGCGCAGAGAAGCTGTCATCGAAGATATATACCTTCGGATGCTTCGCGATTGCCCTCGCTATAGAAAGCCTCTGCTTCTGACCGCCGGATACGTTGGAGCCTCCCTGGGAAATGGCGCTTTCGTATTTCTTCTTCTTACTCTCAATAAATTCCGTCGCCTGGGCTATTTCCGCTGCCTCGCGCATCTCTTCCTCGCTACCGTCCGGATTGCCGTACATGATGTTGGAAGCGATGTCGCCGGAAAACAGTATCCCTTTCTGGGGCACAAAGCCAAGCTGATCGCGGAGTTCGTGCTGTGAGATGCTGCGTACATCCGCTCCGTCTATCAGTACCTGCCCCTCCGTCACGTCATAGAATCTTGGAATCAGGTTTACAAGCGTTGTCTTTCCGCTTCCCGTACTGCCGATGATAGCTGTCGTCTGTCCCGGTCTGGCGGTAAATGTAAGATTGTGGAGGACATCTTCCTCGGCGCCCGGATAGCGGAAAGATACATGGTCAAATGTAACTTCACCCCTGCCATCCTGCGGCAGCGCTTCTGCATCTTCCGGGTCATGAATCAGCGTGCTGCTTCTTAACACTTCATCTACACGGACTGCGGATACTGCCGCCCTGGGAAGCATAACAGATATCATGCATATCATCAGGAACGACATGATAATCTGCATCGTATACTGTATAAATGCCATCATATCTCCGACCTGCATCGTGCCGTCATTCACATTGTGCGCTCCGGACCAAACGATGAGTACCGTGACCCCGTTCATGATGAGCATCATCGTCGGCATCATAAACGTCATCGCCCTGTTGACAAACAGGTTAACTCTCGTCAGGTCCATATTTGCTCTGTCAAACCGCTTTTCTTCATACTTCTCAGTGCTGAATGCCCGGATGACCGGAAGACCGGTCAGGATTTCCCTTGACACAAGGTTCAGGCGGTCTACGAGATTCTGTACCGTCTTAAACTTCGGCATTACGACAACGAACAGCACGACGACGACACAGAGTATCAGACCGACTGCCAGGCCGATAATCCAGGACATATCGGCATTCGTATTAAATACTTTCCATATGCCGCCGATCGCCATAATAGGCGCGTAAAGCACCATACGCAGTATCATGACCGTCAGCATCTGAATCTGCTGGATATCATTTGTACTTCTTGTTATAAGAGAGGCGGTAGAGAATTTGTCAAATTCTCCGCTGGAGAAACCGACTACCTTTTTAAATACATCCCCCCGGATTCCCCGTCCTACCGATGCACCTACTCTCGAAGCCAGCAGTCCTACAAGTATACTGGCCATCATGCCAAGCGCCGCCAGCGCAAGCATTTTCCCACCGGTGGTCAAGATATAATTGTTCTGCTTGTTATTCGTGTCTATCCCTATGTTGCTGTACGCATTTTTAATGTAAGTCGTAGCTGCCTGCTCGATCATCGTTTCCGGCATAGATACCATATTCTTTTCAATCTGGGCAACTGCTTCATCCCGCTGTTCGGGCTCCATATTTTCAAATATCTCAAACATGGACATGCTGTCCACATCCGGAAGCCGGGACTGGGCCTGCTCCACTGCCTGCTGCTTCATCTGCTCTTTTGCATCCTCCGGCAGATTCTGCCCTGCGGTCTGCGCCTCTATCTGCTCGTTCACCTGGGTTTCGACCTGGGCCTGCATCTGGCTCTTCATCTGAGACTTCATCTCATCCTGCATTTTCTTCGTCATATCGCTGTCGGACTCAAATCCACTGACGAGAAGCATCGGCCTGCCAAGTATTCCTGAGAGCTTATCAAGCTCTTTGCTGTCCTCTCTGACCGCATGTTTCAATGTATACACTTTGCCGTCATAGTCATGGTCTTTTTTGCTGGCCGCATATGCGTCTTTAACTGCATCTTGTCTGTCAGATGCCACAAAAAGGAGCAGCTTATCAAGATCCTCTTCTCCGATTTCTTCCGGTACCGTCTCGCTGATGCCGCCCTGCTGTATTCCTACATTAACGATATCAGAAGTGTATGCCGGCAGCGACAGGTCACAATATGCCTGGACGATAAGTACACAGAGAATGGCAAAGACCGTTCCGACATAAGGTTTTAAAAATTTTAACAGTTTACTCATATAATGCCTTTCCTTTCCTGTTTATATTCTGTCTTTTAGTGCAGGACGTGTTCGCTCCATAATAAGCGCCATGTCCAGGCCCCGGAATTCTTTGGAATCGAGAAGATTCTCCTGCATCTGAAGCAAAAGCCTTCTCAGCAGCATCTTTTCTTCCTGCGTCATATTTTGATAGAGGACTGCCTCCATCTCATCCATCACGGTTCTTATGTCCTTTACACAGCTTTCCCCTTTTTCCGTAAGTAATATCCTTATAATACGCTGATCTTTTTCATCCGGCTCTTTTTCAATGTATCCACGGGTCTCCATCTTGCGCAGCGCAACTGTCATAGATGGGGGCGTGATACCTATCCTTTCCGCCAGCTCCCGCTGGGAAAGCTTCCCACTGCAGGACAGCACAAACAGAATCCCTGCCTGGCTCGGCTTCAGGTCAAAATCATCCAGACGCTTAAACGCCTGATACTTGCTCATATGAATCAAACGATGCAAAATCACAAAGACTGGTACATCATCCTTATGTGTGTTCATTTCGCACCTCCTTCCAAATAATTAGAAATCTAACAATTATATTATTCACTTTTACTATAAAAGTCAACATATTTATATTTATTTAATAATTATCTGATATTTTTCACAAATAATTCATTAAACAACTAATCAAATTCATCATTCAGGTACAGGTCAAAATGCAATTAGGGACGTAACCCTTTTGAAAAAGATCACGTCCCCGTTCACAGTATAAACACAATTATAATTGTTCGGAATCTAATATTATCGTAAACGGACCATCGTTTGTGAGGCTTACTTTCATATCTGCCCCGAACTGTCCTCGTTCTACTACTTCTACCTGTTCTTTACATCTTGCTATGATGTATTCGTACATCTCTTCTGCCATCCCGGGCTCCCCTGCTTCTATGAAGCTTGGCCGGTTGCCTTTTTTGCAGTTGGCGTACAACGTGAACTGGGATATGAGCAGCAGCTGCCCGCCTACGGTGTCCAACGAAAGGTTCGTCTTGCCCTGTTCATCTTCAAAGATGCGCAGCCCCAGCATCTTTCTGACCATCTTGTCGGCAATTTCTTTCGTATCGCTGTCACATACGCCGATAAGCACCATAAATCCTTTTCCTATCTGTCCCACTACTTCTCCATTAATCTCCACACTGCTCTCGGACACTCTCTGTACTAAAAACCTCATTTTCCTTCTCTCCTCTTATTCAGCCAAAAACATGGCCCTTAATAAAGCTTTCCCGCTCTCTGTCACAAAAATGTGCTCCAAGGCGTTCCGCACTGCTTTTTCATTGATTCCATCCTCGTTTTCAAACAGGTTCACAAGGAAATCCGCTTCCACCAGTATCTGATAATCCATACCGTCCATGTCTGAATAAGTATGGTGATGTCCGACCAGATAGCGGACCCGCTCGATAAGCTCCTCGTCATAGCCTATCTCCGCAAGCATCTCTGCGGCTTCATCCGGGCCAAGCTCCTCCTGGTGCTTCCCCGCGCTGTCGCCATATATCTCCTCGCTCCGACGGATGCCGATATCATGTACGGCCGCCGCGACTTCCAGTATATGCTGCATCCGGCTGTCCAAATGTTCCATCTCGCCAATCATGCGGGAGTAGGCATACACTTTCATAAAATGCTGAATCCTGTGCGGCTGTCCCGCATAATACTCCGTCATCTTCATCAGCAGCTCATTATCCATATTGCATTTCCTCCTTCTTCCTCTCCGGCAGCTGCGCCAGTATGATTGCCGCGAACATGAGCACGCAGCCAGCCGTCTCCCTCACGGACAGCGTCTCTCCCAGCACAATCCAGCCTGCAAGTACGGAGAAGCATGACTCCAGGCTCAATATCAAAGAAGCGATAGCCGGATTCACATTTTTCTGCCCTATAATCTGTAATGTATATGCTACTCCGCAGGAAAGTACGCCGGCGTACAGAAGAGGCAGCCAGCCCTTGGCCATATCCGTTATCCTCGGCGTCTCAAGCGCATACATCGGTACGATAGAGGCAGCTCCGCACACGAAGAACTGGATACATGCCATCTTGACCCCGTCGACCCTCGGTGAAAAATAATCAATTACGAGAATATGTACTGAAAAGATAAGCGCACCCAAGAACAGCAGCACATCCCCTTTCCCCACCGCAAATGTCTCGGTGATGCATAAAAAATACAGTCCGGTCAATGCTAAAATTACTGCTGCCCATACTTTGATTCCAGTTTTCTTCTTAAGAAATATACCCAATACCGGTACGATTACAATATAAAATGCCGTGATAAACCCGGCCTTTCCGGCTGTCGAATACTGGATGCCGAGTTGCTGCATGCTGCTGGCGGCAAAAAGGAGAAGGCCGCATACAACGCCCCCCACTATCAGGTCTTTCCTGCTCCCAACGGCCTGCTCAGCACCGCGGCCCCTTTCATTCATTTTTCCTAATATAAATATGCATGGCAGTAGCGCCGCCCCGCCGATGAAGCTGCGCACCCCGTTAAAAGTAAACGGTCCCAGGTAATCCATCCCGACACTCTGAGCCACAAAAGCCGTCCCCCATATGAAGGCCGTCATTACAAGCATGATTGCATTCTTTGGTCTCATCATCTCTCACTCCGCTAAAGTTCTCTTCGTTCCGTCTCAAGTAAGCAACAATCGTATTATAGCATAACACAAGAGAAATTACACCTGTTTTCATCTCCAGAAACGGCGTATAATGACAGCAGGAACATATTACAGACAAGAGGTGACAATTTTGATAACATACAACCGTCTCCATTACAACCGCATCTACCTTATATGCGGGCTCGCAATGGCGGTCAGCGAAATCTGGAAACAGCTCTGCCTGACCTTTATCGTGAATCACGGGCACTACTACTGGTGGTACTTTCCCTTCCAGCTGTGCAGCATACCGATGTACATCTGCCTCATACTGCCATGGGCAAAGTCTGTCAGACTGCGTAAGATACTGCTTACGTTCCTTATGGACTTCGGCATGCTCGGAGGCATCTTCGCCTTCTTTGACACAAGCGGGCTCCACTACTCCTATGAGCCGCTTACCGTCCACTCCTTTGCCTGGCACATTCTGCTCATCTTGCTTGGCCTGACTGCAGGGCTTTCTCTTGAAAGCGACTATTCCTGGAAAGGCTATGCAAGATGTTCGGCCCTTTATGGAGGCACGTGTATCATCGCAACTATATTGAATATGGTGCTTTACCGGTTCGGAGCCATCAACATGTTCTATATCAGCCCACATTATTATTTAACGCAAGTCATATTCAAAGATATTGCAGAGTTCCTAGGGAATACCCCCGGTATCTTCATCTATATTGCATCCATCGTGTCAGGGGCCTTCGTCTTCCACCTTATCTGGCATCTCATTTACAGAAACAAAAAGGCATAAATCCACGCAATTATCAGAAAACTCGGGGAATTTTGAAAGGGGTCAGACCCCTCCCATACATGGGGGTCTGACCCCTTTCAAAATTGTTCCAATTTACTGCATTCCCCAGTATATTTTCTCTGCCGTTACAGGCAGTTCCCGAACTCTGACCCCAACCGCATTAGCCACCGCGTTGGCGATAGCGGGAGACGGCGTATTGATGACAATCTCGCCGATGGATTTTGCGCCAAATGGACCGGTGGGTTCGTAGCTGCTCTCAAATTCCACCCGAATATTTCCCACGTCGAGGCGGGTCGGAATCTTGTACTGCATGAAGGAATTGCTGTAATTCTTCCCCTGAGGTCCATATACGACTTCTTCGAAGAGGGCCATGCCGATTCCCTGTGCCAGACCGCCTTCTGTCTGTACACGTGCCAGTGCGGGGTTGACGACCGTCCCGCAGTCCACTGCCGCCACATAGTCTATCAGTTCGACCTGTCCTGTCTCTTTGTCCACTTCCACTTCCGCCATGCCGGCCATGAACGGAGGCGGAGACACGGGAGAGGAAAATGCCTCGCTGGCATACAGGGCATCCTGGTTGCTGCACATCGCCCTGTTCCCTATCTCCGCCCGGGATATCGTCCTTCCGGTCTTCAGATCGATAACGTCCTCTCCGTCAAATTCCGTATCATCAGGACTGCAGCCGAGATACTGGGCCCCTTTCTCACGGAGCATATCCCGCAGCTTCTCACACGTGCGCACGACGGCCATGCCGGTCACATAAGTCGTACTGGACGCGTAAGAGCCGGTGTCATAAGGCGAGGCGTCCGTGTCCACACCGTGTACGATTATCTCTTCCATACCGCAGTCCAGACATTCTGCCGCTATCTGTGCGAGAATCGTATCACAGCCTGTTCCCATATCGGTAGCACCGATCATCAGGCTATAGAAACCGTCGTCATTGACCTTGATACCGACAGACGCCGTGTCCACGCCCGATATGCCGGACCCCTGCATCGCAAGGGCGGCTCCGACTCCGCGCACTTTTCCATTCCCCATATCCCGGCAGGGGTACTTCTCATCCCACCCAATCATCTCTTTCGCCCGCTCAAGGCAACGGCCGAGCGCACAGCTGCCGGCTCTCTCTCCATAGTATGCAGGCATCATCTGCCCTTCCCTTACTATGTTCTTCTCCCTGAATGCAACCGGATCCATTCCAATCTGCGCAGCCAGCTCATCTACCGCCGACTCCACCGCAAAGATGCCCTGGGTGGCTCCATAGCCTCTGTATGCCCCGGCCGACATCACATTCGTATACACCACGTCATAGGCAAAACGAAATGCTTCTGTCTTACCATAGAGAGGGATGGACTTATGTCCGGACAGGCCCACCGTCGTGGGTCCATGCTCCCCGAATGCCCCTGTATTAGACAGCGTATAGACATCTATCGCTTTTATGATTCCGTCCTTGTCCGCTCCCATGCGCACGCGCACTTCCATCTCATGCCTTGGAGAAGATGCGGTAAGCGACTCCTCCCTCGTATATATCATCTTGGCCGGCTTTCCTGTCGCCCATGTCACAAGAGCCGGATACACTTCTGATACTACCGTCTGCTTCGCACCGAAGCCCCCTCCGATTCTCGGCTTGATGACCCGGATCTTAGACTTCGGTATATCGAGGGCATTAGAAAGGATTCTTCTGACATGGAACGGGACCTGGGTGGATGATACTACGTTCAGCCTTCCATAAGCATCCATATGAGTATAAGTGCGGAATGTCTCCATCATGGACTGCTGGTTCGCCTGCGTATGGTAAGTCTTATCCACGACATAACTGCATCCTTCCAGCACCTTATCTACATCTCCGTCAACGCACGTGCCACTGGCGCACAGGTTCCTCTTATTGTCCGCACCGACCGGGCAGAGGCTCTTCCAATTCTCCTCCGGATGGACAAGCACCTCGTTATCCCTGGCGGACCGGAAATCCAGCACAGGCTCCAGCACCTCGTATGTAACCTTGATAAGCCTGAGCGCTTTCGCTACGGCCTCTTTCGAATACCCGGCGACGACTGCAACCGCGTCGCCCACAAACCGTACTCTCCTGTCAAGAATCAGCCGGTCGTACGGGCTCGGCTCAGGATAGGTCTGTCCCGCCATCGTAAAGCGCTTGTCCGGACAGTCCTTGTATGTAAGGATACATTCGATGCCTGCAACCTTCTCTGCTTTTTCCAGGCTTATCTCCTGTATAAGTGCATGTGCGTGAGGGCTTCTCAGCACTTTCACAATCAGGCATTCCTTCGGCGCCAGATCATCGGTATACACTGCCTTGCCGGTGACGAGCGCCTTATGATCTACTTTTCTGACCGATTGATTCACTACCCGCATGCCGGTCCCTCCCCTCTTGTCTGCATATATTTCTGTATCGCGCGCAGCTGCCCCATGTAGCCGGTACAGCGGCACAAGTTGCCGGACAGATATTCCTTAATCTCATCTATAGCCGGATCCTTAAGCTCTCTGGCCATTGCCAGCACATTCATGATAAACCCCGGAGAACAGAAGCCGCACTGCTCTGCTCCTTCTGCCGCCAGAAATGAGCCGAGCTCTGCCGCTTCCTTCTCGACACCTTCCAGCGTGGTGATCTCTCTTCCCTCTGCGGCAGCGGCCAGTACAGAACAGGAAAGCCGTGATTTCCCATCTATCCACACGGTACACAATCCACAGTTTGTCGTCTCGCAGCCACATTTCACGCTGCTGCAGCCCAGATCTCTGAGCACATCAAGCAGAACCGCGTCCTCCCGTATATCCGCCATCGTCTCTTTCCCATTTAATATAAACTGAACCATCATACTTCTGCTTCCTCCGTTACGATTGACGTAATCGCCCTCCTGATCAGGACTTCTGCCAGATGCCTCCGGTAACCGGCGCTCCCTCTCATATTGCTCCCATAGGAGAATTCTTCTGCCGCCTCTTTCGCATAGGCGGCTATCTGCTTTGCATCCGTATCACGAGATATCTTCCATCCCTTTTCCAGAAGCGAAGCCCGCATCGGCCTGGCCCCCACAGATACGTACCAGCATTCCTCGCCGTGCAGGATTCCTGTCACCACGGCACAGGCAAGCACAGGAAAATCCGTCGCTGTCCGGCGCACAGACGCATATCTTATCTTCCTCTTACGCTTCCTTATTATGACAGACACTAATATATCGTTGTCCGGCTTATGGCTGACAAATTCAGACAGCCGGATCGT
This sequence comes from Lachnospiraceae bacterium, assembly GCA_022845895.1. GTDB lineage: Bacteria > Bacillota > Clostridia > Lachnospirales > Lachnospiraceae > Extibacter. Next base: position 3,012,468 of record AP025573.1, read on the forward strand.
TCCGCCGTTATACAGCTCCACAAACGTATCCAGCGCCAGCAGGCACGTAAGTACATCTGAGAAGCCGTATCTCCCGTAGATGCTTCCTCCGACGGTGGCCTGGTTGCGGAACTGGACGCCTACGATATGACGGACCGCCTCCTGGATGGCGCCGCCGTACATCTTACGCAGCCCTTCGTGCTGTTCCAGCGTACGCAGCGTACACATCGCCCCTATCTTAATTACATGATCTGTCTCCTCGATCTGGTCAAGCCCGAGACCGGATATATCTATTATCGTCTGTACTCTTGCATTCCCGAGCCGCATCCACATCATGCCGCCCATGACACGGCTGTTCCGCGCCTGATTCAGCTCGTACGCCTCTTTCAGCGTTCCTGCTTTAACATATTGATTTACCGAAAACAAAATATGGCTCCTTTCTCTTCTCCCTCACAGGACGTTATCCGTTCAATAATGTCACCTTGTTTACTGCGTAAAAAAGGTGCAAATGAGTCCAGTCATTCACACCTTGCAATGATACATTTTACCATATATGCACGCTTCATGCAATGGGAAAATCATCTGCCTTCACGGGCTTTTGTAGGATTACAATACATGTGTTACAACTGAATATTTAAAAAGCAGAGATACTGCCTTTTGTGTTATATTTTAGTCACCACAACAAAAACAAACAAAAAAGGAGTTCCCTGCTATGGCTAGTATAACACAAGATATGAGATACCGTCTATCCCTGATCCGATACGCTGAGAAGCATGGCGTCACCAAGGCCGCTGTCAAATTCAAGACCAACCGGCAGTATATCTACCGCTGGAAACGCCGCTTTGACGGCTCCATGGATTCCCTGCGTGACCGCTCCAGACGGCCTCACCATCACCCCAGCCAGCATACCCCTCAGGAGGCTAAGCTTATCTCGGATATGCGCCGCCGCAACCCGGATGCCGGACTGGTCGTCTTCTGGGTCAAGCTCAGGCAGCGCGGCTATTCCCGCTCCATCACCGGACTCTACCGCTTCCTCAAAAAACGGGGCATCATGGCCGTCCATCCGCCCAATCCAAAGTACATCCCCAAGCCCTATGAGCAGATGGAGTATCCCGGCCAGCGTATTCAGGTGGATGTGAAATTCGTCCCTTCCGCCTGCCTCAAAAACAGCAGGGTCATCGGGAAGCAGTTCTTCCAGTACACTGCCATTGACGAGTATTCCAGATGGCGCTTCGTGGAAGCCTTTGAGGAACACAGCACCTATTCTTCCGCGCAGTTTGTGGAACACCTCGTAAAAGCGTTCCCCCTCTCCATCGCGTGCATCCAGACGGATAATGGATCGGAGTTCACCAACCGCTTTACTTCTCACCGGGACAAGCCGACCCTCTTCCAAAAGCGCTTGGAAACACATGGGATAAAGCACAAGGTCATCCGTCCCTTTACCCCTCGTCACAACGGGAAGGTAGAGCGCAGCCATCGGAAAGACAATGAGCGTTTTTATGCGACCCATCTGTTCTATTCCTTTGAGGACTTTGCTGCGCAGCTGAAGGTGTATAACCGTAGGGACTATAACAATTTCCCCATGCGCCCTCTAGGCTGGAAAACACCGAATGAGGTCTTAAAGGATTATTTACGGTCACTGTAACAAATGTTTGACAAACCTACAAAAATCATCTGCCTTCACGGGCTTTCCGAAATAATAGCCCTGTATAAGCTCCAGGCCGCAGTCCATTACCATCTGGTACTCCTCCTGCGTCTCTATGCCTTCCAGGCAGACCGACTTACCGACCTTGTGGCATAATTCCGTTATGGCCCGGATGAACGACATGTTAAATGCATCTGAGGTGATGCCAGCTGCAAATTCCCGGTCAATCTTCACTATGTTAACTGGTATGGACTTCAAAGACCTCAGTGAAGAATAGCCGCTTCCAAAATCATCCATGGCGATCTGTATCCCCTTGGCTTTTAGATTGTCCATACAAATCCTGACAAGCTCATCTTCTTTCGCCAGATAAGATTCTGTCAGTTCCAGCGTCACCGCCTGCGGTTCAAGACCCGCTTCAGCAAGGGCCGAGCTTACGAAGGATACGACGTCATCCTGTATGACCTGCATGTAGGACAGATTGACGCTGATTCGGAAATCAGGGCATATCTTCCTCCATTCACGGCACTGGACTGCCGCTTTCCTGAATACCCATCTTCCAAACTCCACGATCAGGCCGCTCTTTTCCAGCAAAGGAATGAACTCCACAGGGGAGACGCTGCCGTACCCCGGACAGTTCCACCTGGCCAGCGCCTCGGCTCCATAGAGCCTGCCGCCTTCAGACTCCACCTGGGGCTGGTAATATACATCAAAGCCTGCAAAGCCCCTGCCAACGCACTCCCGGAGCAGTTCTGTCAGCTTAAGCCGCCTCGTCCTCTCGAAGATAATGTCCCTCGAAAATACGGTAAGCCGGTTCTTGCCGTGCCGTTTAGAGTCTTCCAGCGCATAATCGGCATACTTCATGAGATCCAGGTAGTTATCCGCATCCTTCGGATATACGGCATAGCCTGCGGACATGGTACAGTGGTACTTTATGCCGTTCCACTCCTGCTGCCGGTCGAGTTCCTTCTGTATGTCTGTAAAGAGCCGTATGTATCCGTCTTCTCCTCCGTTCAGTATCACTACCCCGAACTCATCCCCATCCAGCCTGAAAACCGACGCGTTCTCTGGCAGTATGGATTGTATCTTTTCCGCGGTGATACGAAGAATCTGATCCCCAAAAGACCGGTTATAGAGATCGTTGATATCCTTGAACGTGTCCATATCCAGAATCATGATGCCCATGTGGCTTACTTTATTGCCGTCCACAAGATGTTTCTTGATTGTCCCCTCGAACTTGAACCTGTTATACAGCCCTGTCATATGGTCTATCTGTTCCCTTTTGCCCAGATTGGTAATAAAACCGGCAAACAGTTCCGGCACCCCCTGGACATCTCTAACCATCTTCCCCCGGCAGCGGAGCCATATCCATTCCCCCCGTACATTTCTGGCCCGGTATTCAATATTATGGTATTCCGTTCTGCCGTCTGCAATCTCCTGGTTGCTCTCCAGAAACTTGCTCTCATCATGTGGATGAATCAGGCCGCCCCAGAAAGCAGCCGCATTCTCCAGTACCAGTCCCGGAAGTCCGAATTCTTCCGCCATGGCAGGCGGATACATGAATACGCCCGTCTTCATATTTCCTACAAATATATAATCATCCGTGCTGGCGGTAAGCGCCATGTACAGATGGTCCTTGTCATACTGGAAGGAGGTCTCCTTGCCGTAATCCGTAACTGACAGCCTGCTCTGGGCCTGTTCGATATGATATCTGCGTTTCTGTATATACATCTGGCTGTCGGCCTTGGCAATGACCTGGGTAACCGTATAGCTGTCCTCCGGATAGACTTCCATCAGCCCATAGCTGAAGCTCATCCGGTAAGACAGCTTATACTGCCTCTCCATCTCCTTCAGCCTGCCCTGTATCCGGCGCATGCTGCTGTCCGCTTCCCGGCCGCTCTCTGCGTAGAAAGCGACTACAAATTCATCCCCGCTCAGCCGCAGGGCCAGGTCCTTCTCCTTCAGCGCTTCCCTGACGGCCAGCGCCGTATACCGCAGCAGCCGGTCCCCCTCCAGATGGCCGAAGCGGTCATTCACGGTCTTCAGTTCATTGATGTCGAACAAGGCGACGACCGCCGTCTTCTTCTCCTTCTTCGCCTGCTCGAGAAGCTGCCGCAGCTTCTCCTTCCCTGCCCTTCTGTTCCACAGTTCTGTCAGCTCGTCAATATTCGCAGTCTCGGAAAATGTCATACGGTTCGTAATATCCATGGAATTTTGTATATGATACGTCCTGCCGTCCAGTTCGATGAGGCTGTCATAATTCCTGTAGACGCGTCCTGTGAGCACATTATGCTCATCCCAGATGCACAGCTTCCTGTCCTTTTCACCGATGAGCTCCTTTATCCTGCAGAAGCTGCATCTGCCCTGCATCCCTTTCTGCAGTACCTGCCAGCATGCATGCCCTTCCGGATTATCAAGCCCGAACGTCTCTTTCATCACATCATTCATATACACGATTTTGTCCGTCTCCATATCGGTCACGAAAATATTAGTATATAAGCGGTTCAGGATATTTCCAAACAGTTCATTCTCAAATATATTATCAGCAGCCATACATCTTCCCTCTTCTTACGTCTTCAGTATATTGCTTTCATTGTAAGCCTTTACCACTCGTAATACAAGCTGAAACGTCCCTTCCGTTCCGGAAAATATTTCAATATGCTGGTTCTGATTGAATAAGCGATTGCACTCCAGGAAATCGCTTGTAATAAAACAGCCAGGTATCAGAATTATCGATACCTGGCCTTCCGGCAATTCTCAACTGCCGGTTAAATTCTATCCTATAAGCTATCCAGCCGCAAGCGGACATGCTACCGCACTGCCTGCGCGCTGAACATGCCGAAGTTCATCTTCTTCATCACCTGGATGAGCACCTTGCCAAGCGCCAGTACGAGTACCGCTGCCGCTGCCGCTTCGGGAATGCCTGACGCGGTCACCGTTCCCATGATCAGTCCCCATACAGCTGTAATCCCTACCTGCTTCGCATCCGCATACTGCTGGGCGAACAATACATATATGCTGCCCATGACTGTAACCGTATTCACCAGTGAACCGATAAAGCCTACGACAGGCAGTGCAATCATCTGGCTGACTTTCCACCTGGTCAGCAGAATCCAGAGCCATCCGGCCACAATGCCTATCAATATGCGGCATCCCACAGATATCCAAATCGCCTTGGCCGCACCTGCTAGTCCGGTCGTGCTCATAAATGGTGAAAAGGCAAATGACAGCAGAGTTGGTGCCATCGTGTTGCTCACCAGAGAGCAGATGCCGAACACGCCGCCTAATATCGCTCCCGCACCGGGACCAAGCAGCACTGCTCCGATAATTACCGGAATGTGTACAGTTGTCGCCTTGATAATCGGCAGCTGAATCATACCGAGCGGCGTATTCGCCAGTACGATGACGATAGCCGCCATAAGTGCAACACTGACCATCCAGCGAGTGTCATGTTTTCTTTCTCTCATTATTCAATTCCTCCTTGTTATCATTCTCCGTCAGCGGAGATACAATACAATTACGTTGTAATTATAGCATTATCTGTAATCAGTCAGCAAGTATTAATTTGCATTCAACACTTCATTTCTATATAATAAGAAGTATAATAAGATAAAAAGTTCGTACGGAAAGGATCAATATTATGAATTTAAAAGGAAAAACCATACTTCTAGGCGTCTCAGGCGGAATTGCCGCATATAAAAGTGCTTCTCTCGCAAGCCTGCTCGTAAAGACGGGTGCGGAAGTACACGTGCTCATGACAGAACACGCCAGAAACTTTATCAATCCTGTCACCTTTGAGACATTGACCGGCCACAAATGTATAACAGATACTTTTGACCGTAATTTTGAATTTAATGTGGAACATGTGGCGCTGGGCAAGAAGGCGGACGCTGTCATCCTCGCCCCTGCAACGGCTAATGTAATCGCGCGGATTGCGCACGGGCTGGCGGACGATATGCTGACAACCACGGTCCTCGCCTGCCAGTGCCCGAAGATTATCGCACCTGCCATGAATACACGCATGTATGAAAATCCAATTACGCAGGACAACCTTAAGCTGCTTGAAAAATACGGGATGGAAGTGGTATCTCCTGCCAGAGGACGGCTTGCATGCGGAGACACCGGAAGCGGAAAGATGCCGGAGCCCGATACGTTGCTGCAATATGTATTAAGGAGCTGTGCACTGCCTCAGGATATGGCTGGCCTCAGGGTCCTCGTCACGGCAGGTCCCACCCAGGAGGCAATCGATCCGGTCCGGTTCATCACGAATCATTCCTCCGGAAAGATGGGGTACAGTATTGCCAGAATCTGTATGCTCCGCGGAGCGGACGTCACATTAGTCACCGGACAGACCGCTCTGGAACCTCCGATGTTCGTGAACACGATTCCCGTCATCTCCGCCCTGGACATGTTCCGTGCCGTGACCTCCAACAGCCAGGACAAAGACATCATCATAAAGGCTGCGGCAGTTGCTGACTATCGGCCGGCACAGGTAAGTGAAGAAAAGGTGAAAAAGTCAGACAGCGAACTGTCCCTGCCCCTCGAGCGTACGGACGATATACTGAAATACCTCGGAGAACACAAAGCACCCGGCCAGTTCCTCTGTGGATTCTCTATGGAGACAGAGCATATGGTTGAAAATTCCAGAAAGAAGCTTGTCAACAAGCATCTCGACATGATCGTAGCCAATAATCTGAAAGAAGAAGGCGCGGGCTTTGCGGGCAACACGAATGTAGTCACATTCATCACCCCGGATACCCAGACGGAACTGGGCATCATGGACAAGGAGAACGTAGCCATGTGCCTTCTAGATGAGATAATGAAACGAATCTGATAATCGTCGTAAGTAACGTGGACGCCGATGGGTATGGAGCATCTGCTTTACTTGCACGGGTGGGGATAGCTGTGTGACGGTACTGGCCTGCAGCGCAACACAGCCCCCGGCTACCGCTTCGCTTAATCGTGGCAGATAAGGGTCATCTGGTTAACAGTCTTCCCTTCTGTCTCCAGCTGTATCTGGCATCTGTTATCATAGCTGTCATCTTCATACCACGAATAGGAGCAGTAATTTTCATCTTTATATTCATCGTCTGTCTCACCGTATTTGCTCAGCACGTCGGCCTCTCCGGACCCAATCTGGATGCCGCCCGGAAAGTTGACTGCATAATCTTCTGCAGTATCTTCGGTGTCAAGCGCAAGGCCGGCTGCCTCTAATTCTTCCACCTTACATGGGAGCGTCACGACTTTGTCATTTATCTGTACCGTGTAGCTGTTCCATTCCTCTTTCAGCTCTTTGCTCTGCTTTGCGGGAGTATTCTTTTTGCCGGCTTTATCAGCCTTATCTCCTTTGTCTTCGGCGCTGGTGCCAAAATCAAAAGAACTGCTGCCTGCTGTCGCTTCCAGTGCTTCCCCGGGAACCTTGATCTTATCCACTTTATCGTATTCATGATAATTGATTTCAACGTAATAGTCTTTTACTTCCAGCTCGCCGGATGATTCACCGTATATCTCTTCTGCTATCTCCTTGAGATCCACATGGATCCTGGCAGGAAGGATTGTATCTTTGTAAATGTCAATCGTACATGGAATCTGCTTTTTTGCAAGCTCCTTATCGTCAATCAGGCTGCCTGACGGATCGAAAGAATTCAGCATCCCTTCACCGATGACCGCGCTGAGAACCTTTCCTTCCACCTCGCCTTCGAGTTCAAAACATTCTTTGTCATTCACATCAACGAGCTTTTCTTTCTTTTCAAACGACTCATGTGCTTTTCCAATAGATCTGAAGACATTTTCATCGATTGCGTTTTCAACATCTTCGCTGCTCGATCTTGACCATTCGCCATTGGCGTAAGTATATGCGGCCAGCTCATCGTCCTCTTCTACGGCGTATACTTCCACATCCGTACTCATGTCAGAACCGCTGACCTTGAAGCTCAAGCTCCCTTTCATATGTGTCGCAGCCGGCTTCTTTGTGGATTCGACGTCCATATCCATAGAGATGCCTGCCGTCTGTGACTCCGCTTCCATCTCCGCTGTCACGTTCATGTTTGCGGACACAGACTTCACCTCCTTCAGATTCTTATTCACATCATTCAGCAGGTTCTCCGGGGTCGCTTTCTTTCCGCACCCTGCGGATGCCAGAACGGAATGATACGGGTAGAGTCGTTGTCCTTCCACTACAAAAGAAACCCATCCGGAGGCATATCATAACCATCCCGATGGGTTCCTTCTTTATAAACCGTACCTGCCTGAAGGGGCCTGTCATTCTTCAAACGGCACATGCTCTACATTGTCTAGCCCGATATTATGGAACACGCCATTCCAGCACGAGAAGCCTTCCGGAATACGGTACCAGGGTTCCGCGGCTTTGATGCCGATAATGGCCAACTCCATTCCTGCCTCCAGTTCATCATTCGTAATCCCCTCTCCTCTGCCAAGATGAATCATCCCGATAGAGTCAGGCGCGGTCAGCAGCAATTTTCCTGTGGAGTCGTCTTTGAGAGCCAGATTCTCATTCTGGACAAGAAGCGTATATGTCCCGTCTCCTGTATCAATCGTGGTCCTGCCAAAGTCAAAACCTTCCCTGCACACCCATTCCTTCTCCAAAACCGTTCCCCTGCAGAAGAATTTGCCATCCAGCACCTTCAGGACTTCCCGGACAGGGTCTGTATGTTCCGCTTTCGCTCGCAGCAGCGCCTTTCCGGTTTCTTGCAGGCTTGTGGCGGAACCGGCTACCAGGCACTCCTTGCAGTCTGCTTTGCTCAGAGGCGGCAGACAGTATGCAATTAGGATATTGTCGTAAGCAACTACGATACTTCTTCCGATTAATTCCATTGTAGCAGTATCACAGTTATCTGGTGTCTCGATTACTACGCTTTCTCCATATATGGACGCATAGACGAGAGGGCTTATCGGATGTCTGTACACACAGGTCAGGATATTGCCAAGCGTCGGCACCGATCTGCCGCAGGAATCCGCATTTAAGAGAGGAATGCCAGCCTCCGACGCAACCTTCAGGAAATAGGGGAGCTGGATACAGTCATGCTCCAGCGTGTAGAGATATCCTATCTTCTTTCCCTTTGCCTCCATCAGCTCCTGCATCTTGCGAAGTGCTATGATTCCATCCCGGGAATCATGGCAGACAGCTGCATTTGTGGATACCGGTCCCAGTTTTCCTACTGTTACAGCATAGAGGTCTTCCTCCATCTCATCTACATCGACCAGTTCAATCTCTATCGGCTTCTCCCTGTCTATCCGCTCTATTTCCTCAATTGCATATTGCAGCGGATAGTCGCCCCCGTCGCTTCTAAGTACAGCGCCGTGGCACATTTCTATAAAATCTTGTCTGTGAAGAATACGTGACATAAACCTTTCCTCCTAAATAATTTATTATTTTCGTGATGCATTTCCGCTCGTTAATTTCATCGTCAGGAAGTACAATATGCCGGAGACGAGTATGCCGTTGATGGTAGAAAAGCCGAAAGGGAGGAACAGGGCTGCGAGCACGCCGCAGACAAGGCATATGATACCGCTCCAGTGGAAGCCGGGACGCTCTTCCCAGTTTTCGACTTTACCATGTTTTAACAGCCAATAGTCCGTAATCATGACTCCTGCTACCGGAGGTATGCAGCTTGCCATCAAATCCAGGAAATTCGTAAAGTAATTCATAATGCCGAACACCGCCAGCATGATGCCTACGATTCCTGCTACCGCCGTTGCTGCTGCACGTTTTTTCCCTGACAGATGGAGCAGGCTTGTGATTGCCAGGCCGCCGGTATAGGCATCACAGGCCATCGTCGTCCATGTGGCAAGAACGAGAATCATCAGGCCTATGATTGGAAGTCCAAGTCTGGCAATCAAGACGGAAATGTCAGATTCTCCCGTGGCCGCGCCCATGACAGATCCTGCGATAAACAGGAACAGGCAGTAGGGAATGATGCCCACGACAGCCGCCAGGCAAGAGCCTTTCCTGTCGCGGCAGAACCTGTGGTAGTCAGGTGATATGGTACTGCCTACCGCCTGCATGCCGAACACCATCGCCACCCCTTCCGCAAGGCTGATGGGCTCGACAGGCGAGGCTTTGACAAGTTCCATAAACGATATATCCTGCAGACACGTAACCATGCCGTAGATACACAGTAGAATCAGCGCCGGAACAGCAATTATGTTCAGCTTCGATATGATCTTTTCTCCCAGGATGGAGACTGTCAGCATGATGATGCCAAGAACGATGATGGTCGCTTCACGGTTCCAGTGGATGTTATTCAGTGTCAATATCTGGATAAATGATTCTCCCGCAATCTGACAGTCGCTGCCGGTCCAGCATATGAGCGTCGTCGCCAGGATAAAGGAAATAATTATTCCGGCCCCTTCCCTGCCGAACGCCGAGCGGGCCAGCACGACGGTCGGCAGCCCGGTATCGGTTCCCTCCATCCCCTGCAGGCAGAATACGGCTGAGAGCAGCACCGTACCGATAATTACCGCGAGAATCATTTCCGCAAAAGAAAGTCCCTTGATCATGAGCGCACCGACCATAATCGTAGGTACGCAGATAGAACTTCCGGCCCAGATAAAAGATGTCTTCCACCAGCCATGACGTTCCTTTTGGGGTACCGATTTGAAAGCATCTTCTTCAAATAGAGAGTTTTTTTCTTGTTTGCTGTCCATTCCCAAACCTCCTAACTTCTTATCGTGTATTTTATCTGTCGAAAGCAGGCGGTATCCGCCGCTTAGACACTTGTTCATACCCGTAGGCCGCACGCAGGACTTTCCCCTCCTGAAATGCACTTGCATAAAAAGATATCCCAGTCGGAATACCGCTTTGTGAAAGCCCCATTGGAACGACCATCGATGGATAACCAGTGATTGCCGGCAGATTAGAGTAGCAGGGGCTTGTGATGACATCAAGCTTATGTCGGCTCATACAATCATCTATGGCATGCCGCCCTTCCTCTACCGCTCTCAGCTTTTGAGACCAGTAGGCGCCTTCCACCAGACGTCCCGTCGTCTGGTTCTGTGCCAGAAGCAGCAAGTCCTGGCCGTATCTCAATGCCGTGTTGGCATGCTGCTCGTTATAGGCCACGATATCTGCCAGAGAGCGGCATTGTCCTGTGGCATAACGGGTAAGATAATAATTAAGTGCTGACTTAAATTCATACAGCATTGTAGCCTGTCCTAATATCCCGCTTTGAAGGCCCGTGAACGGGATATCGCAGTCAACCAGTTCAGCGCCCGCCTTCTGCAGAAGAGAAAGCTCTTCTTCAAATATATCTGTACTGTCCCTGGGAAAAGAATCCTTTTCAGACCATACCCGGTTAACGCCGATTCTCAATCCCAGCAGGCTATCCTTTTTTAAAAACTTCCTGTAATCTCTATGTGTGAGATGTTCGGTACATCCGGTTGCCGGGTCGTCAATATCAGGCCCTGTGACCATGCCGCCGAGCAGTATCGCACAGTCTGTGACCGTTGCTGCCATCGGACCGGCCGTATCCTGCCCGCAGATGGGAATGATGCCAGAACGGCTGATAAGTCCTACCGTTGGCTTCAGGCCGCAGATTCCGCTTAATATAGCAGGAAAGGTGATAGATCCCGCGGTCTCTGTACCGACAGCCGCACTGCAGAAACTTCCTGCAGCCGCGGCGGCTGAACCAGAGCTGGAACCGGAGACGGGAAAGGAGGAATCATAAGGATTTTTCACCTGACCGCATCGTGAGGAATAGCCGTCAGGGAACTCACTTGCGATATAACGGGCAAATTCCGAAAGATTTGTCTTTCCAAGTATAACAGCACCCGCCTTTCTCAATTGTTCCACAAGAGGTGCATCCTTGCGTGCGAAATTATCACTTAAGGCGACCGCTCCCGCTGTCGTATGCATCTTGTCCCCTGTGCTGATATTATCCTTCAGCAAGACAGGAATGCCATGAAGCGGTCCTCTGGAACCAGATATGGCACGCTCCCTGTCCAGCGCTTCTGCCATAGAAACTGCATCCGGATTCAGTTCCGCAACGGAGTTAATCTTTGGTCCGCTCTGGTCGTATTGCTGAATACGTTTCAGATATGCTATCGTCAGATCCGCTGCATTCAGTCGGCCTTTATCCATCTCATCCTGCAGGCTGGAAATGTCTGCATTCGTTATATCCATCGTTTTCCTCCTGACATTGATATGATATAATATAAGAACCTTCTTCTTATTGTTAATATTATTATTGGATTTGAGCAGAAAGTCAAACAGCGGCATGTATCATGAAACGAAATCTTCTGTCTATAAAATTTCGTATAAAGAAATAATCTTATAAGACGAAGTATGACAGAATCGTTTAGAATCAATAAAATGATAAAAAGAATATTATGACGAAACTTTAAATTGTCATCTTATGGCGCCAGAACGGAGGAAAGACTTTGGAAAACAGAATAAAACGTGTAGGAGAACGCATCAGATTTTATCGAAAACAGCAGAAAATGACACTGGAAACGCTGGCCGCAAAAATGAATAAAAGTAAAGCGACCATATCCAAATATGAAAACGGTACGATTATAATGGATATAGAGACACTGTATGAGTTTGCTGATGTCTTTTGCATCCCAATCTACTGTCTTATTGACGATATACGGAAAGAATCTGTAAATGACGGACATATGCCGTTCACCTCTTCAACCCTGTATTTTTACATATTTAAGGGCAGTGGAAATCGGGAGATTACAGAATCCTATCTCAGTCTGGCTAAGAAGGATGACGACTGGCAGATAACACTTTATTACGGAGGAATTCCCGACAGCCTGAACAAGTCCTGTCTGGTCTATATAGGTAAAGGTTTTGGTACAGATACGACTTTTTCATTTATCGTTACTAATTATCAAAATAATCTGGACCAGATGTATTTTACTGCCAGTCTGCCGTATATTAACTGGAACGGCTATCTGGCTGGTTTCTGGGTAGGCCTTACATTTGAAGGGGTTACACCTATCTGCATGAAGGCTGTCATATCCGAAAACCGCATGGAAGACCGGGAAGCTCTGAGAAAGCTCCTTACCGTAACTACGGATGAACTGAATTATTTTAAAAAGCGGGACAAGTTCCTGTTGCGCAACGAAGAATAAGGCCTGAAAGAAGCAATACTTCCATCAGGCCTTGTCCTATATACACTGCTTCTTATAATACGAGTGACGGAGCGGTATACGTCCTTGTCCCAAGTTCACTGTCCAGCATGTAGAGACTCTTTGCATCTTCTCCGAACAGTTCAAACCTTTTGATGAGATCTTCCGCACTCTTTTCCTCTTCACCCTGTTCTTTTACAAACCAGTCTAAAAACTGCATAGTCCGGAAATCTTTCACCAAATACGCGGCATCATAAATATTGTGAATCAGATTAGTCACATATCTTTCATGCTTCAATCCTTCTTCCAGTACGCCCTTTGCATCATCAAGCGGTATATCCGGTTTGTCCACTGTCTCCAGGACCACTTTCTCTCCATTGTTCTGAAGATACTGTATCATCAGCATCGCATGGTCTCTTTCCTCCTGTGTCTGAACCTTGTACCAGTTACCAAATCCTTCTAATCCCATATCATAATAGAAGTTGGAAAATTCCAAGTACAGATATGCGGAAAAAAACTCTTTGTTTATCTGGTTATTTATTAAATCAACTACTTTTTTATCTAACATGTGCAAACCTCCTTTTATCTTGACTCTGCTTATATTATACCCTCACTGGATATTGATTTCAACTGTATAATACTTGAAGAAAACTCACATTATACCACTGACTTTAAGATAGAACAAAAAAACAATGCCATACAGCATTGTCTCATGTCTTTTGGTATGTACCTTCAAAACTGCATACAAGAAATCTCTCCATCCATTACCTGTCCACCATCATTCTGGTCATGCCCTCGACCGATTAGTAGCAGTCAGCTCCATGCATTGCTGCACTTCCACCTCTGCCCTATCTACCTCGTCGTCTTCAAGGGGTCTTACTAACTCGCGTTAGGGATATCTCATCTCGAGGGGGGCTTCACGCTTAGATGCCTTCAGCGTTTATCCCGTCCCGGCTTGGCTACCCTGCCATGCTCTTGGCAGAACAACAGGTACACCAGCGGCCGGTCCATCCCGGTCCTCTCGTACTGAGGACAGCTCCTCTCAAATATCCTACGCCCACGCCGGATAGGGACCGAACTGTCTCACGACGTTCTGAACCCAGCTCGCGTACCGCTTTAATGGGCGAACAGCCCAACCCTTGGGACCTACTTCAGCCCCAGGATGCGATGAGCCGACATCGAGGTGCCAAACCACTCCGTCGATGTGAACTCTTGGGAGTGATAAGCCTGTTATCCCCAGGGTAGCTTTTATCCGTTGAGCGATGGCAATCCCACTTTATACCACCGGATCACTAAGTCCTACTTTCGTACCTGCTCCACCCGTCGGTGTCGCAGTCAAGCCCTCTTATGCCTTTGCACTCTGCGGATGGTTTCCGACCATCCTGAGAGGACCTTTGAGCGCCTCCGATACCCTTTCGGAGGCGACCGCCCCAGTCAAACTCCCCACCTGACATTGTCCCCAGGCCGGTTCACGGCCTCTGGTTAGAAACCCAGCACTGCAAGGGTGGTATCCCAACAGCGGCTCCATCACGACTGGCGTCATGATCTCATAGCCTCCCACCTATCCTGTACATGCAATACCGGATCCCAGTATCAAGCTGGAGTAAAGCTCCATGGGGTCTTTCCGTCCTGGCGCAGGTAACCAGCATCTTCACTGGTATTTCAATTTCACCGGGTGCATTGTCGAGACAGTGCCCAAATCATTACGCCTTTCGTGCGGGTCGGAACTTACCCGACAAGGAATTTCGCTACCTTAGGACCGTTATAGTTACGGCCGCCGTTTACTGGGGCTTAAGTTCGAAGCTTCGCTTGCGCTAACCTCTCCCCTTAACCTTCCAGCACCGGGCAGGCGTCAGCCCATATACTTCACCTTGCGGTTTTGCATAGACCTGTGTTTTTGCTAAACAGTTGCTTGGGCCAATTCTCTGCGGCCAGGCCTCCCTGGCACTCCTTCTCCCGAAGTTACGGAGTCATTTTGCCGAGTTCCTTGACAATGCTTCTCCCGTCGGCCTTAGGATTCTCTCCTCATCTACCTGTGTCGGTTTACGGTACGGGTACGATATGAACGATAGCGGCTTTTCTTGACGCATGGCTCACACACTTCCCTACTTTAAGTTCGGTACGCGTCACGTCTTCGGATTGCGCTACGGATTTGCCTATAGCGCTCCTACCCCGCTTGCGCCGGGCTTTCCGTTCCCGGCTTGTGCTCTCCACACGTGTCCCCACAGTTCTGTCATATCGCAGTACAGGAATCTCAACCTGTTGTCCATCGGCTACGGCTCCCGCCCTCGCCTTAGGCCCCGACTTACCCAGAGCAGATCAGCTTTACTCTGGAAACCTTGGATATTCGGCCGGAAGGATTCCCACCTTCCTCTCGCTACTCATTCCGGCATTCTCTCTTCGATGCGCTCCACGGCTCCTCACGGTGCCGCTTCCTCGTGCATCCAATGCTCCTCTACCGATTGACGTTCGTCAATCCCTGGGCTTCGGCAGTGTGTTTCAGCCCCGGACATTTTCGGCGCAGGACCTCTCGACTAGTGAGCTATTACGCACTCTTTGAATGTATGGCTGCTTCTGAGCCAACATCCTAGTTGTCTTCGAAATCCCACATCCTTTTCCACTTAACACACATTTCGGGGCCTTAGCCGCAGGTCTGGGCTCTTTCCCTTTCGACTGCCCAACTTATCTCGTGCAGTCTGACTCCCATACATCATCTACGCGGCATTCGGAGTTTGATATTCTTCGGTAAGCTTTGACGCCCCCTAGGAAATTCAGTGCTCTACCTCCGCAAGACTCGTATGAGGCTAGCCCTAAAGCTATTTCGAGGAGAACCAGCTATCTCCGGGTTCGATTGGAATTTCTCCCCTATCCACACCTCATCCCCACCCTTTTCAACGGATGTGGGTTCGGTCCTCCATTGCCTTTTACGGCAGCTTCAACCTGGACATGGATAGGTCACCCGGTTTCGGGTCTACTCCGGCTGACTCCTTCGCCCTCTTAAGACTCGGTTTCCCTTCGGCTCCGCACCTATAGCGCTTAACCTTGCCAGCCGGCGTAACTCGCCGGACCGTTCTACAAAAAGTACGCGGTTCCACATGTAAAGTGGTTCCACAGCTTGTAAACATATGGTTTCAGGTTCTCTTTCACTCCCCTCCCGGGGTCCTTTTCACCTTTCCTTCACAGTACTATGCGCTATCGGTCACTAAGGAGTATTTAGCCTTACGGGGTGGTCCCCGCGTGTTCCCACAAGGTTTCTCGTGTCTCGTGGTACTCTGGATACCGCCGTGTCTGTCGGACTTTCGCTTACGGGGCTTTCACCCTCTCCGGCCGGCTTTCCCAAAGCCGTTCTGCTAGTCCTTCCGAATCACTTGCGCGGTCCGAACCCCAGGGTGCACGCACCCTGGTTTGGGCTCTTCCGCTTTCGCTCGCCGCTACTTACGGAATCACTTGTTGTTTTCTCTTCCTCCGGCTACTTAGATGTTTCAGTTCGCCGGGTTCCCCGCATATGGCTATGTATTCACCATATGCTGGCTGAGGGTTTCTCAGCCGGGTTTCCCCATTCAGATATCTCCGGATCGACGGGTATTTGCCCCTCCCCGAAGCTTTTCGCAGCTTATCACGTCTTTCATCGGCTCTTAGTGCCAAGGCATCCACCATATGCTCTTTCTAGCATGACCAGCTCGCCTCGGGAGGTACGGGTGTGCCTCCTTCCGCTCCACATGCCTAGCGTGGCATGTGCTGGCTTCTCAGGTAATACCTGCCGGGGTGCTAACTCCTGGCAGGATGTTTTTTCGATTCGTTGTCTCGAATATCGGTTAATGTTGCTAACATTACCTCGGATGTCTTGATTAAATTAAGATATTTAATCGTGCCATACCATCTGCTTGTCAGCGATGATATGACCCTTTCTCGTATGCAGTTTTCAAGGTACATGCGGCCTTTATCAGCCATTACATAGGGGAATGTGCTTCTCCTATCTAATCACTGGTAAAACCAGCTATCTGAACAGCAATGCCCTGCTGGCCGGGTCGGCGGCGATAAGTTGTTGCTCATCCGTGCCTGTATCTATACTGAACCCGAACATCCGCGGCGGTTCCGCTTCTGCTCTTCTTCTTTTAGTGCTGGCAGCCACCTGCTCTCCCACACCGTCTCCAGTGCAGTACCATCGGCCGCCCGGGCCTTAACCATCGTGTTCGGGATGGGTACGGGTGTCTCCCCCGGGCGCATCGCCACCAGCAGTCCTCTCCCGGCTTCTGACGGCTCGGGAAGGTCCCATTACGTGCACGCAGCCTTCCGGACTGCGCGCCCGCTCCTTGGTAACTAAGCAATAGACAACGGCCCCTACTCCTTCTTCCGTTTTAGTTGGATTGCTCCAGACGGTAAAAGTTTTCTCTTCCTTAGAAAGGAGGTGATCCAGCCGCACCTTCCGATACGGCTACCTTGTTACGACTTCACCCCAGTTATCGGTCCCACCTTCGGCAGCTCCCTCCTATAAGGTTGGGTCACTGACTTCGGGCGTTACCGACTCCCATGGTGTGACGGGCGGTGTGTACAAGACCCGGGAACGTATTCACCGCGACATTCTGATTCGCGATTACTAGCGATTCCAGCTTCATGTAGTCGGGTTGCAGACTACAATCCGAACTGGGACGTTATTTTTGGGATTCGCTTGCCCTCGCGGGGTCGCCTCCCTCTGTTTACGCCATTGTAGCACGTGTGTAGCCCTGATCATAAGGGGCATGATGATTTGACGTCATCCCCACCTTCCTCCAGGTTCTCCCTGGCAGTCTCTCTAGAGTGCCCAGCCTCACCTGCTGGCTACTAAAGATAGGGGTTGCGCTCGTTGCGGGACTTAACCCAACATCTCACGACACGAGCTGACGACAACCATGCACCACCTGTCTCCCCTGTCCCGTAGGAAAGGACACGTTACTGTCCGGTCAGGGGGATGTCAAGACCAGGTAAGGTTCTTCGCGTTGCTTCGAATTAAACCACATGCTCCACCGCTTGTGCGGGTCCCCGTCAATTCCTTTGAGTTTCATTCTTGCGAACGTACTCCCCAGGTGGATTACTTAATGCGTTGGCTGCGGCACCGGGAAGCTTTGCTTCCCGACACCTAGTAATCATCGTTTACGGCGTGGACTACCAGGGTATCTAATCCTGTTTGCTCCCCACGCTTTCGAGCCTCAACGTCAGTCATCGTCCAGCAAGCCGCCTTCGCCACTGGTGTTCCTCCTAATATCTACGCATTTCACCGCTACACTAGGAATTCCACTTGCCTCTCCGACACTCTAGCTCCACAGTTTCCAAAGCAGTCCCGGGGTTGAGCCCCGGGCTTTCACTCCAGACTTGCAGAGCCGTCTACGCTCCCTTTACACCCAGTAAATCCGGATAACGCTTGCCCCCTACGTATTACCGCGGCTGCTGGCACGTAGTTAGCCGGGGCTTCTTAGTCAGGTACCGTCATCTTCTTCCCTGCTGATAGAAGTTTACATACCGAAATACTTCATCCTTCACGCGGCGTCGCTGCATCAGGGTTTCCCCCATTGTGCAATATTCCCCACTGCTGCCTCCCGTAGGAGTTTGGGCCGTGTCTCAGTCCCAATGTGGCCGGTCACCCTCTCAGGTCGGCTACTGATCGTCGGCTTGGTGCGCCGTTACCGCACCAACTACCTAATCAGACGCGGGCCCATCTCACACCGCCGGAGCTTTTGCCGATGCACCATGCGGTGCTTCGGCCTTATGCGGTATTAGCAGCCATTTCTAGCTGTTATCCCCCTGTGTGAGGCAGGTTGCCCACGCGTTACTCACCCGTCCGCCGCTCAGTCACTAAGTCCTTCATTCCGAAGAAGTCCGTACGAAGTGCTTCGCTCGACTTGCATGTGTTAAGCACGCCGCCAGCGTTCATCCTGAGCCAGGATCAAACTCTCGTATAAAGGGCTTTGGCCTGGTCTTTCACAAGCCTTAGTCCGTATACGCTCCGCAGTCCTTAGCGAGGTATTCCCGAGCTTAGTACTGTGGAGCTTCCTTGTTCAATCGCGGTCAGGATTAACTACTAGCTAATCCTATCCCGTTATTACTGTTTTTAGGTTGACATCTCATTCGATGTCCGTTCTGAATTTTTCTCTTTTCAAGAAATCTTCAGGGTCGTTGTCTATTGTTTAATTATCAAGGTGCTTTTGCTGTTTGCCGTCGTTAGCGGCAACTTCTATAAGATACCATATCTGTCGTTATTTGTCAACAACTTTTTTCTTATAATATTTCGCTTTCTTAAGCAGCAGCTTTTAAACACTACCACATGTTGTAAGCTCTTGTCAACATTTTTTTTGTCTTTTACCAAAAAAAAAATTTGTCGACTGCCTCCTCAAGCGACAGCTATATTAGAATACCAAACATGTCATATCTTGTCAACACTTATTTTATAACTTTCCCGTTTTCTATAATAACTATATTATAGATATCACTTCATTGATCGTCCGCACTCCTACAAGCCGTATTCCTTTTACTTCCCGAACCATTTCCCTGGACACTTCCGGAAGTACACATGTCTCAAATCCAAGCTTCTTTGCTTCTGCAACTCTCTGCTCAGGCATATTGACCGCCCGCACCTCGCCGCTCAGCCCAACCTCGCCAAACACGATCATCTTTTCATCGATCGGCCTGTTCTTGTAGCTTGAGACGAGAGCCATGACAATTCCAAGGTCTATAGCTGGCTCATTCATCTTAATCCCCCCTGCGATATTGACATAGGCATCGTAATTCGACATGGAAAGCCCGACCCTTTTTTCCAGTACGGCCATCAAAAGATTCACACGGTTGTAATCTGTACCGGCTGCAGTCCGTCTCGGCATTCCAAAGTTACTCTGGCATACAAGTGCCTGGATTTCTATGAGGATGGGTCTCGTCCCTTCCATAGAACAGGCCACCACCGAGCCGGAAGAATTCTCAGGCCGGCCGCTCAGCATATACTCCGAAGGATTAGCCACTTCCTGCAGCCCGTCCTGCCTCATCTCAAATACGCCGATCTCGTTTGTAGAACCAAACCGGTTCTTTACTCCACGTAATATGCGGTAGGATGCATGGCGGTCCCCTTCAAAATAGAGTACGGTGTCTACCATATGTTCCAGTACCCTAGGCCCGGCAACGGTGCCCTCTTTCGTCACATGCCCCACTATAAATATAGAAATACCCAATCCCTTTGCAAGCTGCATGAATACATTCGTAGATTCTCTCACTTGAGACACACTGCCCGGAGCAGAAGTGACTTCTTCGCTGTACATTGTCTGGATAGAATCAATGACAACCAGCTGTGGACGCCTTTTTTCTATCACTGAACGTATAAGCTCCAGATTCGTCTCACACAGAAGAAGAAGGTTATCCTTGAATGTCCCCATTCTGTTTGCACGAAGTTTTATCTGAGCCAGTGATTCTTCTCCGGATATATACAGGATTTCTTTTTCCTGGGACAATCTCTGGCACACTTGAAGCAGCAGCGTAGATTTGCCGATTCCGGGATCCCCTCCGACAAGCACAAGGGAGCCTGGAACGATTCCTCCGCCAAGTACCCGGTCCAGTTCATCGATGCCTGTCCTGATTCTGTCCTTCTCATCCGTCGATACACCGGACAGCGCAACCACCTCGGCTTCTTTCAGCTGCCTTGCACTGCTCTGTTTGACCGCTGCCACCTTCTCCTCTACAAATGTATTCCATTCCCTGCAGGCCGGACATTGGCCAAGCCACTTGCTCTCTTCATGTCCACAGTTCTGACAGAAAAATATGCTCTTTTTTCCCTTTGCCATTATTCTCTCCTCTGCGCCTTAGATTTCTCTTCCTGATAATCAGGATAATGTTTCCTGTTGTATAAAAAATCCAGCCCCCTGCCACCACAGGGGGCTGAACTGTCGGTAATCTTTCAGCACTACTTCTTTATCACTTTCACCTCAACACATTTATCTGGCTCCAGTTCTGCACTGACACTCAACTTTCCGCTCAGGTTCGTCTTCATATCGCCTGCATCGGCTCCATCCATATACACAGTGTACTCGCTGTCCGCTTCCAGCTCGAGCGTAAACTGCGCATCCTGGGTTCCCGATACTTTGAATGATACTTCTTCCTCTGTCGCCTTAAAGCTCTCCACCGCTGTTCCCGGCACGGATTCATATACGAACATACCGTTCTTCTCTAACTTTGTAATCTCTGAAAAGGTCTTCACTTTGTATAAGTCGCCCTGAAATTCAAATCCATCCAGCTTTGTCTTACTGTCCAGCGTGTAGTCCCCAAAACTAAGTGTCCCGTCTGCTTCAGCCTTCAAAAGCTCTTTCACTGCTGCCATTGATTTTATCCTCCTAAGGTTCTTCTTTTGTACCCCTATTATATATCAAATCCGTATTAATTTGTAGTCTTTGAAATAAATTTAATATCTTTTTTAGACATTCCGATTTCTACCACCGAACCCCTGGCAACTTCGCCTGAAAGTATCGCTTCTGCCAGCCGGTCTTCCAGCTGGTTCTGCACAGCCCGCCTCAATGGCCGTGCCCCAAACTTCTGGTCCGTCCCTGTCTCCACTATATGCTTTTTGACTGAATCTCTGACTGTTATCGTTATATCCAGCTGTTCTTTGGCACGTTTCGTAAACTCCCGGCACATCAGGCCCACGATCTTCTTCATCTCATCTTGTGCGAGGGGGTGGAATACGATGATTTCATCAATACGGTTCACGAACTCCGGCCGGAAAATCAGCTTTATCTCACGCATCACGTTGTCCTTCATCCGTTTGTAGTCTCCGGCAGCGTCTTCTCTGGCATTAAATCCGAGCTTCTTCGGATCTATGATTGCCTGTGCACCGGCATTGGACGTCATGATGATGACCGTATTGCGAAAGTCTACCTTTCTGCCCTGGGAATCTGTAATATGCCCGTCGTCCAGTACCTGCAGCAGTATATTGAATACATCCGGATGGGCCTTTTCAATCTCATCGAACAATACGACAGAGTACGGATGCCTCCGAACCTGTTCACTTAACTGTCCCCCGTCATCATGGCCGACATAACCTGGAGGAGAGCCGATCATCTTCGCAACGCTGTGCTTTTCCATGTACTCTGACATATCGACTCTGATCATCGACTCTTCGTTGCCGAACAGCGCTTCTGACAATGCCTTGGACAGCTCCGTTTTACCGACACCTGTCGGCCCGAGGAAGAGGAAGGAGCCGATTGGCCTCTTTGGGTCCTTTAATCCTACACGGCCTCTTTTGATTGCCTTTGCCACCGCAGTGACGGCCTCCTCCTGTCCGATGACTCTCTTATGAAGTGTCTGTTCCAGCTTGTTCAGCCTTGCACTCTCCGACTCCGCAAGGCGCTGAACGGGTATCTTCGTCCATTCCGACACTACATCAGCGATATCATCTTCTGTTATATACAGCTCCTTCTGAGCATTTCGTTTCTGAAAGCGCCTCCTGATCTGTGCAAGTTTTCTTTCCGCATCTTCCTGTTCTCTGTGAAGCATGGATGCTTCCTGCATATTTCCCTGTCTTACGGCGTCTTCTGTCTTCTTTATCAGTTCAGCAATTGCAGCTTCGAGCTGGAAGATGCTGTCGGGCACTTTAAACCCTTTCAGGCTTACTTTTGAGCATGCCTCATCCAACACGTCGATAGCTTTATCCGGCAGGAACCGGTCACTGATGTACCGGTCGGCCAGGCGCACCGCGGCCTCAAGCGCCTCATCATCAATCGCCACATGATGGTGCCCCTCATATCTGGAACGCAGTCCACGGAGGATTTCCAGGCACTGTTCTTCTGTAGGCTCCTCCACCGTAATCGGCTGGAACCTACGCTCCAGTGCAGCGTCCTTTTCAATGTATTTTCGGTATTCAACTATGGTGGTGGCTCCAATAAGCTGCAGTTCCCCTCTTGCCAGAGACGGCTTCAGTATATTAGAGGCATCCATGGCGCCTTCTGCCCCACCCGCTCCGATAATCGTATGCACTTCATCCAGAAAGAGAATGATGTTCCCGGCTGCTTTTACTTCTTGTATCAGCTTTTTCATCCGCTCCTCAAATTCCCCACGGTATTTGGAACCGGCTATCATCCCCGCCAGATCCATCGTAAGAATCCTTTTTTCTTTCATGCTGTCAGGCACTACGCCCGACGCTATACGCGCCGCAAGTCCTTCAATGACGGCTGTCTTGCCGACGCCCGGTTCTCCTACCAGACACGGATTGTTCTTCGTGCGCCGGCTTAGGACCTGCATCAGCCGGCTGATTTCTGCGTCTCTTCCTATAACCGGGTCAAGCTTGCCTTCTTCTGCCTCGGCTGTAAGGTCTGTACCGTATTGTTCCAGCACCCCTTCCTTTTTTCTGCCGCTTTCCTGCATCAGATCTTCCTGGTACTCCTTCGGATCCGCCCCAAGTACCGCAAGCACATCCTGATAGAGCTTCTGAAGGCTGATACCCAATGTCAGCAGGATACGTGCCGCCACACAGTCCACTTCTTTCAGTAGTGCAAGCAGCAGATGTTCCGTCCCGATATCCGGCGACCTGAAACGGAGTGCCTCCCCTTTGCTCTCTTCCAGGATATACTGAAGCCTTGGGCTGAAATCCGGATTATGAGCTACTGCAGTATTGCCTACCGGCGACACGAGCTCATCCACCACTTTCAATATATTCTCCTCATCTACGCCATTGGCTGCCAGAACCTGTCCGGCGACTCCGGTATATACCTTTCTAAGTCCGAGCAGCAGATGTTCCGTCCCAACATAAGGATGGTCCAGTTCCCTTGCTATCGTCTTTGCAATCCGTAATACTTCATTGGCCTGTTCTGTATAATTCATGCTGTCTGCTTATGATACCAGGATTGGCATCATAACTCCTTTCCAATCTAAATTAGCTGTTAACAATACTCCTCAAATATCTCATCCACCAGCTCATGGACTTCTTCCCTCGTAATATCCTTGCAGCTGCCTTTCGCAAGGACAATCTGGAGCTGCCGCTTCATCTCCTTGAGCGCCTGCACCTTATCCACATCGATGGCAATCACGGCGCCTCTCCTTCGGTCCAGCTGGATAAACCCTTCCTGCTTAAGTATACTGTACGCCTTATTTACCGTATGCATATTGATACCAATCGTATCTGCAAGCTGGCGCACAGAAGGAAGCGGATCGCCTTCGTGGATCGTAGCTGTGGCAATCCCCATGATAATCTGGTTGCGCAGCTGGATGTATAACGCTTCATCACTGTTAAAATCAATCTCTATCAGCATATTATCACCTTTTCTTACTGTGTCTTTTGTTATATACACCATAGCACACATGAAATTCGTCTGCAAGTGTAAATTTTGAAAGGGGTCAGACCCCTATGGCCATAGGGGTCTGACCCCTTTCAAAATTCTTCCCATTTTCTGACAATTTAAAAGGACCTGCGGCCGAAGCCGTAAGTCCTTTTGCAACTTTGAAGGAATTAAGTTTGGAAAAGTCAATTACCGATTACCATAAAGATTTGATATCTGTATAGTCATAGCAGTCAAAGCTGTCTGCAACGTTCTTACATGTGAGCTTTCCGTCATATGTGTTGATTGCAGAGTAGATAACATCGTTATCTGAGCAAGCTTTTTCAAGTCCCTTGTTCGCAATCTGCAAGCCGTAGCTTAATGTTGCGTTTGTAAGTGCGATTGTAGATGTTCTCGGAACTGCACCTGGCATATTTCCTACACAGTAATGTACGATTCCGTCTACTTCGTAAATCGGATCGTCGTGATATGTAACCTTTGTCGTCTCACCACATCCGCCCTGGTCAACCGCAACGTCTACGAATACAGCGCCTGGTTTCATCTCTTTGAGATATTTTTTCTTGAAGAGTTTTGGTGCAGCCTTTCCTGGAATCAGTACGGAACCGATTACGAGGTCAGCTTCTTTCACTGCTTTTTCAATGTTAGCATCTGTAGATACTAATGTCTGGATACGTGCTCCGAAGATATCATCCAGATATGCCAGTCTCTGAAGGTTGATGTCCATGATTGTTACGTTAGCGCCCATACCAACAGCTATCTTACAAGCGTTAGTTCCTACGGAACCGCCACCGAGGATAACGATATTAGCCTTTGGTGTTCCTGGTACACCGGCAAGGAGAACGCCTTCGCCACCGAATGTCTTCTCAAGATACTTAGCACCTTCCTGGATACTTAAACGTCCTGCAATCTGGCTCATAGGAGCAAGAAGCGGAATGCTTCCGTTTCTTTCAATCAATGTCTCGTAAGCAACACCTTTAACTTTTGCATTCAAAAGAGCATCTGTCTGCGGCTTGTCAGCTGCAAGATGAAGATATGTATAAAGAATCAGCCCTTCGTGGAACAACGGATACTCTTCCGGCAATGGCTCTTTCACCTTAATCATCATATCAACGGTATCCCAGACTTCCTTTGCAGTGTCAATCATCTTAGCTCCTGCCGCTTCATACTCGGCATCCATGAATCCGGAACCGACTCCGGCTCCTTTTTCAATCAAAACTTCATGACCTGCATTTACATAACTCTTTACGTTGTCAGGTGTCATACCTACACGGAATTCATTGTTCTTAATCTCTTTTACGCATCCTACTTTCACTTTGTTTTACCTCCTATTGGTACTAAAAATTATATTAGTTTGGCTGCCATGCGTCGGCATTGACTTTTCGTGAACAATATTTTTCACCGTCGTTGTTTTGTGAAGAATATTATTCATTTGTCTCTAAAATTATAGTATCACAGCCGTCAATAATATTCAATAAAAGTTATTTTTTTCACAAAAACTTTTAATTGTGTTAATTTTATGTCAGTTGTATTTACAATTTATTCTTGCAAAATTCAGTTTTTCATGATTAAATCTAATTATAAGATAGAAATACGTATGCTTTCGGAGGACAAAGTATGAAAGAATTAAGAGAAACAATTAACAATGCCAATCTCACCAAAACACAAAAGATGATTGCGAGATATGTATTGGATAACTCTGCTGATGCCTGTTTCATGACCTCCACCGAAATCGCGTTAAAGCTTGGCGTCAGCGAATCCTCTGTCATACGTTTCAGCCGTTCTCTTGGCTTTGACGGTTTTATGGATTTCCAGAAGAGTCTGCGCAAGGATTATCAGGACAAAGTGCTCAGCATCTCAAGTTCCATAACAGTCCCTTCACAAAGAGTGGCCAAGCGTGCCAAGCTGGATACGAGCTCTGACTATATCAACAGACATTTTAAAAATACGGCCAAGAATATGGAATCGGTCTTTGTCAACAACAGCACGGCGCTATTTGAGGAAGCGGCGGAAGCTATCATATCAAGCAAAAGGAAATATATTATCTCTTCCCGCGGCAACAGCTGTCTTGGCGACTATTTTCTCCTGTACCTGAAGCATATGCTTCCTAACGTAGAGATGACCAATTCCGCAGCCATCAGTCCGGTAGACCATATGTGTAATATCTCGAAGGATGACTGTGTCGTCGCGTTCAGCTTCCCCCGTTATTCTTCTATAGATAAGATATCAGTCATGATGGCCTATGAAGTCGGGGCTAAGATTATTGTAGTGACAGACAAGCCCAGTGCCCTGCTTGCACAATATGCCACCGTCCTGTTCACCGTACCCGTGGACAGCAATACTTTTTTCAATTCGCTTGTCGCGCCCCAGTTCGTAGCTGAAGCGCTTCTGGACACGATCAGCCATAAGGTGAAGGGAATTGAACGTCGGCTGAAGAAAATAGATAAATATCTCGGTGAGCTGGGGAACTACTAGTTTATGATTAAAGTGGGACGCGGACGGGGAGCCGGAAGCAGGCAGGGGATGTTAAGATAACATCCCCTGCCTGCTTCCGGCTCTTCTTCATTACGATTGCTTCTAACCAAAGATTTCAAACTACTTAGCACTATATTGATAGATTGACACAACGAAAGCACATCCATCAGCCAATAGTGTTACGCAGCCACCCCCGCCCGTGCCAGTAAAGTAGATAGCCGATGGGGAGGTAGGGGACAGATGCGAAGGTCTAAGCGGGAGGAACGGAGAATCCTCACCAGATACCTTAGTTTGTGGGATGAGAGCCGCCATCGGCGTCTACATTAATCAAACTGCCAATTATTTGTTCTCTACGTTTTTGGCAGCCAGCTTCCTCCAGTTGTAATATCCGTATACGGAATTGAACAGATAGGCAACCCACATGACAACCATCGTAATGGCGGAAGAATCCTTGCCGATGAGGAGCAGCCACATGACGACCGACACGACGTTGACGATAATCCAGAGCAGCCACTGCTCCGCATAGCGGGCAACCTGCATAATGAGTGCCACGACAGAGAATATGGTGGACATCGCATCAATCAGCGCCAGCTGCCCTCCGATACGGCTTAATATCTGCCAGTACACGAGTACGACTACCGCGACTGCCGCAAATAGTATGACGGTCTGCCTGCCGGTCAGCTTCTTTCCTTCCACCTCGCCGCTTTCATTGTCTTTGTGCTTGGACCAGAGATAGAAGCCGATAAAATTCATCGGTATATAATAGAATGCGTTAAGCATGAATTCTCCGTACAAATGGTTCTGGAAGGTGAGAAGCGCATATATGGCTACATTAACAGTAGCAAAGATATAAGTGCTCACTTTTCCCTTTGCCGCCAGCACGACACCGAGGATGCCGGTGATACCGCTGATGAGCGCAAGTAGATTGTCCCCCCAGATAATGCTGAGTACAATCATGATAACTGTAGATAATATGAGCCAGATGATTTCAAATCTGCTCCAGTCCGTAAAAAATCTTTTCGTCTTTTCCATCGTCTATAATCCTTTCTCAAATTGTTCTTTCGTCAATGTCGGTCCTTTTACCCCTACGACCATAGCTGATACTTTATTAGCCGTCCGGACAGCTTCTTCAAAGCTGTGCCCCAGTGCGCGCATCGCCATCACCGCTCCGATATGCGAATCGCCTGCTCCGATCGTATCTACGACCTCTGCTCTTTCTGCCGGGATGACAGAAGTCTTGCCGTCCTCACAGAGAAGCACGCCTCTGTCACCGAGGGTGATGATTACCACGTTGCCGGTCTTTTCTGCCAGCCGGTGGGCAGCACCTTCTGCCGTATCCGCACCTGTGGCTGAGATACTCTCCGACTCATTGAGGTGGAGCACAGGATGCAGCCCATATAGCCTGTCCCTCTTTTCATCCGGGATATAAGTGATTCTCGGACCAGGTGCATAATATACAAGAATATCGGGAACGCTCTCGAGGAAATCTAGTATGACGTCTCCTCCTTCCCCCTCTATCTCATACCCGCTCACATAAGCCGATTCAAAGTCATCTCCGTCCAGAGCGTCGAACCACTCTTTTTCAAATCTGCATTCGATTCCCGGCATCGTGACAAATGTCCTCTCACCGTCCGCCTCAACCATGCAGAGGCAGTATCCGTTGTCCATCTGATTGGACTTGACAGCGCTTTCATGTCCGCTCCTTTTAAGCTCCTCTTCGATAAATCCCGCGTACATCCCTGTACCTACCGGGGCAAAAAAAGTATGGTCCACCTGAAAATGCTTCAATATATCCGCCGCATTATATGCGCACCCGCCAACCGTCATCTTCTGGTCCTTCGCATACATATCTTCCCCGGAACGCGGAAGCCTGTCTATCTCCATGATGATGTCCAGCATAGCGGCACCGATTATCAGACTTTTCTTACTCATGATATCTTCCCCCGTTTCTTTGCCAATGCATCGGCATACTTCTCCAGATCAACTCCATTCGCCTGCCGGATCTTATCCACATAGGAACCAGGAATCCTGCCTATTCCCGAGGCCCCTCCGCATATGGCCGCGGCCATGGCCCCGATGGTATCCGTGTCCCCTCCGAGGTTCGCGCAAAGAAGCGCGCATGTTCTGACATCAAAGCTGTAATAAGCAATCGCAAGCGCCGCCGGGACCGATTCAGAAGTGTTCACGCCTGCCCCGATGATGTCATATATATGCTCCAAAAACATTCTGCTGTCCTCTTTGTATTCCTTTGCATACCGAACTGCCAGCCGCGTTCTCGCAGCAAGTGACGGGCTTGGTGTAGACGCGCCAAGAGTCATGGCATACTCGGTAACCGACAGAGCATCTTCTATCATCCGTTCCCTGTCACCATATTTCACCGCTGATGCAACAGCCATGGCAATCATGGCCGCTCCGGCTATTGTCACGTCACTCGTATGGGTGACCTGAGAGACTGCCGCCACATAATCGCACAGCTTCTCTTTCTCCTCTGGCTCAAACAAGGTACCTACAGGCGCGATTCTCATAGCAGCCCCGTTCGATACCGCCTCATCGGAGAATCTACGGGCATCCTTCCCCTCTTTGAAGAGTTGAAGCGTAACTTTGGAAGTAGGTCCCAGAATATTATTTTCAAATGCATTTTCATCCTCTGCCCACTTCAGGATATGTTCCGCTATGCTTCTCGCCGATGGGACGAAATCCGTCTCCGCCAGACTGTCCAATATAGTTAGCGCCTGGCTCGTATCATCCGTAAACTGTCCCGCTTTATATTGATAGGATATGATATTTTCAGGACATCCGTCCAGAAAGTCGTCAATCTCCCCGTAATGCTCCAGCACACGTTTTCTGCTCCAAAGCTCCGGAGGCATGCCCATCGCATCACCTATGGCCATTCCGTATAAAACACCTAATATCTTTTCTCTCATATAGCAATGTCTCCTTTCACTTATTATAATAAGTTCTTTTCCTTATATAGTCAACTTGTAATAATAGCAAAATAAAACAACTATTATTTGTACATACTGTACAAAGATATATTTTCCAGTTTTCATACTTATAATAACATGTTTACATCAATTGCTTTTAAACGTATAATTGTCATAGGACAACGGGTTTACACCCGTGAGAGCAGTTTAATAAAGAGGTGCGCCATGAATGAGAAAAAACCGAAGTATAAGATAATTGAAGAAGATCTGATAAGAAGGATTCAGTCAGGTGAACTACCGGGAGGCGCGGAACTTCCAAGCGAATCACAGCTGATTGCTACTTATGAAGTCAGTCGTGTAACTGCCCGCCGCGCTATCGATGAGCTGTATCATAACGGATATATCGAAAAGATGCAGGGGAAGCGCACCTGCGTCAGAAGAACAGCCCGGCTTCAGGAACTGACGTCTATCTCAAGCTATACGGAAGAGATCATCCGGCAGGGGATGAATCCCGGCAGAAAGGTCATCAAGTCAGAGATACGCATAAGCAGTGCGGAAGAAGTCACCAGGCTGCAGCTGCGCAAGGCGGACCCGGTCTTTTACCTCGAACGTATCTATTATGCGGATGACGCCCCTCTCTGCTTTACCCGGACCACCCTGCCGTATGAAATCTTCCGTGATATCGAGGGATATGATTTCATCGACAGCTCGCTCTATAAGATTATAGAAAATAACTACAACATAAAAATATCAACTACGACGTTGAAGCTCAAAGCAGTCCCTGCATACGGCGAGGTCATGAAGCATCTCGATATAAGTAAAGATACGCCCCTCCTTTACTCGACAGGGCTGACCTTTGGAATTGTAAAAGAAAGAGAAGTCCCAATCGAACTCTTTGCTACCTATTATCTGACCGATCATTTTGAATATACGCTGACGCAGAGCCGCAATTAGCAGCGGCCATGCATCCGTCCTCACTCGTAAAAAAGGGGCAGGTGTGACTCATGCGAGTCACACCTGCCCCTGATTGAGGTTATCTATTTCCCGACAGCCCCTTTTTACTTCCAATCAGTCAAATGTGGTTCCTTCCTCTTCTCCAGCCGCTCCAGAGCATCATAAAGGCTGGATCCCTTCCAGCCTGCTTCGCGGAATACGTTCTGGAGTATCCTGTCCGCCGTAGCAATATCCAGTTCCGGCTCCTTCGTTATCTCTCTGTAATCTGCCATCTGCCCTTATCCTTTCTGTTCCCTCGATCCGCCCCTGCCATCCGCATATCAGGATGAAGGAAGCGTCCATATGATCGATTCATCATATGGTTCACCTTCCTGGGGCGCTTTAAGATCCTTCGTATAATATATCTCCAGCCTGTCAGGCTGCGGCCTTCCTTCTTTCATCAGTATGACAAAAGAGAACTCCAGCTCGTCATTCGTGCCGATCTCCGTAACCAGATCGCTTTTATCATGATTTGAAAAAAGGAGGGCCCCTTCATACGTCTTCCTGCCGCTTATGCCCTGTACCTTGATATTGCCGGCATCAAGCACATGTAAGCCTTTATTTTCCGCTGTTCCGGAGATGACATAGTAGGAATAGCCCTTCTTTTCCTCGTAATACCTGTAGTAGCCGTTTGGCTGCTTTGGCTTGACCTCCTTGCATATCTCAGCCTTCTCGAAGGTGAATGAGATGCCGTTCATGGCTATGCTCTCATCAGCATCGGCTTGTATGCTATGTTCCGCTGTTGCCTTGCCGCGGCAGCCGCTGACGCAAAGCAGCAGCAGAAAGGCCAATAATAAGCTCTTTTTCATTTATTCCACCTCGAGCACCGCTTCGATTGCCCCCCCGTTATATAAGTTGTCCGGATCCTTCATATCAGCCGCTTCCACATTCAAGACGATCGGATACTCCCCCTTCTTCAATTCCTTATCTATCTTGAAGCTTGTTACAGCCGTGCCCGGCTTGATCAGGCCTGTCTGATGCAATGTCGATCCATCACTTTTGAGTATTATGTGGAATTTGAAATAGCAGTCATTCCCTTCCGGGTTGAGCAGTGCCACTTCGACCTTCTTCGTCGCCAGGTCCATCTCAAGAACGTCATATCCCGGCATAAGGATGGAGTCCGGGTCTGTGTTCTTCACCCCATTCGGCAGCTGATATGCAATCGCATGCTTGTCCAGATCCGGCCCGCGCTCATAGGTCAATGCTGCCGTCACTCCTGCGGCCGCGATCAGCAGCAGCAGGATCACCGTCATTATTTTCCTGACAGGCCTTTTGCCATGCTTCCTTTTCCTCTTCCTGTATGTATCTTCCATATGCTCCTCCCTGCCCCGCTATTCTGTTATTATGAGCTGTGCCTCTATGTTTCCCGCATTATATACGATCTCAGGATCCTGTATGTCCCGCGTCTCCACGATAACCTCGATGGGGTATGTTCCCGCCTTCAGCTTCCTGCTGAGTTCGAATTCCATCACCGCTTTGCCTGGTTCTATCAGGCCGGAGGCGTATAGTGGTTCGCCGGTGTCCGTCTGCTTGATCGTATACCGGAAATAGCATCCATTCCCTTCCGGGTTGAGCAGTACGGCCTCGATATGCGTATCGTCCTCCCTGCCGTTCAGTTTGCTCACCCCCGGCAGCAGGATGGAATCGCTGTCCGTATTTCTAATGCCTTCCACATGGTAGGACACCGCCGTCTTATCCAATCCCTCGACTTCGTCCTTCCGTGCAGTCCATATGCCGGCCAGGAATATGATGGCGCATACGAGCGCCGCCAGTATGACCGAAAGCAGCCTGTGCCAGGCATGGTCGACAATCCGGAGGAAGCCCTCTTCCCCTTTTCCGTCCACCACCGGGATATATCCCACGACCCTTTTCGTCCACGCTAGCCTGTTCTGATAAGGATACAGGCCCACCTCTGCCTTCTCACCGGCAAGATGATCCTCTGCTTTAGGGTTTTCACGCATATGGATATCCGAAAACACTTTGAACCCGCCATTCGGATACAAGGCCTGCATCTCTTCCTCATTCGCATAATACCAGCAGCCGGCGTTATGGATCCTGAATACTCTTTTTGTGCGTAATAATGGATGTATCTTATATTTGATAGGTCCTTCCTCCTGTATGTTTATTCAAAAAGGAGTCAGTCCTCTGATATGACCGACTCCATCCTGCATGCCTGTGGGAATGGTTTCTAAGTGGTGCCATCTTTAAATGTAAAGGTTACCGTTTTTGTAAATGTTCCCTCTGGATCGGTGATGCTTTTCAGATAGGCATAGCCTGTGGTCACATTTTCTTTGCCGGCGCCAACTTTTGCCTTCATACTGCCCAGCTCAAAATCAGGACCGGACAATTCTGTCTTTGAACCATTTGCCAGCCCCATCTTCGCAGAGCCGCCGCTTCCTCCTGCCATGTCAAATCCATCGCCGTATCCCGCAACCGAAACCGTAACGGTCTCAGTACCCGCGTAAGCCTGTCCTGACAGCTTATCCAGCAGTTCAAAGTTCAATGACTGCCCCTTGCTCGCCTCTGTATTGTAATCAGTCAGGGTCACCTTGCTCGGGAAGGAAACCATCCAGTCCGCCAGGTCCGGTGCCGCAGAATTCGCGGTATATGTAACTTGCGTCTTTCCCTCCGCAGTTCCTGCTGCCAATGCCGGTACTGTTATTGTTATGCTGATCATAGCAGCCAATGCCAATACGCTCATAAATTTCATCTTCTTCATATTTGTTTTCTCCTTTTTTTATGATTATAATCAACATCAGCAATGCTGCCGATGCAATTACCAGCCTTTCCAGATACAGCAATATGCCCGTATCACCCGTACGGGGGCCTGGCATAAGTTTGCCTTCGCCTTTGCAGATGACCTCTGACGCAGGCCTGTTATCTGGCACGTATACGACTTCCATCTGTCCTGTTTCTCCGCCCTTGTCAGCATCTCCATATGCCAGCGCAGTGCAGCTGCTGCATGCAAGGCATAGGATGAAGATGCCGGCGCTTACAATCCTCTTGATCATGATGCACCTCATGGTGATGGTGATACGGCAGAGATATAGAATAAGGTTCCCTGCCCGGTATCCGATGGATTGGAGCTGATGCTGAAGGTCCCCTTATAGGTCTCGTTGCCGTCCCTGGTCTCTGTATTGAACCATATGTCCTTACTCCTCGCCGTACCCCCCAACGTTCCGGCACGTGCATAGCTCCCGCCAGTTCCCGGAGCGTCCAGCTTATTCCCCCCTGCGTCATAGGAAAAGACTTTGATCGTCTCTGCCGGATCATCTTCCAGGGAAAGGTCGAATGATTTCAGGACATCTACGTTGACCTCTTTTTCATTGCCATTCACAGGTTCGTAGCCTATTGTTACCTTTACGCCGGCATACTTGTCTTCCGGCTGCAGATTGGTCCCTGCTTCACTTAGCAGTATATTTCTCGGTATGGTTATATAGGAATCGGGTGCGATATCCTTCCACACGGCCTGAAGCTGTATGCTCTTATTATTCGCACCAGCCCCTGATGCAAATTCGTAGGCTGCCGGCTCCGCCCCCTGTTTGATCATGTAGCCCGGTTTTGGCACCCAGCTTCCGGAGCCGTCAAGCTCCTTGACCGTCCAGTAATCGAGCACCTTTCCTTCCGGACACTGGGATGCCGTCGGGAACTGGATGGCCGCCCTGTTATGTCCGTCGTAAGTCCGATAGACGGTCGGATCCTCGATGCCTGCAAATGGGCTTCCGTCCTCCTCCAGATAAGTGACCGTCAGCCCGCGGTCATATGCCACCCTGGCGAGCTCCTGATTATCCTCTGTCACTTTAGGCACGGAAGTCGTATTATCACTGTTCAGATAATACGTATGGTGGTCTGCGGCATTATCATATGTCTCAGCAAATTTGCTGAATACGATATTGGTCCCGATTATCGCCTTCGTGCTTTTCGAGTCGGAAGCGGTATCCAGATAGGAAAGCCCCGGTGCTTCTACATCCTGCAGATACTTGTTTACGTGCCCTGTTACGAAGCTGCCCTCCACGTTCTCGCCTGGCTTATAGTTGAGCTTGATGTTCAATTCCAGCTTCGCCGTGTACATAAGCAGTTCCAGACGCTCCTGCTCATCCGCGTTCAGGCCCTTCCCCTCTTTCCAGATGTCTAGCAGGTCGGCCGAATCACGACGGTAATAATCGGCAAGGCTGACCGTGTCCCCCGGTCTGAAGTAGTCCGTGCCCTCTTTGTTCTTGTACAGCGTCTTCACGACCTTATCCGGATCCAGGAAAGGGTTATCTTTTGCCTTGATTTCTATGGTGAACCCGACAAATGTCTCCCCCTCCCGTTTAGGCGCCTTGAAGCTGTCTGAAAAAACGATCCTGTTATTATCCTCCAGAAGGTCGAAGCTCCCGTCTCCCTTCACGATTACGTTATCCGGATTATTTTGGTCCACAAATTCAGCATTATTTACTATCTGTCCGCTTATTTTCTCCGTCGTTATATCGATAGCCCGCTGGCTGTGCTTTCCGTCTTTATCAACGACCCGCATGAACAGGACATATTGGAACGGGCTGATCTCGCCTCTGTTTTTAAAGTCCTCATTGAACCAGGAGTAGCTGCCCAGGGCTAGCGTCCCTCCCGTTTCCGCTTCGATCGTCTCGGCTCTCTGCCCTGTCACCTCCCCATTTTCGTCAAAGCTTAATATCCGGGGGTGCGTGTATCCCCACTCAGGCGTGACACCGAATTTGAATGAATATTGATCGTCAGCGGCACCGGGGATCCCCGTGCCGGACGGATATTCTTTGTTGGCTATGGACTGCTTGTCTAAGAATACTCCCCCTGGTCTGATTGTGCGTTTGTTCCGGCTCCCGCCGGCTCCGCCAGTGTCATTTGGGTCCAGCATCAAGTACGAATCCGCCTCATCTCCTGCCGCTTCGATAGATACCTTGTCTAAGCCACGGAAATAGTGGGAGCCTTGTACGCTGCTGCTAGACTGCGTCTGTAGATAGAAGCTGTTTTTCATATTGCTGATTGTTACTATGGCCCTGAAATCATAATGTACTGTCGTGTCGGTTATGAGCTGCGCCTTCTTAACCTCGATCTTTATCTGGGCTCCATTCCCTGCAGTATAGCTTTCCGTTATCTGGGCCGCGCCTGTATCGCTCGTATCTTCCCAGGATGGGTCCCAGAAGTTGAACGTTTCATTTATCGGATGCGATGCAGAATAATCCGCGCCGTTCGGGAAGTAGCTCAGGGTCAATGTAGGGGACGGCCAGTAGAAGAATTTAGGGGAGTCCGCTGTTCCCCTGCCGCCGGCACGTTTCATGCGATATTCAAAGTGCATTACATCGCCGCTTCCAAATGTCCCGGTTGATATCTCTTTTTCTCCGGTGCCCATCAATACTTTTTTCGTATCGCTGCCCCGTGGTTTTGACGCTCCCCTCGTCAGATAATCCTTCCCATAATAATCCGTCCCATAATACGGATCACCCTCTGAATAGCCTCCTGCGTCATCCGTCTTCCTGATCCAGCTGTCACCCGCCTCTGTATTCTGCATATTGCCGGTGCCTTCGTATACCCCGCAGATGAGAGGTCCATCATCCCTGTCACCGACTACGGTCATATCCAAGCTCTTGTCGGGATATATGAAGGAGTATGTGATCTCTCTTTTTGCCTCGTCTTCACTTCTGGATATCTGAAGGGATGCATCGCCAAAAATGATGCCGACCGGCGTAATGCCCGGCGCTTCCACCGTATGGTACCCTGCAGGATATGTCAGCTTTACCTTGACATGCGTGCTATGCCTTGCGTAGAAGCTTCCATCCGCTTCGGTGAATCCCAGGATGAACTCTAGTCCGAATCCTTCCGCCTTCTTATCGTCTATGACATTCACCTTGTATTCCTTCGTGTTCAGCTGGAACCTGAAGGAGACTTCAGCAGTATCCGGCACTTCATTCGCTATCTCAAAGTCCTGGGCAGGGCCGTCGCCATTATCTACGGAATAGTAGCGCCTATCCCCTATCTTGTCATAATAGTTGATTGGATATACCTTCCAGGTCGCACCTTCAAGCAGCCTGATTTCAGCACGCGCGAACCTATAGGGCAGGCCTTCAAATGTCTGGTCATCGATATTTATGATATCTCCCCCGGAAAACTGGTAGTGTCCCATCGGCTTCCCTTCTTCCATCGTATACATAGGCACCTCTATGGAAGAAGATCCATTGCTTTCCATCTTTTCAGCCTTTAGTTCACCAACCGTCACCGGCCCGGAAACCGCCGACGGGCCGGCTGATGCCTGTACATTCATCGTCCGCTCCCCAGCAAATGAAAGTACGGCCAATACTGGAATTAAAACTGCAAGAAATAAAGACTGCGGTTTTCTCCAAATCTTTCCTAATCTTTTTATCATATTGTACTCCCCCAGTTTACAACATAATATGTATTATGTTGTACTCCCTTGGTAAACTAATATACAACATAATATGTATTATGTTGTCCCCTCTTGATACACTAATATACAACATAATATGTATTATGTTGTAGACCGCGGTTTTTAATAATATTTCATATGCCATATTGAACAATAGCTGTTCAATATGGATAAGATAATGAAAATAAGGTGTTAATATCAAAGGATTTGTTAGGATGATGGCCTGACATTTGGCATTTGATAGATTTTTTTGGACTTTTTTGAGAAAATATATTGTAAAATTTTACCATTTCATATATACTGAGGAAAATAAATGAGATTTGCTCATTATTTGAATAAGCAGAAGCTACATATACAACATAATACATATTATGTTGTTTTTTTGTACTCCGGGATTACCAGATTCATCTTTGAAAGCGACTTCTGACATTCTCTTCCGGTTGTCATCGTGTATGTCCTCGTCGTTTCTATGCTCGCATGGCCAAGGATGTCTGCCAGCCTTACGACGTCCTTCTGCAGACGGTAGTAGGTTAATGCGAACAGGTGCCTCAGATTATGGGGGAATACTTTCTTGTCGCTCACCTTTGCATCCATACACAGCTTTTTCATCGCGTTCCAGATATTGCTCCGATCCATAGGTTTTCCACTTTTGGTGATAAAGATGGAGCCGCTCCGAATATTCTCCTTGCGGCAATAGTCCTTCAGCATTTTATTAAGGGCGGCAGGGATAAAGATCACCCTTACTTTGCCTTTGTTTTTGACAACCGCTTTCCCTTCTTTCAAGCTTTCCACCGTGATATACCTATGTTCGGACACCCTGATCCCCGTGCCGCAGATTGTCTGCAGCAGCATATAGAGACGTTCATTCCCGTTATTCATTGCTGTATCCAGCAGCCTCTTATATTCACTTTTTGTAAGCTCCTTTTCCTCATCATAAAAAGCTGAGCGCTGTACCTTATGAAGCTTTACTTTCAGGTTGTTCAGCTTCATAAACTCTAACAATCCGTTCAAGGCAGCAAGCATGCTGTTGATGCTGGACATCTTATATCTGTCGGACAGGCTGCCCTTATATGCGACCAGAACCTCTTTTGTAATCACTTTATCCCCCTCCGGCAGATATCGATAGAAATATGTGACATCCCGCATATATTTCTCAATCGTCGCCTGGCTCCGTTCTTCGTCATACAGATGTTCTCTGTATTTTTTTAAAATGTTCTGATCCAATACCGCTTTCTTCATTTCATGATTCTCTCCTTTAACCTAATAATTTGATTTTTATCATAGCATGCCGTAACATCAAATCATCTGGTTATTTTTACCATATGCTCCGTCTGTTCACTTTTTTTGGTATCTGGCAAGCACATGGGGCTGTCGGGAAATAGATAACCTCAATCAGGGGCAGGTGTGACTCGCATGAGTCACACCTGCCCCTGAAATATCTCCATAAATAGAAAATGGCAGTTTCCAGTGCAGTACCGTTTTGGAATGCACGGTCCCCTATTACCTTCACCCCGTTTTAGAATCACTTGATTATTTTATTTCCTTACACCTTGTCCAATATGAGACGCAGCTCTCCTTTGTCCTGTTAAAATAGCAATGCCGCGTGTGTGCCTTTATGAGAATCGTATCCCCCTCGTCCAGCTCGAAAGTCTGGTTATCCAGAGTAAGCGTCAGCCGCCCTTTTAGAACAGTTCCGACCTCGTGGTATTCATGCTCCCACCACAGTCCGTCCCCTGCCCCGTCCGGTTCGATCGTCATATAGATGAAAGAGGCATTTTCCAGCCCAAAGTCTATATTCTCCAGCTTCATATTGTGCTCTTCGCTGATTATCGGCTCCCGCTCATTCCGACGGACGATGATATCTTCTTCTTTATTCGTCTCCAGAAGGCTGAACAAAGAGGTGCCAAATGCCTCACATATCTTCTGGATATTGACCAGGGTCGGACTGTTGGCGTTCCGTTCCAGATTGCTCAGGTATCCGATTGATAATCCTGTCGCATCTGACAGCTGCTGTAACGTCATGCCCTTTTTCCGCCTCTGGCTGCGGATGCTGTAACCAATCAACTGAATATCATTCAACGTTTCCATGCTCCTTCTTTCTCTATATCTTGCTGCGCATTACGGCCTGCGTCTCATCTTTAAGCCTCATCAATCGCTTTTCCGATATCGTGACGCATATATTTGTTGTCAAACTTCACCCATTCGGTGGCTGCATAGGCATTGGCCCTGGCCTCCTTCAGGTCTTTCCCTTTTGCCGTCACGCCGAGCACACGCCCGCCGTTCGTCACGATTTGTTCCCCGTCGAACTTTGTACCGGCATGGAAGCAGTAGTATCCGTCATGTTTCTTGAATTCTTCCAGCCCCGATATCGGAAGTCCCTTCTCATATTGAACGGGGTATCCGTCGGATGCAAGAACTACGCAAACAGCCGCATTGTCTTCAAACTGAAGGTCTATCTTGTCAAGCGTGCCATCGACACATGCCTCTATCACTTCTATGAGATCATTCTTCATGCGTGGAAGCACCACCTGAGCCTCAGGATCGCCGAATCTGGCGTTGTATTCCAGCACTTTCGGCCCCTCATCCGTCAGCATGAGGCCGAAAAATATGATTCCCTTGAATGGCCGTCCCTCTGCTTTCATGGCATCGACCGTCGCCTGATAGATGTATCTGTCACAGAACTCTTCCACCTCTTTCGTGTAGAATGGACTTGGCGAAAATGTACCCATTCCGCCTGTATTCAGCCCGGTATCGCCGTCACCGGCCCGTTTGTGGTCCTGGGCGGACGTCATCGTCCTGACCGTATTCCCGTCCACAAAGGACAGGACGGAAACTTCCCGTCCGGTCATAAACTCTTCCACGACCATCGTATTCCCGGAAGCTCCAAACTGCTTATCTACCATAATCGTCTTCACGCCGGCTTCCGCCTCTTCATATGTATTGCATATGAGCACTCCCTTGCCCAGGGCAAGGCCATCGGCCTTCAATACAATTGGGAATTTTGCAGATTTCAGATAGGCAAGCGCTTCTTCAGGGTCTTCAAAATTCTCATATCCTGCCGTCGGAATGTTATATTTCTTCATGAGGTCCTTAGAAAATGCCTTGGATCCTTCCAGTACGGCCGCGTTCTTTTTCGGGCCGAACGCCCGGATACCCGCCGCTTCCAGTTCATCCACAAGGCCGCCTACAAGAGGGTCGTCCATACCTACGATTACAAGGTCGATTCCCTTTTCCCCGGCAAAAGCTACGATCTTGTCAAATTCCATGGCACCGATGGGGACACATTCCGCCAGTTCCGCTATCCCTGCATTTCCAGGGGCACAATATATCCTATCAACCTTTTCGCTCTTTGCCACACTGTGAGCTATGGCATGTTCTCTTCCGCCGCTGCCGACTATTAATACCTTCATTCCACGTTCTCCTCCTGTATCTGTCATGCTATCCTGCTTTACTCTCTGATAAACACTCTTCCGTCTGCCACCTTCACCCTGCCTGCGGCAATGAGGCCGACGGCCTGCGGCAGTATCTTCCACTCTGCCTGCTCCATCACCCGCCGCTGAAGCACTTCCGGGGTGTCGCCCTGTACTACCTCCACGGCCTTCTGCAGAATAATCGGGCCGGTATCTGTCCCTTCGTCCACGAAGTGCACGGTCGCTCCCGCCACTTTTACTCCGCGCTTCAGCGCCGCCTCATGGACTTTCAGCCCATAATACCCTGTTCCACAGAAAGACGGAATAAGAGAAGGGTGTATATTGATGATGCGGTTCCTGTATTTCTCTATCATCGCCGGCGGTATGACGACAAGGAATCCCGCCAGCACGATAAGATCCGGCGAAATCGTATCCACCGCCTCCAGAAACTTCTCATTAAACTCATCTCTGGATACAAAGTCCTTCGGGGATATGCATATCCCCGGAATCCCATTGTCTGCCGCCCGCTGCAGCGCGTATGCATTCCTGTTATTACTGATCACACCGGCCAGCTTCGTATTGGCAACGGCACCGGAATCCACGGCATCTATGAGTGCCTGCAGATTCGTTCCGCCTCCGGATACGAGCACAACTACATTTAGCATAATGTAACTCCCTTTTCGCCTGCCTCGATGCGTCCTACGACATACGGAGCTTCTCCGGCAGCCTTTATCGCCTCCATCGTCTTGTCAGCATCACCGGCATCCACTGCCACGATCATGCCAAGCCCCATGTTATACGTATTGTACATCGCATGTTCTTCAATCTGTCCTTCTCTTGCCAGCAGTCCGAATATCGGCGGAACCGGGTAGCTGTCCTTTTCCACGACTGCATGCATGCCGTCACATAGCATACGCGGAATATTCTCATAGAAGCCGCCTCCGGTTATATGGCTGCAAGCTTTTATCTTCACGCCCGCCGCCTTTATGCGGGACAGCGCCTTCACATATATCTTCGTCGGCGCGATGAGCGCCTCGCCTAATGTGGCATCCAGTTCTTCATAATATGTATTCAGCGATTCTTTTGTCATGTCAAATACTTTTCTCACGAGAGAGAAGCCATTGCTGTGCACCCCTGAAGATGCCATGCCGATGAGTACGTCGCCGGCTTTCAGCTCTTTTCCTGTTATCAGGTCTTTTTCATCGACCACGCCAACCGCAAATCCGGCCAAATCATACTCATCTTCCGGGTAGAAGCCCGGCATTTCTGCCGTCTCCCCGCCGATGAGGGCCGCCCCGGACTGTACGCATCCGTCTGCCACGCCGCTCACGATTGTGGCAATCTTCTCGGGCTCATTCCTGCCACATGCGATATAATCGAGGAAGAATAACGGCTCTCCCCCCGCACAGGCAATATCGTTTACACACATAGCGACACAGTCGATACCAATCGTATCGTGTTTATCTAAAAGAAATGCCAATTTCAGTTTTGTACCAACACCGTCCGTCCCTGATACGAGCGTCGGCTTCTCCATATTCTTGAATGCTTCCATAGAGAAAGCTCCCGAGAATCCTCCGATATTCGTCAGTACCTCCGGTCTCATCGTGTTCTTGATGTGTTCTTTCATCAGCTCCACAGATTTATAGCCTGCTTCGATATCTACACCTGCGTTCTTGTAATCCATTCCTCTTCTCCTTACATCTGGTTCATATATTCTTTATATCCAAGTTTATCGAGCTTTTCTGATTTGGCCTGCACTGTCTCCTTCATTTCCCGGGAATAGGCCTTCAGCCTTTCAAGAAGCTCCGGATCAGAAGTCGCCAGTATTTTGGCGGCCAGTATCGCTGCATTGGCTCCCCCGTCAATCGCAACTGTCGCAACCGGAATTCC
Source organism: Lachnospiraceae bacterium (assembly GCA_022845895.1). Taxonomy (GTDB): domain Bacteria; phylum Bacillota; class Clostridia; order Lachnospirales; family Lachnospiraceae; genus Extibacter. The sequence continues at coordinate 3,054,551 of AP025573.1, forward strand.
AGGCGGCATCTGGACGATAGAATAGAGCGCGTCCTGCCCGTCCAGATTCTTGCCGGACATCGGGATTCCGATAACAGGCATCGGGAAGATGGCTGCGCACATGCCGGGAAGGTGTGCCGCCATCCCTGCTCCTGCTATGATCACCTTATAATCCTTCTCTTCGGCTGATTTCGCATAATCATAGAATATATCCGGCATACGGTGTGCAGAGATGATAGTCATCTCATATTCTACTCCTAATTTTTCAAGCATATCGGCTGCCTTGCTCATCACTTTCATGTCTGAGTCGCTGCCCATAACGATTCCTACTTTTGGCATAATCTTCATCCTTTCGTATTTAAAATTTCTATATGAATCATATCATACTGAACGTCGGCAGTTCAATACGCATGTCCTAATTATTGTATTTTTCCAGCGGCTCGTTCAGAATCTCCGTGCCCGGAAGCACGAACCTTCCATTTTCAAGCAGCCGAATCTCTTCTCCCGCCCGGGTGACAACGGTGATGCTGCCGAGTTCATCATAAGGTATCGTGATATCCGTGTGGCAATGGAAATATGCTTTTGACACATCCTCCGCCCGTCTTGCTGACACGGCATTGTCTCTTGCCACAATCTCTTTCCCATCCGGATTATACACCTTGATATCCTCGCTCCAGCTGTAGCACGTGTCTCCAACTGCAAAATGAGGACCCATCTTCTCTGCAATCAGAATCGGCAGCTTATCTTCTATCCCGTATTTCCCCGCAACGACATAAGCGGTCGTATTCGTCCCGATGGCAAATTCGCCGAGGGGAAGCGTCGCATGCCTGTGGAGGATGTTGTCATGTACATAGCTTTTGTTCTCCGGCTCCCGTTCAAAATTGCCGCACGTATACTCTGCTATCATGCCGTTGGAGAATGTCATTTCAAGATCTTGATACAGCAGCTCGTTCAGATATACGCGGCTTACATGCAGGATGCCGTTCGTGCCTTCCAGTACCGGAGAGGTGAACACCTCCCCTACCGGTATGTTGACATCTGCAACACAGTTTTCAAATATTGTCTCCTTCTGTGGATCCGCAAGCCGGTAAAGCTGCACCCTCATATCCGTCTTATTGCCGCCTCTGCCTTTGACATGTACATATTCGCCTTGGTCGAGGGCATCGATGAGCGTCTGCTGGACTTTGGCATATAGAGATGCATCCAGCGTATTGATTCTGATAACTTCATCGAAGATCTCTTCATACTGCCTGCCAATCTCCGGCACAGGATATGCAACGATAGTAAAGCTCCTCTCTTCGCCTTTGATATACGTATTCGTGATCTGCCCGGAACGGCTGTCATAGAGCAGCGACAGCTCTTCCTGCTTTTTCGTAAGCCTGACTGCCGTATCTTTCTGCTCCGGCGAAAAAGGATGCTCGCCGAAGACATCCATGCAGGCAGGACCTGCAAACCGGGCGGCCAGCTCCTTATTCTGTTCGTAGGCCGTCTGGATGACTTCCAGCCTGCGCTCTATGAACTTTTTATCCAGATACAGCCCCTGGTCATTTCTATGGTCGTATTCGTACTGCTTATTCGGAATGGCTCCGTAATAGCCGGTCTTCAGATGCTGACGTTTCGTCAGCACGCTTGCGCCGGAGCGGTAAATGACAGGCCTGAGGCCCATCCGGGCAAAATTCTCTATCGCCTGGCGGATGACCCGCTCAAAGCCTATTACATACCGGATGTTCACGACAGACTTTTTAGACAGATCCTTGCCCGTATTGATGAATCCCATCCGATAGCCTTCCGTGAAGGTATCAGCCATCTTCCGGATGACAGATGCATCGAGGCTGTTCAGGTGTTCTGCCGTCTTCCATTCATTCTCGCTTATATACTCTCCGAACCGGTACAGATATCTCAGGTCCGAGAGGTCGCTGTCCATGATAATATCCGTGGCGAATGACTCATCCGGATCGATCTGCTCCCTGACCCTGTCGGCCGCGAACACGTCACAGTAATCGCTGGCATACCAGTAGATTATCTCCTTCAGCGTCTCAGTCTCAGGTTCTCTCTTTTCTTCAAACACATTATATATCTCTATGAACAGTTCATATAAGATGTCCAGATATTCCTTCCTGCCCTCGAACATATATGGGATTGCGCCTCTCAGCTCCGTGTACAGGAAGCTCAGTATCTGTCCGTATTCTCTTCCTGTCTTCTTCACGGCATAATCCGGATTGGCATAGCTCGTCTCATACTGCCCGGGCAGTATATCTGCATACAGGCTTTCATTCCACTTTTTAAGCTCATCAAGCGGAAGGTCCGCATATGTTCCGCTCTCTATCTTGCTGTTCAGTTCATCAAGCATTCCGATAAACCGTGCCATGCAGCAAAAGTAGTCACGGAATGTTCCGGCCACCGTATCTTCCTTACTGATTTCTTTAATGCGTTCTATTGCAAGTTCATATCTTTCCTCGATCATCTAAAACAGCCCCCTGAAAAATATACTCATAAGACCCAAAAGGAGGAGCACATTACAGACGACTCCTACCTTGCAGGTTATGTAATTCTTCTCTCTCTCCCGGAAACCGCGGATACCTGACATCAGCCCAAGCCAGGCCAGTACCGCTACCGCCAGACCCGCGAAGCCGGCAGCCACGCTCACGCTGCCCTCTGACACGTAGGAAAAGACGAGCATTACCATAAGTATCAGGAACACGCTTCCTGCATAGCAGCAGGAATTGATCCCCTTTTTGGCGTGCTTAAGCGGTGCCTGCCCGTACTTGCCGCGCATCATCTTTCTGCGCCGTTTCTCCCGCTCCTTCTGTATGTCCTTCGACCTATCTTCTTCTTTGTCTTTTTGCCTTCTTTTTATGATCATATCTTCTCCTCGCTGCTGCACAGATTGCAAATATCATATAGCCTAATACACCGCCTATCGTATTTAGCAGAAGATCATCCACATCAAAACTGCCCACTTTCGTCACGAGCTGGAATGTCTCCACGCACAGGCTCAGTCCAAAGCTGTAGAACAGTGCGGAAAAGAAGCTTCTGTGACGACTTGCCATAGGCATAAAGAATCCAAAAGGCATAAAAATCAGCACGTTGCCGAACAGGTTCGTGAACATGGCATATATTCCAAGCTGTTCCCGGTACTCCCAGAAACGTTTGATCTCCTGGAACAGCACAAGATTATACCGGTATTCCTGCATCACTCCCGTACGGCCGTACCAATCAGATAATAAGAGAAAATAAACGAGAAACGCGATATAAAATACAAATAATATTTTCCCGATTATGCGGATTCTTTTTCTGTTTTTCGTATTCAAAAATATAGCACCCTTTCAATGCAGGCTAAAATGTAAGCCCCTTTCTATCTTTTAACAAGCGTGCCCCACTCACAATCATTATCACGCCTGCCGCAATTGCGACAGCCATCGTGACGATACCGGTGGCTATACCGGCAGCCCCTGCGAAACTCATGGTTTTATATGCTTTTTCATTCATAAGAAACCCTCCTGCTACTTCACGCCATATTGTTTATAATATGCATCAATTGCCGATTTTAATGTATCGTCGATGATAACTTTTCCTTTATATGGCCTGTTATAGAGATGTTCCGTCACCTCTTCCATCGTGACGATAGCCGTCGTCTTCAGACCGTATTTCTCTTCTATCTCCGCAAGTGCGCTCTTCGTACCCTGGCCGCGTTCCATGCGGTCCACCGACACGACAAGACCCACCGGGGTCACATTGCCCTGCGCCTTGATAATGGGGAGCGTCTCCTGTATAGAGGTTCCTGCGGTTGTCACATCTTCGATGATAACGACTCTGTCTCCGTCCATTATAGGACTCCCAAGAAGAATCCCCTTGTCACCATGGTCCTTCACTTCCTTACGGTTAGAGCAGTACCGGATGTCTCTGCCATAAGATTCGCTGATGGCGATCGTTGCGGCTACTGTAAGCGGAATCCCTTTATAAGCCGGTCCGAACAAGACGTCAAATGCAAGGCCGAAGCTGCCTTCTATCGCCTTCGCATAGTATTCCCCAAGCTTACGAAGCTGCGCTCCTGTCCGGTAGAAGCCTGTATTTACGAAAAAAGGCGTATTTCTGCCGCTCTTTGTCACAAAATCTCCAAATTTAAGCACTTCACAGTCGATCATAAACTCAATAAACTCTTTTTTATATTGTTCCATATATAACCTCCTCTACTTTACAAGCCCTGTCAGCCCGGATACGTGTTCGAACCCGTACCGCTCCATATAAGCCTCTATGCCCTCCGCCACCTGTACGGTTGCAGTAGGATTATAGAAATTGGCGGTACCCACAGACACGGCCGAGGCTCCGGCAAGGAGAAACTCTATGGCATCCTCCGCCGTCTCGATTCCGCCCATGCCGATGACAGGGAGCTTCACCGCGTTTGCCACCTGATAGACCATCCGCACCGCAACCGGCTTTATCGCAGGCCCGGACAGGCCTCCGGTCTTGTTGGCCAGCGAGAACGCTCGCCTGTGTATGTCAATCTTCATCCCGGTCAGCGTATTGATAAGCGACAGTACATCTGCCCCTCCCGCTTCCGCCGCTTTCGCCGTCTCGGTGATATCTGTCACGTTTGGACTCAGCTTCATGATGACCGGCTGCTTTGCACGCTTCTTGACCTCGGCCGTAATCTCTTCCACCGCTTTCGGATTCTGTCCAAAGGCGATGCCGCCCTCCTTGACATTCGGACATGATATGTTTATCTCGAGCATATCCACATCTTCATCAGCCAGACGCTCCACTACTTTGCAATAATCCTCTGTCGTCTTTCCGCACACGTTGACGATAATCTTTGTATCGAACTGTTTCAGGAAAGGTATGTCACGCCGGCAGAACACATCGATTCCTGGATTCTGGAGTCCGATGGCATTCATCATGCCAGACTTCGTCTCCGCAATCCGTGGCACCGGGTTGCCAGGCCACGGTACATTCGCCACGCCTTTCGTAACGACTGCACCGAGGCGGCTCAAATCCACGAATTCGCTGTATTCTTCCCCGGAGCCAAACGTTCCTGAGGCTGTCATAACCGGATTCTTAAGCTCCACACCTGCAAGGTTCACTTTTGTATCCATCAGATTTCCACCTCCGTAGACAAGAATACCGGCCCGTCTTTACAGACCCGTTTATTATGTACGTTGCTGTGGCTGTCGGTCTCTTTCGACTGGCACACGCAGGCAAGACATGCCCCGATTCCGCATGCCATCTTTTCTTCCAGCGATATGTAGCAGACAATTCCGTGTTCTTCTGCATATGCCTTAAGAGCCCGGAGCATCGGCGTCGGGCCGCAGGCGTAGATGATATCCGCGGCAAGCCCGTGCTCACGCACCGCATCCAGCACATTTCCTCTCGTGCCTGCGCTGCCATCCTCTGTAGCCACATAGAGCTCCCCATATCTCTCCAGATCTTCCGTCAGAAACAGCTCATCTTTGTATCCGGCGATAATCTGCCTTGCACCTGGCAGCTGCTTGGCAAGCTCCAGCATAGGAGGTATTCCGATGCCGCCGCCGATCAGGAACGCCCTTCCCGGATTCTCAAGCGGAAAGCCGTTGCCGAGAGGCCCCATCACTTCCAGCGTATCTCCTGGTTCCAGCCGGGAAAACAGCTCCGTACCGGTCTCTTTCCCCGTCACACGATACACGAGCCGTAATCTCCCCTTAAGCTTGTCTGTCTCACATATGCTTATCGGACGCGGCAGCAGCTTGCTCCCGTCCTGCGTATACAGAGACAGGAACTGCCCGGGCTTTGCTTCCGACGCCATGCACGGAACCTCAATCCACAGGCTGTAGATGCCTGTGGCAATCTGCTCCTGTGAGATGACCGCAGCCTGTCCTTTATATTTACTCATGTTCCAGCGCTCCTTTTATATCTGCTATCATATCCTTTACCGCGGCTCTTGCGGCATCGGCAAAGTTCGCCTCGCCAAACTGTGCATACTGCTCCAGCTTGTACGCCGCTATGATACCTCTGGAAGAATTCACGATTGCACCGAGTCCGTCTTCGTTAAAGAAATGTACAAGGTCTTTGCCTCTGCCTCCCTGTGCCCCGTATCCCGGCACGAGGATATATGCTTTCGGCATAATGCTGCGTAAGACTCTGCCCATCTCCGGGTAAGTCGCACCGACGACCGCACCGACGTAGCTGTACTCGTCTCCCATGAGTTCTTCTCCCCACGCAGCCACCTTCTCTCCTACGAGTTCGTATAACGGACGACCGCCGACCAGCTGGTCCTGGAACTCGCCGCTGGATGGGTTTGATGTCTTTACGAGTACGAATATGCCTTTCTTCTCCTCTTTGCACACATCGAGGAACGGATTGACGCCGTCGGAACCAAGATATGGATTGACTGTTACAAAATCCTCATCAAACGCAGCGAGCGTCCTGCTCCCTACCTGAACTCTTCCGAGATGCCCCACTGCATATGCTTTCGACGTGGAACCAATATCTCCGCGCTTGATGTCCCCGATGACAACGAGCCCCTTTTCCTTACAGTAATCTGTCGTCTTCTTGAATGCGGCAATCCCGGGGATTCCAAACTGCTCATACATGGCTATCTGTGGTTTGACTGCTGGAATCAGGTCGTACGTATTATCGATAATGGCTTTGTTGAACTGCCAGATTGCTTCCGCAGCCCCTTCAAGCGTCTCGCCATATTCTGAGAAAGCCTTTTTCTGTATATGCTCCGGTATATAGCCGAGCATTGGATCCAGACCGACAACAATCGGTGCTCCTGTATTCCTGATATTAGACACTAGCTGATTAATCACTTCGTCTTCCTCCTATCGTATCTCATTTTCATAAACGACCGTCCCGCCGACCAGCGTATACATGACCTGTCCTTTTACTTTACGTCCATGGAACGGCGTGTTCCTGCCTTTTGAGGCAAATGTATCTTTATCAATCGTATATTCCCGTCTCGTGTCAAAAATCACGATATCTGCGGCCTTTCCCTCAGATACAGACCCCTTGTCTTCCAGTCCAAGTATGCTGGCCGGGTTCGTACTCATCTTTTCTGCCATATCTGTCATGGTCAGTATCCCCGGCTCTACAAGTTCTGTATACGTCAGCGCGGCTGAAGTCTCTACGCCTACGATGCCAAAAGCCGCCTGCGCCATGGATTTGTTTTTCTCTTCTTCTGAATGAGGCGCATGGTCCGTAGCTATGACATCCATGATTCCGTTCTTCAGACCTTCCCGCAGGGCTGCTACGTCTTCTTTGGCCCGGAGCGGAGGATTCATCTTATAGTTCCCGTCGTCCTCCGGTATGTCGTCCGCCGTCAGTATAAAGTGATGCGGGCATACTTCACCGGTGACAGGGAGCCCGCCCTCCTTGGCAAGCCGAACCATCTCCACGCTGTCTGCGGTGGAGCAGTGGCACAGGTGGAGCCGCACGCCTGTCTCCTTGGCAAGCAGGATATCTCTCGCCACGATGACGTCTTCCACGGAATTGGTGATCCCTTTCAGGCCGAGACGCTCTGCGTTCTCATCTGCATTCATGACACCGCCCTCTACCATCGTGATATCCTCGCAGTGGGCGAACACGGAGATGCCACATTCCTTCGCTTTCTCCATCCCCCTGCGGTATAGCGACGCATTCATCACCGACTTGCCGTCTTCGCTTATGGCATGACAGCCTGCAGCCGCCATCCCTTCTATATCAGCCAGCTCACGGCCAATCTGGCCTTTCGTCACTGCACCGAGCTGGATCACATGGGCAGGAGAATCCTTGGCCGCCCTTGCGTGCACATCCTCTACTTTCTCCCTGTCGTCGATGACCGGCTTCGTGTTTGGCATGGCGCACATCGTAGTGATGCCGCCTTTTACCGCAGCCTGTCCTCCGGTCGAGAGCGTCTCCTTATACGTGAATCCCGGATCTCTCAGATGTACATGCATGTCGATAAATCCTGGCATGACGTAACAGCCTTCTGCATCAATGACACGGTCGGCTTCTTCCTTTATCTGATGCTCTACCTTGATTATTCTATCCTCTTCTATCAGCACGTCATATATGCCGTCTTTGCCTGTCGGCGGGTCGATGACGTGCCCGTTCTGAATCAATATTTTCATATATGCTTCCTTTCTGTTTCTAAAAGTACATACTATGTTTTATTTTAGCACAAGGCAAATTAAAAGGGAATGCCAAACAGACATTCCCCTTTTGCTTACATATTGCCTTTTATTACTTCCAGTGCTTTGTCAAGCTGGTTATCCGCTTCCGGATTGGCCTCGTCTGCCTCGTACTCTACCTCAACATCTGGAGTAATGCCCTTTCCATTAATGTTTCTCCCTTTTGGCGTAAAATATTCAGCGATCGTCAGCTTCACGCAAGTACCGTCCTTCAGGTCGAATATCTGCTGCACGACACCTTTTCCGTAAGTCTGGGTTCCGATGATCTCGCCGAGGCCATAGTCCTGAATCGCACCTGCATATATCTCGGATGCGCTGGCGCTGTTGCCGTTCACAAGCACAGTCATCGGAAGCTTGAACTGATGTTCCTCGTCCGATGTCTCTTCCGAACGGTTCCCATCCTTGTCTTCGGTATATACGATCAACCCCTCCGGCAGCATCAGGTCAAGCATATCGCACACGGTAGCCAGGTTGCCGCCCGGATTGTTCCGCAGATCCACGATGAGGCCTTTCATCCCCTGACCTTCCAAATCCTCGATGGCCGCTTTATACTGGTCATATGTGACGGAATCGAATTCTGACACGCGGATATAGCCCACTTCGCCGTCCTTCATCTCATACTTGACGGTCTGCGCCTCAACCTTGCCCCTGACCGCAGTCACTTCCACTTCGTCATTGGCATCGCCTCTTAATACGGTCATCTTGACTTCCGTACCTTCTTCACCCTTGATATTGGAGACGACTTCCGTCAGATCCACACCCGTCACCTCTTCGCCCTCCACCTTATAAAGGATATCGTCATCTTTAATGCCGGCTTTCTGCGCAGGAGAATCGTCATATACCTGCAGTATGGTGATGATGCCCGTCTCTCTGTTCTGGCTTAATACGGCCCCGATGCCGCTGTATTCTCCCGACGTCGTCTCAAGGAGCTGCTCTGTCTCCTCTTTGTCGTAGTAGACAGAGTACGGGTCCGCAAGCCCATTGATATACCCTTTGTATATTCCGCTCTGGAGCGCATCTTCATCCACATCTCCGAGGTAGCTTCCGTCAATGAGCTGCTGAAGCATCTCCAGCTTCTCCTCTGTCTCAGTGTCTACTACTTCCTCTTTGCCAGCTGACGCTTTGTTTAATCTGCTTCCACAGGATACAAGCCCTGCAACCAATAACACAGCAAGGGCGCCACAGAGCGCCCCCTTGATAAATCCCTTGTTTTTCTTCATGATACGAGTCCTGTTCTTATAAATAATTACGCGGGTTGACCGGCACTCCGCCTGACATCACCTGGAAATGAAGGTGCGGGCCGGAGGAATTGCCTGTACTTCCTACCGCACCGATGTTCTGTCCCTTGCTAACGCTCTGCCCCGCTCTTACATAGATATTATTGCAGTGCATATAATATGTCTGCAGGCCGCCGCCATGGTTGATTATTATGAGGTTGCCCGCATTGCCGCTGTAGCCTGCGGATACCACGGTTCCGCCTGCTGCCGCGTATATCGGCGTTCCCGTAGCCGCGGCAAAGTCCATCCCTTTGTGGTTGGAGCTTGCGCCCGGAATCGGCTGAGGCCTCCAGCCAAATTCGCTGGATATGTAACTGTAGCCCGGACAAGGATGTGTAAATGTTCCGTTGCCTGACACGACGGACGCTCCCGCGCTTCCGCCACTGTATGACAGGGTGGCCTCCGCCTGCTTACGCGCCGCAGCCGCGGCGGCAGCCTCCAGCTTCGCGAGCGTATCGGCGGTAGCGCCTATCTCGCTCTCCAGCTGGCTGATTTCTGCATTCTTGCCCTCCAGCATGGTGTTCACGCTGTCCTGCTTGGCAATCAGGTCGTTCTGCATCGTCTCAAGCTCATCGTATTCTTCCTGCAGCGCCTTTTCCTGCTCTTCGACCGCTTTGACAATCTCCTGGAACTGTACGAGCATGCTTCTGTCATACTCGGAGATGGTCGTGATGTACTCCGCATTGTTCAGAAAATCACCGATGCTCTTCGACTGCACGAGTATCTCTATGAATTGGGAATTGCCGTTTTCATACATATACTGGATTCTCTTCTTCATGCTCTCGTACTGGTCATTTTCATCGACCTTTGCCTGAATCAGCTCTTCTTCTTTCTTTTCAATCTCAGCCTCTTTTTCGTCAATCCTGGCTTTCGTGTCTTCCATCTCGGCCACGATCGAATCGAGCTGGGCAGCCAGAGAATTCTTCTCATCCTCAGCCGCTTTCTTCTTTGATTCCAGTTCCTCTGCCTTTTTCTTCGTGTCGCTGATGCTTGAAGCGTTCACCTGTATCGCCATCCCCATACACAGAACCGTTATCAGCAGCACACTTATTATTCTCTTCCCTCGCATCTTACGTATCCCCCTTGATATTATACTTTAAGGTGTTTTCTGATTGTCACGAAACTTCCAAGGAAACCAATGCCCACTCCCAAAGCAAGGCCTACAGGAAGCAACGTCTTATATACCTGCATTACCGGCAGGAAGTCCACTATATTGTTGAGCAGGCTGAACTTGACCATGATATACTCAATCACTTTGCTGTAGAGGAAATACAGCAGAATCAGCGGCAGTACAGCACCAATCACCCCGATGAGCAGGCCCTCGATTACGAACGGCGACCTGACGAATCCGTCCTTAGCCCCTATATATTTCATAATCGCAATCTCTTCCCGCCGCACCGTGACACCCATCGTAACCGTGTTGCTGATGAGGAATACCGACACGATAAGAAGGATAACGATAATAGCCGCGGATACGTAACCGACAAGCTTGTTGACGCTTGTGAGCGTCTTTGCCACGACGTCGGACTTGTTGACCTTACGGACGCCGTCCAGGCTTTCCGCGTAGGATACCACGTCTTTTTGCTTGGATACGTCCGACATGTACACCTCATAGTTATCTGAATTGGCCAGCGGGTTGTCGCTTTTGAAACCTTCCGCAAGGTCGCCGGATTCCCCGAAATAATCATCTTTGAACTTATCCCACGCCTCGTCCGCGCTGATGTAGTTAACCTTTAGGACGCCGTCAGCATTCTTCAGGTCTTCTCCCACCTTATCCTTCTGGCTCTGTGTGGCATCTTCCTTGAAGAACACGGTAATCGCCACTCCTTCTTCCGCTTTGTCTACTATGTAGTTAAAGTTTATTACAATGGAATAGAACAGTCCGAACAGAAAGATACATGCCGCCATAGTGGCGATAGATGCAATGGAAAACATCTTATTTCTGCGGATGTTCTTAACCCCTTGTCTCATCGAATATCCAACTGTACTAATTCTCATTACTATACCCACCTTTTTTCTCGTCGCTGACGATGACACCCTTCTTCATCGTAACAACGCGCTTCTTCATCTCGTTTACAATCTCCTGGTTATGAGTAACAACCAATACGGTCGTCCCTCTCTCATTCGCCTCTTCTAGAAGTTTCATAATTTCCCATGAATTGGTGGGATCCAGATTACCGGTCGGCTCGTCTGCCAGCAGTATGGCAGGCTCATTAACAATCGCCCTAGCAATAGCTACACGCTGCTGCTCCCCGCCGGACAATTCCTTCGGGAACGACTTATACTTCTGAGCCAGCCCAACGAGGGACAATGCCGCCGGAACCTTCTTTTTAATCACACGGGTAGGCTTTTCCGTCACCCGCAGTGCAAATGCTATATTTTCGTAGATATTCCTGTCTTTTAAAAGACGGAAATCCTGGAACACGACACCGAGCCCCCTTCGATACATCGGTATCTTTCTGTGCTTCATCCTATTCAGGTTCTGTCCATTTACGACGATAGTACCTGAAGTGGGATCAAGTTCTTTCATGATCAGACGTATCAGCGTCGATTTGCCCGAACCGCTGTCGCCGACTATGAATACAAATTCGCCCTGGTCAATCTTCAGATTGACGCCATTAAGGGCTGCAACCCCTTTTGAGTATTCTTTCGTCACTTCTTTTAATTCAATCATATTCTCCTCCTGATTACTAATACTCCAAGGACTCCATGTACTTCATATATTTCACTACCATGAGTGCAATCTTGAATGTTATGGCATCCTCGAATACGCGCAGATCAAGTCCTGTGCTTTTCTGTAATTTATCCAGCCGGTACACTAGTGTATTACGGTGTATATACAACTGTCTTGATGTCTCCGACACGTTCAGATTATTTTCAAAAAATTTATTGATAGTCGTCAGTGTCTCCTCATCAAAATCATCTGGCGATTTCCCCTCAAAAATCTCACGGATGAACATCTTGCACAGCGGAATGGGAAGCTGATAGATCAGACGGCCGATTCCAAGCGCGCTGTAAGCCATGATATTCTTCTCGCCGAAGAATATCTTGCCTACATCCAAAGCAAGTTTTGCTTCTTTGTAGGATTTTGATACTTCTTTGATATCATTGACGATGGTGCCATAAGCGATAAGAATCTCTTCCTCGCCATCTTCTTTCAGAAGCTCATATAGCTCCTTTGCCACTTTTTCCAGTTCCTCATGTCCGTCATTGGCTTCCAGTTCTTTTACGACGATGATGTTCTTTTCATCTACTGCCGTCACAAAATCTTTAGACTTGTTGCCAAGGAGAGTCCGCAAATTGTCAAGGGCATTGCTGTCTTTCTCGTGCTTAGTCTCTATGATAAAGATAACACGCCTCACCTCCGTGTCTATATGTAGCTTTTTGGCACGGTTGTAGATGTCCACCAGCAAAAGGTTGTCAAGCAGAAGGTTCTTGATGAAGTTATCCTTATCGAAGCGCTCCTTGTATGCCACCAGAAGATTCTGAATCTGGAACGTAGCAATCTTCCCTACCATATATACATCATCTCCACCCCCGTTGGCAAGTAAAATATATTCCAACTGGTGTTCGTCAAAGATTTTAAAAAACTGATATCCCTGGACAACCTGGCTGTCAGCCGGGGATTCCACGAAGGATACTACCTCTTCCTCATAATTCTCCTGTTCTGAAAAAGTGCTTGCAAGAGATTTACCGTCGGTGTCCATCACGCAGAAGTCTATCCTCGTAATCCCTTTCAATCCTTCAATTGTATTTTGAAGTATTTGATTAGATATCATATTCCATCTCCTCCACTCATTTCAATATGCATTTTTCACAACAAAAAAAGCTTTCAAAGCCCTAAAACGCATACTACTAAAATCTATATTAATATATATCAACAAAAAAAGAAAGAGGAAATAACAATTTTTTGTTAATTTCCTCAACTTTTCATATATTTTTCACATTCTATACCATGTACATTGTTACCAAAAATAAATTCTTATATTTTTCTTATTTCGCGGACACCAGCGCTCCGCTCATATCTCTCTTCCTTTTTTCTATCTCCTTCTTAAAGATTCTCTTCAAAAAGAACTGCGTTATCCTGCCCTGTCCGAAGCCAGGCCTTCCAACCGGAAGTATCCCTTTGCCAAGGCCCATCCAGATTCTCGTGTTGAGTATTCCCCGGTTCTTGGCGATAAATTCTTCCTGCAGCGGCGATGACAATATGGATATCACGCAGTCAACCTCTCCCCCGTTGATGGCGTTGACAAGCATATCGTCCGCCCGGTTCTGAGCCGATACTTTGGCCAGTCCGACAATCTGGGAACCGCTGTAGGAATGCTCCAGGTAATTGTACAGGTGCTCCCCTTCCTCTTCGGACTCGACCAGAAGATATACTCTTTTGTGGTTCTTATGGATATAGCGGAAGAACATCTTCATAAACACATGTCCTTCTGTCTCCTGTATGGTTCTTCTGTCCGTAATGTCTGCTGCCTCCAGTATCGTCTTGTCACCTGCAAGCACGAGGTCGAACTTCCGTATGTCATCCTTAAGCTCCGGCACCTCATCCATCTGCATCAGTCCGTCAACCGTCACCAGTTCCACGACATTGACAGGGTCTGATTCCAGGTATCGGACCGTCTCCTTCATCGCTTCTTTTGCAGTATAGTTGTCAATATCAATATCTAAAACGCTAATCTTATCGTTCATATGCTCACCTTATCATGTTATTCCAGTTTTTCGATTATAGCAAAAGGATATTGGATTTTCAACCTTTGTCGGCAATTGTTCACACTTATTAATATTCGTAATACTTCTGTTACTTTTTCTCCTTCTCCCGCTTCTTCTTCGTAATCAGGCCTCCGATCCTCCCCGTCTCCTTGGACGACAGCGATTTCCAGCCGTCTGCCATCACCTTATCCAGAAGGCCAAGCTCCTCCGCTATCTCATACTTTATCTTCTCTTCATCCGTAAGTTCGTGAAGGTTAATTGGTTTGCTCTTCTTCCCAGACATAGTCAAAACTCTCCTTTTCATTTTTAGAGAGTATTGACAAGTTTTCTGAAAATATACAGAATTTGCATAGGGGTCAGACCCCTCGCATATGCGGGGGTCTGACCCCTATGAAATACTACTTATATGATACGAAGCCTTTCCTCCTCTTGTTTTAAGCCTGAGGCTGGTCCGGTATGATTATCGCGGCAATAAAATAAGCAAGAATGCCGGTACCTGTGCAGGCAAGCAGGACGAGCCCCAGCCTGATAAGCGTCGGGTCAACGTTGAAGTATTCTGCAATGCCTCCGCATACGCCGCAGATCATACGGCTCTGCCTTGAACGATATAGTCTCTTTGTCTCCATAGCTAATTCCTCCTTCTTCAATATCTATTCATTATTGTCGTATCTGCCTAATAAAAATCCACGCTTACCTTGCCTATTCCACAGTCGATATTCATCTCTTTTCCCGAAGCGTGTTCGATGGCCTTTTTGGAGCCCAGGCCGGTAAAATTCTCTTCTCCTACATCCACCTGGCCGATGCCGCATTTGATATAATAGCTGTAATCTTCCATCTTCGCGTTGACATCCAAATCAATCTCACCTATGCCGCAGTCGATATCCACTTCCCAGTCCGCCAGCCCTGCTGCCGTAATCTTGCCTGCCCCGCAGTCCAGGCTCGCCTCGCCTGCATGGAAGCTGCTGACTTCGGCCGCGCCGGCCCCTACTTCTATATCAAGGCTGTTAGCCAGGATGTCTTCCACATACAGATAACCCGCTCCCACTTCAAAGCTTACGTCATCAAATTCGTATCCTTTTGGCACGAACAGATATATGGTACCTATATGTTTCCCTCCATTTATACCCCATATGTGCTTTTTTGTCTCAATCTTCAGCTCTCCGTCCTCAACGTAGTATTTAAGCTTCAGACGGGAATCGACGCCCGATGTCTCGATCTTGATATCATCCGAATCCGACTGCAGCACCTGCAGCTCTCCGCCGGATATGTGGGCATCTATCTCATGAATCTGCATATTGGCAAATGTCTGACTCTCATCTGATTCACCGGTATATGTGTCTTTGTCGTGATGCCATTCGCTCTCTTTCACGATACTGAATCCATTAGGAAACCGGTCCTCTATCGCCTCAGCCGTAACGCCAAGTGCCATCGCCGTTATGCAGCATGCAAAGCCGACCACGGCAATGACTGCACATATTATCCAGAAAATCTTCCACCCTCTTCTCATAACTTACGCCACCGCCTTTCCCTGGAATGGTTTTCTTAACATCCATACGATTCCCCTTATGATACCCGGGAAAACGATAATGCAAAGCCTTATCGCACCTACTGTCGCAATCGTTCCTATGACCGCCAGCAAAAGCCCTGTGCCGACAAGTGCCAGGCCTACTGCAAGTGCCGGCACGAGATTGCCGAGTCCGATACAGAATAATGATATTCCTGCTATCACGACTGCGATAGATGCAATCACAAGTGCGATAAAAATGAGAAACAAGGCAAACACACATGACACTACTGCTAATGTAATTCCGATTGCAACCGGTATGACGACCGGGGCTCCAACGATGATAATTGCAATAATGAGGATTATCTTCAATGTCCGGTTCGT
Organism: Lachnospiraceae bacterium; assembly: GCA_022845895.1. Lineage (GTDB taxonomy): Bacteria > Bacillota > Clostridia > Lachnospirales > Lachnospiraceae > Extibacter. Next base: position 3,070,552 of record AP025573.1, read on the forward strand.
CCTTGGCGGCTCCTGTCCTCCGTACGTATATCCTTCCCTTCCGGCGGGCACATCTTTCTGTTCAAATCTTGTATCCGTATATCCGTTCTCGCTGAACTCTCCCTCGGTATCTCCGTCTCCGCTGAGGCCGGCTTTTATTGTTGCCGCAACCTTTTCCGGGCTCCCGAGCTCTTCTATGACTCTCTGCTCGTTCTCCTCGCCCGCATCATCAAAGTAGTCATTATAATACTTCATCGCCTCCCTGCGCTCCTCCACCGGAACATCCTGTAATAATGCGGCCAATTCTGTCATATATTCAATGCGATTCATGCCGTAGCACCTCCCTCAAACAATTCATTAATCTTATTGGAATAATTCTTCCATTCACCTCTATACAGATTCAGCTGGGCCATCCCTTTCTCCGTAACTTTATAGTAACGTCTGTTCCTGCCGTCAAACTGCTGATCGTACACTTCCAGGCATTCGTCCTTCTGCAGTCTCCTGAGCACCGGATATAGTGTGGATTCAGACACGTCAATCGCCTGCCGCACATCCTGGGTAATCTTATATCCGTAAGTCCCCTCTTTTTCTCTCGACACGACTGCTAGGACAATTGCGTCTAAAAGAGCTGCTCCGGTGTTAAATACCATATTATCACCTCTCTGTGTGTAAATTTATAATATTATGTAAGTTTCAATATTATTTTCATATCCATATTATATGCTGTATAATATCATTTGTCAACACATATTATATTTTTTTGTAAATTGGACGCGGGCGGGGAGCCGGGTGGCATCTGCTCCGATGCAATCTGCTCCAACGTCACGGCCCGGACAGCCTCTAACAAAAAATCGTCGTACATGGAGGACAGTTCCCCATGCTCGACGACATTCGACATATCTTCGGCCAGTTCTTCCCGGCCATTCAGTTTTTCCATATGGCGCAGATAATCAATCTTCACGTGAGTGACGACCTTTTCCAGATAAGCCGTAAACTTCGCAGTTCGTTCAGCTGTACCAAATAATTCATATCCGTGAGCGGATGATTCCGCCGTAGCTTTTTCAGTAAAATTACCGGAGCAATATCCAAAATCGTTACATTGTATTTCGTCAAAAAGTCCTTTCCAACATGGATATTTTCCGTAGTCACAGTTGAAATCAGGCTGGATGCACACATTTTACCAGCGGAGCCAAACAGCTCCTTGATTGCCGCAAGCTGGGCCGTGTAGTCGGCGGGGTCAATGGCATTAAATTTCGCACAGCCCTTTAAGGCGTTTTCTTTGCGGGTGACAACACCAGCGTCATACAAACAGTATTCCAGTCCGGCGTCCAATTTTTCAAGCTTAGTCATTTCCAAACCTCCTGTTTCTCTCCCAATTCTCTTGTAATATTCTTTAGCCAACCGTATTTCCGATAATGGATAATGGCGGCAGGCAACTTGACGACTTCATCTAAATTGACAATCAGGAACACAATGACAACGGGAAGATTCCAATAAAACGCCGCAAGGAAACCGGCTGGAACAGCAAAAATCCACATGGTGATCGCGTCACATATCAAGCCAAACTTAGAATCGCCGCCAGCGGGGAAAATTCCGGCTATCGTCGTCATGTTAATTGCCTTTGCAACCATATAGCAGGCGCAAAATAGTAACATCCACTTTAAATATTCGGTCGCTTGGGAGCTTAAAACTGTTACGTTCAAGATTATAGGCGACAGCGCAAGCAGGAGCAGGCCGGACACCACGCCCCCGATGAGGGCCATTTTCCAGAGCAGACCGCCGTACTGCTTTGCTTGTTTCAAATCTCCCATGCCCAACTCGTTGCCCACGATAATGCCGCCGCCGTTGGCAAGGCCGGTACAAAAACTAACAATCAAATTCTTTACGATATTTGCAATCGAATTGGCGGCCACGGCGTCGCTGCCTAAGTGTCCCATAATAACAGAATACATGGTGAAGCCACACCCCCACACCAGATAGTCCCCCATCATAGGCACTGTATATTTCCAGTAGTCCCGAACCAAAAGCCGGTCTACTGCAAAGCAATACTTAATCCGTAGCCCGATTCGATTTTTCCGCAAGGATTCCACATAGGCCCAAAGCATTTCAATGAGCTTAGAAATGGAGGTGGCAAGGGCAGCGCCCGCAATCCCCATTTTTGGAAAAGAGAGCAGCCCAAAGATCAGCGCGGCATTTAAGAAAAAATTGATAACAACGGCGCTTGACCCAATTACCATGCTTTTCATGGCATACCCTGTATTTTTCAAGATACAAAGGTAGATCTGTGAGATACCGGTGAAAAGATTGGACGCTGCTACAATACGAAGATAAACGCTGCCGCCCGCAATCAGTTGCGGTTCTGGGGTAAAAATCCGCATTAACAAATTGGGCGTGAAAAGGGACGCCAGAAAGAACACCGCTGAAATCAAAAAGGAAACCCTTGTGACATATGCAAATATTCTCTCAATAGCGTTTACGTCACCCTTTCCGTAGTATTGTGCGGCCAAAATGCTTGTTCCCATTGTCAACCCGCCCATAAACAGGTTGAACACAAAGGTGATTTGCCCAGCCAACGATACCGCCGACAGGGAATCCTGATTCACAAATCCGAGCATGAGAGCGTCCGAAGCACTTACCGCCGCCAGCATAAATTGTTGAAATGCGATTGGCAGCACAAGGGAAAACAGCTTTTTATAAAAGATTATTTTCCCACCGCCTAACTCTTTTTCCTCCATCGAATAACCTCCCGTCTGTTTTTCATAACAATCTTTAGTATAGAAGATTGCGGCCAAAGAAACAGCGCCAAATCTTAATATATACAGTGGCATTTTCTCATGTGACGTAGTATAATGAAAACAAGAATTGAGTTCTTTTTTGATAAAGGAGTAGCAAGGTGGGGCGAGAAATTTTATGCGCGGCGGTCGAAAAATTACGGGGAGAATTTGGGGCGTTGGATTGGACGTATCATAATTGCGCTGGTGAAAATCCAGAGGAAAAAATGTTTTATTGGCCCGGTGCGCCGGAAGATGAAATTATGGTTGTCGTCCATCAGAGCAAAGGACGGCAAGAGCTGTTTCACCGGCACGATTATTTCTATTTCAATTACACCTATCAGGGCGAATACGATTCCATCAGCTTTAAGTACGATAATCGCATTACAATCCGGGAGGGGGAGCTGTATGCGGGCCAGCCCTTTGCCGGTCACGCTCTTTGTGTCCATGACGACAAGGAAACAACGATTATCGGCGTACTGATTCAGAAAGACACTTTTTGTCGGGCCTTTTTACCAATGCTTTCAGCAAACACAAAGCTATTTCATTTCCTGCTTGACCCGTCAACCAATAAATTTTCTGATGAATTTATACATTACAAAATTGAGGACGACTGCAACATACGGGCGCTTCTTGAAATGATGGTAGTAGAGTATGCCAACCGACAAGCCGACACACAGGTTGTCTTGAAGTCGCTCACATTGTCGTTTCTCATTCAGGTTGCGCGTCAGTATGTCAATGCAAAGCGGGAGCCTGCAAACGAAAGCCCTTCGGAAAAAATCGTACAGTATATAGGGGAGCACGTTGATACCGTGACGCTCAAAGAAATTGCAAAGCATTTTTCGTATCACCCGAATTATGTTTCAACCTTGCTGCATCGGGAAGTTGGGAAGTCCTTTACAGAAATCTTATTGGCGTTACGAATGGAACGGGCGGTAATCCTTTTGAAAGGGACAAAACTGCCAGTTGAAGAAATTTCCTCAGTATTGGGTTATAGCAACAGCAGCAATTTCTACAAAGCCTTTCGGGATTACTACCATGTTTCTCCAAGAGAATACATAAAGGCGAAGTAATCGTTTGAAGGGCCATTTTTCAATTTTTTGTTGCCGCTCAAAACCGAAAAATTTACTTGTTGGCGGCTGCGCGTCCTGCGGACGCTTTGGACGGCATAGAACGATAATTCGTGCCTATAGGCAATAAAAAAGCGGTTTGTGAGAATCAATTTGTGGTGCCCAAATGGTGCCCGACCCGATGAAAAAGTCCAATAAGTAGATATTGTGCCCATTGATAGAGTTATGAGAAAACCCAGATTCCATGCGGGTTTGCGGGGCGTGGATATAAAGCGTGGAGAGACGATATGAGCCGTTTTCGTTGCTATTATCAATAAACGCAAAAATGCCCGACTGAAAAAATCCAGTCGGGCACAAATGATTTAATAACTATTATATAGTGATATGTGTGTTCATCTTGATAGCCGGAATATCCCGTAGGCAAGTAATGACTTTTTTTAATAAGCTACTGATTGTCGAATGCTGTCGATACAAAATAGACACGGCGATACCTCCTAAGATACCGCCGTATCCTTACAAAAGGGCGACTTTAACACACCCACCTTGTTTTACTTTTGAAAAAGAAAAACGGCGGCTTTGATTGTGATTTCAAAACCGCCGACTAACGCTGCAAAGTCTTTAATCCGTTAGTTTAACGGTTTCATTTCTAATGCAAATTACATAAGTGCATTTTAGTAAGCATAAAGAAAGAGCCGATGCCCCGTGTTTTCTGCTCACGGTTTATCGGCTCTGCGTCTTAGCGTCTGGCTCTTTAATAATAGACATATTTAATTGTTGTACTCTGATTAAAGTTTCATGTTTACATTTTGGACAAAACAAGGGGAAATTTTCAAGCAATGTATCTTCCCGTAATCGTATTCGCGTTTTGTTATTGCAAACAGGACAAAGTAGCCATTTACTACACTCCATAATATCACCTCAAAATTCTGTGACCAATTTAGTTTTTTGTGAAATCGTTTATTAGAGGAATATTGCAAACAATCTCAAACTTTATTCCGTCCAAGTCCTTGAAAAAGGTTGCGTAATAATTCGGACCATGTTCAAGAAATATTTGCGGTGGATATACTATATTAGCACCGATAGCCTTTATTTTTTGATACAGTTCGTCCACCTCTTTTCTTGAATTAGCCCTAAAAGCCAAATGATGAAATGCACCGGGTTTACGCCTGTGAACAGTATTATTCATAAAAACTGTTCTTGGTGAACAAATACCAAAATCCATGTTTTCATGCAGATATTCTACAACGTACAAATCATGCTCAAGAATGGTGGCACTTACTTTTTTTGAAAGGTCAAATCCTAAAATGGGCATAAGCCTATCATAAAATTGTTCTGCCTGAGCAATGTCTTTAACTGTTATTTGAATATGGTCTACTATTGGTTTCATGCTTACCTCCTTACTCTGTCAGCCAGTATTTTGAGCCATCGCGTGTACGCTCCATAAAACCATACATAATTAAGTAGCGTCTAATTGTCATATAATCATCAAAAATTGGTTTAAGAATTTGATTTACTTCTTTCTCACTATAATTCTTTCCCTTTTCAAATTGTTCGGCAATTTTAGTTAAAATAACAACTTTCTTTTTTTCTTTTGGTGAAAAGGTTTTGAGGACAAGGGGCGTTAGGCTGCTAAAAGATGTTTCTAAAATATGTTGCCTTTCCTGTTCCGTTATTAAATAGCGGTCATCTACATATATGGCACTATTGTGAATTGGTACAATGACATTTTCTGGTGGTGTTTTTGTTTCAAAAACTTGTTCATATACAGCTAAATAGAATTTTGCTTGTTTGGCTTTCTCTCGAAAGGTAAACCTCTGCCGCCTAATCGTTGCTTCTGTAACCCCTAATTTTTTCGCCATGTTTTTGTCAGACATTCCAGAATTAAAAAGGGACAATAATTCCCTTTGATTTTGCGTTAAAGTATTGTATTTGGTTTCTGACATAATTAGTTGCGATAAATTACCTCCATGAGCAGATTTAATGTGCTTTGCAACTGCGTGTTCAGCAACATAAAAACTATTGTCGATTGAGAAAATTTGTCCGACTTCAAAATGCTGTTCACAATAGTTACAAATATAGGTGTCGTTTTCTTTATCATACCTATATCCTTTCTCTAACTCGTCTAATGTTAATTTTCCGTAGTCCATGTTTGTTGTACTCCTTTCTGTGTGTAAACATATTATAATATTGTTTATTAAAATTGTCAACTCAAAACATCAAAGCAAAATAAAATGCTCTATTATAGTCAATGCTATGATATGTGTACTCATATCCAAGGCAGAAAGATGAACGGTAAAATGTAATAGGGTGAAAAAATATGAAGCAGAACAAGGAAAAATTTGATTTTACGGCTTTTGGTTTAGCCATAAAAGCAGCACGAAAGGCAAAGGGATATTCGCGGAACGCATTAGCAGACGAGCTGAACATTGCACCGCGCTATATCGCGTCCATTGAGAACAGCGGACAGCACCCAAGCCTACAAATCTTTTATGAGCTTGTCACCCTTTTGGATATATCGGTAGACGCTTTCTTTTTCACGGATAAGGAAACAGGCAAATCCACACAACGCAGACAGCTTGATACGCTGCTTGACGGTGTGAGCGACAAGGGATTGCGAATAGTCACCGCTACGGCAAAAGAGATTAGGGAAGTCGAAACAGCGGGCGAATAGCCGCCCGCTGAACAACTGAATAGCGATTGAGAAGCGTTGTAATCTTTTTGAGATTACAGCGTTTTTCTTTTGCGAAAGTTGGCAAAAAGTGATTTTTCGTTGTTGTAGGTATTGAGGGAGAAAGTTTTGTAGCAAGCATAGGAAGTGTAGCCACACTTCCGTATTTTGCCCTGCAAAATGCTTGTTGGGAAGTTTCCCAAACCCTCTACACGGAAAGGAGCTGTGAGCATGGCAAACAGGAAAAGAGCAATCACCCTGCGCGTTCCCGTTATAGAAGCAGAACGCACATTGATAGAGCAGAAAATGGAGCTGATACCGACAACCAACTTTGCAGCATACGCCCGGAAAATGCTGATAGACGGCTATATCATTCAAGTAGACCACGCCGACATAAAGGCTATGACAGCGGAGATACAGAAAATCGGGGTCAATGCCAATCCCCACCAAATGCCCGACGCACCAAGATACGACATAGCCGCCGCCCTCTATGTAGCCGTCCTTTCGTTCTGTTGCTCCAAGTGCAGCGGCGATAGTCTGCGCCACACTCGGTTTTTCTGCGATAATAAGTTTCATAGGTTGTCCTCCTTTGATTGTTATATTGTTGTTTTTGCTGTATAATTGTATAAAACAAAACTCCAAGATTAGGAATGAGAATATATGAATTTATACAATAGAGATTACTTGAATGGGTTGTTACCTGATGAGCAAGCAGCGTATGAAGCTGTGTTGAAAAAAGAAAAAGAGGGAATGCCGGGGCGATTTAGAAAAAATTTATATAGCCAGTATTCACTTGCTGCGCGAAACTGTTTGAGCTTATTCCCTAATAATCATCTTGATATTTTTGATTTGAAAACCAACGCACAAGCAAGCCGATTAAATGAGGACTTTCACAATCTCCTACTTACAGAAACCGTTGGTGAACGCGAGATATTAAACTATATCAATCAAACACCCGCATTTCATATAATTGGGTCTATTCTGCGCGGTTGTCATTTGGGTTTCGGACATCATAGTGCTTATCTGTTTCCCGAATTCCCATTAGGAACTTCTTACCAAGCAGACTATCTCATAATTGGGAAAAATTCTGGTGGGCATGAGTTTGTTTTTGTTGAACTTGAAAGCCCCCGTGGGAATATAACCATTCAAGACGGTGAATTAGGAAACTCTTTTAGAAAAGGAATAATTCAAGTTAAAGATTGGCGACGTTGGTTACAAGAAAACTATGCCATGCTTTCAGAATATTTTGAAAGGTGCAAAAGCAAAGATGAAGCATTACCAAAGGAATTTTGCAAATACGATGATACAAGAATTCATTATGTAGTTGTATCTGGTATGAGAAGTAATTTTACTGAAAAAACATATCGTATTGCACGAGAACACAAAGATAATGATAAAATTCACTTACTGCACTATGAAAACCTTGCGGATTTCTCTTGTCAAATTCTCGATTTACCAACATACTAAAAAATAACATGCTTTAACATGTGCAGCATAGAACAACAAATTGGTCGTTGTTAAGCGTTTGCAGCGAGGCGTACACGCCGCTGCTGCAAGAAGAGCCGGAACCAGACAGGGAATGTCATCTCATATAACATTCCCGTACCTGATTCCGGCTCTTCTTCAATACAATTATTTTCAACCTGCTTAGCCTTATATCAATATATTGACACAACGAAAGTCCTTCCATCAGCCGGCAATGCCACACAGCCACCCCCGCCCGTGCCAGTAAAGCAGACAGCCGTTGGGGAGGTATGGGACAGATGCGAAGGTGTAAGCGGAAGGGACGGAGAATCCTCACCAGATTCCTTTGCCCGTGGGGTGAGAGCCGCCATCGACGAACACCCCACGGGCTTAGGAATCTGTGTGATAGTCGCAGTTCCCGGACGCATCGCAGCATCTGCCCCATGCCTCCCCAGCGGCGCCTCCTTTACCTAAACCTCTATCTCCTCCTGTAGCGTAAAGGAATAGATGATCTTCTCTTTCACGTGCTTACCGGTCACCTGTTCCAGCGCCCTGGCATAATAGTCGAGCTGTGCATGGTACTTTTCCTTCAGCTCTTGGGCGCTTTTTACCTTGTCCGTCTTATAGTCCAGCACGACAAGGCCATCCTCTTCTTCAAAGTACACGTCTATGATCCCCTGTACCAGTATCAGCTCTCCCTCCGCCTCGTCCGGATACATCTCCCTTGCATCCACGCCGAGCACGAATGGCTGCTCCTTGTAGAGCTTCTGATTCTCCGATGCGCTGCGCATGCGTATCCCTGCGCTGCTGCCCAGGAACCGGAGGATATCGTCCATACGGATACAATCGGCCATATCCTGGGTCAGCTTTCCTTCACCCCTGAATCTTGCAACCTCTTCTTCAAGCAAGGCGGCGTCATAGTCTTCTGCAAAGTCGAGCAGTTCCAGAAGCCTGTGGTAAGCCGTACCTCTTGATGCCCCGCTCAGCTCTTCCTCCTCCTTCAGAAATTGCGGGATGAGTGGGACCACCTCTTCCTCTTCATATAATATCCCGCCGGCCTCTTCTTCCATATAAGCCCTCTTCTTAAGCTCGGAGACTGTAAACTTTAATTTCTGGTTCTGGCTCAGGCTGTAAGGATATTCATAGGAGAACTGCTCCTCTATGAGTTCCCTCATCGGCAGGTCATAGACTTGCCCGGTATCCCATCGCCTCAGCACTTCTGCCGAAAGCCGGCTCTTAACATACTCACCAGCCGACTCTCTTACGAGATTCTCTGCCGATATTCGTTCTATATTGACAGGAATTTCCTCTGTCTTTCTTATCATCGCAGGAAGGATCCAGTCCAGGAAGCTGCCAGCCCGCACAAGACGGGTGAACGATAGCTGCCTCTCTTTCCGTCGGGCCGTAAGTCCATATGAATCCAGCTTTCTCCCGGCATCTTTCACCGCTCCTGTCATGATCAACTTCTCCTTTGCCCTCGTCAGCGCGACGTAAAGCACTCTGAGCTCTTCACCGAGGCTGTCTTGCATCTCCTCTTTCTGGATGACCCGCTTGAGCAGGCTCGGGCTCTTTGTCCGCAACTCTGTATCCACGGCATCCAGTCCTGCTCCGAGCCTTGCATGGAGCACGACACTGCTTCTGGCATCCATCATATTAAACTGCTTTCCCATTCCCGAAACGAAGACAATCGGAAATTCCAGCCCTTTGCTCTTGTGTATCGTCATGATCCGGACCGTATCGGACTGTTCATCTTCCAGGCTGGCTTCTCCATAATCCACATCATACTTCTGCAGCTGTTCGATGTATCTGATAAAATGGAACAGGCCTTTATAGCTGGTCGATTCAAATGCCCTCGCTTTTTCGACCAGCATCTGCAGATTCGCTTTCCTCTGCTCCCCGCCGGGCATGGCAGTTACATATTCTTCATATCCCGTCTCAGTGAGCACCATGAGCAGCAGCTCGTGTATCGGCGTGTAGGGTACCTTTCTGCGGAACTGCTCCATCCTGTCCAGACACTCTTTCAGCCTGCTCCCCGCCTTTGCATCTTCCTGCGCTGCATAAGCGGATACGGCCTCATGGAAAGGCAGGTCCGAGGCCTGATTCTTAATATCGGCCATCTCCTCATCCGTGAGCCCTAAGAATGGTGATTTCAATACCGCTGCAAGAGGAATGTCCTGCTTCCTGTTGTTCAGCACGCGCAGATAATCTAGCAGGACACCTATTTCCTGCGTCTCAAAATACCCCTCTTTTGTGCCTGCATAAGTCGGGATCCCTTCTTTGTTCAGCACTTCGGAGAACACGTCGCTGAACCCCTTCACACTCCTGGTAAGGATCACGATATCGGAATATCTCGCTTTACGGCTCTTTCCAGAGGCCTTATCCCGTACAGTCTGGGTCTCCAGCAGCCTCCGTATCCTTGCTGCAATCGCCCTGGCTTCCAGCTCCCTGTCCGATGGCGGAACCATCTTCTTTTCCGTAGCCTTGTCGCCCATATATAAGGCAGGATCCGTATCAATCAGAAGAACCTCCGTATCATTCCGGCCTTTTTCTCTGCTCTCCTCAAAGCTGGCACCGGCATAAAGCGCCGCCTCGTCGTCGTACATGATTCCTCCAAGGGCGGGAGTCATGATCTGTTCAAATATATAGTTGACACTTTCAAGGACTTCCTTGCGGCTCCGGAAGTTCTTATGCAGATCGATCCTCTGCCTTTCGCTGTCCCCTGTATCGTACGTATGGAACTTCTCCATGAAAAGCTCCGGCCTTGAGAGCCGGAATCGATAGATGCTCTGCTTGACATCTCCCACCATGAAGACATTATTTCTTCCCTGCCCTATGGTAGATACGCTAGTGAGTATGGTCTCCTGTATCAGGTTGCTGTCCTGATATTCATCAATCATGATCTCCCGGAACCGCTGCTGATACTCCCTTGCAACTGCGGTCGGCTCAAAGCCGCCTTCCGCTTTGTCTGCCAGTATTCTGAGCGCGTACTGCTCCATATCGCTGAAATCGATCATATTCTGGGCCCGCTTCTGTTCATCAAATCTGCACGCAAACTTGTTCACAAGCGAAGCCAGTACGGACATGGCCTGCCTGCACAGTGCCATGTCATCCAGGGCTCCTTCCGCATCCTGGTAAAAATACTGGCCGCACAAATCATTTACTGTCTTCTTCACCTCGTCCCGGGCTGCCTTGACAAGGGCTGCCTTCTCTTCTGACACTGTCTTGTCCCTGTTTGCCCTAAGCTTCGTCCATCTTACATTTCCCGCAGCCTCATACAGCTCCCTATAAGATCTGGCTGCAAGAAATATGTTGACCATCTCCCGGTCTGCAAGAAGCGCCTCCTCATAGGCCGATGGCCCGTCCGGCTCCCGGCACACGTCAAGCGCTTCGTCTATAAGTGCTGCGGCATCCGACATCCAGAGCATGGCCTGCTTCCTGATAAGCTCCATGCATCTGCTGCTTTCCAGCTCTTCTTCATCCTCCATATCATAAGCATCTACGCAGGAGGCAAGCCAGCCTTCCGCATCCGGATAGCTCCTGGAATAATCATACAGTTTAAGGACGAGCTCCTCTATCTTCCTGTCATCTCTCCCTCCTCCGTATGCGTCCACAAACTCCAAGAACGCTCTGCTTCCCTCCTGGTAGCTTTCTTCCAGTACCTGGCCGAGGACATCGTGCTTCATCAGCTTCAGTTCCCCCTCTTCCCCCACGCGGAATCCAGGGTCTATATCAATTGCATGAAAATGATCCCGTATGACCGACAGGCAGAAGCTGTGGATTGTCGTAATCTGGGCACTGTGGATCAATGTGGCCTGCGTCTTGAGGTGCTCGTTCGCATCATCGTCCTCCAGCTTCTGCTCAATCGCGTCCCGGATACGCTCCTTCATCTCCGCGGCTGCCGCTTCTGTGAAGGTAACGATGAGGAGGCTGTCTACAGATACCGGTTGATCCACATCCGTGAGCATGGCGATGATCCGTTCCACAAGAACCGCGGTCTTGCCCGATCCAGCCGCGGCTGATACAAGGATATTCCTGTCCCGTAAGTCTATGACTTTCCGTTGTTCTTCTGTCCACGCTACACTCATGGCCTGGTGTCTCCTTTCTCCGTCCTCATGGCCTCAATGGCCTCCTCTTTGCTCATCTTATCCAGCTCCCTGTATGCATAGCCGGGCACTTTGACATCGAACCCGCACACATGTCGATAGGCACAGTAATCGCACCCGGATTCCTGCCCCTTCCTGTAAGGCCGTACCGCAGTACCGCCGTCCGTAATCTCCCGGTGCACATCTGCCACTTTTTGGACCGCGTACTCCATCAATGCACGGAAGTCCTCTTCCGGGACCGTCTTAGACCCCCTCGCAAGGCTGCCGTTTTTATTATATTTTACCGGTATGGCAAGTGATTCTCCTGACCGGTCCCTGTCCAGATGGGAGAGCACTTCCTCTTTCTCGTTGATGACTCCGTCCGGTTTCAGTTCCTTAAGGACCGCCTCCATCCGCTCTTCTTTCCCCGCTGCCTTTTCCACAATAGGATCCTGGATACGGTAATAGAATACTCCGGCCGGCACGACTTCTTTACCCGGATTTTTCCTCTGTTCCAGCTTTACCGCGGCATCCATATATACCATAAGCTGTAGCTGCAGGCCTTCGTAGAGGGCCACTACGTCAAATGCCTTCATGCCTGTCTTATAATCCAGGACCTTCACATATATCTTGCCGCTATCTTCACACGTATCCACCCGGTCAATCTTGCCGTTGGCAAATCTGAGTTCATAACCAACCGGTTTAAAATCGCCGGCGGACAGCTGTCTGGTCAATGCCCATATAGTCCGAAACAGCATCTGTTTCATCCGTCCTACCATATATTCGTTGCGGGCGGTACTGTACAGCACGGAATTGCCGTAATCTGCAACCGCCTCTTCGACACTTCGCTCTATCCATTCCCGTTGTTCTTCCTCTTGGATATCTGTCCAGCTGCTGCCCGTTTCCTCAACGAGCTTTGAATACTTCTCAAGGGCGCTGTGGCATATGTTACCCAGATCCACCGCCTGGAACTCGTACTCCTGCCTCTCAGAAAGCCCAAGGCCAAATGCAAGAAAATGGGCGAACGCACAGGTGGAATACCGCTCCATCCTTGTGATACTGTCCTCAAACGTATCCCCATACAGCCGCCTGGCTGCCTCTTTGGTAATCCCATCCATAGAATAGGTGTAAAATGCGGCATCAATCAGCCGGTCCAGACGTCTCTGCCATTTCGGGCTCCGCCGGTACCATGAGAAGAGTTCTTTCCAGCCTGGATCCGCCTGGATCCGCGCATTGCCGATACCCTCGATGAGCCTCGCCACAGCAGTCTCTTCCGTCATCTCCTGCTCAGGAAGCTGTCTCCCTTCTTCATCCTTCACGGACATCTGCGGAAAAAGGCGCCTCAGCTCCTGAATCAGATACGATGGCCTGCTGCTCTTGCCATCAGACGACACCTTGCTGTAATATACTTCCAGAGAATCTGACGGCTTTGTCAGATTCATATACAGATAGAACTTCTGGATGTATGCTTTCTCTTTGCTGCCAGGAGATAATGGGAGCTTCTCTCTGGTAAACTGCTGCCGGTCATGCTCCGACAGAAGGCCTCCCTGCCCGAGCGCGCCCGGAAGATAAGAATCGTTTGCGCCGACGAAGAACAGAACCTTTATATCTTTGAGCCTTGTACGCTCCACGTCACCTGCCACTACCTGGTCGGGACTCGGCGGTATGACGCCGACTCTTGCCTCCTCAAGCCCGGCATCCAGAAGCTTAATATATTCTTCCAGGCTGACGGCCTCATCTCCGAGCAATGTTACGAACTTGTCAAACAGATCCAGCACGATCCGGTATACCTGCGCGTATTCTCTTGCCAGTGCAAGCTCGCCGCTGTTCTGGAATTCTTCTTCCTGCCGCTTCAGCTTGACCTGCAGATCCTCCTGTACCATGAACTCATAGACTGCCACCGTGATGTCCCGGACCGTTTTCCTTCTCTGACGCAGTACATAGCAGAAGCCGTCCACTTTCTCTACAAATGCTGTCCGCGAATGGTTCAGCCGTTCCAGCTCCTCTTCCTTCATTCCTTTCGTCCGCCGGATCCACTTTTCCTGCCACTTTTTATATCCTTTGATGCCGAGGCCTATCACATAGTTCTCAAGGTCATCAATATCCTCGCCGGTAAATCCCGCAAGATCCGTGCGCAGAAAACGGAACACGCTCTCATAGCTGAATCTCTGCTGGACCATATTGAGCAGGCTCCTGATATATTCGACAAAGGAGTTCAGCAGGATGCTGCGCTTGTGGTCCATGAAGACCGGAATATCATACAGGGCAAATGCCTGCTCCAGATAGTCGCCGTAAATGTTCATATCGCTTGCGATAACACCGACCTCACGGTATCTGTAGCCCTTCGTCCGCACAAGATTCCGCACGCGTCCGGCCACTGCCAGCGCCTCCTCCCTCGGATTTCTCGCCACATGCACAGACACTGCACTCTGCGCACTGCTGTAGGAATGCCGTCCATAGCGGAACAGACTGCGTTCCAGATATGCCATGGCGTCGTTACCGCGGAAACGGGGCAGAGGCCTGCCATACAGGCAGACCGGTTCTCTCATCTCTATCGAGGATCCGCGGGCAATCCGCACAAGGGATGTGACCATCTGCTTGCTGATTGCAAACAGCTGGTATGGATGGCTGTACACATAAGGATCCTCCCTGTCATCCATCGTAACCGTGACGATAACTTCCCTGCAGCAGCGCAGGAGCTCAAGCAACAGACGGTTCTGCACAGGTGTAAAGCCAGTAAACCCGTCCAGCACCACCGTGCTTCCCTTCAAAAGCTCCGACTGTCCGGCCACCCGGCTCAAGACATCCAGCATCTCCTCTTTCGTTATATATCTCTCCTCCAGATATTCGGAGAATCCTTTATAAAGCAGGCGGATATCCTTCAGTTTATAATAGAGCCTGGAATCCTCCCCTGCAGTCTCCATCACCTTTTCAAGCTCCTCCTCCCCGATGTCGTACTGGGTGAATTCTGAGATGACAGATTTGACTTCGCTGATATATCCAAGCTTCTTCATGTTCCCCTTCAGCACTTTGAGCCTGCCCTCATATTTGCCTGCAATACGGCGCAGGATAAGGTTCTTCCCTTCGTCATCGAGCACAGGAAGCGACCCTCCCCCTGTCTCCTCGAACACACGGTAGGCCAGGCGACCGAAGCTTAAGACATCTATATTCATAATTCCTTTGTTGGGATGCATACTGACAAGGTCCTTCTGTGTCTGCATGGTAAACTGCTCCGGCACAAGGACCAGGTATTTCTGTTCCGGATAATGCTGAGACTCCTCTATGACACGTTCATAGAGATAGGTTGATTTCCCCGAACCTGACGGTCCGAATATAAATTGTAAAGGCATAGGTCTTTCCTCCTATGCCTTAGTATACTATACGCTTCTTAATTTTTCTACAAATTCGTTGCTGAGGGTAATCTTTGCCACATAGAACACGTCTCCGGTCATATATACGTTCCAGTCCGCCTCCACTTCCACCTGAAGCTCTCCTCCAGGCATGTGGACGATCACTTTATTATTCGTCATCCCGAGCTTATACGCGACACCCGCAGCGGCACAGGCTCCGGTACCGGATGCGAGCGTGTACCCTGCTCCTCTTTCATATATCTCTATCGCTATATTTTCCTTATCGATGACCTGCATGATCTGCGTATTGATACGGTTCGGAAAGTATCTGGCAATCTCCGCATAGTCGCCAATCTTACATACAAGCGGCTTCGATATCTCCCTCATCGGGATTACGCAGTGCGGATTGCCGATAGAAACGCATGTTACCGGATAAAGCGTCCGGCCAAAAACCATATCCTCATTGATGACCTCCCGCCGCTCTCCGGTTACCGGAATATCGTCGCTGTAGAAGGACAGCTTCCCCATGGATACACGCAGGCGGCTGCCGTCCTCATTTAAAAATGCCACCTCTACCGGGCCGTGCTCCGTAAACAGCTTAAAATGCTTCTTCTGCACATACCCTGCGTCCTTCAGATATTTGGCAAAGATACGCACGCCGTTGCCGCTCGTCTCGGATTCGCTGCCGTCCGGGTTCCAGACCTTTACGAACATGCCTTCTTCCTTCATAACCGGTCCTTCCAGGACACCGTCTGAACCAAGCCCCGCATTCCTGTCGCAGATCATACGGACATTTTCCGGCGTAAGTTCCAGTTCATTCTTATTCGGGTCGAACACCACATAATCATTACCGAGTCCATGGTATCTCTCCAGCACAACTTTCATTCTCGTTACCTCCATAACATACCGTCTTCATATATCTCCGATTGCTCAGAGCCTGCATCATATGTATATCATAACAGGCATTATTTTCAAATTCAATACAAATAATGCTTACTGTATTGCAAATAATGCCCTGTTCCGCTAAAATTATACCAGAAGGAGGGCGAACGATGGGCGATTATGAAAAACGTGGATACTTAAACAGCGAATTCAGGCTGTTCCACCTGACCGACACGGAAACAAAAGAGGTAGAGTACCATTACCATGAGTTCGACAAGATCACTATCTTCATACACGGCTGCGTCACTTATATGGTCGAGGGCAGATCTTATGAGCTGAAGCCATATGATATCGTACTCGTCAAGCACAACGATATCCACCGTCTTGTCGTGGACAACCGTTATCCGTACGAGCGCATCATCGTCTATATCTCTCCAAACTTTATGGATGCATATAAGACCGAAGAATACGACTTGAGCTGCTGCTTCCAGAAAGCAGAAAAAGCAGGCTCTAACGTCCTGCGTATCCCTTCTCTTAAGAAAAGCTCCCTGTTCAGATCTATCACCCGTCTGGAACGCTCCTTTTCGGATGGTGCGTATGCCGCGGCCCTTTACCGCCAGGTGCTCTTTCTTGAATTCATGATCCACCTCAACCGGGCCGCACTGTCCGACCGGCTTGAATTCATCGACACGGACGCCTGCAATCCGAAAGTCATCGATATACTGGAATATATCAACGGACATCTTGCAGATGAGCTCAACATCACTGCCATTGCTGAGACGTTCTTCATAAGCAGATATTATATGATGCGCCTGTTCAAGCAGGAAACCGGCTTCACGATAGGAAGCTACATCTCTAAGAAGCGGCTTCTGCTTGGCAGGGAGCTTATAGCGTCCGGCACCTCTGCCGCACAGGCCGCCTATGAGTGCGGCTTTAAAGATTACTCCACTTTCCAGCGGGCCTATAAGGCTTTGTTCAACGAATCTCCAAGAGATACGCTTCTTACCTTACCATAGATAGATATCGGGACATATGCGCTCACAAAGATACCGTCTTCCCTGTATTCCTCCGCCGTCAGTTCCCCATACCTCCGTATGAGCTGCAGCTTAGCCGCCTCATTATAAGGGTATAGCTGTTCGATCAGCACCTTCTGACCGCGCAGCACAGCTTCTATCATCTCTTTCAGCTCCTCCAGGCCTTCTTTCGTCCTGGCGGAAATCCGTACCGTATAATCGGCCTGGAAATCCCGCACCGTCTGCTGCGCGTCCTCTTTGTCCTGCTTGTTGAATATGGTAATGACCGGCTTATCTTCGATGCCCAGGCTGCGCAGCGTCTCATAGACGATATGCATCTGCTCATCCATCTGAGGGTTGGCCGCGTCCACCACGTGCAGTATCATATCGGCGTATTTTGCCTCCTCCAGTGTGCTGCGGAAGGCTTCTATGAGATGGTGGGGAAGCTTCCTGATGAATCCTACCGTATCTGTAAGAAGGATAGACTGCTTACTCGGGAGCTTCAGTTCACGTGTCGTCGGATCCAGTGTGGCAAACAGCTTGTCTTCCGCCAGTATATCTGCACCTGTAAGTGCATTCAAGAGTGACGATTTGCCCGCATTCGTATACCCGACGATAGCGGCCACCGGCATCTGGCTTCTGCTGCGCTGTTCCCTCGTAACTTCACGATGGCGTTTGACATCTTTTAGTTCTCTGTTCAGCTGGGCTATCCTTCCCTTTATCAGACGCCGGTCCATCTCCAGCTTCTTTTCACCCGGCCCTCTCGTACCGATTCCGCCTCCGAGCCTTGACAGAGACTTTCCGAACCCGGTCAGCCTGGACTGGCGGTACCCAAGCTGTGCAAGCTCAACCTGTATCTTGCCCTCGCTGGTAGATGCCCTGGACGCAAAAATGTCCAGAATCACCAATGTCCGGTCCATGACCTTAACATCCAGTTCATCCTGGAGATTTCCCATCTGAGCCGGTGACAGTTCGTCATCGCAGATGATGCCTGTCGCCTCTGTCTCCCATATCAGATCCTTCAGTTCGGTAAGCTTCCCTTTTCCAATATAAGTGGCAGGGTGCATCTGCTCCCTGCTCTGGATGACACGTCCGGCCGTCTCCGCCCCTGCGGTGGCTGCCAGCTCTGCCAGCTCATCCAGTGATTTTCTTGTATCGTCCTGGTCCGACGTGCTGACACCGACCAGGATTACCCGTTCTTTTTCTTCTTTTAAATCTATCATATGCCTCACTGTCTCGTCTCTAAAAACGCGGCCTCTTTCTGTGCCTTCTCATCGTCAGGGTACTCTGCAATATACTCTTTCAGCTTCGCCCTTGCGCTTTCCCAGTCCCCGGACTGCTCAAAAGCGGCTATCATGTTGAACTTGACTTCTCTTATGAGCCCCTTGTCTGCATCTTCAGCCGAGAGTGCCAGCCTGTAATAGCTGAGAGCTCCCTGGGGATTATCAAGCTCCATCTCACAGCTGCCGAGCAGATTGTATATGGCTGCCGTCTTTTCCGCTTTGCTGTCGATTGCATGTTTGAATGCATCGCGGGCGCCTTCATAGTCCTTCTGTTCCCACTTGGCCATTCCGATGCCCCTGTAGGCTTCTCCCACATTCTTATCGGCCTCTAACGCCTGTTCAAACAGTTCCACTGCCTCTTTATATTTTCCCTTTTCGAGGCATTCTACTCCTTCTTTTGTATAGTTCTTAACGCACCCTGTCAGCGTGACACTCAATGCCATCACAGACAGGACGGCTGCATATTTCTTCATATTTCCTCCTATACCGTATATCTGACTACCCATACCGCATTCAGGATAGCCGCGAACATTACTCCGAGTTCTGCGAGAATCGCCTCCCACATCCCGAAATAACCCACAGCCGCCAGCAGAAGAATCACTATCTTCACGCCTACTGAAAATGCTATATTCTGGCTTACTACCCTGAGCGTCTCCTTGGAGATACGGATAGCATCCTTTATTCTTATAAGTTCGTCATCCATGAGAACTACATCCGCCGCCTCAATGGCTGCTGCCGAGCCCAGGGCTCCCATGGCAATCCCCACGTCTGCGCGGGCGAGAATCGGGGCATCATTGATGCCGTCCCCGACGCATACGAGCTTTTCCATCTTATCCTGC
This sequence comes from Lachnospiraceae bacterium, assembly GCA_022845895.1. GTDB lineage: Bacteria > Bacillota > Clostridia > Lachnospirales > Lachnospiraceae > Extibacter. The sequence goes on from AP025573.1 coordinate 3,089,953, forward strand.
AGGCCGAGAAAGTCCTCTATCTGTTCCAGCTTATCTTCCGGCATCAGATCTGTATAAGCATAATCCATATCCAGCGCTTCGGCAACTTCCATTCCTGACGCTTCATTGTCCCCTGTAAGCATGACAAGTACCGCCCGGCACTTTTCCTTCAGGTACTGCATGAGCGGGCCCGCATCCTCCTTCACGGAATCCGCGATGACTATGTAACCCGCATATTTCTTGTCTGCCACGAGATAGATTACGGTTCCTGGACGTTGTATCCTGCTGCGTTCTATATTCTGCTTCTCCAGCATCCGGTAATTGCCGATGTGAACACGTTTCCCGTCATATGTGGCACTGATACCGAAGCCGGGAGCTTCTTTGACTCTGCGCACCCGTGATTTGTCCAGCCTGCCGTCATAGGCAGCAAGCAGGGACTGTGCAATCGGATGGTTGGAATAGCTCTCTACATGAGCAGCCATCTCCAGAAGCTCCTCTTCTGTCATGCCCTCTGCTTTAATCTCTTTGACGTTAAAGACACCTTCTGTCAGCGTCCCCGTCTTATCAAATATAAATGTATCCGCCTTCGCCAGAAACTCCAGGTAATTTCCTCCTTTTACGACGATACCCTGACGGGCCGCAGATGCGATGCCGGCAAGAAACGCGAGCGGTATGGACAGGACCAGCCCGCATGGACACGCAACGACAAGGAAGATCAGGCCTCTGTATATCCACGTGTCCCAGTTGCCGTACGAAAATGTCAGAGATGGGTATATCATGATGAAAAGCGCGCACACAATCATCACCGGCGTGTATACTCTGGAAAACTTCGTGACAAACGTCTCGCTCTCTGCCTTGTTGTTCTGCGCCTCTTCTACCATCTCCATCACTTTGGACACCGTAGAATTCTGGTAGATGCGGCTCACTCTTGCTTCGATGACGCCGCTTAAGTTGATGCAGCCTCCATATATCTCATCCCCTGGTTCTACCGTCTGGGGCATGTACTCCCCTGTCAGCGCCTTCGTATCCACCGTAGATGTCCCTGCAGTGACGATAGCATCGACCGGAATCCTCTCCCCTGGCTTGACGATGATGATATGCCTCAGCTTGAGTTCCGACGGTTCTACCCTCGTCTCTTTGCCGCGCACTTTCCTCGTCGCATACTCGGGCCGTATGTCAATCATCTGCTCGATGGATCGCTTGGCATTGTCCGTCGACACTGCCTCGAACATCATTCCGAGCTCGAACAGAAGCATGACAAGCACGCCCTCTGTATATCTCTGTACGCCGAACGCCCCTACCGTCGCCAGGATAATAAGCAGATACTCGGAGAATATCTCTCTTTTCATCAGATTGTCAGCAAGCTGGCGGAAAGCATCAAAGCCCATCACAAGATATGCCGTCAAAAACAATATGAACTTTACCCAGTCAGACAGTGTATACTGTATCGTCGCCGCAACAGCGCAAATGTATAGAAACACGCCTGATCCGTATATTAAAAGTCTCTGTTTCAATTGCCTCGTCATTTCACTTTCCTTTTTTGTATATATATGTTGTCTACTCTGTAATATGCTCCATTCCCTGACTAATAATTGTCTGTATATGCCCATCCGCCAGCGAGTAATACACTGTCTTGCCGTCCCTGCGGTTCTTAACAAGCTTCGCCTGCTTCAGTACACGCAGCTGATGTGAGATGGCGGACTGCGTCATCTCCAGAACCTCTGCCAGATCACAGACACACATCTCCGACTCCAGAAGCACACATAAGATGCGGATTCTCGTGGCGTCTGCAAATACTTTATAGAAATCAGCCAGTTCTTTCATTCTCTCCTGTGGAGGCATCTGTCTGCTTACCCTGTCAATCACATCGTCGTGGATACAGACTGTCTCGCAGCAATCAGCTTCTGGTTTCCTCATTTATTCCGTCCTTTCATATGAATATCCGTTCACTTGTTAATTATGCAACATGGGACAACCCTTTTCAACCATTTTACTAAAATGACACCAAAATTAACATTTTTGTAATCTTGGTGTCATCTTTCTCTCTATTAATATCCTTCACTTCTTGAACCGCTCTTATTCAATCGTCATACCCGTTTATATAATATACGGATTGAATTCAGTACGCAGAGCATGGCTACTCCCGTATCTGCGAAAACCGCCATCCACATATTAGCCATGCCTGCAAACCCGAGTACCATGATCAGCAGTTTCAGCGCCAGGGCAAACGTAACATTTTGTATCGCAATTCTTCCAGTCGCGTTGGCAATGCCGATAGATTCTGGTATCGCCGTCACAGAGGATGTCATGAACACAACATCGGCCGCCTCTATCGCCGCATCCGCACCGCTGCCCATCGCGGCGCCTACATCGGCGCCGGCCAGTACCGGTGCATCATTGATGCCGTCTCCGACAAACATGACAGGCCCATGTTTTTGACGTATCCTCTTTAGTTCATGTAGCTTATCCTCCGGCAGAAGCTGTGCATGTACCTCGTCGATTCCAGTCTTATCGGCCACGGCCGCCGCACTGTCTCTGGCATCTCCGGTGAGCATAGCTGTCACCAGCGTCCTGGCTTTGAGCATACCGATGGCTTCTTTCGCCTCCTCTTTGATTACGTCTGCAATGACGAGCCAGCCTGCAAGCTCCCCGCTTACGGCTACGAGGACTTCTGTGCCGTACCCCTTCTTCCTGTACGCCGCAGTATCTACTCCATGCATTTCCATCAGCGCCTTATTGCCGCAGAGCACTTCCCCGTCACGGAATACGGCTCGCACCCCTTTACCGGATATTTCTTCTGACTTCTCCGGTCTTATGAGCTCCAGCTTCATCTCCCGCGCCGCTTTCACGATGCTGCTGCCAATCGGATGGGAAGAGTCGAGTTCGCAGTCAGCTGCCATCGTAAGTACCTGCTTCTCTGTAAACCGTCCTACTGCCGTCACCTGCTGTACTTCAAAGCTGCCTTTTGTAATCGTACCCGTCTTATCCATAACGATAGCTTTTACGCTTTTCAGCGCCTCGATTGCCACTCCCCCCTTAAACAAGATCCCGCGCCGGGAGCCCGCCCCTATGCCTGAGAAGAATGCCAGTGGAACGCTGAGTACGAGCGCACACGGACAGCTGATTACAAGGAAGGTGATAGCCGTATATACCCAGTGGTTCCAGTCTCCGGTTATAAGTGACGGTATGATAGCTGTTGCCATAGCTACTGCTACTACTATCGGAGTATACACTCTGGCAAATTTGGTGATGAATTTATCAATCTTCGGCTTGCTGGCCGCCGCATTCTCAACAGAATCCAGTATTCTTGTCACCATAGATTCACTCAATGGCTTTTCAACCCTTACCTTTAGCACGCCCTGCTCATTGACACATCCCGAAATTACTTCCATCCCCGGCTTTACACTTACCGGTACAGGTTCTCCCGTCACCGGAGAGGTATCTATGCGGCTCTCTCCTTCTTCCACGCGTCCGTCCAGGGGAATGCGGTCACCCGGCCGTACAAGAATCAGGTCTCCGGCTTGCGCGTTCCCGGCCGGTATCACGTCAACGGTATCTCCTTGTACCAGATTGACCACCTCAGGCCTTAAGTCTACCGCATCCATAATCTGAGAGCGGCTTCGTTCCACCGCGATATGTTCGAACAATTCCCCGACCCGGTAGAACAGCATGACTCCGACCGCTTCTGCAAAATCCCCGATGGCAAATGCCGCCAGGGTTGCCACACTCATAAGAAAGTTCTCATCAAATACATGCCCTTTTGAAAGGTTCTTCACCGCTGTAAATACTATCCCCCATCCGAGCAGTATATAAGCAATAATAAATGCCGCTGAGGCAATCATCGGATTGGCTGCGGTCCGTTCCAGCACCTCACCTGCGACGAACAGGATGGCTCCCCCCGCAATAGCAAGGACATCCGTCCTGTTATCCGCGAAAAATCCGGCGTGTTCCTGTCGCGGCTGCCTCTGCACCTCGTCTCTCGGAGTGACGGTCACTTCGCCTTCTATAGAACGGCATATTTCCCTGAATCTCGGAAGAAGCTTCTCTTGTTCTCTGGCTGCCACCTTCAGCTGCTTTGTCGCATAAGTGATGGTCGCCATCTCTACTCCCTGCATCTTTCGTATCTCATTTTCCATCTTGGCCGCACAGTTAGCACAGCTCAGATTCTCCAGTATATATACTTTCTGTGGCACATCCTGGCCCACATGGGCAAATTCACGTCCTGTATGCACCACGTCTTCATGATGATGGTCATGGCACTCACCGTGGTCGTGATGGTGGCTGCTGCACGCATGGTCGTGGCCGTAGTGTTCTTCGTCTATATGTTCGTGATATTCATGACATGCATGCGTATGTTCATGGCTGTGGCCACCATGGCATTCCTGCCCGTCATCGCCTTGATGAGCATGACTGCTTCCACATCCGCATTCATCCAATGCTTTTCTCTCAACTGCTAACATAACTAATCCTCCTGAACATGTTAAAATGGCATTAATTGTTTTTATGAACATATGAGCAATTATTCATATGTTGTACTTTTATATAACCACACATCTGTATGAATGTCAATAGATTTTTAAAACTTTCTTTTGCTTGCACGCTTTTCCGATATCTCCAGGATTCTGCTTGAACAGAGAGCCAGGTTATGGTAATATACGTGTACAAATCAAACATTCTGATCTATCTAAATTCACTACGGCAAATCGCCGTACCTATCCGATGTTTGTGACAAATCTTTCATGCAAGGAGGGATGCCTATGGGGGCTGTTCTTTTGTTTTCCGTCTGTTAACCGTGGATAAAGTATGATAAAATGAAGGAGAACCATATGAACAAAAGACAAAAGCTGATACCATTAAACAAACTGAACCTTACGGACCGTTTCCTCTTCGAGGAAGTGATGGAGGATCCCCTGGCCCACCAGGAGGCGCTCGGCATCATCCTGGGCAGGGATGTCCCGCTCCTTACGCAGAACGAGGCGGAGAAGGAGCTTCGGATCTCGCCGGAGGCACGCTCCGTCCGCCTGGACATCTCTCTGCTCGAGCCCGGGATTCCGGACTACAGCCGGCTGAACGAGTCCTATCTCATCATGATTACGCCCTTCGACCTGTTCGGCTACGGGAAGTACCGTTACACCTTCCGGGCCGTGTGCGAGGAAGAGCCGGGATGCGTCCTAGAAGACGGGGCGACGCGAATCTTCCTGAACACCCGAGGAACGAATGACGATGAGGTCTCAGAGGAGCTGGTGGAGTTCCTGCACTACGTGGAGCATACGACGGACGAGGCAGCGGAACATGCCGGGAGCGAACGCATCCGCCGCATCCACGACCGGGTCCGGAAGGTACGCAATAGTGAAGAAGTCGGGGTGAAGTATATGCAGGCATGGGAAGAGAAATATTATGAGAAAGAAGAGGCAAGGAAAGAAGGGCTACAAGAAGGGCTACAAGAAGGTTTACAGAATGGTGCCCGGAATAAATTAAAAGACCAGGTCAGAAAGAAGCTTGAAAAGGGAAAATCTTTAGAAGAAATCGCCGATGCTCTGGAAGAGACTGAAGAGATGATTCAGGAGCTCATTCAGGAACTTAAGCGAAGTGGCTGCGGGCGGGGAACCGGGTGGCAGTTTTAGTAAGCAGGCCGCGGTCAGGGAACCGGGTGGCATCTGCTCCGATGCGTACGATGGCGGCTGTGTGGTGTTACTGGCCAGCGCATGGCCGCTGGCTGCGTGAGATGAATGATAAAATATAGCAAGCTTCACATGTGCAGGCTTGTGGGGTGAGAGCCGCTATCGGAGAACATCCCACAAGCTTAGGAATCTGTGTGAAAGTCGCAGTTCCCGGATGCATCGCAGCAGAGGACTTTGTCAAGTTAAGTGTGGACTTTGTCAAGTTAAGTGTGTAAATTTTATATTTTATTTTGGGACTTTGTCAAGTTAAGTGTGTAAATTTTATATTTTATTTTGGCAGCTGAATCTGATAGGTTCAGCTGCCATTTTGTCCAAAGTCCTCATATGCATTCCTAAAAGAAGGCCTGGCTGTCCCCTGGATTCCGGTATCTGCATTTAGATATCCTCATATTTCTGCATCCGTGTATTCATTTTTGGGTCCATCGACAGCTGGTTCCGTACCATCGCCCAGTTTGGTACAGGACGCCCCTTCCATTTTTTATAGAGTTCCGTAACACGTAGATATAGCAGCTTCAGCAATGCATTTTCATGTGGAAACGCACCTTTCCGGGTCACTCTTCTAAAGCTTGAATTCACGCTTTCTATCGCATTCGTTGTGTACATCACCCTTCTCACCGCACTTCCGTACTGGAACAGCTGCGCTACATGCCCCCAGTTCCTTTCCCACACATCAATGGCACCCGGATACTGGCTCCAGGTTTGCCGGAACCTTTCAAACTCCCCCTCGGCTGCCTTTAGGCTGGCAGCTCCGTAGACCTTCCTTAAATGTGTGGTATATGTCTTGTAGTCCTTGCTTGGGACGTATTTGATGGAGTTGCGGATCAGATGTACCATACATCTTTGTACCGTTACGTCTGTAAAGATTGCCCTGGCCCCTTCTTCCAGGCCGGAAACCCCATCCATGGAAATAAACAGGACATCCTCTACCCCACGGTTCTTGAGTTCATCAAATATCTGCATCCAGGTATGCTTGCTTTCGGACTCGTTCAGCCACAGGCCCAGCACATCCTTGATCCCGTTTACATCATAGCCCAGGATCGCATACACTGCATAATTCTTTGTCTCGTAATCCTTGCGGATCGTCACATACATGCAGTCCACGAACAGGAATGTATAGAACTTTTTCAAAGGCCGGTTCTGCCATTCCGTCAGCTCGTCCAATACCTTATCGGTAATCTCTGAGATCGTTTCATGGGAGATGGAGAAGCCATAGATATCTTCAATCGTGTCCGAGATGTCCCGCTGGCTCAGGCCTTTGGCATACATGGATATCACCTTATCCTCAATCCCCGAAACATCCCTTGTCCGCTTGGGAATCAGCTGGGGTTCAAAGCTCCCGTCACGATCCCGGGGCACATCAACGGGAATCTGGCCATAAGAGGTCTTTACATGTTTTGAGGTATAGCCGTTCCTTCTGTTGTCAGTGTCCTTGTAGCCATGCTCGCCCGCCTCGTAACCGAGATGCCCCTTCAGCTCTCCCTGGAGCATGGTTTCGAACATTGGGCCGAAGATTTCCTTAAGTGCCTCCTGCATATCTTCTTTCGTCTTCGGCTGGTAGTGCTCCATAATTGCCTGGGCAATCTCGGTACCCTTGGTGTTCTTCTTTTTTCTTGCCATAAGTGCTGTACTCATCTTTCTTTTTCCTTTCTGTGAGCATAGCACACCTTATACATAAAACAAAGTGTGCAATTAGATTAGTTTCTTAATTACACACTTTATCTTACACGACCCAGCAGAGTGCTCCATACGCCCCCATCGGCGTATACATTACTTAAATTCAGAGAACACCGAGATATTTTCCAACCATCTCGAACTCATCTGCATAGATACAGCTCTTAAGCGTACCATCCGCAATCCTTTTCCTGCATTCTTCGTAGTCAATCCATATTACCTCTTCAACCTCGGATTCCTGCAGCTGCAGCTTATCCGCCTGTACCGGCCTGCTGTACACATAGACGGCGCTCAGCTCATCATCTTTGAACGGCTTGCCGTAGAACACATCTTCAAAGCCTCCGTGGTGGATGCCGACGTATTGAAGCTCCTCTTCCACTGCCGTGATTCCAAGCTCTTCTGCAAGCTCTCGGACCGCAGAGGGGAGGTAATCGTCCCCCGCCGGAAGATGGCCGGCTGCAGAGATATCATAATAGCCGGGATTTGAGTCTTTGCATGCGCTTCTCTTCTGAAGCAGCACATCATATCCACTTTTGTCATTCTCCCGCACGACCCATATGTGGGCTGTTGCATGGAGGCTTCCCTCCCGATGGACGATGCCCCGCTCTCTTACGATTCCGGACGGACTTCCGTCCGGGTTACGGACGTCGAACAGTTCCATCGGCCTGCCGTCAAGAGAAGCTGATATAAGTCTGTCATGACCGTCGTACACGAGCTTAAGCGAGAAGAACTGTTCCCGTTCATCCATGAGCCGGAAAAAAATCTTATCGCCTTCCCATATGTTCAGGCTCCAGACGTCCTCAATATCAACCCATGCAAGATCCCCTTCATCACAAGGTATCGGCTCCCCTTCAAAACCGTCTGCGGTAAACAGGGACATGTACTCTGTCACACCATTTCCTGACACGAAAGTGACGATACCACGGAATCTGTAAGATGTCAGCGTATAGCCGGTCTCCTCCCGCACTTCCCTGAGCAGGCATTCCTCAGGGCTTTCATCTGCCTCAAAATGCCCGCCAACGCCAATCCACTTGTCTTTGTTGACATCATTTTCCTTCACCGTCCTGTGAAGCATCAGATATTTGCCATCACGTTCCATGTAGCAAAGCGTACTCAGACTTGTCATCTCTGTTCCCTCTCTGTCTCCTGCCTGATTTTGTAGCGTTTATAGATAATCAGCCCTAACGATACGACAGCGATTATCCCTGCCAGCACCTGGGACACCGGCCACCCCACTCCCGGAAGCAGCAGCTGGTCGGTGCGCAGGCCCTCGATCCAGGCCCGTCCGACACCATATCCGAGCAGGTAGATGAGGAACACTTCACCGTCGAACTTTTTATATTTGCGGTATATGAGCATGATGACAAGAACCATCAGGCACCAGAGCGACTCATATAAGAAGGTAGGATGTACCTGTATATATGAGACGCCGTCGACCTGTTCCATATGCTTGCGCATAAGTTCCGTAATATCCGAGCCTCGCACAGCATCAACCGGCAGCTTCATGGCTAACAGGTTATTCGTATATTCCCCGAATGCCTCTCTGTTGAAAAAGTTGCCCCATCGGCCAATCATCTGCCCTGCCACAAGGCCAAGCCCTGCGGTATCAAAGATAAGAGGGGCCGACATCTTTTTAATACGAGCGTATATGATTACCGTGATGACAGCGGCAATCACGCCTCCGTATATGGCTAGCCCGCCTTGCCTCGTGTTGAAGATGCTGAGCAGGTCGTCCTTATACATATCCCATGAAAATATGACATAATAAATCCTGGCCCCGATAATGGAAAATATGACGGCATAGATAGCCAGATCAAAATAGTCTTCCGAATTCTGCCCGCTCCGCTTCGCCTCAGCGGCAGCAATAAATATGCCTGCCAGAATTCCCAGACCAATAAGCATGCCATAATAAGTTATATCAAATCCAAATACCGTTATGTGGTCTCCGACAGACTTCAGATGAATTCCAATATTAGGAAAGTCAATCGTCCTGTGCATTTATAATCCCCTCTTCCCTCTTATACGTTAAACCGGAACAGCATGATATCTCCGTCCTTGACAACGTAATCTTTTCCTTCCAGCCTGACCAGTCCTTTTTCTTTGGCAGCCGCATGGCTCTTGCACGCCATCAGGTCATCATAGGAGACTACCTCGGCACGGATGAACCCTCGTTCAAAATCCGTGTGGATCTTGCCTGCCGCCTGAGGCGCCTTCGTCCCCTCCGTTATCGTCCAGGCCCGCACTTCCGGCTCTCCTGCCGTCAGATAGCTAATCAGGCCAAGAAGCCTGTAGCTCGCCTTAATCAATTTTTCCAGACCGGATTCCTCCAGGCCAAGCTCCTCGAGGAACATCTTCTTTTCCTCGTCATCCAGCTCCGCTATCTCCTGCTCTATCTGGGCACAGACGACAAATACCTCGCTCTCCTCTTTTGAGGCGTACTCACGGACCGCCTGAACTCCTGCGTTAGAGGCCCCGTCATCCGCCAGGTCGTCTTCCGCTACATTCGCAGCGTATATGACAGGCTTGTAAGTGAGAAGATTATAGCTTTTCAGCCACTCCTCCTCTTCGTCATCCTCTGCGCCGTCAAATGTCTTAGCCAGCCGGTTATCTTCCAGATGCGCCTTTATCTTTTCCAGAAGCACAAGCTCTTTTGCCGCCGTTTTGTCATTTCTGGCGACCTTGGCCGTCTTGGATATTCTTCTCTCCAGAATCTCCAGGTCGGAAAAGATAAGTTCCAGATTGATTGTCTCAATATCCCGCAGAGGGTCTATATTTCCATCAACGTGCACGATGTTGCCGTCCTCAAAGCAGCGGACAACGTGCACAATCGCATCCACTTCGCGTATATTTGCAAGGAACTGGTTGCCGAGCCCTTCACCTTTGGAAGCCCCTTTGACAAGTCCTGCGATGTCTACAAACTCTATAGCAGCCGGAATGATCTTCTTCGTGTGGTACATCTCCCCAAGCACGTTCAGCCTCTCGTCCGGTACTGTCACGACCCCTACATTCGGGTCTATCGTGCAGAACGGGTAGTTGGCCGATTCTGCGCCTGCCTTTGTCAATGAATTAAATAATGTACTCTTTCCGACATTAGGTAATCCTACAATTCCTAACTTCATCTGTCATATCCTCTCTTTGCATCTATTTTTAAGAGGGGCCTGACCCCTCCTCTAAAGGGTCAGGCCCCTTTGCTGTCTCTTGTCTCCATAAGTATGACCGTGCCGCCGCCAAACTCGATTACCACTTCCTCAGCGTCTATCTGATTGCTGACGCAAAGGCTGTCATACGGGGTCAGCGTATGGTCCTTCAACGGATATTTTGCTCCGGTGATGTTAAATCCATACACGGTCTCGCCAAGCGGGAACACGGAAAAGTAAGGCCCGTACGCTTCTTCCTTTTTCAGATGCGTCTCCCCGCCGATAAGGCTGATCCGATTCTGCGTATCAATAATATATGCTTTGACGCCGGCCTTAAAAGGTACGGTTAGCGTCTGCACGTTCGCCCACAGATGGTCGATGCGTCCGCCGGTAGCCCCAAGGATAATCAGCTCTTTCCCACCGAGCGTCATTGCAAGTCTCACTGCAATCTCTGTATCGGATGCGTCCTTCACCGGGTTGAATTCTCTTACCGGCACATTCGTCTGCGTGCGGTAATACTCTGCTATCTCAGGCTTTACACTGTCAAAGTCCCCAACGATATAATCCGGCGCGATCTGGTGGCTATACAAAAATTCCATGCCCTTATCCACACCTATCACATAGCTGCCGCTTTCTTCGTCCAGATAGGATAATGCCAGCTGTTCATTAAGTTCACCACCGCTCACAATCACAATCTTCTTACTCATAGCTTTTTAATATCTCCATAAATTCCCTTGTATTCTTTTCCGGGTCTCCTTTGAATATGGCAGAACCGGCAACGATTATGTTCACGCCGGCGTCCAGCACTTCACGCACATTGCTCAGATAGATGCCGCCGTCCACCTGGATATCCAGGTCCCTGCCCTGTTCCACTGCCATGTTCCGGATGTCTCTGATCTTAGTGAGAGACTCAGGAATAAACTTCTGTCCTCCAAATCCAGGATGCACGCTCATCACAAGCAGCATGTCGATGTCTGGGATATACTCTTCGACCGCACAGGCCCCGGTCTCCGGGCAGATGGACAGGCCTGCCTTCATCCCGCACTCTTTGATCTTCTTAAGTGTAGCGCCTACATCTTCGCAGGCCTCGAGATGGACCGTCACGATATCGGCCCCCGCATCCCTGAAATCCTCGACATACCTCACAGGCTCCTGTACCATAAGATGCGCATCCATCACCTGCTCTGTCACCTCATGGATAGACTTTAGGACCGGCATGCCAAATGAGATGCTCGGCACAAACATTCCGTCCATCACATCAAAGTGCAGATATCTTGCCCCATTGTCCGCCGTACGCCTCATCTCTTCGCCCAGCACGGCAAAATCAGCCGCCAGAATGGACGGCGCCAGAATATAATCCATAAATCAGTACCTCCTCTTATTCTTCAGTTCCTCATACATTTCCATATAGCTTTTATAACGGACCTGGTGAATCAGCCCCTTTTCCAGAGCCTCTTTTACACCGCAGCCCGGCTCATGGATATGGTCGCACCCGTGAAACCGGCATGTCCCTTCAAAAGGAGCAAACTCAGGAAAATACCGTTTCAGCTCCTCTTTTTCAAAATCATTCACATACAGGGAGCTAAAGCCGGGAGTGTCCATGATATAAGCGTCATCTCCCACCGGAAACAGTTCTGTATGCCTGGTCGTATGCTTCCCCCGTTCTATCTTGCTGCTGATTGCCCCGGTCTCCATGTTCGCCTCAGGCTGCAGTATATTGATGATAGAGGACTTGCCTACTCCTGACGGACCTGCAATCGCAGTCGTCCTGCCCTTCAGCACTTCCCCCAGCTGATCCAGGTTCTGCCCGGACCGTGCGCTTGTGAACAGAAGCGGGCAGCCGCACCTTGCATATATCTCTCTCAGCTCTTTGATCTGAGGATCCGTCGCGATATCCTCCTTATTGAAGCAGAGGATGACTGGTATGTCCTTGCTCTGCATCATCACCAGGAATCTGTCCAGCAGATTAAAATGCGGACTCGGCCTGGTAACGGCGAAGACGACCAGCGCCTGGTCGATATTAGCCACGGCCGGCCTTACAAGTTCATTGCGCCGCGGATATACCGTCTCTATGTTACCCGTCTTTTCCTGCCCGTTCAGAACTTCTATCTCTACGTCATCTCCTACAAGAGGCTTTATCTTCTCTTTCCGGAAGATGCCTTTCGCCTTACACTCATAAACACCGGATTCTACTACGTGAACGTAGTAGAATCCGGCAATTCCTTTTATTATCTTTCCTCTCATGCTCTTCCTTGTCTGGCTTCACATTTCACTGTTACTCCGTCTCTCCGCCGTCAGGGTTTTCTGCCGGAGGCTGCTGCTGAGGTCCGGTGCTGATGACGAGGTTGATTTTGGTCCCCTTAGAGACACTGCTCCCGACACCTGGGTCACAGCTCACGACAATCCCTGCACCCACATTGTTATTTGGCTGGTACGTGACCGTGCCCACGGACAGTCCTGCATTGCTGATAAGCTGTCTGGCATTGTTCTCCGATACTCCGGTGACGCCCGGGACGCTTATCTTCTCTTCCGGCTTCTTGCCATTGCTGACCGCAAAGTCTACCGCCGTGCCTTTGGACACCTTCTTGCCGCCGTTCAGGCTCTGTGATACGACATTTCCTTTTTCCACGCTGTCATTATAATCGTATGTCACGGTGCCGGCCGACAGGCCTGCATTCGCAAGGGCATCTCTGGCCGCGCTCTCGCTCATGCCGCGGATATCCGGCACGGTCTTCCTCTCGGATCCTTTGCTTACCTTCATGATTATCTCGGTATCTTTTGTCACCTTCGCATTGGCGGAAGGAGTCGTTCCGATGACATCGCCTTCCGCCACATTGTCGTCAAAGACGAATTCTGAACTGCCGACCTTCAGCCCTTCATCTTCAAGCGCCCTCTGGGCATCTGCTTCACTCATGCCGCTGACGTCCGGCACGGTTATCTCATCCCCTACAAGGTCAGAGCTTACCACTACTTCTACGGTTGAATTCTTCTTGACTTTCTTGCCGGCCTCCGTCTTCTGCTCGCTAATCGTACCCTTCTCATACTTCTTCGACTCTTTGCGGGCCACGACTTTCATGCCAAGGCCTTTTTTCTTAAGCGCTGCCTTCGCATCCTCCTCCGTCATGCCGACGATATCAGGGACTTTGACTTTGCCGGTATCGGTTTCCTCTGTATTGATCTTCGGCCCGAACTTGAAGATACCCGCAGCCTTTCCAATCGTGAATATCAGGATAAAGACGATGATTACCACGACCACGATTGTCAGGATCTTCATAATCTTGTTCATCCTCGGATTTACTTCATCGGAATTCTTCCCTTTTCTTCCCCGTCTCGCACCGGCCCCTTCCTCATCATATTCATCATCGTACTCGTCCTCATCATACTCGCCGTCGCCATATTCATCGTCGTCGTATTCGTCATCATCGTATTCGTCGTCATCATATTCATAGCCATCTTCGTCATCCTCATCGTCGTAAGAACTGCGTATGTCATCCAGCTCTTCGTCAGTGATGATGACCGTGTCCGCATTGCGAAGCGGCGGAATAACGACAAAGTCCCCATCCGGATCTACCAGCGAGCGCTTCAGGTCCTGGATGAGCTCAGTCGTACTGCCGTATCTTCTTTCCGCGTTTTTCTGCGTACACTTCAGGATAATCTGTTCCAGGCTGTACGGAATGTCCGGTACGATCTCGGATGGCGGCGTAATCTCTTCCTGCAGATGCTTGATGGCGACAGCTACTGTGGATTCCCCGTCAAAAGGCACTTCTCCCGTAGCCATCTCAAATAACGTGATACCAATCGAATAGACATCGCTCTTGGCATCGCTGAAACCACCCCTGGCCTGCTCGGGGGATGTGTAATGCACAGAACCCATCGCATTGGAGCTGATCGTGTTGGATGTGGTCGCCTTGGCGATGCCGAAGTCGGTTACCTTGACCTTGCCGTCCCTGGATATGATAATATTCTGGGGCTTTATGTCACGGTGGATAATATGGGCATTATGGGCCGCTCCGATTCCGGTACACATCTGTATCGCAATGCTTATCACTTCCTTGTGGGACAGTCTCCCCTTCTTCTCTATATAATCTTTTAACGTAATCCCTTCTACCAGTTCCATGACCATATAGTTCAGGCCCCGGTCCTCGCCCACATCGTATACATTGACGATATTAGGATTCATAAGTCCGGCTGCCGCCTGGGCTTCCGAGCGGAACTTGCGGACAAAGTTGTCATCTTCTTTATATTCTTTCTTTAATACCTTGATTGCCACGTAGCGATTGAGCATATGGTCCTTGCCTTTATAGACATCGGCCATCCCCCCGGCACCAATCTTGCTAAGCACCTCATAACGTTTTCCTAAATAAATTCCATCCTTTACCATGTACTCACCTCATCTGAAAGTGGCTCCGCCATAACAACCCCTATGTTATCTCTCCCGCCATTACTGTTTGCCTTTTCAATCAACATCTGCACCGCTTCCACAATATCTCTTGAACCTTTCACGATGTCAAACATATCTTCGTCTTCCACCATATTGCTAAGCCCGTCTGTACACATCAGTATTGTGTCCCCCTTTTTCAGACGGTACTCATATACATCTGCTTCTACATCCGGCTTCACGCCGATGGCCCTCGTAATTATGTTCTTGTCCGGATGATTCTTGGCTTCTTCTTCCTTGATTCCTCCAAGCCTTACCATCTCCTCCACGAGAGAATGGTCCTTGGACAGCTGCCGTATTTTCTCATTGATCAGATACAGGCGGCTGTCCCCTACATTGGCAAAATATAATGTATTGCCTACCACAGTGGCCGCCACCAGCGTCGTACCCATTCCTTCCAGCTTTACATCAGTGGCAGCGGCTTCTATCAGCTTGTTGTTCGCTGTCGCCACTATCCCCCGCAGTATCTCCTCGGGACGGTCGATAGACGTCTGCTCCAGCTCTTTCCTCAGCACCGTGACCGTATATTTGGACGCAAAGTCGCCGGCCTTGTGTCCGCCCATTCCATCGGCCACCGCCAGCAGATTCGGAAACGGCCCTATGGGCTTATCCGTCACATATACATAGTCCTGATTGACTTCGCGCTTTCTTCCCACATCAGTCATCGCATATATCTTCATCTGATTCTCCCTTATTGCCCGCAGCGTGACGTCTGCGAAGCTGTCCGCAGGCCCCGTCTATATCCGAGCCTCTTTCCCTTCTTATAGTAACATTAATTCCGTTTTTTTCAAGTTTATTTTTAAATTCAAGGGCATTTTTACTGTCCGGACGGACAAAATCACGCTCCTTTATCGGGTTCACGGGAATCAGGTTCAGATGGCAGTTCCGGTGCTTCAGTATCCCCGTCAGTTCTCTTATATCCTCAGGTCCGTCGTTCACCCCATGTACGAGGCTGTATTCAAACGTAATTCTGCGGCCTGTCTTTTCAAAATAATAGTCACATGCATTAAGCACTTCCGTCAGGCTGTACTTATTCGCCACAGGCATGAGGGCCTTCCGCTTCTCCTGGGTGGATCCATGCAGCGACAGCGCCAGCGTAATCTGGAGATTTTCTTCTGCCAGCCTCCTCATGTTCGGCACGATGCCGCATGTGGAGGCGGTGATGTTTCTCTGGCTGATATGAAGGCCATGTTCATCGCTGACCATGCGTATGAACCGGACAAAGTTCTCATAATTGTCCAGGGGCTCGCCCGTCCCCATCACGACCACATTGGAAATGCGCTCCCCAATCCTCTTCTGAATCTGATATATCTGCCGGAGCATCTCGGATGGGGTCAGGTTCCTCATAAGACCGTCCAGCGTGGACGCGCAGAAACGGCACCCCATACGGCAGCCTGCCTGCGATGAGATGCAGACGGAATTCCCGTAATTATAACGCATAAGAACGCTCTCCACCATATTGCCGTCCTGAAGTTCAAACAGGAACTTCTCCGTCGGATCCACGCTGGATACCTGATGTTCCACCGGCATCACTTTCCGTATCTCATACTTCTCATCAAGCTGTTCCCTCAGCTTTTTTGATAGATTGGTCATCTCTTCAAAACTGTCCGCCAGCCTGACGTGGAGCCATTCATATATCTGCCTGCTCCGAAAGCTCTTTTCTCCTATCGCCTCAATCTCTTTCTTCAATTGTACGTAATCATACGAACAAATATCCTTTTTATCCATGGTTCTCCTTCTGGAAAAGCGCTATGTAAAATCCGTCCCCTTCATCCAGACCGGGAATCATCTGTTTTTCCCGTACAAGGCCGAACGCAGGGTACGCTTCTTTAAACCACCTTGCATTCCCTTCATTTTCTGTCCAGCTGACCGTGCATGTGCTGTACACGAGCTTTCCGCCCGGTTTTACATAATTCTGTACAACCGACAGCATCTTCCTCTGAAGCTTTGCCAGCTCCGTCTGCATCTCCTCTGTCATCTTATACTTAAGGTCAGGCTTCTTTCCAATCACGCCGAGCCCCGAGCACGGCAGATCCGCAATCACGATATCGGCGGAACCCACAGCAGATCTGTCAAGAACCGTAGCATCCCATTTCACCGCTTCGATATTCTTAAGGCCGCTGCGCTCTATATTATCTTCCAGGAGGGTTACCTTGTAGCCAGACAAGTCCCTCGCCTCCACATGGCCGGTTCCGTGCAGCCTCTCTGCCATATGCAGGGCTTTGCCGCCCGGTGCGGCGCACACATCTATCACCGTATCGCCCTTTTTAGGGGCCGCCCAGTGAACTGTCCGCATAGAATTGATATCCTGTACATAGTAATAGCCCTTGCGGAAGCTCTCAAGCCCTCCGAGATAGTTATATCCGTATAGATGAAGCGCCGCAGGAAAATCCGGTATCTCCTCCGTGCGGACCCCTTCTTCCCTCAGCATCTGTTCCAGCTCTTCCCTGCTGATACGATCGGGGTTGAACCGGATCGTCAGCGGCTTCTCTTTCAGGAAGTCTTCTGCCATGACGAGTACATTATCTTCTCCATACCGCTCAAGCCATTGTTCAAGGATCCACTTTGGCATGGAATACCTGACCGACATGTGTTCTATGTAATCTTTCGGATAGCCGATCTTATTGATATTGCGGCTGACATTGCGCAATACGCCGTTCACGAACGCCTTAAGGCTTGAAAACCCTCTCTTTTCGGCAAGCTTTACAGCTTCATTGCACACCGCGCTGTCCGGCACGCTGTCCATATATTTCAGCTGATAGACGCCACTTCTTATGATTGCGCAGATGACCGGCTTCATCTTGTTCACTTTTACTTTGGAAAACTGGTTGATTATATAGTCTATTTCTATGAGATGTTCCAGCGTGCCGTTTATCACCCTTGTGATAAACGCACGCTGCTTCTTGTCCAGATACTGGTACTTCTCCAGCACATTGCGCAGTGCGATATGACAGTATTCGCCTTCCCTCGTAATCTGCAGCAATGTGTCCAGTATCAGTTCTCTTTCATTTACCGATGATGCCATATTGTATTCCCCCTCATATGGATTAATCGCTTCTTCTTCCTCCTGTGAGAACGAGTATTCTCAACAGCTGCAATATTGCAGAGGCAGCTCCGGCTACATAAGTCAGGGCCGCGGCTGTCAGCACCTTCTTCGTATCGGCAACTTCACTTTCGTACAGCAGGCCTGTACTTCCGAGCAGCCTGATTGCCCTTCTGGATGCGTTAAATTCTACCGGCAGCGTTATAAGCTGGAACAGTACCGCCAGAGAAAATGCGATAATGCCAAGGTTGAGCAGCAGTGCTGAAGAGCTGCTGTTTATGAGCAGGCCTATCAGTATAAGAGGCCATGCAATAGCACTTCCAAAATTCGCCACAGGAACAAGGGCACCTCGCAGCGTAAGTGGCGCATACCCTTCCGCGTGCTGTATCGCATGGCCGCACTCATGCGCAGCCACGCCGATGGCTGCGACAGATGGGGAATTGTATGTCGCATCAGAAAGCCTTAACACTTTGCTTCTCGGGTCGTAGTGGTCCGTCAGGTTGCCCGAGACATGCTCCACCTTCACATCATAGATTCCCGCTCCCCTGAGCACATGTTCTGCCGCATCCCTTCCAGTCATCCCTGTATGGCTGCGGACGCGGGAATATTTATTAAATGTGGCATTCATCTTTGCCGACGCTATTAGACAGATGATGACGCCGATGATAACTAAAAAGTACGTCGGATCGAAATACATCATTGGATATATCATTTATTAGCCTCCTTTTACATGTATACTAGCTATTATATATGAAAAAGAGGAAAAATAGCGGTTCTTCATAAAATTTTAACACTTTTTAACCAAGTTCACAGCCTTCTTCTATCTTATAGCCCCTCAAAAAGGCGTCTGCCTCCATCCGTTTCTTCCCGGGAATCTGGAGAGAACGCACTTTAAGCAGACCGTCGCCCGTCTGCACGCAGAAACTGTCTTTCTCTACCGACACGACGGTTCCCGGCTCGTCCTTGCTGTTCTGCAAGACGACATCCGCCTCCCACAGCTTCATCACCTTGCCGTCCCACTTGGTATACGCGCTGGGCCATGGATTCAGGCCGCGAATCAGCCGTTCAATCGTCTGCGCGTCGTTCTTCCAGTCGATGCTGCCCATATCCTTATGAAGCATACGGGCATATTCTGTCGTAGTCTCCCCCTGCTTTTCAAAGACAGCGGTACCCTCTTCCAGAGCCTCTAACGTCTTCACGCAGAGACTGGCGCCTGCCTCAGACAGCTTATCAAACAAGCTGCCTCCGGTCTCTTTATCATCCAGCGTCACTTCGGTCTTCATAATCATATCACCAGTGTCAAGCCCCTCATCCATCTGCATCGTCGTAACACCGGACACCCTTTCTCCGTTGATGACCGCCCACTGTATCGGCGCTGCTCCCCTGTACTTCGGGAGCAGTGACGCATGTACATTGACGCAGCCAAACCGGGTCATCTCCAGTATCTCTTTCGGCAGTATCTGCCCAAACGCGATGACTACCATGATGTCCGCCTCATATGCGCGAAGCTTGTCGATGCACGCTGCCTCCCGCACCTTCTTGGGCTGGAATACAGGTATGCCATGTTGAAGCGCCTTCTCTTTCACAGGAGAATACTGCATCTTCCCTCCCCTGCCCTTCGGCTTGTCGGGCTGCGTAACCGCAAGTACGATATCATGCCCTGCTGCAATCAGCGATTCAAACGTACCGACAGAAAAGTCCGGCGTTCCCATGAATATAATCCTCATCTTATTCTTCCTCCTCGGCTCCCACGTCATGCAGCCCGTCTTTCGTGAGCCCTACATACATGTTCCCATCCAGATGGTCTATCTCATGGCAGAATGCACGGGCCAGAAGCCCTGTCCCTTCCAGCTCGCGCTCCTGCATATCTTCATCCAGCGCCCTTACTTTGACGTAATCCGGCCTCGTGACGATACCGTATTTTCCAGGGACGCTTAAGCAGCCTTCCTCCCCGGTCTGTTCGCCGGATGTCTCGATGATCTCAGGGTTGATGAGCACGATCGGCCCCTCTCCCACATCTATCGTCACTATCCGCTTGAGCACCCCTACCTGGGGCGCTGCCAGCCCTACGCCGTACGCTTCGTACATCGTGTCAAACATGTCGTTGATAAGCACTTTCGTACGAAGCGTCAGCTTATCTACCGGTTTGCATGTCTTCGTCAATACTTCTTCACCAAGTTCCCGAATCTTTCTTGTCGCCATATGTTTTCCTCTCCTTAAAATACATTCATAGGGTTGAAGTCGAACTGAATCCTCATCGTCTGAAATCCCCTGTTAATCTCTATATATTGTTCCAGCCTGTTCTTCGCTTCCGTGAGCAGGCGGTACTCTTCACTTTTGATATACAGTACCCTGCGGTACACGTCATTGACCTTTCCCACGTATGGGCTCGCCGGTCCGATTACCTGAAGCCTTCCGGTACGGTCTATCCGCACGACATACTCTTTCAGATAGCCGGCCGCCTTCTCAAGCAGCTGTTCATCCGGTCCTGTCATGAGCACGGCAAGCAGCTGTTCTACCGGGGGATAGCCCATCAGTTCCCGGTAATCCATCTCAGCCTCATAAAACCCTTCATAATTCTGTTCTGCCGCCATACGGATACTGTAATGGTCGGGGCTGTACGTCTGGATGACGACTTCTCCCCCTCCACTTCCTCTCCCTGCCCGGCCTGCCGCCTGTGTCAGCAGCTGGAACGTCCGTTCGCCCGCCCGGTAATCATTGGAATATAATGACATATCCGCAGCCAGAATGCCCACCAGCGTAACATTCGGGAAATCGTGCCCCTTTACTATCATCTGGGTACCAATCAGTATATCTGCGTCCCCGTCTGCAAACGACTCGAGTATCTTCTCATGTCCGTCTTTCTCCCTCGTCGTATCCATATCCATCCTGAGGACTCTCGCCTGGGGAAATGCCTTCTTAACGATATCTTCTATCTGCTGCGTCCCTGCCCGGAACCCGCCTATGAATGTGGATCCGCATGAAGGGCATGCGCTGACTGCCGGCTCCTCATGCCCGCAGTAGTGGCATACAAGCCTTCCGCCTCTGTGCGATGACAGCGACACGTCGCAATGAGGACATTTTACTACATATCCGCACGCTCTGCAAGAAATGAACCCCGCATATCCCCGGCGGTTGAGGAACAGCATCGTCTGTTCCCCCCGTTCAAGCCTTGCAGCTGTCATCTCTTTGAGCCGGTCGCTTAAGATGGAGCGGTTGCCGGCCCTAAGCTCCTCTCTCATATCTATCGTATACACATCCGGCAGTTCAAGGCTTTTCGTCCTGTTCTTGAGCTCCAGTAACGTATATGCTTTGTTACGGCAGCGGTAGAAGGACTCAAGTGACGGAGTGGCGGAACCCAGCATGACGCTGGCCCCCTCCATCTCAGCCCGCTTAATGGCCGTTTCTCTCGTATGGTACCTGGGAACCTGCTCGCTCTTATATGTCGGCTCATGTTCCTCATCGATCACGATCAGGCCCAGATTGGCAAATGGTGTAAACAGTGCGGAGCGGGGACCAATCATCACATCCACCTCTCCGGCTTTGACCCGCTCCATCTGATCGTACCGTTCTCCCTGGGAGAGCCTGGAGTTCAAGATTGAGACCCGGTCGCCGAACCTCCCGTAAAAACGCATCACGGTCTGATACGTGAGCGCAATCTCGGGAATCAGCACGATCGCCTGCCTCCCTTCCCGCAGGACCCTGTGTATCATCTCCATGTATACTTCGGTCTTGCCACTTCCAGTCACGCCATATAACAGATATGTCCGCCTTATTCCTGCTTTATAGTCTCCCCAGAAAGTCTCGATGACATTCCGCTGCTCCTGCGTATATTCGACTTCCTGCCGCTTTCCTGTCCTGCGCCGTACCGGATTGCGGAACTCCCGCTCGGACTCAAGGGCAAGTATCCCCTGTTCTTCCAGAGCCCTTATCACCGTCAGCGTGATGTTCAGCTTCTTAGTGACCAGATCATACTCCTGCTCCGGCTGATCCAGAAGGGCGGCCAGCAGACGTGCCCGCGCCTTCTGGTTCTTATGGAGATACACGTCCAGCTGTTTCTTCCCTTCCTCCTCGCCAAGAAGGAGCCTCACACGTCTCTTTTCTCTCGGCTGCTCTTTTCTCTTGATTGGAAGCACGGTCTTGAGCGCCTGTATCATCGTACCGCCGTAGTGGTCGTGCATCCAAGCAGCCAGAGCGACAAGTCTGGATTCGATAGCTACGCTCTCGTCTGCAATCCGGATAATATCCTTCACCCTGGACAGCTCGTAATCCGTCTTCCCGGACAGTCCGGTGACATACCCTCTCGTCTCCTTGTTGCCACGGCCGAAAGGAACGACCACTTCCGTCCCGACTTTCAGCTGCCCTTCGAGCTGCTCCGGAATCCGGTAGCAGAATACTCTGTCCAGTTTTTCATGGGTAATGTCGACAATGATATCAGCGAACATGTGCGCCTTGCTCCTCCAGTATTTCTGCAATGAGCACCCGGTCGTCCATATCGTACTTCACGCCTTTTATCTCCTGATACGTCTCATGGCCTTTGCCCGCAAGTATGATGACGTCTCCCGCGCGCCCATGTTCTATGGCGTACCGGATAGCTTCTTTCCTGTCGCAGATGGCGATATACGCTCCATCGGTCTTCTCTATGCCGGTTATGATATCGTCGATGATGGCCTGCGGCTCCTCGAACCTAGGGTTGTCGGACGTGATGACGGTAAAGTCCGCAAGCCTCCCTGATACTTCACCCATCTCAAAACGGCGCGTCCTGGAACGGTTGCCGCCGCAGCCGAACACGGTCACAAGACGTCCCGGATCATAATCTCTCAGCGTGTCAAGCAGGCTCTTAAGGCTCATGGCATTGTGTGCATAATCTATCATAAATGTAAAGTCGTCAGACACCTTGACCATTTCAATCCGGCCCTTAACCTTTGCCACTTTCAACGCCTTCTTGATCTCTTCCTCCGGAACATTAAAATGTCTGCATACTGCAATCGCCGTCAGTGAATTATAGACGCTGAATTTACCTGGGATATCTATCTCCACATCAAAATCCATCAGCCCGCCGACATGATATCTGACGCCCAGGTATCCGGGCCTTGAAATGTGTTCGACACTCGTGGCTCTAAGATCTGCCTTTTCAGAAAATCCAAATGTCTCCGTCCTGCACGTTGCATGTCGGAATACATCTTCGAACCATCGGTCATCCACATTGGCGATTCCGAGCCTGCACTGGGTAAACAGAATTCCTTTACAGCGCTTGTAGTCCTCAAAATCCTTGTGCTCGTTCGGTCCGATATGGTCCTCGCCCAGATTCGTGAAGATACCGATTTCAAACGGAATCCCCGCCGTCCTGTGCAGCATCAGCCCCTGGGAAGATACTTCCATGACGACGCTGTCACACCCGGCATCGACCATCTCTTTAAAATACTTGTGTATCGTGTATGACTCTGGAGTCGTATTGCTTGCAGGTATCGTCTTATCCCCGATAACCGCCTCAATCGTCCCGATAAGCCCGACCTTATGTCCCACGCCTTCCAGTATGGACTTTACCATATAGGTCGTCGTCGTCTTTCCCTTCGTGCCTGTGATTCCGATTACTTTGAGCTTCTCAGCCGGATACCCGAAGTATGCCGCGGACATGAGTGCCAGCGCATAGCGTGTATCGTCCACATGTATGACCGTCACGGAGTCCGGTGCTTCCACCTGCTTCTCCACGACAACTGCCGCCGCCCCTTTCTCCGCAACTTCTTTTACATATGCATGCCCATCTGACACAGCACCGCTGATGCATACAAACACGCTGCCCGGGACTACCTTGCGGGAGTCGTTCGTAAGCTCGGTTACTTCCGCCACATCGCTCCCCTGCACAACTTCATATTCTAAACGTTCCAATAAATCGGTTAATATCATGTTTTTCCTGCCTCCTGATTTAATCTCATCAAGGGTATTATAACATTAAATATTTTCAAATGCCATACCCTCCGCCGACAAAGGCGTGCACGGTCAGCTAAGGGTGGATTTCCGGCTTCATCTGCGTTACAATAGAGTCAAACTGTTGAAAGGGGAATGAAACTTTGAAAGCTTATGAAAGACTGCTGAAGTATGTTGCAGTACGTACACCGAGCGATGAGGACAGCAAGACTGTGCCGTCGTCACAGTGCCAGTTCCATCTGGCAGCGATACTGGAAGAAGAGATGAAAGCACTAGGCCTGGCCAACGTCCATACCGACAGCCAGTGCTATCTGTACGGAAAGATACCGGCGACACCGGGATATGAGGGACGGACCTCCATCGGATTTATCGCCCATATGGACACAGTGTCTGATTTCTGCGACCATGAAATCAAGCCTGTCATTACGGAAGATTATGACGGAGAAGATCTCATGCTTGGGGACAGCGGCCGGGTGCTGAGCGCAGATACGTTCGGACATTTAAGAGGATTGAAAGGATGTACGCTTATCACAAGCGACGGGACTACCATTCTAGGGGCAGATGACAAGGCAGGCATTGCAGAGATTCTGACGATGGCTGAACGTCTGCGTGATGAAGGCATTCCACATGGTCCAATCAGCATCGCCTTCGCACCGGACGAGGAGATTGGGACAGGGGCCGTCCACTTTAACGTGGAAGACTTTGGTGCCGAATATGCATATACGCTGGACGGCGATACGGAAGGCGAAATCCAGTATGAGAATTTCAACGCGTGCAAAGCCCGGTTCGATATCAAAGGATTCAATGTGCACCCGGGCTCCGGCAAGGACACGATGATCAACGCAAGCCTGGTCGCTATGGAAATCAACTCGCTCCTGCCCGGCATGGAGACGCCAAGAGGAACCGAGGGCTATGAAGGCTTCTACCACCTGGTCAGCATGTCAGGGGAATGCGGCGCAGCACAGCTCAGCTACATCGTCAGAGACCATGACGGGAACTTCTTCGAGGCCCGCAAGAACACGCTGCGGCTCATCGAAAAGAATATGAATGAAAAGTGGGGGGAAGGAACGGTCCGCTTGACGATAACAGAACAGTATAAGAATATGGCCGGGATAATTGACGGATGCATGCACCTCATCGACAATGCGAAAGCAGCATGCGAAAAAGCGGGCGTGGAACCAATCATCCTGCCGATCCGCGGAGGCACAGACGGCTGCCAGCTCAGCTACAAGGGGCTTCCCTGCCCGAACCTCGGCACCGGCGGACACGCCTATCACGGCCCGTATGAGCACATCACCGTAGAAGGAATGGATAAGAGCGTGGATATCATCCTCGAGCTGGTGAAGCTATACGCCGGCGAAACGAGCATGTAGAATAAGGATGATAGGCAGTGCAGCGTACAGACTGCTCCTATAGAATAAAATGTTGCTCCACCTGATCATGGAGCAACATTTCTAAATTACAATTCTTTAATCTCTTCTTTGAATCCTTCTCCAACGACTTCGTTGGATTCCATTATTATCGTAAATGCCTGCGGATCAATCTTATGCACCATTTTCTTAATCGTGTACATCTGCTTATTGTTACATGCACACATGACGACGTCTTTCTTCTCTTTGGAGTAGCTGCCCATTCCTTTCAGTATCGTAGATCCTCTTCCGGAGTACTCGTCAATCTGTTCTGCCACATCGTCGCCGTGTTCTGTGACGATGAATGTCATCTTGCCTTCGTCGATGCCGTACATGATCCGGTCCATCACGATGGCCATAAGGTAGGTGACAATCACACCGTAGATAAACCCGTCAACGTCTTTGAACACGAGTACGCTTCCCAGGATGATCGTTATAATATCAAGGGCAAACGTGATGATTCCAAGCGTCATATGCGGCCTTACCTTCTTAATCGCAACACTGATGAAATCCTGCCCTCCTGTGGACGAGCCGCGCATGAAGATCATGGCATAGCCTATTCCGCACAATACCCCCATACACAGGGCCGCCAGCAGGCGGCTGCCTTCGTACACAGGCAAAAGCGGGGCCACGTAATCCATAAAGACAGAAGATATGACCATAGACTTCAGTGACTTCAGAAAGAAGTTACGCCCCAGGAACTTATAACAGAATATTGCTACCGGGATATTCAGTATAATCGTGCCCAACCCCACTGGCAGACCGAGAAGATGGTACATGATAATCGCGATTCCAGAGAAGCCGGCTACAGGGAAGTTAGCATTCAGGGCAAAATTATACACTCCTATAGCGATAACCATACCTGCCGCGATATCTACCAGAATATCGATTCCTGTTTCTCTCCAGTTAATATTTTTCATCTTTGTCTACCTCTCTTTCCTGGTCTTATCTTTAATCTCTGTCCGACAAATGATTCCGGACAACCTGATTTTACACACAAAAAAGCAGCCACAAACTATAAAGATATAATTCGCAACTGCTCTTATGTTTATTAGTATATCTATAGATTATTTTTTTGTCAACACATCACCTGCAATAATTTCAAAAAGAATATACATAAGATTCTACTCCACGCTCCATTTCCTGCACTGTTCAATGCGTTTTCCGTCGTCTCCCTGCTCTTTGTCGTAAGCAAACTGGTTCAGCAGGCCACACGGAAATTCTTTACACTGGCCGCAGTGTCCGTGGCTCTTATCCTCACAGCACGATTTGACCGGACATGCATCTCCCCAGAATGGCTTCTCTATACTGCTGCAGCCCCCGCAGCTCATCTGTTCCCTGTATCCGCACTCACTGCACTGCAGCCCGCATCTTGATTCAATCATATTGTACACGCTCCTTTTTGTTAGAGCATAGCACGACAAACATGACATCTGTATGTCAGCATTATAATTATTTTTGTACTGTTACTTTATATATTGTCACCTGCTGCCAGAGCCGTTATCTCCTGGTTCAAGAAAACGTCCGCGCCGGACCGCGTCTTTCCCGTACTTTCTCTTTATCTCATCCAGTGCCTTATCGAGCTTTTTCTGTCTCGCACCTCTATCCGTGTCTGCCTTTTCACGGTCCTGTACCACTGGCAGGTCGAATATGGTCAGCTGCTCCGGCTCATCCTGCTTTACGAGCTTCGAACTCCGTATGCCGAGCAGACGGATCGGCACTTTCGTCCAAAGTTCCCGGAACAGCTCTGCCGCAGCGTGGTAGATGTCCGTGTCGCTGTTCGTCGGTTTTGCCAGCTGCCGCTGGTGGGACGCGGTCTCAAAGTTGTAGTATTTGATTTCCACACTGAGCATTCCTGCCTTCTGTTTTGCTTCACGCAGCCTTGCACCTACGCTTTCCGCAAGTCCAAGCAGCACCTTCCTGGCCTCCTCTTCCGTCGCCACATCCTTAGACAGGGTGGTGGAATTGCCGATTCCTTTGGCCTCCACCTTTTCTGTTATCACTTCTGAATTATCGATGCCATTGGCATATTCCCACAGTTTCCTTCCGTGGCTTTTCAGATGAAGCTCCAGAATATCCGGATCTGCCTGCGCCATATTGCCTATCGTACGTATCTCCAGCTTCTTAAGCGTCTCCACGCTCGAATGGCCTGCCATATATAGTTCCCAGACAGGCAACGGCCACATCTTTATCCCTATCTCTTCCGGAAATAGCGTGTGCACCTTATCCGGCTTTTCAAAATCCGAGGCCATCTTAGCCAGCAGCTTGTTCGTGGAGATTCCTATATTGACCGTGAATCCGAACCTCCTGCATATCTCATTCTTTATCTCCAGCGCGCCTGCTACAGGTGAGGCAAACCGTCCCGCTATCCCCGTGAAATCCATATAGCACTCATCCACGCTGACCTGCTCTATATCCGGCGTACAAGACCGCAGATATTCCATCAGCCGGCTGCTGTACTCATGGTACAGTGCATGGTCGGGCGGCTCCATATGCAGGTTGCCGCACTTGCGAAGGGCATTCGCAACAGGTTCCCCTGTGCGGATGCCGAACTTCTTCGCAGGTAGCGACTTCGCCAGAACTACCCCATGGCGCGACTCCTGGTTTCCGCCGATAATGGCAGGTATAGTCCTGATGTCTGTCTCTGCACCATTCTTTAGTTGTTCTACTGCCGTCCAGCTTAAATAGGCCGAGTTGACATCTATATGGAATACGATACGGCGCATGGTCTGCCCTCCCCTGAGAATCCCTTCTCCTGTGCTGTCCTCATTCTATCATGCAGAACATACGTTTACAAGAGATTCTTCCGGGTGCTTGCGGAGAGCTTTCCATCTTCCACGTCTATGACGATCGTCTCTCCCGCTCCAATATCTCCTTGAAGCATCAGCTTTGCGGCCAGCGTTTCTACATTCTTCTGCAGATAGCGCTTCAGAGGCCTTGCGCCGTAGGTAGGATCATAACCGCCCTCCACCACGAGATTCTTCGCCGCCTCCGTCAGAGCTATGGATATCTCTTTGTCTGCAAGACGTTTATTCACATCGTCTGTCAGCAGATCGATGATACTGTAGATATCAGCTTTCGTCAGTGGCTTGAACATAATCATCTCGTCAAGCCGGTTCAGGAACTCGGGACGGAAATGTGCCCTCAAGTCGTCCATCACCGCGTCCTGGCTCTCCTGGCTGATATTGCCGTCTGCATCGATTCCGTCCAGCAGATAGGCCGAGCCGATATTGGATGTCATAATAAGAATCGTATTCTTAAAGTCTACCGTGCGCCCCTGGGAATCGGTGATACGTCCGTCATCCAGCACCTGCAGCAGCACATTGAACACATCCGGATGCGCCTTTTCTACTTCGTCAAACAGGACGACAGAATACGGTTTCCTTCTGACGGCCTCCGTGAGCTGTCCCCCTTCGTCATAGCCTACATATCCCGGAGGGGCTCCTATCAGCCTGGACACGGAATATTTCTCCATATATTCGCTCATATCGATACGGATCATATTGTTCTCGTCATCGAAGAGGCTTTCCGCCAGCGCTTTCGCAAGTTCTGTCTTTCCGACTCCTGTAGGACCAAGGAACAGGAAGGAACCTATCGGTTTGCCTGGATCTTTGATGCCTGCTTTGGAGCGGATGATTGCCTCTGTGACAAGCTCCACCCCTTCATCCTGGCCTATGACACGCTTATGAAGCTCATCCGCCAGATGAAGCGTTTTGCTCCTCTCGCTTTCGTTTAGCCTTGAGACAGGTATCCCGGTCCATCTTGATACGATTCTGGCAATCTCTTCGTCGGTCACGCTTTCGTGGACAAGAGAACGTTCTTCATCCTTTATCTTAGCCTCTTCCTCTTCCAGCAGCTTTTTGAGCTGTGGGAGCCTGCCGTACTGAAGCTCGGCCGCCTTTTCCAGATCGTATGACTGCTGTGCTTTCTGGATATCCTTGTTCACCTGTTCTATCTCTTCTCGCATCTTCTGTACCCGCTCTACTCCGACTTTCTCATTATCCCACTGGGCTTTCTTCCCGGCGAATTCTTCCCGAAGTTCAGCCAGCTCCTGCTGAAGATGTCCAAGGCGGTCCCTGCTCAGTCGGTCTTCCTCCTTCTTGAGCGCTGCCTCCTCGATCTCCAGCTGCATGATCTTGCGCTGCAATTCGTCCAGTTCTGCTGGCATGGAGTCCAGTTCTGTCTTGATAAGCGCACATGCTTCATCTACCAGGTCGATGGCCTTGTCAGGAAGGAAACGGTCGGAAATATACCGGTCGGAAAGCGTAGCGGCAGCTACAAGCGCTCCGTCCGTTATCTTGACTCCATGGAATACTTCGTATCTTTCTTTTAAGCCACGCAAAATCGATATCGCATCCTCCACCGTAGGCTCATCCACGAGCACCGGCTGAAAGCGCCGCTCCAGCGCGGCATCCTTCTCGATATACTGGCGGTATTCATCCAGAGTGGTAGCGCCGATACAGTGGAGCTCACCTCTGGCAAGCATCGGCTTGAGCATATTCCCTGCATCCATGGCCCCGTCTGTCTTACCCGCACCTACAATCGTGTGCAGCTCATCTATGAACAGGATAATCTTCCCGTCACTGTTCTTTACTTCCTCCAGAACTGCTTTCAGACGCTCTTCGAACTCGCCGCGGTATTTGGCCCCGGCTACGAGCGCTCCCATATCCAGCGAGAATATCGTCTTGTCCTTCAGCGCTTCCGGTACGTCTCCCCGCACGATACGCTGTGCCAGACCTTCTACGACCGCTGTCTTCCCGACACCTGGCTCCCCGATAAGAACCGGGTTGTTCTTCGTCTTCCTGGACAGGATACGTACAAGGTTCCTTATCTCCGCATCTCTGCCTATGACTGGATCCAGCTTCTGGTCTCTGGCGCGTTCCACCAGATCCGAGCCATATTTGTTCAATGTGTCATATGTCGCCTCCGGATTATCGCTTGTAACCTTCTGGCTGCCTCTTACCGTCGCAAGTGCCTGTAGAAAAGCATCCCGCTTGATCCCAAGTTCACGGAAAATAAGCTTCAGTTCTTTATTCGGATATTTCAAAAGGGAAAGGAACAGATGCTCGACAGACACGTATTCATCCCCCATATGCTTAGCCTCGTCTTCCGCATGGATGAGCGCCTTGTTCAGGTCCTGTCCTACAAAAGGCTGCCCGCCCTGAACTTTTGTGCGCTTTCGGAGTCCCTCTTCCACGCGATTGATGAAGACCGTTTTTTCTATCCCCATCTTTTCCATTAATTTCAGAATCAGGCTGTCATCCTGTACGAGCAGAGCATATAGCAGATGTTCCTGTTCAATTTCCTGGTTGCCGTATTCCATTGCGATACGTTCACAGTCCTGCACGGCCTGCAGTGATTTCTGTGTAAATTTATTTATATTCATAGTGGCTGCCTCCTAACCTGCATAATTCCAAATTGTTCTACACGTACTATAACAAATATTATCAGCACTGTCAAGCTCCGAGTGCTAATTCTTTGAAAATACAGATTCTCGCAAGAATATAGCATGTACTTTCACACGTTCTTGGCGGTAATAAAAAAGCCTGTGCCAGTCATGGCATAAGCTTTTCTAAGGATACTATTTTCTGCTGTTATGAAGCTGACACACGAAATGCCGTCTCATTGCAAGACTGCAAGTGAAGCCTGAATATATACTTTCTGCTACAATATGAGGTATCTCCTCCCCCGGCTATAGTGAATATACCCACATGGCTGCTATCTGATCCTGGATTTCACCGAAGGTCCATGTCCGGCTGCTGTTCTTCTGGCTGAACGGGTCGTTAATGGTCAATGCTCCGTCATTGTAGCCTGTGAGCACGATGAAATGACCGTTATCTGTAAAATCACCCGGCCCCACGCTGCAGATGACCGGATGTCCTGCCTGGAGTTCCGCCGCCACCTGCTGTTCCACAAGCGGAATCTCCTTCGCCTTCACATTCCAGTTAGCCGGCGCTTCTTCCATAAAACGCCAGTATGTATTGTTATCTTCATCCACGAAACCATTCTCTGAACCGTAGGCTGCCACTTTCGCCGGCGTGACCGACCAGTCCCCTGTAAGACCGCTGACTACCATGGACAGGCACGTCGGACCACAGCCGCTCACGGCTACGATACTTGTGCCATAAGGCGCGTATCCCCACCGCTCGTCCCACTGGAGCAGCAGCGGAATCTGCCCTTTCGTAAATCCGCTGCCGATGGAATCCGCATTCGGATTGTCTTTTTTCTTTCCGTAATCCTCCACGAACTGTACCGTCTCTTCATTCTTATCAAGCAGTTCTATTACACCTTTCGGATATCCTGCCGCCGTCGCCTGTTTCTTCACACGTGCAAGCCGCTGCGCGGATGTCTCCTCTTTTGGTTCTGTAGTCGTCTCTTTTGCCTTCTTGCTGTCTTCCTTTGTAACATCTGCTTCTATCTTTGCCGCCGCCTGCGTCTCGTCTTTTTTCGAACGCTGCATGCCAAAGCCATAAACGGTTGCCGCGATAAGTATGATAAAGCCTCCAAGAATAACGAACTGGCGGCGTACCTGCTGTCTTCTCCTTCTATTGCTGCCCATGTCTTCCCCTTCTTCATCTGTATGTCTATATTAAGCATGTAACATGAATGCTGTTATCTATATCATGCTGTTAATTATACAATAATGATATAGGTGCCGCAACTTATTACGCCTTAAGATTTTATTATAATTACGGTTAATACCAACGGTACAGACGCAGGTTGTCAGACCCGCAGGCTCCCTGTCCATGCGGCTTTGCCATGTCTTTCGACTGGTTGTAAGTCCCAGGTTTTCAATACATTCGGTGTACTTATTTCCATATATTCCCTTGGAAAGCTGACCGTTGAAAATGTATGTATTCCATGATACTATTGTGACACTGGCAGTTATGTAAATCAATTATGCGGGAGGTATGTATGAATATTGTATTTCTGGATGCCAAGACAATTGGCGACGACATCGATTTATCAGGATTCGAAGAACTCGGAACTGTTACCAAGTATTCTTTTTCTACTTCAGAACAAGTGCCTGAACGGGTAAAAGATGCAGACGTTATCGTCATCAACAAAGTGCAGATCAATGAGTCTACAATCGGCGAGGCCAGACGGCTTAAGCTAGTCTGTGTCACCGCGACAGGAACAAACAATCTGGATAAGGATTATCTGGACAGCCGCCACATCGCCTGGCGCAACGTAGCCGGATATTCTACCGAGTCTGTCGCACAGCACACGTTTGCCATGCTGTTCTATCTGCTGGAAAAGCTGCGCTACTATGACGATTATGTCAAGGAGGACCGCTATACGAACGACACCATCTTCACCCATTTTGAAGAAGTGTTCTATGAATTATCTGGCAAGACATGGGGGATTATCGGACTCGGCAACATCGGCAGACGTGTCGCCTCTATCGCAGAGGCTTTTGGTGCGCATGTCATCTACGCCTCACCTTCAGGCAGCGCACCACAGGAAGGATATCATCAGGTAGATATGGATACCCTGCTTCGGGAATCCGATATCATATCGGTTCACGCTCCGTTGAACGAATATACGCAAAACCTCATCAATGCCGAAAAGCTGGAGAAGATGAAAAAGAGCTGCATCTTCCTGAACCTTGGGCGTGGCCCTATCGTTGTAGAGGAGGATTTATACAATGCACTGGAACGAAGTGACATTGCTGCAGCAGGGCTGGATGTGCTGTGTGAAGAACCCATGAGCCCAGACAATCCGCTGCGGCGTATCAAAGACAGCCGGCGCCTGTTCATCACGCCCCATGTAGCATGGGCCAGCGTGGAGGCAAGGACGCGGCTGATGGGTATCATACTGGGGCAGATAAAAGAATACTTTGTTTAGTGAAGTGGACGCCGCTGGGGCGGTAGGGGGCAGATGCTCCGATGCGTCCGGGAACTGCGACTATCACACAGATTCCTAAGCTTGTAGAATGTTCGCCGATTGCGGCTCTCATCCCACAAGCCAAGGAATCTGGTGAGGATTCTCCGTCCCTTCCGCTTACACCTTCGCATCTGCTCCCTACCGCCCCAGCGGCTATCTACTTTACTGGCACGGGCGGGGCTGACTGTGTGACGTTACCGGCTGATGGAAGTGCTTTGGATGAAAGTAATCGTAATGAAGAAGAGCCGAAGAATCCTTTCCGTAGCCTTTATCCTGCGGGATGTAAGCCGCTATCGGCGCGCATTCTGCAGGGTTAGGGATACGTGAAATAGTCGAAGCCTCGGACGCATCGAAGCAGATGCCACCCGGCTCCCAGTCCGCAGCCACTTTACTTAAACGCCACTCATGAACGGGATCCGGCCCCTGGTAATAATCTGCCCAAACCTGACAATATAAGGCCCGCCACGATAAATATATCCGCCAGATTCACCGTCAGTCGGGACAGGAAATCATTCTTGCTTCTAAATCCTATGTAATCGATTACTTTCCCTCTTACCAGGCGGTCAAATATATTGCTGTACGCTCCTGCGCTGAATATGCCCGTGCCAAGCTTCTCCACACGCCGCCCCTTTCTTGCAAACAGCAGTACATTACAGGCAGCGAGTGCTGCTCCCATTACCGCCGTCACTGACTTCACAAGACAGGGACATTTATCCAGCGCATGCAGCATGAATCCTCTGTTATACACTTTTCGGATTACAATCTTCTCTTTGACAAGCTCTTTTTCTTCCCCGCTGTCCAGATTCTCCTCTACATGCTGCTTCAGCAGCATATCCAAGCTGAACAGGAGTGCCATAATACCAACTGCCAGTACAGCCATCTATCGTTCTCCTCTGATCCTTGCTATTTCCTCTTCCTGTTTTTCTATCTGTAAGCCGCGTTTCTCAATCTCTTCGCAAAGCGCAATACAGTCTGTGTCATTTACCTCACCTTGCCGGAACTTGTCATATACCATCTTGCCGATGTCCATAAGGTCTCTCTCACTTGCACGTTTCAGAGTGCGGATATCACTCCTGCGCTTCTGGATTTCCAGCGTATCTTCCGTCTTTTTCCCGATGTCATTCGCCACCTCGGATATTCTCTTTCCTAAGTCCTCAAAAAAATCTGCCATATCTGACACTCCTTTGTTTTTCATTCTACCTTTTCACTATAATCTTCTCAGCCTGTCTAGCGACTGGTACACGTCCAGTGTCCCATAGCCCCACTGCCGATTCGGATAATCTAACAGAGGCTTCTGCTGCGCTCCAAGCACGAACAGATTCCTGACCTCGCTGGCTCCCGCCCCAAGGTTCAGCTCCTGCTCCCTCACGAGCCACTCC
The DNA here is from genome assembly GCA_022845895.1 of Lachnospiraceae bacterium. Lineage (GTDB taxonomy): Bacteria > Bacillota > Clostridia > Lachnospirales > Lachnospiraceae > Extibacter. Next base: position 3,124,505 of record AP025573.1, read on the forward strand.
GCCATAAGGGCAGATGCACCACAGGTCAATCCGACCGCAACGCTTGAGCCCGTTCTGGCTGCAAATCTTCCGCCGGGCACGGCGCCGGTCACGCCCACACCGGGTGCTGCAAAGTCCGGTTTGATGTAACCATCTCTAGTATACCCTCTCCCGGAATTAATATCAATACTATTGTCCACACTGTTGTAGTAAGCTACCGTCATGCTGTAGGTCGTGCTCCCAGGCTCCGTGATGGTCGTCTCCGGGTCTGCTTCTAAGAAGAAGACTTCCCCGCTCAGGAACTCCTTCACAGGAAGCCACATATGGAACACGCCGTCAGAGAGCTGGAGCGGCTGCACCGCGACCCTCCATATACCCTCGGAAGGGCCGTCAAATTTCAGGAAGATAAGCTGAGCGTCATTGTTCTCTGTAAGCAGCCTGTATTCTACGGTAACCCTTGTCTGGTCAAATGTGAACGTAAACACATATCTGCTCCCCTGCCGGATGGAGATGACCGGCGTACGCTCTCCGGAAGGAGATATGATGGATACGGTCATCACGTTTGGAATCGAAGTCCACAATTCCGCAACAAATCCACTTACTCCTGCCCCCACCCGGATTTCAACTTCTCTCTGTTCCCTCATATTTTCTAATGTGCCAGAAAAATGATGCCGTTCATTTGCTTCATTTCCTCCGCCGATTACTACAATCCGGTTGATTGTTGTGGAATACCTGTTAAGTACGTTTGAAAGCAGCGTGGCGCTGTTATGTCCTCCAAAATTTGTTCCAAGCGCGATACACATGACGAGGGGTATCTTCCGTTCTGCCGCCAGCAGGCTCAGATAGCGGAGGCCGAGCATGATGTCATTTTCCTGATAGCAGATTGCATCCGGCCTAATCTTATAGAACTCCTTCAGATAGTCCTTGGCCTCTTTAAGTTTTACAACTGCAATGGTGGACTCCGGAGCCGCCCCGAGAAACTGGTTTTCCACATCTGCCCCTCCGGCCGCTACACTGGCCAGAAACGTCCCGTGCCCATTTGTATCCGCTGTCGGTACAAGCTCATCGGGTGTACCTGACCGAAGGGCCTCGTTAATCAGATCTTCACGGTATTCGCTGCCGAATGCGAATCCCTCCGGCGGTGTGCCATCCTGAATCGTCTGATCCCAGATTCCTGCAATTCTTGTGCTTCCGTCCAGATTGCGGAATACAGAATTCTTATAATCAATTCCCGTATCCACAAATCCAATCATTACGCCAGTGCCCATAAGCTGCAGAGCCGGATAATTCTGCGCGGCAGTTATCCCCGATTCGTTCAGGGCAGCCATATCCAGCAGGCAATAGCAGTTTGGGATAGCATTATACCAGTATCTTTCTATGCTTAAAGGTTCCATTTCTTCGCTGTCTACGTATATCGCTTTATATCCATAGTCCATATCCTGCATACAATACTGGTCACCTTCAAGTCCCATATCGCTAATGCTGCGGAAACCCGGAAAAATAAAATCCCAGTAATCCTGGGATAATATCTGCTCCTTGCATATTGCATCGTCCATAAAAAAACCTCATATACTTTTTAATAAAGTATATGAGGAAAGTATGCTTCTATGTGCATAAAGCTATTTTTCTTCTCCACGCAGAATAGAAGCCCCTTCATAGTAGCTGGATACTTCCTTCTCCTTTGCTACCGGGAGATCCGGACCCTTCTTGAAGATGATTTTCAGAAGAACAGGGGTAATAATTGTCGTAAATACGACCATGATTACTACAGGTCCGAGGAATGCAGAACTCATAAGCCCTACCGCCGTGCCTTTGCTCGCCACGATCAGGGCAACCTCGCCACGCGATATCATGCCGACGCCGATCCGCTTACACTGATACGGCTTATAGCCGCATACTTTTGCCCCGAGGCCACAGCCAATAATCTTCGTCAGGACCGCCACCACCATAAGAAGCAGGGCAAACGCGACGATGAGGCCGCTCATCTTAGGAAGCACGACCTTCAGCCCGATACTCGCAAAGAATACGGGAGACAGCAGCATATACGACAGTGTATCAAACTTCGTCTGGATAAATACAGACCGCTCTGTATTGGATATAATCAGGCCCGCGATAAACGCACCGGTAATATCCGCCACACCAAAATACTGTTCCGCGATATATGCCATGAGAAGGCAGAACACGAACGCGATGATTACGTGCCTGTGCAGCCCTCTGGACGCGCCCTCTGTCCATGCTTTGTATACTTTGTAGAAGATGAAGCCGGCCACTGCTGAGAAGACGAAGAAACCAACAATCTTCAGCATGACCGCACCAATATGTACAGACGGGTCTGCCATGCTCGTCACTACGGTAAGAGCAATGATACCGAGTATATCGTCGATAATGGCAGCTCCCAGTATCGCATTCCCGGAGCGGGTCTTGAGCTTGCCCATCTCTTTGAGCGTCTCGACCGTAATGCTGACAGAGGTCGCTGTCAGGATAATCCCTATAAATATATTCTGGAGAAATATGCTTGCCGCCGCGTCAGATGCAATCATATCCGGCCTGTTGAAAAAATAAGCCAGACCGAAGCCGCCTGCAAGCGGTACAAGCACGCCACAGAGCGCGATGACGAACGACGCCTTCCCGCTCGCCTTTAGTTCCTTGATGTCGGTCTCAAGTCCCGCGCAGAACATAAGAACGATAACTCCAATCTCGGCGACCTCATGGATGAAGCTCGTCTCCGTCAGCACGCCTGCCACCGCGGGACCAAGCAGAAGCCCTGCAAGCAGCGCTCCCACCACCTGCGGCATCTGTACCTTCCGCGTAGCCAGTCCTAACAGTTTCGTACATAACAAAATAATTGCCAGATCCAGCAAATAACTATAACTATTCATTATCTCAACCTCGCAACTTCCTGTCCTCTGAGCATGATGACAGGTCCTCCCGTTCCTTCTATGTATTCTTTGGTAATCGTCACTTCTCCGATATTGTCATCCTTCGGAATCTCATACATGATATCCAGCATGAATTCCTCGATGATGGCACGCAGCGCTCTTGCACCGGTATCTTTCTCTATCGCTTTCCTGGCGATGGCGCCCAAAGCCCCTTCGTCAAAATCCAGCTTTACCTCATCCAGAGCCAGCAGTTTCTGATACTGCTTTAAAATCGCGTTCTTCGGCTCCTTCAGTATCTTGACGAGCATATCTTCATCGAGTCCGCGCAATGTGAATATAATCGGAAGCCGGCCGATAAACTCCGGTATCATTCCAAAGTTACGCAGATCTTCTATCGTCACCTTCTCCAGAATCGTCTTGTCATGATCATATTTATCTTTCAAGTCCGCCCCGAAACCGATAGATGACTGCTTCGACAGGCGCTCTTTGATAATACCGTCCAAATCTGGGAAAGCCCCGCCGCATATGAACAGAATATTTCTCGTATTTACCGTAGTAAGAGGCACCATGGCATTCTTACTGTTCGCCCCGACGGGCACTTCCACATCGCTCCCTTCCAGGAGCTTAAGCATTCCCTGCTGGACCGATTCCCCGCTGACGTCCCTCTGGCTCGTGTTCTTCTTCTTGGCAATCTTGTCTATCTCATCAATGAATATGATGCCCTGTTCCGCCTTCTCCACATCGTTGTCAGCAGCTGCCAGCAGCTTGGATACGACACTCTCTATATCGTCTCCTATGTAGCCGGCCTCCGTAAGAGAGGTGGCGTCTGTTATGGCAAGCGGTACGTCAAGAAGACGCGCCAGCGTCTTAACAAGGTATGTCTTGCCGGAGCCGGTAGGACCGATCATCAGCATATTCGACTTCTCAATCTCAATGTCATCCATCGTGTCCGTGGCAACCCTCTTATAGTGGTTATACACCGCGACGGACATCACTTTCTTGGCATACTCCTGGCCGACTACATATTCATCCAGGCTCGACTTGATCTTATGAGGCGCCGGAATCTCCCTGATATCAATCAGAGGCTTTTTCTCTTCGCTTTCCTTTTTCTTTTTGATCTTCTGCTGTTTCGGGACATTCTGCTGCTCCATGTCAGACATATTGAACACCTGGACCCCCGGCATGTTCATGAGCTGGCTGTAATCTATCTGTCCGCTGCTCATGGCGTCAAAGCTCTTCTGCATACAGTCGCTGCACACGGATATATTGTTAGGCAGTTCTATCATCTTGCCTGCGGTGCTCTCCGGACGGTGGCAGATAAAGCAGACTTTTTCGTATTCATCGTCTTCCTTTTTCGTGTCTTCCACTTCTACGTTAGCATCGTCCACTTTCTCTATCTCTGTGTCGTTCATTTCCTTATTCTTATCCTTATCAGTCATTTCTTCCCTTCTTTCTGTCAGCCCTGACTATCACCGAGCATTTCCAGGAAATCTTTTTCAGATATGATGGGAATCCCCAGTTCATTGGCTTTCTTATTCTTGGATGATGTGGATGCCACATCATTATTTATGAGGTAATTTGTCTTGGAAGTCACGGAACCTGTCACTTTTCCGCCAAGGCTTTCTATGAGTTCCTTTACCTCTCCCCGGTTAGCGAAGTGTTCCACACTTCCGGTTATTACAAAGTTAACGCCTGTAAATCTCTGTTCCTGCTGCTTCATCTCCTCTTCAGGTATGGTCAGCTCTTCCAGAAGTTCGCGGAATATACGCACATGCTTCTCATCCGAGAAGTATTCTACGAAGGCCCCGGCTATTACGCCTCCCACGCCCTGTATCGCGCTGAGCTCTTCCACGCCGGCAAGAAGCATCTTATCAATATCATAGCCGAATTCCCTGCATATCATCTTGGCATTGGCTAGACCGATATTGGCTATCCCAAGCCCATAGATGACCCTGGGCAGTGTCGTTGTCCTTGCTTTCTCTATGCTCTCGATTAGATTGCGATAGGATTTCTCCCCGAACCCCTCCATCGTCTGGATCTCTTCCTGGTGACGGTCAAGATGAAATATATCTGCATACTCTTTAATATACCCCTTCACGATGAATTTTTCCAGTGTTGCTTCAGATAATCCTTCAATATTCAGGGCATCCCTGCTTACAAAAAGGGCAAACGACTTCAGATGCTTTGCCTGGCATTCCGGATTCACACAGTACAATGCCCTGGCATTGCTGACCTGCTTCACCTCCGTATCACCACCGCACACCGGACAGTGCGCAGGAATGTCTGTTACGCCGCTTCTCGTCAGGTTCTCGGCTATCTGCGGGATAATCATGTTGGCCTTGTATACTTCTATCTCATCGCCGACGCCAAGCTCCAGCTCCTCCATTATGCTTAAGTTATGGACGCTGGCTCTGCTGACCGTAGTGCCTTCAAGCTCTACCGGCTCAAATATGGCGACCGGATTAATCAGCCCTGTCCTGGACGGGCTCCACTCTATCTCAAGCAGCTTCGTCTCCTTCGTCTCGTCCGCCCATTTGAAAGCAAACGAGTCTCTTGGAAACTTGGAAGTTCTTCCCAGCGACCGGCCGTATTCCACATCATCATATACTAACACAAGTCCGTCCGATGGGAAATCGTTTCCGGCTATTTTTTCCGAAAATTTAATAACTTCTTCCTCCAGCGTATCCTTGGTAACTACGTGATATTCTACTACTTCAAATCCCTGTCCCTTCAGCCATTCCATCTGACAGACTCTCGAATTGCGAAAATCGACCCCCTCTGCCTGTACGAGCGTAAACGCATAGAACCTGACATTGCGCCTGGCCGTAATCTCATTGTTCAGCTGGCGTACAGAGCCGCTGCAAAGGTTGCGGGGATTCTTATATCTTGCGTCGGCATCCTCTATCTCTTTGTTGATTCTTGCAAAATCCTTATATCCTATCACCGCTTCGCCCCTCAGAATCAGCTCCCCTTTATAAGCTATCTGGATTGGGATGTTCTTGAATACTCTGGCGTTGTTCGTGATGACTTCACCGACTTCACCGTTGCCTCTCGTAACTGCTTTATATAACTCCCCGTCCCGGTACGTAAGCACGATCGTCAGGCCGTCCAGCTTCCATGACATCATCACCTTCTGGTCTCCGGCAAACTTTTTGAGCTCCTCTACGTCTTTCGTCTTGTCCAGTGACAGCATCGGACTGTCGTGCCGCTCTTTCGGCAGCTCGCTTTGCACCTCATAACCGACATGAGCGGTAGGACTGCCTGAAAGAGTAATGCCAAGCTCTTTCTCCAAAGACAGCAGTTCGTCATACAGCCTGTCATATTCATAATTGCTCATGATTTCTTCTGCGTCCTGATAATATGCTTTTCCCGCCTTATTCAGCTGTTCTACCAGTTCCTGCATTCTTTCCTTTTTCTGTCTGCTCATATAATTCCATTAACTCCTGCTCTGTCAGTTTTCGATAAGCACCAGGTTTTAGATTCCCCAGTTCAATATTCATAATCCGTATTCTAACCAGCCGCTTCACCTTATATCCGAGCGCGTCACACATTCTTCTAATCTGCCGGTTCAGCCCCTGGGTCAATATGACAGTGAATACATAAGTCCCGCACTTTTGCGCCCTGCACGGCCTGGTGGTCTCATCAAGGCCTTTCTCTCTGTCTGTAATCCTTACGCCTGAAGACATCCTGCTTATGAATTCTTCTGTCACGGGTCTGTCCACCCACACTTTGTATTCCTTCTCATGCCCGTACCTGGAACGCATCATGCCGTTGATAAGCCCGCCGTCGTTCGTCATGATGAGAAGCCCCTCGGAGTCTTTGTCCAGCCTTCCCGCGTACGTAATACGCTCCGGATATTTTAAAAAGCGGATAATATTGTTCTTTACCCGCTTGTCTTCCGTACACACGATACCGGCGGGCTTATGCACCGCCAGCACTATCTTTTCGTCTTTGCCTCTTATGAGTCTCTTGCCTACCCGTACTTCATGGGAGGAATCCACCTGCATGCCGGTCACTGCCTTCTTACCGTCCACCGTCACACGTCCTGCCTCAATCAGCCTGTCGGCCTCACGTCTGGAACAGACGCCCGCCTCACTTATAAACTTATTCAGTCTCATTATTCTTCAGCACTCCGCTTATACTGTTATCTTTTACAAATGTGTTTCCATTATACAAAAATAAAACGCTCGTGATATTATTCTCTTCCATAACCTGATGAATATCCCCATAATAATATCTTGGATCAATAATTATAATCTCCCGGAAGAATGGAGTCAGGAAGGGGACAAGACAATTCGCGTAAGAATCCTTAATAAGCAGCAGCCTGTTTGGCGTATCTGCAGTCGTCTTGATATCAATCATCGAATAATTGCCTCCAAGGAACAGTGCATACTGATCCTTCTCTTTTAGCTTTGAGGAGTCGTAAAGGCTTGCCGACTTTCTCTGCTCATCTACATAGCTGACCATAACATCGGGCGATTTCTCCCCCTTTTCAGGCGCATAGATGTAGATAGGCTCCCGGTATCCCTGCTCATATCCGCTCGTCGCAGACAAGGTGCCGTTAAAATCATTGCTCACCGCATACCGCTCCCATTTTGGACCGTTCGCCGTGTCAAGCCCCATCGCTTCCGCAAGTTCTGCATATGCATAGCTTGCACCAAGTGTCGTCCAGTGGTGGTCCGTGCGGTAATATATATTCTCATCCTTGTGCTTCTTCAGCGTCGTCTGGACATCGACCCAGCTGACTTCTTCTCCCAGTTCTTTTCTTATGCTTTCAAACTGCCTGCCCTGGTCTTCCGTCTCCGCCAGGCCCGGCAGCTTGCCGGACATGATATTGGCTGCATTGGGAACGAGCGCAAAGTAGACAGGGATATCTACATATGATTCCTCGAACGCTTTGATTGCCTCGATGTTCTCTTTCATCTGGTCCTCGTCCGGCTTTGCGATGTCTTCCAGCAGATAGCTGTCCTTCCCCTTAAACACGCCGTTGGAGTCCCGCTTTCCCATCAGAAGGTCCGTATTGGTCTTCAATGCCACCCAGAGGTTTCTAGCCGCAAACTGGTCCGACTTATATGATTCGTACTGCTTCATATAACGGCCGCTTGTGACGCCGGTGACAGTCAGTGAAGGCTTCTGCTCCAGCATACGGTTTTCCCTGTCTGAAAACTCTTTATCACTGTGTATGAGATTGACGAGGCAGACGGCTGCAAGCATGCCGAGGAACAGCAGAGCAGCCGTTTTCTTTATCTGCACTTTTCTTTTTCTTCTGTCTGATTTCCGCTTCATGGCCTGCTCCTAGAATCTAAAATATAAAAATGGGTTATATGTCTCCGTCACGAGATATGCGATGCATAACAGGAACAGGACTCCGTACACGGCAAAGTTGATTGCCGCCTTGTTCTTACCGTCTCTGTATATCACACGTTCATACAAGGTATGGACGGCCGGTGTGGAACCTACGAGCGCTGCAGCCCAGAGCACAAGGTTCGTCACCAGCAGATAAAGCCCTTCTCTATCCACGATTCCGCTTCCTCCCCCGAACATGAGCTTGAGATACTGTACCGCGTGTCCAAGCGTCGGACTGAAGAAAAATACCCATCCGACCATGACAAGCAAGAGGCAGTAGACATGTCTCAGAATACCTGGTATCCTGTCCAGCACCCGGCCCAGGGCATATTTCTCAATGAGCAGCAGGATGCCGTAATACAGGCCCCACATGACAAAATTCCAGCTCGCGCCGTGCCAGAGCCCGGTAAGCAGCCACACGACCAGTATGTTGCGCGCATGTTTCACCACACTGACGCGGTTTCCGCCCAAAGGTATATATACGTACTCTCTGAACCATGAGCTCAGTGATATATGCCATCTCCGCCAAAATTCCGTAATGCTCTTTGATATATAGGGATAGTCAAAATTCTTCAAAAACTGGAATCCGAACATCTTGCCGAGGCCGACAGCCATATCGGAGTAGCCGCTGAAGTCAAAATAGATCTGGAACGTGTAGGCCGCGCACCCAATCCATGCGGTAAGCGTCGAAGTCTGAGCCACCCCCAGTTCTGTCACTTTCGTAAATACCATACCGGTCGTATTGGCAATCAGCACCTTCTTGGAAAGTCCCCGTATGAAAAAGAGCGCTCCATCTCCGAATCTGGCCCAGGATTCCTGGCGGATACGGAGCTGCCGCTGTATATCTGCGTACTTGACAATCGGTCCTGCAATCAGCTGCGGAAACATGCTCACATACAGGGCAAAGTCCAGCAGATTTCTCTGTACCCTCACATTCCCTCTGTACACATCGATGATATAAGACAAGGTCTGGAACGTGTAAAAGGATATCCCGATGGGAAGCGCCAGCTCCCGGTACGGGATGTTCACCGGAAGCACCGCATTGATGCTGTCCAGAACAAACCCCTCGTACTTGAAAAAGCCAAGGATACATAAGTTCACGACGACGTTAAAAATCAGGCTCTGTCGTGCCTTATGCCCGTGTCCCAGGTGCCTTGCTATATCCAGCCCGCTGATATAGTTGAACAGGATAGACAGTATCATGAGGAAGATATAGACCGGCTCTCCCCAGGCGTAAAAAATCAGGCTGCCTGCAAGAAGCACCGGATTCTTAAATGGCCGCGGCACGATATAATATAGGATCAATATAATTGGTAAAAACGTAAATAAAAATACAATACTGCTAAATAGCATTATCCTTATATCCTTTTCTATAAACTCTTTCTGTAAGCCGCCTGTACTGCATCTGCCTTCTTCGTCACCGCCAGCAGTACATAGTCCCCTCTGCTCTCCAGCACCGCCGATCTGATCAGCTTCGTCTGCGCCGCTCCATACCCCTCGAAGCTTTCCTTCTGTGTATCAAGCCTTGCCTGGGCTGCCTTTTCCACACTTTCGGCCTGGCTTGCATCCGCAAGCCGCACGATGAGCAGTTCATTGACTCCCATGACATCGTCGGGAATATAAAGCGTCACGCCTTTGTAGTCATCCGCATTCAGGCCGTAATACTTCTTCAGGTCCTGGGTCGTCCCCTTTTTCATCCCATCCGTCCCCATAACCGAGAGGATATTCTCGTTCACCGTCTTTATCGGCGTGTCCGTCCCACCCTCACTGGAAATCAGCAGGATGACATAGGCTGCCAGCACAAGCACGAGAAAGTATTTTAATATGTTGATGATGTCTATCGTACTATTTTTCCTGCTTTTCATTATAATTCCGCCGCCTCCGCCATGTTCTCCACCCATCCCGGATAATAGTCCGGTGCCTGATGGATACCATCGTCTGCATAATATTCCTCTTTCACGAGACCTGTGTTATCGATAAAGATGACATCCTTCTCTTCACACAGCTCTTTCAGCTTCTCATTATATTGAGGTATATTGCCATACCATGCGTTCGTTTCTATGGCCTGCTTGTCCGCCGGCAGGACGCAGTTGACATACACCTTCGTATCCGGCATGGAGGACCTGATCTCATCGAGCAACCTGCCATAGCCTTCCGCAAATACCGTGGCATCTCCTCTGGCAGCCTCCACATCATTCATGCCGAATGTAAGGAACAGGCATTTCGGACTGGCCGCCTCTGCTTTTTGAATCATGCCCATCGTGCCCGTCTCCTCCGGTCTCGTCACTTCCGCTCCCTTTTCCGCAATGACGAGCGATTGGTCCATAATTCCAAATTCATAGAGCCCCTGCGTAATGGAATCGCCCAGTACAAGACAGTTGGCAAACCGTTCATTGACAGGACGGCTCTTCCGTTCCTCGTCAGCCGCACGTTCCGCCTCTTCCAATTCTTCTATCTTGCTTTCCGCCGCCTTTAGATCCGCCTGCCCCAGCTCCTTCAGCTTCTTTGTGCCCTCTGTAATATCTACGCGGGGATTCAGAAGCTTTACAGCGACGATAATACCACCTATAATTAAAAGAACAACGACAACGATAACCGCCATGCGCAATATCTTGTCCTGTTCTTCCCCCTTGCTCCATTTCTTTCTGTTTTCATCTTTCACGATAACCGATTTCTCCTTCGTGCAGAATCTTCTGATAGCCTGCATTGCTGCACACGTCTGAACATACATGGTTATTGTAATGTTTTCATCTGTAAAAGTCAAACTTATAATGCATTCTCAGACAGGAATTGATATAATATTACTGTCCGCATGCTGCCGGAGGGTTTAGAGATGCCCGATTCATACAACTTACGGACATAAAATACAAAGGAGCGCTATCCATGATTACATTGACACCAGACACAAAGGCCTGCATGTCCCATCTGCTGTTAAAGGACACTTTCGATTCTCTTTCCCTGATAGAGGGCGAAATCACGACATATAACAAATTTACGATTGACGGATATATCCACAAGGATTTCTATGAGGAAGCTCCTGACAGGGAATATTCTCTGTGGAGCGAATTGCGGAGCCACTGCCTGTCTATTATCAAAGGGAAACGTACCCCTCTTGGCTTCAAGTTTATCCTTTCCCTCAGCAGAGAAGATATCATCGGCTTTCTGGAACAGGGCGGCCTTCGCTACCGTCCGGAAGAAATCCAGGGCCTGTATATGAACCTGAGATATGACGGTACCCACCTGGCCTGCGTGACAGGCACTTCTATGCATACCTTCACAATGGACAAGTCGCTGGATGAAGCCTGGGACCGATGGGTGCAGACATTCTACGCGAATGCGGGAATTGCATTTGAGTCATGCCGGTAGGTATCCGGCATACCAGAGGTGATGGACGGTCGGCACCGGACGGGCAGCAATACCTTGTGAGCATTCGAAAAGACCTCTGAGGAGAGGAGTCCTTCCAGATTTCTCTCTTCAGAGGTCTTGCTGCCTGCCTCCGGCTTTACTTCCGGCGCAGACACCAGGCTGCTTCTTATTTAGTCAAAAGCATCATAATCTCATTACTTCTCTGCATGAATGCCGTCATCTCTTCCGGGCTCAGCGGCTTATGTGCCAGCATAGCCAGATCATACAGCTGTTTGCAGATGACCGGTACGCTCTTGGCACGCTTGTGCTCTACGACGAATTTCACCAGCGGATGGTTTGCATTGAGTATGAGCGTGCTTTCTCCACCGAACATTCCGGCATCCATGCCTGCCATACCGTACATCTTCATCATCTCCTGCATACGGCGGTTCTGTTCGGACAGCGTGATTATGGCTGCCGTATTGTCATCTTTTAACTTCTCTACTTTCACATCCAGCTTATCATTGCCAAGCTCCTTGCGGAATATCTCTACAAGGCTGTCCGCCGTCTTCTGGAATTCTTCCTTCTCTTCCTCAGCGACTTCTTCTTTGGCCGAGTCAGTCAGGTCAGCGTCGATACGCTGGAAGCTCAGGTTCGGGTTGCGCTGCTCCATCTGGGTGATGAATGCGGAATCGATGTTGTGGTTCAGGATGACCGCGTCCTGTCCCTGTGACTTGAACAGGTTGATGTACTGGCTCTGCTGCTGCTCGTCTGTCACATAGTAGATGGTCGTCTTCTCTTTTTCTGCTTCTGTTCCTTCTGTACCTTCCGCGCCATCGTCTTCCTTCTCCTTCGGCTCTTCCAGCGAACCGCCGTTTGCCTCGGCACATTCTTTCAGCGTCAGATATTTGTGGTCAATGTTCTTGAATAAGATAGAATCTTTCATCTTATCGCAGAACTTCTCGTCCTTCAGGCAGCCAAACTTCACGAACGGGCTGATATTATCCCAGCACTTCTCGTACTCTTCCTTCTGTGTCTTGCACATCCCATTCAGCTTGTCGGCCACTTTTTTGGAAATATAGTCTGCAATCTTATTGACAAAGCCGTCATTCTGCAGCGCGCTTCTTGATACGTTGAGCGGAAGGTCCGGACAGTCGATGACTCCCTTTAACACCATAAGGAATTCCGGAATCACTTCTTTGATATTATCGGCGATAAACACCTGGTTGTTGTACAGCTTGATCGTGCCTTCGATGGAATCATACTCTGTATTGATTCTCGGGAAATAAAGAATTCCTTTCAGGTTGAACGGGTAGTCCATATTCAGGTGGATCCAGAACAAAGGCTCCTTATAATCCATAAACACCTTGCGGTAGAATTCCAGGTAATCCTCTTTCTCGCACTCATTCGGATGCTTTGTCCAGAGCGGATGGATATCGCTCAGGGAAACCGGACGCTTGTTGATCTTCACCTTCTCTTTTGCAGGTGATACCTCAACCATCTCTTTCTCGCCGTTTTCATTCTCCTTCTCTTCCATCTTGGCTTCTTCATGGATGTGCTCGACGACAACGTCATCCTCTGTAAGATCCGCCTCATCTATCGTCTCATATTCCTGTTCTGCGTCTTCATTAGAAAGGAAGATCTCTACCGGCATGAAAGAGCAATACTTCTCGATGACTTCTCTAACCCGGTACTCATTGGCAAATTCTACGCTGTCTTCATTCAGGCACAGCGTAATCTCCGTGCCGACACCTTCTTTTGTGCCGTCTTCCATCTCGTACTCTGTCCCGCCTTCGCTGACCCAGTGTACCGGAGCCGCGCCGTCCTTATATGATAGCGTGTCGATATGCACTTCATCGGCCACCATGAACGCAGAATAAAATCCAAGTCCGAAGTGCCCGATCATGTCATCCTCTGTCGTCTTATCCTTGTACTTTTCAAGGAATTCAGTCGCTCCGGAAAATGCAATCTGCGTAATGTATTCTTCTACTTCATCCGCAGTCATGCCGACACCATTATCGATAAACTTCAGTGTCTTTTCCTTTGGATTTACGATGACCTGGATAGATGGCTTATAATCGTCAGGTAGCTGATACTCTCCCATCATATCAAGCTTTTTAAGCTTTGTTATGGCATCACATCCATTAGATACCATTTCACGCACAAAAATATCATGATCTGAATATACCCATTTTTTTATAATCGGGAATATATTCTCACTGCTGATAGATAAGTTTCCTTTTTTTCCTGCCATATATATCACTCCTATGTTCTAATATTAAATGTTCCGGCTGAAATCGCCATTTTTTTCTGTCTAACAGTAATAATAATACGGTGTTTTTTAAAAGTCAATAGAAAATTAGCACTCTTTCAAAAAGAGTGCTAACAATCGTGTCATTTTCTTTATTCTATGCTCTTTAATGACTCTACCATATCGATTCTTTTCAGTTTAAAATACATGACCCAGTTGACGAACGCGGAAAAGGCTACCGTAAACAGAAGGCTGTATATATAGCTTGGGAAATTGATGTTTCTGCCGAACATCGCCGCATCAACTTCTACCGTCCTGATAATAAATAGATGGAGCAGCCTTCCCATAATCATGCCGGCCCCGGCGCCGATAAACGTCAGTATGACATTCTCGCGGTATACATAAGCCGCCACCTCAGGGTCATAGAAGCCAAGTACCTTGATCGTGGCAAGTTCTCTCTGCCTCTCCGTTATATTGATGTTATTCAGGTTATAGAGAACGACAAAAGCGAGCATCCCTGCCGATACGATCAATACGACGATGACAAGGTTCAGGCTCCTGAGCATATCATCCAGCTGCTTCTGTATGTCACGCAGATAGCTGATGCTCAGCACGCCGTCCTGCTTGAGTATCTTCTGTCCTGTCTTCTCAAGGGCGCTCCTGGAAGAGTCCTCTGCCTTGAAGAAATAACAGTTATACTCTGCCTTTTCACCATATACCTCCTCATACAGCCCGGGTGTGAGATAGAGGTAGTGTCCCATATAGTTCTCACAGATGGACGCAATCTTCACCGGACGGTTGCCTTCCTCTTCATCCTTGATATAAATCGTATCACCCACTTTGACGTCCAGAAGCTTGGCAGTCTTCTCGCTGATGATTGCACCCTTGTCAGTAAGCTTGTATTTGTCATGGCTCCTGCGGTCTCTGAAATTGATGAAGCTGGATATGTCTTTTACAGACTTCGGTACGCATTCATATGCGTCCCGTTCCCGGCTACCATTTAAGAGCGTTACATTCCGCATATTCACTTCCGTGCACTGTTCCACGTCAGAATCGTGCTTCATAAAGTCCGCCGTTTCCTGCTGTTTTTCTTCTGATATATCCTCTTCGAGATAGGCCATTCCGTCATACACCTGTATCTGGCTGTACTGCAGCTCTGAGATGGCAAATACGGAATCTTTGATGCCGAAGCCGACAAGCATAAGGGCCATGCACCCTCCGATACCGAATACTGTCATGAAAAACCGCTTCTTATACCGCATCAGGTTACGCACCGTAGACTTCCACGTGAAGCTCAGCCGTTTCCATATGAACGCCACCCGTTCCAGAAATACCCGTTTCCCATTCTTCGGCGCGGGGGGCCTCATAAGTACCGCCGGCTGTGCCGCCAATTCCTTATAGCAGGCGGCGAGCGTGGCACCCATCGTGCAGGCGAGCGCCGCCAGCGTAGCCGCCGCGGCATAGGTCAGGTTGTACGGCGTAAGGATGTCTGGTATATGATGGTACATGATTCCGTAGGCATAGATTATGATGTAAGGCAGCACCTTCTCGCCAAACAGCACACCGAAGATGCTCCCTCCGAGCGTGGCGAGCAGCGCATAGCCAAGATATTTGGACGCGATGGTCAGCTTATGATAGCCGAGCGCTTTCATCGTTCCAATCTCCGTGCGCTGCTCCTCCACCATGCGTGTCATGCTCGTAAGGCTGATAAGCGCCGCAACAAGGAAAAACAATACCGGAAATACTTTCCCGATGGCCCGCATACGGTCCGCGTTGTCCCCGTATCCCGTATATTCCGTCAGCACACTCCGGTCGTACACATACCACTTCGGGTTCTTGATCTTCCCTGTCTCCTCTTCGGCATCCGCAATCTTCTGTTCTCCGTCCGTAATCTTCTGCTGGGCCTCGGCCTTCGCTTCCTCATATTCCTTCCTGCCGTCTATAAGCTTGGTCTCGCTCGCTGTAATCTCAGCCTCCGCCTCGTCGAGGGTGTCCTCCTGCTTCGCAAGTTCGGCCCATCCGCTGTCTATCTGTGTCTGGCCGTCCTGTATCTGATTCCAGGCGGCAGCCAGCTGTGCCTCGCTGGCATCCATCTCCGCCTTACTGGCAGCCAGCTGTGCCTCCCCGGCATCGAGTTCCTGCTGGCCGGCGGCAAGTCCGGCTTTGCCAGCTTCGTAAGCCTTTTTAGACTGATCATAGCGGTCCTGGTTACCTTGTAGTTTTACACGCGCATCCGGAAGATCATAATCTCTCAGTCTGTCGCGATCCGCCATTGCATTCTTAATCTTCTCCTGTAAATCCGGCAGCTGCGGATCCGCGGGATCCATCCCGCTTATCTGCTGCTGCAGCTGGACTATCTGCTCCTCCAGCGCGGAAAGCTCCGCCTCTTTCTGGGCAACATCCGCCGCCATAAGATTACATAAGTTATTTAACTGGTCAAGCTGTTCCTTCTGCTGTGCGAACTGTGCCTCAGCGTTTGCCTTCTGCTTATCAAATGCCGCCTTCTGCACGCCAAAGTCCGCCATCCCTTGTTCATAGGCAGCTTTCCCGTCATCCAGCTGCTTTTTGCCGGATTCATACTCTGTCTTGGCATTGTTCAGCTCTTTCTGCTTTGAACGTAAAGTGGATCTGGCTTTCTCCATCTGTGTGCGCCCGTCGGATATCTGTTCTCTTGCATCTGCCAGCTGCTCCTCTCCTTCTTTGAGCGTCTGCTCTGCCTCTGACAGTTCTTCCTCTGCCTCTTTTTTTCCGTCATCCAATTCTTTCTTTGCCTTGTCCAGCTCCTCATTTGCATCTGCAATCAATTCCTGCTTACGGATTTGCCCTCTTTCGCCGGTGATAGCCTCTATGTTATCCTGTACCCCTTTTATCCTGTCCTCATACGCATCCGTATAAGCAGTCAGCCCCTTTGCTCCCTCCGCCTGGACATAGGCTTCTGTATACACATCCATGTCAAATGTGGAATCCGTCACGACAAAAAATCCGCTTAAGGCTCCTGTCCCGATGGTCGTATTCCCTCTGCCAAATGAAATATAACACGGCGTGTTACCTGTGCCGACCACGGTCAGCGTATCCGTCGTAAGCGTATCCGTGACCTTCTTTTCGTCACCGGACTTCAGCTCGATCTTATCCCCTACTTTATAATGCATCTCATCATCGGTCAGGCATTCTCCGGGCTTCGTTGGCAGACGCCCTTCTGTCACGGTCACTTTGTTCATAGACGGCAGCATGGACATGACATGTACCGCTATCTCCCTGTCCTCGCCCTGACAGAGAAAGTCGGCACTATAGCCGCCTTCCGCCTTTATAACTCCGTCTACTTTTCCGATGGCTCGGATATCATCTGCAGTAATTCCAAGCGTACTGACCATCTTGATATCCATCAGTTTTGCCCCATCAAAATAAGCGTCCCCCGTAGCCCGCATATCAGGCTCTGAAGAACGGATCCCCGAAAAGAATGCAACTCCAAGCGCTACGATAAAGAAGATAGAAAGAAAGCGCCCGAGGCTTCTGCGTATTTCCATATAAAAATCTTTTCGTGTTGCCTTTGTCCCCATTTAAACTCCTACCACTCTATAGAATCAACTGAAACAGGATTGTCATTTTCAATCATCTTGGACACTCTTCCGTTTTTTATCTTGATGACACGGTCAGCCATCGGCGTGATAGCCTGGTTATGCGTGATAAGTATAACCGTCATCCCTTTCTCCCTGCACGTATCCTGCAATAGCTTAAGTATCGACTTGCCTGTATTGTAATCCAGGGCACCGGTCGGCTCATCGCACAACAGCAGCTTCGGATTCTTGGCAAGCGCCCTCGCTATGGAGACCCTCTGCTGTTCTCCGCCTGAGAGCTGTGCCGGGAAGTTGGACAGCCGTTCACCGAGCCCGACGTCAACGAGCACTTCCTCCGCATCCATCGGATTCTTGCATATCTGAAGGGCCAGCTCCACATTTTCAAGAGCTGTGAGGTTCGGTATAAGGTTATAGAACTGGAACACGAATCCAATATCATCCCGTCTGTAAGCCGTAAGCTGCTTCTGGCTATATTGGGAAATACATGCTCCATCCACTTCTACACTGCCTTCTGTCGCAGTATCCATCCCGCCAAGTATATTCAGCACCGTTGTCTTTCCCGCACCGCTCGGTCCCACGACTACGGCAAACTCGCCCTTTTCAATCTGGAAATCGATACCGTCGGCCGCCACGATCTCTACCTCTCCCATATGATAAACTTTCCGTACGCCATCCAACGTCACAAAACCGCTCATACAAGCCCTCCCAAACATGCCGTATACTAACAGGCAGAGCCTTTCAGGTATTGCTTCTGCCATATAAAAATGAAATTCATTATTGTCCGTTTTTATTATATCACTTATAATAACACATGGATACTATTGATTTAAAGTTGACAAAAAAGAAAAAAACAGGAGTGAGAAAATGAACCAGACAAGATTTGTCCCCGCCAGATCGGACCGTGAGATACATGATATCGCCGTGCTTGCAGAAGAAATCTGGCACGAACATTTTACAGATATCATCGGAAAAGAGCAGGTGGACTATATGGTCGAAAAGTTCCAGTCCTTTCCAGCGCTGAAAGAACAGATCCAGAACGGTTATGAATACTTCCAGATATACGCCTCCCACACGATGGCGGGCTATACGGGCATCCATGAAGAAGACGGCGCGCTGTTTCTGAGCAAGCTCTATATAAAGAAAGAATTCCGTGGACAGCACCTGGCTTCGGACGCGTTCCGTTACCTCGTGCAGCTCTGTAAAGACAGGGGCATCTCCAAAATCTGGCTCACGTGTAATAAGCACAATGCCAACACGCTTGCCGTCTATGACCATCTCGGGTTTAAGATAACAGATGAACAGGTGGCGGATATCGGGAATGGGTTTGTGATGGATGACTACATACTTGCCTGTCAATTGGGGGGGTAAGTAAATTAGGCGGCGGACAGGGAGCCGGGTGGCATCTGCTCCGATGCGTACGAGGCTCCGACTATTTCACGTATCCCTAACCCTCCGACATGTGCGCCGATAGCGGCTTACATCCCGCAGGATAAGGGCTACGGAAAGGATTCTACGCCTCTTCCGCTTATACCTGCGCATCTCCCACCCGGCTCCCCGCCCGCTATCTACTTTACTTAACAAGGGCGAGGACGGCTGTGTGGCGTTACTGGCCAGCGGATGAACGCTGGCTGCGTCAGTTGAATGATAAGAGTTTTGTTAGCCCAGACGAATCACACAGCCGCCCTCGCCCGTGCCAGTAAAGTAGATAGCCGATGGGGAGGTATGGGACAGATGCGCAGGTCTAAGCGGAAGGGACGGAGAATCCTCACCAGATTCCTTGGCTTGTGGGGTGAGAGCCGCCATCGGCGAACACCCCACAGGCTTAGGAATCTGTGTGATAGTCGCAGTTCCCGGACGCATCGGAGCATCTGCCCCATACCTCCCCATCGGCGTCTACATTACTTAAACTCCTATTTTTTCGGACATCCGGTTACTTTTTTCTCTACATCTGCTATCGTAATCGTCTCAAGATACTTTTTGCAGCGTTCATTCATCTCTCCGTATATACCGTCCATCATTCCTGCCATGCCGGACGCTATCATGCAGTCCATATCAAAGCTTCCTGACTTCCAGGATGCCTTCACGATATCATCTTCCAGCGCGTCGCATATATGCCGTAAGGTTACATCTCGTGCATCAGCCGCCATATGATAGCCGCCTTTGATTCCCTCTTTCGTCTCCACGAGATTTTTTTTCTTCAGCTTTGCCATCACCTTCCTCACCCGCGCCGGATTCGTGCAGATATTTTCAGCCAGCTCTTCGCTGGAAAGCACCGTACCCTTATGATGCAGATATACAAGGCCATGCACTGCAATTGCAAATTCGCTTGTCATCTTATTTCCCACTCCTTTTGCTCTCATCCTCATCCTTTGTATCACCAAAGCCATACGCGAGCACTATCCCAATCAGCGTTCCCATAACCACCGCCCCGACGGGGCTTGCGGTAATTCCTCATCCCCCGCTGTTGCAGCCGATGAATACATAGTACGCAAATCCAAGCGCCGCACCGAGCAGTATGAAACTAATTCTTTTTACGTGTCTTTTCATTGCGGCCTCCTTTCCCTTTCTTGATGGCGTTCGTCGGACACGCCTTGATACAGTCGCCACAGCGGATACATTCCGGGCTGTTGGGCTGCTCCCACACCTTGATATCCATCTTGCATGTCTTCCGGCACTTCCCGCACTTGATACAGTCGTTTTCTTCTATCTGGTATCGGTACAGCGCGACCGGGTTAAAAAAACTGTAGACCGCGCCGAGGGGACAGAGATACTTGCAGAAGGGGCGGTACACCCACAATGACAGTATGATTATGGCTGCCAGTAATGATACCTTCCATATGAACAGGCCGCCCACTGCATTCTGAAGCGATTCATTGAGCAGCACAAGCGGAATACCTGCAGTCAGAGTACCGCTTGGACATATGTACTGGCAGAACCATGGGCTTCCCTGTCCGATGATATCAACGGCAAGCAGCGGAAGCAATAGGACAAACAGAACGAGTATGACATATTTCAGCCACTTGAGCACCTTATGGCCCGGGAGATTCTTTCTCTTCCTGAAGAACGGTATCTTGTACAGCAGATCCTGAATCAGCCCGAACGGGCAGAGCCAGCCGCATATGAACCTACCAAACAGAGAGCCAAAAAATATCAGGAACCCGGCAATATAGAAGGAAAACTTATAATCTCTGCTCCCAAGCACTGCCTGAAGAGAGCCTATCGGGCACGCCCCGAGAGCACCCGGACAGGAATAACAGTTAAGCCCCGGTACACATGCCGCTTTGGTGGGGCCCGTATATATCTTTCCGGTGAGGAACCCGAACAGGTAACCGTTGGTTACCGCTGTAAAGGCAATCTGCACGCACAGCCTCATCCGTTTTCTAATCGCTTTTATCATCTTAGCCAATTCCTATACACTCCAAACAAATATTTACGGCTTTTGTCAATACGGTCACTGCCTCGCCGCGTGTAATCCCGATGCAGATAAACAATGCGGCGGTCAAAAACAGTGCCGTCCGTATCCATCTTATTTTCCTGCTGTCCATAACTATATCTCACCGAGCAGTTTGTCTATGATGCCGGCCCATTCTGCTTTGTCGCGGGCTCCGGAGTATATCTCTCCAACCTGGTTGCCCTCTTTATCGACAAATATGGTAGTCGGTACGACATTTACAGAGCCAAGTATCCCGGACATCAAATCCTTCGATGCGACAATGTGCGTATAATCTGCCTTCGTAGTGGAGACAATCTCTTCTGCCTTCTCATTTTTCGCTTCCCCCACATCGCTGACGAGACCCACAACCTGCACTCCTTTGTCAGCATACTCACGGCTCAGTTCTCCCAGATCCGGCATCTCACGGATACAAGGTCCGCAGAAAGTACCCCATATATTTACCATCGTAAGGTCGGCTTTGGAAAAGATAGCATCGGAAACCGCTTCCCCTTCCAGCGTCTCAGACTCAAAAGTTCCGAACACTTTGTCTGATTCATCCGATGAGGCTTTGGAACTTTCAGAGCTCTCGGAGCTTCCGGTATCGGCTTTCTTTTCTTCCTTCCCGGTGCTGCACGCGGTGAGCATCAATGCCAGGCTCAATGTTATAATAGTAATTGCTTTCGCTCTTCTTCTCTTCATCATCGTCTCCTTTTCAATCTGTAACATTTATATTTTCAGTTTGTATTGTAATTATACTTGTTACAGTTGCGTTTGTCAATGGTGAAAGCAGCAAAAAAAGTCGAGAAATTTTTTCATTATTTCTTTATACTGAAAACAAGGAGGTAACAGAATGAAGGAACAGATAGAAGCAGTCCAGCGGATGCAGAATTATATCGCCGGCCATCTGTATGAACAGATAACCCTAGCAGAGCTCGCCAGGGAATCTCTGTTTTCCCCGTGGCACTCGTACCGGCTGTTCAAAAAATGGACGAACCTGACCCCGGCGGAATATATCCGCAGGATGCGGCTGTCCGCATCGGCGCTTCGTCTGCGGGACGAAGGATGCCGGGTAGCAGACATTGCATTTGATATGGGCTTTGGAAGCGTAGACGGCTATCAGAGAGCCTTTTACAGAGAGTTCGGATGCAATCCAAAGGAATATATGGAACATCCGGTTCCTTTGTACCTGTTTACTCCGTATGGCGTCATATACAGACAATTCAGAAAGGATGAGCGGAACATGGAAAAAGTAAAGAATGTATTTGTACAGGCGGTCACAAAGCCCGCAAGAAAAGTGATTATAAAAAGAGGAGTAAATGCCGATGATTATTTCCCGTACTGCGAGGAAGTGGGCTGCGACGTGTGGGGGCTTCTGATGAGCATCAAATCTCTGGAAGGGGAACCCGTATGCCTGTGGCTTCCCGACGCATACAGGGCTCCCGGCACCTCTGAATATGTACAGGGGGTAGAGGTGGAGGTAAACTACGACGGCCCTGTTTTGGAAGGCTTTGATGTCATAACACTTCCTGAGGCCGACTATCTTATGTTCAAGGGTGAACCATTCGAGGAAGAGGATTATTGCCAGGCCATCGAAGAGATACGGGACGCTGCCGATAAATATGACCCGTCAACGGCCGGTTACGAATGGGATGCGAGTAATCCGCGTATCCAGCTGGAACCGATTGGAACAAGAGGATATATTGAACTGCTTCCGGTCAGGCAGAAAAAAGACGGCAGAGTAAAATAACGGCTGTGATACGGAAATGCCCCATCCTTTCGTCATGAAGGGATGGGGCGTTTCGATGCTCATTACTATATTAACAAAGGCATATCGAAATTTCTTTATTGTATGATTTTGTTCCATATCTTATAATAGCTGTTAGAACGATGCATTATAATTTATATAGATTGGAATATGGTGAATCATGATGGAAATGAAATTATCAAAAAAAGAGATTGCATATACGCAGATCAAGCAGGATATCATAAACAATGAATTTACTTCTGACACGCTTCTTACAGAGGCCTTTCTCTGCAGTAAATATGAATTGAGCCGGACTCCTGTCCGCGAAGCCCTCCAGCAGCTTGCGAGCGAAGGCTTTGTCAATTTTACACAGGACAAAGGATTTTCCATTGCTCAGATAGGGCTGGAGGACTGTCTGCAGATATATGAGATGAGAGAGGCGCTCGAAGGGATGGCCGCAAGGCTCTGTTCTATCCGGATATCAGAAGCCGAGCTCGGCCAGTTAGAGGATCTTCTTGCCGCAAGCCGGGATGCCTATGAACAGGGGGACCTGAAGCTGTCGATGGTAAAGGACATGGACTTCCACCGCTGTGTCATGCGCGCTTCCAAAAACACACGGATGGAACAATCATTGAATAACCTGATCGAACTGAGCAGCCGTCTTACGTTCAAAGCCAATGCTGAGATTGTGGAACTGTCGCTTGCGCAGCACGAAGAACTGCTGCAGGCGATAAAGGCCTCTGACAAAGATCGTTCAGAGGCCATCATGCGCCGCCATGTAGCGACTTCAAAAAAATATCACTTTGCTCATTATTACCTTGATGAGCCTATGGACATCTAAGCAGATACTTTTCCCCGGACGCTGCTATCTAATCCTTGAACGTGAGCATTACTTTCCGGGCGATGTCCTTATGGTTCACAGCCATATCAAATGCAGCGTGAATATCTTCAAAATCAAAGTGGTGCGTATTCAGGGCTGCAAAGTCATACTTATCTTTAATCTTGGACATGAAGCGAATCGTCCTCGGGAACCATCTTTCCGGCCCTGCGACACCTGCGATGTGCAGTGTCTTCCATATCGTCTTGCCAATCTCTACCGGAACCTTGCGCCCGATGGAATGGCCGATGACTCCTACCCTTGCGCTGTTTCCAGCTATGTCGAACAGGGATGCGATTCCGATATCATTGCCGGAACATTCGATGACCACATCTGCACCGCGTCCGTTCGTCAGCTTCTTTATCTGCTCCTCCACAGGAGCGGCTGTCGGATCCACCACGATATCTGCACCGAATTTCAAGGCATTCTCCCTTCTCGCTTCAAGCGGATCTATGACGATGACCGTGGCTCCGGATTCTGCCGAGACCATGCTTGCACAGAGACCTATCGGACCGCCGCCGATAATAGCAACTGTATCGGAAGCATCCGGACAGCACCCGTTATACCATACGCCGCCATAGCCGACGTTGAACGTCTCCACCCATGCGCCCAGCTCGTAAGACCAGTCGTCTGGTATCACATGGGTATATGCCTCTTCCAGAATCATATATTCCCCCATGCCCCCCGGAGAATCCGGGCGGAAGCCTACTTCTCTCATATTGAGGCAGGCAGAAGGAAGCTTGCCGTCTTTGCAGTTGGCACAGTTAAAGCATGCAAGGGCACACTCTCCGACCACCTTATTCCCCGGCACGACAGATGTCACCGCACTCCCCACTTCTACAGCCTGACCTGCCCATTCATGCCCCGGCACGTACGGAGCAATGTCGTACCTTCCCTCCGCTGACTTTCCTTCAAAGCACTCTACATCCGATCCGCAGATACCGCATGCCCCGAGCTTTATCAATATCTGGTCCGGCTTCAATTCCGGAAGCTCCACTTCTTCGATTCTAAGGTCCTCTGGTCCATACATAAACGCCTGTCTACATTTCATAATTTCGTTCTCCTTCCAACTTACATTCTGAATATTGTTTTCATTTTCTTCCCGGTTCACACCTTTTTGCCAGATACATGCTGACAGCGATGAGAAACGGAAAGCAGTTCAATAGCATAATTCCATACGAGAATTTTATCTCCGCCACTGCCCCTGCCAGCGCAGGAAACACCATGAATCCTGCTGCTGCGGCAAACATGACCACCGCTGTCACAGAAGCTTTGTGTTCCGGACGGTGTCTGTTTGCAATCGACACCACGAGTGGGACGACACCGCCGGTTGCAAAGCCTGCCGCCACGTATGATACGATATATATCCACGGACGGTCGGCGAGCGTCGCCAGAAGCATAACGCCTCCGCCGGCCACGCTGCATACCGCCGTATAGCGATACAGATTGTACTTTGCCGAACGGGCGGCGCAGTACAGCCGCCCCGCGATAATGCCTCCCCACATGGCATATACAGGATAATTTGCCGCGCCCCCGGACAACCCCATAGGGCCTGCCATATAAGAGGGCAGCCACATGGAGCAGCCACAGGAAAAGCCGGTGTATCCCATCACAGCGAGGCAGAGGCAGATCATGTGCCTGTCTTTTAGAAGTCCTATGACCCACCCGGCCTTTACCGGCTCCGCGGCGGCAGGTCTGCCATATCGTTTCTGTGCAAGATAATATATAATCTGTACAGCCACACAGATTCCGCCAAGCACGTAAAAGGTATCTTCAAGATACAGCCGCCTGGCCGACAGGGCAGTAATAATCATCGGCGCCGTAAGCGCCCCCGTCCCAAAGCATGCATGAAGTATGCTGAGATACCTCGGACTCGCTTCCTGGTACAGTTCACTTACATAAGCATTCAACGTAGAGTCGAGAAGCTTTGTGCTGCCTCCGATAAGAAAGAAAAGCAGCAGAGCCAGTGCAAATCCGGGCATTGTTCCCATTGCCAGCAGAGAGAGCCCATACATTCCGGCCGTCATCTTAACCATGTAATCGTACCTGAGGTAAGAGGAGAAAAAGATACCCAGTAAAAGTCCCGCGATACCGCCCAATCCCTGGAATAAGGAGAAGTACCCCGCTTCCCGGAGCGGTATGTCATATTCAGCAATGAGGGCGGGCAGCAAAGGTCCGATAGCCGTGACGGAGAATGCATATACGAGCATAAGGGCATACAATGGTACTGCCAGTATGTTTCTGCTGTCTCTCATAGCTGTCATCTCATCTTAATGAGATTCTTGCCGCCGGCTGCTTTCTGCGTATCGATAATGGCCTGCTCTGCGTCATCAAGAGCATACCGACCCGTTATCAGCTTCCGGTAGTCAAAGCGCTTTGCAGCAATGAGGCCGATGACATTCTTGAATATGGCGTCGCCTGCATGACCGTTGCTTCCGGTCACCCGTCCGTTTCTCCAGATCATCTGTGCCACATTGACCGGAGCAGCGTCATTCTTCGGGCTGTGTGCTATATTCACGATTGCCCCGCCCGCCGCGACGCTTAGGGACATCTGAGGATACAGGATGTCCGGCTTGCCGGCCGCTTCTATCTGCAGATCGCATCCCCACCCATTCGTATGCTCCATGATGACTTCTCTGGAAGTCAGATTCTGCTTGGACAGCTCCACCGGATTGAATACATAATCTGCCCCGAACTCTTTCGCCATACGCTGCCGCTCTTCATTAACCTCGAAGGCGAATATCTTCGCCATCCCGGCCTGTCGCATAAGAGCGATACAACCAAGGCCGATTGCCCCCGCGCCGTATACCGCGCCATATGTTCCGGGATGGATGCCTCCTGATTTGATAATCGTCCCGTTATATGCGATTCCGGTCGGCTCCACGAGCGCTCCAAGCTCCAGCCCGTCATCCACACCGTATGCCTCCACGATATCATTGATGCTCCACACAAACTTCTTGTTCACTTTGATATACTCCGCCATTCCGCCCGGGATGGTAGAGCCGGGTTCCAGCAGGTTACTGCACTGGTTGAAATGATATGTACGGCATTCTTCACAGTGTCCGCAATATTGCATCTCTTCTGCCGTTACATAATCGCCTACCTGGAAGGTCTCTACATTCTTTCCCTTTTCCACAATCTCGCCGCAGAACTCATGTCCCGGTATGAGCGGGAACCGGGTCAGCCAGGCAAAATTGATATACCCGTCTTTATCTTTTTCATGTACGTGCCCGTCAGAACCACACACACCGCACGACGCCACCTTAATCAGCACGTCATCATCTCCAACCTGCGGAACTTCAACTTCCTCGATACCGTATACGGCGTCCTTCCATACCATTGCTCCGTTGCGCACGATACCGGTACGCTTTTCAAACTCGTCAAATTCATAGCCCGGCTTTGGCGCCCTGACCGCGTGAACTACCAATGCTTTCATCTTCATATCCGATGCCTCCTTGCTTATTCTTTTCTCTTAACATCATCATCTTGTATATACCGTGTCAGATATTCAGGCCGATACATCTCCCGCTGTACACTGCGTCAATAATCTTTCCTATCTGCCCGCTATCACCTGCATAGTATACTTTGGCGCCGCCATAGCTTTCTTCCGCATTTTGCGGCTTCAGACCCGCAGCCAGTATGATTGTATCTGCTTCCAGGGCAAATACCTTTCCTGTACCGGTATCGCAGAGCATTACCTTATCGTCTGTAATCTCTTCCACCCGTGTATTGACATACTGGCTCACTCCATTTTCCTTCAGCTTGATCATCATCGTCGCGCGGTTGTATTCGTCCATATCCGCACAGAGCCTGTCCATCATCTCTACGACAGCGATATTCTTCGGGTGAGCTCCTTCCCTGAGCCGCACGCGGTATTCGATGTCTTCCCGAAAGTTTTTCATTCTTTTGTATTCAATCTCCACCGCTTCATCGCAGAAATATTCAGCCGTCTCACAGCCTGACACGCCGCCTCCGATGATAACCACATTCTGTCCTACCTTCTCAGGATGCTCCAGTGCCTCCACGGCAGTAAGCACGTTGCCGCCTTCGCTTCCCTTTATCACACGCATGAATCGGGCTCCGCCGCCAAATATCACCACATCCGGCTTCTCTTCCTCTGCTGTCGCAGATGTATACTCTGTATTCGTCACAATCTTTACCTTCGCCTTTTTCAGCATATACTCATAGTAGCGAATCAGATCTGCAATGCGGTGCTTTCCCGGTGGAATAGCTGCGGCTGTCAATGTGCCTCCGATACGGTCCTTCTTTTCATACAGGGTGACGTCATGGCCTCTTCGCGCCGCCGTGAGGGCCGCCTCCATCCCCGCCGGTCCCGCACCTGCCACGGCCACTCTTTTTTTCTCTCCGGCCTCTTTCATCTCCTGCGGCCAGAGCCATTCCCTGCCTGTCCGTGGATTAACGGTACACCGCAGGCTTCTTCCCATCGTCATCTTCGTAAGGCATTCCTGACAGGACAGGCAGTACCTTATCGGATCCCCATCTTCCCCAAGAATCTTCATGCAGTATCTTTCATCTGCCAAAAGCTGGCGTCCGAAGCAGACCATGTCAGCCGCGTTATCCGATACTATCTTTTCCGCCATCTCCGGCTCGCGGATGCCGCACGCATAGATGACCGGAACTTTTACCGCACTTTTGATTTTTCTTACATTCTCGATGTTATACCCTTCCAGCGGCGTCAGGCTGTATGGCCGGATATTAAACAGGTACGATGCAGTCATTCCCGTCGACACATCGATGGCATCCGCCCCGTATTCTTCCAGACGGACTGCAATCTGAACTGCCTCGTCTATCTCTATACCGCCGGCAAAAAACTCATCGGATGAGATGCGCACCATGACCGGATATCTCGACCCAAGTCTTGCTTTCGTCTTCTCAATCACATGTTTGATAAACCGCAGCCGGTTCGTCAGCGAACCGCCATACTCGTCATTACGCTTATTGTATATCGGAGACAGGAACTGTGACATCAGATAGCCGTGGGTCGCATGAAGTGTGACTGCGTCGAATCCAGCCACCTTGGACCAGTAAGCCGCCTCGGCAAACTGATCTTCACACTCCTTTATCTCCTCTATCGTCATTGCATGCACCGGCTCTCCTACATAGTGGCTTACATCAGAGGCAGATACTTTCTGTCCGATGGCCCCCTCGGAACCGTAGTGGGCCAGCTCCGCAGATATCTTTGCCCCGTAGCTGTGTACCCGGTCTGTCAGATTGAACCATCCGGGTACGAATTTCTCATCATATATCATAGGCTGGACACCATGGTTCTTTGGCTCCGGCACGACAGACAAGGCTTCCATGACGAGAAGTCCCACACCGTTTTTGGCGCGGTCGGCGTAAAATTCTATCATCTGAGGCGTCACTCCGCCGAGTTCGTTGGAATAATTGGAATTCATCGGCGGAAGCACCATCCTGTTCTTGACAACCATATTTCCTATACGGATAGGATCTTTGATGCTGCTCATATATATCCCTCTTTTCTCTTGCTTATATTTTATATGTTTAAATCATCCGGACTCTTCACCTTCACAGGCATTCCTTCCAGAAGTGATTCCTTCACCGCCAGCCCGATCAGCATCGGCCTGAGCCCGTCCATACCTGTGACAGGCGTATCTGTATCCTCCGCAATTGCTCTGGCAAACTGGGAGATTTCTTCTGCGTATGTCTTCTCATACCGCTCCGGGAAGAAATATAACGGCTTTTCACTCTCGACAGCGTCTGCCGTATAGAGCATCGTCGTGGTAGGCACTTTGTTCTCCGTCCTTGCACATCCCTTTGAACCAAAGACTTCAATCCGCTGGTCGAATCCATAGACGGCCTGGCGGCTGTTGTCGATAACAGCAATCGCACCATTTTCCAGCTTCATCATGATGACGAGTGTGTCCACATCCCCCAGCTCCTTCAGCTCCGGGAAAAAGTTTGTCTCCCCCATCGCGTACACTTCCTTCACTTCGCTGCCTGACAGATATCTTATGAGATCGTAGTCATGAATCGAAGTGTCGAGATAAAAGCCGCCGGAACGCTTCAGATAATCGAGGGTCGGAAGCGCCGGATCTCTGTTCGTGCTCTTTATGATATGAAGGTCGCCGACCGCTCCCTCTTCCACAAGCTGCCTCACCTTCCTGTGGTCTTCATCAAACCGCTTATTAAACCCGACCTGAAGCTTTACGTTGTGCTTCTTCACGGTTCTGAGCGCCTCTGCAATCCGTTCTACATCATAGTCGATTGGTTTCTCACAGAAGATATGTTTTCCCGCTTCTGCGGCTTCCCGTATGAACTTTGCATGCAGATCCGTCGTCGTCGTTATGATGACTCCTTCTATCTCCCCGTCACTCAAGATATCCTTGTAATCCGCAGTAAGGTTCTCCACGCCGAGCTTTCCGGCCCACTCCCTCACATTGTCGATATATATGTCGGCAATCGTCTTGATACAGACGTTGACGCTGAACCGTCCCACGCTTTCTGCCAGAACCCGGCCCATCCGCCCGGCGCCGATCATGCCAAGCTTTACCGTTCTCTTTCTGTCTGTCGTCTCCATGGTATCTACTCCTTTCCTTCGTTCTGTTCACCCAGCAGCTTTTCATAGAAGGCCATCATGTCATAATCTACCATCTCTATCTTCATACCTCCGACCTTGTCGCCGTCGATATAGGCGAAGCCTTCTCTTTCGTCTCCTTCTATGTAACGGAATCCCTTTGCCTCAAACGCCTTGATCTCTTCCTCAAGATTGTCTACCTGAAAGCAGATATGGTCTACGCCCTCGCCGTGTTCCTTCAGATAGTCTGCATGGACACAGTCGCCGGACAGGCACTCGATAAGTTCAAACACGACCGGCCCAAGCCTGCACAGCGCTATCCGGTTGTGCTGAGGCCTCCTCTGTCCGTAGTAATTGGCTGCCGCCACATCTGAATCCATAAGTGCAAACGGCCCCATACCAAAGTTCTCTGCATAATACTGCATCGCTTCGTCCAGATTCTTCACTACGACACCAATCTGTACTACTCTCTGTGCATCAAACATACTTATCCCTCCTTCTCTCCTTTGTCTATGATGACTTCTTGTTGCCAATGACATCGATAAATACAGCGCCGACGAGCACGATTCCCTTGATGACGTATTGCCAGGATGAGTCTACATTCATCAGACTCATGCCGTTGTCTATACTGGACATGATGAGGGCGCCGATAATAACACCCGGAACTTTGCCTACCCCGCCGGAAAGGCTGGCCCCGCCAATGACGGCTGCCGCTATCGCATCCATCTCTCCCATGACGCCCGCAGACGGGGTTGCAGAATTGATCCGCGCCGTAAGCACGACCGACGCAACTGCCGCAAGGCCGCCACTGATAGAGAAGGCGAACATTACGTTGCGCCTGGCCGGAATGCCGGAATATCTGGCTGCCTCAATGCTGCCGCCTATGGCATATACGCTCCTGCCATACGTCGTCTTTTCCGCAACGAGGGTAAATATGGCTACCACTGCCAGCATAATAAGAAACGGGAAGGGAAGGCCCTCATACAGATTCAGATACCACGTAACGCCAAACGGAACGACAAGAGAGACAGCTATCGTGGCGATAACCTTCCACTGCGGCATCGGTTTCAGCCCATTCCGCTTTCTGGCCTTCTGTTTATAGAAGGCGCTGAGTATGAATACCGCCGATACGATGGCTGCAAGGATCCACCCGGCTGCCGGTGTCAGGTTGGCCCGTCCTATATTCGTAAACACCTCATTCGTAACCGCTACCGCCTTGCTTCCCGTAATGAGATAGAGCACGCCCCTCCACGCGAGATAACCTCCTAAGGTGACGATGAAAGCGGGAATCTCAGCGTATGCAATCAACGCCCCCTGGAACGTCCCAAGCAGGATTCCGATTACAAGGACAAGCAGTACAGACCCTGCGGCGCCAAGCCCCCATTTCAACTGTGACAGCGCACAGATTCCGCCGAGCAGCCCCATCATGGAACCGACCGACATGTCAATATTCTTTGTTACGATGGGAAAGAAGACACCTGCCGCCAGTATGCTGGTCGTCGCCATCTGCCTCACGAGATTGGACATGTTACGTTCGGTTACGAATAATCCCTTTGTCAGGATATGTAAAAAGAACGCCAGTACAATGAACACTAGAATCATTGTAAATGACCTCATCTGGTTCAGGTTTCTTCTTTTCTGTTTTTCTTTCGTCATTTATGTTCACTCCTGTCTTCCTGTGGCGTATATGCCGGTTCCTCTGCCGAACCGGTTGCATATTTCATGATAATCTCCTGATTCATCTCGTCCCGTCCGGCGCAGGCGGCGATTCTGCCCTCCCTCATCACGATGATTCTGTCGCTCATCCCGAGTATCTCGGGCAGCTCAGAGGATATCATGATGACAATTACACCTTTCTTAACGAGTTCGTTCATAATCTTATAGATTTCCGCCTTCACGGCAATATCTATCCCCCTGGAAGGCTCATCGAGGATAAGGACTCTGGAATCTGTGAGCAGCCACTTGCCGATGACTACCTTCTGCTGGTTGCCGCCGCTTAAGTTTTCAACCTTCTGCTCAATGGATGGTGTCTTTATCTGAAGATAGGACACATACTTGTCGGCCTCGCTCGTCTCTCTGCTTCCGTTGATAAACGTATGGAATATCTTCTTCAGGCTTGCCAGCGTAATATTCTCCCTGACGCTCATCCCCAGCACCGCGCCTGCACCCTTCCTGTCTTCAGGCACGTACCCGATACCGTACCTGACAGCATCGATAGGGCTGTGAATCCTGACAGGTTCTCCATCTATGATGACTTCTCCCGTGACCTTTCCAGGCAGCGCGCCAATGAGCCCCTGAATCATCTCTGTCCTGCCAGCCCCGACGAGCCCCGCGATGCCGAGAATCTCTCCGTAACAGGCCTGAAAGCTTACATCATCTACAATCTTCCTGCTTTTGTCCGCCCCGTCATACACCGTGAGATGCCTCACCTCAAAGCCGGGTCTGCCTTTCTGGAACACTTCTTTTGGAAACAGCGTCTTCAGCTCACGTCCGACCATCATCTGAATCAGCTCATCCTTCGTGATACAGGACACGTCCTTTGTCCCAATATACTGGCCATCCCGCAGCACAGACACTCTGTCTGCCAGCTCAAATACTTCATCCAGACGGTGCGAGATATAGATGCACGCCACATTCCGTTTCCTCAGGCGGCGGACAATGCCGAGCAATATATCCACCTCCCCTTCCGAGAGAGACGCGGTCGGCTCATCCAGTACGAGTACTCTGGCGTTCTGCTGCAGCGCCTTTGCTATCTCTACAAGCTGCTGCTGACCGACACCGAGCTCCCGGACCTTCGTCATGGCATCTATGTCGATTCCCACTTCTTCCAATGCTTTCTGCGCCTCGGCCCGCACCTTCATCCAGTCGATGACACAGTACTTGTTCGGCTGCCTGCCGAGAAATATATTCTCTGCGACGGAAAGTTCCTGTATGAGTTCAATCTCCTGATATATCGTGGCTATGCCTGCATCCTCCGAATCTCTCACATTGGAAAACTGCTTTTTTACACCTTCCACGATCAGTTCACCGTCAAAACTTCCTCTCGGATAGATACCGCTTAAAATCTTGATCAGGGTAGACTTCCCGGCTCCATTCTCACCACAGACAGCATGGACTTCCCCGTATCTCACCTCCAGGCAGACATCGCTCAAAGCCCTGACTCCGGGAAATGTCTTCGTAATATGATTCATCTCCAGGATATTCTTCTTGCTTTCTCCCATAGATATTCTCCTTCATACATTTCTTGGGAAGAAAGCGGCCCGGAGAGCATCCCGGAAGCAGATGGGCCGGCTTCCGGGATGCTGTCGTCAGACCGCTTTCTTAATTTTTGTCACCATATACTTCTTCTTTGCTCTGATAACCATCCTTAATAATCGTGTCATCAATGTTATCTTTATCGACTACAAAGCTTTCCAGTGCAACCGTAGGAACTTCTTTATATCCGTTGTCCATCGTCGAGTTGGTCTTTACGTCCTCTCCTTTGATAAGGGCAAATGCTGCTTCCATGCTTGCCTGTGACAGCGCGCTGCTTGGTTTGTACACGGTCAGTGACTGGTACCCGTTGACGATGTTCTGGCAGCCGAGCAGATCTGCGTCCTGTCCCGTCACTACGACTTTTCCCTGGAGGTTCTTGTTTGTCAGAGCCTGTATCGCCCCGTTTGCCATGTTATCGTTGGCACATAGAATCGCCTGTATGTCGTCATTGTTGGCCGTCAGCGCGTCTTCCGCATACTGGAGCGCAATCTCAGGCGACCAGTTCTCGCAATACTGTTCGTATACGACCTCGATGTCCCCGGACTCGATATATGGATCTAATATCTCATGCCAGCCGTTTTTAATAAGCGTGGCATTGTTAGACGCCTGTCCTCCGCACAGAAGGACATATTTTCCTTTCGGAGCTTTTTCAACCGCGTAGGTAGCCATCTTCTTCCCTACCTCTGTGGAATCGAAGGTTACGTTATAATCGAGATCCGCATTCAGGACAATCTGGTCATAGGAGATGACCGGGACATCTTCTGCATGGGCCTTTTCTACAATCGGCTCTGAAGACCCGTCGTCTACCGGCAGGACGATAAGCGCATCCACTCCCTGTGCCAGAAGGTTCTCACACTGGCTGAGCTGCTTGCTTACATCGTCGTTGGCAGACTGGAACACGACTTCATACCCTTCTTTATCTGCCAGCTCAATCATCATATCCTTTTCCTTCGTCCACTTTTCTTCTGCAAGCGTACGGAACAAGACGCCAATCAACGGTTTTCCACCGTCTTTCTTCCCGTCCTCTTTTTTCTCGTCAGATGGGGCAGTCGAACACCCCGCCAGAATGAGACATGCCGTCAGAAGCACGGCCGCCGCCTGTTTGAACTGCTTTTTCATATGTTTTCCTCCTTTGATATATTTATCTGGGCACCTGTTCATATTTTATTTACCTCCTTTTTTGAATTAGGTGCAGTTTCCTTATTTAGCGTAATACTTCACGATTGCCTGCATACCGGAGAATTCCATGCCATCCTCCATAAGCGACTCATATTTCTTCAGGATGCTTTCTAGTTCTTCAAGGCATAGCCCCGCCGCCTGTGCTTCCTGTACTGCAATCTTCATATCTTTGACGAAATGTCTGATATAAAAGCCTGCTTCATAATTGCCGTCAAACATATGCATTCCCTGCTGGCTCAGCTGGGTGCTTGCAGCCGCCCCCGTGGAGACCGATTTGATAAACCGCTCCCCGTCCAGCCCCTCCGCCTTCGCATAGGCCACCGCCTGGGCTATGCCGGAGAGAGTCCCTGCCAGTATAATCTGGTTGCCCATCTTTGTATGCTGTCCTGAGCCCGCCTCACCTTCATAGGTCAGATTCGTCCCCATAGCCGAGAGTACGTCGCGGCAAGCCTCAAAATCTGCCTCCTCGCCTCCTGCCAGTATGGAGAGAACCCCTTCTTTTGCTCCATATTCCCCGCCTGTCACCGGCGCGTCCATGGCATGCAAGCCTTTCTCTTTGGCTGCCTCGTATATCTTCTTTGCCAGGCTAGGCCTTGAAGTCGTCATATCGACCAGATATGTACCTGCCTCCGCGTGGTTCAGAATGCCCGCATCCCCGAAATACAGGCTCTCTACCACTGCCGGCGAAGTGACCATGGTGATGACGATATCCTGCCCTTTCACGCACGCTGACACTTCTTCACAGGGCTTTGCACCTTCTGCGGCAAGCTCTTTAACAGCATCCGGATTGATATCGTATACCGTAAGTTCATATCCGGCTTTCATAAGGTTGCGGATCATGCATCTGCCCATGATGCCGGCACCTATAAACGCAATATTCTTCATCTGTCTCCTCCATATCTCCATTATATCTTTGTACGTAGCACATGATTAATCCAGTTTATTCCATCTGCTGCATATCAGACGCCGGCGGCCTCTCTGCTCTTTATCTCTTCAATCAGAGCCGGTATCACTTCATTCAAATCTCCGACGATTCCATAATCGCACGCTTTAAAAATCGGTGCATTTGGATCTTTGTTTATGGCGACGATACATTTAGATTCTTCCATGCCTGCAAGGTGCTGGATTGCCCCTGAGATTCCACAGGCAACATAGAGTTCCGGCCTTACGGTCGTCCCGGTCTGCCCGACCTGGTGTCCCGAGTCTATGAAGCCTGCCTCTACGGCAGCACGGGATGCCCCTACCTCTCCCCCTAAAGCATCTGCCAGTGAACGAATGAGCCGAAAGCCTTCTTCGCTCTTCACGCCCCGGCCTCCGGATACGATTACCTTCGCCTCCGTAAGATTGACCGCTTTCTTCTCCCGTCTTATCGTCTCTCTGAACCGGACGCGTATGTCATCCGCAGAAAGGTCCGGATTCACTTCCACCAGCTTTCCATAAGCATGTTCTCTGACGCGCGCCCTCTCCATCACTCCTGGCCGTACGGTCGACATCTGCGGCCTGTTATTGGGACAGACGATGGTAGCCATCAGATTGCCGCCAAAGGCAGGGCGTGTCATGAGCAGCTTTCCGTCTGTCTCATCAATATCAAGCTTCGTGCAGTCGGCCGTCAGCCCTGTACCGACACGGGCTGCAATCCTCGGTGTAATATCCCGCCCGATACTTGTGGCGCCTGAGAGGACAATCTCCGGCTTCAGCTTCTCAATGAGTCCTGCAATCGCTTTTACATAACCGTCCGTTGAAAATGTCTCAAGGAGCGGATGCCGGATATATAGTATCTGGTCGACCTCATACCGGAGCAGCTTTTCCAGCTCTTCTTCAATTCCATATCCCGCAGCCACCGCATATAGCTTCTTGCCGGACAGATCTGCCAGCCGTCTTCCTTCTCCGATGAGCTCTGTCGTCACAGGATGTATCTTACCTTCCCGCTGTTCCACAATAATCCAGATATCCCGGTATGTTTCCAGATTCTTGTTCTGATTCACTTTTGCTCTAGCCATGTGTGTCTTCCTCCTATAGCAGCTTCTGTTCGTGAAGCCTGTCTGCCAGTTGTGCGGCGGTTGCCTTTACGTCCGTTCCCGCCAGCATCTGCGTCTTCTTTTCCTTCACCGGAACAAAGGATCTGTATACATTGGTGGGAGAACCTTTGATTCCAATCTGAGTGATATCTACAGGCAGGTCTTGAAGCGTAAGGATTCTTATCACTTCTTCTCCATCGAAACAGCGTAGAATGTCCTTGACACCCGGGTAGCGCGGGGTATTCAGCTCCCTCACCGCAGTAAAAAGCACAGGAGGAGCTACGTTAAATCTGTAATCACCCGTCTCTGTATAACGGATGACTTCAAATCCATCCTCAGCCGGACGGATCTCTTTGACATAAGTTACCTGTGGAATGTCGAGGAACTCTGCAATCTCAGGGCCTACCTGAGCCGTATCGCCGTCTATCGCCTGTCTCCCGCACATAATGACGTCGTAAGGCCCCGTCTTCTCGGCTGCTGCCGCAAGTATCGTAGCCGTTGCCCACGTATCAGAGCCTCCGAACGCCCGGTCAGATACAAGATATGCTTCCTCTGCCCCCATTGCCAAAGCCTCTTTTAATGCGCCGGCGGCCTGCGGCGGTCCCATGCTGATGACAGTGACGGTTCCGCCACACGTCTCTTTTAATCTGAGGGCCGCCTCCAGGGCGTTCTTATCATCGGGATTGATGATGCTTGGAACCCCGTCTCTGATTAAAGTTCCCGTCTCCTGATTGATACGTACTTCGTTCGTATCAGGCACTTGTTTTACGAATACCGCTATCTTCATCTCTTCCTCCTATTACTGCCGGCCCAGAAGCGCCCTTGATATGACGACCTTATGTATCTCCGAGGTTCCTTCATATATCTCGGTAATCTTGGCATCTCTGTACATCCGCTCCAGCGGATAGTCCTTCATATATCCATAACCTCCGTGTATCTGCAGCGCAAGATTCGTCACGTATCTGGCGTTTTCAGAGGCATTCAGCTTCGCCATAGCTGCCTCCATCGTATGAGGTCTGCCTTCTGCCCGCAGCCATGCACTTTCGTATACAAGCCATCTGGCTGCCTCTGTCTTTGTAGCCATGTCTGCGATATACCACTGGATGCCCTGCAGCCTGCTGATTGGCTTTCCAAACTGCACTCTCTCTTTCGCGTAATGTATGGCCTCCTCAAGAGCGCCGTCGGCGATACCGAGCGCCTGTGCGCCCACACCGATTCTGGCCCCGTCCAGTGCGGACATGGCGATACGGAATCCCTTTCCTTCCTGGCCGACTAGATTTTCTTTTGGCACCCTGCAGTTGTCGAAGATAAGTTCTGCTGTCTCAGATGCGTGGATACCCATCTTCTCCTCTACCTTCCCGCTGGTGAATCCAGGCGTGCCTTTTTCCACGAGGATGCAGCTCATGCCTTTCGTACCCTTCTCGGGCTCCGTCAGGGCGAATACGAGCACCGCTCCTGCCTGGCTGCCGCCGGAGATGAAGCACTTCGTCCCATTGAGTACATATTCATTGGTACTCTCATCAAGCACTGCCGTTGTTTTTGCGGCGCCGGCGTCCGAACCTGCATCCGGTTCTGTCAGGGCAAACGCCCCTACCATGCCGCCGCTTGTGGCAGGCGGGATATACTTTTTCTTCTGTTCCTCTGTCCCATACTGTAAAAGTACCTGCGGAAAAATCGAATGTATCGACAAGATTGCGGCCGAAGCGGCACATTTCCTGGCAATCTCAGATACGGCAATGACTTTCTCGATATCCGTACCGCCGCTCCCTCCATATTCTTCCGGGATGCCGATGCCGGTCAGTCCAAGCTTCGTCATCTTTTCAAATGTCTCTGCAGGGAACCGCCCCGTCTTGTCTATCTCTGCAGCCAGCGGCTCTATCTCTTCTTCTGTAAACTGCCTTACCACCCGCTTCAGCATCTCCTGTCCGTCTGTCAACTTGAAATCCATAATCTCCTCCTGTGCCCGGTCATACAGGTGCAGCAACAATTCCCTGCCCTATCCATGCCTCAATCTCTTCCCTTTTATATCCAAGTTCTTCAAGTATCTCTCTTGAATCCTGCCCTATCAGAGGGGCGTCGCACTGCGTACGTATGTCTGCCTCGTCAAAGTGAACCGGTGTGGACGCGTACAGACTGTGGCTTTTGTCTCTGTTCTCCCGGCAGATTAGATATTGATTGGCGAGTGCCTGCTCATCTTTCAGAACATCCTTCACGTGCTGGATACGTTCATGTGCGATGTCCGCTTTCGTCAGCCTGTCCACAATCTCGTCCTGCGTGTAACGGGCAAATTCCCCGTCCAATATCTGAATCAGCTCGGCAGCATGCCTCTTCGCTTCCAGCATCCCGGCAAACCTTTCGTCTTCCGCCAGGTCCCCACGCCCGAGCACTTCCGTACACAAGGTGCCAAAATATCTCTCATGCTCCAGGATGCTCAAGAAGATCCACTTGCCGTCTTTGCACTGATACGAATTGATTACCGGCGAGATAGCTTCCTTTCTCGACTTCGGATATACATCTTCATACTGTGTGGAAGCGATGAGCGCCCCTACATTCCATATGGCCTGGCCGAACAGCGATACTTCCACCTTTCCTCCCAAGCCGGTCTTCTGCTGTCTATACAGGGCAGCGCAGATGCCGCCTGCAAGGCTGCAGCTCGTCACGCTGTCTCCGAATGCGATGGGCGGGTTGATCGGATTCGTGTCTTTCTCTGCGATATCCATCATGGCGCCGCTTCTGGCCCAGTAAGCTACCGTGTCAAATCCCGGATTATCTTTTGCCGGCCCATGGTCTCCAAATCCATTCACCTGAGCCCATATGAGATGAGGGCAGCTTTCCCGCAGCGATTCGTAGTCAAGTCCAAGTCTTTTGAGCGCCTGGGTCCGGTAGCTTGTGACAAGCACCTGGGCTGTCTGTAGAAGCCTTCCCATAATCTCTTTACCATCCGGTGTCTTCAGATTGACTGACAGTCCCCGCTTGCCGGCATTGTAAGTCGTGTAGAATGGGTTGTTCCAATCACTGTCCGGACAGGTCATCCCGGCTCCTGTATGTCTGCCCGGATCTCCAAATGCCGGCTCTACTTTAATGACGTCCGCGCCCCAGTCGGCAAGTATCCTGGCTGTTCCCGGACCTGCGACAAAATAGGTAAGGTCTATGACCTTTACGCCTTCTAACGGTTCCTTCATATCTCCTTCTCCTCTTTCCCTCTCTAACAGCCTACGAAGCTTGCGTCCCGCTTACCAAGAAAGGCATTCATCCCTTCCTGCTTGTCTTCTGTACCGAATGTAATGGCCGCCAGATTCTTCTCCAGTTCCAGACCGCTCCTTAAGTCCACGTCCATTCCATAGTTTATCGCCGTCTTTGCAAGGCGCACGGCGATGGGGGCGTTCGCCGTTATGATACGCATCATGTCCACGGCCTCTTCCATGAGCCGCTCAGGCGGCACGACTTTATTGACTAGTCCTATCTCCAGCGCCTCCAAGGCTCCTGCTTTTCTGCCTGTAAATATAAGCTCCTTGGCCTTTCCCTGGCCTATGAGGCGGGTCAGCCTCTGCGTACCTCCAAAGCACGGTATCACCCCAAGAGCCGCCTCCGGCTGTCCAAAGACAGCTTTTTCGGAGGCGATACGGATATCACAGCTTAATGCAAGCTCGCATCCGCCGCCGAGGGCATAGCCGTTCACGGCGGCGATGACAGGCTTTTCCAGACTCTCGATCCGGCCAAATACATCCTGGGCTCGCCCCGCATATGCCCTGCCTTCAAAGGTTTTGTAATCCTGCATCTGCGCAATATCTGCTCCTGCTGCGAACGCTTTGCCTGAACCGGTGACAATGACACCGTGTATGTCTTTATCGTCCCGGATGTACGCAAATACCTGCTCCAGCTCACGGAGTGTACCACTGTCCAGCGCATTTAATGCATCCGGACGGTTCAGCGTAACGGTCGCCACCGTATCTTCCACTTGTAACGCTATGTATTTCAATCTATCCTCTCTGCCATCCATATTCCACCCTCATCCTTCAATGTCTATAGATGCTCGTAAAAGCCTGTCCGCTTCAGTGCATCAATGGGCTGCCATCCTTCGCTTCCTGGTTCCCTCAGACACGGTGCCAGCTCTTCTTTGGAACGCATCGTCACCTTTTCTGCCGGCGGCACCGTCCCTGCCGGGTAGGCTTCGATAATCTCTTCACACAGCAAGGTGAGATATCTTAAGATTGCCGCAATCGGACGCTTACCCTTCTCCGGGGTAGAGATGGAAGGAGTTCCGATTACCCCGCCCGGAGTCGCTTTCCACTCTATAGCGTTATGCCCCTGGCTCTGGGCCCAAGTCGCTCCGCGCCGCAGCGTATCGCACGACTTGTCAATCCATCCATCCGGAAGCATCGGCTCTCCCCATGCATCTTTTACCGCATTCATATCAATCATATCTTTGAACATCAGCAGCCCACAGGAAGTCTCCGCCTCGTCAGCATGCACAAAATGTGTCTCCATACTGTCCTTTTTATGTACCGGAATAAAGAATTCCCTCACTGCCCTGTGCCATTCCACGAGCTGGTATATGCCCGGAAGCTGGTATCGCTTGCAGAATTCCTGGATTGCCCCCTCCAGATTCCATGTCTGCCCGTGGTTGTTGACAAGAATAATCTTGCGGTAGCCGTCGTTCCAGAGTCCGGCCATCATTGCGACCACACTTTCTTTTACGACATCGTCTGGCATGATGACTGTTCCCGGCATACCGATGTGATGGTACGGGTGGCCGCCGTAGTTCAACGGGCTGAACGCAAGATTCACTTCACATCCTTTTTTTGCAGTGTATCTTCTGACTCCCTCGATGATCTGACTGGCATTGAACGTATCAAGTCCTGTGTTGAGATGCATCCCGTGATTCTCAGTCGAACCGATAGGGACGAGCACGATGTCATTCTTCCTGCGCTTCTCCACCTGCCGGCACCTTGGCGTCGTCTGGATATAGCAGCCTGGCTTGCCAAGCTCTGACGGTGACGGAATCTCATATTCTTCCAGAATCGCGTCAATCTCTTCCTCACTTGCTTCCCATAGTTCCTTTTTCATTCTTCCTACTTTCGTATCCTCGAATACGATAGAAGGTGTCTCTTTGACGGTGTACCATTTTGTCTCCTGCATCATAATTTCCCTTCTTTCTTGAATTTTATTTTTTTATCATGAATCCACGGATGACGCTGACAAGCTCTGCATAGCCTTCCAGGAAAGAACGCAGCGTCTTCTTCGTGGCGCCGTAGCCGTCGAACTCATCGATGCCCATCCCGTCTTCGTCATATGCCTTGCCAAAGTCCGGAATCTTCTCCAGCAGCGTCTTTATGTACCTTTCATTCACAGGATCCTCCATACGCTCTTTCACTTCGATATCGCTTTCATTGATTCTCACCTGCCAGCCATGGGGAATCGTCAGCACCACATCACCGCCTGTAAGTTCGCTCCAATGGTAATGATTCCGCAGAGCTCCGAACAGCAGCCGCGTGCGGTACTTTCTTTCCCGGTACAGCCGGTAAGCCTTCTTTGCCACGGCGACCCCGGCCCACTCATAGCACTCTGGATCAATGAGGACACCTGCTTCCTTCCCCGCCTCTTTGATCCAGTCATCGGTACGTCCGACCATAATCGTACACACCGGCGTCATCTGCTTCGTATCCATCCCTTCCGTCTCCCGTCTTCTAAGACCGCGCTCCACTGCCTCTGCCACGGCTATTGCCTGTGGAACCGTAAAGCTTACGGTAGCGTTGATATTGACCCCTCTGTAGGTTGCTTCCTCAATCGCCTGAATTCCCGCCTTTGTGACCGGTATCTTCACCTGGATATTCGGTGCCAGGCCCGCAAAGTGTACTGCCTGTCTGACGATGCTGTCACAGCTGCGGTAGTATTTGGCATTCGTCTGCATGGACAGGCGCCCCTTCATACCCTTTTCCCGCTCAAAAACGAGCATCAGCTTCTCTGCTCCTCTCAGGCCCATCTCCTCAATCAGCTTCCACGCAATATCGTCCTCTGTCGCCTCCTGCATCTCCTCCACCATCTGGCAGATTCGTTCTTCCCAGAGATTCATTTCCTTTTTCAGCACATTCAGTACGATGACAGGATTGGTCGTAGCCCCCACTGCTCCATTGGCAATGGCATATTCAAGCTCCGACAGGGAACAGGAATCGTTCCACACATCCGTCATTCCGGTCTCAGCAGTCTGCTGCATCCGCGTTTTCTCCATGATACGTCCTCCTTAATTTAATGCCTGTATCTTGTCAGTTACATACTTTATCCCTTCCAGGGCGGCAGTCCTGCCGTCCGGAATTCTCATACATTCAAGGCTTACATAACCGCAGTACCCGAGATCTTGAAGCACCCGGAGAACTTCCGCAAGCGGAGCGTGACCCGCCCCCGGATACATCCTGTTGCTGTCTGCGATATGAAAGTAGCCAAGAGCTCCAAAGTTCTCACGGATGCTCTCTGTGACAGACACTTCCTCGATATTCATGTGGAAGACATCCATGAGCACTTTAACCGAAGGGATGTGATATCGTCTGATAAAGTCTGCTATCTCCCCCGCCCGGTTCATATAATTGCTCTCGTAACGGTTGATTGCTTCCAGCATAATCCAGACCCCTTTGGAGGACGCGTACTGCGCAGCCTCCGTAAGCCCTCCGGCCAGCATCTGCTCATAATATACGTAATTCTCCATATGAGGGATATCCCCTTTCAGCCTCCCGATGAGAAGTACCGTCCCGAGGCGGGCGGCCATGTCGGCGAACCTCTTCAGACGTTCGACTGCTTTCTTTCTGATTCTCTCATCCTCGTGGATAAGACACAGTCCTTCATTCGCATAAGCGAGACCGGTTGCAATGCCCGATATATCAATATGATTCTCCTGACATGCAAGCCGTATCTGTTCGATATCCACAGCCTCAGGGTCCTGTACGTGGATTTCGATACCCTCATATCCCATCGCTGCCGCTTCCTTAATGTTCTCCACGAAATCTTCCGTCAGCAATACCGGCTCTTTTTCTCCCGGTCTGACGGCGCTGGCCACGCTTAGACGAAACTGCCGTCCTGCATTCATATATTTCCCTCCTCACAATTGTATACACGTTGTATTTTCTCTTGACCTCTTTGTATTTAATATGTATGCAATAAGTATACTTTTGTATTTATATTTTGTCAATACATTGCATTGTTATTTTTAATTTTCGTCATTAATATTGTAATATTTTCACAATATATTAATTATTATATTGTACATTTTTCTATTTTAAATTTATATAATTGTATACATAATGTATTTAATTATTGCACTATATATATTTATGTGATATTCTTTAGACAGATAATATAAAGGGGGAATTAAAATTTGGAACTTTCTAGCGGGAAATTATCCAAAAAAGAATATGCCTATCTCAGCATAAAAGATGCAATCATCAATAATGAGCTGACTTCTGATACTGTCCTGACCGAGCATATGCTCTGTGGTAAATATGACTTAAGCCGCACCCCGGTGCGGGAGGCCCTGCAGCGTCTCAGAAGCGAGGGATTTGTCACATTCCAGAAGGACAAAGGATTCTTTATTGCAGACATGGGTCTGGAAGATCTGCTCCAGATTTACGAGATGAGAGAGGCGCTTGAGGGTATGGCTGCTAAGCTCTGCACCATGCGCGCCTCAGAAAGTACATTATCGGAACTTCATTATCTGATGGAAAAATGTATTGAAAATTTTGACAGAGAAGATATACCAAAAGCAATGGTCTATGATATGAAATTTCACCAATGCATCATATCTGCCTCCAGAAACAACAGACTCAAGAATACGGTCAACACATTGGTCGAGTTGAGCAGCCGGGCCTTCGTC
Source organism: Lachnospiraceae bacterium (assembly GCA_022845895.1). Classification (GTDB taxonomy): domain Bacteria; phylum Bacillota; class Clostridia; order Lachnospirales; family Lachnospiraceae; genus Extibacter. Next base: position 3,168,803 of record AP025573.1, read on the forward strand.
AAGGCTGACCGTGCCGTCGCCACCAGGTCAATCAGGGAACATCAGCAGCTCTACGATGCAATCGAATCTTTAAACGAAAACAAGGCGGAAAGCATCATGCGCCAGCACATAGCCAATTCAAAGCGGTATCATTTTAACAGGTATTATTTAGGGGTGGAATGAAAGCCTAACGCTTCCTGCCACCCCTGTTGTATAAATTGATATTATTTGTTTTACGTGACAGACTTCTCTACATGTACAGGTATCATCTGTCTGCTCTCATAATCCGTTATTCCCTTCCCGGTGTTCGGATGTCCGGAAGAATATACGGTATCCGCCGCATACACGCAGAGGAGCAGCAGACACACCGGTATGAGCAGCTTCATCTGTACCCTTCGAATCAGATTGTCGAGCAGGGGCGCCAGCACATATGCAAATGCCATACCGCCAATGCCAAATACGAGCAGCCCTTCCGCGCATATCCTTCCGTTCAGATTCAGAAAGTATCCGCTGTAATCCCACCACTTCTGACCGTTATGCGTCAGTTCAAGATAATAGGAGGTAAAATATTCCACCATGCCGCACAGGATGACGATTCCTGCAAATTCTGCCACCGGCCTGGCTCTTAGCTTCTTGAGCAGTACGAGAATGAGCACCCCGCCGCTTCCGTAGATAGGAAGCCATGGTCCGTGCAGCACGCCCCGGTTGACGAATGCCCCGTCTTCGACAAGATGAAGGCTCACTTCCCAGAGCCATCCGATGAAGGAAAACACAAAGAACATCATGATAAGCGACCAGACAGAATAGTGGCGCATGTAGTGTATCGTCTCTACTTTCTGGCGTTTTTCGACTTCTGGTACCGGTGACAGCCGTCCCGGATAAGACTTCCGTTCCACAGCTCCCCGTAGCGAATGTATCCTGATACGTTCGGCCTGGTCCTCTTCATATGCCCGTTCTTCTTCGCTCGGTAAGAGGAGTATCCCGAGATGTTCCGCAAAAAATCTGCGGATCCCCCTCAGTTCCTTCATCTCTTCTGCCGGTCTCTCGAGCACAGCTATCGCATCTACATAAGCAGACCGAATCTCATCCTCTCCCGCCTTCTCGAAGAGATAGGTGTCACAGAGCATATCTGCTCCCGGAATCCCTTTGTCTTTGGCAAGTCTGCGGAGCTGGATATAATATTCCGTAAACGAAGCGGTCTCATACGGGTTGGAATAGAACACGGCAGAGAGCCCAAATGTCAACATGCCGAGGATATACCAGCCGGCAAAGGACAGATGGAACAAAAAACATTCCCATTTATGGCCTTTCATCATCCGCCTTGACAGCGTGATAGCTTGCCGGGCGGTCATATCCGGGTTCTCTGCCACGATATAAGGGACGAGAAAATAAGAGAATGTCTTTACGATGCCTCCTACAATCGTGAACATCCAGAAAAACTTATACATGAATTCCACGAACATGATCCACGCGGCCCTCATCCACTTCTTCAACCGCAGCAGGAACAGGAAACGCTGAATCGGGACCGCGTCGTAACAGCGCCCTTCCATGAAGATACGTCTTGACACGACAATATACATATTTTTCACAAAGAACCAGAACGCCATGAGCAGAAACATCCCTAATATTATAAAGATAAGCAGCGTGATCTCTTGGGACTTGACCATGGAATTGACTGCAGCTATGACCGTCACGAACACCGAGCCGGACGTGACAGCATTCACAGCCTGGGCCAGCACTCCCCGGCTCCTTCCAAGTACAGGGCTCTCCCCTTTCGACTGCTCGATCTGCTGCTTTTCAATCTTCCGGGATAGTTCCTTCCCCTCTTTTTCCCGTCCTTCCAGCAGATTGCGGGCCACATCCATCGCCCCCGCCTGCTGCCCGGCAACTTTCCCCATATCCCCAGAGCTGCCGCCGGAGGATTCCTGCACATTTACCTCCAGCGAGTTAAGGGAACCGGAAAACTCGGAATTGAGAAAAGCGGCAATGAGGCATACTGCAACAAGCAGGATATAATGCCTTTTCACGTTTCTCTTTGCCGCTTTTTTCATCTCTTTTCTTGTCATCATTCGTACATACCTTCCTAGCCTGATGCTATGCCTTACAGCATCTCTTTCAGTATCTTATCAACGAGGGCGGGATCCGCCTTTCCTTCCATCGCCTTCATCGTCCGGCCCACGAGAGCGCCAAGCGCTTTTTCCTTACCGCCTCTGTAGTCAGACACTGCCTGTGGCGTATCCTCTATGGCTCCGGCAATAACCCGGCGCAGCGTGCCCTCATCACTGACTGTCCTAAGCCCCATCTCTTCCACATACTGTTCCGGATCGATATCCTCTGCGAATATCTTCTCAAATACATCCTTCGCAACCGAACTGTTGATGGTTCCCGCTTCGGCCAGCTGAATCAGCTTCGCCAGACCGGCAGGAGAAAATGCAATATCTTCCGGCTCCATGTCATGCTCTTTTAAAAGCCGCATCGTCTCAACCATGAGCCAGTTGGCCGCTTTCTTCGGATTACCGCACAGGATGGCCGTTTCCTCAAATATATCTGCCATCCGCTTTGACGATGTAATCATCTCTGCATCAGAAAGCGGGATATCGAACTCCTCTTTATAGCGCACGAGCTTCTCGCTTCTGAGTTCCGGCTGGTCTGCCTTGACCCTTTCCAGCCATTCCTCGTCAATCACGACAGGCACAAGGTCAGGATCTGGAAAATACCGGTAATCCTTGGCATCTTCTTTCGATCGCATGGCGTAAGACGCTTCTTTATTGTCATCCCATCGCCGCGTCTCCTGTATGACTCGTTTCCCTTCTTCCAGCAACGTTATCTGGCGCAGCCGTTCTGCCTCGATTGCCCTCGTTATTGCTTTGAACGAATTGAGGTTCTTCATCTCTGTCCTTGTGCCATGCTTATCCGCTCCTGCCTCGCGCACCGAAAGGTTCACATCCACACGCATGGATCCTTCCTGGAGCTTGCAGTCCGAAGCGCCAAGATACTGTATGATCGTCCGCAGCGTCTCCAGATAGGCGATGACTTCTTCCGCAGAGCGCATATCCGGTTCAGATACGATCTCAACGAGCGGGACGCCGCTCCTGTTGTAATCTACGAGTGAGACATCGTCCCATTCGTCGTGGATCAGCTTCCCGGCATCCTCCTCCATGTGCATCTCGTGGATCCGTATCTTCTTTCTCCTTCCTCCCGTCTCGATCTCCACATACCCGTCCCTCGCGATGGGGAGATAAAGCTGAGATATCTGGTAGTTCTGCGGATTATCCGGGTAGAAGTAATTCTTTCTGTCAAACTTGTTCTCCCTCGTAATCGTACAATTTACTGCCAGGCCGATAGCCATGGCATACTCGACCACCTGCCTGTTCAAAACCGGAAGCGCCCCGGGCATCCCCGTACACACCGGACACGTATGGGCATTCGGCGCGCCGCCGAATGCCGTGCTGCAGGAACAGAAGATTTTCGTCTTTGTCGCAAGTTCTACATGCACTTCCAGCCCGATAACCGTCTCGTACTGTTTTGCCATCTCTATCTTCCCTCCTCTCCCTCATCTGCAGTCCCCCTGTCAGCCGGCGCAGTCTTTACATACATTTTATCTGTCGCACATTCAAACGCATATGCGGCACGGAGGATGTCTTTCTCTTTGTAGCATCCCCCGATAAGCTGCATACCTATCGGCAACCCCCTGCTGTCATAGCCGGCAGGCACGCTCATGCCTGGAAGCCCTGCAAGGTTCACGGATATCGTATAGATATCGCCAAGATACATGTTCATGGGATCGTCCAGGCTGCTTGAAAGCTTCGGGGCAGTAGTAGGTGCCACCGGACCAAGGATGAGATCATACCGCTCGAATGCACGGTCGAAAGCCTGCTTGATCAACGCCTTCACCTTCAAAGCCTTGAGATAATATGCATCATAATATCCGGAACTGAGGACGAAAGAACCGAGCATGATCCTGCGCTTTACCTCCGCCCCGAATCCTTCCGTACGTGTCTTCTTGTACATGCCGTGAAGGCCGTCAAAGCCTTCTGCCCGGTATCCGTACTTCACGCCGTCGAAACGGGAGAGGTTTGAACTCGCTTCTGCGGATGCGATGACATAATAAGCAGGAATCGCGTAGTCCACGAGCCCCAGGTCAAATTCCTCCACATGCGCCCCCTTCTCTTCCAGTACCTTTGCCGCCCTCAGTATCGCATCCTTCACCTCTGGATCCAGGCCGCTGCCAAAGTAATCTCTCGGTATGCCTATCTTCATATCCTTGACATCATCAATCAAGGCACTGGTAAAATCATAACTGCCTCTTGCCACGGAAGTGCTGTCCTTATTGTCATGGCCGGCAATCACATCCAGGACTGCCGCACAGTCTGCCACATCTCTGGCCACCGGGCCAATCTGGTCCAGCGATGAGCCATAAGCAATCAGGCCATAGCGCGAGACGGTTCCGTAAGTCGGCTTGATGCCTGTCACGCCGCAGTAAGAACTGGGCTGGCGGATAGAGCCGCCGGTGTCCGATCCGAGGGCAAAGCTGCATTCCCCTGCAGCCACCGCCGCACAGGAACCGCCGGAGGAGCCGCCCGGTACGTGGTCCGGGTTCCACGGATTGCGTGTCACTCCAAAGTACGAAGTCTCTGTCGTGCTCCCCATGGCAAACTCATCCATGTTTGTCTTCCCTATCACGACAGCCCCGCTTTCTTCCAGCTTCTGCACCGCTTCCGCCGTATAGGACGGTATATAGTGTTCCAGTATCTTTGATGCGCATGTCGTCTTCATCCCACACGTGCATATATTATCTTTGATACCTGCCGGAACCCCTGCCAGAGGCCCTGTGAGCGTGCCGTCCTCTATCTGCTTCTGCACTTCTCCTGCACGCTTCAGGGCGCCTTCACCGTCTATGGACAGAAAGCTGTGTATCTCCCGCTCCCTTTCTTCGGCCCTCGCAAGCGCTGCTTTGGCCGCCTCGACTGCCGACAGTTCCCGTGCCTTTATCTTCATTCCCAGTTCAACTGCTGTCATTTCCATGATGTCCATCATGATTCATGCCTCCTATCCAATCGTTTTCGGTACTACAAAGCTGCCTTTCTTCTGAACAGGAGCATTGGCAAGCGTACGTGCGCTTTCGTCACCGTTCTCCACTTCGTCGCTCCGGAACACATTATAGATGGGAAATACATGGGGCATCGGTTCAATCCCTTCCGTGTCCAGCTCATTCAGCCTGTCTATATATGCGAGCATCTTTTCCATATCTGCTTTTGCCGATTCCTTCTCCAAGCCATCGAGTTCCAGCTTGGAGAGAATTCCTATATATTCAATCGTATCATCGGATATCCTGTCTGCCATATGCTCCTCCTTTAATATAAGTTCTCGTAAAATCCAAGATAATCTTCGGATGCTATCGTCTCAGCCGGCACAAGCGACAGTGCCCCTCCGTCAGTACGGACGACTACAGCCCCTTCCGGGAGCACGATATATTTGAATCCCATGCCTTCCGTAGCATCTTCGCCAAGATATATGCCAAGCGTATCCATCTCTTCGCCTTCCCCGTTATAGATAGTGATATCTGCCATGCCGGCTTCGCCTGAGGCAATGATGTCATAAATGCCCGGTTCGAAATCCGTTCCTGCCCTCTTTATTTCTCCGGTCCCGACCTCGACAGTCTCTGTAATAGGATTAGGTGTTCCCGGCTGCATGTCCGGCTGGCCGTTGTCTGTCTTAAGCGTCACCGTGTCTTCACAAATCACGGTGACCACCGCACCTTCATATAAGCGCAGGTCATCGAGATGATTGTCCGCTTTGCTCTCGTACTCGTACAGATAGACCCCATTCACGCTGTCATGTACCTGCACGGTGTCAAATTCATCCTGCGTCTCAGCGGCATAATTGCCTTCCTGCAAATGGATACCAACGATATATCGGCCGCTTGAAAGCACATATTCTGCAGATTCCCCCGTCTTTGGAATCGATGTTTCCACATACTCATAGGGATTATATTGATACTCTTCTGACACGGCAGCGCCCTCACCATCCCCAAATTCCGTATCCACCCAGCTGCTGATTTCCGATCCATGATCTTCTATCACAGACAATACGATGCCGGCTACGGTCAGCACGATGGTGATGACTGCTACAATTCTTCCCGCCACAGACTTCTTCTGATCTTTGTCCCTCTCTCTTTTGCTCATTCTCCTCTGTGCTGCATCATCGTGATACCTGTACTCCGGCTGTCGATTTTCCATCCTCTGACCGCCGCTCATACGCTGTTCTTTTTTCCGCTTCTGTTCATCCTCCTTCGGGATATGATAGTCTTCCCTGTGGACATGTGTCAACGGTTCCCCGTCACAGCTGCTCTGATTGATTTTATATCTCTTTTCCGACTTGCTGCTGTCCAGGCCACATTCTTTACATATTCCCCTGCCGTCCAGCTTTCCCCCGCATAATGTACATTTCCTTCCAAACATATGGTCCTCCTTCACCTCTCAGAGCAGTCCCTATGGTTCCAGCCTGCTCAAATCTCTAGGAAACAGAGTCGTTTCCCTCACATTGTCATCTCCCGTGAGCATCATCGTAAAACGTTCAAGACCAATCCCGATACCTCCGTGAGGCGGCATGCCATGCCTGAACGCATCTAGATACTGCTCAAGCCCGTCTTCCGTCATTCCCCTTGAAGCAAGCTTATCCGTCAGCATCTTGTAGTCATGGATACGCTGACCGCCGGTCGTTATCTCCATGCCGTCAAACAGCAGGTCGAAGCTCAGCGTATAGGCTGTATCCTCCGGGTCATCCATGGCATAGAAGGGCCTCTTCCCGGAAGGATAATGGGTGACGAATACAAATCTGCTGCCCCATTCTTCCCGCGCATAACGGCCGATAAGCTGTTCTTCTTCCGGCTCCAGGTCATGTGGGTTCCTTATCCTGCGCCCGTATCTTTCCGCCGCCTTTTCCTTGATTACATCAAAACGGACCGCCGGAATCTTTATGACATCCGGAAGATGAATGTCCAGCAGCTTAAGCTCTTCTGCATATTCTTCTGCGAGCAGGGCCATCGCATACTGGAGATATCCTGTCTCCATCGCCATGATATCTTCAAAGCCGTCGATATATCCCATCTCGAAGTCAAGGCTCGTATATTCGTTGAGATGGCGCTTCGTATTGTGCTTCTCAGCACGGAACACGGGAGCCGTCTCGAATACCCGGTCGAACACGCCCACCATCATCTGCTTATAGAGCTGCGGGCTCTGCTGGAGAACAGCCGGCCTGTGGAAATACTCCAGGCGGAAAAGGTTGGCTCCTCCTTCCGCGCTTTTGGCGCCAATCTTCGGCGTATGGATTTCCGTAAACCCCTGGCTGTACAGGAAATCCCGGAATGCTCTCGTAAGCCCTTCCTGCAGCCGGAACTTGGCCCGTTCCCGGATATTCCTCAAAGATATGGAACGATAGTTGAGCTTTGCTTCCAGGGAAGTGCCGAGCTTCCATTTTGATATGGCAAGGGGCATCATCTCCTGCGCGGACCGGCTCAGCACCTTGAGCCTTTTCATACGGATCTCTATGCCGCCGGGCGCTTTGTCATTTCTCTCCAGCGTCCCTTCTATCTCAATTGTATCTGCTTCCTTCAAGTCCTTCAAGTCAAATTGTGCCGATCCCTCCTCATATACGCCTTGAAGAAGCCCTTCCCGTTTCCTGAGTATGACGAACGCAATCGTACCCATCTTCCTGATCGTGTGTACCGCACCATTCGCTTTTACATTCTCCCCCGGGCAGGTCTTAAGAAGACTGCTCAGTTCCAGCGTATCTTTTTGTTCAATACCTGTTACAAATTCCATATGCACTACCTCCTTTTTGTCTGTCTGCGGGACGAAAAAAACGCCCCGGAATATACAATATATTCCGGGGCGGATATGATATATCCGCGGTACCACCCGCATTGAGCCCTTCTCCGTCCGACGCCTTTGTCACACGGCAGGATTCCACTCAACTGCACATAACGCATGCCTACGTACCGTCCTACTTACGTTCAGGCGGTCTGCTCCAGAGTGTTCCCTATTGTCCTCATTCCCCAAGCAGCGCTCTCAGCCGGTGACGCCGCATTTCTGTCGAGTTCCAAAGGACAGAGTCTCTTTCATCGCTTTTCTGTACTAAATTGTTAATTATATTACCATAAGTATTACCGTTATGCAAGAAATAATGAATTGTTTTTTAATTAAAACATATCGCTGCACAGCTGTTCCATCTTGTCATGGACGACGGCCCTGTCCCTCTCATCGGTCATCGTTACAATGGTATCACCTGCAAGAAGCATCGTCCTGCCCTTGGGGATTATCTCCTGCGTCCCTCTCTGTATGGAGACAAGCAGGCAGTTCTCCGGCCACCTGATCTCGCTGATCAGGGCGTCTTCCAGCCTGGACCCCTGTCTGACCACATAGTTGACAAGTATCTTCTGGCCGTGGTCTTCGGTCACCTTCCGGCCCTGTTTCCTGAGCAGGTTCTCAAGGAGGCTTTCATAGATTGGTTTGGAACGCATCAGGGTGGCTGTAATATATGCCACGATAGAAACCATGGAAAGCGACATCATCTGGCTCAGGGATCCTGTCATCTCAAAAATCAATATGATTCCTGTCAGAGGAGCACGCACGATGGCGGAAAAGTAACCGGCCATGGCAAGCAGCACGAAATTATTGATATACAGCGGTTCGAGGCCAAAGAACTGTACGCCTGCCGTTGCAAATGCACCCCCGATATAGCCGCCCAGTACAAGCAGCGGAAAAAAGATTCCTCCCGGAGCCCCTGAACCAAAGCTGACTGCTGAGAAGATGAACCTCCCGGCCAGAATAAGAAGGACCGTCCCGAGCATGACATCTTCATGCGTCAGGTATTCGATGAGAGAATGGCCGCTCCCCAACAGCTCCGGAGCGGTAAAGCCCAGTATCCCCGCACAGAGGAACGGAACCATCACTTTTCCCGCCGTACTAAGGTGCTTCGCTTTGCCATAGAGCGCCTGTACCTTCAGCGTAAACCAGTTGTAGAAAGCTCCCATGGCGCCTAGGACGACACCGAGCAGCAGTATGAGGCCGTAATATTCCTGAGGCAGCGCGTGTACGATGTCAAACTCGAATACCGAATCGACTCCCAGCACGCCGGAGCTCAGAAAATCCGCAGTAAGAGAGGCCGTCATGACCGACAGGAGGACAGATACGGAGAAATTCTTGTGCACCTCCTCCAGCGAAAACATGACACCTGCCAGAGGTGCATGGAACGCTGCTGCCAGCCCCGCACTGGCACCGCATGTCAGCAGGAACTTTTCTTCCGTCTTGCCACGGTCCAGCCCCTTCGATACGCCTTTTCCCGCCATGGCACCGATCTGGATGGACGGGCCTTCCCGCCCAAGCGCCAGCCCTCCGAGCATACATAAGAAACCGCCTGCAAATTTTGCAGGCAGTACCTTCCACCATGTCTGTTCCAACTTGCCCACCATCTCCCCTTCCAGCTGCGGGATGCCGCTCCCCGATATCATGGGTTCATATGTCAGCAGCTTTGCAACAAGGACCGCCATCAGCATGAGCAAGAGAAACCAGCCGGCCATACGTAGCGGAGACTGGCGGGCGTACGCAAGTATGATATTCAGGCCCTTGCCTGCGCCTTCCAGGCACATCCGGTACAGGAGGACGACGAGACCTGCGATTCCCCCGACAAGTATACCCTCTCCGATAAGGATGATCTGAAAACGCTCCGCACGTTTTATCATGGATGTCGTATCTTTTTTCATAATGCTTCCTCCGAAAATGGTGTTTTACATCTTCCCCTATTATACACCAAGTTATCCCGAGGCTCATTACTTTTTTCAGGGCAGCAGCACTATTTTACTGTCCGGCCGGCGTATACGTATTATCCACCGTATCAGCGGATACGAGATATACGATCCTTGATCCGTCTGTCCCTACGTACCTGCTGGCTCCTGTATCATCTGTAGCGCCGATATAAATCGTATACTTCTCCTCTTTTCCTGAAGCGGAATCCTCATAGACTGCTGTCACAGTGATACGGGTCTCTTCATCGAGGCCATAATTCTTAAGCTCCCCTCCCTCTGCGTGGTAATCTTCGCATGTCGTAAGAGACAGGGCTCCAAATCCTCCTGCCATCTCCGCCATATCCTCTTTTGCATCATAAGTGGTGGTATGTCCTCCCTCTGTCACTTCCACCTTTTTCAGATTCCCGCTGCTGATTGACGGCACCGTATCTGTCTGCACATACTGTGCCAGATCAAAGGAAAGCGAGGATATGACCGTGCTGTCGACCGTATATACCTTACCGCTCCCTTTGACGGCGGCATAATAATCTTCTCCTGCTGTCTGTCCGATATAGAGCGTCGTTTCCGCTCCTTCTTTACTCCTGAGTATAATCGTGTACTGCGGATTCTCCAGGCCATAATCAGACCAGTCATCCGGCTCTTCAAGCTCCCGTACGGCCTGGCACGCCGCAAGCGTATCCCCCATATTCTGTACTGTGCTCTGGTTCAATGGTATCTCTCTGTCCGGAGCATAGTACCATTCTCCGTCCTCCCTGACAAATGACATCGTCCCATCTTCTTCTGTCCCTGTATAGGAAATCTCTGCTATATCCTCTTCGTTGGTGATGTATACCTTATCTTTCTCGGCCTCTTCTGCTTCTTTCTTTTCCAGGCTCTTGTTGTATAGTTGAAGTCCTGCATACAGGATAGACAGCACTGCAAGTATACCGGCCAGTACAAATATAGTCTTTTTCTGCTTCATCTCTTTTGCCTCCCTAAGCTTTCCGTCTTTTCAGCCAGCGCAGGAAGCCGTATATGAGTATCACGAGCGGGATGCCGAATATGACGGCAATGCTTATCACGCCCGCGTGCTGCATCGTGTTGTACGTCACTTCCAGGCTCTTTGGCTCTATTGCCACATTTTCCATATCTTCGTAGTTGGCGGCCACCGCATTGGAGAACAGCGTCAGATTTTCCAGGGTTGAGAAGGCGTCTGTCACCTGGGAATCTATAAGCGTGCCTGCCGATATCACGGTGAACCGGGCCTCTCCATCACCAACCGTCTCCGTGGCTACCGCACCGAGCGTATACGTGCCCTGCTTCTGATCCTCCTCCGTCACAGCATATCCATCTGAGGACGTCGTCATGAAGGGGGTCGTGGTTATCGTATCCCGGGAGGGGTCTGCCATATTCATGCCATGTGCATTGATAAGCATCACCATGTCGGATGACATCCCCTCTGTCAAGCCAGAGGAAGCATCCAGCTCCGGGAATATATAATAATAGTTCCCCTGATAGCTGCGCTGCATATCTGCAATGTAACCCTCTTCCTGTTCCATGCCATAGTCCTTCATAAGTCCGTCCAGATTCGGGGTATCTTCCTGTGAGTCGCCGAGCAGCAGGAAGACTTTGCCGCCAGAGGCAAGGTAGGACGTTATCGTATCTCTTTCTTCTTCTGTTATGTCGGATACAGGGCTGTTCAGTATGAGCAGGCTGCAGTCTTCGGGTATCTTTCCTGTCATGATGAGATTCAGCTCTTCTTCCTCCATATTGTTCTTGGCAAGCAGGTCTGAGACAGAAGAAGAAAAGGTATCTTCCCCGTGTCCTGTCGTATAATAGACCTTCCTGGCAGCATCGTCCGTCACATAATTGACTGCAGACGTGAACTGCCCTTCTCCATCGAACCGGGTTTCGGAAGCGCTTCCAGTCATATAGTAGGAAGACTCATCTGACACGATGATATCACCGAATGCCACCGTCGTGCTCTTCTGTGTATCTTTGCACGATATGAGGACCGTGTCTGATTCCACATTGTTGGCGGAGAGTTCGGACGGGTGGAGTACGGGGTCTATCCATTCTACAGCAATCTTATCCGAGAGGGATGCATATTTATTGATGAATGTCTTGATCCTGTCATCTGTTTTCTCTTTCTCCGCAAATATCTTAAATGTGATGTCCGTGTCGAGCTTCTTCAATATTTTCTTACTTTTGTCTGATATTTCATATATCCTGTTGTCGCTGATATCAATACGTTTCACTTTCTCCGGCAGCTGTCCGGCAATAAGGTTCACTACAATCACTATGGCGATTACAAGCACGATGGCTCCGACGCTGTAGCTTCCGTTACGGGATGCTGCGCTGTGAAATAATCTCTTTATTCTGTCTTGCATATGTTCCTCCTAACTCCAGCGTCTTTTCTGTATCATCTGCATAGTCAAAAATATAAATAGGCCTGCCAGGGACACATCAAATATCAAGCTGCCCACATCCAGCAGGCTGTTCGATGCGATACCCGTCAGCACATCTGCCAATGAAAACCTGCCGAGCAGATTGGAGAGGGCTCCTTCAAGGAGAGAGGCCTTCGTAATCCCGATGATGACGCAGATGATGACCACGGCTGTCTCAAGCGTCGCTGCAATCAGCCAGTTCTTCGTCATCTGATAGATGCCGAGCACAAGGACGGCAGCCAGGATAATGATGCCGGCCGCATTGCCCGCCGCGCTGCCCGGCAGGAAATCTGCGATGCCGCTCCACAGATAGGAAAGCAGCAGTACGCCGAAGGTAGATATGGCCGCGATAATCGGACTTTCCGTCAGTGACGAAAGGAACATCCCGACCGCGATGTATACGCAGCCTATGAGGAAGAATGCAAGGATGGACAGATAGTCCACCACAAGATATGCAGTTCCTTGTGTCATGATAATCAGAGGGAATATAAGATATATCACACATGGTACCGCAAAGATGGATACCATGGCCAGATATTTACCAAGCACGACCTTCCACAGGCTGACCGGAGCAGTGAGCAGCATCTGGTCCGTCTTATTCTTCCTGTCTTCCGCAAAGCTTCTCATGGTCAGAATCGGGACCGCGATCATGAATACGAAATGAATGCTGGACAGCACATAGGAGAAATACGGATATCCGTAATTCAGGTTGAATGCCATGAAATAGACTCCCGTAAACGCTACCAAAAATGCAATGAACACATATCCCACCATCGTGTGGAAATAAGACTTAAGCTCTCTTCTATATATTGCTCTCATCCGTCTCGGCCTCCTTCCCTTCCTGTGTCAGTTCAAGGAACACTTCTTCAAGCGTGGATTTGACAAGCCTGAGTTCCTGAAGAGGAACCTTTTGTTCCGCAAATGCAAGAAACAGCTTTTCCCTGATATCTTCCTTATTCCTGCCCTGGATCCGCACGGTGGTGACACCTTCGTCTTCTGCGCTGTATTCTGCAGCCTCGATACATTCCAGGCTTCCGAGAATCTTCCGTATCCGGTCTTCCGGTTCCCGTGCCTGAATCTGGGTGTAAGCGGTCTTATTCATCAGATTTTCCAGATTATCCGGCGTATCGCTCGCCACAAGCCGCCCTCTGGATATGATCATGATATAATCGCACACCTCACGGATTTCGGCCAGGATATGTGAACTCAGGATTACCGTATGCCTCTTGGCGAGGCTCCGGATCAGCTGCCGTATCTCGATGATCTGCTTCGGGTCGAGTCCCACCGTCGGTTCATCCAGTATGATAATCTCCGGAAAGCCAAGTATTGCCTGGGCAAGCCCCACCCTCTGCCTGTAGCCCTTGGATAAGTTGTGGATAAGCCTGTTCTCTGATTCTTTGAGCTTTGTCAGCTCCATCGCTTCCGCAATCTGCTCCTCCAGCTTATCCTTCGGTATCTTCTTTAGTTCCCCTGCAAAGCAGAGATATTCCCGGACCGTCATCTCCATATAAAGCGGAGGCTGTTCCGGCAGATAGCCGATATGCTTCTTCGCCTCCTCTGGCTCTTTGAGGATGTCATGACCATCAATCAGCACCTCACCTTCCGTGGCACCTATGTAACCTGTCATGATATTCATAGTGGTCGATTTCCCGGCCCCGTTCGGACCGAGGAACCCGTATATCTGCCCCTTCTCCACCTGGAAGCTCAGGCCGTCAACCGCCAGATGCCTTCCATATCTTTTCACAAGATTTTTAACTTCTATCAAAGTCTTCCCTCCCGGCAACAAAATTTTCTCTATCATAAGATATCTTCTTGAAATCCATGTGGTAAATATATGATTTTTCTGTGAAAAAAAAGTACCGGCATGCTCCGGGAGCGCATGCCGCGCTCCACCGACATACCGGTATCGCTGTTCTTACTCAGATAACTGTTTCTTCACATACAATGCAAGACATGATATGAGCCTGGAGTTCTTCGGCCTGTTCTTGTTGTCGATGAATATCTCCGCCAGGAGCTGTGGGCTCCCGTGCCTGAACATTACATCAGCAGCTGTCCGAATATTACGTTCCACACAGGAAATAGACGTATGATATTGTTCCGCTATTCTGGGATAGATGTTCTTAGATATGTATAAAAGATTCTCCTCTTCCTCGATTGCTATCGCGATAGCCAGCGTCAGATAATAATATCCTAAATATGTACTGTTCACCCCCAACTGATATAAAATATACTTGATTTTTTCCTGCAACTGCACCATTTGCTACACCACCTTTACTTCCTAATATTATCACTGGTAAATATACCCATCAAGAAATTTGACACGACAAAATTTGTCACAAATTGTAATATTCCGCCTCAGAATAAGTCATATTGTATTTATGTCCCTATATTCAAAAGCCCCAAAAAAAGACAGGAAAATCAGATTATTTTCCTGTCTGTGCCATTCTATGATTCTACCTTCTTTCAAGGAAACGTCCCTCAATATTTGACATCACATTTATCTTATAGAAAAGGTATTCTTTTTTCAACTGTCTGTCTGCCAATAGATAATTGATGGCTCTGAACAGCCGCAATGCTCTGTTCCGAGCTACTCTTTTCCATCAAAGCAGTAAGTACAGAGCTTGCATGGCTCTATACCAATGGATGCCGTCAGGTCGTCGAGCCTGTGGTAACGCAGCGTGGTAAAGTTCTGCTGCCTGCGGATTGCTTCTACCATCTCTGCATATTTGCAGCTGCATGGATTGGCATATTCATCCAGCACTTCCTGCGGACAATCGTCTCCTTCCCTCTCCTTGATGACTCTTCTTGTAATCAGCTCCATCTCTGTCTTTGAACGTGAGAAGTTCAGAAATTTACAGCCGTATAGCAGCGGCGGACATGCAGGGCGTACGTGCACTTCCTTCGCTCCGCTGTGATACAGGAACTCTGTCGTCTCGCGAAGCTGTGTTCCTCTCACGATGGAATCATCTATAAGGAGCAGCTTCTTATTCTCAATCAGAGCCTGAACCGGTATGAGTTTCATCCGCGCGATCAGATCACGCTGGCTCTGATTCTGCGGCATGAAAGACCTCGGCCACGTAGGTGTATATTTGATGAATGGTCTGGCGTACGGTATCCCTGATTCATTGGCATAACCGATTGCGTGCGCGATGCCTGAATCCGGCACGCCAGCTACCACATCCGGATGGACCTCCCCACCGTCACGCTTTGCAAGCATGCTGCCGCATTTGTAACGCATTTCCTCGACATTGACCCCTTCGTAGGCGGAAGTCGGATATCCGTAGTATACCCAGAGGAACGAACAGATTTTCATCTCCTCCTGGGGCTCCCCTACCGTCTCCACCCCCTCGGGCGTGATAAATACGATTTCTGCCGGTCCCAGTTCTTTGAAATCTGTATAGCCCAGATTGATGTATGCGAAGCTTTCAAAAGATACGCAGAATGCGTCCTCCTTATGTCCGATCACAAGAGGCGTTCTTCCAAACCGGTCCCTGGCGGCATACAGACCGTCCTTTGTCATCAGAAGCAGCGTCATGGAACCATCTATAATCTCCTGCACATAACGGATACCTTCCACGATGGATGATTTCTTGCAGATCAGCGATGCAATCAGCTCTGTTGCATTGACTTTTCCGCCGCTCATCTCCTGGAAATGCGTATGCCCGTCTTCGTACACGAGCTTAAGAAGCCTGTCCAGATTGTTGATCTTACCTACCGTTGTAATCGCAAAGCTGCCCAGATGAGACTGTATCAGGAGAGGCTGCGGTTCAAAATCAGAGATACAGCCGATTCCAAGGTTGCCTTCCATCTCATCCACATCCCGTTCGAACTTTGTACGGAACGGTGAATTCTCTATGTTATGTATGGCACGGTTGAATCCGTTTTCCCCATAAGTTGCCATCCCACCTCTTCTCGTACCGAGATGGGAATGATAATCTACACCATAAAAAAGCTCCAATGTACAATCAGTCTTGGATGCCACGCCAAAAAAACCACCCATTATATAATTCTCCTTTTCTGTTAACGAAATTAGTAATCCTGCTCAACCTTCTATAGTGTAGCATGAACACTAAAAAAATAGCAACCGCCTTTCTTACATCCGTGAAAGCTTATATCTCAATCAACTCGTATTCTTCCCGCCCGAGCCCTATCTTCACGGCATGTGCCACGCCTGTCTTCCAGTTCGTATCCGGGTGCGTCATATGGAAATGGTCATGATGTCCTGTCCCATCCTGGCAGTCTTTACAGTTCTCATGGAGCACGCTGCCGTTCTGGAGCACAGGCTGACTGTTGCACAAGTCTGCGCAGGCCACATCAAGGGCCACCGGATCATAGGAAGCCAGCATCCCCACATTAGGGATGATAGGCACATCATTCTCCGAATGGCAGTCACAGTTTGGCGACACATCGCAGATAAGCGATATGTGGAAGCATGGCCTGCCCTGACAGACTGCCTTGCTGTACTCTGCTATCTTGCAGTTCAGAACATCATTGGAATTGCTCTCGGTAGGATGTACGGCATCCTTTGGACAGGCTCCGATGCAGCGTCCGCATCCGACACACTTGTCCCTGTCTATGTATGCCTTGCCATCCGTAATAACCGGCGCATCGTGGGCGCATATCCTCTGACAGGCTCCGCAGCCGATACAGTATTCCTGATCCACGGCCGGCTTTCCCTGATTGTGCATCTCCATCTTCCCCGCACGTGAACCGCAGCCCATACCGATATTCTTCAGCGCTCCCCCGAACCCGGTGCTCTCATGCCCCTTGAAATGGGTGAGCGTGATAAAGATATCCGCATCCATGACTGCCTGCCCAATCTTCGCCTCTTTGACATATTCACCGTCTATCGGCACGAGTGCCTCGTCGGTTCCTTTCAGCCCGTCTGCAATCAGGACATGGCAGCCGGTGGAAAATGGTGAGAATCCGTTGGCATATGCCGTATCGATGTGGTCCAGGGCATTCTTTCTGCTGCCGACATAGAGCGTATTGCAGTCGGTCAGGAATGGCTTGCCCCCTTGTTCCTTTACAATATCTGCCACCACTTTCGCATAGTTCGGGCGCAGGAATGCTAGATTGCCATATTCTCCGAAGTGTATCTTGATTGCCGCGTACTTATCTTCAAAATCAATCTCTTTCATTCCTGCGGTTATACAGAGGCGCCTCAGCTTCTGTAGCAGATTTTCATTAGCCGTGGCTTTAAAGTCCGTATAAAATACTTTTGATTTATCCATGTTTTCCTCCTTCTACATCCTATCTGGACTGTCGTTCCTGTCTGATATTTCCATTTTACATGAATCTGAATTAGATGTAAAGAAGCGCTGATTTCCCCTGGCTCCTATGATATAATATTATCACTATACAAAGGGGGAGAATTAAACCACTTGAAAGCAACGGGGAAAGCTCATCTACGTATGAGTCTTTCCCCGTTTAAATATCACAAGATAATATGAATTTCATAATAGTGTTAGGCGAAGTCCGGCAGCCATACTGCTTCATAAGTACAACCGCCGTCTTCTTTGATTGATATATTTATTATACTAGATGATTGTGAATCGAATGTGTCGAAAGGTGGAAATGTTTATAAATATTCTTAAGAAAACAGGAAGGTTCCGCTCTATAATATAAAATATTATCTTCTCTTCTTCACTGCACAGATCAGTATGAGCATCAGTCCGCTCCATGCAAGCAGGAAGTAGAAACTGATCCCGCGACTCAGCAGTACGGCTGCCGTCATCGAGCTTCCGCTGTATATGCTGCCGAAGAGCTGGATGAAGGCGAACTCGCTTATCCCCATCGCTCCCGGTAGCGGCAGCAATGCCCCCGTCATATAGACGAGTACCTGCAGGACGAAGAGGTGAAGGAACGTAACACCATGGTATCCAAGCGCCAGATATACCATATATGGAACGCCAAACCAGCACACAATCTGAATCGTGCTGATAAGAAGCATCTTTACTATGTCTTTTTTATGTCGTTTCATCATGTGGGCGCACGCGTGAAACTCCTCAAACCCTGCTTCTGTCTTCACAATCCATTCCTGCTTCTTCTCTTCCTTTACGAACGGAAGCTTCGGTATGAGCCGCTCAGCCAGCCCTGACAGCTTCTTCCCCATCTTCTCAGAGAATATGACCGTGAGCAGGAACAGCACGAAGACGGCATTCATGAGAAATCCTGCGGCGGCGAGAACCTTTACCGATAACGGCATCTCGATTCCCATGACGGGAATCAGTATGGCCGCCAGTATTTCAAATACAAACACTACCGCCTGGAACCCTGCAAGTTCCATAAGCAGCGCAAGTGAACCGTGGGACAGCTCTATGTTATCCTTCTTCATCATATACAGCTGCATTGGCTGCCCTCCCGTGGAGGATGGTGTGATCGAACTGAAAAAGAAGCCGGTATAAGCGTACTTCATACCCTGGGCAAAGGACACAGGGTGCCCCATCGTTCGAAGCAGAATCTTAAGATTCAGTCCCTCGGCAACGTGGAAGGTTCCGGCCATCAAAAGGCCCAGTGCAATAGATGGAAATGAAGCTGACGCGGCTATCTCTACTATCTGACCGACATCCTTCCCTCTCATCAGGCAGAAGAAAAGAAGCAAGAGAAACAATAGAAATACTAGCATCTGCTTTCCTGTTTTTTGAATTGTCATCGTATTATTCATCCTCGTCCACCCTCTTAAATCGATATCCCTTTTCCAGAAGCATCGGAATTGCCATCCGCAGTGCTTCGACTGTCCTTGCAGGTGCTCCTGCGGTCCCTCTTCCGTCATGCAGGCAGATGACTGCCCCTGGAAATACTCTGTGCATAAGCTTTGAGCAGATCGTGTCCGGCGTCTCCTTATCCGACCAGTCCTGGGCCATGACATCCCAGAAAAGAAGGTGAAGGTTCAGCCTTCTTAACCAGCCTAGCGTGAACAGGTTGAGGTGTCCCCACGGCGGACGGTAATAGGCCGCATCACAGCCGAGCTTTTTCATTATGAACATAGATTCCACCAGATCCGAGTACGTAAACTTATTTCCCCGGAACAAAGCATTATTATGGTGCACCGAATGTAACCCTATGAGATGTCTTTCTTCCCTCATCCGCACGATAAGTTCCGGATATTGCTTTGCGAACCCGGCAACGGTAAAGAAAGATGCCTTGATGTCATATTCCTTCAGAAGGTCCAGAAGGTCTTCTGTGTCTTTGCCGCCCGGCCCGTCATCAAAAGTCAGATAAAGGACCTTCTCTCTCCCTGCCTTTTTCCTCTTTGCCGTCTGCAGATATCTAAGTGCAAACGATGGAACTACGCTGTAACAGAAAACGATGAGCAGGGCTGCTGCCGCCAGTATCCACATCACGCTATCATCCTTTCTTTTACAGTCTGCATCGCTTCTTCCACGCTGCACTTCATAATCTCCTGCTTTACCATGTGCATATTGCCTTTCATCTGCTGCCACTGCCGGCTGTCAGAGAGGAACTCTTTCAATACATTTGTAAAATCTGCAGACTTATCCCAGATGACCCTGGCAATTCCATGCTCCTCTGCGTATTTTGCATTGTTCACTTCCTGCTCCAGAAACGGGTGGATGACAAATAGCGGTACTTCACAGTGGATAAGCTCAAATAACGTAATCCCTCCAGCTTTCGTGATAACCAGGTCTGCCGCTTTTACATAGGTGCTGATATGTTCCGTATATCCGAGCACCTCTATGTCTTCGTATCTTCCGTGCCACTCTTCATATGCCTTATGGTTCTTTCCTGTTATGATTGTTGCTGATACGCCCGGGGCGCGATGCAGCATATCGATAAGCTCACCCAGATTCGGTATGATACCGAGTCCGCCTCCCATAATAAGCACCCTCTTCACCTTATCGCTCTTGTTTTCTGTCGCTTTTAGAAACTGCTGTCTAACTGGTATTCCTGTCACAAATACATTGTCAGGTCCTGTACCTCTCTGTACGAGATTATCCTTCACCTCCTGCGTCGGCACAAGATAGGCGTCTGTCTGTGCAGTAATCCACTCCGGATGTATGCTGATGTCGGTGATACAGGTGACAAGCGGAATGTGGCATCCCGTCTTCTCGATATAAGAAGCAATCGACTTGGCACAAAGCGGAAGCGTACATACAATCATGTCCGGTTCATGCGCATCCATCAGCCTCTGCAGCCTTTTGTAGGCTGTGATCCCTGTCGGCTTGATGTCAACCTTCAACTTTCCTGAAAATTTGTATACCATGTTATATATCCCATAACAGTGCTCAACGAGCATTTGGAATAATTTAAATATATAGCGGCTTGCCCGAGGATAAAAATGCGTTAGCAGATCCAGCTCCGTAACGTTCGCATCCTTATCCTGCTTCTTAATCTCTTCACCGATTGCCTTCGCCGCCATCTGATGACCCATTCCAAACTGACTGCTTAATATCAATACGTTCATTTCTCCATCCCCCTTCCGATTTCCTATATCTTAATCTGCAAATCTAAAGAACTCCTAAATAGATTTCTAAATATAAAGAAAAGAATGGATGTAGTTTTCCTTAAGTATAGGGGCTGCGGACTGGGAACCGGGTGATAAACTATAGCAAACTTCTTATGTGCAGGATAGGACAAATGAAGTTCTCAATCATCCAGAAATATACAGGCGTTTTCGGAATAAAGATAATATGCTGTCGGCCTAACAAGTTTTCATTCTAAGAAAGGGGAATACATCCCCCAAGAAATATGGGCACGTCTTCTCTTATATAATTTCTGTGAGGTTATCACAGCTCACGTAACGATTGAAAAGTGCGCAAAGAAGCATACGTATCAAATAAGATATACATTTGGGATACATATATGCAGATATTGTATAAGTAAAATGGCGGAGAAATCTCCGCCAGATGTTGAGGCCTTAATAAGTAAAGAAATCATGCCTGTTCGTCCTGGACGTCACGACCCTCGCAAAGTCGATTACAAGAAAGCAGTCCGTTTTCTATACAGAGTATAACCCCAGCTATACTATACACTTTATTTTGGCAGATGGGAACATCTGTCTGTTTGTAATGTCCAAAACATCAAAGATAATGAATCTAACACAATTGGTTGTTATGAAGGCTGAGACATGTGAAATACTTCTATCTAGTTATCTTAATGACATTGTCAATCTTGAGGGGTGGGGGCTTTTCTTTCAGCAAATATTCTTTTAATCCGGGGGATTTCCGATACGGCAAAAAAGCTGGCTTTCCTCAGAAATCCAGCTCAAGCCTCAGATAAGGCGGCAGCCGCTTCCCGGACTATCCCCCTCCGAAGATGCTCCACCAGGCTGCACAGGCGGTCACCATCTGCTCAAATTCCGTCTCGCACAGCTTCCTGATATCCGGCGCATACCCGGCAAAGCAGGAGCTGCCCGCCTCCACGATCCTTTCGAACAGCTCCCCGGCCTTCTGCCGGGAGCCCTGCTCCAGGAGGTGGTACGTATCCTTGCGCTTATCTATGACCACCAGCTCCCCGGTCACGGATACGTCGGTCTCCGTCAGGCCATAGTAGCGGTAGCTCCCCTTCCCTGTCCTCTTCCGGATATAGATCCACACGATCTCTTCATATGGCAGGAGGACGGCCCCTCCCCCGGCATGGAGCCGCATCCCTTCCCCCGTCAACGTGGGTTCCGATCTTATCAGGTACACCATGGTTCCTCCTCCTTCCTGTCTTGTGCTTCCGATATAGGGCCGCTGCTGCTTCCGTCTCCCGGACGTCCGTCCCTCCGGCGGCCCCTTCCCAGCCATCCTGCCAGCACCGCCGCAAGCAGCGCGGATATCACCACGGCTGGCCGGGCCCATGCCCCTCCCCGACGGTCCACCCGGCGCGGCTCCTTCCGGAACGGGTCCGGATAGGCCTCTTCCGTGATCCTGCCGGCCAGGATGCTGCGCCGGTTGGTGGCCCCCGGGGCGCAGGTGCTCAGCAGCACGATCCGGTCCTCGGGGGCCAGGCCCACCTCCCGCTCCTGCACCGCCCCGTCCTGCAGCCGCTTCCGGTAGGCCTCCCGGGCCTCCGCCCCTTCCACCCCCGGCTGGTAGATGCCCCCGTCGTAGGCGTCTGCCTGCAGGAACGCGAACAGCTCGAGGCCATGGTCCCGGCCCCCGTAGTACAGGTTCCCGTACCGGTGGCCGGCGAAGTAGGCGGCGTCCGCGAAGTCCCCGATGTCCCCGAACATGGCGCCCTTCTCCATGTGGTGCCCATGGATGATGGTGTTGTAGTCCTGGAACCCCCGGTCGTTGCGGAAGTCCACGAACAGGCTGCCGCAGTAGGCGTAGTCCCCCCTGGCATCCGTATGCAGGTATTCCTGGTTGTCCTCCCCCTGTACCAGGGGGTAGTCGATGCCCGTCCCATAGACGGTCAGCCACCCCAGCACATCCGGGTTCCCCTCTGCCAGCTCCTGGAAGGGCAGGGCCCCGTCCTTATCCGTGGGCTTATAGGCCGCGAGCCGCTCCGGGGCTGCGCTCTCATGGATCCGGCTGGCGTCCCACAGGCCATAGCAGCCATAGGCCAGCAGCAGCAGGGCCGCGGACAGCACCGTAAGGTTCACGATGCGGTCTGCGGCCCGGACTGCCCGTCTCCCGATGGCTTGTGCACGCTGCCTTCCATCCCTCCTGTGCATGCCGATGCCCCTCTCCTATGAGCCGGACGCGTCCCTTGCCCTGCGTCTCCTCGCGATCACGAAGGCGGCGGCGCCGGAGAGCGCTACGGCGATCAGGCCCAGGAAGGGCAGGCTGTCCATCACGATGCCGGTGGGTACCTCCGTGCTGTAGTAGCGGTTGGTGCAGGCCACGCCGTACGCGCCGGTGGAGTCGGCGATGGTCCGGCTGCCGGTAGCCATGCCCGGCACCGTGGTGGCCGTCCCGTCCGGGTCCGTCACCTCATAGCTGGTGTTGTAGCTGGGCAGCACGGTGCCGCCGTTCTCCGTCACCGTATAGGCGGTGCCCACGGGGAAGTCCTTGAACACGGCGTACTCCCCTTCCTTCAGGGTGATGCTTGCGGTGGCGGTGGCTGCCCCGGCTGCAAAGGCGATGGTGCCGGCGCCGGTGCTGGTACCGTCGCTGTCGAAGGTCTCATAGTGGTAGGTCGGATCCCCCACCTCGCTGGCCGCCTTGGTCACGGCGATGCCGAAGGGGAAGGATGTGGCGACCCCGCCCGGTGCCGCCCCGGTCCATTTGTTGGCGATCCGCTTTGACAGCTCCAGGACCCCCTCCTGTCCGCCCGGGGTCGTACCGCCGCCGGTGCGGACATACCCGTTGGTGAAGGTGAAGGGGTTCGCTTCCGGGGTGCTGCCATCGGGATCGGGCGCCGTCTTGCCGTCACCGGGGCTTCCCCCATCCCCCTTGGCCTGGTCCACGACGATGTTCTCCACATAGGTACTGCCGTCCCCGGCCAGCGCCACCTGGACCATGACCTTGTATTCGGCCGCCGAGTATTTGATGCTGTCCGTAGATGGCAGGCTGCCGCTATAGCCCTGGGCCTCCTTCAGGCCGTAGGTATAGATCCCCGGCTGGGGGAAGGTGACGCCGGCTACGATGTTGGGGGAGGACACGCTGTAGGCCAGGCTGCCGCCCACGGTCTCCGGTGACGCATCCCCGGCCAGCGGGTCCAGGCTGATGGCCGGCAGGTCGGGCAGGAGCCCTGCGTCTGACGGATTGCCGTCCAGCTCCGCCTTGCTCCACTGGAAGGCGAAGCTCCCGGATGCCGGGTCGTCCACCCCTGCGGGCACCATCAGCGTCTTGGAAAAGCATGCCTCTGCCGGGCTGTCCGGGGTCCCGCCCGTGGCGGCCGCCATGGCCGGCAGGGCCTGGCCCATGGGCAGCGTCAGGGCCGCCCCCAGCAATCCTGCCAGCAGTATCTTGATGTTCTTCTTTCTCATAATAGAATTCCTCCTTCTGGTATCTTTCTCTGTCCTTGCTCTGTCGTATCCCTCTGGTGCCCTGTCCGTGTCCGGCCTGCGTGCCAGGGGGCCGGTGTCAGATGTCCCTCCTCCTCAGGATGGTCATCACCTTGCCGCACACGTCGGAGACGTCCACCGGGCCGTACACCCGGCTGTCCACCGCGTCCTCCCGGCTGTCCCCCAGGACGAAGACCTGCCCCTCCTGCAAGGTGGCCGGGAACTCCATGCCATCCTCGTACCGGCGGGTCTCCCCCAGGATGCCCGGCTCCTCCTGGTAGGAGCCGTTGATCCGCAGCCCCTCCTCCGTCAGGTCCACGGTATCCCCAGAGGCCGCGACGACCCGCCGCACCTGCTCCTTCCCCTGGTACTCCACCACCACCGCATCCCCGGCTGCATACGTGCGGCTGAGCCGGAAGTAGAAGACCAGGTCCCCCTCCCGGATGGAGGGCTCCATGGACCGGTCCCGGTTCTGGAGCACGCCGTACGGGAAGGTGAGGAGCAGGGCCGCCGCTGCGCAGAGCAGGGCCGCCTTCGCCAGCAGCCGCAGGGCATCCCCGGCCAGGGATGCGGGCGGTGCCCCCTTCGTCCCCCCGGTCATTCCCCCGCCTCCCGTCTCCCGGCCTGCTTCCGGCGCCGCCGCCTGCGCCACAGCAGCAGGGCCGCCATGCCCGAGCCCGCCGCGGCCGCCAGCCAGGGCAGCAGCGGCGCGGCATCCCCGGTCTTCAGCAGGCTCCATGCGCCGCCTCCCGGGGTATCGCCTCCCATGGCGCCGCCTCCCGGGGCTCCTCCTCCCGGGGCGCCGCCCCCGGGCTCCTGGTACCGGTTGGTGAAGGCCAGGGCCTGCACGGCATTCCCGCGGCCGTCTTCCACCGTGCGGCGGACCGACAGCCTTCCGGACTGGTCGGTGACCACGTCGGTGATGGTATAGGCGGTGCCGTCATAGGTATAGCCCGCCTCCCCCCCTTCCACTTCCTCCACGGCATAGCGGTAGGTCCCGGTCTTGGCGTAGCTCCAGGTGCCGAACTCCGCCTCCCCCTCCCCGGTGATGGTCAGCACCTTGCTGCCCTCCCGGCTGCCCTCCGGCATGGGGTAGGCCTCCCGTTCCGCCGTCAGGCGGAACTGGAAGCGGCCGTCCTGGCCCGGGCTCCCCTCCACCTGCTTGCGCACCGGCGGGTCCGCCAGGAGGGAGGGGTCGCTGGCCAGGGGCCGGTAGCGGTGGACGAAGGCGATCTTCGGGCATTTGTACCCGGCAGGGTCCTTCATCACGTAGTCCGGCTCCAGCCCGCCGGGGCCCGCCCTCACCGTGGCCTCCACGGTCCAGGCCGCCCCGTCGTAGGCATAGCCGTCCAGCTCGCCCCCGGGGGCCCGGCACACTTCATAGACATAGGTGCCGGGGGCCGGGAAGGGGATCGCCGGCAGGGCCAGGGCCTCGTCCCCCGTCAGCTGGAAGGCATAGGCCCCGGCGGCCCCTCCCGGCAGGGGCGCCCCGGGGGTGGCGGGTACCATGCGGTAGGCGAACTGCCGGGTGGCCGGGGTGCCGTCCTCCACCTGGAAGGACTGCTCCACCTCCACCACCCCGGGGGTCCCCGGCATCCCGGAGGCCTGCGCCATGCCGCCCCCGGAAGGCAGGGCCCACGCCAGGGCCAGGGCCAGCAGGCAGGCGGCGCCTCCGGGGCCGCTGCCCTTCCTCCCCCTTCTCCGGCTCCTGCCTGACGCGTATGCCCCGCTGAGCAGGACCGCCCCGGCCAGGAGGGCCAGCAGCGTGTCGGAGCCGGCGCCCGGCCCGGCGATGCCGGTCAGGGGCAGGGACGGACGGTCATTGCGGTACGCTACCGCTGCGCCGGCAGGGCCCAGGGCCCCCTCCACCACCCCTGGAGCGGAATGCGGATAGGGTACGCCGTCCACCGTTTCCGTGGTGACATAGCCGGGCAGGGCCTGCTCCGTGATCCGGAACCGGCAGCCCTGGGGCAGCTGGAGGCGCAGGGCCTGCCCGTGCTTCAGGAGGACCTGGTCCCCCGCCGTCCCGTCCACGCCGGCCAGGACGCCTCCTTCGATGGCCACCTGACCGGACGAGCCGTCGGGCCCGGTATAGGGGTAGCTGCCCTCAAGCGGCGCCCCCCAGGCATGCTCCGCTTCCAGCCGGAAGCCGAAGGCCTTGTCCCGGTTCCCGTACTTCCCGGCCACCGTCTTGGACAGGGACAGCTCCCGGTTGGGCAGGGGGGCGGCCTCGTGCACGGCGGAGTTCAGCGCCGTGGTGGCGGCATACCCGTCGTCCATGGTGAAGCTTACCGTGCCCCCGGCATGGGCGAACGCCTGGTCGGCCCCCGGGGCGTGGTCGAAGAGGGGGGCCCGGCACGCCAGCTCGAAGGTTAAGGTGGGGCTGTCCGCGGCTTTCAAGGTGTAGGCCCCGTCCACCCGGGTCTGCCCGACATGGGCCCCGGTGCCGGGGGTGAAGGTGCCGGTGACGGACGACCCCTGGCCCGTGGGCGAGGTGACGGTGAGGCCGCTCCCGGATGGCACCTCCACCCCTTTGGGCAGGTAGCTGGTGAAGGTCCCCCGTGCATCGCCCCCGGTGCTGCGCAGGGTATAGGCATACTTCAGCAGGGTGCCCTCTTCCAGGCTCCGCCTTGCCCCGGCATGGCAGGCCGCGTCGCAGCCCGCGGCCGTCACGGCCCGCAGGGCGTTGGGGCAGCCGGGCACATGGACCGTGGCCCCCTGGTCGGTATCCAGCGACGCCTCCACGGTGTCGTGGACCTTTACGTTGCCCTGTGCCAGCCGGATGTCCTGGTTCCCTGCCTGGTCGGTGGCCCTGACATAGAGGTCGTAGTGGGACGCATCGGTGGGCACGGTGTAGCCGTTGATATCCTGCCAGCCCCCGGAGGTGGGGGAGGGGGGCTGGCTTCCCACCGGGGCGAACAGGATGGCTACGGCATGGATCCCGGATAAGGCATCGGTGGACGCATCCTGGTACCTGCCGTTGGAGCCGGTCACCAGGCTGCCTCCGCCATCCTTGGCCAACGCCGCGGTGGGCCGGGTGGTGTCGATCCTGATTTCCATGGTGGACACGGCAGACAAGGGGGTGGCCGGGTCACCTGCCGCTGTGCACACCAGGTCTACCGCCCAGCCATGAGTAGGGAAGGGGGCTTCATCCGTCAGGAGCTGGTCCGAGACCGCCCCGGGGCGGCCCTGATGGGTGTTCACGTAGGTGGTGGCATCCGTCACGGACCCGGGGCGGCCTCCGCCCCCGACGGCGTCCCGGAACCGCTGCACGTAGTCGTACTCCCCCGTGATGTGGGTGCTGTCTCCGTGGACCTTGACATAATATTTGGTCCAGCCGAAATTTCCTCCCCCAGGATTCGGACCGATAGGGTTGTAGGGAACATCTTCTGTCAGCTGCTCTCCCTGAGGGTTGGGCAGGTTTTTGGGCAGTGTGGCGGAGATTCCCGGGGCGTGACCTGTCGTCGAGGTGATAACCCGGCTTGTGGAAGCGGTGTCCCATGCCGGGTCGGCAGACCCGGAATTATCCACCGCGGTGACGGTCTGGCTCTTTCTCCCGATATGAAGTATCTGACCCCCCACCCCGGAGTCGAAATAAGGGTCCGAGGCATTGGCATCCACACCGTCAATGAGGATGTGACCGTTCGGTGGTATTTTCTTGTTTGGGTCTGAACGGTAACTGGCGTCGATTCCGGTCAGGTAGACGCCCGGGCTCGCAAAGTGGTCCACGTACAGATTTACGTTGTCTGCGCGCACAAGCGGAGGACTGCCGACTAGTGAGTACGTTGTGACATCTACCGTGATGTCTATTTTAGGGTAGTCAGGAAGGATCTCATTATTGTCACTGTTTGTGACATCTCGCACAGTCACAGTGGCACCAGGTTGAGAGACTACGAATTTATCGCTTAGGATACCTTTGATCACAGCTAATTGATGGAGCGTGTAACTTGAATTGTACACACCGAAGGCGGCAATATCTGGGCAACCTTGTTGGAAGGCTTTGTTTCGAATAGCCATTCCGAGTTCACCTGCACTATTTAGAGTCCCTGGGAGTCCTGCCTCGGCTAGAGTTATGGGAACAAGCGGACCATTCTCCCATTGCCACCAGATGAGGGGATCCAAACCATTACGAGAGTTATATTGGGCGAGACCCATTAGTTTTCGCCCCATAGCCCAATCCCAGTTGCTTGTACTATGGTCGAATCTAGGGACTTGCCCGTACTTACCGGCAGGGAGAGTGACGTCGATGCCGTTGGAAGTAGTTTTTTTTAAGTCACGTCTGATATCCACGGGGTGGGGGTTGAGCACACCGCTAGAGATTGGTGTTTGGCTAGAAAAGCGGTTAGCATATAGTTTTGGACCGTACTTGACGAGAGAGTACGAACCAGTTGTTTCTACATTCTTATAAGTGAGAGTCTCGACATGAGCCTGACTGATTGTCTCGGCATCGGCATTGAGCACACTATTAGAGATTAGGATAAAATGTAATAATAATCCAACTAATATCTTTACCCATGATTTCATACATGTTTCCTCCTCACAAATTTCGATATGTTTTTCTGTGTACTTTTCAGGTGTCACATTCTTCACCGCTTTCTAGTCTTATGCGGACACAGACGTACCGCTTAAGTGCCACTGCTTTTACGGCTTACTTTGTCTGCACTCTCTTTACTTCTTTAATCCAAACTATATATTTTCATCTGACACCCGCTGACGGGTAAAGGTCGGATTTGCAGCTGTCTCCGGCTTCTCAGCTAGATCTTCATGACAATATGACCTTGGTCTGTCAAGATGCATTGGCCGCATTTTGAACTGCTTGCTCTGCTGTTCTTTCTTCCAGCAGTCTGCCCTGACTTGTTCCTGTCCGCACACCAGATTAGGTCTTTCCCTGTTTAGGAACTGCACAAACCATTTCTCATACAGGAGCGAAGCCCTTGCATCCATGATGTCATTTTCATTTCTTGATTCCCTTACTTTCCTGCTATTCCATTGTGCTTTCATTGCAAATGTACGGAGTCTTCCTATTGATCTCAGAAAATTTTAGGCTGGTACAAAAATCAGACATTTATTTTCAGGTGTGATAAAGTAATAAAAACACCAATAATTGCCATTTTATCCCAATATTAGACAAAAAAAGAACTGGAAAAAAAAGTCTACTTTTTTTTCCAATCTCAGACTTTTATCCAGCTTATTAGTACCATAAAAGTGTAGTTATTAGAGTAATCAATAAGCATTCGATTAAGCAGGTAGGGATTGATGTGTCAAAAGAAAAAGTACGGTCTGTCTGCTTAAACCGTACGGTGAAATCGTGTGCAGACCTTTTGAAATGTAGCATGTAGAGAAGGATTTGGAAGACTTTCACAATCTGTTGCAAAAATCGGATGGAGAGATACGAATTGTGATGGAGGCTACCAGCGAAGTAATGACCTTCTTTGATGCGTCTTCCATAAGTATGCCTCTTTTTAAAGGCAAAATCATCAATACGTACTTTCGTTACCTTATCTTTATCCGACTGAGGTATATCTTTTTTTAAGAGATTGCAGATGGTGCTTTTCCAAACATCTGCAATTCCATCTTTTAATATATCTGATGCGCTCAGAGAACTGGTATTCAGAGAGACATCTATAATTTGATTGTAAGCGAAAGAAGAGCAGAAAAATAAGCAGATATGCAATTATCATACCTGCTTAGAATATTCAGTTTTTCTTATCTTAATGACATTGCCTGTGGAATGAGAGCCGCTATCGGCGAACATCCCACAGGCTTAGGAATCTGTGTGATAGCCGCAGTTCCCGGACGCATCGAAGCATCTGCCCCATACCTACCCAGCGGCGCCCTGCTTCACTAAACCACAATTATAACGCCTGGAGGAACCTGAGGAAGGCTTTTCTCCCTTCTTCTGTGCATTTATATACTCCTGCATCTTCAAGTACCTTAGTGAAGGTTATTCCGACTTCTTTCTTTAAGATATCCATCACATTCTCTTTCGTGATGTCATACTTGCCTTTAAAGGCTGCCGCCCAGGCCTCATGTTTGGCTATCTTCTCGTTGCCGGAGATGTCCCTGCCTTCTGTGATGTATTCTGCCAGAAGCTCCATCTCGTCCTTCAGCCTGGAAGGAAGGACGGCAAGACCCATCACCTCGATGAGCCCGATATTTTCTTTCTTGATATTGTGGTACTGGGCATGTGGGTGATATACGCCAAGGGGGTGCTCTTCTGTCGTAATGTTATTGCGCAGCGCGAGGTCAAGCTCAAACATCTCTCCTGTCTTTCTGGCAATCGGTGTAATCGTATTGTGCGGCTCTCCGTCCGACTCTGCAAAGATGAATGCCTCTTCGTCAGTATACCCCCTCCAGACCTTCAGCACATGGTCCGCCAGCTCGATAAGGCGCATTTCATCTCTGCTTCTGATACGCAGCACGGACAGCGGCCATTTGACGATGCCGGCCTCCACATCTTCATATCCCGGAATCTTGACCGGTATCTCCATTGGAGCCTTCGCCATCGCAAACGTATAATTTCCTCCCTGGAAATGGTCATGGCTTAGGATAGAGCCTCCTACGATTGGAAGGTCTGCATTGGAGCCGAGAAAGTAATGTGGAAACAGTTTTACAAAATCAAACAGCTTCACGAAAGTATTTTTTTCTATCTTCATCGGCGTGTGCTCGCCGTTCAGCACGATACAGTGCTCATTGTAATAGACATACGGTGAATACTGGAATCCCCATCTGCTGCCATTGACCGTGACCGGTATGATCCGGTGGTTCTCTCTTGCCGGATGATCCAGGCGGCCTGCATATCCTTCGTTCTCCATGCAGAGGAGGCACTTCGGATAGCCGGAAGCTCCTGCATGTCTCGCCGCGGCGATGGCCTTCGGATCCTTTTCCGGTTTGGACAGGTTGATTGTTATGTCCATCTCGCCGTATGGGGAATCCACTTTCCACTTCATGTCCTTTTTCACCCTGTACGTGCGGATATAGTCGCTGTCCTGGCTGAGCCTGTAGAAATAATCCGTAGCTTCCTGCGGACATATGCCGTACTTCTTCCAGAACGTCTCCTGCACCTGCGCGGGCCGCGGTAGCAGGCAATTCATCAGTTTCGTATCAAACAGGTCACGGTGCGTGATACTGTCCGCAATGATGCCACGGGCACATGCCTCATCGAGAAGTTCTTTCAGCACATCTTCGAGGGCAATCTCCGACAGGCTGCATTCTATATCCTCATAATTATCTTCACGGAACATGTCAAGCAGCAGGTTCGTCGTATAGCTGCGCTCACACTCCGGTGTCAGCCCTGTCTCTATTCCATATTCCACGAGCTTCTTAATATTTTCATATAACATCTTTCCGTCTCCTTTTCCCGATATATACAGCTTCTTTCCTGCACAGTGGCTATAAACGGTGTGCCCCGTCACCAATGTCTACCACATAGAACTCCACCTCGTGTCCTGCTTGTTCTCTGTATGCCTTTCCAAGCGTCTGGATGAACGTATCCACCGCGTCTTTCCTTACGATGCTGACCGTACAGCCTCCGAAGCCTCCTCCCGTAATACGTGAACCTATGACGCCGGGCACTTCCCAGGCTAGCTCGACGAGGAGATCTATCTCCTCGCAGGACACTTCATAATCGTCCCGCAGCGATATATGGGACGCGTTCATCAGACGGCCGAACAACTCGATGTCATTGTTCTTAAGTGCCTCTACCGCCCGTATCGTCCTGCGGTTTTCATATACGGCATGCTTTGCCCGTCTCCTGCAGACTTCGTTTCCTATCGCAGACTTATGTGCTTCAAATTCCTGTTCCGTAAGATCCCCGAGCGTCTTGATGTCAATGACTCTGCGAAGCTCCATAAGAGCTTCTTCACTTTCTCTCCTCCTGTCGTTATAGGCAGAATCTACAAGGCTGTGCTTTACCTTGCTGTTCGTGATGACAATACGTGCGTCCGCCAGAACGACCGGCGCATACTCATATTCGAGCGTCTCCGTATCCAGGAATACGGCATTATCCTTTTTTCCCATGGCGCTTGCAAACTGGTCCATGATACCGCAATTGCAGCCGTTAAAATTATTTTCCGAATACTGCCCTATGAGCGCCACCTCGGTCATAGGCACATCCAACCCATAGATATCTTTCAGTATCAGGCCCGTAAGCACTTCCAGAGATGCGGAAGAAGAAAGTCCCGAGCCGTTCGGGATATCCCCGTAGATGAGTATGTCAAGTCCGTGTGTCAGCTTGTAGCCGCGCTTTTCAAATGCCCACATGACACCTTTTGGATAGTTCGTCCAGCCCGCCGCTTCATTCGGGATAAGTTCGTCAAGCCCCGTCTCCACCACTCCCATCTGGTCAAAATTCAAGGAGTAAAACCGAAGCCTCCTGTCTTCCCTCTTTCTTGCGATGCCATAGGTTCCGATCGTAAGCGCACATGGAAATACGTGCCCTCCGTTATAGTCCGTGTGCTCTCCTATGAGATTCACGCGCCCCGGGGCAAAATACGCCCGGATATCCCCTCCGCTCCCGTACAGTTCTCTGAATTTTTCCGTCAGTCTTTCTTTCATATACATCCCTGTCCTCTCTCATCGGCATATCTCTGCCTGCATTAATTGCCCGTTGCCATATCCTGGCCTTTATTATATAATTTTAATGAGTAATGATAGAGAAAACAACAACTATAATCGAAAAAACTATAAGGATATTGAGATATGCAGTTAAAGACCAGACCTGATCAGATGGAGATAAAAGAACACGGCGACTACGGATTCCCTGTACATGTAAGCGAGGAAGCCATCAACCGGTTTGACTCAAATTCCTTTTTGTGGCATTGGCACCCCGAAATCGAACTGACGTGGATTATGAAAGGACAGATAGAGTATCACGTTAACGACACTTGCTATATTCTTACAGAAGGGAACGGGCTCTTTGCAAACAGCAACGTGCTCCACTCCGGTTACATGAAGGACGGGCAGGACTGCGAATATCTCTCCGTCACTTTCAGCCCGAGATTCATCTATGGTTATGAAAACAGCTCCCTGCATACGAAATATGTAGACTTTATCACCGCCAACCCGGACTGGCCTTCCCTTGCGCTCAGCAAAGAGACCGGCTGGCAGCAAAGGATACTCAGTCAGGTCCAGCACATCTATGCCATGTCAAAAACGCCGCCCGCGGATTATGAGCTGCAGGTCCACATCGCACTCTGTTCCATCTGGCAGCATATTTACACCTATTACAGCACTGTGCCTGCAGATACACGCCAGACATCCGAAGCGCTTGAGCGTCTGAGAGATATCCTTTCTTACATACATGGACACTATAACGAGAATATCTCTCTTGAAGATATTGCCCACAGCGTCGGCATCTGCAAAAGTGAATGCTGCCGATTCTTCAAGAAGCACATGCATATGACATTGTTTGAATATGTGCTGTATTATCGCATACAGCAGAGCCTCCCCATGTTAAAAGCGGGGGAGAGCATCACAAGAACAGCAGGTGCGTCCGGCTTCGCAAATCCCTGCTATTACGGGAAGATATTCCGCAGATACATGCATTGTTCCCCTAGCCAGTACAAGAAGCTCTGGCTGGATTCAACGGTCTGAACGGTGCTTCCTGTAGACGCCGACTCCGAGCCCTCCTGGCCCTATATGGCAGCCGATGCTCAGAGTCAGCGGTATATGCATCACTTCCAGCTCAGGAAATGCCCTGGCAAGTTCCTCTTTCCAGTTCTCCAGGTCCTCTCGTTCCATGAAAGTATCTGCGATACCCGCACAGAGGCAGCCGTCTTCATACAGGTCATGGAACCGTCCTGATATCTCGCTCTTCAGCGCTCTGCACATTGTCTTGAACGCTGATTTCATTCCCCGCGTCTTGGCATATGCATCCAGTTTCCCTCCCTGTATCGTAAGGACCGGTTTGATGTTCAGCACCGTGCCTATCGCTGCTCCTGCCGGTGTCACCCTTCCGCCTTTCTGCAGATATTCAAGGGTATCTACTGCTATATAGATGCTTGCATCCAGAGCTTCCCTCTCCAGGATGCCCTTGATCTGCGCACCGCTTTTCCCCTGCTCTGCAAGAATACGCGCATCAAAAGCCGCCTGTGCCTGGGTAATCGATATCCGGTGGTTATCCACTACATGGACACGTCCGTCATATTCTCCGGCAAATGCCGCCGCACATGCATAAGAATGGCTGAGCCCGCTGGACATCGGGATATATACAATCTCGTCATAGTCTTTCAGCAGCCTGTCCCACCTGTCCATCACATCCCCAGGAGAGGGCTGGGAGGATGTGACAGCCGCTCCCCGGGACAGCTTCTCATAAAACTGCTCCTGAGAGATATCGACCCCTTCATAATATGTATTCCCATCTATTACAACCGGCATCGGAATGATGGAGATGCCGTACCTTTCCTCATCTTCCTGCAACAATCCGCAATTACTGTCTGTCATTACCGCAACGACTGGCATATGTTCTCCTTTCTGACTAACTAACACGTTGACCGTTATTATTACACGTGTTAAGATTATAGCAAACTGAGGAATGAAGGACAATTTACAGATATCTGCTTCTGTCAGTTATTTATACAGATTGGAGAAATTGTAAAAAAGATTATGGAAGACAGACGTGTACGCAAAACGAAGAAGAATTTAAAAGGAACCTTGATAGATATGCTGGCTGACATGCCGTTCGAGCAGGTAACTATCACCGAACTCTGCCGCAGGGCGGATACGAGCAGAATTACCTTCTACTCCCATTATAATGACAAGTATGCATTGGTGGATGATATCTTCCAGGATATGATCCGTATCGGAACCGGTAATTATATACGCAGGCAGGCGGAAAACAATCCCCGCAGGGATCTCGTAATCGGATACTGCAATGTGCTGGACGTCATACTGGAACTATACTACGCCAATTATGACTTTTTCCGGCATACCCTACCTGAGGAGAACCCTTATCTCGCATTCTCCTTCTACAACTATGTACTGGAGACCGTGGAGATGCACACGGACAAAGAGGCACGTATCCTGAACTTCCGGCTGAAATACACCGCAAAAAAAATCGCAGGATTCCTCTGCTACGGAATCCTGGGATTCATCAACGAATGCCATTCAGAAAAAGAGACTGTGGAAGAGATCCGTGCAGAGGCCAAGGAAATATTAAAAGGAATCCTCAGATCCGACGTGCTTGTCAGCCGCGAAAATGCTTCGATTCCACCGATGTCATGAGCCCCTGGTCATACCGCTCTATCTTGCCGTTCAGCCCTTCGTCCATGCTGCCGGAACGGAAGCCTTCCAGATCCACTGTAATATAGCTGAATCCAAGATGCCTGAGCTGCCCTGTGGCTTCTTCCCTGCGCCTTGCAAGCTCAGGTATATCTTCTGCATCGACTTCGATTCTGGCAATGCCACCGTGAAGCCGAAGACGTACATTATAAAAGCCCATCTTCCGAATCAGCGCTTCCCCTTCTTCTATCATCCGAAGCCGGTCATAGGTAATATGCGTACCATAAGGGAACCTTGTCGCCAGGCACGGGCTCGACGGGCGTTCTGCCACGGATACGCCGTAATGCGCGGCCAGTTCCCTGACCTCCCGCTTCGTTATGCCGCATTGCGCCAGCGGGCTTAGGATGCCCAGCTCCGTGAGCGCCTTGAGCCCGGGACGGTATTCATGGAGGTCGTCCTCATTCGTACCCTCCAGGATGCGGCGGATTCCCAGCTCCTCTGCAAGTACGGCTATCTTGTGGAAGATGCTCTTTTTGCAGCGGTAGCACCTGTCAACCGGATTGTTGCTGATCCCCGCCTCGTCAAGTTCGTCAATTTCCAGCACATGGTGGATTGCTCCCGTCTCCTGCGACACCTTTTTGGCTGCCGCAAGGTCGCTTCTTGGATGCAGTCTCGTCATCACGGTCACGGCGTGTACGTCGGTCCCCCGACCTGCTGCTGCATTGCACGCAGCTTTTAGCAAAAGGCCGGAATCCACGCCGCCGGAAAATGCGACGATGACGTCTTCATCTGCCCACTCCTGCAGCAGCTTTTCAAGACGGATATATTTTTCATTGTCCACTGTCATTACACTCCCTCGCAATCAGCGCATACACGTCCTGGTATGACCGGCCGGACGCTCTGCTGAGCGCAGCCACGCTCTCATACTCAGGATACTTCCTGACGCCGGAGCCAACCGTGCACACTTTGACCCTGGCCTCACCGATGCTCGTCCGGACGGTCTCCACTGTTCTGGCAAGCACGCTGCGCTCCATTCTCTGTCTACGTATTCCGATAGTTGTCGTCTCTTCAAACACAATCTGTTCCAGCTTTGTGATATCTTCTTCCGTGCATATGAGATTGAGCTGGTATGCCGGGCGGTTCTTCTTCATATAGACCGGCATATAGTTCACGTCTCTGGCTCCTTCTTCCATGAGCCGTTCCATCACATATCCGAGCGCTTCCCCGGTGCAGTCGTCAATATTCGTCTCCAGTTTCCAGATACAGTCCGTATCATTGGATGTGCCTGCTCCCTCTATCAGCATCGCCCTCAGGATGCCCGGGTGGTCATACTCACGTTTACCCGCGCCCATCCCAATCTTCTTGACCGTAAAGGAGGCCGGAAGCCTCTCCGATGTCCGCACGGCCGCGGCTATGGCTGCTCCTGTGGGGGTCACGAACTCTCCCTGGCTCTGCGTCAGGCAAAGCTTCAGGCCGTATGCCTCCACGATATTGGACACCGCCGGAACCGGTACGGGAAGCACACCGTGCTGGCAGCGGATCGTTCCGCATCCTTCGTAGAGCACCGGCACGATGCATTCCTGGACGCCAAGATTATCCAGGCATACGGCGGCAGATATGATATCTACGATAGAGTCTACTGCCCCCACCTCGTGAAAATGCACCTGATCTGCCGGCACTCCGTGCGCCTTCGCCTCTGCATCCGCCAGAATCCGGAATATCTTTTCCGCCAGCGCCTTTGCACCGTCCGTCATCTGGGCATGGCCGATGATATGCAGGATCTCTTCAAGGCCCCTGTGGACATGTGCATGGCTTCGTCCGGCACCGGGGCCATGTGCCTGCGGGTGCAGATGGCCATGGCCTTCCCCGCGGGCATGTCCGTGTACATGTCCGTGTCCGTGTGTTTCTTCATGTACATGTTCATGGCCGTGCAGATAGCTCATGTCATGGTCATGATTCTCATATGCATCCTCCAGGATGACGTCAAAATCGCAGACGTCCAGCCCCGCTTTCTTTACCCTTCTGACCTTCGTCCGGAAGCCTCCGACCGGCAGGCTTTCCAGCACCTGTTCCAGCACTTCCTCATCTGCTCCAAGATCAAGCAGCGCAGCCACCGTCATGTCGCCGCTGATACCTGAACAGCATTCCAGATATAATGTCTTACTCGTTTGGCTGCTCATCATGCCGTACCCCCAGTCTGTTAATCTGCGCCGCGATATAGCCGGCGCCGTAACCATTGTCTATATTTACCACAGCGATTCCATTTGCACAGGAATTAATCATCGTCAGCAGAGCTGACAGCCCCTTGAAGTTAGCTCCATAGCCGACGGAAGTCGGCACCGCGATTACCGGCTTGTCTACAAGCCCGCCTATGACGCTTGCCAGCGCACCTTCCATCCCCGCTGCCGCTACGATACAGTTGGCACTCTGTATCGTCTCCAGGCTTGCAAGCAGACGGTGAAGCCCGCTGACTCCTACATCATAGATACGCTCTACCCTGCCCCCGAAATATTCGGCCGCCTGTGCCGCCTCTTCCGCCACCGGAATATCCGCGGTCCCGGCCGTACAGACGGCAATCTTTCCCCTTCGCCGCTTCCCTTCCTTCTCTGCCTTCAGAATATGGGAGACCGGATCATATGTAATCTCCGGTATGCGCCCTCTTACAAGCTCGTATTGCGCTTCAGAAGCTCTCGTCCCGAACACCTCTCCGTTCTCTTTATACAGCGTTTCATAAATATCGAGCAGATGTTCATCTGCCTTGCCGCTGCAGAACACGACTTCCGGAAATCCAGAACGTATCTCCCTGTGGGTGTCAAGTCTGGCATAGCCCATATCTACAAACGGTTTGCGGCGGAGATAACCCTCTGCCTCCTCTACCGTCATAACTCCCTCCCTGACCTTCTCCAGTATCTCATGTGTCTCCATCCATCAGACTCCTTTCATAAAACGGAAAGAAAGGGGCAGTTCCAGCCCGTGTGCCACAAGCAGCTCCTCATCTCTCAGTATCTCTTCTGTCTCTCCGTCCCGGATGACCGCTCCTTCGGACAGAAGGACCGTCCTTTTGCACGTATCATAGATAAAGTCCAGATCGTGGGAGGCAGTCAGCCTCGTTCCGGGCAGACTGTTTAATATATGTATCAGATTTCTCCGGTTCCCCGGGTCAAGCGCAGCCGACGGCTCGTCCATAAGCAGCAGCTCTGCCCCCATAGAAAGTACCGAAGCGATGGCAGCCAGCTTCTTCTGCCCGCCGGACAGACGGTAGATATGCCGGTCCTTCAGATTCTCGATGCCGGTCTGCCTGAGTGCCTCAAGCGTCCGCTCTTCCACTTCCGTGCCGCTCATCCCATAATTTCTCGGGGCAAAGGCCACGTCCTCGTATACCGTATTCATGAACAGCTGGCTGTCGGAATCCTGGAACACATAGCCTGCTTTCCTGCGTATAGAGGACAGGTTCTCCTTAACCACATCCATGCCGCACACCTGCACCGTTCCTACGTAGCCGGGCAGCAGCCCTACGAGTATCTTCAGCAGCGTAGACTTCCCTGCTCCGTTGGCACCGATGACACCGACAGATTCTCCGTCTTCCACAGAAAAGGCTGCATCTTTCAGGACAGGCGCCGCCTGTCCTCTGTCCCTGCTCCCGTACCGGAAGGTAAGCCCATCTATCACGATCTTATTCACATCTCTTCCTTCTTTCCTGTTATATTCCAAGCATGCGGCCCGCCGTCTCAAATAACGGGAATATGCGCAGGCCAGCCAGGGCCGCGCACCAGATTACGGCATACCGTATGCTCTTCCCACAGCCTCTTTCCATTCCCTTAAGACTGTATTCCCCTGTAAATCCTCTAAGAGCCATACTCTCATATACAGCCTGGGCCCTGTCCATGCTCCTCAGAAGCATCTGGCCGGCCAGCGTCCCCCATACTTTACAGCGGATTCCCTTCTCGTCCGGCGCCCGCAGAGAATATGCCTCCGTAACCCTCTGTGCCTCCTTCAGCATCAGTATGATGTACCGATAGATCAGCATGACAAGTGTCACGAGAATCTTCGGCACATGCAGCATACGAAGTGCACAGCATATATTATCTATCGACGTGGTGGCAATGAGCAGATAAGAAGCGAACACGGCAAACATCGCTTTGAACACGAGTGTCAGCATCGAGACGACGCCCCCCGTGACCGGAATTCCTGCTATATGGAACAGCACAATCCGGTCAAAGAACGGATTCGCGATTCCAACAAGGCATACGACAAGGAGCACAGGCCGAAGCTGTACGAGCGCACGCCGGACCGGCAGTTCTCCGAGAATCATAAGAACGACCGGGTAGAGGCACATTCCGGCCAGGCCCGTCAGGTCATACTTGTCAAAGGACACGGTAAGCGCTACATACGAGAGGGTCACGATGACCTTGGCAAGCGGATGAAGGCGGCACAATCCCGTATTCCGTTCCGCCATCTCATCCAGATAATGTATGTCATGTATCGCCTGATTTATCTTACTCATGCTTCTCTTTCTTTCTGAAGAACCGGAACGCATAGCACGCCAGCACACATATCAGTATGACGGCAGCCCCGCCGACGATACCTGACACAGATGTACCCGCCGCAGAGTCCGTATGGCGGAACATATAATCGGGCAGAAAGGCAGTGGCGCTCTGTATCTTTTCCGCCAGTATATGCACCTGCCCGGATGCCGCTAATTCCGTGGAGCCCGTTATTTTCTCAATGGACCATTCCAGGCCGTCGGGATATGCAGAAGCAAGCAGCGATATGCCTCCGGCGGTAACTGCCGCAGCAGCCGTAAGCGCAAGCATCGTCTTCTTGAAGCTGAACCTCCCTGCCCGGCCTGCCCTTTGGCCCCTCTCTCCTGTCCAGATAAGTTCCGGCCTTGCCTCATACACAAATATAAGCACTGCTGCCGTGATTGCCCCTTCCACAAGCCCGATGGCAAGATGAATCGGCTGCATGGCTGCCGCAAACAGAGAAAAAGGAAGTTCGGTAACGCCGGACGCCAGCGTCTCAAGCGTCACGGAAAATGCGCCGAGCTGGAGAGTCACGACACACGCTGCCACAGAAGCGAAGATAATCTTCCCCCGGCTGATTCCGTTCTTCATCATCTGCTTCCATATGAGGAATCCCCCTATGAAGCAGCCGTAAAACGCCATGTTCCATATGTTGCATCCAAGCGCCAGAAGCCCGCCGTCTGCAAACAGCAGGCACTGTATGAGCAGGACTCCTATCATAGTCAGAAATCCGGCGTAGGGCCCAAGTATGGCGGTCAGAAGAACACCTCCGCACAGATGCCCTGAGGAACCTGTCCCCGGAATTGTAAAGTTGATCATCTGGGCGGCAAATACAAAAGCCCCCATCACACCCATTGCCGGGATTTTCTTCGGGTCATCCTCCAGCCTTACTTTTTTGATGGAAAAGCCCGCCGCCGCTGCGGAGCAGGCATACATCGTACCTGCTGCCGCAGGTGCTATCAATGCATCTGCCATATGCATAATCTGTATCCTCCTAAATTATAAGTCTAAAAAAAGCCATGCAAATATAAGCTTCCTTGGGAAGCGTCATACCTTCATGGCATTTCTCTCCATTATGTAATCATTCTCCTGCGGAATCCTTGTTCCGCCTTCTTACCGGGCATATGACCTGACCGTACAGATGCTGTCCGGCCTGGCCGGACGCCGCGGGCACTTGATGCCCGCCTTCTTAGATGCTCTGTCCAATCATATCTACGGCATCGTCCACGAGTTCGCTGAGCGTATACCCGCCTACGCCTGCCACATAGAACCCGCATGAATTAACCGGAATCAGCAGCTTCCTGGCATCGCTCCTGGCCACCGACTCCGCCATCACTGCCGTCACTTCTCCGAGAAGCGCGTCCGCTGCCAGTATCCCGATAGGCCCTACTATGTAATCCGCTTTCCTTGCATTCACCACGACCGGGTTCTCGCCTGTGGCAGCCTTATCCGCGCCTGCTTTCAGCATGGCTGAGGTCGCGGCGCTGTTCGTGCCCACGGCAACAATCTCCGCCTGCACCTTCCCCTGCTTCTTCCAACGCTCTATAAACAGGCTGCCCATGCGTCCTCCCTGTCCGTCTATGACTACGATAACCATCCCTTTGCCATTCTCCATATCTTTACCCTTAATACCTTTCCAGACTTGCTCTCACTGGCAAGGCTGTTACTCTGAGTATACTAAAGTTCCGGTGCAGATGTCAATTTATTACGTTGCCATTCATGCTTAGTCTGCCATTTATAAGAAATTCTTTTATATCATGGTGATTCCTCCTTTATTTTTCTGTTCACATTAAGCGTACTCCCTGGAGAGAGCTCCAAGTCAACAATTTTTTCACAATCCGTAGTAAAATGTAATAGTTAATTCTTGATTCACCATCCACCTTTTTTCTCCCCTTGCCCATATCCTTCCTTTATTATAAAATGATTGTAGCTTTAGAATCATCGAAAAATGGAGGAGTTTATATGGACATGCAGATAACAGAGGAACTGTTTACATTTATAGAGAAAAGCCCGAGCCCTTACCATGCCGTACGAACTGCCGCGGAAATGCTCACGGCCATGGGGTATAAGCGGCTCGAGGAACATCAGGCATGGGAATTGGATAGAGGAGGGCGCTACTATGTCACACGGAACCTGTCTTCTGTCATCGCGTTCCGGATTCCAGAAGAGATACGCGGGGGCTTCCATATCGTAGCCAGCCACAGCGACTCGCCCTCTTTCAAGATTAAGGAGAACCCGGAGATCGCATCCGAACAGAAATATATCCGGCTTAACGTAGAGAAATACGGCGGCATGCTGATGTCCGCCTGGCTGGACCGCCCTCTGTCAGCGGCAGGGCGCCTGCTTGTTCGAAACGGCGACGGCGTTACCACCCGCCTGGTCAATGTGGACCGGGACCTTCTCCTTATACCGAATCTCGCAATCCACATGAACCGCGAAGTGAACGACGGCTACAAGTATAATCCACAGACCGATCTGCTGCCTTTGTACGGCGACTTTTCATCAAGAGATTCTTTTATGCAGCTAATAGCTGAGACGGCCGGTGTCCAGGCAGCCGACATCCTCGGCAGCGACCTGTTCCTGTACAATCGTATGCCGGGAACTGTCTGGGGCGCCGACAACGCGTTCATCTCCTGCGGAAGGCTTGACGACCTGCAGTGCGCGTTCGGCTCTCTGAAAGGTTTTACAGCCTCCAAAGAGTCTCCATCCGTACCCGTCTTCTGCATGCTCGATAACGAAGAAGTCGGAAGTACGAGCAAGCAGGGGGCCGCCTCCACATTTATCAGAGATACGCTCAGACGTATCTGCATCACTCTAGGCAATAGCGAGGAGACCTATCATACGATGATGGCTTCCAGCTTCATGGTATCGGCGGACAATGCCCATGCGGTGCACCCGAACCAGCCGGGCAAGACCGACGAGACGAACCGGCCTTATATGAACGAGGGCATCGTCATAAAGTACAGCGCCAACCAGAAATATACGACAGACGCCGTGTCTGCCGCTATATTCAAGTCTGTCTGCCAAAAGGCCAAGGTCCCGTACCAGACCTTCCTGAACCGTTCCGATATGACGGGAGGCTCCACCCTGGGCAATATCGCCAACACGCAGACGGCTATGAACACCGTGGATATCGGGCTGGCACAGCTGGCGATGCATTCGCCGTATGAGACAGCCGGTGTCAGGGACACCGGTTATCTGCTCCGCGCATCCAGGACCTTTTATGAAAGCCTGATACAATGTAAGGAGGACGGCAGCTACCGCATTGACTGATTATGCACACGTAAGCACTATTCCCATTTAAAACATTTTACGGAAATGGTGATGCAGACAAGGGCAAGAACCGACATTATGACGGCCGGGGCGAGTATGCGATTGGCCTCTAATCCCAGAGTTGCAGCTTTCAACAGCTTTATTCCCTGTGTCAGCGGCAGGACGTCCGCCACCTTTTGAAGTGCCGGCGGCATGACCTCGTATGGCAGCGTCGCCCCGGAAAATATGAGCATAGGGAAGTATAATATGCTGGCGATCACCCCCGCCATCTTCGTATTGGGAGCGATGCCGCCGACCATCATGCCAATGCTGAATATGGACACGGTTACGAGGACATATCCCCCCAGAAAGAGCAGGAACGAACCGCGCAGCCGGCATGCAAAGAGAAGGGCCGCACACAGGTACAGAAGCAGCAGGGAGACGACCGCATACAGCGCATAGACAGTCACCTGCACCGCCAAAAGCATGGACGGGCTGACGGGCGATACTTTATACCGCTTCAGGATACCTTTGCCGCGGTAATCCGAGATGACCAGCGGCAGTCCCATGACTCCTCCCGCACATATAGATATGGTGGCAAGTGCACCAAAGGACTGTTCCATGAACGTATATTCCGCCCCGTCAAAGGCCGGCTTGTCCCCATATATAATCCCAAGGATAATGAGCACGGCCAGCGGGACGCAGATAGCAAATATGAACATATCCATACCCCGAAGCGACAATTTCAGCTCTGTTTTTAACATTGTCCTAAACGTTTTCATCTTCCTGTCCCTCCTCTTCCGTGTACCAAAGGTAAGCGTCCTCGAATTTTTCATAAGGGCTTCCTTCTATTGCTTCTGAAACCGTGCCATAAAACACGATACTTCCCTTCTTTAATATACAGATCTGATCGCACAAGGCTTCCACTTCGTCCATAAAATGGGAGGTCAGAAAAATAGTCATCCCCTTCCCCTTCAATCCTTCCAGGATCTTCCAAACTTCCCTGCGCGCTTTTGCGTCCAGTCCGGTTGTCAGTTCATCCAGAAATACGACTTCCGGATCCGGCATAAGTGCAAGGACGATAAACAGACGCTGCCGTTGCCCTCCGGACAAGTCACGGACAAGGCTCTTCTGCTTGTCTGCTATGCCGAACCGTTTCAGCAGGACGGACGGATCGGCGGCACTCCTGTACAGCGAAGCGGTAACCTCGCATAGTTCGGACACCGTGATATTGTCCTGATAATTCGTCTCCTGAAACTGGACGCCCACCTTTTGGAACAACTCTTTACGATCTTCCTGAGGGTGCATCCCAAGTATGGATATGCAACCGCGGTCCGCCTTCTTTGTACCCAGGATGCACTCGATCGTAGTGCTTTTCCCCGCACCGTTAGCACCGAGCAGGCCAAAGACCATACCCCGTGCCACCGACAGGCTTATGTTGTCTGCGGCAGGAAGCTTGCCGTAATATTTCGCAAGCTGCCCCACCTTAATCACTTCATTCATAGTTTCTCCTCCTTTTCTTATCAGACACAAAGAGGATACCATTGATATAAACATTGGTGGGTAAATG
This sequence comes from Lachnospiraceae bacterium, assembly GCA_022845895.1. Lineage (GTDB taxonomy): Bacteria > Bacillota > Clostridia > Lachnospirales > Lachnospiraceae > Extibacter. The sequence goes on from AP025573.1 coordinate 3,213,474, forward strand.
GAAGGTTATGAAAAACGGTCTTTCATATCATGCAGCATGCCAACTATCTGGCAGGCGTTTTCCTCTGCTGCCGCCAGAGATGTGATGAGCTTGTCGCACACGGTGATGATGTCCGCGTCCTCTTTCGGCGTATCCAGAGCCTCCTTAATATCGATATCCGGGTTTGCACATACTTGCTGCAGCATATTCCGGATTGCCTCCAGCGAATAATTTGCGCACCGTAAGGAGCGGATGATCTTCAGGCGGCTGATATCTTGATCCGTATACACCCGGTACCCATTCTGCCTGCGCTTGACCGTCAGCAGGCCGTTCATCTCCCAGTTCCGTAACGTATCCATGGAAACATGCAAGTATTCGGATACTTCTTTTCTTTTCAGACAGCGGCTGCCTGCTTCATTTCCCCCGGACAGGAGCCGCTTTACGATTTCTATCGCCTCTTCTGCGTTAGCCCGCTCTTGTCTCACCTGAAGGATATATTCGTGGGACAGTGCAAGCGCCGTATCAAAGTCCCGGTCCGCAGATACCTTTATCATCTGAATGATTTTCCTGCGCAGTCCGTTCTGCAGCACCTCTATCTGAAAAGCGATCCGGGCAAGCCTGAGCTGTTCGATATGAAAATCCGTAAAAATCCGGTACCCGTTTGGCTGGCGCTTTGGCCTTGGAATGAGATGTAATTCCTCATACAGCCTGACCGTGTTCGGATGTATTCCTATGATTGATGCAACCTCAGCAGTCTTGTAAGTCTTCATTGTCAGACACCTCCTGTTGAAATATTACCACAAAACAGAAGTCTGGTGTTATATTGGAGGGTATACGTTGTTTTCCCTTGTTGTAAGAATGGGTCTGCGGTATAATATAAAATGACTATAATAATAATAAGAAATCGGATGGTGAAGCCTTATGAAGCTAACGATAAAGAATCAACTTGACCCGCTGTTTGAGCTACTTTCTCTCCTTTTCCTCTGCCACTCGGACACCTGGAAAGAAAAGATGATATCTGCGCTGGACGACTATGGCGTCAGTGGCGAGCTCTTTTACAGAGAACACCTGCAGGCATTTGATAAGTATGTGGAAACTTTTCAAAAGCACAAAGTGCAGAGACCGGAAGAAGATGTTTTATTTCAAAGCTTCTCTGAGGATACATTTATGCTTATCTTTGTGCTCGCGATTGAAAAGCGCTCCTGCATAGATCATCCAGAGAATCTGGATCTTCTGGAACTGCGCAGCCTTCTGGCTTACTTTATCTCAGATACCGGAGAGCATCCCCGCCTTCCGGATATAAAGGAGCTCCCGCAGCTGCCCGATGAAACATCGCTCATCGACTTCATAGACGGGGCTGATGTCGAGAGCGAAGAGAAATGGTACATGCTGAATCTTCTGAGGAAGGCTGACTACTGGCTTGCCAGTCTGTACAAAGCTGTGGAAATCAATAAAGACGCATACGCAAAAGCGCTGGCAGCCGTGGAAGAACCTCTGCGTCTACAGTTGGAACAGCTGGCTTCTTACCACGCGCCCGATTTCTTCAAGATTGCAGAGGCCTGTGCAGACAAGCCGTCCCTGTATCCCTCTCTCGCAATGCCGCTGATTCAGATGGTTCTCTACACGTGTGGATACTTCGGGCTCTCCATCGAAACGCTTATCGCAGACGAAGCATCCGGACGTCTGACAAAGGACGCTGTCATCCGGCAGGTGAAATCCATCAGCGATAAAAGCAAGCTGGATATACTGTGTGCCCTGAAAGAGTCGCCCATGTACAACTTGAAGCTGTCAGAGCACCTCGGGCTCTCTCCGTCCACGGTATCTCATCATACGAACACGCTTCTCTCCTGCGGCTTCGTGACAGTCGAGAAAAAGGATGGTAAAGTATATTACTGCCTGCACAGGGAAAATATCTCCCGGTTCCTCTCAAGCCTGGAGCACATGCTTTTATAATCTTACGGCAGATTTTCCCTGTCCCCTGCTAAGCACGCTGAATTGTAGTGCAACTGGCCAGACAGACAGGACGCCTCCAGAATATTTTTCAAGGATTGCGAATTACGCAGTCCTTTTTTATTGTCTGTATAATATAATAGGAAACTTTGTTTCGTATACTGTAACCCCCTCCGGGAAAACGCCCTGCAGCGTCAGAAAACGCTGTCTCTATAGCGCCCGCTGCAGACGGGACAAATGTGCTTTGGCAAATTATTTTATATTTATCAAATATATTTGACATATATGGAATTACATGATATTTTATATTTATAGAATATATTTTGTTTATATAAAATATCAAGGAGGATTATGCATGAAACTTTATGATAAGAGGGGACGTCTCTTGATTGTCTTTACTTTGCTTCTCGGAGGAATATCAGCTGCCCTTTCGGCTTTTATCTCAATTATTCTTCAGAAAGTCATTGACAGCGCCGCCAGAAATGATATGGATTCCTTCTCGAAGCTCATCCTGGCCACCCTCATATACCTCGCCATTCTAGGAACGATGGGCTTCCTTGAGGCCTACTGCGGGAAGCTCATGATAAAGAATGTGACGAAGACCCTGCGGGATAAGGTCTTCCTCGGTGTCATGAAGCGGTCTCCACGGGAATTCTCTTCTCAAAATACTGCGGATTACCTGTCTGCACTCATTAATGACGTGAAGCTTGTGGAGGAAAACCATCTCATACCGCTCCTGCTCTGCGCACAGATGGGTGTCCTCTTTCTCACGACACTTGGAATTCTGCTATACCTGAGCCCTCTCGTCACGGCCGTCCTCTTCCTATTTCTCGTGCTCATGTTCACGGTCCCGGCATTGCTCGGCAGGAAGATCCAAAAGAAGCAGGACGCTTATTCGGAAAAGCTGGCCGAATTCACAGCCAAGTCCAAGGACTTCTTTAATGGCTTCGAGGTAATTCGCGGCTATTCGATGCGTCCGTACATATTAAAAAAATTCACCCGTATCAACCGGGACACGGCCCACCGGAAGATGGCCGCAGATACGCTTCTGGCCGTCAATGAGTGTTTCTCGGACATCTTATCTGCAGTCAGCGTACTCGTCATCGTATTCGTATCCTCTTACCTTATGATGAAAGGGCGGATAACGGCAGGGACACTTCTGGCACTTATCCAGCTGAGCGGGACATTTGTCACGCCTGTCGTAATGCTTATGCAGAACATCCCGAAGATAACAGGAATCAGACCGGTGCTCAAGCATCTGGAAGCCTATTCCCATATGCAGGAGGATGCCCCGTACGAAGAAGAGTCCTCTTGCGGCCCCGCCCTTCTTAAAGCAGGCATCACCTGCACAGACGTAACCTTTGGCTATGCACCGGAGCAGAACGTGCTGCAAGATATCAGCCTCACCATCGCCCCTGGGACAAAGTGTGCTCTTATGGGTGAGAGTGGAGGCGGCAAGACAACACTTATTAAGCTGTTAACAGGGTATTACGACGATTTTGCCGGGGATATCCGCTACGACGGCATACCAATCGGTAAACTGTCTCAGGATAAGCTGAACAGGATGGCAGCGGTAATCCACCAGAATGTCTTCCTGTTTGATACTGATATCTACGATAATATCTGCCTCGGCGAGACCTTTACCAAAGAGCAGCTTGACGATGCCGTTAAAGCCAGCGGCATCTCACGGTTCCTGCCAGGATTAGAAAAAGGGCTCCATACCGCCGTGGGTGAAAACGGGCAGAACCTGTCGGGCGGACAGCGCCAGCGCATCGCCGTCGCCAGAGCTCTTATACGCTCCACGCCGCTACTGATTATGGACGAAGGCACATCTGCCATAGACCGCCAGGCCGCCCATGAGATAGAAGAAGACCTTCTCAGCCAGGAAAACCTTACGGTTCTCACAATTACGCATCACATGGACGAGACTTTGATGGACTGTTACGATAGGATATATTATCTGAACGACGGCAGAATTTCCTGCCCTCAAATAGGAGTTTAAGTTAAGTGGCTGCGGACTGGGAGCCGGGTGGCATCTGCTCCGATGCGTCCGAGGCTCCGACTATTTCACGTATCCCTAACCCTGCGTAATGCGCGCCGATTGCGGCTTGCATCCCGCAGGATAAGGGCTACGGAAAGGATTCTCCGCCTCTTCCGCTTGCACCTGCGCATCTCCCACCCGGCTCCCCGCCCGCTATCTACTTCACTTAACAAGGGCGAGTGCGGTTGTGTAACGTTACTGGCCAGCGGATGAACGCTGGCTGCGTTAGTTGAGTGATAAAATATCGCAAGCTTATTGTGAATTACACAAAGAGCAGATGAATGATAAGAGTTTTGCAAGTCCAGATGAATCAGGCTGGCGAATATGTTAGTTGTGAATCAATTACAGTGAGGCGAGCACGCCGTTGCTGCAAGAAGAGCCGGAACCAGGCAGGGGATGTCATCTTAACATCCCCGTACCTGATTCCGGCTCTTCTTATATTAGGATTTCTTTTCGGCAAAGGGATTTAGCTTGCTAGGCCCTATATCACTATGCTGACACAGCCAAAGTACTTCCATCAGCCAGCAACGCCACACTGCCACCCCCGCCCGTGCCAGTAAAGTAGATAGCCGATGGGGAGGTATGGGACAGATGCGAAGGTGTAAGCGGAAGGAACGGAGAATCCTCACCAGATTCCTTGGCTTGTGGGGTGAGAGCCGCCATCGGCGAACACCCCACAGGCTTAGGAATCTGTGTGATAGTCGCAGTTCCCGGACGCATCGGAGCATCTGCCCCATACCTCCCCAGCGGCGTCCACTTCACTAAACTCACATTATATTCATGAAAACTGTAATATGGGAGATACTATACGATTATACAGGAAGGAGGCGTTGTCTTGAAAAAAGAATGGAACGACATATTCGACTATTACAGAGAGGAAAAAAGCATGAACCAGTCTGAGCTTGTGATTGCCATGCTGACTGAGCTGCAGGCAGCCGAGGGCTGCATACCGCGGGAGGCCCGGGAAACGGTAGCGGAAATAGCAGGTGTCAATCCGGGCTATATCAGCGCGGTCATCAAAAGCCTTCCCCATCTGCACGAGCAATCTTTTCGGTATGAAATCAAAGTATGTATCTCCGACCGGTGCAAGAACAAAGGGGGAACAGATGTGCTGAAGGAATTCCAGCGGATCCTGAAAATCCGCCCCGGACAGGTGACCCGGGACGGACGCTTTCTTCTGACAACCGTATATTGCATGCACTACTGCACCAAAGCCCCTAATGTACAGATTGGGGACAAGCTGTTCCAAAATGTATCGGTATCGGATGTCCCATCCATAATAAAGAAATACTCCGCTTCTTAACGAGATATTCTGGACATGCCTTCTGCCTACCGATAGGATATCGTCTCGATTCCAACCTTGCGGGCCGCTTCATACCACGCGTCTATCTCACCCTGGGAGGGTGTCTGGAACGAAGCCGGCGGCAGCGGCATGCCAAGTTCTGCATATTTCCCCTCGCCGAACGTGTGATAGGGAAGCAGCTCCAGCTTTGCCATGGGCGCTTCCTTTTTCACGAATGCAAACGTCCTTTCCAGATTGTCGGAATCCGTATTCACTCCATGGATGACCGGGACCCTTATAATGAGTGGTATATCCAGCTTCGCTGTCTTTGATACGTTAGAAAGTATCTTCTCGTTGGAGATTCCCGTAAAGACCCTGTGCATCCCGGCATCCATATGCTTGATATCATAAAAAATCAGGTCCATCTTCCCAAGAATATCTTTCACTTCTTCAAACGCAAACTGCCCGCATGTCTCTATGGCAAGAGAGATTCCCATGTCATACAGCCTGCCGGCAAGACAGCGCAGGAACTCCTGCTGTACTGTGGCCTCCCCTCCCGAAAAGGTCACGCCGCCACCGGACATCCGGTAGAATATCATCTGCTTTTTCACCTTATCAGCCACTTCTTCTACCGTCATATAGGACGTCATGGCATTCTGGAGCGTCTGGCCCTCCGGGTTGGAGCACCAGGCGCACGTAAGAGGACAGCCTGCCAGAAATATGTTCGTCCGGATCCCTTCTCCGTCATTGACAGAGAAGTCCTGTATATTCATTACATAACCCCCGGCCATATCAACCTCCATACCAACAGGCATTTCTAGAATTCAGCATGTTCCGTCCTCGCAATGATGGCGTCCTGCATCGATTTGGACAGATTGACAAACTGCGTGCTGTAGCCGGCTACCCTGACCAGCAGGTCCTTGTATTCCTCCGGCCTGGCCTGTGCTTCTTTCAATATCTTCGAAGAGAGGGTATTAAACTGCACATGGAATGCGCCAAGTGCAAAGAAGGACTGAATCATCGCTCCCAGGTTGGCCTGCCCTCTCTTCGTAGCCACCAGATCATGATTCAGCCTGAGGTTCAGTAGCGTACCTCCGGAATGAATCTCCTGGTTCACCTTTGCCGCGGAGCGCATGGCTGCCAGAGGTGTAGACGTATCACTTCCCACATAAGGGGACACTCCTTCGCTGGACGGCTCCCCGTTCTTTCTTCCGCACGGGGTCGCGCCGAGCACGCGTCCCATCGGGATATAGTTAGAGATTCCCATGAATGCAGTATTGAACGGGGAACCAAACACGTCTTTATATTGATGGATTTCCCGGTAATACCAGTTAGCTATCTCTATAGCAATCTTGTCTACATAGTCATCATCGTTCCCGTACTTCGGAACCGCCTGTGCTTTCTTCCTGAGTTCCTCATGTCCTTCCCAGTCGTCGGCCATCGCCGCATCGAGTTCCTCCATCGTCGTCACCTTATCCTCAAACACGAGCTTCTTTATAACCGCCAGGGAATTTGCCACAACCGCCAGGCCGATTCCTGTGATAACCGGACCTACGTTATATTTTGCCCCGCCATTGCTCAAGTCTATTCCGTCTTCCATGCACGCTTCGATGCAGGAGGACAGGAACGGTCTCGGTACCATCTCCTGATGCAGCTTCTGGGCTGTTACCGTAGCAATGATGGAATGCCTGCAAAGGTTCGCAAACTGCTTATAGAACGCATCCTTTACCTCTTCATAAGAGGCGAATTCTCTGCAAGGCTTCTCCAAAAGCCCCATCTTCTCACCGGTCATCCGGCTCTTTCCTTCGTTCAGCGCATACTCCAGCGCACAGCCGAAGTTCACATTGACAGCAGCCGTCCACTCGCCGGTCTTACGGTAATGAGGGACGACACATCCACAATTATTCCAGTCCCTGGCATCCTCTGGTTCATATCCGGCATTCAGGAGCATCTGGTAGCCGACGCTGTCATTGTGGATAGCCGGGAAACCAGTACCCTTGCTCACAAGATGTGTCACTGCACCCAGGAACTCCTCCGGGCAGTCCGCATGTATCCGGACGCTCAATCCAGGCTGGTGCGTCTTCACTTCTTCCGTCGCCTTCAAAGCCATATATGTAATGTCATTCGTGGCATCCAGCCCTTCCCTCGTCCTCCCGCCTACGGTAAGATTCTGGAACTGGTTATATCCTGCAAAGTAATCCGCCGTATTGGCCGATATAGTCCACACCCATTCCGAATACTTCAGCCAGAGCGCGTCTATAAGCTCCTGAGCCAGATCCTCGGTGATAATCCCCCCGGCCTTGTCCGCTTCATAATATGGATTCATATACTGGTCAAAGCGTCCCGGATTCAGGGACAGCGGATTCTCGGACAAGATGCCGCCAATCTGGGTAAACCATACGAACTGTATAGCCTCATAAAATGTCTCCGGCGGAGATTCGGGCACTTTCCTGCAGTTGGCGGCTATGCGCAACAATTCCTCTTTTCTCTTGCCATCTTCCTGCTCAGCCGCCATACGTTCTGCCTCGTCGGCATATCGGTTTGCAAAACGTATGATACCTTTGGACGTAAGGATGACAGAGCGGTAGAATATAATCTTATCCATCTCGTCAGGTACCGTCTCGTCAAGCTCTGCTATCTTCTCTTCTGCTTCCCTTATGATTCCGCCGAACCCCTTTACGAAGAGTACATCCTGATAATCCGGCGTCACCTCTCCGACAGCCTGCCGCCATTTGGAATCATTGTCGATTACCCCTGTATCTACGCCAATCTTATATGTCTCCTCCGGCACTCTTGCCAGAAAAGCCTCCTCAAGCGACTTATCCTTCCAATAGGGAAAGATATTCTCGCGCACGAACGCTCTCTGCTCATCGGTCATAACATACGGGTCCTGGGGCCTCTTGTCGAATCCGTCCATCTCCTTATCTACCCAGAGCCAGGAGAACTCCGGTGTCAGGATTCCACACTTTCGGAACTCGCCGACTGCTCCTACGATAAGCTCCCCGTCAAAAATATGCACCGTGAGCTTATCACAGGTATCATAAAAAGCCTGTGCCCTTCGGATGGCAACATGCCGGCCTTCCGTCTTTTTGTGGGACTCTGTCCACAAGTAAGCCCGCTCACACGAGATGGCCGGCCGGGCATTGACATAGTTCTGTCTGATCTTCTCAATTCTGTCTGTAAGCATAACGCTTCCCTCCCTGCTTATCGGAATATGGTTATTTTGCTTGGCTGCTTTGGCTGTCTAAAAATGGTAATACCTCGATCAGAGACCTCACCGACAGGATTCCTCCCGCAGCTTTCTCGCCTTCGCGGTCTATGAGAACCGGCCTTATGCCCGCGGCCATGGCCCCCTCTACGTCAGAAGATACGGAATCCCCGATGTGTATTACTTCGTCCGCCCTGCATCCGCTTACTTCCAGCGCCTTTTCAAACACTGCCCTGTGAGGCTTATACGCCCTTGCCATATCACTGCTTATGATGCCCGCCGGATGCAGCCCCTTATCTTTCATGCTCTCTTCAATATATTTCCCCGCATTATTGCTTATGATATAGACAGGCAGAGGGCATTTCTCAAAAAATTCTTTCGTATCCTCATATACTGGCGCGTACATCCAGAACCTCTGGAAGGCTGCATGCAGTTCTTCCAGATTCTCTTCCAGATGAATCTCTCGTTCACATATGTTCAGAAGCTCGTCCACAATATCATCCTCTGACATATAACTGCTGCCACAGCTCTTCTTTTCATATTCGTTCAATAACTTCCACCAATAGGATACCATGGCCTGGGGACTTTCTATGTCACTGTTCCTGTACGTCCTGCTGATCACTTCCTGGATATCCGGACCCTCATCCTTGACAATCGTGCCTGTGTAATCGACAAATACTGCTTTTATCATATATCCTCCTTCTTCCCCTTTTGGTATCTGCTATTTGAGCATCCTTTCAAATGCGATTCTTTTATCCCCTGCCTCGCACCCTTCCGCCAGAACAATCTCTCCGCATCTTACGAAGCCGGACTTCTCAAGGGCCCTCTGCATCGGCATATTACCTGGATGGGTGTCGATCCGGACCGACGGAAAGCCGGCTTCCCTGGCAAGCCTGAAACCATGTTCAAACATCTTGCCCGCCACGCCCCTTCCTTTGCACGCGTCAGAGACGCATACCCTGTGCATGGACGCATACCTGCCCTCTGTCAGCCACTTGCCGTCGATGACGGCATAGGACGGGTCAGGCTCTTTCTGAAAGGCGAAGATGCCAAGAATCTCATCCCCGTCAACGGCAAGATAAGTGCAGCCTGCCCTCGCATCTTCCATCCATACTTCTCTGGACGGATACCCTTTCTGCCACTGGTCCAGCCCGAGATTCTTAAGCTGCCGCTTTGCCATGTCCGTAATCTCGCACATCCTGTCTACCTGTTCATAAGAAGCTATTATAAATTCCATACCTGTTCACCTCATATCTTTTCATAATTCCAGTATGTCAGCCATACGCAGGCCTGTCAATCTACTTTTCATCCACATATGGATAAGCCTCCTTGCACATCCTCCGTCATGGCTCTGTGACACGCATGGCTATCTGCGTAATATATTCGTCCATACTTGATATGACAAAATCATTCAGTCCTATTTCGTAGGCATATCCCACGGGCTCCAGATTATTTTGATCCGCATAATGCATCAGCTCTTCATAAAATTCGGGCAGATGCTCCCATGTCCCCTTTATAAGGCCACACAGATATGTTCCTTTCGGCCTCACCATAACACCCTTCTCTGTCCGTTTCTGCGCATACGTGAACAGCCCTTCGTATCTGTCGAATGCTTTCTGCTTAACGTTGTCAACGGAAAGGTAGCTGCCGATACCCAAACTGTACTGCCCGGGGCTCCACACATCCTTAATGTGGGCATAGATTCCTTCTATGCCATCATCACTATGGGAAAACGGTGAGACACAATAGTATTCCTCTTCACATTGCCGCACCCTGATGTCCCTGTCCTTCAGCGTTCTGCACCGTTCCAGCTGTTCCTTCTTCCTGCGCAGGATTTTCTTGGTTTTCTTAAGTCTCTGGATCTCCCTGTCTATCTCCTCAAGCTTCTTATCTGCAATCTGCCAAAAAGCCTCTTCATCCGGGTGGTCTACATAGGCCTTTATCTCCTCGATGCTCATATTCAAGTCTTTCAGCATTCGGATATACTCCAGGTCGATTCCCTGCATATAGTCGTAATACCGGTAATTGTTCTCCCCCTTCCACCGGGGTGAGAACAGACCGATACTGTCATAATAATGCAGCGTCCTCTTATTGATTCCGTGCATTTTCGCAAACTGGGCCGTCGTAATCTTCCCCGAGTCCGGCTGCATATGATTTCCTCCTTGACTTTACACTTACTGTATACTTTAAGATAATTATAAATCAAAAAAAGAGAAATGAAAAGGAGATAAGATGAATACGCAGATTATACTGAGAAAATATCGAAAAGAAGACGAAGCCAGCCTCACCGGCATTATCCGGGAAGCGTGGCACTACGATGAACTCTGCACGCCAAAGACAGCGGCAAAGCTTGCAAACGTATTCCTGTACAGCTGCCTGGCCAACCAGACATACACACAGGTCGCGGAGGTAGATGGGAGAGCTGCCGGAGTCATCATGGCAAAGGACATCAGGAGCCACCGCTGTCCGTTCACCTGCCGCATCAGGCAGGCCCTCTCTGTCCTCTCCCTCTTCCTGTCCCGGGAGGGCAGGCAGACAGCCAGAATCTTCGGGAATGTCAGCAGCATAGACAAGGCACTGTCTGAGCGAAGCCGCAAAGACTATGAGGGCGAGGTCGCCTTCTTTGCAGTTGCTTCCGAGTACAGGGGCAGGCACATCGGAACGCTGCTGTTTGAACAGATGCTTTCATACATGAAAAGAAATGATATCAGGCGTTTTTACCTGTACACGGACACGAGCTGCAATTATGGTTTCTATGAGAGCCATGGCATGAAGCGGGCTGCGGAAGAAAAAGAGACATTTACAGTTAAGGGGAAGAGGACGGAGATGACATTTTTTCTGTACGATTATCTCTGTGCCTGACACCATTATCTAAAGGTATTCAGCCCGCCGCTTTTCACATGTAAAAAGGAAACGCATTCCGAATTACCTTATATGCGTTTCCCTTAACGGTGTATTTTTTTGTCCAGGACTACCATGCACCCGCCTTTTATGCAAACACCTTTTTCATAGTCGTGACGTCCCTTTTCAGTAAATCATATGGGTCTCCAAGCCCTCTCAATGGAAGCTGGTCAAAATAATTCTCGGCAAAAATCCATCCCGTATAATCCGATTTGTTGATTTCTTCTGCCGTCTCATAGAAACGGCATCCGCCTTCTCCTAACAAATGGGTACTCATCTCGGTATAACCGTCTTTTACATGGATAGCGGCTACCTCGCCTTTTAATTCTCTATATATCTTTGTATCATCATATCCTTTGCACACTGAATAATTTTGATTGTCATAGATGAGCTTCAGATTCCCCATTCCGACCATTTCCTTAAATTCAAAATACTCCTCTGGATTCATGACATTTTCTAATGCAATTTCAATCTTCTTGTCATATGCATAACAGCATGCTTCTTTCACACATTCTGCTGTTAGCCTTTTGTCCTCTTCTGTCTCAATATAACCATCATGAAAGGAGGGGAGCATCACAAGCGGAATACCCATCTGCTCTGCCGCGTTAATTCCTGTACGAATAGATTGTTTCGCGATTTCTCGCTCCTTAGACCCCTCTGGCTTCGTCATTCCTATATCACACAGGCAATTTACCGCGAGGGAAGGATATTCAATCTCCCATTTCTGAGCTTCTTCAAGGTACATTTTCTGCATTTCCTTATAGCTCAGGTGATACCCTGTCGCATAGCTGCCTATATTAAGCTGAATTCCCTGAAGTCCCGCTTCATGTGCAACTCTGCATCCATACCTCCCTTCGGCGGGAAGCGCCCATTCTACAATTCCCATTTGATATCTTGCCATTCTCATATCTCCTTTATCTTAAGTCTGTTCGTAAAGCTCCGGTACCCATTCTCCTGTAAGCGGAACTTTAGCAGTTTCAAACAGCTCGTTTCTGATACGCTCTGCCTTTCGGCTGATATCCCACATATCAATCCCTTCCAGAATTCCTTTGCGCTTTCTGATTTTTCCAGCCACGATAACAGTATCCACGTTTCTGACCGTGGCTGCCTCTGCCACAGCCCGTACCGGATCCAAGACAGGGAACATATTAAGAGCACACGTATTCAGAAGTATGATATCAGCCTGTTTTCCAACGGTTATACTGCCTATTTTTTGGCCAAGTTTACACGCATCCGCTCCATTTTGAGTCGCAAAGCGCAGTATATCACCGGCAGTCACCGGCAATGGTGAGACTTCTCTGTTTGCCTCCAGAGCTTTTGCGTTTACTACTGAACGTATGCCCATCAGAGCAGCTCTCATAGAGCCAAACATATCCCCAGGCACAGAAGTACATACATCGATACCAAGCCCTGGACTGATGCCAGCCTCCATAAGCCGTAGCGCTGCCGGAAAGCCATGGCCCATATTCATCTCTACTTCCGGGCAGAAAACCGCTGCAGCCCCGGCTTCACCCATCATCTGAATCTCATCATCAGCCAGCGTATTGCAATGTATACAGGTGAAAGTGGAGTCGAGCATCCCAAGTTCCACAAGTCCGGCCACTGGCCTTGACCTGCCCCAAAAGCCATCACCTACATGTATGCAGACCGGTACATCCAGCTCTTTTGCGAGCCGGCATTCGTCTATTACATGACGCATTTCAAGAAATTGTGGGCCTCTCGTTGCTATTGACATTGTTAGAAGCTGATTGTCTGATGAAAAATAGGTCTGCCTTACCCTTCTTGCATCGTCATAATCAATTGGCTTGCTGCTCACAGGAAGCTCTCCTTCTGCATCGTCGCTATATCCGAAGACGGCCCGGATACCTGCATCTTTTAATCCCTGTATGGCAGCATCCGCGTGTTCCGGCGAGTTATTATTATGGAACCAGTCGTACAATGTAGTAATTCCAGCATCCAGGCACTCCAGCGCTCCGATGTAATTCGCCATGTATGTCTGCTCAGGCGTGTATGCCGGCCCCATTACCTTCTTTACTCCAGTGAAGTATTGTGCATGATTCCAGTCTACCCCTACAGAACGTATCAATGATTCCCAATTATGCCGGTGTCCGTCCACAAGTCCGGGCAGCGCAATCATATCCGTTCCGTCGATGATATGGGCCTCATCCATATTGATATACGGACCAACTTCTGCTATTTTATCGCCCGATATCAAGATATCTCCGTTCTTTACGATTCCTGTGGCAGAATCTTCTGTAACTATCCATGCATTTTTTATCAGGACTTTGTTCATCTGCTATTCCCCCATACATGTGGCATATAATTCTTCCACTGAGTACTCCTGCGGAAAGACCTCTCCGGTTATCTCCCCGCGTTTCATTATCAAAATCCTATGGCAGACCTGAAATAATTCCTCTAATTCCGAAGAGATAAAGATGGTGGAAATCCCAAGCCCGCCAAGTCTCTGTATGATGTTGAAAATCTGCTGTTTCGCATTGATGTCTATGCCCCTGGTCGGCTCATCAAAAATAATTATTTTCGGCTCTGCATTCAGCCAGTTCCCGACAACAATTTTCTGTTGGTTTCCTCCGCTGAGCGAGCTCACCGCATTTTCAACGTCTCCCAGCTTGATGGCTAATTCCTCAACCTGCTTCTGCACTAATTCTCTCTCTGTCTTCTTCGAGATGACTCCACGGCTGCAGATCTTCTTTAAGCTTGTCATTACCAGGTTCTCCCTGCATGACATTGGCAAGATAAGTCCATCTCTCTTTCTGTCTTCTGGCAGATATCCTATACCTTTCTGCTTCATGATTGCCGGCGTCCTTCTTGATACTTTTCTTCCGTATACGTATATCTCTCCTTTTCCCTGTGCATCTGCCCCAAATACGGAACGTACAAGCTCACTTCTTCCTGCCCCAAGCATACCCGCGATTCCGACAACTTCTCCCTTTCTTACTTTCAAGTTCACATTCCTGAAGTAAGGCTCACTCGTCAGGTTTCTTAACTCTAATGCAATTTCTTCTGTAAATGAATTCTTATTAAATCCTTCCTGGATTTCCACCTTGCCAAACATCAGGCTGACTATCTCGGCTGCAGATACTTCCGACATGTTCACAGTTCCCTTGTGCCTGCCGTCGCGCAGAATCGTCAGCGTGTCTGCAATTACCGAAAGTTCTTGCAGTCGATGCGATATATATAAAATCGCCACATCTTTTTTACGTAGCTTCCGTATTACTTCAAATAATTTCTCTGTCTCATGTTGCGCAAGCGAAGAAGTCGGTTCATCCAATATAAGCACTTTGGGATTATAGCTCATCGCTTTCGCAATTTCCACAACCTGCTGCTGCCATACGGCAAGCTCCATCACCTTAGCCTCTGCCGGAATGTCAGGACTGATATTGTCCAACAGCTCCTGGGCCGCGGCAATCGTTTTCTTTTTATCCAACGTCTTGTATTTTGTCTTTGGCTGCCTGCCCAGAAGTATATTTTCAGCCACACTGAGATATGGAATCAGATTAAGTTCCTGATAGACCGTCACAATCCCATGGCCAAACGCATCGGTCGGCTTCTCTATGTGTACTTCTTCTCCGTCCAGCATCACCTTCCCCTTGTCCGGATGAACCACACCTGCCAGAATTTTTACAAGCGTGCTTTTACCGGAGCCGTTCTTGCCAATGATAGCATTTACTTTTCCCGTCTCGAACTGTACGGAAACATCATTCAATGCAACGGTATTCCCATAACACTTCGTAATATTATGCATCTCTATTTTTGACCGTTCCATGCTTACCTCCGTTCCCTCTTATGATTTATGATTTTCCTCATACACGGGCGGAATCCACTCCTCCGGCTTCGCAATTCCCGCTCTTTCAAACAATGCATATGCCGCCTGTTCTACTCTCCTTTTAAGCTTTGGCAGATTGACGCCAAGCATCTTCTTCTGTTCTTTCACTATCTTGCCTGCTACCATCACCATATCTATATTACCCGGATGTGCGGCTTCCACCACCGCATTCACCCCATGGTTCATTGGCATCATATTCAGCATATCCGTATCCAGCAATACCAGATCTGCGGCTTTTCCTGGTGTTATGCTGCCAGTCTTCTGCCCCAGATTGCACGCCTTCGCCCCATTAAGCGTCGCAAACTTCAGCACTTCCGTCGCCAGAATCGGAAGCTGCTCTACCGGAGTTCCCTTCTTTAAAGCCGTATCATTGACCACTGCCCTGACGCCGGCAAGCATGGAGCGCATCACGCCAAACATATCTCCCGGTATGGAAGTGCACACATCTACTCCCAGAGCCGGTTCCAGACCTACCTCCCTTTCCCGAAGCGTCGGAAGGAAGCCATGTCCCATATTCATCTCCACCTCCGGGCATGATACGACCTTTGCACCGCTTTGACTTATCAGCATCAGTTCTTCGTCCGAGAGCGTATTGCAATGTATAAACGTCATATCAGAATGCAGGAGACCCTTTTCGTACAGCTTGATGACCGGCCTGCTTCTGCCCCAGATTCCGTCGCCGACATGTATGGCCGTAAGCGTATCCGTATCCCTTGCAAGCCGCATCTCCTTTTCCACCAGTTCCATGCTGAGGAACTGCGGGCCCCGTGTTGCCAGTGCCAGGCTTATCAAACTGTCACCGGAAGCAGAATAAGCGTTCTTAATTCTCCGAAAATCCGAATAATCGAGAGGAACCGTGCTTACTGGAAGTTCCCCGTATATACTGTTGCTGAATCCGAATACAGTACGGATCCCTGCATCTTTCAGACCTTCGATTGCGGCATCACAGTATTCAGGTCCATTGTTATTGTGGAACCAGTCAAACAATGTCGTAATTCCACTATCCAGACATTCCAGCGCTCCGATATACTGGGCAAGATATATGTCATCCGGCTGATACGCAGGCCCGAGTGTCTTCTTCACTGCGGTGAAATACTGTCCCAATGTCCAGTCCACACCTATAGAACGCAGCATAGATTCCCAGTTATGACGATGGGCATCCACAAATCCCGGAAGGAGAATCTTGTGCTTTCCATCTATTATCCTGGCATCCTCACAGACAATTTTTTCTGCTACCGCCTCAATGCGATTGTCTTCTATTAAGACATCGCCTTTTGGAACATCTCTATAATCCGGATCCTGTGAGAGAATCATGCTGCCACGAATTAATATCCTGTCTTTCATAATCCCATCTCCATCTATCTATATTTTGACTGCTTTTCGGTTCGCCTGTATATTGTTAATTAAAACGGCACACAGAATCAATGCTCCTCTGACCACATACTGCCAGTATTCGTTCGTTCCCATCAATGTCATACCATTGAGAATGACCCCCAAAAATGCCGATCCGACGATTGTCCCTTTCACCGTTCCGCTACCGCCGTTCAAACTGGCTCCTCCAATGATTACAGATGATATGACGTTCATCTCCCATCCTGTAGCTACCGTCGGCGTTCCCGACATAATCTGGGAAGCTATCATGGTGCCGCTTATGACAGTCAGGACACATGTTGCACAAAGCACAAATGTCTTAACTTTAAATACGCTGATTCCGCTCAGCCGTGCAGCTTCGGAGTTGCTTCCTACCGCATAGATAGCTCTGCCCAGTTCCATCTTCGACATGATAAAAGCTACGATGGCACAGATGATAACTAGAATAAGCGCCGGGAATGGAATATGACCGGCTATGTATCCTCCGCCTATAACATTGAACCATAACGGGAATGAGGTGATAGCGTACCCGCCGCTGATTAGGAAACCCATCCCTTTCAAAATCGTCATAAGCGCCAAAGTAGTGATAAACGTAGGCACGTTAAATTTTACACGGAGCACTGATACCAGTACACCAATCACAAGCCCTGCCAAAAGCGCAACAATAAACCCACACATAATTGCCGGCAGTGGATCCATGTTCCTCTCGCACAGCTTTTGTGTTATGTAAGCAACCAGGCATCCATAAAAAGCGACACCTGAACCTACAGACAGATCAATCTCTCCACTTATGATTACCATCGTCATGCCAAGAGCGATAATTGCCTGAAAGGAAACATTCCTGACAACATTTAACAGATTCGATACTTGTAGGAAATTTGGTGCTATAAACGACAGCACTGCACAGAGTACCAGCAAAATAAGAATCAATATATTGTCATTTATCAGTTTACTTATTTTTTTCTTATCCAATCTTTTATCTCCTCTTCATGTAATTCGACAACTGGGAGGAAAATTCCTCCCAGTCATTTCTTATACGGCTACTCTGAATAGGACCTAAGCATCTCGATATAATCCTTGACACCGTTCTCATCTGTCCTTGACAATTCAATCGGGTCTACAACAATGTCTTTTTCCACTTTTTCTCCGCCTAGCACTTTGACGAGATCATCCACTGACTGATAACCTATATCATATGTCTGCTGTGCAGAAGTCGCCTGCAGTATGTTGTCTTCGTCTAATAGGAAATTCGCAATCTGCTCGCTGGAATCAACGCCAAACACGAACACCTCGCCTGACCTTCCTTCATTCTTCACCGCCATCACTGCACCAACTGTATTCGGATCGCAATTTCCAAAAATCACATTGATCTCCGGATTAGCAGTCAACATATCCTGCGCCTTCTGAAGTGCCATTTCTGCAGTCCATGCTTCTTGTCTTGAAACGATTTCAACACCTTCCATTCCCTCAAGCTGGCTTTCAAATCCTTCACATCTGGAATTGCTGTTTTCAGGAATTAATGTTGCGAATTCTATGATTCCAACTTTCGCTTCCCCGTTCAATTCCTCTTCAATAAACTTTCTGGCATTTTTTCCTGTCGTTTCACCTAATGCAGTCTGGTTGCTCTGTACCGTGCTGGCCTGGAAATCAGCATTCATCTTCGTATTGACGACGACAATCTGCAATCCTTTATCATAAGCTTTCTGCAAAGCCGCAACGGATGTCTCGGCATCCAGAATATTGATAGCAATTCCGTCCACGCCGCTGGACATGTAAGTGTTGACTAATTCGCTCTCTTTATCGACACTGTCATTACTGTTTCCTTCCAGGAATTTCACATTATTGTCTTCTGCCGCATCACGCATGCCCTGATGCATCATCTTAGAGAACTCATCATTTTGAAATACGACTCCGGCTACTGTAAGCTCTTTTTTTTCTTTGTCACCTGTATCTTCATTTTTTTCTTCTTTTGCCGAACATCCCGCAACCAGCGTAAGTGCCAATACCATTGACAAAATAAATGCTACTCTTTTTCCTTTTTTCATAATGTATCCCTCTCTTATCTTTGCATTCATCTAAAAATCCTTTGTCTCAAAAAATTCATCCGGTGATTCTCCTGTGCGCACGAAAGTATTCAGCTCTTTCATTGCCGCCATCTCATCATCTGTCAGCTCAAAGTCGAAAATATTAAAGTTTTCTTCCATCCTCTCTTTATGTGTCGTCTTGGGCACCGTTCTGACATTCCTCTGATAATGCCAGCGCAGCGTAATCTGTACAAGGCTTTTATTGTATTTTTCCGCTGCTTTTACAATAGGCTCTTTGTCAAGCCTGCCCCACACAATCGGACGCCAGGCCTCGACCTGAATCTTTTCTGCCTGGCAGAAAGCAATCAGGTCGTTCGGCTGAAACATCGGATGTATCTCAATCTGATTTACAAACGGCGCCGTGTTACAGTGATTCAGCAGATTTTTCATTATTGGCTTAGTAAAATTGCAAACGCCGATTACCCTGATTAATTTCTCCTCATATAATCTTTCAAACGCTTTCCATGTAGGCAGATAACTCTCTTCTTCCAGTCCCGGCCAGTGCATAAGGTACTGATCCAGATACTCCAGGCCCAGCCTTTTCAGTGAAGCCTCAAATGCTCTCAGCGTGTTATCATATCCATGAGAGTCATTCCAGAGCTTTGTAGTGATATATAGCTGCTCACGGGGTATCCCACATTCTCTGATTCCTGTTCCGATACCTTCTTCGTTTTTGTAAATCATAGCAGTATCTATACTACGGTATCCTGATTCTACTGCATCTTTTACACACCTGGCTGCCACTTCTCCATTTTCCGTAAGGAAAGTTCCCAATCCTATTGCCGGGACTTTCACCCCATTTCTCAACTGAAATTCCGGGATTTTTTTCATGTTCTTTTTCTCCTCTCTTCATTTGGTACAAATATAATTTCATGTCTTATATTACTATTCTTCTACAGACCTCACTCCTTCCCTTCTATATTTATGCTCACAGACACTGCAAACTTATCAAATGCTTCTCAATGTGCTGTTCTACTTGTCTTCTGTACGCTGCCTCATTCTTCCGAAGAGATGCGTATATCTCATCCTGCATCTTTTTATCTCTGAGCAGTATTCCATATGCGATATGCATAAGCTGCCTGGAATCATCCTGGTCTATATAAGCAGGAAGCTCATCGTCCGTTGCCGTGTCAAGCGGCTTGACCACGGACACGTCGCAGTCCACCTTATAGTAAGACCTTGCCTCATCCAGATGTTCCAGCGCTATCCAGTGCATCCTGCGGTACAGGTCCGGCGCGTTTCTTGCAATTACCCGTACTGCCTCCAGCCAGCTCGTTCCAGATGTCTTGACGTGAAAGAGGCCTTTCGTCTCATCGGCTATGACGGGAAAAACTCTGAACTTGTCACTTCCGGAATGAATGCTCACCTTATGCCCATAACAGGCCGCGACCACACAGTGTATCCGGAGATTACGGCGGAAGCTTTCTGTATCCCCTATGTAGTCGATTCCTTTCTGAAATTCTCCGACGAACTTCGGCGCGATGCTGCTGATACGCACATGCCGCTTCTTAAGTTCCCTTGCCACGAAATAATGGGCCGCCGCACTTGTCGTATGAACGGTCTCATCAAGCGATATCTCATAATCAATACGCCGTCCCCTGCTGCAGATGAGTTCCATATATATCTCTTCTGCAAGCTCTACCGCATCCAGATATGTAACCAGAATCTCCATCCATGTCTGCCTTGTATAGGTAATGCCAATTGATGCGGCATGCGTCAGATTCAGATACTCCTCTTCCAGAATCAGGCGCTTCCTGGCCGGAATCCGTTCATAAGCCCGGCTTAACGCCTCCGCCTGGGCCGGCGGTTCCTTCAGGACGCCGGAACAGTCCAACGTAATCATAGAACAGCCATGCTCCAGTGCCGCCTCTACCTCCTGCTTCGTCTTCAGGTGGTCGCCGTCCGCACCATAGCCTTCTCTGTAGCCGGATTTGAATACGGCCCATGAAGCCGCATCGATAACGTCATCATACGAACGCCCCGTAAGGTAGAGTTCCCGCAGGCTCTGCTGCGCCAGGACAGGCTTTACCCTTGTCTGCCTGACTGCCGCAAGCTGGCCTGCATTCGCAAGCCCGAGCCTGTCGCCGCAGCCAAAGGACGCCGTAGCTGCCCCTATTGCCTGCGGCCTTGTATATCCTATTTCCATGTTGAGAACCAGCCGGTTCGCGTGGTTCAACGGACAGATCTTAATCCCACCTACGGCTTCTCCTTCAAAAAGGAATGCTTTGCAGCCGTCCACGATAAGACACTCTTTTTCTGCTGCCGTGGCGTAGATTGCCCGCAGCCCTTCCGTCTGTGCATAAGTGCTTTCCTTTATCCAGATATCGCCATCCGGCATTGCCTGCCTGATTTTCACTATGTATCTGTCCATACAGCTCTTCCTCCCGGTTCATCAATATATCATTACAACATTAAAGATGTTCAAAAACTCCCATGCGCGGAAGCTCATCGATGGACTTCCAGCCTTCGCTCAATGGTTCTTTTAAGAATGGCTCCATTTCCTTAGGATCTCTCAGCGATACTTTATCAACCGGCGGAACAGTTCCTGCCGGATACGCCTCTAGTATCTGGTCGTGCAGAAGCGTCAGGTACTTCAAGATAGCCACGATTGGCCTCTTTGCCTTTCTGGCATCGGACTGGGATGGTACGCCGACGATGCCCTCCGGTGTCGCCGATCTCTCAATCGCCGCATGTCCCTCTCCTTCGCTCCAACGGCACGGACGTCGGAACGGATCTACCGACTTGTCCATGTGTCCGTCCGGCAGAAGGCCTTCTCCAAGCTTATCCTGCACATACTGCATATCTACCATCTCTTTGAACATAAGCAGTGCAACGGATGTCTCAGCCTCATCGGCATGTACGAAATGAGTCTCAAGGCTCAGTTCGTCTGACGTCGGATAGAAGAATTCACGTACTGCCCTGTGCCAGTCGATGACCCGGAATATGCCAGGAAGCTGGTAACGCTTGCAGAATTCCTGTATTGCAGACTCAATCATCCAGAGATGCCCGTGATTATTGATAAAAATGATTTTGCGGTATCCATCGTTCCACAGACCGAGCATCGTATAGATGAGCGTCTCTTTTACAACTTCTTCCGGCATGATGACCGTACCTGGCATACCGATATGATGATATGGATGGCCTCCGTAATTGAGCGGCGGAAATGCCAGATTAACCTCCTGGCTGTGCTTCTTCGTATATCGGCGTACACCTTCTACAATCTGCGAACACATGAACGTATCCAGCCCCGTATTGTTGTGTAGACCGTGATTTTCCGTACAGCCAAGCGGTACAAAGACGATATCATCCCTGCGGCGCTTCTCAATCTGGACAGCTCTCGGCGTATTCTGGATATAGGTTCCTGCAACGCCGAGCTCTGGAGCAGAAGGTATGCCATATTCCAGCAGCACTTCATCGAGCTGGTCTTCCGTCATATCCCATACTTCCTTTTTCAGCCTTCCCACTTCATTATCTTCAAATAGGATATTGGGATCATCTGTTCTAATCCATTTCTTTTCGGACTCATTTAATTGTATCTTCAATCTCTTTCTGCCTCCTTTTTCTTGATTATTAGTCGTATTTTTAAAACGTTTTTCTAATTCAATACTATCATCAGTGCCGTTTATTGTCAATATTTTTATAAATAACCATCATTTTTTACATTTTATTATTGATTTTTTTGGAAGTTATGACTATAATATGATTAAATCTTTTTGTTATATCAAACTTACTTTTTATCGTATTTGCGAAACGTTTTTAGAGAAATACTTAACTTTTTAATCAAATCTATTGCACTGTATTTAGAAAGAAAAGGAGAATCTTACATGAAATCAATTATATTTAAAAAACCTGGCGTATACGCTTATGAAGACCGCCCCGAACCACAGATTCAAAACCGTGACGATGTCAAGATAAAAGTGCTCGGCGTAGGCATCTGCGGCACAGACCTGCACGTACTTATGGATCCTCCCATGCATCCGGCCAGGCCCGATATCATCTTTGGACACGAATACTGCGGGGAGGTCGCAGAAGTCGGACCGGATATCGGCTGGCTCAAGCCAGGCGACAAGGTTATCGTAGATCCGCATCCTCCTTGCGGCAGCTGCAAGAACTGCAGAAGCGACAGGCCCAATCTGTGTACGACGCTATACAGCCAGCAGGACAGCCCCTGGCCGGAGCACGGGGTCACAAGAGGACTGTTTGCCGACGGGGCACTGTGCAGCTATACGGTAGTTCCTTCTATCTCCGTCTATAAGATCGACAACCGCACACCGTTCGAACAGGCGGCACTTGCCGAACCTCTTTCCTGTGTCGGTTACGCCATAGAAAAGCTGGATATCCAGGCCGGCGAGACCGTGTGCATACTCGGTGCGGGCCCTATGGGGCTTCTGTTTGCTTCTATGGCAAGGGCAAACGGGGCGACCAAAGTTATCGTATCCGAACCTTATGAATACCGCAGAGAAAAAGCTATGAAATGTGGCGCTACGCACGTAGTCAATCCAAAGGAAGAAGATATAAGGCAGGTCTGCCTCGACCTGACCGACGGGCTCGGCGTGGACCATTGCATCGAGGCAGTAGGGCAGCTCCTTCAGATGAGCATCGATGTCATCCGTCCAGGCGGAAAAATCGTAATGTTCGGTCATGATGAGACGGCCGTACCGCAGATCCGCCTGGCGGATATCGTCCGCAAAGAGGCGGCAATATACGGAGGCTTCCTTGGAAAATATTATTTTGAAAAGACAGCCCGGATCATCGAAAGCGGCATACTCCCGCTGGAAGAAATCGTAACCCATACTTTCCCTATAAGCGAATATGAAAAAGGGCTGGAGCTTTTGCGGGCCGGCAAAGCTTTGAAGATCGTCATCTATCCGGAAGAATATTAGGAGGTATCGAATTGCACATTCAATTATCCCTTACCCTTACCGACAGGATAATCGGCAGCGCCCCCTTTCTATATGAAGGGGCCTTCGAGTCAGGAATCGCTTATGCCCGCAGGCTCGGATATGACGGAGTAGAACTGCATGCTTCAGACCCGTCGGCGCTTCATTCGCCAGATTTAACTACAGCTCTTAAGGAGAACGACATACAGGTGACTGCTCTTGGCACAGGCCGTCTCTATGTCAACAAAGGACTGTCACTGACCGATGGAGATAAAGCGGTGCGCAGCGAAGCAGTCCGTAAGATGAAAGAGTACATTGACACGGCTGCCGCCTTACGTTCCATCGTTATCATCGGCTGCGTAAGAGGCAATGTCCCATCTCCCGATAAATACAGCGATACGCTTCGGCTGCTCGGGGAATCCATGCACACGCTGGACGACTACGCTGCCAGGCAGGGCGTGACTATGGTATTTGAGCCAATCAACCGCTATGAGAACAACTACCTGTGCAGCACTTATGAAATAGCGGATTTCCTTCATACGAACCAGCTGAAGAATATTAAAATGATGATGGATACGTTTCACATGAATATAGAGGAAAAAGATATCGGACAGGCAGTCACAGACAACATCGGCGACATCAGATATGTACACTTCGCCGACTCCAACCGCCTCTGGCCGGGAAAGGGGCATATTGATTTCCGGCAAATAATTGAAATATTTTCCAATTACAAGTATAATGGAACAATAAGTGCAGAGTGTCTTCCTCTGCCGACGAAACAGGATGCTGCCGTCAACTGGCTGTCTTCCGTAAAGGAGTTGTTAGAACAGATATGACAAAAAACACAAAACCGGTAGGAATCAAGGACGTCGCAAGACGTGCCAATGTCTCTATCTCTACTGTATCAAATGTATTGAACGGGACAAAGACCGTAAGTGCGTCACTGCAGGAACGTGTCATGAATGCCGTCAGCGAGCTGAACTATGAAGTCAATATGGTTGCCCGCGGCCTGAAAAGTGGAAAGACCAACACAATTGCAGTAATCGTTCCCTCCCTTACAAGTGTTTTTTTCCCTCCTCTTTTGAAAAGTATACAGACCGTCGCTAATCAGAACGGTTATTCGCTCAGCGTATTCGGCACGACCGGAAGGCTAGAGCGGGAAAAAGAATACATCCAGACGCTTCGTTCCCAATGGATCGACGGTATCCTGCTCTCCTCCTGCGTGGACACCGATGCCCCGGATTCCGCAGAGTATATCGATATGCTGTCAGACTTGAGCGTCAATGGCCATCCGATTCCTCTTATCTGCCTGGAATCGGCTATCGGTCCAAAGTTGGATGCTGTTGTCATGGATGACAAGGAAGGGCTTAAGACTGCCACGGAACATCTGATCGGCCTGGGCAGAAAACGAATCGCCTACATAGCAGCTCCCACCACGTTCTCTATGGGCAAATCAAGACGCGAAGGATATCTGGCTGCGCTGAAGCAGAATGAGCTGCCGGTGGACAGCCAGCTGATGATAGAAGGAGACTATTCTCCGGTAAGCGGTTATGATTGTATGAACGCGCTTCTTGCAAGGGATGTCGGGCTGGACGCGGTAGCTGTCGGAAACGATCAGATGGGAATCGGCGCTATCAGGGCTATCCTGGACGCAGGACTGCGCGTCCCGGAAGACATCGCAGTTATCGGCTATAACGACAACTTCCCCGCCTCTCTCATCCAGCCGTCGCTGTCTACCATCCATGTCCCCAAGACGGAGATGGGAAAGATGGCATTTGAACTGTTCCAGCGAAGAGCAGAAAACCCCAACGCATCAAGGATGCTCGTGAGACTGAACGGTGACCTGGTGGTGCGTAATTCCACCGTAGCCGCGGCAGATACGTCATGGGACCTTCGCAGCTGGTAGTCCATGAAACATAAAGCAGCGCCCGGAGAATCATTTCCATCTTCTCCGGGCGCTGCTTTGTACTATCTTTACAGCTTTCCTGTCTTTCTCACTTCCTCTACGATGCGTTCTGCCGTCAGCCCAAAGCGTTCCTCCAGGTATTCCTGAGGCCCTACTTCTCCAAACTCATCTTCTACGGCAACATACCCAAGCGGAACCGGATACGTACACCCGAGAAATTCTGACACAGCGCTGTACAGCCCGCCAATCTTATTATGGTTTTCTGCCGTCACGACCGCGCCGGCCTTTTTGGCATATTTCAGGACAAGCGCTTCATCCAGCGGCTTTACCGTAAACATGTCAATCACCGTTATCTTGATATTGTCATCTGCCAGTCTGCGGGCCGCCTCAACCGCCTTTGCAACCATGATGCCGCATGCGATGACGACCGCATCCGTGCCATATTCCTTAACGACAATACCTTTTCCGGGCTCAAACCTGGATCCGTCTTCATATATCTTTGCATTGCTTTTACGCCCTACGCGGATATATTTGATTCCAGACATATCCTTGCACTGCGCCAGAATATCTTTGAGCATCGCCGCATCTGTTATGTCAAACACATACGCTCCCGGAAGAGCCCGGTACAGGGCCATATCTTCGAACGGCATATGGGTCCCTCCATTAAAGGCCGCACATACGCCGGGATCCGTCCCAATGACGGTGATAGAATTGCCCGCATACCCCCCTGACAAGAATATCTGGTCATAACAGCGGCGGGATGCAAAGGTACCGAACGTATGCACAATCGGCTTGAAGCCAGCGCTTGAAAGCCCTGCCGCTATGCCTGCCATGTTGGCTTCGGCTATGCCGCAGTTTATCGCCTGGTGGGGATTCTCCTTTGCCCATTTCGACGTTCCGATGCAGCTCATCAAATCGGCATCCAGATAAATGACATCTTTATCTTCCTCCGCCAGACGGGGGATGACTTCTCCCAGCACTTCCTTAAATGGCCGGTCTTTCTTTCCATCAAATACGATATTCATGAAATGCCCTCCTTCCTTACCCCGGCATATGGAATGTCATCCAGCTGCTGCTTCAATTCCCGAAGCCATCTGTCATATGTCTCGTCCGTCACCGCCATAGAATGATTTGCCATCGTCTCTTCCACTTCCTCTATGCCCTTGCCTTTCGTCGTGTCCATGATAACTGCCAGCGGCCTGTCCTGTACGTCTTTACTAAGGGTCATATAAAGCTGTTCCAGATCATTGCCGTCGATGGAAACCGCGTCAAAACCGAACGCCTCGAATTTCAGGCGCAGGTCACCTGAATCGAGGATATCCTGCGTATAGCCGTCCAGCTGCTTTTTATTATTGTCTATAAGCCATACAAGATTCGTGACCTTTTTTGCCGCTGAGAACATGGCTGCCTCCCATACTTGTCCCTCGTTCAGTTCCCCGTCTCCCACGATAAGGTATGTCCTTCCCATACGTCCCTTCAGTCTGTCGCCAAGCGCCATCCCCACAGCCAGAGATGTCCCCTGCCCCAGAGATCCTGTCGTCATATCGATACCCGGCGTTTTCTTACGGTCGCAGTGGCTTGGAAGATTCGTTCCCGGCTGGTTCAGAGTCTTCAGCTCTTCATAAGGGAAGAACCCCTTTCGTGCAAGCGCCGCATAGACAGCAGGTCCGGCATGGCCCTTGGAGCAGACGAGCTTGTCCCTGCCCTCCCACAACGGATTCTTCGGATCCACGTTCATGACCACACCATACAGCACCGCCAGTGCGTCCGCAACGCTTAAAGACCCTCCAATATGACCGAATCCCCTTGCCTTGAATTCTTCTACCGCTCCGATACGGATTTCCAGCGCCAGACGTTCCAGCTCCTTTTTCAGATTATTGTCCAGCATAGCTACCTCCTTTGCTAATCCTATTCTCTCTCTTTATCTGGTATCACAGCCGCGCCACGCCGCTTCTTCTTGCTGCTTGTGCCACTGCTTCAGCCACCGCAGGACCTACTCTTTTGTCGAAGGCTGCCGGAATGATGTAATCTGCGGAAAGCTCCTCCGGGGCAATCAGCATTGCCAATGCCCGGGCTGCGGCTATCTTCATCTCATCGTTGATATCGCCGGCACGCACATCAAAGGCCCCGCGGAAGATGCCCGGAAACGCCAGCACATTATTGATCTGGTTTGGGAAATCGCTCCGTCCGGTCGCCACCACCGCAGCCCCTCCTGCTTTCGCGTCTTCAGGAAATATCTCCGGCGTCGGGTTGGCACAGGCAAATATAACCGCCCTATCCTTCATAGTCCTTACCATCTCCGCGGTTACTGCACCTGGGGCGCTCACCCCGATGAAGACATCCGCTCCTGCCAGGATATCCGCAAGGCTGCCTCTTTTCCTCTCATGATTTGTAAGCCGTGCCATCTCTTCCTTCACAGCGTTCATCCCGTCTTTTCTTCCTTCGTATATGGCTCCCGTACGGTCACACATGGTAATATCCTTCACCCCGCTGGAAAGAAGCAGCCTCGTGATGGCAATCGCGGCGGCACCAGCACCATTTATCACAACCTTGATCTCCTCCATCTTCTTTTCCACTACTTTTAGCGCGTTCATAAGCCCCGCAAGCGTGATGACTGCCGTACCGTGCTGGTCATCATGGAAGATGGGAATATCGCAGCGTTCTTTGAGCCTGCGTTCGATCTCAAAGCACCGCGGAGCCGAGATATCTTCCAGATTAACCCCGCCGAAGCTTCCTGATATCTGATATATCGTCTCTACGATGGTGTCTGTATCCTGGCTCTTGACACAGAGGGGAAAGGCGTCTACACCGCCAAAGGCTTTAAAAAGCACGCATTTCCCCTCCATGACAGGCATCCCTGCCTCTGCTCCTATATTGCCAAGCCCCAGCACTGCGGAGCCGTCGGTCACGACAAGGCACATATTGTGTCGTCTGGTCAGTTCATAGCTTTGGGATATATCGTCTTTAATCTCCAGACATGGCTGCGCGACACCCGGGGTATATGCCAGAGATAAATCTTCCTTGGATTCCACCGGCACTGTTGCAATTACCTCTATCTTGCCCTTCCATTTTTCGTGTAACCTTAGTGATTCTTTTGCGTAGTCCATAATCTTCTCCTTACATTCGCGATGGGGTCAGGCCCCTCTTCTGTTGCAGTTTTTTTTCGCACAGGGGTCAGGCCCCTGTGTGCTCCGACAGTTTCTCCTGTAGCACCGGGCTTAAGACCCTAGGCAGGGTGGAGCCGCCGTATGGCATGACAAGCACCGTTGCCTCCCTTCCCCGCCCGCCAAGCTTCGCATCTGCCGTTTCATAGGCCGCCTGCACATTGTCGAAGGGTGTCATAAACAACGTCTCCACAAATGCAGGTTCAAGTTCTGACACAAGGTATATTTCGGCCTTTTCCAGCACCATAGCGATGGCAGCGGCCTTATGGCCGCCCAGCTTGAAGTCCCGGCGTACCCTTTCAATCAGTTCCTCAGGCTTTGACGCTTCTGTCATCCACTCTTCAAAGGTCCGCTCTCCCAGCCCCTCCCGGCAAGAGCCTGCCAGGATGATGATACCGCCGTCCCTGACCGCATGTTTGGCATTGTCAAGCGCCTTCTGCGTCTGGTACAGATTCATATCTTTCGGTGCGCCGCCCTGAGAGACGATTACAATGTCCGCCGGTTCTTTGATCTTCTTCTCATACAGCGTATCCAGAAATGTGCAGCCGGCCCGATGGGCCTCTGTCACATCGCCGGCAACAGCACATATGATCTTCTTATGCTCATCCAGCACCACATTCAATATGAAATCCACCCCGCAGATTGCAGCCGCCTCCTCAATATCCTCCCGGATGGGGTTCTCTTTCATGTTCCCCGCACAGGCCAGCGGCTCTGTCATCATGCTGTGGTTTGCCTGGATAGCAGCTCTTGTAGATACCCCCGGCATAATTGCTTTGGCCCCTCCGGAATAGCCGGCAAAGTAATGGTATTCGATATTGCCAAGGCAGATTCTTCTGTCTGCCTTGGCCACTGCCCGGACGATGTCAACCGGAGTCCCCCGGGACGTCACTCCGAGATGCACGCAGTCATTGATGTCTCCGTCGATGCACGCTATCTCTTCATATGCCCTTTTCCCTGCCAGCTTCCTTTTCTCCTTCTCTGTATGTAAGCGGTGGCTGCCAAGCGCGAAGACCAGGGTGATATCACCGCTGCCGATACCAGCTGCATATAGTTCCTCCAGCAATTCCGGCATAATCTCCCAAGTAGGAAGAGGGCGGGTGATGTCACTTGTTATAACAGCTATCTTTTCTCCCGGCCTTACAATTTCCCGCAGCGGCCTGCTTGCTATCGGCTCCCGCAGCGCCCGCCGTACCTCCGCCGCTCCTGTAAGCCCATGAGGGACGGCATTTGGAAGCAGGATATCCTGCAGCTTTTCGTCCCGAATCCGTACCGTCTGTGTTGTATTTCCGAATCCCAGCTCAACTTTCATATATCCACTCCTTTAGACAGGAAATCTGGCTGTACTGTGGCGCAGCGCTTTTACTACCGGCAGCTCTTCTCCTGTCAGAAAGCGGATCAGGGCGCCCCCTCCTGTACAGATATAAGACAGCTTCTCTGTCTGTCCATATTTAGCTGCAGCCGTAATGCTGTCTCCGCCGCCGATTACCGTATATGCTTTTGTCTCTCCCATAGCTTCAAGCACAGCTTTCGTTCCAGCTTCCGTCTCTTTTTCTTCAAAGATGCCCATCGGCCCATTGGCAAATACTGTCCCCGAATTCAAAATATGCTGCCTGTAGCATGCTGCTGTCACAGCTCCTATGTCAACTGCCCCAGCCTCGTCAGGAACCGCATCCGTCTTTGCCTCCCTGCGCACGCCGTTCTCCACATAAGCCAGATCCTCCGGCATTACGATACGGCTTTCATATCTTTCATATAAACGGCTTGCCTTCTCGATATAAGGCGCGTAGTTGGACTTGCGTATAAATTCCATACTTCCCCTGCCGATATCAACACCCGCACCGGCCAATAGGATGTTGCCCGCAAGCCCTCCTGCCAGGATACGGTCTGCGGCTCCTGATTCCAGTACCGTCTCCATCATCAGAAAAGCATCCCCAATCTTAGCGCCCCCAAGGACAAAAGTACACGGACGCTTTGGCGACTTCATCAGTTCCGACAGCACACAATATTCCTTCTCGAACAGACGACCCATAGCCGAGGGCAGTATCTGTTCAAACCCGCACAGAGAAGGCTGGTCTCTGTGGGCTGCCGCAAACGCGTCGCAGACGTAGAGGTCTGCCAGCGGCGCCAGCTTCCTGACGAGAAGCGTCTCTGCCTGCTGTTTGTGGCTTAAGCCAAGCTTCTGTTCAAACAGCGTCTGTTCCTCTGCGAGAAAACGTACATTGTCCAAAAGAAGAAGTTCCCCTGCTTTCAGTGAACGAATCTTCCCAATCGCGGCAGGCCCGCACACATCATCGATAAATTCTACCGTCTTACTGAGCAGACCGCTCAATATGCGGGCATGTGGTTCTGTCGTATAATAGTTCTTGTACTCGATATCACTTCCCTGATGTGCCAGTATCACCGTCCTGGCGCCCCTGTCCGACAGTTCCTTTAATGTGGGGACGCAGGCCTCTATCCGTGCGATACTTTTCAGCATCCCCCTCTCTCTGTCTACGGGCTGGTTTATGTCCACTCTGCACAATACGGTCTTGTCTTTTACGTCATAATCATCCAGCGTATATATCCCAAAACGCACTATCTGTCACACTCCTTTCCTTCTTCTAACCTCACATCTTTTTCGGATGTTACTCTATGTATCAGGTACTTACGGGCAGCAATTTTCTGGACAGATCCGGCCTTTGCCAGCCATTATCAAGGGGCGGGGCCATGGCATGCCCCGCCCCCCAGGAGGTAAACAAATCAACTGCCGATGTGCAGATATTCGTTTGTCTTTTCTGTCGCACCGGCACCGGTATCCTGCATCCTGCACGCAGCCCTTATGCCATCCATCGTCTCAGGTATCGTAACGCTTTCCTGCGGTATATGAATCGCAAACATGATATCATCCCCGCTCTCTACGATACTGTCTTCCCACAGACCGATTTCGTACATGTCCCCTCTTGGATTGCCCAGATCCCGGGCATATTTGAAGAAGGATGCATTCCCGAGAAAACCGTCGTCAATATTCACGACCCGTATTCTTGGATGCTTACGGAATGCTTCCAGTGCCATCTCTTTCGTTATTTTCTGTTTCCCTGTGGCCAGCACGGTTATAATATGGCCATGGGTCACGGGTGTATGTACAAGAATACCGGTCGCATCGATATGCGGCATGATTGTCATCAGATCCACTGCCTGGTGAGAAGGTGCTTTGTCCATCTGCAGCGCATTTGTCAGTCCCCTGTGATAATCTCCGGGGTCAGCCACACGCCGGATGATGGTGATTGCCACTTTCTCTACTCCATAAGATCGGTCCAGACAGTCTACGGCACGGATAAGGCCGGTAGTATTGCAGCTCGTCAGCTTAAGGTAGTCCATGCCGAGCCCCTTTTCATAATTTGCATAGCCGTGGAAGAAGACGTCGGCCACTGAATTCTTCTCCCCGCCCTGGAAGATGGCTTTGACACCCTTCTTCTCATATAATTCTTTATTTTTTGCTCCTACTCCGCCGGGGGAGGAATCAAGCATGATATCCACGCTGTCCACCAGCTCTGCAAATGTTCCTGCTACGGGAATGTCAAGCTCATCAAACGCTTTCTTCCTGGCCCCGTCTACGAGATAAAGGCTGTAAGGCATCCCTTTTTCGTATAGCGCCCTGACTGCAAGCGTAGGCGCCAGATCTGCCACCCCAACCAGTTCCATATCCTTCTGCAATGCCACACCGTCCGCCAGCCGTTGTCCAATCGTGCCATATCCGGCTACTCCAACTTTGATTTTGTCCATTCTCCGCTCTCCTTTCGTCTAAGAACGTGTCTCTTTTTGTCCATTTTATCTTTTAATAAAAACGTTTTTCTATTTGTATATTATCATTTTATTATGACTGTGTCAATATTTCGTCGTTTTACTGTCATATTTAACATTTTTATTTGAATATTTTGGTGCATTTTGACTATTAATTATCTGTTTTTTCACTTTTCTCTTTATTTGTTTTCATTTGTTTGCGAAACGTTTCTTAGATATATCAAACTATTTCTGTGCTCACACACCAGACTGATTCCATACCTCTTACCAGTCTATCTCCATCTCCAGCAGGGCAGCGCTCAGAGTCTTACCATGCTTGTCCTGAGCCAGGCTTTTCAAGACTCCGCCGCCCAGCGCCTTTTCCAGTACAAAATTCAGAGAGCAGATGCCATCCGCTTCATATCTTGTCACTTTTCCATAGCATATCTCAGAAAAATATTCCTTCACCATTTCCGCCGTTACTTTTTCTTTCAGCTTTTCATAATCACTTTCACGGTATGGGATAAGCGACAGATTCGATATGTCTCCTTTATCCCCGCCACGTGAATGTGCAATTTCCCGCAGTCTCATCATTTATACCTCCAGATAATCCACTGTAATTTTGATGTCTGAACGTTCTACAAAAACAGAACAGACATTGATGATCTCATTGATTGACATCGTTACGCCTCCACAGGCAAAGGGACCGCTGCCATACATTGAGTCAAACTCATCGCTGAAGCGCACAGCCGTCTCATAGTCTTTCATGCGGGCCGCCACCCGAAGCCTTATCTCTGGAAATGTCATCTTATCTCCACAGATATGACGGGATATCTTCTCTCTGTAAAGCGAGTTATACCCAATATAATCAAGCCTCATCTCTTCTGTCTCTATTCCCATCATCTTCATGCGTTCCACGACCATATCCCCTGCAATTCTGGCACGCTCAAGACTGCTGGATCCGCCGTATGTCACGCCTCCTTCACACGTATAGGAATCTTTATAGCAGAAGTTGGCCTTCAGCTGCCTCGGTCTTCCATGGCTCGTGGCACCTGTCACCAACACCTTGTCCTTTCCCTGTTGTTTCAGATGGACATTGCCAAAATCGGCTATCGCGTCCGGCGTCATATATGCTTTCGGATCATGTATCTCATACAATACCTGTTCCTTTACTGTATCCGGTGTAACCTCTCCGCCGCTTCCTTCAGGCTTCGTGATAATAAAGTCGCCGTTCTCACTGAACTCTACGATGGGGAAACCGATATGAGCCAGGTCGACAGCCGCCTTATATGGCGGGTCTGCAAAAGTTCCTCCTGTACTCTGCGGACCGCATTCTATGAGATGTCCTGCCAGGATACCCTGTCCGAACTGGATGGGATTCTGTTGGAGTGTCCATCCGTACTCATAACAGAGAGGTGCCAATGTCAGAGCCGGATCTGCGACCCGGCCGGTAATCACGACGTCAGCCCCGTTTCTCAGCGCCTCCACGATTCCTTCTATGCCGCAATAGGCATTGCCGGATATGAGCCTGTCCCGGATATCTCCCAGCTTCCCTTCAAATTCCAGCACATCGTAATCGTAGTATGCCTCCACATTGTCATATATGTTGTCCCCGGAGACGGCAGCCACACGAAGGCCGGTGATATCCTGTTCCTTGCATATGCGCTGTATAAGCCTGACCGCAGCTTCCGGATTGGCTGCTCCCAGATTGGATATGATCTTTACCCCTCTTCCCTTGGCCGGTTTAAGCGTCCTGCGCAGACGCTCTTCGCTTAAGCGGCTGTATCCAAGCTCCGGATTATGCATCTTATCGCGCTGGCATAAGCCAATGGTCCGCTCTGCCAGGCATTCAAAGGTCAGGTAGTCGATACGGCCGTCCCTGATCAGCACTTCTCCTGCGTCAAGTCGGTCTCCTGCATAGCCGGCACCATTTGCTATTCTTATTTTTTTCATATTATCACCCTTCTTTTATGTTTCCTCTCATCTATCTTATAGAATCATACAGTATACTTCGATATGCCAGCTTTCCACGCTTCATCGTCAATAACGGGACGAATATCTCATCGAGCTGCATAACTTCTCCAAACTTGTCCGCAAGCTCCCAGTTATGCCGCTTAAGCCTGGTTATAAAAATATCCGCCTGGGCACCTGCTCTTAGTGTACCTATCCTTCCTTGCATACCCATGATACCCGCTGGTGTTGCAGTGACGGCTCTTACAACATCCTCAAGTTCCATTCCCGTTCCCAGAAACTGAGACATAACAGATAACAGCGAATGGATCTTAGACCCATAGATGCTGAATCCAATCACATCCGTACTGATAATATCCGGAGCAAAACCTTCTTTTAATGCCTCCCGGATAATCCTATTAGAATAGTTGACACGGCCACAGGCGCAGTCAAATAAAATCCCCTTCTTCCTCCCCGCCCGCACATAATCCGCAATTTTCCCGTCTTCTCCGAGGATAGTATAGTCGTTATCTCCCTGGAATATATGGCAGATGATGTCACCGGGACGCAGCAGAGACAAGATACGGTCATAGCCGCACGTCAGGTTTGTAGCATGGACACAGACTCTGCATCCGAACCTTTCGCCTAATTCAACTGCTCTTTCCAGCGGCTGCAGTTCAAGTGTTCCTGCAGTATTTGCCCCGATACGCACTTTCAGTCCGAGCAGAACATCGCGATACCGGTTCAGCAGATATTCTATCTTAGAAATATTATAGAAATCCGGATCCAGATTCTCCAGATAGCATTCTGTGATAATCCCGGTAGCTGTCACATTTAAAAAGCATTTGATGTCAATCATGCTCCGGGTAAATACATTCGTGTACATTCCTTCAAAATTGGCCGTACCTCCCGATCCCGCGTCTACCGCTGCCGTAATCCCATTCGGCAGCGTGTACAGATCAGGATTCAGGCCAAAATCGCTGAGCTGGTACCCCAGATGGGTATGGAAGTCAATCAGCCCGGGCAGGACAAAGCAGTCTGTAGCGTCGATAACGCAAGCTTCTTCGCAAGAAACATCCTCTGACGGCTCTGCAATATAACCGCCTCTGATATATATATCTTTTCTGCCGGAGAATCCGGCCGCCGGATCTATCACATGACCGTTTCTGATAATATAGTCGTCCTTCAAGTATTTCACCTTCCAATCCTTACGCTGTATATTTCTCATATTTATCCGGCTTTCATAGCGCGCGTCTCCTTATTCGCCGTCAGCATAGCTGTAGCCAGCACGATACCGTAAAAGACATTTTCAAACCAGTAAGGCATACCGGCCAGACTCAGGCCCTTAAAGCCTGCTCCCAGCAACAGCAGCGACAATGCCACCCCACGGAGGTTGAACGTGCCCGGGCGGAATACTGTCACGCTCAGATAGACCGTTGCGTAGGCGGACATCAGATATTCCGGTCCTCTCTGAGGGTTGGCCGCCCTCGCCTGCCCAAGGATGAATACCGCCCCTAGCGCCACGAACAGACCCGCGGCCATAAACGCTGCAATTCGATACCGTTTTGTATTGACACCTGACAGGTATGCCGTACGTTCATTCCCGCCGATGACATACAGTTTCTTCCCGAAGGGTGTGAATTCCAGGATAAAATACACGATAATCATCAGAATGGCCAATATGTATACGGGCAGTGCAATACTCAGAAGACGGCTGTTACATATTTCAACAACAATTCCCGGAATGTTCAGCGCAAGCACGCGCCCCCCGCTCATAGCCAGTGTCAGTCCATACATACAGATTCCCGTACCCATGGTGGCAACTGCATTCGGAATCTTGAGGAGCACAATCAGGCAGCCATTCAGAAGCCCGGCCAGTACTCCCGCCAGGAACATGGCGCCAATCACCGCCATTGCCTGGCATCCCTTCTCAGACAGATATCCTCCCACCATCAAAGTAAAGGCGGTCATATATCCAAGTGACATGTCAAACTCTCCGATTACAAGTATGAAGATGGCTCCCAACGCCACACTGCCTATAACAGCCTGTCCGATTAAAATCCGGCTCCAGTTGCTCAGTGTTAAAAAGCTTGGATTCAGCACCGAAAACAAGACTATGATGATTGCGAAGACAAGGAGCATCCCGTATCTGCTTCTTATATTTTTCCAGTTTGTTTCTTGTAATATCTTTTTCATACGTAACACCACCTTGCTATTGATTTCCGCGTCAGTGTGCCGTCGCTTTTGAGCAGCTCATGCGCTATCTCACCTTTGCGAAGGACGATTACCCTGTCACACAGCGATGCAAGCTGCTCTGGTTCCGTCGAAAAGACAATGATTCCCACATGATTCCTGGCGGATTCTTTAAGAGCCGCAAAGATTTTTATTCGTGCCCCGGGATCCACTCCATAGGTCGGATCATCCAATACCAATACTTTCGGACACGTAAAGAGCCACTTTGCTACGATGGACTTCTGCTGATTCCCACCTGAGAACTTGGCAAACTGCTGGTTCGCAAGCGGAGGCCGGATATCCAGCTCCTCAATTGCTGTCTCAACAGCTTCATAAGCTTTTTTGTTCTTTAAGAAAAATCTGTTTTCCAACGGCAATATCACATTTTCACGCAGCGTACGGTTCATGACGCCGCCTTGCCTTGGACGGTCCGTCGGCACGAGGGAGATTCCTCTCTCTATTCCTTTCCCCGGTGTCATCTTCTTCGGAAGCTTCTCACCATCCAATCGTATCTCACCGGACTTCCACTTGCCCGATCCTCCCAGAATATATGGCAGTTCAGCTGTCCCGCTGTCTGACATGCCGACTATCCCCAGGATTTCTCCTCTGTTTAATGCAAACGATATTCCTTGAATCTTATCTGCATATAAATCATCCACTTGCAGCAACGCACCTTCCTTCTTCTGCTGCAAAGTTGAGCCGACCGAATCCCACAGACGGGATATGCCAACTCGCTCCTCTGTCTTTAAAGACTGCTCGCTCTTAAGCATTTTAGATATTATAAAATCCTGGTCTATACCTGACAAAGTTCCAGAATACACGACTTTTCCATCGTTTAATATAGTCGCGTCATCGCACATCTCCATGACAGATTTCAGCCTGTGTGTCACCATTATGACCGGTATGCCTAGCTTTGCAGCCTTTCGCGCTTTTGCAAGGAAGCGTTTTGCCTCGTCTTCTGGAACAGATGCATCTGCCTCGTCAAGAATGAGTACCTTCGTATCTGACAGCTCCTCATCCTTCCCCATCGCGATTGCCATTGCCACCATACTCCGCTCCGTAGCGCTAATCTGGCCGACAAGCTTTCTGCAGGGAAGATCTATATCCCAGAACCGAAGCAGCTCTTCGCTATACTCGTAAAGCTTTTTCCACTGTATCTTTCCAAACTTGTTTTTGGGGTACCCCCGCATGACAGCAATGCTCTCTGCAATGGAAAGCGCATCTATCAGAGGTGCCTCCTGATGGACCGCCCGAATCCCAAGCCTCTTTGCCATATTTGGGTCTTTTATCTCCTGAAACTTCTGACCGTTAATACCTATATGGGCAGCAGGTTCGGGACTGTAGATGCCCGTCAGCACCTTGACGAGCGTAGACTTGCCGCTGCCATTTGCTCCTAATACCGCGTGCACCCTCCCGTCTCCAAATGTTATGTCCACATCTTTCAATGCATACAATCCGGGAAATCTCACCGTCAGCTTCTTAACATGAATCGGCATATGCTTCCTCCTCCCTATATGAGCCCATGGGCATGGCGCTCCCATATCGATATCAGGACTGCCATAATCAATACAATCCCATTAAACAAGTGTTCCATCCAATATGTGGCTCCAATCAGTCCAAGCCCGTTTACTCCTACGCCTACTACCAGGATAGCCAGAACGAGGCCTGCGATATTATAGGTTCCTAGTTTATAGGCCGCCATACTTAACAGGGCGATTGCATATGCCGGCATGAGCATCTCCATACCATAAGACGGATTGGCGCTTCCCGATTGGCCAAGCTGTGATATTGCTGCAATCCCTGTAAACAGCCCGGCAAGCATAAACACGATAATACGTACCCTGTCGGTCTTGATTCCACCAAGATACGCAACCCGTTCAGAACCACCGATTGCATACAGACTGCGTCCAAAGCTCGTATGTTCTAATATGTAATACATGACTGCCAGCAGCAAAATCATCGCCCAAGTACAATATCCCAACCCAAGGAATCTCTTCTGCCCGAAAGCGATGACTACCTTCGGTATATTGCTGGACAGTACGTTTCCACCGCTCATTCCGGTCGTAAAACCGCTCAGCGTTATTCCCACGGCAAGAGTCGATATGAAAGAACTGACCCTGAATTTCACCGTCATTATCCCGCTTATCAGCCCTGCGAAGACAGCGGCCAGCAGCATCGCCGGTATGACGACAGCCGCTCCCTGGCCTTTCTGTGAAAGCCACGCCCCAAGCATCATGCAGAAGCCGAGAAGGTACCCGAGAGACAGGTCAAATTCATTTACGACCAGAATCATCAGCGCACCGATAGACATGCATCCTGTCGTCACTTGTATCATCAAGATATTGCTCAGGTTTCTCGCCGATAGAAAGGATTCTGTCTGTACGGAGAAAAACAAAATCAGAATACCCAGCAGAATTATCAGAATATAACGCCGCAAAAAATTAATAATGAGGGGTTTTCCACCTTTACTTTTATTCGTATCCATAATTGGCCTCCTCATAAATTTCTGCTGCCAAATGTAGATAGACACATTTGGCAGCAGTCTGACGACTTATTTCCACAATGCCTTGAATTCCTTTTCATAATCGAAGAAGGAAAGCGCCGTCCAGTCCGTCCCCTGTTCTGGGAGGTTGGTCGCGTCAAGCACCGTATATGGCAGATTCTCACCCATAGGAGCGCTGTACTCCTCACCGTTCAGGTAACGGATATACTGATCTATTACAGCGTACCCCATATAGTTATTATCATAAGCTGCTGTCGCAACCTGTACATTTTCTTCACGTATGTATTCAATATTCTGCTGGATACCGAGTACGCTGATGACTTTTACGTCGTTCATCCCCGCCTGGTTCAGGCCTTCTACTATGACCGCCGCAGCCGGATCATATGCCACAAAGACATACTTACAGTCAGGATGCTTCGTCAAATATGACGTTACGTTTCGAATCAGAGTATCACCAACCTGTGAACCAGTAAACCAGAAGCTGTCATCTACCTCCATATCCGAAAGCTTCAGTTCATCCAGAAGGCCAACACGAAGGGCACGGCAGGATGGAGCTTCGTTTGCGTCCACAATCACGATCTCCCCTTCATTCCCTGCATCATTGACAATCCAGTCTGCGATAGCAGAGCCTACTGCTGCATAGTCCGGGGACACGCCAAATTCATAAGTCAGCTGACCCTCTTCCATCTCCATCTCAGGATTCGGGTCGAAGATACCTGTGGAGCATGTTGTAACTACTATGCCAGCATCTGCTGCTTCTTTCAGACCCTGCTGGATTGTAGCCGGGTCTACAGAGCATACACATATCATATCTGCCCCCCAGGAAACGGCGTTCATAATCATCTCGTTCTGCTGTGAAGAGCTCCCTGCCCCGTCATAAAACTGATACGTCCAGCCCAGCTCATCACAGATATCCTGCATCGTGTACAGAGGAGCCACACAGCCTTGCAGCGCTGCATTTGCAGAGACAAGTGCTATCTTCTTCCCATCAGGGACAGCACCTGCAGTCTCTTTTGGCCCCTGGAAGCTTGTCGGAGTAACACCCATCGCTGCCTCCGCTTTTTCGGTCCAGTCCGTGCCGTCTTCCCCCACAACCGCTTCTTTTTTTTCCGATTTTCCCGAACTGCCGGACTCTCCCGAGTCAGAAGAACAGCCTGACATGAGACCTGCGAGAAGCAGCAGACACATTACCATACTTAACATTTTCTTTTTCATACCTGTTTCCTCCTTTTTTATTTTACAGGATTTGTTTTATAGTAATTATATTGTAACTTATTAACAAAAACACAAACATGAGTCATACTGTTTTCAATTTATGATTTTCTGTCATTTTATTTAATCCGGTGTATGTTATTAGATTAAAAATCAGAAACTGTGTTTTGTCTTACGTATGATGCTCTCCTGCATCTCCTCAGACAGTGAGATGAAGTAAGCCGACATCCCGCCGAGCCGTACACGCAGACTTTTGTGCCGCATCGGATCCTTTCTGGCATCTTCCAGCATCTGTGCGTTGACGCCTGTGATTGTCAGCATCAGGCCGCCCAAATCAAAATATGACCGGATCAGTCCCGTCATACGGCTGATTCCCTGGGGACCAGACACTTCATTCGGGTTCACCTGCATATCCAGCGGCCCGCCGATGGCGTAAGGGAGCCAGTCCAGCGTCGTTACAGACCGAATCAGCGCCGTCGGCCCGGCCTTGTCCATACCGATGACCGGAGATACGTTACTTCCTATCGGTTCCTGGGATAAGCGCCCGTCTGCAGACGCGCCTATATCATGCCCCCACTTAGCATAGAATTCAAAAGTGGCTATGCCGAGCCCTATCATGTATTTTCCTGTGCCTTCTGCCCTGAGCCGGTCTGCAATAACTTTAAAATCCTCCACCAGCCCTCTTGCAATCTCGTCGCAGTACGGCTCATCGTTGCCAAACTTCGGCACATGATTACAGATATACTGATGTAAGGCCTCATATCCTTTAAAGTTTGCTCTTGTCGCCTCTGCCAACTCTGTAAGCGTAATCCTCTGCTCTTCAAATACAAGTTTCTTAATCACTGTCAGAGAATCCACACAACCGGAGAACCCACAGAGCATGAGGGTAAAGATATCATACACAGCTCCTCCGTCCGAATACTCCCTGCCCCGCTTTATGCAGTCATCCATGAAGGCCGACAATAACGGGGAAGGTGCGATATCGCTTCTCGCTTTTGAGAACCGTATCTTATTCCTTATCTCAGTGCGTGCATTGTCTTCCAGTATACGGAGGAAGACCTTGTAAAAAGACTCATAGCCGCTATAGCTGCTCAAAGGTGGCAGCCCCTCTTTTTCCACACGGCCGCGCACTAGACTTCTGCCTTGCTGAAGCTGGTATTCCAGCATCTGCAACACCTGGTTCATACAGAAGCTAAAGCTTGTCTTTCCCGGAATAAGGGTCTCCCAGCACCCATCGTTGGAATAATTTCTGGCTTCTCTAAGAGGTATCCCCATCCGGACCAGTCCTTCTATAATCGGCTCATCATTATACAGCACCGGTTCTCCGGCTCCTTTGCGAAGAATGGACGCACACAGCTCATAGAGCTTTTGCGGGGTATTTTTATGGAAACGCACCGACATTGTCGGTGTCACCGCTTCCAGGAACTTCCACCCTTCTAATATGAGGTAGGTCAGGTCATTGGTCGCATCCACACCCTCGCCGTCCATACCACCGAGAATCATATTGATAAGCCAGTGGTTGGCAGAGGTACCGTAATTATAGCTTTCATCATTGTCGTAGGTAGCTGCGTCTTCCTGTTCCATATCCCTGCCGTTAAACTGGCTGTCCATATCTCCCAGATGCATCTCCCACTGTTCAGGCTTAAGTTGCACACGCTCGCTGAATTTGGCAAGCCAGCTTATGATAAGTTCTTCTGCCTGTTCTTCTGTTATCCGTCCGGCCGCGATATCTGCTTTATAGTAAGGGTACAGATACTGGTCCGACCTTCCGATGGGAAGGAACTCCATGGTACTATGGAAGAAGGCGAATAAGAGCCACACCGACTGCAGCGCTTCCTGAAATGTCTCAGAAGGATTTTCCGGCACCCTGGAACACACCTCCATCATCTGGAGCAGTTCTTTTTTCCTGGCCTCCTCCCTTTCCTGCTTGGCTTCCTGGCGCAGAAGTTCCACATAACGTCCTGCCAGAATTCCGACCGCATTAAGGCTGATAAGCATAGACGCATACAGATGATCCGTCTCTTCATCCAGCTCTCCGCTTCTCTCTTTTTCCCGGCGCGACTCTTCTATCTCTTCCCGCACCCCCTTAAGCCCAATCCGGAGCAGCTTTTCATAATCGGCCGGATGATGCCCTGCGACAGACTTTACCGTATATCCGCATCTGGCTGCTCTTTCCTCTTCCTCCGGAAGGGCATAGACAGGAAAACATCTTCCAAACCCTACTGAGGCCATGGTAGGAACTCCCACAATAAGCTCATCCGGACGCACAGAGACAGGCATATATTTTGCCACATGCTCTATAGCCAGAGCTTTGCGGATAATCAAAGGCTTTTTCTTTATCTCTTCCTCTGTCAGTATTGTTTCTCCTTCTCCCCACCATTCCTTTTTTTTCATAAAATCTTCATCAAATAACCGCACCTTGATTCGATCACTTCTCGTCAATCCAATCCCTCCCTTTTCTCTATGTCCTTCTTATATATTCCGCCGCCACCTATGTCTGCCGGTATCCCCTTGTTTTCTATAAGCGACCGTACAGCTTCAATCTCTTCCTCTTCCATAAGCCTGCGCCCCTCAAATGAATAGCGGCGCCCGAGGGCTCTCCACTTTTCTTCTCCCGCCTGATGGAATGGCAGAAGATGTATCTCTCTTGCTCCCACCTCTATGGCAAGCGAGCATAC
Source organism: Lachnospiraceae bacterium (assembly GCA_022845895.1). GTDB lineage: Bacteria > Bacillota > Clostridia > Lachnospirales > Lachnospiraceae > Extibacter. The sequence continues at coordinate 3,256,418 of AP025573.1, forward strand.
CTGCTCAATATTCGTCACTGTATCATTTACACCCGGTATGAGAGGAAACCGGATAATGATATGCCTGCACATTGCGCCTGCCCTCCTTATATTAGCGAGAATCTGTCTGTTAGAGACGCCAGTATACTTCTTATGTTCATTCTCATCCATATGTTTTATGTCGAAGAGAAGGCAGTCTGTCTTCCCGGCCAGTTGCACAAAGGTATCTTCGCTGCAATAACCGCATGTCTCTATGGCAGTGTGAACATTCTGCTCTCTGAGCGTATCCAGAAGACGCCCCGCAAATCTGCTCTGGTACACCGGCTCTCCGCCGCTTAAGGTGACTCCTCCTCCGGTTCGGTCATAAAATACTTTGTCCCGCTTTACGGTCTCCACAATCTCCTCCACTGTGTATCCTTTTCCTGCCATCTTTCTTGCCCGGGAAGGGCAGATTTGAGCGCACAGCCCACATTCCCGGCACTTATCCCTGTCGGTCCGGGCCCCGCAGGCGGCCTGTGCCGGGCAGGAGGCACTGCACAGGCCGCAGCCGATGCAGCCTTCCGGATAAAGCATCAGCTCTGGACGGACATGCCACGTCTCCGGATTCTGACACCACCGGCATCTGAGCGGACAGCCTTTGAAAAAGATTAAGGTGCGTATGCCCGGTCCGTCATGAACGCTGTAGCGCTGGATATCTGTAATTATTCCCGTAAATGGTCTGTCTGCTTCCATCTCTATCATCCTTTACAATACACCTTTTAGCACAAAGTTCTTTTCCTGTACCATCTCGTCCAGCGTATAAGAGATTCCTTCCCGCCCGATACCACTCTTTTTATAACCGCCGAAGGCAAGTTCCACCGTACGGTAATCTGTCCCGCCGTTCATCACGACGCTGCCGCTCTTCAGCTTGTCCGCCATCTGAATCGCCCGCTTTATATCCCGGCTGAAAACAGCCCCGCTTAGGCCATAGGAAGACTGATTGGCAATCTCAAGCGCTTCCTCATCCTTATCAAAAGTTATGATTGGAAAGACAGGGCCGAAAATCTCCATATCTTTTGCCACATCCATCTCAGGCGTAACCTCTCTTAGAATCGTCGGCTCAAAAAACGCCCTGTCCAGTCGATTGCCTCCCCAGGTACAGACCGCCCCCTGGCTTATCGTGCGCTGTACCTGATTACTGACCGCATCTGCAGCCTCCTGTCCAATCAATGCTCCCATCTGTGTACTACGTTTCAGCGGGTCTCCGACCACTATCCGGTTTAATGCTTCTTTAAGCTTTCCTTCAAACTCATCTGCCAAGGTATGATGTACGAGAAACCGTTTGCTGCCGCAGCATACTTGTCCGGCATTCAGCGTCCTGCTTAAGATGGCTTCTTCCACAGCCAGGTCCACGTCTGCGTCATCCAGCATAATGAATGCGTCATTGGCTCCAAGCTCCAGGAATACTCTCGTCAGATTCCTGGCTGCCCGTTCATAAATCCGAAGTCCTGCTGCCGTACTGCCTGTCATAGAAATTGCCTGGATACCAGGATGCCCTGCCAGCACATCACCCACATCAGAACCACGGCCTGTCACTACCTGTACTACTTCTTGGGGCACTCCCGCTTCATGGAGCAGGTCTGTCAATTTCATCAGCGTAAGAGGTGAGGTGGTGGCAGGCTTCAGGATAACCGAATTACCCGCGGCCAATGCCGGTATGACTTTATGGCCGAACATGGCTATCGGGAAATTAAACGGTATGATACAGACAAAGATGCCTAACGGCTCTTTTCTCGTAAAGGTGATATCGTGAAGCCCTCCTCCTTCCCCGCTGCCTTCCGGCATCGTCCGGCCATACATATGATTCGCACGCTCACAGTAGCCTTTAGTAAGCATCTTCAGTGCTCCAAACTCACCCTCGGCCTCTGTGACAGGCTTTCCATTTTCCAGTACGAGAAGTCTCGCAAGTTCTGGTATCTTTGGCGTAAAAAGCCGGATAAATTCTTCCAGTATACAGCTTCTTTCATACTGCGGCAAAGCCGACCATTTCAAAAATCCCCTGCCTGCCTCCTCTACCGCACGGTCCGCCTCCGTCTTCGTCATGGCAGGAATATAGTCTACTACTTCACCATTTACCGGATTAGTGACCGGTATACCACCTTCCACTACCTTATTGCATCTGTTCATCATTTCCCTCCTTTGTTTGACTGAAATAATCACTTAGTATATAATAATTTTAATATCTGACTCAATATCAGGAGATGGTAATTAATGGAAAATAATATAGATACAGATATTAAAAATCTGAAAAATTACATCGATAACCCGGATACTCCGAACCTTCTGTTCAAAGGTCCACACGTCGTCATGTCCGGTTACCTTCGCAACGACCCCGCATGGTCAAGCAAGTTCCACAAACATGATTCAGCAGAAATAATATTCTGTACGGAAGGCGCCGGCTATTCCATCATCAAGGATGTAAAGTACGAACTATATCCCGGCAGACTGATTCTGTGCAATCCGCTCACCGTACACCGAGAAGCGTCAGATCCGGAAAATCCACTGCACTTTTTCTTCGTGGGTCTGTCCGGTTTCCAGATTCCCACGCTCATTGAGAACGTGCTTATCCCAGATGATATCTGCCCTGTTCAGGATGCCGGTGAATACTACCGCCAGTTTGAACTATATTTCATGGAACTCGTTCATGAGACGATTGCCCGTAGGCTTCACTATAAAAATATATCTGCCTCCCTTGCCTCCTGCATCCTAGCTCTTATGCTCCGGCTTCTGAACAATCAGCTGCAGAATATAAACTCCACATCCAGGCACAGCATGCGAATCAAAGACTATATCGACAAGAACTATACTTCCGATATCAATCTGGAACGCCTGTCCGATGCCATATATATAAGCCAGAATTATATCTCTCATATATTCAAAGAAGAGATGGGTATATCCCCCATGAAATATGTCATCAACAAACGTATCTCTCATGCAAAGCATCTGTTGTCTTCGACCTCCATGTCCGTGTCAGAAATTGCCGCCGAGTCCGGATATGAAGACCCTATCTATTTCAGCCAGATATTCAAGAAGATTACAGGGTGTTCGCCGAAAAAATACCGGGTTGAACATGGCTCGCTACCGTCTGATTAAGAATGTTATTCTTATGTAGTTTTGTTAATACAATTATATGAAATATGAATTTAAGGCAACATAGTATATTTTGTGATATACTTAATATTTTCTGTTATCTGTAGTTTAAAGTAAAAAAGGCAGATTTCCCTGTACTGGAAAATCTGCTTGTTCTGCTACAACGTATTCTTAATATAAATGTATCCGAATCACGATGCACTTTTTATTCATATACGTTCCTTAAATACACAGCAGGAGGAAGCACTTATTCTTTCTAACACACCTCGCACTGCCCCCGGCCCTACCATCATCTCCTTATAATACTCTATTACCTTTTCTGCCATTCCAGCTTCATAAAGATTTACCCCGAATATTTTATCATCCTCCAGCAGCGTCTTTAGTCGTTCTTCCTCTTCCGCTCCCAACTGCTTGCCCAGATGAAGGCCGGATATCCTTTCCTGAAGCATGTCCAGCAGAGGATCTGGGCTCAGCTCAAACGGCTGTCCGCAATCATCAATTCCGATGAGGTATCTCAGCCAGCCTGCGAACACAAGCGGAATGCTTTTTAAGTCGCGTATATTGAGCATATCAGACTCCAAGTAAGCTTTTATCGTCTCACCAAAACGGACTGCCAGCTTCTGGGATGTATCCGTGGCAATTCTCTGGGGCGTGTCCGGCATAAATGGATTTGGAAAACGGATATTAATGACGGAATCAAGGAATTCGGCAGGGTTGATAATACCTGGATGTTCTGCTGCCGGAAGCCCTTCCCGGTATCCGATGTCACATATGAGATTATGAAGTTCCCTGTCTTTCATCTCATCAGATATCCTGTCGTATCCGAGAAGGCAGCCGAACACTGCCAGTGCCGTATGCAGCGGGTTCAGGCACGTACACACTTTCATCCTCTCTGACTTTTCCACCGTCGCACGCCCTGCAAAATATATGCCCTCCCCTTCCAGCCTGGCTCTCCCGTTCGGGAAACAATCTTCAATCACAAGGTATCCGCTTTCTTCTGCATTTACAAAGGGGGCAGCATAACTATGCATCGACATGGCAAAAGGCGTCATCTCCTCCACACCATCTTTTTCCAGCATCTTTCCTATGGAAGCATCGGGACGCGGCGTTATCTTATCTATCATCGTCCACGGGAACGACACCCTGGCGGGATTATTGATATATTCCAGAAATCCGGGGGCTGCCAGGCCCCGCTCTGTCCATTCCACTACATATTCATTTACAGCCTGTTGCAGCTTTTCTCCGTTTCGGGAACAGTTGTCCATACTTACAAGTGCTATAGGTTTTTCTCCTGATTGAAAACGTGTATAAAGAAGAGAGACTATTTTGCCGATATAGCTGTCTGCCTTTTCAGGCCCGACGCGGAAGTCTTCTGCCACATCCGGAATATAATCACCCTTTTCATCAGTAAGGCAGTATCCTTTTTCCGTAATCGTAAAACTGGCCATCTGGAGAGAATCCTTCTCGAAGATCGATTTCAGGCGCCTGAAATCCATACCGTTATCCGTGTCCAGAGTCAGCGATTCCGCAATGCTTCCTATCACCGTCTTTTCAATACTGCCGTCTGCTTTTAATGTTACAAGTATCGTATAATCATCGTGGGCACGGTATACTCTGTCAATCATCTCATAATTGTATCCTGCCGCTACTATCAGTCCCCTGTCCAGCAAGCCTTTGTTGAGCAGCTTCTGTACTGCATGTGCCAGGAAAGCTCTGAATATATTTCCAGCTCCGAAATGTATCCAGTAAGGATTCTCCTTCGTCCTCTCCTTCATCTGTCCCCGGTCATACTCCGGTACATCATATCCTGCTTCTTTCCACCAGCCACTGTTCAGCAGTCCCTGCTGATCAAGTCTCATATTATCTGTCCCCTTTCCCAAATGCTTCCTGTAATCGTTTCCTTTATCATAAAAAAAGTTCTGCCTTTTTGACATTGGCAGAATTGGTATATACATTGTAAAAGTTGCGCTTTTATGATATTGTGAAGTCGAAAGGGTACCCTTGTCAACAGGGGAGGCAGATATGAAGAAATGTTTACAGACTCCATTTGGCGCACGCCAGTACATGGTCTCAAAGGATTTTGAAATCTATTATTATAACGACACGGCATTGTCCAAAATGAACGGGCATGCCCATGACTATTATGAATTCTATTTCTTTCTCGAGGGTGATGTCAGCATCAAGGCCGGCAGCGATACGTATCCCGTGAAGTCCGGTGATATGATGCTCATCCCTCCTCATGTCTTCCACCGGCCGGTGATACACAGTCTGGAGGCACCTTACCGCCGTATTGTATTCTGGCTCAGCAAAGAATACTGCACGCATCTTGAGCAGATTTCACCGGATTACTTGTACGCGATGCACCTCGTACAGTCTGGGAAGGATTGTCTTTTTCACAATGACAGAATCACTTTCAATACGATTCAGTCTAAAGTACTTCGTCTTATGGAAGAAATACATTCTTCCCATTATGCCAGGGAAGAACAGATCCGGCTCTGCGTGAACGACCTTGTGCTGTACCTTAACCGGATTATATATGAACAGAGCAGTCCTGCAAAGAATACTCCTCTGCTCCCCTTATACGAAAGTGTCACACAGTTTATCGAGGAGCACCTGGACGAAGAGTTGTCACTCAGGAGACTTTCGCAAGAATTTTACACAGGCAAATACCACATAGCACATGTGTTTAAAGAGAACACCGGCATGTCTATCCATCAGTATATCACTAAAAAAAGAGTGGAAGCATGCCGTACTGCCATTCTTGGTGGCACAGGCATCACCGAGGCAAGCGGGATGTTCGGCTTCAATGACTATTCCAGCTTCTACCGTGCATTCAAAAAAGAATATGGGGTTTCTCCGAGCCAATTCCGCAGCCTTACCACCCAAGCAGCTGGCGCAGCACCTTTGTCCTCTCACGGCCGACCGGCAGAACCTCCTGAGCAGCCCCCTGCATCTTAAGCCCGAAGCTGTTGTTGCCCCACGGAAACACTTCCCGCACTTTATCCAGATTGATCAGGTAGCTTTTATGGCAGCGGAAGAAACGGTCCCCTTCCAGCCGCTTTTCAAATTCCCCGATACTTTTCCCGTCATAGTATCCATGTTCAGCTGTATGTATCATGCATCCTCTGTTATGCGTCTCGATATAGATGATGTCATCTATATCTTCAAATATCGTCTTTCCCTCGTTGCTGATTGCAATCTTGCCGGGACGTGTCTTTACGGCCTGTCCCTGATGGCCGGCGGGCGGACGCTGGCTCTGCATCCTCTCCAGCACTTTTTTGAGCCTTCCTTTGTCGTAAGGCTTCAGGATATAATCCTCAACTCCGAGTTCAAATGCGGTCACCGCATATTCGGAATAAGCCGTGACAAAGATTATCTTTGCATCCCGCTGCATGTTTTTCAGCGCATTCACAAGAACCGTCCCATTTATATCCCCAAGATTGATATCTAGAAAAAATATGTCGTACTTCCCGGCACCCGCTAGTTCCAGCGCCGCAGCACCGGAATCGCCTTCCTCTATCACCGCGTCCGGCACGAGTTCCCTGAGCTGGTGTCTCAGCTCGCTTCTAGCAGGCCTCTCGTCATCTATCACCGCTATCCTTACCGCCATACTTATCTTCCTTTCTTGAAACAGAGCTGTACGCAGCTTCCGTCGCCGGAACTTGTTATATAGATTCCGCAATCTTCTCCATACGTGCTCTTCATCCTTTTGTACACGTTGCTGAGACCGATGCTGCTGCCGACAGTCCCGCCTTCTTCCAGCATTTCCACGACTTCGTCAGGAAACCCCTTTCCTTTGTCGCTGATCTCCACGGCATATCCCTCTTCCGTCTCCCGCACGCTTATATTTACGATCCGTTTTCCTTCCCGGTTTATCCCATATTTTACAGCATTCTCTACGACAGGCTGCAGTATTAACGTCGGAATCATGATATCCATCTGCTCCGGCACGTCGTATGTCACAGTCAGCTTGTCCTCAAACCTGCCTTTTTCCAGTTCAAGGTAATCTTTTACATGGTTGATTTCTTCCTCCATGGGCACCATGTCAGCGCCCCCGGCAAGATTATAGCGGAAGTAGTTGGCAAGAATCACGAGAAGCTCCCTGGCACGTCCGGCATTCTCCCTGCACACGCACGATATCGTATTCAACGCATTGAAGAGGAAATGGGGATTGACCTGGAACTGAAGCGCTTTGAGCTCCGCCTGCTGCCGCATAATCTCCTGGTGCTCCAGCTCAGCCATGGCAATCTGGAACGAGCCTAGCGTAACAAGATGCTGCAGAAGTTCCAGCTCACTTTTACGGAAGACCCATCTCTTCTTCATCCATACGATTAGACACCCGACAGATTTCCCTTTTATGACAAAGGGTGCAGCAGCCATGGAATACTCCTTCATCCACTCGTACCATGAGCTGCTTCTTGGCACATTGTACATCGTGGACAGGCCGCCGGTCTGCATGGCGTATTTTCCGACCCTTGGAATGCTTGTCAGGTCCGGCTGGTACTCGATTCCCTCCTGCTGCCATTCCAGAATGACCGTCCTGTCCGTAATCATGACCCCCATCCAGTCCGTCTCCCTCAATATCGCGGATGCCAGCTCGTGCATATTATCCCCTTTGCTTATCCCGTAACGCAGCAGCGGCAGGCACTTCTGCGTCAGTTCCGAAGCCTGCTGTAGCTGGCGGCTGCTTTCGATGTCCTGCTGGATGAATACATTGTTAAAGCTGGATATGAATATGAGGATACCGATGGAGTTCAATACGATCATAGGCACCGCTATCTCCAGAACCGTACTCAACGCATCTTCAAAAGGGCTTGCCAGACGCAACAGAGCTATCATGTCACAGAACTCCGCAAAGCAGGCGAGAAGGAAGAGATCCCTGTATTTCCATTTTCCTCTCTGGAAATAAGGGTAGAACCCACCTCCGAGCAGTCCGAACAGTACCGTGGAAAATGCGGATGCCATGGCAAACATCTGAGGTTCCGAGAAAAAGTAGACGTACACCGCCCCGATAAGGGAGGCATACAAGCCTACGATCGGGCCCCCCAGGATGCCGGAAGTCATGGCGCCTATCACACGCGTATTCAGGTTATATGAGCCGATATCTATGCTCGTATAGGTAGACAGGATGATGATGCCGCCGAACATAAGGGCCAGAAGTACCTGGCTTTTCAAGCTGCGGCGTTCCTGCTGGATAATATTCTGGATGATTTTAAGTTTGGAGAGCAGATTTGCCACGAGAACCAGAAGGCCAATATTCAGTATGAGCTGGAATATCAAATTATCTGACTGCATATGCGACGCTCTCTTTCCGGCCCTCAGGACCTATATCGGATGCCTTCTCCGGCATCCTTTCCTGTATCCCATCATAACACAGGCCCCCGGCACATCGCAAGGATATGCCGGGGGCCTGCTTAAGCTTTGTATGATTTTTCTGCGTACGTCGTATATGAGATAATCAATTTTTAATATGTAACTTCCTTAACACCATTGTATACGTCCCGGTCGAGCTCACCGAGCTTGCTGGCAACGAGCATGCCGACCATGACATCCACGTCTACGTTCATCAGCGTCCGGAACATGCCTGAGAACCAGTCGATTCCTATCAGTATGGCAATGCTCTCAAGCGGCAGTCCCAGTGATGACGCGAGGAACGTATAGACGATGACCGAACCTCCCGGAACCACTATCGTACCCATGCACATGAGGCAGGATAGCAGTATCGCCATGCCCATCTGATAGACGGTAAGGTCCACGCCCGTGGACTGGGCCATGAAGAAGATGGCGACCACATAGCACATGGCAGCGCCGCAACTGTTCATGGACATCGTAATCGGTCCCGTAAAGTCTGCAACCTTGCGGCTGACGCCAAACTTCGTCACCGCGTCTTCCATCTTGGTCGGAAGACAGATGGCGCCGGACGTGGTCGTCACGGCCATCATGGACATCTTTGCGAACTTCTTCGGCATCTTCGCCGGATTCACCTTGCACAGCGTGGCCGTCAGCGGTCCATAGATAAGGAACTGGACCACATCTCCTATAAACAGCACGCCGAGGAACTTGAGCATCGGTATGATAACCTTGAAGCCGGTAGAGCCTGCCACATCTGCCAGCAGACAGAAGATACCTATCGGGGCGATATGCATGACTGTCTTGATGATATTGGTGATAATCGCATTCAGGCCGGTCACCCAGTCTGCCATATTGCGGTTACCGCTCTGGCGTGTATAGGCTCCCATGGCCACACCGAAGAACAGTGCAAATACGATACACGGTACCATGGCGCTGTCCGCCATGGATCCGATGATATTGGTAGACACGAACCCTAACACCGTATCCTGTAGGGATGTCGATTCGACGGTGGCATTCGCTATCTCTTCCGCATTTGCTATCTGTATACCCACGCCGGGCTGGATCAGCATGGACAATGCTATGCCCAATCCGGCTGAAATGACTGTAAACAATATGATCCACTTGAATGTATGGAATCCCATCTTCCCTACATCCTGTCCATCACCACTTCCCACGGCTGCCGCTACTGCAGACATGACAAGCAGGATGACGGACATCTGGATCAGACGTATGAATATGTCGCCTACGAACTTTATATTGGAGGCCCACGGCCCGACCAGCGCACCGAATATGATGCCACCGATCGTGGCAATCAATATCTGTGTCGTGAGTGATATTGAAAATCTTTTCTTCTTTTCCACTTTCATTCCTCTTTTCTCATTTTCTCATACTCTCGTCTTCCGGCCGGACAGCTTTTATATACTTATATCATATAAGAAAAAAGGAATACATCAATAGCTTTTGCCTGAAATGTCAGATTTTGTGCTTTAAACGACAGTTTCTCTGTATAAACCGGAAGGAGCTGTATGCGCAAGCAGACAGCCCTCTACCGGTTCGTGCAGTATTTTCCGTAGTTGAAGTTTACTAACTCTTTTACCATCACATATTCACCCTTCGTGTCTCTCTCATCGCTAAAGGCGAAGCCAAACTGCTCGTAAAGAGAGATGGCCGCTTTATTTTCCCGGATGACGCTCAAGTATATCTTATCCCTGTCCGGATATTCACGGTACAGTCGGTGAAGCAGATCTGACATGGCAGCCTTCCCGTACCCTTTTCCCTGGCACCGGGCATCTATGAGCAGACGGTCGAGCCAGAGCCTTCCATCTGGCGGATATTCCGGCAGAAAATATCCGTACATGGCAAATCCGACTATATTATCTTTATCATATATGGCCACAGGCCTCCAGCGGCAGTCGTCGCAAGCCTCTTCCAGGCATTGGGACACAGGCTCTATATACCCTTCCTGCCCCTTTGCCGTCCTAAGTGCAAGCACATCCTGACGCAGCGCGTCCGTAACCGCTTCATAGTGAAGCTTCATAATACTTCCTCCTGACTTGGCTGGTACCGCTTTTCTAATTGACTCTACTGCTTCATAATCTCTTATTTCTTCATTTCCAATAATCATTTATACCTCTCCCTTTTTGCTGCCATTTATTATTAAAAAATCATATGATTTTTCTCTCGAATGCTTTTACCCCGGGGTACCTGCAATAAGACACATTGCAACGGGCACAGTCAAAATCCCTGCATACCGGATAGAATTTGGTAAATACTCTGGTGGAATCTTTCAGTTCTTCATCTACCTGCTCCACCAGCTTGTGCCGGCAGACGGTCCTCAGTATTTCAAGTGTCTTCTCCCGGGAGTATCCCTGTCTTCTTGCAGACAAATACTTCTTAATCGTCTTGACATGCTCCACTTCCTCCGGCAGCACCTTGCAGGCAGACAGCGCCTTTTCAGCCTTTTCATAGTCCTCCAGATAATAATAGCATACGAACAGCAAAAACTCCACCTCATTGAACGTATAAAAATGGTGGTCAAAAGGCAGCTTATAGATGCTGCTGATAGTATTCTCCATCAGTGCATGGTGCTTGATTTGAATAAGCCGGATGATATCATTAACCTTTTCCCTTGTCATTTGTTCCAGTTCTATCATGCTCTTCATAACATCTCTGGACAGTTTCATTTCTTTAAGATAGAGCAGGTCACAGCATCTTATCTCGCTGGCTCCTGCTGCAACAACGTATACCGCCGGAAATCCCAGATTAGAATTGTCTCTGATATAGACCTCATGGCCTTGCTGTACCAGAATGTCGACCATAATTTCAGCAAGCTCCTGGTTATCATACCGGGTTCCATAATCCCAGTCCGTGAACGTATAAGACTTGGTTTCCCCTAATATCTCGCAGGGATAGGCGCCATTGCCGATTTTCTTCGTATCAAGAAGGTTCGAGCGGTTTCGGCATACTTGAGGATCAAAGGACAGCCAGCTGGAACCAGTGAACTGCTTCATATCCCGCCCCTGAAAAGCCTCTGTCAATGTCCGTTCCAGGGCGATTCCCATATTCGGATGTGAACCGAACCGTATTCCCAGCGTCTGATTTTCTTTGTCAACCATAAAGCATGCAGCCACCGGATAGGCTCCGCCCAGGGAACAGTCTTTTAAGTACACCTCATATATTCCCGTCCCCTTGATTTCATCCAGGATTTTCCGGACATGGGGATACCGTGCCAATATATCCGCAGGAATATCCGGCGGCGTAATCCCTTCTGTCATAATCCTTGTCTGGACGACACGCTCAAGTATCTCGCTGACCGCCTGTACGATGGCCTCTTCCAGGGTATTTCCTGCCGCCATACCATTACTGTGGGTAAACAGTTTAGCGAACAGGGAGGGAACCTTTTCATAACTGCCCGCCTGAACATGATAAAAGTCCTGATATTCATAGTTGCCGCCAAGGAATCTTTTCACAAGCTGCCGGTTAAAAAAATGGTTCGGTATACCCGAATTTTCCAAAATATAGTCCATCATCCAGGAGGCATAGCTTCCTTCCCGATCAAAATCTTCTTCTATATTATGTACCGGAAACATGCGCCTTTTGTACCGTTCCATTAAGCCTTCTCTGTCACAGGCATGTATTGAATATGGAAATCCCCGGTTCTCAAGACGCTCCATAAATTCTGCATAGGCGCTTGCCATGCAGTATTCTCTTGTAATTCCCTTGCCGTTCGTTCCATATACAGCGGACATCTCGCCTTGTACTGTAACACGGGAACTGTAGCAGCTCTCCATAACATCTGCCGTAAATACATGCTCCGTCTCAATATCCATTCTTTTCAGTATCTCCTGAATCCTGTCCACGGTTTGTTCCGGCCGGCATTCTTTACCCTGTTGGTTCCAGATCTCTTTCATACCAGGTTCCCTCCCTAAAGTCTATCTCTGTTACAAGGCAGCCAGCATTGCCACGAACATCGTAGACAACGTACCCTCTACCTCCGCTTCCCCACGGTTTACATCCACGCTTCCGACAATCGTCTTTATATCGGCATCCGTCATTTTCATCTGCTGGTCATGCAGCCTCTTCACTTCTTCCATAAACTCATCATAACCGGCACTAAGTCCCAGTTCCTGCGCTGCTTTATATACCTCCTCCGGTGTTTTACAGCTCTTGAATTTTTCATAGATGTTTTTGTCGAATGTCTCCATCTTCTTCATAAATTCCTGCATTGTCATCGTTCTTTTCTCCTTTCTGTGAAGCTTTTTATTGTGAATCTTTAAATATCTTTGGCAGGCTTGCAGCATCCAATATACATTTCAGACTATACAGAATCCCTCCTTCCCCGTATAAGAATGAGCCTGCCCGCATATCTTTTGAACGTAACGGGTAAGTCCCTTCACGTTCCATACGCTCTGACATCGCAGCGGCAATCTTCACAGCCCTGTCTCTTAAGTCCTGCCTGTCCGCTCTATGTGCACGTTCTGCCAACCGATAGGCGGCACCTGCATTTCCGCAAAACAGACTGTCATTCTGACAGAGCCTGTCCGTTATTGCAGGCGGGTGGCAGATATCTTCAAATGCGGGTGCACCGCTTGTCTTAAGTATCTGTTCCATGCTTTTTATTCGCAACCGGACACGCTCTGTCACCATGTCTTCCGGCAGAGCATATAGGCCGGACAGCAGCCCCTGCTCACCATAGCGCCAGGAATCGTTCCAGGGATTTTTCACACATTCACTGTCCATTACCTCTTGAAGCACCCGCTCACATAGTTCTCCAGCCATTGTAATTCGTGTCTTTCGGTAAAGGCTCCCCAACACATATATCAGCCCTCCCACCCCCTCCAGAAATCCCCGCTCCATCGCGGCAGACGGCACCTCCTGTATCTGCTGCTTCAGCCGATTCAGGAACAAAATGAACAACTCGTTTTGCCGGCTTCGGTCCATACAGTCCTCCCAGCAGAGGTTCACCAGTATCCATCCCGGTATGCTTTCCAGGAAATAGCAATTAAGGCCGGCATCGTAATAATGTAATGATTTTCGTTCCACGACAAGGACCTTGCCACCCGTGCCGCTTACTAGCCCTTCTTTTATTCTGGCATTCCAATATTCCAACAGAGAGATTGCAGTTCTTTCGATGATGCTTATGGATTCACCAGAATCGGCCGTCATACCCGCTTTTGAAAAGCAGCTGGCTCCGCTCATGGCTGTCCGGTGATCCAGCCATCGCCTGATATCTTCTTTTCTTTTTACAAGATCTGCTTCGCACAGGTGCGAACATCGCATAAGAAGGTCCTGACTGTTCACTTTCTTTGAAAATAACGGTATCTGCAAGTGGTAAAGGACATCTTTTTCCGAATCACTGCACTCTTTATTCTGCAGCAGCGCCTCCTGAAACGCTTCGTGAGAACGCAGATGTCCCCTTGTTCTCAACAGCCTCAGTACATTGTAGTAATACGAGGTAGACTTTAAGATATGCCGGGCCGTACAGCCTTCCCACACGCTCAACAGCGCTTTTCTTTTCGTGATATCCATGTGAAGGAGCAGCCGGTAAGCCTGTTCAAACCCATCCGCTACTTCTTCGGCAAACGCTCTTGCACTGAGGCATTCCCCGGCATACAGGGGCAGATTTTTCCCGGCGGCCTCCCCGGATGTCAAGGCATCGTGTCCTCCATAATAGCCTTTTTCTTTTAGCAGCCAGGGAAACATACACGTATCTTCCAGATGCAGCCGGCTCTCCACCTGGTTCCCTGCCCCGGCTATGGTCTCTGTATCCACTATGACCGGACATGCGCCGTGGGCTATCACATTTTCATAATGAATATCCCGTCCGCCCAATGCATAGATAAGCCCAGACATAAAGCCCATACGCTCAAAATACTCTCTGACATCTTCTTCGCTGTCTGCCGGAACCCGGGATATATATTCTGCAAACCCATAGTCTCCGCAGTCCAGAACCCGTGGAACATAAAAGTTTCGACACGTATTAGATGCGGCATCCTGTAGAAATGTATGCCATGCCAGGTCTGTCTGCATACTTCTTGGCTTATAGATAAGCTTACCTCCATGGCTGTAGGTGATTACATGGGCACTCTTGTGGCCGCTGTGATAATCCGAACATCCGGCGCCTATTTCCTGAACACGCCCCTGAATCCCCCGAAAAAAATAGTCTGCAATTTCTTTCTGATGCTGATATAATACCCTTACAATTTCACAGATATGTTCCTTAAGATCTGTGGCCACTTCATCCATTATGCGGTTCAGCACCGGATATTCCCGGGTCATCTCTTTCCACAGTCCACCCCTCAGTATTAATTCTTCTTCCCTGCTTTTCAGCCATTTTGTCGCATCCCCATACCGCACATTATGCTTCTCCATAATCGCAAAAAGGATGTCCTTTCCCCAGAAATCGACTGCATCCATAAACTCGCCGCGAAATGGATGCAGCACTCCCTTTTCAACAATACATAGGTACGGTTCCAGGTCACATGCGCACGACCTCTTAAACAAGCGGAAATAGTATTCCAGGTATCCTTCTTTCACCGTAATACGGTAACTGTCGTTAAAATAGAATTGTTCCCTGCTCTCCATTTCATCCTTCCTTGCCGGTTTTCTCGTTACGAATAATTCCAACTTTTCATTTGTCCAAATCTTCTTTATAATAAAATTATAGTTTTAAAGACAAAAAGGTAAATAGTACGCAGTGTACTATTTATGAGCAGGATAGGAGAACTCTATGTCAAATAGCACACCCGTTTCAAAACCTTATTATTTTACTGACAAGATGCAGCATGCACTCCCGGGGATTCTGCATTCCCCGCTCTCTGTGATAGAGGCCGGCTCCGGATGCGGCAAGACAACCTTGATAGCAGAATGCTTTCTAAAAAGAACCGCTACCGGGATGCGTCATTATATATATACTTGTCTGGGAGAATCTCCCGAAAAAGCATGGGAAGGAATCTGCACATTGTTTCAGGAGGTGGACGAAGCGGTTGGGCGCCGCCTTCTGGACCTTGCCCCTCCCTGTAATGACAGCATAACCGCGATTACGCTCCAGATGGGCAGACTCTCCTGTGATGACCCTGCCATTCTGATTCTGGATAATTATCAGCTCCTTGATTTTCCTGAACCTTTGATGTTCCTGGATGCATTGTCACTTCATGGCTGCGGCAATCTGCACATTGTCGTTTTGACACATCCGCTGAAATCCACCGTCCTGAGGCATAGCAAAAATATTTATGTTATTCCTTCTGATATCCTGACCTTTGGCCCTCAGGATATCAAGTCTTACTTCCTACAGGCAGGCTGCCAGCTTGATGACGGGCAAATCACTTCTCTCTATGAAGACTCCGGAGGATTTACAGCGGCGATTCATCTGCAGCTCATACATTACCTGGCACATAACAGTTTCATATCCGCGGTTCATATTTCAAAGTTAATGGAACAGGCTATCTGGCTGTATCTTGGCAAATCGGAGCAGTATTGTTATATCATGCTGTCCCTCCTTAAGAGCTTTACCTTGGAGCAGGCATTATTATTATCCAAAAAGGCCGGGCTGGCAGAACGGCTTCCCGGGTTATTGAGTCAAAATCCCTTTATACGGTACGATATGGAGTCACATCTCTATATCATTCACAACCTGTTTCATACTTTTCTTGATGACAGGTTCAGCCAGTGGTCCGACATCGCCAAAAAACAAGCATGGAAAGAAGCCGGACATGCCTGTGCCGCCGCGGGATCATACGTATACGCAGCACTTTATTATTGCAGAGCAGGAGCCCTTCATCTTATAACATCCCTATCCTTCTCCCCGGAAGACCGGATAGAACTGATTAATCTGGACGGGCATCTTGTCGTTACTGCACTTATAGAAGAACCGGAACAAAAGACACTTAAAACCATGCCGGAACTGGCATTAAGCCTTACGCTGGAGTTATTTATCCAGGGACAATATGCCCTGCACGCACCATATTATCTTCTGATTAAGCAGCTTCTCTTTGAGACCAGCCTGTACCACGGGCGGCGTCTTGAAAAACTTCTTGGAGAGTTCGCACTTATGGAATCCTTCCTTGCCTTCAATGATGTAACCGCCATGCGTGCGTGCCACCAAAAGGCTTACAGCCTCCTACAGTCGCCTACCAGCCTCTATTCCCTGAAGGATTCTTTTACATTTGCATCCTCTTCTGTGGTTGCAATGTTCTGGAGAAAAAGCGGGCAGTTGTCAAAAACACTTACACAGGTGGCTGATGGCATGCCCTGCTACTATCTGCTCTCCCGCAATAACGGGCGTGGCGTGCCCCAGGCCATGGAGGCGGAAATCATGCTGTTAGCAGGGGATAGCAGAGGCGCCAGGAGGATGTGTACCCAGGCACTTTATGAAGCCGCCCTGTATCAGCAGGACAGCATCTGCTTTGTAGCAGAGATGACGATGGCAAGAGCTGCCATCTTACTCGGCGAAGGGGATTCCTATATGGATTCCCTGACGCGGATAATCGATAGAGGCCGCCATGGAACCGAGCACCGCTGTCTGCAGACTTGTGAACTGTGTCAGGCGTACTTAAGCCTTATTCTTGGATTTTATGAAGAGATTCCTCAATGGCTGGAGGATATGCAGGCAATCCGGCGCCGGACCCTAAATGTGACGATTCCCTTTACGCAGATCATCTATGGGCAGCTGATGTTAAACAAGCTTAAATCTAATGGAATGACAAAAAACGAATTCGAGCGGTGTATGGAAGAATTGATATATGAAAGCGAGCAGTTTCACATGCTTTTACCTAAGGTCTACGAACTAATCTATCTTGCGATAGGGAGAGATGCCGAGGGCAGGAGGATGGAAGCGCTTGACGCGCTTGGCCAGGCACTGGACCTTGCTCTGCCTGACCACGTCTATCTTCCATTTGCGGAAAATTATGTTCCCCTTGCCCCATTGCTCCAGATTATAACGGTGCGGAATAACAAAGAGAACATTGCACAGGTAACCGCTCTTGGCCAGCAATTTCAATACGGCCGGGAACGCATGTATCAATATCTGAATCGGACTGAGCTTCCTCTGTCAAAGCGGGAACAGGAAATCGCCTGGCTGCTGAGTCAGCGGCTCTCTTCCCGGGAGATAGGGGAAAAGCTCGGAATATCTCCTAACACCGTGCGAAATACCATACAGAAAATATATCTGAAACTGGGAATACATAGCAAGAAAGAACTTTATGAGAAGAGGAGGCCGTAAGGGTGGGCGATTATCACGATAAAATAGGAAGCAAATTTTCTTGCTTGGAGTGAACCCCTTTTGTTAGACAGAATAAATGTCTAACGAATTGGAGTCGTCAATGTTAGATAACCCAGTGCCGAGTGTATGCGCTTAGTATTATAATAGACTTTGTCAAGTTTAGTGTGTAAATCCAAAAGGAAAAAAGATTGAAAAAACACTGTGAAGAAATCGAAAAGCCTGACAACGAAAAATATGCCGGGAATACAAATGAAACGGTGGCGGTATCACCAAGCTACAGAAAACAACCATTCCCGACTTACAAGCCAAAGGAACGCCAGAATCATCCCGACCAGCTTTTTTACTTCTATAAAAAGCAAAAGCCCCCATAAAATGGGGGTAAAATCGGAGTGACGTGATTCGAACACGCGACCTCTACGTCCCGAACGTAGCGCTCTACCAAGCTGAGCCACACTCCGATATTTTATTTAGTTAACCGGACTCTCTGTAAAAGAGAAATCCGGCGCCCCTGCCAAGGAACTACGGATAGAGGACTTGAACCTCTACTAACAGAGTCAGAGTCTGCTGTGCTGCCATTACACCAATCCGCAATACAGCTCGTCATTTCTTTGACGGAACATGTATTATTATACCAAATAAAACACAAAAATCAAGCCTTTTTTTACAACTTTTTAATTTTCTTTTTTCCACCCTTTTTTATACCGTATAAACAGGCCAATAGTCAGGATGAGTGTTAAGCTTTCTGCCAAAGTCGGACTCCACCATATGCCGCTTCCTTCAAACAGAGCAGTCAGCAGTCCAAGGCTCAGTACGAGCATGACGATGCTTCTGGCCACCGATATCGCCATGGCTGATACCGGCTTCTCTACTGCTGTAAAATAACCGCCAATCACGATATTATAGCCTGCTACGAGGAAGGACAGCACGAAGATGCACATTACATGTACGGAATAAGCGCTCAGCTGTGTGAGTTCTTTTGCTACGAACATTCCTACTATCCCCCTGGCCCCGATGACGCTGCCGGCTGTGAAGGCGACAGATACGACTACTGTTGCCATTATTCCATACCGCATCAGCTTCCGGCAGCGGTCAATTCGTTTCTGCCCGTAATAGTAGCTAATCAAAGGCTGGTACCCTTGTGCAATTCCGACCATGGACATGATAGCGATAGAATTTACGTATGAAATAATCGTATAACTTACGAGGGCGTCCTCATTCAGGTAATGTAGTATTGCCTGGTTGAACAGGAAGATGATCAGCCCCGTCGACAGCTCCGTGATACCGGACGGCAGCCCGTTCTTGAATTCTCTCCATACAAGCGGCAGGTCCATCTTGAACTTCTGGAATTTGATGGTTCCTTTCCCCGCCAGAAAATGCATCAGATACAGACCGATGAGCGCTACATTAGACAGGCCCGTAGCAAGAGCCGCACCGCTGATTCCCATGCCCCATTCCATAACCATGAAGTAATCCAGCACTACGTTCATGAGCGATCCGGTCGCCACGATGATGGTCGCACGCTTTGGATATCCGTCTGTCTTGATTAACGTCTCAAAGGAGTATGCCAGGATAAACAGCCCGGAGAACGGCGCAAGCGTTCCGAGATAATCCAGTACGTACTCCCGGTTGTGGGCCGTAGCCCCCAGGAAATCCGCGAACCGCTCCAGATTCAGCATCACTGCTGCTGTGACAATGATAGAAAGGATACAAAGCAGCACGATATTCTGTGTAAAGACCTCATTTGCCCGTTTGATATTCTTTTCCCCGAGCATAATCGCTACCACAGTAGATGTACCTACCGCAAATAAAATAGATATCGCAAACAGCGCCATCACATAAGGCATAGATATATTAACCGCAGTCAGTGCCACCTCCGATACCCCTCTCGCGACGAAGATGCCGTCTACCATCGTATAAAGCGCAAAAACCCACTGCGCTACGATAGATGGTATGATAAATCTTATAAAATCACTTTTCAGCGATTTGCCTTCCAATCTCATAATCAATCTCTCCTTAATTCTTTTACCTTGTATTTATAGATTAAACCTTGGTATAATACTAAGGTCAAGGGTTTATTTGGGGACGTAACATAATTCAAAAGGATCACGTCCCAAATTAACAATTGCCCTGTACCTAAATGAGGAGAAGGTCTTTATGAAGCATTATTATCGCATCGGCGAAATTTCACAATTATACAATATCGGCCCGGATTCTTTGCGTTATTATGAGAAGCTTGGGATTCTAAAGCCTCACAGGGGGGAGAATGATTACCGCATGTATCATATCCATGACCTGTGGCGGCTGAATGTTATCAGGGATCTGCGGGAGCTTGGTTTTTCTATGGAGCGCATCCGGGAATATCTGGACAACCGGAGCCTGTCCACCACGGAAACTATGCTGCAGGAGGAGCTTATTATCATCCGGGAGCGTATGAAGTCCCTGGAAACGTTGCAGTCGAATATCGAAGACCGTCTGGAAATTATACGGGACGCGATAAGACAGCCAATCGGAGTGATTGAAGAAAAGACACTGCCTGCACGGCGGTGCCACACGATACACGCCGGTTACAGCCAAGACGAGGAGATGGATATGCTTATCAAGCAGCTTCTGAATAAGAACAAGGATAAGCTTTATATCATCGGGAATAACCGGATCGGTTCTGTCATCCCTGTAGACAGCGCCGCCGCGGGCAATTACAGGAACTATACTGATGTCTTTATCATTGACAAAAGCGGGGAAGATGTTATCGAACCAGGTAATTATCTCTCTGTCAGCTATCGGGGCGACTGTGCTCAGAATGCCGACTATATCCCGAAGCTTCTGGCATATGCAAGAGAGCACGGCTACAGCCTCCAGGGTCCGTTCCTGGAACTGCTCTGGACAGATATACATCAGGCATCCGAAGAAAAGGAGCACATTACGGAACTTCAGATCAGAGCAGGCCACAGATGACCACGGCTGACATAAAAGGCCGCCGGGGAAGTAATCTTCTTCTGCCGGCGGCTTTCTCTTATACGTTCCATTTTCTTTCACATTCTAAGCTCTATATCTCTTGGATCCTCCTGAGCGCGGCAACCGTATTTTCATAAGAACCAAATGCCGTCAGGCGAAAATACCCTTCACCGCTTGGACCAAATCCGGAACCCGGCGTGCCGACTACACCTGCCCGTTCCAGCAGATAGTCAAAAAACTCCCATGAAGTCATGCCTTTTGGTGTCTCCAGCCATATATACGGTGCATTTACTCCACCGGACACACTATATCCTGCGCTTTTCAACCCCTCATAGATAATAGCGGCATTTTTCATATAGTATGCTACCTGTTCTTTAAGCTGTGATTGACCCGCATCTGAATAAACCGCCGCCCCTGCCCTCTGGACAATATATGGCGCTCCGTTATATTTAGTCCCATGCCGCCGTGCCCACAGCGAATGAAGCATGACATCCCCGCATTTCAAATCTTTTGGTACCACAGCTGCGCCCAGGCGGACTCCTGTGAAACCGGCATTCTTCGAAAAGCTGCGCAGCTCTATCGCACACGTTCTGGCCCCTTCACATTCATAAATCGTGTGGGGCACATCTTCTTCAGAAATATAAGCCTCATACGCAGCATCATATATAATCACAGCCCCGTTCTTATTGGCATAATCTACCCATTCCTGTAGCTGAGGCTTCGTGACCGTGGCACCGGTCGGATTGTTCGGGAAGCAGAGATAGATGATATCCGGCACCTCCTTTGGCAGCTCAGGCGCAAAATTGGTCTCCTTCGTACATGGCATATAGATGATATTGCTCCACGTCTCTGTATTTGTATCATAAGTGCCGGTCCGCCCGGCCATCACATTCGTGTCCACATAGACAGGATAGACAGGGTCACACACAGCTATCCTGTTATCCTTTGCAAAGATTTCCTGGATATTTCCCGAATCGCACTTTGCCCCGTCCGAGATAAATATCTCGTCCGCTTTAATGTCGCACCCTTTGGCCACATAATCATTTAAAGCCATCGCATTTCTCAGAAACTCGTACCCCAGATCCGGTGCATAACCGTGAAATGTCTCTTCATGCGCCATCTCGTCCACCGCACCGTGAAGGGCATCGATGATGGACGGCACCAGCGGCCGGGTCACGTCTCCGATTCCGAGCCGTATGATAGAGCTGTCCGGATGAGCTGCCTGGAAGGCTGCCACCTTCTTGCCGATAGTAGAGAACAGATAGCTGCCCGGCAGCTTCAAGTAGTCTTCATTTATTTTAAACATCTACGTTCCTCCTTGTTATCAATACTATAATGCCGGGGTCAAAAGGTATTTTGACCCATGATACCTATATGTCTATCTCGCCGTCATATACAACTGTGGCAGGTCCTGTCATATACACCTTGTCCGATTCACGGTCCCACCGGATCATCAGGTCGCCGCCCAGCAGCTTTACCGTAATCTCATCTTCCGTATAGCCGTTCAGTATGCTCGCCACCGCCACCGCACATGCTCCGGTACCGCACGCGAGGGTCTCGCCGGAACCACGCTCCCACACGCGCATTTCCACTGTAGTCCTGTCAATCACATGGGCGAATTCCGTATTGATGCGCTTCGGAAAGCGTTCATGGCTTTCGAACTTCGGACCTGTCTTTTCCATATCCAGTCCGTTCAGATCATCCACATATATTACAATGTGAGGGTTCCCCATAGATACACCTGTCATCCGGTACTCTGTCCCGTCTACGATGACAGCCTCATCGATAACAGAATCACCTGCAGATACGATTGGTATCTGCCCTGGATCAAGTATCGGCTTTCCCATATCCACTTTGACAAGCACGGCCTTCCCGTCCTCCACGGTCAGATCCAGATACTTGATGCCGCCAAGCGTATCTACAGAGATGCTCGTCTTGTCTGTAAGCCCGTAGTCGTACACGTATTTTGCCACGCACCGGATACCATTCCCGCACATCTCTCCCCGGGAACCGTCGGCATTATACATCTCCATCT
The DNA here is from genome assembly GCA_022845895.1 of Lachnospiraceae bacterium. Lineage (GTDB taxonomy): Bacteria > Bacillota > Clostridia > Lachnospirales > Lachnospiraceae > Extibacter. Next base: position 3,279,085 of record AP025573.1, read on the forward strand.
CAAAGTCGGCAGCTTCTGAAGGCTTAATCATAATAAGCCCGTCAGAGCCTACCCCGAAGTGCCGGTCACTTACGTATCTGGCCGTTTCCGGAGGATTTGCGATTCTTTCTTCAAAACAGTTCACATACACGTAATCATTTCCGAGCCCATGCATTTTTGTAAATCTCATATTATTCCTCTCTTTCCACAACTGCTATTCCGACATGATGCTCAATACCATCTCTGCCGTCTCCACCATATTCGTTCCGCTGTCCATGCTGCTTTTCTGCAGATATCTGTGTGCTTCCCCTTCTGACATGTTGTTGCGTTCCATCAGAAGCTGTTTTGCCTTTTGGATAACCTCCTGCTGAACCGGGCTCCGTCCCTTTTTTTCCTGCTTCCTCTTCCTTCTCCTGCGGTCCATGTTCTGAAGCATCATCTCCACCGTATTCATCAGGTCGTAAACCTTAATCGGCATGTTCAGCCCCACGACCCCTTCCGCAAGTCCGCTGCTCCATTTGTCAGGAGACGCTATTAACAGCATCTCAAAATCATCAGGAAGATATTCACGAAGTTCCGAATACAGCATATCTTTCAGCTTATATCCGCACACGACAATGCCTTCGTCAACCGTATCCGCATAGTTCATAGCCTGTGCCCCAGTAGTGCATACCCCGGTGACGGCCATGCCTTCGCGGGCTAACAGGTTACGGATATTGGCGGCATTGTCCTTATTCGGAAATACAACAATTATACCAACCAAACTGACACCTCCTGTATGCGTTTCTACTGGTCATGACAGGCAGGTATCAGATTCTGTGCAGATATTTTTCTATCTCCCACTCTGTGACCTGTCCACGGTAATCCCTGTACTCTTCTGTCTTAGCTTTGATAAGCTTTTCAGATAGGTCTTCTCCTAGCACTCCTTGTATGAAGGCATCTTGTTCAAATGCACGGACTGCTTCCAGAAGGCTTCCAGGCAGCGAATCGATACCGGCTTCCTTTCTCTGTGCCTCCGTCATCTTGTATATATTGCAGTCAACGCTCTGAGGCGGCATAATCTCATTGTGTATGCCATCCATTCCTGCCGCCAGGCAGACGGACAGGGCAAGGTATGGATTAGCCGAAGGATCCGGGCTTCTGAGCTCCACTCTCATATCGCCGTCCCGCGCCGCCGGTATGCGTATGAGCGGCGTTCGGTTCTTCGCCGACCATGCAATATACGCCGGTGCTTCATAGCCGGGCACAAGTCTTTTATAAGAATTGACGGCAGGGTTGGTAATAAAGCTGATTGCCTTAATGTGCTTTATGATGCCCCCTACAAAATGATACGCTTCTCTGCTCAGCCCCTTTTCATCCTCGGGGTCTGAAAACACATTGATTCCGTCCCTGTGAAGCGACATGTTAAGGTGCATGCCCGAACCGTTCGTTCCGTATTTCGGCTTTGGCATAAATGTGGCATGCAGGCCATGGCGCTTAGCAATGGTCTTGACGACCAGCTTGAATGTCATGATATTATCTGCCGTCGTCAACGCTTCATCATATTTGAAATCTATCTCATGCTGTGCCGGGGCCATCTCATGGTGGGAGGCTTCTATCTCAAATCCCATATCCTCAAGCGTGAGCACCATGTCTCTGCGGGCATTCTCGCCCAGATCAAGAGGGCCCAGATCAAAGTATCCGGCACACTCATGCGTGAGCGTAGTCGGCAGTCCGTCATCATCCGTGTGGAACAGGAAGAACTCACATTCGGGCCCTACATTGAGCTCGTAGCCTTCCTCCCGGACCTCGCCCACTACTTGCTGCAATATGAAGCGCGGGTCGCTTTCAAATGCAGTTTTGTCTGCCTTGTATACATCACAGATCAGCCTCGCCACTTTACCTTGCTGCGGCCTCCAGGGAAATATAGCAAAGGTACTCAAGTCCGGACGCAGGTACATATCTGAATCCTCCACATCTGCAAAGCCATCGATAGCCGAGCCATCGAACATACAGCCGCCGTCGAGCGCTTTTTCAAGCTGGCTTACCGTAACCGCTACATTTTTCAATGTACCAAAGATATCGGTAAACTGAAGGCGTATAAATCCCACGTCCTCGTCACGGACCATTTTCAAAATGTCCTCTCTTGTGTAATTATTCATCATCATTTCCCTCCTTACTACGTTTATGTAGCATTTAAGAATGTTTAGCATGTATATTTATGCACTTTTATGTATAATCAAAGGCGTTCCCATATTTGTGAAAACGCCTTTGTCTTATACAATATAAAATTATAAATAGTAAATGGCACTTTGTCAACGTGCCAAAGTGCCGAACATTGCCATAAATACAATCTAATCTTCGTCATCCAGCCAATAGTCATCGTCAAGCTCGTTATATACGTTTCCATTATTATTACCGCAGCTGATGCCTTTCTTGACCGGCGACAGCAAGAAGCCTTTCACGACGCCGATGAGGATACAGCATATTATGAGCAGCACCTTTTCCGCCGGTGTCCAGTCCCGCTTGAAAAATTCCCTGACCGCTTCCCAAATGTTTCTCATCCTTCTTCCTCCTTATATTATCTATACTCCAAGTGAATATGTTCCCTGTTCCTATTATATGCCATTTACCTGCAATTCTCAAGCACGTAATCTAAAATATCTGAAGATTGAAAAAAGCACTCCGCTTTGTTACAATAAGCATATATCATGTCTGACTATATTCTAATTCATGGACAGAAAGGTGCGAAGAGTTATGGGAATTGCTATACCAATCGAGACGAGTGCACGCCATATGCACATCAGCGAGGCTGATTTTAAGATTCTATTCGGAGAGGACAAGGCCCTGTCATATAAAGCTCCTTTAAGCCAGCCGGGGCAGTATGTGTCCAATGAGCGAGTCACCGTCAAGGGCCCGAAAGGCAGTTTTGAAAACATAGCAGTGCTTGGGCCTTACCGCCGCGAGACACAGGTGGAGATCTCCATGACCGACTCCCGGAAGCTCGGCGTGCCCGGGATAATCCGACAGTCCGGAGACACGCAGGGCACTCCCGGGTGTACGCTCATCGGTCCGAAGGGTACGCTTAAGCTCGAACAAGGCGTCATCGTCGCCAAACGCCACATCCATATGACACCTGTCCAGGCCGGCCAGCTGAACGTCCAGGACAATGATGAGGTATTTGTCATCATGGAAAGCTATGAACGTTCGCTCATCTTCGCGGATGTCGTCGTACGCGTAAGCCCTGACTTTGCGCTTGCCATGCACGTAGATACCGACGAAGCCAATGCTTTTGCCAATGAAAACAATCCAACCGGGGTCATCCTGACGCTCTTCGGCGGCAGGACGTATAACCTGCAGAAATGGGCAGAAGAGCTCCAAAGCGGTATTCATCGCTTATAAAAAGGGACGTAACCAGATTGAAAAAGATCACGTCCCAGTTCACACAATATTCACAATTTTGCTGTCAGCGTCTTGGCGGTGACACCTGGCTGCATTCCGAGCTTGCCGGAGAGCGCGCTTGTCACATCGCCAGGGGCGTCCAACACCACGCTTATGATGGACACGCCCCGGTCACGGTAAGGAATCCCCATCCGTCCCACGATATACTCCCGGAATTCGTGCAGCAGCTCATTAATGGCTGTCACGGATTCTTCTTCTTTTATGATTATGCTGATTACGGATACTCTGTTGTCCATATGTCTCTTCCTCTGATTTTCTCTTGCCAGCTGAATGCTTACATTGCTTCTACAATTTTCCGGGCAAATGCTTCCAACTCGTCCGCGCGGTCTTCTCTAAGGACAGACTTGATAGACAGCTGCTCCAGCACGGTGATGTCTTTCATCTCTTCCAGCCGCTTCACAATCATCTTGCCTGCTGCCGGCGCCCATGTCCCGTTATCCATAAGCGCAACCGTACGCTTCTGTACCGACAGTGCCTTCATATCGCTCAACAGGTTCTCTATCGGCGGGTAGATGCCTCCATTATATGTCGCGCAGGCAAGCACCACATGGCTGCTGCGGAATATTTCTGCAATCAGGTCCGACACGTGGGCAGAAGACGCGTCATATACCTTGATTCCCTTCACTCCCGCGTCTGCCAGACAGCATGCAAGTGAATTCACCGCCGCCTCGGTATGACCATATATGGACCCATAGATGAGGACAACAGAATTCTCTTCCGGTTCGTATCTGCTCCACTTGTCATACTTATCAATGAAGAAGTCAAGGCTGGTTCTCCATACAGGCCCGTGCAGGGGACATATCATCGCGACATCAAGTGCGGCAGCCTTCTTCAGCAGGCTCTGCACCTGTGCGCCGTATTTGCCTACAATATTTGAATAATATCTTCTGGCCTCAGAAAGCCAGTCCCTTTCGAAGTCAATCTCATCGTTGAATATATTGCCGTCCAACGCTCCAAATGTGCCAAAGGCATCCGCGGAAAATAGAATCTTGTCCTTTTCATCATAAGTCACCATGACCTCCGGCCAGTGGACCATAGGCGCCATCACGAAGCGGAGCGTGTGCTCTCCTGTCGAAAGCGTGTCCCCTTCTTTGACAAGCGTAACCTTACCGTCAGATTCAACGTCAAAAAACTGATGAATCATCTGCACCGTCTTTGTGTTCGCGACCACCTGCATGTCAGGATACCGCTTCATCAGCTCCTCGATATTGGCACAGTGGTCGGGCTCCATATGCTGTACAACGAGATAATCGATGCCACGTCCCGCAAGCACATATTCCAGATTCTCCATAAACTGGCCCGTGACAGATGCATCCACCGTGTCCATCAGTGTCACCTTCTCGTCCATGATAAGGTACGAATTATAGGAAACTCCCCGAGGTATCGGGAATAAATTTTCAAACAAAGCAAGCCGCCTGTCGTTGCAGCCGACCCACACGATATCATCTGTTACTTTTCTTGTACCCTGCATTTTGCATCCCTCCTGTCGTCATTAAGGGTCCAATACCTTTTGACCCTAACATCATAATTATAACACAAACATAAAATCAGGTATAAAAAAATTTACCCTGTCTTTGCATTTTTCTTCATACAATTTGATATTCTTTATCAATAATGTGCCTTTTTCCTACAATCCGATGAACACTGCCGCTCCAAACAGATAGACAGCGCTGTAATACAGCAGCAGGATGGCGGCCCCGTATATAGGCCCATCCTTCCCCTTCGTAGTCCTGTACGCGATAATCCCGTCTGAGATGACGAAGCAGACCGCCCCTGCCGCAGCCATGAACGATACTTCTGTTCTGTAAGAGATCCAAAGGGTAACGGCCGAGGCCGCCATATAACAGAGCACTGCCATGTATATGACTGCAGCGGCTTTCAGCTTTCCAAGGTGTTTCCATTCATTTTTAAACAGGACGAATACGACCAGATACGCCAGCGCCGCCCCTGCAAAGGTATACCATTCCGGATGTGCCAGCCTGTTATAGGATGCGATGAAGCATATGTGCGCGGTCCCGAACAGCAGGATCCCCTTTACAAAGTCCAATTCCAGCGCAACATCAGCGGCCATGCACAATACGAGACCAAGCGACATGAAGGTGCCAGTCATGCCGCCGAACCTGATAGCCCCATGTATGCCAAGGTACACGGCCATAAATGTGGCAAGCGCTTTAAATACAAGCGATCTGCACCCGATTCTCCCCCTCGTAGCTCCATATATGATTGCAAATACCAGCATGAGAACTGCTGTGATAACCAATACCCTCATGTCTCCCTCTATGTTCTCCTTATCCCTCTCTAAAACGTACAAGTATATAATCCGAGTATAGCACAGTAGTTAAGGATTTAACAGGGCCATTTCAGTCTTTTATCTGCCGTCCGTTGACGTCCATATGGTATCCGTCCTTATAGATGAGTTGTGAGACCGGCACAATCTCATATCCTTTCTTCTTAAGGCCTTCGATAAGCTGATCCAGCGCGTCTGCCGTATATTTGGCACCGTTATGGCAGAGGATGACAGAGCCGTTGCCAAGTTCCTGATTATCCAGCACCGTCGATAGTATGCTTTTCACCCCATAGTCTTTCCAGTCCAGGCTGTCCACATTCCACTGAATCGTATAGTAGCCATATTCTTTGGCTGTCAGGATGACCGCATCGTCATAGTCTCCATAAGGGGCCCGGAACAAATGCATGTCTGTTCCAGTAAGTTCCTTTACTTTCTTGTGTACGGACATAAGTTCCTGCTTTTTCTCCCCATCGCTTAGCTGCGACATATTCTTATGGCTTTCGCTGTGGCTGCCCAGGTCATGTCCGGCCTCATATATGGACTTCACGTCGTCCGGATATTTGTCAACCCACCCGCCTGTCATAAAGAACGTCACATGGACATCGTGTTTCTTTAATATATCCAGTATCTTCTGCGTGTCTTCATTTCCCCACGCCGCGTCGAACGTAAGGGCCACCTTTTTCTCCTTTGTATCTACCGAGTATATCGGAAGCTCTCTGCCATTTACATTGCTTGATACCTTCACATACTGCGACACATACTTGTATGAGCCCGCAATCGCTACTGCTGTTACAAGGATCAGTACCACGTAATTTTTAACCCTTTTGACTGTTTCCTGCTTCATAAGGCAATACTCCAGAATCGATGCACTTATTCCATGTATATGCCTGTGAAATTCGTCCTACATCCAGAATGAGGGAATAATTCACTTTAATTCTGCAGACACAAAAAAGCAGCTTTTACGGCTGCTTTTTCTTTCTTTTATTTATCCGCTCACAGGCAGTCAAATACTTGGCGTCCGGCTTGCCGTGATGCTCCCGGCAGGCGTCACATCTGCCATGCCGCTCGCATTTCACCCTTTTGCAGGGACAGTCTTTCTTGATTTCTTCCACAGTCCACCTCTTTTCCCGGGACACGCCTGCTCATGGCTGTCCGTCCCATCTCCTATCCTTCGATGGCGATATATCTGTCTTCTTCTATCTTTGGCTCGTTCTCTTCCTTAGGTACAAGAACCGTCAGCGTTCCGTCTTCAAACTTCGCTTTGATATCTTCCTCTCTGACAGATTCCCCGACATAGAAGCTCCTGCTGCATGAGCCGCTGTAGCGCTCCCGCCGGATATATCTGCCGCTCTCATCCTTCTTGTCATTGTTCCTGTCCGTGACGGCGCTGATGGTAAGATAACCGTCCTTCAATGAAGCCTTTATATCTTCCTTCCTGAATCCCGGAAGATCCATCGCCAGCTCATACTTGCCGTCAGCCTCTTTTACATCCGTCCGCATCATGCTGTCAGACGTTAATCTCTTCATCGGGAAATCCCAGAAATCATCAAATGTTCTTTCTCCAAAAATCCTTGGCATCAACATAGGTCATCTCTCCTTTTTATGATAAATGTTTTATTTGTTCTATATGTAATATAACACTTATTTTTAAAAAAGTCAACGCCCATGCTATCTTTTTTTCAACAGAGGCTGTAACATAAAGACGGCACCAAAGCCGGTGCAGATAACCGGGCTTCGGCGCCGCAGCCTATTTGGAATGGATGTTTAATATAAACAGAGTGGACAATACGAGTACAAATCCTGCCACATCTATCATGCGGAACGTCGTTCCGAGGAAAGCCGCAGCAAGCACGGTGGCTGCCACCGGTTCCACGCTCGATAGAAGTCCCGCATATACGGATCCCACGCTTTTCAGCGAAGCAAGATAGAAGCAGAACGGAAATATCGTTCCTAATATGACGATAGCTAAAAATGCGATGGCTACCGCCCAGTCGATATGTACAGAGAGTCTCCATGGCCTGGTCACTATGGTCAGTACGAGGCCGCCTATGATCATGGCCCAGGCGCACACCATCTCTGCCGGATATTTCTTCAGCAGCGGGCCCGGCAGGACACCGTAAAAGCAAGTCGTGAGCGCCACCAGAAGCCCGAGCAGGATACCCTTGGGCGATACGGAAAGAGCATGAATATTCCCGTGGGTCACTACAAGAAAAATACCTGCCAGCGAACATAATACTGCTGTTATCTCTTTTGCTTTCGGCATCACTTTATAGATGACAGCAAAATAGATGATAAGCATTGCCGGATTCAGATACTGGAATATGGTTGCTGTCCCGGCGTTCGTCTCCTGCACTGCGGCGAAAAACGTATACTGCATTCCCATCATGCCCAGGATAGAAAATACGATCTGGCGGATACCGTCCCGCTTTTCTTTCCACACTACAGGGCTCTGCTTCTTGATAAGAACTGCATACAGAAATAAAAGAATGCCCGCCATAACGAGGCGGTAGGGCACGAGCCATTCCGACGTCACTTGCTTGTCCTCGAACAGGAACTGTGCGATAGGGCTTGATGCCCCCCATAACAGCCCTGCCATAAAGGCGGCAAAAAACCCCCTTTTCCTCTGTCTGTCTTTCACTTTTCTCTCATCTTCTGCGACCGGCTCTGCTTTAACCGGCTCTTCTGTGATTAATACTTCCCCACTCATCTTCTTTCTTTCCTAATTGCTTTCAATCGTTGGCATTCAGCCATTCTTTCATCAGCTCTACATATCTGTCATTGTCCTCGACAAAGCACATATGGCGGCAGAATTGGAACAGCTCCCACCTGGAGTTTGGAATCCGGTCGTACATATACTTTGCAATATACGGCGTGCACAAGTCATTCCCTCCGTTGATGACAAGAGACGGCTCTTTGATATCCTTCAGCTGTCCCGTCACATCATAGTCTTTCAGCGTTCCCATGGGTGTAAATTCATTCGGTCCCCATCCGGTCACATATGCTTCTCCGCCTTTCTGCACCGGACGCCTCAGGCATTCCGGAGATTCGTCCGTCACCGCACCTGCAGCATGGCGCAGCATGTATTCGGTCTCCGCCGCTGCATATACCGGATCGCTGTAGTCTCCTGACGTCGTCGCTTTTTCGATCGCGTCCTGCATCTCCTGCGGCAGCTCCTTGATCATGCGGTGCTGCTCTACTCCCCACATCCAGGATGCCGGCAGCGTACTGGACAGGATAAGGCTCTTAAGGCCCGCAGGCTTATGGTTGCACACGTAGTCCAGAAGAAGCATGCCTCCCCATGACTGGCCGAGCAGATGCATCTCGTCAAGTCCCAGATGCTCTCTGAGCGATGCAAGCTCTTCTATCCAGGTCTCTGCCGTCCACAAGTCCGGGCGGTTCTCTACGTAAGACTCGCCGCAGCCAATCTGGTCATACATGACAAGCTCCCGTCCGTCCTCTTCAGCGAGGCGGTCCAGCACTTCGAAATAATTATGTGTGGATCCGGGTCCGCCATGGAGCAGAACCAGCGGTTTCTTGTTCCCTGTCTTCTTTCCTACAATCCGATAATACGTCTTGTACTCTTTAAATGGCATATAGCCTTCTCTGATTTCCATCTCTAGAAAAACCTCCTTGCCGCTTGACGCGGATATTATTGTCATACCGCACACCCCTATGCGGATAACTGCATAATAATTATATCGAAAGCAACGTCCATTGTACAGTGCTTATTGTATAATCCATGAATTCTTCCCACTGCTTTTGGCCTCATACATGGCATCATCCGCATGTTTCAGACAGTCGCGGAAGCTGCTGCCTTCCTCGCACCTTACAATCCCTATGCTGCAGGTAAAATGCAAATCCGGCGCCTCCTCAAGCGTAATCTTTTCAACCGCTCTGATGATATCTGCCGCTCGTCCGTCTATGATATCCCGGCTCATCCTGCCCGGTACGAACGCAAAAAATTCATCCCCGCCGTAGCGCCCTATCACATCCCTCGCCCTGAAGCAGGCGCGGAGCACCTCCCCGACCTTCCGGATGCTTTCATCCCCGGCCAGGTGTCCGTATCTGTCGTTGATATCTTTAAAATTATCCAAGTCTATCAAAAACAGGCAGCCTCCCTGGCTCTGCCTGATATATTCAGACACCTGATCCTTGAATGCCCCTCTGTTCAACAGTCCAGACAACGTATCCCTCTGCGCCTTTTGCACAAGCGCCATCTCCTTTTTCTTTTCACCGGAGATGTCTGTAACTTTAATTACCAGAAGCCTTTTCCTTCTGCTTCCAATGCTTACGATATCAAGTCTGCACCAGATATATGCATTATCCTTTGCCTTAAGCCGTATTTCGTATTTTTCCGTCTCCCCTTCCTTCAGATGCCTCCTCAGCATATCCTCCAGCACAGGATGATCCAGAGGATGGATGAGTCCAGAAGCAGCTATAAACTGCTTAAAATCAGGTATCTCGGTCTGCTCTACCGCCAGCACCCTCGATATATTCGAAGTACACCTTAACACATCTTTGTTCCTGTCGTACTCGCACAGAATCATATCGCTGAAATTAGCCAGAAGCGCGGTACGTTTCCGTTCAAAGCGGTGTTCCTTATTGCTGTGGTAGACGATGCCCGTCACAAGCAACACCGTAACTGCCGCCAGGCCAATCAGCAGGGCGGTCATCTTTTTTCCGTTGTCCTCCAGCGTCAGGACATACTTGATCATCTCTTTAGAATGGAATACGTTCAGGATAATCCAGTCATTGTACGGAAGGAAGCTGTAAGATACATACACAGGCCCCTCTTCGCTTTCCATAATCATGACGTTCTGTTTCTTTTCGGCAATATTTTCTTTCAAAGATTCTACTTTATCCGCATTGCCCCCTGTCTCCTTCAAGATGTCAAGCACGTTCCAGTCCCTGTTGGATTCTTCCTCCAGATTTTCCGTAAATGCATTCGTTCCGTCTTTATAGATCAGAAAGCTTTCCGTATCATTTCGCATAAAACCTGTCTGACTGGAATTGAGCAGCGAAAAACCGTTGATTATCCCCCTGATGAATCCGGCCGCCTTCCCGTCTACATATATCGGCTCTGCAATCCCATAATAGTAATCTGTATCGCCTTCCCCTTCTGAAGGATAGATTTCTGAAACAACAGATTCTCCGTTTTTCAGCTTCTCTATCATCTCCACGTCCCTCGCTTCCATGCGGGAAGTGTCTAGGTCATCGAACCTGTAATAACGCACCCCTTTTGCCTGTATATCCTCATTGCTGCTCACCGCATCCAGATAATCTTCCAGGCCTTCCATACCTTCTCCTGCCTCTTCTCTCTGCTGTATCATCTCAGCTATCGTTTTAAGCGTTGTCCTGACATTCTCTACCCTGGCAGTGACTTCTGTATTCTGGCTGTCGGAATATGCCTTTATATTCTCCGCTGCCAGCTCGTCGAAAGCCTGGTTCGTCCATGACTGGTATCGTTCAAAGATAACCGTTACTCCCGCACAGCATAATAACGTACAGATGATACTGACCATTATATTTCTTCTACTCATTCAGACACTTCCCCAGGTACCCGTACATGTGAACGGTTTTTTTATTATACACATCTTTAATGCTGCCTGGCGAATACACTCTCCGCTAAAATGCATACAAGTATCGTCGCCGCTCCGATGTACCCTTTTAGCGTAAGCAGTTCGCCCAGTATAAAGAACGAAAATACCGCTGTCGCGACAGGCTGTGATGTCTGGAGCATAGAGACCGTCTGCGAGGAAATCTTCGCAACCGCTGTGTTCTGCAGCAGATAAGCGATGCACGTACATCCGATTGCAAGATAGGCAACGACACCCCATGCAGCCGGTGTCACGCTGCTTACATGGAATTCCTCCAATCCGGCCGCAAGAGCGAGACTGATTACCGCTGTCAGTCCGGCCTGGGCTGCCGACACCGTACAGGCACTCATATCTTCAAGCGACTTCTCACCAAATACCAATGCCCCCGCTACAGCAGCCGCGGTTATCAGGGCAAAGGCTTCCCCCCTGCCGAATGCAAAGCCTTCCTCCCCGCAACAGAGCAGATACAGCCCTGCCACGACAGCTATCTGTACCGGGATATGTTTCCACTCATACTTTTTCTTTAGCACAACTCTTGCAAGCACAGGCGCAATTACTACCGGAAGCGACATCAGAAAGCCAACGTTCGTTGCCGTCGTCCACTTCAGAGCTAAGTTGACGGAGATGTACGCCGCTGCCATGCAGAGGCTGGCCGGCAGGTAATCCATAATCTTTGCACCTTTTAATTCCTCTATAATCTTCTTTCCAAAAAACAGCAGGAGCACGAAAGATGCCAGCAAAAAGCGCAGGGCCAGACACCAGTAGACGGAGATGCTCTCAAAAGCAATCTTCGTCACCGGGTTGCCGATACCGTATAAGATACTCTGTAAAAAAATGAACAGTATGTAGACCGATTTGTTCTCTTTCATCATTCCCCCTGCTTTCCAGACAACAGCTTATTATGGATATTATAATACAGGGGCTGTGTAAATTCAAATGTGAGTTTAGTAAATTAGGCTGCGGTCAGGGAGCCGGGTGGCATCTGCTCCGATGCGTCCGAGGCTCCGACTATTTCACGTATCCCTAACCCTGCGTAATGCGCGCCGATTGCGGCTTACATCCCGCAGGATAAGGGCTACGGAAAGGATTCTCCGCCTCTTCCGCTTGCACCTGCGCATCTCCCACCCGGCTCCCCGCCCGCTATCTACTTCACTTAACAAGGGCGAGTGCGGCTGTGTGGCGTTGCTGGTCAGCGGATGGCCGCTGGCTGCGTCAGTTGAGTGATAAAATATTGCGAGCTTAATGTGAATAACACAAAGAGCAGATGAATGATAAGAGTTTTGCAAGTCCAGATGAATCAGGCTGGCGAATATGTTAGTTGTGAATCAATTACAGTGAGGCGAGCACGCCGTTGCTGCAAGAAGAGCCGGAACCAGGCAGGGGATGTCATCTCATACACATCCCGGTACCTGATTCCGGCTCTTCTTCATTACGATTACTTTCAGCCAAGGTTATTTGCCTACTTAGCCCCTTATCACTATGCTGACACAGCCAAATTCCTTTCATCTGCCGGCAACGTCACATCGCCGCTCCCGCCCATGCCAGTAAAGTAGATAGCCGATGGGGAGGTATGGGACAGATGCGCAGGTCTAAGCGGAAGGGACGGAGAATCCTCACCAGATTCCTTGGCTTGTGGGGTGAGAGCCGCCATCGGCGAACACCCCACAGGCTTAGGAATCTGTGTGATAGTCGCAGTTCCCGGACGCATCGGAGCATCTGCCCCATACCTCCCCAGCGGCGTCCACTTCACTAAACCCCCAGTTACTCCGCAAATCTGATACGGTCTATAAGGCTTTGTTTCTTGAAGCTGTTGTTTACCATATAGGTTATCAATACCTGGACCACAAGGATGATGACTGCCAGGATGATGACCGGCACGGTCGGATATTCATATGTCCTGATGGACATGATGCTCTCTGCTTTGGCCCAGAGGAAGCAGCCGTATCCTGCGATGCTGCCGGCTCCGACGGATAACAGCAGCGTACCTGCCGTGTAGAACAGCCCTTCCAGCTGCAGCATACGCACTGTCTGCTTTCCGGACAGTCCGATTGCCTGGAGGACTCCAAGCTCCCGGCGTCTTATATAGACGCTGTTGATCATCGTATTGACAAGATTCAGTATGCCGACAAGGCCGAATACGAACAGCAGGCCGTAGCAGCCGTACAGCATATAGCCGATGCTCTTTTCTGACAGTTCATATGCATCCTTCCACGTGTTCATCGCAAGGAATTCCTGGCTTTCTACAATCGCTCTTATCTCCTTCGTCACCGCGTCTGCCTTGCCTTTTTCTGTAAATATGATGAAGTCATCTGTCACGTTATTTTTACAAAGGTCCTGCAACACGGACGACGGCAATGTAAAGCCGCTCCCGGCCAGGCCGTTTGGTGCATCCACGATGGCCGCTATCTTATATTCTTTTTTAATGATATCGTCGCCGTCTTCTATGTTAAGGTGTACCTTATCGCCCGTCTTCCAATCGGCACCCGGATACGCTGTTATATATGCCCCGCTCAGGATGATACCCGTGCCGTCCGTCAGGCTTTCGTCATCCAGAGAGCCGTCTGTTACATAGCGTTCTAATTCTTTCATTGCTGGTTCGCTCAGTCCGCCCAGACCTGTCACAAGGGGACTTCCGTCATCTTCCTGGAGTTCTTCCATACTTGCGCTTACGCCTGTATAAGTTTCTACCTTTTCCACTCCATCCAATGTTTCAATCTGTTCTTTCAGCTCTTCGGTAAGTGGATTATTTTTCTGTATATTATGCAGTTCCCGCTCCGGGTGCATCTCATTGCCGCTCTCACTGTCAAGCGTAATCTCCACATCTCCGCGGATGGAGTCCATGGTCATCGTCTTCGGGTTCATACAGCTTAATATCGTCGCAACGACTACGAACAGGACTCCGGTTATGCCGAGCGTGACGATGGTAGCGGTCGTACGTCTCTTGTTTCTGCCCAGATTGGAGGATGTAAGCTTTCGGATATTCAGCTCTGCATAGCCTTTCCGGCACTTTTTCTTATTCTTCTTATCTGTCCCCTGGAAACGGATTGCCTCGATGGCAGATATCTTGGCTGCCTTCCGCATCGGAAGAAGCAGAGAGATATAGACGGAGACAAATGCGACGGCGGCGGCCAGAAGCAGTATCCATGGCTTGATAAGCGAGATATCCCCGGCCGCCATCACACGTTTCATCTCATTCGCCATCTCATTTTCAGACGCAAGTCCTGACCTGACCATACCATACACAAGAAGCATACCCGTCCCCAGCCCGAGAATCAGTCCCACAGGTATCGCTAAAGCTGCTACCGTAAATCCCTCGCGGAACACGAGCTGCCTGATCTGCTTTTTTGTGGAGCCTATCGCCTTTAGTTTGCCGTACTCCTGCACCTTGTTCATCATAGATACATAGTAGATGCTGTATATTGTAAGTATGCCGGCCAGAACGATGACCGCCATCAGGATGATCATACCCCCGTACATAGCGGGATCTATATAGTTGGCCATCAAATATTCCGAATTGTCGACGATATCTTCTTTACCGATACCATAGCTCTTTCCTACTACCTCCATGCTGTCTTTTATGACATCCGTCGTCTTTCCTTTTGCATCCGCTATGGAGAAGTATACCCTGTACTCATGCTCTCCTTCGGAGATGATATCTTCTGCAAATGCCCGAGACACAAACGAGGAATAGATATGCTTTTCCTCTGATTCCTTCGAATCCTCGGTCATTCCTGTAATCGTAAATTCCTTTTCCACCGCCTGGCCAAGCCCTCCGGCTGTGACTGGCTGGAACGGAACGGTAATCTTGTCCCCGATTCCTCCTGTAAGTCCCATGGCTTTTAAAAGTCCTTCGGACACGACTATCTCATCCGCCTTTGCCGGCATCTTCCCTTCTTTCAGTTCCAGCCGGTTCAGCTTAACCGTATTTTCGTCACAGTATATCATGGAAATATTGGCATCTACACCGTCGCATATCATATATGCGGCGTCTTCCCTCAGCCCGGTATCGGAAAGCCGTGAGTCATCAAGCATCTTATCTGCCGACCTCTCGTCTACATTACGGAACATGCCGTGAAATGTCGGATATACATTATCCACAGCTGCAAACCGGAGGTCAATCGTGCTGAACACGACAGTCGGTACGGTAGTGAGCAGCATAGCGGTCAGTGCTATCGCTACGCCAATCAGTATGTTCCTGCTCCGGTTGCTCTTTAGATTGGCAAGTGCTGTCTTCGTAATAATGTTCATCTACTTCACCACCTTGCCGTCAGCGATAATGATTACCCGGTCCGCCATCTGGGCAATCGTCTCATCATGGGTTATCATGACAAGAGTCTGTCCGTATTTATTTACACAGTTTTTCAGGATGGTTATAACTTCCATCTCTGTCTTGGAGTCCAGGTTCCCCGTAGGTTCGTCCGCGAGGATGATGGCTGGCTTCGAAGCCAGCGCACGAGCAATGGCGACTCGCTGCTTCTGCCCTCCCGACAACGTGTTCGGAAGCGAATGGAGCTTATCTTCCATCCCTATGCTCCTTACGATATCCATCACGAAATCCTGGTTCACTTTCTTGCCGTCAAGACCGATGGGGAGCACGATATTCTCCCACACGTTCAGGGCCGGAATCAGATTATAGTCCTGGAATATGAACCCGATTTTTCTTCTTCTGAACACGGCAAGACGCTCATCCTTCAATGCAAAGATATCCCTGCCTTCGATATATACTTTTCCGGAATCCGGGCGGTCCAGACCGCCAAGCATATGCAGAAGCGTACTCTTGCCGGAACCGGACCGTCCTACGATGGCCGTGAATTCTCCTCCCTGCACGCTCAGGTTCGTATGGTCGATTGCCCTGACCGTATTCTCACCTTCTCCATAATACTTTACCAGGTCTTCTGTCTCTAATATTGCTCTCATCATATAACTCCTTCCTGCCTTATCAATCATGTCAGCCAGCTTCTGCGCTATCTGTTCTCTACATATCATAATACAGGAATCTTACGAGAACCTTTCAGTGAACATAACAGTTTTGTTATTCTTGGCGGTACGTCTTCTTAGGCAGCATCATCTGGAAGATGGTCCCGCATGTCTTCCCTGCAACGACCCTTATGCTTCCTCCCTGTTCTTCCAGAATCTGCCTTACAAGATACAGGCCCACCCCAGCCCCTTCGCACGACTCCACCTCAGGCCTGCTGCCACGGTAGAACCTCTTGAAGATATTCTGGTACTCTTCCTTTGGAATGCCGATACCTTCATCTTCTATCTCTACGAATACATAGGACAACTGAGGAGACACCCTGATTCGGACCATCGTTCTGTCCGGTGAATACTTCACCGCGTTGTCCAGTACATTGGCAAATGCTTCTGCTGTCCATTTCGTATCGTGGGGAAGCTGCATGTCTTCAAAGTCTTCCATTTCTATCTCGATATCTTTCATATTTGCTTTCAGATACACGCCGTTCACCGCACGCACGAGCGTCTCTTTGAGGCTTGCCTGTTCCGGATGTATCTGTATCATGCCAGCCTCCATTCTGGAGAGGTTGGTAAGCGTTCCGGTCAGATATTTGAGCTTCTTAATCTCTCTGGAGCCTCTTGATGCGAACTCCGCACGCTCCTCGTCTGTAACGTCAGAGTCCTCCAGCAGCTCGAAGCACATGGAAAGCGCTGCAACCGGTGTCTTCAGCTGATGAGAGATATCTGTCACGAGCGCCTTCGTATTTTCCTTTTCCTCTACCAGGCCGGATTTCAGCCTGCCGAACGCATTGCCCAGCCGTTCCAGCTGCTCTGTAATCTGGGAATGGATTCCTGTTCTCATGTAATCCGTCTCTGTGCGGTACTCATAATTCCCTTCTTCAAATTGTTCCAGATAACCGGCTATATGGAGATAATTCAGGTATTCTTTTCTGTATTTCATATATTGCCATATTCCATTCGCAACGACGGCTCCTGTAAGGAACTTCCAGAAGTAGCGGATCTGGGGGCTTAATATATACATCAATGTAAAGAACGCCAACAGGAGCAGCGTTGATAACAGCATGTTGAGGCGAAGTTCCCTTTCCAGCCAGATATATCCTCTCTCTCTTCGCCCCATTATTTTTTCAATACGTCTGTCGTCCATAGGTATCCGATTCCCCTTATATTTTTGATATAGTCGTCTTGGCCGTCTCCGGCAAGCTTCTTTTTCAACCTGCTTATGTTGACCGGCACCGTATTGTCGTCTACAAACTGCCCGTCCACATCCCAGACAGCCTCCAGCAGCTGTTCTTTTGAGATGATCTGCTTCGGATGCTCCAGGAAATGTGCCAGAAGCTGCATCTCCTTTTTGCTCAGAGAAGCCTCCCGGCCCTCGACATACACCTTCATCTCCTTACAGTCTAAAGTGACGCCGCCGGCTGTCAATACGGTCCGCTCGGTATCTGTGCGCTCCTTCCTGCGCATAAAAGCCTGGACTTTTGAGATAAGCACCATCAGGCTGAAGGGCTTGGTGATATAGTCATCCGCACCCGTATCATATCCGTTCACAATATCCACCTCCTGGTCCAGCGCAGTAAGAAAGAGAATGAATACATCGCTGACTCTGCGTATCTCGCGGCAGAAGTCAAGGCCGTTTCCATCCTCCAGTGTAATATCGCTGATGATGAGATCTATCTCATTTCCTGCAAACAGCTTGTGCGCTTCCCCTGCCCCGGAAGCGCACAGCACATGATATCCCTCTTTCTGAAGCTTTAAGCTGATGCCCCTGCTCAGGCTCTCATCATCTTCCAGCAGTAATATGTTACCCATAAGCAATACTCCTTCCTATAAGCAGGGATGAACCGGGACGCTTAAAATGTCAGCTCCATCCGGGTCCCTTTTCCCGGCTCGCTCTCAACACGGATGCCCGCCTCATGTATCAACGCGCCATGCTTTACGATAGAAAGTCCGAGACCTGTGCCTCCGCTTTCTTTGGAATGGCTTTTGTCCACTCTGTAGAACCGTTCAAAGATACGTTCCTGCTCCTCTTTTGGTATGCCGATTCCGGTATCCGTCACTATGACTTTCTTACCTTTGAGCGTGCTGCCGACCCACACGGATACGGAACCGCCCTTCCGGTTATATTTTACAGCATTCTCACATATGTTGTAAATCATTTCGTCGAGTATCTGGCGGATGCCTCTGAAGATGACCGGCTCGCCGGTAACTTCTATATGGACGTTCCGGGCCGAAGCCTGGGGAGAAAGCCTGCTGCAGATCTCCCTAGTGAGCTCATACAGGTTGACTTCTTCCTTCTCCATCTCTACTTTGCCTTCATCCAGCCTGGACAGCTTGATGATATCTTCCACAAGCGTGATAAGCCTGCTCGCCTCATTATAGATTCGTTCTGAAAAGACTGCGATGTCTTCCGGCTTTACGAGTCCGTTTTTCATAATCTCGGCATAGCCGGATATGGATGTCAGTGGTGTCTTTAGCTCATGGGACACATTTGCCGAAAACTCTTTGCGCATATTGGCAACGGCATCTTTTTCTTTGTTCTGTCTGTCTATGCTTTCAAGCAACGGTCTCAGCTCCTCATACACATCATTATCCAGCGGGTGTTCCAGATTCAGCTCGTTCACCGGGCGGATCAGCCTGTACACCTGCCATTTGGACAGCCCCCACGCAAAGAGCAGCATGACCGCCGCAAGACCTCCCATGACCGGCAGGACCTGGACTGCCATCCGGAATGCATTGTCTATCGTCTTGGATACTCTGAGCACCGTGCCGTCCGGCATCTGAATGGCATAGTAGAACATTTCCTTGCCAAGCGTATCTGACTGCCGGATATCCTGCCCGCTTCCTTCACGAAGGGCTTCCTTTACCTCCGGTCTGTCCTTATGGTTCTCAAGCGTATATTCATCTTCTTTGGAATCGTAGAGCACATGGCCGTCGCTGTCTATGAGGGTCACGCGCGTATTCTTTCTGACGGCGTCCATCTCTTCGAGATACGCCGTGCCGGCAGTCTTGACCGCAGCCCGTATATAATCTGCTTCCTGTCTCGTCTCATCCTCAAGCAGGGTTACCGTCTGCCGGTATACGACCGCGGTCATCACCGCATAGGATATGAGCAGCGTTGTGAATATCACCAGTATCATGCTCTTCTGTATTCGTCTTCTCATGCGCCCTTCTCCTGTTCACACATCCGGTATCCCACCCCCCGCACGGTCTCTATCAGCGCGCCGCAAGTTCCGAGCTTCTGGCGCAGTGTCCTCACATGCACATCCACAGTGCGTGTCTCACCGTCGAAATCATAACCCCATATGTCTTCCAGCAGCTGGTCTCTCGTCAGCACGATATTCGGGTTCCGCATCAGCCGCTTCAGCAGTTCATATTCTTTCAGGGTGAGATTTACCGCTTTGCCGTCTGAACGCACTTCATGCTTCTTGATGTCTATCTCGATATTGCCGAGGGCAATCTTGTCTTCTCTTTTGTAGTCATATTTTGCTGTCCTTCTCAGAACTGCCTTGACTCTTGACACGAGCTCCATCATACCGAACGGCTTTGTAACGTAATCGTCGGCACCCGCGTCAAGCCCCATCACCTTGTCGTATTCCGCCCCCTTGGCCGTTACCATGATGACGGGAATCTCCCTCGTCTTTACAGAGGATTTCAGCCTTTTAAGCAGTTCCATCCCATCTTCACCGGGCAGCATGATATCAAGCAGAACAAGCTCCGGCGTCTCAAGCGCCAGAGCCTCCAGAAATTCTCTTCCATCTTCAAAACCGCGGGCCTTCATGCCCGTACTTTCCAGCGTATATACTACCAGCTCACGAATGTTGCTGTCATCTTCTACACAAAATATCATCTTGATACTCCTTTGGCCTCTTATATCTTGCTCTCTTTGTGGATGCCCGTGATGGAAAATTCCACCCACTCGGCGATGTTGGTCGCATGGTCTGCGATTCGCTCCAGGTACTTCGCCACCATAATCAGGTCTATCGCCCTCTTGCCCTTGTCCCCTTTATTTTCGGCTATGAAGTCTATCAGTTCCTGCTTATTCTCTACAAACATCATGTCTACTTCATCATCGGACTCCATCACCTTGCGGGACAGTTCCAGATCCTTTTCCACATAGGCGGATACGCTGTCTCTTACCATCCTCGCGGCGGCTTCCGACATCTGCCCGATCTTCGGAATCTCGGTGGCTTCCGACATTTTCTCAGAGATAATTATCTCCGCGATGTCCGATGCCTGGTCGCCGATACGTTCCATGTCTGTAATCATCTTCAGTGCTGCCGATATCTGCCTCAGATCCTTGGCCACCGGCTGTTGCTGAAGCAGGAGTTTCAGGCAGAGCCTTTCTATGTCTTTTTCCATCTGGTCAATCTCTTCATCTGCCCGGATGACATCTCTGGCTTTTGAGGTGCTCCCTTCCTGAAGCGCTGCTGTCGCCCTGTTGATTGCTATCTCGCACAATTCTCCTATATGGGTCAGCTGTTCCTTTAACATATCCAGCTGCATATCAAATTTATTTCGCATTCTATCCGAACCTCCCTGTTATATAGTCTTCTGTGCGTTTATCTGACGGTATGGAGAAGAGCTTCTCCGTATCGTTGTATTCAATCACTTCTCCGAGCAGGAAAAACGCAGTATTGTCAGATACACGGACAGCCTGCTGCATATTGTGCGTTACCATGACAATAGTATAATCTTTTTTCAGTTCCGTCGCAAGGTCCTCTATCTTGGATGTGGAAATCGGATCAAGTGCGGAAGTCGGCTCATCCATCAGCAGCACTTCCGGCTGTACCGCCAGTGCCCGCGCGATGCACAGACGCTGCTGCTGCCCTCCGGACATGCCGAGAGCACTCTTTTTCAGCCTGTCTTTGCATTCCTCCCAGATGGCTGCGTCGCGCAGCGACTTCTCCACAATATCATCCAGCTTCGCCTTTGACCGGATGCCATGTGTCCTCGGACCGAACGCGATGTTGTCATATATGCTCATTGGAAACGGATTCGGCTTCTGGAACACCATCCCGACCCGTTTTCTGAGCAGATTCACATCCATGCCATTAAAAATATTCTCTCCGTCCAGGAAGATGTCTCCCTCGATACGGCAGCCCTCGACAAGATCGTTCATCCTGTTAATGGACTTCAGAAGCGTAGACTTGCCACAGCCGGACGGACCGATAAACGCGGTAATCTTGTTCTTCTCAATTTCCAGGTTCACATCTTTGAGCGCATGGAAATCATCATAGAACAGCTCCAGATTCTTAATACTTAATTTTTCCATTTTTATATACAATTCCTTTCTTTTTTGAAGGGGGTCAGACCCCTGTGCACACAGGGGTCTGACCCCTTTCAAAATTTACGCTTTTGTCAGTCTTTTTGCCACTATGCTTGACAATGTATTGATACCCACTACGAGCACGAGCAGTATCACCGCGGTCGCGTATGCCTGGTTCATGTACAGGCCTTCGCTTGCAAGGTTATACATGTGCACCGCCAGCGTCCTTCCTGATCCCATCACGCTGGACGGCACGTCAGCCACGGACCCGGCCGTGTATATAAGGGCCGCCGTCTCTCCGACGATACGCCCTACCGCCAGGATAACACCCGCGAGTATGCCGGGCACCGCGGACGGCAGCACGATACGGAATACGGTCCGCAGCTTCCCTGCCCCAAGCCCGAAGCTTCCCTCCCTGAAAGAGTCGGGGACAGACTTCAGCGCCTCTTCCGTCGTACGCATAATCAGGGGCAGTATCATGATCGCGAGCGTGAATGCGCCTGCAAGCAGGGAAAAGCCCCACCCGCATGTCGTCACGAAAAAGAGCATTCCGAACAGTCCATAGACGATGGACGGTATTCCGGACAATGTCTCTGTCGTCAGCCGGATGATTCCCACGAAACGGTTGCCCCGGCCCGCATATTCCACAAGGAAGATGGCCGAAAAGATTCCGAACGGAACTGCGATGAGCAGCGACAGCAGCGTCATGATGACGGTATTGATAAGTGCCGGCATCAGGGACGCATTTTCGGAAGTATATGTGAATGAGAATAATGACGGTGTAATATAGGGGACGCCCCGTATCAATATATAGGCGATCAAAAATATCAGCACCGTGAATGTCAGTATGGCGGAAAGCATGACAAGCAGCATGACGAGGAAGGAGCCCGGCGTTCTTCTGTATGCTTTAAGCTTCTGCTTGAATGTGACCTGATTGCTACTCATGGCTGGACCTCCTGTTCAGTAGTGCTACGCAGAAATTGATGAGCAGGATAAATACGAACAGAACCACACCGGTCGCGATGAGCGCCTCCCTGTGGAGATCTGCTGCATATCCCATCTCAAGGACGATATTGGCCGTCAGCGTGCGTATTCCCCGGAAGATGCCGGACGGCATCCTGGCCTGGTTGCCTGCAACCATGATGACCGCCATCGTCTCACCGATCGCACGCCCGACACCGAGCACAACGCCGGCGACGACACCGGACTTGGCAGCCGGCAGGATGACCCGGAAGATTGCACGCTCATGCGTGGCTCCAAGTGCCACCGCGCCCTCGTAGTAATGGTCCGGCACAGCCCTGATGGCTGATTCCGTCACCCCGATAACCGTCGGGAGTATCATCATGCCGAGCAGCAGCGATGCCGTCAGTATGCTGTTTCCATTTCCGCTCGAGGAAATGAGCCCCATGTCCTTCAGCGTCCTCCCCAGTTCCCGTATCCATGGCACGAGGACGACGAGCCCGAAAAAGCCATATACGACGGACGGTATTCCCGCCAGCAGCTCTGTGGCAGACTTGAGAGGCTTATAGATTCTTTTCGGGCAGTATTTCGCCATGAACACCGATGTCAGTATCCCGATAGGGACGCCGAACAATATGGCCCCGGCGGTGACATAAAGGCTTCCGATGATCATAGGGAATATTCCGTAAATGCTGTTCTTCGGCCGCCACATCTCGCCTGACAGAAATTTCATAAACCCGATTTCCTTCATTGCAGGGACGCCATTTGCAAACAGAAAGATGCAAATGAGAGCTACCGCCAGCACCGAGGCGCAGGCGGCAATGAAGAACACTCCCCGCATGAAATTTTCTTTCCATGCCTTTGCTTTCATCTATTCAATTACCTCATCCCATGTAAGCGCTTCGCCCGTGTAGATTGTTTTCACCTGTTCGCTGCTCAGCTCATCCACTGCGCTGTTGTTGTTGGCGATGACTGCAATACCATCTGTCGCGATAACCTGGGCTTTCAGGCCTTTTGAGGTCTCCGTATCCTTCAGCTCCCTTGATGCCATACCGATATCGTAGCTTCCGTCTACCGCTGATGTCATGCCTGTGGTAGAATCTGTCGTCTGCAGTTCAATCTCCGCATTTGCATTGACTGCTTTGTACGCCTCAATCAGCTTCTCCATCACCGGTGATATAGAGGATGAGCCGCCTACGACCGCTTTTCCGTTCGGAGAGGTCCCTTCATACGGTTTCACATCATCTGTCGCAATATATCCGTTGTCTTCCACGACCTTCTGCCCCTCTTCACTCAAGATGAAGTTGATGAAATCTGCTGCCACTTCGTTGTCAAGGTCTTCTTTTGTCGCTATGTTAAATGGTCTGGATACTTTATACTCTCCGCTCTTAACATTTTCGGCTGTCGCTTCTGCGCCGTCGATTTTGAGTGCTTTCACACTGTCGTCAAGTGAGCCGAGTGATACGTAGCCGATTGCATAGTCATCTCCTGCTACTGTTGTGAGCATGACGGACGTACTGTTTGTTATCTGGGCCTCCTCCGTCGTCATATCTACCTTTTCACCGTCTTTTTCCTCTTCAATCCCGAAGAGTTCGATGAATGCTCCTCGCGTACCGGAGCCGTCTTCTCTTGATACGATTGTAATATCTCCGGATGCATCCCAGTCGGAAGCCGCTTCTGTATTATTATCTGAATCATTATTTGAATCTGTTTTTTCATCATTACTGCCACATCCAGCCGCAAGTCCTGCAACCATCCCGACAACTGCCAATACTGCAATAAACTTTTTCATCTTCATAATCTCTTTCTCCTTTAATTCTTACTAAGATCGTTTGTTTGCTATGTTTTCTTCACAAGTGCAATCATAAAGGACGAATGTAAAATCTGAAATCAGCTCAATGTTAAATCTATGTAAAATCAGTAAAATCCAAACTCAACAAGCTTAATATCAGTATTTCGCTTGACAAAGCGACATCAATGTCGCATAATAATCCAAAAGAGACACATGCGTCGCAAAAAAAGGAGGCAGTCATGAGCACAAAAGGAGACAAGACGAAGAAGTTCATCTGCTCCGAGGCATATAAGCTTTTTGCTGAAAAAGGATTCAAAGAAGTTACGATGCAAGATATATGCAAGAGGACAGAACTGAGCCGCGGAGGGCTCTACCGCCATTATGAAAACACTGCTCAGATCTTTTCTGCAATTGTATCTGCCATGCTGGCAGACCAGGAAGATGAGTTTTCAGAGAAAATACGTAACAATGTACGTGCGTCAGAGATACTTGACGATGTCTTGAACCGGTACGAGGAGGAGATGATAGACAGCGGCAGCTCTTTGAGCGTCGCTATATATGAATACTTCAGCAGCCCGGACATATCGCGGGGAGACGATTCTATCCTGCAGCAGTATCTGCATTCCAAGAAAATGTGGACGGAGCTCATAGAATATGGAATGTGTACAAAGGAATTTAAAACCGTGGAACCAGCGGCCGTATTCGACCTGATTGTTTTTTCGTACCAGGGGGTGCGGATGTACAGCAGGCTGATGCCTGTCGGCAGAGATATCCCGCGAAGAATAACCGGACAGGTCAGGCAGTTATTATTGCCGGAAAGAGAGTGAAATTAAATGAAAACAGTATTTTTTGAAAGCAGAACATCTTCCCCCGCATTTATCAATCCGACCGATTCTGTCAGTCCTGTCGAAGGCTTCCCGGATATATGCATATCTACCTTCTCTAAGCAGATTATAGACAGGATTGCAGCTTTGGACCATGTAGAAAAAATAGCTGATATGTACACCGCCAACGGTACGAATCCTGTATACAAGCTTACGCACAGGGGCCGGGAATTTGCTTTCTTCCTCTCTCTTGTCGGCGCGCCGGCCGCCGTCTGCTGCCTTGAAGAGATGATAGCGCTTGGGGCAAGAAAGTTCGTCTACTTCGGGTGCTGCGGCGTACTTGATGATGGCAAGGTGAACGGCCGTCTTATCATACCGACGGCAGCGATAAGAGAAGAGGGAACGAGCTACCATTATCTTCCGCCAGGCATGGAGATTGCGCCCGATTCCTGTGATACGGAACTTTTGAAAAGCTGTATGAAAACGTGCGGTTATCCGTATGTCTGCGGGAAAATATGGACGACGGACGCCATATACCGGGAGACGGCAGATGCCATCCGCAATTACAGAGAGCTTGGCTGTGTAGGGACCGATATGGAATACTCCGCACTGCTCGCGGCGGCCAGGTACAGAGGCGTTCGCTTTGTCCAGTTCCTCTTCGGGGCTGACAGCCTCTCCGGCGAGGAATGGCAGCAGCGGGACCTGACGGAATACGGCCTTGGCAGTTGTGACAGGTATATGGCGCTGGCTCTGGAATGCGGGCTGGCAATGTAAGCAAAGCAGAACATGCGGCAGGCTTGAGTACCAAGTCTGCCGCATGTCACCGTCTTATAACATCATTCCCATCACATATATATCATAATATTTCCCATCCAGCATAGTAGCGTTGCGCCTGCACCCTTCCACGATAAATCCCAGCTTCATGTACAGTTCTACAGCCTTGACGTTGTCCGCACGTGTGTCCAGGCTGATCCTTCTCGTAATGCCGTTTCCTTTTGCCCATTCGATGAGCCGGCGTATCAATTCTGTACCGATTCCCTGTCCCTGATATCTTTTCGCGACTACGATCCCAAGGCCCCCATCATGTCGGGCCTTGACCTTATGGGATGAACTGATTGTGGCTATCCCCGCAATCTCCTCCCCGTCCATCGCCATGAGCATGATATTCGTCTCGTTCCCTTCCAGACCTCTTATAGACTCTGCCTGGGCTTCCACGTCCATCGGATACTCATCCTTCTCAAAACTCAGGTAGCTCGTCTCTCCTCCCACATAATTGTAGAAAGCCACAATCTTTCCCGCATCACTTTCCTTCGCCGTGCGATAAGTAATCTGCCCCATAATCTGTCTCCTTTCATTATTCGTTGGGGACGGGGTTTTTTCAAAAAAACCCCGTCCCCAACAAGCGTTCAACGTGTCCCTTTTTACAGCCTCTTCTCAAAATTCCCTTCGACGGCACATCCTTCTGTAAATATCATGAATGCATTCGGATCTATGCCGTGTACGATTCTTTTTATCTGTCCGACTTCATATTTTGATATCATCACGAATAGTATGTAGGATGTCTTGTTCGTGTACGCGCCTTCTCCGTCCCAGTTCGTCACGCCGCGCCCGGTCTGTTCTATGATTGCCTTGGATATTCCGAGCTTCTTCGTAAATATCATCACACTTGTGTTGATATTCTGGATGTGCACCCGGTCGAGCGCCATCGCCAGCACCGTCGTATATATCAGTGAATAGATTACTATCTCTATATTGAACATGAACAGGCAGATTACATAGACAAGTATATTCATGATGATGTTAATTCTGCCCACGCTGAAATTAGGATATTTCTTGGCACAGCAGAGCCCGATGATATCCTGCCCGCCGCCGGAGCTCCTGCCACGCAGTACAAGTCCTGTCCCCGTTCCCGCTATCAGTCCGCCGATGATACATGACGTCAGGAAATCTTCAATGATGGGAGCCGCCGGAATAGGTACGACGACAAGGAATATACTCTGTATGGTGACTGTTATCAAGGTCTTCACGGCAAACTCCTTGCCCAGTATGCGAAGGCCCATATAGAACAGCGGAATGTTGATGATAAAGTAAATGATACCCGACATATCTATCCCTGAAGGTATCGGAATCCGGCAGACTTCTACAAAAAATGTACGCAGCAGCTGTGCGACACCCATAAATCCCCCGTTGTACAGGCCGAGCGGAACGATAATCAGGTTCACGCCCAATGCGAATAATAAGCTTCCCATGACAGCATAGACTGCCTGTATCAGTAATTCCTTCTTGTTCTCCTTAAAACCGCTCATGGCATGACCTCCTGCATATGTATGTAAATTCTCAAATAATCAAGACTCATTCTAGCACTTGCTTTAGTGATTTACAACAATAATCTAAAATATAACAAAAAAAGCCTGAGCAAAAGCTCAGGCCTGTATGATACTGCTGTTATTCCTGCTGTTTCCGGTATCATTCTTTGTACGTTTATTAAACTCTTCCTGTTCTTCCAGACACGCCTGTATCGCTTCGTTCAGTGACAGCATCTTCTCGTCAAGAGTAGTTACCATCTCCGCACATTCCCGCAGTTCCCTGCTGATGTAATCAGGCGCGTTCCCTTCAAATTTATAATATATTTTATGTTCCAGGCTTGCCCAGAAATCCATGGCAATCGTCCGTATCTGTATCTCTACTTTCGTATCCACGACACTGTCTGACAAAAAGATGGGAACCGATACAAGCATATGATAGCTTTTATACCCGCTCTCCTTCGGATTCTTGATATAATCCTTGATAGAAAGTACCTTGAGGTCACTCTGGTTCCCTATCATCTCTGCCAGCCTGTAGATGTCGGATGTAAAGGAACAGATCAGCCTGACCCCTGCAATGTCGTTCACATACTTTACCATATTCTCAATGGATGTCTCATATCCATATCTTCTTAACTTCTTAACTATGCTCTCCGGTGTCTTCACTCTCGTCTTGATATGTTCAATTGGGTTATACTGATGCACATGCTGAAATTCATCATTTAGGATCTCCAGCTTAGTTCCGACTTCTTTTAACGCTGAAGTGTACAAAAACATTATCGTCTTCCAACTGTCAACATCCTCGTAGTTTTTAATCGCTGCCGTCATGCTACTTCTCTCCTCTCACTTGCGAAGAGTTATTTTCGTACACGGTTATTATATCATAATCTCTTTATATTGTCATAGACTTCACAGTTATTTAAGAAAGTCTGCGCATGGTATGCTAATATTCGATACCCTCCCGGGCCATCTTCCCCTCATCATATGGATGCCGGACCTTACGCATCTCTGTCACATAATCCGCCATCCCGAGCATACGTTCCGATATTTCATGTCCTGTCATGACAACCTCAAGCCCCCTCGGCTTATGTTCCAGAAAACGGATCAGCTTCTCTTCGCTCAGCACGCCGAGCTGCACCGCGCACAATATCTCGTCAAGCACGAGCATATCAAAAGGGCTGCAGAACTTCACAATTTCATCCAGCGCCTTTGTATTGTAATGCCGCAGTTCGGCCTTCTCATCTCCATTCATCTGGCTGACGAACTTCACATGCTCTCTTCCCGGCAGACAGGTGATATTATCTATTTTCTCCAATATGTTCCTTTCATTAGAAGCATTATTTTTCAGAAACTGGAACACGAGCACCTTAAGCCCACAGCCGGCAGCCCGCACAGCCTGACCCATTGCCGCCGTCGTCTTGCCCTTGCCGTTTCCATAGTAAATGTGAATTCTCCCCGTACCTGTCATAGGTCCCCCCCTCGCTCTTCTCTCCTGTTTGTATTACAGCTGATACTTCTATTATAATATCCGTTGGGGCAAATGTATAGCACGGTTTCGAACTATTTACCTGGCTGCCTGCAGACACGGCAGTACTACCGGGATATACATAAATATACGGCCGCGAACCACCGTTAAGTGGCTCGCGGCCGTATGTCTCTTCTATAAATCCAGCTTCATGTCTCCAAATCTAATCCATTGCTTTTTCCGCATGAATTCAGAGACAGCCAGCGTTACTGCCGCCGGAAGGATAATCTGGATAACCAGGATCTTAATCATGACAACGGATGCCGGTTCCGTCTGGATCATCGTCTGCCATGTCATTA
The DNA here is from genome assembly GCA_022845895.1 of Lachnospiraceae bacterium. GTDB lineage: Bacteria > Bacillota > Clostridia > Lachnospirales > Lachnospiraceae > Extibacter. The sequence goes on from AP025573.1 coordinate 3,308,332, forward strand.
TCTGTCCTACAAGCCCCGCGGTTCCCATGCCCGATCCGGTGGCGTTGCTTGTCATATGCAATACCATCGTGCCTACCGGCCCAAGTATGGCGCTGGATGCGATTGCAGGCAGCCATATGACCGGCCTGCGTACGATATTGGGTACCTGGAGCATAGATGTCCCGATCCCCTGTGCCAGCAGGCCGCCGATTTTGTTCTCCCGGTAGCTGGCGACCGCAAAGCCTACCATATTACAGCAGCAGCCTACCGTAGCCGCCCCCGCAGCAAGTCCCGACAGGTTCAGTATGATTCCAAGTGCCGCAGAGCTGATCGGCAGTGTGAGTATCATACCCATCAGCACCGATACCACGATGCCCATCAGAAACGGCTGCTGTTCTGTCCCCCAGTTGATCAGGGAACCAAGCCAAGCCATAAACCCAGATATGGGCGGTCCGAGCACAAGGCCGACGGCGGAACCCGTACCTATCGCAACGATAGGAGTGACCAATATATCTACCTTTGTCTTGCCAGATACGAGATGTCCAAATAAGATTCCTACATAAGCGGCTATAAATGCCCCAAGCGGCTCACCTGGCCCTGCGTATACCATAGCGCCGTCGACCAGCACCGCTCCGGCCAGAAGCTTGCTTGCAAATGCTCCCACCATACCTGCCGTGGCCGCAGATACGACCACGAGCGGGCCCTCCTTGAATCGATATGCCACAGCAGCACCGATTCCCGCGCCGGTCAATGATGCGGCCACCTTGCCGAGCGCATAGATCATATCTCCCGCAGGCCCCCCGACAAGCGTACCAATCTGCTGAATAATCGTGCCGATGATCAAAGTGGCAAACAGCCCCTGAGCCATGGCGCTTAAGCCGTCAATAAATATCCGGTCCAGTACTTTTTTCAATCTTTCCATATGTAATCTCCCATTTTGCCCTCATTGTAATTACAACTGTCTTGTCACTTGCAAAGTCTATCACAATACTGTATTGAAATCAAGTATTGATTCCATGACTCCCATAGCGGATGGCACATTGCATATTTAATAATAGTTAAGAATTATTTACTTTTTTTCTTTGCCTTCTTCATGATATACTAAATTATATGTTGTTATTTCCAGCTGCCGCAGCGTAGTACATGCATCAGCCAGCTGCTGAAATACCGACAGGGAATGGAGGTGCACAGACTATATGAAATGGCAGGAAGAATTGAGACAGAACATAACAACGCTGGATGAACTGGCCGCATGCATTCCCGGTATTGACACAAGCGACGATAATGCGCGCAGTATTCTGGAGAAATATCCTATGTCCGTCCCCAGATATTATTTGTCGTTAATTGATCCGGGTGATGAAAGCGACTGCATCCGCAAGATGAGTATTCCCTCTTTTTCAGAGATGGATATAACCGGTACCTTTGATACGAGCGGAGAATCTTCCAACACGAAGCTCAAGGGGCTGCAGCACAAGTATCCCCAGACCGTGCTGCTGCTTTCCACTAACCGGTGTGCAATGTACTGCCGGTACTGTTTCCGCAAGCGGATGGTTGGAAGCCATACAGAAGAAGTCGTGGAAGATCTTGATCAAGTAATATCTTACATTGAAGAGCACACGGAGATCAGCAATGTGCTCATCTCGGGAGGCGATTCCTTTCTTCTCGACAACTCTGTAATCGAACGGTATCTGTCCGCATTATGCTCCATCAGCCATATAGACTACATACGCTTCGGAACAAAGATTCCTGTCGTCTTTCCTGAGAGGATTACCGGTGATTTAGAACTTCAGGACATATTCCGGCAGTACAGTTCAAAGAAGCAGATCTATATCATGACACAGTTCAACCATCCGTCCGAGCTTACCGCGGACGCTGTCAAATCAGTCAAATGCCTGCAGAGCCTTGGCCTGATCGTCAAGAACCAGACGGTGCTTCTAAAAGGCATCAATGACAGCCCGGACGTGCTTGCCGGTCTGATGAAACAGTTTACGAAGGTGGGCATCATTCCGTATTACGTATTCCAATGCCGGCCGGTAACCGGTGTAAAGAACCAGTTCCAGGTGCCGCTCCAGACAGGCTACGATATCGTAGAACAGGTGAAAAGGATGCAGAACGGCAACGGAAAGTGCTTCCGGTATGCCTTGTCTAATCCGGACGGCAAAGTAGAAATTCTCGGCAGACTGGACGACAGACATATGGTATTCAAGTACCATCAGGCAAAGAATCCGGATAACATCGGTAGAATCTTCGTGAAAGAAGTGCCTGCAGATGCCTGCTGGATAGAAGAATAAAACAGACATGAAAAACGGCAGAAGCCGGAGCAACGGGCAGACATCAGTCAACCAGCACTCCGGCTTTTCTCAGCCTTTTTTCAGCCTCGTCCAAGATTCCCTTGTCCGAAGCCTCTATCGTATGATAATGAATATTGCCCGTCAGCTCTTTTAGCGGCTTGGCCGTGTCTGAAAGAATCCTCTCCATGAATTCATCCACATCTTTCCTGCTGTTGATGCATAAATCCACAGCTATCTGGCCATATACTTCGTGCTCTACAATCACGTCCAGGACTTTGGCCCCTGCATCTACAATGCAATACAGCTCTTCCGCCATCTTTCTGTTATCATGCTTGACCATGACTACCCGCTTATGTGTGCCTGTACCGTTCTCCCTGCCATACAGGATATATCCCTTATTCGTAGACAGGATATTCTTATTCGTTGCGCGCAGCAGGGCGATGTCCTGAACGATTATCTGTCTGCTCACGCCCATCCGCCTCGCGAGAGCCGTACCGGAAATAGGTTCCTCCTCTGTCTTAAGCAGCTCCAGTATTGCTTCTCTTCTTTTATCTCCATCCATATATCTTATCCTTTCACTGTGGTCTGAACTTCCCCAAGGTGCCAGGGGTATGTATATTTCATACACCATACCGCCGTAAAATGCAAGTCCGGCTACGGATTTTTTTATATTTACAATTCGTTTATATAGTTTATAAGTTTATTATCATATCTTCATCTTTTCTTTAGACAGGCGTCACATGTTAGACACAATTGTTTTATATACTTAAATTATCAAATGAAGCTGACGTTAGTACAGAGCAGAAAATACTTGTATTTCCGCCAGCTTCGCCTAAAGACATTACGTTTGATTTATAATAGATTGTTTTTTTCATTCCCTTTCCTCAAGATGCAGCTCTTACCGGCTGCATCTTTTTTTCATGATAACGGGCATTTACATCTTCCTGATCTGGTGATATACTCAACTTTACCGGCAAGGTACAGATATATGACACAAAGGAGGGCCACGCCATGTTCCGATTATGGGGAAAAGAATTCAAAGATAACAAGATGCTCCGGGACACGGTCATCTGCGATGACAGTGATGATACCCGAACACATAAGATATTCAACGCTTTGGATGCCATCTGCTATGAATTTGACTTGAGCAAGCCAATCTGGCTCGACGCAACAGTCGAAGAATTCAAACGGCATGACAAGGCCAGGTTCAGCCAGGACAATTTTGTAGATTCAATCGATTTCGACTATCTGGAAATCCATGTAATTGAAGAATAGAAGCAGGGGGCAGGTGATTATCGTTAACACCTGCCCCCTGCTTTGCGCCACATATCTATCTATTCGTTGCGTATCGCCGCCAGCGGACTGAGCCGCATAGCTCTCAGTGAAGGAAAATAACCAGCCGCCACACCGACGAATACCGCAAATCCCATGGACAGCAGGACAAGCCACCACGGAATGAACGAGATGTTCCCGTCGATTCCCATCGCCGCCCCGTTCCCTGTCAGGAAATTGATGATTCCCGACATGAGAAAGCTCAGTATATTTCCCGCCATTCCGCCTATCAGTCCGATAAATGCCGCTTCCATCAGGAACATCTGCTTGATGTTCTTCAGGCTGCAGCCGAGAACCTTAATGACTCCTATCTCCTTCGTGCGCTCATAGATGGACATCATCATCGTATTGGCGATTCCTATCGCTGCAACGAGAAGGGACACCGCACCGATTCCTCCAAGCACTGCCTGGACGATGGCGAACTGGCTTTTCATGCTGTTCAGATACTCTGCGTTCGTCTGCGTATTGTAGCCCATCTCGCGTATGATGGATGACACTTCTTCCACCTTGTCTATATCATCTACTTTCACCTGTGCCGATGTATAGCAGAACTCTTTATACGGCTTGCCCGATTTGGTCGTAGGCTGGCCGGGAACGACCCTGCCGGCAAAGTCTTTCTTCAGGACCTTCTTCAGCGTCTCCAGATCGCAATATGCACTGTATGCGTTGGCATTATATTCATCCGGCCCGCCGGCAACGATGCCGCTTGCAGTCACCGCATGTTTCTTGACCGGCTGTGAGGGCTGGCTTTCTCCCGGATTACCCGGTCCGTCGCCGTTGCCGGCTGCATTTCCGAAAGACTGCTCCTGGCTCTTATAATACCCTTCCTGATCAAGGATAAGGAATACGGAGTCTTTCATCAGATTGATATCCGGCAGTTCCCCTGTCTCCCAATAGCTGCTCTGGGAATTCCGTTCTGTAAAGTTCGTTATTACTGCATTGCCATACAATATATCCAGCTGGCTTCCTCCCTGCTTTGGAAAGCTCCCTTCCCCTAGTTCTATGTTCTTTGCCTTAAGCCCGTCTGGTGTCAGCGCCGTCAGCTGTACATATGCCTCATATTTGCCTTTCAGCATGATGACCGACATATCATATGCCGGTGCTGCCGTTTTGACATGCCCCAGCTCCGACAGCTTCTTTATCGTCTCGTCTGTCACATATTGGGTCGATTCTTCCGAGCTCTCCTCACCGGAATATCCCCTCATAGACTCTCCTGCCTCTTTGCCCGTTACCGTTATGGTCGTGAGCCCCCCAGACTGTTCCACTTCCTTGTAAAGCGACTGCTGCATCCCCAGTCCAAGAGAAATCATTACTACGATGGATGCTGTACCGATGACGACTCCCAGAACCGTCAGAAATGTCCTGAGTTTTCTTCTTTTGAGGTTACTCCCGCTCATCCTCAGCAGATCCATCCAATTCATTCAGCAATTCCTCCTCTTCATCTGCCATCTGCTTCTTCTTCTTTTTCTTTATAATGATAACCGCTGCTGCGGCTGCCGCAATGATGACGGCAATGACGATAACCGGGATGACAGGGAGGCCGCCTTGCTCCATCTCTTCCATCTCCACCGCAGGCATATCATCCATCCCTTCCGGCCCGACCTCAAGCTGAAGCTCCTTTGTCATGGTTAAGACTTTGCCTGCCTCATCTTCATAGCTCAGCGTCATCGTTACTTTTTCACTACCTGTGCTTTCTTTCGTCCCTTCCAGCGTTGCATCGATAGACGCCGTCGCGCCTGATTCCACATTTCCTATAAATGTCTCGGCCTTCTTGACGCATTTGCCTTCGAATGCAGCTTTCACGTTGTACAGCTTGATACGTCCGAGATTGTACAGGCTGCACATCACATTTGCCTCTTCTCCAACTGTTATTGTCTCCGGGCTTATTTCAAATTCACTGAATTCAAATCTGGCATCCTGCTTCACCGGTATAGATATGCTGGAGGCCCCTTCTATCTGAGCCGCATCCGCATCTTCATATTTCATGCTCAAGTCGATGCTGTACGGCTTCTGCAACAGGTCAGCCTTGGCATTCAGCTGTATGGATATGTCTGCTGTGCCGTTCGCCTTGATACCGTCCAGATAGATAGAACTAGAACCAGAGGCCGGCAGGAAAGCCGGTGCCGTCGTCTGCTCGTCAGTACCTTCCGTCGGGGCGTTCAAATCAAAAAGCATATTGCCGACCCTGGTTGCTTTGGATGTGTTCTTCAAGTGGATGGTCAGCGTAAAGTTGCTGCCTGCCCGCACCTCTGCCGGATCCGTGTCAAACCCGGTGACGATGACCCGCGGAACAGATCTGCTGCCGCCGGAACCTCCTTCACCGCCTCCGCCGCTGTAAGAAGCATCCCCATTGCTGAAGCCGCCTGCATCTGCCGCTAACGGTATCGTATCTGTGCCGCTGGAACCACCGTCCTCCTGCTTCTTTGCCGGCTTGTTGTTACTGTCCTGTCCGGACGTGTTCTTATCTGCAGGCTTCGCCGTCGTGAGCACATAAAAAGACTGGCTTCCGGTGATGCTGCCGCTTGCGCTTCCGTCCGCCGTATACTTGAAAAGCAGCGTAAAACGGGTACTTGGCACATCGTCACGCGCGGTAAAGTTGAATTCTACCGGCTTCGTCTCACCTGCTGCCAGCGTATCAATCTTCGCCTCATATTTCTGGTATTCTGTCTTGAACGGCCACTGGCTCACGTCATCCTTCATATCCGGAGACACGACGATATTGTTGATAGCATCGGTTGTATTATTCGTCACGTTCACCACGAACTTCTGCGGCTTCTGGTACTGGTACGTCAGCACCCCCGGAACCGATAACGTGATATCCCCGTCTGCTGCTTTTGCCGGCATCGGCAAGAAGGCAGCCGCCGTTACGGCGGATACGATCAGCACGGCCAGTAATCTCTTCATTGTCTTCATCATGATAATCCTCCCTCAACAGTTTCTTTTTCTCTGTTCTCTTCTATCTTTATGATATTGCCATCCCTTATGTGGAATATCCGGTCAGCGTATGTAGCCAGATGAGCGTCATGTGTAACCATCACAAGCGTCTTCCTCTGTTCCCGCACGACCTGCTGCATCAGCCCCATGACATCTTCCGATGTGTGGGAGTCCAGGTTCCCTGTCGGCTCGTCTGCAAATATTATCTTTGGATCCACGACAAGTGCCCTCGCGACTCCGACCCGCTGCTGCTGCCCGCCGGACATCTGGTTAGGCCTGTGGTTCTTGTGCTTATTCAGATTCACAAGATGAAGCATCTCATCCGCCTTTTTCATCCTCTCCTCTTTCGGCATGCCTCGGAAACTTAGCGGAAGCGCCACGTTCTCAAGCGCATTCAATGTGCCAAGAAGATGGAATGACTGGAAGATAAACCCGACATTTTCACGGCGGAACTTTACGAGCTGTTCCTCATTCAGCTTCTCTATGTGCCGGCCACCTATGACTACGCTGCCCTTGGTGGGTTTCTCCAGCCCGGCCAGCATGTTAAGCAATGTGGACTTTCCGGAACCTGATGTTCCGACGATTGCACAGAACTCTCCCTCATAGATGCTGAAATCAAGGCCGTCAAGAGCCCGTACAACTTCATCTCCGACACGGTATAATTTGTACAAATCTCTTACCTCAATTACTTTTTCCATACGTCCCTCCTGTCTTACCATACAGTTTACTATATAAAAGGGAAGACTTACCATATGAAATTATGAATTATTTCTTAATATGACTTGAAAACCAGCGCTCATACGCTGTTTAAACAGCATAGTCATATAAGTTCCATATAATTATATACTTTTCCTTTATATATATGTTGACATTATATATTATACGATATATAATATGCTTATCAAAAACATATAGAAAGGGTGAGGAAATGATATTCCCAATGAATACACCGATGTTTGATCTTCTTGTCCTCGCAGTGGTAGACAAGGAAGATTCCTACGGTTACCAGATAAGCCAGGTAATCAAGCAGGTATCGAACACGAAAGATTCTACACTGTATCCGGTACTGCGAAGGCTGCAGGAACAGAATTACCTGACAGCATACGACCAGCCATATCAGGGGAGGAACCGGAAATATTACAGAATCACTGACGAAGGAAAACAGACTTTTGAAATGCTCAGCAAGGAATGGTCGCTGTACAAAGATGCGGTAGACCAGGTTGTAAAGGGAGGTATGGACATTGAATAGGGCAGATTATATGAAAAGCCTGGAGCATGGACTCAGACGGCTTCCGAAAGAAGACTATGACCGTGCTATCAGCTATTTTGAAGAATATTTTGAAGACGCAGGAGCCGAAAATGAGAATCAGGCAATCGAAGACTTAGGGTCACCTGCACTCGCAGCCGACCAGATTATCCGCGATTTTGCGGTAGAAAACGCACAGAAACCTACGAAGAATGTGAAGAGAAGCTTCTCTGCCGTATGGGTTGGCATCCTGGCCATATTTGCGGCGCCGATAGGCCTGCCGCTTGCGTTTGCCGCCGCAGCGCTCGGTCTTGCCTTTGTTCTGGTCATCGTATCGCTTATATTTGCCGTGTTCTGTGCAGCACTGGCATTTGCGGCATCCTCGGTACCTGCCATAGTAATCGGCATCTGGTTCCTGTTCACCTCGCCCGCAAACGGAATCGCGACGATAGGAGCCGGCCTGATCGGCGCAGGAATAGGTATCTGGGTCATCATAGGCTGCATAGCGCTCTGCAGATGGTTCTTGAACACTATGACGAAATTATTCGGAAAGATTGCCAAGGGGGGGAACAGACATGAAAAATAAGAAGAAAATATGGTTGATCTCTTTTATTTGTTTCGGAGCGGGAATCGTTATACTGATTCTCGGAATACTCCTGGGGGGACGCCCGGGATTCTACGTCGACGGTGACGGGATACACTCCGGTACAGATGATGCAGAGCAGAAAAGCTATGTCCGCGGCGAAAACAAGCTTGAGGAATTTACAAGCATTGACATAGACCTGGACTATGCAGACCTCCAGATTATCCCGTCAGATACATTTCGAATCGAATACTGCCTGGTGGGTCCGAAAAAGCCTGTATGTACGGTAAAGGAAGGGCATCTGACAGTAAGAGAGGCGGAGTATAGGCGTTTTTTTAACTTTACCTTTATGATACCTCAGACCGGTGACTTTACAGATAACTATGTAAAGCTCTATATACCGGAAAATACCGTATTCAATACTGTTCATTTACAGACGGAAGACGGGAATATCAATCTGCCGGCCATAAAAGCCGACACTTTGGATATCAGGTCGGAGTATGGGGATGTCACGTTGAAAGATTTCGAGGGGACGACGTTCTCTGCCTCTCTTGACGACGGCTATTTTTCAAGTCAGAAAATCAAGACCGAACGGATAGAGATGACGAATGAATATGGTGACATCTCACTGAAAGAATTAGAAAGCGATACTCTTGACGCTGGGCTCAATGACGGTGACTTTACAGTGGAACGTCTCATTACCGGAAGTGCGGAGATTGAGAACGAATACGGTGACGTGCATCTTGGACTGTCCGCCTCTGTCAAGGATTATTCTTTAGACCTTGTCACAGAATATGGCAATATACAAATACCGGAATATGATGTCATATCCGGTGATGACGGCAGCCAGTGCCGTGTGACAGGTACGTCCGGGAAGACGGTAAAGGTAAGCTGCGAAGATGGGGATATCCGTATCTTTGATGCGCGTTAATCTGGAAGTTTACGTGAGGCGGATACAAGCCGGATAGAGTAGAACAATGAGGAAGAGCCGGAATCAGGCCAGAGATGTTATGTGAGGTAACATCGCTTTGCCTGATTCCGGCTCTTCTTGCTTACATGACCGTCCTCACCGAGGTTATGCTATCTGCTCTAATACTTCTTCTGCAATATTCCTTGCATGGTCTGAGATACGTTCCAGACAGACAAGTGTATCCAGGAACACGATACCTGCCTCCGTATTGCACTGGTTATTTGTCAGACGCTTGATATGCTTGCTGCGAAGTGCAATCTCCAGATCGTCAGCCTTTGTCTCTTTTTCAATCACCTTCAGCGCCATCTCCCTGCTGCCTTCATTGAAAGCTCTGAGTGCATATTTGTAACTGTCGATACATACGTCGAGCATCTCTTCCAGCTGTTCTTTACCTACGTCAGAGAATGTCACCTTTTTCTCATACAACGTCTCCGCAAACTCGGAAATATTTTCACAGTAATCGCTGATCCGCTCTATGTCAGACACCATCTGAAGCAGATGTGCCACATCCTGGTGTTCCCGTTCGCTTATCTGCAGGGAGCTCAGCTTGATGGAATATGCCGTGATGCCTGCACTAAGCCTGTCCACCGTGGACTCTTCATCCTTCAGGAACTGGATGTCGTCGTGGCTCTTCGTAAATAAGACATTTCTCGCAACATCGAGAGAATCCTCTACAATCTGTCCCATACGTGCGACTTCCTTTACCGTTGACTGCAACGCCATAACCGGTGTCTCCAGAATACGGTCGTCCAACAGCACCCTGCTCTTGTCCTGCTCTGCTTCTTCCACCCGGCCGATTTTCTTTGCCAGCCTGATAATCCAGTTGGACATAGGGAACAGAAGTACCGTGGTTCCAATATTGAAGACCGTATGAACCAAGCTTATCTGCGTCTGTGTTATAACTCCGGTGCCCGCAAGCGGATTCAGCACTTCAAAGTACAAGATAGCAATCAGGCTGAATATTACCGTTCCGATAATGTTAAACAGAAGATGCATGAGCGCTGCCGTCTTGGCATTCTTTTTAGCCCCCATACTGGACAGCATGGCAGTCACACATGTTCCAATGTTCTGTCCCATGATAATATAGATTGCCGCGCTAAACGGCACGAGGCCCGCGGCGGCAAGACTCTGCAGTATACCGACGGACGCGGATGAACTCTGGATGATTGCCGTGACCAGTGCACCCGCAAGTATGCCGAGAAGCGGGCTGCCTCCCAATGTCACGAATATATTGCGAAATCCTTCGGAATCCTGAAGCGGCGCGACTGCCGAGGACATCGTCGTGATACCGATGAACAGAAGACCGAAACCTACGATAATACTTGCTATTTCCTTTGAAGAACGTCTCTTTCCGATAAGCATGATGACAACACCGAGCATGACTGCAATCGGGGCTACTTTTGACGGGCTTAGAAATTCCGCCCACTCTACAGATGAGACAAGCCAGCCGGTCACTGTCGTCCCGACATTGGCACCCATGATGACCCCCATCGCCTGAGACAGGTTCATGATGCCGGCATTTACAAAGCCTACGACCATGACTGTCGTGGCTGATGAGCTCTGTATTACTGCCGTGATTGCCGCGCCGAGAAGCACCCCCATGAGCTTATTCTTCGTCAGCACTTCCAGCAGTGATTTCATCTTATTGCCTGCCGCGTTTTCCAGTCCCTGCGCCATAATCTGCATGCCGTAGATGAACATGCCGAGACCACCGACAAAGGGGATTATAATATTTACGTAGTCCATTGATTTCCTCCTAATGTACTCATATCCTTCAAAACCATCATTTTTACAATACCATTATCATAAGGAGAAAACAACAAGATTTTTTATTTTTTCATTTTAGGTTCAAATATCAAAGATGCCAGATATCCAAAGATGAGAGCCGCAGAGATTCCCACTGCACTGGCCTTGAATCCTCCCATGAAGATACCGATGAATCCGTGGCTGTCTACCGCCTCTTTAACGCCTTTCCACAACACATTGCCGAACCCTAATAGTGGTACACTTGCACCGGCACCGGCAAACTTAAGAAATGGCTCATATATCTGAAGCGCCCCGAGCACCGCTCCCGAACATACGAGCAGTACCATGACGCGGCCCGGCATCAGCTTCGTCCTGTCCAGCAGAATCTGTACAAGAGCACAGATCAGTCCCCCAATCCAGAATGCATTAACATAATCCATATCCTACCTCCTTGTAAATTGGGGACGGGGTATTTTTAGAAAAACTCCGTCCCAAATTAAATTTTCCCTGTCCCTTTTTCGTTTTGCCGTGTCCCTTCTCAGCAGTGTTCGAGCACTATGCCGTGTGCAATACCCGGCACGCTTTCTCCTTCGTTGAAGCTGACGGTGGACATGAGGGCGCCCGTCGGCACGAAAAGTATCCGTTTCCACTCTCCCCGCTCTAGCTTCGGCAGTATATAGGAGGAAAGTGTTACGGCCGCACACCCGCAGCCGCTCCCTCCGGCATGGGTGTCCTGTGTCTTCTGGTCATAGATCGTCATTCCGCAGTCCATATGATTTTTCTTTATATCAACGTTTTTTCCCCTCATCAGATCGAACAGGATGCTTTGTCCGACATATCCCAGATCGCCTGTCACGATACGGTTGTAGTCATCTGGCGTACGGCCGAAATCTTCCAGATTCCTCAATATCGTGTCGCAGGCAGCAGGTGCCATGCATGCTCCCATGTTCTGTGAATCTTTAAGTCCGTAATCTACAATCTTACCGACGGTGATACCTGTCACACGTACATGGCTGCGCTTCGTTCCGACCACGAATGCTCCGCTGCCCGTTACAGTCCAGTGTGCGGAGAGCGGCCTCTGATTCGCATATCCGAGCGGAAAACGGAATTCTTTTTCTGCACTTCCAAAATGGCTGGATGTAACTGCCAGCATGTTATCGCCATATCCCGCGGCTACGCTCATGGATGCCAGCGCGATAGCTTCTCCCGATGTAGAGCAGGCACCGTAAAGGCCGAACATCGGTATGCTCAGCTCCTCGACGCCCATCGAAGTGGCTACCCCCTGCCTTAGTAGATCCCCGCCGAACAGGTATCTTATATCCCGTGCGTCCATATGTGCTTTGCCAAGGGCAAGTACGCACGCCTCTTTCTGCATGGTACTCTCTGCCGCCTCCCACGTCTCTTCGCCGAATAGGTCATTTTCTTCCACCATGTCGAACATGCTTCCGAGCGGCCCTTCTCCTTCTTTTTTTCCAACAACGGATGCGCTGCCGACTATATAAGGTGAGTTTTCAAACGCAATGCTTTGTAATCCCTGAATCATTCTTGTTTCCCTTCCTATCTTACTATTCCTTAATAACATAAAAGAACCGATAGGATTACCTATCGATTCTTATGCTTTCCATTTTCACTTGATTGCATACATCCTTTTCCGGTTTTTGCAAAAACACCATAAGCTCATGGGCCAGTATTGGAAATGCTGCCAGCATCGTCAGCCGGATCCATTCATGAAGTTCGAGATGGACCGTGCCGAAAGCCTGGATGAGTACCGGAATCTCCGTCACAGATATCTGAAGTACGAATCCAAGTATAAAGGCTACAATCATCCATTTATTTTCCAGATGGTTCATGCGGAACACCGACCTGTGGATATCCCGCATCCCAACCGCATGGAACAGCTGCGACATCCCCAATACTGTAAATGCGTATGTCTGGGCTCTCATGAGTATCTCTTCGCTCTGGAGTGCAAGCGCGATATTGGAAATCGAAAACGGGGCGCCTTTGCTCATGAGCAGTTCATAAGGAACCGTAAAAAATGCAGTCAGGCTGATTCCCGCAATGAGCAGTCCATAGAAACATGTACATGCCAGGCCCCCTCTCGCGAACAGGCTTTCCTTGGCTTTTCTCGGAGGCTCTTCCATCAGGCTGTCCCCGTCGTTTTCATCCACGCCAAGCGCCAGCGCCGGCAAGGAGTCTGTAATCAGGTTGATCCAGAGGATGTGGCTTGATTTCAGCGGCGACGCGATGTCACAGAGCACAGCGAGAAACATCGTCATAATCTCGCCGAGGTTGGAGGACAGGAGAAATATTACCGTCTTTCGGATGTTCTCGTACACTCCTCTGCCTTCTTCAATGGCTTTCTCTATCGTTGCAAAATTATCGTCTGTCAATATGATGTCCGATGCCTGCCTGGCCACATCGGTCCCTGTCATTCCCATCGCGATTCCCACATCTGCTGATTTGAGGGAAGGGGCATCATTTACACCGTCGCCCGTCATCGCAACGATATTTCCCCTTGTCTTAAATCCTTTTACAATACGTACCTTATGTTCCGGGGATACCCGGGCAAATACACGTACGTCGTCCAGCTTCTTCAAAAACTTATCCTCCGGCAGGTTCTGCACTTCTTCTCCTGTCATGCACTGTTCCTGGCGTTCTACTATGCCAAGCTGCCGGGCTATTGCAAATGCAGTGTCTACATGGTCTCCTGTTATCATTACCGTCGTAACTCCTGCCTGCTTGAATCTGGCCACCGCACCTTTTGCCTCCGGCCTGGCCGGGTCTCTCATCCCCACCATTCCAATAAAAGTCAATTCCCGTTCCACCGGTGCCGTACCACCAACGCGCATAGCCACTGCCAGCGTTCTCAGCGCCTGCGAAGACATTTTCTCGATTGCTTCTTGAATCTGGCGGCGGTGCGTTTCCGTCATGGCCGTAACATTGCCTCGTATCAGTATGCGGCTGCATCTTTTGAGTACCACGTCCGGAGCGCCTTTTGTATACGTCACGTTAGAAGAGCCGTTCTTGTGCATGGTGGACATCATCTTGCGCCCGGAGTCAAAGGGCAGCTCCTTTTTCCTCGGCATCTCCTTCTCCAGCGCTTCCCTTCGGATGCCATACTGTTCCGCAAGATTCAAAAGGGCCAGTTCTGTCGGGTCGCCGATGCTGTTTCCATCCTTCTGGACTGCGTCGTTACACAACGTCATTCCCTGTAGCAGCTCCTTATGTTCCCTTACGTTTAGCTCCTTCTTGTCTAAGATTCTCTGATTGATATAGCAGCCTTCCACTGTCATCTTATTCTGTGTCAGCGTCCCCGTCTTGTCAGAGCAGACAACGCTTACTGCTCCGAGCGTTTCTACAGAAGGGAGCCTCCTGACTATCGTATGTACCTTTACCATCCGCGTCACGCTTAGTGCCAGACAGATTGTAACGACGGCCGGAAGCCCTTCCGGTACCGCGGCCACTGCAAGTGATATGGCTGTGATAAGCATCTCTGCCATGTTACGGTGCTGTAGTACCGCAATCACAAATAAGGCGGCGCACAGTCCAAGCGACAGTATGCTCAGCATCTTTCCAAGTTCTCCCAGGCGCTTCTGCAGCGGTGTTATCTCCTCCTGGCTGTCATTGATCAGTGCCGCTATCTTCCCGATTTCTGTATGCATCCCTGTGGCTGTCACTATCCCAATCCCACGCCCGTTTGTCACAATGGTGGACATATATGCCATGTTTCTGCGGTCTCCAAGTGGAACGGACGACGCTTTGTATCCTTGTCCCTTCCCTTTTCCGGCAATAAAGTCTACATTTTTTTCAATCGGCAGCGATTCTCCGGTCAGCGCAGATTCTTCTATCTTTAGATTATTTGCCTTGACAAGCCTCATATCGGCAGGTACCTGGCAGCCGGCGTCCAGACATACGATGTCTCCTGGCACGAGCGAAGACGCCTGTACCTCCTGCTCTTTTCCTTCACGGATTACGATTGCCCTTGGGCTTGTCAGCTTCTTCAGGGAATCTAGCGCTTTTTGCGCCTTTCCTTCTTGGATGATACCGACAAACGCGTTCATCAGCACTACGACGATTATAATGATGGCATCGCTGACTTCCTGTAACAGTATAGAAACCGCCGCCGCGGCAAGCAGGACATATATGAGCGGGTCATTAAGCTGCTCGAAGAACGACTCAATCTTCGTCTTCTTTCTGGCAGACTTGAGCTCATTTGTACCATTGTCCTGCAGGCGCTGCGCTGCTTCCGCATAGGAAAGGCCATGCTCTGAATTAGTTCTCAGCTCTTCGCATGTCTCCCTGACTGTCTTGTTTTCAAACATAATATTCCCTCTCCTTATCCGCATTAACCCCTTAAAATGGAATTCAACAGGCCTGTACTTCCTGTCCTAGTACAACCTTATGCGGTAAGAATCGGGAATATGTTGTCTATTGAAAAAATCTATTTGATGATGTCCGCAAGTTTTAAAATCCAATATCCAAACCCGATGGCCCAGCTCGTGAAAATACCATACAGAATAACCGGACCTGCAATCGTGAAAATCTTACAGCCAATACCCATGACCTGGCCTTCCTTCTTGTATTCTATGGCAGGCGCTGCCACAGAGTTAGCGAAACCGGTAATTGGCACAAGCGCGCCGGCTCCGCCCCATTTGGCGATGCTCGGGTATACATTAATCCCGGTCAGCAGTACGCTGAGCAGGATAAGAATGAGAGACGTCCATCCCGCACTCGTGTCCTTATCAAGCCCCACCTTCTCACAATAATTCAAAATTGCCTGTCCTATGACACAGATGATGCCTCCGATAACGAAAGCCTTCGCCATATTTGCCGGAAGATTGTGTACCGGCGTTTTCTGTTTAACATAATTTTCATAAGCCTGCTGCTGTTTTTGCTTATCCACAATTATACCTCCTTTTGGGGATAACTCGGGCGGGTGAGGTTGGGGACGGAGGTTTTTTAAAAAACCTCCGTCCCCAACCTCACTTTCCCCTGTCCCCGATTGATTTTGCCGTGTCTCTTTTTACCAACGGTTGAAAAAGAATATCAGTGAGCCGATTCCTTTGCCCAATGCCATCCCGGCGATTAGATAAGGGATGTATCTCAATAGCTTTACCCGCCGGATAAAAATTGGAAATACGTTTAAGATTTCTGCCAGCGCCATGGACCAGCAGCCAACAAATATGCCTGCAAACAGCCCGAATATCGGCAGCAGGAAGCCGCCGTGCGGTATGTCAATCCTGTAGATAAAGAATATATTGCCAAGCATGCCGCCAAGTGCGACGCAGTCCTCATACAATAAGATGTGTTCTCCGGTGTGCGTACGGTCTGCAAAATCGGATACGACTCCAAGTCCGATGATAAAGGAAAACAGACCGCCGGCAACAACTACTCCGGCGCTAAGTCCGATGAGTGCCAGAAGGATTTGTGCTGCCCACATCCTGCTCTTTGCCCTTTCTGGAATAAGTTTCTATCAATGTCGTCTGGATATCATTTTCATAAAGACGCATCTCAACTTCCATTGGAGTCGGATCTACGGTGAATTTTTTCTTTCCAAAGTGATTAAAGAATATGAGAATACCTATAATCAGCCCGATACAATACGTAAGCTCCAGAATCGTAAAGCCACTAGACTTCTGCCCTGTCACAAGCTTATATATCTGAGAGAACAGCTTGACCGTATCAACGTCATTGTTAAAGGCCATAATAGAAAATGCAGCACCTATGAACGTAATGACGATAACACTTGCTGCTTTCAGGGCATGTACAAGTCCACCGGCCGTCTGCTGCTGTTCGTATGTTACGATAAAATCTTGCTCCCCCAGGTTCTGTATATCCATGTTGGGGAACTGCTCGTGGATAATTTCTATCACTTTTAAGATAGATACTGCAACTCTGTTCTGGCTTTTCTTATCTGTGTGATGAAACTTTAGAAGCTTCAGTGTATTCAGCTTCGGAACGACCGACGGATTGGAGCATTCCATCGTAAGCACGTCCCCTAACGTCACATCGGGCTTGGTGACCTCTACGTTCCTGTCCGCTTTTATATATACTGTCTCGCTGTTTGCCGCCATGCCTACACCCTGCTTTCCGTTTCAGTCATGATTAATGTCCCCTCGCTGATGTCGCTTTTGCTTCTTACATCATTAAAGTAGTAGATACAGCCGATTATCACGGCCGCCGCCACAACACAAATTAAGCATACCCGGAGTTTTTTCCTGGCCTCATCCATACTGACACCCTCCTTATACTTCTTTTGTGGGTTAGTATGGATATATTTCGGGAAAATATACACGGGTATGCTTTTTATATTCTTTCGCGCAGACGTTTTAATATTTTCTTTTCCAGACGCGATACCTGAACCTGGGATATACCCAGCTCCTGACCTACCTGCGACTGCGTCTGGTTGGCAAAATACCGCAGATAGATAAGCTGTCGTTCATCTTTGTTCAGATATTCCAGCAGCTGCTGGAGCAGCATATGGTTCAGTATTTTCTCCTCTCCGCCTTCCTTTTCCGGCAGCTTGTCCATAAGGCGGATTTCCTGTCCTTCCTTTTGATATATCGGTTTATGCAGCGATTCGATATCACCGCTTGCATCCAGAGCCATCGTAAGCTCTTCCCTGTCGACCTCAAGGTATTCTGCTATCTCGGTGATGGTCGGTTCCCGTCCAAGTGCCTCCTGAAGCCTTTCCTGACAGAGATATGCTTTATAGGCAAGCTCCTTTAACGAACGGCTCACCTTGATCATACCGTCATCTCTCAGGAAACGTTTTATCTCTCCTGATATCATCGGAACAGCATAGGTCGAGAACTTCACTTCATACGACATGTCAAACTTGTCGATTGCTTTTAAAAGTCCGATATTCCCGACCTGGAACAGGTCTTCCGCCTCGGCGCCCCGGTTATAAAAACGTTTAACAATGCACCATACAAGTCCTGCATTTTCCTCCACTAACTGTGCTCTCGCTTTTTCATCCCCCTGGTGAGATTTTTGAATCAAAGCGATTGTGTGGTCCATACCTTACGTCCTTTACCAATAGTCTTTTCCATTTTTACGGTTGTTCCTTTTCCTGGTTCAGAATCAACTTCCAGATGGTCCATGAAAGCTTCCATGAACGAAAAGCCCATGCCAGAGCGGTCCAGTTCCGGCTTCGTCGTAAACAACGGCTCCATGGCCCTTTTTACATCCGGAATCCCTTTTCCCTTGTCCTCGATCTCCAGGTATAATGTCTTTTCCTCTGTCCTGCAGCGGATATAGATATTATGTATCTCGTTCTCATATCCATGGATAATCGCGTTGGTGACCGCCTCAGATACGGCAGTCTTGACATCCGAGACTTCTTCCACTGTTGGATTCAGCGAGGTCATAAAAGCTGCTACCGTCACCCTGGCGAACGACTCATTCGATGATCGGCTGTCGAATATTAACTGCATTTCATTCGTATTTTCCATCTACTTATCCTCCTCATATATCTTCATAATTTTTGTTGCTCCGGACATCGTCAATATTTTCTTCATTCTTTCATTGGTGTGGACTGCACACACCTCTCCTCCTAACATATAGATTCGCTTGTAGCGTCCCATAATCACGCCAATCCCCGAACTGTCGCAGAAAACCGTATCCTCAAAATCAAAGATTACATATCGGATATGGTTCTTTTCAATCAGATGGTCAGCCTCCCGCCTGATGCTCTCTGCATTGTGATGATCCAGTTCTGTCGGCAGGAATATGGTAAGACAATTCTCCTGCACTTCATACTTCATGTTACTCCTCCTCTTTTCTATGTTTTATATCGGGACAGGGCAAATTCAATTTGGGACAGGGCTTTTTTAATTGGGGACGGAGGAAATCTAAAAAACCTCCGTCCCCAACCCCTTCTTCGTTGTCACCAAAAAAGGACATGCAATCTAATTGCATATCCTTTATCTTCTGTAACCCTGTTTTATTCCTTATTCAGTTTGATCGTCTGTGCCGCCATCGTCTTTGCTATCCCCGCCGGCCTTCTGTTCATCCAGCGCGCTTTGCGCCTCGGATGCCGCCTCGGTGTTCGGATAGTTCTCGATGATCTTCTGATACTCGATATTCGCCTTGTCCTGGTCGCCTTTCTTTTCATAAGACCGGGCAAGCAGCAGCTTGGCGCCGCCGTCCGAATATCCCTCGTCCATCTGCATTACTTTTTCAAGGTTGCTGATGGCCGTATCATAGTTGGCAACTTCAAAATTATTCTTAGATGTAGAGTACAGGTCCTCGCACATCCTGGGATAGAGCTCCCCGGTTATCTCGTCAAAGCGTTCCCGCCCCACGGTTCCGAGGGACTCGGCATTTACTTTCAGAAGTTCCTCCAGCATGGCATCGTTGCTCATATCTTTCGCATTGTAATGCTTGGAGATATTCATGACGATCTCGTAGCTTTCCTGGGTAGAAGTAGCCGTTGCTTTGGCATTCTCCGTCTCCTCGCTCGTGGAACGGTAATCCTCCAGCTCTTTCTTCAACGCACTTATCTGTGCTTTCTGGGTTGCAATCTGGTCGCTGAACGCCACGGTCTGCTTGTTGAGCTTATCCTGCTTTGAAGCGTTAATCGCGGGCATAATCATAAACCACATGACCGCAACTCCGACAAGCACTCCGATTGCTATATTCACAATCGTATGCAGCCCTGTGTGTTCTTTATAGCTTGATGACACCGGCTGTATGATTGTTTCATTTCCAATATTATAAGTAACGGTCTGCTGCTGTTCCTCGGTATCCTTCTCCTTGATTCTGGCATTTTTAGATCTGCGTACCTGGTTCAGCTCATGCATATACCTGAGCGTGATGTCATCCGTCGTGTCCAGCTTGTGGGCTATCCTCAGGCACTGCCTCGCTTTGGAATACTGCTCCGTCTGTAGATATAATAGCGCAAGAAGCTGATATGCTTTCACAAATGTCGGATGGGCGGCGACGACCTTCTTAAGCTGTATGATTGCCAGGTCCTCACCGTTCTGACGGGCATAGCCAAGAGCCTGATTGAACTTCTTAATCGCCTGATTCAGCGTATCAAGCTCTCCTGGCGTCTCCTGAAGCTTCTGGATGTAATAGTTGGATATGTTTTCATGAGACTGGAAATTCTTGCTGAGGATCCACTCTACCAGAGCCTCGCCGATATCTCCCCTGCCGTAATACACAAGACCAAGAAGGTTTCTGGCTGCAATGTTCGCTCTATTGTATTGTAAACTGCGCCTCAAGGATGTTATCGCACCGGATAAATCCCGGATATTGGCTTTCTTAAGTCCATCGTTATACCAATAATTGGACTGGTATAAGAGTTTCATTGAATAATCCATATATCGTCGTAACCCTTCTTCTACTTCGTCTGCTCTATCATTTCCTTGAGTATATCCGTCATATCAGTCAGATCCTCCTGATAGACCGCATCTTCTATATCTTCCACTTCCACACTGGGCTGGAATTTCTTCAATTCTTCTTCAAAATCAAGCATGCTCTTCTCCTCCTGCCAACAGCTTCTTCACCATTCCCGCCAGATACAGAGAACCAAGACAGTAGATCTCTCCATCTCCTCTGATATCCCGGGCCGTGTCGAGGGCATCCCCCAACTCATTTTTCACAATGACTCTTTTATCTGTATATCGCTCAAATACCTGTCCCAGTTCCCGGGCCGGCAGTTTCCGCCTGTCATCAATCTCCGTGACAATATAAGCCGATGCCTCTAAGTTCCCGCACAGATAAGATATCATCTGTTCATAGCTCTTATCCGCCACTGTGGAAAATATGATTACAGGCCTTGCAGCTTTTCCTTCTTCCAGTATCCGCACGGTCTCTGTAAATGCCTCCACCGCGCCAGGATTGTGGGCTCCGTCAATCGTCACATGAGGGGCCGCTTCTTCCATCCTGCCCTGCCACTTTACCGCAGCCAATGCCTCTTGCCACCGGTCTTCGTGGACGTGTTCGTCTGCGAGAAGATAATCCGCAGCTTCCAGCGCAAGAACCGCATTCATGACCTGATAGACGCCACAGACAGGCATCTGCCACGTAACATCTTTATCATACGCATTCACCCTGCAAAAAGCAATAGATTTACGTCCAACTTCCAGGATTTCGTACGCATTTTTCGAGATTTCTCTACAGGGTGCATGCATCTCTTCTGCCTTCCTCCGAATCACTTCCGCCGCAGGGCGGCAGTTTCCGTCGAAGATCAGAGGCACCCCTGTCTTGATGATTCCTGCTTTTTCAGCAGCTATCTTCTCTATCGTATCTCCAAGTATGTCCGTGTGATCCAGACTGATAGATGTTATGACAGTCAGGCACGGATGTTCCGCAGAATTCGTCGCATCAAGCCTTCCGCCCAGCCCAGTCTCAAGTATGATGTACTCGACGTCTGCCGCAGCAAACGCCTTCATGCCCATGCCATAGAGAAATTCAAAATAGGACGGATGAGATATGCCATCCCTCCCCATCTCTTCAACTACTTCCATGACCTGGCAGAATATATCAAGAAATGTCTCATCATCCACCGGTATGTTATCAATCCGGATCCGTTCATTGATGGATATAAGATGAGGGGACGTAAAGAACCCTGTCCTTTTCCCCTCAGCCATCAGCAGCGCTTGTATATATGCACACACCGAACCTTTTCCGTTCGTCCCTGCCACATGGACAATCTTCCGGTCTTCACCCGGATGTCCAAGCCGCCTTAAGAACTCCCTCGTATGATCCAGCGTGTGCTTTTTCGTAAATTTGGGCAGCTCTTCAATATAGGCTGCAGCCTCATCATAATTCACTGCTCTCACCACTATTCTCCTGAATTATCAGTCTGCTTGGTCCACGATTTATCAGGGTCTGTCCCGGTACCTTCCTGCACCGTCAGAACACCATCCTGATATACGTATTCATTTGACGTCCGGAAGGTCGTATTGCTGGAGCCCATCTGGACGACCGTGATGACGTCTCCGTCTGACGGAGTAGTCTCCGGCAGATCAATCCGGGTATTATTCAGAAATGTACTCTTTTGCTTTTCCCCGTTAATAAATACCTTGCTGTGCTTTGTAAAGTTCTCCCCGTACAGGCTGCAGCCCTCCTCGAGATGCTTCACTACATTCGTGAGCGTGACGTCTTTGACTCCCATCTGCATATGGCCTTCCGTGATAGGCACGTTTCCATTATAAACGTATTGCTTGCCATACAGAATGTCATATTGCAGAAGCTCCAGATCCGACAGGTAGTTCTTTGTCTTCCTGCGTTCCTGGTGATAGTTGAATACGGTTCCGGAATGAATATCAAGGCGGTCAAATACATCCGCCATAATCTGATAGGACGGAATGTTGCGGTCTTCTTTCTCCAGTCCGATATTGTCCCAGATAACATAGTTCGTATTGTAGAGATAACGGCCTTTCAGGTCTTCCGCTTTCAGCCCCATCGTCGGAAGATGGTCACCGTAGAATACGACCACTGTCGGTTCCCCTCTCTCTTCGATGGCCTTTACGAGGTCCCCCGCAAACTGATCCATCTCATACACCTGGTTCACATAGTATTCCCATTTATTTTTCAGGCCTTCGTCTTCAATACCTTCCACCTTGATCTTCGGATTTTCAATTATCTGTTCTTCCGGATAATCCCCATGGCCCTGCACGCTGACACCAAACACAAAGTCCTGCTGTTCTGTCGTATCCATGGCATCCATAATGTGCTGGATGAGGATATCGTCTTTTGCCCATCCGTTCTCTGTCGTCTGCAGGATATTCATGAACTCTTTGCTTGTAAAACTGTCAAATCCGATATTGTTAAATACATTTGCCCTGCTGTAGAAATTTCCCCCGTTATTGTGCAGCGCATGAGACCCGTAACCGAGAGCGGCCAATGCAGTGGCGGCACTTTCGGCCGTCTGGTTCTTAAGCACCGTCTTATACGGATACTCGCCGGGGCCAAAATACCTGAGGTTCATGCCTGTCAGCACTTCAAATTCCGTATTCGCCGTACCTGCGCCCACGGACGGCACTTTAAAGTAGCCGGAGGAATAGTTCTTGTACATGGCATGTAGGTTCGGGCTGGCATCCTCGGATGTAGTAAAGAACTCTGCATCTGCCACGTCAAAATAGGATTCCAGCTGTATAAAGATGATATTCGGCAGCTCCTCTTGCGTACGGCCGGTCTCGTTTTTGGTAATTTCTCCATTATTGCTTATCTTTTCAATCGTCTTCTTATTGTAATCGTTCGGCTCATTGATGCCCGTATTGAACACGCTCGCCATAAAGCAGTATGGGAAACCATAATCTTCGTAAGCAAATGCTATATTTCCGAAATACGTCGATACGACTCTCTTTTCTACCGCAAGATTAGAGAAAAGCCCATATGCGGCAAAGCATACGATTATGCCAAGCAATGCCCATACATGATGGACCTTGCCTTCGAACTGCCCGCCGCGTTTCCACATGGACACGACCCAGATGACGACGGATGCGATACCGATGATCAGGACGACAAGCTCAAATCCGTTAAAATAATTGTTGATAAGACTCAGACCATCCTTTGCCACTTTCAGATCCTGCGCGTTAAATGGCGTGACCCGCTTAAGCAGCATATAGCCGTTGGCCACTCCAAGAACGAGCCAGAACACGCTGATTAAGATTCTGACAAATACTCTCCTCCTGAACAGGTACACGATAGAAAACGTTATGAATATCATAAATGCATTGTAGAAAAATACCATAGGCGTACCTGTCATATAATCCAATGCTTCAAACAGGGAATGCCTTGATATCGCTTCAATCACGAGGTTGAGGAAGCATGCAAGTATCACATGTAATAGAAGGGAGAAGCGGTTCATAAACTTATACACCGGCTTCATCTTCCTTGCAAAAGCGCTGTTGCGGCGCTGCTCGATAATCATGGCACGCCTTTCCTTTCTGGCCTTCCAGTAAGCTTTGGCGTCTTCCTTATTCATATTTTTCAATTTATGAAATGTACCCTTTATATCAGGTTTTTTTATCTGAATCTTCATATTATCCCCTTATGGCTGTCTGGCTTTCAATCCTTCCAGCCTTTCTTTTACCTGTTCTAACATCTGCTGATATTTTACAAGCTTATCTTTTTCCTCCTGGACCTTTGCCTCCGGAGCCTTGCTCATGAACTTCTCATTGTTCAGCATCCCTGTGGCACGTGCGATTTCTTTTGTAAGCCGTGCCTCTTCCTTTGTCAGACGTTCTGTTTCCTGTTCAAAATCTACAAGCTCATTGAGCGGAACATAGGCAATTGCATCCGGCACGACGACAGAGACCGCATCTTCCGCGATACCATCTTTGTTATGCTGAATGATAAAGTCGCTTGCACAGGACATTCTTATAATAGAATCCTTGAGCATGTCAAGGCCGCAGCACAGCTTTTCGTCCTCGCTCACAACGTAAATCTTCGTTTTCCTTGCCGCAGGCACATTCATCTCTGCGCGGATGTTTCGCACGCCGGAAATTATCGCTTTCAGATGCTCTGCCACGTCCTCTGCCTCCGGATAGTTCCTGTCTTCCCGGTACTTGGGCCATGTGGACCTCATCAGTGACTCCTCCTCAGGCACAAGCTTGCCATAAATCTCTTCTGATACGAAAGGCATAAACGGATGAAGAAGCTTAAGCGCATCTTTCAGCACAGTTTTCAATACCCACAGCGCAGCATTGGCTGACTCCGGCTCTTCCTGTGCACGGTAGATTCTCTGCTTCGCAATCTCAATATACCAGTCGCAGAATTCGTCCCAGATAAAATCATAAACCTTCTGAAGCGCAATACCAAGCTCAAACTTATCCATATTTTCCGTCATGTCGTGAATCAGCCTGTTACACTTGGATAAAATCCATCTGTCGCCGGGCAGAAGTTCAGACACTTCCGGCTCTTTTATCTCTTTGCCTTCGATGTTCATCAGAATAAAACGCGACGCATTCCATACCTTATTGGCAAAGTTACGGCTCGCTTCTACTCTTTCATTATAGAAACGCATATCGTTGCCCGGTGCATTTCCTGTCACCAGCGTCATGCGGAGCGCGTCTGCACCATATTGGTCGATAATCTCCAACGGGTCGATACCATTTCCAAGAGATTTGCTCATCTTACGTCCCATCGAATCTCTCACAAGTCCGTGGATGAATACGGTATGGAACGGCGATTTGCCGGTATGCGCATACCCGGAGAACACCATCCGGATAACCCAGAAGAAGATGATGTCATATCCTGTCACTAGCACGTCGGTAGGATAAAAGTAATCCAGGTCTTCATTCTTCTGCGGCCAGCCAAGTGTGGAAAATGGCCACAGCGCGGAACTGAACCACGTGTCAAGCGTATCCTCATCCTGTGTGAAATGTGCGCTTCCGCAGTGCGGACAACCTTCCGGCCTCTGCCTTGCCACAACAACTTCACCACAATCGTCACAGTAATAGGCCGGAATCCTGTGGCCCCACCAAATCTGGCGGGAGATGCACCAGTCACGTATATTTTCAAGCCAGTGCAGATAAATCTTGTCAAAACGTTCCGGAACAAATTTCAGCTCTCCCGTCTTGACTGCTTCAATGGCAGGTTTTGCCAGCTCTTCCATCCTTACGAACCACTGCTGCTTGATAAGCGGCTCTACTGTCGTATGGCAGCGGTCATGAGTGCCTACATTATGGGAATGGGGCACAACTTTGACGAGGTAGCCCTGTTCCTCAAGGTCCTTTACGATTCTCTTTCTGGCCTCATACCGTTCAAGGCCTGCATATCTTCCGCCATTTTCGTTGATGGCAGCGTCATCGTTCATGACATTGATTTCCGGAAGATTGTGGCGCTTGCCGACTTCAAAGTCGTTCGGGTCATGAGCCGGTGTAATCTTTACGGCGCCTGTACCAAACTCCTTGTCTACATAGTAATCTGCAACAATCGGAATCTCCCTGTCTACAAGCGGGAGCAATGCCGTCTTTCCAACGATGTCTTTATATCGCTCGTCATCCGGATGCACCGCAATCGCGGTATCTCCGAGCATCGTCTCCGGACGTGTGGTCGCTATTTCAAGGAATCTGTCTGTACCGACAATCGGATACTTCACATGCCAGAAGGAACCGTCTTGTTCCTCATGTTCAACCTCTGCATCCGAAAGGGAAGTCTTGCAGACCGGGCACCAGTTGATGATTCTGGAACCTTTGTAAATATATCCTTCTTCATACAGTTTGATGAATACTTCCTCTACTGCCTTGGAACAGCCTTCGTCCATAGTAAACCGTTCTCTGTCCCAGTCACATGACACACCGAGCTTCTTAAGCTGCCCTTCTATCGTCCCTGCATATTCATCCTTCCACTGCCACGTACGCTCTAAGAACTTTTCTCTTCCAAGCTCTTTCTTATCAATGCCCTCTCCTTTGAGCTGGTTCGTAACTTTAACCTCTGTGGAAATAGCGGCATGGTCCGTCCCCGGAATCCAGAGTGCATTATATCCCTGCATTCTTTTATAGCGGATAAGGATATCCTGCAATGTGTTATCAAGCGCATGTCCCATATGCAGTTTGCCGGTAATATTCGGTGGCGGCATCACTGTTGTAAATGGCTTCCTGCTTCTGTCCACTTCAGCATGAAAATATTTGTTTTCACACCATTTTTCATATAATTTCGGTTCAATCTCTTTCGGATTGTATGTTGTTTCCAGGTTCTGACTCATAGTTTCCTCCTCATACTCCTTTGTAAATGTTTCACACTCTTTTCACAATTCGGGGCAGGTAAAGGATGCCAGGAAGCACCCTGCCAAATAAAAAATCACCCCTTACCAGCATGTAAAGGGCGAATTGAAATCCGCGGTACCACCTTCATTGTACAGAAGAAACTGCTTCTATACATCTCATCATATTCGCTAACGGGAACGACTCCGGGATGGTCTACTTGCCCTTCAACCAACCGGCTCCAAAGCTACCTTCCGTCACTCCTACTTGAAACCATCTTCCAGCCCGTGGATGGTCCTCTCTTGCAAGGGTGGTGCCGTACTCTTCTTCTTCAACGCCTTTATCTTAATAAACTAATGAATATCATAGCCATCTAAGCCTGGTTTGTCAAGGTGTTTAGAGGATTTTCAGAATATCTTAAGGAGTTAAAAATATATGGTTTTCAACTTGTCAATCTTGTGTTATAATCATGCCATGGGGTATTGGCGCAGTTGGGAGCGCGCTTGAATGGCATTCAAGAGGCCACGGGTTCAAGTCCCGTATACTCCACTTCCGGCAAAAATCATTAAGAACCCGCAATCCTTTCAAAACAGAGGGATTGCGGGTTTTCTGTATGCAGAACTTCTATTCTGTATATGCCGTAAAATATGCAGTTATGCAACACGGCGCAACATGAAGTGCAATATAGAAAATGGCCTTGCCCGCCCGGCCGTCATTTTGTGCCAGCGGTGAAGGAAAAACTGTTTCCAGGCTCCCTATATGGTTAGACTATAGTTTTGCAAGAATTATCCGTGCATTTATGCTGTACTTGGAGGTAACTGCAAGGTGAAGCCAACCACAGTATGACCATCTGGAGGAGTGTAAGCTACATTTACATCAGCCTGTCCTATAATAGCGATTTCATAAGATCCTATATTTTTTGTTTCAAATCTTAGTTTGCTATTTAAAACCTCTCCCTGCCGGTTGTCCAGCGCATAGCCTTCTTCCATCGTCTCAAGGTTGTTCTCGATATTTACCGGGCCTGCCGGTCCCCGGTCTCTCTTGTCACCTTTCGGGCCCTGAATTCCCTGTAATCCTTGCGGTCCCGTCTTACCTGTCTCACCTTTTTCGCCTTTTGGTCCTTTAAATCCTGCAACGCCTGGGTCGCCTTTTGGACCTCTGGCCGGCACCTGCGTGTCAGATTCTCCTATGTGCCAGTTGCCATTTTCACCGATGTAGATTTCCGGTATAAAGCTTGTTGTCTCTTCCATATGTATGTCCTCCTTGTTATTTGGTAGCTATATCCTGTCAAAAACAATTGGAACAAGAAGGGACAATATGGTAATTTTTTTCTTTTTCTAACGGTAATCCAGATATAAAAGACCTTTCTACCACGTCTACCCCCGTCTCAGAGCATCCCCCATGACTTCAGAATATATAGCCAGCCGGTAAGGGAAAATGCGCTGAAAAACGTTGTCAGCATGATAACGCTTGATGACAATATTCCATCGTGTCCCATATTCTTTGCCATCACGAAGCAGCTTACCGTCGTTGCAGACCCAAGCATGACAAGTATTGCGACCAGCTTCTCCTCCCGGAAGCCCATCTGAATGGCCACCGGCAAAAATAAAGCGCAGAACCCCACCAATTTTAACACGGCGGCAGTAAGGGCCGGCCTGGCTTTTGCGAAGGCCCTGTGGACATCAAAAGAGGCCCCCATCGCCATCAGTCCCATGGGCGTTGCCATTCCCGAGATGCTTGTAACCGTTTTTTCTACGATATGAGGCATCGGAATCTTAAGTGCAGACCATAACAGACCTGCTGCAATACCGATGATGATTGGATTTGTAACAATCCCCCGCAGTGTCATCCTTACCACCTTGCTGCTCAGCTTCTCACGTCCCGGGCAAAAAACAGACAGCATAGCAACTGCCATAACATTATATAGCGGCACGCTTCCAATAATCATGAGCGGCGCCATCCCTGCCGTACCGTATATATTCTGAATAAACGCTATTCCCAGAAGTGCCGCACTGCTTCGATAGGATGACTGTATAAATTCTCCTTGAATCGTTCTATCCTTCCACAAAAATGAGACAGCTGCAGATATGGCTATGCTGGCGACAGTTGCCAGAAGACAAAACAGAACAAACCTCGTATCCCAGACCTGGCTGAAATCCACCGTAGCAAGGTCATGAAACACAAGTACCGGAAGTGGGACAAGAAATACAAACCGGTTCATTTTCTCTGCAAAAATGTCATCAATCCATCCGATATATTTGAGCAGCAGCCCCAGAAGCATCAATATAAAAATAGGAACTGTCGCATTTAAACTAAAAATCAAATTATCCATGGTACCTCCCTGACCAGGCTGGGGACACCCAGGATTTAGTTGGGGACGGAGGTTTTTTAATTTTCCTCCGTCCCCAACTACGTTTTGCCGTGTCCCTCTTTAGAGAAATAATTTTTTGTATATATTGTAATCTTCGTTTTTATACACATTTATCACCACTCGTTCCACATTGGATGTGGATAAGTATTTATCAATCACGTGGATAGCAGTTTCTGCTGCCAGCTTATTTGGAAAATGGAATTCTCCTGTCGAGATGCAGCAGAATGCGATAGATTTCAGATTGTGTCTTTCTGCCAGCTTCAGGCAGCTTTTGTAGCAAGACTTCAGCTGTTCTATCTGCTGATCTGTTACCTTTCCCCCAACTATCGGTCCTACCGTATGTATGACATGGCTGGCAGGCAGGTTATATCCGCCCGTCAGCTTTGCCTTTCCGGCTGGCTCTTCGTGTCCCTGCTCCTCTATTATCTGTGCACATTCGTTGCGCAGCTGTAGTCCTGCCGCTGAGTGGATAGCATTATCGATACATCCATGGCACGGGACGAAGCATCCCATCATCTGAGCGTTAGCCGCATTGACTATTGCATCTGCCCTGAGCCTGGTGATGTCACCTTGCCAGAGGATGATCCGGTCTGCATTTTTTATCTCAGTACATGGATATTCGTCTCCGATTACCGGTAGCTTCCTGACATCTACGACCCCTTTTTCTTCCAATTCCTCCTGCAGCAGTTCATCCTGTACTTTTATAACCTCTGGAGGTACCGGCCCTGGAAACCGGACGTTCATCAAGCTTCTTAGGAGCCTTCTCTTCTCCTGCATGTCAACAGGTTTTGGAATAGACGCATAGCCCGTATTTTCCGCGAGAAGCTGTTCAATTAAATACTCTATCTTGCCTTCTCTGTTCATAAGCCACCTCTTATCTTCCTATATATATTGCTTTATGACCGAATATGCCTCGTACAGTTCTTCGTAGGACATCCTGCAGTTTGCCGGGCTTGTAGACGGCAGCGCAACCGCCTCGATTCCTGTCTTCGGCATGCAGTACCGCTTATACAGCTGTGCCGCCTTCGTGCCTGTCGTAAAAACTGCCTGTATCGGAGCATGTTTCAATATGATGTCCAAATCGTTTGCCACAGGGTTGCGGATGCTGCTGTCATCCGCGCCTTTTATGTCGCAGCCCGCCAGCACATCCCACACTGCAATCTTATATTTCAGGGCAAATGCTGTCTTTTCCTCTTTCGTCTGCGGCTGCGGGGCCCCGCATACATCTGGGAGCACTTTCCAGAACCGGTTCCTTGGATGTCCATAATAGAAGCCGACTTCCCTGGATTTAGGGGATGGCATTGTGCCAAGCATCAATATACGGGATTGCTCATTGTAAATGGGCTGAAAATTATGAGTAATATATTCCTGCTGCATCTTCCTACCTCCTGTCTGTACAAGGTCAGCTGGCAGAGGAACACAAGGTTAATAGCTGCCAATCGACGCCAATCATTCATACTATACAGCATCACGCTTGGCTCGTCAAACAGCACGGTGTAAATTCGTGAAATCTTAAACTTTTGTTGAGTAAACATACTCATTATGCTATAATTCATACAAACGTACTAATCACAAAGGTATATCCTGAGTGAAAAGGCGCACAGAAAAGTTCGATATAACAAGGAGATACTATTCTCTGACGAAGGTCTGCGCCTATAGGTGCAGATTTTTTTTATTTCCTACGATATTTATCCAGAGGTGATATATGAGAGAGCTCATCGACAAGCTACAGGAAAATAAGGCTTTATCCAAATACGAATGGACCGTATTAATCGAAGGTCGGTCGCCAGAACTCGCTGAGTATCTGTTCCAGCAGGCGCGCAGCGTACGCCACAAGTATTACGGACATGACGTGTATGTCCGGGGACTGATTGAATTTACCAATTACTGCAGAAATGACTGCCTTTACTGCGGTATTCGTAAAAGTAACCTGAAGGTGTCCCGATACCGGCTGTCCAAGGAGGAGATACTCTCCTGCTGCGAAACAGGTTATAGCCTGGGGTTTCGCACTTTCGTACTTCAAGGTGGGGAAGATGCCGGTTATGACGACTCCAGGCTGTGCGGCATCATATCCGCTATAAAGACAGGCTGGCCAGACTGTGCTATTACTTTATCTGTCGGGGAGCGCAGCTATGACAGTTATAAGGCTCTCCATGACGCTGGTGCAGACCGTTATCTTCTCCGTCATGAAACATACGATGCAGAGCACTACGCAAAGCTGCATCCGCCTCTGTTGAAAGCGGCAGATCGTCAGGATTGCCTGTGGAACCTGAAAAAGATTGGTTACCAGGTGGGAACCGGCTTCATGGTTGGCTCGCCTTACCAGACTGCCGGGCATCTTGCAGAGGATATGCTGTTTATAAAGGATTTAGATCCGCAGATGGTTGGCATCGGCCCATTCATTTCCCACCGTGACACGCCATTTGCCGGACAGTCTTCCGGCACGCTGGAGCTTACATTATTTATGCTCGGTCTACTGAGGCTCATGATTCCCAAGGTGCTTCTCCCCGCCACGACAGCACTTGGAACGATTCATCCAAAAGGGCGGGAACTTGGAATCCAGGCCGGCGCAAATGTTGTCATGCCGAATCTGTCTCCTACGACTGTCCGGAAAGATTATGCGCTCTATGACAATAAAATCTGTACCGGCGATGAAGCTGCGGAGTGCAGGAACTGCCTGGAGCGCCGTATGGAATCAATCGGATATCACGTAGTTACCACTCGTGGTGACTCACTGAATATATAACTTATAAATCTTATAAAATAATGGAGGTAATGTACTATGTATGATGTAAATTCAAAACATGCGGATGATTTCATCAATCACGAGGAAATCCAGGAAACACTGGCCTATGCCGATGAGAACAAAAACAACCATGCATTAATCGAGTCACTTATTGAGAAGGCAAAGCTTAGAAAGGGGCTGACTCACCGCGAAGCTTCTGTTCTGCTCGCATGTGAAGATGCGGATATGAACGAAAAAATCTTCCGTCTGGCAGAACAGATTAAAAAGGATTTTTATGGAAATCGGATTGTTCTGTTTGCCCCGCTCTATCTTTCCAACTACTGCATCAACGGCTGTACATATTGTCCATACCACATGAAGAATAAGCATATTGCCCGCAAGAAGCTCACACAGGAAGAAATCCGCAAAGAAGTCATCGCCCTGCAGGACATGGGGCATAAGCGGCTTGCCTTAGAGGCCGGAGAAGACCCTGTACGCAACACGATGGAGTATTATCTCGACTGTATCAACACCATTTACAGCATCAAACATAAAAATGGCGCAATACGAAGGGTAAATATCAATATCGCCGCTACCACGGTTGATAACTACAGGCTGTTAAAAGAAGCAGGAATCGGCACCTACATCCTCTTCCAGGAAACATATCACAAGGAAAGTTATCTGCAGCTTCATCCAACCGGTCCAAAGCATGATTACAACTATCATACGGAAGCCATGGACCGTGCGATGGAAGGCGGTATTGATGATGTGGGCGTCGGCGTATTGTTCGGCCTCGACAAATTCCGGTATGAATTTGCCGGACTACTCATGCACGCTGAGCATCTGGAAGCTGCGTTCGGAGTCGGCCCGCATACAATCAGCGTACCACGCCTGAGAAATGCAGACGATATCGATGCCGATGCATTTACAAACGGCATTGATGACGACACCTTTGCAAAAATAGTTGCCTGTATACGAATCGCTGTACCTTATACCGGTATGATTATCTCCACACGTGAAAGCCAGAAAACGCGTGAAAGAGTGCTCCATCTCGGTATCTCGCAAATCAGCGGAGGTTCCAGGACAAGCGTAGGCGGCTACTGCGAACCAGAGCCAGAAGACGAGAAATCCGAACAGTTCGACGTCATTGACAACCGTACCCTCGATGAAGTCGTACGCTGGCTTATGGAGATGGACTATCTGCCAAGCTTCTGTACCGCCTGTTATCGCGAAGGCCGTACAGGCGACCGCTTTATGTCTCTGTGCAAGAGTGGGCAGATACAGAACTGCTGCCATCCAAACGCCTTGATGACGCTGGAAGAATATCTGATGGATTACGCATCACCTGAAACGAAAGCCATCGGAGACAAATTGATAGATAAAGAAGTCTTAAACGTTCCAAATGAAAAAGCACGGCAGGTCGTACTCGAGAACCTTCGCCTCATACGCGAAAACAACCGGCGAGACTTCCGGTTCTAAATATTTGGGGACGGAGGTTTTCTAAAAAAACCCCGTCCCCAATTAAAATATCCCTGTCCCTTTTTCAATTCACTATGTCCCTTATGGAAAGGAATAATATATGAGCTTAAACAGTACCCCTTCTTCCGAACGTATCCATATTGGTATCTTCGGAAAGCGCAATGCTGGCAAATCCAGTATTATCAATGCTCTTACCGGGCAGAACCTGGCAATCGTATCAGATGTAAAAGGTACGACAACCGACCCTGTTCTCAAGGCAATGGAGCTTCTCCCACTCGGCCCCGTCGTTATGATTGACACACCTGGACTTGACGACGAAGGCGATCTGGGCGCTCTCAGAATACAAAAAGCCTATCAGGTATTGAATAAAACAGATATTGCAATACTTGTGGTCGATGGAACTGTCGGAATGACCAAAGAAGACCATGCCATTTTAAATCGTATAAAAGAAAAAGGAATACCTTCCATCGTCGTTTTGAATAAGGCAGACATCGCTCTGCCAGGACAGTTTACGGATGCCCCCTCACTTGGGCTGGCCCCAGAGGATTATTTTATGTGGGTGAGCGCCTCTGATATGAGTAATATATTTGAGTTAAAAGAACTTATCGCTACACTTGTCCCTGCAGATGACCCTAAATTAAGAATTGTAGGCGACCTTATCGAGCCTTCAGACTTCATCATACTAGTTGTTCCAATTGATAAGGCGGCGCCAAAGGGACGCCTCATACTACCTCAGCAGCAGACCATACGCGATATCCTGGAAGCTGATGCTGCTGCCATTGTCATAAAAGAAAATGAATTATCCCACACCCTTTCATCTCTTGGGAAAAAGCCGGCTATGGTAATTACAGACAGTCAGGTATTTGGAAAAGTATCAAAAGAAACACCGGATGATATTCCACTCACCTCGTTTTCAATCTTGTTTGCAAGATATAAAGGCAGTTTAAGAACAGTAGTAGACGGCGCCAGGACTTTAGGCACACTGGAGGATGGTGATACAGTCCTTATCGCTGAAGGATGTACACATCACAGACAGTGCGACGATATTGGCACCGTAAAGCTGCCCCGACTGATTCAAAATTACACAGGGAAAAATATCAACTTTGAGTTTACAAGCGGCACCGAATTCCCAATTGACTTATCCACATATAAGCTGGTTATCCACTGCGGTGGCTGTACCTTAAACGAACGTGAAATGAAATACCGACTGAAATGTGCAGAAGATGCACGATTACCAATAACGAACTACGGAATTGCCATAGCACATATGAATGGTATACTAGAGCGGAGCATAGAAATATTCCCAGAATTATAAAAAGGGACACCCTATTTTTAATTAGGGACGGAGGAAAATTAAAAAACCTCCGTCCCTAATTTGTCCCCAATTTCTTCAGAACTTCTAAATCTTGCCGTAAAATTCTTTATAAATTCTTCAGAAATGCTACAATACATCTTTATTTCTTTTCGTTACAATATTCATATCAAATTAAAACATTATCTTTTCCTAGGGGGGATTTTGATATGAAGACAATGGCAAAGAAAATTGAAAGCACTGTTTTATCGCTCAGTCCATTTACTGAATTAAACTATGAACGTACGTATTCTGTTGATTCTTTAATTCTTATGTTTTTCGCATTCTCTGGAATCGGCTGGATTTGGGAGGTATTTTTACATATCATTGAAGATGGCATGATTATAAACCGGGGCGTTATGACTGGTCCATGGCTTCCAATATATGGTATGGGCGGCGTCTTGATACTGGTTGTTCTTAAGAGCTGGAGAAACCATCCTACGCAGCTTCTTTGCATGATCATGGGATTATGTGGAGTGATTGAATATGTAACAAGCCTTATGTTGGAAACTATATTTGGTGCCAGATGGTGGGATTACAGCGATATGTTTCTTAACATCAACGGCAGGGTTTGTGTGGAAGGTCTTGTGATATTTGGTATCGGCGGTCTTTTCTTTATATATATCATCGCTCCTAAAATGGACAACCTGCTGCAGAAGTTTTCATCGAGGTCTAAATTCATCGTGTGTGTATTTTTGACCGCTGTATTTCTGGGCGACCTAGTGCACATGTTCATAGCACCTAACATGGGATTCGGTATAACTTCATAATCAGGCAAACATTGGCCGGGGACGGAGGTTTTTTAGAAAACCTCCGTCCCCGGCCAATGTTTGCCCTGTCCCTTTTATAATCTACTTTTCCACAATTTGTGGATTAAGTATTCTTTTGCCTCTTTACAGTCTTTTATATGTATTGATTTATTTCCGATAATATATTCAACTGTCTCCTGCCATTCTTTTAGTTCGTATTCGTTTTCATCTATTGACTCTATTGCTCCCAATACTTTATCACTATATATAGGCAGAATGACATCTGACAAATAGACACATCCCGCTTTGGACGCTATCACCGCCAGCAGCTCTTCCCTCGTATTCTTTTTCATCTTCTATTCCCTTCCTGCGCCTTATCCGACTACATCCCCTCAAAGAAATATGGCTACAAAATCAGACATTTTTATCCATCAATGATACTATTATTTTATGTAATCGCTTTAATTAAGTAGGATTTGTGTTAAAACGCTTTGAACTTTGTTGTTATTATATGGAAATTTATGTCTACATTTCTATCCATTTTTATACCAATTTATCGTCCATGTATATCATTCTCTTCTATATAGAGCTTAATCCATTTTGAAACTGTCGTATGGTTCGTCCCCATGATCTTCCCTGCCCTGCGCATACTAATCTTGCCCTGTCTCCACAGTTCGAACACGTGAGGAAACTCCTCCGGTATCTCTTTTGCAGGCCGGCCGAAAGCAACGCCCCTCGACTTGGCAACCGCAATTCCTTCCGCCTGCCTCTGCCGTATATTCTCACGTTCTATCTGGGCCACATACGACAGTATCTGTAGTACGATATCTGCGATAAACTTACCGGTAAGTCCGTTTACCTGGTTCCTCGTATCCAGCAGCGGAAAATCTATGACGACAATATCAACATCCTTTGTTTTCGTCAGGAGCCTCCATTGTTCTATAATCTCATCATAATTTCTCCCCAATCGGTCAATTGACTTCACGAACACAACATCTCCTGCATGCAGCTTGTTCATCATATTCTGATAATTGGGCCGATCGAAATCTTTTCCCGACTGCTTGTCTATGTATATGTTTTCTTCCGGCACTGATACTTTTTCCAACGCTGCAATCTGACGCCCGATGTTCTGTTCCTTGCTCGATACCCTGACATAACCATAGCATATTTTATCCATTCTGATCTCTCCTTCTCCGTATATAATATCGTAAATGAGAGTATTATATATTTCCAAATATTACCATATGTTATGATATAAAACAGTTGTTTTGACAGAATGATATTATAATAATCGAGTAGGAGGCTAGCCATTACTTGGTTAGCCTCCCTCTCACACCACCGTGCGTACCGTTCGGTACACGGCGGTTCAATCAACTTAACAAGCACCACACCTTTCGGTATAGTAGTCTAACATTGAGATTAGTCCAAATGAAGCTAATCTCTTGTTTGTTATAGCTGGGCTCACATCTGATGCTCTACATACTCTTGCATAACCTTTTGCGTATGTAGTTCTCCATGCTGCCCATCTTGGAACTCCAGGTTTTATCAGATTTTGCGCTCTGTTTTGAGGTGTTTTCCAATATTTCCAGACACACATACGTATTCGATATCTTATACGTCCATCCATATCTCTACATATGCTTTTCATACTACCGATTTTAAAATAATTTATCCACCCTCTGGTTAGTTCATTAAGTTTCTTTATTTATACTGATGTGCCTTACTGTCAAAATAAAATCCAAATCCAAGGTATTTAGTCCGCTTGGTCTGTCTACCTTGCTCTTTGTCACATTTACTTTAAACCCTAGATTTACCTCAATAAACTTCGTGAGATTTCTCATCACTCGCCTTGCCGACATTTCACTACCGACCATGATAATACAGTCGTCCGCATATCTGACAACGTTCAGTCCTCTTTGTTCCATCTCCTTGTCCAGTTCATTTAGCATGATGTTTGCCAGAAGTGGCGAGAGACTTACACCTTGTGGTGTGCCTATCACTGATTCCTTGTATTCATCATCTACCATAATTCCACTGACTAAGAACTTTCTGATGATTGAAATAACTTCTCCATCTTTGATTGTTCTTCCTATAAGGGTCATCAGTTTGTCATGGTTTACTGTGTCAAAGAACTTTTCCAAATCAATGTCAACTATCCAATGCAAATGAAACCGCTGTGAGACCTCCACGCTTAAGGTGCACGCTCTTTCTCTCCATCTATCCGCCGCATTTACTCTGCTTCTACAAATGTGGTAGTTATCAGACTTTATTGCTCCCTCTAGAGCGCGCCCACGGCGCGCAAACCAAAAAGCGGAGCGCCTCAGGCGCTCCGAAATTTTAATCCATGTCAATATGTTTTTTATCTGTGTACAGCTATCTGTCCTAGCACTTCACCGATAGGTGCGGCAATTGTCAGATCCGCGCCCACTTCCTTCGCCGTAGCACTTTTGTTAATCACCACAAGGTGACTGCCTCTGAAATAGTCGATAAATCCGGCTGCCGGATACACGATGAGCGACGTGCCGCCGATAATAAGAGTATCCGCCTCGCAGATTGCCTTAATGCTTTTTGATATGACCCCCGCATCCAGACTTTCCTCGTAAAGTACCACATCCGGCTTGATGAGCCCGCCGCACCCGCACCTTGGGATGCCGTCTGCCTGCTTGACATATGCCGCCTCATAGAACTTTCCACAAGCCTGGCAATTGTTTCTGTGGATACTGCCGTGGAGTTCCAGTACATTCCTGCTTCCTGCGGCCTGATGCAGTCCGTCAATATTCTGTGTCACGATTGCCTCCAGCTTTCCGGCCTCCT
This sequence comes from Lachnospiraceae bacterium, assembly GCA_022845895.1. Classification (GTDB taxonomy): domain Bacteria; phylum Bacillota; class Clostridia; order Lachnospirales; family Lachnospiraceae; genus Extibacter. The sequence continues at coordinate 3,346,564 of AP025573.1, forward strand.
CCAGTTCCGCCAGCTTCTTATGGGCCGGATTCGGCTCTGCATCCAGAAACATCATCTTCTCCTTATAAAACTCATAGAAATCCTCTGTATTCCTCGTAAAGAAGCTGTGGCTCACTATCTGTTCCGGTGAATACTTGTACTTCTGCCTGTAAAGTCCATCCGCGCTTCTGAAATCCGGAATACTGCTCTCTGTAGAGACCCCCGCGCCTCCGAAAAATACGATGCGGCTGCTCTCATCGATAATCTCCTGAAGTCTCCTCACATCCTCGTCCATGGTATTACCTCCTGTCCGTTATCCATAAATATTGAACTCGTACTAGTCTGCCTGCATATCCCTTCTTTCGCTTACAATCTAGTTTGCCTGATTCAATTACACTGTAATTCTATTATAGCGCAAAAAAACCATGCTGTAATCCTATAAATACAGCATGGTTCTATTATCTTCTATCGGCTGCTTATCTCTGCGTTCGTTGACTTTATCCAGTCAATCACTTCGAGCAGGCTGCCCATCCGGGCTGTTATCCCGTCCAGGACTTCTTCCGGTATATCTGTTTCATCCGGAATATATATGATATATCCCCCTGCCGCCTTGCCTGCCAGGACTCCTGCAGTACTGTCCTCCAGCACAAGGCATTCGCAAGGGCGGCATCCAAGCTCTTCCGCCGCTTTCCAGAAAATGTCCGGCTCCGGCTTGCTCTTTTCCACCGCATCTCCGCAGATGCACGCAGAAAGGTACTCATAAGCCCCTGCACGTCTGATGATATCCACAGCCCTATCATGAGCGGTGGATGTGGCAACCGCCATCGGAATCTGCTCTTCCTTCAGATAGTCCATCAATTCAAACAGCCCTTTTTTAATAGGTATGCCGTCTCTCTTCGTAAGCATTTCAAAAAAGTCATGCTTTACTTCCTTCACATATTCATAGTCCACATCCGGACCAAGTGCTTCGGAAAATAATCTTCTTATCTGCGCCGGGTTCCCGCCCCTGAAACTTTCAATAAGCCGGTCATCGATATCCAGATTCAGCTTCTCCCCGGCCATCCGCCATGTCACGGTAGACAGATGTTCCGTATCGAACATCGTACCATCCATATCAAATATTACGCCTTTTACCATCCGCCTCTCCCGCCTTCTGTACTCTGCATTCTTTGCTCTGCTTTCTTTACTTTGCTTTCTTTTCTCTGTTTCCTTAGCTACTGCTGCCGTCCCCGCTGTCACGGCGCTGGCTGTAGCCGCAGAAGAATTCATCAAGAGCGTCCAGCGTCTTGACAAGTACCGGAATCTCATCTTCGCTGAGCTTATCCAGTATAGCCTGCGTCATCTGGCGGTGGTAGTCTTCGTGGTGCCTGTATGCGCTTACCCCCTTATCCGTCAGCTTCACATACACGACCCGTCTGTCTTCCTCGCTTCTCCTGCGCTCCACGTACTTTTTATTTACAAGGCTGTTCATGGCAGTGGTGAGAGAGCCTACGGTGATGCCAAGCCTTCGGGCTATCGCAGACATATTATTACCGTCCCCGAGGCCGACCGCCTCTATCACATGCATGTCATTATTCGTCAGGTCTTTGAACTCCTCTGTAATAATTGCCTTTTCCTCAAGCTCCCATATCTCATTGATCAAGTTCACCAGTATATGGTTAATTGTCTTATAAGCGTTTTCCATCTTACGCTCCCTCTTTGAATACCATCAACATTTACCTGTCTACCATTATACCCTCTCAGGCAGAAGAGAATCAATAACTTCTTTTACGGTTTCTATCCGGTCTGCTTTATATGCATTGGCTCCGCAGAACAGAAGCGCGTCTTCCACTTCTCCCCTGGCCGCATGGATAAGAGCGTCCGTAATACAATACGGAATCTCATCCGGGCTGCATTTGTGAAGGCAGCCATGGCATGGGCTGTGAGGTATCCGCTCCCCTGACAGCACCCGCTCCATAAATGCATTTCTAATTGCTCTCCCCGGCATACCGACCGGGCTTTTAACAATAACGACATCTTCTTTTCCAGCTCTTAAGTACGCTTCTTTGTAACGGACGTCCGCGTCACACTCTTCTGTGGTAACGAATCTGCTGGCTACCTGGATGGCGTCTGCTCCAAGGGAAAATGCGTGTGCAGCCTGGTCGGAAGTCTCTATCCCACCTGCCAGGGCGACAGGTATCTTCTGGTCATATCTGTCTTCATATCCCTTTACCGTGTCCATAATCCTCAGAATCTCGGCATCATAAGAATCCCCTCCGAACAGCTCCAGCTGCTCCCTCGTAAACCCGAGATGTCCTCCGGCCTTTGGACCTTCAATAACGAGCAGGTCGGGGACACGTTTATATTTCCTGTCCCAGTATTTTAAAATTACCTGGGCAGATTTATCCGTGGAGACGATAGGTGCCAGCTTAACCTCTGAATCTCCCGCAATCTTCGGAAGCTCTGTGGGAAGGCCCGCTCCTGAGATAATCAAGTCCGCCCCCGCCTCTATCGCGGCACGTACGTATGCCTCATAATGGCGCATCGCCACCATGATGTTGAACCCGATTACTCCATGGGGCGCAGCCTCTCTGGCCTTATCATACTCCTTGGGGATTGCCCGCAGGTTTGCTTCCAGAGCATTCCTGTCAAAATCGGGTTCTCTATAACCAATCTGGGCGGCAGAGATAATCCCTATACCGCCCTCACGAGCCACAGCCCCGGCCAGGCCGCCCAGGCTGATTCCAACGCCCATGCCCCCCTGTATGACCGGTACCTCTGCTCTGATATTACCCATTACCAACGGTGCTGTTTTCATCCTGACATCTCCTACATTCTCCGGAACCGCATATATCTGTGCTCTGTCAGCTCTTCCTCCGACATCTGCCCGTAAATTCCGAGAAATCCCTCCATATATTTCTTAAGCTTAGACGTAACCTCTCTCAGGTTCTGTATCGTATAGTGTACCGGTTCTTTTACGATGCGCTCGACGATTCCCGCCTCAAGCAGGTCTTGGGCCGTAAGCTTCATCACCTCTGCAGCCTCTTTTGCCCGCGTGCTGTCCTTCCACAGAATACTGGCAAATCCCTCAGGCGACAAGATAGAATACACCGAGTTCTCCAGCATCCATACTTCATCTGACGTCGCCATCGCAAGAGCTCCGCCGCTTCCGCCCTCACCGATGATGACAGATAGTACAGGCACCTTGAGCGCAGACATCTCATATATGCTTCTGGCAATCGCCTCACCCTGTCCCCGTTCTTCTGCCTCCAGCCCGCAGAATGCGCCTGGCGTATCCACGAAGCAGATGACAGGACGGCGGAACTTCTCCGCCTGTTTCATGAGGCGAAGTGCTTTCCGATATCCGTCCGGTGACGGCATGCCAAAATTACGTTCAATATTTTCCTTCGTATTCGTACCCTTCGCCTGGGCAATAACCGTAACGGGACATCCTTCAAACCTTCCCACTCCCCCGATTATCGCTTTGTCATCTGCAAAGCACCGGTCTCCGTGGAATTCTATAAAATCTGTAAACATAGCCCGGATGTAATCTTCTCCCACCGGACGGTCTTTCATCCTCGATAATTCCACCCGGTCCCATGCGGATGCCACTTTGTTATATTGATCTGTTATATTATCACTTTCCGGCATGGCTGCCGTACCGGCTTTTGTCTCCTCACGGCCCGTGTGGAGCTTCAGGATACGGGAAAGCGTGCCTTTGAGCTCAGGCCGCTCTATAATTCCATCTATGAATCCATGTGCAAGCAGAAACTCGGAACGCTGGAACCCTTTCGGCAGCTTCTGGCCAATCGTCTGCTCGATAACCCTCGGCCCTGCAAATCCGATGAGAGCACCCGGTTCTGCCAGGATGACGTCTCCCAGCATGGCAAAGCTGGCTGTCACCCCTCCGGTCGTCGGATCTGTCAGCACGCTGATATACAGCTGCCCGGCATCGCTGTGCCGCTTCAGTGCGGCGGACGTCTTAGCCATCTGCATGAGGGAAGTGATGCCTTCCTGCATCCTGGCGCCGCCGGAACAGGCAAATATAATGACTGGAAGCTTTTCCTTCGTTGCCCGCTCCACTGCCCTTGCTATCTTCTCTCCGACAACCTCTCCCATACTGGCCATGAGAAAGCGTCCGTCACATACCCCGATTACGGCATCCGTGCCGTCTATGCGGGCTCTGCCCGTAATGACCGCCTCTTCAAGCCCAGTCTTCTCCTGCAGAGCTTCCAGTTTCTCTTCATACCCTTTATAGTCCAAAGGGTTTCTTGTCGTAAGTCCTCTGTCCCATTCTTCAAATGTTCCTTCATCGGCTACCATCTCTATCCTGCGGTATGCATGTACCCGGAAATAGCCTCCGCACTTTGGACAGATATAGCCACCTGCTTTTACATCTTCCGTAATGATAGCCTGGCCGCATCGATTGCATTTTCTCAAAAGTCCCTGGGGCACTTCCGGCTTGGCTTCCTTAAGCGAGATGTAATTCTTCCGGCTGGAAGAAAGCCTTGTCTTCTTGAACATATTTTCTAATTTCATAGGAGCTCACCTTTACATTTTCTCGATAAATTCAATGTCAATGTTGCCTTCCTGGTAATCTGGATGGCCTAATATCTCATACTGGTAGTCTACATTTGTATCGATACCTTCGATAATCACTTCTCCGAGGGCGCTCTGCATCTTCCGTATCGCTTCCTTGCGGTTCTTAGCCCATACGATGAGCTTTGCCACCATGGAATCGTAAAAAGGCGGTATCGTGTATCCGCTGTAGATGGCTGAATCTATACGGATTCCTTTGCCTCCGGGAAGATACATGTCTGTAATCGTACCCGGGGACGGGCGGAACCCTTTTGCAGGGTTCTCTGCGTTGATCCTGCACTCGATTGCATGGCCCGAAAGCTGTATCTCATCCTGAGTATAGGAGAGAGGCCTGCCGGACGCAATACGTATCTGCTCTTTGATCAAATCGATGCCGGTAACCCATTCCGTCACAGGATGTTCTACCTGGATCCGGGTATTCATTTCCATAAAATAAAAGTTTCCACTTTTCTCCAGCAGAAATTCTATCGTTCCGGCGTTGACATATCCTGCCGCTTTCGCTGCCCTGACCGCCGCGTCCCCCATCTTCTTCCTGAGATTTTCATCCAGCGCTACGGAAGGGGATTCCTCTATCATCTTCTGGTGGTTCCTCTGGATAGAGCAGTCACGCTCTCCGAGGTGTATCACATGTCCCTGGCTGTCCGCTAATATCTGGAACTCGATATGTCTTGGCTGCTGTACAAAGTGCTCGATATACATCGTATTATCGCCAAACGCCATCTGCGTCTCTTTCTGGGCAGTCTGAAATGCCTGGGAGAATTCCTCCGGCGTCTCTGCCACCCGCATCCCTTTGCCGCCTCCGCCGAGGGCGGCCTTCACGATAACCGGGTATCCTATCTGGGCTGCGATGACGGCACCTGCTTCCGCATCATATATAGGTTCCGTACTTCCCGGTATGACCGGTACGCCTGCCGCAGTCATAGTATTTCTCGCTTCCTGCTTGTTCCCGAGTCTGGCGATTACGCCGGATCCCGGTCCTATAAACGTAATGTTGCACTGCTCACACAGCTCTGCAAACTTACTGTTCTCGGACAGAAATCCGAATCCCGGATGGATGGCGTCCGCCCCGGTAATAATCGTCGCACTGATAATCCGGTCCATGCTCAGATAGCTTTCGCTTGACGGAGCAGGTCCGATGCATACGGCCTCATCGGCCAGCTGTGTATGGAGGGCATCTTTGTCTGCTTTAGAATATACAGCCACTGTCTCAATTCCCATCTCCCGGCATGCACGGATGATACGCACCGCAATCTCCCCGCGGTTGGCAATCAATATCTTCTTAATCATGTAACTCACCTATCCAATCATAAATGTCAGTTCCGCGCTAACGACGGTCTTGCCGTCTACGGATGCCACAGCTTCTCCCACGCCGACAGGACCCTTCTGCCTGATGATCTTCGTCTCCAGACGTACCTTGTCTCCCGGTATGATCTTGCCTTTGAACTTGCATTTGTTAATCCCGCCGAAATAAGCAATCTTGCCCTTGTTGGCCTCCTTGCTCAGGATTGCCACTGCTCCCACCTGCGCGAGAGCTTCTACGGTAAGAACGCCCGGCATCACCGGCTCCTGCGGGAAGTGGCCTGCAAAGAAGTCCTCCCTGTATGTGACGCATTTATAGCCGATTGCATACTCTCCCGGCTCGTAATCCTCGATATAGTCAACCAGAATAAACGGGTGACGGTGAGGGATAATTTCCTTGATCTGACTGATGTCTAAATGATTCATATTTCCTCCTTGGGGACGTGATCTTTTTCAAAAGGGTTACGTCCCAAATTGAACTTTACCCTGTACCTTTTTTAACGGATGCAGAACAACGGCTGGCCGTATTCTACTGCCTGGCCGTTTTCCACAAAGATTTCAGCGATTGTGCCGTCATAGTCACTCTCAATCTCGTTCATCAGTTTCATCGCCTCTACAATTGCAAGTGTCTGGCCTTTTTTTACTGTATCGCCGACAGATACGAAGGCTTCCGCTTCTTCAGACGGTGCTGTGTAGAATGTCCCTACGAGGGGGGATTCTACAATCTTTCCGTTGGGCTGAGCTGACTGGCCGGCTGCCTCTGGCTCTTCCTTTTGTGCCGCGGTGCTCTGGACCGGAACTGCCGGTGTGCCCGCCGACGGCGCTTCGGTCATAGCAGCCTGCCCGGCAGCCACGACGTGTACGTTATCTTGTTTCTTTGTGAGATGAAGCTTAACTCCGTTCTCTTCGTATTTTAATCCGGTCAGTTCTGACTCTGATACGGCTTCTATAAGTGATAGCAGATTTTCAAATTCCATACTATTAAAGTCCTTTCTAACCTTCGAATTTCTTAACTAATAAGGTTGCATTATGCCCGCCGAATCCGAGGGAATTGGTAAGCACGTATGTGATATCCTTCTCAATCGGCGCTCCGACCGCGTAATTTAAATCGCACGCTTCATCCACGGTCTCCGTACCGGCCGTCTGATGGATGAATCCGTCCTGTATGGACTTCACGCAGGTGATGAACTCCACACCGCCAGCTGCTCCGAGGAGATGGCCGATCATAGATTTGGTGGAGTTGATGACGACGTCTTTCGCCGCATCGCCCAGCGCCAGCTTGATAGCCCGTGTCTCGAACAGGTCATTGTGATGGGTGCTCGTTCCGTGTGCATTGATATAATCTACCTGTGACGGTCTGATATTGCCCTCCTCTATTGCCAGAGTCATTGCCTTTGCAGCCCCCCCTCCGTCCTCTGCCGGCGACGTGATGTGGTATGCATCCCCGGTGGAACCATAGCCTGCTACTTCCGCATATATTCTGGCGCCTCGTTTCTTGGCATGCTCCAGTTCTTCCAGCATGACAACACCGGCACCCTCGCCGAGGACAAATCCATCCCTGTCTCTGTCAAATGGAATAGAAGCACGCTTCGGGTCAGTGGATGTAGAGAGCGCGGTCAGGCTCGTAAAGCCCGCCACACCTGTCGGACAGATACAGCTCTCCGTCCCCCCTGCAATCATTACGTCGGCATCGCCGTACTGGATGGCCCGATAGGCGTCCCCGATACAGTTGGTGCCCGATGCGCAGGCAGTCACCACATTGGTACATTTCCCTTTGAATCCGAGCTGTATGGAAATGTTACCGGCTGCCATATTGGAAATCATAAGAGGTACCATGAGCGGATTCACCCGGCCCGGCCCCTTTTCCTTGATCTTCGTATGTTCCTGCTCCACACGTTGGAGGCTGCCGATGCCAGAACCTACGATGACTCCCGCACGGTAGGCATCTTCCTTCCCTATATCAAGCCCTGAATCCTTATATGCTTCCAGAGCCGCAGCTACTGCATACTGGGAAAATAACTCCATCCGTTTTGCGGCTTTGAAATCCATATAGTCTTTTGCCGAGAAATCCTTTACCTCCGCCGCAAGCTTTACTTTATATTCTGTTGTATCAAACTTCGTTATCTCTCCGATACCGACCTTTGACTCTTTGATGCCGGACCAGAACTCTTCTACGGAATTTCCTATCGGAGTCACTGCTCCCATTCCTGTAACCACAACTCTTTTCTTCATATTGCTGTCTCCCTCTGTCATCTGCACTTATGCTACATTACCATGCCGCCGTCCACGTGGATTACCTGTCCCGTAATATATCCAGACGCCTCTGATGCAAGAAATGCGGCCAGCTTCGCCACATCTTCCGGCCTTCCGAACCTTGCGAGCGGTATCTGTGATACCGTCGACTCTTTTACCTTCTCCGGCAGGGCATCTGTCATGTCTGTCTCGATAAAGCCGGGCGCAATCGCGTTCACCGTAATACCACGGGACGCCAGCTCCTTTGCCGCCGCCTTCGTAAGCCCGATGATGCCAGCTTTAGACGATGCATAGTTTGCCTGGCCTGCATTGCCGGCAACGCCTACGACAGAGGACAGGTTGATGATTCTCCCGCTCTTCTGCTTCAGCATCTGGCGGGAAGCGAAACGAATCGTATTGAATGCTCCTTTTAAATTGACATCGATCACTTTGTCGAAGTCTTCTTCGGACATCTTCATCAACAGTCCGTCCTTTGTAATGCCTGCATTATTGACGAGAATATCCAGGCTTCCAAACTGCTTCACGATACCTTGAACCAGCTCTTCGCATTTGGCAAAGTCAGAAATATTACACTGATATATCTCTGCCCTTCCGCCTCTGCTCTCTATCTCCTGCTTCAAATCCATGGCCTTATCCTGGGAGCCGTTATAGTTAATTACCACTATGGCGCCTCCCTTGGCAAGCTCCAGGGCAATCGCCCTTCCTATGCCACGCGCTCCTCCTGTGACCAGTGCTACTTTTCCTTCCATGCCGTGCCTCCTTCTAAATCAATCTGCAAGCGCTGATTACCGTCTCCATGTCAGCCCATTCTGCAATGTTATATACCGTTACAGCCCGGTTGATCTTCTTCATGAATCCGGCCAGCGTCCTGCCCGGCCCGATTTCTATAAATGTATCCACCCCGTCAGCTATCATCGTCTCCACGCTCTGCTGCCAGCGCACCGGCATGCTTACCTGTTCCGCAAGCAGTGCTTTTGTCTGTGCGATGTCCGCCACCTTTTTAGCGGTTACGTTCGTCACATACGGTACCGTCAGCTCATGAAGCTCAACCTTTTTAAGCTCTGCCGCAAGCCTGCTGCCTGCATCCTTCAGCATCGGCGAATGGAACGGGCCGCTTACATTAAGCGCGACCGCCCTTTTTGCCCCTGCAGCTTTCAGTGCGTCACAAGCCTCTTCTACCGCTCTTGCCTCTCCGGTAATGACAATCTGACCCGGACAGTTATAATTGGCAATCGTAACCCCGGGCATATCTTCCATCACCTGCTCAATGGCTTCCCCTGCCATACCGAGGATAGCCGCCATGGCTCCCTCTCCCGCAGGCACGGTATTCTGCATCAGTATGCCGCGCTTACGCACAAGACGGATAGCGTCCATAACATCCATCCCTCCCGCAGCTGCGATGGCGCAATACTCACCGAGGCTTAAGCCTGCGGTGACAGTTGGGGTCAGGCCCCCCTTTGCCACATCTTTCAAAGTCTCCGTTATGGCAAGGCACGTCGTCACGAGCGCCGCCTGTGTATATTCTGTCAGATCAAGTTTTTCATTTTCCTTAAAGCACAGTGCTTTCATGTCCAGTCCGAGTGCCTCGGAGGCTTTATCGTATATGTCTCGGGCGATGGGGCTGTTCTCATAGAAATCTGCGCCCATCCCTGCTTTCTGGGAACCCTGTCCCGGATAGATATATGCAATCTTACTCATACACTTTCGCTCCCTTTACCAGCGCGTCCGTCTCGCTCACCAGCTTCTGAATCAGCTCCTTACAGGACATTCTTTCTTTTACCATTCCTGCAATCTGTCCTGCCATGACGCTTCCGTTCTTCACATCGCCGTCCACAACCGCTTTCCTCAGGCCGCCAAGCGTAAGGTACTCCAGTTCCTCAAAACTTGCTCCGTTATTTTCCAGTTCGATATATTTCTTTGTCATCTCGTTGCGAAGGGCCCGCACCGGATGTCCGGTCGTTCTGCCTGTCACTCTGGAATCGATATCCTTCGCCTTGATGATTCTCTCTTTGTAATTGTCATGTACGATGGACTCATCTGTCACTACAAAATGTGTCCCCATCTGTATCCCCTGTGCACCGAGCATAAATGCCGCGGCCGCGCCTCTGCCGTCCGCGATACCTCCCGCGGCGATGACAGGGATATGTACCGCATCCACAATCTGCGGCACAAGCACCATCGTCGTATTTTCGCCGATGTGCCCGCCTGCTTCGCATCCTTCTGCTACGACGGCATCTGCTCCGCAGCGTTCCATACGTTTTGCAAGGGCTACAGAAGCAACCACAGGAATCACCTTCACTCCTGCCTCTTTCCACATTTTCATGTATTTTTCAGGATTTCCGGCTCCGGTCGTGACAACTTTCACGCCTTCTTCTACGATTACCTTAGCCACTTCATCCGCATATGGGCTCATGAGCATGATATTCACTCCGAACGGCTTATCTGTCAGCTTTTTAGCCTCTCTGACCTGGTCTCTCACCCAGTCTGCCGGAGCACTTGCCGCACCGATAAGTCCAAGTCCGCCGGCCTCGGATACTCCTGCTGCCAGATGATATTCGGCGACCCAGGCCATGCCTCCCTGGATGATCGGATATTCAATTCCCAATAATCTGGTTACTTCTGTCTTCATACTGCCAACCTCGCTTTATTCGTTCTGTTTATTTGTGTGCTTCTACGTATTTGATAACATCGCCTACTGTTGCAATCTGCTCCAGATCTTCCGTCGGAATCTCCACACCGAACTCTTCTTCCAGCGCCATCACCAGCTCAAATAAGTCAAGAGAGTCTGCGCCCAGGTCATCTTTGAAGGAAGAAGCCTCTGTAATCGTGCTCTCCTCTACTCCTAAGTTGTCTGCTACCATTGATTTAATCTTTTCTAACATCGTCGATCTCCTTTATATACATTTTTTATATAGTTTCGCCAGTAGGCGTAACTTACTGCCATTCAAGGACGCTTGCTCCCCAGGAAAGGCCTGCGCCGAATCCTGCGATAATAATCCGTTGTCCTTTTTTCAACCGTCCGTCTCTGCTCATTTCATCCAATAATATTGGAATGCTTGCAGATGACGTGTTACCGTATTCCTGAAGATTCATAGGAAATTTTTCCATATCTTCTCCGAGCCTTTTTGCAACTGCTTCTACAATCCGCTTATTCGCCTGATGGAGGACATAATAGTCAATATCCTGCGTGGCCAGTTCATTTATATCCAATACCTCACGAATCACTTCCGGAACGCGCCGTGCTGCAAATTTGAACACCGCCTGCCCGTCCATCTGCATATACGTCTCTTCCTCAGGCAGACTCTTCCAGTCCTTTACGTAACGGCTCTTGCATGTTAATGCATCACCTTTCCGTCCGTCAGAATGTGTCACGGTCTGGTACATACGTCCGTTCGCAGCTTTCAGCACCGCCGCTCCCGCACCGTCGCCAAACAGGATACATGTCCCGCGGTCCTGCCAGTTTGTAAGGGTGGACAGGCTCTCACTGCCAATCACAAGAGCACAGTTGTACATACCGCTCGCTATGTATGCCATAGCAGTATTATAAGCAAAGACAAACCCTGAGCAGGCCGCGCCGCCCAGGTCAAAACAGGTCGCATTGACTGCTCCAATAGCCTTTTGTACACAGCAGGCAGCACAGGGAAGGATGACATCAGAAGAAATCGTTGCCACAAGTATCAAATCGATATCCTCCGGTCGGGTCCCTCTGTCCTCAAGAGCGCGCCTTGCTGCCTCTGCAGCCATGGTAACGGTCGTTTCTTCCTGTATGATATGCCGGCGAATGACTCCTGTCCGCTCACGGATCCACTCGTCGCTCGTCTCTACAATTTTTGCCAGGTCATTATTGTCCATTGTATAGGATGGGGTAAAAGAACCCGTTCCGTGTATTACTGCTGCCATATGATTGTCCTCTTGCTATACATTTCAGACGGTTATGTCTGGATTGATGCTTTCCGTTTTATTGTTTTGTGTTTCAATTATTTTGACTTTCAAAGTATATATCTAAAAAATAAGTTTGTCAAGTAGTTTGAGCATCAAAATAATACGACACAAACAGACATTCCGTATTGCTGCTATGTCTATCTGTGAATAATTAATCTTTGAATTTCCTTAACATCTCCCTTAAATATAAACAAGTAAACTATAAACATACCTGCGAATAATACTGTTCCGGCCCACTCTAACAAACTTCCACACAATATAAAAGCTATAACCATAACAGTTTCTGCTACAATAGTTTTTGCACAGCTCCTTTTCATAATCTTACATATCTTAATCTCACCCACACTGCATCTGTATGCCAGTACGATTAAAATGGCAAGCATTGCTCCTATCAGGCTGTCCATAATATATATAGTAAAAAATGACAATACAACTGCCAGTGCAACAGATACGATGTTTATTCTAAATAGTATCTTTTCTTCCCTCAACGTCTTCAGAAAAGTAGATACAAGGACAGAACTCTTGCATTCATACACGCAAATTGGAAGCAAAAATGCAGCATAGCTAATGCTGGCTTCATATTGCGGCAGCCACCATATAAGGAGTTTGGTCATAGGATAATAAAATATCATACAACCGAACAAGCCTATCACGACAACACAGTTGATAATTGGGTACAGCCTTGACAGCTCCTTCCTGTCTGCCCTGCGCAGTGCTGGGAACAGCGTGACAGCAACCGCATTGATGCACTGCAGGAATACATTGGCGATGCTGATAGTAAGGGTAACCTCAGCAAAAGTCGTAATACTCCAGTGGTTCTCTATACACCATCTCGTAATACCTATAATTATCGTCCCCGCTAAGGTAGCAAATAAAAGCTTATAACCGCTCTGTATTGCTTTTTTCCCCTCTGCTGCCGCCAACTTTACATCCGCTCTTCCCCGTGACGTAATATCCTTACAACAGAAAATGACATAGACAAGTGACAATACTCTTCCCACTGTATCCAGCAGGATGAGCAGAAGATAGCTTTTCAAGCCACATAGCACTGCTATAATACTGAGACCAACCGAAACCCCTCTCCATATTACGATTGTCAAACTGTATTCTTTTATTCTGTTTGTCGCCTGAATAATAAACTGCAGATATCTCCAGATATTAACGACAGCACCTGCAAAGCAAGAGAATGAAAAGACTATTTTCTTCTCCGGTGTCATAGGACATATAAGGACTACTACAAATAATACTGAAAAGACGATTGTCATAAATACAGAAAGCAGACGGTATTGCGCTGAGAGGCTCTTTTTATCAATATCATGATATGACATACCCCCAATTTCCAGATAGGTCCCTTCCGGCCATCCTAATGCTGCAATGGAACTGTAAGTGACATAAAATATGTATAATTGATAGTACCCATAGGCATCTACGCCGATAAACTTTGGAATAATCAGCATTGCCGCCATCCCGAGTATAACAGATATGACGTTAGCCCCGACACTATATGAAAGATTGGTTATAAATTTACTATATTTTATCTTCAATTGTACTTCCTTCGCTGTTCTCTCCGGGTATTCTCTCGCAGATACTGCAAGGAATATTCTCGTTGTATTCTTAATTGCTCATCAATATATTTCCAGTCAATCTCTCTCGTTAAAACCTGCTGGAAGTTTTCTACACATGCGTCTGTCTTGTGTTCAGAAAGCCCGGTCTTTTTCAAAAGGCCTTTCTGACGGTTATTGTTCACCGTCTTTTTCCCTGATGTATCAGTCCTGTCAAGAACAACGAACTTCTTGTGGAAAAGAAGAGAAAAGCACAGACCGTGAAAGCTGTCCGTAAAAACGATGTCTGCATTACTAATCAGAGATAACCATTCCTGAGGACCTGCCTCATATATCTTAATATGCGCAAAGTGTTCATCTTCTTTCTTATAATGGCCCTGTGCATGGGGAATGGACAGGATTTTTATCCTCTCTTTATCACAGTAATCCCTGATTGCCTTTCTCTGCTTCTTATCCACGCCAATAAGGTATACAAAAGCGTACCTCTCATACTTTCTTTCATCAGATCCACTTCCAACTTTTTTCCACTCATCACCGCTTAAAAGCAGCGTCGGGTCAAGAGATACTACACACTGTCTGCTGCAATTTTGTTCAATAATCTTTTTCGCTTCATATTCTCTTACAGATATCTCATCCAGTCCTTCAAGCGCATACTGCAGATATTCCGCCTCCTTGTCCGTCAGCAGTTCTACCCCCATAGAAGCAGCATAGGATATCTTCTTTGTTTTTTTCCCTGCAAATTTTAAAAAGTAGATGTCGTTCCAGGAGCATGGATTCCATATCTGGTCGCTTCCGGCAACTATAATGTTGTAATTATCTCTACATTCTTTGATGCTGCTTTCATCGTATGAGGCGCTATGCGGTATCTTCTCCATAAATTTTTCAAAGTTTTCGACTCTGTTTCTTATTCCAACTCTGATGTGAGGGATAGTTAAACGAATCGCTTTCAAACCTGCTTTTCTCTTTAAAATGCTGATTATTTCCGACATCTGCAATTTTTTTATCTTGTGGATAACCAAATCTTTATAGTTTTGGCAATAATCAATTACTTCCGTATCATATCCCAGCTTTTCCATTACTTTAACCATGGCATAGGCCTGCAGTATCCCTCCATAATTATAATTTTTATGATATAATGTTATAATTCCACACTTTTCCATAGTAATTCACCTTTTATCCCTATTGCCAAAAGAACATATATGGCATCGTATCCCCTATGTTATTTATATTTAATCTTAAAACATACTGAAGCCCGATGAGCGAGTAAAATATTCCGTTCATCAGCGTTTTATTCTTTATAAACCTCATGTTTTCTGTTACATATGGCACGAACAGTATAAGCACCGGACTAAACAGAAACGACACTCTGGAAAATATCTCCAGCCGAAAAGACAGCCAGTAAAACTCTAATTCCAGAATAAAGGTCCACAAGTATAAATTAAAAGTACTGTCTGTTTTTTTAAAATCCGTTACTACCAGTATAAAAATAAATATAAGTACATGGAAAATAAACACGGCTCCATTCGTAATCTGTGATGTCGCAAGGTATCTACGATAAACTTCCGGCACAAACAGACTTATTACCGGGAGCAGTCTGTCATAAAGCATAAGCAGAACACCGCCTGCACCAAATAACACGGCTGCCCGGAATCTGGTCAGCCTTATCTTAGGAAGAAAATATAGGATGCCAAATATAAATACGCTTTGATGCATCTGCATGGCCAGTACAATCATCGCCAGATACTTCCATATCTTTCTTTCCATTATAAAGCAGTAGCTGCCTAGCACAATCAGGCACGCGATACTGCTTGGCATCATATTCAGAGCCGTCTGATAAATCCCGAGGGAAATATACAAAAAAAGGCTGAGAACAGGTTTTACAGAATATTTCTTTACCATGATAGCCAATGCGGCAAATAATAAGATACTGTTACATACCGTAATTGTCTGCCCCGACTCAAAGAAAAATCCAAGCAGTTTGTTATATATCATATAACCTGTTTCAATCAGATATCTGTCTGCATAATAACTCAAATCCTTCCACGTATGCAGTTGTGCTATATTTTCATAATACGCATAGTAGTTCTTCGTATCAGCTCCTACCGTTATCCCTCTCAAAACTGCAATTAAGGCAAGCAATATTATTGCAAGCCAAAAGGATATATCAAGCCCTGCTATCTTATACTGTCTTCGGTTACACCCATTTATTGCCAGAAGCGAAATCGCAATAAAGCTCGCTAAATATATCGTCATCTCTTAACCTCGATACTTAATCCAAAACCACTCTTTCGCAGTCTTTGGTTTTTTTATCGCCTTTCCACGGAACACCATCTGTATAATCGACAATCTTTTCTCTATAGCTGTCGTAACCTCCAATAACCTTGGCCGGTACTCCGCCGACTACAGACCCGTCAGGTATATTCCCTGTGACAAGGCTGCCCGCAGCTATAATAACATTATCCCCAATCGCTCTTTTATATTCATCTCTCAAAAGAAACATCTTTATATAATGATATATTCTTTTATACTTGTCCATTTCAATATCCTATCCATTCATAAGCTTCGTCCATGTTTGTACATTACTCTGGACAGAAAACTTTTCCATTCCATAGTTCCATGCTGCCAGCGACTTCTTTTCTCTCTCTTCAAACGGCAATTCAAAATAATTATTTAATGCATGGCAGAACTCTTCAATATTACCACTTTCTATCAAATCTCCAGAAAAGCCATCTTCAATCTGTTCCCCCATGGCACCAACATCAAAAGCGACAACATATCTGGATGCCTTATATGCATCTATCACGACACCAGACTGCGTTGCAGTCTTATATGGAAGCATTATTACTTCTGCATCTTTAAGATACGAATAATATTCTTCATTGGAAACATAATCAAGAACCAGATTCAGGTTCGGATACGAATCCATTCCCCTCAAATACTTTTCCGCCTCTTCTGTAGCTCTTCCGACAATATCAAATGATATCTGCGGACAGCCTTTTATAATCTCTTCCATATACTCAACACCCTTATACAGATTAATGCGTCCTAAAAACAGAACTTTCCCGGTTTCCCTAAGAGGTATATATTCTCCAAAATCTTTGTAAATATCAATAAATCTTATGTTTGAACGCTTCACCTTGTATGCATGGGAAAGATAATCAATATATTTTCTGCTATGGACGACAACATAATCAGCGAATATACCTATAAGTCTGTTAAATATACGTAATATTTTTGCCTGCCTGTCACCTTCGTGAGGGATAATATCGTGTATTACATGGAATTTCTTCACTTTCCTTAAGAATACAAGAAGTGGGAGATTCCACACATGTAACGATTCTAAATAAATGGTATCTATATGTAATTTCTTAATTATACGAACTATTTTCAAGTATTCTCTGACACGGAAAGTTCCCTTACATATTCCCGGTCTTTTCGGTGCATCAACAAAAAAATTATGACTGTCAAATTGAACCTCATATTTAGGATTCTGGATGCCAATCGTATATATGTTAGATTTATCCGTGAGCTCCCGGTATAAGGAATAGATTATCTCCTGGTGATCCATATTGTCAGAAAAACTTATGATAGCAACTCTCAATTCCGCTTCACGCTCCTTGCTTTTTGTACTTACATTTCCAATATTCCAGCATTTCTTTTACAGTCTGTTCAAGATTAACCCGCTGCTCCCATCCGGTATCTTTTTTGAGCTTTTCAACATCACCCACGATAATCCTTTCGTCTGTCGGGCGCAGCAGTTTTTTATCCACATGAAGTTGGAATTGTATCTTCAGCTCATTCTCAATCATATGTATGATGTCACTGATTTTATAGACCTTTTCAGATGATATATTGTATACTTCCCCGGCCTTCCCTTTTTCTGCGAGAGCCCTTAGCGCCGCAATCAGATCTTTTACATCCATTATTGCCCGCTCTGTATTGATATTGCCGACTGATAATACTGGATTTTCACAGTTCACATACAACTGTTCTATGGCTCTTTTTGTAAAATCAGATGTGACATCGTTTCTCTTCCTCGTTCCCGTAGTATTAAAAATTCTTGCCCTGATTGTCCTGATGCCATCGTTGGCAAAATACTGGTAAGCAAGCAGGTCTTGCCCCACCTTGCTTACTCCATATGGATGCAGCGGCTTTAACTGCACACTTTCTTTTACCTTTTCATTATCCATCTCCTCCAGCGTCTGCCCATACTCTGCACTGGAACATGCCACTATAACTACAGGGTTATAATGAGGGCAGTCTTTCCGGATCTCTTTTATAGTCTCAAATACTGCTATCGTACCACCAATATTAATATCCATCGTCTCATAAGGCTTGTCCCAGGATACTGTCGGATAGCTCTGTGCCGCCAGATGATAAATCTGGTCCGGCATATAATGCTTAATAATTTTCTCAATGTTTTTCGGATAGCGGACATCACACTCTATCATTTTAATATCATCAGAGATTTCACACATATCTACGGTTGGTTTATAATAGGTTCCTATTACCTCTATCCCTTCCCAGGCCATTATCTCTGCCATGTGTGATCCGACCATTCCACCTGCACCCGTAATCAAAACTGCCATTTTAAATTCTCCTCTCAAAAAACTCATCTTCCAACATCAGACACAAACTGTGATAGACAGGCAGATGAAGCTCTTGTATCAGATACGTTTCAGTCTCTGGTACTTTAATCGCCACATCCGCAGCACTGCCCAAATATCCACCATCCTTTCCAGTCAGACCTATCACTTTCATTCCTTTTGCCTTTGCGGCAATGACTGCATATTTTATATTGACTGCATTTCCGGATGTCGATATCCCCCACAGCACATCTTCTGTCTGCCCATATCCCCATACCTGCTGCGCATATACCAGGTTTCCGTCTACATCATTGGCAAATGCGCTGCACAGTGACAGGTGGTTCCCTAGCGCAATTGTCGGCAACGCTTCCTGCAGGCTGTCTGCAAGCGTACTTCCCATATCATTATCGATATTGCATAACTTTTCGCGCATTTCAAATGTCAGCAACCTCCTGGACTCGAACCCTTTCATCAGTTCTCCCACAATATGTTCTGCGTCTGCGGCACTGCCCCCATTACCTCCTACCAGTGTCTTGCCTCCGCTAATATAACAGTTCTTCAGCAGTTCAAATGCTTTTTCTATTTCCTGTCTTACAATATGTAATTTGGGGTATCGGTCAATTAAAAAATCCATCCTCTGTTGCTGTCTCTTATTCATGCTTCATCCTCTTTCATTGCAGAATATCCTGAATGCAGCAAAGTAAATCCGTATATTCCTCACCTTTTCCTATTTTTGCTGTTTTGGATCCTGCCGCTTTCCCCGCTTCCACGTCTGTTTCACTGTCTCCAATCATCCACGACCTGCTCAAATCGATGTTATAATCTTCTGCAGCACGCAGGAGTAAGCCCGGGCTCGGTTTTCTACATTCGCACTTTACTTTATATTCCTCCCGCTCCCCTTCATAGCCCTTATCGGGATGATGGGGACAGTAATAAAGTGCGTCTATATAAGCCCCCCCTCTGCCTAACAGTGTCTCCATCTTATTGTGGATCTCTTCTAATTCCTCTATGGTAGCTTCTCCCCTGGCAACCACAGGCTGGTTTGTAACCACTATCGCCAGATAGCCTGACTTGTTGATTCTCCGTATTGCTGCTTCTACCCCTGATATTAATTTAAAATCGTCTATGTGTTTTAAAAAGCCTGCATATTCGTTGATTGTCCCGTCTCTGTCCAGAAATATGGCCCTTTGTTTCTCCCTCAGATTTTTTCCCTTTACTTTTCCTGACAGGATATCCATTTCAACTTCAGCCAGCCTCTCAGGAGTTCCCATATCCTTCACATACTCAGGGCTGTCATATGCATACAGCATTCCCTGGGGAATCAGTTGTTTTAATACATCTCTGTCCATATCCATCTTTTTGAGCTCTCTCATCTCATACAATATCTGTGGGGATAATATATGCAAGCCGGCATTCACTCTGTTTTTGTACCATTTCCGCTCATCTTCTTTGCAGAGCCATTGAAACACGCGTCCGTCCGTGTCTGCTTTTATAATCCCGCTGTCAAAAGGATGGTCGTTAGGATGAATGAAAATTGTGGCTTTTCCTTCTTTTTTTCTGTGATGTTCTACAAATCTTCCAATATCGATATCAAAAATTATGTCTCCGTTTATAAGCAGAAACTCTTCTTCTATTCTATTTTTTAATAAATACAAAGCTCCGGCAGTACCCAGAGGTGTCTGTTCAACTATGTACTCGATCTTCACGCCAAAATCTGTGCCGTCTTTAAAATATGCCTGTATCTGCTCTCCTTTGTAACCAATGACAATAATGATATCTGTATAACCCTGTTTCTCGAGACACTCAATCTGATATTCTAATATAGGCTTTCCCAATATAGTTATCATCGGCTTCGGAACCAGCGCATTCACAGCCGCTATTCTCGTTCCCATTCCGCCTGCCATAATAACGGTTTTCATCTCTTGTCCTCTCTTCCCGGATATTACCTGGCACCCTCCAAATCAAAGCTTTCCGGTGCGTAATAGATTACTCGTGTTCCATCTTCTTCAAACGTAAAAGGGATATATAGAAAATCCTTCAGCATTTGTCTTACATTATCCTGATATTCTGGTTCCACGTAAAATAGTAAGAATCCACCACCGCCTGCTCCCAGCAGCTTTCCACCTACCGCGCCTGCTGATTTTGCTTTTTCATAGCATAAATCGATGACATCGGTCGATACTTTTTCAGATATGTTTCTTTTCAATTTCCAAGTATAGTCAAGCAATCTTCCAAATTCCGTCAAATCCGTCTTTGTTGTCAGCACTTCTTCCGCTACATCTACCAGCTTCAGCATTTCTAACAGCCGGCTCTCCTTCTTTTTGATAGATAACCGGGTTTCTTTCTGTATATCGGACGAAAACCTTGAAAAACCGGTAAAGAACAGCATCAGCCTGTTGTTCAGCTCTTTTTTTCGTTCCAGCTGCAGAATGACAGGACTAACTTTATAGCCGTCTGCTCCAAAATCTATCCGGTTAAACCCGCCATACGATGCCGCAATCTGGTCCTGGATTCCTCCTGCCTCACCACACAGCGTCCTTTCCAGATAAATAGCGTCATCAGCTAATGTCTTCTTAGATACTCTTTTCCCTTTCAAAGCATAAAAGGCATTCAACATGCCTACTGAAAAGGAACTGCTCGTACCCAGTCCTGAACGTGCAGGCAGATCGCCTTCATAGGTCAGACGCAGTTCATACATCTCCAGATATTTCATGGCTTCCCGTATTGCCGGATGTTCAATTTGAGAAATGTCAGTTACTCTTTCTATTTTTGAATATACCAATTCTGACGTATATTCAAAAAACCTGGGCAGATGTCTGACATTAACATAGCAGTACTTATTAAAGCTTGTAGAAAGCACCGCACCGCCATGTTCCTGATAGAATTCCGGGAAGTCTGTGCCCCCGCCGAAAAATGACATCCTGAATGGTGTCTTAGTTGTAATCATCTAAGTATTCTCCTATGTATCATATTAATATTTTTTCACCCTCCGAGATGCACCTGAGGCAGTCCTGCTGCCTTCTTCTATTCCTTCGGTGCTCTCAGGAATAAACAGGATTTTTATTGTCCAGACAATCAGCTTTAAATCCAGCAGTACAGACTGCTCATTGATATATAGCAGATCCAGCCTGAGCTTGTCATATGGTGTTGTATTATACTTCCCAAATACTTGTGCATAGCCCGTCAGACCTGCTTTGACCTTCAGCCTCAGGCCAAATTCAGGAAGCTCTTTCAGATACTCCTCTTCGATTTCCGGTCGTTCAGGCCTTGGTCCTACGATTGACATATCTCCTTTTATGACATTGAGCAGCTGAGGAAATTCATCTATCCTTGTCATCCGAATGAATTTTCCCACAGGTGTTATCCTGGAGTCATTTCTGCTCGCTAACCGGGCCCCTTCTTTTTCAGCATCAACAACCATGCTGCGGAATTTAAATATCTTAAATGTTTTGTGTCCTACGGTCAGCCTCGTCTGTTTATAAAATACCGGGCCTTTGTCATATAGCTTTATGCATAACGCTACAATAAGCAGTACAGGAGACATGATAATCAGGCCACTTAATGCTAGAAGGATATCTGCAAGCCGTTTTGCGGCAGGATAATACCATCGTACCGCCTCCCTCCGTTTACGCATAAAAGGAATATCCAGCGAGTGGGATATTTCATACTCCGATGCCAGAATCTCTTCTATATCCCTTGTGATATATAACTCGACATTTTTATTTTCACAATAGTTTATAAAGTATTTCTTGCATCTGTCACTTACTTCATATAGATATATCTTTTCACAGTTATCGATGGCTTTTCCTATCTCTTGCTTTTCTTCATTTTGCCTAAAGCATCCTGTCAATATATGTACTTTCTTTAATGCCTCAATCTTCTTCACGAGCCGCTCGTAGTCGTTCTTCCCATATATTATAATGGTCCGAATAGGAAGCATGTACTTCATTATCCATCTGTTGAAGCCAAATGTAACAACCATCATACCCGCCAGCTGTATTATAAATATATTAAGGATAGGAATGATGAAAACTGGTTTGTGATAGTATATGGTAGCTTCTACATAAAGAAACATATCTGCCATTCCAAAACACAATAAATGAAAATACGCCAGATCTGTCAGGCGGTATTCACCAATTCTATAAGCATGGTACATTTTAGCCAGCACGTGATAAACGACAGAATACAGTGCGGCTATGAATAATAATTTTATCCGTCCCTCATACCCTTCATCCCACCATGGGCTGTAACTTACATCCCACATAATCATGGCCAGCAAAAAAGCAAACAACAATATAACCAGCTTATAAATAAACTTTATTATTTTAATCTTATCCTGACGTACTTTTTTCATCCACATCACTCTTCTCCGCCCCGCTGCTCTTTTGTATCCTGTTACTTCTCTTCTCTGACGTTCCTCATCTTCTCCGAAATCTGCTGAACCGACTTTTCATCCGGCCACATGACATACAGCGGCTGTAATCCTGATGAATAACACGCTTGGCTATCCCCTTTTCCTGCTGCAGCAGCGGATTCAATCGTCCAAGCTGTTCCATCTGAAATCTGCATATTAATCAACCGCGACATCTCGTCCTGGGTCATATTCGTCTCCACGCAATCACTGATATTCCTTAATATTTCATTTGCGCTTGTCAGGATAGCAGGGGACATCGCTTTTTGTAAGATGGCTGTCAATACAGCCTCCTGATTTTTCCCTCTCTGGTTATCTCCAGATTCAAAGCTATACCGTTCCCTTGAAAATGCCAGCGACTCTTCCCCGTTCAAATGGTTGATGCCCTTCTTGAAGCTGAAGCCCATTGCCTTAAAGTCATAATCAGAATGTACATCTATGCCGCCGAGCGCATCCACAATCGTAATGAGCGAAGTAAAGTTAACCCTTGCATAATAGCTGATGTCAATTCCATATAATTGTTCCAGCGTATTCATGGATACATCCACCCCATATATTCCCGCATGTGTCAGCTTATCCCTCTGCTCACCGGATACCCCTGGAATCTGTACAAAATAATCTCTTGGCGTTGTTGTCAGCAGAATCTTCTTTGTCTTAGGGTTAACGGTCATAATAATGTTAACATCGCTTCTGCTGTTCGTCGTAATCGGGCCAGAGACGTCAATTCCACTTATATAAATATTGAACGGCTCCTCTACATCCGTTTCCTCTGGTTCAATAGGAGTGTCTATTCCATATTGATATAAAATTCTTATCTCGGATGAATAATCCTCTATCGCGTCCTCTAAGATTCCATTAAATGCCTCGTTATAAATGGCAGCATCAATCCGGCCTTTCAGAAGTGCTTCTGCTTCTTCCTGCAAGGTTGCGTACTCTTCCAGCTTCATATCCCTTCCTATTACTTTCTGCACATCTTCAACCATCTTCCGATTGTTATCCTTGTCCACTGCCGTCTGCACGCCGAAACGATAGTTCTTTGCAGCCAAAAGATTCGCGGCCGGATCGTCTTTTTTTACTACCACAATCATGTTATCGGTCTTATAAGAAGCTCCCCCTACATCTTTCATAATCTGGGCCGCCTGCATCGTATAAAATAAACCACCTGCCAGACAGATGCTGATAAGGGCACTCAAGACAATCCCCACTATATTTAATTTGCTCTTTACACACTGTACTCCAAAGCAGAACCCGAACAGTACAAGAAGCAATATAACCATTGATACAATATATTTTGCGGGTAGTAATCCACTGTTCCAGACAACAGCAATCAGCCCAACTGACAATAGAAGCTGGATTAGCGCAATGAACTTGCCTGCCATGTGTCTGCCTTTCTTTTTCTTTGATTGGATATGCTTTTCCATATGTATTCTCCACTTCTTATTGTACGGTCAAACTAAAAGTCTTAACGTCAGATGTGTTTCCTTCGCTGTCGCTTACGTAGATTCTGAGTTCATATGTCCCCGCTGTATTTACATCATAATTACCATCTGCATGAATATGCCGGTACAACGTATTTTTATCATCTTTGTCATCTACTACGTCTTTTACAAAACGTGTGGCATCAAAGACATCTCCCGCTTTAATCTGTGCACTATCAGCAGTCAAGGCGATTGCCGGCCTGATACCATCCGGTTTTAACTCCTCTTCTTCACCATCTGGACCTGCATCCACATCAGCATCATCTTTCTCATCATCCTGGCTGTCAGATGTCTCACTGTTTTTCTTATCCTGCGTATCTGTCGGAATATTCTGAACATACTCAACCTTACGGACAGCAGTACCGACGTTCTTATCTCTGTCCAGCACGCCATAATATACTACTGCTTTTCCGTTATCCAACGGTATGACTCTGTCAACAAATACCCTGTCCGTCAAATCGCCATCGTGGCTGTCTTTTGCCGAAACCCCTTTCAGAAGACTACTATAGTCCGCGCCTTCTGCATAGGTTATCTCTATCTCTTCCACACTGACCACCGGCGGATTATTATCTTCACGCATGGACAGCATCACCGATACGGCACCGAGCACGACACAGCCCGCCGCCAGCACCAAGACCAATAACTGTTGCTTCATCTTAAGTTATCCTCTACTTTTTCCCATATTCTCCGTAATATTTGCCATAATACTTGCCGTAATATTTATTCTGCTTCATATTCACCTTATTTAACACGACACCGAGGATGGAACAGTTGGATTTCTCCAGCTGTTCTTTCACGACACGTGCAAATTTGTAGCTAATTGCATTCGCTGCTATAACTAGCACTGCCGCATCACAGACTGTGGCTACAATGGCACTGTCAATCACGCTCCCCAATGGTGGGGCATCAATGATTATGTAATCGTATACCTTTCTCGCGCTGGCCATCAGAGAACTGAAACGCTTATAGCCGAGCAGTTCAGCCGGGTTTGGAGGGGTAACTCCGGAAAATATCACCATCATGCCTGGTTCCTGAGTCTTGTAGATGATATCATCTACCTCAGACTGCCCGGACAGGAAATGGCTGAGTCCTTTCAGGTCTCCATTTACCTTATGCCTTCCCATCAATACCGACTTTCGCAGATCCGCATCTATAAAGAGTACCCGCTTGCCTCCTTCTGCGAGGGACTGAGCGAGAGATAGTGAAACTGTACTTTTCCCTTCATTAGGTGTGCAGCTTGTAAATACTATCACTTTATTGTCTGCGCCCGAAAACTCTACATTCGTACGAAGGGTCTTATACGCTTCATTACTACGGTAGTCCTTCCCCATATTCTTCAAATATATTTCCTGCATGATATAGCCTTCCTCCTTACTGTTTCATTTTTCTAACAAATTTTTTGGCAGACATGCCCTTTACTTTCTTGGATTTTTTTACCCCTTCCTGAATCGGAATGGAAGTCAGGACATTAAGGCCAAGATAGTGCTCTACATCATCGGGCGTCTTAATCGTATCATCCAATACAAAAATAAGCACAATAATTGCCAGTGCAATAAGGATTCCCAGCATTCCACCAATCGCCATATTTTTGGCAAGGCTCGGCGACGATGGCTCTTTGGGAAGATTTCCCTCTTCAAATGTATTGACCGAATCTGCATCCATAATCTCTGTAATCTGGATGCTGACGGATTCTCTCAGTGCATCTGCAATTTCTTTTGCCGTCTTCGGATCCTGATTCTCGACAACAATGGTCAGTATCCTCGTATCTGTCGGCGTTTCAACAGTAATCAGGCGTTCCAGCTCTTCTATCTCCATATCCAGATTAAGTACCGCAATCACCTGCTCCAGAACCGGCCTGCTTTTCACCAGTTCCATATAATCTTTCGTAAGCTGTGTCCCTGTCTGTATATCACTGTAAGTTACGCCTGCACTGCTGTCCTGCTTTGTCAGGACATACATCTTAGTCGTAGATGAATACAACGGTGTAATAAATACCTTTGTTCCTACAAACGCAAGCAATGCCATAAATATTCCCGCCAGAATGACAAGATGTATCTTGTTCCACACGGCCAGAAACAATTCTGTAAGGTCTATATTGACGTCATCATTCTCAAAATCTTTATTTATAATACTGTTATATTTCATTTTCAACCCTTCTCTTCAGCATTCCCTTGGCATTGCCGAAGAATATCCTCCTCACATAGTCTTCTCCATACCTTTTTCCCACATAATCTGCCGCTTTTTTCATTCTGGGTGCCCGGTGTATGGCGCCATGTGCGTCCGTACCGACACAGAATACCAGATTACGGTCCATAAGTTCCTTCACATATTTTCTTATCTTTCTTCCACTATCTCCTGTAATGCTTCCTGCATTAATCTGGATCAGCGTACCCATTTCCCACAAATGTTCTGCATAGACTACATTCTCGACAAGACAGTGGTACCTTTCCACATGAGCCAGGATAACCTCGTACCCGTTCATCTGAAGCTGTTGGATTCCCTGCAGGATATATGTGTATGTATCAGAAGGGGAGAATTCGACGAGAACGATATCCCTCTTGTTCATACTCAACACTCTTCCCTTCTTTAATTTTTCAGGTATATCCTGTCCAAAATAAATCTCTGTCCCGAGATATACACGGAACCGTGCATCAATCCTGTGCGCCGCTCTCCTTACTGCCTTCAATCTTTCAAACAGTATCTCCGGGTGTTCTCTGCCTCTTCTTGGATGATAGTGGGGTGTGGCAATCATACAGCGGATGCCCTCGTCATAAGCAATTTTAAGCATCTTCTCCATCTCTTCTATGCTTTTGGCCCCGTCATCAACCTCAGGCAGTATATGGCAGTGCATATCTATATAGCCGCCCATAAATCTTCCTTTCTAATACTTCTTTCTACAAGATGTACGCTATGGTCATGGCAGAAAAAACTGCCTCCTTTCCCGTCCATCATCTTGTAGAGTATGCTAAAGTACACCTTAGTACACCTTAGTACACACAAAAATACTTGCTTTTAGCCTGAAAAAAGGTATAATAGATATAGTAATTTTACATAAAAAAAGCACTTCTATCGAAGTACTTTAAGGTGTACTTTTGCATATTTTTTAAACAGAAGGTATCTGGCTGGCAAAATATTCTACAAATCAAGCTGCTTAATCTGGTTGAAGAAATAGCTCCTGCTGACCCCAAGCCTTTCGAGTGCCTGCTGGCATGTGATTTCCTTTTCTCTCCATTTCACGACCGTTTCCCGAAAGCCTTCCGGAAGCGGCTTTTTTTCTCTTCCAAACCTGACTCCTCTTGCTTTCGCCGCTGCAATCCCCTCCGCCTGGCGCTGCCTGATATTTTCCCTCTCAGTCTGTGCCACATAGGAGAGTATCTGCAGTACAAGGTCCGCAATAAAGGTCCCCGTAAGGTCATCCCCCCTCGTCCTCGTGTCAAGCAGAGGCATATCTATGACAACGACATCTGCACCAATCTGCTTTGTCAGCACCCGCCACTGTTCTAATATCTCATTGTAGTTTCTGCCCAGCCTGTCTATGCTCTTTACAAACAGGACATCTTCACTTTTCAGCCTTTTCAGCAGCCTCCGGTATGCAGGCCTTTCGAAGTCCTTTCCACTTTGCTTGTCAATAAAAAGGCGGCTCCGGGGAATTTCATATTCCGCCAGAGCCGCCAGCTGCCTTGCTTCGTTCTGATCTTTTGATGATACTCTGATGTAGCCAAACGTATTTGACATGCGGATAACCCTCCCTTATTCTATTGAGAAACCATTTGTATGTATTTCTCTATTTTAGGAGCATTAATCCACTAATTTCTACTGTAAATTTTTTCCAACTTCTTGTCCCCTTGGACTTCCGGCCACGCCGCCGATGCCTGTCTCCCTTAGGCTGACATCCATCTTCTCGCCCACTTCGCGCATGGCATCTATCACCTGGTCCACCGGAATCTGACTCACGATGCCCGCCAGCGCCATGTCTGCCGCCGCCATTGCGTTGACGGCTCCGCCTACATTTCTTTTCACACATGGCACCTCCACGAGGCCTCCTACCGGATCGCACACGAGGCCCATCAGGTTCTTCAGAGCCATGGCACATGCATGTCCAATCTGTTCAAAGCTACCTCCGCGCACGTACGTGATAGCTGCCGCCGCCATACCAGAACCAGACCCGATCTCCGCCTGGCATCCGCCGGATGCCCCAGCCAGAAACGCACGGTTTGCAATAATCTGCCCGATTCCTGCAGCCACGTACATGGCTTCTATCATCCTGTCCTCAGGAACATCATACTCCCGGAAATAGGTCACGAGCACTGCCGGCAGCACTCCGCAGGCCCCTGCCGTAGGAGCCGCCACGATTCGCTTCATGCAGGCATTGTTGCACCCCATCTTCAGTGCCGTTGTCATGACCTTGGCCATGTATCTGCCGCACAGCGGCTCTCCCGTCATGGCGTATTCTTCCATGAGGCCGCCCTCTTTCCCCACAAGGCCGCTTCTGGACACAAGGCCCGGTTCATATGCATCCACGCCGTCGAGCATAGCCTGCCACATATGCTTCATCTCTTTCCATGAGTCCTCTGCCGGGACATCACGCTCTTCCGCATCCTCTGACTGGACTGCTTTCCAGAATGGTACCTTTTCTTTTTCACATCTTGCCCTTACCTCTTCCATTGATTGAAATGACATACGTTTTTCTTCCTCCTGCCGATTATTTCTCTTCAATACTTCCGTTTACATTCAGGAACGTGACATTGACGATTCCTTCTTTGCCTTCCAGACGGTCAAGCGCCTCTCTTGACACGACCTGGTCCGTCTCAACGACCATTACTGCACACCCGCCACGCTTGTCCCGGAACACCTGCATGGTCGCTATGTTGATGTCCTCCTCGCTTAAGGATGCCGCAACCTCCGTGATGCATCCCGGCTGGTCGATGTTACGTACGATCAGGGTGTTGCTCTCTCCGCTGAAGCTTACATCAATACCGTCCAGCTTGCTGACGCGTATCCTGCCGCCCCCGATAGAATAAGCCTCTATCTTCATTGTCTCCGCGCCTTCTGCTTCCAGGATAATCTGAGCCGTGTTCGGATGCGCCCCTTTGATCTCCTTCTCCGCAAGGGTAAATTCCATGCCTTCCGCTGCCGCTATCTCAAAGCTGTCAGGAATCCGCATGTCATCCGGCTTCATCCCCAGAAGTCCGGCGACAATCGCGCGGTCTGTCCCGTGGCCTTTCCCCGTAGCCGCGAAGGAACCGTGGAGGTAGATCGTGGCCTTCCCGGGCCTCCTGCCAAATAACTGGGTGCTGATCAATCCGATGCGTACCGCTCCCGCTGTGTGGGAACTGGATGGCCCCACCATCACAGGTCCCAGAATATCAAATATACTGCCCATGTTATAACCTCTCTTTTCTTAAGTTTAGCTTTCTTTTTATTATACTTTGGTTTTGAACGGTTTACAACGACTATTTCCGCTTTGCCTCCCCGTTTCACATGGCACCCTTTTCATTAAATTCACATAATATGCATTAACTACTAAATTTATGAGAGAAGGTATATTGGTATGTATCTCTTGTTTCCCCTGCTGCTCCTCTTCATGATGGTGCTGGCAGTTATATTTCATTTCCGAAAAAAAAGAATCATATGTAAAATAAAATGTATGTGTACGGAAGAAAAGCTGGAGCTTCTTAACGAATTAACCGCTCCTTTCGGGTTCTGCTACGAATTATGCCATGACGTCTTCACTTCCCGGACAGATGCGTGGCAGCGGGAATTTGGCTACCGATGGCTTTACGATAAAAATGCGGCCCATTTTAATATGGTATTTGACTGTGAACCTGTCTATTTTGATTACGACGGACGCACTTGGATGCTTGAATTCTGGAAGGGGCAGTACGGTATCAATATCGGCGGTGAAATCGGCATATACCAGGCTGAACGTATTATTCCCCCCTCTGAAAGAAAACATGTACTGTTTCATGCGGTACCGGAAAAGGATATGCTCTCTTTTTCTGTCCGCATGTATAACGGCACTTCGCTTCTTTACAACCTGTCATGCAGAAAGCACTGGTGGCTGGCCGGCTTCAGCATGGGCTGCTATTCTGTACCGGAGCTGCTGAAAATGGATATCACCATCGCTTTTGGCAACAGGCAGATGATGTATGCCTTTGTGGACAGCATGTATGAAATCGGATACCGTTCGGGTGATATCAATATATGCGGTAATTCCGTCTCTTTTATATTCGACAGGCCCAAGACTTCTCAGCCGCGTACATCGCATCTTTTCATCTCGGCCTGGGCACTCTGGAAAGACCGGCTCTTTCTCTTCTTCTACTGCAGGATAACGAAAGTATTCTGCCATACGCTCGATAAACTGCTGTACTTGTATGAATATCTGCCGTTCGTCTTCCGCCACATGATGCAGATTCACTGCTATTCCCGAAGGAAACCGAGACGGAGGAAGCAGTCATGAGTACGACAGACCGGCTGAATGCCGCATTTGCGGATGCCCCTGTCCTGCCCCTTGGCTCCGATTCCAGGTATGTATTGTTCAGCGACTGCCACCGGGGTACAGGAACGTCTAATGATAATTTTCTGAAGAATCAAACTCTCTACTTTGCGGCACTCCGATATTATTATGACCGGCAGTTCACGTATATAGAGCTTGGAGACGGTGATGAATTGTGGGAGAACCGGTCTATGGAACAGATAAAGTCTATCCATGACAATACGTTCTGGCTCCTGTCCCACTACTACAAACAGAAGCGGCTCTGGCTTCTGTACGGCAATCATGACCTTATAAAGCGGAATCCCAGGTACAGTGTTCAACATTTTTCTTCCTATATATGCAGCGCGAACAAGTCACAGCCTCTCTTTCCCGGTATTACTTTCTACGAAGGACTGATATTAAAAGACTGCCTCGGCAAAAGAGATCTGTACCTCACCCACGGACATCAGGCGGACTGTCTGAATTCCGTCCTCTGGAAGTTCAGCCGCTTTCTCGTGCGCTATATCTGGAAACCAATGGAGCATATCGGCGTTCTTGACCCGACAAGCGCTGCAAAAAATAATACGAAAAAGCGCAAGACAGAAAGGCAGCTCACCGGATGGGCCGTCGATAATGACAGGATCCTCATATCGGGCCACACGCACCGGCCGATGGTCGGT
Source organism: Lachnospiraceae bacterium (assembly GCA_022845895.1). GTDB lineage: Bacteria > Bacillota > Clostridia > Lachnospirales > Lachnospiraceae > Extibacter. The sequence continues at coordinate 3,377,807 of AP025573.1, forward strand.
ACAAAAGAATCTCCGTACTTTAACACCGGAAGCTGCGTACATCCAAGATGCATCACCTGCATCGAAGTGACAGACCGCTGTATGACACTCGTAAAGTGGACGCTCCGGACGCGCGACGACATGACGCTCTATGTCGGAAGGGAGGAGCTTGCAGGTCCCGTCTGCATCGATGAATATTAATGGACTGGAATAACTATCCATCCGCACGGTACTATTTTCCGGTCCATCTCCCGGTTGTCAAATTGCTCCGGATATGATAAGATTGTGTACAGTTTTTTAGAAGGAAGTGTCATACAATGAATAAAAAAGAAGTACTGGAAATACGCAAGCAGTTTTCGCCTGAGAACTGTACGATTACAAGAATCTGCGGCTGTTATGTAGACCACGAAAAGCAAAAGATACTGGAACTTAAGAAGGCATTTCTTTCCATGCCGGAGGATGAAGCTTTTAAATATTTTGATATATTCAAAAAGACGCTCTCCGGCACCATTGGAAAGAATCTCATTAATATGGAATTTCCTCTTGACCAGGAAAAGCCGGGAGGAACACAGGACTTTCTGCTCAAGCTCCGGGATAGCCGTCTCGAAGATGAGATGCTTGTTGAAGAATTCTACGATAAAGTAATCGAGAATTACATCTACGCAGAAAACTATTATATCATCCTTATCCATGCCGCCTATGACATACCCGGAAAAGCCTCTGACAATATGGAGATGTTTGACGCCTCGGATGAAGTGTATGAACATATCATGTGCAGCATCTGCCCGGTCAACCTGTCTAAAGCAGGCCTCAGCTACAACGCCGCAACGAACAGTATCGAGGACCGGATCCGGGACTGGATTGTAGACGCTCCTGCGAAGGGCTTTCTGTTCCCTGCATTTCAGGACCGTTCTGCAGATATACATAATATCCTATATTACTCTAAGAAGCCGGAAGAACTGCAGCCCGATTTTATCGAAAATGTCCTTGGCAGTACGATACCACTCACAGCCAAAGACCAGCAGGAGACGTTTCACGCCATTATTAGCGATACGCTCGGGGAAGAATGCGATTATGATGTCGTCCGCAGCATACACGATAATCTGACCGAGCTGATTGAGGAGCATAAGGAAGCGCCTGAGCCGCTTGAGCTTTCGAGGCCGGATGTCAAGCGCCTCCTGGAAAAGAGCGGCGTCCCGGATGAACGTATGGAATCCTTTGACAAGGAATATGAGGAGATTGTCGGAGAGAAGAATTCACTCCTTGCCTCCAACATCGTGAATACGAAGACGTTCCAGATTGAGACGCCGGACGTAATCGTAAAGGTGAATCCGGAGCGGTCCGACCTTGTAGAGACAAAGCTGATTGACGGCAGAAAGTGTCTTGTCATAGCGATAGATGACCACCTGCAAGTTAACGGAATCGAGATAGTAAAATAATTTTAAAAAAACGCAAAAAACATTTGCCTTATGTCCAAATATGTGCTAGAATATTTTTTGCGAGCGGAGATGGCGGAATGGCAGACGCGCTAGATTCAGGTTCTAGTGGGAGTTATCCTGTGAGGGTTCAAGTCCCTTTCTCCGCATTGAAGCATAAACACCAAACACCGTAAATTTAACGGTCTTTGGTGTTTTTTAGTTTTATGTTTTTAAAAATGGGGCATAAATATGACGATTCTTAATAAGGACTTATTTTACAGTCCCTTTTATACCTAGCCTATATGATATCCATCGAACAATACTCATGGTTAGCTTATTTTAATAATTTGCATCGTATCATTCCCCGTACTTTTTACAGTTCCAACAGCAGATAGCACTACTTTTATCTTGTCACCTGCGGCACAGGTAACGTATTTACTATAGTTTAGACTGCAATACCCCGAATGCGCATAATTAATAGATGTATGTATATCTGCATTGTTCTTTTGTAATTTGCCCCAAACCGAAGCATCACCGTTAACTATCGCTGTACAGTCAAATATCACGAGATACGAACCTGGCTTTTTAATAGTTACTGTAGACGCACCAGATGACGCTTGATAACATTCGTTATTAACTGAGATGGTATTCCCTATATCCCAATATTGCGTTGTGGAAATTGTCCACTCTTTCCCATACTTTCCAGTAGTGACGGCCTTGCCAATATCAGTAATATGGCTATTTAAAATCTTTCCCTGACGAGCATCCAGCGCATACCCCTCCTCCGCCGTTTCTAGGTTGTTCGCGATATTCACCGGACCGGCCGGCCCCGGGTCTCCTTTATCACCTTTCACGCCCTGGATACCCTGAGGGCCTTGTGGTCCAACAATACCAGCATCACCTCTATCGCCTTTTGGACCCTGCGGTCCGGCCACGCCTGGGTCGCCTTTGGGACCTGTCGCACCTGTCGGCCCCTGGGGGCCTGCAGATCCGGTATCGCCTTTCGGGCCTGTGGCTCCCTGTGGGCCGGTAGCTCCTGTCGGGCCTTGTGGCCCTGTCAATCCCTGGGGGCCGGTCAACCCCTGCGGACCGGTTGCACCGGTTGCGCCCTGGGGACCCATTGGTCCGGTCTCTCCTTTATCACCCTTATCGCCTTTCGGGCCTGTGGCCGGAACCAGCGTGTCAGATTCCCCAATGTACCAGTTACCGTTCGCTCCGATATGCGGTGTGATTCCGTCGTCCCCTCTCGCCTTAATCCCTGTGTCGTAACCGTTGATATACCAGTTGCCATTCTCACCGATGTAAATCTCCGGTATGAAGCTTGTTGTCTCTTCCATAAATATGTCCTCCTTGTTATTTGATAGTTGTATCCTATCAAATATGAAAGGGACATGGAGGGACAATGCAGATAATTATACCGGCTAAGGCTTTATTTCTGATTTTCATGCATATAGATGTGCGCCACACTTGGAGCGACAGGCAGTCCTGTTTCTGCCACTTGCCATGTGGCCCACTGCAGAGTTTCTTTCGTACGCCTTGTTTCCCGCAGCTACCCGCTGCTACCAGGATCCTCATCCCACGCCGCAGTCTGCAGGATGGTCATTGACACACACTTTGCTGTGATATTTCTCGACTTTGCTGTTCCAGTACGCACTGTCCTTTGTACCTGCAACAACATCCCCGAGTATCTCGCCATCCCTGCCGACCATCATCGCAACCGGCGCTTCGCTATATTTATGGAGCACATTATCTTCCATTTCTTCTGTTGCAATCAACTGTACATAATCAGCACTTGCCGCGGCGGACACTGCGGCTGCTTCCTCTTCGTTGTCCGCATTGATTCCTCTTGCAATGCCAAGTATCTGTACTCCTTTACCCGCATACTCTCTCCCGATATCACCGAGCGTTTCCATCTCTTCTTTACAGGATGCGCACGATACATCCCAGATATATACGACCGTAAGCTCTGCCTGGTCAAATATCGTATTGGTATTCGTCTTTATACCGTTTAATGCGTCTGCGGCGTAATTCCCGAACACTTCCTTCTTCTCTTCTGTCCGGGCAGTGGCGGCTTCCTTTTCCTCTGTCTTTTCCTGGTTCCCGGCAGGGCTCTGGCAGGCCGTCAGCAACAGCGCCGCCAACATTACGGCAATTAATAGTTTAGCCCTCATATGTCAGGCCCTCTACCACGATTCTCTTGCTCCAGAGGATTCTGGCAAGTTTCAGCTTAACCGTATCCGCGATACCGACTCCTTTCCCCGGCAGAACGATCTTACCGGTCTCGCTCTGAATGCTCTTATACCCGGTTTCCTCCAGGCTCCTGACTTCTTCCTGATCAGCAAACCTTGCTGATATCTCCACATAGGAGCCTCCTCATGTATTGCACACCGTCGGCTCTACGACGATATCCGTGTACTGTTTTTCTTCCATATATTCCTTCAAGCTATTGTCCATTATAACATTCATGACTGTTACCTCCTTTTTATTATGGATTTATGATACCAGATTGTTTGCAGGCCTTCTGTGATTACGTCACATTACTCTTGATTTCCTATGCTTTACTTCTGTAATAATACTTCAATAGCCGTAAATATACAGAATTCTGGTCTGTCTTGTCTTATAATCTAAAGGAATATACCAATATCAAGGGGGAATCTTATGAAACGAAAGAAAATGTGTATCTTGACACTGGCGGCGCTGAGTAGTGCCTTGATTCTGTCACTTGGGACTTTCATCACTTCCTTTGCAAAAGAAGACAGCACCAAAGAGCAGGTGACTACCATGGCCACGACCGCCAATCTGAACCTGCGGACCGATGCGGGGCTCCACGGCAAAGTTATCACGGTCATGCCAAAAGGGACATCGGTGGAAGTCTTCAGTATGACATCAGCCGGATGGTACAAGGTAAAGTACAAGGATCAGACAGGCTATGCCTACTACGTATACCTGAATTTTGAAGGAACCGACAAAGGTACGGTCAACGATGGCAAGGTAACTCATATGTATGCTACTGCACCATTAAATGTCCGCTCCAATCCGAATACGGGCAGCGCCATCCTCGGAAGCTTCAAGAAGGGAGATGCCGTACAGGTCATCAGTAAGCACGACGGCTGGTTCAAAGTCGATTTTAACGGAAAGCACGGATACTGCCACGGCGGTTATCTGGACTTCGGAAAAGGTGACGCTTCGGTTACCGTGGACGAGAGCACCATGAACGACATGGTTACAACGGCACCGCTGAATGTCAGAGACAGGCCAGGCATGAAGGGGAAGATTATCGGTTCCTTCAAGAAAGGCGAGACCGTTAAAGTTATCGGGCAGGAAGGCGACTGGCTCAAGGTAAAGTATAAGAGCACGACCGGCTATTCACATGTAGATTATCTAAACTAGGTACATCCCTCATTTATATCGCAGCGCGCAGTTCCCATACCGGGAGCTGCGCGTTGCTTTTTACAATTAACTGTCATCCTGTCAAGCCTATACCTGCCTCATGTCTACATCTACTGCTTCTTTTCTAGCGTTATGCTCCTGGTTCTGGTTCTCAGGCTTAACTTTTTCCGTAATGCTGTTGAACTTCTCCAGATTCTTCTTCTGATTCTGCTTTTCTTGTCGTTTTTTGTCCATAATATCACCTCATAAACAGTATTTCTCCCCAATACATTTATTATACTGTATACCTTACTTCGCAGGAGTACATCCTATATAAAAAAGGAGTGTTTACATGAAAGATTTATCAGATTTAAAATTAGACCTTTTACCGGAAGCCCTTCGGAACGCCGCCGGAAGAGAATCCCACAGCAGGCAGGAGAATACGAGTGATATCACAATCCCATTTCCTGAGGAGCTTCAGCAGAAAGAGGATACCGATAACAATAAGTAAGCTGTGCTTTATCGTGAATCTTTAAGAAAACCTTATAAGTTTGTGAAGCTTCTGTTTTCCCTCTTGAGAATTTGCTTCAAACGATATAGAATATAACACATTGTAAGGAGGGATTGCATGAACAAATATATGGATAAGGACTATGCTAACCATTTTGACGATGATTTTGAAGTAATATATGACGCCCTGGATGAGCTGGATGAATATATCGATTATGACGGCGGATTTGATGAACCGGACGACGGGGATGATATGCGCTTTCGCGATGAATATGAAGAAGAGGTCCCGCCCAAAAGGAAGAGGCCGGACCGGAGCAAGGACAAAGAGCGGAGAGCGGCGGATGCCTCCCGCTGCAGAGATAAAGAAGACGATAAAGACGGTCGGAAAAAAGGCAGGCTGAAACTGCCGAATCTGCTATCTCCTGCGGCAAAGACAGTCAAAGCAGGAGGCAAGGCAGCCGGCAGCGTTATCCGTACTATTTTAAAAGGGGCTTCTCTGCTGCTTATCGCTGTAATTACCGTCCTGCTTGGAGTCAGCTTCTTTCATGGCCACGCGGCTTATGGGAATCCTGCGGCTGCTGTCGAACAGAAGAATTATGCGCTTGCCGCGTACTTTGCCTTTGCGGCCTTGCTGCTGATATTTGAACTTATTTCATTTTTCTGGACGCTATCCGGCCAGAAGATAAAGGACGGCCGCCGTATCAGAAAGCTCGATACCGGAAGAGGGATAGGTTCCTTCCTAGTCATATATATAGGCTCTTATCTGTCTCTACATCTCGGCAGCCTGATTCCAGAGGTGCCTCAGGCGCTTGGCGGACTAAAAGGAGCCGTATCTGTCTACGGCTCCTTGAATCAGACGCTGTTACCTCTATGTGTGATGGGCGTTATCAGCTGTCTCATACGTAAATTTATTTTTCATTAGCTTTTTCATCCTCAGCTTCCGCCTGTTGCAGAAAATCTGCATCTTTGGTCTTAAGCCTGGGGATGAATCTTTTGGCAAACTTTCCTTTTCCCCGGTTCTTTACATAGAAATATCCGATAATCGAGAACAGGACTGCTCCCACAAAGTTCACGAGCAGATCCTTCATCGTATCGATGAGCCCGATATCCAGATAGCCGCCAAGTCCCAGGCTCTCGCCATTTATGGAAATGTCCGTGATATTACTGATGACTTCAGGGTGGTTCCTTCCTGCCGGATCCAGCATTACGGACGATATGGTATGCACAATCGTGTCTTTCTGCATATCAAAGCGGAAGATCTGGTCCATGCCAAATTCAAAGAATTCCCAGATGACACCGATGGTCATGGAAAAGCAGAAGGCCACGATTGCCACAAACACCGGCGACAGCTTGAAGGAAAAGCGTTCGTTGCGGTTCAGTATGTCTACGAGCGCAAACCCGATTGCTGCCATCAGGAAACCGTTCAGCGTGTGCAGCAGCGTGTCCCATCCGGGAAATATAATATAGTAAGACTGTATTTCCCCTAATATCTCCGCCGCAAATATAAACAGCAGAATGATAATCTCAAGGGCCGTGGGCAGCTCTATCTTTAGATTTACCTGCACTAAGCTTGGAATTATCAGAAGCAGCAACGTCAATATACACAAAAATACATTCTCGTAATTGCCGTTTAAAATCTGCAGTATCATCATCAGAACGACCAGCGCCCGCAGTGTCACATATACCATGAAGGAGCTCTTGTGCTCCCGCAGCTCCATTTTGAGCGCTTTGCCCATTATCCTTATCTTGCTTATCATTTTCTTCATATGTTCTACATCCTTCTCGTCTTATCCCACAGAAGTCTATTCCAGAAAGTTTTCTATTATAACTCCTTCCGCTTCCTCTTCCGTCATGCCCAGCGTCCGCAGCTTAATGAGCTGTTCATCGTTGATACGTCCGATAGCCGCCTCATGGATGATGGCAGCATCCAGATGCCTCGCATTGATTTCCGGTATGGAGCATACCTCTGCCTTGTCCATGATGATCGAATCACACTGGATATGCGCATGGCATCTTGCATTGCCGACAGCCTTAGGATGGAACGTCTGAACCGACGCTCCCTTTGCCACGGATCTGGATACGATCTGTGCGGAGCTGCCCTCTCCGTTCATCTGTACTTCCATATCGGACTCCGCCGTCTGGCTGTCGTGGGTCATCAGCTTCTCTACCACGTAGAGCTTCGCGTCGGCGCCCATTATCACATCTGTCGTGCGGACTGTGGAATCTACCCCTTTGATCTGTGCCGTATCCAGTGTAAATACCGCCCCTTCGTCAAGTATGATCTTTGTCACCGGATTCAGGACCCTTGCGCCGGTCCCTTCACCTTCTCCGTAATGCTTCTCCTCATAGCGGACATTGGCTCCTCTGCCTACATGGAACGTATGGATCCCGTCGTGCCGGCTCTCATCGCACCCGCTGTTGTGGATGCCGCAGCCTGCTATGATGGTTACTTCCGCTCCGTCCGCCACGAAGAAGTCATTATATACTTCGTCCTTCATGCCGGTGGCATTGACGACAACAGGGATATGCACCTGCTCGCCCTTCGTGTCTCCATCGATATAGATATCTATGCCCTGCTTATCTGTTTTCTTCTTTATCTTGATGTGTTGGCTGTCACCATGGCAGAGTGCAGTTCCGTTGTATCTCAGGTTAAAAGCTCCTTTTTGCCTGAATCCGGCTCCGTCTATCTGCTCGAGCACCTTTTCTATAATCTTGTCCAATTGCTTTCCCAACTTAGTTTCCTCCTTCCTGCTGCCTGTCCATACATGCACACTGTCCTTCGCTCAGCAGATTCGGAAGGATCTCATCGCGCGTGCCTATGGCTCCTATCTTCCCATCCTCTATTACCATTATCCTGTCTGCCATCTGGATAATCCTCTCCTGGTGGGAGATGAGGATAAGGCTTTCTTCCTTCTTCTCGTGAATCCGTTCAAACTGCTGCACAAGCATAGAGAAGCTCCACAAGTCGATCCCGGCTTCCGGCTCATCAAAGATGCAGAGCTTATGGGGCTTTGCGAGAACCGTCGCAATCTCCAGCCGCTTCATCTCCCCGCCCGACAAGGTGGCATCTACTTCTCTTGTGATATATTCTCTGGCGCATAATCCAACACCGCTCAGCATCTTGCAGCATTCTGGCTCCGTCAACGGCCGGCCGGCGGCCAGAGATAATAATTTATCAACTGTCATGCCTTTGAATCTGGGCGGCTGCTGGAACGCAAAACCAATACCCGCCTCTGCCCTGTGGTTGATGTCATAGTCCGTGATATCCTCCCCATCCAGGACAATCCTGCCTTCGTCGGCATCCTCTATCCCCATCAGCACTTTGGCAAGGCTCGACTTACCGCCCCCGTTAGGTCCGGTAATCACAAGCATCTCACCGTCTTTAACCTGAAAACTGATATCCTTTACAATACTTCTTTCCACACCATTTTCATCCACTTTGAATGTCAGGTTCTTTACCTCAAGCATCTTCTGCATCGCTCCTTTATCTCTTATAAATTCCAGAAACCACAAGGTCCTATATTGATTTTTAACAGTACGAGTCCATTATAATCTCTTTTATCCACATTATCAACATAAAGGAATACAAAAAGGGACACGGCAAAACGAAATGGGGACGGAGGTTTTTTAAAAAACCTCCGTCCCCATTTCGTTCGATGTTTTAATAATTTTCCACTTTTCTCTCAAAATATGCCCTGGAATATCCACATGCCGGACATCTCTCCGGTGCTTCTTCTCCTTCGTAGATGAAACCGCACTGGCGGCATTTCCAGCCAAGCGGCGCATCGCCTTTGAATGTCTTCTCCGCCTTCAATGTGTCCAGAATCTTCAGATAGCGCTTCTCATGGGATGCCTCTACTTTTGCTACGTTGTCAAATTTCACGGCAAGTTCTTCAAAGCCTTCTTCTCTCGCTTCTCTTGCCATGCGTTTGTACATGTCGGACCACTCTTCGTTCTCGCCGTCCGCGGCAGTCTGAAGGTTTTCTGCCGTGTCCCCTAATCCATGGAACTCGCTGAACCACATCTTGGCATGCTGCCTTTCCTGTTCGGCTGTCTCAGTGAAGATAGCCGCCGTCTGCTCCATCCCTTCCTGCCTTGCTATCTCTGCAAAGAAGGAATATTTATTTCTAGCCTGTGACTCTCCGGCAAATGCCTCCATCAGGTTCTTCTCTGTCTTAGTTCCCGCATATTTACTCCCGCCTGTCTTTTCTTCTTCCAGCTTTATAAATTTGTCTGGACCTACCTTGCAGATTGGACATGCTTCTGGTGGATTGTCTCCCTCGTGAATATAACCACATACTGTACATTTGAATTTTGCCATGATCTTTATCTCCTTTTCATTCATTTCACTATTCTTCATCTTGTTTCTATCATTATGCTGTTCTTGCTTATTACGTTCTTCTCCTGCGCTTTCCCAGGGAGAAGGCGTCAGCGGCTTCTCCTGCATGCCTGCCGCCCCAAGATCTTTGCTTCTGTCGTTATAGCGGGTATGCAGAAGTTCCTCCGCCACATCGCTCAACGGTTTTATGTAATGCTCTTCATACACTCTCTTGATATCTGGATTCTCATGGCTGTACCTCACTGCCATGGATGCGTCTTTGTCATACAACGCACGGATCCGTGCCTGCCTGATGTCATCCGTCATGGGCACTTCCGTCTTTGGCTGCCCTCCGCCGCCGATACAGCCGCCGGGACACGTCATGACCTCGACAAAGTCATAATTCTTCCCACCGTCAGCCATCCTTGTTATGAATTGCCTTGCATACTCCAAGCCATGGATAACTGCCAGCCGGAGCGGGACATCTCCGATGACGACTTCCGCCTCCCGGATTCCGTCCATGCCGCGTACAGGTATCAGATTCAGATAATCCTTTGGTGGATTCACACCGGTAATAAGATAATAGGCAGTTCTTGCCGCAGCTTCCATAACTCCGCCCGTATTGCCGAATATAACTCCGGCTCCTGATGCGGCACCCATAAGTGAATCGTATGGAGATTCCGGCATGTCTCTCAAGTCCCTGCCTTCTTCTCGCAGCCATCTTGCAAGCTCTCTCGTAGTGATGACATAATCCATGTCACGCATCTCTTCCGCCCCATTGCTGACAGATGATATGTTCATCTCACCTCTTCGTATCTCGAACTTCTTGGCGGTACAAGGCGTCACTGCCACATTGACAATCTTAGAAGGGTCCAGGTTATTCTTCCGAGCAAAATATGTCTTGATGGTAGGTCCCTGCATTCCAATCGGGCTTTTGGCGCTGGATATATGCGGAAGGATCTCAGGATAAAATGTCTCCGCAAATTTTACCCAGGCCGGACAACAGCTCGTAAACTGAGGCAGCGGCTTTGTCTTCTTTGTCACCCTTTCTACAAGTTCTGATGCTTCCTCCATAATCGTCAAATCTGCAGCGAAATTGGTGTCCAGCACGTAGTCCGCGCCCAGGCTTCTAAGTGCTGCCACCATCTTGCCTTCCACGAAACTGCCTGCCGGATATTCAAATTCTTCCCCAAGACCGACACGTACCGAAGGAGATGTACTGAAAATGACTATTTTATCAGGATCTTCTATTGCCTGCCTGACTTCTTTGTATTCGTACACTTCCTTTATGGAATCCACCGGACAGACATTCGCGCACTGCCCGCAATGTACGCATATAGCCATATCATTTGTACTTTTCAGATCATACAGCCGGCCCACGGCAATATCCCGTTCGCACACCTGCCTGCACTGCCCGCATTTGATACACAGGCTTTCCTCTCTTCTCACTGCAGGATTATCAGGTTCGATAGGAATCCTGATGTCTGCAAAATTGTGCTTCATCTCTTCACCTCTCTATATCAATATTAGTAACTGTTATTAATATAGCATATTTTTCCAACATATGCAAGTACTAAATTAATAATTCAGCGGATGTAATCATCTTCTTCTGCATGGACAGACAATGAGCCGCAACCACCTGATAATCAGGCAATTGCGGCCCTTATAAGACTCCTAATCTCTTAACTTTTCATAGGTCCAGAAACTATTCTTCTGTCTTAATCTCACCTGTTCCTCAGTAAATAATATATTCGACTCCTTTTCTATCTTTAATAGAAGCTCCCTGTCCCTCTCACTCTTTTCTAACCGTTCCATAATGATATCTGTATCTCCAATCTCCATACCAATCCAATTTCTTTCCAGAAACTCTGCCGCCACATAGGTTGTGCCTGCACCCCCAAAAGGATCCAGTACTATATCACCGGCATCTGTAGATAAAGAAATCAATCGATGTAGCAGCCGTAATGGCAGCTCATTTGCGGATCTGTTTTTATATTTTTTATGTCTGACAGGATTGATATCCATAAATATATCTGAGATAGATATTCCTTCCGGGTTCAAACTGCTCTTTTTCCCACCATAATCTCTTATCTCCCCTCCACAATGTCTGCAGGTGACCAGAGGAATCCTCTGCTTATTAAAGACCTTAGGCCTTTCCCCCTTTATATAATAGAGCAGACCATAGTGTTCCGGCTGCAATTTGCCTTGTACCGGAATGAGACCTTTCATAGATACTGCTATCCAATGTCTAAAGTTCATATATTTATTTAAGATGTTAGAAAGAAATGTATTCCAATACGGCAGGTTATATATGTAAAATGCCCCGCCCGGCTTCAGCACTCTGGCACATTCTTTAATCCAGACCTCACACCAATTGATATATTTGGATTTGGTCATATCATCATCAATGCTGTCCCCATAATCTTTATTCAGATTAAAAGGTGGATCTGCAAAAACCATATCCACGGATTCATCCGGTAAACCGGCCAATACTTTTACACAATCATCATGAAACAGCTTACCGAACGAAGTATTAAAAACAGGTGAGACTTCAGGTATCTTCAAATCAGGTACCGCTATTTCCTTTAAAATATCCTCTCCATGTTTGATAATCCAGGATTGTACTTCCGGTGAAATATATCCTAATTTTATTTCTATCAATTCCTTACTATACCCTGTATATGCACAGAGCTTGTCCATATCTTCGCCCATAGGAAGTATCATATTATCATTATAATATTGCAGCCTGCTTATCGTAATCCCGGTCTCCTTAGATAAGTTCTTCAATGTCTCGTAGTTAGGTACATCCAGTAGCTCAAAAAACTTTTCTTTCTTAATTATATTATTCATTACCCATACCCTTCCATCATAATCATGCAGCAGTTTTTCCTTAGATTTCAGCTGATTGATCATTTCTATGGAATCAATTATATCACTATATCCAAATACATCAAATAGCCTTATTCTGGTTTCCGGCCTACTTTCTTTATTAGCATAGTATTTCAATGGCTTGTTCTGTTAGATGTTATAAAAATCAGTGCCTTACCCGTCACACAACAAAGCCGTACCCCTTTGATAATCAAGAGATTACCTTTATATCCTCCGGCATGGGGTATCTGCTTCCATATGGCCCGTTTGTTGGGCTCGGAATCACGCAGACCCTGGGAAATATGATGGCTACTAGACAAGTCTATTATATCACCCTTTGGGGAAGTAAAATAGATACAGGAATGGTATGTGATAGAATGGGCGTACAGAAGCGGATAAAACAGTTAATGGAGGAGTGGGGATGGACGGACTACCAACTGGCTAAAGAAGCTAATCTTTCTCATCCTACCATTTCAAATATGTTTAATAGAAATAACGCTTTTACAATTTTTCGCTGAGATGCTATCTCTACCACGGCGTGGCGGTGGACCAAGCCGGACAGCTCCCGGATGCCGGGACGGTCGAGGGAAAGGCAGCCGCCAATCTCGGCAACCTCCGCCACTACCGTATAGCCCTGCTGCTCCGCGTACTGACGGAGCTTTTCTTTTGCGCCTCCAAGCCACAGCCCTCGTCGTAAACCGTCACGGAGTCCACCGTGGAATACCAAAGCTTCTCATCGAAGCCGTCCGCCAGCCGGTTACAGGCGGCCTCGAACCGCTCACAGTATCCCGTGTATTTGCGCTGGTATTCCTTCTGATTCTGCGCCTTGCGCCGCTTGAATTCGTACTGCACGAGGTCGGATATCTCTGTCAAAATAATAACTAGGTTGCTGTTGGTGACATAGTATTGGGCACTTCGCTCTCGTTGTCCTTCTATGAGAACCCTCTTTCGCTATATTTTCTTACCGATATAGAAGACGTATCCATAATACTGCTTATACTTTACATACTGCTCCACCTCATCCCGGTTTTCCGCGACAAACGCTTCTACGGTTTTATTTCCGGGATATTTTTTCAAAAGCCCTTTGAGCGCCGCTTCGCGTGGAATAAAGTAATTGTCCGTCCAGCAGGTTTCCGGCAACGTAAAGGAAGCGATAAATTGATAGCCGCATTTTTGCAGGACTTCCACATTGTGCTCAATCGAATCCAATCCGCTCCCGGCATCCGACCAGAATTTTTCAATGACGGCAGGCCGTTCCTTTGTTAGCCACGAGGGACATGACACGACGACATAGCCATTTTTTTGGAGAAAGCCATGCCAATGCGTAAGCCCTTTTTCAAAGCCAATGTTATCTATCGCGCCCTCCGACCATATCAGACCGAACGTCTCTTTCTCAAAGGGCAGCTCGTCCATTGAACCGACAACGCCCTTTACCTGCTTCTCCATATTCTGCTTTTGCGCGTTTTCATTCAGTGCATGGATAAAGTCGGGGAACAGGTCTAAGCCGATGATGGCTCCGGTCAGATGCTGTGCGAGCACCATAGTTTGCCCGCCGCTTCCACAGCCTAAATCCGCCGCATGTGAGATTTGATCCAAGTGATCAAGAAACCCCAATGCCTTGCGCGTCATCTCAGGGCTGCCAGGCCCCTGTCGTTCCAGCCCCGCGTGTGTTTCGATCAGTAAATCCATTACAGATGGTTGTTTGTTTTCCATGTTAATTTTCTCCTTTTTTGTTTTTTCCCTATCCTCATTTCAAAAGCGATTCATAGGTGAATTTTCTGACAGACCCTTTCATGAGAATCGCGGCCAACAGTGCCAAGACGAAACCCAGCGCCAAAAGAATCCACGCGCTTACCATGATTAACCCTGTAAACTGCCCGATGATGAGGGCGATAATCGGAAAAACCAGGAATACGGCGCGTTGTTGCGCTTCTTCTATCGTCTGCGCTTTTGCGGAGCCGCGAACCGTGATACTAATCGCAACCAAAGAGATGGCTGGCCCAATCAGCAGCATCACAATCAGCCAGCTGGGGTCGGGCGGAAGCGCGCTTCCGGTGAGCAGCAGCGCCTCGGCTTCCATGACGACGACCATCGCCGCGAAGGAAATGAAAGAGACGATCATGCTAATTGAAAAGCCGGCCAGTATTTTTGCCTCAAATACTTGTTTTAAGGTGAGCGGCGAATAAAGCAAAGTTTCCAGCGTGCGCTTTTCCTTTTCTCCCACAAAGGAGCTCGCCGCCATGACAGAGGACGACATGACGGGAATCATCAGAAAAAAGACCGGCATGATTTTATTGAGCAGAAGCCACAGGACACTTTGCTCCACGCTCCCTGACGATTGCTGGAGGGGCAGCATATCCAGCAGCTTATCAAGGTCAGAGGCCGCATCCGGAACCAGCGTCAAGACAAATACAAAGATGGATGGCAGCACGATGGTCAGCGCCAGCGGAACAATCAACATCACGGAGAACACCTGCTTATTGGAGGTAACGCCGCGAATATCCTTTTTCATAAGGACAAGCTGCATTTTATTCATGCCTTTCATCCTCCTTTCCCACTTTGCGCCGGTCGATTAGAGAAAAGTAAATCTCCTCTAAAGACATCTTTTCAGCCGAAACATGATACACATCACCGCCGGAGTCCACAATTTGTTTGACGAGCAGCGGGATTTCTCCCTCTGAATCCACCGTGATTTCGTAGACCCCATTGCCGACGGCCCGACTGTTCAGCCCTTTGGGAAAACGATCCGCTTTCACGATGACCCGAACACCGGAGAAAATTAGCTCCCGGAGTTCCTCAATGGTGCCTGCCGCCAATAAGGCGCCTTCATCAATCAGCCCGTAGGTGGTGCAGATCTCCTGCGCATACCGCAGCTGGTGCGTGCATAGAAAAATGGTCGCGCCCTCGTCCGCAAGTTCTCTAATTAAGCGGTTCACATTTTGCGCGCTTTCCGGATCAAGCCCGGAAGTTGGCTCATCCAGGAACAATATCTTGGGATGGTGAATCATTGCGCGGGCAAGGGAGAGCCTCTGGCGCATACCGGTGGAGTAGGCAGCCAGCTTTCGGTTCCCAGCGTCCAGAAGGTCGAGCCGCTCCAAAAGCTCGGCCCCGCGCTTTTGGCTTTCAGCAGCGTCCATACCAAATAAAGTTCCATAGAAAATCAGGTTTTCAAGCCCTGTCATATAGTCGTACATCTGCGCGTGTTCCGTGACCACCCCGGATACCTGATGCAGTTTCTCTGGATTTTGGGAAGAGTCGATGTCAAATACCCGGCAGCTTCCCCGCGTGGGCGCAAGCATACCGCAGAGCAATTTGACGGTGGTTGTTTTTCCCGCGCCATTCGGGCCTAAAAAACCGAAGACCTCGCCCGGTTCAAGGGCAATGCCTATATCATCCACCGCTTTTTTACCCGAGCTGTATGTTTTTGAAAGGTGTTCTGTTAAGACTGCTTTCATGGGATTCTCCTATCTTCATCGTAACGGCGCTAATGGTGCTTTTTCAATGGCTATCGGCAGACTTCAACCTGCCTTTTTCCAGATAATGTACGAAATCACAGTGCGCGGCCACCTTGTCGGAATGGGTGACGATAATGACGCACTTGCCCTGCTCGTGGGCAATATCCCGAAAAATACCCATCATATTCTCCTCGGTGTCGCCGTCCAGATTGCCGGTGGGTTCGTGAGCAGGTTGTACCCCTGAAAAATCACGCCGATGTCACGGGCACGGTACCGGTCGCGGTCAAGCTGCCGCATATCCTTGCCACCATAGGATACGAGGCCGCTGGTTGTCAGGTCTAAACCGGAAATCAGGGAGAGCAGCGTGCTCTTGCCCGCTCCGGATTTGCCCATAATTCCGTAGAGCCCGCCGGTCTCAAAATCCGTGTGGATGTCCTTCAAAACGGATTTTTTCGTGCCATCATATTGATAGGTCACGTTTTGCAACGATAAGATATTCATGGTTAGCCCCTTTCCGAAAGTATCTTCATTGGCTCGAATCTCGTGATGTAGAAAATCCCCGCCATGGAAGAAATCAAAACCAACACCAGCGCCAAACCGCCGATTTGCCCGATGGCCTGCGGGGTAAGCCGCACCGAAATCTTAGAAATCGTGCTTTCTTCCTCCGCGCCGGGGAGTAGCTCTATCGTTCCGGTGTTCTGCTGCTGCTCCTCAGCAATGCGGATTTGATCCTGAAGCAGCGTATCCGCAATGGGCTGGGAGAGCGTGGTGGAGAGCGCCAGGCCGATGGTCAGTCAAAGAAAGGCGATCATCAGGGATTCGCAGACCATACCCACGATCACCTTGCCGCGCTTCATCCCCATGGCTCGCAGCACGCCGATTTCATACTTGCGCTCCCGGACGGCCATCACCGAAAGAAACAGCAGGATGACCCCTCCGAAAACCAAGACCACGACCAGAAAAATGGTTACAATTTTGGAGATACCCTCCACAGGGCCGACAATCTTGTTATAGGCGGCCTCGTCGGTGGTGGCGCGGTAGTAGGGGGCTAATCCCTTCTCCGCCGCTTCTTTCTGGAATGCCTCCAGCATACCGGGGTCTTTCAGAAAATAGGTGGCGTTCAGCACACCCCGAGCCTCGTACATTTCCATTCCCAAGGCGGTGTCCAGATCGGTGAGAATCTCGTCGCCCCGGTTGAGCTGTGGGATATTGAAACCGGTGCTTGTCTCCGGAAGGTTATCCCGATAAATCCCACAGACGATAAAGGTATGAGGCATGAGCGCGTCTTTCATTGTGTTTGTGACGGTAATCTGGTCACCGACGGACAAGCCGTTGAGATTTGCAAGCGCCTCGCTGATCATGCATTCGTTTGGCTATTGGAAAGCCCGCCCCTCTACAATCGAGCGGCTGCCGTTTGCGAAGCCCTCGCCGATGTTCGGGTGGAGGTCGCTTTCACACTCGCGTTGGGCGATATGTCGTCCGCGCCGGAAAGACCCGCGCCACCGTCCATTGTGTCTCCCAGCGCCTTCAAATCTTGAAGCGCCACGGAGAGGGTGCTTTCATAGTCCGTCTTTTGCAGCAGGTCGGATTTGGCGATTTCCATCTGCTGCTGTGCCGTAGAATACTGGATGTCCGAGTGCTGTTCGGCGATCTCCGTATCGAGAAACAGGGTCACCTCCACGCCGAACCGCGACTTGTAGTCCTTGGTGACCGAATCCACCGTGGTATTGATGACGATGGAAACAGATACGGCAAGAATAATCGCCAAGGTAATCAGGCCTACAAGGATATTGCGCCCCTTATTCCGGCCCAGGTTCTTGAAGGCGTTTTTCAGTAGATACATACATTCAGCTCCTTTATCGTAGTGGAAGTGTAAACGCCACGACGTCTACCATGACGAACGATAGAAAACTAAGCAGGGTCAGAAGAGCAATCCCCAGCAGCGCAAGCCCGATAAGCATGGCTGGTGCGTACCGGCTGTGCATGATGGACAAAATACGTTCCTCAGTGGCGCTCTTGCCGAAATGGCTGAGCATGGAAAAGGTCGTGCCTTTTTCCTCCGCCAGCGAGAGAAGCGCCAACGCGTATTCGGTCTTGCTTTTTTTGGTGATTCCCTGTTTTTTCAACACGCACTCGTCGCAATGCAGCTCCAAGTCCCGGCCCAGCAGGATGTGCATGGCCCAGACCATGGGATTATACCAAGAGAGACTGAGCGCGATGGCGGAAATCCATTTCCACAAAACATCGAAGTGCCGGATGTGCTCCAGCTCGTGGGATAAGACATAAGAAAGATTGTCGGTATCGTTCCAATCCATCGTTGTAGGCAGCAGGATCACGGGTCGGAACACGCCGTAGGTCAAGGCGGAGGACAGCTCCGGACAGACCAAAACCCGTACCTTCCTCCGGATTCGGTTCGCGTTCATCCAACGCGTCACAGTCTCAGATTCAGCGGGATAGGCGAAGCGGAAAATCCTTTTGCCGCGAAGATGGCTGATGATGAACCAGACGGCCAGGGCCAGGCAGCCCGCAAACCAAATCCAAATCAGAAAGGTTGGCACCGAATAGGTTGTGAACACCGCACTGACATTTTTCGTCTCGATGGTCTGAGCACCGGGCGTTCTGTTGGTGATTGGGAACAAAGCCAACCATATCTGCTCGATACTCGGAATGGAAAACCCCAGCGACAGATTGCCGGTATAGGGAATAAACAGCCGGAGCAGCGCCAGCGCCCACAGGCCCAGGAAAACCTTTTTCGGCAGCTTGTAGAGAAACAGCGAACGGAGCACCACAATGAGCAGGATCAGGAGGGTGGCCCGCAGCTGTATGGAAAATACCGTCATGCTAATCCTCCCAATCCTTTACTATTTTTCGCAGGCGTTCAATCTCCTCATGAGACAAATCCCGCTTTCCCAAAATGGAGGCCACCAGCTTGTCGGCCGAGCCGTCGTAGAGCTTGTTGATCAGCTCCCTGGTCTCCAATTCCTGCGCTTGTTCCTTTTTCACCAGCGCCTCGCATAGGAACCCCGGCTCAATGCGCTCAATGGCCCCCTTGTCGATGCACCGCTTAATTAGGGTATAGGTAGCGCTGCGGCTGTAACCGAATCTTTCTTTGAGAGTCTCATAAATATGTTTGGCGCTGACCGTTCCCTCACTCCAGATCACATCCATCACTTTCAGTTCCGCGTCGTGTAGCTTAATTTCCATAAGACAGCCTCCTTAGACTACCGGTGTAGATTTTATTACAGTCTACCATAGTAGATTCTAATTGTCAATCTCCACTTGTTTCCAACGAAACGAATACAGAAGCGGGCTTTCAATATTTCTTGCTATCCTTTCGGAGCAGGCCGCCGCAAACTGTGTCACAGATACCATACATTCGGGCGGAAAAACTTCCACATATGCATAATATGACTACCTTCCCCCAAAGACTACGACGGGCCAATCCACACAAGGTGAACTGGCCCGCATCGGTAAGTTAACGGCTTGCCTTGTTAAATTTACGAATTTCTTCTGTTCTGTTCCATACTCAATTCGCCTTTTTTCAGCCGAAATACCATGTCCGCCTGTTTCGCCAATTCATTTGAATGGGTTACTACCACCACACATTTCCCCATCTGGTGGGCGCTCTCTTTCAGTATCGTTAAAATTATTTTTTGAATATGTCAATCGCGTGACTTGTAACACCCAATAAATCTTCACGCTCACAAGTGGAAAAGTGAT
Organism: Lachnospiraceae bacterium; assembly: GCA_022845895.1. GTDB lineage: Bacteria > Bacillota > Clostridia > Lachnospirales > Lachnospiraceae > Extibacter. The sequence continues at coordinate 3,397,444 of AP025573.1, forward strand.
ATTTTAAATATAATTCAAACGTGTCATTGTCCATCGCGTCTACTGCTTCACGCATAAACAGGGCGCAACCATCCGCCGCAACATAATGTAATCGAGTGACGGGAAATACAGACATTAAATCATCTATGTTTTCTTTACGAACAAGTTCAAATAAATCCTTTGGATCGGATTTTGCGGCAAATGTTAGGGCATCAATTAAGCCTTTTTCTATGTATTCAGTGACACTAATATTACCGCGCTTAAAACCTTCATCAAGGAGACAGCCATCAGAAATGACATAGGCCGCAAAAATCACGCCGCCCGGTTTTGTCACGCGAATTGCTTCGCGCAGGGCTTGTCGTTTATCCTCTATGCTGTAAAGGTGGTACAGTGGGCCTAATAACAGCGTAATGTTATATGTATTCTCCCGGAAAGAAGATAGCTCCATAGCGTTGCCTTGGGTAATCGTAACATTTTCACCCGGTTGCGTATTTTGATTGAAAATTTCTATGTTATGCTCTACCAACTCCACAGCGTCAACAACATACCCTTGACGAGCTAACGCATGGGAATAACGCCCGGTTCCTGCGCCTATTTCCAGCACGCGGTCACTGGGGCTTATGTACTTTTCAATGTAACGCATAGTGGTAAGGAACTCAACCGTTCCATGCTTTAACGCCAGCCGATTATCCTCGTTATAATGATTGTAAAAGTCAATTAAGTATTGGTTTGTTTTCATATTGTACTCCCTATATTTGTCTTAGTTTTAGATAGATAAATCCCATTCGGGGTTTTCCTGCCTTATAAAAGCAGACAGTATATTCATCAACATTTTTTCAGCACGATTTCTGTCCAGCGCTAACTTCTTTGTTGCTGTCAAAACCGCTATGCCGTGAGTATAAAGAAATAAATCTAAAAATATTACTTTTGCCTTTTCTGATCCTATTCCAACAGCTTCTGAAAAAATTTTCGCTTTTTGTTCATTATCCGGTTCTTTATAAAAATCTTTTGCCTCCGTCATTTCCAAATCCATATCGTTTATAAACAACAGCTTAAATAAGTGCGGTTCTTCCCCCGCAAATTCAATGTACGAAAGAGGAAGAATTAAATAGGGGCTTATATTTTCTATTTTTTGATAATGAGAAACATACTGCTCGTAGTATTCATACGCAAAAGCAAGAAATTCATTTTTTAATTCTTCCATATTTTCATAGCATGTGAAAATTGGTCGAGTAGAGCATTGTAGTTTACCTGCAATACTCCTTGCGTTTACAGTCTCAAAACCTGTCTCCCTTGTAAGCTCTAAAACAGTATTCAAAATCATGTCCTTTGTTATTTTCGCTTTTGGCGGCATAAAAGTTCACTCCCCATCGTTATGTTTCATTCGTTACATAACTATTGTTACACATAAAAGAAAATATGTCAAGTGAACGTTTTTTTGTGTATGTGTCGTCAAAAAATGAAGCTTCATTTTATAAACTTTTTTTGAAAACAGGCTTGCTTTTCCACCCGTGGTGCGTAAGCTGTGACTCACAGAAATCAAACATAATCTTTAAGGAGGCCCACACCATGGCGAATTATCACATTGAAATCCAGCGGAGCAACGTAACCCTCGCGCAGTTCCTCCGATATGTCCGGCAGCAATGCGAGAAGAAGGGCATTGACTTTTATATCGAGCGAGAGGACTTTGAAAAGCCGCACACCGAGTATTCCACAAGCTATTCCGTAATAGACGGGAAAAAGAAATGCCACTTTGCTTAGTATCGGACGGTCACGCGCTATCGCCGCAAAATCGCCAGCTATCAGACCTCGGAATGCTTCACCAGATACCACCACACCGACGAGCTGGAGGAATATAAGAAAACCGAGCTGCACCGCTGGGACAGCGAAGAAAGCGCGGCGGACGCGCCCTGCAAGGCTGAAACCTTCAAGCAATTTGCCTGCGACTACCAGACATACATCCTCAACTTTGACGGTTACTGCTACAACGAAATCTGCGAGTTTACCTTTGACAACGAGCGCCGGGGCTATGACTACTACTACCAAGCGAACCGGGACGCGGAATGAGGCAGCCAGCCCCGCTTCGGCGGGGCTTTTCGCTGCCCGGATACTCCGAAAAAAAGATATGTTTTAAGCAATTTAGAGCTTGCTTTTTCACCCGTGGTGCGTAAGCTGTCACTCACAGAAATAAAACATATCTTTAAGGAGGACGCGATTATGCTGCAAATATCCGCAATCGTAAAGAAAACCGAGGAGCTGTTCGACCTATTCAACCAGCACTTTTACGACGGGGAGCTGGCCCGCCCGGCCATCACCGTATCCCCGGACGGCGGGCGCGGAGCCTATGGCTGGTGCAACGTGCAGGAGGTATGGAAAACCGAGCGGGAAATGTACCGCGAGATCAACATATGCGCAGAGTATCTTGACCGGCCCATGACGGAGGTTTGCGCGACCATGCTCCACGAAATGGCCCACCTTCACAACCTGCTCCACGAGGTGGAGGATACCAGCAACAATGGGTACTATCACAATATGAAGTTCAAGGCCACCGCCGAAGCGCATGGCCTGCATATTGAAAAGCACCAGAAATATGGCTGGACGATCACGACGCTGGCACCGGAGGCGGAGGCATGGGTCAAGGAAACCCTCGGCGGCGAGGCAATCGACGCAAGCCGCCTCCCGGAAGGAGGCGCGGGCAAGGAGAAGGATAAGAAATCCAAGAACCGCAGCATTAAATATGTATGCCCGGAGTGCGGGGCCATCATCCGGGCGACGAAAGAGGTCAACGTGGTATGCGGGGATTGCGACGTACCCTTCGAGCGGGAGTGAGCGTCATACTTTTACGCGGTGACGAAGGTTCCCGCGTGATTGTTTAATGAAATCGAGAGTACCGGGCACACTTTTTGGCGGGGACTAACTCGGCGCTTTTTGCGATATAAAAGGGGGTTCGGAAATCAAGGCAAAAGGCCGCCATGCGCCACCACCCGGAGGCCGGACGGGAAATCCGGCCCGCCACGGCAAAGCGCCGGAAACAGAAAAAGCCCGGAAAGCCCACAGATAGCGGGTTTTCCGAGCACAAACGAAAAATAGCCTCCCGAAATGGGAAGCTATCTTTCTGTCAAAGTTTGTCCTTTGATTTGATGCGGATGACAGGAATCGAACCTGCACGGTCTCCCACTAGATCCTAAGTCTAGCGCGTCTGCCAGTTCCGCCACATCCGCATATTATATTTCAAATAGAAAACGGACCGTATTTCCTGAATACTTATCAGGAAATGGGACCGTTTTACAGTGAGCGTGCGGGGATTCGAACCCCGGACAACTTGATTAAAAGTCAAGTGCTCTACCACCTGAGCTACACGCCCATACGTAACCTGGGCTAGCTGGATTCGAACCAGCGAATGCAGGAGTCAAAGTCCTGTGCCTTACCGCTTGGCGATAGCCCAATAAAAAAAGGTGGGTAATGGGACTCGAACCCATGATATCCAGAACCACAATCTGGCGCGCTAACCAACTGCACCATACCCACCATATATATTACCTATTGAACTATAGTGTCCAACTAAGTACCACCTTATTCAATTGTGTGGCTCTAACGAGCCTGGGGGGATTCGAACCCTCGACCTACGGCTTAGAAGGCCGTTGCTCTATCCAGCTGAGCTACAGACTCACAAACCAGCTCTTTGGAACTGCTTTCTCTTAAATCCCTGTATGCGATATCAAGGCTTTAAGAAAGCGGGTGATGGGAATCGAACCCACGTATCTAGCTTGGAAGGCTAGTGTTCTACCATTGAACTACACCCGCATAAGTATCGGGGTGACAGGATTTGAACCTGCGACCTCCTGGTCCCAAACCAGGCGCTCTAGCCAAGCTGAGCCACACCCCGAAATATTCTTTTTCTGTCACATGAAGTCTTATATACCGCTGTATCGCCGTGACACAAGAGTTATTATATATGATGGCTACCAGCTTGTCAACATATTTTTTCCATTTTTTTATAAAGCTATTTTTAGACAAATTTTATCTCAAAACCGGCATCTCCTCTGGCATCGGTACACATGATGACATAGCTTGGCTTTCTACCCTCCTGTCTTGGATAAGCGATACTTCCGGGGTTCAGTACCACCAGATCATCCTCAACGGTAAGCGCCGGCCTGTGTGTATGCCCATACATCACGATATCGGCACCGCGCCCCCTCGCTTCTGCCTTCAGGCGCTCTTCCGACATGCCGACATAATAGTAGTGCCCGTGCGTGATGAACACGTGGTATCCACCGATAAAGAATTCCTCTTCCCTTGGAAGATCGGAGAAGAAGTCATTATTACCACTTATGACATGGAACGGGCAGCTTACGAGCGCTTTTATATAATCCTCTTTTCCTTCTGCGTCGCCCAGATGCACAAGCATGTCGATCCGGCCCTCCCGTTCCAGCACAGTCTCCAGATTCTTATGAGATTTATGTGTATCGCTTACAATTAATATTTTCATACTAATTCCTCTTATCCTAACATCTTACTTTCAATGACGGAACGCATTTTGCGCAGGCCTTCTCCCCTGTGGCTCAGCTCGTTCTTTTTTTCCGGAGACAGCTGCGCGCTTGTCATGCCAAACTGGGGCAGGAAGAAGATAGGGTCATAGCCAAACCCATTTTCACCGACAATCTCATGCCCAATCATTCCTTCCATCGTACCACGCACGACTTCAGCCGTCCCGTCCGGAAATACTGCCGCTATGGCACAGACGAATCTAGCGGTACGTTCGTCATCCGGCACGCCGTCAAGCCGGTTGAGGAGCGTCTGGTTTTTGATATCATAGGATGTATTTTCCCCCATATATCTGGCGGAATATATCCCGGGCTCTTTGTTCAGGCAATCAATCTCAAGGCCTGAATCATCCGCAAGAACCACAGCCTCTTTGTATATATCCATCCCATGGGCAAGCTCCGCTATCTTCGTGGCCTTAATCAAAGCATTTTCTTCAAATGTGCTTCCGTCCTCCACGATATCCGCGGTAATACCGGCCTCTCTCTGAGACAGGACTTCCATGCCGAGGTCTTCCAGAATCATACGGATTTCCACCATCTTATGTTCATTGCCGGTTGCAAATATTACTTTCTTCATTATCTTGCTTTCCTTTCTTCACGACTGCCGGGACGTTTGGGCGGCCTTGGGCCCAGGAACTGATAAAAATATGTCTTGAGCATCCCGTTGTATATCTTCCTGTTCTTGTCCGCTTTTCTTCCAAAGTACCGCTCTGCTTCTTCATAGGAAGTTATCATGTACGCAGACCAGGAATCAAGTTCCTTGAAGCTCTCTCCGAAAGTCCTGTAGAGCTGTGGCAGGTTCTCTTTCTCTTCCAGTCGTTCCCCGTAGGGAGGATTTGTAATGATAAAACCATATTTCTTCGGATGCCTCAATTCCTTCACATCTCTTTGCTGAAAATGGATTAGTTGCCCGACTCCTGCTTCCGCCGCATTCTGCCTTGCGATCTTAATCACGCTGTCATCGGCATCGTACCCTTGTATATCCACCTCAATATCGCGCCGTATAAGGCCTTCTGCCTCATCTGCCGCATCGTACCACTGCTTTTTTGTTATAAGGTTTGTCCAGCCCTCTGCTGTAAAAGAACGGTTCATCCCCGGTGCCATGTCTGCTGCCATCATCGCCGCTTCTATGAGAAATGTACCACTGCCGCAGAACGGGTCTACAAGAATTCGTTCTCTATTCCATGGTGTCAGCATGATAAGGGCCGCCGCCAGCGTCTCCGTGATTGGCGCCTTGCCGGACACTTCCCGGTATCCCCTTTTGTGCAGCGATACGCCGGAGGTGTCTATTCCAATCGTAACAGTATCCTTCATTAGAAAAACACGTACCGGATAAGATGCTCCGTCCTCCTTGAACCATTCCATATGATAATGTTCCTGCAGCCGCTTTACCATTGCCTTCTTCATGATAGACTGTATATCGGAAGGGCTGAAAAGCTTACTCTTTACAGAAGCTGCCTTCGCCACCCAGAATTTGCCGTCCTTAGGGATGAATTCCTCCCATGGCAGCGCCCTCGTCTTTTCAAACAGTTCATCAAAAGTAAATGCTTTAAAAGAGCCAACCTTCCATAAGATTCGCTCCGCAGTCCTCAGGAAGACATTCCCACGGCACACCGCCTGCGCGTCTCCATAGAAAGTCACCCTTCCGTCTTCCACACTCGCAATCTCATAACCCAAATCCTGTATCTCTCTCTTCAACACAGCCTCCAGTCCAAAATGACATGGGGCAATCAATTCAATTCTATCCATAAAAATTCTCCAATATTGTTAATCTTATCCTCTTATCTTACTTGCTGTGTGCACGTTTTGTCAATTGGGGACGGGGGTTTTTTAAAAAACCCCCGTCCCCAATTCGTTTTCCCCTGTCCCCATAGCACTTATCCACAGAAAAGGACGTACCCTGTGGATACGTCCCTTTTCTGCTCTTCTTTCGCTTACAATCTAGTAGTTGTTGCTCTCGTTGCTGCTGTTTCTGTTTGAAGAATTCTGATTTGATGCATTCTTGTTTGATGCATTCTTGTTTGATGCATTTCTGTTAGAAGCGTTCTGGTTAGATGCATTCTGGTTAGATGCATTCTGGTTTGATACATTCTGGTTAGAAGCGTTCTGGTTTGATGCATTTGAATTGCTGTTAGATGAATTATAGTTCTTTGCCATGTTAATTCCTCCTAATCACTCTAATCAATTTTTTTGATTACGAGATTATTATGTCCTGATTCCATTCTTTTATGTAAGATGTACATAGAAACTATTTCCATAATTCTGTCAATCTTTTTTTATTAAAAAAGCAAAACTGTCTAATATCGTCGAATTTCATCTTTTTTATTCTTTTCGTTTCTGTTATTTTTCAATCGACAAGTTATTGTATACAATTAGGCTGTAAGGTCGGTAGGAGGCATTATGGATAAATTGAGAGCTCTTTTGTTAAGGCTCGGGATACGGTCTACATTGAAAGGATTTCATTTCCTGCTGTATGCGCTGCAGCTGTGCTTATCAAATGATGAGTATCTGCTCTCTGTCTACAAAACTCTCTATGTTGATATGGCCAAGCATTTCAGCACCTCCAGGGATAATGTAGAGCACTGTATCCGTACTGCCATTTCTAACTGCTGGTACAAAGGAAATAGAAAGCTCCTGATAACCATCTCAGGATATGAGCTTAGGCAGAAACCGGCAAATGGAGAATTTATCGATATTCTCTACAATTATTTAATCGAAGAAGGTTAGCCCGCCAAGCGGGCTCCTTCATAAAATTTATAATGCCAATTTTTGGCAATTTTCACAAAAAGCTTTTATTTTAAGAATTTTTTAATTTTTAACTTGCTTTTTAATGTCCCCTATATTATACTTATTCTTGTAGAAAGGATACTTTCTACAACCCCTTATTAATTATTTATACTCCCCTCAAAAGACCGATGGCTCCCCCATCGGTCTTTTACTTTTACCAGCAATTCCCTGCACACCAGCACCATATCCGTGCCGGCATATGTATATATGCTTAGAATTATATGGCAAATGCTTTTCCTTTCATCAAAGCATCCGGCACTCTTCTATGGTTATAAAGACATGGAAAAGGCTTTCATCAACAACATGGCGACTGCTGCTCCAGGATCTTCCAGCGTCCTTGACGCTTCACCTCTGGTTGCGGCCCGCCCGTGTACGGCAACCATTGTTGTCGTGTTCTGAAATCCTTGTTCTGCCATAAGCGCTGCTTTTTGTGCCGCCTGCTTCAGGCCATCTCCCCGGTTCAACGCCTCCTCTAAGCATCTGGCTGCCGGAAGGAGTCCATCAAGGAACGTCTTATCTCCCTCACATGCCCCTCCTCTTTTCATGACGCCATCCGCATATGCCCAAAAGAGCGCTGCGATATCCATATCCTCTATGATTTCTTTGCCCCTCAGCTCTTTCCCGGCCTGCATCAGCCCAGAAGCCATCAATGTCCCCATCGTTGAGGGTACCGCTGTTGACATGGCCTTTCCTGCCTGATACAGCACTTTTCCCACATCCTTTTCCTCACTGCTTTTTGCAGCCGCATATGCTGCCTTGAATCCGTCGCTCATGGTAAGCCCAAGGTCTCCATCCCCTACCATGCTGTCCAGTCCAATCAGATACTCTTTGTTTTCCGTCATGATTCTATCTGCCTGCTCTAAAAATTTCTTTATGATTCCTATATCCATATCATCCACCTATACCTGTACAAAAAATGGAGTGTGGGCCGGCGCGTCCAGATACGCTTTCAGTTCATCATCCAGCTTCAGAAGGGAAATAGACAAGCCCGCCATTTCTAAGGAAGTCGCATATTCCCCCACATAGTATCTGTGTACTTTTATCCCGCGTCCTTTTAATATTTCATGAATTTTACCAGTTACAATGTACTGTTCATCTAACGTAGTGGCTCCCAGGCCATTTACAAGCACTGCTGCTTCCTCTCCCGGCTGATAAGGTAGATCCTCCAAGATCTTTTCCAGTATCTCTTCCGTGATTTCATCTGCAGTCTCTATCTTCCCACGTCGGATTCCCGTCTCACCATGGATGCCCATGCCGATTTCCATCTCTTCCTCCGCAATATCAAAACCTGGCTTCCCCACCCGCGGCACGACACAAGGGGTTAATGCCACTCCCATCGTCCGTACATTTGCAGCAGCCTTTTCTGCAATTCTTTTCACTTCATCAAGGCTCTTCATAGCCTCTGCTGCTGCGCCTGCACATTTGAACACAAATACGATTCCGGCAACTCCCCGCCGTGTGTTCTTCCTGCCCGGTTCAGGTGCAGGCGATGCCACATCTTCTCCGGCAACGACACTTTCCACCCTTATATCCTCTTCAAAATCCGCCTGCTCTGCAGCCATATCAAAGTTAAATATATCCCCATTATAATTGCCATAGATATATAAGACTCCCGCTCCAGAATCAATCTCCTTCGTTACGGCAAGCATCTGTTCCGGACTTGGAGACTGGAACACATCTCCCACCGAACAGCCATCCAGCATCCCCTTTCCAACATATCCGAGAAACAGCGGCAGATGCCCAGAGCCTCCCCCTGTCGCAATTCCCACTTTCCCTTCCTTTTTATATCTGCTTACCAGGCAATGCACATCATCTTGCGTATACTTCACAAGATCCGGATGTGCCGTATAGATACCTTCCAGCATTTCTTTGACATAATTTTCCGGTTTATTTATTATTTTCTTCATTGTCATGCTCCTTATCTGCGAACCACATGGATTGCAAAATTTTCTACTTCCTCTTCCAGATAGGCCGCTATCATCGTTCCGTCTTCAGCGATATTCCGGTATCGTTCCCTTATATGGATCCCTTTGCTTTTCAAGTAGCGAACTGCCCGTTCTACAGAATATGTACCAATAGCAATATGACCCGCTTTCCCGGGGAAATCTTCTTTCATGCATTCTACAGCATTCCCTGCAAAATCGGATTTTGCACCCTTACGGTGCGCCAGTCCAAAGATATCAGCAACTCTGGCAGCCGTTTTTTCCCCGTCCCCACTGCCGCCGCAATTGATTCCTACGTGCGCAAGCTGGAATCCCAGGGACAATTGGATTGCCTGCGCGCAGTTTTCCTCAATCTGTTCCCATCTTTCATGTTCAATTTCATCAAAAGATGCAATAAAATCTCCTCCTGCGGCAAGCACATTCTTCGTCGAAAAATACTCTTCCAGCTCAGACATCTTCAGTCCTCCCGTGACGACGAATCTGCTGTTTGGATAGGGGCCCTCCAATTCTCTAAGCGCCGCACTACCTCCCATAGCCTTCACCGGAAAATATTTGAATACAGACAGGCCGTCTCCCATGCCGTTCTCGATTTCTGACGGCGTTACACATCCAGGAAGGATGGGCATCCCCATTTGTCCGGCTCTTTTTACGATTTCTTCCTTATATCCTGGTGTCACGATAAAATCTGCCCCTGCCTCTATCGCGCTGTCCAGCTGGTCTATCGTCAGGATGGTACCCGCTCCCACGCACATCTGAGGGTACTCTTTTTTTACAGCACGGATCGATTCCGCAGCATGTCCATTTCTGAACATGATTTCCATAACAGGCAGCCCTGCTTTTATCAATGTGCCGGCAAGCGGGCCTGCCAGTTCTTTAGCCGGCATTTGCACCACAGGCACGATTCCCAGTTCTCCAATAAGCTGAAACACTTCCATATTATACCTCTTTCCTTTTTGATGTCTTGTTCTTCATAACTGCCTTTATTACCGGAACAAGGAATGTAAGCAATACTACTATTAACAGCACACAAGATACCGGTCTTGTGACAAAGATATCATAGCTTCCTTTAGACATTACCAACGCCCTTCTTAAATTGGATTCCAGCATGCCGCCAAGCAGCAGCCCCAATACGAACGGACCGGTGGGAAAATCAAATACCTTAAAAAGAAACCCTAATAACCCGGCCGCAAACATAATCAATACATCATAATAACTGTTATTTAATGCATAAGAGCCAACCACACACAAAATGGAAACTGCCACCCAAACGGTGGGCTGTGCCACATTCAGCACTTTTGCAGATATTTTTGCCGTAAGCAGTCCAAATATCAAGAACGCAATATTTGCCAAGACCATCAGTATCATAATCTGGGAAGTGAATACGGCATTTTCCGTAAACATTTTAATGCCCGGCTGCATTCCGTACATCGTAAGCGAACCAATCAAGATAGCCGTAACAGCATCTCCCGGAATCCCTAGTGTCATCATCGTTGTCATGGCACCGCCAATCACACCGTTATTAGCCGAGGAACTGACTGCAAGGCCTTCTACCGAACCTTTTCCATATTCTTCCGCATGTTTACTTACCTTCTTACTGTTTCCCCAGCAGATTATTGATGCAATATCACCGCCCGCTGCCGGAATCGCTCCGATAACCGTTGAAAACAAACTTACTATGATACATCTTGGCGTCAGGCTTAACATCTTTTTACGATCCGGGAGTATTCTCCCTAATTTCAAATTGACCTTGCGGGCTTCCATCTCAGCTTTTTCGCTCTCGCGTTTTCTGCGGAAAATCTGATACAGCACTTCTCCGATGCCAAACATTCCCACCATAACCGGAATAAATGAAATCCCCTTCAAGAGATTTGTAGAGCCAAACGTAAATCTCGGAATACTCAGAATAGGGTCCAGCCCAACACAGGAAAGCAAGATTCCTGCGAATCCGAGCACCAGCCCTTTTAACGGGTCATTGCCTGCAACCGCTATCATCATGCTGATTCCGAACAGCGCCAGCATAAAATATTCTGCAGGTCCGAAGGATACGGTAAATTTCGCAATAGGATCTGCAAATAATATAAGGCAGATCGTACTGATGATTCCTCCCAGAAATGAGAATATCACGTTCACGCCTAAAGCAAGCCCGCCTTTGCCTTGACGGTATAGGGCATATCCGTCAAAGGACTGGGTAATGGAGGCCGGCGTGCCCGGAGTATTGACCAGGATGGCCGAGATCCCTCCGGCAAATATTGCTGCATTCCACAAGCCCATTAACATGGCAAAGCCATCCACTGGCTCGAACCAAAAAGTAATCGGTGTCATAATAGCGATCCCCATCGTCGCCGAAAGCCCAGGCAAAGCACCAATCGCAGTACCTATCAATACCCCCGCACATAAAAACAGCAGTACCGACGGCTGCAAAACCAGACCCAGCCCTTCCATCCATACGCTAGCTGTCATACCGTCACCCCCCTAGACTGTGAATCCAATGGAAAATGCCACCATAAATACCAGATAAATAAACACTGTAAATACAACAGCATACATGATCGTATATTTCCATTTCCGCTCGTATAGTTTATTCAGAAATACCGCAAACAGCAGCACTCCAACAATAAACAGATCCGTCAGATACCAGAATGCAAGGAATACGGCCAAGCCCGCCACTGTCAGCAGCAATATCTTAATGTTACCTCTCATCTCAGCATCTAATGCTACATATTGTTTTTCTCCATTTTGCCTAAGACCGCGGATCATTAGGATGATGCCGGAACATATAAGCGCTCCGCTTAATATGCAGGGAAAAAATCCCGCTCCCGGTACACCGTCTGATGTGGTAGCGACAAAAGAGAGAGTATCTGTTGCCAAGGTCTTTACCAGAAAAAAAATGCCGATGAAAATAGTTATCATTCCCGGCACAGTATCACCTTTTAATTTCTTTTGCATACAAGCTCTCCTCTCTCTATGGCAATCCAGACTGCACTTCCTGCAGCCTGGATGTCATATCTGTATCTGGTGTCCTGCTATTGTGTAATTCCAAGCTTCGGAATAAGCTCTGCATAATCTGCCAGGAGCCCGGAGGCCACTTTATCCATCTCAGATCCGCTTAAATACGCAGGTGTGAATCCGTTCGTCTCCAATACTTCTGTCATCTCATCAGAATTAATCGCTTTTTCTGCTGCATCACTTAAAATGTCAACAACATCCTGGGGAGTATCTTTGGGCACTGCGAATCCGCCCCATCCCTGAATCGTAATATCATAGCCGAGTTCTGACGCCGTCTGCACATCCGGGACCACATCCGAACGCTCATCTCCAAGAACCGCCAAGACTCTGAATTCTCCTGAATCCACATTGGACTTTACTTCTGACGGGCTTACTGCCACTGCCTGGATATTGTCTCCAAGCAGCGCTGCTACCGCCGGAGATGCACCATCAAAAGGTACATGCGTGAATTGAACGCCGCATTCCTGCTCTACTGTTGCCGCTGCAATGTGCCAGATGGAACCAGTTCCGGAGTTGCCGATTTGGATCTCCCCTGGATTCGCTTTTGCATATTCTATGAATTCCTCGAATGTCTGCCATTCACTGTCCGCACGCACCGTAATGGCTGCCGGGATAGTCATCGCCCGCCCGATAAATTTAAAATCATCTGTTGAGACTTTTGTATATCCAAGTGCTTTTAGCATCGTAGACTCTACCGGCATATAGGATACGGTATATCCGTCAGGTTTGCTGTCCGCCACCTGCTGAAGCCCGATCGCTCCGGAAGCCCCTTCAACATTCGTTACGGTAACCGAAGTATCCAGTGCATCTTCAAATTGAGTAGCGAAAATCCTTGCCGTTGTATCAGATGCCCCGCCTGCCGCATATGGAACAACAATGGATATCTGCTTCCCGTCCGGGAAATCACTCTTTTCTCCCTTGGTATCTCCTCCTTTGGTTCCGCATGCTGCCAGGGACAATACCAGGGCACAAACTGCTGTTAATGAAATTACTTTTTTAAGCTTCATATTCATCCTCCTTAATCCAAATACACTTCTACATCTCTTTTCAACTGTTCCACTTGTTCTTTTGTCAGATCCAGCAAAGGTTTTTTCATATGCCCGCCGCGTATGCCACGGAACGTTAAGATATGTTTGAAAATAGACATGTCAGCTCCACCCTTCATCAGCCATGCCAGAGAGGTCGCTTTGTCCTGCGCCTTTTTTGCCGCCTGCATATCACCCGCCTTAAACTGCTTGTAGACTTCAACAAAAGCTTCCGGAAACGGGCCGGAACACCCCGAGACCGTCCCGTCTGCCCCTGCCGCCAAGGCCGGCAGAAACATATGATCCGCACCAAACACCACGGAAAAATCTCCATCATTTACCCGCAGGTACTGCAGAAGACGGGTCATGTCCGGATAGCTGTACTTCACGCCGATTACATTTGTGCACTCGTTACAGATAATCTCCATCGTCTCCGGGGTAATATCGTTATGTGCAAGTTGCGGTATCACATATACATATACCGGAAATTCTTTTGAAACAGCAGAAGATACCGTTCTGTAATATTCCACCATCGCCCGCTCATCTACCGTAAAGTAACTTGGTGTGACTACTCCGATTCCGTCCGCTCCGATTTCTTCTGCATGTTTCGCAAGAATGATGGTGTCCTCCTGGCCCATCGCCCCCACGTGAATATAAACCGTAACCCTGCCGGCTGCTTTTTTCACAACCGTTTCCGCTACAAGTTTTCTTTCATCCACGCTCATCAAGTACATCTCTCCTGTAGTCCCTGTCGGATAGAGGCAATTTACCCCTTTAGAAATCAAAAATTCTACTTGCTGCTCCAGCGCCTCTTTGTCAACTTCTCCGGTTGATGTAAAAGGTGTCGTCATTGCCGTGATTACTCCATATAACTTTTTCATGCTTCCCCTTTCTTCTGTTTATTTGTTCAGTAATACTGAATATCATTCGTTATTACTGTTCACAAATAAATCATAATATACAATTATTTTTCTGTCAATATTATTTTTATAGTCATTTTTCACTAAATACTGATGATTATTTTTGTATATTATTCAGTTTTTCTTATCATCATTCTATATTTCATTGACACCTCTGCAAAAACGTTATATGATTTAAGAAATACTTAATTTCAGGGAGATTTGACTATATGGAACATAGACAAGAGAACACCGGATTGGTTAATTCCGTCCAAAAGGCATTGAATATATTGAACTGTTTTTCGGTTGAGCAGCCTCAGCTTTCCCTTGCTCAAATCAGTTCTCTATTATCTTATCCCAAGAGCACCACTCTTAACCTCGTGCGTACTTTAGAACATTCCGGCTATTTATTAAAAGATGCCGCAACGCAGAACTATACTCTGGGATATAAAATATTAAATCTTAGTTATTTACTGCGCTCTTCATTGCCTGTAGTACAATATGCACTTCCTTTTCTGGAAGACCTGCAGGATAAAACCGGTGAAATCATCTACCTTGTTTCGTATATCAATGGCCAGGTCTTATATCTCGAAGGCCTGTACCCTACACAACGGATGGCCAATTACTCTATCTCCGGGAAAATCCTGCCCATGCACTGTACCGGCTGCGGAAAAGCGATGTTTTCTTATCTTCCCAGGGAAGAGCAGCAAGCCATCCTCCGCCGCTGGGGGCTTCCCCCGAAGACCCCGAACACCATCACCACCGAAGAAGCACTTTTTAAAGAGGTGGAGCTGATTCAGTCCAGGGGATACGCGGTAGATTTAGAAGAAGAAACTCCCAACGTCAAATGCGTAGCCGTACCAGTGTTGAACAGCAACGGACATGCCGTTGCAGCAATCAGCATCTCCGGTACTGTCATGAATATGAAAGACGAGCTGATTCCAGGATATGCCGAAATGCTGTCCCGCACCTGTTCTGTCCTGTCCGGCAAAGCATCGGAATTCCCCGCATCCAAGGTATCTTCTCCCTTTTGACGGAACCTGCGATATCAGAACAAAAAAAAGAGGGGAAATCCCCTCTTTTTTCATCTGCGCCGCCCTATCAGGCGGACCACAAGCATCACAACTATGATTGGCACAATCAATGGCATCAAAAGGCTGAAGATGCCTCCTATCACAGCTATGACAATCAGCACTACGCCGATGATGCCAAGTACAAGAAGCAGCTTCTTCCACCAGGCATCGATTCCAAATACATGGACGCTTCCGCCAGTTCCATAATTCTGTCCGCTTCCTCGTCTCCCTGCTGCTTCCTTGGCCTCGTATCCGCCGTATGTTTCCGTGACATTCCCAGCAGCGTCGATAAGTGTTCGTGCAATGACCCAGGGATCGCCGAGCTCGCCAACAACCTCTGCCTCCGGCCTGCCCTTCCTCACTTCTTCCATTATATAAGACCTATAATATTCTACATTATCCTGAACCGCCGACCCTCCAAGGTCATTTTCCAACGCATTCCGGAGCTTTTCCAAGAATTCATTTTGCGTCATCCGTTAATCCTCCCAACGTCACCACTGTTAAACACAAGAACCTTGAACCTAGAATAACATATATAAACTGTCATTCCAAGCCCAAGGTCCTTAAATTTTTCTAATCAATTTCTAAAGAATCAGACTTCAAAAATCAAATCTCCATACGACGGCATCGGCCATGCTTCTTTATCGACGATCATCTCCAGCGCGTCAACCGGAGCACGGAGTGCAGCCATCGCAGGCACGACGTCAGAATGATAATACTCTGCCTGTTCCTTCCCCTCTTCCATACGGACCGCCTTATCCGCTGCAATTATAAGAGCTTCCAGCGCCTTTTTCGTATCTGCCAGCAGCGCCGACACTTCCTTCAGAAGTTCAGACTGAACGGACATATCCGCTCCCGCTTCCTTAACTGCGACGACCGTATCTGCCAGGCTCTTCGTATACCTGATTACAGCCGGGATAATCTGCTTGCTCGCCATATCGATCATAGTGCGGGCCTCTATATTGATAGCCTTGGAATAATTCTCGTACTTGATCTCCGCACGGGATTCCAGTTCCGCTCTTGTAAATACATTGAACTTCTCAAACATCCTGACCGACTTTTCTGTCGTCAGCGCCGGTATAGCCTCAACCATGGATTTGATATTCGGAAGCCCCCTCCTGGCTGCTTCTTCCACCCACTCATCCGCATAACCGTTGCCATTGAACACGATGCGGTAATGCTCTGTCGCATACTGCTTGATCAGATCATGGACCGCCATCTCAAAGTCATCGGCCTTCTCCAGTATATCGCACGCTTCGCTGAACGCTTCCGCCACAATCGTATTGATGACTACGTTAGGGCCTGCAACCGAATCACGGGAGCCGACCATACGGAATTCAAACTTATTTCCTGTAAATGCGAACGGCGATGTCCTGTTCCTGTCGGTCGCGTCTTTAGCCAGATCCGGCAGCGTCCTGACGCCGGTCTCCAGCGTTCCTCCCTTCAGGCTATGGGTTGCCTCCCCGGTACTGATAAGCTGATCAAGCACATCTTCCAGCTGCTCGCCTAAAAAGACAGATATAATAGCCGGAGGCGCTTCATTCGCTCCAAGCCGGTGGTCGTTGCCAGGGTCCGCCGCAGATTCGCGCAGGAGATCCGCATGTTCGTCCACCGCCTTCAGTATACAGGTGAGGACAAGAAGGAACTGGATATTCTCATGCGGCGTCTTGCCAGGTTCCAGCAGATTCCTGCCATCGTCTGTCGTAATAGACCAGTTGTCATGCTTCCCGGAACCGTTGACCCCTGCAAACGGCTTTTCATGGAGCAGACACTTCATTCCATGCTTTCCGGCCACACGTTTCAGCGTCTGCATCACAAGGTGGTTGTGATCCACCGCGATATTCGCCGGCGCATAGATAGGTGCAAGCTCATGCTGCGCCGGTGCTACCTCGTTATGCTGCGTCTTCGCCGTAACGCCGACTCTCCACAGTTCTTCGTTTGTATCCTTCATGAATCCCGCAATCCTCTGACGGATTGTGCCGAAGTAATGGTCGTCCAGCTCCTGGCCCTTCGGGGGCATGGCGCCAAAAAGCGTACGCCCGGTATATATCAGATCCTTCCTGAGACGGAACTTCCCGCCGTCAACGAGAAAATATTCCTGTTCCGCCCCAACGCATGGAGTTACTTTCTTAGAGGTCGTGTTACCAAACAGCCGTACGAGCCTTAACGACTGTTCGCTAATGACTTCCATCGAGCGAAGCAGCGGCGTCTTCTGATCAAGCGCTTCCCCTGTATAAGAACAGAAAGCCGTCGGAATACAGAGAGTCGCTCCAGCGGCATCGTGCCTTACGAACGCAGGTGACGTACAGTCCCAGGCCGTATAGCCCCGGGCTTCGAATGTAGCGCGCAGCCCCCCGGACGGAAAGGAAGATGCATCCGGCTCACCCTTGATCAGCTCTTTTCCGGAGAAGCTCATCAGCACCTTGCCGTTGTCAAGCGGAGCAGATATAAATGAGTCATGCTTCTCGGCCGTAACGCCGGTAAGAGGCTGGAACCAGTGCGTATAATGGGTAGCCCCCTTTTCAATCGCCCATTCTTTCATCTCATGCGCAATGACATCCGCTGTTGCCAGGTCCAGTTCCTTGCCCTCTTCAATCGTCTTTTTCAGATCCTTATAGACCTTCTTAGGCAGGCGTTCCAGCATGACGGTGTCATTGAACACGTCTTCTCCAAATATTTCAGCTACATTAATTGCTTCGCTCATATTCTCTGTTTCCTTTCTTGTATTTAATCGAACAGCAGCGGGAGGGCCTAATCTGCCGTCTCCCGGAAAGTTTTTGTGGCACAGCTGAGCACAGCCACCTGTATCACATAGAAAAAGGCACCCCAACACCGGTTGGAACGCCTTTGTTCATTTCTACGTCTGCTAGTATACCTCAATCAGCCGAAAAAGGCAAGTAAAAATTTCATTCTGCGACTTAAGCTTTTCCAACTGAACCGAATAATTCCATCTTTTCTTTTACAGTCTGCATAATAGCGTCTGTACCTGGCTTCAACAGCTTACGTGGGTCGAATCCCTTGCCTTCCAAGTCTTTGCCTGCTTCAATATATTTACGTGTCGCATCTGCAAATGATAACTGGCAGTCTGTATTTACATTAATCTTGGCTACACCGAGGTCGATAGCCTTCTTGACCATATCATCCGGGATTCCTGTCCCACCGTGAAGCACGAGCGGCATCTTCCCTGTCAGCTGCTGAATCGCGTCCAGAGTCTCAAAGCTTAATCCAGCCCAGTTCTCAGGGTATTTGCCGTGGATATTGCCGATTCCTGCTGCGAGCATGTCTACCCCAAGGTCGGCAATCATCTTGCATTCCTGAGGATCCGCGCATTCGCCCTGTCCAATCACTCCGTCTTCCTCGCCGCCGATAGCCCCTACTTCAGCCTCGATGGACATTCCCTTTTCCTTACATATGGCAATCAGTTCTTTCGTCTTGGCAACATTCTCCTCGATTGGATATTTGGAGCCGTCAAACATGATGGAAGTAAATCCTGCATCGATACATTTCAGACATCCGTCATAGCTTCCGTGATCCAGATGTGTCGCAACAGGTACCGTGATTCCAAGTTCATCCACCATAGCTGATACCATCGCCTGTACAGTCTTAAAGCCTGACATATATTTTCCCGCGCCCTCAGACACACCTAAGATTACAGGTGATTTACACTCCTCAGCCGTAAGCAGAATCGCTTTCGTCCATTCCAGGTTGTTGATATTGAACTGACCTACTGCATAATGCCCCTCTACCGCTTTTTCAAGCATCTCTTTTGCTGATACTAACATATAATATTCCTCCAATTCCTACACTATGGCGGCAGACCGCCGACATATAATGTAATTGTTTCGCTTTTAACATTATATATCATTACCCGTGAAAACACAATAATGTTTGCCAATAAAAAATACCGGCATCTTTAGAGAAAGATACCGGTAGCAATCAGTGACTCCAAGGGGAATCGAACCCCTGATTCCAGCGTGAGAGGCTAGCGTCTTAACCGCTTGACCATGGAGCCGTAATTTTTTCCTGCTTGCCTATTATAGCAAATAAAGCTGTAATAGACAAGCATTTTTTTTAGAATTTTAAAATTTATTTCAATATCATGCTTATATAGCCCTGGATAAAGATTCCGAACACGATGAGCGGCAGGATAAATGTCAGATAGAACCTGGCTCCACGCCCCGACGGAAACCGCATGCCCTCGCCGGCGTTGGCCTCCCTGAGGAAGTTGTCCCATCCCCATCCATATCTCGTCACGCAGAACAGCAGATATACCATGGAACCGAGCGGGAGCAGATTATTGCTCACGATAAAGTCCTCCATATCCATAATATTCTTGCCGCCTACCGTGAAGGAGGACCAGTCTGTCATCCCGAGTACGCACGGGATGCTGAGCAATATGAGAAGGCCGCCGTTCACTATGACAGACTTCTTAAGCGGCCAGCCCCACAGATCTCTTGCGAACTGGATGATGTTCTGGAATACCGCCACAATCGTAGACAGGGCAGCAAAGGTCATAAACAGGAAGAAAAGGCTGCCCCATATCCTGCCTCCCGGCATCTCCCTGAATACGTTTGGCAGGGTTACGAACACCAATCCAGGGCCTTCCCCCGGATTCACGTCAAATGCAAAGCAGGCCGGAAAGATGATAAGGCCCGCCACGACCGCCACGAAGGTGTCCAGCGCCGTGATGCTCACCGCTTCGCCCGCAAGACTTCGCTCTCTGCCGATATAGCTGCCGAATATGGCAAGCGATCCGACACCGACACTCAGCGTGAAGAATGCCTGTCCCATCGCCGCAAATACCGCTTCCTTTATTCCGGCCTCTCCCATCTTCCCAAAATCAGGCAGCAGATAGAACTTAAGCCCCTCCATCGCGTCAGGAAGCGTCATGGCACGTATGACAAGCACGATCATGATGACAAGAAGGCTCGACATCATCACCTTCGTAATGAGCTCTACTCCTTTCTGAAGCCCCATCGAGCAGATAAGAAGCGCTGCCACAGAGATAAGCACCATCCAGAAAAGCATCGCATTCCGATTGGACGTAAGAGCGCTGAAGACGGCCTCTACTTCGGCCGTATCTGCCCCGGCAAAGTCCCCCTTCGTCATCTTGACAAAGTACGCCAGCATCCACCCTCCGATTGTCGTATAGAACATCATGAGCAGATAATTGCCGGCCATAGAAAAGTAGCGGAATATATGCCACTTGCTTCCGGACGGTTCCAGCGCGTTGAAAGACATGGCGGAGCTCTTCTGGCTCCCTCTGCCCACCGACAGCTCCATGACTACGATTGGAAGGCCTAATATTACAAGGAAGAAGAGGTACATGAGCACAAATGCCCCTCCTCCATATTTACCTGTTATATAAGGGAAGCGCCATACATTGCCAAGACCTATGGCACAGCCCGCCGAGATGAGTATAAAACCCAGTCTTGAAGAAAACTTTTCTCTCTTTTCCATCACTATGATCCTCTATCGTTTCTCTTCCAGCAGATATGACTCCGGATTCTGCATCAGTTCCCTGATATGCTCCCCCGGCACCATAATCTCAAGCTGCCTGTTCAGATTCTGCACTTCCACCCGGTCATGGACACCTCCGAATTCCCCATCCAGCGTCCACGGTATCTCCTCCAGAGATTCAAACACGATATTGCCTGTCTTAAATGAAAACATATGCTTCGTATCTACCTGCTCTATCAGAAGTGCCGCCACGATTTCCTGAAGCTCAAGCGGATTCTTCGGCATCTTGATCAATGTCACTTCGAACACGCCGTCGTCAAAGACGACCTGCTTGCCGACCATATTGCGGAAACCACCGACCGACCTGGAGTTCGTAACCATTCCGAATATGAATTCATCTTCTATCGACTCTCCGTCGTGTGTAACTTTGATTCTGTATGACGGAACATTGAACAGCCTCTTTGTTCCCTCCAGCACATAGGCGAGATGTCCGAGCACATTCTTCACTTCCTGCTTCGTCTGGTAAGATACATCGGTAAAGAGTCCGAAGGCTGCTATATATACGAAGATATCTTCATTAAATTTTCCCACGTCACATGGAAACACGCTGCCGTTGACCGCATTGTCCGCTGCACTCAGCAGCCCTTTTGGTATATGGAGGCTGTTGGCAAAGTCATTTGTAGTTCCGGTGGGGATATACCCGATTGGAGACCGGTCGCCGCGCTGCATCATTCCCGTCACAACTTCATCAATCGTTCCGTCTCCCCCGCTGCACACGACCAGATCGTAAGCATCCACCTCATACCGCAGCACCTTTTTATATGCGTCCCGGTACGCCTGCGTAGGGTATGCCACCACCTCATAGCCGGCCTTTACAAATATATCGATTACATCTGACAGCTTAGGCTTGAGCAATCCCTTTCCTGCATGCGGATTATAGATAAATAACAGCCTTTTCATAAGCCCCTCCTTTTTCCTGGCGTATAAAAAGGGCATTTTCATGCCCTTCTCATGTATGCCTTATCAAACACCTTCGTTTAACAGGTATGTATATTTTATTTTTTGTCAGAAAGGAACAGCTCCAGCCCTTTTGCGGCTTCCTCTTCATCCCTGCCCTCTGCAACTACTGTAAGTTCCTCTCCCTGACATAGTCTGAGTGTCATCATACCCATGATGCTCTTGGCATTGATCTTCTTTTCTTCCACCTCGAAGAATACCTGGCTTTGATACTGGCTTGCTTCCTGCACCAGCAGCGCAACCGATCTGTCTTCCGTACTCATGTCCGTTTGAATAGTTACAGGTTTCTTAATCATAATGTTCCTCCTTACTGTTCCCTTAACTTATCAGCTATCTCACTTAACTTGCGCAGCCGGTGGTTCACTCCTGATTTGCCAAGCGGCTCCCGGAGCAGACTACCAAGCTCTTTCAAAGTTGCCTCCGGATATTCAAGACGTGTAAGGGCAACGTCTTTTAATCCCTCCGGCAGCTTGTCAAAACCGACGGTTTCTTTTATATAAGAAATATCCTCCATCTGCCTCACGGCAGCAGATACGGTTTTATTAATATTTGCAGTCTCACAGTTTACCTTCCGGTTGACCGAATTGCGCATCTCCTTCAGTATCCTGACATTCTCAAGCTCCATCAGCCCGATATGAGCCTCCATGACGTTCAATATATCGACAATCTGCGAGCCTTCCTTCAGATACACTACAAAAGTCTTCTTTCTCGGCACAATCTTTGCATCCATGTCAAAGCTGTTGATGACATCCCTCAGATGAATGGCCTCTTCCTCTTCGCTGCATACAATCTCAAAATGATAAGATTTGCTCGGGTCGCTCATAGATCCGGCTGCAAGAAAAGCCCCGCGTATGTAGGAGCGTTTGCAGCATACAGCCTGGACGGATGCATGTTTGACTGCCAGCAGTTCATTTCCTACCGCACGGATAAAATAACTGCTGCTGTCTCTGCCCGTATTTCTCCGGACAGCGATATCAGTTCTTATATTAAATGTTTTTTCAATTAATGTAAAGCACTTTCTTGCAACAGCAATATTTTCCGTGTGTACTCCGAGAATGCACGTACCGTCTGCGCTTTTTAAAAATCCGCCGCACATGTGCACGACCGCCGACAGTTCTGCCAGTCTGCAGTGCCTGGCCTTGGCGTAATGCGCGGATAATTCTTCCTTTATATTTCCTGAAAATGACATCTGCCTCTCCTCAACCTTTTCCAGTACAAGGTGCTATCTGGCCTTAGTGATAGCGTCTTTTTCTATATCGCGGTGTTCAATCCGTATCCCATATACATCCGTATCCTTAAGCTGTTCAAACAGTTCATTCGCCAATGTCACGGACCGGTGCTTGCCTCCGGTGCAGCCGATGCCTATGACGAGCTGTGTCTTGCCTTCCACGATATAGTTCGGTATGAGGAATTCCACCATATCTACCAGCTTTCCAAGAAATTCCTTTGCCTTGTCATTGTTCATGACATATTCTCTTACCTCCCGGTCATTACCGCTTTTCGACCGGAGTTCTTCTATATAATATGGATTCGGCAGAAAACGTACGTCAAACACAAGATCCGCGTCATTGGGGATGCCGTATTTAAATCCAAAGGAAAGGACCGAGATATACAGATTCTTATATTCTTTGTTCTGGACAAATATTTTATTCAGCTCCGCTTTCAGTTCTCTTGTCAGCATATGGCTCGTATCGATAAGATAGTCCGCCCTCTTCTTCAAGAACTTCAACTGTTCCCGCTCCCGCTGTATTCCCTGGTCTACTCTGCTGTCGCTGCCCGACAGGGGATGGAATCTTCTCGTCTCCTTATACCGCTTGACAAGTACGTTATCGCTTGATTCCAAAAATAGGATTTCATATCTCAAGCCAGTTATGTCCAGCTCATCCAATACCTTCTCCAGTTCCCTGAAGTTCTGCCCGCTACGGATATCTACCCCCAGCGCCGCTTTGTTTATCTCTGTCCCCGGTACACGGAGCAGATCTGCCATCTTCGGAATCAGCGGCACCGGCAGGTTATCTACACAGAAATAGCCCACATCCTCCAGCATCTTAAGCGCCGTACTCTTTCCGGCACCCGACATTCCTGTAACTATAACGAATCTCATCCTAGAACTCTCCTAATCTCTTCACTTCCGGTTCCATCCGCACGCCGGACCGGCGCTCTACCCGGTCGGCCACCTCTGTAATCAGTGCCATGATGTCCGATGCTGTGGCGCCGCCCTTGTTGATGACGAACCCGCAATGCTTTTCAGATACCTGGGCACCTCCTACGCTGTACCCGCGAAGTCCTGCTTCTTCAATCAGCTTGCCGGCAAAATACCCTTCCGGCCTCTTGAATGTACTTCCGGCACTTGGATATTCCAGTGGCTGCTTGGAGACTCTCCTCTCCTTCAGTTCATCCATCCTGGCCTTAATCTCACCGGTACAGCCTTCTTTCAGATCAATCACGGCTTCCAGGGCAATGTAGCCTTCCCTGGCTATAATGCTCGTCCGGTACCCTAATTCCAGCTCGTCTTTGCCAAGCGTAAGGAACGCTCCGTCTTTTGTGAGGACCGTGACGTATCTCAGCACATCCTTCATCTCTCCTCCGTACGCGCCTGCGTTCATCACACAGGCACCGCCGAGCGTGCCCGGGATACCTGCCGCGAACTCAAATCCTGCAAGAGAGGCCTCCAGCGCCCGGCTGGCAATTGCAGAAAGAAGTGCCCCGGCCTGCGCCGTAAGCGTGTGCCCGTCTATGGTAATCTCATTCATGCCCTTACATATCTGTATCATCACTCCACGGTATCCTTTATCCGACACCAGAAGGTTGCTCCCATTGCCGATAATGTAGAAAGGAATGGCCCATTCCCTGCAGGCCCGGACAGTATCCCTTATCTCTTCTTTTGTCTCCGGGATGGTATAATAGTCCGCCGGCCCGCCTACACGAAAGGTCGTGTGGTTCTTCATCGGTTCATCCGTGTGCACTCTCTCCTCTGTCAGAATATCTGTCAATACGTTATAAAAATCCTGATTCATATCTATCTCCATTTTATTATATTTCATTCAATCAGAGGCCGGGGCAAAAGCATCCGGCCCTGGCAGCATCATATTAATTTTCTCAATACATCATACACTATCTACCTGTCAAATTCAACGCAGACTTGCAAAAACAGGGAAAATGCGTTATATTAGTCCCATATAATCTATTTTGAAAAAGGAGTGAACTTATCATTGGACTCGAGTGACGTCATACAGCTTATCATACTGGTTGTTCTGCTGGGACTGTCTGCATTTTTCTCATCTGCGGAGACATCTCTTACGACGGCCAACAAGATTCGAATCCGCAGCCTGGCCGAAGACGGCAACAAACGGGCTAAAACATTATTAAAAATAACAGATAATTCAGGAAAGATGCTGAGCGCCATACTTATCGGCAACAATATCGTCAACTTATCCGCCGCCTCTCTCACCACAAGCCTTGCTTACAGCTTCGGCGGTTCTATGGTGGCGATTGCCAGCGGTATACTGACTGTATTGATACTACTCTTCGGAGAGATAACGCCGAAGACGATGGCAACCATCCACGCTGAAAAGATGGCCCTTGTCTATGCGCCTGTCATCAGCCTGTTTATGAAGATCATGACCCCTTTCATCTTCCTTATCAATGGTTTGTCTATGGGAGTGCTCCTCCTTCTGCGTGTAGACCCCAATGCGAAAAATGATATCATGACCGAGACGGAGCTCCGTACCATCGTAGATGTCAGCCACGAGGACGGTGTCATAGAGTCCGACGAACGGGAGATGATATATAACGTATTCGACCTGGGTGATGCCAAAGCCAAGGATGTCATGGTCCCTCGTGTCCACGTGACGTTTGCCGATGTGGAAAGCACCTACGTGGAGCTGCTTGAGATATTCCGGGAGGACAAGTTCACCAGACTGCCGGTCTTTGAGGAGACTACAGACAATGTCATCGGTACCATCAACATGAAAGACCTTCTTCTCTATGATAACACGAAGGAATTTCATATACGGGATATACTGCGCGAAGCGTACTTTACCTATGAATATAAAAACATCTCTGAGCTGCTGGTAGAGATGCGGCAGGCCTCTTTCAACATAGCCATCGTATTAGATGAATATGGCGAAACTGCCGGACTTATTACTTTAGAAGATATATTAGAAGAAATCGTCGGTGAAATCCATGACGAATATGATGAAAATGAAGAGGACTTTATCCAGGAAATCGGGGAACGGGAATTTATCGTGGAAGGTTCCACCAACCTGGATGATTTGAATGACCGCCTCGACTTAAGCTTTGAATCAGAAGATTATGATTCGGTCGGCGGCTTCATCATCGAGCGGCTGGACCGTCTCCCTGAAGCAGGTGATACGATTACGACAGAAGACGGGATACGAATGGTAGTAGAGACGCTGGATAAGAACCGGATTGAGAACGTGCATATATATCTTCCGGAAGCTGCGCCAGAGGATGATACAGACAATTGACGGATATGATAAGGACGCTGGAAACTGCATTCCAGCGTCCTTTTATTTGTCTTCCCGCGCTTCTTCCACTTCTTCTCCTGCCAGATGGAGTATCGCTTCAATCTGTGCCTCTGTCATGCCAAGCTGCTGCGCCACTTCATCCAAAGATACTTTCCTTCCCATATCTTCGCTCATGTGGCGGATTGTCTCATCCAGCTCGGCAACCTGGTCCACCATCTTTCTGTCCTGCCGCTTCGTCTCCGTCTGGGACTCTATGAATGCGTGTATGCCCGCACGCACTTCTTCCATCACTGTAACCTCGTCGTCGGCTCCCGCCTCAAAGCGTCCCAGTGCTGCCATGAGGCTGATATTCCCTTCCTGGATCATATCGCCGATAAACACCTCTTTCTGGTGCATCTTAAGCGCCGTATCTACGACAAGAGGCAGATAATAGGCCATGCGCGCTTCTTCTACGCTCCCGCCCCTCATCCCCTCTATATCCTGCATATAATCCGCAAGATAGGCCTGCTCTTCACCGTCCAGGTCTGCCGCCTCTTCCTCTGCTTCGATAATTTTTCCCGGCTGCTTCTTGTACCCGATTACCGATACCTTCTGTGAAAGCAGATAGTCACAGACGAGCTCTGTCTGTTCTCGGGAAAGGCTGTCCTCTTCAAAGAACTGCTCTATCTCTTCCATCGTAAGCCGGTTCCCCTGCCCGGCGGCAAGCTCCTGGATGCTGCTCAGCTTGCTCCTGAATTCCAATCTGTCTGCCATATAGTATGTCCTCCACCTTCCGGCTTATGTCCTCAAGCCCCCCGAGGCATCAGGGGGACGCGCCGTTTTACAACATATATTATCACACTCCGAATAAAAATTCCATTGTAAATCATGATGGAAAGTGATACGATTACGTGGATAAAATGAATGGAATCGGCTTCTGCCGTTAAGAAGGAGAATATGGTCATGTCAATAACGAAAGGTATTCTTAAGATAAATGGAGCAAGACCGGAAGGCTGCAACCCGCTTCCTCTGTTCAGGGACCGCCGGAAAGACAAATCCCCTGAAAGCAACGGGACGATGCTTCCGGAGGATCTGGAGCATTTCGGATACGAATCAGCCTTCCGCGTCCTTCCCTACAAGATGCAGGACCGATATACGAGGGCGAAGACGGAACTGTCGCTTGCTACTGTTGTATTGGAGAACGAACATCTGCGCGCCGAGTTTCTTCCAGAATTTGGCGGCCGCCTCTATTCCCTGCAGGAGAAGCCGTCCGGCCGGGAGCTGCTCTATCGCAATCCCGTCATGCAGCCGGCCAATCTCGCAATCCGAGACGCCTGGTTTTCCGGGGGAATCGAATGGAATATTGCGCAATTGGGGCACACGTTTACTACCTGTGACGACGTGTTTTTTGCCAGTGTCGGAACGGGCAGCATCCGTGACGGCAAAGAGGAAGAATTTCTCCGCATGTACGACTATGAAAGGACGAGAGGACTTGTCTGGCAGATTGATTTCCATCTGCCACAGGGAGCCCGCAGCCTTACTGCCCATGTCACCATTCTAAATGACCAGGATCACAGCGTGCCTATGTACTGGTGGACGAACATAGCCGTACCAGAGAAGGCGGGCAGCCGTGTATTTTCCGGCACGGAAGATGTCCTGTACATAGAACCCCAGTCACAGGCAGAAGGTTCCGAACACCGCTTCGGGCGCGGACGGCTTCCCCATCTTCCGGTACTGCCCGGAAAGGATGCCTCCTATTCCCTGTGCTTTGACTTCTCAAGCGAATACTTTTTCCAGAATCCCGTGTCCGACCCGGCTCCATGGGAGGCTGTCTCTTACACGGACGGTTCGGTATTCTGCGAGCGTTCCACACAGCCGCTTCGCATCCGCAAGATGTTCTGCTGGGGCAGCCATAGCGGAGGGCGCAACTGGTGCGACTACCTGTCTGTTCCGGGGCAGGGTGACTATATTGAGATTCAGGCCGGACTTGCGCCGACACAGCTGCACGGCATGGATATGGAAGCCGGCAGCCGCATGGAGTTCACCCAGATATTCGGTATCGCGTCCGTACAGCCGGGAGAGGGGAACCTGGACTCCTACAGCCAGGCACGGTCACTCGTTGAGCAGGCTGTAGAGCAGGCTATCCCTGCATCGGAAGTTGCCCGGATGGATGCCCGCTGCCGAAGCCTTGCTGCCCTTCCCTGCAAGACGGTGCTGCACTGCGGACACGGGTGGGGCGCGCTGGAGGACAGACGGCGGCGCCTGGAGCATAAGGACCCTCTGCCGTCTCGCCTGTCCTTCCCGGAAGAAAGCCTGGGTGCAGAACAGGAGCGATGGCTCAGTCTGATGGAAGGCCGTACGCTGCCTGAAACAGACGGCGTTCCTCTTCCTGCTTCGTGGATGACAGACGTCAATTATATACCGTATCTCGAACGTTACCTGGCCAGCCACCCGGACAGCATTACCGGGCGGCTCCTCCTCGGCGTATGCCTGTATGAGAATGGCAGCTACGATGATGCCGTCTCCTTATGGGAAGAATGCCTGCTCCAGAAGCCTCTCCCGATCTTGCACCGCAATCTTGCCTACGCGGCGAATCAGGAAGGGAATCTCAGGAAGGCAATCCGGCACATGGAGCAGATTCCTTTCGATACATATCTGGATGTGGACTTTGCCTACCTTCAGGAATACCTCCAGCTCCTCTCCAAAGACGGACAGTGGGACACGATAGACAGCCTGTACCGCAGGCTGCCCGGACATCTCAAGGAAGAAGAGCGTATATACCTGCTCGAATGCGAAGCCGCCCTCCACTTGGAAAATTGGGCCTTCCTCGAAGAAGCCTTCCAAAAAGAATACGCTTCCATCCGGGAAGGAGAGACGAAGATAACCGATATCTGGTTCGCATACGCCAGAGCACATCACATCGATTCCAGCAAGCTTCCTAAAAATCTGGACATGAGAATGTTCTGACGTATAGGGACAGGGTAAAATGAATTGGGGACGGAGGTTTTTTAAAAAACCTCCGTCCCCAATTCATTTTACCCTGTCCCTATACCCGGTTTCTCATCAGAAATATTATGCCGCCGAACAGCCCGAAGATTATTCCGACATAAATGGCGGCGCACATGATGCTTGTCGCATACATCCACACGGAAGCGCCTGACGCGATGCAGAATATCATGCCTGTTATGAGGGCCGCGGTGGTCCAGCATATAATATTGACCGCAAGAAATACACCTGTCGCGGAGTCGTTTTGAAATACTCTATTAGTCAGTTCCCACAATCTTTTCATCACAATACCTCCTCACTAAATTCGTTCTCATCTCTTTGCTGTCTTTATTATAATTTAGTATTGTTAAGGGAACCCGTGGACTGGTGATAAATCTACGTTAAATGTCAGCTGATGATCAAGGTCTGATAGCCGTCCATCTTCAGCCTTCTTTCCATATCGACCGCATCGCTTAAATTGTCATATCCGCCTACCTGGACGCTTAAGTACGGACCTGAATCATCGATAAATGCAGGGTAATCCTGCTCCAGCAGCTCATTGCGCAGCCGTTCCGCATAGTTCCAGTTCCTGAACAGGCCGACTTGTACTCTGTAATAGTTCTCCTGGATGACCCCCGCTGAGTTGAGGGCGTCCAGCAGACCTGACGCAATCGCCTGAGCAATGGCATCAAAATTATTGTCAAAGAGCATATTATCCGTATCGGAATTGATAAATCCTGCCTCCACCAGTACCGCCGGCATTTTTGTCCTTCTCAGTACGACCAGGTTCGGCCTTGCCTTCACGCCTAGATTTACAAATCCCACCGCCTCCAGCTGGTCATTGATGTCCTGTGCCGCCTGGTATTTGAGCCCTGACAAGTCATATACAAGACTTTCCACCCCTGATACCTGATTATCCGTCGGGAAAGAATTCCTGTGGATGGACAAGAAGAAATCTACCCCCGCATTATTCGCTTTCGTCGCTTTCTCAAATGGTGTCTCATATACATCTGTCGTCCTCGTGTAGGACACATCTATTCCATTGTCCTGCAATATCTCACCCACTGCCAGGGCAAGACGTAACGTATCGTCCTTTTCCTGTCTGCCGTTGTAGACAGCGCCTGGATCACGGCCGCCGTGGCCCGCATCCACCATGACTGAATATGGCATAAAAAATCCCCTTTCACAACATTCTATAATAGGATATGCAGGGACAGGGCAGTTGGGAACCTCTGGTATTTAACAATAGACAAGGCAGTATGACGTGATTTTCATTCATACTGCCTTGTCTATTCAAGGATGTTACATAAAATCAGTTCAGTGCCGTAAGATCCGACTTTTCATATCGGTTATGCCCCTTTATCCCTTTCTTATAATTCCAGCATGCGATGGCTTCCTCCAGCGATTTTCCTTTATTGTCTTCAAAAAAATCCCGTATATAGGTATTGTACTCGAACTGTCTGTCAATGACCGTCTTCCCCTGCTTCTTCTCTTTTACAATCCTATGATAGGCATCTATGGCATCTCCATACGATTTGCCCGCATTGCTCTTCAGCCATTTCTGAAATGCAACATTGAACGAGAACCCTTTGCCGATTCTTTCTTTAAAAAATGCCCGGTGCCTCTCCGTACATACAAAATCAGGTTCTATTATCGAATCTTCGGTCATAACTTTCGTATTCGCCGCAGCCTTTCTCGTCGTCCTCGCCGCCTGCACTTTACCCGTATCAAGAAAGCAGGAGATTCTTTCTGTTATCTCAATCTTACCGCCCGATACCGGCAGGCCGTTCCTTCTGCAGAAGTCAACGAGTTCTTCTTTTAGATAATAATAGCTCTTAAATGTTTTACTGTCTAAGCTTTGATTCAAAGCAGGTCTATCACTCATCTGTCCCTCCATTCCTTTTATGGGCATGTCCATTTATCTGAACACAAGCCTGCATTCTATCCCGTCATAGAGACGCTTTCCTTCATTCGCCTCATAAGGGATATCTCTGACATAGTCAAATCCTAACTTCCGCAGTACATTGCCGGAGGAAGCATTCGCTCTGGCATACCTTCCCACCAGCTCCTTTGCCCCCAGGCTTTCCTCTGCATACTGCACGACCCGCCCCATGGCCTCGGTAGCATATCCCCGCCCCCAATACTTTTTACCGAAGTTATAACCAACTTCAAACATATGATACTCCGTCTCAAAATATAGAAGTCCCGTTCCGGCAAGCTCTCCTGTCGCTTTCACGACCACCGCCCATCGGAACCATTCATCTGACGGAATCTGTCCCATCTCAAAGGCAATCCATTCCTTTGTCTTTTCGATATCATTATGGCTGCTCCAGAACATATAACGCGCAACATCGGGATCACTTTCCCAACATTCATAGACGTCGCGGGCATCCTCTTTACAAAACGGCCTTAGCAGCAGTCTGTCAGTCTCTAATACCGGTGTGTTCATCTCATTCTCCCCTCAATTCAAGATTAGGCGCACCCAATGAAATCTATCTTCTTCTCATCTTACTGCGTCAGCCAGTTTATACTATTGTACCAAGCTGACGGCGCTTCGGCTAGTCCTAGTTATGAATTTTCCTCTGCTTTTTCATTATGAATACCCCCGTTCTAAGACAGTCGTTCATTAATATCTCTTAACCTTCCATACATCTGCCGATACAGTTCATAACGCTCCTCATATATTCTTACCGCCTCTGCTTCCGGCTCCACCACAGTTCCTGGCCGTACCATCTGGCCTGCCGCATCCTTAAGAGAACGATAAAGGCCGAGCACCACCGCTCCAAGAACAGCGCCACCTAAAGCGGCGGTATCTGCACACGCCGAACAATACAGCTCTCTTCCCAGGATACTGGATCTGATTTGCATCCAAAGAGATGATCTGCTTCCGCCGCCGCTTACAACAACCGTATTGACGGGAATCCCGGCATGACGGATGCTGTCAAGAATGACCCTGCACTCGAATGCGGTCCCTTCAAGTATCGCCTTGTAGATTTCTTCCCTGCCTGTGGCCATCGTAATCCCGATTACTGCCGCCTTTGCCTTTTCATCCATGTGCCCCGCCGTTGCTCCGGCAAAATGTGGCACTACAAGCAGATTAGACGGATGATGGCCCTGCTGCCCGTTCAGGCCGGCAAGAATTTGGTCCTTTGGTTCCTCAGACCCTCCGAAAAAATTGTCAAGAAACCAGTTTACACCTGCCCCGGCCGCATTATGCCACGCGACGGTATTATATAGATGCGGCCGGACAAAAGGTTCACAGGAAATGAGATTCTCCCGGATACTTTTGCTGTCCATTCTGCCGCCGAGCACTGTTGTTATCCCTTCTGTCGTTCCGACTGTATTCGAGCAGATTCCCGGCTTTACCGCACCTGCACCGATAGCATTAAATATGTGGTCGTGGCTTCCCACCAGAACCGGTATATCATAAAAGATGCCAAGCTCCTCTTTTATCTCCTTCCTGACAGATCCAATCACCGTACCGCCCGGAACCGGATGGGACAGAAGATCCTTACTCATCTGAACCGCATTAAGGATTTCATCTGACCACCGTTTTTTTCTAATGTCAAAAGCCATCGTCCTTGACGCCATGGAATAGTCTATGACGGCCTCCCCCGTCAGGACAAAGCCTATATAGTCAGTAAAGCACATATATTTCCATACTTTTCTGTGTATCGCCGGATAGTGCGCCCGGATATAAAGCATCTTGTTCAAAGAATATATGTAGCTTAGGTTCAGCCCTGTTATCTCTGTGAGCTGTTCCTCTCCAATCCGGCAGGCCACTTCTTCAAGCTCTTCACTCCCCCTGGAATCAGATCCAATGATACTGTTCATCAAAGCGCCTCCGTCAGCACCTACCGGGACGACCGCCTCCCCCAGGGAGGCAACCGTAATCAGCCTGATCTTCTCTGCCGGGGATGTATGCAGCACCTCCGCCACCGCCTGAAGCGTCCCTTCCTTCACCTGGACAGGAGAGAGTTCCCGCTTCCTCTCTTCTAATCCATAGGTCCGAAGCGGCCGGTAGGCCCTGGCGCACATATTTCCTTTTTCATCTATAATAGTTGCCTTAATGCCGGATGTTCCGATATCAATTCCTAAAAACATGACCGCTCCTCTTATGTATGCGATGCATTTTTAAATGCGTTCAGTACCTCCACCGTTCTCTCGTATATAATCTCCATGGCCTGATTGGCCAGATTGCAGAAGTTTACCGGATTTTTCGATTCCTGTATCGTCTTCATAAGATATGGGGCAGGCGCCGTATCAATCGCGGTAAAATAATTGATTTTTTTTATTCCTGCCGATATAGCCGCCTGAATCTGGTCAAACGGGGTTCCTGAACCGCCGTGCATGCCGAGATGCACATTCCCCGCCAGGCTCTTAATCTTTTTAATCCGTTCTATATCCAGATTCGGCTCCCCTGCGTATACGCCATGGACCGTTCCAAAGGATGTCGTCAGCACATCGCAGCCCGACCTCTCGCAGAATACCTCCGCCTCTTTCGGGTCGGTAAAATATACGCTTAAATCTGACAGGTCGCTCGTCTCCTGTCCATGTACATCACTTGGCATGTTATTGGGCATGGCGCCAAGCTCTGCTTCCACTCCTATTCCAAGGGGCTTCACGATATCTACGAACCGCCTGACCTCCTCGATATTTTTCTCCAGCGGAAATCTGGAACAGTCATACATAATTGAAGTGCAGCCAAGCCTTACCGCTTTCATACAGTGATCGAAATCAAAACCATGATCCACATGGACAGAGATTGCGGCTGTTGACTTCCTCGCATAGTCCAGCATCAACGGTACCGCGATCTCTATCGGGACAACGCTTTCCTCTGTCTGCGCGTGATTAATCGTCACCGGCATTCCTGTATCCTCTGCCGCCTCGATTACAGCCCTTAATGAGATCTGATTCGGGGTATTAATCGATGCGATCGCAAAATTATTCCTCTCCGCCTCCTGTAACATTTCCTGTAAACTTACTAACATTGTTTCTTCCTCCTTATGTATTCTCGTATTTTGCCGCTTATCTTTGCTTTCTCTGCTTTACCATGTCCATGGAAACTGCCGCCAGTACCACAAG
Source organism: Lachnospiraceae bacterium (assembly GCA_022845895.1). Taxonomy (GTDB): domain Bacteria; phylum Bacillota; class Clostridia; order Lachnospirales; family Lachnospiraceae; genus Extibacter. The sequence continues at coordinate 3,431,716 of AP025573.1, forward strand.
GCCCTGTACGATCAATTGCCAGAATGAATTGACATTCATCAGGTTCAGCCCATTTTTGAGGACACCTATGATCAGGACGCCAATCATGGCACTTACCACGCTGCCGGAACCGCCCATCAGGCTGACCCCTCCGAGAGCACTGGCCGCCACGGCATCCATCTCCCAGCCGACTGCGACAGCGGGCTGTCCCGAATACATCCTTGCCGCCATGACAATCCCGGCCCATGCCGCCAGAAAGCCGGACAGCGTATGCACGGTAAACTGCACGACTTTGATATTGATTCCAGAAAACCTGGCTGCTTCCATATTTCCGCCCACTGCATACACATATCTGCCCATCCTCGTCTTGTTCAGGAACAGCCATATCAAGATAACCCATGCAACCGCATAGATGACTGGGAGCGGAATAATGCCAAGCCTCCCTGTCCCCAGGTTGGTAAATGCTTTCTCTGTGCACCGGATGGGTTCCGCATTTGTCATCAGGTAAGCAATCCCTCTGGCAATATTGAGCATGGCCATCGTCGCGATGAATGCCGGTACTCTTACCATGGACACGAAGAAGCCATTGAATGCACCACATGCGGCTCCCGCAAGAAGTCCCAGCATGATTGCGGCAGGTATGGGCACATGATAGTGGGCGATCATACCGGCCGCTACCGTCCCCCCCAGTGCAAACACCGAACCTACGGATATATCTATGCCGCCTATGATGATACACATCATGACCCCTAATGTCAGAAAGACATTATTGGTCATCTGACGGAGCAGGCTCATCAGGTTGCTTTGCGTCAAAAAGGAATCGGACATGAATGTCAAAAACAGACATAATATGACAAGACCGCTGATTATTGCAACATTCTCCTTAAGAAACGACTTGTTTCCCGCTGTCACTCTTCTTTCTCTATTTTCTGCCTTCATCAGTTCTTCCCTCCAATGCGTATGATAATATTCTCTCCTGTGAAAATTCTTCCCTGCTGACAGTCCCCGTGAGCCTGCCTTCACTCATCACGCAGATCCTGTCACTCATCCCCATTACTTCCGGCATCTCAGACGAAACCATGATGATGGACATCCCTTTCTTCGTCAGCTCATTCATAATGGAGTATATCTCGGCCTTCGCGCCCACATCGATTCCCCTTGTAGGTTCATCCAGAATAAGCACATCCGGCTTGACCGCCAGCCATTTCGTAATGACGATCTTCTGCTGGTTGCCTCCGCTTAAGTTGCCTGCCCTCTGGCTGTAGGACGGTGTCTTGATTCCCAGCAGCTTCTGATACGTATCCAGCATGTCTTTTTCTTTTTTCCTGTTTACCCGTACCCCTTTGATAAATTCCTTCAGGACGGTAATCGTCATATTAAAGCCGACCGTATTTTTCAGTATCAGCCCCTGTAGCTTCCTATCCTCCGGTACAAGCGCAATTCCGGCTTTCATCGCAGACAGAGGGTCATTGATATTCGCCCGTTCCCCTTTTACATAGATGTTGCCGCCTTGTAACCTCGTGATACCAAAGAGAGCCTGCATCAGCTCCGTTCTTCCTGCACCGACCAGCCCTGCGAATCCCAGTATCTCTCCTTTATGTAGTTCAAAATTTATATCATGAAGTGTTCCTTCCTGCTCAAGATGCTCTGCCTTCAAGACTACTTCGCCCTTCTCAAATGAATCCCGTACATAATAATTGTCCAGCGTCCTGCCTACCATGAGGGAAATCAGCTCTTCACTGTCCGTGTCTTTTGTAACTACAGTTTTTATCAGCTCCCCGTCCCGCATAATCGTGATGCGGTCCGTTATCTCAAATAATTCTTCCAGCTTATGGGAAATAAATATGATCGCAGTACCCTTTTTTCTGAGGTTTCTCACAATCTCGAACAGCATCTGGATCTCATTGTCAGAAAGAGAAGATGTAGGCTCATCCATCACGATAATCTTTGACCGCTGTCTTACAGCCTTTACAATTTCTACAATCTGCTGCTGGGCAACGCTAAGGGTAGAAACCTTTGCACCGGCGTCGATGTCCACCCCCATCTCTTCCAGCGCCTGCTGTGCATCTTTTCGTGATCTTTTACGGTCAATGTAGCCATATTTATCTGGGGCCTCATCCAAAAACATATTATCTGCAACCGTCATCTGGGGGACGAGCAAAAGCTCCTGGTGGATAATGCTGATCCCATGCTCTTTTGCATCCCTGACCGAGTTCATCGCCACCTTGTGCCCGTCAATATAGATGTCTCCCTCCTCAGGGTGGTAGATTCCGCCAAGGACTTTTATCAGTGTGGATTTGCCGGCTCCGTTTTCGCCGAGCAATGCATGGACCTCGCCTTTTCTGACTTCCAGACCTACGTTTTTCAATGCATATACACCGGGAAACTTCTTATGGATATTAATCATCTGCAACGCTAATTCACTCAACAACGCTCACCTACTCCCTGCTTTTTTGCATAAATAGAACACAAATTTATCTCTTTTATGATGCAAAAAGCCGCCAGCACTATGCTGACGGCAATTATCTGCACTATCTTACTGCCACCCATCTGTCCCGTAATCTTTCACATTCTCTTTTGTGATTAAGAAAGTATCTACTTTGATTTCTTTATCTACTTTCTCTCCCGCCATGATCTTATTGGCCGCTTCCACACACTGCTTGCCAATATTAATCGGAGACTGTGCCCCGGTACCAGCCATGCCGCCTTCTTCAATAGATTTCTTGGCATCGGGTGAACCGTCACATCCAAATACTGCAATCTGGTCAGTGAGGCCCGCTGACTCTACTGCCGAATATGCGCCTAAGGCGGAAGGGTCATTGATACAGAAGAATCCAATCAAATCCGAATTAGCCTGGATGATGTTCTCTGCAATGGGCAGAGATTCTGCCGTATCGCCTTTTCCATTCTGCTGTGAAACAATCTCAAATTTGTCTTTGGCATCTCCGAGACCCTTCATAAACCCTTCTACACGCTGCACACAAGCTGCTGCATATGGCGCATCCAGTATCGCGATCTTGCCGCCGTCCGGATATCTTTCTGCCATAGCCTCGCCGACCACCTGTCCCGCGTATTCATTGTTAGAGACCAGGATGGTATCTACTTTTTCTTTATCTGTAACATCCGTATCAAAGTTGACAACCGGAATATCGGCATCCTTCAGCATGTCAAGCGCCGGTGCAATGCCTTCCGAATCCACCGGGCATAAGAACAGGACTTCAATGCCCTGGTTGATCATGTCCTCAACCTGCTGTATCTGCGTAGCGATATCCTGCTTTGTATCAAGCGTAATCAGCTCGTCACCGTTTGCTTCCACTTCTTTACGGATGGAACCTTCAATTGTGGTAAAGAACGGATTGTTCATAGTCATACATGTAAAACCGTACTTATGTCCTCCGTCCTTGTCTTCACTGTCTTCAGCTGCTCCACTTTTGGTGTCCTCTTTCGGACTTTCCTCTTTGCTGCCACATGCCGTCAGTGCCATGCTCATGACCATTACCGCTGACAGCAGCGCAACCATGATTCGTTTCTTCATGCCTTTTCCTCCTTAAAATAGATTGTTTGTCTTAAAGTGTATTCTCTGCCCGGTACCAGGCAAATTACCTTTTTCATATTGTATAAAAAGTCCTTGACGTTACATCTTCTCTTCTTCTACTGCTTCTATCGACGTATTGATATATTTATCCGACATTTCCTTGTCCTTCAGATACAGCAGTATATACAGACAGTCCAGCATAATCATCTGAGTTACCGTCGCGCAGGACGGCTCATAGCCAAAATTAAGATTTTCATTGTTCACAGTCTTCAAGACGATGTCTGCAAATTGTTCCAGTGGAGTATTGTCATAACTTGTGACTGCTATTGTAACGGCACCCTTTTTTCTTGCCCGCTCCATATTAGCCACAACCATTCTTGACCGTCCGTACGTGCTGATTCCAATTACAACATCCTCTTTTTCTGCCAATGATGAAGCAATCGCGCCGTCATGTGCGTCCGTGTAAAGGCAGGGGCTCAAGCCAAGCCTGCTGAGTCTCTGGCGAAGGCTTTTTGCAGTAACCTGGGATCGGCCCTGGGCAAATATCATAATTCGCCTTGCATCTGCAATTGCTTCTACGGCATGTACGATCTTATCCGTATCCAGAATGCTGAGCGTGTCCGTTATCGTCTGGATGTTCATGGAGAACACCTTGTTGCAGATTGTAGACACATCGTCATCCTCCTGGATGCTCCCATAACTGAGCGCAGACTGTTCTTTTTTTGTATTTACCTTAGCCATCTGAAGCACAAAAGCCTGGTAATTCTGAAACCCTATCTCTTTTACGAACCTTGTAATAGTAGCTTCACTGACCCCGCTTTCCTTTGCAAGCTGATGAATCTGTATGCCGTCGAGCTTCTTATAATTTTCCAATATATATTTGGCAAGCTTGTTCATGGCCGGACTCATATGATGCATATTACGTTTAATATTGATAAGAATTTCTGGTGTTGCGGTATTACTAAGTTTTTTCATTCATCCTCCTGGTATAGAAATAATTTTTATAAATACTATATTTATGTTTTATATTTTCATGAAAACTATTTTCAACATAATAATATCAATGATTATCTTTTTTGTCAACAACTATTATTTCTTTTTTATCAGCAAGGACTTTTTATACAATATTCACAAATAACCTATTTTTGTTTATGCACCTCCTTTGAAATACCCTACATTGACATGCCTGTCTCCTTAAATTTCCTTGAAAATTATTTTCAGAGAGAAACACCTTACTGTTATTATAAATTCAAATCACCTCAGTGCAATCAAATATTTCCATTTACTGTATTTTTTTACACATTTTCTTTTTGATGATGGAAATAAAATAGGCTGCAGACAGATACTGTCCACAGCCGTTTCATACATTTAACAGATATTAAATAAAATTTTTGACTATATCACTTTATAACCTCTGAATCTCTACCTTGTCATATATCCTCTCCATGTCTTCCACATCAAAGATTCCGGTCTCTTCCTGAAGCGCCGCAGCCGCGGAGATGGCGCTCGCTTTCCGAAGCGTCTCTTCCATGCCGCAGCCTTCCTCCAGCCCCAGGGCAAATCCGGCAATCATGGAGTCGCCGCAGCCCACCGTATTGACCGTGTCAAGCTTCGGAACCCGGGCACGGTATATGCCTTCGCCACACACGACGAGAGAGCCGTCGGCACCAAGGGATACCGCCACATTCTCTACGCCGGCTTCGTGGATTCCCCGCGCTGCCTCTATGATATCGTCCATCCTGCCACAGTCCTTCCCTGTGAGCATACGTATCTCATCGATATTCGGCTTGATGAGGGCCGGTCCCGCTCCTATCCCCTGCTTAAGAAGTACACCGCTCGTATCCAGTATGACCTTTCTGCCCGCCTCTTTGGCAATAGCCACAAGACGCTGGTAAGCCACGCCGTCAAGTCCCCGCGGAACGCTCCCGGAGACAGCCACTACCTCTGCACGTCCGGCAAACTCCCTGTACTGTTCCAGGAAACGCTCGAAATCTGCTTCTCCTACGGTTAATCCGGGCTCCAGAAGCTCCGTCTGGATACCGTTCTTCTCATCCCAGATATTCACGCAGGAACGGCTTTCCCCGTCTACATGGCAGAACGCACAGGTTACGCCAAAGTCTCTGAGCGCCTCCTCGATATATATCCCCGCGTGGCCGCCCACGAAACCGGTGGCAGTCGTATCTCCCCCTGCGATCCGGATGACCCTGGACACATTCAGCCCTTTTCCCCCGGGCGTATACTGGCAGTGCTTCAGCCGGTTGACTTCACCCACCTTTAATTCTTTCAATACATACCGCTTATCAATAGACGCATTCAATGTAACTGTCAGTATCATGGCAACCTCCTAATCTTCGTTGACGAGCAGCACTTTTCCTTTGACGAGCCCCGGCTTTTGAAACATCTGAAAAGCCTCCTGCGCCTGATTCATAGGCATCTTCTTATAGATGGATCCCGGGTCGAACTTCAGCTGCCCTGTTGCAAAATAATGTGCGGTCAGCTCCCACTCTCTCCCTGGAAACGGGGCGCTGTAAGACATCCAGGAACCTGTCAGCTTGAACTCTTTCCGGTTCATGTTCTCCCACATCGCGGGCGTAAATGTCAGGTCGGCGTGAGGCGTCCCGATAAAGCAGACATGTGCCTTGTTGGCTGCCAGCTCAAACGCCATCTGCATCGTAGGTACCTGCCCTGCGGTCTCAAATACATAGCTGTAGCCCTTGCCGCCGGTAATATCCATCGCCTTTTCCATATAATTCTCTACGGATGTATTAATGGCTGCGTCAGCGCCGAGCTTCTTCGCAAGGTTCAGACGCTCTTTGCTTATGTCAAATACGACGACTTTCTTAGCGCCGAATATCTTCGCCCACTGCATCGTAAACATGCCGATCGTCCCGCCGCCAAGCACAGCTACGTACCCGCCGCCCTTATAATCATTCTGAAACACTCCGTGGAGCGCGACGGTAGACGGTTCAAACATCGCCCCCTGTTCATAGGAGACAGACTTGTCAAATACAACCGCGTTCTGTTCCGGAATAACGACGTAATCTGCATTGCTCCCCTGCTGCCTGGAACCGATAAAGCTATATTTCTTACAGAGGGAGAAGTTGCCGTTCTGGCAGTCGTCGCACTTCATACACGGCAGAAGAGGCGCGCCCGACACCCTGTCTCCGACTTTTACCTTGGTGACCCCTTCTCCGGTCTCCACAACATCACCGGAGAACTCATGTCCCAGGACAATCGGATAGAAATGCACACCATTGTGAAGTACCCTTGGTATGTCGGAACCACATATGCCGGAGGCTTTTACCTTAACCTTTACCATACCCGGCTCTGCTTTTGGCTCCTCATAGTCCAGATACCGTACATCCTCATTTGCACATACAACCGCTGCTTTCATCGTTATTCTTCCCCTTTCATGACTGCTTTGAGATTCTCATACAGCTTCAGATATATCCTATAATTCTTCGTATATATTTCCTGCTTTCCAACGTCGGGCTCATGATACCGCTTCTTCGCAACCGTCTTGTTGACAGCCTCATCAAAGCTGTTGTACATGCCCACCCCGACACCCGCAAGGATAACGGCTCCAAGCGTGGTGGCTGTATCGGATGACGGGACGACAATCCTCTTGCCCGTCACATCAGACTTGATCTGCGTCCAGAGCAGGGAATTGGCAGATCCGCCCATAGAGCGAAGCTCACTGACCGATGCTCCCGCCTGTTCTGCCACATCCAGGTTGTGCCTCAGCGACAGGGCTACCCCCTCCATTGCCGCTCTGATAAAATGTCCTTTCGTCTTGCTGAAATCCAGCCCGTAATAGACTCCCTTCGCATGCGGATCCCAGATAGGGGAACGCTCTCCCGACATATAAGGGAGGAACACTACGCCATCGCTTCCCGCGGTGACTTTTTCGGCCAGCTCATTAAAAAGTTCCAGGGAACTCTTGCCGGTCTCTTTCCCTTTCAACCGTTCAAAGTCTGCAAATTCATGCTCCAGCCAGCGCATGACGCCTCCGCCTCCGACCGTTCCTCCCTGAAGGATCCACTGTCCCGGGACGGCATGGAAGCTCAATATCAGACGCTCATCCGCCTTGTATGTATCCATACAGATGCTCATGCCTCCTGCCTGGCCCCCCTGCTCCTGCGTCTCCCCGGGATGTATGGCTCCTGCCCCAAGCGTTCCGCATGCGGCGTCGAGAGCACCTGCCACGACAGGTATCCCTTCTGCCAGCCCACACTCCGCAGCTGCCCTGGCCGTCACGGTGCCGATGACCTGATGGCTCGCACAGATGTCCGGCAGCATGTCGGGTTCCATGCCAAGTTCACGGCACATATCCTTATCCCACGTACCGTGCCTCATGCTGAAGCAATGGTGCCCGTATCCCTGTGTCAGCTCCTGGGTCACTTCCCCGGTCAGCTTAAATGCTATATAGCTGTTGGACTGCAGAATCTTGTCCGTGTTCTTGTACACCTCCGGCATCTGCTCCTTATACCAGAGCACCTTCGGCGTAGTGTAAGAAGGCTTGAACGGATTGCCGCACACGTCAAATATCCTCTTCACGCCAATCCGGCGGCCCGTCTCCTCACAGATGGCGGCCGCTCTCGTATCCATCCAGATGGGCGTGTTGGCCAGTACATTTCCATCTCCGTCGATGGGAATGGCAGACCAGCTCTGTCCGTCAATGCCGATGCCCGCGATACTAGACGGCTTGATCTTGCCCTTTTCAATGACTGATTTGACTGCGGAGCAGACCGCCTGCCACCACTCCTCCGGGTTCTGTTCCGCCCATCCCGGATGGGGATAATATACGTTGTAGCTTCCGCTGGCACTGGCCTGTACATGACCGTTCCCATCGAATACCGCAACTTTGCATGCACTCGTTCCAATATCGATTCCCAATAAATACTGTTCCATAGCACCACTCATTCTTTCTGCTTCTAATATGCCTTGCCATCACATCCGCATACCTTCATACGGCCCTTGACAAGCTCTTTCACAGCTTCCATACCGACATTCCCAAGCTTCTTCGGGTCAAATGTCTCCGGCTTCTCTTCCAGAAGCTTCTTGCACGCGTCCGTATATGCGACACGCAGCTCTGTCGCGAAGTTCACTTTGCACATTCCTCTTCTGACACATTCCCTCACATCTTCATCACGAAGGCCTGATGCTCCATGAAGTACAAGCGGCACCGATACGACTTCCTTAATCTGGCTCACCCGCTCCTTATCCAGTACCGGCGTGCCCGCATAGAATCCGTGGGCTGTCCCGATGGCGATTGCAAGAGAGGAAACCCCTGTCCTTTCTGCAAACTCTTTCGCCTCCTTGGGGTCGGTATTCGTATCTGTGTCAGCCTCAAGGTCATCTTCTTTTCCGCCCACCTTGCCAAGCTCTGCCTCCACAGGGATGCCTAAGGCCTTTGCAACATCAGCCACCTTCTTGGTAAGTGCAATGTTCTCTTCGAATTCCTCATGGGAACCGTCAATCATGACAGAGGTATAGCCTGCTTTCATAGCCTGTACCGCAAGCTCAAAGCTGCTGCCGTGGTCCAGATGTAGGCATACAGGAACAGACGCCTTCCCTGCTTCCGCTGCGACCATACCATAATACGTATCCAGTGAACCATATTTTACTGTGGACGGTGTCGTCTGCAGCATGACCGGTGCCTTGACCTCCTCCGCCGCTCTTATGACGGCCTTGACCATCTCCATATTCTCTACATTAAACGCGCCTACGGCATATCCGCCCTTCTGGGCATCCAACAACATTTGTTCTGATGTTACTAATGGCATTATTATTTCTCCTTTTCCTTTGACTCTTTCTCTTTTCCCGGATAGATACATTCGATTCTGTTCTGTTCAAACTCCTGCAGCCATTGTCCGCCCGGCTTCCTGTCCGTCACAATCTTCGTCAGGTCAGTCCACTCGGCTACTTTTGTAAAAGCAATCTCTCCGAACTTGGAGCTGTCTGCCACGAGTATCCTCTCCTTTGCCGATCCAAGCATCATCTTCTTACTGTTCGCGTCCTGCTCGTCTGAATCCGTGATGCCTGCTTCCAGGCTGAGCCCTTTGCAGGAAATGATTGCCTTGTCCACATGGTATGACTGGATCATGCGGTCGGTGTGCGGTCCTACAAGGGCGAACGACTTCTCCCTGGATACGCCGCCGGTGGAGATTACGCTCCATTCGGGCATGTCAAACAGTTCCACGATAATCTCGACGGAATTCGTAATAACGGTGAGCTTCTTCTTTTCTTTGAGCGCCTTGGCTATGTACACATCCGTGGAACTGGCGTCCAGCATGATGGCCTCCCCGTCCCGGACCATCCCGACAATCAAATCTGCCATCTTCTGCTTTTCAACAATCTTCTGATTCTTCCTTATATTGAAGGGCAGGTCGAAGATGCTATGCTCGTTCAGCACCGCACCTCCGTAACTCTTTATGACGAGCCCGTCATTTTCCAGCTTCTCCAGATCCCTGCGTATCGTCTCCTCAGACACCTGGTACGCCTGGCTCAGCTCACTGACGACGACTCTCTTTTCCTTCTGCAGTCGTTCCAGTATGTCATTACGTCTTTCTATTGCAAGCATTCTAACACCTCCGAATCCTGTGTTCTACTTCTCTGTCTTATCCATGTCGGCAGGATGCCTTCCTGTAAGCCCATACTGCTTTCTCATGCCGTAGAGCCTCTTGACCTGCTCTTCATCAAGCACCTGCGGACCTCCCACCTGCATGGCCTGGTATAACAGCCGTGCGTAGAATTCCAGCGACTCCATCTTATGATAGGCGCCAAGGAGCGAGTCTCCATATGTGAGCGCACCATGGTTCTCAAGGAGAACAGCATCATAGTATGGAAGATATTCTGAGATTGCATCCGGTATCTCTTCCGTGGACGGCGTCCCATACTTTGCGAGGGGCACCGTGCCTAGCGCTATGACCGCTTCGGGCATGATGGGCTGCGTCAGTCCCATGCCTGATACGGCAAATGTTGTCGCATACATGGGATGTGCATGTACCACCGATCTGACATCTTCTCTCTCCTTATACACGCGCATATGCATCTTTATCTCAGAAGATGGCTTGAATCCTTCATTCGCTTCTATTACATTTCCTTTGGCATCAACTTTGCATATGTATTCCGGTGTCATAAAGCCTTTGCTGACTCCCGTCGGGGTACATAAGAATTCGTCGTCATTTAATTTGACCGAAAAGTTGCCGTCATTTGCCGCAACCATTCCACGGTCGTATACCCTTTTCCCTATCTCGCACATCTCTTTCTTGATATCAAGTTCGCTCTGCATGTACATATCCTCCTTATTCTGACATGGTTGGATTGTCTTTGTTTTTCGTTGTTTCTAAGTTGATACTATCATACAATTCAATGTAATTCAACTAAAACATATGTGGTTTTATGTTGTTTTTATAATTATTTGTAGCTTAAAGGCGCGCAAAAGGCAGGAGGCCGTCTCCCTGACCGCGGGAAACAGCCTCCTGCCCTCCATATCCGGTCTACAGCTCCTGTGCTTTGGTAAGCGCTTTCATGTCTTCCTTCAGATGGCTGTAGATATTTTTATAAAGTCTGAAATACTCATTATATTTCTTGTGGTTTTCCTCATCCGGCATAATCTTCTTATCCAGAACCTGCCACTTCTTCACCTCTTCATATGTAAGAATTCCCGTACCGATTCCGGCCAGCATAACATCTCCCATGTTCGCTTCTACATCATAGATAGGGCAGACGACCGGATAGCCGGTCACATCGGCAAATATCTGCCGCCATACTTTGGACTTCGTGACGCCTCCCGCGATAAGGATATATTCTCCCAAATCCTCTCCCGTCGCTTCCATGGCATCCCGCAGGCAATATGCAACCGCCTCCAGGAAGGCGCGGTAGATATGTCCCTTCGTATGCGTGAGGGACAGGCCTACTATCGTCCCTTTCGCGTCAGAATCCCACACCGGGCTTCTCTCACCCATAAAATATGGCAGTACGACCAGGCCTTCGCTGCCCGCCGGAATCTCTTCCGCCTGAGCGTTCAGCACATCGTATACGCTTGGTCCGCCGTTCTTCTGGTTCTCGACCTCCCACTGGCAGAGCGTATTCCGGAACCATTTGATAATGGCGCCTGCCGTGTTGCCCCCGGCGAAATAGTAGGAGAGATTCTTCGCATCATACAGGTACGGCCATATGATAAGCCCTTTCCCTTTTACCGGACGGTCGGAGATGAGCGCGGCGCACATGGACGTCCCTATCGCCGCCGCGTACACGCCTGCTTCAAATACGCCGAGCCCGATATTGGCAGCGCCGCAGTCGATTCCTCCCGCTATGACGGGAAGCCCTTCCCACAGGCCGATCTCTTCGGCCATCTCCTTTTTGAGGCCGCCGACGATATCTGTAGATTCTACTATACGCTGAGGCATCATAGACAGCGGGATATCCATGGCATCCAGCATTTCTTCGGACCATACGCGGTCGTTCATATCGAAGATGCCTCCGATATTGCCCGCGGAAGAATAATCGATGGCAACTTCCCCAGTAAGCTTGTATATCACATAATCATTCGGAGGGAGGAACAATCTGGTCCGGGCCCAGTTCTCAGGCTCGTTATTCTTCATCCAGAGGATCTTCGTATATCCATAATAAGGATCTGCACCGTTATGGGTAATCTGGAGCAGCTTTTCCTCGCCGATATGGTCAAGCGCCCACTGCGTCTCCTTCTGGGCACGTCTGTCCATCCATATCATGCAAGGCCTTACAGGCTTCATCTCCTCGTCGAGGGGGATGCCGGAGCCGCCATACAATCCGCTGATGGCAATCCCCTTGATCTCTTCCTTTTTGACGCCGGATTCCTTCACCGCTTTTTCAACGGTCTTGCGGATCGATTCTTTGGAAGCCTCATACCAGACGTCCGGCCACTGCTCTGCCCAGAGCGGCTTCGGCGTAAGCACGTCATATTCTTCCAGGTCCTGCGCGATCAGCCTGCCCTTCGTATCCATAAGAATCGTCTTAGTCCCCGATGTTCCAATGTCCGTTCCCAATAAATATTCCATTGTATCTCCTCCTAATCATCATTTCCTAATTGTTCTGCAATAACAGCTATCTATCAAAGATTATTCGACTCGTCCTCGCCGTCCCAGATGTCCCTCCAGCTTTCGGCGCCTTCCCAGAGGAATACTTTTCCTTTGATAAGACGGGCGTTCCTGTCCGCTTTCTGCAGCATCTCCATCTCGGCATCTGTAAGAAAATCTTCTGTCGTACATCTTAAGTTGCCCGTATATTCTTCCGGATAAACTGAAAAAGGAATGGGTACATGTCCCATCTGCACGGCCCATTTCACGCATATCTCAGCGGGATGGCAGTGGTGTGCCCGTGCGATTTCCTGAAGTTCCTCCATCTCGAATGTAACCACATCTCCTTCTTCCGTATCACGCTCCGGCCGGCACGGCGATCCCATCGGGCTGAAAGCAACCGGCAGGATATTATGGCTGATACAGTATTCAAAAAGCTTCGGCTGCTGGAAGGTTGGATTGATCTCCACTTCCAGGACGACAGGCTTGATTCTGCACAGAGGCAGCACCTGCTTAAGCTTCGTGATCGTCATATTAGACATGCCAAGACTTCTGACAATCCCCATGTCAACCAGTTGTTCCATCTGCCTCCACACCGACAGATACTCCTCCGCCGAAAACGGGACCGCATCCGGATTCCTGCCTTTAAGCCTGGCACCCGGAGCGTGGTAGTTCGGGAATGGCCAGTGCACCATATACACGTCTACATAGTCAAGTCCAAGATCCCGGAGGCTCTTGGCACATGCGACAAGGACATCCCCCTGTCCGTGCATGTCATTCCAAAGCTTTGTCATTACGGTCAGCTCCTGCCGGCTGACGATCCCTTCCTCGAATGTGCGGGACAGCACCCGGCCGATATCTCTCTCATTGCCATAAGCTGCCGCACAGTCTAAAAGGCGGTATCCGGCTTTTATCGCTCCGTATACCGCATCGGCCACCTCCTCCGGCGTATACCGGTCATTGCCGAATGTCCCCATGCCGATACCGGGGATGACCATCCCGTTGCTCAGCCTTCTCTGTGGAACTGCCGCCGGATTCACACTCTCCATACGCATCCTCCTCATCCTCTGCCGGACAGACGGATGACAGGAGAATGCCATCCTGTATCCGCCCGGATTATTTGACTGCACTGATAAGTAAACTAGTTTTATAAAATCTATTTATATATTAAACCATTGTCAATATTCTGTCAATCCAAATTCTACGAATTCCATTCCAGCATGTACTTCTGAAATTCCACCGCGCGTCTGGCATCTTCATCCAGCCTCGTCTCATCTGCTCCCCTGCTGATATCTCTCCACACCTTGATATCGGCTCCGACCTGGCCGCCCATGCGTACGAAAGGCTCCATGACTACCGTCCCGTCGTATCTGATATCGCGGAGGGCGTCGCCTATCTCACGCCACGGCGTGCGTCCTTTTCCGGGAACCATCCGGTTACATTCGCCTGTATGGAAATGTCCAAGGAGCTTTCCTGCACGGCGTATTGCATCTCCGATGCTGGATTCCTCGATATTCATATGGAACGTATCCAGCATGACCTTTACATTGTCCATGCCGACTTCTTCCACGAACTTTACGCCTTCCTCTGAAGTATTCAGGATATGGCTTTCAAAGCGGTTCAGCACCTCCATGCCCATATTGATACTATACCCGGCTGCTATCGGGGCCAGGTTCCGGATGCCTTCCACGCTCCGCTTCCAGTCTTCCGCCTTATCGGCAGCCGCGAAATCTACCGGCCAGTAAGAGTAGAGCGCTCCTCCTATGAGATGGATGTCGAGGGCCGCCATCACTTCAAACAGCTTCTTATACCATTCTAGCGCCTCTTCCCTTATCTGCGCATCTGAAGAACCTATATTGTGGTTGACGGTCGGTCCATACCCTGCCGTCAGTATAATCCCGTTGTCATCAGCGCACTTCTTCAGATTCATAACATCCTGCCGCGAGTAATCCGGCAGCGGCGCGGCTCCAATTTCCAGTATATCAAATCCAAGCTTCGCCACCTTCTCGATATAGCGTTTATAATCTGCCGCCCACTCTTGTTCCCAATATGCGTAATAGATACCATGTTTCATTTTCGTTCCCTCCTTCAGGATATGTTTATATTGCCAGTCCTTCCCGTATCACCGTACAGGATAGTGATATACTTTAATGTCAAATGACTTATGAATCATGTTCCTTGCCTCTTCCTTATCGGAAAATGCTCCGCGGCTGATCATCTGAGCCACGATGTTGCCGATAGCGGTCCCTTCCGTCGGACCGACATGGACTTCCTTCCCTGTCGCCCTGGCTGTCAGCTTGTTCAGGTATTCCGCATTGCCTCCCCCTCCGACGATATGTATTCTGCTGTATGTCCTGCCGGTAGACGCCTCGATCCCCTTGATCGTCCTGTCGTAACATTCCGCGAGACTTGCATACACACAGGTGGCTGTCTCACCCAGCGTCTCAGGCACCTGCTGCCCTGTCCTCCTGCAGTAATTCTTAATCTCCTCGATCATATTGTCGGGGGCCATAAAACAGTTGTCTGTCACATCGACTCTGGACGGAAAGCTGTCCGCTTCTGCCGCCCTGTCGCATATCTCTGCGAAGCTGTACCTGTCGTCCAGGTTATGCCTTACGGACTGGATCATCCATAGGCCCATGATATTTCGCAGATAACAGATTTTGGAGTCATATCCTCCCTCATTCGTAAAATCATTGGCGCGGCTCAGTTCCGTGCAGTCCGGCGTGTCTCTCTCCACCCCGAGCAGAGACCATGTCCCGGAACTGATGAAGGCATAATCGTCATCGTTAGCCGGGACTGCCAGAATCGCTGACCCGGTGTCATGGGTGCAGGGCAGAACGATATCCATGTCAAATCCAAATTCCTCCACGAGATGCGGGCGCAGCTTCCCTAGCTTTTCCCCCGGCATCGCAATGCGCTGGAACAGCTCTTTTTCAAACCCAAGCTTTTCTATGAGTTCATAATCCCAGTTTCTCTCATGGGCATCGACGAGCTGGGAAGTGGTCGCTTCCGTATATTCGTTCACCTTCACCCCGGTCAGCAGAAAGTGGAAATAATCCGGCACAAACAGCAGCGCCTTCGCCCGGTCCAGATATCCGGGACTATGTTTCTTCTCTGACATGAGCTGGAATATCGTATTGAACATCATCTTTTCAATTCCGGTCCTTTCATACAGCTCTTTCTCCGGAATGATCCTGTATACCTCTTCGTCCATGCCGTCCGTGCGCCTGTCTCTATAGCCCACCATGTCGCCGAGCACCTCGTCATTTTCATCGAGAAGGACATAATCCACTCCCCATGTGTCTATTCCCATGCTGATGGGAATCTTGCCTATTTCTTTGCATCTTTTAATCCCATTCTTAATATGTTCAAACAATTTCCGGTGGTCCCAACAGAGACGTCCATCTTTTTTAATCATTCCATTCTGGAAACGGTATACCTCTTCCAAAACTATCTTTCCATCTTCTATGCTGCCAAGAATATGGCGTCCGCTTGACGCTCCGATATCCACTGCCAAATAATAAACCGGCATCGCCTTTCCTCCTGTCTGGTCGTGATTAATATTTATGCTGTACCGTAGTGCTTTCTGATCATGTCTTTCTCAAACTGCAGCAGAAACTGCGCTTCCCTGTCAATGGCCTCCTCTGACGGATTGTCGATGAGGTTCCTCCACACTTTAATATCTCTTCCGACTTCACCGCCCATCTGTACGAAGGGCTCAGATACGATGCTCCCCTCATAGCCGATGTCATGCAGCGCACCGAATATCTCATCCCAGTCCAGGTGCCCTTTCCCCGGAACGACACGATTATTCTCTCCTGTGTGGAAATGTTTCAGGTAAGTGCCCACAGAGCGGATGGCGTCACCGATTGAACGTTCTTCTATATTCATGTGGTATGTATCCAGAAGTATCCCTGCCTTGTCACTCTCAATCTGCTTTACATAGTCAAGCGCCTCTGCCGCTGTATTCATTACGACACCTTCAAATCGGTTCACTACTTCTACGCAGTACGTCACATCAAAGTCTTCTGCCGTCTTGACAACCTCCCGTACACTCTCGATGCTGTGTTTCACAATCTCGCTCTTGTCATCCACAATATAGTCCGGGCTGCCCCACCCTGCATAGTTGACACCGGACAGCAGCTTCCCGTCCATGAACCCGATGCGCTCTACGATTCGTTTAAGGTAATCAATTCCTCTGGCTCTCACTGTCCCGTCGGTGCTGGATACATCGTACTGTGGATTCAGGCCGAGGCTGTAGGTCAGCTCGATACCGGAGCCGAGCGCCGCCTTCCTGACTTCCGACATCCTCTCCTTGTCCATATCCAGAAGCGCCTGCGCCTGAAACTCCAGAATATCGAAGCCGAGGGCGGAGGCTTTTTTTATGTATGCTATTTGGTCCGCCTCCCAGTCCTTTACCCAAAAATTCAAGAAAATACCTATTTTGTTCATATCATTTCTCCTTTCTGATTCCATGTCTTCACCGCCCCAAGCCCGCCTCCAGCTCATAATAAGCCCTGAGGCATCTGTACCCTTCTTCAAACAGCGCTTTCTGCCTGTCATACGTTGCTCTGTTATCCATGTTAGGATGGAAGGCAAGTTCAGGCTTAACAAACTGGTGTATGACCGAGAAGTCTCTGAATGCACCTACCCCGACACCTGCAATAACCGCTGCCGCAACAGATGTAGCCGTCTCCACATGGTCAAGCCGGTGCAGCGTGACCCCGAGCACGTCTGAGAGAATCTGGGCAACAACGTCTCCCTTTGCCCCTCCTCCGGTCAGCACCAGCTCGTCAACATGCGCATGTTCCCCGTGTGCTTTCAGTATCAGGTCCAGGTTCATCGCCACGCCTTCCAGAACCGCCCTGATATAATCACATTTTTCATGCTCCATCTTGATTCCGAGAAAACTTCCGGAAGTATCCGGATTCCATCTCGGACTCCGCTCCCCGAGCATATAAGGCAGAAACACAAGACCCTTAGCCCCGGCAGGGGAATGCATGACAAGCCTGTTCAATATATCATATACGGATCCGCCTTCCTGCTCTGCATGCTGTTCCTCCTCCCGGCACAGGGCCTTCTTGATATAGGAATAAGAGCTCCCCGCAGCCTGCATCGTGCCACATGGCATATATTTTCCGGGTATGACGTGCCCGAAGCAGATCAGCGTCTTCTCGTTGTCCAGGAATACTTCGTCCGAGGTCCCTGCTATCCACGCGGACGTACCGAAGGAGAGGAACATCTGGCCTTTCTCTATGCTTCCTGCTCCAAGCGCCGAGCATGGCCCGTCACCCCCACCGCATACTACCTTCGTCTCCGCCTCGATGCCAAGCGCCGCGGCCGCCTCCGGAAGCAGCTGTCCGATTACGTCCGTAGACGCATGTAGTTCGGGCATCTTTTCCGCTTCTATCCCTGCGGCTTCAAGAACCTCCTGCGACCACTCCATCCTCCTTAGGTCGAAGGCATCTGTACCGGAGGCTTCCGAATAATCGGTCACAAATCTTCCTGTCAGCCTGCAGATGATGTAATCCTTAGCCAGCAGCATCTTATAAGTACGTCCATACAGTTCAGGCTCATTGTCCCGTATCCACATCAGCTTCTCGATACTGTAGCTCGCGCTGGCCCTGTGCCCGTTCAGTTCATACATCCGCTGTCCGCCGACGCGCCGGACAAGCATACGTGCCTGCTCCTCTGCCCGCAGGTCAGCCCATATCATGGCCGGGCGCAGTACATTACCCTGCCGGTCCACGATAACACAAGCCTGCATCTGCGAAGAAAATGAGATGCCGAGTACATCCGCGGGGCATATTCCTTCCACGATCTTCCTCGTAGCAGTGCAGACTGCGTTCCACCAGTCAAGGGGATTCTGTTCGGCACAATTCTTATGGAAAAAATGTACATCATAAGGCACGGTGTAACTCTTTATCAGCCTGCCATCCGTCGAAAACAGAGACGCTTTGTCGCTTGACGTTCCCATATCATGGGCAATCAGGTATTTATCCAATCTTCTTCTCCCTCTCTTAGCCATTAACGCCTTCTCTGGCCTGACTTTTTTGTCCGCCTGGCCCATTGTGATTATTATAGCATACGATATGGAAAAAGTAAACTTAAGAAATATATTTAGTTTCGTACGAAACCAGCAATCTTGACATAAAGTATTTTCTGTGCTAGTATACTAGTAATCCACATAGCGATAGGAACGTAGTCAGGAGGGATATCAATGAAAGAACGGCACACTGCGCTTCTGGAATATGTCATACGGCACGGCAGGACAGAGGTGAACACACTTGCCGCGTATCTCCACACATCCAAGGTAACGATCCGCAAGGACCTGGATTATCTGGCGGAGCGGGGGATGCTGAAGCGGGAACGTGGCTATGCTGTCCCGAACGATCCGGGTGACATCAATTACCGGATGGCGCTTCATTATAATAACAAGCAGAGCATCGCCCGCCGGGCAGCTTCCTGCGTACAGGACGGCGAGACGCTCATTATCGAATCCGGCTCTACCTGCGCGCTGTTTGCAGATGAACTGGCAAAGTCCAAGAAAAATGTCACCATCATCACGAACTCTTTCTATCTGACTAATTACCTGAAAGATTACACGAACATACAGCTTATCGTTCTCGGAGGAACGCTCCAGCCACACGGGCAGTCACTTGTAGGTCCCCTGACCAAAAGTGCCGTAGCAGCTTTCCACGTCGATAAGATATTCGTTGGGACAGACGGTTATTCCCGCACTGCCGGCTTTACCGGGGACGATCTCATACGGTCCGATACATTGAGCTCTATGACCGCATCCGCAGACCATACGTATGTGCTTGCCGGCTCGGAAAAGTTCAGCCAGCCCGGCTCTGTCGCTTTTCTGGACTTGAAAGACGTATATGAGGTAATTACGGATGGAGAGATTCCGGCAGAGGAGCGCGATTATCTGGAAGAACAGGGAATCATCGTCACAATCGCATAATCCGGCGTTCCGGTCCGAAGGGGATACACGCTGCTATAACAGGAGGTTATCATGAAATATCTATTAGACACCGCCAGCCTTAAGGATATCGCACATTACTGTGAGATATTCCCCATAGCCGGCGTTACATCCAACCCGTCCATCGTAAAAAGAGAAGGGCAGATCGACTTCTTTTCACACATGGGAGCGATCCGGTCTATCATCGGCAGAGAGAAGCCGCTTCATATACAGGTAGCGGCACTTGACGCGGAGGGGATGCTGAAGGACGCGGATGCAATCCTGGAAAAAGTAGACCCGGACGTATATGTCAAGGTTCCGGTCACGATGGAGGGAATCAAAGCTATCCGGCTTATGAAAGCCCGCAATATCCGCACGACCGCCACTGCGGTCTACAGCAGGCAGCAGGGATTCCTGGCTATGGAGGCCGGCACGGATTATATCGCCCCTTATTACAACCGGATGGAACATATGGGGCTGGACGCCGGGGATGTCATCGCATCTATGGTGGAAATGATCGACCGTTACAGCTATCCGTCACAGATTCTGGCGGCCAGCTTCAAGAATGCCGGCCAGGTTGACCGGGCCTTCCTTGCAGGGGCCCACACGGCCACCATGGATCCCGCTATCCTGGAATCCGCACTGACGCAGCCACACATTATAAATGCGGTCGATACATTTGACGCAGACTGGAAATCCATATTTGGAAATAAGATGATATCAGAGCTTTAATACCCATTGCAATAACGGATTGTAAAAATGTGCCGGTTATAGTAGAATATAGCTAATTATAAGAAAAGGGGTGTCGATAATGGATAAAAAAGTATTAGACTATGTTGTGGAAAAATCCCACGAACTGATGAATGCACCGACATGCAGCAAAGAGACGAAAGAAGCCGCCGAGGCGTGGCTTAATGCGGTCGGTACGGAAAAGGAAGCAGACGTGACCAGAAGCTATATCGCCGAGTTGGAAGAAGATATCATGCCGATTGATACTTTGATTGGTTTTGCAGAGTCCGAGGGAGGCGCCCAGGTATTCGGAGCTGACAAGGCAAAAGAAGTAGCAGCCCATGCCAGAGAGATCAAATCAGCCGGAGCCGCATACTGCGACTGTCCTGCCTGCGTTGTAGTGGCAGAGATTCTCGAAAAGAAGGACATGCTTCTGTAGTAACGATTTCTGCGAATCTATATGTGTACATAGGATGAAGAGCGGGGCCGCTGCCCCGCTCTTCTGCTTATCCAACAATTCCGGTTTCATCTGATGCTTTTGAACCCTCATCCAGCATTCCTTCCATAAGAAAGAGATCCGCCACCCAGCCATCCGCCATGCCGCACTGGTTCTGGAGCGAGGTGAAAATCTGCTTTACTGCCGCATTCAGGTTCTGCTTGTACATGATGACTTGGGCATTGACATTTTTTGACAGTTCATCCACCGCAGCTATCTGAATACCTGAACCTGTTCTCTTACATAGCTCCGCCGTCAGTTCTCCGCTCTCTCTGTCACTGCAGATAACGGCATCAGCCATAACTTCCTCCCCGCCGACGAGCAGTTCTTCCAGCATAGCCGCGCTTCTTTCCGCATCCTTCCATGGGAGGATGAGAAGGTGGGCCGCCGGTCCGGCCATCTTCCTGTACGCCTGTTCACGCATACGGATACTGTACGCGTCCTTCAGATTCCATCCAATATAAACAACATCTTCATATCCGCGCCGCCTAAGGGCTTCATACAATGTCTGTACCGCCAGGCTGTTGTCCAGCGCTACACAATCTGCATAAGGAAGCCCTTTGTCCGTATCGAAGAACACCAGGTTCATGCCGAGGGCACGCAGCCGTTTCAGCTTATCCGGATCTGCCGTCATATCATCCAGCCAGACGACTACATTGCGCAGCCCTCTCTTATACAGCCTGTAAAGGCAGCGTTCCAGCTCCTCCGCGCGGGGCTTTTCCACATAGAGCAGAAGCGCTCCTTCCTCCTGTGCATAATTCTGGAAACGGGCGATAAATTCGGAGAAGAATGGATTCCGGGCCGGGGCTATGAGCACGACCATATCCAGTTCGCCTTTATTCCCCACATTGCGAAGCGTAACTCTTGTTCCTCTACCCACCTCGCGCACGACCAGGCCGTCCTTCTCAAGAATCTCAAGGGATCTGCGTACTGTGACACGGCTTACATGGAGCAGTTCTTCCAGCTCCCGTTCCGGCGGAATCCGGTCGCCATCCTCATAATGCCCCTCGAATATCTCGTCGCATATTTTATTTTTTACATTCTCATATAAATTTTCACTTGTCATAATATCCCTATCTTACATGCTTGTGGATTCCATGTCCAGACGTTTGATGATATCCTCCTGAATATCCGGCGACAAGTCCAGGAAGTTGACAAATGTGCCGTGGATCCTCATGATATAGACTCCTCCCGGCGCATACTTCTTCGGATTCTCAAGCACCTTTCTGAGCATCTCAGGCGTTGTAACATTTACATACAGATAGAACGGTGCTATCCCTTCCTTCTTCGGGTTAAAAAAGAGCGGCGCTATGATCTTGTTCTTGAACTCGATCCCTTTTTCTTCAAACGACTCCGACCTGAAATAATTCGGATTCACACCGAGGTGGGAGGCGCAGCCTCCATTCATCTTGTCAAATGGCAGCTTCATATTGGACAGCATCCTGAATCCGAGACCTGAATGTGCTTCACCGTACAGCGGGTCGATTCCGTAGCCGAGCTGCTCTCTGGCTCTGCGTCCGTCAGGTGTCGCCCCCACCCAGTATCCATACAACAGATGGGTAGACGGGGAAGCCCAGTCCGCCCGGAAGGGATTGCCGAGGTAATTCTTTCTGGAAGCCACGAGGTCGCTGACTCTCCCTGCTATTTCTGTAGCTTCATCATCCACTTTTGCAATATTGTTGCCGTATTTCTCTGCCTTGAGCAGATACTGCCGCATCTCAGAATCGTGTCTGAAGTCATCCCGGAGCGCTTCCAGCAGCCTGCCTGCATCTTCCGGCCTCTCCTCTAGCAGCTTGTCAATGGCTGCAAAAGAGTCTGCCACTACGGACAGTCCGTGAATCAGGCACCCGCTGCCGTTATATTTCGTTCCCTGTGCCTTCGTGTCCCTCACATCAATGCCGCTTTCAATCCCGCCCATCAGAGAAGACAAGAATGGTACCTGCAGCAGCGAGATTGCTTCCGAAGCGGCATTGGCACACGCGGTCATCTTATCCACATACCGTTCCAGATTCTCGTAGAATACAGTGCGGATATTCCGTAACAAGTCCTGTTCCGTACTATATCTCTTTTCCTCATTGCTTCTGCCGAATTTCTTACCGGAGATTGTCGAGACGCCGCCGCTTAAGGACAATTCCAGCACCTTTGCCATATTCAGCCAGCTGTTGGTCGTGTTGCCGTTGTCTTTTCCCATTATGAGCGGTTCCTGGCAGCCTGCCACGGAATAGTCCTCCAGATCCTCCGGATCCACCTTGTTCCTGTCTTTTAATATTTCAAACACAGAATCATCATTAAAAAAAGACGGAGTCAGGCAGCCCGGTGTAAATAAGAATCTTCCAAGACTTGCATACAGTTCATCCGGCGTATTCTTATGCAGCTTCACCGACAGGATAGGCTGAGGCAGGTTCATGTCATAGTATGCGTCCAGCAGCGCATAGGATGTTAGATTCGTCATATCTTCCCCGGACAATGACCGTCCGCCGATAATCAGGTTCTGGGAGATGGCCCAGCTTCTGTCTGCCACGTTGTAAAATACGAGAAGATGCTTCAGCAGCGCCGCCGCCATATCCCGCTTGGTGTCTTCGGCCAGCCGGTACGGTTCAAATATACGATCTGCATTCCCTACGGAGAACGCGTACGGGTTCGGTGTCTGCTCCAGGCACATCACCTGCCACATGAGCAGGAAGGACTGGATAGCCTCGTAGAGATTGCAGGCGCCATGTGCCGGTACTTTTCCAAGCGTCTCTGCCATGAGTGTGAACCGTTCCCTGTCTCTGCCTTCTGACGCTTCGGCTTTCTCCTGCGCCAGCCGGGCATATCTGCCGGCTATCACGATTACCGCGTCAAGTGCGGTATCCAGCGCCTCATAATACACCCGCTTCTTTTCACACGTCTCCTTCTCCCGCCGCTCCTTTATCTGCCTCTTGAGCCCATCGACCCCGATTCGCAGTACGGGACGCATATCCGGTATGAGATGTCCCGTCACCTGTTCGATAAAGAATATCGCTTCGCTCGTATTATCTCCCGCCTTATCGTATGCACCGCAGAGCGCCCTGGAGAATTCCGTATTCATATTATATTCTTTCAGGTCATCTATGCGTTCCTGCGTTATATCGCCAACAGGCTCGATATCCCCAAATACAGCGGCCGGGTCACAGTAGCCGGTAAATGAGTCTACGGAGAATGCCGGATTGATAAGTGCATACGACCTGGCAAACGCATCGTCCTGTGTTCCGGCAAACACATGGTAGTCGCTGAGCCAGAGGGGAATCTTTTCTGCAGTCGTGACAAGTGTCCTGGCAATCCGTATGCAGTCCGGCTCCTCTTTATATTCTCTGTCACACTCCCGCATAATCTCTTTCGCAAGAAACCAGCCTTCCAGATGGTCTGTCGCTCTTTCTTCCTGGAATCTTTTCTTCGCCAGATCTGTAATCTCACCGGCGCTTAATATCTTTTCAATCTTCATATCCGCTACTCTCCTTATATGAATCACATGATATTCAATACATCTGTGCAGTTCTGATTATGTTCTTTTATAATGACACCCCAAATCAGCGACTGCTCCCCGGAATTCTTTGAGCACTTCATCCTTCACATATGCATCTGCTGTCATCTTATATTCCCATCCGCATTCTTCCCATTTTTTTCTGCCGAACTCGTGGTATGCCAGCACTTCAAATGTCACATTATCTCCTTTGATTTCACTGAAAAACGTGAGGAAATCTTTCCGGTCGTCCGGGCTGTCGTTCACCCCGCCAATCAGAGGTACGCGCACATGGAGCTTCGGGTGGCGGGCCGCTGCTTCTCTTATGTTGCGCAAGATTCCTCCACAAGGGACGCCCGTGTACCGTTCATGCTTTCCGGCACTGCAATGCTTGCAGTCTATGATTAGCTCATCAATAAGCGCAAACAGCTCCGGCAGCCTGTGATGTGTACCGTTCGTTTCAATTGCAGTGTGGATGCCGTGGTCTTTCAACATGTGAAGCACCTCTTTTAGTTCCTTGTACTGCATGGTTGCTTCTCCGCCGGTAAAGGTCACCCCGCCACCGTCATAAAACATCATTTCATTCGCACATGCCTCACGGAATACTTCTTCCGGCGTCTCTTCTTCGTAAGACAAGTACATGCCTTTTGTATTGTGTTCTGTGATACACTCTTTCTTTTTGCATGTGTGGCACATATCCCTGTCTACATGTGTCCCCTTAATGGCACCGTGCGGACAGACAGCTTCCAATATCCATTCGCTGTCCGCCATGATTACGCCATCCGGCTCCATCCCTTCCGGGTTGGCGCACCACGGGCACTTCATATTGCAGCCCTGAAGGTGGTACACAAGCCGGTTGCCGCTCCCGTCCTGTGAATAGTTAAAGCCTTTTTGAAAAATCTTCATCACATATCCCCGCTGCTACTTCCCTTACATATGGAACAAATCTTCGTTATGTCCGTACAACTCTTTGAATATCGCGAACTGTTCTTCGTAGTATTTCTGATTCTCGCGGTTCGGCGTCACGACCGTGTCTTTCATATGCACGAGCCGGGCACACGCCTCTTCGTAGTCCGCATATTCTCCACAGGCAACTGCCGCTGTTATCGCCGCCCCTATTCCTGCCTGTTCGTTACCAACATTCGTATAGATGTCACAGTCGAATATGTCGGCCTGCATCTCCAGGAACAGCCGTCCTCTTGCTCCGCCGCCAGACGCGATTATCTTGCTGTACTTGATGCCAAGCCCTTTGAATATCTCGATGGATGTGCGCAGGCCGAATACGATCCCTTCCATCGTGCTTCTAATCATATGTTCCCTTCCATGCCGGAGCGTCATGCCGAAATAGATCCCTTTGGCACCAGGGTCATTGTATGGCGTCCTCTCTCCGCTCAGATACGGAAGGAATACGAGCCCTTCGCTGCCCGCCGGAGCCTCTGCCGCCATAGCTGTCATCTCGTCGTACGTATCCATATAGAGAATCTCGTTCATAAGCCATTTCAGCGCAACTCCACCACTTAAGTGGGCTCCCATCAGCATCCACAGATCTTCCTTCACATGGCAGAACGTGTTCGTGCGGTACGTTTCATCATGCAGCGGTTCGTTAAATGCGCCCGATATCTGGCATGCCGTCCCAATATTAGCTGCCAGTGCCCCCGGTCCGATGATGCCGTTGCCCACACCCTGCATCAAGGTATCACCGCCTCCGCAGGCAATCTTTATACCTGGCTTTAGTCCCGTCACTTCTGCACATTCCTTCGTCACTGTTCCGACCACATCACATGACTCATGGCACTCCGGGAATATTTCCCTGTCTATGCCAAGCCTGTCTATCAGCTCCCACGCCCATTGGCGCTGCTTCGTGTCAAATATAGCGCCGCTTGAGGCATCTGTCATATCCGTGCCAAATTCCCCGCACATCCGATATCTTATGTAATCCTTCGGGAACATGACATAGCGTATCTTCTCATAATTGTCCGGCTCATGCTCTTTCACCCACATAAGGGAAGAGATGAGAAATCCTGTGCTGAGAGAATTCAAAGCCACGCTGCGGTACGACTCCTCCCCCACAGAATCGTATATCCTGTGAATCTCATCTTTCGAACGCTGGTCTGCCCATATGATTGCATTACGTATGAGGCAGCCTTTCGCGTCTGTCATGACAAGACCATGCATCTGCCCCGAATAGCTGATTCCCTGAATATCTGCCGCTTCTTGGGGGTACCTTTTCACCACGTCTGCAATCGTCTGCCGTGAAGCCTCCCACAATATCTCCATATCCTGCTCCGCATATTCCGGCCTGCTTTTAATTATGTCGTATCCAACCTGAGAGCTCCCGACCACATGCCCTTTCGCATCCATGAGCAGTGATTTCACGCTGGACGTCCCAATATCCACACCTAAAAAATAATTCATATGACGTGCACCTCCTTATATTGGTATTGTATTACAATACCAATATTGCGTCAATACTTTATGTACCGATTGTTTCTAAATTAACCATTGAGATAACTGCAATAAACTGTGTTCTTTCATACAAACAATGTTATAATATATTAGGAATACTCAATTATCCAGACCCAGGGTAATGACAGGCGAAAAATATTACATTGGAGGTGTACTATGGCACTTGAAAATAAATTAGGGATTGATGATTCTGTCGCTCTTGCGCGTGAAGAAGAACGTATCAGCAAAAGGAAAGCCATCGAGCTATTTGAAGAGGGGATACTGGAGACGCTTGATGCAGGTAAATTTTCCGCACTTCAAGCGATTCATAAATACCTGTTTGAAGATATCTACGACTTTGCCGGTACTATCAGAACCGTGAATATATCAAAAGGGAATTTTCGATTCGCGCCGTTGATGTATCTAAAGGCCTCTCTAGAAAATATAGACAAGATGCCACAGTCTACCTTTGATGAAATTATTGAAAAATATGTAGAGATGAATATCGCGCACCCCTTCAGAGAAGGCAACGGCCGATGCACCCGTATCTGGCTTGATTTGATTTTGAAAGCAGAAATTGGCCAGGTCATCGACTGGAGCAAAATAGATAAAGAAGATTACCTGATGGCAATGGAGCGAAGCCCAATCAAGGATATCGAAATTAAGCATATTCTGAAAGCAGCACTTACAGACGAGATAAACAGCCGCGAAGTATACATGAAAGGAATTGACCACAGCTACTACTATGAAGGATATATGATATTCAAGGCGGAAGAATTAGGAGTTTAGTAAAGTGGACGCCACTGACCAGCAACGTCACACATCCACCCTCGCCCATGCCAGTAAGGTAGATAGCGGGCGGGAAGCCGGGTGGGAGATGCGCAGCCTCGTACGCATCGAAGCAGATGCCACCCGGTTCCCCGTCCACAGCTGCTTTACTCCCCTCTACTACTATGACACCTGAATCATGACCTTTCCGGTCCTTCTGTATTCTGGTTTTGTAAATACATCCGCGATATCATCCAGCGGAACGATATTTGTAATCAGGCTTTCCAAATCGATTGCCTTGGATTCCAGCACCTGGATTGCACGTTCGAATGTATATGGATTGATGAACGATGAAGTGACCTTCAGCTCTTTCTTGAATACGTCATCCGGTTTGAGAGGAAGGCTTTCATCTGGCGCCGCCAGGCCAAAATACATAACGGTCGCACCCTTTCCGGCGAACTTGATGGCATCTTCTTGCGTATGTATGTTGCCGACACATTCGATGACTACATCCACGTTGGCACAGTAGTCTGCCAGTACGGCCTGCACATCCTCTTCTATCGGGTTGATCGTCTTTGTCGCACCGAGCTTCACAGCGAGCTCTCTCTTTTCCTCTACAGGCTCTGACAGGATAACTTTGGATGCCCCGGCATTTTTGGCCAGCTGCATCATGATCATACCTATCGGTCCGCCGCCCATCACAAGCACCGTGTCCCCAGACTTGATATTACACAGGTCTATTCCGTGCAGACAGCAGGATATCGGTTCCGCCATAGCAGCTTCCATAAAGCTCAGCTCGTCTGAGAATTTGTATACCTGCTTTTCCCTTATGACGACATATTCGGCAAAGCCTCCGTCTACCGTCGTTCCAAGCCCGATATTGTTCGTGCAGAAATGCTGCATCGCATTCTTGCAGTAATAGCATTCGCCACACATGTCGTTCGGGTCGCCGCTTACTCGGTCACCGACCTTCACCGAGGTGACGCCGGCTCCGACTTTCGCTACCACGCCGGAGAACTCATGTCCCGGAATGAGTGGGGGAGTAACTGCAAAGGAGCCTCCGTCACCGTTGAATATGTGGATATCCGTTCCACACACGCCACAGTATTTCACCTTGATCATGACTTCATTGTCTTTCAATTCCTTCTCAGGTACTTCTTCTACTCTCAAATCCTGCTTCCCATAATATACCGCAGCTTTCATATCTATAACCCTCCAATAATGACTACATTCAAATAGTATCAAAAAACTCATCGATAAAGCAGATTGCCGCGCCGGCGGCTGCAGATTCCACCTTATACTTGCAAGGGAACAGAAAGTCTTTGGCAAAGTCGCTGAAGGAAGTCCTCTCGTCTACTCTTCTGCACAGTTCTTCCATATAAGACTCTATATATGCACCGACATAACCGCCAAGTATGATGTCCGAATCGAACAGCATGCGTATGTTGTTGATGCCGAGCGACAGGTCATCGAGATATTTATCCCAGAGCCTTTCCGCTTCCCTGTCCCTGGACTGCAGAAGCGCAAAGAACATCTCCAGGTTCCCGTCCGTGTACTGGTCCAGATTGGTCGAACGGCAGACCGTATCAAAGCAGCCGTATCTCCCACAGTAGCACAGCTCCCCGCCTTCCGGCACCACCGTCATATGGCCGATCTCGCCGCTTTTCTGCGTGTTGCCTTCATAGATGTTGTTGTCGACCAGGACCGCCCCGCCGACACTGTTGCTCAGGCTGATGTAAAATGCATTGCATATGTCATGGTCAATCCAGACCTCCGCA
The DNA here is from genome assembly GCA_022845895.1 of Lachnospiraceae bacterium. GTDB lineage: Bacteria > Bacillota > Clostridia > Lachnospirales > Lachnospiraceae > Extibacter. The sequence continues at coordinate 3,460,956 of AP025573.1, forward strand.
TAGCCTGCCGCACTGGAATCATGGAACAGCCGGCTGTTGTACGGAATATACTTTGCGATTTCTTCCCTTGTCTTTCCGGTAAAGTTAAGAGTAAGGCCGTAGGTTACTATCTCACCGTCCTCGGACACAAGCCCCTGCACTGCGATACCGACGCCAAGCAGCGCTTCGTCGCTGATTTCTGCCTCATTCTTAATCCGCTCTACCACTTCACCGATTTTTTTTAAATATTCTTCATCCTCTAAATTAAATTTAATGCGCTCCTTTGTCATATCAATGACATCGCCCGACAAATCTACCGCCACGCAGTTGATATGATGCCCGGTCAGATACACGCCGATGGCTGCTCTCGCCTTCTTCACATAGGAATACGCCGTGGCATTGCGGCCTCCGGTATTCTGTATCTTCCTTGAGGTATCTATGAGATTCCTCTGCTCCAGATACTGAAGCTTCTGCGTAATCGTCGGAAGACTGAACTTAAGCCCCAAAACGATGTCCTGTTTGGAAACCGACTGGTGCGTCCGTATATAATGATATATCTGTTGACTTTTATTCAATGTTAGCTACCTTCACTTGTCCTATAATTATATACTCATTATTTTACTTACGATTGCGCCATATGTCAACAAACAGTCCCCCAATCGCCCGTCATAACCCTCTACATTCTCTAAAATCCCAGTAAATTGACATTTACCGGGATTTTTAAGCCTGATTGTACTTGTATATACGTACTGATATTAATTTTGCTGTCTCTTCTTCTGGATACAGTCGAAACCAACCGCAAGTGCAAGCACGACGCCCATGACGACATCCTGGATATAGGAGTTGATGTTCAGCAAAATCATGCCGTTCGTCAGGGCACCGATGATGAACGTACCTGCGACGACACCTGATATCTTGCCGTATCCGCCGGTTACAGACACGCCGCCTAATACGACACAGGTGATAACCTTGAACTCGTATCCATCGCCTGCGTTAGGCATTCCTGAATTCGTACGTGACAGCATGACGATACCGGCCAGCCCTGCAAAAAAACCGGAGATAGCAAATACAAGATATTTGATTCTTCCAACCCGGATGCCTGACAGTCTCGCTGCTTCCACGTTACCGCCTACGGCATAGAAGTAACGTCCAAAATAAGTCTTGTTCAAGATAAATGATCCAATTGCAAAGCAGATGATCATAATAATTACAGGTACCGGAACGACGCTGACATACCCCTGTCCGATTATACGGAAATTATCTGTAAATCCGTTAATCGGAAGGCCGCCGCTCAATATATAGGCAAGGCCTGAGAACGCCGTCTGGGTCGCAAAGGTAGCAATCAATGCCGGAATACCGATTGTGGATACCATAAAACCGTTCAACACACCAATCAAGGTAGATACTGCGAGTGTAATCAGTATGGCAAGCCACATATTTACTCCCATGTTAACCATCAGATAGGCACATACAATGTTAACAAATGACATGATTGAACCTGTCGCCAGGTCGATGTCTCCAAGCAAAATAACAAATGTCATACCGATGGAGGCAATACCGAACATGGATACCTGACGGAGCAGCGAAAATATGTTGCTCGGGTTGATAAATCTCGGATTTGCGATAGTAAACGCAATGACGAGAACCAAAAACACTACCCATATCGCTTTATCTTTTAATTGGTATACTACTTTATTTTTCATACAGTCTGACCCTCCTCCATTCTTGCTGCGGACGCATACGCCATTATGGTTTCCTGATTGAACTCGCTCTTTTCAAGCTCTCCTGTCATCTCACCTTCCGACAGCACTACAATTCTGTCCGACATACCCATCAGTTCCTCCATCTCGGAAGAAATCATCAGAATTGCCTTTCCTTCTTTTTCAACTAGATCATTCATCAGCTTGTAGATCTCATATTTCGCGCCGACATCGATTCCTCTGGTCGGTTCATCAAATATGATAAGCTCGGAATCCGCCGCAAGCCATCTCGCCAGTATGACCTTCTGCTGATTCCCTCCACTTAAGTTCTTCACGAGCTGATGCAGCGTAGGTGTCTTGATTGCCATGCTCTTCTGATACTTCTCGGCAGTCTCAAGCTCCAGCCTGGAATTGATCACGCTGAGACGGGAATTCCTCTCATAGATCGGCATATTGATATTATTTTTGATAGATATGCCGAGCATAGCCCCGTGCCGTTTCCGGTCCTCTGGTACGAGTGCGATGCCTAAGTCAATGGCTTCACGGGGGCTTTTCGGATTCACTTCCCTGCCCTTAAATATCACCTGCCCGGATGTCTTTGGTACAGCTCCAAAGATAACTTCCGCAAGCTCAGTACGGCCCGCGCCGACAAGCCCGCCAAGGCCGACAATCTCACCTTTATGTACCTTCAGGCTTATGTCATTGTCTCCATTGCCGGTGACTTTCTTCAGCTCCAGTACCACCTCATTCTTGTCGACACAGTCCTCCCGTGGCGGATATGTCTCCGTCAGCTCCCGGCCGACCATCAGCTTAATCAGTTCCTGGACCTCGCTGTCTTTCGTAATCAATGTTTTGACATATTCTCCGTCACGTAAAACGAGGATTCTATCTGACAGACGATAGATTTCATCCAATCTATGAGATATGTAGACAATAGAAATTCCTTCCTTGCGCAGTCTTTCTACTACCCGGAACATACTTTCAACTTCCGCGCTCGTCAGAGGTGCAGAAGGTTCATCCATAATCAATATCTTCGCATCCTGCTGGATTGCCTTGGCAATCTCAACCATCTGCTGATAGCCGACCGTCAGGTTTTTCATCAGAGTCTTCGGGTCAATCTTAATCTGGAGCTGTTCGAATGCTTTTGCCGCCTCTCTCTCCATCGCCTTCTTATCAATGACAGGTCCTTTTCTGATGGGCCTTCCTAAAAACAGGTTTTCCGCTGCCGACAGCTCCTTAACATTGTTGAATTCCTGATAAATGATTGCAATACCGTTCTCAGCAGCAAGCTGAGGCGTCATGCTGTTAAATTCCTTGCCGTTTACGATAATCTTACCGGAAGTCGGGATAACTGCTCCCGAACAGCATTTGATCAGCGTAGATTTCCCTGCACCATTTTCTCCAATCAGTGCAAGAATCTCGCCTTTCTTAAGTTCCAACGTAACATCTTTCAGTGCAACAACACCCGGGTATTCTTTTCTTATATGCTCTAACTGCAGTACATATTCTTCGCTCATATTCATTTCCCCCTGAGTCAAGCGGATATTACATAGAGGCGGAGCAACCCGCCTCTATCTTATCGTCTCGCTAGCTTTATTATGATGTTACATTCCCTTCATGATATCATCGATGTTGTCCAGATTGATTTCCATCGTAGGTCTCTGAACATTGTGATTTTCACCTGAGAAATCTTCACCGTCGAGGATTCTCTCATACATCTTCATACAAGCTTCCGCTGTATCCGTACTGGAACCTTCGAAACCGATAATCGCTCTTACAGCCTCGTCTCCCGCTTTCAGAGACTCTAACTGCTGCGGAGTTACGTCTGTCGTGATAACGCCGTAGTTCTCCGGGATATTGCCGGCTCCGCCGAACTTCTGAAGTAATGCTTCGTTAGAACCGATCATAGCGCCTGCTCCAACTCCTACAAAGACAGAACAGTCAGGATTCGCCTGAAGAACAGTCTCAACATTTGACTGTGCTTCATTTGCTTCCAGTCCGTCGACCTCAGCTACTATTTTATAGTTGCCTTTGTCACAGTTCTCTTCCAGTCCTTCTTTGATACCGTTTGCTCTCTCTAACAGAACCTTTGTAGATGGCTTGCCGATAACGCATACCTCAGCCGGCTTATCTGCTGTATAGTGCTCATTGATGAAAGCTGCCGCTGTCTTGCCGATGTCATTTCCAAGTGCCGTGTTGTCAAGAATCCAGTTTGCAGTCGTATTCTCCATCGGGTCATCCCAGCACATAACTTTGATTCCTTCATCAAGTGCCTGCTGGCATACCGTCTCAAGCGCGTCAGCGTCAGCCGGATGAACCATGATCAAGTCACAGCCTGATGTGATGAAGTTCTCGACCTGGCTGATCTGCTCTGATGAATTGTTAGAGCAGTCCTGCAATGTGTAATCCCATCCTTTGTCTTTCAGAAGCTCTTCCAGCTTGCCCATTACGCCTGCCCAGTAATCGTTCTTCAGAGACTGGATGGTGATGCCGACTTTGTAGCTGTCTTTCTTCTCGTTATCCTTCTTGTCGTCTCCGCCAGAAGTCGGTGACTTGGTTGTACATCCAACAACCATTGCCGCGATCATTGCCACGCAAAGAATCACGCTTACCACTTTTTTCCTCATAATACGTTTTCCTCCTTGAAATATATTATTTTTATAGCTTTTGCTATCAGCTATCCAGTTAAGGACCCTTTAGAAGCAGGTAAATGCTCCGTCTACGATGATATCGGATCCTGTTGTAAACGTACTTGTGTCCCCTGCAAGGTATACGAGAATTGACTGGAGCTCCTCAGGCTTTCCAAGTCTTCCCATCGGTGCCATCGCATTCCACTGTGTAATCAGCGGTTTCAGGTGCTCTGCATTCATAATCAGCTCAGTCCCTATGTATCCCGGGCTTATGCAGTTGACCCGCACGCCCTTCTTGGCCCATTCTACCGCAAGCGATTTGGTCAGCTGGCTTACACCGGCTTTTGAGGCATTGTATGCACACTGCGGCTGCGGTACATTCACGATATGCCCTGACATGGAAGCCGTGTTGATGATGGAGCCATATCCCTGTTTCAGCATCACTCTTCCAGCCGCGGTAGCACAGAGGAATACGCCTGTCAGGTTGATATCGATTACTTTCTGCCACTGTTCAAAGGTCATCTCCTCTGCAGGAGCGTTCACCGCGATACCGGCGTTATTGTAGCAGGCATCCAGCTTTCCATATGTATCGACAACCTTTGCAACCATTGCTTCAACCTGATCCTTATCCGTGACATCACACTTAATTGCAATTGTCCTGGAGCCTGTAGCCTCTGCAATCTCTTTGGCAACTTTCTCAGCGCCTTCCAGATTGATATCCACGACTGCCACGTCTGCACCTGCCTCCGCAAATGCTGTGGCAGCGCATTTTCCAATCCCGCTCGCAGCACCTGTCACATAGATTGCTTTGCCGTCCAGTCTCATACTTTCAATAATTCCCATTTCGTCCTCCTCCCGGTTGCTAGCCGTTCTGCTTAATATTGCTTTTCCACTGTTCATAAAGTATACTTTTCTGAACAGCCTCTTTTTTTTATTGAAAACGCCTGAATCAGGCGTTTTTTTCATGCCCTTTCCGTGATTTTCCGGTGAATAGAAAAGTATAGTTTTCTTTCACGCACTACTTTTATAAATCCATTTTATAAATTCGATTTATATAATTATATAATAAAACGACATGATTGTGCAATATGCAATGTTACACAATATTTTTTTCGCAATTTCATGTAATTTGCATAATGTTATTTATTTAGCAAACTTACGGCTATTCTGCAATCTTAACAACGGCTTTCACTATCTCGCTCTTTTCATTCACACTTCTGTCCATAGCCGTCTGAATGTCGTCAAAGTCGAAGATATGTGTGGCAATTCCCTTTAAGTCCACCTTTCCCTGTGCCACCGCATCAATGGCCATCGGATAGATATGGCGGTAACGGAATACAGTTTTAAATGTAACTTCCTTGTCGAGGGCAAGGCTCATCATCATATTCATCATGCCTGTCTTGCCATAACCGACAAGGACGATGTTAGACCCTTTTCGTACTGCCTGGATGGCCTGGTTCGTCGTAATCTCTGTCCCTGCGGTCTCAATGGCCAGATCAAAGCCTTCTCCATCTGTCAGCTCTTTTGCCAATGCCAGCACGTCATCTTCCTTTCCGTTGATTACACCGTCGGCCCCGAGTTCCAGTGCCTTGTCCAGACGCTTCTGCATGACATCCACCACATACACTCTGGAAACTCCGCATGCCTTTAATGCCATCATGGACACAAGCCCGATACAGCCTGCACCGAATACGACCGCCGTCTGTCCTGCATGGGCATCTCCCTGCTGTGCCGCATGGAAGCCTACTGCCAGCGGTTCGATCAGTGCACCTTCAAGCGTGCTGACATTCTCCGGCAGCTTAAAGCACAGCTCTTCCGGATGCGCCACATATTCCTGGAACACGCCATCGACCGGAGGTGTTGCAAAGAAGACCACGTCCGGGCAGAGATTGTACTTCCCCTCTCTGCAGAACCTGCATCTGCCGCATGTCTTTCCCGGCTCCAGCGCCACACGGTCGCCTGGTTTCAGATGGGTCACGTTCTTCCCCACCTCAACAACAGTTCCGCCCGGTTCATGTCCAAGAACAAACGGAGGCTCTACGATATAGTCCCCAATCCTCCCCATCTCGTAGTAATGCATATCGCTGCCGCAGATTCCTACATACTCCAGCTTCACAAGCACTTCATCCTCTTTAGCCTGCGGAATCGGGCGCTCGGTATAACCCATCTCGCCAATTCCATTCATTACTGCAACCTTCATCATTCCATCCATCTTTTTCTGCTCCTTTTTCCTCTTTATATAGAATTTATAAAGTTTTCAATATAATAGACCGCGGCTCCCAGGGCGGATGCAGCCTTCTGATATCTGCATGCACGGACATAAGATCCGTCGCCTTCGAAGATATTCTTTTCCGCCACCCTTTTCTGCAGATCCTTGATATATGGGCCAATACAGCTTCCGACATAACCACCGAGCACGATATCGCAGTCAAAACACATCCTCAGGTTATCGACCGTAATAGCGAGGTCGTCCAGATAATCCTCCCAAACTTTTACAAGCTCAAGATCCCCCTCTTCCATCCTGTCGAAGAAGCGTTCCAGATACCCGTCTGCGTATTCTGCCAGACAAAGCGCCGAACAGTACGCGTCAACACAGCCCTTTTTACCGCAGTAGCATGTCCTGCCCCCGGGATGTATGACCATATGCCCGAATTCTCCACTGTGCCAGTGCTTCCCGATATACATATTCTCAAACACGCTGCCCAGAGGGCTTCCCTGCTCCTCCTGCCCGGTCTCCTGACGGAACACGACCGCGCCGCCCACCGTATTGCTCAGGGACAGGTATATCATGCTCTCCAGCTGCCTGTCTGCAATACACTCGGTCGCCGCAGCGGCATTGGCATCGTTAATCAGCACGCACGGATACGGAATATGGCGGGAAAACACCTCCCCGTCTATATCATACAGATCTAGTGCTCTCGAATACGTGATGTGGTTCTCGGTGCTGTCCACGATAGAGGGAACCGATATCCCCACGCCTGCAATCTTATCCCTCACCGCCTTGTCCTCTCCGAGGAACTCTTCCAGCGCCGCTCCAAGCTGCTTGAAATACTCATCTTCATATGTAAAAGCTTTCCGCATTCTAATATGCTTCAGCACGGTCTCGGTCATATCCGTCAGGACCATCCCGATATGGTTCCGGGTTATCTCGATTCCCACTGCATATCTGGCATCCCTTACTGCTGCAAGCGCCTTTGCCTTCCTTCCGCCTGTGGATTCGAATTCCCCGGCTTCGCATATGACATGTGCCTCCCTCAGCTCTTTCACTATCTGCAGCACTGTAGGCCCGCTCATGTCAAGCGCGGCAGCAATATCCGGCATAGAAGTCCTGTTCTTACTGTTTATATAACGAAAAACGCGGTTCCGGTTCAGCTTTTTCACCTCTGAGTTGTTTGTTCTCTGTATCACCATCCACCCCTCCTTTTCACTATATTCTATTATACACGCCCTTTTCGTCAAAACTTTATTAAAGTATTTAATAAAGTCCTTAATTAAGTATAATATTACCATTTTATGGGAAAAAGTCAACATATAATTTTCGACATAGCTAAAGAATTTGGTGAATTTGCCGGATAGCCCGGCATATCACCGGGCTATCGTTCCAGAATTTCCGCCACTTCAATCATTCCATGTGGCGTATCGATGGTTCTTCGCGGCCAGTCAGAAGACCTGGACAGTATCTTTATTCCATCAGACCCGAGATAGGTCGTCTCCTCGCACTTTGTACCGAGTATCGTGGGATTCCACGCGTAAGCCTGGCCTGCGTGGATAATCCGTTCATCGCCGGGAACCGGGATGAACTCCCTGCATGCATATCCGGTCGGCCCTCCCTGATGATGCATCTTCCACTCGCCGTCATACCCGGCCTCTGCGTATAATGCCTTCACATACTCAAAGTATTCTTTATAGGTCATCCCGTCCTGCATCATCGTCTGCATACACGCAAAGATATGCTGCGTCTTTTCGTAACGCTCCTTTATCTCTGCCGGCACCGGAGCAAAATACACCATCCTCGTCAGGCTCGTGTTCAGTCCGTATATCTCTCCACCGAGGACAAGCATCAGGCTTCTCTCTATCTTCTTCCCAGTCGGAACCGGGTGGCGGTATGACAGGATACGCTCATCGGCGCCTGCAAGTACGCAATCCGGGCTTACCCCATGCCGGATGCAGCGGCATCTGAGCAGATCCGCCACATCGTTTTCCGTCATGCCCGGCCTTGCATCCATGCAGACTCCTTCGACGATGTCCGCGCAGAGTCTGCCGGCCGTTTCATAGCGTCCCACTTCGTCCTCCGTAAGCCTCAGACGCAGCTGAACCAGCTCTTCCTGTACATTGGCCGTACCTGCTGCCCCTGTGTCTGAAGCAAACCGTCTTGCGCCTATGTAGTCTTTTATCTGCGCTTCCACGGATACATGCCATGGAAGAAGCACCGGAGCAGCCCCGAGGGGGTTCTGCTCCGTGTCCATGCGGTGAAGGTCGCTGCTGTCCGCCAGCAGGTCGATGCCGTCCCGTCTTATAGAATAGTATGCTACGCCATTTTCACTGTTGGACACTACATTGCTTTTGGCTCCTTTGCCGACCCAGGCATAGTTATCCCTCCGGTTCAGAAGCACACCGTCATACTCGTGTTCTTCCAGCCACTTCCTGATCCGTTCTACTGCCTCCATAATCTAACCCTCTTTTATTCCATCTCATGGTTGATGCATACTTTGCCTGTCCTGCCAGTCGCAAATACTTCAAACGCTTTATCTGTCTCCTCCAGCGGGAAGCGGTGCGTGATAATCTGGCTCGGATGAATCTTCTTCCTGTCGAGCAGTTCTACGAGCTTCTCCATATTACCTACCGATGTCACCCAGGAGCCGTGGAGTGTAAGATTCTTGTGGAGCAGAAGCGGGCTCGGCTCAAATGTCACGGTTCCCTGCTCTCCGAGAAATACGACGTTCCCCCACATCCTGGCCGCCTCCAGGCATCTGTGCCTTCCGATGCTGCTGCCGGAGCAGTCTACCGCCACCTCAACACCTTTACCGCCGGTGAGCTTCATTATGTTTTCTATCACACTGTCATCACCCGGAAGGACTTCATCTGCCCCGATTGTCCTGGCCATCTCCATACGTTCCTCTGAGATATCCACCCCAATCGTCTGCGCCCCAAGTGCTTTGGCCAGAATAAGGGCCGCCTGGCCAACCGGGCCAAGCCCCATGACAAGCACCCTGTCATTGCCGGAGACATTGGCTCTTAAGAGTCCCTGGTACGCGGTACCAAATCCACATGCTATCATGGCACCGTCTTCATAAGTCAGGAAATCCGGAAGGTGGATGCATGTGTTGGCATCTGCAACCATATATTCCGCCAGCGCGCCGTCCCTCTGCCAGCCGTATGCTCTTCTCTCCGGCTGCTGGCAGTTGATATAGAAGCCTTTACGGCACTCGTCACAGTATCCGCAGCCCTGGATATGGTATACGACCACGCGGTCCCCTTCCCTGAAATCATCCACCTTGTCCCCCACGGCCACGACCTGCCCGCTCGGCTCATGTCCCGCGATGACATCATCGTATCTGGCACCGCCGGTCTTATCCGTATGTTCAAAATAGATATACTTCAGGTCACTTCCACACAGGCTGGCAGCCTTCATCTTCAAAAGTACCTGTCCCGGACCCGGCTTTGGCACATCACATGTGACCGGCTGCACTTTGGCTCCGCCCGGAAGCTTCATCCCTGACATCTTAGCTGGAATCTTCTCGCTCATCTTCATTTCCTCCTGTTTTTGAATTGTCTGAAACCATGTTTCTCACCGGAATAAGTTTAAGTTCTTATACGGATTATATCACCATTCTTATGCATGCAGAATTCCATATGTTATCTTTTGATGGACTATATTACACTTTTTAATCACCAAAAAAAGAACCTGAATACATCTTTTACCATGTATTACAGGTTCCTTGCTTTTACAGGTCTCTTATCCCTTCATCCCAGTATGCTCCGCCAGCACCCTGCATAGCTGGTCGATGTCCAGCGGCTTGCTCACATGGGCATTCATACCGGCAGCCAGCGCGGCGGAAATATCATCTGAAAAGGCATTCGCGGTGACGGCGATTATCGGAATACGCATCGCATCCGAATGTGTCGATGTGCGGATGTGCCGGGCAGCTTCGTGGCCGTCCATCACCGGCATGTGGACATCCATCAGTATAGCGTCATATTCGCCTGGTTCCGATGCCTCAAACTTCTCCAGCGCTTCCTGTCCATTCGACACGCACCGCACGACGGCTCCCTTATCCTCCAGCAGCATCTGGGCTACTTCCTGATTGATCTCATTGTCCTCCGCCACCAGGAGGCATCTGCCCTCCAGCGGCCTTTTTACATCATCCGGCAGAGTAACGACACCGGTTTTCTTTTCTACCACATCTTTAACAGTGTTGAAAACGGAAGAACGGTACAAAGGCTTCGGCAGAAAGCCATTTACGCCGACTTCTCTCGCCGACTTCTCTACTTCCGTGATATCATAGGCAGATATCATGACGATAGGTACATCCTCGCCGATATCCCGGCGGATGCGCCGGGTCAGTTCCACGCCGTCCATATCCGGCATCTTCCAGTCGATGAAACAGATGTCAGCTGGCCGGCCGGCACGTCGCAGCTCAGTCAGACGGTCAAGCGCTTCGATGCCGGAAAGCCGCCATTCAGCCCGTATCTTAATTTTTTCCAACAGGCTGGCCGTCTGCTCACAGACGTTCGGCTCGTCATCCACAATGAGCGCGGATAGACCCATATCTGCAAAATCCGGCACATTAGGGCTCCCTTCCCCTTTTTCAAAAGGCAGATCTACTATAAATGTACTGCCTTCTCCCGGCTCGCTCTCCACCTGGATGCTGCCTCCCATCAACGCTACCAGGTTGCTGGTGATAGACATGCCAAGCCCCGTTCCGCCGTACCTGCCTGCGATAGATGCATCGGCCTGTTCAAAAGGACGGAATATCCGCCCGGCGGCTTCCTGTGTCATGCCGATACCGGTATCGGACAAAACAAAGCGGAGGATATCAACTTTGCTTTTTGAAGCCAGGCGGGAAACCGACAGATGAATCTTCCCTCCCGGCGGAGTGAATTTCACCGCGTTGGAGCTGAGGTTTAAAAGTATCTGGTTAAGCCGCAGGGCATCACCTACAAAAGACGTATGTTCACCGAATCCCTCCATCGTTTCCGAAAACTCAATCCCCTTTGATTTCGCCTGCGCGAAAACCGTTGAGACGTATCCATTAATCAGCTCAAATATATCAAATTGTTCATTTTGCAATGCCATTTTGCTGCTGTCTATTTTGCTCATGTCCAGCACATCGTTGATAATCATCAGAAGATGCTTGGCAGAGAGGACGGCTTTCGTCAGACAGTCCTCTATCCGTACAGGCTCCTCTACATGTGCTTGTGCGACAGTAATCATACCGATGATAGCGTTGAGAGGGGTTCGAATCTCGTGGCTCATCCGGGACAGGAAGTCACTCTTAGCCTGATTGGCATGCTGCGCGCTAAGCATGGCTTCCTGCAGTGCATCGCGGGACTTAAGCTCCTCAGTCCGGTCTGAAAAGACGGTGATGAACTTAGACGGCCGGGTCTCTGTCATCTTATATACGCGAATCAGAAGCCAGCACTTTTCTCCGTCCGCCTTCTTATATTCCACTGTTTTTTCGAAAGGATATGTTATGCCTGGACTGGCAGCATCTTTGAATATCTCTGCATCTTCCGGCTTCAGCCCCTGATAGATGTCGCCCGTAGCGGGGGTAGTGCCGAGAACTCTCTCCATATTGAGGGAACAGTAGCTGATCTTATCCGTTCCTTCGTCGCGTATCAGAAAGGCATCGTCTATACTGTGGGACAGTCCGTCAAACAGCCTGCTTCGGTAAAGAAGTTCTTTGCGCTGCCTGTGCAGGACATACTGGGATATGAACAGGGTGCCGACCATGAGCGCCATCAGGGCGACGGAACCGTAAAGCATGGTTAGCCGCAGGGTTTCCGCAGTCTCCCCATAACCGACCTTCTTTTGCTGCGCCACCTCGGTGATATGACCGATTTCATTCGATGCCCGCGTATACAGGGGTGTCAGGTACTCCTTGTCATAGGCCTCTATATCCGCACCGGTGACGCCCGGACCGCCGGCATAAGCCAGGAAATGTCCCTGTTCCGATTCCAGCAGCGCAAGGGCATCCCGAAGTTCACGGACATCATCCGAGTCTCCCAGATACAGTTTATCCAACTTTGCGAGCGGCTCATCCAGCAGATCATACAGCTTCTCCAGCTCTGCTGCCGCAAATTCGATATCCCCTGCCTCATAGTGGCGCTGCAGCCTTTCGGTCCGCAGACTCATCTCAGATACATAGAGTTCGATGTCGCCAGTGGCGATTACCACTTCAAAGGGGTGCTCCGATATGATTTCCGTCTGCCCCGCCAGACGTGTAGAGCCGATGACCGTCATGATGAGATATAGAACCATCAGCACGATAAGCCCAATGGTGCACCATGTACTCAGCTGCTGTCCTCTTTGGACAAAGTCTTCCTGACCCTTCTTGTTTCTGCCCTTTTTCACACTAGTTCCTCACTTTGTCATATAATTATGATGTCTGCTTTTATACCAACTGTCCATATACCATTTTATTCAGAGTATATCAAATAATGTCTAAAATAACAACTATTTCAGGAACGTTGTAGAAAACAGGAAAAGAAAATGATATACTGTAAAAATCTTGAGGCTCCATCCGGACAGGGGGATATGCAATGTCAGAACTGGAATTGCACCAAATAATTTATGAAGCTATATTAACCCAGATTCAATTCGGGGTCCGCAGATATAAGGACAGCCTGTCTTCTGCCGATGAGACAGGCAGGCTTTTCTGCGTTTCCGTGGATACGGTCCAGTCCGTTTACCGCCGTCTCAAAAAGGAGGGCTATATCTCCCTAATGCGAAACGCCGGGGCCAAAGTCATCATGTCATATGACGATGCTGAGATTGAGCAGCACGTCCAGACTTACTTCTCCCTCCGCAAAGATGCCCTGTTGGATATGAGCCGCTCCATCCAGCCGCTGCTTGGCAATATCCAATGGATCGGCCTGAAATATGCATCCCCGGATACGCTCGATACGATAGAGCATCTCTCTGATAAGCATACTAATCATACATTCGTAATGTGGCATTATTTAGAACACAAATATGTTGCTCTGCACAACAATATTCTGATGCGGCTTGCCAGGCAGGTCTATCTGTTCTTTCATGTTCCTTTTTTCAATATTGACAGGCACGTCAGAAGCATCAGCAGTTCGGAACAGATTATGGAAACCTTAAATCTATGCCGGGGCCACAATTGGGCTGCCCTCCAAGAGCTGATTGATTCCTGGCAGAATGACCTGTGCTCCTCGCTTCATCATTTTTATACGGATAGGATTACGTTTGAAGCTCCCGGGAATCAGATGGATTTTCGTTGGAGTTCCTACAAAAAGCCGAACCAGCTCTGCTATTCCCTGGCGATGGAACTCTTGATTTCCATCTGCCAGGGAGTCTACCTGCCGGGCAGCCTGCTGCCTGCCATGGAACATATTGCCAGAGATAGGAATATATCTATCAGCACTGTACGCCGTGCCGTCGGCCTGTTGTGCAGCATCGGAGCTGTCAAGTCCTCCCGACCCTATGGAATGCGCGTCCTACCCTTTTCAGAAAGTTTGGAACACTGCGATTTCTCACAGCCCGTCCTCCGGCAGCGGCTTATAGATATGCTGGAGAGTCTGCAGATTCTGGCACTGTCCTGCAGGTCCGTCGCCGAGCTTACGCTTCGCTCGCTCAGCGCCGAATCTTTACGGCACTGGCTACAGACGCTTTCTTCACTAAAGGAAAGGCCGTATTATAACGTGCTGCCCTACGTCGTGCTGGATTTGATTGCTGGCCATGTTCCTTATCAGACAATCCGTACCATATATTCGGAACTGCTACGGCAATTATTCTGGGGGAATCCGCTGCGGGGAATGAAAGGCAGTCTCGAAACCATGAACGCACTGCTGGAACCGTATCTTACCGGTCTGCTGACCCGTCTGGAAGAAGGGAACACATCGGCCTTCTGCGACATGTTCGAGGAGATGATGCTGCATGATTTAAAGGAAAGCGCGGATTATTTGCAGAAAATGGGGATACAGGAGGCCGGATACGTCCTCGTTCCGGAATAAGGCGAAGCGTAGCCAGGGAAAAATGAGTGAGAAGTCCACAGGATGAGACTTCTCACTCGTTTTTCTTCATTTCGCCCAAAGTGTATTCAATACCAAGTTCTTCAATATCTCTCGGATTCGCCATCTTCTCGTAAAGCTCGATGGTCTCTTTCCTTTGATACTTTTTGCCATATCTGCGGCCTTTTACTTCCCACTTCACTCTGTTCCACTCAATTTTCAAGTATATTTGCGTGTGCTGGATAAGCAGCTCCAGCAATGAATGAATACGTTCAAAGTCTGGTTTATCCTCCTGTAACTCATCCACGATATTTGCCATTATTTCTAATATGATTTCGTCTATTTGTCCCGCAAAGTTCAGCAGCAGCTTTAAGTATGCACTTATTTGATTCACCTTGCCTAATATGTCACGAATCTGAACGGTATCCATTTCTTCCATGCTCTGGACTACAGAGACATATTCCGAGACCGTTTTCCTTACATTTTCAATCCATTCTACTCTTCTGTCTGTTATGTACTTTACTGCCACTTCCGCTTTCGCATTCCGGTTCTGGACATAATTCGTTATACAGCAGATAATAAAGGACACCAAGGCCGCAATGGCTGCAGCTCCAAATTTAGAATCCAGCATGTTAAAATCCATCTGATTCCTTCCTCTCTCGTACCTGCATTGGGAAACCATATCTATAGTATACTATCCTGTAGCAATTATCAACAGAATACGTCAGTCAATCACAATAGAAGTAATCCCCGTTTTTATAATCTCTCGGCGACATTCCCACCACTTTTTTAAATATCCTGGAAAAATAATACTGGTCTTCATACCCAAGTTCCGATGCCACCTCATAGATATACATGTCCGTTGCCTTCAACAGCTTGCACGCCTCCTGCATCTTCAGATGGATGAAGAATTCCACCGGCGAATGTCCTGTCTGCGTCTTGAATATCGTATTCAGATAACTTTTGGACAACTGCACTTCTTCGGATATTTCTTCCAGCGTCAGGCTCCTGTTCAGATTCTGATACATGAACCGGATAACCATCGTCACATGCCGGTCCTGCACCGTACTCTCATCCGTCTTTTCCCTGTAATATATCTCGGACAATATAAGGGAGAGCACTTGTGAGATATAGATAAAGTTGCCAATCGTATAGTTGCGCTCCAGTACACGGAACAGCAGCTTGAAAAGCACCATCATACGGTTGTCGCTCTGTCTGGAATTCATATGTACGATGCGGCATTCCTCCAGTGGATAATATCCTGAATCCTCTCCCTTGAAATGGGCCCACAGTATGCTCCACGGGTCTTCCTGGTCTGCATAATACCTGTGCCGCCTGCCCTTGGGGATGCAGAATGCGTCCGAATGGCCGATATGGTACACCTGGTCTTCCACCTCTATCATCCCTTTTCCCTCTGTACAGTAGATGAGGATATACTGGTCCGCCCCGTCCTCACGTTCCCGGTAATGGGCCCGTGCCCTTGGGAAGAACCCTACATCCGTCGGATATATCGTACGAACGAGCGGGTGCTCCGCATAGTCCGCAAATGATTCGGTCGGGATTATAATATATTTTTCATCTTTAAATCCATCTGCTTTACCGGACATATCATTCATCCTGTTCTGTACCCTCCTCTTTCCGCATAGCTTTTGGCATATTCTTTGGCTCCATTATATTCTCCCGGCACAATATTGTCCATCTTTTTATCATTTATGTCATTTTAACGCGCAGCACGTTATGATACTCTGGATACAGCGATACACAAGGAACATGCAGCCTGTGGCTGATATATAGGAAAGGAGAATTTAATATGATGTTTGACAAGGTTCACGTATGGGAAGAGACGGTGACAATTCCCACCTACAAAGTATACCCGGCAGAAAAAAGTCCATTATTTATTGAAAACCGTGCTTACCAGGGAAGTACGGGTAAGGTCTATCCCCTCCCGGTAACAGAGAAGATATCTGATGAAAAAGAGGATGTCACATACCGGGCTGTCTATCTGGAAAATGATTATCTGCTCGTCATGGTACTCCCTGAACTTGGAGGCCGTATCCAGCGCGCTCTGGACAAGACGAACAACTATGACTTCGTATATTATAACCATGTAATCAAGCCGGCTCTTGTGGGTCTGACCGGACCATGGATATCTGGAGGCATCGAGTTCAACTGGCCGCAGCACCACCGCCCTACTACCTATTCTCCTACAGACTGCCACTGGGAAGAAAATGCCGACGGTTCTTCTACTGTATATGTAAGCGAGATAGACAAGATGTACGGGACAAAGGGAATGGCCTCATTTACGCTTCGGCCCGGCAAGGCTTATATCGAAATCAAGGGCCGCCTGTTCAACCGGACAGATACGCCTCAGACCTTTCTCTGGTGGGCCAATCCGGCAGTACCTGTGAATGACTATACATACTCAGTATTCCCGCCGGACGTCCATGCTGTCATGGACCATGGCAAGCGTGCGGTGTCTACCTTCCCTGTGGCGACAGGTGAATACTACAAATACGACTACTCTGAGGGAATCGATATCTCTTGCTACCGCAATATAAAGGTTCCTACTTCTTATATGGCGGCACATTCCGACTATGATTTTATCGGAAACTTTGACGAACAGGTGGATGCCGGCCTGCTTCACGTAGCCGACCACCACATATCACCGGGTAAGAAGCAGTGGACATGGGGCAACAGCGACTTCGGCCAGGCATGGGACCGCAGCCTGACAGAGACCGACGGGCCGTATATTGAATTGATGACAGGTGTCTACGCCGACAACCAGCCTGATTTTACCTGGCTGAAACCATACGAAGAGAAGACATTTACCCAGTATTTCATGCCCTACAAGCATGTAGGACGCGTAAAGAACGCCACAAAAGACGCAGCGGTCAGCATCGACCTTGAGAACGGCAAATGCCTGCTGAAAGCCTACACTTCAGGGACGTTTGAGAATACCGTAGTCTCTGTTAAGAAGGGGGAGGAGACTCTTTTTAGCGACAGGGCGGATTTCACTCCGGCACAGTATTATGACGCGGCCTTTGACACCGCTCTTAAGAGCCTCGAAGGAGTAACCGTAACCTTGTCTGACGCGGAAGGCTATGCGCTCGTCTCCTATACCCACGAAGCGCAGGAGCTGGAGCCGACGCCGGAGCCGGCAGAGCCTCTTCTTGCACCGGAAGAGCTTAAGACTACGGAGGAGCTGTATCTGGGCGCGCTCCATCTCGAACAGTACCGCCACGCCACGCTCGACCCGGAGGCTTATTATGCAGAGGGGCTGAGGCGCGATCCGTCTGATATACGTCTGAACAATGGGTATGGGCTTCTACAGTACAGACGTGGCAACTTCAAGGCAAGTACCGGTTACTTTAAGAAGGCAATCGAGAAGCAGACGTGGAAGAACCCGAATCCATACTATGGCGAGAGCTATTTCAACCTCGGCCTGGCACTTGTCATGACCGGCGACATGCAGGCGGCTTATGATGCTTTCTACAAATCCACGTGGAGCTATGAGACACAAGGAGCCGGTTATTACTGGCTGGCCTGCCTCTCCTGCCGCAAGGGCGAGTACCGTCAGGCGCTTGAATTTATTGATAATTCTCTCATCCGGGGCTGGCACAATATGAAAGCACGTACATTGAAGGCCGCAATCCTTCGTACGCTGTCTGAAGACAATGAGGCACTGATTTCCGAGAGCCGTTCTATCGACCCGCTGGACATGGGAACACTGTACGAATGTGCGCTGCAATGCCATGACCTTTCCGAGTGGAAGTCCAAGATGCGCGAACCTGCCCATAACTATCTGGAACTGGCGCTCGATTATATGAAAGCCGGACTCTATGAAGATGCCCTGGCCATATTGGACTCCTGCGCCGACAGCTCACCGATGCTTCATTATTATAAGGGGTACATCTATGAACTGAAGGGAGAGATGGGCGAGGCCGCAAGGATGCATCAGCTCGGCGAAGCAGCCGATTCCAGCTACTGCTTCCCGAACCGCCCTGAGGAAGTGCTCATACTGGAAAGCGCCGTCCGCCTCCTTGAGGATGCGCCTTTTGCCCATTATTATCTTGGATGCCTCCTGTATGACAAGAAGCAGTATGAGAAGGCAGTCAGCCACTGGGAAACCGCTGCCGAAAAAGTGCCCGGCTTCGGCATGAATTGGCGGAACCTTGCAATTGCATACTACAACAGGCGAAGAGATATTGAGAAAGCGCTGGAATGTATGGCAAGAGCATGCTCACTAGATCCTTCCAGCTCCCGCTTCCTTCTGGAATATGACCAGCTTCGGGCAAGGGCCGGGGTCTCCGCCGAAGACCGGCTTGCGCTCCTCGATGCCCACCTTGAGCTTGTGGAATACCGTGATGCGCTCTATGTAGAATATATCTCGCTGTTAAATAATACGGGCCAGTACGATAAGGCGCTCGGCTGCCTGAACGGCCACCGGTTCCATCCATGGGAGGGCGGTGAAGGCAAGGTCAGCACCCAGTACCGCTATGCGCTGACGCAGAAGGCACTTAGGCTTCTGGCTAATGCTTCTTATGACGAAGCAATCCGCCTGCTCGAGGCGACGAAAGTATATCCTGAAAACCTGGGAGAGGGGAAGCTTCCCAACGTACAGGATAACATGGCAGACTATTATCTCGGCTTGGCATATAAGGCAAAGGGTGACAGCACGGCCGCCCGGTCATGCTTTGAGAAAGCGTCCACGGGTCTGGAGGAGCCGTCCAGCGTGCTGTATTATAATGACCAGCCCTCCGACACGATCCTCTATCAGGGACTGGCCAACGAGGAGCTTGGCAACAGGGCCGCCGCAAGGAAGTGCTATCATCAGCTCCTGGCATTTGGCGAAAAACATATATTCGACAACGTGACTTATGATTATTTTGCCGTGTCACTTCCAGAAATAGAAGTATTCCCGGAAAACATCAAAGAACGCAACGATATATACTGCCAGTATCTCATGGCACTTGGAAACATCGGCCTGGGAGAAAAAGAAAAGGCTGCAGAAATTCTACGTAAAATACTGGCTGCGAAACCAGATTACCAAGGAGCCGTATGCCATCTGCCTCTGGCAGAATAAAAATAGGGGACACCCTAAAACGAATTGGGGACGGGGTTTTTTGAAAAAAACCCCGTCCCCAATTCGTTTTAGGGTGTCCCTCATGTATACCACTATTCCGAGGTCCTATCTTTGATACATCGCTCAAAAATTAATATCATCTGGTCTACTGTAGCATTCGTCCCAACTCCTGCCGCAGACAAAACCATCTTACCCAGTTCATTTGTAACAGCAGTATGAAGACGCCATCCGTCTAATGCATAGACAGCCAATACATTTTGTATATCTGCCTTTTTGAAAGCACCTGTCAGACCAGACTCCTGAACAACCTCCACTTTGTACTCGTACAATGGATTTCTTCGGTATTGTTCGAATCTAGTTTTAGCTGCCTTGACATAGTCTTCTTTGCTTAATCCCTTAATATCTGTATAAATATATCCGCAATTACCACAGATGTCCTCTTGAGGGTCTCTGATTTTACCGCATACCGGACATGCCTCCCATCTGGCGTTTTCCTCTTTAAGATTCTGCGCTTCTTGATACTTAAAGTAATCTTCTACATATTCATACCCCGAGTTGCCATTCTCTGCCCTTATCTGTTCCAGTATACTCTGCTTCACGCTGTTGTAGCCAATAGAATCATTCATTTCATCTAACCGCTTTTTGACAGTATTAACAAAGTATTGGTGACATTTGGGACAAAGACCTCTGTTTTTATCGTCTTGAAATTCCCTGCTAATGGTTTCCATCAGCCCTAACGTTTTCCCGCACATTGCACATTCATACTTAGCCATAGTTCCTCTCCTTTATATGTATTTTTATTCTACCTGTTGGTTGCCAGATTACTCCATATACTCGCCACTAATCTGGGTGGCAACAAATTCTTT
This sequence comes from Lachnospiraceae bacterium, assembly GCA_022845895.1. Classification (GTDB taxonomy): domain Bacteria; phylum Bacillota; class Clostridia; order Lachnospirales; family Lachnospiraceae; genus Extibacter. The sequence goes on from AP025573.1 coordinate 3,481,411, forward strand.
CTCCGTAGTGAATTCAAATTTTACTTTTTGTCCGCTGTTCCAATTGCTTACGCTAGCATATGTTGTTACTAGAATTACATCGTCTTCTGTTAATGTAAACCTATTGAATTGATTTTTTTGAAGTTTACTATCTTCGAATGCTTCTAGCGCCTTTGTTAAATCTTTCATACAATGTTTCATCTGCCGCAGCTTCTTTTTTCCTTTTTAGCTGAATTCTCTTCTTTGCCTCCACACCCTATAATTGATATTGAAACAAGCATTAATAATAAAGCAATAACTCCCATCTTTTTTCTCATATACCGTACCTCTATCAATATCTTAATGTACCTTCATTCTATCATATTTTCCTACATTTTCCATTATAATTCTACAAGAAAAAACGAATCGGGGACGGGGTTTTTTTCAAAAAACCCCGTCCCCGATTCGTTTTAGGGTGTCCCTCATGCTATCACGAGTGGTACGTCTAGTTCTTTTGCTATTTTTATGTTCTCTTTTGCTACTTCGTCATCTGTGATTATCAGGTGCACGTCTGTAATCGGGCAGATTACGGACAGGTAGCCGCCGCCAAACTTGCTGCTGTCCGCAAGTACGTATACCTCTTTTGCCGCTTTGAGAATCGCATGCTTCACCTGCATCTGCGGCGTGGCTATAGAAGTAAGCCCCACCTCAAAATTAATGCCGTGGACTCCGATAAATGCCTTGTCCACATGGAAGCTGCGCATGTTTTCCAACGCCGCATCGCCCATGGTCGCAGCGAGATGCCCCCCCACATGGCCGCCTACCATATACAGTTCGACATGCTTTGCGCCTGACAGCTCATTGCCTACAAGGAGGGAATTGGTGACGACAGCTACGCGCTTTTCAGGGTGGTTTTTAATATGGACCGCGAGATAAAAGCTGCTGGATGCATCATCAATTATTATCGTGTCCCTGTCTTCGATATAATCATATGCACAGGCCGCAATCTTCTTTTTCCTGTCCGTATGGCGGTATATGCTTTCAGCAGAGTATTTACGCACCGGGCTTTCCTCCCGCTTTATCGCGCCTCCGTGAACTCTCTGCAGCAGACCTTCCATATCCATATTCTTGATGTCGTTGCGGATTGTCACCTCCGAACATCCCAGCTCCCTGCTCAGATCTGCAACCCGCACCCTTCCTCTTTCGTCCAGTTCTCTCAGTATCGTACGCCTGCGTTCTTCCATTTTACTACCCTCTGTCTCTAATATTGATTCTCTATCTCAGTCTTACTTTCTGTGGATCGATATGCTGTGCTATCATCTTCATGACTGCCACGAAGCGGCTGCCGAAATCCTGCTTCGGGATGATAAATGCGTGGTCCTTTCCATAATATATCCCAATCGTCTTCGGAGTCGTTGCCACACGCTCAATCATTTCCCAGACCACCTCTTCCGCTTTATCTCCACGCACGGCAGTTATCCCATGCTCGTTAAATGTATATTCCCATTCTGTCTGGTATTCCTCGTTAAGTTCCATCTGCTTTTTAGCCCTGTGCTTCAGCTGAAGCGGGGTAAATGCGATAAATACTGCGGCAGCGGCAAGGTAAAACACGAGATATACCGGCTTTATCCTTCCCATAGCCAGCAGGATAATCCCCATGATTCCAACGGCTGCCCCCAGGACATTCGTAAGAAAACCTGTAAATTTAGAGTATGTATGGTATAAAAGAAAATCAAACAATGCCTCTTTCGTCATCTGTACCGACAGTTTCTCTTCCATGATTGTGCTCCTTATAATAAAGTCCTCTCATATATTACGAAATCATTGTAACATATTAGAGGACTTTTTTCACTTACCTGTAATGAATTATGTATACTTATCGAACTGCTAATGTTCAATATGGTTTACTTATTGAACTACTAATGTTCAATATGGTTTACTTATTGAACTACTAATGTTCAATAAGGTACGGTCAATCTACATTTCTGCCGGCGCCGCTTCGCCAGTGACTTTGTAGTGTGCCCAGCCTTCCGGTGAGTAGATACCCTTCTGCTTCTTCTGCATCATCTTGTCAAAGAATGCCACGATGAATGGGCAGAGGAACAATGTGATGATGGAAGCTGTGGCGCACTGTGCCGTGGCCATCTCCGTGTACTGGGCCATAGATGGGTCGGCCTCGGCTACGGCGGCCGGTGTCATCGCTGAGTTGAGTGCCGTCGTACCTACAGCGGCTCCCATGGCGTTTCTTTCCTTCTTCGGAAGCAGCAGGTTGAACAGGAAGAAGAATACTACTGCAAGCACTGCCGATATAAGTCCGAGCACGATACCTGCCGCACCTGCTGTCACGATCGTCTTAACATCCGTCTTTGCACCGATGGAAATCGTCATGAAGAAGGTTACGATCGGCTGTGCGGTCGCACATGCTTTACGGAATCCTGCATCCAGGTTGCCCCAGATAAATCCTATCAGAATCGGCACCAGTGTGGCAATCAGAGAGTTGATCGGAATAGAGGCAAGCCCTGTAGCTCCAAGTGCAACAAGCGTAAAGAACGGTCCGTCGTTCAATGACAGGATAGAGATCGCACCCGTATCCGTAGCATTACCAAACTGTGAGGACAGTGATATGTACAGGGAACCGTTGGAGTTGGTAATAGCCGCAATCATAACGAACGGCGTAATGCCGAGGAATCCGTCTGGACCGCAGATTCTTCCGACGAGGAGCCCGAACAGCACACCAAGCACGAACTTCAAGCCGGTGAGCGTAACACCTTTGTATAAAGGCATACCTACCTGTTTAATATTGATAGTGGAACCGCACACGATGAGGAAAAATCCCATCATCGCTGAATTTCCTTCATAGAATAATGCCGTTACATAACCACCTATCTGGAAAGCCTGCGGCACAAATGTTGCGATAAGCACTGCGATTACAAGCGGTATGATTACGAGCCCGCCCGGCAGCTTTTTCATCTTGTTCAAAAGGTCAAGATCTTTCGTCTTCTTTACTTCTGTTTTCTGTTCTCCCATTTTCTCACTTCCTCCAATATTCTTATTGTCTCGCTGATTCACGGAACAGCCGGCTCACTATGTCACAAGCCGTGTTGTCATTGCCAGTCAGGCCACCTTTGCCTACCACCGGCAGTCCGTCGTAGCTTCCCACAAGACGGCCTACGTCCGTCTGCGGTATAACATAATCCATTACTTCTATACACTCAACACCAAGCTGGTAACATACGTTGACCATCGTGTCACCGCCTGTTGTGTAAAGTCCCGCTACCTTTTCTCTCCCAACCTGCTCGAGCACCTGCGAAATAATCGTGCCTAGGCCGGCATTTATCCTGTCTGCGCTCATGCCGCCGGCATAATGCCTCTTGTTATCTTCTTCATCCAGGTTCAGCAGTTCACCGTGCAGGGCAGTCTCAAAGAGAATTGCCCTTGGCTGGCTGTCGGATTCCATCAAATCTACCGCTTTATGTACTGCCTTAAATGCCTCATCCATGGCAGCATCCCCGCCTTCGATAAGAGGGACCGGGTCTACGCTGATACGGACATGGCGTTCATCTTCACAGAGCACTTCCATCTGCCTCTTCGTGACAGGTGTCGCACTGCCTGCAGCAATAAGCACCGTCTTTCCTGCTTCATCTGCCTCTGGCGGAACATTTGGCTCTTCCGTTCCAATCATTCCACGGTGATAGGCGAGCTTTGAAGTGAACGGTCCCGGATCTACCGATACGACGTTCCAGCGAAGCTCTATACAGGCTTTTGCTATCTCCTCTACATCCTCCAGTGTAATTGCATCCACGACGATTACGCTGCAGCCTTTGCCCCGCTCTGCTTCCAGCGCTTCCCTAACGGTATCCGCCCCCTTCAGGACCTTGTCAAGAGCCACGAGTCCCACCTGACGTTTCGTCTGCGACGAGAGCAGCCTCGGTATATAGTTCTCCTTGACCGGAGTACGCACATCCTGTGCAACCGGAGTATTGATAAGCGCCACGCCGTCGATGACAGAATAGCCGCCCACCAGTATCCTTTTTGACTGTGGCATTGCAGGCACGACTACCGCCACGGCGTCTTCCCCGACCATATCCAGCATCGCGTCTACTTCGATTCCCACTCCGCCGCGAAGTGTCGTATCGATACGTTTGGTAAAGTGTCTGACGCCCATCCGCTTCAACGCCTGCGTCGCAGACTTTACCTTTTCGTAAGCTTCATTTGCCGGAAGTGCCCTGCTGTTGCTGCTGATCAGCACTGCATCCAACGCTTCCAGACCTTCTGCTTTTTCCGCCGCTTCCTCATTAAAAAATACCGCCGTTCTCGCTTTTGACCTTGCCAGCAGCACGCCTGTCGTTGTGGCTCCTGTCAAATCATCCGCTACTGCACCGATTAAAGGCATCTTTATCCCTCTCTTTCTCTAATCACAGTCTCTTAGTTCTCTTCTCTTTCATGCTGTTTTGCGGCATATTCGGCAACTACCTTTGTAGATTCGATCAGGCTTATAGAGCCGGCGATGCCTTTCCCCGCGATATCAAATGCTGTCCCGTGATCTACAGAGCCTCTGATAAACGGAAGGCCGAATGTAAGTGTAACTGATTTTTCAAAATCCAGCGTCTTGCAGGCGATGTGGCCCTGATCATGGTACAGAGAAAGGATTGCATCATATTTCCCTGACTTGCCGATGTGGAATACGGAATCGGCCGGACATGGTCCCACTGCGTTGATGCCCCTTTCCTTCGCCGCTTCTACAGCCGGTCCGATATCTGTCAGCTCCTCTGATCCGAACAGTCCGTTATCTCCATTGTGGGGATTCAGTCCTGCCACTGCGATATGTGGATGCTCGATTCCGACCTTGCGCAGTTCTTTATCTATATTAATTACATTGTCAAGAATAACGTCCTTGGTTGCATAATGGCATGCGTCTACAAGAGACATATGGCGGCTTACAAAGAATACTCTCAGCTTATGGCAGGAGAACATGGTCAGTGCATACGGCGAATTGGTAACATTCTGATAAATCTCCGTATGTCCGGGTTCTTTTACGCCGACAAGCTTGATTGCCCCTTTGTGGATTGGCGAGGTAGAGACGGCATCAATCTTCTTATCCATTCCCAATTCAATGGATTTCATAATCCAGTCAATTGCCATCTGTCCCGCAAGCTTCTGTTCTTTGCCCCATTCGATGGAGTCCGTGTCATAATCCCCTGTCTCCATGATATCTACGGTTCCATATTCATATTTCGCTTCTGCAGGTTCTGTTATGAGATTGTATCTAAGCTCCTTGCCAAGCACTTTTGCCGCCTTTTCCATGATTGCCTTGCTTCCGATTACAAATGGCTTACAGCATTCATGAATTTCCTTATCTAATATCGTGCCTACAACTATCTCCGGTCCGATACCTGCCGGATCTCCCATGGTAATCGCTGTCACTGGTCTGAACTTCTCACTCATTTTCTCTCCATCCTTTCGTTTGCTTTCGTTTATATTTTTGTTTTTATTTTCGTTTTTCTTTCTTTGTAGCTTCATTTTACGATTGTTTCTTTCATTACGCAACTGTTTTTTGTAATTTCAGTACATTTACATATTTCCAATATTGAGATTTTGTGCATTTTAACATGATTTTTCATTGTGCACTTTCGTTTTATTTCGTTTTTTCGTTTTGTTAATATTTTCACTTTTTTGAAGTTGCGTTTTGACCGCTTATCATATATAATAGATTCAGATTATAAACAGAATCAACAGCAGATTACCATGAGGAGGCAACTATGCAGAAAAAATTGTATTTTGGCAGTAACTTGAAGATGTACAAGAACATACACGATACCGTGGAATACCTTCAGAATCTTGTAGAGTACACGAAGGATTTAAGCCGCGACGAAATCGAACTTTTTATCATACCTTCCTACACGACTCTGGAAAGCGCTACGAAAAACGTAGACCGTACATATGTAAAGATTGGGGCACAGAATATGTGCTGGGAAGATGAAGGTCAGTTCACCGGAGAAGTCTCACCTCTCATGCTGAAGGAAATCGGAATCGACCTTGTCATGATTGGACATTCCGAGAGAAGGCACGTATTTGGGGAGACCGATATCGAAGAAAACAAGAAGGTAAAGGCGGCGCTCAACCATGGCTTTACGACTTTGCTCTGCATCGGAGAGACAGCTGAAGAGAAGAGCTACGGCATCAGCCCAGAGGTTCTCCGTACACAGCTCAAGATTGGTTTCCACGACATACCGGTATCACAGATTCCGAATATCTGGGTGGCATATGAACCTGTGTGGTCCATCGGCGTAAACGGAACGCCTGCGACTGCAGACTACGCAGAAGAGATGCACAAAGTCATCAAGCAGACGTTGTTGGACATCTTCGGAGATGCCGGGGCGGACATCCCTGTGCTTTACGGCGGGAGCGTTAATCCGGGCAATGCAAGCGAGCTCATCGTACAGCCGTCCATCGACGGGCTGTTCACCGGAAGAGCGGCATGGCAGGCAGATAAATTCGACAAGTTGATCCGCGATGCAAAAACAGCCTTTGAATCTAAGTAAAAGGGACACCCTGAAAGGAATTGGGGACGGAGGAAATCTAGATTTCCTCCGTCCCCAATTCCTTTCAGGGTGTCCCCAATTCGTTTTACCCTGTCCCCAGTTCGTTATTTGATTGTAAATAATTCTATCATATTGTTTATCCTGTTTTCTATTACCGTAGGATCGAATGGTTTGTGTATAATCTCGCAGATGCCCAAGTCTCTGATCTGCTGCATCTTAACCGGAGAGCTTTCAGCAGTAATAGCAATTACAGGCACATCATGCAGAAGCATTCTGCTCTGGGCCTTCCCCATCATTTCTATCCCATCCATCACAGGCATGATGATATCCAGAAGGACTGCCGCTATCTCACCTTGGTGGGCAGCAAGATGTCCCAACGCTTCTTCTCCGTCTTCAGCCTCTAATATCCGGTACTTTTCATGCAGCATCTCTTTTAATAAGAGGCGGTTCATCTCCGCGTCATCTACAATAAGCACAAATCCAGGCTCCTTCTGCTTTACAGGCTGCACCTGTCCAATACGTTTCCTCTTCTGGCCCTCCGTCAGCCGGATAAGCTGACTTACCCGGTTCGTAACGAGATACGGGTCAAAGGGCTTGGCAATCACATCACAAACACCTTTTTCCAAACCTTTCAAAATATTATCCTTGTACGTTTCAGCCGTCACAAATATGATAGGTATATCTTTATATTCCTCCGTCTTTTTCGCATATTCAAGAAATGTAAATCCGTCCATGACAGGCATAATTATATCCAGCATAATCAAAGCTATATTGAAATGCTCCTTTTCCAGTATCCCAAGTGCTTCAAGGCCGTTTTCCGCTTCCAGTATATTGTATTCTTCTCCTAATATAACCGAAAGAAGCTGGCGGTTCATCCCCATATCTTCTACTATTAAAATCGTCTTTTTTTCTGTACTGTAATTGTCCACATCCTGGCCCTCCATATTATTACTTTATATTATAAACGATTTTATATAGTATTTACAAGCAAATTGGGGACGGGGAAAATTTAATTTTCCTCCGTCCCCAATTCATTTCAGGGTGTCCCTTTTTTTCGACAGACGAACGTATCGCGTTTCATTACATGTTCCTATTAGCAGGTGCATGCTTAATATAGCAAGTCTATATATTTTTCTGCTTCATCCTGATATACCGATGTGGATCCTACATCCGTAATCTCGTCAACTTCTTCGCCATCGATGTATTTGATAGCATTATAGACCAGCTTATAGCCCATATCATAGCAGTTCTGTACCTGGGCCACGTATAGTGTGCCGTCTTTAAGATAGTTGAATGACCGCAGGTCATGGTCCATGCCACCAATTACAACCTCACCGCCCCGGCCTGCATCTTTAACCGCCTGGCAGGCTCCTATCGGATTCGACATATTATTGCACAGTATTCCCCCAAGCTCCGGGTATGTCTGCATCCAGGCTTCGGTTATTTCAATAGCCTTTTCGATAAAATCATTGTCTCTTTGCTCATCTACAATCTCGATATCCGGATATTTTGCACAGACGTCATGAAAAGCTTCGAGTCTTTCTTCATGCGAGGGAGCTCCTATCGTACCTGCCAGCAACGCTATCTGCCCTTTGCCGCCCATCTTCTCGCACACAGCTTCTGCCAGGGCCTCTCCATCTCCATAGTTATCCGTGTTGCCCACAAAAAAGCTTCTTCCTGTATTCGGCAGATCACTGCTGGCAAAGAGAGCAACGGGCACGCCGGCCTCTATGGCATCCTTCACGGCCGCCTCTGTCGTATCTACCTGCGTGACATCGACCGCTATCAGGTCATACCCTTGTCCTGCCGCCGTCTCAATTTTATTCACCTGATCTATGGCATCTGGCTCCACCGGCGCTTCGTAAACGTATTCAACTTTCACTCCCTTTTCTTCAAATTCTGCAACAGCCGCTTTAATTCCCGCCTCGATTGCATCATACCAGTTATGTACGAGCTTATATGTCGCATATATGTTATATTCTTTGTCCTTTGGCTGATAGCTCGTATCAAAATCTTGGTCCGCCAGGTCAGTCTTTCCTGTAACCTCCTGCCCTTGCTTGGCCTTCGCTTCCTTTTTCTCTTCTTTCTTTCCGCCAGCGTCCGCGCAGCCTGCTAAGGCAAGCACCATCATAACCGCCAGCAACAAACTCATAACTCTCTTTTTCATATAAATCTCCTTTCCCTCTGCAATACGCCTGTCCGCCTGTCAAGGTACAAGTACGACTTTGATAGAATCTTCACCCTTTGCCGCTATGTCAAATGCCGTCTTCCAGTCTTCCATTGGAAATACGTGCGTAACGATATCATCCACTCGCACGATTCCTTTTTCAAGGAAATCAATTGCCGTCTGGTATCCTGTGCCTCCGCTTATGTGGGCACCATAAATCGTCAGCTCCTTCCGGTCTCCTATAACGCTCCAGTCTACGCTCGTCTCTTCCCCAAATACGCTGAACTCCACAAACGTACCGTGCTTCCTCAACATATCCAGCCCCTGCAGCACGCCGGAAGGATGTCCTGAATTGTGGATATAGATATCGCAGCCATAACCTTTCGTCAGCCTTCGCACTTCTTCCACCACATCACATTCCTGTGGATTCAGCACGATATCCGCGCCAAGCTTCTTCGCGGCATCCAGCCGTTTCTTTTTCATGTCCACTGCTATGAGAAGCCTGGGGCTCTTAAGCCTTGCAACCTGCAGTTTGCACAACCCTATAGGCCCCATCCCTGCGATGACCACCACGTCGTCAAAACCTATCTTCGCACGCTCAACCGTGTGCACAGAACAGGAGAGAGGTTCTATCATCGCTGCATGTTCCGCTTTCAGTTCCGGCGAGACTTTATAGACGATATCGTTGACGCTGTATTTCAGATATTCTGCCATCCCGCCTTCCGCTACTGCTTTCTGATGTCCGTGTATACGTGCATCTTCGCACATCCACCGTTCGCCGTTTTTGCAGAAACGGCACTCTTGACATGGTACAATCTGCTCAGCAATCGCCCGGTCGCCAAGCTTCAGGTTATGCTTCCCGGCCGCATTATCACCGACGGCCGCGACCCTTCCGATAAATTCATGTCCCGCCGCCACCGGAGTTTTGTTCCAAGGTGGAAGTATCCCTCCGCCCCAGAACATAGCCGCTCCTTGATAACTCTTCACATCCCCCGCACATATGCCGCATGCCTCAATCTTAATCAGTACCTCGTCCTCATTAATACGAGGAACCGGCACCTCTTCATATCGATAGTCGTATGCCCCGTGACACACGACCGCTTTCATCTTTTCCGGAATTGACGCAATCCTTTTCATACCTGGTTTCCTCCTTCCCGTATTCCTTTTAATGTGATATAATCTTCCTTTACGTGGCTGTACAGCGTCTTATACAGCTCAAAATATTGCATATATATCTCATGACTCTCTGCGTCCGGCTCCATTGGGTCAATATATACCGCTTTTTCTTTGGCTATCTTATAGTCCTTCCTATACCCGGTAGCAACTGCAGCAAGGAGGGCGTCTCCATAAGGAGCCCCTGTCCGGTTTTTTACAAATACGGTAGGAACATCCAGAACATCTGTTATAATGCGCCTCCACAGCCTGCTCTTAGCCCCTCCCTCATTCATCACGATAGGAAAGTTCATTTTCATACCACTGTCTCTCAGAATCTTGAAAGAATCGTATAGCGCATACGCTACGCCTTCCATCACTGCTCTGACCAGATGCCCTTTTGAATGATGAAGCGATAAGCCGAAAATCACGCCCCGGGCGTTATTGTCCCATATCGGCGTGCGTTCCCCCATCAGATACGGCAGCACGAGCAGCCCATCGCTTCCCGGCACCACTTGTTCCGCCTCCATGTTCAGGCAGTCATATGCGTCCATCCCCGGAATCAGTTTGGAAGCCGCCGTTTCCAGATGTCCGAAATTCTCTTTCAGATACCGCAGAGACTGTCCGCCTGTCTGAGTCGTTGTCGCCGTAATATATGTGCCGGTACAATCCGTCGTGTACGGAAAGTTGAACATATCCCTGAATGGCTTTTCCTTATGTATGATGCCGATATTACCACATGTACCGAGATTCAACTGTATGTCTCCCACTTCACAGGCTCCGCCCCCCAGCCATCCCGCACTGCAGTCTACCTGTCCCCCGGCGACGCCTGTGCCCGCGGCAAGCCCGGCTTCTGACGCCGCCTGCCGGGTGACTTCTCCTATGATGTCTTCACAGCGGCAGAACTCAGGAAGCAGCGACTCGGAAATCCCGATCCTCTCCAATATATCCAGATCGAATTCATTGTTCTGCAGATCATATGCCACGCCATAATATATACCGGCTGAAATGTGAGCCGTCTTTTTTCCGGTCAGCTTCATCCTGATATAACCGTCAATCGTCAATGCTTTGTCTATTCTTTCAAAGTCTTCCGGCCGGTTGTTCTTCTCCCAAAGCAGATTGACAATAATCGGATGGTCCTCTATCCGATTGCCCGTAACCCGAAATATCTCCTCCCTCCCGAGCAATTCATTGAGCCATGCCTCTTCTTTGGCGGCCCTCCTGTCCATCAGATTGTATGCACGGTGTACGGGCCTTCCCTGTACATCCACCATCACAAGAGACGGCAGCGCCGAGGATGTACCGATTCCTTTGATTTCATCTGGCCGGATCCCCGCTTTAGCCACGCATTCTTGTATCATGCCGCAAGTCAGCGGCCAGTATCTTTCCGCATCATGTTCCGAAAACCCTTCTCTGTTTGTGATAATGTCATATTCCCTGTAGGCATATGAGACTACATCTGCCGCCTCATTTATAATGCATGCCTTGCATCCACCTGTTCCGTAGTCCATCCCCAAAAAATAACTGCCCATCCGCCTCTCCTTTCTATGTATGAATCAACCTGTTCACCTTTTCCTCTTCCTCCTCAGTCAGATATCTCTGGGTGCCGAGAAGCTTCGAGACGGCAAGCGCTTTTACATACATTTCCAGCGTCTCCATCCTGTAAAAAGCAGCCTCAATATCCTGCCCCCATGTTGTTGCTCCGTGATTGGCAAGTATAAGCGCCCCACACGAAGGTTTTCCTGCCAATGCGCTCCTTACCGCCACAGGTACTTCGTCAGTGGTCGGAAGCGCAAAGTCAGTCACCGCAATTCCACCAAGGTTAAATGTAATCTCCGGCAGTATCATCCTGTCAGGAAGAAGCTTTGTCATGGCCCAACCTGTTGCCGCAGGCGGATGGGCGTGTACGACAGCTTGAGACTTGGGCCTGCTTTCATACACCGCCAGATGCATCATTATATCCCGGGCAGGCTTCGGTCCCTCCTTGATGTTCCCCTTCATATCTGTCAGGCATATAAGATCCTCCGTAAGCTTTCCTTTGCACACGCCGGATGCCGTTATAAGCAACTCATCTTCTGAAACACGTATGCTCATATTGCCGTCTGTACCTACAAGCATTCCCCTGTTATAAAGCGCTCTCCCCGTGTCGATGATATCCTTCTTCTGCTTCTCATACATGTCGCACTCCTTTACTTAATAATTAAGTCTACAGATTTCAAAATATTATTTTATTTTCTATATTTATGCTGTCTTTTTTTGTTGTGTCAATATATTATCTGTCTGTTTTACTCATATTTTACCACTATCTGTTGATATCGTCAATATATTCACTATATTTTTCTAAATATATTTCTTATAATTTAAATTTATTAATTATTTTCATTTAATAGTTTAAGAACTTAACGGCTGACAAACGAGGTTGCTGTGAATACCCATATGCCAAGACGCAGAGCCGACAAACTGTGACTGCTCACAAGTTCATCGGCTCTGCGTCTTGGCGCCTGGCTCTGCTTTTTATTCAAATTGCGATTCCCACAAACAGGACAACAAACCCACTCAATTACGATGATACGTCTTCATTGAAACAGCAAAACTTATAACGCTTAATCCTATGCACCATGCGAATGCCAGCCATAGACGATTCCCCAAAGGCAAATCAAGTGTCAAAGCTCTTAAACTATCTATCATGGGTGTCATAGGCTGTGTTGCAGCGAGCCAGCCAACACCGCCTGGCATCGTGTCAACGGGAGCAAATCCCGAACTTATAAAAGGTAGGATGAAGAGGGGGAACAGTAGTCCGGCTGCTCCCTCTGCCGACTTTGATATCGTCCCGCAAAGTACAGCGATTAGCGTAAATGTAATATTTATCAACAAAAGAAGTACTATAACCAAAAGCCAATCTACAAGCCCTGCTTGTGGTCTAAAGCCAAGAAGAGGTGCCGTTGCCATGATGACGGCGTTTGAAATCATACCTCGTATCACTCCGGCACCTGTATGACCAATCAGCACAGCAGATTTTGAGATAGACATACAGCGAAACCGGTCTATAATCCCCTTTGTCATGTCCGCCGTAATATTCATTGCCGAATATTGAGATGCCTGAGCGATACTTTGAAAAATAATTCCCGGCACAATAAAATCAATGTAATTATAATCCCCTACATTGGATATGCTGCCAAATACCGTACCAAATAAAAGAATGAGGCAAAATGGTATCACCGTTGCCGTCAGGAGTGTTTCAGGATTTCGCAGAGATATAATTAAACAACGTTTGAACATAACCCATGTATCTAGAAAAATATTTTTATTAGATTTTTTCATGTTGAGTTCTCTCCTTTCTTTCATCAATTAGTGTTAAAAATACATCTTCTAATGAGGGTAAATTTTGTTCTATGCTGTCGGCAGAAATTCCATGTTCCGTTAAGAGCTTTATCGCTGTATTGGCTTTTATCTCACTGTCAAAATTCAGCCGCACCCCTCTCTCGGGCATTCTTTCTTTCAGGTACTTCGGCGTACCCTCTGCAATAATTTTACCGCCATGTAAAATAGCAATATAATCCGCAAGGTATTCTGCTTCTTCTAAATATTGTGTGGTAAGAAACACAGTTGTCCCTTTCTTTGCCAAATCTCTTACCAACTCCCACATGGCAATACGGTTTTGTGGGTCAAGCCCTGTTGTAGGTTCGTCAAGAAAAAGCACTTCTGGGTTTCCCATAAGGCTCATTGCTATATCGAGCCTGCGTCGCATACCGCCCGAATAGGTAGACACTTTTTTGTTGGCAGCATCTTCTAATCTCGAAAAGGACAGCCACTCGTCTACGGTGCTTTTGAGGTTTGGCAGACGTTTCAGCGCTCCAATGAGCATTAGATTTTCTCTGCCTGTCAAAATTTCATCTACCGCCACAAATTGTCCTGTCAGACTAATGCACTCCCGTACATAATCGCCATTTGTCGCTATATCAAATCCATTAATAACAGCACTTCCACCGTCTGATTTCAGTAGTGTAGAGAGAATTTTGATAACGGTTGTTTTTCCCGCTCCGTTTGAGCCGAGCAGGGCAAAGATACTGCCTTTGTCAATAGTAAAACTGACATCTTTCAAAACAGGGGTTGCTTTATACGATTTTTGCAACCCAGATACTTCAATTATTTTTTCTGGCATAATCATTCTCCTTTTATATACATACGTATGTATGTTAATGGTGTAAATTTTACTGCCTATCGAAAGGCAGTAAAAATATAAATCTATTCTTTTTTAAATTCCTTCCTACCAAGTGCAAAATAGATTTCTTTCATTTCATCATCCATGATAAGAACACCAAGCGATGCCACGAGTTGTTCAAAGAACGAAATTTTATCTATATACTCTTCATAAGACACTTCTAATAAGTATGGACTGAGCCATGAGGCAACAAGCCAGGCAATCGTTTGTGATGCCTGTTTCGGAAAGGATACATGCATGGAGCCATCTTTGTTTCCCTCAATCAATAGCTTTTCAATGTAAGCAGCCATTACAGTTACTTGAAAAATTATCTCGTTTTTAAAAACAATAGGGTCACTTGATAGCTCCTTTATTTGCTTTCTCATACTCTCGCTGGCATCCAAGTGGGAGCGCAGGCTAAGTTTGGCTGCAAAGCGAAGCTTTTCAAGAGCATTAAGTCCTTTTTGTTTATAAGCGAGTAGATATGGGTTATCATCATTTTCTTCAAAGGCTTTGTACATAACTCCTGCAATCAATTCTTCCCGGGATTTAAAATAATGGTAAAATGCTCCCCGTGTTACTCCAACTTCCTTTACAACATCTTCAACTTTCACATTTTCCAGTCCCTTTTCAGCAAAAAGGCGCATAGCAGTTTCTAATATGTCCTGCTTAGTTTTTTGGTCTGGGTCGCGCCGCGGCATAGTGTCCACCTCCTGTACATACGCATGTATGTTATTAAGATTATAGCCTTTAGCTTTGCTTTTGTCAATCAAAAACACCATAAGTCCCAATAGGCAGGCACTAAAGGCGCAGAAATCCCTTTATTCAAACCTTCTTATATACTGTTCACACTGTCTCTTACAATCAGCTTTGTCCCCAACCTTATCTTCTCACCGTAAGGTCTGTCTCCGCGCAGTTTAGAGAGGAGGCACTGCACCGCGGCGATCCCGACGCCTTCTTCACCGACTTCAATCGTCGTTATCTTAGGCTCGGTGAACAACGAGATATCCCTGTTGTCAAACCCTACGACCGATACATCCTCCGGAATGCGGATTCCCCTCTTCTTCATCGCATTCACGACTCTGCAGACAAGCAGGTCGTTATCGCCTGCAAACGCCGTAGGCAGTCGTCCTGCCTGTTCCAGATACTGCAGCGCGTCTCTCTCCGTATCCGCTTCGCTATAGCCAACTTCCATCACATATTCAGGATGCATTACAAGCCCTTGCTCCTCCAAGGCTTTTTTATATACGTCAAAACGTTCATCAAAGCTGTCAATCTTATACGTACTTTTTATATATCCTATCTCCCGGTGACCCCTGTCCACAAGGCAGCCAATTGCCTGCCGGATGCCGAGCTGGTTATCTATCGTAACCGTATCCACACCTTCACCGAAAAAAGAATTATCCATATACACACATGGAATATCCAGGCTGCCGAAGATACGAAGATTCTCGGGATACATTTCCACCGCATATATAATCAAGCCGTCATACTGCGCATTTTTAATCACCTGAATCCGCTCTTCTTCATCTTCCGGATTCATATATATGATTCCCATCTCATATTCAGACTCCTGGATGACCCTGTTGATTGCTTCGAGCCAGTATAAGAAAAAAGGAAACTCATCAATAATCTTGCCCGTTCTCTTATATACGACAAAACCGAGCCTTTTTACAGTCACCGTTTCATTTTTCAGAAGATAATCACATTCAAGCTCTTGAATCTTTTCCAGAATCTCCCTTCTCCTCGCCTCGCTAACCCCCGGTTTATGGTTCAGCACGAGCGAAACCGTAGCTGTGGAGACATGCAAGGCTTCTGCTATGTCCTTCGCTGTATATTTCATACCTTTACCCTTCCTTGCTCCATAAGTCAATGCCTATATATTATACATGAAAATGCACAAAAGATAAAGGCTTTCACGAAACAGGGACAGGGGAAAACGAATTGGGGACGGAGGAAATTTAAATTTCCTCCGTCCCCAATTCGTTTTCCCCTGTCCCTGTTTCATTTTGGGGTGTCCCTTTTTATCCTTCTACAAATTCGCGCATCCCCTGGAAGATGAGCCATACGGAGGTAGCTCCTGCATCCTGGTATCCGATGGCGCGCTCCATGAGCGACTTGGCACGTCCGAATTTGGCGGTATAGTTCTTCGTATCCTCGACGCCCTGTCTTGCAGCTTCTTCTGCTGCCCTCAGCATTTCGAGCAGTCCTTTTTCACTGTTGGCCTCCATAGCGTCTACAGCGGGCGCCAGGGCGTCTACCATCGTCTTGTCCCCGACTTCCGCTTTGCCGCGCTCCTGGATAGCTGCCAGGCTCTTTCGCTCCATCCCGGCCAGGTCTTCTGCGGTGATAGATGCTTTTGGCTCTGCGCCTTTTGCCCCTGCCAGGTACAGGCTCCCGAAGATGACGCCGGATGCGCCGCCCATGGACATGAGCATCGCCTTTCCCGCCGCCTCGAATATAGCGTAGGCGTTCTCTTCGCCTTCCATCTTAAGCAGCCTGGCCTTCGCCTTCTTCATGCCGCCGGCCATTCCGATGCCGTGGTCCCCGTCACCGATGGCACTGTCAATCTCGGTCAGATAGGGCTTCTTTGCAATCACTTTGTCCGCGATGTAGATAAGCATCTCCCTCGCATCTTCCGCCGTCAGTTCCGTGAGCGTCCCTTCCTTCTGTCTGGATACGCATGGTTCCGCCACCTCTTGTACGACAGCCGAATCCTCTTCATCTTCGCGCGTTTCCACATCCGCCTCTTCTTCCTCCGTCGTCTCATAAGAGCTGCCTGTCAGCTCCCCTTTGGCATAATACGGACACCAGCACGGCATGTCGTAATATTTCTTCAGTTCCTCATCCAGCTGAAACAAAGTGATAGAGAATCCGCCCATCTCCTGGCTCGTGCAATAATTGTTCAAATCTGCATCGTATACTTTGACACCGTCCCTGTCCAGAAGCTCCTTCACTTTGCGGAACACGATTGCAAGCTCCGTTATCGTCGTGGAACCAAGTCCGTTCACAAGCACGCACACCTCGTCACCCTCTGCCAGATTCGTGTCCTCTTTAATCTGGTCATACATCTTCTCGGCGAGGACGTCTGCAGGCTGCCATTTGGTCCGAAGGACACCCCGCTCCCCGTGCAATCCCATTCCGTATTCAATCTCATCTTCTCCAAGTTCAAATATCGGCTTATCCACACCCGGGAGCTGTGCCGGGGCAGTCGCCACGCCTATCGTATTCGTGTGGTCCCTCGCCTTTTCCGCTATCCTTGTCACTTCTTCCAGATTAAGGCCGGCATCACATGCCGCTCCGGCAGTCTTTACGACATACACATCGCCGGCAATTCCACGCCGGTCCGATATCCTGTCCCTGGGCGCGCTCGCCACATCGTCCCACACACGCACATGGGCTGTCCTGATACCGTCGTCATTCAGGAATTCTTCTCCCATGTCAAAGTTCAGATTATCTCCCGCATAGCAGCCGTATACGAAGAGCACACCCCTGCCGTTGTCGACAGCCCTGGCCGTCTCATACACCGTATTCGGGTCCGGAGACGCAAATATATTGCCACAGGCTGCCGCATCTGCAAGCCCTTTCCCGACAAATCCCGAGAACATAGGCTCATGTCCGCTGCCTCCGCCGATGACAAGCGCCACCTTGTCTTTTCTCCTCTGTTTTAATATGACCCCGTTCACTTCTGGATGTTTCCTGTAATATCTGCTGTAAGCACTGATATAGCCTTCCATCATTTCCTGCACTACATTGTCTGCATCATTGATTATCTTTCTCATCGCTCAACCTCACTTTTCGTCCATATTCCGTGCGTGGCCGCCTTCCGCAAGACATAGAAGCCGCCCAAAGCACGATGATATCATTGGCGCCTGGCTCATGCGTCTATTATATCATGTTCCATAAATAATTGGAATTCACCTTCAATTATCTGGTAAGTTTAGTAATGTGTCCTGCCAAAGCGCATCCATACGTCTGTGCCCTTCTTCTGACGGATGGATGCCGTCCAGATAAAATGCATCCAGACCGCTGGAATCAGCAGGAACGCATTCCCAGAAGTCAACGACAGGTATACGGAAGCTCTCGCCAAAGCGCAGCAGCCACTCCCGGTATCTTCCAAGCTGCCTTCTGACATTCTCTCCAGATGCAAATGCTGTCCATTCTTTTGCAAGCCCCGGCTCATATACGGGAAGAGGGACACCCACAAAGGGGCGGATGCTATGATGCAGGCTGCGGAATACCATGGCCGCCAGGCTGCTTTCCGCCTCCGAAATACTCCCGGAAAAGAAGATGTCGTTGCTCCCGCCCATTATAAATACCATATCCGGCCTGCTGCCTGCCACATCCGTCTCGAATCTGGACAGCATGCCGCCTGCCGTATCTCCGCTTATTCCCTTATTGATAATCTCACAGCCAGTCATTGCACGCGAAGCAAGGGCAGTCCAGACGGATGCCCTCTTCACGCCATATCCATATGTAAGACTGTCACCTAAGCAAACAATTCTCATGTACCTTCCCTCTGTATCATTCCGGAACGCAGCAGATGCACGCCGCAACTTCCTCTGCCCCGATAGTTCCAAAGTAATCCCTGATCCTGAAGTCCCGGAGCACCTCCAGCACCTCTTCGTACCGGTACCTGCAGCCCGTCAGTCCATCCGCCACCTCAGAAGCCGGCCTAAGAGCCATGAAGTCCCCGTACATCAGGCATTCCTCTATCCTGCCTTCCCGCACGTTCATATACACTTCCACCGTGCCGCCCTCATACTTTTTATAGTTATGAATTGCGCAGTTGATCGGCTGTCCGTAATTCCACTCCCACGTCTCATATTTATCCCGTTTCAATCTTTCTATCCCGGCAAGCTCATCCTCTGTCAGGGCAAGCATCTCATAGCCTGCATCATCAAGCATCTTGCAGGCAAGCCGCTCTTTGAGCACTTCAATCGTAACTTCTTCGGGCATATAATCCCTGATATTGCCGACACGGCTCTTTACCGACTTGACCGCTTTGGAGTTGAACTTCTCGCTTCTTACATGCAGGCTTTTGGAAACGACGGACAGATCAGAGTCAAAAAGCAGGCATCCGTGGTGGAGAATCCTGTTCTGAAAGATTCTCTGCGCGGTACCGGATACCTTCTTCCCTTCTATCATGATATCATTACGGCCGCTGAACCTGGCCACAGCCCCCAGCTCCCTCAGTACCTCCACGACAGGCTCGGTAAAATACCTCATTTCATCCCGGTCATCTTCCCCCCTGTCCGCGATGACGGAATAGTTCAGATTGCCCAGGTCGTGGTACACCGTTCCGCCTCCGGTCGTCCTGCGGACTACCCGGATACCGTGTTCTTTCACATACTGCTGGTTAATCTCCTCCATAGTATTCTGGTGCCTTCCGACTACGATAGTGTTGTCATTCTGCCAGAGCATGACGATGACACCTTCCATATGATGTGTCAGGAGATATTCCTCCAGCGCAAGGTTATAATAGGGATTGGTACTATCATTTACAACAAGGTAATTATTTTTCATACTTTTTCGCCACCCGGTATAAATCCGTAAAATCTTCCTTCAGATGCGCATACAGATTCCTGTATATAACAAAATACTCCATATAGCGCTCATGTGTCTCCTGGTCTGGTTCCATATAATCGATATAGTTTACTTTTTCCTTGGCAATCGAAAAGTCTTCGAATACCCCTACAGATACTCCCGCAAGGATAGCATCTCCATAAGGTGCCCCGACACGGTTCTCTACAAATGCCGTCGGCACATTGAACACATCCGTGATGATTCTTCTCCAGAGCTTGCTCTTTGCCCCGCCTTCATTCAGGATAATCGGCGCATTTGCCCTGATTCCTTTCTTAAGCATAAGCCTGTAGTTGTCATACAGCGCATATGCCACCCCTTCCATCATAGCACGGATAAAATGCCCCTTCGTGTGATGGAGCGACAAGCCAAATACCGTCCCTCTCGCATAGGCATTCCAGAGCACGGTACGTTCACCCATAAGGTAGGGGAGCACGATAAGCCCCTCACTGCCGGCCGGCACTTTTTCTGCCTCTTTATTCATAATATCATAGACGTCCATATCCGGCAGCATCTGCGCGGTGGCATGCTCCATCTGGCAGAAGTTGTCGCGGATATATCTGAGCACCTGTCCCCCGGTCAGCACGACAGCGATGGAAATGAAGTCGTTGCAGGAGTTCGTCGTATAAGCGTCGTTGCACACAAGGTCGGTAAACTCTCTGCTGTCATTCACCACGCCCATAACACCGCAGGTGCCGAGATTGATCTGTACATCGCCCGGCGTGATGGCGCCGCCGCCCACAAAACCGGCATTGCAGTCTACCTGCCCGGCGCAGACCGGTATGCCCGCGGCCAGACCAAGCTCTTTTGCCGCCTCCTCCGTCACCGTCCCGACAATGTGCTCACATGGATACAGGTCCGGCATCAGCGCGATATCGATACCGAGCTTATCCATCAGCTCCTTGTTGAACTCTTTCTTCCTGATATCATACGCTACGCCCCAGAATCCTCCGTGGGAATAGCTCATGGCAGCCTTCCCCGTCATACGGAGTCTTACAAAACCGTCAATGGTCAATGTCTTCCAGATCTTCTTGTAGTCTTCCGGGCGGTTGTTCTTCTCCCACATGATATTAACCATGGTCGGATAGTCTTCAATCCGGTTGCCGTTAATCTGGAATATCTCATCCACCCCTACATGTTCTCGGAGCCATTCCACCTCCTTCACGGCCCGCCTGTCCATAAGGTTATAGGCGCGGTTGACCGGGCGGGCGTCCTTATCGACCATGACAAGGCACGGCTGCGCTGAAGATATGCCGATGCCCTTTATATCCTCCGGAGCTATCCCCGCCTTCTTCATACAATCCTTAATCGTCTCACACGCCAGCGTCCAATAGTGCTCGGCATCGTGCTCGGACCACGACGGCTTGTCGACATAGATGGGATACTCCTGAAAGGAATACGCAAGCACATCTGCGTGTTCGTCGATAATACATGCCTTCCCGCCTCCAGTGCCATAGTCAAGGCCTATCATATATGTTCCCATGTAATTCTACCTCCTTATCATACCGCTTTGTGTACGCTCTTTCCAAAGCAGTCGAGTGCCGCTTCTTTCATCATCTCGGACAGCGACGGATGTGCCACGACCATCCTCTCCCACTCATTCAGCGTCATCTTGTCCCTGACCGCAGCAGAGGCGAACGCAATCATCTCTGGGGCGTCTTCACCGACGATATGCACGCCGAGCGTCATCTTATTCTCCTTGTCCATCACTACACGCACAAGTCCGTCCGCCCCTTTGGCCAGCGCCATGCCATTCGCGCCGTAGGCAAATTCTCCCGTAACCGCAGCAATTCCCATCTCTTCGGCCTTATCGGCGCTGATTCCCACCGCCGCGAATGCAGGCATCGCGTAGATGCACCGGGGCATGACGCTCAAATCCACAGCCTCTCTTCTGCCCATAATATTCCTGACCGCCGCCTCACCTTCTGCGTAGGCGGCATGGGCAAGCTGGTATCCTCCCACGACATCGCCGATGGCATAGATATGGGATACGCTTGTCTCCATGTATGCATCCACCTGTATCTCACCTTTTGGCGTTAGTGAAATTCCGGCCGCTTCGGTGTCGATCCCGTTCAGGTTCGGCTTTCTGCCGGTGGCCATGAGTACCACATCCGCTTCCGTCACACCCGCTTGAGTCCCTTCATAGCAGACGCGCAGCCCGGTTGCCGACTTCTCTATCTTCAGCACCTTCGTCCCGCAGGAAATATGTATCCCGCGCTTTTGAAGCGCGCGGACCATATATGCCACAGCCTTCCTGTCTTCTGCAGGGAACAATTCCGGCAAGACCTCGAGCACGGTTACTTCAGAGCCGAGGGAGCAATAAGCGCTCGCCAGCTCCATGCCGATGACCCCGCCGCCGATGACCGCCAGACGCCCCGGCACTTTCTCAAGCTCCAGCGCCTGCGTGCTCGTTATCGCAAGTTCCGCGCCTTCAATCGGTATAGAAGATGGAACGGAACCCGTGGCAATCAGGATGTCTTTCCCTCTGTATATGCTTCCTTCGCACTCCACTTCACCGGGCCCTGTAAGTGTTGCAAAGCCACGCACTACCCTGATCTTATTCGCTTTCAGCAGATACTCTACGCCGGATACGAGCTTATGCACTACTTCCCTGCGGCCTTCCTGCATCTTCCTGAAGCTGAACAATCCACATTCCCTGAATATCTTCTGATCCACAAGGGAGCGCACCTTGTCCATGGCCGCCGCCTTGTCAAGCAGATACTTGGTTGGTATACAGCCCACATTCAGGCATGTACCGCCTATGCTGCCTCCTTCAAACAAGAGCACGGACAGGCCCTCCTTTGCCGCGGCTATGGCAGCCAGATAGCCGCCCGGCCCGCCTCCAATCACAATCAGGTCGCAGACCTCTCTCCTTGTATTCTTTTCCACTTTTTTACGCCCCCTCACCTACAGCAAAGCCATTGCCGGATCTTCTATCACTGCTTTCAGTTCTGTCAGGAAGCTGGCCCCGTATGCTCCGTCTACCACACGGTGGTCAAAACTTCCCGTAAGAGTCATCACCGGAACCGCCACCCACCGTCCGTCCTTAAGCACCGGCTTGTCATGCACAGTACCTGCCGCCAGAATACACGCTTCCGGCGGGTTGATGATAGCGTCGAACCGTACCACCGGATACATGCCGAGATTGGACAGCGTGATTGTCCCCCCGGACATATCTTCAGGCGCCAGCTTCCCTTCCCGTGCCAGGCTGATGTTGGACTTGTTCGCCTCCGCTATCTCTGTGATGGTCTTTTCATTCACCGTTTCCACTACCGGGACGACAAGCCCTCCCTCCAGAGAGACGGCCAGTCCGATGTTCACATTCTTATGCAGCAGAATCGCATCATCCGTATAGGATGCATTTACATACGGATACTTCCGGACTGCCGCGTCGATACATTTGAACAAAATGTCATTGTATGACAGCTTAAGTCCTGTCTTACTGCCGTTGACCTTCGTCCGGAACGCGATGCACGGCTCCATATCGACTTCCACCGATGCCCGGAACACGGGTACGTTCCGGGAGCTCTCCAGCATCCTGCGGGCAATCGTCCTGCGCATGGAGGTGAGCGGAACTTCTGTAACGGAAGCTTTTCCACATCCGGTCTCCTCAGTCCCTGCCGTATCCATACACGGTGCCTCATCGATATATTTCTGTACGTCTGCACGTTTCAGATTATCTTTCCCCAAGCTGGCTGCCACATCACGGAGGGAAAACCCATGTTCACCCGCAAGCAGTTTTGCATTTGGCATCGCTTTGACAGACTTGTCTATCGGCTGATATTCTTCCTCTTCCTTCCCGGACGGAGCATGTGCTGCTGCCACAGCCGTTTCCAGTCCTGCCTTACTTTGACCGCCAAGCCGTTCCTCCACCTGGGGCCTGTCACTCTCCTCCCCGATGAGTGCAATCACCTCTCCGGCCGCCGCCTGATCTCCTTCTTCCGCCAGGATGGCAAGCACGGTGCCCTTTGCAAAGCTTTCTACCGAGAGGGTGGCTTTGTCCGTCTCTACCGTGAGCAGCTCGTCTCCCCGTTTGACCTTATCACCTGTTTTTACCAGCCAGGCGCCTATGGTGGACATGTCCGTCGTCTGCCCGCCTGCCGGCATCGTAATCTCTTTTATCATAATCTTCTCCCACCTTAGAATGCTTTGTTCTCACCGTTCAGCGCCCGGATCGTCTCTTCCACATATGCCATGACCGCCTCCTGCTCCTTTACGATCATGTCCTTTCCCGCGCCTCTTCCGAGGATATCGTTGGGATCCATCTTATCCACGTCATACTCTGACATGTATGCTTTCACCGCGTTGATGGCAGCACGCTTCATGCCCGTACCAAAATTCACCTTCGCAACACCCATAGATGCTGCTTTGGACAGGTCCTCATGTGCGATGCTTGTCCCTCCATGAAGCACGAGCGGAATGTCAATTTCTCTGGCAAGCGTCTGAAGCGCATCGTAATTGATCGTAACATTTCCATCCTCCTTCAGATGACAGTTTCCAACCGCTACAGCCACTGCATCTATGCCCGTTTCCAGGACAAAATTACGACACACCTCCGGGTCCGTATCCTCCCCTTCGTGAAGCTCTCCTGTGGCGGAGTTGAAAAGCGGCAGTTCTCCCACTTCACCTTCTACCGCCACGCCATTTGCATGTGCCTTTTCAACAATTCTCTTCTGAATCTCGGTCAGCTCCTGAAGAGGAAGCGCGTCAGAGGCAAATACAGGGGCGAACATGACCATATCGAATCCGATTTCCGCGGCTTTGATTACCATGTCCTCATCATCGGATTCATTCAGAAGCAGCGCCACCGGAACGCTTGCCTCTTCCGCTATCTGGGACAGCATGGCATAGTATACGTCGAGGCTTTCTCTGTAGCGCCTCTTGGCCTCCCCGATGTAGGTTCCGCATACGCCTATCATGACAGGTGATTTGACATGTTCAGCCGCCCTTACCATGGCAAGTGTAGACTGCAGGTCCCAGCTCTCGAAATATCCGACTGCATAGTTATGTTCCATGGCATGCTTCAGTAATGCTTTTACTGCTATTCTGCTCATAATTTTATTCTCCTTCTGGCTCTGTATTAAGCCTGTTAATATGCTGCAAGTTCCCGTACTGCTTCCATAATACGTTCCGTATCCGGAATCACGAAGTTCTCCATCGGTGATGCAAATGGTACCGGCGTATCGCATGCTGCCACAATCTTAATGGGCGCATCCAGATCATAGATATTGTTCTCAGCGACATGAGCTGCCACCTGTGCTCCCCATCCGTTATTCTTGTGGTCTTCATGGACAATCAGAAGCCTGCCCGTCTTCTTAAGCGACGCCTCCACCGTGTCATAGTCGAACGGCACGAGTGTCCTCGGATCGATTACCTCGCAGCTGATACCTTCTTCTTGAAGCTTCCTTGCAGCCTCCTGCGCCCGGTAGCTCATGAGCAGGTTAGCGACAATCGTCACATCCCTGCCTTCCCTTCGCACCACCGCCTTGCCGAATTCTATCGCATAGTCTTCTTCCGGTACTTCCCCGGACGTCTTGATTGCGTCTTTTTCTTTTCTCGTGCCTCCGTACAGCAGCTTATGTTCAAATACCAGCACCGGATTGTCATCCCGGATTGCCTGCTTCATCATGCCTTTCGCATCGTACGGGGTGGACGGGCATATCACTTTCAGTCCCGGCACATGTGTAAAGTAGCTTTCCAGGCTCTGTGCATGCTGCGCGCCTCTGTTCGTGGCCCCGCAGGGCGCCCGCATTACCATCGGCACATGGACAGTACCGCCGGACATGTAGCACATCTTCGCCGCCTGGTTCACAAGCTGATCCATCATGCAGAACAGGAAATCTCCGTACTGGAGGTCTGCCACCGGACGCATGCCGGTAATTCCGGCTCCCACGCATACGCCTGCTATGAGTATCTCAGCGATGGGCGTGTTGATGACCCGTTCCGGACCGAATTCCTCCAGAAGTCCTTTCGTAACGGTGAACGCTCCGCCCATTCCTCCTTCTATATCTACGTCCTCCCCAAGGCAGAAGACGGTGTCGTCTCTTCTCATCTCTTCCTGGATTGCCTGCTTTAAGGCATCCGCTATGGACATCTCGGCCATTATACATTTCCTCCTTCCCAGTATACGTCCCGAAGTGCAGATTCCGGTTCCGGTTCCCTGCTGTTCTTGGCATATTCCACTTCTGCTTCTATCACCGCTTCTATCTTCTCCTCTATCCGTACGAGTTCTTCTTCACTTAAAACCTCCTCGTCAAGGAGCCTTTTTCTGAATGACCGCACCGGGTCTCTTAAAAACCATTCCTTCTCTTCCTCCTTGGGCCGGTAGCCGCATGCATCATTTCTGGAATGTCCGCCGATGCGGTAAGTCTTCAGCTCCAGGATTGTCGGCCCCTCTCCTGCTCTCGCACGTGCTATCGCCCTGGATGCCGCTTCGTTCACGGCCAGCACATCGTTGCCGTCCACGACTTCGGACGGGATACCATAGGCCGGCCCTCTGTCCGCAGCCACGTGTTCAAGGCGGCATGTCATCTTTATGGACGTCGTCGCAGAATAGAGATTGTTCTCGCACACATAGACTACCGGCAGCTTCCATACTGCCGCCGCATTGAGCGCCTCATGGAAAGCGCCCTCATTGCTTGCCCCGTCTCCGAAGAAGCAGACCGCCACATTGTCCGTCTTCTTCATCTTGCACCGGAGCGCCACACCTGCGGCTATCGGCAGGTTCCCTCCTACGATGGCATTGGCCGTGACCGCTCCGACAGATATGTCTCCCGTGTGCATGGCTCCGCCTTTTCCTTTGCAGCACCCTTCCGCCTTGCCGAACATCTCGCACATCATGGAACGTAAGCTCACTCCCTTGGCAAGATCGTGTCCCGCCGGCCTGTGTGTCGTCAATATGTAATCTTCTTTTCTCAGGTCATATATCATACCCACCGCGCAGGCTTCCTGTCCGTGGGACTGGTGAATCGTTCCTGGCATGATCCCTTCCAGGAACAGATAATATATCGTTTCCTCGTACTGGCGTATCAGGTACATATCCTTGTACATACCGACGGCCCGCTCTCTCTCAGGCATTTTCTGCATAACGTACTCTCCTTGTCATTGTTAAAATCAACTGGAAACATAGAAATGTATTTAACATGTTAAATCCTATCTTCATTATATTTTCAACAAGTGACTTAATCAACATTATGACCGTCTCAATATGTTTGATTTAAAACATTATAGGCTTATTATTGTTCATCTATAAACATTTCGCTGTTCTGCATCGGTTGTAAAACAGGAAAATATGTAATAGAATAAACATAAATGTTGATTCTGAAAGGAGCCACAAGATGAAAAAGGAACGTCATGCCCGGATTATAGAATTGTTGGAAAATCATATGGTATGTACTCCGAAAGAACTGTCGGACGAGCTCGCCTGCAGCGAGATGACGATACGAAGAGATCTGAATGAACTGGAAGAGATGAGCCTCGTACGGAGAAAACACGGGTGTGCATTCCTCGTGAAGGCGGCCAAACCGAATTATTTTCTCGAACAGATAGATGAACAGCAGTATGAAAAAGAAGCCATCGCGAAAGCCGCCCTGCAGTTTGTCCATCCGTACAGCGTCATCTGCATCGACTCCGGGACTACGGCCCACACCGTGTCCCGTTTTCTGCCGGATAACATCCCCCTGTCCGTCATCACGTCCAATCTGATGACCGCAGTTGAACTGTCGGAAAAGGAAAACATACAGACTTATGTCATCGGGGGAATGCTGTATCACAGGACGAAATCCATCATGACAGAATCGGCGGAGCTTCTGACGCAGCATCCTGCAGACGTGGCGTTCATATCAGCCCGGGCGTTCCGCATCCCTGGCGGAGCGTTCGAGCATACCTACCCCCTTGTGGCGACGAAGAAAGCCCTCGTGTCCATCGCGCGGAAAACCGTACTCCTCATCGACCACACGAAAGCAGAACACGTATCACTGTGCAATTCTATCCCGCTGAACCAGATTGATGCAATCATCACGGACGACAAGACGTCCACCGAGATAATAAAAAAAGCAGTCGGACTCAAGAAAGAAGTAATCGTCGTCAATCCCGAGACCGCTGCCATCGAACACCATTATAATAAAATGTAAATCATTCATAATTGATAAGCATGCGCATATAAAACATATCTCCTTCCGTCTTATAACTCAGGAACGCGTTATATTTCCTGGCAAATGCAAGAATGCTCTGCGTTCCTGTGCCGTGTCCGTCGTCTTCTGCCCTGGGCAGGTTATCCTCATCAAAGAGGATTGTTCCGTCATAGGTATTCACCACTTCAAAAATCATCTGAGGGCGGCTTACACAATGTACCTTGATCTGTTTCCGGGTACCTTCTGACATCCTGCAGCATGCATGGACGGCATTTTCAACGGCATTGGCGAGCACGATGGCAAGTTCCGCAGAATCGACCGGGAGTATATCCGGTATGTCACAGTCAACCGATACGCTGATACCCGCCTGTATCGCCCGCTCCAGATACAGGGACAGCGTAGCGTTCACGACCGGATTCCTACAGTAGACCGACAGGCGGAGAGGCTCTCCCATCTCATCCAGCCTCCCTTTTATCACCTCAAGAGCCTCCTCCACCCTTCCCTCTCTGAGCTGCACGATAATATTAGCCAGATAATGCCTCATGTCATGGCGGTACACGGCAAGTTCCCGCTCACTTTTTTCTGCCGCTTCAATCTGCTTCAGAAGCGCCAGAGATTGAGATTCGAGAAGCTCTGCATTGCGCTGGAGCGTCAGCAGCTCATATGTACTGCGGTAAACCTGATAGATGATATAATATACAAAACACAAGATAACATAGAGGAACGCGACTGCCAGAAGATTATCCGTGCGGACATGCGGATACAGTCCCAGAAACATCACTAACGCAAAAAAGCAGAATGGAATCACCGCAAATATCCGCCAGCTCCCTTTTTTCATATTTGCTGCCAGAAACTGGTATGGCCGCCGCAGATACCGTACGAACAAGAATATGATCAATGCAGACAGAAGTCCCCGCATAAGGGTATCCAGCCATACCGCCTTGTCTCCTCCTTCCAGCGCTCCCCCCGTGATAAAGTGGGACAGTATTGATATAAGATATACTGCATTCACGGCTGTAAAAAAGTTAAACAGATGCTGAGAAGGCCAGTCTTTTGCCGCGGCAAGCAGATAGATGATGCAGGGCACAAAAAGGACGGCCGCATATAGCTGCTTCATCCGTTCATGCCCTGCTAAAATCAACAGCATGGCATTGACAGATACAGCGGTGAGGAAAACCGCCGCCATAGCGGTACGGGCTCTGCGCCGTCTTGGAAAACGTGACATTTCAAAAACAAGTGCAATTGGAAAAGCGCAGGTCACCGTCATCCGCAGTATGTTCCCTAATAATGCCATCTGATTCATGATTCCTGCCTCCGTTCAAGTATGTAGTCCATATACTTCTTCTTCGCTTCGGTATATTTTCTCGTTATCGTCAGCAATTCGCCATCACTCAGCGTGAACGTATTCCTTCCTACCTTCTGTATGTGCCGCATATTGACAATATGGGATGCCGATATCTGTATGAACCCCATACCTACGCTAAATGGTGCTGCAATATCAGAAAACGGCTTCCGGTAAAGGACACTCTTAACCGTTGTACAATCTGTCAGATGCAGGTACAGGCGGTGCCCGTAATACTCCACGCATACAATCCTCGAAAGAGGAATGGCTTGCAGGCCATCCGGCACATGTAGGAGAAAACGGCACATGTTGTCAGATTCAAATCTCTGACAAGCCTCATCAAGCCGTACAGCCAGCTCTTCCTCACTACAAGGTTTCAGCATATAGTCCATGGCCCTGATACGGTAAGATTCCAGGGCAAAATCCGGAGATGACGTAAGATAGATGATGACAGCCAGACCGTCCTCCTGCCGTATGGCCCTGCCAAGCTCCATCCCATCCATTCCGGGCATCAGTATATCTAAGAGACAGATGTTGAACTTCCTTCCCTTCTCTATCTCCTCTATCAGTTCCATACCGGTATGGAAGCAGTCCAGAGAAATATCTTTATCTGGATGCCGCTTTATGTATTCTTCTATGTAGGCACATATCTGCTCTAGTTCTTTATAATCATCGTCGCATACAGCTATAGAAATCATGCGTTCCCACCTTTTGTCATTCGTACTAATATAATTATATACGATAATGCACGCATTTCCCAGACGAAAATGGTTGCCAATTAAGTGAAAAAAAATGTCTTTCAGGCTATTGCCAGCAAATACAGCCTTTATTCATTTATAATATCACCTGAGTTCAAAAATATGTTATCCCCTAATACCCTGAAGATGGCATAGCAAAAAGCTCAGACGAAACGATACAGAAAGGTAGAAGAATATGAGACGATTAACACATCTTAAAAAGCTATCAGTGATTCTTGGAGCCGCCGTCCTTCTGTCTGCTGCCCTGATAGCAAGCGTCCCGGCACATGCAGAAGAAGGAATTACCGTAACGAGCGCGGCAGAACTTAAAAACGCGGTCCAGAATGCGTCCGCTCCACTTACCATCAACCTGGGTGGAGACATATTTACGACCACCGTCTCTGCCGGAACCGATAAGGATATCACTATCAACATGAATGGCCACCGGATCCGCACAAGCTCCATGTACGCTCTTGTAACAGCCGGAAAGCTGACTGTCAACGGAGGCACTGTTGTAAATGAAGCTGTCCAGCCCGCAGGCTGCATCCAGGTGAATTCCGGAGGCACCTTGGTGCTTAACGGAACAGCACTGGACGGAGGCTCCATGGTCCTGGACAATCATGGGACTTCCACCGTCACAGACAGTACCATTACCGCAAGTCTGTACTATGGAGTCACCAACCAGACTTCCGGAATTCTCTATCTGAACGGAAGCAGCCTTATATCTGACGAGCTGATGGCAGGCATCTCTAACTACGGTGCTCTCTACTTTAATTCCGGCATCGTCAAAAGTAAGGGAACGGCCATCGAACAGATCAGAGGCAGTTCCCTGATTCTGCCGGACGGCAAGATAGATAAGAACGGGACAGCCGGTGGGTATCATACATGTACGCTCACAGACAGCGTGATAACAGGAGCGGTAAATGGGGGGACACCCATAGATGCAGAGAGCATAGAAGACCTTATCCGCCGCTCTAAAGTAAGCGCAGCTGATGTCACCCGGCTGGAAATTACAGAAGGAACCGTAACCGGTGACGACTGGAATTACCTCTCTACCGATAAAGATAATACAGGGGCAGGCAATCCTCTGTCTCAGCTGGAAGTCCTTATAATCGACCGGACCGTATCCCAGATTACAGACATGCCCGCAGACTGCTTCTGGGGAGACCGTACACTAACGGAGATAAAAATATTCGGAGTGAAGGGAATAGGGGACCGTGCATTCCAAAACTGTACTGCACTGGAAACTGTCATTTTACCGGATTTACAGAATATGGGGACGGATATGATTGAAGGCTGTACCTCTATGAAGATATTCGCAGTCCCGTCCACTCCGCCTGTATGTGAAAACGGTTGGATATACAGCTCGTCCACACCGGCCGGCTTACAGCTTCAGATTGTGGATTCTTCGGGAATCCCTCTATCCGGGGCAGCGCTTAATGAAGCACGCATCCGTTATGCCCTTGCTCTTGAAAATGGTTCTGACAGAGAAGACGGCTATTGGTTCGGTATGGATATAGGAGAGATTACACATACCATCTCCGCAACGGCCGGCGAGGGCGGCAAAGTAAAAGCTCCCGGCAAAGTGCTGCGTGGTACTGATGCGAGGATACAAATCATCCCAAACCCAGGATGGGCGACGGCCAGTGCAACCGCCGACGGAGAATCTGTATCTGTAGTTAACAATGAGTATGTATTTCATGATGTCAAAGAAGACCATTCCCTGACGGTTACGTTTATCAAGGTGAAAGATACCGGTACTTCCGAAAGCGGAAACAGCGGGAATGAAAAGCCTGTATTCGGTTCCGCAAAGGCTGCCCGAACAGGGGATGACGCTGTCCTGCTGCTCTGGTGCTTCCTGTTGGCCGCCTCTGCTGTCTTAATAAAGAAGCTTGTCAGGTATCGTGTATGATTTTAGGGGATATTTTTGGTGGCCGAGTTACTCGGCCACCTTTTTACTTCCAATCAGTCAAATGTGGTTCCTTCCTCTTCTCCAGCCGCTCCAGAGCATCATAAAGGCTGGATCCCTTCCAGCCTGCTTCGCGGAATACGTTCTGGAGTATCCTGTCCGCCGTAGCAATATCCAGTTCCGGCTCCTTCGTTATCTCTCTGTAATCTGCCATCTGCCCTTATCCTTTCTGTTCCCTCGATCCGCCCCTGCCATCCGCATATCAGGATGAAGGAAGCGTCCATATGATCGATTCATCATATGGTTCACCTTCCTGGGGCGCTTTAAGATCCTTCGTATAATATATCTCCAGCCTGTCAGGCTGCGGCCTTCCTTCTTTCATCAGTATGACAAAAGAGAACTCCAGCTCGTCATTCGTGCCGATCTCCGTAACCAGATCGCTTTTATCATGATTTGAAAAAAGGAGGGCCCCTTCATACGTCTTCCTGCCGCTTATGCCCTGTACCTTGATATTGCCGGCATCAAGCACATGTAAGCCTTTATTTTCCGCTGTTCCGGAGATGACATAGTAGGAATAGCCCTTCTTTTCCTCGTAATACCTGTAGTAGCCGTTTGGCTGCTTTGGCTTGACCTCCTTGCATATCTCAGCCTTCTCGAAGGTGAATGAGATGCCGTTCATGGCTATGCTCTCATCAGCATCGGCTTGTATGCTATGTTCCGCTGTTGCCTTGCCGCGGCAGCCGCTGACGCAAAGCAGCAGCAGAAAGGCCAATAATAAGCTCTTTTTCATTTATTCCACCTCGAGCACCGCTTCGATTGCCCCCCCGTTATATAAGTTGTCCGGATCCTTCATATCAGCCGCTTCCACATTCAAGACGATCGGATACTCCCCCTTCTTCAATTCCTTATCTATCTTGAAGCTTGTTACAGCCGTGCCCGGCTTGATCAGGCCTGTCTGATGCAATGTCGATCCATCACTTTTGAGTATTATGTGGAATTTGAAATAGCAGTCATTCCCTTCCGGGTTGAGCAGTGCCACTTCGACCTTCTTCGTCGCCAGGTCCATCTCAAGAACGTCATATCCCGGCATAAGGATGGAGTCCGGGTCTGTGTTCTTCACCCCATTCGGCAGCTGATATGCAATCGCATGCTTGTCCAGATCCGGCCCGCGCTCATAGGTCAATGCTGCCGTCACTCCTGCGGCCGCGATCAGCAGCAGCAGGATCACCGTCATTATTTTCCTGACAGGCCTTTTGCCATGCTTCCTTTTCCTCTTCCTGTATGTATCTTCCATATGCTCCTCCCTGCCCCGCTATTCTGTTATTATGAGCTGTGCCTCTATGTTTCCCGCATTATATACGATCTCAGGATCCTGTATGTCCCGCGTCTCCACGATAACCTCGATGGGGTATGTTCCCGCCTTCAGCTTCCTGCTGAGTTCGAATTCCATCACCGCTTTGCCTGGTTCTATCAGGCCGGAGGCGTATAGTGGTTCGCCGGTGTCCGTCTGCTTGATCGTATACCGGAAATAGCATCCATTCCCTTCCGGGTTGAGCAGTACGGCCTCGATATGCGTATCGTCCTCCCTGCCGTTCAGTTTGCTCACCCCCGGCAGCAGGATGGAATCGCTGTCCGTATTTCTAATGCCTTCCACATGGTAGGACACCGCCGTCTTATCCAATCCCTCGACTTCGTCCTTCCGTGCAGTCCATATGCCGGCCAGGAATATGATGGCGCATACGAGCGCCGCCAGTATGACCGAAAGCAGCCTGTGCCAGGCATGGTCGACAATCCGGAGGAAGCCCTCTTCCCCTTTTCCGTCCACCACCGGGATATATCCCACGACCCTTTTCGTCCACGCTAGCCTGTTCTGATAAGGATACAGGCCCACCTCTGCCTTCTCACCGGCAAGATGATCCTCTGCTTTAGGGTTTTCACGCATATGGATATCCGAAAACACTTTGAACCCGCCATTCGGATACAAGGCCTGCATCTCTTCCTCATTCGCATAATACCAGCAGCCGGCGTTATGGATCCTGAATACTCTTTTTGTGCGTAATAATGGATGTATCTTATATTTGATAGGTCCTTCCTCCTGTATGTTTATTCAAAAAGGAGTCAGTCCTCTGATATGACCGACTCCATCCTGCATGCCTGTGGGAATGGTTTCTAAGTGGTGCCATCTTTAAATGTAAAGGTTACCGTTTTTGTAAATGTTCCCTCTGGATCGGTGATGCTTTTCAGATAGGCATAGCCTGTGGTCACATTTTCTTTGCCGGCGCCAACTTTTGCCTTCATACTGCCCAGCTCAAAATCAGGACCGGACAATTCTGTCTTTGAACCATTTGCCAGCCCCATCTTCGCAGAGCCGCCGCTTCCTCCTGCCATGTCAAATCCATCGCCGTATCCCGCAACCGAAACCGTAACGGTCTCAGTACCCGCGTAAGCCTGTCCTGACAGCTTATCCAGCAGTTCAAAGTTCAATGACTGCCCCTTGCTCGCCTCTGTATTGTAATCAGTCAGGGTCACCTTGCTCGGGAAGGAAACCATCCAGTCCGCCAGGTCCGGTGCCGCAGAATTCGCGGTATATGTAACTTGCGTCTTTCCCTCCGCAGTTCCTGCTGCCAATGCCGGTACTGTTATTGTTATGCTGATCATAGCAGCCAATGCCAATACGCTCATAAATTTCATCTTCTTCATATTTGTTTTCTCCTTTTTTTATGATTATAATCAACATCAGCAATGCTGCCGATGCAATTACCAGCCTTTCCAGATACAGCAATATGCCCGTATCACCCGTACGGGGGCCTGGCATAAGTTTGCCTTCGCCTTTGCAGATGACCTCTGACGCAGGCCTGTTATCTGGCACGTATACGACTTCCATCTGTCCTGTTTCTCCGCCCTTGTCAGCATCTCCATATGCCAGCGCAGTGCAGCTGCTGCATGCAAGGCATAGGATGAAGATGCCGGCGCTTACAATCCTCTTGATCATGATGCACCTCATGGTGATGGTGATACGGCAGAGATATAGAATAAGGTTCCCTGCCCGGTATCCGATGGATTGGAGCTGATGCTGAAGGTCCCCTTATAGGTCTCGTTGCCGTCCCTGGTCTCTGTATTGAACCATATGTCCTTACTCCTCGCCGTACCCCCCAACGTTCCGGCACGTGCATAGCTCCCGCCAGTTCCCGGAGCGTCCAGCTTATTCCCCCCTGCGTCATAGGAAAAGACTTTGATCGTCTCTGCCGGATCATCTTCCAGGGAAAGGTCGAATGATTTCAGGACATCTACGTTGACCTCTTTTTCATTGCCATTCACAGGTTCGTAGCCTATTGTTACCTTTACGCCGGCATACTTGTCTTCCGGCTGCAGATTGGTCCCTGCTTCACTTAGCAGTATATTTCTCGGTATGGTTATATAGGAATCGGGTGCGATATCCTTCCACACGGCCTGAAGCTGTATGCTCTTATTATTCGCACCAGCCCCTGATGCAAATTCGTAGGCTGCCGGCTCCGCCCCCTGTTTGATCATGTAGCCCGGTTTTGGCACCCAGCTTCCGGAGCCGTCAAGCTCCTTGACCGTCCAGTAATCGAGCACCTTTCCTTCCGGACACTGGGATGCCGTCGGGAACTGGATGGCCGCCCTGTTATGTCCGTCGTAAGTCCGATAGACGGTCGGATCCTCGATGCCTGCAAATGGGCTTCCGTCCTCCTCCAGATAAGTGACCGTCAGCCCGCGGTCATATGCCACCCTGGCGAGCTCCTGATTATCCTCTGTCACTTTAGGCACGGAAGTCGTATTATCACTGTTCAGATAATACGTATGGTGGTCTGCGGCATTATCATATGTCTCAGCAAATTTGCTGAATACGATATTGGTCCCGATTATCGCCTTCGTGCTTTTCGAGTCGGAAGCGGTATCCAGATAGGAAAGCCCCGGTGCTTCTACATCCTGCAGATACTTGTTTACGTGCCCTGTTACGAAGCTGCCCTCCACGTTCTCGCCTGGCTTATAGTTGAGCTTGATGTTCAATTCCAGCTTCGCCGTGTACATAAGCAGTTCCAGACGCTCCTGCTCATCCGCGTTCAGGCCCTTCCCCTCTTTCCAGATGTCTAGCAGGTCGGCCGAATCACGACGGTAATAATCGGCAAGGCTGACCGTGTCCCCCGGTCTGAAGTAGTCCGTGCCCTCTTTGTTCTTGTACAGCGTCTTCACGACCTTATCCGGATCCAGGAAAGGGTTATCTTTTGCCTTGATTTCTATGGTGAACCCGACAAATGTCTCCCCCTCCCGTTTAGGCGCCTTGAAGCTGTCTGAAAAAACGATCCTGTTATTATCCTCCAGAAGGTCGAAGCTCCCGTCTCCCTTCACGATTACGTTATCCGGATTATTTTGGTCCACAAATTCAGCATTATTTACTATCTGTCCGCTTATTTTCTCCGTCGTTATATCGATAGCCCGCTGGCTGTGCTTTCCGTCTTTATCAACGACCCGCATGAACAGGACATATTGGAACGGGCTGATCTCGCCTCTGTTTTTAAAGTCCTCATTGAACCAGGAGTAGCTGCCCAGGGCTAGCGTCCCTCCCGTTTCCGCTTCGATCGTCTCGGCTCTCTGCCCTGTCACCTCCCCATTTTCGTCAAAGCTTAATATCCGGGGGTGCGTGTATCCCCACTCAGGCGTGACACCGAATTTGAATGAATATTGATCGTCAGCGGCACCGGGGATCCCCGTGCCGGACGGATATTCTTTGTTGGCTATGGACTGCTTGTCTAAGAATACTCCCCCTGGTCTGATTGTGCGTTTGTTCCGGCTCCCGCCGGCTCCGCCAGTGTCATTTGGGTCCAGCATCAAGTACGAATCCGCCTCATCTCCTGCCGCTTCGATAGATACCTTGTCTAAGCCACGGAAATAGTGGGAGCCTTGTACGCTGCTGCTAGACTGCGTCTGTAGATAGAAGCTGTTTTTCATATTGCTGATTGTTACTATGGCCCTGAAATCATAATGTACTGTCGTGTCGGTTATGAGCTGCGCCTTCTTAACCTCGATCTTTATCTGGGCTCCATTCCCTGCAGTATAGCTTTCCGTTATCTGGGCCGCGCCTGTATCGCTCGTATCTTCCCAGGATGGGTCCCAGAAGTTGAACGTTTCATTTATCGGATGCGATGCAGAATAATCCGCGCCGTTCGGGAAGTAGCTCAGGGTCAATGTAGGGGACGGCCAGTAGAAGAATTTAGGGGAGTCCGCTGTTCCCCTGCCGCCGGCACGTTTCATGCGATATTCAAAGTGCATTACATCGCCGCTTCCAAATGTCCCGGTTGATATCTCTTTTTCT
The DNA here is from genome assembly GCA_022845895.1 of Lachnospiraceae bacterium. Lineage (GTDB taxonomy): Bacteria > Bacillota > Clostridia > Lachnospirales > Lachnospiraceae > Extibacter. The sequence continues at coordinate 3,518,469 of AP025573.1, forward strand.
CCGGTGCCCATCAATACTTTTTTCGTATCGCTGCCCCGTGGTTTTGACGCTCCCCTCGTCAGATAATCCTTCCCATAATAATCCGTCCCATAATACGGATCACCCTCTGAATAGCCTCCTGCGTCATCCGTCTTCCTGATCCAGCTGTCACCCGCCTCTGTATTCTGCATATTGCCGGTGCCTTCGTATACCCCGCAGATGAGAGGTCCATCATCCCTGTCACCGACTACGGTCATATCCAAGCTCTTGTCGGGATATATGAAGGAGTATGTGATCTCTCTTTTTGCCTCGTCTTCACTTCTGGATATCTGAAGGGATGCATCGCCAAAAATGATGCCGACCGGCGTAATGCCCGGCGCTTCCACCGTATGGTACCCTGCAGGATATGTCAGCTTTACCTTGACATGCGTGCTATGCCTTGCGTAGAAGCTTCCATCCGCTTCGGTGAATCCCAGGATGAACTCTAGTCCGAATCCTTCCGCCTTCTTATCGTCTATGACATTCACCTTGTATTCCTTCGTGTTCAGCTGGAACCTGAAGGAGACTTCAGCAGTATCCGGCACTTCATTCGCTATCTCAAAGTCCTGGGCAGGGCCGTCGCCATTATCTACGGAATAGTAGCGCCTATCCCCTATCTTGTCATAATAGTTGATTGGATATACCTTCCAGGTCGCACCTTCAAGCAGCCTGATTTCAGCACGCGCGAACCTATAGGGCAGGCCTTCAAATGTCTGGTCATCGATATTTATGATATCTCCCCCGGAAAACTGGTAGTGTCCCATCGGCTTCCCTTCTTCCATCGTATACATAGGCACCTCTATGGAAGAAGATCCATTGCTTTCCATCTTTTCAGCCTTTAGTTCACCAACCGTCACCGGCCCGGAAACCGCCGACGGGCCGGCTGATGCCTGTACATTCATCGTCCGCTCCCCAGCAAATGAAAGTACGGCCAATACTGGAATTAAAACTGCAAGAAATAAAGACTGCGGTTTTCTCCAAATCTTTCCTAATCTTTTTATCATATTGTACTCCCCCAGTTTACAACATAATATGTATTATGTTGTACTCCCTTGGTAAACTAATATACAACATAATATGTATTATGTTGTAGACCGCGGTTTTTAATAATATTTCATATGCCATATTGAACAATAGCTGTTCAATATGGATAAGATAATGAAAATAAGGTGTTAATATCAAAGGATTTGTTAGGATGATGGCCTGACATTTGGCATTTGATAGATTTTTTTGGACTTTTTTGAGAAAATATATTGTAAAATTTTACCATTTCATATATACTGAGGAAAATAAATGAGATTTGCTCATTATTTGAATAAGCAGAAGCTACATATACAACATAATACATATTATGTTGTTTTTTTGTACTCCGGGATTACCAGATTCATCTTTGAAAGCGACTTCTGACATTCTCTTCCGGTTGTCATCGTGTATGTCCTCGTCGTTTCTATGCTCGCATGGCCAAGGATGTCTGCCAGCCTTACGACGTCCTTCTGCAGACGGTAGTAGGTTAATGCGAACAGGTGCCTCAGATTATGGGGGAATACTTTCTTGTCGCTCACCTTTGCATCCATACACAGCTTTTTCATCGCGTTCCAGATATTGCTCCGATCCATAGGTTTTCCACTTTTGGTGATAAAGATGGAGCCGCTCCGAATATTCTCCTTGCGGCAATAGTCCTTCAGCATTTTATTAAGGGCGGCAGGGATAAAGATCACCCTTACTTTGCCTTTGTTTTTGACAACCGCTTTCCCTTCTTTCAAGCTTTCCACCGTGATATACCTATGTTCGGACACCCTGATCCCCGTGCCGCAGATTGTCTGCAGCAGCATATAGAGACGTTCATTCCCGTTATTCATTGCTGTATCCAGCAGCCTCTTATATTCACTTTTTGTAAGCTCCTTTTCCTCATCATAAAAAGCTGAGCGCTGTACCTTATGAAGCTTTACTTTCAGGTTGTTCAGCTTCATAAACTCTAACAATCCGTTCAAGGCAGCGAGCATGCTGTTGATGCTGGACATCTTATATCTGTCGGACAGGCTGCCCTTATATGCGACCAGAACCTCTTTTGTAATCACTTTATCCCCCTCCGGCAGATATCGATAGAAATATGTGACATCCCGCATATATTTCTCAATCGTCGCCTGGCTCCGTTCTTCGTCATACAGATGTTCTCTGTATTTTTTTAAAATGTTCTGATCCAATACCGCTTTCTTCATTTCATGATTCTCTCCTTTAACCTAATAATTTGATTTTTATCATAGCATGCCGTAACATCAAATCATCTGGTTATTTTTACCATACGCTCCGTCTGTTCACCTTTTTTGGTATCTGGCAAGCACATAAGAACAGCAGGCAGAACGGATAGCCGTTCTGCCTGCTGCTCTTATGTTTCGTTCTTCTTATTCTTTACCGGCGTCGTGTCTTCCTGCCACGAGCGCGCTTCCTTTTCTATCTGCTTCGGGAACATAGCTGTCATCACTCCAGGATATTATCTCTACTTTATCATCGTCAGATACCTCCACGATATTGAGTGCAGCGTTGCCGATAGGCTTTACCGCCCATATCTCGCTGATACCCGTCCTCTTAAAACGCATCATGAGCAGCGTCAGGCAAATCATGTGTGATGTTATGAGGATGGTCCTGCCCCTGTTGCTGTCTACGATTCTCCAGAACGTCTCCGTTATCCGGTCCGACACCTCCTGAAACGTGTCGCCGCCCTCGATCTTGATCTTCTCAGGATGATTTTCCCAGAGTGCTATCTGGCCCGAATATCTTTCTTCTACCTCTTTGCCATTGAGCCCTTCCCACTTGCCGCAGCAGATTTCCCGGAGTCCGTCATCTTCAAGTATAGGTAAGGGACGGTTCCCTCGTATGATTTCTCCTGTCTCAAGAGCCCGTTTCATAGGGCTTGAATAGATGACATCTATTCTCTCGTCCTTCAGCGCTTTCTTCGCATATCCTGCCTGTCTTCTTCCTTTTTCATTCAGAGGAATGTCCACACTTCCCAGAAATCTGCAGCTTACATTCCATTCGGTCTCTCCATGGCGCACCATGATTACTTTTGTCTTCATGCCTGCTATCTCCTTCTTCTATTGAACTGCCGCATTTCCGTCCTCTTTTGCCTTCGTATCCGCTTCGGCTGTCTCATCTTCCGAATCTTCTGCCTTCGTCTCTTCGGATGCTTCTACAAGCTTACAGCGGTCTGCAATCCAGGATTTCACATTATCCTGTGTTACGAGGAGGCGCATCTCTTCTTCCGTCACTGCCTTAAGAAGCAGGTCTGTATTGGGGAACCTGTATTCTTTCGCGTATTCTTCCAACGCCTTCTGGAACTCTTCTTCATTTGGCTTCAGCCCATACTTGTCAGCTATGACCTCTGCTGCAAGCTCCTGCTTTACTGATGCCTTTGCCGCCTGACGCAGCTCTTTGTCCGTCATCCCAAGAGCCTCCATGTACGCGTCATATTCCATGCCTGCCTCTTTTGCATAATCTTGATACTGGCTTTCCAGATGCTTCTCCACCTCTTTGAGACGGTCTTTCGGATAACTCTTGACTTCTGTCTTATCTATCACCTGCTCCCAGGCTCTCGTCTCTATTTTCTCCCGGGCGGCAGTTTCCTTTGCCTTATCTATCTGTCTGCGGAGGTCTTCTCTGTACTCTTCCACCGTGTCAGCCGTATCCGAAAGCGTCTCCTTTACAATCTCATCAGTAATCGGCGTATCTTTCGGAAGGTCATGCTGTGCCGTATAACCCTCCATCATCCTTGCCACTACCTTATCGATCTCTTCGTCCGTCGTATCTGTAACCTCCGCTTTTTCTACCTCAATTCCCTCGTATTCATTTACGGTTACATATTTATCTGACAGTTTATTCGAGCAGCCCGCAAGAGAAGCTGCAACGATAAACGCTGCCAATAGCACTGCTGTTTTTTTCATATTACTTGCTCCTGTCTTTCACAAAATGTCAATAGGGACAGCCTCCTCCATGCAAAAAGAGACTGCCCCCGTATAAAGAATGAGCGAATTCTCTCCCTTTATACCGTTTTTTATGTACAGTTTATACAAACTTGACGACTGATTTTATCACTTCATCCTTATGGTTCAGACTGTACTCGATGGCTTCGATACAGTCTTTGAAATCAAATTCATGGGATACGATATCCTTTACCGGAATCGCCCCTGAGGAAACGGCGGCAATTGCTTTTGGCCACAAGTTTCTATAACGATATACGGAATAGACGACGCCCTCCATTGCATTCAGCGTCGCGATATCAAGTTCCAGTACCGGTTCCGGTGATACGCCTACCAGGGTAACTTTTCCCGCACGTTTAATCAGCCTGCAGGATTGCAGTGTCGTGACGCGGTTGCCTGCGCACTCATATACCTGGTCTGCACCGCCGCCCGGCAATGTCCTGGCAAATTCTTCGATACTCTCTCTTGTGCTGTTGAATACTCTTGTCGCCCCGACTTCCATGGCCTTTTCAAGCCGTTTGTCCATCACGTCAGCCACATAGATTTCACTGACGCCTCGCGCTTTCAGGCTCATGACCGTACACAGGCCGATACAGCCGCTTCCAAGGACGATGGCCGTCTCGCCGATTCTGGCGTCTGACAGTTCTGTGGCGTGCATACCGACTGCAAGGGGCTCTATCATAGCGCCTTCCAGAGTTGACATATTCTCAGGCAGCTTGTAGCACATGCTGGCGTCATGTGTACAGTATTCCGCATTCACACCGTCCCGCTCGCCCGGAATGGCAAGCATTTTTATATTCTGGCACAGGTTATAATTGCCTTTGCGGCAGTCTTCGCATTTTCCACATGGCACTGCCGGCTCAATCGACACTTTGTCACCGACTTCAAATCCCTCCACTCCTTCTCCGATTCCGGTAACCACACCGCCCGGTTCATGTCCGAGGGCTAGCGGGCCGTCTAACGTCCAGTTCGCAAGCTGCCCCTCCTGATAGAAATGAAGGTCAGAGCCGCATACGCCTACATATTCAAGCTTAATCTGAAGCTCGCCCTTGCCTGGCTGCGGTATGTCGCGCTCTACCCATTCCAGCTTTTGCTTTCCTGTCAAAACACATACTTTCATTTTTCCTTCCATTGCTGTCTACCTCTTTTCTTGGTTTATTAAGTGTCTTACCTCGTTAATATAGTTCCGACTGCTGATTTCCAGCCTTGATATTTTCTATCTCTCCATGTGCCGTCCATATGCGGCTCATATGTTACCCGCTTTAGCTTGTCGAAGATCCGTACGTCCCATACGCCCAGGGCAAGCCCTGCCGCGTACGCCGGGCCGATCCCCGACAGCTCCTCCGAATCCGGCACCTGTACCACCGCCTGGGCGATGTCGCTCTGGAACTGCATCAGGTACCGGTTCCTCGTCGGGCCTCCGTCCACACGCAGCTCTTCCACCTTCATCCCGGCATCCTGGCTCATCGCTTTCACGATGTCCGTTATCTGGTAGGCGATGCATTCCACGCCTGCCCTCACCACTTCCGCACGGCCCGTCGTGCGCGTCATCCCTACGATGGCCGCCGTCGCACGGCTGTCCCAGTACGGCGCCCCAAGCCCTGAGAATGCCGGGACGAGGTACAGGCTGTCATCCCGCACCGCCGCCCTCGACAGCTCCTCCGTCTCTGCCGGCGAGCTTATGAGCTTCAGGTCGTCCTTCAGCCACGTGATCACCGCCCCCGTGTAGTTCAGGTTCCCTTCCAGCACGTAGTTCACCTTCCCGCCCATGCTCCACGCAAGGGACGTCACAACCCCGTGGGTGCTTAGGACCGGCTCCTCCCCGATGTTCATCATGATCGAGGAGCCTGTGCCGTAGGTGGACTTTATCATGCCAGGCCTTAAGCAGCCCTGTCCGAACAGGGAGCCGTGGGAATCCCCGAGCACCCCGTGGATTGGCACCGGGCGAGGGAGCAGCCCTTCGAGGTCCGTCTCCCCGAAGTCGGAATCCGAGTCGCACACCTCGGCCAGGTTCGCCGGGTCGATTCCGAAGAGCCGGCAGATGTCCGCATCCCACTTGAGTTCGAAGATGTTGAAGAGCTGCGTCCGGGAGGCGTTGGAGTAGTCGGTCTTGTACGACCTGCCCCCGGTCAGCTTATAGATGAGCCAGCTGTCTATCGTGCCGTGGCAGATTTCCCTCTGGTCCGCCTTCTCCCTGGCCCCTTCCACATGTTCCAGGATCCAGGCAATCTTGGACGCCGGGAAGTAGGGGGAGAGGTTCATGCCGGTGGCCCTGCGGATGTGCTCCGCCTCGCCGAGGCGCTCCACCCGCTCGCAGATGTCCGCGGCCCGGGCACACTGCCATACGATGGCGTGGCCGAAGGGTGCGCCGGTAGTCCGGTCCCATGCAAGGGACGTCTCCCGCTGGTTGCTGATACCGATGCCGGCGACACGTCCCCTGTCGATACCGGATTCCTCCAGGAGCCGCGCCACCACCTGGATCGTATTGCGGTAAATCTCCTCCGGGTCATGGGAGACCCAGCCCTTCTCGTTCACGATCTGGGCATGGGGCTTGTCGGTCCTGCGGATCAGGCTGCCGCTCCCGTCGAAGAGGAGGGCCTTCGTCCCCTGGGTACTCTGGTCTATGCTGATGATATAATTATCTGACAATATTTCCCCTCCAATCATAAGGGTTGTAGGATAGGGGTCAGACCCCTGTGGCCACAGGGGTCTGACCCCTATGAAAATTCCTACAAGATTCCCTTTATTGTCTTTGCAATTCCTTCCGCGTCCAGCCCGTAATGCCGGAACACCTCCTTCGAGGTCCCCGTGATCACCGGCGCGTCCGGCAGCGACAGGTTGACCACTTTCTTCGGGCATTCGCTCCCGACCACCTGGCTTACCATCGAGCCCAGGCCTCCGTACGGGGCGTGCTCCTCTACCGTCACCACCGCTTTCGCTCCCGACGCTGCCTTCAGGATGGCCGCGCGGTCCAGCGGCTTGATGCAGTACATGTCTACCACCGTCACTCCGATCCCTTCTTCACGCAGCTTCGCTGCCGCGTCCGCCGCAGGCTTCACCATCTCCCCGCAGGCGATCACCGCCACGTCGCTCCCTTCCGTCACGAAGGTCGCCTTATCCATCTCGAAGGGCACCTTCCCTTCCTCATACACGTCCTCCACCGCGTTCCGCCCTACACGGATGTACGCCGGCTTCTCGTCCTCAAGCAGCGCCTTCGTCAGCAGCTCCGTCTGCAGCCGGTCGCTCGGCAGGTACACCCGCATGTTCGGCACCGCCGACATCGCCGCGATGTCCTGCGCCGAGTGGTGGCTCATCCCCAGCGCTCCGTAGCTCACCCCTCCGCTGATCCCGATCAGCTTCACGTTCGTGTCCGAATATGCCACGTCTATCTTGCACTGCTCATAGCTCCTCGTGGACAGGAAGCACGCCGGCGATGCCGCGTACGGCTTCTTCCCGCACTTCGCAAGCCCCGCCGAGATGCTCACCAGGTTCTGCTCCGCGATCCCCGTCTCCACGAACTGCCCCGGCAGCCCGTCTGCGAACGGCGTGAACGACGCGCTCCCACGGGAGTCGCTGCACAGCGCCACCACGTCCCTGTCCGTCCTTGCCGCCTCCATCAGTACCTCACATATCACCTGCTTGTTCGCTATCTTAGCCATGAAGCGTCCCCTCCTTTTCAAGCTCTGCCTTCTTCTCCTCCAGGTCCTTCCTTATCTGCATAAGCTCCTCCTCGTTCGGAACCTTATGGTGCCAGTTCGCCTTGTCCTCCATCACGGAAGAGCCCTTCCCCTTCACCGTGTTGGCGATCAGCACGGTGGGCTGACCCTTCACCGTCTTCGCCTCCTCGAACGCCGCGTGGAGCTCATCGATGTCGTTGCCGTCCGCCACGTCGATCACGTGCCAGCCGAAGGCACGGAACCTTTCATGCAGGTCGTCGTGCCCCATCACGTCCTCCGTGCTGCCGGATATCTGCAGCCGGTTCCGGTCCACCACCGCGCACAAGTTGTCGAGCCTGTACTGGCTGGCCGCCATGGCCCCTTCCCATACGGAGCCCTCCGCCAGCTCGCCGTCGCCCATCACCGTGTACACCCGGTAGCCCTGGCCGTTCATCTTTCCCGCCAGCGCCATGCCGACGCAGACCGGAAGGCCATGGCCCAGGGAGCCGGAGTTCATCTCCACGCCCGGAAGCTTGTTGTTCGGGTGGCCGATGAACCTGGAGCCGAACTTGCTGAAGGTGGAGACGAGCTCCTCCTTATCGAAGAACCCCTTCTCCGCCAGCACCGCGTAGTAGGCCTCCACGGAGTGCCCCTTGCTCATGACGAACTTATCGCGGTCCGGGTCGTCCTGGTTCTCAGGGCTTACGTTCATCTGGCAGAAGTACAGCTCCGTCAGGATCTCCATCACGCTCATGTCGCCGCCGATGTGGCCGGCCTTCCCCTCGACGATCATGTCGATTACGGTTTCTCTTAATTGGTAAGCCAATGCTTTTAGATTTTCCATATTACCGTCCTTTCTATCATTGAATCGTTCTGTCTATGTATCACACGGATTATTTTCTCTTGAACATACGCACCATCTTCTCACGCATGACAGGGTTTTCCTTCATAGCATCGATAACTACCGCGATTAGAACGACGCCGCCGGTAACAACCGTCTCCCAGTAAGATGACACACGCATCAGCGTGATAGATGTGGATATGGTGCCACTTAAGAGACCACCGATTACAGTACCGACAACCCCTCCGATACCACCGGTCATAGACGTTCCGCCAAGGACCGAAGCTGTTACGGAAGGCATGACCCAGTTGGCTCCGATACTCGCCTGGAAGGACGCCAGCTTACACGTCATAAGCACCCCGGCCGTAGCCGCCAGAAGCCCGCTTAAGCAGTACACCATCATCTCTACCCGCTCGGTCTTGATGCCGACGATCTTCGCACAGTTCCGATTGCCGCCAAGCGCAAAGATGTGACGGCCGAATTTGGTCCGTCTGAGCATGATGGTCAGTATGACACAGATGACAATCATGATAATTACAATCGTCGGCAGAATATCCCCGATGACTCCATTTGCGATAAACTGCGCATCCTCCGGGACGCCCACGATAGGCATACCCTTCGTAATGATGTATACGATACCTTTATATATCTCTCCTGTTGCCAGCGTAACGATAAATGGAGTAATCTTTAGATACGCGATGAAAAATCCATTGACCGCACCAAATACGATACCAAGGAGGCAAGATACGATAATTGCAAGATAAGAGTTCATCCCCATCTCAACCATAAAGGTAGCCGCAAACATACTGCTGACAGAGCCGATAGCCGCCACGGAAAGGTCGATGCCTCCTGTCAGGAGCACGATCGTCTGCCCGAAACTGATGATGATGATAAAGGAAGCCGCACGCGTCAGCGTACTGATGTTATATGCCGTGAAAAAGTTGCCTGTGGCAGCGTGAACCGCGATACCTACAAGAATTGTTACAATAAGTACCATCCCTGCAGTAGATTTAAAGAAATCAATCATTTTTTTACCCATTGTTTTATTCCCTCCTACTGAAATGCCACTTTCAGAACATCTTCTTCTGTGGTCATGTCTACATCTTCAATATATCCTTTGATTCTTCCCTGGTGTACGACCATCACCCGGTCCGCGAGCGCCAGTACCTCTTCCATCTCGGAAGAGATGACCACTACCGCGACTCCGTTGTCCGCCAGCTCTCTGACTAGCTGATGTATCTCTCCTTTGGCATTGACATCGATACCTCTGGTGGGCTCATCCATGATGAGCATCTTGATACCTTTGGCCATCCAGCGCGCAACGATAACTTTCTGCTGGTTGCCGCCGCTTAAGTTCTTGATAAGCTGCTCCTGTCCTGCAGTCTTGATCTTAAACTTGCTGATGTAATCATCCGCAATCCGGGATGCCTCTTTGAAATTGATAAGGCCGCCCTTCTTCAGCTGGTCATAAGAAGGAAGCATCATATTTTCAAGCACAGACATGCCCGGCGTGATACCGTCATGCCGTCTTTCCTCGGATACATATCCCATGCCGAGTCTGATTGCCACACGCGGATCCTTGATATCTACTTCTTTTCCTTCCACGAACGTCTTTCCGCCCGGCTCCTTCTGGGTAATCCCGAAAACCGTCTTGAATATCTCCGTCCTGCCGGCGCCTACGAGCCCTGCCACGCAGAGAATCTCTCCTTTTTTGACCTGGAAGTTCACATCCTGGAACTCCCCTTCCCGGTTCAGCTCCTTTGCCTCAAAGAATACTTCGCCGGACACTTCTCTTGCAATGTGCTTGGATTGTTCTACCTTTTTGCCCGCCATGCTGGTAATGATATCTTCTTTTGTCATATCTTTGACTTCCGCTACTTTCACGAGCTGCCCGTCACGCATAATCGTCATGCGGTCCGCCTGCTCAAGCACTTCGTCCAGATGGTGGGTGATGAATACCATCGCCGTCCCCTCTTTTTTTAACCTCTGCATGGATTCAAACAGGGATACGGCCTCTTTATTCGTCAGCACCGCCGTCGGCTCATCCAGAATAAGCACCCTCGGCGAATAGGCGAGTGCCCGCGCAATAGACACGAGCTGCTGGTACGCAGCAGACAGCGTCTTGACTTTACGCGTCACATCTATCTCAACATTTAAAATCTTCAATAATTCGATTGCTTCTTTCTGTGTCTCTTTCCAGTTAATCAAAGTTCCTTTGGCTCTCTCATTCCCGAGGAAAATATTTTCCTCGATCGTAGCTTCGGGAATCAGGTTCAGTTCCTGTGGAACTAATACGATATTCTTGCCAAAGGCATCCTTAGGGGATGAGATCTTGACCGGTCTGCCGTCCATGAAGATCTCGCCTTCGTCCATGATGTACTGTCCGGTGAGGACATTCATCAGTGTACTCTTACCTGCACCGTTTTCTCCCAGCAGTGCATGGATCTCGCCCGGCCTGATGCTCAAGTCGACTTTATCCAGCGCCTTTGTTCCCGGGAAGGTCTTGGTGATTCCTTTCATTTCAATTACGAATTCGCTCAACTTATTCACTTCCTCTACCTTTTTTTCAATCCTTTGTGCTGCCTTTTCGTGCTGCCTTTCTTCTCTTTTCTTATCACTGGCCCAAGCCCTGGGCACGGGTGCGCTTCTGATACCAAGGTATAAAAATTCCACGCAACCATGCTCACATAATCGCGTGGAATTATTTAACCTTACAAAAGATGTACCCTGCTTCCAAGCGAAGCTTAATTCTGCTTATTTCGCGTCGCCAAACAGCATGTCGATGTACTCGTCTGCCTGATCCTGGTATACAGATGTTGATCCAACGTCTGTGATTTCATCTACGTCTTCGCCGTCGATACATTTCACCGCATTGTAGATCAGTTTGTATCCCATGTCGTAGCAGTTCTGTACCTGGGCAACATATAATGTACCGTCTTTCAGGTAGTTGAACGTACGAAGGTCATGATCCATACCGCCGATGATCACTTCACCGCTCTTGCCTGCATCTTTTACAGCCTGACATGCGCCTACGGGATTGGACATGTTGTTGCAGAGGATACCGTTAAGGTCCGGATATGCCTGCATCCATGCTTCTGTAATTTCGATGGCCTTCTCTACGAAGTCATTATCTCTCTGGTCATCGACTACCTCGATGTCCGGATATTTCTCAACAGTATCGTAGAAAGCTTCCAAACGCTGTTCGTGGGAAGATGCCCCGATTGTTCCTGACAGGAAAGCTATCTTGCCTTTTTTGCCCATCTTCTCGCATACTGCTTCGGCGATTGCAGCACCGTCGCCGTAGTTGTCATTATTCCCTACGAAGAATGACCTCTCGGAATCCGGGATATCAGAAGATGCAAACAGTGCGACCTTAACCCCTGCATCTACGGCATCGTCAACCGCCGGCTGTGTCGTCTCGATCTGGTTGACGTCTACCGCGACCAGATCATATCCCTGTCCTACTGCAGTCTCGATCGAGTTGACCTGGTCAACTGCATCCGGCTCAACCGGTGCATACCACTCATAATCAATCGTAACGCCCCTGTCCTTAAAGTCCGCTACGGCTGCTTTGACACCGACTTCAATCGCGTCATACCATGCATGTACCAACTTGTATGTACAGTAAATCTTGTATTCGTCTTTCTTCGGCTCATAGCTCGTATCGAAGTCCTGGTCTGCAAGTGCTTTTGCATTTGCAGCTTCCTGAGTATCCTCCGTCTTCTTTTCCTCTGATTTTGAATCAGATTTTCCTTCGTCTTTGCTTCCGCATCCTGCCATGGCCAATACCATAGCTGCGACCAATAATAAACTGATAATTCTCTTTTTCATAATTTTCTCCTTTCAAACTTAACCTTTGCTTTCTGCATGTTGCAAAGCCTCCTTGAAATGTCCTCCTTTCTTCTAAATTTTTCAGTCACGGGGAATCGCTATTTAGTAAATTTTCTATAAATTATTGACTAAATTATTTTTTCGAAATTTATCCAACAACTTATAAATATTTCGAGAAATGTAGCACTTTGACTAACTTTTAACGTATTTCCCTCTGTTTTTTGACTTTATAACCAAGTTATATCACCTTTATCCTGTCATGTCAACTAAATTGTAAATAAAAAAATAGTGTTTTTGCTAAATTAACTTTAGCAAAAACACTACTAAATTTTTAACCACTCCGATTTATACCAATTTCTTCACACTTTCATTCACAATTAATTTTGTTCCAAGTTTATATTTTACCGTATGCTTCCTTTTGTTGCTCATCTTTTCCATGAGCATCTCTACGGCCATCTCACCCATCTCATCGCCGGACAGCTGAACCGTCGTAACCTTGGGATCCGTAAATGAACAGATCGGCCGGTTGTCGAACCCGACGATAGAGACTTCGTCCGGCACTTTTATCTCCCGCTTCTTCATGGCCTGCACCGCACGGCATGCAAGCAGATCGTTATCCGCGAGAAATGCCGTAGGCAGCTTCGCATGGACGTCCAGATAGCGGCCCACGTCCCGCTCCGTCTCCGATTCCATATAACCCACTTCCATAATCCGATCCACGTCGAACGTAAGCCCCCTGCGCCGCAGACAGTCCTCAAACGCCTGCATCCGCTCCTCAAAGCAGAGAATCGGCACCTTGCTCTTGATATAGCCGAACTCTCTGTGCCCCATCTGGTACAGATATTCAAACCCCTGGTATATCCCGAGGTAGTTATCCACCGTAACCGTGTCCACCGCCAGCGTCGGAAATGGATTGTCTATGAAGACGCACGGGACATTGAGCTTGGAGAATATCTCCATGTCCTCCGGATACATCTCCACCGCGTAAACGATATAGCCGGCATACCGGAAGTTCTCCAGTGCCACATACCGCTCATTCAGCGGCATGCTCTTGTCCAGGTACATCATGGTCATCGTATAGCTGTTCCTCTCGATGGCCTTGTTGAGGCTCTCGGACAGATAGTTGAAAAATGGATATTCGTCTACGATCGCCCCGCCGCACTTATATATGACAAAGCCTATGTCCCCCCGTTTGACTCCCCCGTCCTTCAAAAGATACTCACAGTCCAGCTCTATAATCTTCTTCATGATCTCTTCTCTTTTTTCTTCACCGACCCCCGGCTTATTGTTAAGAACCAGGGATACGGTAGCCGGGGATACCCCCAGTTCCCGGGCAATATCCTTCGCTTTATACTTCATGTTGATTGTTCCTCCCAGATTTTCCTCGACCTTACACATTTTTATCCGGCAATTTGTTCACCTTCAAATTCTCTGAAACCTCTTGTAATCTTGCAAACGAATTGGACTCCATCTTCTGCAGCACGCCCATGTACACCGCATCCAGCATAGCCTGCTCGGCTACCCTGCGGGCAATGATCTCTTTGTCCACCGTCGTATCCGTCGTCACATTGTACAGGACGATATCTGAATACTTCGTAAGCTCCGACTTTCCGGCCTTCGTGATACATATCGTAACGGCCCCCCGGCTCTTCGCGATGCGCATGGCCTCCACCACCTGCTTCGTCCTGCCGCTGTGGGAGATGGCAATCGCCACGTCCCCCTCCTTCATGTTGCACGCGTTCACGATCTGCACATCCGCATCGCTGTCCGCATAGCAGTCGTAACCGATCCTTCGGAACCGCAGGCTCGCATAGCTGCACGGAAACATGGCGTCGCCAATGGCAAAGAAGCATATCTTGTTAGCAGTCGATATCACCTCGCATGCATTTTCATATTCTTCTACCGCAGCTACTTCAAGCGTCCTGCGCAGATTCAGTATGTTCAGCTCAAACACTCTTGCCACGATTTCTCCCATCCCCTGCCCGGTACTAAGGCGCACGGATTCCTCCTCGAGGGCAGGCATCTGAAGCTGCACTTCCAGCAGGCTCTTGAGCTGTGCGTAACCCGATACTCCAATCGTCTTGCAGAGCCTGACAATCGTGGCTTCCCCGCACTCGCATCTTACCGCAAGCTTCTTAAGAGACATCCTGGTAACTTCCTTTGGCGATGCCAGGACAAACTCTGCCACTCTCTTTTCCGCCGCCGTCAGGCTGGGCAGAAGAAACCTTGTCGTCGCCAGAATATTACGTCCATTTTCAATCATACCCATTTGCTTTTCTCCCATTCTGTCATCTTAGTCTTATTATCCCATAGTTTTACTCCGCTTTCAACACGTTATTTTTGGAGTTGTTAATCTGTATTATCGCCATATTTTATCCATATTATACATTTTTATCCAATAAAACAATGTAATATGTTGTGCATTATTTAGTATTTACAATCCATTTATTGTATTCTATAATTGGAGCATAAACTAAATTTTACAAAATAATTTTTAGAAAGGACTAACATTTATGAAAAAATCATTTCGCTCGACGCTTATCGACACCGTCATGAAAAGTGCCAAAGACTATGATAACCTGGTCGTCCTGAATGCCGATTCTGCCCGGGCACTGAAGCTGACCGAGTTCACCAAAGCCTGGCCTGACCGTATGTTCGGTGTCGGCATCAGCGAGGCCGACATGATCGGTACGGCTGCCGGGCTGGCAGCAGCCGGCCTTCTTCCTGTAATCGTAGGCTTTTCCATGTTCGTATCCGAAAAGCCATTTGAGCAGATACGCCAGGCAATCGCATATCCTAATCTGAACGTAAAGATTATCGCTACCCACAGCGGGCTCTGCGTAGGGCAGGACGGGGCAACCCACCAGGCGCTGGAGGACATCGCCGTCATGCGCGCCCTGCCCAACTTCAAGGTATATGCGGCCGCTGACGTGACTGAGACTAAGGCCGCCGTGGAAGCCATGTTAAAGCACGAAGGCCCTGCATATCTCAGGCTCGGGCGTGATCTGGCGGAAGACATATTCGACGAACATAAGCCCTTTTTCCCCGGTGGAGCGGATGTCCTGCGGGAAGGTTCCGATGTCACCATCGCAGCCTGCGGGCTTATGGTGGAGCAGGCCCTTCTCGCCGCCTCTGCCCTACGCTCCGGGGGAATCCACGCAACCGTCCTGAATACCTATTCCATCAAACCGCTGCCGGAAGATCTGCTCCTTGACAGGGCCAGGAAGACAAAAGCCTTTGTAACCGCCGAAGACCACTCGGTCACAGGAGGGCTCGGAGGCGCGGTAAGCGAGTATCTGTCACAGACCTGTCCCGTACCGGTTATCCGTGTCGGAGTGGAGGACCGCTTCGGAGAGTCAGGTACTCAGGATGAACTCTATCAGAAGTACGGCCTCACCGCGGACCATATCGTCGACGCTGCCAGACGGGCCATCAGTATGAAAGCATAGGAGGTTAATGATGTCCAGAGATATAAAAGAACTGAAAGCACAGGCAAATATCATACGCAGAGATATTCTGGAGATGGTTTACAATATCCGTTCCGGCCATCTCGGCGGCTCCTTCTCTATGGTAGAGATGCTGACCGCCCTCTACTTTGACGAGATGCGTTATCATCCGGCGGCCCCGGAAGATTCGGAACGGGACCGCTTCGTCCTCTCCAAAGGCCACACTGCTCCGGCACTTTACGCCACTCTTGCCAATGCCGGCTTCTTCCCAAAGGAAAAGCTTCTCACTTCCTTCCGGAGAATCGACTGTATGCTGCAGGGGCACCCGGACATGAAGAAGACGCCGGGCGTGGAGATGACAAGCGGCTCTCTCGGCATCGGTCTTTCCGCCGCCAACGGCATGGCCCTGGCCAACCGCTACCAAGGGCACCAAGGCCGCGTATACTGCATGATAGGGGACGGTGAGCTGAACGAAGGCCAGATATGGGAGGCAGCGGCTACCGCCGCCCACTACTCTCTCGATAACCTCACCGCGCTCATCGACGTCAATGGTCTGCAGAATGACGCCGAGACGAAGAACGTGAAAAACATGCTCGACATCAAAGCAAAATGGGATGCCTTCGGCTGGCACACGCTTGAAATCGACGGGCATGATTTCCATGCTATCTTCGAGGCGCTCGATGCCGCACGCAGCCATAAGGGACAGCCCACCGCCATCATCGCCCATACGGTCAAAGGCAAAGGAATCTCATTCATGGAGCATGTGGTCGCATTCCACGGGAAGACCCCGTCAAAAGAAGAATACCTAAACGGGATGAAAGAATTGAAAGAAGCCGCGCTGTGACAGGAGGAGATGACATGGACAGACACTTATTTATCGGATGTGATATAGGCACATCAAGCACCAAGGCGGTAGCCGCCGATGTACACGGCACCATCCACGCACAGGCATCCGTATCCTACGGCCTCGTAAAGCCTTGCAGCAACTGGGCCGAGCAGCACCCTGACGTGTGGCTTAACGCCGCCGTGGAGGCAGTTGGCACCGTTACGGGCAGGCTTTCCCCTTCGGACACCATAGAAGCCGTCTGCATCAGCGCACTGTACGGAGGGACCGGCGCCATGTGCGATGAGAATATGATCCCTGTGCGCCCCTCCATCATCTGGATGGACCGCCGCGCAGAGAACGAAAGCCGGGAACTACGGGCAGCGATTGGAGAAGAAGATATCTTCCGTACATCCGGCAATGGCATAGATTCCTACTTCGGATATACAAAGCTGCTCTGGGTCAGGAAGCATGAGCCTTCTGTCTGGTCCAAAATCCGGCATATCATCCCGATACACAGTTATATCATATACAAAATGACCGGAGAACTGGCCGTCGACTATAGTTCCGCCGGGAATGTGGGAGGCATATACAACTATGAAAGACATACCTGGTCCCAAGATATGTGCTTCAGATTGGGAATCCCTTTTGACTCCCTCCCTTCCAGATTCTGTAAGTCAGAGGAAATCATAGGGACTCTGAACAAGGAGTATCAGGATAAGCTTGGAATCAGCCGTCCCGTGCCGTTATGTGCCGGTACTGTAGACTGTATCGCCTCTATGCTCAGTGCGGGAATCACCAAGCCCGGCGACAATGCCGCCGTGCTCGGGACTTCCCTGAACTGGGGCTTTATACACCGTACGGCGCCCTGTAATCCTAATCTTATCTCCATGCCTTACTGCATAGAGCCGGACACTATGAGCTACACGTACGGCGGTGCATCCACTGCAGGCGCGCTTCCACGATGGTTTGCCCAGAATTTTCTTGGCCAGGACTCCGCTTCCTCATATGAGCTTCTGGAAAAAGAAGTCCGGGATGCCAAGGCAGGCCCCGGATCTGACGGCCTTATCGCGCTCCCCTACTTTATGGGGGAGCGGACGCCTATATGGGACGAGAACGCCACCGGGGTACTGTTCGGCCTCACCCTCTCACATACGAGGGCACATATATACCGGGCTGTTTTGGAATCGGTAGCTTATGCGCTCAGGCACATCATGGAATGTATGGCAGGCTCTATGTCTGGAATCGACAAGATCGTGCTCGTCGGAGGCGGGGCACGCTCCGGCCTGTGGAAGGAGATATTTGCAGACGTCACCGGACTTCCCGTGTACACGCCTGTACAGGATGCAGAGGCCCCTCTCGGCGATGCCTTCCTCGCAGCCATAGGATCCGGACAGATAAGTGATTACAGCTTGATTAAGCGCTGGATTGCCATGGATGTGCCCATCCGCCCCAACCTCTCACATCACGAACAGTACAGCCGGTACTTCGCCCTCTACAAAGAGCTGTACTATGACTTGAAGGAGACCATGAAGAAACGCTCAGACATGCTCCGGGAGTAAGCCGCTGTCACAAAATGGAACATACAAGAACCAGACAATGAAAAGGAGAAAGATTATGAAAGTAGATTTCAGCAAAGTAGTGGAACTGAGCCACCGCATGATTCCAAGAGAAGAACCTTTTAACCTGCAGACCTGGGTATATGATGTAGACATCCTCGGAGAGCGGGGCGAACCTCACAGCCCCGGTACATGGTACGTGTCCGGTGATGTGAACTTCTCTACCCACTGCGGCACCCATGTGGAATTCCCGCTCCATCATGTAAAGGACGGACTGGATGCATCCGCCTTTCCTCTTACAAGCCTGATAGGAGAAGCGGTCGTCCTGAACTTCACCGATAAGAAAGCCGGTGACTGCATGTCTCTTGAGGAATTCCAGGCATATGGGGGCAAGATTCAGGAAGGAGATATGGTATTCCTCCACACGGGTCTTGACAAGAACTGGCGCACCGAAGAGTGGGAACCGTATCCTTACATAGCGTGTGATGCCATGGAATGGCTCATAACGGAAAAGAAGATCAAAGCCATCGGAACCGACGCAACCTCGCTGGAGAACTTCAACGTCCCGGACCAGCCGAACCACAACCTTGCGTTCCGCCATAATCTTGCCATGGTCGAGTCTCTTACGAATCTCGACAAGATAGAGGGCGGACGCGCTCTCGTGTTCATGCTGCCGCTGAAGATAGCCGGTATCGAGGCCTGCCCGTGCAGGATAATCGCTATCAATGACGGAGGCATCGTATAAAGTCATAATACGCCCATCATCGGGCAGAGGGTACCGTTTCATCAACTTATATGATGGTTCTGCGATACCCTCTTCTTTTCAGCCCCATAAGCTTAAATGGCTTTTGGGACGCTCATTGACGCAAGATGATTTACATTGGCATCTGCGCCCACTACCCATATGATATCTCCCACATCAATAATCATATTTGCATCTGGCATCTGCATGGATTCACCGTTTCGCTCTATTCCGATAATCATACATTGTTCTTTCGATTGGATGCCTGTGCTTTTTATAGGCTGGCCACAATATGGTTCCATGCCGTTTACTCTTATCTCTATGCATGTCAGCGGAGACTGCTTTTCCATCTCCCCAAACCCCATGAAGTTCTTGAGCGTATTTGTCGTGTATTTCAAGCCGATGTCATAGCTATCACAGAACCTTTTGACAGATTTTTCAACCCCCATCGCAAAGACTCTGTCATCTTCATATATACATGCGTTGCCGGACGGCAGCATCAGCATTTCAGTTCCGTGCTCAATCTTTATGATAAAAATGCTCTTTGTTCTGCCCCAGGAAAGTTCTGCAAGGCTCTGCCCGGCATAACCGGCATCTTTTGGTACAACAAAAGATACAATTCTATAGTCATCTCCAGGCATATCGACAAATGCAGGCATTTTTATATCTGTTGCTGCCATGCTTGCAAATAAAAACGAAGCTCTTTTGAGCTTGGAGTATCGTTTTCTCTGGTTGTAGTCCAGAACATATAGCACTATGCCTGCACACATCCATCCTGCAAAGAGGCAGATTGCAGTAGCCCCTATGTACACAGGCTGTCCGGGAACGAACAGAAGCACCATAAGCACAGCCATGACGATACCGGCGAACCAGGCTGTTTTTACTCCGCCCGGAATCTTGTATGGCCGTCGAAGCTTTGGTTCTGCCCGCCTGAGCTTTATAAGGCAGAAAGCCGTTATCATCCAGCTGATAACATAACCGGCCGCTGAAAACGTAGTTAATGAACCAATCAGTCCGCTTCCAAGGAAGGGACCTATAACTGACGCGGCAAGGCTGACCTTCAGGGCATGTATAGGGGTGCCATATTCAGGGTCCTGTCTGGCCAGCAGATTTGGTACGATACTAACACGTGACATTGCCATAAGAATATGAGAGGAGGCCATCATAAAGCCATTCCACGTGGTGAGCAGACCACAGATCGCCCCTATCAATATTATCAGATACAAAAATGTGCCGGCAGGTCCCCCGTATATCTCTTTAAAAAGAAGCGCAGCCGAGGGGCTCCCAAATCTGATGAATTTTTTCCACGGATACGCACCGCCTAATGTCACCAGCAGCAGCGCGTAAAACAAGCAAGACAAAAACACCGTCAGGATAACCGTTTTTCCTACGGATTTTACATTACCTCCGGCATTTTCAATTCCCTGGGGAATCGTTTCAAATCCGGCGAGAAAGAAGGGAACTGACGCAAGGATTGATAACGCTCCCCCGATGAATGAGTGGTGTGGATCAGAACCGACATTATCATATACCGGATACAAATTTGACAAATCAAATTTTAACAGTGCACATATCATAGCCAGAATGCCTGCGCCTACCAGTGCAAAGCAGAGCACCCTCTGCAGCAATGCAGAAGTAGAGACTCCCCGCCTGTTTATAAAATAAAGCAATATGGATATAGCCGTTCCTACAACAATATGACCTATATAGATATCAGCTCCGGCCAAAGTATAAAGAGGTTCTCCAGACTTAAGCTGCGGTATGAGTATGCTTAAAATGTCAACAACATATATGGCTTCCCAGGGGATAATCGTTATAAAAGCTCCAAATGCAGCCCATCCGGATATAAATGATATACGGTCGCCAAATGCCCGAAAGGCATACGCCATACCACCACCCGATACGGGCAGCATCGCACAAAGCTCACAATAACATAATGATACGGGAATCATCATAATCAGTGCAAGCGTATAGCCGAATGCAGCAGGCAGGGGGCCTCCGCTGCCTGCCATCCAGCTATTGATGGAAACGGCCCATCCAACACCAACAATTGCACCAAAACCGATACAAAAAAAGTCAATGGAGGCAACTCCGGAAATCTTTTTTTTCATTTTTCTCCTCATCAATAAGTGTACAGCTGCCCTGTCCCTTTTTTACTCTTCAAATGTGCCAAGCAGCTCCGCCAGAAGGCTGCACAGCACCCCCAGACGGTCTGTATATAGCGTCTCTCCGGTCGTGTGGATATCAATAAGATCGGCTCCGAGCACGATCAGTTCCAGTTCCGGATTCTTTTGTTTGAAATAACCGCATTCCAGGCCGGCATGTACGGCCTCTAAGACAAGTTCTTCATCGTTCTGCTCTCTGTAGATGGCGCACACTTTACGAATGAGCTTCCCGTCCGGCCCGGATGTAAAGCCTGGTTCCCGGGATATCTGCTCCGGCATCATATGGTAGCGGAGCGCCTGATACTGGATTCTGGAATAATATGCATCCAGCTGCTGCTCATCGTCTCCCCGGGCCATTATCAAGAGGCTCATATCTTCATCCACAGACACTTTTCCTGTGTTTGCCGACAGCTTGACCGGTCCCCCGTCATAGGGCAGAGGCTTTAATACGCCGCCTGGAACTGACTGGATAAAGTCCAGCACCTCTTTCATGCACTTATGCTCCAATACCTTCCCGGGCCGCTTTGCTTTGTAAGCAGTAAGCCGGACGCTCCCTTTCTCCAATCGGCTGACCGTATCCAGCTGGCTGTCCATATCCTCAATCAGTTCTGTCAGCTCATCCGCCTTATCCATCGTCACGGCCACGGTACACGTGCAGGAGTCGGGAATGACATTTCCAGCAGTGCCGCCTTCCATATGAGCCAGCTCTATATGGATGCCAAGCAGCTGGATATTCTGAAGTATCCGAACCATCTCACAGATTGCATTGTGCCTGACTTGGCCGATATCGAGACCGGAATGTCCTCCCGGAAGCCCGCTAAGCTCCAGCCTGAATGCAGTGTCATGCTTTGGCGGGCACCACTTGAGGTTCTTTTTCACCTGGATGACACGGCTGGCCGCACATCCGATGCAGCTTGTATGTGTGGATGTCCAGTCCAGACTGATAAAATATGCTCCTTTGAGCCAGGAGGCGTCAAGGCTCTTGGCGCCTCCCATACCCTGTTCTTCTTCTACGGTAAATATCCCCCGCACAGGGCCGCACGGCACCAGGCCATGCAGAATTTCCAAAATGATGGCCGCGCCGATTCCATTGTCCGCCCCAAGGGTCGTACCATCTGCGGTTATCTTACCCTCTTCCTCGACAAGACGTATGCCGTCCTGAAGCGGGTCATATAGGCAGCCGGGCGTTTTCTTGCACACCATATCCATGTGGGCCTGAAGTATGATTAGCGGCCGATGTTCATGCCCCGGATGTGCAGGCTTGTCTATCATTACATTGTTCTTCCCGTCACGCTCTACCTTACAGCCATACTCGATTCCCTTGCGGGCGATGTATTCGGCACAGGCCTCTTCATGAAATGTCGCTCTTGGTATGTCTGCAAGAGAACGGAACTGTCTCAAGACTTCATCTACCATCGCTACTGCTCCCTGACCTTCCTTGCCAACTCTGTAAACTCTTCATCCACCACTTCCCCATGGCGGAAGAATTCCCTGCCGTCTATTATGAGCGTTGCATCAAGCGCCACGCAGTCGGAATGAGAAGGGCCGGCTACGCCGTCCGGCGGAACAAGATTGCCTCCTATGCTTCCAAACGCCCAGGTAACAGACCCCCACACTCTCTGATCCTGCAGGATATCTCCCGACAGTACAGCTCCCGGATTGATGCCAAGCCCTGTATGGGAGATTCCGAACATCTGCGGGTGTCCGAAGCTCTTAAGCCATCTGTCATATGCCTCCGCCTCTGCTCCTCCTGTCACTTCGACTGCTTTTCCGTCCTTTACCGTTATCTTTACCGGTTCCTCAGGCACGCCGCACACCGGCGCAAGAGCCCCGTCAAATACAAGTGTTCCGTTGACGCTCTCGATACACGGCGTCCACGCAATCTGGCCCGGCAGCATGTTCGTACCCGGCTTACCCGCGTTACCAAGCTCTTTCAGAATCGGCCTCTCCTTCTTATTCTCAAAACGGATGTCCATTCCTTTTGCGGTTATCATCCGCATACTCCTGGCCTGGCTGATCTTAGCCGCCAGCTTTTCTCCGAATATCTGCAGCGCATCGTAACGGATATCGCCGATGCAGTGTGTAAGGAGATCTCCTGTCGCTCCGGTCAGACACATATGGCGGAGCTTCTTATTGTTCTTCATCACCTCATTGTATGCAGAAGAACCATAGATCCACATCTTGTTATATTCTGCCCAGGCATCTGCCCGCATGAGTAGCGCGGATATGCCATCTCCCGGGATATCCTTGTCTGCTGCCACTGCAACCCCGCCCGGTGCCTGAATCCAGAGGGTCGCCCACTGGATGCCGAGCAGTTGTGCGGCTTCCTCTGTCGCCTTGACTACCTCTGCGTCACTGAGCGTATCCGCTGTGATGACGAGCAGTTCTCCCTGCTTCATCTCATATAGATCTCTCAACAGCTTCTGTGCAATCTGTACCAATTCATTTTTCATCTGACGATACCTCCTTCTCTTCTTCTTGGGCTTCTGCTGCTGTCTTCTGCACACAGTATTTGTGGCAGCAGACGCTGTGTCCTTTCTTCACCTCCGTCATCTGCGGAAGTTCCTTTGAACAGATATCCATCCTGTCAGGACAGCGCATATGGAAGGCGCATCCTGGCGGGATATCTACAGGACTCGGAATCTCACCTGTAGAGACGACCTTTTCCGGCCGCAGCAGCTCCTCTTCATCCGTCGCCACCGGGATAGAGGACAGCAGCATCTGTGTATACGGATGCAGCGGCTTCTCAAAGAAGTCCTCCGCCGGTGCCAGTTCGCACACCTTCCCGAGATACAGGATAGCCACCCTTGTCGCGATATTACGCATCAGGCTCAAGTCGTGCGTGATAAACAGATATGATAAGTTCCTCTCCTTCTGCAGTTCTGTGAGCTTCCGTATGACCTTTGCCTGAACCGACACATCAAGGGCACTCGTCGGCTCATCCAGAATCAGAAGGGACGGGTTGGCGGCCATGGCTCTCGCCACCGAGGCAAGCTGCCGTTCGCCGCCGCCGATGGAGCGGGGATAATTCTCTCCGAATTCTCTCGGCAGGCCGACCATCTCAAGCAGATCTTCCGCTTTTTCCCCCAGATTGCCCTTGTCCACTTCTCCGTGCAGCTTTAACGTGAATTCAAGGCTCTTCTTAATCTTCCTGCGGGGGTTGAGCGCAGAACTTGGATCCTGGAATACTATCTGGATATTGCCCTTCTGCTCTTTCGTCCTTTTGATACCTCTTTTCGTCAAGTCCTCGCCATTGTATATGATACTGCCGTCACTCGCCTTATACATGCCCACGATCATATAGGCGATGGTACTCTTACCCGAACCAGATTCTCCCACAAGTCCGAGCGTCTCTCCTTCGTATATCTCCAGGTCCACTCCGTCCACGGCTCTGACAACCTTGCCGTTTTTAATGGGAAAATGTTTCTTCAGGTTTTTCACTTCCAATGTTTTTTTCTTCTCTGTCATACCGTCTGCCTCCTGAACATAAAACATGCCGTCTTGTGACCGTCCTCGGCCTCCTCCATAGCCGGTACGCTGTTCCTGCATTCCTCCGTCGCATGCACGCATCTCGGCGAGAATCTGCAGCCTTTCGGCGGGTTGAGGTAATCCGGTATCCGTCCCTCGATACCTCTGGATATGCCGTTGCCAGTAAGCTTTGGAACACATTCCATCAGGGCCTTCGTATACGGATGCTTCGGATTGTGAAATACAACCTTCGTCCTGCCTTCTTCCACAATCGTTCCCGCATACATGATATATACATAATCTGTCACCTCACGGATGACGCCGATGGAATGGGACACCATGACGAGCGACAGCCCCTTCTTCTCAACAAGTGAATTGATGAGACGAAGTATCTGGTCCTGTATCGTCACATCGAGGGCCGTCCCCGGTTCATCAGCCAGCAGGAGCTTCTTATCTGCCGCGAGCGAAGCGGCGATACATACCCTCTGTCTCATGCCCCCGGAGAGCTGGAACGGATAGCTCTTCATGATTCTCTCCGGATCCGGAAGCGATACGTCGTTGAGCGCCTGTATCACCTTTTCATAGACCTCTTTTCTGTCCACATTATGCTCAAAAGAATATCTCAATCCTGTCACGAGCTGCTTTTCGATGGTAAATACCGGGTTCAGCGCAGCAGACGGGTCCTGAAATATCATGCCGGCCCCTCTTCTATGAAACAGGTCTATCTCATTTCTGGACATCCCGCGGACATCTTTCCCGTCAAACATTACTTTTCCGCCCTCCAGTATCCCTGCCGACGGGAGGATGCCGAGCACTGCCTTAAGGCTTGTCGTCTTACCACAGCCCGATTCTCCCACAAGACCGACCCTGCCGCCCTCTGGTACGTCGAGATGGATGCCATTTACGACCTTGCTCTTTCCGCCGTACACTTTATATGACACTTTCAGATCCTGTACTGATAATATATTCTTCTTCTCCATCAGGCTTCCTCCACTGTAAACAACGCGCTCACTCCATCTCCGATCAGATTGAATCCAAGCACGATGATTATGATAAATACTGCCGGGAATATCGTTACCCACCACTGTCCTGGTATGTACTTGATGCCGTCCGCAATCATATTGCCAAGCGACGGCGCCGGAGGCTGTTCTCCCAGCCCTACGAACCCAAGCGTGGCCCCCATCATGATGACAAGGCCCATGTCTACTGTCATCTTCGTGAGCACCGGCGAGATACAGTTCGGAAGAATCTCCTTCGTCAGAATGTGGAGGGCACCTGCTCCCGTGAGTTCTGCGTATATGACATAATTTTCAGCCCTCAGGGATGATGAGATGCTGTATGACAGCCTGGCATACCACGGCCACCACATGATTGTTATGGCTATCATGGCATTCGTCAGGTTCGGCTTAAGGACCGAAGCTATCGCCAGAGCCAGGACGAGCGGAGGTATGGATAGGAAGATGTCCGTCACTCTCATGATGATGACTTCTACGAAAGAGCCTTTCATATACCCTGCCACTACCCCGAGAATGAATCCCACCGGCACGGATATGGCCAGGACAAGTATACCCATGAGCAGCGCGCTTCTCAGAGAGATGAGCAGCCTGCTGAACACATCCCTTCCCATATTGTCTGTCCCGAACAGGTGCTGTGCACATGGAGCCACATTAGCTTCCGCAAAGTTGACATAGGCGCCGTCATGATCCGGATATGGCGCAATCTGCTTTGCAAAGATGGCTGCCAGTATCACAAGGGCCACTATGACAATCCCAACGACTGCGGGTATATTTTTTGAAAGCCTGTACCAGACTCTCTTTATACTTTCGAACTTATTTTCTCTCATGCTGCCTCCCCTTTCTACGTCGAGACTCTCTGCTGCATTCTCGGATCCAGCCATGCCACGATGAGGTCCACGAGAACGTTGACGAGAATAAATACAAGACCGAATACGAGCACTACCGCGCATACAGAATTCAGATCTTTCTGAAGCATGGCATTGATTCCGTAGCTGGACAGCCCGTTCCAGTTGAATATCTGTTCCACGAGGAATGCATTGCCAAAGAGCGAGGCAAAGTCAAGCCCCATGATAGCTACTGTCGGTATAATGGATGGTTTCAGCAAGAATCTGGAATTGATGATTCTCTTTGGCACACCCTGGGTGACCGCCATTGCTATGTAATCTTTTCCCTTGTTATCTATCATGCTGGCCCGCGTCATCTTGGCTTCCTGCATCATGCAGCCGATAGACAGTGACAGTGCCGGCAGAAGTATATGGCCGAACGCATCTGCAAATGCTTTCATATTCCCCGCCAGAAGCGTATCGATGAGCATAAAGTTCGTCACGACTGGCACTGTGAATCCTCCGCTCAGCCGTCCGCCGATAGATGGCAGAATGGGAATCCAGTAGCCGAATATAAGCAGCCCGAAGACCGCCATTACAAACGCCGGAGTGGCAACTCCGATGTAGCCGACAATCTTGATCAGTATATCCGGCCAGCGGTTGTGGAACGCGGCGCACACGACCCCGATCACCTGGCCGAGCACAATCTGCAGCAGACCGGCCAGGAGGACAAGCTCCAGGGTTGCAGGAAGAAAGTCTTTCAGATCCTGCGTTACCGGCCTTCTTGTCACGAGAGAGTCTCCGAGGTCCCCGTTTACGAGATCTTTCAGCCAATATCCATATTGGACCGGCAGAGGCTCATTATAGTGCATTTCCTCCCTGTAAGCTTCTACCGTTTCTTCCGATGCTTTCGGACCGAGTGCCACCCGTGCCGGATCACCGGGTACAATGCGCAGAATACAGAAAATTATGATAGAAAGGCCGAGGAGCACAAATATCGACCATAATAACCTTTTTACAATTGTTTTAACCATACTATACTGCTCCTTCTAATGGCGTACTTCCTTATGAAACGGGGCAGGGGAACTCTCCCTCTGCCCCCGTCGGAAACACTTTCATCTATGTAGCATCATTCATCCAGGAATTTCATTCCCTTCAGGCTATACTGATACCCCATTACAGGTACTACGCTCTCTCCCTTCTCGGCACGGTCTGCTGCCTCCCAGTAGAGATACCCGCTCTGGTAGGCGTGGGTTTCTACAAGCTCAAATAGTGGCACGGTTGCATAATCTTCCATGATAAGCCTCTGTGCTTCTTCATATTTCTTAAGCCTTTCCTCCCTGTCGATGGTGGAGATAGCATCTTTTATTACCGTATCTACTTTATCATTACTATACCAGTCCAGGCTCTCCCAGCTTCCAATCTCTTTCGACAGATAGGAGGCGACGAGCTGTGACCCTGCTTCTGAATAGCTCGGGGTTGTCAGTATGGTTCCGCTGTTTGGAGACTGTTCCGGGGTTGCCGCGCTTTCTACAAATGTAAGCCATGGAACTTTTTCCACATTTACGTTCAGTCCTATTTTTGCAGCGTCCGACTGGATAAGCAGCGCAAGCTTTTCTCTGTCAGGTGTCTCTGCCACCCAGTATATCGTATAGTCAAGGCCGTCAAGCTGATCGTAATACTTGGACAGCTTCAGCTCTTCCTCCGCCTTTTCCAGACTGTAATCATACGTCAGCTTCTCGTCAAGGGAACCGGCCAGCACTTGTGTAACAGGCCCGTCAGCCACCTTGGAGCCAGGGAAGATGGATTCGACCATATTAGCTCTGTCCGCCAGATATGCCATTGCTTTCCTGAAATGAATGTCATCTGTCGGTGCCTTCTTGTTGTTCATGGTAAGATACATCATGCTTCCGCCAAAGAACTTCATCACGCTTACTCCATCCATCTTATCCAACTCTTCAAATGCTTCCATAGGCTGGAACATGTCCGTTATCTCTACTTCTTTTCTTGACATCATCGTCTTGACTGTGACCGATTCAGGAGACACCATGAACTTGAAGCTCTCCGGACTTCCTTCGTCAAACTTATCAAAATAACCGTCAAATTTCGTCCCTGATACATGGTCTCCAGATACATATTCTGTAACCTGGTACGGACCGCTTCCTGCATCATGTTCATTCAGGTAGGCCTTGCCGTAGTCTTTGAATTCTCCATAATTACCGTCGCTTAGATTATCCATAACATCCTTTTCACTTACGATATAAAGCCTTACAAGCGTGGAGAGGAACGGACCGAACGGCTCACTCAGCGTAAACTGAACCTGGTAATCGTCCAGAGCAGTTGTCTCCTTCACTTTCCCCTGGAACAGATAGGCAAAGCCTTCTCCAATCGTAAGCAGCCTGTTCATGGTAAATACGACATCAGAGGCCTTAAGCGGCTCTCCGTTATGGAACTTGACGTCATCTCTCAGCTTAAACACCCATGTCAGACCATCCTCTGATACGGTCCACTCCGTGGCCAGGGACGGTTCGGTATCACCGTCGTGGGTGGGCACGACGAGTGAATCGTATATATTCGGAAAGGCAGCCGTGGATGCCTCATCCGATCCTACCGCAGGATCCAGGTAAGGTGTGTTCGAGAACATGATACGCACAATTTTATCTTGACCGGCCCCTCCCCCGCTCTTCGCAGAATCTTTGGATGCCTCATTTCCGCCTGAACAGGCACTCAGCATAGTCACACACATTGCAAGTATCAATAAAAAACTAATGCCCTTTTTCATATTTCCTCCTTTCATTTCCACTTTTTCCCAACTAATGATTATCACCCTACATTGCAATATTCTGTCAATTATGATATAAAGTATATTATCTAATATCACGTTATAGGCTGTCATATCAAACTACTGATCGAGGTGGTAAAAGTGAAGATACATGTCTCTAACTGCCTCTCGCTACCCGCGCTGAAGTACGCTTCAGTCGTCGCCGGAACGAGCGGCCTTGACCGCGCCGTCTCTGCCATATCTGTGCTCGAGACGACAGATGTCGACGATATAGAACCTTCTTATCTGACGAGTGGCGAACTATTGATCTCCACTCTCGTTTCCATACGTAACAACACAGATAAGCAGTGTGCTCTGTTATATGAGCTGGACAAGGCAGACACATCCGGCCTTATCCTGTTTTATGTCGGAAAAATATTACCCAAACTTGATACCGAATTTCTCAGGATAGCCGACGAGCTGAAATATCCGATTATTTCCATCGCTCCGCAAGGTCCTTCTGTGTACGCAGATGTCATACACGATATCGCCAATTACATATTCCAGATGACTCTGGACGACGAACTGGCTCTCCCCGAACTGCTGCTGGATTTTACTGCTTCCGACAGACAGCACGGTGAGCTGGAACATCTGCTGTATGAAATCGGCCATTATTATAACGGTATGATTATGATACTGGACTCCAGATTCCGGCTTCTTAGCTGCACCGGCCCCAAGCTTTCTACATCCCCGGAGGCAGAGGGAGAGGATCTGGCTCCCCGTATCGTACAGTGGTATCGCCGCACGCATACTGGTGATACAGTATCCGCCTCTGTCGCGACTGATTCTTTTCTGCCGGACGATCATACGATATATACGGTCAGCAGCTGCCAGATATCTTTTCAGAGTACTGCCTGCAGCCTTCTCTTTGTGACAGAGAGAAACGACATCTCCTACTTTTTCATGAACATGCTGGCACAGACTGTCCGCAGCTATATGGTAAAATCCGAATTATCTTCCCATGCCGTGCGGGAGGATGAGGTGCTCTGCGCACTTTTCACGAACAATTATGAATACTGCGATTACCTTTCTTCCAGGAACAGCCTTCCGCTCAGCGAAGCCTCCGCCATATGGGTCATCTCTCCGGATACGGACGATCCTGCGGACGCCAATCTTATGCTGTTTGGGCAGAATAAATCCGTCCTTTCCTACTGTCTGAAATCGATTTCAGACGTGGCTGTTCCCATTTACTACGGCTTTTATGAAAACAGCTGGATTCTGCTGTTCGGGCAGAATTCCGGTCCGGAAGATCTCCGCTATGCTGCCGGAGCGTTCCTGGCGGAATGGAACATCTGTTGTCCGGACTGCTCTCTTTTCATCTATGATCAGGTGGCGTCCTGGAAAAAGATTCCGGAAGCCTATCAGCTGATCAGCAATATCAAATCCATCGCCCACAAGGTGTATCCGCTGGAAGGCTACTACACAACATCGCATATATATTTTCTTGAGACGTGCCTGTCGTGCCTGAACCATATGGCTAATTCTGACTCCCCGTCATGGCCTCTCGTTCTGGAGCCGCTGAAGGAGGATACCTCTCTGCTTTCCATACTTGAGACCATGGTTTTAGACGCGCAGCTGGATGTAAAGAAAAGTGCCGAGCTTCTGTATCTTCACCGCAACACGGTATACTACCGGCTGAAAAAGATTCAGGCTCTCCTCGGTTATGATCCTTTTGCTGTCCCGGGAATCAGTAACATCTCTATCTCGCTGGCGCTCCGCCGCATCCTGCAGACATAGTCTGCCTATTTGCCGAGCTTTTTCGCCAGTTCTGCAAGCTCTGGGTCTATCACTTTGCCCTTATCGGTAATCTGCACGCCGTCGAGCCATACGGATGTATTCAAAGTGATACCGTCTGTGTGGGATGGAGCCGGTACGCCGTTCGGCGGGACAAGGAAGCTTCCGATTGCTCCGAATCCCCACTGGGTGCATCCCCATACTCTCTCATCCTCACCGTTCTGTCCGCTGATTCTGGCGCCCGGATGGAATCCGTAGCATACATGAGCAGGCCTCATCATCTGTGGATGGTTAAAGCTTTTCAAGAATGCCTCCCATTCTTTTCCGGCCCTTCCGCCGTCTACCTTCGTGATGACACCTTTTTCAAGGTACACTTTTACAGGTGCGGATAATACTCCTATCTGCGGAACTAAAGATGCATCGAATACAAGTACTCCGTTGATACTGTCCAGCACAGGAGTCCATGCAATCTGTCCGCTCAGCATCGTTGTTCCCGGCTTGTCCCAGTATCCGGTCTCGCCTCTTACCGGCCATTCAGGATTATTGTCAAACTCTACATCCTGTCCCAGTTCAGATGTCAGACGGACGTGCTTTGCCTTCTTCGTCTTTTCCGCCACCAGTTCTACAAAGTCCCGCAGAAGCCTCTGGTCAACTCTTCCGTACAGGCGGATGAATACATCCGTCGTAGTGCCCGGAAGAGCCAGATATCTAAGCTTCGGATTACCCTGCATCGCTTTCTCATATGTATTGGAATACAGAAAATACTCCCTGTTAAATTCCAGCCATGCATCTGCTTTTAAAAGTGCTCCGAGAATCGCTTCCGATGGAAGGAAGCCATCCACCATCTGTCCTGGTCCAAGCGGAGAAGCCGTCCAGATAATCATAGGTTTGCCGCCCGCAGCAAAAGCTGCCTTTGCCACCTCTGTCACAAGACGCAAATCGCTCTCTGTATCCGCAGTGATGACAAGCGTCTCTCCTTCCTGAAGCTTACACGTCTCTCTGATTAAGACTTCCGTTGCTTTGCTTAATTCGATTTCATACATTCCTGACATACAATACACCTCCATTTAATGATTTACTGTTACGGCAAGCCGCAGCACTTTCTTCCCATGCAGCTGCCCTGGAAAGAAAAAGGCCATTGCAAAAATAATAACTTCTTGCAATAGCCTCGCTGCTTTTTGTTGGATTCATCGTAACATTATGTCAATAATATCACAATATGCCAAAGCCCAAATATCAGTATACTATTTTGTATTCGAGTACAAATCAGAAAATAGTTTTATTAAACATAAGTTATCTGATATAATCAAACAGGGCAGCGTCTCGTTGGGGACGGGGGAAAATTCATTTTCCCCCGTCCCCAACGAGACGCTGCCCTGTCCCTTTTTCAATTCCGGGTGTCCCTAGAGCAGTTCTTTTATCCCGTCCGCCATCGCTTCCAGGATGATGCAGCATGATGTCGCACCGGCATCGAGCACCCCACGTGACCGCTCTCCCAGGCGGCTGGATCGCCCGAATTTGGCCACCATATCTTTGGTGGAGTCCCGCCCTGCTCTCGCTGCGTCTTTCATCTTATCGAGAATCTCAGCGAACCCGGCTCCTGCCTCCGCACCATCTCTGACAGCCTCTGCCGCCGGGGCAAGCGAGTCTACGAGCGTCTTGTCTCCTACCTTCGCCTCTACGATGCCGCACAGGCCAGATAGACCTGCTTCCAGCATATCCGCGAATTCAGCCGGGCCTATCTCTTCGGCCTCTTCTCCGGCTTCTGCCATGTCCATGAAGATCGTCCCGTAAATCGGACCCATGGATCCGCCTATCTCGTTGAGCAGAATCATGCCAAGTTCGTCAAGCCCTTCCGAAAAGCTGATGTCTTTCTCCTTGAACCTTGTCTCGAACACCGTGAACCCTTTGTTCATATTCATCCCGTGGTCTCCGTCCCCAATCAGGCCATCTACTTCTCCAAGATATGCTTTACTGTCCTGGATACCTTTCACCATCTTAAGCAGCACCGGTTTTCCGTCTGCATTTTTAAATCTGTCCATGTTATTCCTCCTTGCAGCTTCCTGTCTGATCAGAACTGTTTTAATCCCATGCTTTCGGCCGGCATGTCGATCAGTTCTTTCAGCTCATCATCCAGTTTCATGACAGTGAGCGTCGCCCCCATCATCTCAAGTGATGTAAAGTAGTTCCCTACATATGCCTTATATGTCCGGATGCCCTTCTCGCTTAAGATTCTGTCAATCTCATCATACAGTACATATAATTCCATCACCGGCGTCGCCCCGAGGCCGGAGACAAGGACCACCACTTCATCGCCTTCTGCAAACGGATAATCGGGCAGCACGACATCTGTCATGCGTCTTGCCATCTGGGCCGCCGGTTCAAGCGCGCATACCTCTATGCCGGGTTCTCCGTGATGCCCGATGCCAACCTCCATCGTTCCGTCCTTAATCTCAAAGTTCGGATGCCCTACTGCCGGAAGCGTGCACGGCGTCAGTCCGATTCCAACGCTTCTCGTGTTATCAATGGCTTTCTGGGCAGCCGCTATGACTTCATCCAGGCTGCCTCCTTTTGCTGCTTTTGCGCCGCCTACCTTCCACATGAGCACTTCGCCTGCCACGCCTCTTCTCTTTTCTCTCTGATCCTTTGGCGCGGAGGCCACATCGTCATTGGCAACCACCGTCTTGACGGTTATCCCTGCCTTTTTTGCCATCTTTACCGCCATCTTGACATTCATATTATCTCCCGAATAATTGCCGTACAGGCAGGCTACCCCCTGTCCCTGGTCTGCCTCCTTACAGGCATCAAGGAATGCCGCGGCTGTCGGAGAAGAGCATATCTCCCCTACCGCCGCCGCGTCACAGAGGTTTCTGCCCACATAGCCGATAAAAGCAGGCTTATGTCCTGAGCCCCCGCCTGTGACGACACCCACCTTGCCTTCTGGAATGTTCCTGGCTCTTACCACACGCGGATTATCTGCCGCCTCCACGATATCAGAATGTGCCTTCAGGAATCCTTTGAGCATCTCGTCCACGATATCATCCGGATTATTTAATATTCTCTGCATATACTGCCTCCTTCAAATTGCACTGCTCTGTTTATTTTATCGTATATCCGCCGTCAATCAGCAGATTGTGTCCCGTAATCATGGCTGCCGCGCCGCTGCACAAAAAGCCGATTACACCGGCTATCTCATCTGGCTCAGCAAAGCGTTCGGAAGGCATCTCTTTTTTGAACGCATCGCCTGCGGGACCATCCCACGCCTTATGTCCCAGCTCCGTCAGCACAACCGTCGGGGATACTGCGTTGACCCGTATTCCGTATCTGCCCCATTCATACGCCATGACTTTCGTCATCGCTATAATCGCTCCCTTGGACGCACAGTAGGCCACATGCCGGTCAAGCGCGATGACTCCTGCCTGGGATGCCATGTTCACGATGCACCCGTCCACTTCCTTATCAATAAAGTATCTGCCCATCATCTGTGCCATCATAAAAGATGCCTTCAGATTCACGTTCATCGTGCGGTCCCAGTCTGCCTCAGATATAAGCTCAGCCTTCTCAAGTGCCACGATACCCGCGCAGTTTATAAGTATATCGACCTGGCCGAACGCCTTAACCGCCTCTTCAAGCACCCTCTCTCTATAGGATTCATCTGTAGCGTCTCCTGCCACACCGATTGCTTTCGGATCCAGACCCTTGGCAATGCTGTCTACATCAGGATTCAAATCAGCCAAACATATCTTCACGCCCTTTTTCGCAAAGAACTGCGCCGTGGCGTATCCGATCCCTGCAGCGCCTCCCGTAATGACCGCCGTTTTTCCCTCTAATGAAAAGTCTGCATCTGCTCCGTAATACTTCAACATGATTTATCCTCCTTACCCTTTCATGCCGGGAAACCCTGCTCAGGATCTCCCGGCTTATACACGATTATTGAGCTCTTTCCCTAAAATCTGCTACGTTGTCTTTGTTTACTTCTTCAAAATCAATCCAGTAGTTCTCGTCAACCTCTTTGCCGTTTACCGCATCGAGCAGTACCTGGACTGCCTTTCTTGCCTGTCCGTCCGCATTTTGGAAGATGGATACGACCATATTGCCACTTTCTACTGCGTCAAGAGCGTCCGTAATACCATCCACGCCTACCGCAGGGATATCTTTGTTCGCTGCCTTCACAGCCTCTCTTGCTCCAAGTGCCATCTCATCATTTTCGCCGATAATTCCGTCGATTTCATCAAATGCCTGCAGCCATGTCTCCATCACTGTCATCGCTTCTGAGCGTGACCAGTTGGCCGTCTTTTCCGCCAGCACTTCAACGCCCGGATTCTTATCCAGAATATTCTGGATTCCTTCACGACGTTCAATCTGTGCAGACTGTCCCATCGGCCCTTCGATTATGACTATCTTGGCGTCTGTTCCCACTTTATCAAGAAGCGCCTGCGTCTCCATCTCGCCGGCCTTGACATCCTCAGAACCTACATAGCTTGTCAG
Organism: Lachnospiraceae bacterium; assembly: GCA_022845895.1. Taxonomy (GTDB): domain Bacteria; phylum Bacillota; class Clostridia; order Lachnospirales; family Lachnospiraceae; genus Extibacter. Next base: position 3,553,875 of record AP025573.1, read on the forward strand.
CTTGTCGTTCTTCACACGCGTATTGACTCCGACAATCGGTATCCCTGCCTCTACCGCCTTGTCTACACACGGAGAACAGGCTTCTGCATCCTGAGGATTCAATATGATGCCGTCACATCCGTCTGATATCATCGTCTCGACCTGGCTTATCTGCGTACTCGCATCATAGTTGCCGTCGTACACCGTCAGTTCAATGCCGAGCTTTTCCGCCTCGTCCTCTGCGGCATTGGCCAGACGCACCGTGTACTCATTTTTCAGGCTGTAGAGCGTCATTCCAATCTTCACTTTCTTGCCGGAATCCTCTGAATCAGACTTCTCCTTTTTGGCCTCCTTGTCGGCAGCTCCACACCCTACGGCGAGCCCCGCCGCCAGGCTCAGGCACAGCAGTACGCTTAATAACTTCTTTTTCATTTCTTTTCCTCCTTATTTTTTGTTTATATAAAAATGCTTCTGCATTTTTATTACCCTGCACGCTCCCGTCATAAGCTCCGCCCGCCTACCTTGACTCGTTAAGAGAATCAAGCATGACTGCGCCGATGATGATGATTCCTTTTATAACAAGCTGCCAGTATGAAGACACCGCCATCATATCAAGCCCATTGTTCATTACACCCATAATCAGAAAACCTACCACAGTCCCCCAGAGCCGTCCGCGTCCTCCTGACAGGCTGTTGCCGCCTATGACAGCGGCGGCGATAGCATCTACTTCGTATCCGTCGCCATTCTGCGAGATTCCGGATGTGACACGGGAGGTCAGAATCACCCCGGCCAGCCCGGCCAGAAGGCCGGAAATCATATATACGGAACAGATGACCATCTTGATGTTGATGCCGGATACCCTCGCTGACGTTGCATTGCCTCCTGTTGCAAATACATACCGTCCATATCTGGTCTTATATAGTATGATATAACATATGATCAATACTCCAATCAATATTAATACCGGAATTGGTATGATGCCTGCACTTCCGCCTCCGATTACGAGGAACTCTTTGCTCAGTCCCGGAATCGGCTTGGCGTCGCTGGCCATGAATGTGATTCCCCTGGCTATGCTGAGCATGCCAAGCGTGGCAATAAATGCAGGAACCCTCAGGTAAGCTATGACGACCCCATTTACCGTGCCGATGAGAAGTCCGATGGCAAGTCCGGTAAGAAGTGCTATATACCATGGCATCCCGGTCTCTGTCCTGGCCACAAGCGCACAGTACATCCCAGCAGCCCCCACTGCCGACCCGACGGATAAGTCGATTCCTCCGGTCAGCACGACAAAAGTCATCCCAAGTGCCAGCAGCCCGTTGATAGACGCCTGGCGCAGCATGTTGAGCATGTTCGTGACCGTAAGGAATCTGGCTTTCATTACGGTAAAGAATATCATGATGACAATCAGGCCGAGGATGACACCATACTTTGCCAGAAATTCTTTTATGTTGAATTGTTTACTTTTACTCTTTCCCATAGTTCTCTCTTCCTCCCTTATATATGTGACACTGCCATCTTCATGATGCTTTCCTGTACAAACTCGCTCCGCTTCAGCTCTCCGCCGACCTTGCCGTTGCTCAGCACAAGCATTCTGTCTGCCATTCCCATGACTTCCGGCATCTCGGAAGATATCATGATAATCGCGTTTCCTTTCGCAGCATATTCACACATCAGCTTATATATCTCCGATTTGGCTCCTACGTCTATGCCCCTTGTAGGCTCATCCAGAATCAGGAGCTTCGGATTCTTAATCATCCATTTCGAGAGGACCACCTTCTGCTGGTTGCCCCCGGACAGCGACTTTACAAGCTGCTTAGGACTGTGCAGCCTGATCCGCAGCCGCTCGATCTCTTCCTTTACGAGGGTGCTCTCTTCCTTTTCATTGATGAAAAGCCCCCGGCTTAATTCCTTCATGGACGCAAGCGATATATTCTGCCCTACGCTCATCTCAAGAACAAGCCCTTCCTGTTTTCTGTCTTCCGTCACATATGCGATTCCCTCACGGATTGCGTCTTTTGGCCTTCTGATGTCCAAAGGCTTTCCGTCAAATATGACTTCTCCCTTATCCCGTCTATAGAGACCGAACAGCGCGTGCATCAGCTCTGTCCTTCCCGCTCCTACAAGACCCGCTATTCCGTAGATTTCCCCTCGTTTCACCGTAAAGCTGATATCCTGGAACTTGTCTCCAAGCGTAAAGTTCCGGACTTCCAGTATCGTATCGGAGATTGGAACCTCCGACTTGGGAAATATCTCTGTAAGCTCACGTCCGACCATATTCTGAATCAATATGTTGTTGTCGATATCTTCTGCCTTCCATGTATTCACATACTGGCCGTCACGCAGGACCGTAATGTCGTCTGATATCTGAAATATCTCATCCATCTTGTGTGAGATATAAATGATTCCTTTTCCCTGCTCCTTCAGATCACGGATAATAGAAAACAGGTTGTCGACTTCCTTGTCCGTGATAGCTGATGTCGGCTCATCCATAATGATAATTTCCGCGTTCAGCGATATTGCCTTTGCAATCTCGACAAGCTGCTGGTCCGCCACCTTAAGCGCGCCCACTTTCTCTTTTGGGCTTATATGTACCTTCATGCTTTCAAGCAGTTCTTCCGTCTGCTTATACATCTTTGCATAATCGACAAACAGCCGCCCGCCAGGTTCCCTGCCAAGATAGATATTCTCGGCCACGGTCATCTCCGGAACCGGAGACAGCTCCTGATGAATCATAGCGATGCCGAGCGCCTGGGAATGCTTCGGAGACTGGATGTCAACCTGTTCCTCCTTTACCGTGACGGTTCCTGCGTCACATTTATGGATTCCCGCCAGGACCTTCATCAGGGTGGACTTGCCAGCGCCATTTTCCCCCATCAGCGCGTGGACCGTCCCTTTTCTCAAGATAAAATCTACTCCGTGCAGCACCTTGACCGTGTTAAAGCTCTTTTCGATTCCCTTCATTTCCAATAAATTCAAAGTCCTCGCTCCTTTCTCATTGATTTCTTCTATATGGTCTAATTCTATTACAGAGGATGCTCCCGGCGAGGTTCAATATTTTATAAAAAAGTTCTATTTTTCTTTATTTTGTTTTTAAATTAACAATTAAGGAAGTTTATGATGCTCATTTTTATTTATAAAACAAACATGAGAAGACAGAGCCGGCGCGGTTATGGTATACTATATGTCATATAAAGATAAAGGAGGGCCGTATGCTTATGCTTAATCCTATCCATCGCGCTGCTTAGCAAAGGCTGACGCAGCTGCCTGATACGCAAATAATGTGAGATAGCCTTTGCTTTTCCTGATAATACGAAACAAAGGAGAGCAAGATGCGCTATAGAAAAGCTGACCAGATTCTGCCGCCGGAATTACTTGAGAAGGTACAAGAATATGTGGATGGCACAATCCTGTACATCCCTAAGACTGAAGAGCATAGAAAGAACTGGGGAGAGGGGACGGCCACACGGGACGAGCTCAGGATCCGCAATGCCCGGATCTATTCGGATTACCTGGCCGGTGAAAGTATGAAGAATCTGTCATCAAAATATTTCTTGTCACTGAAGAGTATCCAGCGGATTATCGGACAAGAAAAGAAAATGTGAGTTTAAGTAAAGTGGCTGCGGGCGGGGAATCGGGTGGCATCTGCTCCGATGCGTACGAGGCTTCGACTATTTCACGTATCCCTAACCCTGCGTAATGCGCGCCGATTGCGGCTTGCATCCCGCAGGATAAGGGCTACGGAAAGGATTCTCCGCCTCTTCCGCTTGCACCTGCACATCTCCCACCCGGTTCCCCGCCCGCTATCTACTTCACTTAACAAGGGCGAGTACGGTTGTGTGACGTTACTGGCCAGCGGATGAACGCTGGCTGCGTTAGTTGAGTGATAAAATATCGCAAGCTTATTGTGAATTACACAAAGAGCAGATGAATGATAAGAGTTTTGCAAGTCCAGACGAATCAGGCTGGCGAATATGTTCGTTGTCAAGCATTTGCAGCGAGGCGTACACGCCGTTGCTGCAAGAAGAGCCGGAACCAGGCAGGGGATGTCATCTTAACATCCCCGTACCTGATTCCGGCTCTTCTTATATTAGGATTTCTTTTCGGCAAAGGGATTTAGCTTGCTAAGCCCTCTATCACTATGCTGACTCACCAAAGCCCTTTCCATCAGTCAGCAACGCCACACTGCCACCCCCGCCCGTGCCAGTAAAGTAGATAGCCGATGGGGAGGCATGGGACAGATGCGAAGGTGTAAGCGGAAGGAACGGAGAATCCTCACCAGATTCCTTGGCTTGTGGGGTGAGAGCCGCCATCGGCGAACACCCCACAGGCTTAGGAATCTGTGTGATAGTCGCAGTTCCCGGACGCATCGGAGCAGATGCCCCATACCTCCCCAGCGGCGTCCACTTCACTAAACCCCCATTTAAGAAATACTGTTATGAAAACTGCTGATAATGATCGTATGCTTCCCGATTAGGCATCCTCCATTGCCTAATCTTTCCGTTCCTCAAGTTCTTTTATAAAACGTGTATTCGGTTGGACATACCAGACCGAGATGCTACAATTTTACAGAACGAAAGGACTGTGTAAATTGAAGAGAATCGTATGGTATATCCAATTTGAACTGCCTGCCGTACTTAGATATTGCAAAAGCTGCGGCACAAAAAGAGAATATAGGTGCTCCGGTCAGTTCCGGGTGAATGCGCAGCGGAAGCATCTTGACATATGGCTCATATACAGATGTCCGCACTGTGACACAACGTGGAACCTGCCCATCTGCTCCCGCATCAGTCCCGCCGGCATAGATGCGGACCTCCTGGAACGTTATCACAACAATGACCAGAAGCTGGCCGCACAGCATGCTCTGAACACGGGGCTTCTCCGGCAGAACGGGGCCATTCCCTGTGTGCCTGCGTTCACGGTAGCCGGGGAGAATCTTCCCACCGGCGAACCCGTAGAGCTGCATCTGATATGCGACTACCCGCTTCCCGTCAAAGTGTCTGCCGTGCTGCGCCAGAAGCTGAACCTGTCTCGCAGGATGCTGAATCAGCTTATTGATAGCGGGTCGATAAAAGGGGCGCCTGGAATACATGTGCTGAAGCAGAAGCTCCCCGGCCATATCACATTGACCGTCCAGTACGATGCTACCGGCTTATGAGCTTTTCCCGGTATCCTCTCGGCGTCTCTCCCGTCACCTTCTTGAATACGACAGAAAAGTATTTTGGATTGTTATAGCCGCACAGCTCTCCAATCTCCTGTATCGGTATGCTGGAGTCCTCCAGCAGCTTTCTCGCTATCTTTATCCGCTCCCCGGTGAGATAGGCGCTGAAGCCCCCGCTCGTATATTTCTTAAAGAGAGTGCTGACATAGCCGGACGTCCGGTTGAACTTTTCCGCCACCGTATTCAAATCCAGCTCTTCTGTGATATGTTCATCCACGAAATCCAGCATCTGCCGCATCAATGCTTCATTCACGCTCCCGCTGTCATCGCAGAGCTCTTTGAGCAGTTCGACCCGCTCTTTCAGCTCCTGCCCTGCCTCCCCGACGGACCAGACGCAGGAAAAGCTTTTGTACTTTTCATCCCATACCGTCTTGCCGGTCTGCTTCCGCGCCATCACGAGATTGATATGGTTCTGTACTTCCTCGTACTCCTGCTCCAGCACCTTCAGCACCCGGCGGGTTTTCCCGGAATATGCCAGCTTTCGGAAGCGGTCCAGCATATCAAATATATTGATGTCTTCAATCGGCTTCATCCGCTTTACCAGCTCCGGTGCTTCTGGCTCCTTTCCTTTTTCCAGATCCTGATACGCGCATACGCTGCCCCCCTCTTCAAATATCTTATAGTTGGCTGCCAGCATAGCATGCCGCAGAGATACGTGAAGCTGGATGGAGTCAAATGCTATATCACCGATTCCCGCATATATCTCTGTCTTGCAATATTGTTTCAACAATGACAGTGCTTCGCGCACGAGCTTTTTCTTCTGTTCCAGAAGGGCGGTCTGGCTGTCCCCTTCAAAGATGGCCACGACCATGCCTGATCCGTATACTACGTTAATTGCCTTTTCATCATCCAGACGAAGTCCCCAGAACTCATCCAGTATATTTTTTACGACAAAGTCTATATATTCCATGTTGGCCGGCGTAACCTTATACTGTACGGCTACGCACATGTACAAGTGGGAGTCGAAGCGCATGCCCAGCTCTTCGAGCTGGATGAGATAATTCCGCGCCTCCTCACTGCTCGTACATTTCAAAAGGCCAAGCAGAAAATCCCGCTTAAGCTTTTCCATAATTCTCGTATTTTCGCTTCTTTTCAGATATTCCTCACGGTTCCTCTGCCTGGCCTGCCGTATATCTGTTATGTAGGAATGTATGAGTTCTACGAACTCCGTTTTCTTAATCGGTTTCATGACATACTCTTTTACGCCAAGCTTAATGGCTTTCTTGGCATATTCGAAGTTCTCATATCCCGACAAGATGATAACAGGGACATTTACGTTGATCTCCTTCAGCCTCTGTATGAATTCCAGGCCGTCACATCCGGGCATACTTATATCTGTTATGATAAGTCCCGGCGTCTCTGTCCTCGACTTTTCCAGCGCCTCCAGACCGTTTCTCGCCTCTACGAACTCTACTTCTTCCCTGAGGTTGCCGGACAGTATGGTTACGATTCCTTTCCGTATGAACTTTTCGTCATCTGCAACTAATATTTTAAACATTACCATCACCCATTTTCATCATCTACAGTTCAATTATAATGCGGATTACCGTACCTTCCTGCTGCCTGCTCTCAATCATTACCTTGCTGCCTTCCTTGCATATCATCTCTATCCTCTGCTTTACGTTCAGGATTCCGATAGATTTGCGCTGCTTCTCGGTACATCGAATCTCTTTGTTCTCATCGAGACATCTCTGGATCCACGCCACCTTTTCACCTTCGATGCCGCACCCGTTGTCCTCTATGGCAATTACAAGCCTGTCACCTTCTCTTCTTGCGGTTACGCGGACTTTCCACGGCGGCATCTTCGTCTTAAATGCATGACTGAAGCAGTTTTCCACCAGCGGCTGCAGTATCATCTTAGGTACAATCACATCCTCCAGCCCGTAGTCGCATTCCAGCTCATCTTCCAGGTCATCTTCATATCTCATACGCATGATATAGAGATAATTCTTCAGATTCTGCCATTCCAGTTCAAATGCCACTTCGTTGTTGCCCCATTTGATGCTGTAGCGGAAAAGCTCTCCGAGCACAGCCAGGCTGTTCCCCATCATATAATAGCCGTCAATCTCGCATTGCATGCGCATATTTTCCAGCGTATTGTATAGAAAATGAGGATTGATCTGAGCCTGCAGCGCTTTGATTTCAGCATCTTTCTGCGCCTGTTCGTTTCGTACCTTCTCTTCGAGGACCTCATTCAAGTGGGCCACCATGAGATTGAAGGAACTTCCGATGCGGGATATCTCATCTGATTTGCCATCCTCCGGTATGAGCACGTCAAAATGTCCTTCCCTCACCTTACCCATCATGACGTCTACGACTACGAGACGGCTCAGCATGTTGCTGATAACGAGGTAAGTGATGATTCCCATCACTCCAAGACACATTACGGTAATGAGCAGTACGCCGATGACCATGTTGAAGATATTGCTATATATGTCATCCCGTGAGAGAAGGGCAATATTGATAAGTCCCGTATTTGGGCATACGGTGTAAGACATCCGATAACTAGCCCCGTCAATGTACAGTTCTTCCGTACCCTTATCCTCCTGGATCCGTGCCATAATACGTTTTTCAAGCGCGCTGTCCCTGTTCCCCGTATTGATAAGGACATTTTTCTTCCGGTCCGCAACAATCTTCGTTATACCGGAATCGTCATTGCGAAGGCCCGTCACGTCCATAAGCCGGTTGATATCCACATCCGTCTCTACCACTCCTATCACGTCTTTCGTCCCTATCGCATATACCTTCTTATAGATAGGAAGGACATAGACATTGGCATTGCCGACTTTTATGTGCTTGGTATCCAGCGTGGAGAACACGAGTTCCGATTCTCTGACAGCTCCATAGACCGCTCCCTGCGTGTCCACCGTCACCTCCGCGTAATATGGCTTTTCTTCCAGATTCTGAAGAGGAAACTGCCAGTCGGCCTTCACCTGGCTGTTCGATGAATAGAGACCGATATTGCCAAAGATATTAGAATACAGATAACGGTTGTTAATCAGTTCCTTCTGTACGCTGGACGTATAATAGTTGATTTCCCGCTGGCTCAGTTCGTTCTTATCGTTCATAAAATAAGAAAATTCCTGCCGGTAGAACAGCTCATCCAGCATGACCTCCGCGTCTGACAGCGTCTCGTCAATCCGGCCCTGCATACTGCCGAGCACGGACGTCAGTTTACCATCCGCAGTCTCCATAGAAGTCTTTTGGTACATCTGTATGTATATGATACAGATAATGAATATCGGTATGAGAAGCAGCAGCATCGTGGCTATCGTCATCTTCCATACCATGTTCAGTCCATAACGTCTCTTCATCCCTTCACCTCTCTCCATCTTTTTCCAGTATAACACATAGAGGGACACCCTGAAAACGAATTGGGGACGGAGGAAAATTAATTTTCCTCCGTCCCCAATTCGTTTTCAGGGTGTCCCTAATTTATTTTAGGGTGTCCCCATAGAATAATGCTGTACAAGGCAGACGCAGGACGATGAGCATCTTGATTTTACTATACGGTATGCACTGCAGTCATTCATGGATACGATATAAAAATTATCGATGATGAAATCTGGATAACAAAAAAGTCAACAACATCTTGTTTAAAAAGATAGAACAGGGCCAGCTGCCGTAGAAACGGCAGCTGTATCCGGCGTTGTTCCTACCGTCCGGCATCTTCCAGCGCCCTGTCCAGTATACGCGCGTTTTGCAAGGTCTCTTTTTCCGACACGAGCGGCTGCTCCCCATCCAGGATGCATCTGCCGAACTGTTCGATTTCCAGCATGTAGTTGTCAGGACACATGACTGTATACTCCGTCTTCTCTTCATCCAGCACTTCCACATTATCCACACTGGCACCTGTGGAAACGGTGAATTTGCACACGTTTCTACAATTGAAGTTGCATGGGACTTCAATCCTTCCCTTATCTCCTACCACGGCATAATAGCCTCTGGCATAGGAATTCAGGGAAGAATACCCTGCGGCCTGGATGCCGTCATCATACTTGAGCAGAAACGTATTGCTCACATCAACCCCATATTCTTCGTCCATCTCGGCAAACGCCTTGACGCTTTCCGGCTCTTTTCCAATCAGATAGCTTATGACATTGACATTATAGCACGCCATATCATAGAACGCGCCGCCGCCCAGATTCTGGTTCATCCTGATGTTAGACATGTCGTGAAGCACATCCGTCAGATGGGATTCTATATACTTCACTTTCCCTATGGCACCCTCATCTATAAGCGCCTTCACCTTCTGCACAAGCGGACTGTGCCGGTAGGCAAATGCCTCCATGAGAAGCACTCCGTTCTCCCGGCACACCTCATACATCTTCTTTGCTTCTTCTTCATTCATGGCTAACGGCTTCTCACATAAAATATGCTTTCCGGCCTTTGCAGCTTTTTCTGTCCACTCATAGTGCATAGTGTTGGGAAGCGGTATGTAGACAGCTTCCACTTCATCGTCTTCCAGCAGCTGTTCGTAGCTGCCATAGGCCTTTTCCGCGGAGAATAATTCTTTGAATTCCTCCGCTTTACCGTCTCCCCGGCTCGCCACGGCATACAGCCTCGCGTTGTCCGCCTGAAGCAGTCCCGGTATCGTCCTTATCCTGGCAATCCCGGCACAGCCTAAGATGCCCCAGTTTACTTTTTTATTCATCAACTTTAACCACCTTTCATCGTTGAGGTTCGTTGGGGACGGGGGAAAATTCATTTTCCCCCGTCCCCAACTCGTTTTAGGGTGTCCCTACCTGCCTTCTACGAATTCTCTCATGCCCTGGAAGATGAGCCATACGGAAGTCGCGCCTGCATCCTGGTGGCCGATTGCCCGCTCCATAAGTGATTTGGCCCGCCCGAACTTGGCTACATACTTTTTCGTGTCTTCCATGCCCTGTCTGGCTGCCTCTTCCGCTGCCTTCAGCATGTCGAGAAGGCTGCCGGAGGCCGCTTTCTCCATCGCTTCTACCGCAGGGGCCAGGGCATCTACCATCGTCTTGTCTCCCACCTCGGCCTTGCCTCGTTCCTGGATGGCAAGGAGGCTCATCCGCTCCATCTTTGCCAGATCTGCGGCCGTAAGCACTTCTTTCGGCTTCATGCCTTTTGCCCCGGCCAGAAACAGGCTGCCGAATATGACGCCGGAGGCACCGCCCATAGACATGAGCATGGCATTTCCCGCAGTCTCGAACACTGCATATGCATTTGTCTCGTCTTCCATCCGGAGCAGCTTTTTCTTCGCCTTCTGCATTCCCCCGGCCATGCCGATTCCGTGGTCGCCGTCTCCGATTACGCTGTCGATCTCCGTAAGATATGGTTTGCCTGCTATTATCTTATCCGCTATGTAAAGCAGCATATTCCTCGCATCTGCGGCATTCAGCTCAGTTAGCTCCCCTTCTTTGCTCCTTACGATTTCGGCCTCTTTTACGTCTGCTTCATCAAATTCCGTCTCTTCTTCCTCCTCCATGTCTCCAGGTTCGCTGACGGCGCCCGTCAGTTCGCCTTTTGCATAGTACGGGGAATAGCACGGCGCGTCATAATACCGCTTCAGCTCCTCGTCGAGCTTCAGCACCGTGATGGAGAATCCGCCCATCTCCATACATGTACAGTATGTCTTCACCTCTGCATCGTACACCTTAAGCCCGTCTGCCGCCATAAGCCTGTGCAGGTCGTAATACACGATGTTCAGCTCCAGAAGAGGTGTGGAGCCAAGCCCGTTCACAAGGACCGCTATCTCATCCCCTTCTTTCAGGTTCATCTCTGCCTTCAGCTCTGCGTACATCCTCCCCACAAGTTCATCCGCCGGCTTAAGCTTCGTGCGCTCAATGCCCGGCTCACCGTGAAGCCCCATACCGAATTCCACTTCGTCATCCGGCAGCTCGAATGTCGGCTTATCGTTCCCCGGCAGCGTTCCGGGAGACGTTGCAAGACCAATCGTATTGATATTGTCCCTCGCCTTTTCTGCAATTCGTACCACCTCGTCAAACGCAAGCCCCGCATCACATGCCGCGCCGGCTGCCTTGATAACAAAGACATCACCCGCGATGCCGCGGCGGTCTGTAATCCGCTCCTTCGGCGCCGAAGCGCAGTCGTCCCACACCCGTACGTGGGCGGTCTTCATGCCGTCCGCGCGGCACAGTTCCTCCGCCATGTCAAAGTTCAGATTGTCTCCTGCATAGCATCCGTAGATGAACAGTACCCCTTTTCCCTGGTCTACGGCCTTTGCCGTCTCATAGATCAGCTCCGGGTTCGGGGAGGCGCATATGTTGCCGCAGGCGACGCCGTCGGCCAGCCCGGCTCCGCAGTACCCGGAAAAAAGTGGTTCATGACCGCTTCCTCCGCCGATGACAAGCGCAACCTTATCTTTTCTGTGTCCCTTGTATGTAAATGCATTGTACTCGCCGATTCTTTTGTAGTACCGTCTGTATGCAGACAGATATCCGGCAAGCATCTCTTCCACCACATGATCTACATCTGCATTTAATATTTTTTTCATCGCACCTCTTCCTCCTATACGTCACTAGCTTCACGCCTCCAACTTAACGCTTCTTATTCTACGTTCCTGTGGCGCCCCGACATCCTCTCGAATGTGAGTCCCGGCGTCTCGTCCACGATGGTCATCACTATTATATCAAATACCATGAGCAGGCACTGTTCAAACAGATTGCCCATGGGCTGGAATGACGGAACGACATCATCCGTCCCACGGTACACCGCGGCCGGGACGAAGAATACTTTGTCCGCAACGTTTCTTGCCGTGTTCCCGCTCGGTGAACCGGTTACCACATATAGGAGAGCTCCTGCTTCTTTCGCCCGCTCGCATATATAATTGATATGCCCGATGCAGCCATCTCCGAGGGTGGCTATCAGCATATCGCCTTCTCCTATAGAAGGTGTCGTGTCGTCCCAGATCCAGTGAATCTCTTTGCCCATATGCATGAGCCTCATGGCAAATGCTCTCGTCGCCATCCCTTCGCGCCCTACTCCGATAAGGAAGATGCGGTCATGCCGCTCCACTTCATCGATAAATTCACGCATCGCTGCCTGATCCAGCTTCTCGAATACCTGTCGATATTCAGAGAGCATCTGCTCGTACATCTCTTTATATTCCATGCTGCGCCTCCTTAATCCAGTTCCCTGTGAAGATAGTCCATCGTCTTTTTCATACCGTCGTACACTGCGTCATCGTCGTCTTCAAATATGGTGACGACCTCCAGGTACTGCATGACATCGTCAAGCCCGGCCCCGGCGGTAGCGCGCCTGATGAGCTCCGGCGTGACGATTCCTTTCTTCGTGAAGTCCCAATGCCGGTCCCACTGGCCGTCCGTCTGCTGAAGATGAATGGATCCGATGTATGGGGCGCATGTGTGGAACCAGAGTTCAATATCCGCTTCTTCCTTCAAAAGCGGCTCATAAAGCGCATGTCCCCAGTCCACGAGCAGCTTTACCGGAATATCCGTCCCTTCCAGGTCCTTCATCATCTTTACCGACACTTCAGGGCTGTATGGAAATTCCGTGATGAGCGGCGTCGCCTCAATATGTATCTCCTCCAGACCTTTCTCCTTCCCATAGGAGGCCAGCCGCCTGACATAGCCAAGCATCTCTTCGTACCGTTCTTCCCGTCTTGCAGGACAGCGGGCGTCGTCGTAGGACATGCCGCCTACCGGTGTTCCCATGACTTTTGCCCCCATTACTGCCGTAAGGTCGATGGCCCGTTTAAAGAAGAGGAAGGCCGCTTCTCTCTGCTCCTTGGCTGGAGCGAGAAGATGAGCATACGAATAGGACGCCAGTCCTCCGAATGTAGCATCTATGTGTACGCTCTCTTCTTCAAATGCTTCCTTGTATCGGATTGCCAGCACATCCCTGAGTTCTTCCGGCCACCACGGGTCGATGAGGTCCCACGTAAACTGCACGTGGTCCGTGCCAAATTCGTGTCTGCACATGTGGGCCAGCTTCTCTGGCTCTAAAAAGCGCTTTACGGCAAATGACAGATTTAATCCAAGCTTCATAATCAATCTCCTTTCCTAACTGTGATTAGGCTGCGCATGTCTGCTCATAGTGCAGCCCATATATGAGTCTTAGCCAAGCTTTATCTTTCTCTGCTTTCTCTCCCGCATAATCTCTGATATAGAGCTGAAGGATATGGCGATGACGACTACGATGCCGCTGACGGCTGACTGCCAGTATACGTTGACGCCGAACAGCACAATCATGTTCTGGATGATGCTGATGATTGCCGCGCCTATGAGCGCCCCCGCCGGATTGCCGATACCGCCTGTCAGGGATACGCCGCCGATGACAGAGGCGGCGATAGAGTTCATCGGCCAGTTCTCACCGATTGCAGACTGGGAGGAACCAAGCCTTGCCACGTACAGGATGCCTGCCAGGGAGGATATGAGACCGACGATAGCGTATATCATGACCCGAATCTTGTCTACCTTGATGCCAAGAATCTTAGCGGCCTCCCGGCTGTTGCCGATGGCGTAGATATAACGTCCGGTCTTTGTCTTCTTCACCATGAACAGGATAAGGATGAGCACCCCTATGCAGAACACGAACGGGAACGGTACCGGTCCGAGGTTTCCTTTGCCAAGTATGTAGATATCTTCCGGAATCCCTGTAATCGCTTTCCCTTTTGTCAGCACAAGGTTGATACCTCCGTATACCCCTTGCATACCAATCGTGGCTACCATGGAATTCAGTCTCAGCTTTGTAATGATAAGCCCGTTGATACAGCCGAACACAAGACCGAGCAGCAACGCAAGCGCAAGAGCGAGCCATGGGTTGATGCCATAATTCACCATCATCATACCTGCAAGGATACCACACAGAGACGCAATCTTCCCGACCGAGAGATCCAGCTCCCCGATGAGCAGAAGCAGCGACTGGGCGATACCTATCATGCCGATGAAGGCCAGGTCTCTGATAAGAGACTGCAGGTTATACATATCCAGGAAATACGGAGAAGCTACACTTGCAATAATAATCATCAATAACAATACGACGCCGATAGCTGTCATATTACTTTTCTTCAACGCATTTACGAAGACGTTGTTTGTCTTTGTTTTTTCTTTATTCATAATAAACGACTCCTCTTTCTCTAAGAATTTACTCCGATAATAGCACTTAGGATTGCTTCTTTATCCGCCTCTGCATCATACTCGCCGGCTTTCTTCCCTTCATACAACGCAATGATTCTGTTGGAACATTTTTTAATCTCTTCCATCTCCGAGGATATGAGGATGATGCCGATGCCTTTTTCCTCCGCCAGTTCTTTCATGAGACGGTATATCTCTGCTTTCGTGCCGACATCGATTCCCTTCGTCGGCTCATCGAACACAAGCACCTTCGGGCTGCAGCACATCGAGCGTCCGATGATGACCTTCTGCTGGTTGCCCCCGCTCAGGAACTGAATCTCTTTTTCTGCGTCCGGCGTCTTTACATCATAGGTATCGATGATCCTGCCCGCGAGTTCGTCTTCCTTCTTCTTGGAGATGCCAAGGCCGCCCTTTAAGTCCTTAAGGGCTGAGACGGATATGTTCTCACGGATGGACAGGACAGGGAGGATCCCCTGCTTCTTCCTCTCCTCCGGGAGATAGATAAACCCGTGGTTTACAGAATAATTCGTATCTCCAAGCTTCCACTCCTCGCCGCCCAGCTTCACGCTGCCTGAGTATACGGGAAGGTATCCGAAGATGGCCTGCATCAGCTCGCTTCTGCCGGCCCCCACCAATCCTGAAAATCCCAGTATCTCTCCTTTTTTCAAAGTGAAGCTCACATCCGTGAACCGCTCTCCTGTCAGGCATTTGACTTCCAAAAGCACTTCATCCGATACCTTGTCAGAATAAAATACCTGCTTCTGATCAAGCTCACGTCCGGTCATCTGCCGGATTACCCACGGTATATCTATCTCTTCCAATCTGGAATAAGCGACTTTCTTACCATTTCTGAATACTGTCAGTACATCACCCAGGGCAAATATCTCTTCCAGCTTATGGGAAATGAATATGATCGCTTTATTTTCTGCTTTAATCTCTTTTACAATGTCAAATAATATCTCTGTATCACTCGTCGTAAGGCTGGTCGTCGGTTCGTCCAGCATGAGCACTTCATAGTCTTCATGGACCGTGGCTCTCGCAATCTGCAAAAGCTGCTGTGCAGATACGGATATATCCTTCACAAGTTCATCCGGCTTTACCGGTATGCGGAACTTCTCAAGCAGCGGAACCGCCTTCTTTTCCAATTCTTTCTGGTTTACAATCCCTTTGAGGCCGGATTTCTCATATGGCAGGAACAGATTTTCCGCAACAGACATATAGCCGAACAGATCTATCTCTTGGGGCACGTATGCCACTTTGTCAAACAGCACCTTGTTCTTCAGCGCGTCCTCCCCGTCTATCAGGACCTGCCCTTCTTCCGGCTCATACACGCCTGTCAGACACTTGATCAGCGTACTTTTCCCCGCACCATTCTCTCCGATGACGCAATGGATCTCTCCCGTATCAAAGGATACATCTACCGAATCAAGAGCGACTACGCCCGGAAATAATTTCGTAATATTTTGTGCCTCTAATACTTTCATAGACATGCTCCTTTTAAAAAAACGAAGGGCGAGTAACTTGAATTAATCCAGTCACAAGCCCCCCGTTTCTAGTCATTCTGATTGTTATTCACTTACAGTTTTAATCCATTCATCGATATTGGTCTCATCAATGTATGCGATACCTGTGTCAACTTTCTGTGGAATTTCGATTCCGATCGACTGCTGCCACATCATCAGAACTGCCATAGAGCCCTGCATCTGAGGTATTGTGGAAGATGTCGCGGAGATCGTTCCGCTCTTGACATAATCAAGGATTTCAATCAGGTTATCCATTGCAACGAATGTAACTTCACCTGCTTTTCCCGCCTCCTCGATAGCTGCCGCCACGCCTGAGCCGCAGGCGTCACAGTTCAGATAGCCTTTCAGGTCCGGGTTGGCCGCGAGAACTGCTGCTGCCTGGGACTGGGCTTCTTCTACATTGTCGTTGTCAATACCGCCGTCAATCACTTCAATATTCGGATATTTTTTCAGCGCGTCCAGATGAGCCTGGTATCTTTCTGCATGGTTCGGTGCAGATGGGAATCCCTGCATCACTGCAACCTTGCCTTCTTCTCCGATGAGTTCTGCAAGTTTATCTGCGGCAATCGTTGCCTGCTCTTTAAAATCATTGCCGACACTTGTAAGGCCGCTGCCTTCCGGTGACGGTGCGTCGAAGAGAACGACCGGGATGCCCTGGGACTGAATCTCTTCTATGACAGCCTTGCTGCCTTCATAGTCTACAGGGTCGACGGCGATACCGTCCGGCTTCGTCGCTGCTGCCTGCTCCATGACGGAGTTCTGCTCTGCCACGTCTGACTTGGACGGTGCACGGTAGTCAATCTTAACTTCCACGCCGAGCTGGTCGGACAACGCATCCGCCTGAAGCTGTGCACCCTTGTTGACTTCGTCGAACCAGGCATGGACACATTTCGGTACGACGACGAATGTCAGGTCCTCGCCCTTCTTTGCCTCTCCCCCTGATTCTTTCTTCGTCTCTCCGGAGTTGCATCCTACCAGCAGTGCAGTAACCATGACTGCTGCCAGCAGAACCGATAAAACTTTCTTTTTCATGTACATTTCCTCCTTTATGTTAGTTCTTTCCCTCTTGGAATGGTTTTATTATACATGGGGGGAATACAGATTCCAATGTGACAGGATTTAGATTAAGTGTGAACATTTTAAGGCCTTGACCAGCATATCTAATCAAGGCTTATAATCTTGTCCGAGATATCTTCTACATACTCTTCTCTGGACTTCAGTATGATTACCGCAGTTCCCCTGTTCGCAAACTTCTTGATGTATGATTTTACGATGGACACACCGAATACGTCGCACTGTGCAAATGGCTCGAAGAGGACGAGCACCTTGGGATTATATATATACCAGCGCTCAAGCGTTATGCTGATAAGATCGTTGATTTCCAGGTCCCCGGCTTCCATGTCCGGCATCATGGCATCGCTGTCCATATTCTGTTTCAGCATCTTCGAGATTCTTCCAGATGATGCGATATACTCTGCCGATGATATCTTTCCAAGCGACGGGAGCAGCAGGTTCTGTCCCGCCGACATATGGGTGAACACTTCTTCTTTGCTCCCCATATGCATGACAGACACGACTTTGCCCCGGACGAATCCGCTGAAATCGCCGGACGCATATTCACGCGAATCGATGACGCAGTACATGTCCCTTCCCGGCTGCCTTCCTGACAGCATGAGGAAGAGCCTCTCCTTTTCTCTGCCGTCCAGTACAAGAAACGTGACGACCTCTCCCCTTGAGAAGTTGAAGTCTCCTTTCCTTCCGTCTTTCAGCCTTAACCCTCTCACCCGGTACACCGTCTTTTTCTCCTCGCTCTGTTCCAGCGTATAGCTGTCCATATTCTGCTTCTTGGATTTAATCGTGCTGCCGAGCAGAAACTTTTCCAGATGTCTGCCATCCTGTATATAATCCGTCCGGCACTTTTTCACGATCCGTCCTTTTTTCATGATAATATATTTATCAGACAGCATGGACAAGACCATATCCGAATGGCTGTTAACGATGACTGCCATTCTTTCCCTGGCCAGCTTCTTCATGATACAGGCAAATTCCCCGATCGATTCCGGACGCATCCCCTCGAACTCGTCCTCCACTATGACAATCCTGGCCCCATGCCTTCTGGCTTTTACCATATCTGCAATTCTTTTTTCCAGCTCTGTAAGCTCTTTCAACTTTCGGGAGACATCGAATGGAATGCCGAGCTCTTTAAAATATGCATCCGTCTCTTCTTCCAGGCGCCTCCTGTTCCAGAGCATCTGGAACCAGCCGGACCCGACAAGCCCTATATATTCTGCTACCGTCCAGTCATCAATCTTATAATTCGATGCCGCGATACGGTATACGTTCCGGGCCAGCTCCTCCTGGTCTGACATCCTGGCCCCGTCCACATATATGTTAAGCCCCCGTATGTCTGCCTCCGCCTCACCGCACAGCAGACGTACGAGCAGGTCCTTGCCCGAATAGGTCAGTCCGAGGAAGCCGACGCTCTCTCCTTCCAGTATACACATGGAGATATTTTCCAGCTTTCTGCCGGCCGCATATGTATAATCCAGACTGCTAATCCGCAGTATTTCTTTCTTCATCTTCCAATCCACCGCCCCTTTCATATCCGGCCGGTACCGTAATCTCTACATCCGTCCCCTGGCCGACGGTACTGTATACATTGACCCCATATTCTTCTCCAAAAAGCAGCTGTATCCTCTTGTGGATATTCGGCAGCGCGATTCCTGTGTTCCGCTGCCTGCTGCCGCCGTCATCCAGCTGCATATCCTGGGACTGGATTCTGGCGCCCAGCTCTTTCAGCTCTCTGCCGTCTATCCCCTTCCCATTGTCGGAGATGGTGATGATCAGGTTGCTTTCTGTGACGATGACTTCGATGATTACCTTGCCCCCTTCCAGCTTCTCTTCGAGTCCATGGAAAATAGCATTTTCTACAACGGGCTGTATGATCAGCCTCGGAATCAGGAAGTCATAGGCAGCCTCATCTTCCTCGTCTATAATGATTTCCATGGAAAAGCGGTTGTTAAAACGGTACCGCTGTATGAGCATGTAGTTGTTGATATTGGCAAGCTCATCGCGCAGCGTTACAAGATTTCCTTTCCCGCTTATGCTGTATCTGAAAAACGCGGCGAGCGCTTCCACCATCTTTGCGATTTCAACATTATCGTCCATCAGGGCCTGACCCCGTATGGATTCCAGCGTATTGTACAGAAAATGAGGGTTAATCTGGCTCTGGAGGGCTGTAAGCTCTGTCTGCTTGTCGAAAATCTTCGCGGAGCTCTTTCTCGTACGCCGTTTGGCCAGCCTGTCGGTAATCCGCTCAATCTGTTCCATATAGGGGACGCGTCCTGCCACCTGCTTTAGCTCCCTTTCGATGTCATCTTCTTCCAAACGGTCTCTATCTGCAAAATAGTCGAGCGTCTCGTCGAAGCTTTTAAATGGTATCAAAACAGCGGCTGCGAGGTATATCATCGCTCCTGCCTGGAAAAGCATGGCGCCCCAAATCGCGGCCCTTGAATATCCGTATCTTTCGATACACATAAACAGCAGGAGAAGGAAGATGATTTCACATATAATCAGAGTTCTTAATCTTTTGACCAGTTTCATATTCTCCTCCTAAGAGTGCAGCTTGCGGTACAGCGCGGGCTTTACCCCGACTACTTTGGCAAATGTCTGGCTGAAATACCTGGAGTCCTTATATCCGACGCTTTCACCGATGGCAGCTATCGTCTCGTTTGTGCCGCAGAGCATTTCCTTCGCCTTTTCCATACGCACGTTCATAAGGTAGGCGCTGAAGTTCATGCCGGCTTCTTTTTTGAACAGCACGCTGAAATAGACAGGGTTCAGGCCTATGACTTCGGCGATGTCTTCCAGAACGATCTTCTCATTATAGTGTTCGTCAATATACTGCTTTGCCTGGCGTACCGGTTTGACGGATTCGTCCTCTGCGGCCTCCCGGTTCATATCCAGATAGCTTCCAAGCTCTGCCTTCAGCAGGTTCTTAAGCTGTGTGACGGAGTAGCAGTGCTGGCAGCTGCCGGCAAGTCTTTTCCGAAGCTGGCGGGATTCTTCCTGATGGAGATCTATGTATCCGAAAAAGAGCTCGATTAGCTCCTCCGCAACCGTATAGCACTTTGAGAAGTCGATATCCTCCCGCAGCATAAAGCTGCTGTATATCTGGTTCAGGCACTGTTCCATCTTATCTCTGGAATATACTTCCAGGCTCGCCAGGAACGCTTCCCTGTATTGTTCCACCGGATTATCCGCGGCGTCATTTCCCCCGCCTGACAGTGTATCGGCGTAGATGAGCCGCCCGGTTCCCATCTTGATACGGTTACCGACCGCCCGGCTGGATTCTTTGATAGAAAAACGGATCCCCGCGAAGTCTGTCTTTTCTGTCCCGACTCCAATCGTCACCTCATACTGTTCAAATCCCATCAGATAATCTTTTATCTCCGACAGGATGTCGTTGATGCTGTTCTTGATAAGCTTGGCTCTGCTGTAATCATAGTTGAAGAGGCAGTAGATATGCAGATTCTCCTTTTCACATATGAGCACCTCTTCCGATACCTCCTTCAGAATCCCCTCCACGATGGCGACGACCCGCTCTACCGTCAGCCTGTCCTGCTTTCGGTCGCTCTTGCTGTAATCGACATAGTCAAGCTTGATATCGATTCCCCGGTAGACTTCCCCCTCAAGCGCTACTCTGGCATCCTCCATTTCGGCCTCATCATCCTGCTCGATTATATTTTTCAAAAAGTCACGCTTGATAATCTGCCTGCTCTCCGTAACCTTCTCCTGAAGCTCCTGCCGCTCCTTCTGCTGCCGCTCTTTTTGCAGGAATTCCCTGTGTATCTTCCCAAGCACTTTGTCCAGCTCGTCCTCACTGATCGGCTTCAGCAGATAATCATCCACCCCATACTGGAGCGCACGGTGGGCATACTCGAACTCCTTATAGCCGCTTATCACGACGAACTTGATGTCCCGGCTTATCTCACGCGTCATGCAGATCAAGTCCAGACCGTTTATCTTCGGCATCCGGATATCCGTAATCACGATGTCCGGCCGTTTCTCCCTGATAATCTGAAACGCAGCCTCCCCATTATCCACGGCATCCACAAACTCCATATTATACTCGTCCCACTTGATCAGCTTCTTGATCAACATCCCAATCCTAAATTCATCGTCCACAATCAGTACACGCCATTTTCTATTCTGCATCTCAAACACCTTTCATCTAATACCCTCTGGCACCAACATTAATTTATTATGTTATATTATAATGGTTTAAAAATCAATAAGCAACACGGGAATCACTGGGGGACACCCCAAATCGAAATGGGGACACCCTGAATCGAATTAGGGACGGAGGAAATCTAATTTTCCTCCGTCCCTAATTTGGGAACGTCCATAATTTGTGGACTTAACCTAACCCCCATTCTCTCATCTCTTCTTCCGGAGGACGCTCATACAGTCCCCTCCTGCTGAAGCGCCAGCCTGCCTGTTCCTGCACCTCCAGCAGGTACTCCGTATGTTTCAGGCTTGCGACCATGGAGTCTATGACCGGTACATGGAATTCTTTCTGAAGCTCTTCATAGAAGCCGAACTGCATGCTGCAGCCAAGGATGATGACTTCTGCACGGTCTGTTTCAATTGCCGAGCGTATCTCCCGTTTCATCCGTGTGACTGTCTCTTCTTCATCCTGATGGAACTCCAGTACTCCCATGCCAAGGCTCCGGAAGGATGCAAGCTTACTTTCCAGCCCGTAGCGGTGCACGTTCTCCTTCATCTGTGGGATCCATTTATCCCTTCCTACAATGACAGAAAACTGGTTCCCCAGCATAGCGGCCAGATGCATGCTGGCTTCGCCTGGCGCTGTAACAATTATCTTTTGGCTGATCTCCCGTGACGGGTATAAAAAGGGATCGTCGAAGCAGCTGATGATAACTGCATCGAACCCGTCCTTTTCTGCCCGTTGCACTTCTTCTAAGATGCCCCTTCCGGCAATGGCCTGATAATACTGGTATTCTAAATGCTTCGGACCTGTTTTGAGACTTCGCACTTCAAGCTCCGTATTCTCGTCCCGATATCTGTCCAGATAAGACTGAATCATCGGATTTAAGTCGTTGTATGCAACTGCTTTTAAAAATAAAATCCGCCTTTTCCCCATATGTCCTCCTCATCTGTGCTACTCATCTTAGCAGCTTCACATCTTAGCAGCTTCGCATCCTAGTATCCTGCGATTCCCAGTTCCGCGCAGAGCTTCTTAGCAGTAGGATCTACAAACACGCCATCTTCCTCCAGCTTTTCACCATCCAGTATAATCGTAGGGCGCAGAACCGTTCCATCTGAATGCGAAGCAGCGCTCCAGTGTGCACCGCCAATCTTGATTCCCTGGCTGCCGATTCCAAATTCCATACAGCCGAACACCCTTTCATCCTCCACGATACGTCCCGTCACCTTCCTGACTCCCGGATTAAATCCCTGTGAGTAGTGTGCGAGGCGCAGCATATTCGGATCGTCGAAGGAATACAGCCAGTTCTTATAGATGTCCGCCTCTGCACCACCTGTCACGTCTACGACGCGCCCTTCTTTGAAGTCGATGCAGATCGTCTCTCTCAGGACACCGAGCGTATCCGGCGGAAATACGGCCCCGTCAAATACAAGCCTTCCTTCGATAGACTCCTCTACCGGACACCAGCTCGTCTGACCGGTCAGCATGACCGGATACCCTTTCTCCGCTGCCTTGATTCCGGAGTGGCGGACCTTGCGCCCACCCATGCTGCCTCGAAGGTCCATGCCTTGTTTGGAGAGCAGATGGATATCCTGTGCCTTCTCCAGACGGTATTTGAAATATTCTCCAAGCTCAATCACCTTATCCACATTCACTTTGCCGATACAGTTTACTAACATCTCCGTATCCAGCCCCGTCGCACAGATATAGCGCGCGCCGTTCTCATCCACCGCCTTGCGGTAAGCCGGCCCGTGCATGATAGATGCATAGGTCAGCTCAATCCATACGTCCGCTGCTGCGATAGCGTCAGCTACCGGCTGCGGAGGGTCCGCATAAAATCCTTCAGCCGTCGGATAATAGACGACCGTAGGGACTGTCTCTATCGTGTAAGCCGCCTCTGTCAGCGCATGGACCACTCTCTCATCTACACACGTATCATATGTAATCACAAGATTTTCTCCCGGTTTGCAGAGCATGATATCCCGCACCAGCTTCATCGCCGCTCTGGCAAGCTCCATCCTTCGATATTCATTGCGCATTTCCACTCCAAGATTCCACTCCATATTGTAACCTCCTGCTTCGTCAAAGCGGACCCCCACGGGCGATAACGCTGCCTGGGGCTGACCTTGCACCGGCTTTACAGCGACTTCACTGTCGTAAGGCCATAATTTCCAAGATCCTTATCCGCATATTTATAAGTTTCATATTTTTTGTATATCTGGGGCAGTTTGAGACTGTCCCACTCCAGCCTGTCCCTGGCGGCCCGTATTTCCTGTTTGGACAGCAGCATCTCCACATATCCTTCCGCGTCATCTTCCAGCGCACATAACACGTCACCTGCCGGTCCCATTACAGCCGTGCCGCCGCAATACCTTACGTCCCCGGACGCACGGTTCAGGGCAGCTGTATAAATCTGATTCTCCGCCGCCCGCATCCGCGCGCAAAGATGAAACAGCTCCTTATAGCCATCTATCCAGGCACTCGGATAGACGATTATATCTGCCCCCATATTGGCCAGAGGCGTGGATATCTCAAAGAATCGCATATCCGCACATATGAGCATTCCGATCTTCCAGCCCCTGTAAGGAACCAGAATCAGTTCCTCCCCACGTGTGAAGAACTCACACTCCTTATCCCAGAGATGTATCTTTTTATACTCTCCCAGGAGCTTTCCGGCCTCATCCCATATACAAGCCACATCATAATACGCATGCCCCTCTTTCACACAGGTGCCAGCCAGAATTGCAGTATTGCATTCCTCTGCCAATGCAGAAAAAAACAAGTTCTCATCTTGTGAATCTGCTGCCCTGGAAAAATCATACCCGCTTACACAGAGTTCCGGAAAGCACAATAAATCCACTTCCCTTTTTGCATAAGCTAACGCAAGCTCTCTGATATGCGCGCGGTTCTTCTCTATCTCGCCTTCCGTGACCGACAGCTGCACCAATCCTATTTTCAACAATATCATTCACTCCTTTTTCGTCCTCTCCCTGTCAGGAAATGTTTAAGAGTGTATATAACGCCTGTGCGTAGATCTTCGCAGACAATATGAGGTCCTCCACGCTGATATATTCGTCCGGCTCATGTGCCAGCTCCCTCTGCCCTGGAAATACAGGGCCATAAGCCGCAAAATTCTCTGCCGCCCTGCAGTAGGTGCCACCGCCGATCACGACTGGCCCTTCCGCCCTGTCGGTACACTCCTGGTATACATGCAGGAGCGTCTGTATCAAGGGCGCTTTTACAGGCATATAGATGTGCTTTTTGTCCTGATATATATCCAGCTCTACCTTCTGCTGTGCGCAGGCTACCTTTAACGTCTTAAGAATCACTTCCTTGGAGGCATGAATCGGATAACGGATTTCTACCGTCGCCTTTCCGGAGCCTTCTCCCACCTCCAGCATGCCAAGGGACAGTGTCAGAATGCCGGACAGCTTATCCTCACATGCAACACCGAGTCGTTCCCCCCGGTAGCCGTCTCCAAATAGCTCTTCTATCTTTCCGGCAAACCGGCTCTTCCCATCCTCATATAGCGGAAGCAAGCGTAAGAATTCCAGCAATATCTGAATCGCATTTTCACCGTTCCACGGCTGAGAGGAATGTCCGCCCTGCCCCTTCGCTTCTATTTTCCAGCCCCTTTTCTGCTCCGGGCAGGACATAAGCTCTGTAATAGATATTTTGTCCTTCTTTGCATAGCTTTCTCTTGCCTCATGCAGTATCTCGCCTGCCTCATTTGTCCCGTCAACCATTGCATAAGCATATCCCGGAACCACATTGACCTTCGTCCCGCCCCGGACTTCCTTCAGAATCATGCCGGAGGCCTCGCCCGGTTCCTTCCACGTTTCCGATACGTCAAACCGGAGGATTCCCTTTTCTGCATGAATGACCGGGAATTCCCCGTCCGGAGAGAATCCTCCCCAGGGGGCTTCTTCCTTTTTCAGGTAATATTTCAGGCCCCGCATAAAACCACTCTCTTCGTCCGTACCGATGATATGGCACACATGGTTCTTAACCGGAAGCCCGCTTTCTTTTACCACCTTCATCGCAAAAAGAGCGGCCACCATAGGTCCCTTATCGTCCAGGGAACCTCTCCCATACAGTCTGCCGTTGTCAATGGTCCCTTCGAAAGGAGGATAGGACCATCCGTCCCCGGGCGGCACCACATCGATATGGGTCAGTATGCCAATCTGCTTCCCTCCCTGTCCCCATCTGACCGTGCCTGCATAACCTTCATGGTTCTTCGTATCGAAGCCAAGCTCCTCCGCCACTTTCAGCACTTCTTCAAGCGCAGCTTCAATGGGCGCTCCAAACGGCGCTCCCTCGCTTCCTTCCTCATAGAGGCTCGGATGTGCGATGAGCCTTTGTGTCGTCTTCACAATCTCTTTCTGATATTCGTCTATCAGGTTATTTAATATGTGCTCCACGGTACCCCCTCTTTCTCACTTGCCCAGTCTGGCGGCATATTCTTTCAGCTCATCATCGACGATTTTCCCGTCCATGGTGATTGCAGTTCCATCCAGATAGATGGATACGCTCAGGCAGGTGGCGTCGATATGGGAAGGCGCCGGAATCCCGTCCGGCGGCATGAGGAAACTTCCGATTGCCCCAAAGCCCCACTGGGAGCCCCCGAAGATCCGCTCATCTTCACCAAGCTGCCCGGTCAGTTTTGCGTTTGGATGGAAACCGACACAGACATGTGCGGGCCTCAGCATCTGCGGATGATGGAAGTCCCTCATATATTTCTCCCACTGCCTGGCAGTGGCGCCGCCTTCCACGTGATCGATCACACCGTCCTTCATATAGATCTTCACCGGTTCGCTCAGCACCCCGAACTGTGGCACCAGGGAACCGTCTATGGCGATGACGCCGTTCACCGTATCGAGATCCGGCGTCCATGAGATCATGCCTGCCAGCATATGGGTGCCCGGTTCGTCCGCATATCCGTCCCGTGCATTGATAGGGTAATCCGGATGGTTATCAAATGATATGTCTTCACCTGCGGTGCTGGTAAGCCTTACATGCTTTGCCGCGCGTATCTTATCCCGTACCGCGTGCAGAAGGTCCCGCAGCGCCCCGTGATCCGTATTGGCAAATAAACGGATAAACACATCCACATACATCCCCGGCAGGCATAAGAACCGCAGCTTCTTATTCGTATGCGCCACTTCCTCATACGTGCTGGAATATAAGAAATACATCGCATTGTACTCTATCCAGCAATCCGCTTCCAGAAGCGCTGCTTTAATCGGGGCAGACGGCAGAAAACCATCCACTTGCTTCCCCGGTCCCGGCGGAGTCGCCGTCCAGATGACCATCGGTTTTGCCCCTGCTGCATACACGGCCCGGGCGGTAGCATTCACGACACGTTCGTCACTCTTCGTGTCTGCCGTAATCACAAAGTTTTCACCGGGCTTCACCTTAAAAAGCTCCTTTACGATGACATCTGCGGCCTTGCCTATTTCATATTCATATAGAAAGTCTCCCATGTTATCATACCTCCTGTCCTGCACATGTCAGTCTGCCTGACAGAGTCTTCAGTTCCTCATCTATGAGCGTTCCATGCATCCACAACGGCTTATCGTCCAGATAGATATCTGTATGTAAGGAAACTGCATCTGAGTGGGACGGTGCATACACGCCTTCCGGCGGCAGCATGCCGGCACCGATGCTTCCAAATCCCCACGTGGTAGACCCCCATACCCGCTGGTCCAGCAGAATATCGCCTATTACTTCTGCCCCCGGGTGGAAGCCGATACCTGCGTGCGACACCCGAAGCATCTGTGGATGTTCAAAGCTTTTCAGCCACGCTTCATACTTTTTCGCCTCTTCTCCTCCGGTAATGGAACGGATGCAGCCATGTTCCACACTAATTTTTACCGGCGTCGTAATCACACCGATGTCCGGCGCCACGGAACCGTCCAGGCAGATGACGCCATTCACGCTCTCAATCTCCGGCGTCCATCCAATCTGCCCCATATACAAATGAGTCCCCGGAACGCCGGCATCTCCAAGCTTGCATGATATGGGCCTGCCTGGTACATTTTCAAAGGAAAGGACATCCCCCTTTGGAGACACCATCCGTACCTTCTCTGCATGGGCAATCTTATCCCGCAGCATGACTGTAAACTCCCGCATAGCCGGATAATTGACATTGCCAACGCAGCGGATCAGCGTATCTGCGGTCGTTCCGGTCAGGCACATGTGCCGAAGCTTTGGATTCGCTTTTTTCGCGTTGTAGAAAGGAGTGGAATATAAGAGCCATTTCACATTCAGCTCAATCCAGATGTCTGTATGGGCAAGCAGACCGCTCAGGCCCTCAACCTGGATATCCTTATCCGCCGCAAGGCTTACTCCCGCCGGAACCGGTATCAGGACAACGCACGGCTTCGCTCCTGCCATGGCTGCGGCACGTCCGACCGCCTCGATGACAGATACATCTGCAGCCGTATCTGCAGTAATCGCAACTGTCTCTCCCTTTTGCGTCTGAAGCAGGTCTTTGACCAGCACTTCAGCGGCAAATTGCAACTCACGTCCTATCACTCTTTCTCCGCCTCCTTATGTTCAGCCACGTCCTGTTTCGCAAACTTATGACAGCATACATAATGCTCTGGTCCAATCTCAGTCATTATCGGTGCCTCTTTCTTGCAGATATCCATACAGTCACGACATCTGGTGTGAAAGGTACACCCCTTTGGAGCATTGACCGGTGACGGAATCTCTCCCTGCGAAGTTATCTGCTCCGGCTTCATGGCCTCCTCTTCCTCCGTCGCAACCGGAATGGAAGACAAGAGCATCTGCGTATAGGGATGCAGCGGCGCGTCAAAGAATTCCTTCGTCGGAGCAAGTTCACAGAGCCTGCCCAGATACAGGATTGCTACGCGGGTCGCCACATTACGCATCAGGCTCAGGTCATGGGTGATAAATAGATACGATAGCTCCAGCTCCTTCTGCAGCTCAATCAGCGTATTGATTACCTTGGCCTGTACCGATACGTCCAGAGCAGATGTAGGTTCATCCAGGATAATCAGTTCCGGATTGGTGGCCAGTGCTCTTGCAACGGACACGAGCTGCCTCTCTCCACCACCGATATTGCGGGGCATCTTATTTTTATATTCCCGCGGAAGCCCCACCTCTTCCAGGAGGCTTTCAATCCGTTCCACTTTCTTTTCCTTTGACATCTTGTCATGGATGTCCAGCGGTACCTGCATGCTTTTTTCAATGGTCCTGCGGGAATTTAGCGAGGAGCCCGGATCCTGAAATACGATCTGGATCTCTCCTTTTTGCCGTAGCGTCCGCTTATACCCCTTTTTTACAAGGTCCGTCCCCTTATAGCGTACTTCTCCTTCCGTAGCGCCGTACATTCCGACCACCGTATAGGCGATGGTGCTTTTTCCACAGCCCGACTCACCCACGAGGCCGAGGGTCTCCCCTTTATACAGGTCCATGCTGACACCGTCGACAGCCTTTACCGTCTGCCCGTTCCCAAGAGGAAAATATTTTTTCAAATCTTTTATCTCTAATATTTTTTCTGACATGATTGACCCTCCTCCGCCTGAAAGCATGCCACCCAGTGTGCCGCGCTGATTTCATGTCTTACTGGTTTTTCATTCATGCACTTTTCAACAGCATAGGGGCACCGGGGGGCAAAACGGCAGCCTTTCGGCGGATTGCTGTAATCTGGTATCCGCCCGGGAATCCCTTTCGCAATGCCGCTGCCGGTAAGCTTAGGCAGACAGTCTATCAGTGCCTGCGTATAGGGATGCTGCGGGTTTTCAAACACCTGCTTTGTCTCGCCGCCCTCCACGATGGTACCGGCATACATGATATTGACTGTCGTTGTTACCTGCCTGATCACGCCAAGGGAGTGGGTTACCATTACGACCGACAGCTCTCCCGACTCTACGAGGCGCTTGATCAGCCTTAAGATCTGATCCTGTATCGTCACATCCAGAGCGGTTCCCGGCTCATCCGCCAGCAAAAGCTGCCTTTCCGCCGCCATTGTCATGGCGATGCAGACTCTCTGGCGCATACCCCCGGACAGTTGAAACGGATAGCTGTTAAGTATACGGTCCGGATCTGCCAGCGAAACTGTCTCCAGCGATTTTGCCGCCTTCTCAAGAAGCTCTGCTTTCGTAAGCTTCTTACCCTTATGCTCATTGTGCGCATACTTCAATGCTTCCAGAAACTGATTCTTAATGGATATAACCGGGTTCAGGGCGCTTGACGGATCCTGGAATATCATTCCGGCGCCCTTCTGCCTGTATTCCTGCAGTTCATCTTTGGACAT
This sequence comes from Lachnospiraceae bacterium, assembly GCA_022845895.1. Lineage (GTDB taxonomy): Bacteria > Bacillota > Clostridia > Lachnospirales > Lachnospiraceae > Extibacter. The sequence goes on from AP025573.1 coordinate 3,583,195, forward strand.
CTGGAGTATGTTCTTCCCATCATAGAGAATCTCTCCGCTTTCCATCGTTCCATTGGATGGCAGCACGTTCAATATCGCCCGCAGCGTCGTCGTCTTTCCACACCCGGATTCGCCGACAATCCCGACACTTTTTCCTTTTTCCACGCTGAACGATACCCCATCCAATACGTGGGTTTTTACATTTGCAACAGTATAGGATACGGACAAATCTCTGACTTCCAGTACGTTCGTCTTTTCTTCCATCTATTTGCCCTCCACGTTAAAGATATTCCCGACACCATCTCCCAGAAGGTTGAATCCTAACACGATGACAATGATCGCCACCGCCGGGAATACCGCAAGCCACCACATATCCGGCAGAAATTTGACACCATCATTGATCATATTGCCAAGGGCCGGTGTCGGCGGCTGTTCTCCAAGTCCCACAAAGCTTAATGTCGCGCCCATGCATATGACATATCCCATATCGAGCGTCATCTTTGTCAGAATCTGATCAAAGGTGTTAGGCAGGAACTCTTTCAATACAATGTGGCTTAGCTTCGCACCTGTCAGTTCCGCATATACGATGTAGTTTTCCGTCCTCAGAGAAGAAGCCACTCCAAAGGAAAGCCTTGCATACCAGGGCCACCACATGATCGTAATTGCTATCATCGAATTCTTAAGATTCGGTTCCAGGATTGCAGCAATCGCAAGTGCCAGTACCAGCGCCGGCACCGACAGGAAGATGTCTACGATCCGCATCAGTATCGTCTCTATCCACGTATCTTTAAAGTAACCGGCCAGCACGCCTACGACAAAGCCTACAGGTACTGCAATCGCCAGCACGAGGACGCCCATGAGGAGGCTGCTTCTGAGGCTGATGAGCAGCCTGGAAAAGACATCCCGCCCCATCGTGTCCGTACCCATAAGATGCCCGGCACTCGGCGGCTTCGAACTTTCTTCAAACTTCACAACCGGCCCCGCATCTTCTGGATACGGAGCAATCACTGGTGCAAAGATTGCAAGCAATACTATGAGCAGCACGATTGCCAGCCCCAGTACCGATACTTTACCGGCTGCGAACTTATACCAGTTTTGAATCCATGTTTCTTTACGTTCTGCTTTCATTTACACCACCTCCTATCTTGTCCGCTTCTGCCGCATTCTCGGGTCCAGTATCATGGCCACGATGTCTACGGCGATACTCGTCAGTGCAAATGCAAGTCCGATGATCAGGACGACGGCGCAGACTGCATTGGTATCTTTGTTTAATATCGCTGTCATCCCATAGCTGGACAGCCCCGGCCAGTTGAAGATACGCTCTACGAGGAATGCATTGCCGAACATGGCCGCGATGTCCATGCCTATTACGGTAATCGTGGGTATTACGGACGGCTTCAGCAGGAATCTTCTGTTAACCACCGACTGCGGGACACCCTGGGAAGTGACCATAGTGATATAGTCTTTATCCGCATTCTGCAGCATGCTGGATCTCGTAATCCTGGCCTCCTGCATCGTCTTTCCAAGAGCCAGTGCCAGTGCGGGGAACAAAAGATGTAAAAATGCATCCCACGCTGCCGCCGGCTTTCCGCCTAACAAGGCATCCAGAACGTACAGGCCCGTAATATCCGGTATGGTGAAGGAGGGGCTTAAGCGCCCCCCTATCGTAGGCATAACAGGTATCCAGTACCCGAATATGAGCACGAACATGACTGCAAATACAAAGGTCGGCGTTGCCACAAATATGTACCCGGAAAATCTGCACAGGTAATCCTGCCATTTATTCTTATGCTGGGCACTTGTAACGCCCAGATACAGCGCCACCAGGATAGATGGGAATCCGGCCCACAAGACGAGCTCGATGGTCGCAGGGGCAAAGTCCTTGATATCCTGTATGACCGCACGCTTTGTAACTGCTGACGTTCCAAAGTCTCCGCGCAGCGCTCCTGTCAGCCAGTATCCATACTGGGCGGGCAGAGGCTCGTTCAGGTGGTTCACCTCCCGATAGTTCTCCAGCACTTCCTCAGATACATTTGCTCCCAATGCAAGCCGGGCCGGGTCGCCCGGTACAATCCGCATAAGAACAAATATAATAATTGTCAGCCCCAGTAAAACAACGAGCGAGCTAAGCAATCGTTTCAATATACTCTTCAGGAGTGACATGATCTTATCCTCCTCTCTTTCCCGTTATGCTGTTCTACTTCTTGTCCGGATATATCTTGATATTTGGCATATAGTTGATATATCCCATAACCGGAACCAGGTTTTCAGGGTCTGCAGCATCATAATCTACGTAATCGGAACGGTAGGCAAAGCGTAACGTGACTTCTGCAATCGGTATCATGACACATTTATCAGCAAGATAATCCTGTATGCCCTCGTATTTTGCAACCCGTTCCTCCTGGTTGACTGTCGTCATCGCATCATCAATCATGCCGTCCAGCGTCGCATCCTCAATCCAGCAGCAGTTCTTCCATGTTCCCGAAGTCTTGGAGTGAAGCGCGGACTCGAAGACTGACCCTGCCTCCGGGTAATCGGCTGAAAACCATGTGGTCGTTACGTTAGGTGTGGTCTCCGGTGACGAAGAACTCTCTACGACGCTTGCCCAAGGTGTTTTGACGACTTTGACATTCACGCCAATCTGCTGTGCCGCCGACTGTATCAAAAGAGCCAGCTTCTCGCGGTCCGGCGTCTCCGCCACCCAGCAGACCTCAATCGGATAGTCCTGGATGTTATCCGCATATTTAGACTTTTGGATTTCTTCCTTTGCCTTTTCGATATTAAAGCTGTAATCGCTCATCTTCTTATAACCGAGCACATTTTTGGAAATAATGCTTTCTGCCTTGACGGAGTTCGGGTATACGTCCTTACAGACCGCATCATAATCAAGCATATAAGCCAGCGCCTTCCGTACGTGTTCATCGTCCGTCGGGGCTTTCTGGTTATTCAGAAGCAGATATATGATATCTCCCTGGGTATTTTCCATGATGCTGATGCCATCCACTTTACCAAGGGCGTCAATGGTCTCAGAAGTCTGATACTCATCGGACAGCTCCAACTCTTTTCTCTCCAGCATGGTCTTGACTGTAACGGCTTCATTGGAGCCGATCGCCTTGAATTCTTCCGGTGTATTCTCATCCAGCCCTGCCCAGTAGTCTTTGTTTTTCTCACAGAGCACATGGGAGTTGGCCGCATATTCTTTTACCTTGTACGGTCCGCTTCCCGCATCATTTTCCAAAAGGAACGCCTTGCCATAATCACCCTTGTCCCCGTAATCTCCGTCTGCATAGTTTTCTTCCACGAGCTTGCTGTCCAGTATGTAGAGCCTTACTAATGTGGCAAGAAGCGTTCCGGTAGGTTTGCTGCAGATAAATTGAACCGTCGTGTCATCAATTGCCTTTGCTTCCTCGACAACAGAACTGAACAGATAGCCAAATCCTTCGCCCATGTCCAGATTCCTCTGCATCGAATATACGACATCCGCCGCCGTCAGTGGATTGCCGCTGTGGAACTTCACATCATCACGAAGCTTGAATGTCCACGTCTTACCGTCCTCGGACACTTCCCATTCTGTCGCAATCCACGGCTCTGTACTCCCGTCCTTCTGAGGCTGCACGAGCGGATCATATAGATTGATCAATACCGTCGCAGCTCCAAGATCCGAACCGACGCCCGGGTCGATCTGCGGCGTAGAGGTCAGCGTATATCTGACGATATTATCGCCATCATTGGCTGTATCCCCGACAGATGGCGTATCCCCGGACTCTTTCTGCTCAGACGACGATTTACCGCATCCGGCGAACAGAGCGGCTGCCATAACAACACACAGTAAACTAGAAATCATTTTCTTCATACATTACCCTCCTTTATGGATGTTGATTAAACTCTCAGAAATAATGGCCGTTTTATCTTTATATTTGAAAATAAATGGCATTTTTTCTGATTCTATTGATTTACTATTGATTATATCAGCCTTTTTGCTTATAATAAAATTCTAATTTATAATTTATCTATTACTACAGATAATAGTTAGGGGGCTTCTATATGTTAGATACAAGGCTGGTCACTTTTTTGACGCTCTGCCAGACGAAAAGTTTTACAAAAACGGCCGAAAAGCTGCATATCACGCAGCCTGCCGTTTCTCACCATATCAAATATCTGGAAGGTTATTACCGGACAAAGCTCTATACTTACACGAACCGTAGATTTGTCCTGACCCCTACCGGACGCACTCTGTACCAGTACGCGAATTCCGTCCATTCGGATTCCGAACGGATCCGGGAGCATCTGTCTCTTCTGTCTTCCTCTACAAAGGAGCTTCGCCTCGGGGCAGAGCAGTCTGCAGGCGAGTCTTTTTTACCTTATCTGATTATTGCGTTTATGGAAAAATATCCGGATTATAAGATTCGGGTTGTAACCGATAATTATGACGCCCTCTCTAGAATGTTAAACGAAGGAGAGCTGGACTTTTTTTTGATGGATGGCATCGTCTCCAAATCAGAGCATGACTATTATGAGCTGTGCAGCAGCAGTACAATCTGCGCCTGCTCGCCGGTACATCCACTTGCGGAAAAGAGGGTATCTATCCAGGACCTTTATAACAGCACCCTCATACTCGGTGTCGATAAGACTCCGTCGCGGAACAGGCTGGAACAGATATTCCGGGATAACAACATATCCTCTATGCGCTTTTCACATCGCATCGAGATCAGCAACAGTCTCACCACCGTAAAGCAGCTGCTGATTCAGAATACCGGAATATCTTTCTTATATAAAAGTGCCGTGGCAAGGGAATTGAAAGAAGGTTCTATACGGCAGATTTATATCAGGGACTATTATGAATATCATTCGTATAACCTGATTTCTATACATAACAGTTATTTTTATCCTGAACAGACCGATTTCATCAAGTTCTGTCAGGACTTTCTAAAGCAGTGGGATTCTGACATATAGCGTTTTGTGCAATCTTTTTTCCAAGTGCAGCGGCTCTCAGGCAGTCCTTTGGAAATTGCTCCCTTCTTATACGTAATTTTTCCTTTTCCGAAAACCGGTCTGCCTTGTATAACTGATAATCGTCAAACTGGCATGTGTCATAACAATAGAAGATTTCAGGCCTGGAAAAGACAATTTCCGTATATTCTTCCATCGCAGACAGCTTTATCGGATAATGCATCTGCTTCATCTTTTCTTCCGTCGCGTTCATCGTATAGAAAAAGGCGACAGGGAAACGTTTCGGCGCTATCGAAGTGTACGCTTGACCATAGACGAGATATGGGTACAATAGACGCTCCAGAAAGGCCCGTAACTGCCCCGGAAGGTCGTGGAAGAAGACCGGACTTCCAATCAGCAGGCCGTCCCCCTGGGAGATATCCTCCAGAAGCCCGCTAATCGAATCTCGCTTTGCACATCTCCCATAATACGTTCCCCCAATACGCTTACAGCCATAGCAGCTGACACATCCACTGTAGGCAAAATCATAGACATGAATCCATTTGAACTCTGCATCGGGAAGGATGCTTCTAATTCCTTCCATTGCAGAGTTCAAAATCTTTGCCGTATTATGGTTCTTTCTGGGACTCCCATTCAACACATAAAACATCATATCCGCCTTCTCCTTCCCATGCTCCGAGCAAAACTGCGTCACCTTTGGTTTGTGATACATTCTAACATTAGAATTCAGATAATTCAATAAGGGGACAGGGCAAAACGAATTTGGGACACCCCAAAATGAATTGGGGACGGAGGTTTTCTAGATTTCCCCCGTCCCCAATTTGCTTATCCTTCTACGTATTCTCGCATCCCCTGGAAGATGAGCCACACTGAGGTTGCCCCTGCATCCTGGTAGCCGACCGCCCGTTCCATGAGCGACTTGGCCCTTCCGAACTTTGCTACATATTTCTTCGTATCTTCCACGCCCTGTAATGCGGCGGCTTCTGCCGCTCTCAGCATGGGCAGGAGTCCTTCGTTGCAGCTGGCTTTCATTGCGTCTACAGCCGGGGCCAGGGCATCTACCATCGTCTTGTCTCCTACTTCAGCCTTCCCTCTCTCCTGGATGGCAAGCAGGCTCTTCTGCTCCATCCGGGCCAAATCTTTTGCTGTTATAACCGGCTTGGGTTCCATTCCTTTTGCTCCCGCCAGGTACAGGCTTCCGAAGATGACGCCTGAGGCGCCGCCCATGGACATGAGCATTGCCTTACCGGCAGCCTCGAACACGGCATAGGCATTCTCTTCGCCTGCCATCTGCTCCAGCTTTTCTTTTGCCTTATTCATGCCTCCGGCCATGCCGATGCCATGGTCTCCGTCGCCGATGGCGCTGTCTATCTCCGTGAGATACGGCTTCTTCTCGATAATCTTGTCTGCTATATAGATGAGCATTCTCCTGGCGTCTTGTGCACTCAGTTCTGCCAGTACACCTCTCTGTCTTGCCTCAGGCTCCACAACAGCAGCCTTCCCGGCCGCGGCTGCTTTATCCCTTCTATCCTCTTCCTTGGACCCCCTGTTTTCTGCCTTACCGGCGGTTTCCTCTTCTTCGTCCGGCCTGCAGCTTCTACCCGCCAGTTCTCCTTTGGCATAGTACGGACAGTAGCAAGGGCTGTCATAATAGCCTTTCAGCTCCTCGTCAAGCTGGAAAAAGGTGACAGAAAAGCCTCCCATCTCCTGGCTCGTGCAGTAGTTGTTCAAATCTGCGTCATATACCTTGATGCCGTCGTTATCGAGCAGCTCTTTTATCTTGCGGTAGACGATTGCCAGTTCTGTGATTGTCGTAGAGCCAAGCCCGTTCACGAGCACGCATATCTCATCGCCTGCCTGCAGGTCCGCATCTTCCATTATCTGTGCGTACATCTTTGCCGCAAGCACATCAGCGGGCTGCCAGAGCGTACGGAGCACTCCCCGTTCTCCATGCAGCCCCATACCGTATTCTATCTCGTCCTCGCCCAGCTCGAAGATCGGCTTATCTACTCCCGGGAGCTGAGCCGGGGCTGTGGCAACCCCCACGGTCCGCGTATTATCTCTCGCCTTTTCGGTAATTCGTGTCACTTCCTCCAGGCTGAGACCCGCGTCGCATGCCGCGCCCGCGATTTTGACTACAAATACGTCACCTGCGATTCCCCTGCGGTCATCCATACGTTCCTTTGGCGCGCTTGCCACGTCGTCCTGTACGCGGACGTGGGCAGTCCAGATGCCATCGTCCCTGAGAAATTCTTCGCCCATGTCAAAGTTCAGGTTATCCCCTGCATAGCAGCCATACACGAAGAGCACTCCTTTTCCGTTATCCACCGCTTTCGCCGCCTCGTATATCGTATTCGGGTCAGGCGAGGCAAAGATATTGCCACAGGCGGCCGCATCCGCGAGCCCTTTCCCGACAAAGCCTCCGAACATCGGCTCATGTCCGCTTCCTCCGCCGATGACAAGAGCCACCTTATCCTTCCGCCTCTGTCTGGACAAAATGGCATTCACCTCGGGATGCTTCCGAAAGTACCTGCTGTAAGCTCCGACGAATCCTTCCATCATCTCCGAAACGACATGGTCCGCGTCATTGATTATTTTCCTCATACTTTTCCCCCGTTCTAGTATTTCACAACTGCCTTTATGACATCTGCCTTGTTATCTACGTTATAGGCAACCCCCTCGATCACATCCTGGAATTCAAAGACGTGAGAGACGATGGACTTCAGCGGAATCGTACCTTCGCTCACCGCTTTTATCGCTGTCGGATACAGGTTCCGGTAACGGAATATCGTCTTCAGGTCACCTTCTTTCGCGCTCAGGCTGCCGATATCCACGACAATCTCAGGTTCCGCGCACATGCCCACAAGCACGACCCGGCCTCCGTTCTTAATCAGCTTCGCAGACTGCCGCGTCGTAAACTCTGCGCCTGCCGTCTCAAAGACGATGTCCACTCCCCCTCCCGGAAGTGTCTTGACAAATTCTTCGATATTGACATCTTTTGCGTTGAATGCCTCTTTCGCGCCGACTTCCCTGGCCTTTTCCAGACGCTTGTCGATCATGTCTACCGCATAGATCTCTTCTATTCCTCTTGCCCTTAGCACCATAATCGTCACAAGCCCGATACAGCCGCAGCCAAGTACGACAGCGCTCTGCCCAATCTCGGCCTCTGCGACCTTGGCGGCGTGGAAGCCGACAGCCAGCGGCTCTATCAGCGCCCCTTCCATCGTGTCTACATTATCCGGCAGCTTGAAACACATATTGGCCGGATGGACGCAGTATTCGGAGAATACCCCGTCCCTCTCGTTCGGTATCGCCATGAAGGACATATCAGGGCAGAGGTTATACAGCCCCTTCCTGCACATGTCACAGGAACCGCATGGGACGCCCGGTTCTATGGCTATCCGGTCGCCCTTTTCAAATCCCGTCACGTCAGGGCCGACCTCCTCTACAATCCCTCCCGGCTCATGGCCGAGCACAAGAGGGCCGTCCGGTACCCAGTTTCCAAGCCTCCCGGCCTCATAAAAATGCAGGTCAGAACCACACACTCCTACGTACTCCAGCTTGACGAGAAGCTCACCTTTCCCCGGTTTGGGAATGTCCCTTTGCGTCCACTCCATCTGCCTTGCCCCTGTCATCACTGCAACCTTCATTTTTCCTTCCATAATATGTATACCTCTTTTCTATCATTCTTTATATATTAGCCAGTAAAATCGAAATGTCTGATATTTTTTTAACAATTTCTTATTTTTTATGTGGTTGGGACTTACCCAACCACTTATAATTTTTCTCAGGGCTTATTGCGTTTTATCCTCGGATGATGTATCCGGCTCTATTTAGCATAGATCGTATCCAGCAGCTCGTCTACGTTTTCCTTTGTAATCCATTTCATATCTATATATGATAATTCTTTTTCTGTCACTTTTCCTTCCAGCACGTCATATGCCTTCTGTACTGCTTCGCTTCCTTCCAGCCCAGCATCCTGATATACGGTTCCGAGAAGCGTACCGTCCTTGACCGCGTTGCAGCCGTCCAGAATCGCGTCTACACCCGTTACGACTATCTCATCCGTCAGGCCTGCTGCCTCCAGGGCCTGAATCGCGCCGAGGGCCATCTCGTCGTTGTGGGCCACGATGGCGTCAATCTTGCCGCTGAATGTCTCCAGCCAGTTCTCTACGAGCGTAAGCGCCTCCTCGCGGCTCCAGTTTGCCGTCTGGTCGGCAAGCACATTGATCTTGCCTTCGTACTTGTCAAGTATGTTCTGGTTCCCTTCCAGACGCTGTATCTGAGCAGACTGTCCGATTGGCCCCTCCAGGATGACGACATTGCCTTCTCCGCCGATCTCATCTATGGCATTCTGCATCTCGAGCTCTCCCGCCAGCACATCGTCAGGTCCTACATAATGGTAAGGCTCTTCTGTGTTGAACAGCATGTTCACGCCGACAAGCGGAATTCCCGCGTCGTCACACATCTCGATAGCCGGAAGTATCGCGTCCGAGTCTACTGCCGCCACGATGATGACATCCACCTTCTGGGCTATCAGGTTCTCAATCTGCGTAATCTGGTTCTGTGCATCCTGCTGCGCGTCCAGCATAACAAGGTCACAGCCAAGCTCCTCTGCTTTTTTCTCCATGCCTTCTGTCATAAGAGTTACGAACTCGGTCATGTAATAGACCGTGCAGCCAATCGTATACCCTCCATCCTTCTTTGACGCCTTCTTGTCATCCCCCTTGCCGTCGCTGTCTTCTGTCCCTGAGCTGCATCCAAGCAGCAGGCTGGCAGCCATGGCCGCTACGAGTAACATAGATAATATTCTTTTTTTCATAACTTTCCCTCCTGTTATTATTGGTTACGTTTTGAATCGATTAATATCGCCCCGAGAATAATCAACCCTTTTACAATCTGCTGATAGAACGATGACACGTTCATCAAGTCCAGCCCATTGTTCACAATACCTAATAAGATAGCTCCGACTATCGTGCCCCAGAGCCTTCCACGTCCTCCGGACAGGCTTGTGCCTCCGATAACCGTGGCAGCGATGGCATCCAGTTCATAGCTCTCACCCGCTGTCGGCAGCCCTGCAGACACACGTGCCGTCAATATGATGGCCGCGATTCCGCAGGCAATGCCGCTCAGCACATAGACCATCATCTTTATACGCTTTACATTGATGCCGGATACCATGGCCGCATTTTCATTTCCACCGACCGCATATACGTAACGGCCGAACTTCAGCTTTGTGAGCATGACACTAGCCAGTATGAACACGATGATAAGTATGATGGTCGGCACCGGTACGCCTGCAATGCTGCCTTTGCCGATGGCCAGAAATTCCGTGGGCAGGTTTGAAATAGGTCGACCGGTACTGTATACATAAGTCATACCTCTTGCTATCGTCATCATAGACAGGGTGACGACGAACGGCGCCGCATTCCAGTATGCCACGAAATAACCGTTGTAAAGTCCGAGCAGCCCGCCGATTGCAATTGCAATCAGCACGATGAGCGCAATCGGGTATTCCTTGTCCCGCAGAAGGCCCGCTGCTATGATACCGGAAAATGCCACGATAGAACCGACCGACAAGTCTATCCCTCCGGTCAGGCATACGATTGTCATCCCGATAGCCAGTATTCCATTGATCGATATCTGCCGCAGAACATTCAGCAGGTTCGTGCCTGTCAAAAAGTTGCCCGAGATAAACGATAGTATAATCCCAAGCCCAATTACGATAAATATAAGCATATATGTCTGAACCCAATTCCGGTCAAACCTCTTTGTCATCTCTTTCATCACTGCATTCCTCCTTCATCGACATCCGAAGCATACATCATGATCTTCTCCTGCGTAGCCTCTTCCCTTGCCAGCTCTCCCTTTTTTCTTCCTTCATAAAATACGACGACACGGTCAGACATGCCCAGAATCTCGGGCATCTCTGAGGAAATGAATATAATCGCCTTCCCTTCTTGTGCAAGCTGAGCCACCAGCTTATATATCTCTGTCTTGGCCCCGACGTCGATGCCTCTCGTAGGTTCATCAAATATCAATATATCCGGATTCTGCAGCAGCCATTTCGCCAGCACGATCTTCTGCTGATTTCCACCGCTTAACTGCTTCACCATCTGCTGCATATTCGGTGTCTTGATGTTCAGCTTGTCTTTGTATTCCTCTGCTACTTTGACGGCCTGTCTCCGGTTGATGGCCCCCATCCTGTTGGACAGCTTTCCAAGAGACGGCAGTACCATGTTATCGTAGACGCTCATGTCCAGGACGAGCCCGTTTCCTTTCCGGTCCTCTGTCACATAGCCGATTCCTTTCGATATCGCCTTTCCCGGCCTGGGCTTCTCAAGCTTCTCTCCATTGACCCAGATAGCGCCTCCGGTCGGCTGCGTGATGCCAAACAAGGCGTTCATCACCTCTGTCCTTCCAGACCCCATCAGTCCGGAAAAGCCAAGTATCTCTCCCCTTCGCAGCTCAAAGGAAATGTCATCGAATACCCCTTCCTGGCTGAGGTTCTCCACCTTCAGCACAACCTCCTTTGGCTTGTTTGAACGTACCGGATATATCTCGGTCAGTTCCCTGTCCACCATCTTGACGACAAGCTCATTTTCATCTATCTCACCGGCGTCATATGTACCGATATACTGTCCGTCTCTGAATACGGTTATCTCGTCCGCAATCTTAAATACCTCGTCCATCTTATGGGTGATGTAGACGATACACCTTCCGTCTTCCTTCAGGCTGCGGATAATCCCGAACAGGCTGGCGACTTCCCTGTCCGTTATCGTCGCCGAAGGTTCATCCATTATTATAACTTCCGCATCATAGGACAGCGCCTTGGCAATTTCTACCATCTGCATCTGTGACACTGTGAGCTCTTTCATGAGCCTTCCCGGGGGCAGGTCGACCCCTACCTTCTTGAGCAGTTCGGCAGCTTCCCGGTTCATCGTCTTATAATCGATCAGCTTCCCTTTGCAGAATTCTTTTCCAAGAAATAGGTTCTCGGCTATCGTCATATCCAGTATAGGGCTCAGTTCCTGGTGTATCATGGAAATGCCATGGCCAAGCGCATGCTTGGGCGTATGGAACGCGACCTTTTCACCATGCAGATAGATATCTCCTTCATCTGCCTGATAGATGCCTGCAATGATCTTCATCAGCGTCGACTTGCCGGCCCCGTTCTCTCCCATAAGCGCGTGTACTCTGCCTTTGATCAGCCTGAAGTTCACATTAGATAATGCCAGGACCCCCGGGAAACGTTTTGTGATATTACGCGCTTCAAGCACAAGTCCATCCTGCGCTTTTTCCTCATTTTTCATAACTTTTCCTCCCATATCTTTTATCACCGTTCACAGGTTCCTCTCGATGCATGCATCGTATCATACTACTCTCCTGCCTCCTACTAACCATCTTCACAATAGGGGGGACAATCTTCAGAAGTTAGATGTTTTACATAATAACTTTTATTGATTCGTTATATTTTTGTCTATATTGTCCAAGTTCTAAATATATAAAAAAATGGCATGTTTTACCTTATTGAACAAAAAAATGATATCCCCGCCAGGCGGGGATATCACAGGATACAGTCCGGATATCATACATCCACTTCGTTTTTCTTCATTCATCACAGTTCTGAATACAGGAACTCATAAGCCTCTTCTTTGCTTATCATCCTGCCGTGCCGCATATACAGCTCCCTCCCGCGGCAGTAGTTCAGCTCTGCTGTGTTGGAGGTGATGATCAGGACGGGGATGTTTCTTTTCTCCAGCATATATATCATCTCCCTTGCCGTCTCCCTCGCCTGAATGTCCCCCTCGGCAAAGGGCTGGATACAGACAAGCAGCTGCGGGGAATAGATGAGCCAGCGGCAGTACACGATCCGCTGTACATCCGCCGGGGACAGGTCCTTCACCTTCCTTGCATATACATCGTCCGATATGATGCCGCCGAGCAGTTTCCGGATGCTCTTTCTGTACTTCGGAATCATCCACATCCCGCTCACCTTCTGTGACAGCAGTATCTGCAGATTATCCATGGCGGACAGCTCCTCGAATAATGAAGCGGTTCCGGGGTTGCCCTGCACGACGCCGATCCGGTCCTTCACACCCGCCACCACTTTCCCGACAGCCTTCTGCGCACTGCCGATGCACAGCCTGCCCGACACTGCCTCCGACTCGCCCTTCAGAAAGCCGGTGACCTCGTCATAGCTGCGCTCGTCTATGCAGAACAGCTTTACAATCTCCCCTCTGTCCACAGAGAAAGAGACATGTCTGAGGTAGCCCGTGCAAATGTCCTGTACGCTGACCCCTTCCCCGGACATTTCTTTTGTGCCGCGTTTCCAGTCCTCCGCATTCTTCTCCATCTCATCACGGTAAAGGATTGTGTGAAGCGTCGTATAGTCGCAGTCGCCCACATCCTTTACCGCGCACGTCCTGCCATGCTTTATGACCACTACCGTATCCGTATAGATAAAATTGATATCCTCCAGCGGTTCTACGACAAGGCAGGAAAGGCCTCTGCCGCGCAGCTTCTCCAGAAGCTGCCAGAGTTTCCTCATCTCCGCGTCGCTCAGGCAGATGCTGAGGGCAGTCAGTATGATAATCTTCTGTCCAAGCAGATAGGCTTTCATAATCTCTATCTGCACTTTCTCAAATACAGAACGCCGCGCCATCGGCTTTTCCATGTCTATCTCCAGTCCAAACTCTTCAAACAGCTCTGCGGCCTCTTTCCTGTAGTTTCTTCTTTTAACCCAGTGTCCTTTCACCTGCGGCCGTACAAGGAACATATTTTCCTCCATGGACACAGAGTCGATAAGCCTGCTCTCCCTTGATATGAGCGCAACCCGCCTCTTCAGCACACGTGCCGTATCTTTTTCGGGTATGCCTTTTTCCTCATAGTACACCCTTCCGTAATCAGCCTTCTGCGACCCTGTCAAAATATCCAGGAATGACGTCTTCTCCTGTATATTGTCAAACACACAATGGATAATCTCGCCCTCGAACACCTGGAGCTCAATCCGTTTGAGAAGATTGCCTTTTCTGATATTTTCAATCCTCAGCCGTTCTCTCTTCATATTCACCACGCCTTAATCTGGGCAGCATTACTTTTACATCTGTACCGATGCCTGCAACACTGTATACATGCACTCCATAGTCTTCCCCGAACAGCAGCTTGATCCTGCTGTTGACATTCTTCATGGCGATGCCGCCCTTTTTCTTCCGGTCATCCCCTACATAGCTGACCGCCACCTTCTCAAAGTAACCGTTAATCTTTTCCACCTGCTCCTCAGGCATCCCGACACCGTTGTCAGAGACAGTTATCAACAGCTTATGCTCCGTCGTATCAACCTTCACCCTTACCACGCCGCCATTAACTTTCTTTTCCAGCCCATGGTATATTGCATTTTCAACAAAGGGCTGGATCGTGAGCTTCGGCAGACGAAGCTGCAGGACTTCCTCCTCCTTCGGATAGGTAATCTGAAGCTTCAGCTTCTCGCCAAACCTGTAATGCTGGATGGTAAAATAATTCTCTACATTGTCTATCTCTTCTTCCAGCGTGACGAGCCTGTCCACTCCTGTGATAGAGTACCGGAAAAAGATAGAGAGGGCCTCCGTCGTCTCCGCCACGCTGTCCAGTCCTGCACAGATGGCATCCCCTCTGATCGCCTCCAGCGTGTTATACAGGAAATGAGGGTTGATCTGGTTCTGCAGCGCCAGATATTCCGCCTGCTTCTTGGACATCCGTATGGCATCCTGCTTGTTCAGCAGATGCCGTATCTTCTTCATCACTTCACACCACTGCGGCATCAGCTCATACTCCGCATCGAACAGTTCTTCATACACCTGTCCGTCAATAAAGCGCTGGTAAAGCCGCCTCATCTCCTGATACGGCTTCAGCACGTACTCTGCCGCCAGATAGGTCAAGATGAGGAGCACGATAACCTCTGCCAGTATGACGGTGCCCATGAACGTTGCAGAGACAGCCCCCTCAGAAAAGATAATACTTAATATCCCTATATTGATGATGCCTGACAGCAGCAGCAAGGTGATGACAACTGCCACCCTTGCAGAAAGCGCTTTCCTTTTCATCCTGTGCCTCCTTCTAATTGTACAGCCTGCGGAACTCCGTAGGAGTGACTCCCGTCAGCTTTTTGAACAGCCTGGAGAAATACTTGATATCCGAGTATCCGACCGCAAAAGATATGTCCTCCACCTGCTGCTCTGTATTCAAGAGCATATTCTTCGCATTCTCTATCCTTATCTCCTTCAGGTAATCTGAAAAGTTCTTTCCGGTCTCCTTCTTAAACATTCCCGAAAAATATGTAGGATTGAATCCAATCTCTCTGCTCACTGTCTCAAGCGTCAGCGGAAGGTAGTAGTTGTCCCCGATAAACTGTCTCGCCTGCCTGATCGGCCTCGATTCCACATACTTCTTCTCCTCCATCCAGTGCATGAGAGAACGCAGCATATACTGCTTCAGATAACCAACCGCCTCATGGATGGTACCCAGCACCTCCAGGTGCTTCAGTAGTTCCGGATACTGGTCCGGTATGGCAATATTATAATTATGTGTACCAAAATAGAACAGCGTCAGGACTTCCTTGTATATTCCTGAGACGAGCCGGCCGTCTTTCTCAGGACTTTCCAGCAGCAGCCTTTCCAGATTATCCAGTTCCCCCTCAATGCTTTCAAGGTCTATAATCTCGATATAGTTCAGGAAACGCTTCTTGCATGCGTTATCGATAATCTCTCCAACCATCTCTTTGTATTTTTCTCCGTGCGGGGCCTTCAACAGGAAGTCTTCCCCGTAATAGAACCTCTGCTGCACCGCCTGTTCTGCCGACTCGAAGCTCTTCCGTATGTTCTGCATGCTCCCGGTCTCTTCGCCAAGCCCGACGTACACCTGCACCTCCTCGAACACATCCTGCAGCCTTGATATGTCCAGCTTCACCTTTTTGAGCTTGCGGGCCGCCTTCTTCATATCTTCTTCCGTTCCGTTGAGTATCCCGCATATATCCCCGTCAACCACACCGGTTACCGCCTCGCCATACATACCTTCCAACGCTTCCTTTACGATTTCCGTCCCCTTCTGGAGCAGAATCCGTCTCGTATCCGAATCCTCTTTCCTCTTTACCGGTATGGCCTTGATGATGAAGGTCTGATAGCAGATGTCCTGAAATTGGTAATGGTATTCCCTGTTGATCCGGTCCAGCGGATAGAAGCCGCCAAACTTTTCCGGCCGTTTCAGCAGATCCTCCAGGAAGCTGCCCTTCACCCGCTCTTCATTTTCTTCCAGCCTCTTCTGCATATCTTCCCACTTCTGTGCGTCCAGAATCTCTTCCCTGCATTTCTCGATAATCTTCTTAAGCGTTGCAGTCAGATCCTTCTTGCGTATCGGCTTCAGAAGATAATCCTCCACCCCATAACGGATAGCGTTCTGTGCGTAATCAAACTGGCTGTATCCGCTGATGATAACGATATACATGTCGGGATACAGCACCTTCGCCTTCTGTATCAGTTCCATCCCATCACAGCCAGGCATGCGGATATCTGTAATCATGACATTGACCGTATTATCCTGCAAGAACTTATAGGCTGATATCCCGTCGTTCACCACCCCGACTATCTCAAGCCCAAACGCTTTCCAATCCACCAGATTGACAATCAGCTGGCACACCTTCTTCTCATCATCTGCAATCAGTACCTTCAGCATACCGTGCAACCTCTCTTTCGTATCGTCTAAAATCCACTCTATTATATCATAATGTTCAGACAATTTAAACTTTCATAAAGGAGAATCCACGACAATAAAAAAGCACGGAAAACCGGCCAACTAAAGCCTGTGTTTTCCATGCCTTCTGCTCGCGGATCTAGTCACGCGTGTTATCATATTCTACAAATGCATCTACCTTTGGCTGTGAAGAGCAACCCGGCACGAATTCGTTAGACAGGAATGCTTCCGCAAGCAGCTCCCTTACCTTTCCACCGGTTGTAAACGCGCCCATACATGCGATATTCGCATCGTTGCTCAGGCGGGCCCTCTGTGCAGAGTATACGTCGGAAACCAATGCCGCATATGCACCCTTGACCTTATTTGCAGCGATAGACACGCCGATGCCCGTCCCACATATAAGAATGCCACGGTCATACTCTTTGGAAGCCACCGCCTCTGCTACTTTGACAGCAGTATTGGCATATATCGGGTCATCACTTCCGAAATCCGTAATCTCTCCATAGCCTTTTGCTTCCATAAATTTAATTAAATCTTCCTTTGCCTCCTGTGCATTTGGGTCACAGCCGATTGCAATCTTCATCTTAATTCCCTCCTGAATGCGATATGATTATTTTTTGATTCTACCGATATTCTAGCATTGTGTTCCTGTTTTGTCTACTTTCGGTTTCTTTCGTAAAGGGATTTTCAATCGTATTCAGCTTCTTCACCCAATCTACTTATTCATAATTTGGATGCAGGATGACCTTCAGCGTTCCCGGACCGCCTTTTGCAGCCAGCGCGATGCCTTTGTCATAATCATCAAGAGGCATCTCGTGCGTGACGAGGTCTTTCACCTGTACCTTGCCTGACTCCAGATATTCCAGCGCGCGTCCGAAACAGTGGGTCTGCGCCCATGTTGGAATGAGCTGTATCTCGTGCAGGTACCAGTATTCCGGGTCGATGGCCCACTTCGCGCCGGCATGCGGCATAGCGAACATCATGAACTTTGCGCCCATCTTGCCGAACTTGATCATGCTTTCCATGACATCAACGTTTGCCGTCGTATCTACAAGCACGTCGAATCCGTTTGGCGCAATCTCCTTAAGCTTCGCCTCATGTACGCCCGGATCGTTCCTGTCCATGAGAATCGTCTCCTTGCACCCATATTTTTTCAATATGTCCAGCTTATCCTGGCTCGGCCCGCACACGACGACCCGGTTTGCATTGGAATGCATGAGGAGCTGAATCAGGATGATTCCTGTAGGACCGCAGCCGTATACGAGCACATCATCTCCGAACTGCACCTGGACCCGGTCCATAGAATGGACCGCACATGCCGTAGGCTCTGCAAATATAGCATCATTAAAGGACAGGTTTTCGCTGATCGGGAATACCTTGTCAGCGTTCACCGCGACATATTCCGCAAACCCTCCAGGGCCGTTGCAGCCGAGGGAATAGAAGTTCTCGCAGTAGAGCGGCTCATCTTTCCTGCAGTAGTAGCAGTCGTCACAGAGCACCGTATTGTCTGCCGTCACCCGGTCACCTTCCTGGAATGTCTTGACATCGCTTCCTACCTTATATATGTATCCTGCAAATTCATGTCCGTTCAGCAGAGGGAATTCCGCCAGGAACCCGCCGCCTGCCAGGGCCACATCTGCACCCTTGCATATGCCGCAGGACATCACTTTGATGAGCACCTGGTGAGGCGCAATTTCCGGTACAGGCACTTTTGTTATCTGGCAGTGGCCCGGCTTGTCATATACATTTGCTTTCATCATTTCCATTCTAGACACCTACTTTCTATTCTTCAGGGCAATCGCTTCTCTTGCCTTTTCCGCTATCTTCTCAGGCGTCAGGCCGTATTTCACCATAAGCGCCTCAGCCGTTCCGGAATGACCGAACTCATCTTCCACACCGTGCTTTACGACCGGCACCGGACATGTCTCGCCTACCACCTCAGATACTGCAGCTCCGAGCCCGCCGATGATGTTGTGCTCTTCCGTCGTCACGATGGCGCCGGTCTCCTCTGCCGCCTTTATGATGATGTCCCTGTCTATCGGCTTGATGGTGTGCAGATCGATGATCCTTGCCCCGATTCCTTCTTCCTGAAGAAGCTCTGACGCTTTCAGCGCTTCCTGCAGCATAAGTCCCGTGGCGATGATCGTCACATCCCCGCCGTCTTTTACCTGTACGCCCTTTTCAAGTTCAAATGTGTAACCGTCCATACTGTCCGTCACGCACTCTACCCCGGAACGTCCGAGCCGCAGATAGCACGGGCCGTCATAACCGATCATGGCCTTCAGCGCTTCCCGCGTCTCATTCGCGTCGCACGGGCAGATGACAGTCATACCCGGAATGGTCCGCATCAGGCTCAGGTCCTCGATACACTGATGGGTAGCGCCATCCTCTCCTACCGACAGCCCGGCATGGGTGCCAACCACCTTTACATTCAGTCCCGGATAGGCGATAGAGTTTCTTACCTGATCGTATATCCTGCCAGCGGCGAACATCGCAAACGTATGGATGAAAGCCGTCTTGCCGGACGCCGCCGTACCTGCAGCCATCCCGGCCATGTTGCACTCGGCGATGCCCGCATTAAAGAAACGCTCCGGATACTTCTCGGCAAAATAGCAGGACATGGTGCAGATCGTAAGGTCCGCGTCAAATACCATGATCTTCTCGTCAGCTCCGAATTCACACAGAGCCCTTCCATATGCTTCTCTCGTTGATATTACATTTCCCATGATTACACCTCCAGTGATGCGATAGCTGCATCGATCTCGCTAAATGCCTGTCTGAACTGTTCTTCTGTCGGAGTGCCGCCGTGGAACTTCACGTTGTTCTCCATATATGATACGCCCTTGCCCTTTACCGTCTTTGCCACGATTACTGTCGGCATGCCTTTTGCTTTTGCCGCCTCATCGATGGCACCGGCAATCTGCTCATAATCATGTCCGTCTATCGTTATCACATTCCACTTGAACGCTTTGAACTTATCCTCAATCGGATAGGGGGACATTACCGCTTCGACCGTACCGTCAATCTGCAGGTTGTTGTTATCCACGAACACCGTTAGATTGTCAAGGCCATAGTTTCCGGCAGCCATGGCGGCCTCCCATATCTGTCCTTCCTGAATCTCTCCGTCGCCAAGGGCCGCATATACACGGTAATCTTTCTTATCTACCTTGCCTGTCAGCGCCATGCCGACCGCTGCAGACAAGCCCTGTCCAAGAGAGCCTGCCGACATATCCACACCCGGAACCTTCGTCATCTCTACATGCCCGGACAGATAGCTGTCCACGTTGCGGAACGTCATCAGGTCGCTCACCGGAAAGTATCCTTTCAGCGCCAGCGTCGCGTACATCGTCGGCGTACAGTGTCCTTTGGATAACACGAACCGGTCACGGTCCGGATTCTTCGGGTCAGATGGGTCTATATGCATCTTCTCAAAGTATAATACTGCCAATATGTCTGCTACTGAAAAAGAACCGCCTACATGTCCGGAGTGGGCCGCTTCGATTGCCTCGAGCGCCTTTCTCCTTATCTTTGCTGCCGTTAGTGCCAGTTCTTTCACTCTTTTCTCTTCCATCTTTAAGAACCTCCGTCTGATATTAGTCATATACATTTAGCAGATTGTAAATCCACCGTCAATTACCAGGTTCGCCCCGTTGATAAGGCTTGCCGCGTCACTTGCAAGGAACACCGCGCACGCCGCCACTTCTTCCGGATAGCCGAAACGGTGGGCCGGTATCTTCTTCTTGAATTCCTCTCCCCGCTCATTGTTCCAGTTCTCTTCGCCCATAGGTGTGAGGATGATCGTCGGTGAGACGGCATTGACATTGATGTTGTACTGGGCCAGCTCCATTGCGAACTGTTTCGTGGCATAGATGACCGCTGCTTTGGCACAGCCGTAAGTCAGATGCCCATCGAGCGCCACCACGCCTGCCTGAGAGCCCATGTTGATAATCTTCCCTCCACCGTTTTCCTTCATCACTTTTGCCGCGGCCTTCATGAACCGCACGGTGCCTGTCAGGTTGATACTAAGCGTCTTATCCCAGAGCGCTTCATCATGCTCCAGCACGCCTTCCACTACCCCAATCCCTGCACAGTTGACGAGGATATCAAGGGAGCCGAACGTCTCCATGGTCGTGCCGACACATTCCTCAATCGCCTCTGTCTTTGTGATGTCTCCCGCATAAGCCATGTAACCCACACCCTGACTCTTCATATACGCCGGCAGTTCGGCTGGTTCGCTTAAGTCGAAGCTCACGACGTTGGCACCTTTTCTCGCATACATCTTCGCAATCTCAAATCCGATACCGCTTGCAGCCCCTGTGACGATAGCCGTCTTGCCTGCGAGGCTGAAGTCTTCATTAAAATTCCTGTAATCCATCTCTAATCATCCTCCATGGTGTACCTGTCCGCTACTTAATCTTGATTACCGCTTTTACGACATCATCCTTATTGTTGATCGCACAGTCGAACGCTTCCTGGATATCCTCAAAGTCAAACTCATGCGTCACGATGCCGGATACGTCGATGATACCGTCCGCAATGGCTGCGATTGCCTGTGGATATATGTTTCTGTAACGGAATACAGATTCGATTCTGGCCTCTTTTGCCATAATCTTGGCGAAGTTATACTCTATCTTCTCTTGTGCGGATATCCCGACGAGAACAATAGTACCGCCATTTTTCACCATGTACGGCGTCTGCTGGATTGTAATCGGAGAGCCGGCGGTCTCAAATACTTTGTCCACCCCTGCGCCATCTGTAAGCTTATCTACTTCCCCGACCGCATCCATCTCTCTGCCGTTGATGACACGGGTCGCGCCAAGCTTCAGGGCATAGTCAAGACGCTTTGGAATCACGTCCACTACCGTGATATCTGTGGCGCCGTGTGCCTTGCAGGCAAGCAGCGTCACAAGGCCGATGCAGCCCGCGCCGAGAATTACTACGGAGTCGCCGAGCTTTACGTCGCCCTGATTGGCTGCGTGCATACCTACGGATAAAGGTTCTACAAGAGCCCCTTCCTTCGTGCTGATATTATCCGGGAGCTTGAAGCACATGTTCTCCGGAAATGCGATGTAGTTCTCATAGCAGCCCTGTACCGGAGGCGTCGCCAGAAACTGTACGTCCGGACACAGGTTGTAACGCCCTGTCTTGCAGAATTCACACTGGCCGCACGTGATACCCGGCTCAAGTGCAACTTTGTCACCAACTTTAAGATGCTCTACGCCTTCGCCAAGGGCGACGACCGTACCGGCACATTCGTGTCCGAGCATGAAGTCTCCCTCTACCTTGTAATCGCCACATCTCCCGTCATGGAAATAATGCACATCGGAACCGCAGATTCCTACATACTCAAGCTCGACAAGCACTTCTTTTGCTCCGGCTTTCGGCATCTCGATATCGCGGATCTCCATTTTGTCTAAATCTGTCATATAAGCTGCTCTGTTATTCATACCAAACCACCTGTCCTTTCCTGGATTGTTAAATTTTTCTCGATTTTTTTAGGTCAAATAAAATGTCCCGCATACGAGACAGCGCATCTTTTGTATAAAAACTGGCAAGCCATAAGACCTGCCAGTTTTTTACTTTTACAATATACTTTTATTTACTGACATTCTATTATTCTTTAATCTGTCCGTTGTCTTTGTACATCTGGATATACTCGTCAACATTGTCGCTTGTAATCAATGGAGCCGGAACGTTGTCATTAATGTCAGTAATCTTCTTTTCGCCTGTCAGTACAGAATGGATTGCTTCTGCGTTCATCTTAGCCAGGTCGATTGCTGACTGTAAGCCTGTAGATGTCATCTTGCCTTCTTTGATCAACAGGCAAGCCTCTGCTGTTCCGTCAACGCCGTATGCCAGCATATCTTTAAATTTGTCATTATCTTTTACTACTTCGATTGCGCCTGCTGCCATATTGTCGTTCATAGATACGACTGCATCGATATCGCCGTAAGCCTGTACCCAGTCTTCCATGAGTGACATAGCTTCGTCTTTGTTCCAGTTAGCGATGTCTTCTGCAAGAATCTCAACGTCTGGTCTCTTCTCGAAGAATTCTTTTTCCCATGCATTTCTTCTCTCTGTGCTGTGGAAGTTGCCTGCAGGCCCTAACAGTACGACAACTTTTGCGTTCTCTGGAATCTGGTCGATAGCAAGGTCGCAGTTTACTTTCGCCTGCTCGTATGGATCGGCGTCGATAGAACCTGTTCCTTCACACTCGACACGTGGGTTTGTCGTGATACATGGGATTCCTGCGTCAACTACCTGCTGGATATAAGGAAGCTGAGCCTCACCGTTGTTCGCCTGGATGATGATGCCGTCGAATCCGCTGGAGATAGCGTTCTCAATCATCGTGTTCTCTTTTTCGTCGTTAGCTTCACCGTCAAATACTTCCAGTGTCATATCGTCATAGTTTTCAAATTCAGCCTTCAGCTCATTTGCAAGCCATGCCGCGAATGAATCGGACTGGGCTCTTGCGATATAAGCTACTTTATAGCTGTCTTTCTTGTCTCCTGAATCTTTCTTGTCGTCAGAGCTTCCTGAGTCTGATTTGCCGCATCCGATTGCCATAGTAGCAACCATTGCCGCGCAGAGTAATACGCTTATAACTTTCTTTTTCATAGATAATATCCTCCTTTTTTTGCTTTCATATTGTAAAAGTTCTGCACTTAATGCATTCATTTCTATGATGGAAGCTTTACTTCGCCTCTTCTTTCTTGGCATCTTCTGCCACAAGGATAACTTTCCTCGTCTTCTTATTCTTGGAACGGATATCCAGAACGACCGCAAATGCGATGATGGCACCTTTGACTATCTGCTGTACGTAGGAGTCCACTCCGGTCAGGTTCATGATATTGTTCAGGAAACCGATGATAAATGCACCGGCAAGGGTGCCCATCGTCGTTCCTACGCCTCCGGAGAAGCTCGTACCGCCGACGATGGTGGCTGTCAGACCTTCCATCTCGTATCCGACCGCGCCGTTCGGCAGCCCTGCGTTGACACGGCTCATGAACAATACGCCCGCGATTCCCGCAAATACGCCGTTGATGATATATGTAATGTACTTGTTCTTCTTAACATTGATGCCGGATGCGATAGCTGCCCCTTCGTTGCCGCCGATCGCGTACAGGGAACGGCCATATCTCGTGTGGTTCATGATATACCAGGTGATGATGGTGATGACGACCATGAAGATGATAGGCATCGGTATCGGTCCCACGCTGCCTTGCCCGAAGATTGTAAAATCCTTCAGCTGAAGCAGGTTCTGTCCCTGCGTATACAGGAGGGCCGCACCCCTTGCCATCGTCTGCATCGCAAGCGTGGCGATAAAGGCCGGAACATCAAAATGTGTTACAAGTACCGCATTTACAAGGTTGCACAGAACTCCGATCACGACTGCCAGCACAAGCGCCAGTGCCAGGGAACCGGTGGACTGGTAACAGGCGATCGAGAGCACGCCGGAGAGTGCCAGCACGGAGCCTACAGACAAGTCAATCAGCCCTGCGATGACAAGGAGCATCTCCCCGTATGCTATGATGGTTCCTACAGACAGCTGCCGGGCAACGTTAGTCAGGTTGTTCACGGATAAGAAATTCTCATTCATCACCGCACATAATATGAACATCGCCAGCAACACGATAAAAATAGAATATTTTTCTACGAACTTACTGTTTTTGAATTTACCTTTACTCATCTTCCTATACCTCCGCTTTTTCTGTACCTGTCGCAAATCTCATAATCGTTTCCTGCGAGAACTCGTCCCTGTTCAGACATCCTGTAATCATTCCTTTGTTCATGACATAAATCCTGTCGCACATTCCGATTAATTCAGGCAGTTCCGAGGAAACCATGATGACGGTCTTGCCCTCTTTCACGAGTTCGGTCATCAGTCTGTATATCTCAAACTTTGCGCCAACGTCGATACCTCTGGTTGGTTCATCCAGAATCAGCACATCCGGATCCCTCAGCATCCACTTTGCGAGAAGTACCTTCTGCTGGTTGCCGCCGCTAAGTGCCTGTATCGCAGTCTCTAGCGAAGGTGTTTTGACGTTCATCTTGTCAAAATATTCCCCGACGAGCTTCTTCTCCTCTCTTGGGTGGCTCCTGCCCCCGTAGATGAACTTGTCAAGGCTTGAAATGCTTGCGTTCTCCATAACGCTTCTGATAGGTACGATTCCGTAACGCCTTCTGTCCTCTGACAGCATGACTACTTTGTTGTTGATACTGTCTCTTACTTTCTTAATCTGTACCGGCTTGCCATGGACTTTGATTTCTCCACCGTCATAAGGGTCCAGGCCGAAGATTGCCCGCATCGTCTCTGTACGTCCTGCTCCCATCAGGCCTGCAAATCCTACTATTTCACCTTTCTTCGCGTAGAAGTTGATATCCTTGAATACCCCCCTGCTCTCCAAATCTTTGATTTCAATAATCGGATCGCCGACGGGCACTTCTTCTTTCGGGTATACATTTTCCATCTTCCGCCCTACCATCAGTGCAATGACAGTGTCCAGGTCAATGTCGGATGCCGGATGCGTCTCGACCACCGTGCCGTCACGCAATACGGTGATATCGTCTGCGATGCGGAATACTTCTTCCATCTTGTGGGATATGTAGATGATACTTACGCCGCGGCTCTTGAGCTCTGCAATCTTCTCAAACAGCACCTCAACCTCTCTGTTCGTGATTGCCGATGTCGGCTCATCCATGATTACGATATCTGCATTATTAGAAATAGCCTTGATGATTTCCAGCATCTGGATATCAGATACGGTAAGCGTCTTAAGCTTCTGCTCCGGATCATACGGAAGCTTCTCCTGCTCGAGAAACTTAAGCGTCTCCTTGCGGACTTTCCTCCAGTCGATTTTACCAACCTTGTTTACCGGCAGCCTTCCGAGAAACAGGTTCTCTTCTATCGACATCTCAGGTACATAGTTCAGCTCCTGGGCAATCATGGCAATCCCGTAGCTTTGTGCCTGAATAGGATTCTTAATCTCCACCGGCTTCTCGTCGATGAATATCTGTCCTGAGTCCGGTTTGTAAAGTCCGTTGATAATCTTCATCAGCGTAGACTTTCCTGCACCATTCTCACCACAAAGGGCATGCACCGTCCCTTTTCTTACCGCAAAATCGATGTTGTCCAAAGCTTTGACTCCCGGGAAAGACTTATTAATTCCGCTGACACGCATTTTAATATTCTCCACTCTTCTTTCCTCCCTTTTCATATACTTCACAGCTTTTACCAATTTTTTGCAATTTCTCATATTTGTTTTATTACTGTTTATGACCGTTTATGCTTGAGCCAATATCTAACTTAGCATTTTTAACGATTCTATGACAAATATTTTGCATTTATTATGCATTTTGCTTATTATAGGACAAATTATAATATTATGACCCTTGTTTGTCAAGTCACTTTTTTGTCCTTTGACAGGCACTTTTTTATGATTTTTGTTAAAATGTACATTTTTAGTTATATCTTTGTTCATATTTAGTTCATATTATCAACCGTCATTCAATTATTCTTTTTGACTTTTTGTTTGTTTTTTATTGTTTTCTTTTTGTTTTTGTGTTATCTTATGCTTAATTTCTTATATAAGATGTACATAGAAAGGAGCATGTTATGATTCACACCCTTACGCTGAACCCCGCCATCGACAGGATCTTATACTTGAACGAGCTGGAGAAGAATGTCACAAACAGGGTCAAAAAAACCACAGATACTATCGGCGGCAAAGGCACACACGTATCTATCAACCTGAAGCTTCTGGGACAGGATAATAACGCCTTCGGCATATGCCACGGCGAGAACGGCAGACAGGTCATCCAGATGCTCTCCAATTACGGCATCGACGTCCGGTTCAACCATTATATGGAAGGCTGCAGGGAGACGAGAACAAATTATCTCCTCATCGAGGACAGTGCCGACTGTACGATTGTCGCGGAATCCGGTGTCACGCTCACCGAAAAAGAGCTGGAAGATCTTCTGTCTACGATGAAAGAAGCCATCCGCCCCGGAGATTACCTCATATTTTCCGGCGATGCATCCAATTCTCCCGACCCTTCCATATACAATAAGATTCTGCACACCTTCCGGGACAGGGATTTGAAGTTCTTCCTGGACACGAGCGGCGCCTCGCTGAAGGAGTGTATCCAGGAGTCTCCTTATATGATCAAGCCGAATCTGGACGAACTCTCTACGCTGGCCGGGTACAGTATTCCGGAAGATGACGCGTCTATCATCAAAGCCATCGATTCTCTGGACAGATATGGGGTGGAGATTATTGCCGTATCACTGGGCGGGAACGGCTCTATCGTCAAGACCCCGGAAGGGGTATACCGCGTACACCCGCCGAGGGTAGATGTCATCAATACGATAGGCTGCGGCGACTGCTATCTTGCCGGGTTCGTATACGGATTGTCGAAGGGATATGAGATGGAAGAGACGATACGGACTGCGACAGGAGTCTCAGCCGCTACTGCCGAATCGCAGCTTTCGGCTGGCTATGATTATAGCCGCGCCATGGAATTGAAAAACCAAGTAACAATTGAAAAAATCTGCCAATTATATTAAAGTAAAGGAGTAAAAGTATGAGCAATTTATCTTATTACGAAATGAGACAGGAAATGGTAACAGTAGCACGGCTGATGTGGGAACGCAGGCTTACGAACGCTGCCGGGGGGAACTTCGCGGTACGCGTGGACGATAACCGCATCCTCATGTCCCCGTCACTTATGTCAGAGAATAAGCATTGTAATATGAAGCCGGAAGATTTCCTTCTGATTGATTATGACCAGAACATACTGGAAGGAGAAGGAAAGCTCTCCCGCGAAGGATTGATGCACGTGCTGATCCTCAGCAACTTCAAAGAAATAGAATGTACGATACATGCCCATCCGTTCTACTGTATGCCGTTCGTGGCACAGTGCAAGCCGATTCCGAATGTGACAGAAGCCACGATGGGACGAGGCGAGGTCGGATGTATCGAATGGACGAAAGCCTATTCCGAAGAGCTGAGCAGAAACGTATACCAGTATTTTGAAGACCACAGGGAGCTGGCCGAAAAGAAGCCAATCGGAATGATCATGCCAAAGCACGGCGTCGTCGTATCCGGTCCTAGCATCTATCTTGCCTACAGCATGTTAGAGCGCATCGAGTGTGACGCTTTCTGTACCATTACGAAGAACCTCATCTAAATTCTAAATAAGGATGGTATGAATTATGTATAGCCATGAAAGGAAAGCCAAAATCATCGACCTGCTGAAGTCACAGTCTTCCGTAAGCGTCAATATACTGGCCGATATGCTTCACACGTCCAAGGAGACGATACGTCGGGATCTCAAAGAGCTGGAAAGCGAAGGCCTGTTGACGAGAACCCACGGCGGAGCCATAACCAACGGCAATTCCCGTTCCGTCGGAGCCTCTGCCAAGTACGGCGACACTATACTCAACAACGAGTATCCTTTCGCGCTCCGGCATGTGAGAAATATACCGGAAAAGAAAAAGATAGCACAGAGGGCAGCTGCATTTATCGAGAACCGGGATACCATTTTCATCGACAACAGTTCTACCACGCTGTTTCTCCTGGACTATATTCCAAGAGAAGTTCATCTGACTATCATCACGAATTCCATAAAGGTGCTGCTGGAGGCGGCCAAGCTCGAGAATCCCAACTTGTCGCTCATATCGCTGGCCGGCTTCTATAACTGCAACAATTATTCCGTATACGGAACGAGGACGATCAGAAGTGCGGAGGACTTTTTCCCGAACAAGACCTTTATCTCCTGTACCGGTGTTACACTTGAGAACCGGCTTACCGACATCAGCCTCAACGAGGTCGATACGAAGAAAGCACTTATGTCCAAGTCAAAAGAGACATACCTGTTGGCAGACCACACAAAGTTTGAGATTAACGGACCTTTCTACCTGTCCGATTTTGATGCGATCGATTATATCGTGACAGACAAATATGACTATACGCCGCAGACCGGCAGCAACATACGTACGATTACTTCCAAGAATAATATTAAAATCATTACAAGCTAGAGGGAGGAGGGTCCACATTGAACATACTGGCTTTTGACCTGGGCGCAAGCGGAGGCAAGCTCTTCCTTGCAGCCGTAGGTAACGGCAAGGCATCTATTCAGAATATCCACAGGTTCGACAATGTATCATACCAGATTAACGGCAGCCTGTACTGGGATATCATCAACATCTACAAAGAGATGAACATCGGAATCAAAAAAGCGATAGAACTGACGGACGACCATATCGATTCTTTTGCCATCGACTCTTTTTCCAATGATTTTGCGTTTATCGATGAAAAGGGAGCGCTGCTCACCCCGGTGCGCTGTTACAGGGACAAGCGTACCGAACGTCACGCCGCGAAGATATACGGACGGCTTTCCAAAGAACAGCTCTACCGCTTAAGCGGCAACCAGAATGCGCTCTTCAACACTTATATGCAGCTCGCCGCCATGTGCGAGGACGGCCACGGATACATATTGAAGAACGCATACAAGCTGCTCTTTATCCCCGACCTGCTCATCAATTTCCTGACTGGAAAGACGATATCCGAATACACGCTGTCTTCCGTCAGCCAGTTGTATGATTTCAAGAAGGATGACTGGTGCCAGGAGATTCTGGACAGCTATTCCATACCCCGCAGCCTGTTCGGCACTTTGACTAAGCCGGGCACCCTGCTCGGACGCACGCAGGAAAGCTACAACAAATATATGGAGACGAAAGGATTTCCCGTATCTGTCGTATGTGAACACGATACGGCTTCCGCATATCTCTCTTCTCCGGTCACGTCAGACTGCGCCCTCATAAGCTGCGGCACATGGGCGCTCATAGGTACGGAACTGGATTCCTGCGTCATCACAGAGGAAGGCTACCGGGCGAACCTTGCCAACGAGGGCGGTTACAAAGGCCACCACCGCCTGCTCCGCAATGTGATGAGCTCCTGGTTCATCCAGGAGACGAAGCGATATTATAAAGAGCACGGCCAGGACTATAGCTTTGAAGAACTAGGCCGGCTTGCCGAAGCCGCCAAGCCGTTCGGCTTCCTTTTTGACCCGGATGAGAACCTGTTCTACGAGCCAGGCAATATGCCAGTTAAAATACGGCAGTACTGTATGGACCACTATGGAACACGGCCAGAATCCACGGGCGAGATCATTCGCTGCATATATGAAAGCCTTGCGATGAAGTTCCGATGGACCATCGAGCAGCTGGAACATATCTCCGGCAAGGCACTCCCTGTCATCAATATGATGGGTGGGGGCGCCAAAGCATCCATGCTCTGCCAGTTCACTGCCAATGCGACGGGCCGCAAGGTTATCGCCGGTCCGGATGAGGCAACTGCCATCGGCAACATCACCGTACAGCTCATCGCTACAGGCGCTGCCGCTACGCTCAATGAGGCAAAAGATATCATGAGGCCGTCTTATCAGACGAAAGAATATACCCCTCAGAATACGGAGGAGTGGAATATGCATTATGAGGCATTTCTGAAACTGTCGAACGATTCAGAACCGGCGCCGCTGCGAGACGCCAGGGAGGAGCAAAGATGAAACCTATATTAGAATCACCAATCATAACCGATATCTGTGATATGACGGCTAACATGTACCGTCTCGGATGGGACGAGAGGAACGGCGGAAATATAAGCTGTCTGCTGGACGAACAGGAGCTGGCAGATTATCTCGACCTTTCCAAGACCATCCGCAATATCCCGATAGATTTTGATGCCACCGAGCTTGCCGGACGCCTGTTTCTCGTGACAGGGACCGGAAAGTATTTCAAGAACGTTACCAAAGACCCGGAGGGGAATCTTGGAATCGTAAGAGTAGCTTCGAATGGCAGAGAGCTGGAACTGCTCTGGGGCTTTGAGGGCAATACGTTACCGACAAGCGAATTCCCTACTCATCTCATGAACCATATGGCAAGGCTGAAAGCAGATCCTGAACATAAGGTTGTCATGCACTGCCATCCGGCAAATACGATTGCCATGACCTTTGTACATTCCATCGATGACCGCGATTTCACCTGCACGCTCTGGCAGATGATTACCGAATGTATCGTCGTATTTCCGGACGGCATCGGCGTCGTACCATGGATGGTATCAGGAACGAATGACATCGGGGCGGCCACGGCCGAGAAGATTAAGGACTGCCGGCTCGTCGTCTGGGCACACCATGGCATCTTCGGCACAGGCAGGACGCTGGATGAAGCGTTCGGCCTCATAGAAACCGTGGAGAAAGCTGCTGAAATCTATATGAAGATCGCCCATCTGGAGCGAAAGAACGAGATACCGAAAGACCAGCTCAAAGCCCTCGCCGATACGTTCCACGCAGTACCGAGGAAAGGCTGGCTTGACTAGAACCTAAAAGGAGGACCCTATCATGTATTTACAGGATATATTTGGATTAGACGGCAAAGTAGCCATCGTGACCGGAGGCGGGCGCGGCATCGGACAAGTCATCGCCTGCGGCCTTGCCAAGGCAGGAGCGGAAGTTGTAATCATCTCCCGGTCCGGCGCCAAAGAAACGGTGGATATGATTACGAAAGACGGCGGAAACGCTTACGAGCTCAGAGCCGATGTCACGGACGAGCCACAGGTGGAGCAGGCGCTTCGCTCCATTCTGGAACGTTCCGGCACCATCGATATTCTTTTCAACAATGCGGGAATCTGCATGCATCAGTCTACCATGGACGCAACCGTAGAGGAATTCCGCCAGGTCGTGGACACGAACCTGACTGGAGAATTTATCATGGCACGCGCTGTAGGGCGAATCATGATTGAACGGGGCATAAAGGGCAGCATCATCAACATGGCTTCTATGTCGGGGACCATCGTCAACATACCACAGTGGCAGTGTTCCTACAACGCCTCAAAAGCAGGAGTCATCCACCTGACCAAGTCACTGGCCGTAGAATGGGCACAATATGGCATCCGGGTCAATTCACTGAGCCCGGGCTACATCGCCAC
Organism: Lachnospiraceae bacterium; assembly: GCA_022845895.1. Taxonomy (GTDB): domain Bacteria; phylum Bacillota; class Clostridia; order Lachnospirales; family Lachnospiraceae; genus Extibacter. The sequence goes on from AP025573.1 coordinate 3,614,835, forward strand.
ACCGATGTCTGTCGACCTGTCACCGCAGGAACTGATAGACGCATGGATACCGCTCATGCCACTTGGCCGGATGGGAAATCCTGAAGAGCTGATACCGCCGGTGCTTTATCTTGCGTCGGACGCCTCAGGCTACACGACAGGAAGCGATCTCATTGTAGACGGAGCCTATTCCTGCCAGTAAATGTGGGGTTAAGTAAAGTGGCTGCGGGCGGGGAGCCGGGTGGGAGATGCTCCGATGCGTCTGAGGCTCCGACTATTTCACGTATCCCTAACCCTGCGGAATGTGCGCCGACAGCGGCTTACATCCCGCAGGATAAGGGCTACGGAAAGGATTCTCCGCCTCTCCCGCTTGCACCTGCGCATCTCCCACCCGGCTCCCTGTCCGCTATCTACTTCACTTAACAAGGGCGAGTGCGGCTATGTGACGTTACTGGCCAGCGGATGAACGCTGGCTGCGTCAGTTGAGTGATAAAATATCGCAAGCTTAATGTGAATAACACAAAGAGCAGATGAATGATAAGAGTTTTGCTAGTCCAGATGAATCAGGCTAGCGAATTTGTTCGTTGTTAATATTTGCGGCGAGGCCTACACGCCGTTGCTGCAAGAAGAGCCGGAACCAGGCAGGGGATGTCATCTCATACACATCCCCGTACCTGATTCCGGCTCTTCTTCATTATATTATTACCAGCCAAGTTTTTCAGCTTGCTTTGTCCTTTATCACTATGTTTACACAGTCAAAGTCCTTCCATCAGCAAACCACGTCACACAGCCACCCCCGCCCATGCCAGTAAAGTAGATAGCCGCTGGGGAGGTATGGGACAGATGCGAAGGTCTAAGCGGAAGGGACGGAGAATCCTCACCAGATTCCTTGGCTTGTGGGGTGAGAGCCGCAATCGGCGAACATTCCACAAGCTTAGGAATCTGTGTGATAGTCGCAGTTCCCGGACGCATCGGAGCATCTGCCCCATACCTCCCCAGCGGCGTCCACTTCACTAAACTCCCATTGAACAAAACAGCGATATGTGATATCATATGAGCACAATTCAAACATTCTGATTTTCTAATTTCATCTACGGCAGATCGCCGTACCTATCCGATGTTTGTAACAAATCTTTTATGCGAAGGAGGGATGCCTATGGGGGCCGTTCTTTTGTTTTCCGTCTGTTAACCGTGGATAAAGTATGATAAAATGAAGGAGAACCATATGAACAAAAGACAAAAGCTGATACCATTAAACAAACTGAACCTTACGGACCGTTTCCTTTTTGAGGAAGTCATGGAGGACCCCCTGGCCCACCAGGAGGCGCTCGGCATCATCCTGGGCAGGGATGTCCCGCTCCTTACGCAGAACGAGGCGGAGAAGGAGCTTCGGATTTCGCCGGAGGCCCGCTCCGTCCGCCTGGACATCTTCTCCATGGACGAGGACAGGGCCGTCTATAATACGGAGATGCAGAAGCAGCGCAGGGCAGACCTGTCCAGACGGAGCCGCTATTACCAGTCGCTCGTGGACATCTCCCTGCTGGAGCCCGGGATTCCGGACTACAGCCGGCTGAACGAGTCCTATCTCATCATGATCACGCCCTTCGACCTGTTCGGCTGCGGGAAGTACCGGTACACCTTCCGGGCCGTGTGCGAGGAAGAGCCGGGATGCGTCCTCGAAGACGGTGCGACCCGGATCTTCCTGAACACCCGTGGAACGAATGACGATGAGGTCTCACAGGAGCTGGCAGAGTTCCTGCACTACGTGGAGCATACGACGGACGAGGCGGCGGAACATGCCGGGAGCGAACGCATCCGCCGCATCCACGACCGGGTCCGGAAGGTACGCAACAGTGAAGAAGTCGGGGTGAAGTATATGCAGGCATGGGAAGAGAAATATTACGAGAAAGAAGAGGCGAGGAGAGAAGGACTGCAGGAAGGTTTTCAAGAAGGTTTACAGAAAGGCTTACAAAAAGGCTTACAGAAAGGCTTAAAAGACCTAGTCAAAAAGAAGCTCGAAAGAGGGAAGTCTGTTGAAGAAATCGCCGATGCCTTGGAAGAAAATGAGGATATGATTCTGGAACTTATCAAGGAACTGGAAGTTTAAGCAACGGAGCGGCGGGCGAGGGCGGCTGTGTTGCGTTACTGGCCAGCGGAAAAGCTGCTGGCCACGCAAACTGGTTGGCGTATATGGGCGTTGTTGAGCATTTGCAGCGAGGCGTGCATGCCGTTGCTGCAAGAAGCGCCGTTATATCAACCATTATTGTCACACAGCTACCCGTGCCAGTGGTCGTGTAAGATAAAGTGTGTAATTAAGAAACTAATCTAATTGCACACTTTGTTTTATGTATAAGGTGTGCTATGCTCACAGAAAGGAAAAAGAAAGATGAGTACAGCACTTATGGCAAGAAAAAAGAAGAACACCAAGGGTACCGAGATTGCCCAGGCAATTATGGAGCACTACCAGCCGAAGACGAAAGAAGATATGCAGGAGGCACTTAAGGAAATCTTCGGCCCAATGTTCGAAACCATGCTCCAGGGAGAGCTGAAGGGGCATCTCGGTTACGAGGCGGGCGAGCATGGCTACAAGGACACTGACAACAGAAGGAACGGCTATACCTCAAAACATGTAAAGACCTCTTATGGCCAGATTCCCGTTGATGTGCCCCGGGATCGTGACGGGAGCTTTGAACCCCAGCTGATTCCCAAGCGGACAAGGGATGTTTCGGGGATTGAGGATAAGGTGATATCCATGTATGCCAAAGGCCTGAGCCAGCGGGACATCTCGGACACGATTGAAGATATCTATGGCTTCTCCATCTCCCATGAAACGATCTCAGAGATTACCGATAAGGTATTGGACGAGCTGACGGAATGGCAGAACCGGCCTTTGAAAAAGTTCTATACATTCCTGTTCGTGGACTGCATGTATGTGACGATCCGCAAGGATTACGAGACAAAGAATTATGCAGTGTATGCGATCCTGGGCTATGATGTAAACGGGATCAAGGATGTGCTGGGCCTGTGGCTGAACGAGTCCGAAAGCAAGCATACCTGGATGCAGATATTTGATGAACTCAAGAACCGTGGGGTAGAGGATGTCCTGTTTATTTCCATGGATGGGGTTTCCGGCCTGGAAGAAGGGGCCAGGGCAATCTTTACAGACGTAACGGTACAAAGATGTATGGTACATCTGATCCGCAACTCCATCAAATACGTCCCAAGCAAGGACTACAAGACATATACCACACATTTAAGGAAGGTCTACGGAGCTGCCAGCCTAAAGGCAGCCGAGGGGGAGTTTGAAAGGTTCCGGCAAACCTGGAGCCAGTATCCGGGTGCCATTGATGTGTGGGAAAGGAACTGGGGGCATGTAGCGCAGCTGTTCCAGTACGGAAGTGCGGTGAGAAGGGTGATGTACACAACGAATGCGATAGAAAGCGTGAATTCAAGCTTTAGAAGAGTGACCCGGAAAGGTGCGTTTCCACATGAAAATGCATTGCTGAAGCTGCTATATCTACGTGTTACGGAACTCTATAAAAAATGGAAGGGGCGTCCTGTACCAAACTGGGCGATGGTACGGAACCAGCTGTCGATGGACCCAAAAATGAATACACGGATGCAGAAATATGAGGATATCTAAATGCAGATACCGGAATCCAGGGGACAGCCAGGCCTTCTTTTAGGAATGCATATGAGGACTTTGGACAAAATGGCAGCTGAACCTATCAGATTCAGCTGCCAAAATAAAATATAAAATTTACACACTTAACTTGACAAAGTCGTGCCAGTAAAGCAGCCGCTCTATCTGCTCTAGGGTACAGCCGCACGCACCGAGGGGATTGGGCCTTTTGGCGTACTGTCCATGGAAATCGCTTCCGCCGGTTTCAAGCAGCCGATACTTCCCCGCCATCTCCCTGAGCCGCGCTCTGGCTGCTGCGGAATTTCTCGGATGCCATACTTCTACCCCTTGTATGAGGCCTCTGCGGGCAAAATCTTCTGCCAAATCAAATGAATCGAACTGTTCTGGATGTGCGATCACCGCGATACCGCCCACATCTTTGATGACCTCCGCCACCTTATCCACAGATGGATAGCTGCTTCGCACGTAGCAGCTGCCGCGGGAGGAGATAAGCTCCTCCATCAGCGTCCCGATAGCGGTGTTTGTATAGCCGAGGTTGCAAAGCACCTGCATGAGATGGCATTCATAGACTGCCCCGCTCTCACCAGACAGCTCCTCCACGTCTTCCACGGAAAATCCAGGATACAGCCTGCTGATTTTTCCTGCCATTTCAAGCTTTTGCCGCCGCCGTCTTGCAAGCGTCTCATCCAGAAAGCTCTGCAGGCCGGCTCCATCTTTCGGATAGTAGCAGAGTATGTGGACATTCCGGCCGGTTCTTTCGTCCCGCGCAGATATCTCCACTCCAGGTATGACCTTGACGCCTCCCGGCCTGACCAGCTTAAGCGCCTTGTCTGAACCTGCAAGCGTATCGTGGTCAGTAACCGAAATGTACGCAAGGCCGATGTGCTCTGCATAACCCAGTATATATTCTACAGATGCGGAGCCGTCGGAGCATACCGTATGCACATGCAGATCACCGGCAATCCTTCCCTCATCGGTCTCTATCCTCATGCTATTCATTTTCAATTGCCATTATCATATCGATACGGTCCTGGTGCCTGCCTCCCATAAATTCCGCATCCAGCCATTCTTCTATAATCATCTTCGCAAGCTCGCTGCCAACGACACGTGCACCGAATGCAAGTACATTCGTATTGTTATGCTGTCTGGAAAGCTTCGCCGAATATGGTTCCGAGCATACGACCGCCCGTATTCCCTTTACCTTGTTGGCGGCCAGGGAGATTCCGACGCCCGTCCCGCAGATAAGGATTCCAAGGTCCACTTCCTTGGCAGCGACGGCCTCGGCGACCTTACGTCCATACTCCGGATAGTGGCAGCTTTCTTTCGTATCTGTTCCAAAATTAACTACCTCATACCCCTTCTCTTCCAGAAACTCTACAACTTCTTTCTTCATATCAACCGCTGCGTGGTCATTACCAATTCCAATTTTCATTATTGTTCACGTGCTCCTCTCTTCCATTCATTTTCTTTTTATATTATAATGGGTAGGTATTTAATTAGCAATACCCAGAAAAGGAGACAAACTATGATACAATTGATTGCCAGCGACCTCGATGGTACCATTCTGCAGGATGACGCCCAGACTGTCAGCCCGAGAATGATGGAGCTTATCATGGAATTAAAGCAGAAAGGGATCCGTTTCGCGGCAGCCAGCGGCAGGCAGTACAGCAATCTGCGCCGCCTTTTTGAACCAATTAAAGATGAGATATCCTATATCGCCGAAAACGGTTCTTTATGCATACACAAAGGCCAGGTTCTCTCACGTGGAATCATCGAGAGGGAACTCGGCCTTGAAATACTGGATTCCGTAAAGGAATACGGTAAATGTGACTGCTTCCTGTCCTGCGAATCCGGCGGTTATATGGATTCCGGCAATCCGGAGTTTATCCGGCACATGACAGAAGTTGTAAAATTTGATATACGTCAGGTAGATAGCCTGAAAGATATCCATGAACCGTTTCTGAAGATAGCAGTGTGCAGCTTTTCCGGTACGCGGGATATGGCCCCCTTTTTCAAAGAACGTTTCCGCGGCAGAATCAATGTAGTGACTTCAGGCAATCTCTGGGTCGACTTTATCGCCCCGGGCGCCAACAAAGGAGCTGCCTTGTCCAATCTGCTGGCACATCTGGATATACAGGCAAAAGACTGTATCGCGTTCGGAGACCAGTATAACGATGTTGAAATGCTGCAGCTTGCAGGCGCAAGCTACGCCATGTCTAACGCTGCGCCCGGTATCGCCTACTACTCTACCTATGTCACGGATTCCGTGGAGGAGGTGCTGGAAGACCTGGCGGCGTCTGTCGGCAAGGAGATACGCGGTTAAGGGCTTCCGGTATATCATTCCGCCGCATCACTGTAAACCGCATACCGGCCTTTTCCTTCTGCCTTCGCCTCATAGAGCGCTTCATCGGCCCGTTTCATGACTGCGTCATAGTTTTTCTCTCCCGGCTCTACCATTGCTATGCCAATGCTCAGGCCCGTTCCAGCCTCATCATAAGCTGCTTTCAGAATCCGCTTGGCTGCATCTTCGGCTGCTTTAACGCTGTCTACCTTGTACATCCATATGACGAATTCATCTCCGCCGAACCGGATGACGATATCCCGGTCGCGCGTATTCTGCATGAGTATCCGCCCTACATTGATGAGTATGCGGTCTCCTTCATCATGTCCGTATGTATCGTTGACCCCTTTGAAATTATCCACATCTATAAAGAGGCAGGCACCGAACGACTTGTTCTGCTCCATGTGCATCCCTCTCTCGACAATACGCTTTCCTGTCACCCGGTTGAAGCAGCCTGTCAGATAATCCCTCTGCATCTTTTTCACATTCTTCTGCAGATGACGTATACCGCTTACACTTGTAAGCAGTATCAGGACCACGGCGATGATTACTCCTGCCAGCATCCAGAGCGAAGTAGTCCTAAGCCCTTTCAGCACCTTTTCCTCGGCGTCCGTTACGACGAGCGAACAGATGGTCCAGTCATTGTACTCTGACGGCTGATAGTAGAACAGCCGTACTTTGTTATTATTGTAATAAGTCATATAGCCGGATTCGCCGGCAGCCGCATCCTTCTTAAGCTTCTCGACACCGTTTCCGTCCTTGTACTGCATCGTCTCCAGCATATCATATATCGTCGTGAAGTTTTCCATCCCTTTATAGGAGGCAACTACTTTTCCTGTCTTGTCGAATACAAGCGTTGCTCCAGCTTTTTCCGTAGCCGACGTATTCAGTGCCTGTCCAAGATTCAAGGTCGTGTATTCCGCACAGACTGCCCCGCTCACCTTTCCGTCTGTCCAGATAGGCACGGCCATGACGACTGTCTCCTGTCCGTCCCAGCTTCCGACCAGCACATCGGAGATGACTTCCTCTCCCTGCATCACTTTATTGTAGTAGCCCCGGTCGCTGATGTCCGCCGTCTCGTTATCTCCAAAATATATCGTCCCTTGCGTATCCGCGATTCCAAAGCGCATATCATCCGAACTGTACTCCTTAAGAATCATATGCCAGTTTTCATCACCTGACCCGTCCGGCTCATCACAGAAAGCGGCAACCGTCCTGTACCAGTTCAGCCTGCTGTTTACGAACTGCCAGAAATACTGTTCCTTATACTCGTTCTCTGTCTTTAAGTTCCTGCGGGCTTCTGACAAAAGCTTCTCATTCATGTCCATATAATAGCAGACGACAGCCGCAATCATAGCCGCCAGTAATATTACAATAGCGACTATATATTTCAGATAAGACAGATTACCCTCTTTCTCTCTTCCAGATCTTCTCATCGTACGTACCCAACCTTTTTATTCGTTGCCTCTATTGTACTATGAACCGGAAGATTATGGAACTATGTTTTCCTTTTCTTTTGGCAGACATTCTACAGAATCTCTTTTATACCGTCAGCCATAGCGCACAGGATAATACAGCAGGATACTGCCCCCGCGTCCGGCACGCCTCTGGAACGTTCCCCGAGCCTGCTGGAACGGCCATACTTTGCAGCCATATCCTTTGTGGAATCCCGCCCTGCCTTTGCCGCGGCCTTCATCCTGTCCAGAGCCTGCGCAAAGCATCCTTCCGTGCCGGCTTCTGCTTTCAGCGTATATACGGCCGGTGACAAGGTGTCTATGAGCGTCTTGTCACCAACTTTGGCCTCTATGATATCCTGCAGCCCCGTTAGCCCTGCTTCCAGCATAAGACTCAGCTCATCCAGTCCAACTACATCAAAGGAGGCGCCTGCCCGGGCCATTTCCGTAAAGACGGTGCCGTAAATAGGGCCCATGGAGCCACCAATCTCTCCAAGAAGAACCATTCCCAGCTGTTCCAGCCCGTCTGTAAAGCTGATGTCCCCGCTGCCATATCTGTCTGCAAAGAGCGTAAACCCTTTGTTCATGTTCATCCCGTGGTCACCGTCACCAATCAACCCGTCTATCTCACCGAGATAAGCCTTATTGTCCTGTACCGCCTTTACGATGGCAAGCAGCACGGGCTTTCCCTGCACATTATTAAATCCCTCCATCTCTGCCTCCTATAGCTGTGTCATGCCAACGCACTGTACCGGAAAGTCAAGCAGGTCTTTCAGCTCGCCATCCAGCTTCATGACAGTCAACGTAACGCCCATCATATCCAGCGAAGTAAAGTAATCTCCTACATATGCCTTGTATATACGGATACCTTTCTTCCTGAAAATCTGTTCCATCTCATTGTAAAGCACGTATAGTTCCATCCGCGGCGTGGCGCCCAGACCGGATATGAGTACCGCGGCCTCCTCATTCTTCCCAAATGGATTGTCTCCAAGCACGATATCCACCATACGCCTTGCCATGCCGGCGGCACTCTCAAGCTTGCAGACTTCTATCCCCGGCTCGCCGTGATGGCCGATTCCCACTTCCATCGTCCCTTCTCTGATTTCAAAGTTAGGGTGTCCGACCGCGGGCAGCGTACACGGCGTCAGCCCGATGCCCACGCTGCGCGTATTGTCTATGGCTTTCCTGGCCGCGGCAATCACTTCGTTAAGCTTGGCACCCTGGGCCGCTTTTGCTCCCGCTGCCTTCCACATGAACACCTCACCTGCCACGCCCCGGCGCTTTTCCCTCATTTCCTTCGGAGCCGAGGCCACATCATCATTGGCTGCCACCGTCTCTACATGGATTCCTTCCTTCTCCGCCATCTTGACCGCCATACGCACGTTCATATTATCACCGGAATAATTGCCGTACAGGCAGGCCACGCCTTTTCCCTGGTCTGCCGCCCGGAATGCGTCCAGGAAGGCCGCAGCCGTCGGCGAAGAACATATCTCTCCAACCGCGGCCGCGTCACACATGTTCTTCCCTACATATCCGACAAAAGCCGGTTTGTGCCCGGAACCGCCTCCGGTAACGACACCTGTCTTTCCCGGGGGGATGTCCCTGGCCCGCACTACACGGGAATTTCCGGTCCTTTCTACGAGATTTGCATGCACGTTCAAAAAACCTTCCAGCATCTCATCCACGATATCATCTGGATTATTCAGTATTCTCTGCATATCGAAGCGCCTCCTGTCTCACATAATCTGATTGGCTGCCCAATCCCTCTTCTTCATTCTCCGAGAACCTCAGCCTCTATGTCCAGCATCTTGCAGACCATCTTGAGTTCCCCCGTCTTATCGCCATATACGGCATGGCAGTGGTTGGCATCAAACTCATCCAGAAATATCTGATGATCGAAGGGCAGCCGTGCATATACATGAGGCCATTCTTCTGTGGTCTCCTTCATCTTCTCGTCCGGGAGCGTGACAAATTCAGCTGGTATGATTGTGAGCCGGTACCTCCCTTCCTTACGGTTGAGCCGTGCAATGGTTGCCCGGCCGGGTGCAGTCATCAGATTCACATGGCATCCTCCTCCTGCATAGATATCCAGTGCCGGATACAGCTTCGTCCTGCGAAGGTTCTCTTTGTAATCGTCGTGTCCCGTCGCATAATAGGTAGACTGGGAGCCACAGTTACAGAATACCATCACGCCGTGCTCATCGTCATAATGCCTCACATCCATAAAAATGACCGGCTCATCCGTGAGCAGCCTCAGAATCTGCATGGTAAGCGCGGCATCGGAATCCGCTTCACAGGCGCAGACGACCGGCTCCTTTGCACCGTCCCAGTCATAAGGGTCATTGCAGAACGCCGCACTGATACACTCGGTACAATAGTGGCGGCTCATCTCGTAATGGCACTTGACCCCAACAAAATCATATCCATTGTCTTTGATAATCTTCTTCAGCGCCTCGTAATGCCGGATTTGGGTTCTTAACTTATCCCTTGTAAAGCTGCCGCCATTATACCGTACCTCTCCCACATATTCTTCCAGCCAGGATAATGCCTTGTCGACTTTTTCTTCCGGCACTTCCCCGGCAAGCCTCACAAGCTCGCTCTGATCCATATGATCCACATCTACGCCGAACTTCTTCTGCCAGTCCTGCATGCTCACTGTGGCGCTGTACATTCCCAGGCTGCGCCCGCCTATGAGGCCATACTTCTGGCCGTTCAGACGGGTGACGGTCCGGGCGCATCTGGCAAACCGCATATACCTCTCAAGGACCTCCGGCTGCGCGATATCCCCGCTCGCCCTGAAATGCCGGATCCCAAGGTGGTTCAGCGCTCCTCCCGCGGCAAGCATCGCTACCATGCCCGGCCAGTCCGGATTCAGATTTGCAGCCAGCAGGAACGGCCCCTTGCCATTACGCGCAACGATTGCGGAAAAGTTCGGGAACGCAAATACGCCATAAGCCAATACCGTACCGTCCACATCCATCTTTCTCAAGTATTCGGCCTGTTCTTTTGCGGTCCTGACACTGCACACAAGTTCTTCTGCTTCTATAACTTCTATCTCGCCGGATTCTCTAAGCGCTCTGGCAATGGCATCAACCTGCTCCTGCACAATGCCCTTGAGCTGTGCGTGCACTTCAGGTTCACCGTCCGACAGACCTACGATTCCTATTACCGGTCTCTTTTTCATCTTGCCACCTCCTGTCTAATCATTGAATTTTACATAGCCCGGATGCCTGGCACCGGGATTGTTCTTGTGGAACGCAGCGAGAAGCTTGTCTATCTCTTCCCGCGAAAGCTCATTTGATCTGCCGAGAAGTCTTGCCATATATGTTATCTTCGCGTTGTATTCCAGCGTCTCTGTCTTATAGAAGGCCTTGATGAGATCCGTCCCTACCGTGACCGTACCGTGATTCTCCAGCAAGAATGCGTCATAATCCTGAAGATACGGGATGAGGCCGTCCGCCAGCTCCTGCGTGGACGGCTGCGCATATGGTATGACAGGTACGGCTCCAAGCGCATACACTGCCTCTGGCAGGAGATAGAAATCAAGGGGAATGTGTGCGACTGCAAAGGTGGTGGCATAAGGAGGGTGTGCGTGTACGACAGCCCCGACGTCCTCTCTCTGCTCGTATATCTTCAGATGCACTTTCACTTCTGAAGAAGGTGTATATTCTCCCTCCAGCATCTCTCCTTTCCTGTCTACCTTCACAATCATCTCCGGCCGCAGATAGCCTTTACTGATGCCGGTAGGGGTAGTCAGATACTCCTTTTCATTCAGCTTTACGGTGATATTGCCGTCGTTGGCAGCCACAAAGCCGTTCGTGTAGATCCGTTTTCCGATATCACATATAAGTTCTTTCAATTCTCTTTCTTTCATCCGTACCCCTCCCATTAATTTTCCAGGTCCAGGATTACCTTGACTGCCTCTTTCTCCGCCACAAGCCTCACGGCCTCCTGGATATCTTCCACGTTCAGTACATGGCTGTAGAAATCTTTCGGATGAATGACGCCTTTTTTTATCAGCCTGATATTTTCTGCCGTTATGTCATACTGTCCATATGGAAAGTTCAGCATCTGCAGGCGCGTGTTATTCTTCAGCTTTGTCACATCCACCATCGCGTCCGTATTCCGAAGCACGCCCATGGAACCGATGATTCCATAGGGTTTCAGCAGATGGGAGCCTTCCAGCAGAATCGAGGTCTGGCCGACGATATCAATGACACGGTCAAAGATTCTTCCCTTCAGCACCTCTTTCTTGTCCACTTTCGTATAATTGATCGTCTCATCTGCACCGGACAGAGACCTGGCCAGGGCAAGCCTTTCCTCCACCCCGTCTATGGCCACGATCTTCCTGGCTCCGAGATGTCTCATATATTTCATCGTGGCAAGACCCATAGGGCCTGCCCCGTACACAAGGACGTCCTTGTCCTCCACATCAAAGTTCCTGGCCGCGCTGAAGCACTCATTCAGCGTGATGAGGCATCCTCCGTCGATGACATCGAAATCTGCCGGAATCTGTACGCATTCCAGCTGCCTTGGGTTCAGCAGCGAGAGATCTTCCCCGTCATCAACCATCGCCTTCTGATCCTGGACGATACCATAGTCGCACATTGCGCCCCATGTACAGCCGTACCGTGTACCCGGCATCATCTTAATGATTGGATTCATAAAACGGTCGCCGATCTTATAGTTTCTTACTTTGCTTCCAAGTTCTACGATATCCCCGATTCCTTCATGTCCAAGCAGCGTGGGAAAGCCGTCCACATCCACAGACATCTCCCCCCGTATGATGTGGAAGTCGGTCCCGTTACAAAACCCGCACGACTTCATCCTTACGAGCGCTTCATACGGCCCTATCTCCGGGACCGGAACATCACGCACCAGTTCTACGCCGCCGCCCCCGACAGCCGCCACTCCCCGCATATATTTTCCCATCATAACGTTCTCCTCCTTGTTAAGCTCTTACACTGGTCTTTTCCATCCCCGTATATCGCACGGTTGTCTGTATCTGCTTTAAATCTCTCGTATTCTCCGCGGCGTTTCTTCCACTGTCCGGCATCCCGGGGCTGATATTCCTCTGTCCGGCACATTGCCTGAGACACGGACCTTATCTCCTGCTGAGAAGCGACCATCCCTGTTCCATATGCCTGGAGCAGCGCATTCCCCACGGCTGATGCTTCTGACGGCCCGGTCTTTACCGCAAGTCCCGTGGCATCCGCCAGAAACTGGTTCAGCAGTTCAATTCTGCTCGCACCTCCAATGACATACAGCACTTCTATCTTCCGGTCTGCTGCATCCTCCAGCATATCCAAAGCCTCTGCCGACCGGAGGGCGATGCTTTCGTATATGATTCTCACGATCTGCCCTGCGTCTTCTTCACCTGGCGCTTCCTGTCCCGTGTCTTTCAGATACGAGCAGATCTCCTGTACCATATCCTCCGGGTTGCGGAACCCTTCATATTCCGTATCAATCATTCCCCGGAACGGTTCTGCCCTGCACGCCATCTCCTTCAGCTCCCCGTACTCAAAGTTGAGGCCCCTCTCTTTCCATCGCTTTCTGCATTCCTGCACGAGCCACATAGCCGTTATATTCTTCTTCAGCAGTACCTTCCCGAACGCCATTCCAGTATTCGAAAGCTGATATTCATAAGACTTCCCTGCATCTGCCGGCGCATCCAGTTCCATACTCATAAGGAACCACGAGCCGGTGGCAAGGAAGGCCCATGCCTTCCCCGCCTCCGCGGGAACCGCCATTCCTGCGGAGGCGGTGTCGTGCACTGCAGGCATGACTGCGGATACTCTGCCTATGCCAAGATATCGGGCCAGGTCTTCTCTTATAGTGCCCACCCTTGTCCCGGGCGGCACCACAGGCGGCATAATCTCTTCCGGTATGCCATAACGCGCCAGCATATGGAAGTCCCATTCCCCCTTCTGCATGTTGTACAGCTGCGAGTACGAAGCAACGGACAGCTCGGAACAGACCACGCCGGTAAACAGGTACATGAGCATATCTCCCAGAAAGAGCAGCTTTTTTCTGCCCCAGAGACCTTGCGGGTACTCTTCCATATAGGCCAGAAGCTGGCACAGCGTGGAATCCTTAAGCTTCCTCTGTCCCGTCCGCCGGTATATCTCCTCATAACCCATTACGGCCTCCACTTTCTCCAGCGCCCCATCAGTCCGGCTGTCCCGGTAAAAGACCGGCATCGATATGGAACCGCTGTCCAGATCCAGGATTCCAAAGTCTGAGCACCAGGAATCTATCCCGATAGAATCAATAGAAATACCCTGTTTTGCAAGCGACATGACCACCCGGCATATTCTGCCATAGATGGCGAATATGTCTGTGGACAGATGTCCAAGATAAAACGAGCGCTCTGTCGCAAAGCGGTCTGCCTCTTTCATATACAGCACTTTATCTGCCTGCATCTCTGCCAGATATACCTTCACATTACTGGAACCAATGTCCACAACAAGACTACGCATACTCTTTTCCTCTCTATGGACGGTAATGGCCTGCCATATCCGTACAGCCGAGCAGGTCCATCTTCTGCCCCATTATCTTCTTCATCACTGCCATGGCCTCCTTATATATCTCATTTGGCTCCCTGAGCGTCTCATCCTGAAGCGTCTTTCTGACCTGCCGGTAGAATGGGTCTTTGATGTCCGAAGAGATATTGACCTTATTGATGCCGAGCTTTACTGCCGCTGCCACCTCTTCATCCGGATTGCCGGAACCCCCGTGGAGGACAAGCGGAATATGCACCGCGGCCTTAATCTCTTCCAATATATCCAGCCGGAGCTTTGGCACATACCCTTTCGGATACAGTCCGTGGGCAGTACCGATACCGACTGCCAGTGCGTCCACCCCTGTAAGCCTTACGAACTTTTCCGCCTCGGCGGGAACCGTATATGTAATCTCCTTCGTCCCTTCCTCCGCACTGTTTCCCATGATTCCGATCGTACCAAGCTCCGCCTCGACGGACACGCCGAGCGGATGCGCAAACTCAACGACACGTCCCGTTATCAAAACATTCTCCTCAAAGGACCTGCGGGAGACATCTATCATGACGGATGTATAGCCGTCACGAACTGCCCGTTCAATCTGGCTGTACATGGAACCGTGATCCAGATGAATGACCACGGGCATCCTCGTGTCATTGGCGGCCTTGACGCAGTATGTGATAAAGGCATCGCCCAGGAACTCTAGTTCATCCGGATGTACTTCGATGATTACCGGAGCATGCTTCTCTTCCGCCGTCTCGATTGCCGCTTTTACTATCTGGCTGCAGCCCGCATTGAAAGCAGGTACTGCAAAGTGGTGCCGGTCTGCCACCTCCAAAAGCTCTTTCATATTCATCAGCATCTCTTTTTCCTCCTGTCTTTCTTTTATCTGGCTAAGTTGAGATATCTTCCATATCTCTCTTCCCATTTCTCTTTCTGGCCCGGTATGTATGTCACTTCCGGAACATCCTTTGCCGCTATGCGGGGGAATGCGTCCATAGACGGAACCGCCCCCAACGCATGCAGCTGGATAAGTATATTCCCGGCGGCCGCTGCCTCCGGGTGCCCGCAGACGACCGGACACTGCGTGGCATCTGCGGCACATTGGTTCAATAGCCGGTTATGTCTTCCCCCGCCCACGATATACATATAAGTCACCGGACAGCCCGTCACGTCTTCCAGCTGCTCATTGTGCCGCCTATACTCCAGCGCAAGTCCGTTGACGACGGTACGCATGACTGCCTCCGGTGTCTCCGGCACTTTCTGCCGGCTCCTTAAGCAGTACCTCCGAATCTTCTCCGGCATATCGCCGGGCTTTTTGAAGTCCGGGGCATCGGTGTATATCATAGACGGGAAATCTCCCCCTTCTTCCGCCCTTGCAGCAAGCTCCGGTATACGCAGATTCTTTCCTTCTGCTCTCCATGCCCTCACGCACTCTTCTAATATCCAGAGCCCTGTTATATTGCGGATAAGACGGAACTTTCCGCCTGGCTGCCCCTCATTGCTCATCTTGTACCCGCAGGCTGTATCTGTCGTATATGGGCTGCCACACACGATTCCTTTGACAGACCACGATCCGCTGCTGATGAACGAACTGCCCCGGGTGTACGGGACAACAGATACCGCCGAAGCCGTATCATGGCATGCAGATGCAGTCACCACCGTACCACGCAGATTGGGGATTCCCCCTGAGATTTCCTTTCTCAGCACTCCAATGGCGGTGCCGGGAGCAGACAATGGATGGAATATATGCGCCGGCAGTCCGAGACGTTCAATCAATGCCATATTCCACTGTCCACGCTTGATATCCAGCAGCCGGGACGTGGTCGCTATCGTATATTCATTCACCATGTCCCCGGTAAAGAGATAGGCAAGCAGATCCGGCAGGAAGAGGAGGCGCACGGCACGTTTCAGGGAAGCAAACTTCTGCTCTGCCATTCCCTTCAGTATATGGGCTGTGCCTGTAGTGGCGTAGGTTACGCCGGTTCTTGCATAGATCGCTTTCTCATCGTTAAAGTATGCTTCGTATATGCCGTCACTGACCTTATCCCGGTAAGCAAGCGGACTGTCAAGAAGTGCGCCGCTACTGTCCAGCAAGCCGAAATCCGAGCCAAATGTATCAAAACCAATGGAGTGGATCCTCTCTCCCCGCTTAGCCGCGTCTCTCACCACCTGAACCAGATTATCCTTCATCTCCTCAATATCCCAGTAATAATGTCCGCCCCTGCTGACAGGCGCATGCCTGAACCGGGCCAGCTCTTTCATGGCAAGGCCCCCGTCCGTATATAAGCCTTCCATCACCCTGTAGCTGCCTGCGCCTATGTCCGCCGCCAATACCCTGCACATCGCCTTACCTCCTGTTACCGTGTTATCTTTCTCTGCTTCGTATTGTTCATAAATCTCTCTATCTGACGGCTGCTTCTGACTGCCATGTGGGCCCCTATGTCCAGTGAATTGACCGCACCCGCGGCACAGGCGAATCTTGCACACTCGTACAGGCTCCTTCCCCCAATTACCGAATGGATGAAACCCGCCGTAAAGTTATCGCCGCAGCCTGTCGTATCCTTGGCCGCCACCTCAAACGGGTCAACATAGAATTCTTCCTCCCGGCTCCTTACGTAGCATCCTTTCTCACCGAGCTTGATGACTGCAGTGCCCACCCCTCTTGAGAGCAGCTCCGCCGCCGCATCTCTTTCGTTCTTCTTCCCGGTTATATATCTGGCCTCGTCTATGCTGGGCAGCAGATAGTCGACATATGGGTATACGCTGTCCATGGCACGGGGGCCTAGCTGTTCCACATCATGATCCATATCTGCAAATGTCAGCACGCCTGCTTTTCTTGCCTCCTGCATCAGTACAGCCGCATCGCCCCGGTCAAGCCTGTAAGACGTATAGAGGCTTCCGATACAGACCGCCTTCGTCTTCTGAAGCATATCCAGATCTATCTCCTTCAGGGAGATGCCTTCTTCATATCCTTTGTGCAGGAAGAACTTGTGCCCGCCGTCTTTTTCCAGTATGACAAAAGCCGTTGTAGAACGGCTTGTTCCATCCCTGCACAGATATGACAAATCTATCTTTTCCTCCGTGAGATTCCTGTACAGCGCTTCACCTACAGGGCCATCGTCAATTCTTGCAACAAGCCCCGCCCGGTCCCCAAGCCTTCCGAGCACTATTGCTTCATTTGCCGCGTCACCGCCTGTCGTAAACAGGACGCTATTAAGCACCGTGACCGGTTCCGTAAAAGATTCCGGTTCCATACCTTCTATCAGAATATCCTGCACACAGGAGCCTACACAGAGAATGTCATATTCTTTATATCCTATCGTACTCATCTGATGTCACCTGCTTTACATTTTAATCATACCCTTCACCACATCCTGTGCATCCCGCACTACCGTCTCGAACGCCCTGCCTGCTTCCTCCAGTTCAAACTCGTGCGTTACGATCTGTCTGACATTGATGCTGCCGCTTGCAATAGCTGCAATGGCTCTGGGATACAGGTTGCGGTACCTGAATACGCATTTTACGACTGCTTCCTTCTCCATAAGCTGAAAAAAGTTGTAGTTCACTTCACTCTGGGATGCCATTCCGACGAGAACCACCGTTCCGCCCCGCTTTGCGATATACGCGGTCTGGGCTATCGTCACCGGCGACCCGGCTGTCTCAAACACGACATCCGGTCCTCCGCCCAAGATTTCTTCTATCCTTGCCGCCACATCTGTGCCGTCTGCCCTGATTGTGTGCGTCGCTCCCATCGTCCGGGCATATTCGAGCCGTTTCTCATGCAGGTCAACGACGACGATATCGGCCGCTCCACGGGCTCTTGCGGCAAGCATCGTCACAAGCCCGATACAGCCTGCCCCGAGTATAACAACAGACTGGCCTAACGTAACCTCTCCAAGTGATGTAGCGTGAAGCCCCACCGCAAGCGGCTCTACGAGAGCCCCTTCCATCGTGGATACGTGGTCCGGAAGCCGGAAACACATATCTGCCGGATGTACGACGTATTCCTGCAGCGCGCCTCTCACAGGCGGTGCGGCAAAAAACTGAACGTCCGGGCAGAGATTATAGCGCCCTGTCTTGCAGAACTCGCACCTCCCACACCCGTATCCCGGTTCCAGCGCTACCCGGTCTCCCGGCTTCAGTCCGGTTACATCGTCCGCCGCTTCCGTCACCGTCCCCGCCACTTCATGTCCCAGGACAAAAGGTTCCCGCAAGACACAGTCCCCCACTCTTCCATCCTTATAAAAGTGCACGTCCGAACCGCAGATTCCATTATATTCAATTTTAACAAGCACACATCCCTTTCTGAGCTTCGGGATATCCTCTTCTTCTATTGCCATCTTCCCCGGCTCTGTCAAATATACCACTTTCATCATTTGGCCCCTTTCCTTCCGTCACAAGATAGATTGTCCTGTATCCTTGTCAAACAGGTATGATTTCTCCATATCGAACGCGAGCCGGACCGTATCGCCTTCCCGTGCCTTTGTCCTTGCATGTACGCTGGCAGTCACTTTATAGCCTGCATATTCAAAATACAGCAGCGCCTCTGCTCCAAGCAGCTCATATACTTGTATCCTCGCCGTGATACATGACCGCTCCAGCGTGTTGATGATGATTTCAGAATCTCTGATATCCTCGGGACGTATGCCGAGCGTTATCTCTCTGCCTGCATATCCTTTCTCTTTCAATGGACCCTGTCTCGACTCCGGCAGTTCCAGAAGACCACTTCCGACTCTGAGGGCGAGACGCCCGTTCTCTTCCACCACGTCAGCATCTAGAAAGTTCATCTGCGGCGTACCTATGAATCCCGCCACAAACAGGTTCGCAGGCCGGTTGTACAGATTCTGGGGAGTATCCACCTGTTGGATTACACCGTCCTTCATAACGACGATTCTCGTCCCCAGTGTCATCGCCTCCGTCTGGTCATGGGTCACATATATCATCGTAGCCTGGAGCCTTTCATGCAGCTGCGAGATTTCCAGGCGCATCTGCACTCTGAGCTTCGCGTCCAGATTGGACAGCGGCTCATCCATAAGAAATACCTTCGGATTTCGGACGATTGCCGCACCCATGGCAACCCTCTGCTTCTGCCCTCCCGAGAGCTGGCTTGGCTTTTTCTTAAGCTGGCTCTCCAAGTCCAGGATTCTTGCGGCTTCCCGCACTTTTTGGTCCGTCTCTTCCCTTGTCAGCTTCCTTCTTCTGAGACCAAAGGCAATGTTATCATAGACGCTCATATGCGGATACAGCGCATAGCTCTGGAACACCATAGCAATATCCCTGTTTTTCGCAGGCACTTCATTGACTGCCACGCCGTCTATCTTTAATGTCCCGGAAGTGATATCCTCAAGACCTGCAATCATTCTGAGCGTCGTCGATTTTCCGCACCCGGAAGGGCCTACAAAGATGATAAATTCTCTGTCCTGGACCTCCAGGCTGAAATCTTCCACGGCACTCACCCCATTTGGATACGTCTTGCAGATATGCTCCATGCTGATATTTGCCATTTTGATATCCTCCTTCTATTATTTATAAAACGGCCCGTATGTCCCACAAGCACGGTAATCCTGCCCCTCCTTATCCATTCCGAACGCATTCCAGCAGGCCGGGCGGAATATATGCTCTTCCTCCACGTTATGCATGCAGACAGGAATCCTCAATATAGAGGCAAGTGTTATCAGATCCGCGCCTATATGTCCATAGCTCACAGCCCCATGGTTGGCTCCCCAGCTGTTCATCACACTGTAAGCTGACTGGAAGGCGCCCTTCCCCGTCACCCGGGGTACAAACCACGTGCACGGCCATGTATAGTCTGTCCGCTTCCAGAGCGTATCCGTTACCTCATCCGGAAGGTCAAGCGTATATCCCTCTGCAATCTGTATCACAGGGCCAAGCCCTTTGATGAGATTAATCCTCGTCATCGTCACCGGCATCTCTGCCTTCGTCACAAACCTGGAGGAGTATCCCCCTCCTCTGAAGTAGCCCTGGTCGGCCGGACACCACTTCACAGCCTCAAGGCAGTCTTTTATATCAGCATCCGTCATATCATAAAATGGCTTTACGACCGCTCTTCCCCCTGCATCTCGCACTTCACCGCACATATCAAGGCAAGAAGCGCCTGAATTGATCAGGTGGATGAACCCTCCCGCCACCTTGGCCATACCGGATAGCTCATAGCCCGCAGCCCGCCATACCGCCTCTTTGGACCAGTATGTGCGGACATCCGAGAACATCTGGGCACGTCCTGTCAGAAGCTTTCCGAACAGCATGGAGACTGCATTGAGCGTATCGTTCTCTGTGGCAAATATATAAGGCTCGCGGGCGCCATTCCAGTCAAAGGAAGAGGCGAGCACTGCTTCCGTAAAATCTGTATTCGGATAGTGGTCGGTCCACTGCCGCTGTCCCTGGAACCCTCCTGCTATCGCATTGTGTCCGATTGCTTCTTCCGGGAACCTTTCCTTCAGCCTTTCATTTCCATTCAGCAGGTCCTTGATGATACACGCTGACTTTACTGCAAATTCCCAGTCATTTTTCTTTTGCTGCGAAGACTTTCTGACCTGTTCCGGATTCTTGTCCAATCCTTCACGGCAGTTTTCTTTTCTCCAGGCGAGGGCCCGCTCATATTCCTCCCGATCATATATGCCTTCCTCCATCCTTCGGAGCACTTCCACCTCATCTACAGACTCCACCCGCATTCCCAGGTACTCTTCAAAAAAGTCCGTATCAATGGATGAGCCTGCAATACCCATACATACAGAACCTATCTGAAGGTATGATTTCCCTTTCATGAAAGCCGCCGCGACCGCCGCCTTGACGAACCGGAGCATCTTGCACCGCACGTCCTGAGGCATTCTCATGTCGTCTTTGTCCTGTACATCGCGTCCATAGATTCCAAATGCGGGAAGCCCTTTCTGGGCATGAGCCGCGAGCACCGATGCCAGATATACCGCACCCGGGCGCTCTGTCGCATTGAACCCCCATACGGCCTTGATCGTTCCCCGCTCCATATCCATCGTCTCAGATCCGTAACACCAGCACGGGGTAACGGTCAGTGTCACCGCGACTCCTGCTTTGTGGAACTGCTCTGCACAGGCCGCAGCTTCTGCGGCCCTCCCTATGCTCTGTGCGGCAATCACCACGCGCACCGGCTGCCCGTCAGGATACGTTAGTTCCTCCTCTATAATTTCAGCCGCTGCACAGGCCATCCCCATTGTCTGCTCTTCGAGAGACCCTCTTACATCCAGCATGCCTTTCCTTGCGTCAATCACCGGTCGTATGCCGACCACAGGATACGCTCCGATATAACGGTTTCCTGCCATCCTACCACTCCTTTCGCTTTGAACGTTCCGTATAGAGCTGCCGCCCCTGTCATACGCAGGTATAGGCGCCGTCCACGACAAAATCAGCACCCGTCGTAAATGTGCCGGCATCGCTTGCAAGATAAAGCGCCACTCCCTGGAGTTCTTCCGGGCGTCCCATCCTCTCCAGCGGAGAGAGGCCGGTCCATACAGGAATCAGTTCATGGCCTTTGATCAGGTCGGTCATAATATATCCGGGGCTTATGCTGTTGACCCGCACATTTTTCCCTGCCCACTCTACCGCCAGCGATTTCGTGAGCATGATGACCCCGGCCTTTGACGCATTATAGGCTGCCTGTGGCTGAGGAATATTCACAATATGGCCTGACATGGAGGCGGTATTGATGATGGATCCTCCTCCCTGGCGTATCATGTATCTGCCTGCCGCCGTCGCAGTGAGGAACACTCCTGTCAGGTTGATGTCTATCACTTTCCTCCACTGGTCGAAGGTCATCTCTTCCGCCGGGGTATTGATGGATATCCCGGCATTGCAGAATGCCACGTCTATCCGGCCCATCTTTTCCGCCATGAAAGAACACATCTCCTCCACCTGCTCCGGGCTGGTAACGTCCACTTCGATGCCAACCGCTTCGATTCCGTATGCACGGCTGAGTTTCGCGGCCTCTTCTTTGGCCTTGGTTTTGTTCCTGTCTGCAAGCGCCACATCCGCTCCTGCTCCGGCCGCCGCCATGGCATAATTCAGCCCGATTCCCTGGGCCCCTCCCGTCACGAGTACCTTCTTGCCCTTCAAAGAGAACTTATCAAGTATATTCATCCTTTCCACTCCTCTATCTGCTGTATTTACTGTCATATATGTGATAGAAATAATCGCATTCCTCAGCGCTTAAATCTAACGGGCTGCCAAGTACATCGGCATAATACAGTGCCTTTGTAATGGCTTCTGCCGCCTCTACTTTATTCATGGCGTCCTCCACCGTCTTCCCGACTGCCAGTACGCCATGATTCCCAAGTATCACTACGTCACTGTGTGCGAAGACCGGAATCGCACCTTTCAGGATATCTCCGGTGCCGGGCCGCCCGTAGGGCGCCACCTCGAACACCTTGAAGTTTGCCATCATCTCAGGGTATCCTTTTGTAACCACCGGCCTGTTGCATATGGCATGCGCGGTCAGGAACGTGGGATGGCAGTGTACGACGCCCCCGATATCTTTTCTAATCTCATATGCCTGGAGATGCATGGGAAGTTCTGAAGTGGGCTTACAGCTCCCGCCTGTCTGGTTCCCCTTATCATCAACCACGGCAATCATATCTTCCGTCAGAAACGCCTTGTTCTTTCCGGTGGGCGTTATATAGACGGTGTCCCCGCTCTTTGTCGATATATTTCCTTCGTAGGCATTGACCAGATTCTTTTCATCCAGACGCTTTGCAACCGTAAGTACCTGTCGTATCAATTCTCTGTCCATATTCAAGTAATCTCCTCTTTTTTTTGTATTTCTGCTATCCCTTGACCGCTCCTGCCGTCAGTCCCTTGATCAGAGACTTCTGTGATATCCAGCCAAATATCATGGGCGGAATGCACGAGATGGAGGCGGATGCCGACAGCTGTGCGATAAACTGCCCCTGCTGCTGCCCGAACCTCGCCATATAGACCGGAAGCGTGGCTGTTGCATTCGTCGTCAGATTATAGCCAAGGAAGAATTCATTCCAGATAAATACCGCCACAAGCAGTCCCGCAGTCATGATACCAGTCTTCGTAAGCGGAATGATGATCCGCATGATCAGCTGCCTGTTTGTACAGCCATCTATCCTGGCCGCTTCCACCACTTCCTCCGGCACGTCTTTAAAAAACGAATACAGGAGCCAGATGCACAGAGGCAGATGGAAGCCTACGTACAGAAACAGCAGCCCGCCCCTCGTATGATTCAGGTTCAGTTCCTTGAACGTGATATAAAGAGGTATGAGGACAGCCACCGGAGGAAGGAGAATCGTCGTGACAAACCAGTTGTACAGGCTCTCCCCACGCCCTTCCTTCTTAAACTTCGCGAATACGAGCGCATATGTGGCAGGGATGCCGATTACGAGGCAGATTCCCGTTCCAAGCAGTACATGGAATATTGTATTCTTCAGGTAGTTGATCATAGAGACGTCCGCGAGCACCTTCTGCCACGTCACGAGCGTCGGATGGAACAGGATGGCAGGCACGGCCGCATCGGCCTCTGTCTTAAAGCCGCTTAGGATCATATATAGGATTGGGAAAAAATAAAATAATGCAAAAGCCAGTATGATAATGCCTGCTATCCACCGTCTGGCTTCTTTTTTTGCCGCAGCTCTTCTGCTTCGTGCATCTCGTTTTACCACTGCTTTTTTCATGTCATCCCCTCCCTTACTCGTATGCCGTACGGCGCTTCTTGATTGCCCTGAATATCAGATTGATAACTGTCAGCGTCACAACGACCGTTATGACGGACAGGGCCGCTGCCCGCCCCACGTTAGACCCGCTGAACAGCGTCTTATATATGTAATAGGTCAGCGTATATGACTTCTGTCCAGGCCCCCCTCCCGTGGTCGTCAGTATAAGGCCGAACTCTTTTACAAGAAATATCAGCCCGAGCATGAGCGCTACCTGCATATGGTTGAATATCATCGGCAGCTTGATCTTAAATATCATCTCGAACCAGCTGCATCCGTCCAGGCTGGCCCTCTCCAGCACTTCCCCGGGGATCCCCTGGAGACCGCCCAGAAGGACGAGCACAAAAAAAGGCATCCACTGCCACACAAACAGAAATACGACAAGCGGCCTGGCATAGTAGCTCACAAAATCGACTGCCCTGATACCCATCCAGTCCGCTATTGTTCCGACCCATCCAAAATTAGTATTCAGGATGACCGTCTTCCAGAGAACGCCGGTAGTCGTCGTCATGATAAAAAACGGACTTAAAATCAGTGTCCTGGATATCGTCTTGCCCGGTATGTCACAGTCCAGCATGAGTGCGATAAGATAGCCGAAGATGAGGCACAAAAGCAGCGCCGCACCAATCATCACTATCGTCTGGAGACAGATCGTATAGAATTCCGGGTTCCCCAGATAATAGCTGAAATTCTTAAGCCCGGAAAACGTAATCCCCTGATCTGGACGAACGATGTTCCACTGCAGCATCGAGAAAATAATCGTCAGGATAAACGGTACCTGCGTAGCTACAGCCACGATTACACATGCAGGAACTACAAAGCTTCGTTCCACCGGATATTTTTTCTTTATGTTTCTTGCTATTTTACTCATAGGCTCCATTCCATTCTTCATTTGGCTGCTGTAAGTATTGAGATGCAGTACACTGCCCGACAGAGACGGGCGCTCCTGTCAGGGAGCATAAAGGGCTGCTGCTTCGCCGGCCGCCGCCGGCATAAGGCAGCGGCCCTTTATGATACTGCCTCTACTTCTTGTATCCGCCTTCTTCCGCAGCTTGTTCAAAGGCTTTCTGCGTTGCGGCCAGCGCTTCATCCAGGGTGATTTCGTCCGTCACATAGGCAGCCAGAGATTCCGTCATCTTATCACCGGCCTCCTGGAATTCAGGAATCGCAATGTACTGCAGCCCCACATAAGGAACCTCGTCTTTACACGGATTGTTAAAATCAAGGTCGGAAAGCGCATCCAGTGTCGGCTTTGCATACGGCAGATCCTTGTACGCATCCAGCTCATAGGTAGATGCTCTCACGCCGGACGGGGTGGATGCACCGCTCGGGTCCTTTTCAAGGGACAGATTCACGTAATCTTTGGAACATGCCCATACCATGAAGTCGAACGCAGCCTGCTTCTTTTCATCGGCAGAATTCGGGTTGATATTCATCCCCCAGTTCCAGAGCCATCCTGAAGGAGACTGTGCATATCCTACTTTCCCTTTGATAAGGGAATCGTCTGCTTCCAGATTAGGCCCATTGGATGTCGCGTCATACCAGATGCCGCACTTGCCGGAATTCATGAGGCTGATGCATTCGTTATAAGTGTACGTAATGATGTCGTCCTGCCCTGCATCACGGAGAATATTCTTATACATCTCCCATGCGGCCCTCTGCTCGTCTGTCTCTACCGTGGCATTCCAGTCCATATCATAGAACTTTCCGCCCATGGCATTGACGATGGTGACAAAAGGAGCTCCGCTCATGCCCCATCCTGGCGCGCCGCGCATCGTCATGCCTGTGATTCCTGCCTCCTCATCGTCGACGGCCACCGCGATATCGTAGATGTCTTCCCATGTTGGATTCTCCGGCATAGACACTCCGGCATTATCTAGCAGCTCTTTATTGTACATGAAGAAGCTTGCCTCTCCAAAGAACGGGAGCGCGTAGACGTCCCCCGTCTCCGGATCTGACAGGGAATCCAGCATACTTGGGAAGATATCATCCAGATCCAGTGATTCCTTCTGTTCATCCGACATCTTGTCGATATACGGCTGCAGATTCTCCGCCCATCCATATGTAATCCAGAAGTTCGCTTCATAAGGGCCTGTAAAATAGATGTCGTAAGTCGTACCGCCCGTAGATGCCTCCAGCGTCGCTTTCTCACGCAGGTCATTTTCCGGGAGCACCGCAAAATCCAGCTTGACCCCCTTCTCGTCATAGTATTCCTGAGCCAGCTTGACAAGGTTGGATACAATCGGATTGTTCAGTGTAGCGATGGATACCACGATCTCTTCACCAGACGATTCTTTGCTCTTTTTTTCGTCCTTCTTTCCTGCACAGGCTGCAAGCCCCGTACACATGCACAATACAATCAGAAGTGCCAATATTCTTTTTTTCATAAACTTTTTACCTCCTTGATAATTTATAATAATCTGCCGACCGCACCCGGCTGTGCAGGAGGGCCCTCAGCCCGCACCCGGAATGTCCGCCTTCAGAATTATTCAAATGTAAACACGACTTTGACAGAACCGTTCCCCTTTCCGCTCTGTTCAAAAGCTGTCTCATAATCTTCCAGGGCAAACTTATGGGACACGACACCGTCCGATTTAAGCGCCCCTGTGTACAGACCTTCTATCGCCTCCGGGAAACATCTGTGGCTCAGGCTCACCCCATACATGTCAAGCTCTTTGCCATCCCCGATGACACTCCAGTCACATGTGACCGGCTCGAGGAACAGGCTGAACTCGATGAACCTTCCCCCCTTGCATATTACATCCAGTCCCTGCTTCACGCTGGACGGATGACCGGTCGCCTCTATGTATACGTCACATCCGTATCCGTCCGTCATATCCATTATCTTCTCCTTCAGATTCTCCCGGAGAGGATTGATCGTCACATCGCATCCGAATTCTCTCGCCTTTTCAAGCCGTTCCTCGTTCAGATCCAGTGCGATGAGGCGCTTCGGGTTCCTCTTCCTCGCCGCAGTAATCATGCCGAGTCCCAGACACCCGGCTCCCGAGATGACGACAATATCATCCTGGCCCGGTGCGGCCCGGCCGACGGCATGCATAGAACAGGCATAGGGCTCAATCAGCAGTGCTCGTTCCAGAGGCATATCCTCCGGTATCTTATAGACAAGAGACTCTTTCGTGAGCTTTGCGTATTCCGCAAAACCACCGTTCAGATAATATTTGAATCCATATACGTTGTGAGGAACACACAGATGGTATCTGCCTTCTTCGCAATATCTGCACGTCCCGCATGGCGCAATCTGCTCTACCGCTACCCGGTCTCCGACTTTGAAACTGCCGTCCGCGATTCCATATGTCTCCTTTTTCTCGGTCCTGGAACCAATCTCCACAATACGCCCTGTGAATTCGTGTCCGCCGATGGCCGGCACTTCGAGATAAGGAGCGCTGCCTTCGTCCCCCCAGAACACGCTGCCGCCATGATACGCCTTCAAATCCCCTGCACAGATACCGCAGCCCTCGACCTTGATGATCATCTCCCCTTCACCTGCCGTGGGCCTGTCCACTTCTTCATAACGGTAGTCATGAACACCGTATGTAACAAGCGCTTTCATCTTAGACTGCATTTGCATAGCCTCCTTTTCTTCACGCGATACAGATATACGGTCAATTGATTTTCTTCATTCTATGAAGCAAAACGCTCGCTGTCTACAGACAAAATGTTCATTCTGACCTGATACCCTTTATTTTTAAATAGCTTTTGTGCAATTTGCACATAGTTCCAAAATGCAACATAATGTTGATTTTTCCTTGTAAACTCATATTGTTTTTTATTTAAATCTTGAAAAGATTTATTTTTCACTTGCAGTTGTTGGTAAAATAGTAGAAAAGGATGTGAATACTATGGATAATCTGAAAAAGCTCAGAATACAAAGAGGCTTGAGCCAGCAGCAGCTGGCAGATCTGCTGCATACAAGCCAGCAGTCGATATATAAGTATGAAAAGGGAATTGCAGAACCGAATCTGGAGACATTAAAAAATATGGCGGATTATTTTGAAACTTCTATCGACTACCTTGCCGGATTTACTTCTATTCCCCATAAAATCGAACCCGTGGCAGAGTATGACCTGAATTCTGATGAACAGGCCCTGATTGAGAAATACAAGAAGCTAAGCCCGAGAACCCGGGCAATCATGCACATAATTATAGACGAATACTTGCACAGCTCCTGAAGATGACATACATAAATGCTTTCTTGACATCCCTAATCACGCTATCTATAATCATTATAAGATTTGCAAAAGGGGGGATTCTCAATGAAGGCAGCATCCAGGCAGTCGCTCATCTATGATTATATCAAGAAACACGGCGAGGTATCTATCAACCATATTGCCGGTTATTTCAACATATCGCCTGTCACGGTGCGCAGATATGTGGACAAGCTTCAGCAGAACGGGCTCGTCTCACGAAAATACGGGAAAGCTCTCATAGCTGACAACAGTAAGGCAGAGCTTTCTTTTTGTTATCGTTCCATGAAAGGTACTGAATATAAGCAGGCGATTGCCCGCCTTGCACTGCCCCACCTTCTGGAGTCGTCCTCCGTCTTTCTGGATGCGAGCACGACCGTGCTCGAGCTGCTCAAGCTGCTCCCCCGGACCCATTCCCTGACCGTCTACACAGCCAGTACAGCTATCCTGAGCTATCTGAAGGACTATCTAAATGTCACCTTGTTCATCATGGGCGGCTATCTCTCACATACCGATGGCGTCACCCTTGACTCCGAGGTCACAATCAATACGGCCCGTCAGATATATGTGGACGCGGCCTTCATCTCCTGCGGAGGGTTCTCCGCCGGGGGCTTCTTCGACAATGCGACGACCGGAATCGATGTGAAAAGAACCATACTACAGAACTCGGCTCACAACTATCTGCTTGTGGACCACACGAAATTTAACTCAAACGGAATCTTTCTCGTAGAAACATGGGCCCCGATACAGACCCTCATCTGTGATGCCTCCTTTGACAAAAAAACGGAAAGGCTTCTTGAAACGAAAGAGGTGCATATAGAATATCCCAAATATAGGATTCATAATACGTAAATCAGATACCCCGTCAAATTGGGGTATCTGAATTGTAGCACAGTCTGGTGCAAAGTGCAACGGGGAAATCAGTAAGTGGCCGCATTCCACCTGAGTTCGTTCTTAAACTGGCGTATCGTCGTGTCTCTGTCGATGTATACTGCCTCGATTCCCATGGCTTCTGCCCAGTCACCCATCTGTTCTGCGCTCAGGTCATAGGAGAATGCCGTATGGTGTGCGCCTCCCGCCAGAATCCATGCTTCTGCCCCAGTCTGAAGATTTGGCTCCGGCGTCCAGAATGCAGTGGCAACCGGAAGTTTCGGCATCGGCTTTTCTGTCTTTTTACAATTTACGTTGTTGATGATAAGCCGGAACCGGTTCCCCAGGTCAATGAGCGATGTCGCCACAGCCGCGCCTTCTTTTGCCTTAAATACAAGACGGGCCGGGTCTTCTCTGTCACCCATGCTGAGCGGCTGGCACCGGATGCCAATTGGACCTTCCGCAATCGACGGGCACACTTCCAGCATATGAGCCTGAAGGATTCCTTCTTTACCCGGAACGAGGTTATATGTATAATCTTCCATGAAGGAAGTCCCTTTCGCATCTTTCATCCCCTGCGTCATAATCTTCATGATACGAACCATGGCTGCCGTCTTCCAGTCTCCCTCGCCGCCAAATCCGTATCCTTTTTCCATGAGCCTCTGGATGGCAAGTCCGGGGAGCTGTTTTAAGGAGCCAAGGTCGCCGAAATGCGTGACAATCGCCTGATAGTCCTTTTCTTCCAGAAACCGTTCAAAACCGATCTCTATCTGGGCCTGCACAGCCGCATGCTCACGGAATTCCTTCTCGTCACGGCCTTCCGGCAGTATTTCATATCTGTCGTAGTATTCCTCTACCAGCGTATCGATGTCTCCTCTGGATACCGCTGCGACTGCTTCCGCTATCTCATTGACAGGATACGCGTCCACTTCCCATCCGAATTTGATCTGCGCTTCTACCTTATCCCCTTCGGTTACTGCCACATTACGCATGTTGTCGGCGATGCGCATGACACGCACATGGCTGCTCTCGATGATTCCTACTGCTGTGCGCATCCAGGCGCCTATTTTTTTCTGGACCTTAGTGTCTGCCCAGAAGCCGACCACTACCTTCCGCTCCATTTTAAGGCGGCTGAAGATATGCCCGTATTCCCGGTCACCGTGAGCCGCCTGGTTCTCATTCATGAAATCCATGTCAATCGTATCGTATGGTATCTCTTCATTGAACTGCGTGTGCAGATGCAGCAGCGGCTTTCTGTACTCCTGCAGGCCGAGGATCCATGACTTTGCCGGGGAAAACGTATGCATCCATGTGATGACGCCTGCACATGTATCATCATTGTTGGCCTCATTGAATGTCTTTCTGATCAGCTCATTCGTAATCAGCGTCGGTTTCCAGACGGCCTCATACGGAAGATTGCCGGAGGCGTTCAGCGCTTCCACTATTTTACGGGAATGCTCCGCGACGTGGGCCAGGCATTCTTCCCCATATAAATCCTGAGATCCGGTACAAAACCAGAACTTATACTCTTTCCTTTTCATCATATATCTGTCTCCTTCAAGTTGTGCTCATTTACTTCTGCTGCCTTAACGTCTCTATCGCTGCTCTTTCTATTGGAAAGCCAGCCGCGTATCGATGTATGAATGTCTCATAGCCTTCTACATCTTTTGGATCAGGTTCTGCCTTCGTACCTGCATCGCTGCCAAATACATTGGCGGCCAGCCAGTCAGCCAGATTCTCCTTCGTCCTCTCCCGCCTGTAAGCGGCCAGAAGCGCGATTCCCCAGGCTCCGCCTTCTCCGGCTGTCTCCATGACAGATACCGGCGTGTCGATGGCAGCCGCCAGAATCTTCTGGCCCACCTCTTTCGTCTTGAACAGACCGCCATGCCCAAGCATCGTATCCAGCTTCACTCCCTCGCCTTTGAGCAGGATATCCATCCCTGTCTTAAGCGCTCCGAGTGACGTAAAGAGATGGACGCGCATGAAATTAGCCAGATTGAACCTGCTCTGCGGCGTCCGCACGAACAATGGCCGGCCCTCTTCAAATCCGGTGATATGTTCCCCTGAGAAATAGTTATATGCCAGAAGACCTCCGCAGTCCGCGTCGCCTTCGAGCGCTTTATGATAAAGCATGCCGTACAGCCCGCTCATATCCACATCTATCCCGAAGCTCTCTGCAAATTCTCTGAATAAGCCTACCCAGGCATTCAGGTCAGAGGTACAGTTGTTACAGTGCACCATGGCAACGAGGCTGCCATCAGGGGTCGTCACCATATCAATCTCCTCATACACCCTGGACAGCTCTTTTTCCAATACTGCCATGGCAAATACGCTTGTGCCTGCCGATACGTTACCGGTACGGACAGCCACGCTGTTTGTCGCCACCATGCCCGTTCCCGCGTCCCCTTCCGGTGCGCAGAGCCCGATTCCTGCCTTAAGGCGTCCAGACCGGTCCAAAAGCCTTGCTCCTTCTTCCGTAAGGGCACCTGCATCTTCTCCGGCAAGGAGCACCCGGGGAAGCAGTTCTTCTAATTTCCAGGGGTAATGCTTATCTGACACCAGTCCGTTAAACTGCTCGATCATCCTGCTGTTGTAGTCTCCTCGCTTGACATCGATGGGAAACATGCCCGAGGCGTCTCCTACTCCCAGCACCTTCCTTCCGGTCAGCTTCCAGTGTACATAGCCCGCCAGGGTCGTGAAGAACCGGACATCCTCCACATGCTCTTCTCCGTTCAATATGGCCTGATACAGATGGGCAATGCTCCACCTCTGGGGAATATTATAATGGAATACTCCCATAAGCGCTTTTGATGCCTGCTCTGTAATGGTATTGCGCCAGGTGCGGAAGGGAACAAGCAGTTCATCACTATCGTCAAATGCCATATACCCGTGCATCATAGCACTGATTCCAATCGCCCCTACATGCTCAAGGACAATCCCATACCGGCTGCTTACATCTTCCGCCAGCTTACTGTAGCAATCCTGAATCCCCGCCCACACATCATCCAAATCATAGGTCCAGATACCGTCCACATACCGGTTCTCCCAGTCATGGCTTCCGGATGCGACGGGCTCGTTGTCTTCTCCTGCAAGCACCGCCTTGATACGGGTTGAGCCAAGCTCAATGCCCAGTGCGGTCTTCCCGCTTCGTATCGCTTTCTTAACATCACTCATATTCCAACACCTCTCCTACTGGGAAGTCCCTTTTTTCCGTGCCATGACAATACTCTGAATGATAAGGAACAGACAGAGCATTGCAGCTATCGTAATTCCTGTCCACCACGCCTGATCCAACCCTGCTGATGATACGATATTCTGTATCAGGCTGAGCGACAGCACCCCGAAGAGGGTACCGACTATATTGCCGACTCCGCCGGTCAGCAGCGTACCTCCGATAATCGCGGAGGCGATGGCATTCATCTCCATTCCGCTGGCATGTGAAGCAGCTCCGCTCCCTACGTGAAGGAAGTATACATATCCGCCGATACCTGCCAGAACTCCACAGAGCAGATGCGCCAGGAATCTTGTTCTCTTTACATTGATTCCGAGCATCAGCGCACTCTGCCTGTTGCCTCCCACTGCGTAGAAACCACGGCCGAGCCTGGACCATCTGAGCAGGACGAACAGCAGGGCGACAAGCAGCAGCGCGACGACCACGCCGATTTCAACGTAAGCGTCTACGTACTTCCCGATTCTGTTTACCGATCCCATGCCCGGTACGGTGATACGCGTCTCTTTTAAAGCTACGAATGCCTCGTTCTGCACGTTGAATGGGTTCGTATGTACAATCGTGGTCATACCGCGGGCAAAGAACATCCCCGCCAGCGATACGATAAACGGCTGGATATCCAGATATGCTACCAGGAATCCCTGCACAAGGCCGAATCCCAGTCCGATGCCAAGGGCAATCAGCGCAGAGACGAAGATATTGCCGTCCTTGTAATCCAGGTATACCGCACAGCACATGCTGACCAGCGCCGCTACTCCTCCGACGGAGATATCGATGCTTCCGGTGACCATGACAATGGTCAGGCCGCAGGATGCGATAATCAGTGCCGCATTTGCATTCAGTATATTAAAGAATGTCTGCGGTTTCAGGAATCCCGAACCCTGGAACAAGATTGCGCTGACGTACATCAACAGGAATACACCGATGGTGATTACGAGCAGCAGATTCGTATCGGACATTGATTTTATGCGCAGCCGTCTGACGCCTGCAGGCTGCTTATCAGTCATTGCCATAGGAACCAACCTCCTTTTTCTTTACTGTCATCTTCTTGAATGCGGATGACATCTTATCTCTTACAGCCGGTGCACTTATCACTACGAGCACGATGACGACGATTGCCTTATATGCAGACAATGCATCTGACTTTACATTGAACTTATAAAGCGTCGTTGTCAGAAATTGTATTACATAGGCACCAAGGACAGACGCTGTCATGTTAAACTTGCCGCCGCTTAGGGCATTTCCCCCGAGCGCGACCGCAAGGATTGCATCCATCTCGATATCTTTGGCGATGACCGAGTAGTTGATGGATGAGATACGGCTTACCTTGATCAGTGCGGCCACCGCAACGCACAGGCCAAGGATTACAAAGCTCAGGAACTTGATAAATGCCGGGTTCAGGCCATTTAGCCTGGAAGAGCTTGCATTGATTCCGACCGCCTGCGTATATAAGCCCAGGTTCGTGAACTTCAACACAAGTGCTGTCAGAATGATGCAGCCCAGTGCGATGAAGAATGGTGTGGGGATCGGTATTCCGGGTATGAACCCTCCAAAATAGGTAAAGCTCTCATCGCTTACGACCGGCAGCTCATTATTATTGATCCATGCCGCTACAGAACGTCCTGCCGTGAACAGAATCAGCGTGGCTACCATAGGCTGGATGTTGAATCCCGCAACCAGCATTCCGTTGAAGGCTCCAAAGAGCATCGCAACCACGCAGGCGACGAGGAAGGCCACGATAATCGGTGCCTGCAGCTCATCCGGCCTTGAGTTCGTGCCACAGAGCACACGCAGGATTACCGAGCCTGCGATGGCAATCGCCGCGCCTACGCTGATATCCTGCCCGCCTGACGCCGCCGTGACGAGCGTCATGCCAATGGCAAGTATTGCAAGCTCTGAACCGTAATCCAGGATTGTTATCAGGTATCCAGACAGGACGTGATTGCCTGCACTGTTGACGTCCATTGATATCTTAAAAAAAGACGGGTCTACTATCAGGTTAAATACAGCCAGCAGCAAAAGTGCCGCTATCGGGATGAATATCTGCTTACCGGCTATCCTGCCCACCACCTGATTCATAGTTGGTCTGTTTGTATTATTCTTCTGCATTCTCTTTGTCACCTCCGGCAATCATACCCATGATACTGCTCTGGGTCAGGTCTTTGCCCGAAATCTCACCCACCATCTTGCGATCCCTCATGACAATCAGGCGGGAACAGGTACGGAGCATTTCGTCTGTCTCAGAAGAGATGAATGTGACACTCATACCTTCTGAAGCAAGTTTCAGTACTAATTTCTGTATCTCGATCTTGGTGCCTACGTCGATACCACGTGTCGGTTCATCCAATATCAGATAATCTGGATGCGTGAAGAGCCAGCGGGCAAGTATCACTTTCTGCTGGTTCCCTCCGGAAAGCGATTTGATCGGTGTATCCGCGGATGCCGTCTTGATATCGAGAAGCTTGATGTACTCATCTGCAATCTCATTAGCTTTCGCTCTTGAGAACGGTTTGAAGAATCCCTCCAGCACCTGGGCCGCCAGAATAATATTGTCACGTACCGAAAGGTCTCCTACTATGCCATCTCCTTTGCGGTCTTCCGGAAGGTAGGCGATGCCGTTCTTCATCGCATCAATCGGTTTGGATATCTTTATCTTCTTTCCATCCTTCTTTACGGTTCCTCCTATGACTCTGTCCGCACCGAAAATAGCGCGGATACATTCGCTTCTCCCCGAACCGAGCAGTCCGGTAAATCCATTGACTTCCCCTTTTCTTATATTGAAATCAAATGGTTTGATACCCGCATCACTCTGGAGCCCTTCGGCTTCTAATACAGGGGGGACGGAATCATCCTGCTTATACATCAGGCTCTCATCCCTTATCTCCTCAGCATCATCCAGCTCCTTCCCGAGCATCTTTGCAACGAGCTGTACACGCGGGAGGTCTTTGATCGCATATTCGCCCACCAGCTTTCCGTCACGCAGGACCGTAATCTTATCGCATACCTCATACACCTGCTCCAGGAAATGGGTAACAAAAATGATGCCTACCCCTCTTGCCTTCAAATCACGCATGAGCCCGAATAATTTCTCCACTTCCTGCTCATCCAGAGAGGAAGTCGGCTCATCCAGAATCAGCACCTTGCAGTCCATATCCACGGCGCGTGCTATGGCGACCATCTGCTGAATCGCGATAGAGCAGTCCGAGAGCTGCTGTGTCGCCCTGGCCGGTATGTCAAGCGCTTTCAGCATCTTATCTGCCGCCTCGTTCATCTTCTTCCAGCTATGTCCCAGAGCCTTTCCGCGGCCAATGTGCATGTTTTCGGCCACCGACAGGTTCGGGCAGAGTGTAATCTCCTGATATACTGTGCTGATTCCGAGATTCTGTGCATCCTGCGGAGAACGGATTACCGCCGCCTTATTAAGCCCTTTCAGGTATATCTCCCCTTCATCTTTCATATAGACGCCGGTCAGAACCTTGATCAGGGTAGATTTGCCTGCTCCGTTCTCGCCCATCAGCGCATGTATCTCACCTTCACACAGCGTAAAATCTACCGCCTGCAGGGCACGTACTCCGGGAAAGCTTTTATGGATATTCTTCATTTCTAATATAGCATTCTCTTTCACCAGTGCATTCACCTCTAATCTCTTTTCATAAAAGGGCCCGGGAGCGTATTTACTGTCCTGTACGCTGCGCCGCGCCCTTGTCAAGCGGATAATCCGCTTTGCTGCCTAGTTCCTGTATCAGATGCCGTACTTCTCTACATCTTCCTCTGTAATCGTAGTGGCATCGAATCCTTTTTCATCCATGATGATAGTCTTCTCTTCCACTTCGCCGCCGTCTTCAATCGTCTTGATAACTTCATCTATGTAAGATGCCTGGAACGGATTGCACTGTCCGTCGTAGTTCCAGTTCTGTGCAAGCAGTTCTTCCAATGCCCACTTGTTGCAGTCAAATCCCATAATTATCACGTCTTTGCCTACGCCGTGAGAGATGTTGGCCTTGTCAAGCGCTGCTACGGCACCTTTGGCCATGTCATCATTCTCTGCATAGATTACGTTGAACTCTTCACCGGAATCGATAGCTGATTGGACAATCTGCTGTGCTTTCTCTGCATTCCACTCTGCCGTCTGCTGTGTAACGATATTCCAGCCTTTATCCTTGGCTGCCGCATCAAGCGCTCCGGAACGTCCTTTCTGTGCCGCGGAACCCATAACGCCCTGGATATGGATGATGTTGTATGCGTCAAGTCCCTGTTCTTCCAGCCAGTTGACTGCTGTCTCGCCTTCTTTTTCCATGTCTGAGACGATGGATGCTTCGTACAGGCTCTCGTCTGCGTCAATCGTGCGGTCAAATAAGATAACTCTCGTCCCTGCATCCTGGGCATCCTTCAGGACAGAATCCCATCCGGCCGTGTCAGCCGCTGAAAGGAGAAGGTAATCGACACCGTCCTGGATGAACTTCTGGGCTGCGGTGATCTGCTCATCGTTCTTAAGGCTGTAAGCGAAGGAAGCGTCATATCCGTTTTCCTTTGTAAACATCTCTTTCATATCTTTGTCATTCGCCGTACGATATCCGGACTCGTTCGGGTCGTTATTGATAATGCCGACTTTAATCGTACCGTCCCCGGAATCTTTCTTTTCGGCATCATCGTCTGATGATCCGCCTGATGATCCGCATCCTGCCAGACCCAATACCATAACAGCTGTAAGCAATACTGCAACAATTCGTCTTTTCATAATTTTTACCCTCCTGGTTTTCATAGTTCACTGTAGCGGGGCCCCGCCTCTTTGTAATTCAACCTTATCACCCAGGCTTCCACATATCAATCTGTAATCCCGCGCATTTTAGAGGTTTATTAGTTTTTTACAATACAGCTTTTCTGTGATATAATATAATTTAAATACAACTTTTCACCTGTTGTATGTTATTTTAAGATACAAGAAGGAAAATTTACGATTTTAATAGATTTATGCATGACAGTCATATGTCATCTTTCGCTGTCCGTACTGTGAACTTCATTCGGAGCGGGGCAAAAGGTATGATTTTTATTCTTCTTTTATGTTTTTTTCCTATCATTCGGACAGAAGATATCAACTATTTTTCAATTTTTTACGGAGGTGCCCCATGGCAATCAAGTACAAATGGCTTGCCGGCCGGCTCAGGGAACTGATACCCGATTATATCGGCAATGGACGCAGTAAACTGCCGTCAGAGCAGGAGCTTTGCACAAAGTACAAGGTCAGCCGCCAGACGGTCCGCTTTGCGCTGGCGCTGCTGGAAGAAGAGGGTCTGATAGAAAAGAAACGGGGGAGCGGCTCCTACATCACCGGTCTCTCCTTTGGCCCTTCGGCAAATGAAATCGGGATTCTGATGTCCGATGACTCAGAATACATATATCCCGGTGTCATAAATGACATACGCACTACCCTGACACAGAGCGGATTTTCCGGCAAAGTATACGTGACCCGCAACCGGTTCCAGAGCGAGCGCCAGATATTGTCTGAACTGCTCGACGCGCCTCCCCGCGGAATCATAGTGGAGGGCAGCAAAAGTGCTCTTCCAAACCCGAACCTGGATCTCTACCGCAGGCTGATTAAGAAAGGGTGCATCGTGCTGTTTCTTCACAACTATTATCCGGATCTGAACGACTGCCTGTATGTGAAG
The DNA here is from genome assembly GCA_022845895.1 of Lachnospiraceae bacterium. GTDB lineage: Bacteria > Bacillota > Clostridia > Lachnospirales > Lachnospiraceae > Extibacter. The sequence goes on from AP025573.1 coordinate 3,652,447, forward strand.
GATGACAATACCGGAGGCAGCGCGCTGCTTGTGAGACATCTGGTGGAACAGGGGCATACTGCCATCGGCGGCATATTTAAATCAGATGACCAGCAGGGGCCAGAGCGTTTTCGGGGATTTATCGAAGCCATGAGAGACGCCCATCTGCCTGTTCCCGATGAGCGAATCGGCTGGTTTGATTCCCGGAATCTGGATAAATTACAGCGCTTTCAAGACACAAAGTTTCTGAAACGGTTCGTGCTGGAATCACTGGATTCCTGTACTGCCGTCATCTGCTACAATGATATGATCGCGTATTTCCTTATCAAGGAGCTAGGCCTTGCCGGTTACCGGCTCCCTGACGATATGGCATTGACCGCCTTTGACAATACGTACTTAAGCAGTTCCGGCATACTGTATTTTACCACGCTTACCCACAGGCCGCATGAGATGGGGACCGCTGCGGCGCAGATGATGATCCGCAGATTAAAAGGATCTCCTGCCATATCGCAGGAGATTCCATGGAGAATCAATCTGAAAGAAAGTACGACAGAGAATATCGGACTTATCTAGTCCTTTTTGCTGTTCCGGTATTCTCTCGGGCTTAAGCCCTGGGTCTTCTTAAATACGAAGCTGAAATAATGGGAATCCTTATACCCCACTTCCAGTGCAATCTCGCCGGAAGACTTATCCGTAGCCCCAAGCAGCTTCTTCGCCTTTTCCATCCGCTTCTCCGTGACATACTCGATAAACGTTTTCTGCATGTTCTGGCTGAATACGGCGCTTAGATAATTGGCGCTCACATCCGTCTCCTCTGCCACACTGCTTAAGGACAGGGATTCCCGGTCATAATTCCTGTCTATATATTCCAGTGCATGCCTGAGCAGTCTGCCGCTCTGATAGCTGCTTTTTCTGTCGCGAATGCATATTGCCGCCCGGAGCGTATCTACAAAGTAGTCAAAGACTTCCGCAGGCTTCATATGCATATCCCGGATACCGTTGTCCATCTCTTTTTCATAGTCTTCCTGTGCCGCCCCGATAGATTCCATGAATGCCATGACCGTAAATCGAATGTTGAGCACTACATAATCTCGGAACATTCTGGACTCCAGCGCTTCCCTGATACCTTGCAGATACGATTCCACAAAGTCATGAATCTCGCTGCTGTTACCTCTTGACAGAAAGTCACGGATAATCTCCGGTGCTATTTTGGACGGGTTCACATTCCCTATATTATTCTCTTCCCGCGGCATAAGATAATCCGCAAGCGTCGCCTCTGTCAGGAGGTGAAGGTCCGGCATGATAAAACGATATGCGAAGTAGTGGTTAACCTTTCTATAGCAGTCCGAAAGCAGGCTCAACCGCTCCACCGGGCTGCCAGCCGCGACATACCAGTCCATCTGCCCCTCTTCCGGCCCACATACTTGCCGGATATGTTCCAGTGCCTTATCCGTCAGCTCCTCCATCTGCTCGTTATCGGCCTTCACGAGCACCCCATAGCAGTTGGCATTCCACCGGAACGGTATATACTGGGGATGGCGCAGGAAATAATGCAGCACTTCTTCCTGCTTTCTGATTAACCGGTCACCACGGCCGCCAGCCAATATACCGGCCTTTTCCTGCATGCAGAGGAACAGAAGGTTATAGCTTGACGCCGAAAGCTCCATGGACAGCCTGGCCGCTTCCTCGTAAATCTCCTTAACGGATATCTCTCCTCCTCCGAGCACTTTTTCAAAAAACTGCCTCCGGGAAAACTGTTCATATTCCCGCATTTCGTTTTGATATTGTATCCGGTATGCGTCCTGCTGCACATCCTGAACAATCTTATCTTTCAGTTCCAGCAATACTTTTCTGAGGTCCGCTCTTGTCACCGGTTTCAGCAGGTACTGGTCCACACCTGCCTGGATGGCCTCTCTTGCATATTCGAAATCGTCATAACCGCTGATGATGATAATCTTTATCCTAGGGAATTCGGCCCTTACCATCTTGCTTAGAGACAGTCCGTCCATAAATGGCATCTTTATATCGGTAATAAGCAGATCTGGCCTTGCCTTGCGTATGAGCGGAAGCGCCATCTCCCCGTCCGCCGCCTCTCCCACGAACCGGTATCCATACTGTTCCCACGGAATCTTGTCGCGTAAGCCTTCCCTTATCACGCTCTCATCTTCTACCAAAAACACTTTTAACATTATTTTCCCTCTGTTTCCACTAATAAGATCTGTCGTCGATAACGCTGTCTACATTTTTCTTTGTAAATACCCGTTCCGAGACAAAATATTCTTTCTCTGCACGTTCTCCACTTTCCAGCGTCTTGATTACCTTCTCTATATATGTACCCTGTTCCGGGTTGCACTCGATATCAACATTGATAATTCCTTCTTCTACCTTCTCCAGTGCCGACTTTGTGGCATCAAAGGAGATTACGATGATGCCGCCTTGCGTCCCCGTCGTCATCCCGGCTTCCTGAATCGCTTCCAATGCCCCAAATGTCATATCATCATTCTGGGATACCACGACATCGATGTCCTCATACTTATGCAGCATTTTGTTCATCTCTTCCTTCCCCTTGGCAGTTGTAAAATCAGCATCCACCTGTTCGAGTATGTTCCACTTGTCATGCTGTGCCGCGACAGAATCGAATCCTTTCGTGCGTCCGATGACTGAACTGCTGCCATTCGTCCCCTGCAGAACAACGATATTTACCGCCTCACCGCCCCGGCCCTCTTCTTCCAGGTATCCGGAAAGCCAGCGGCCTGCCCTTTTCCCTTCTTCCGTAAAGTCAGAACCGACCCAGGCGGTATAGAGGGACTCATCTTTTACATTTACTTTCCGGTCCATCAGGATGACTGGTATCCCCGCATCTTTTGCCTCATTTAGTACCGTGTCCCATCCATCTTCTACGATGGGCGAAAATACAATATAGTCTACCTGCTGAGATATAAAGCTGCGTAGTGCTTTGATCTGGTTCTCCTGTTTCTGCCTGGCATTGTCAAATATCAGAAAATACCCGTTCTCTTTGCTGAACGTGCTTTGTATCGATGCAGTGTTGGCCGTCCTCCATACCGATTCGCTGCCTATCTGCGATACTCCTACCACAATCAGGCTGTCATCCTTGGGAGTGATCGTATCCTGTCTGTTCTCTTCCTTCAAGTCCTGCCCGCACCCAGACAGCAACAGCAGCACGGCCAGGACAGATAAAATCAGCCGTGTATTCCTCTTTGCCCTCTGTTTCATATGTCATCTCTTCCTTTCCTTCTGCGGCTCTTCTGCCTTGACTGCCGGGATGGTAATCTCCACCGTTGTCCCTTCTCCTTTCACGGAGCGGATGGTCATACCGTATTCGGGGCCGAAGTACATATGAATCCGTTCATTTACATTGGCAAGTCCGAAGCCTTTCTTCGTCTCACCGCAGGGCCGTTCTATCTCTTCCCTGAGCTGTTCAAGTTCCTCAGCATCCATGCCCACTCCGTCATCACTGACTGTAAGGTAGATGATATCGCCCTTTTTTTCTCCGCTGATACAGATATTGCCTTTGGCCCTCTTGCATTTTATACCATGGTAGAGTGCATTTTCCACGATAGGCTGTAGCGTAAGCTTCAATATCTGATACTCATACAGGAGAGAATCTATCCGAAATTCATATTCTAATATATCATGGTAGCGCATCTCCTGAATCTCCAGATAACTTCGTATATGCTGCTCTTCCTGCCCTATGGAGATGAATTCTTTCCCTTTGCTGAGCACCAGCCGGAAGAAGTCGGACAGCGTGACCACCATATCTACCGCCTGTTCCGTTTCGTTGCACTCGATCAGCCAGACAATCGTATCCAACGTATTGTACAGAAAGTGAGGATTGATCTGCTCCTGCAAAAGCCGCAGGTCTGCTCTTCTCATCCTCTGCTCGTCTTCCTTCACCTTACTGATCAGCCCCTGCATATTTCCTGCCATATTATTGAATCCGTGGGCCAGCACCTCAATCTCGTCCCCGGAATCTGCACTGGCCCGCGCTTCAAAATCTCCTTCCGCTATCTTCTCGGTGGCAACATAGAGCTCCCGTATGGGCCGGAGGATTCCCGATGCTATCAGGACCGTCACCACTGTCACCGCCGCTACGAGAAGGATGACCAATATGATGCATATGACGATGAAATCATTCATCTGACGGTTGAGGTTATTGGTAACCTCTTCCATGCTCTGCGTCTGATAGTATATGTAATACTGGATGTCATCCTGAATGAGTTCTGTCAGAATATATATATTGTTGTCCAGCTCTTCTATATTCTCATCGTACCGCTCGCCGGCGGATACGCTCTCTACAATATCATCCACCCTCTTCTCCAAGGTGTCGATATTGCGCAGCAGGCTTCCCAGCCAAAGCCTGCTCTCCTCCTCCGTCGTTATATCCATAAGCTTCGTGAATTCGCTGCGAAGCTCATCAATCATGACGTATGGATCCTTCAGCGTGTCTTTCTCCGATATGTTGTCAAACGTAACATATCCGACCACAAGCTTGTACAGGCTCTCATCCATCTCCTCTTTGAAATCCAGATTATAATTATTGGCAATGGTAAGGTTCCTCACAATATCATCATAGGCACGGCTGTAATTCGTCATTGAGATGAGCAGGTACACGACCATAATCAGGAAAGGCAATGCCGCCATCGCCGTGAGCATCATTATCTTGTTTTTGATAGGAAACCGTATCTTGTTATCCCCGGATTTCTTCCTGAAAAAATTTTCTCTCTTCATCCTGCCCTCCATTTCATCCATTTTATCATAACGTACAGCAAATGGAAAGAAGGCAGCATTATGATTGATACATGTAAGCTTTACAAAGTGGGGCTTCATAGCAAAACCGGCGCAGCCAATGCCGCGCCGGTCCCTCTGTTATCTTATAGCACTTCTCTATACGCCTGCTCCTGATATCAAGCGGTCTTTTTATCTTGTTTCATCAGCGTCCGGATGCCGTCAACCGCAAGCACTACTGCAAGAATTACAAGCAGGACCGCGATAATCGTACGTACGTAGCACCATGATACGCCTTCGCCTCCCAAAGAGATGCCTGCTACGTTGGACTTGATTGTAAAGCAGAGTGACGTGATTGTGACTACGAGCATAAATGCCATCGGGATATAGAACATCTTGTTGTTCTTCCCTGCCTTGCCAAGCCATGTGGCCACACCGAGCAGTCCCAGTGCCGCAAGCAGCTGGTTTGCCGCTCCGAACAGAGGCCACACGTTCGCGTATCCTGTAAGGCCGAGACCGACTCCGAGTATTACCGTAATTATCGTAGCTACCATAGGATTCGTAAGCACTTTCTTATATCCTGTCGTCTCCGCAATCGTCTCTCCCGGATTCAGCCAGAATTCCTGGAACATATAGCGGGCCAGACGTGTGGCGGTATCAAGTGATGTCAGGCAGAATGCGGACACTGCAAGCACAAGCATGGAGTAAGCGACTTCTTCTGTTCCTGCCAGTCCCGGGATGGAACCTACCATCTTAGAGATACCGGTTGCAAATACTACGGTCGGTGTAACCGTCTCTCCTGAGGCATAGTTCGCCCAGATGTAGCCTACCGCGCAGAGAGAAATAATCGCAAGCGCACACTCGATGAGCATACCACCGTATGCGATTGGACGGGCATCTCTTTCATTGTTCAGCTGTTTTGCCGTCGTTCCAGATCCAACGAGTGAATGGAAGCCTGATATAGCGCCACAGGCAATCGTCACAAACAGAGCCGGGAATAAATAGCCGAGCGATGCACCGGTCGGTGCCAGCGTGTCTTTGAATCCTGTGAATGCAGGAATATCCATAGTCGCACCGCCTGTAAACGCGCTGCCCACGATTCCCACGACTGCCACAGCCATCATGAAGTAGAGCAGGAAAGAGCTCAGATAGTCTCTTGGCTGCAGCAGAATCCACACAGGTGTCACGGATGCTACCGTGATGTAGATACCTACGATAATCATCCAGGTCGTGTTGCTTAAGTATAATGGATGCCAGTTGAACCCGATTGCCATGCAGACAGCGATTGCTGCTACGCCGATGATGGTTGATACGCCAAGTGACGCGTTCCGTCTGTATACGAGCAATCCGAATACTATGGCAATCACAATAAACAGTATGGAAATCATGGCAGTTCTTGCATTGGCTGCACTGGCGGCCACGTCCACCGCCCCGCTCTCCGTATATGTCGCCATAAATGTGTTGGCAACTATAGAGGCAAAGGCTGCGACTACGAGAATCAATGTAAGATAAGAGAACGTGATAAACAGCTTCTTTGCTTTTGTTCCCATCGAGTCCGCGATGACCTCGCCCATGGACTGTCCTTTATGGCGGATGGACGCAAACAACGCGCCGAAGTCATGGACCGCACCGAAGAAGATTCCTCCAATCAGCACCCATAATAATACGGGCACCCATCCGAATACCGCCGCCTGGATAGGCCCGTTGATCGGACCGGCTCCTGCAATGGATGAAAAATGATGTCCGAGCAGCACAGGCGCCTTTGCAGGGACATAATCCACACCGTCCTCTTCCGTATGTGCAGGCGTCTCCTTGGACGGGTCTACGCCCCACTGCTTGGCGAGCCATTTGCCGTATGTGACATAGGCGATGATAAGAATCGCGATGCCCGCTAACAATACTACAATACCATTCATTTTGTTTTCCTCCTCATTCCTTCTTTTGTTCTTTATACCGACCGGATTCCTTCAGCTTTCCGGCTGGCTGCTAAAAAGGCCCTATTACTTTGGCCTTAGTATAGCCTTTCACCAGTTCCTTGGCCGAACGGTTGCCGAAGACTTTTTTATTCTCCATGTCAAAAACGAGAATCCTGACCTCGCTGTAGCCGCGGACTGTCCATTTGTAATTTTTCACGAAGCTGAAACGCTTCACCGCCTGCTTCGCTTCCTCGGGTATGCCCTTCTCACATATGAACACGCCTGTAATGTACGTATACATATGATTTTTTTCCGGCCATTTCTTACCGCCTCTAACAAGCTGTGGTTCTATGTATGAGGCAACCTGTAATCTGAAATGCTCCAGGTCGTCCACTCCAAGACTGTCCTCCACACGAAAAAACACGTGCTCAAAGCAGTCTGCCCGCCACAGTTCTGCCTTCTTGACGAGGACATACTTGGCGCTGGTCACACTGAAAGCCGCGTGTGCATCATATATATCCCCATTGATACTGCAGGTTCGTTCTATGTCATAGCTCGCCTCATAAGATGCAAGCAGTTTTTCTAATAGTTCTACGCCTGTCATATATGAAATTCTCCTTCGCTGTTACTGTATCACAGTAAAGCATTTCTTAAAATACTCTTAAATTTTATCATTAATTGTTGGGAAATGCAAGACTTTTAGAGCGCACTCCATATTTCTTTATAAGCACAAAGTTACTGCGCAAATTGAATTGGGGACGGGGTTTTTTTAAAAAACCTCCGTCCCCAATTCAATTTGCCGTGTCCCTCATCATTCCTCTCTGTCATTGGTCAATTTCAGCTTATCGAGGATATAGAAGATAAGACTCAGTATCATTCCGACGATACATGCCAGCACCATCCCTGTCAGCTGTATATTTCCGAACTTTACCGCTATGCCGGACAGGCCGGTTACGAATACGACAGATGTCAAGGTCAGATTCCTGGACCTTCCGTAATCCACTTGGGAATCTACCAGGATGCGGATACCGGACGCGCCGATCATGCCATAGAGCAGAAAGGAGATTCCCCCTATGACCGGACCCGGAATGGTCTGGATGAGCATAGACAGCTTGCCGACAAAAGAACAGATGATGGAGAGTACCGCTGCTCCTGCAATGACGCGCACGCTGTATACTTTCGTAACCGCCATGACACCGATGTTCTCCCCGTATGTCGTTGTAGGGACAGAGCCAATCATGCCGGATATCATGGTGGATAGATTGTCTCCAAGCAGGGAACGGTGTAGGCCGGGATCCTTCAGCAGATCTCTTCCCACAATCTTGCTCGTCACTACCTGATGCCCAATATGTTCAGAAGCTATGACCAGCAGTACCGGCAGGATAATCAGTATGGCCTCCATGCTGAAGCGGGGCGTCTGGAAATTCGGCATCTCCAGCAATGATGCGGCAGCTACCTGCCCAAAGTCCACCATTCCGCAGCAGACCGCGGCCACATACCCCGCGATGACTGCTATAAGTATCGGTATGACGGACAGGAACTTGCGGAACACGATATTACCGAATACAGCCACTCCGAGCGTCACCATAAATACGATTATATTTCTGCTGTCCATCTTCTCATCCAGAAGCCCTGCGTTACCTGCCGCCGAACCAGCCAGCTCCAGGCCGATAAGGGCCACTACCGGACCCATGGCAGCGTGCGGCAGCACGATATCTATCCATTCAGAACCGAACTTGTAGATAATCAATGCAAGCACGCACCCGAAGAAACCGACTACCACAAATCCTCCAAGCGCGTACTGATACCCCATCTCACTTATCACGATGCCCGCCGGCGCAAGGAATGCGAAGCTGGAGCCGAGATAAGCCGGCGCCTTTCCTTTTGTAATGACGATAAACAATAGTGTACCGACGCCGTTCATGAACAACACGATTGCCGGGTTGATTCCGAAGATAAACGGAACGAGCACAGATGCCCCGAACATGGCAAACATGTGCTGAATACTAAGCGGTACGAGCAGCCGGAAAGGAACCTTGTCCTCTACCTGAATAATCTTTCGACCTTCCATTTCATTTCCTCCTCATCTGTTCTTTTCTAATTTTACTCTCGCTCCATTCCGTCGCTCCAACCGATGCGACTGCGAGCGCGCCGCACCTGTTAGCATATTCTGCGCACTCCTTTAATGTTCTTCCCTCTGAAAGCGCACTGAGAAATCCTGCGGCAAAGCTGTCCCCCGCTCCCGTCGTATCAATGCAGCGTACCCCGGGCACGGCCGGTACTGCGAAGCTGTCTTCTGCGCTTCGCACGACACATCCATCTCCTCCACATTTGACGATTACATTTGCTGCCCCTGCCCTCATCAGACAGGCGGCAGACTCCTCCGGATGCCGCATGCCCGTTATAAGAGCCGCTTCGTCCGCATTGGCAAACAGATAGTCGACGTAAGCAAGGGCCGGAGCAAGGTCTTCTGCCGTCTCCTTGTTTTTACATTTTGTCATGTCTGCACAGACTGTGATACCCTGTTCCTTTGCCGTTTTAAAAATTTGGCACAGGCCATCCGTATCTATTTCCGGAGAGACAAAGATGCTGGCGAAGCAAAGAATCTTCGTACCGGGAGAAAACGGCATCTTGATATGAGAAAGCGAAAGCCTTCTCAGACTTCCGTACGGATTGGTGAGGAAGCTTCTCTCCCCGTTGCCTTCCACGAGCACAATATTGATGCCTGTGTCCATGTCATCACAAAAGCAGCTGTCTTCAAGTATAATACCTTCTGCCGCGCAGTGTTCCGCCAGCATCCTGCCGGCCATATCTTTCCCGATGACTGTGGCAAGCCTCACACGTTTCCCAAGACGGGCCAGCACCGTCGCCTCATTCAGCGCGTCTCCACCTGTGGACATGCGTATCTCATCCGCAGGCAGGGAACCGGTCTTAAATATGTCGGCGCCGACCGGCCGCGCGAGCACATCCACAATCGCCGCTCCAATAATTAATATCTCACCGTCCATCCGTTATCCCCTCCGTTGCAAGTATCTTCCTTTTCCAGCGTCTCATAGATCATCCCTCCCGGAAAACTTTCCTGCATTATGTCATAAAAAGCCCGGAAAACCAAAGTTTCCCGGGCAAATTATATACTTTACGCCTTTATATGATCAGATTACTCGATAATCTTAGCAACACGGCCTGATCCTACTGTACGTCCGCCTTCACGGATAGCGAAACGAAGGCCCTGCTCCATAGCTACCGGATGAATCAGTTCGATAGTCATCTCAACGTTGTCACCAGGCATGCACATCTCTACGCCGTCCGGCAGGTTGCAGACACCTGTAACGTCTGTAGTTCTGAAGTAGAACTGTGGACGATAGTTGTTGAAGAATGGAGTATGACGTCCACCTTCATCTTTTGTAAGAACGTATACCTGTGCTGTAAATTTCTTGTGGCATGTTACAGAACCTGGTTTTACAAGAACCTGTCCTCTTTCAATCTCATCTCTCTGAACACCACGAAGAAGCGCACCGATGTTGTCACCAGCCTGAGCCTCGTCAAGCAGCTTACGGAACATCTCGATACCAGTTACGACTGTCTTTCTTGTCTCTTCATGGATACCGACGATTTCAACTTCCTCAGATACATGAAGAACACCACGCTCAACTCTACCTGTAGCAACTGTTCCACGTCCTGTGATAGAGAATACGTCCTCTACAGGCATAAGGAATGGCTGGTCTGTTGCACGCTGTGGGTCTGGAATATAAGAATCAACTGCGTCCATGAGCTCCATGATCTTGTCGCCCCATTCTCCTGAAGGATCTTCAAGAGCCTTAAGAGCAGAACCCTGGATGATTGGTGTGTCATCGCCTGGGAATTCATATTCGTCAAGCAGTTCACGGATTTCCATCTCTACTAATTCAAGGAGTTCTTCGTCGTCAACCATGTCACATTTGTTCATGAATACTACGATGTAAGGAACGCCTACCTGACGGGAAAGCAGGATATGCTCTCTTGTCTGAGCCATAACACCGTCCGTAGCAGCTACAACAAGGATAGCACCATCCATCTGAGCAGCTCCTGTAATCATGTTCTTAACGTAATCGGCATGTCCCGGGCAGTCAACGTGAGCGTAGTGACGTTTGTCTGTCTCGTACTCAACGTGAGCTGTAGAGATTGTGATCCCACGTTCTCTTTCTTCCGGAGCCTTGTCGATGTTCTCGAAATCTACTGCAGCGTTACCTTCTACTCTCTGAGAAAGAGTCTTTGTGATAGCAGCTGTCAAAGTTGTCTTACCATGGTCAACGTGACCGATAGTACCGATATTGCAATGTGGTTTGTTTCTTTCAAATTTAGCTTTAGCCATTTTGAATATCCTCCTTATTATATCGCCTTCCAGGCATTTATTATTACTTTACGTTTACTCGGCTATCTCTGATTATATTTCAAATCGTACAGTTTTTCAAGCCTTTTTCATACTTTTTTACCGCCTGTACAGCTTATTAGTCATTTTTAGTTGATAACACTTTTTCCTGTACAGATTTCGGTACCTGCTCGTAGCTCTCGAAGAACATGGAGTAGTTGCCACGTCCCTGTGTTCTGGAACGTAAGTCCGTTGAATAGCCGAACATCTCGGACAATGGGACGAATGCGCGTACAATCTTGCCGCCGCCAAGGTCATCCATACCTTCCACACGTCCACGGCGTGAATTGATATCGCCGATAACATCACCCATGTATTCTTCCGGCATCGTGACTTCAACCTTCATGATAGGCTCAAGCAGAACAGGGGAAGCCTTCTTCATGGCATCCTTGAATGCCAAGGAACCGGCAATGTGGAATGCCATCTCATTTGAATCGACTTCATGGTAAGAACCATCGTATACGTTAGCTTTCAGTCCGACTACCGGGAATCCTCCAAGAATACCTGACTTCATGGCCTCCTCGATACCTTCTCCGATCTTCGGAATGTATTCCTTCGGAATCGCACCACCGACTACGCTTGATTCAAACAGGAACGTCTCCTCACCGTTGACATCCATCGGCTCGAACTTAACCTTACAGTGTCCGTACTGTCCACGGCCGCCTGACTGTTTCGCGTACTTGCTGTCAACATCAACCGGTTTTGTAAATGCTTCTTTATAAGCAACCTGAGGCGCGCCTACGTTAGCCTCTACTTTAAACTCTCGCAGAAGTCTGTCTACGATGATTTCAAGGTGGAGCTCACCCATACCTGCGATGATGGTCTGTCCTGTCTCATGGTCTGTATGGGCACGGAATGTCGGGTCTTCTTCTGCAAGTTTTGCAAGAGATTCTCCAAGCTTGCCCTGGGAAGCCTTGGTCTTCGGCTCGATAGCGAGCTCGATAACCGGTTCCGGGAACTCCATGGACTCCAGGATTACAGGATGCTTCTCATCACAAATCGTATCACCTGTCGTCGTGAACTTGAATCCGATAGCAGCCGCGATATCACCTGCATATACTTTATCAAGCTCTTCTCTTTTGTTGGCATGCATCTGAAGGATACGGCCAACACGTTCTTTCTTGCCCTTTGTCGCATTCAGTACATAAGAACCTGAGTTCATCGAACCTGAATAAACTCTGAAATATGCAAGCTTACCGACAAACGGGTCTGTCATAATCTTAAATGCAAGAGCTGAAAACGGCTCATCATCTGAAGAATGTCTGACAACGTCTTTTCCGTCCGCATCCACACCTTCAATAGCCGGAATGTCCGTCGGAGCAGGCATATATTCAAGTATCGCGTCGAGTAATTTCTGTACGCCTTTATTTCTGTACGCCGTACCACAGCATACTGGGATTGCCTGACATTCGCATGTAGCCTTTCTAAGCGCTGCTTTCAAGGAATCTATGGAAGGTTCTTCTCCCTCCAGATATTCCATCATAAGGTCATCATCTAACTCGCAGATCTTCTCTACGAGCTCTGTACGATATAATTCTGCGTCATCTGCCATGTCTTCCGGAATATCTGTGATAGAGATGTCTTCGCCCTTTTCATCATTATAGATGTAGGCCTTCATCTCCATCAAATCGATGATTCCCTGGAAGTCATCTTCTTTGCCGATTGGCAGCTGAAGACAGATTGCGTTCTTTCCAAGTCTTGTCTTGATCTGTTCTACTGCATTGTAGAAATCCGCACCTAAGATGTCCATCTTATTGATGAATGCCATTCTCGGTACGTTGTAAGTGTCTGCCTGGCGCCATACGTTTTCTGACTGAGGCTCAACTCCGCCCTTTGCACAGAATACACCTACAGCTCCATCAAGTACACGGAGTGAACGCTCAACTTCTACGGTAAAGTCAACGTGTCCCGGCGTATCAATGATATTGATACGGTGTTCCAGGGCACCTGGTTTGCTCTGGCAGTTCTCCTGCAGAGTCCAGTGACATGTCGTAGCAGCTGAAGTGATTGTGATTCCTCTTTCCTGCTCCTGCTCCATCCAGTCCATAGTAGCAGTACCTTCATGAGTATCACCAATCTTGTAGTTTACACCGGTATAGTATAAGATACGCTCTGTCAGCGTCGTCTTACCGGCATCAATATGAGCCATGATACCGATGTTTCTGGTTCTGTCTAATGGATATTCTCTTCCAGCCATTATTGCCTCCTAGAATCTATAGTGGGCAAATGCTTTGTTAGCCTCTGCCATCTTGTGCATGTCTTCTTTCTTCTTTACAGATGCACCAGTGTTGTTGGCTGCATCCATAATCTCATTTGCCAGTCGCTCCTGCATCGTCTTCTCTCCTCTTTTACGAGAATATGATGTCAGCCAGCGAAGAGCAAGTGCCTGTCTTCTCTCGGCTCTTACCTCTATCGGTACCTGGTATGTCGCACCACCGATACGTCTTGCCTTTACCTCAAGTACTGGCATGATATTATTCATTGCTTCTTCAAATACTTCGATAGCCGGTTTGTCCGTCTTTGCCGCCACTCTATCGAATGCACCATATACAATCTTCTGCGCTACGCCTTTCTTGCCGTCTAACATGATATTGTTGACAAGCTTTGTAACCACTTTGTTGTTGTATAATGGATCCGCTAATACGTCTCTTTTTTGAGTATGTCCTTTACGTGCCACGGTCCTTCCCTCCTTAAACATGATTGTGTATCAGATACACTGATTAATTCATCGGTACTCACATGTGTCTTTCTGATGATACTGTGTAGTGCAGCGGGACACCTTCTATATAACCCGCAACTTACTTGATCATAGTTCTGTTTGTGATAACGATTTTAGCTACTACTTAGAATCTTTTGGTCTCTTGGCACCGTATTTAGAACGTGCCTGTCTTCTCTTGGCAACACCTGCTGTGTCAAGCGTACCTCTGACGATGTGGTATCTGGTACCTGGAAGGTCCTTTACTCTTCCTCCACGGATAAGAACAACGCTATGCTCCTGAAGGTTGTGTCCTTCACCTGGGATGTAGCTTGTTACTTCGATACCGTTAGAAAGACGAACTCTGGCGATTTTTCTGAGCGCTGAGTTAGGCTTCTTTGGAGTAGCAGTCTTAACAGCTGTACATACGCCTCTCTTCTGAGGAGCAGATACGTCTGTGGCTCTCTTCCTCAAGGAGTTGTATCCTTTCTGAAGTGCCGGAGCTGTAGACTTCTTTACAGATGTCTGACGACCTTTCTTTACTAACTGGTTAAATGTTGGCATTCCTTTCACCTCCTACGATTTTAAATAAGTTGCGATTTGCATTATATGCATAATGGCGCACAAAAATACAATGCATCTTTGTGCACGCTAGAATATTTTATTATGATTAAATGGAAAAGTCAAGGATTTTAGCGAAAAAACGTGTTTTCTTTGAAGGATTCGACGTCTGGATCGTATGCCGGTCCGTATCCGACGCTTTCTCTTACAATGAGCGCAGGCTGGAACACGATACATTTTCTTGCGCCTACGCCGCTCTCCACCTCGTCGATGAGCTGCTTTACGCTTTCCACTCCCATCTCATAGATCGGCTGTTTGACCGTCGTCAGGGGTACATCCAGAATTTCCGAAAAAAAGATATCGTCATACCCGATCAAAGACATGCCTCCCGGCACAGATATCCCTCTTTTCTTCAAGCTGTTATAGACACCATAGGCAGACATGTCATTGAATGCAAATACTGCGCTTATCTCCCTGCCCTCGAAAAAGTCCACCGCACCCGCGCCGCTTTCCCGGTCGTAACTGCCTTCATAGATAAATTCATTCCGAAAGGTGATGTGATATTCTTCCAGAGCTTTCTTATATCCTTTCAGTCGTTCCATCGAGTCTTCCAGACCGCTTGGTCCTGTCACACATCCTATATTTCTATGTCCCTGCTCCAGAAGAAACTTCACAGCCGCATATCCCCCCTGCTTATGGTCTACGATGACCGAACTGCAGTCTGCCTCCTCCAGATACCGGTCTATCATGACAAATGGTATCTTCAGCTTCTTCAGCAGCTGGATGCTCTCCTTCGTCTTTTTCTTGTCACTGTCTCTGGCCATACAGAATAAGATGCCGTCCACCCCTTTATTCGCAAGCACTTGTATGTAGGACATGTCGCGCTCATGCTTATCGTTGGTATTACATAGAATCAGGTTCCAGCCCTGGCTGCGGCAGGAATCCTCCACCCCTTTTGCCAGCGTAGAGAAAAACACGTTGCTGACGTCTGATATGATCAGGCCGATTGTCTGCGTGCGCTTCTTGACCAGACCTACCGCAAGCTGGTTCGGATGATAGTTCAATTCTTCAACGGCATCCAATATCTTATTTTTCGTACTCCTGGGAATCTTATCCGCTTTATTATTCAGGACCAGGGATATCGTCGTGACCGAAAAACCCGTGTAATTTGCAATGTCCTTAATTGTCGTTCTCAATGTTCACACCCTCACCAAACTATTATTTTTCTGCATCTATACGTACAGTATACCTTATTGAACATTAGTAGTTCAATAAGTATGCCATTTTTTGCCATTTTGGGGTTACAGGAATCGTTTTAATATTTTTATATATTGCAGATATTTTTCTATTTCGACGTATTCGTTTGGCTTGTGTGCCATTTCGGGCTGGCCGGGACCGAAGAGGAGGACCGGAGTGGACGGTATTCCTTTTGCCAATATGGAGGCGTCGGTAAAATAGTTGATTCCTATAGGTTCTTTAGACAGGCCGGCCAGCTTCAGCTCCCACTGGAGCTTTTTGAGCCACGGGCTGTCCGCCGGTATCTCGATGGCCTGCCTGTCGTTTCGTATGTGCACTTCTACGTCCAGCTCTCCGTCTGTCTCCTGCCTATAGCCTTCGATAATCTTCTTAAGCCACTCGCTGACCATCTGTGTGGTAACGCCCGGAATCACCCGGATATCAAGCATAAACTCTGCTGCATCCGGCGTCATATTGGGAACTATGCCGCCTTCCGCCTTCGTAATCTGGCAGGTCGGGGAACCGAGGAGGCCATGGCCATGTTCTATAAGCTTCTTTTTCAAATCCTGGAATATGCGGATTCCATACTCCACCGCATTGATCCCCTGTTCCGGGTATGCGCCGTGACTTGTTCTTCCGTGCAGCTTCATCTGAAGCCATATGCAGCCTTTCTGAGCCGTTCCGGGCTGCAGGCCCGTCGGTTCGCCGATAAGGAGCAGCGCAGGTTCGCCAAGCGTCTGCGCTTCCAGAAGATGTTTCGCTCCCATGCCGTTCTTTTCCTCATCACACGTGCCACAGAAATATATCGTGCGGGAGGGTACATATCCTTTTTCCTTCATACTGCCCAGGACATAAGCCATAGCCGCCAGGCCGCTCTTCATATCGCTGGCACCTCTGGCATAGATACAGCCATTTTTCTTCGACGGCACAGACGGATCCGTCTTCCACTCTCCTATCTTGCCGTAGGGCACCGTGTCCAGATGCCCGTTCCAGATAACTGTTTCTTTCGATTTTCCTTCCAGGACTCCCACCACGTTCGCATGTCTGCTGTCGATGTCCTGAACCACAGCGCTGACTCCGCAGTCCTTCAGGAAATCGCGGAGGAATACCGCCAGCGCCTTTTCGTTATCCTTACCGTTTACCGTAGGGATTTTCAATACTTCCATTAAGAATGTCTCTGCATCATACTTCATCTGCTTCTCCTGTTCATGTCGAAAACGCCTGCTGCCATCAGCAGCAGACGTCCTGTTATCTATCCGTCAGCCATCCCGCGATTCCCTGCCAGATCTGATTGTAGTCCTCCCATTCGCAGAACTCCGGCGGAGCCCAATGGGGGGCACAATCTCCTGTAAATACCGCGCTCCTCCCCTTTCCGTATGTACCAAATGCGATAAATGGATCTCCTTCGACCGTAGCTGCCACAAAAGCTTCCGGCCTGGCAATCGTCTTATTGTAGCCAAGTATCTCGGGCCATTTTGTCCGAATCCCTTTCAGCGCTTCATGCTCCTTTACGGTAACCGGACGCACGCCTTCGCAGTGCTCCATCCGGTCATCTACGGTCAGCACTTCCACCGGAAGGACCTCCTGGACCGGAGTGTCATGCCATTTCCCTTTGGCATCCACACCGGAGAAGGTGAGATAACCGCCTATCATCAGCAGGGCACCTCCTTCCATGACATAGTCTCTGATAACCTTGGCCCGGTTCGGCTTCTTCTCGCTCTTCGTGAACGTAGCCGCCGGAAGCAGAAGAGTATTTGCTCCGATATCGGAAAGGATTACGCAGTCATACGCATCCAGCTCCTCCACCGTAAATGGAAACTGCTCCGCCGCTATATGGTTCGGAAGGAAATCCACTTCATATCCGCCCTCTTTAAGTGCCGCGACCAGCCACTTCTCCCCCGTTTCATATACGGATGTATAAAAACTGTCAAACCCTTTCACATGGGTCGTGTAGCTCATCCATGATTCTCCGGCTAATAATACTTTCTTCATTATAATGTACCGCCTTTCTATATGATATCGTACATGGGCAATTCTCCGATTCCCATACTTTTCTTTGTCTGAAATTTGCTTACCCAGTATCCGGCTCTGCCTCCCAGGCGCAGATACCTTTTTTCAAATGATACGAGCTTTCCGTTGGTCAGCACGTATACTGCGTACTTCCGTTTCGGGTCAACGACAGTGATATTGGCGTAAGCGCCCATGCCCAGATGTCCGTACCGGCTTCTCCACTCTTCGTTTCTCGTCCTCTTTGCCAGCAGTTTCGCAGGATTGCAGGTCATCAGTGCAACCGCGTCCATTTTACTCAGAACTTTATGCTCTGCAAGTTCCAGCAGACAGGGAATATTATCCCTCGTATCTCCGAAGCCCTTCATCGTCGACTGGTTCTGGCCATCTGACACCGCAATCGTAACAATATGCTCTGCCAGAGCTTCCAGTGCCATCTGCCTTGCCGGTTCTGTCATCTTCAGCCCTTCCCTTGATCCCCCGCCTTCGCGCAGCATTGTCGTCACGAACTCTCCACTCACCTCTTTCTGCCTGCATAAGCCAATCACCTGCTTCATCGCCCAGACAGCTTCTCCGTGCGTGCCGCATCCTGCCGCATTGGCATGTCCCAGATGAAGGTGCCTGCCTTTCGCCATATCGAACAGGTGCAGTGTGTGGTCGATGTCTTGTGTGTGTGAGGTAAACATCAGGTGGGCTTTGTCGGTAAGAGTGTAAAGCTGCAGGATCTTCTCGTCCGGGAGCAGGAAGTGCCCCATGTGTTCTTTGATTCCTACCGCATATTGTGCCGTATGATTGACGATGCTGTTATGGCTCAGCTTCCTTTCCTTCTCTTCCTGTCCCAGCGTACCTCTGAATAGTTCAACCAGTTCCCCTTCATTCAATCTCGTTCCGAGAACATTAGCTGCGCCGAGAAACACTCCTACGTTGAGCGGCAGGCCTCTGTCCATCTCTGCTCCTAAAAGAGCCGGTGCCATGAAGGTATTGCCTGCTCCCGGGGAAAGGGCTGTCGTAACCCCGTCCTCGGCAGCCCCATATGCCGTATTCGTATGGATTTCAAAGAGATCGCTTACATGCAGGTGCATATCTATCAATCCTGGCCATATCTCCAGGCCGGCACAGTCTATGACACAGTCTCCTTTTTCTGCGGCTGCCGTATCACACACTTCAAGTATCATGTCATCTTCTATCACAATGTCCTTCACCGCTTCTATTCCATTAGAAGGGTCAATCAGAAGACCATGTTTCAGTATTGTATGTCTTGTACAAGTTCCATGCCTGCCCAATTAACTCACATCCTTATTCCGCAGATTCTGCCCACTTAAGAATCAGATTCGCATATATTTTAATCGCGTCAAGATACTGCTCTACCGTGACATATTCGTTGACCGCATGGCATTGTTCCAGTGATCCCGGCCCGTACTGCAGCGTCGGACATCCTACGATATTGTGCCATGTCCTGGAGTCGCACCCTGCCGGTGAACCTGCCAGTTTTACTTCTGTGCCGGTGGCTTTCTTATATGCATCTTTAAATGCCCCGACAAATGGATGCCCCAATTCCATCTCGAATGGATTGCCCGTCTGGTATACGCTGATCTTAGGCTTATGGTCTTTCAGCCATTCGTCTCCTTCACAGCATCTGAGAATGGCCCCGGTATATTCCTCAACTACCTGCTCATGGCTCATCAGATTCGGGAGGTAATGGACACAGGTCTTAAAGCAGCAGTAATCCGGTATGGTCGAGCCGGCCTCTCCGCCGTAGATGACACCCACGTTGCTTGACGGCGGCGGCAGAAGGGGGTGCTTATATTCCAGCAGCCAGCGGTGCTCCAATTCATTGATGGCATTCATCAGTTTTCCAGCTTTTTCTATTGCATTCACCCCTGCCAGCTTCAAGCCGGAATGGACTGCTATCCCTTCTATCTCCACCTGGAAGAATACCCATCCCATATGTGCCACGATCAACTCGTAGTTCGTAGGCTCGCATACCACGACCGCATCAGCTTTCACACCGCTCATTGCCGCACACAGAGAGCCGTTCCCCCCGCCTTCTTCGTCACATACAGACGCATATTTTACAGTGACGGGCAAGCTTATGCCTGCATCTTTCAGAAGCGCTGTGGCCATTACGGACGCCATAAGCCCTGCCTTCATGTCCGCCACGCCAAGGCCGGTAATTCTGTTGTCTATGACTGCCGGACTCAAAGGCGGTATGCACCAGTTATCTTCGTTCTCCGCAGGCATATGGTCGATGTGCCCGTTAAACAGAATCGACCGCTTCGATTCCCCCGGAAAGCTTGCGTATACATTGTAGCGGTTCTCATAATTATGTCCGGTATTCCCTTCTCTGTATTGTTCTTTGCACTTCACGATACTGTCTTCTTTCAGCGGGTCTTTTACCACTTCATCTGCACCGAGCTCATGGAACAGGTCCGCCATAAAGTCCTGCCCTTCTGCCTCCAGGCCGCCCTCGATGCCGTGGCCGATATCATGCGTATCGATGGAGACAAGTTTCAGTAGATAATCTATATACTTCTGTTTATTCTCTTCTAATGCTTTTTCTATGCTTCTGTTCATCACGTTCCTCCTTACGTGCAATCATCCGGTATATCCCTTCTGCCAGCCTCCGGTGCCCTTCTTTATCGAGATGGATTCTGTCATAATTCCCCGCGCTTGCAATCGTATCCACATTCAGGAATTCCCATCCGCGCCTCGATGCCAGACTCTGATAGCATGCGGCTAGCCCCCTGCTCTTTTCTTCTGCCCCTCTTCCGAATTCGCTGTAGAAAGGGCTCTTCTTCAGGCCGCGCAGCACCGGCGGGGCCGCAAGTATGATGTGCGCCCCGGCATGTGCAAATGCTTCCGCCACCTTTTCCATCCCTAGTCCGATATCGTCCACTTCCGCACCGTATTCATCTTTGCAGTCATTCGTCCCGAGCATAATGACCGCTATATCAACGGGGGCATGTACCAAAGCGCAGACGTTCGCCTCTTCCAGTCCGTTTACATAGGGCTCCCTTATGCTGTCGAAACAGGTCGTTCTGCCGCACAGCCCATTCTCTGTCACCCGGTATCCGGCGCCCAGCTTCTTGCTTAAGATACCCGGATAACGCTCTTCCCATATGAGCCTGTCATCCGTTTCGGGCCGGTATCCCCATGTATTCGAATCTCCATAGCACAGCACCTGCATCATGACGCCATCACTTCTTTATAACGTTCTACAAACTCCCGGGCGTTCAAGATGTCTTTTCCCAGCCCTATGCTGTCTGCAATCTGTCCGATTCCGGGGCGTTTTATCTTGCTTTGCCGTAATATGTCATCGTCGCTGAATATGTCACGGACGTTTCCGTCTTTTATGATCTTTTTATTGGCCATAGCGACAACACGCTCAAAGTTATTGGCTGCAAATTCCATATCATGGGTGATGGTCACTACGCCGATTTCTTTCTTCTCCAGCTCCTCAAGCACCCGTGTCAGTACCTTGATTCCCGTCAGATCCTGGCCTGCGGTAGGTTCGTCCAGAATAATGTACTGAGGCTTTGTTGCCAGGATTGCTGCAATCGTTACAAACTTTCTGGTCACATATGGGATTTCAAAAGGGTTCATCTTTAAGTAAGTCTCTATCTCCAGTAATTGGGCAACCTCTTTTACCCTCTTTTCCACTTCCTTTTCAGCCATCTTATAGTATTTAGGCATGTACGCTATCTCTGCATATACGGTCTGGTTAAATATCTGGTCATCTGGATTCTGGAATACGTATCCCACCTGCCGCGCTATCTGGGCAGTCGTATACTCTTTCGTATTCCTTCCTTCTACCAGTACGTCTCCCTTGCATGGCTTATGCAGCCCATTCATCATTTTCACGGCAGTCGTCTTGCCCGCGCCATTCTGTCCCACTATCGCAACTCTTTCTCCCCTCTTCACGATAAGGTTCAAATCGTCATTCGCTAAAAATCCATTCGGATACTGGAAACTGGCATTTCTAAACTCAATTTGGTTCATATCTGACGCCCCCCTTTTGCAAAAGGTCTATGCATTCTTCCGTGGTAACCGGCACCTTAGGAAGTACAATGCCGTTCAGTCTTAATTCCCGCTCTAATATAATCGCCTGGGGCAGCATGGTCCCATGCTCCAGAAGTTCCAGGTCGCTCAATACGGTCCTGGCATCCCCTTTTTTCAGCAGCCTGCCTTTCTGAAATACCAATACCTCGTCTGCGTATTCTGCAATAAGGTCCACCTTATGCTCCACCAGAATAATCGTCTTCCCCTGC
The DNA here is from genome assembly GCA_022845895.1 of Lachnospiraceae bacterium. Classification (GTDB taxonomy): domain Bacteria; phylum Bacillota; class Clostridia; order Lachnospirales; family Lachnospiraceae; genus Extibacter. Next base: position 3,674,263 of record AP025573.1, read on the forward strand.
TCCTTCAACATGTGTATAATCTCGAAAATGCGTTCTGTCCCTTCCGGATCGAGCTGGGAAGTGGGTTCATCTATTACAAATATATCCGAATCCATAGCTATGATTGATGCAAAAGCCACTCTCTGCCTCTGCCCGCCGGACAGCCGGTTCGGGTCGTTCAAAAGCAGCTCTTCTATCTTCAGGAGTTTCGCCACCTCGATGACCTTCTCTATCATCTGAGCTTTGGGGACTCCCAGGTTCTCAAGCCCCAGCGCTATCTCTTCAAACACCGTCTTCCTGACGCCACTGATCTGCGTAAATGGATTTTGAAAGATATACCCCATCTTAGTAGACAGGACATCTACATCGATTTTTCGGATATCCTCCCCGTTTATCTTCATATCTCCGAGTAATTTACCATTATAGAAATGTGGAATCAGTCCCCGCAGCAGATTGCAGAATGTCGTCTTTCCCCCGGCATTTTCACCGATAACCCCATAAAACTTTCCGAGCTCCAGCGAACAGGATATGTTCTGAAGCGCCGGCTCCTTCATAAGCGGATATGTATAAGTGACCTCGTTCAACTCTATATAAGCCATAAAACTATCCTCCCTGTTATCAATCCCACAAAAGCAAGGTCAAATAAGATAACAACAGCCTTCTCCCCTATGGACACCTCTGGAAGCTCCGACAGAAATGTGTGTGAAACAGGTGCTGAAAAAGCTCTGGCATCCATAGCAATCGATTTCTCTTCCGTGCTGGATATCGCGTTGAGCACGAGCGGTCCCATAACCGGTATGTATGCCTTCGCCCGCTTCAGCAGATTCCCCTCTGTCTCAATCCCCCTTGCTTTTTGTGATTCCATAATCACCTGTGCGTTCTGCTTTAAATCCGTAATCGTCTGAAACGATGACAAGATGACGAATGATACCATATGTGATACGCCCTTCTTTTCCAGGGCATACGTAAATTCATCCATAGGCGTCGTCTTGACGAACAATATAAACGCGCCGCTGAAAGCCAGAACAAGGGATACGATATTAAGCCCTGACTGTATGCTTTCCGTCGTCACGCAGATTCCCCACAGCCGGAACAAGACATGCTCTCCCGGCGCAAACGCCGCTTTTACAACAAACAGGAACACACCGAATAAAAGCAGCACTTTCCAGTATAAGGAAAAGAAAGAGCGAAAGCAGCCGGCTGCCGCCGAAAACAGCACAAACAATATTACCATTCCAAAGCCATAATAATAATTCTGGACGATAAACGGCGATAATCCCAGTACCAGCATCAGATTCACCTTGCTCATAGGGTTCAGGTCTCTTATCACGTTACCTGTCCTTTTTGGATTCATATACTGTTTTGCAAAATCATAATCCATATAATCTTCCTCCTTTCGGAAAGATTGCAGCCATATGCCTTATGGCTGCAACCATATATTACTGCTCTTCTTTGATGAAATGTTTTCCATTTGGAAGCTTTACGACAAAGCGGGCGGGCATAGCCTTTAAGACAAAGAATATGATTATCAGGCAGATAATCTTATCAATCAGCTCTGATGACAGTTCACTTGCAAAAGTAGCCGGAAGTACATCCCAGCCCGCTGCCATGAGGGTGGTTACAATTACGCTGGCCCCTGTTCCGACAAATCCTCCATATAATATGGCTGTAATCGGTACGGCGATACATGTACTGATAATTGCTATGATCACACCATTGACCGGCGCTTTCCAGAACTTGGAGAACATCTGCTTTTTTGCCAAAAATGAACCGAGAAACCCAAACAGCACGCCTATAATCGTGTACGGCAGAAGTGTCGGCAGCGATATGGCATTGATCAATCCGCAGCCCAATCCCACCAGTGCTCCCGGGATGCCTCCACATAGTGCACCGACGACGAATGTTCCGATACTGTCTAGAAATACAGGCAGCTTCAGCAGCACCGCAAGCTGTCCGCCCACTACGTTAACTGCAATACCGATTGGAATCAAAAAAATAGTTAACTTGTTAAATTTCTTCATGATTTTCCTCCTCTTACATTGACTTTTCTCTCATTGTTGCGTAAATACGTTCGGTAAACCGTTTTACCAAATGTCTTAGCAACATCATACTTTACAAATGCACAAGTGTCAATCGTCATATTTCGACGATTTATATGGTATATTTTTGTTAATTGTCACAATTCAAACTTTTATTTTCTCTATTTTCACCAAAATAAAAATGGATTTTTGTGCATAACGCATTTTATTAAATCGCTTTACCTAATACAGAAAAAAAGGGCCGGCTCTTACGCCAGCCCCAGAACATCCGCTATAGCCCCCATCTCCTCCAAAGCGACATCTATGAGGTCGTCCAGGCTGAGTCCGGTAAATTCTATCATTTCCATATAATCTCTGTTTGCTCCCGCCGCAAAGCGCATCTCATTAAAGCGTTTCATCACGGACTTATGCTTTACGCTGGCAATCTTCTTATCCGGATATATCTGAGCGACCGCTTTAACAAAACCGCTCATCGGATCCGCTGCCAGCACCGCGTACTGAAGCTTCGTCTTTGCCTTCATGCCGCACTTCGGATTGTGTGACTTGATAGCGTCAAACAGCACCGGATCGTCAATCCCCTCTTTTTTCAATATCTCCACGGAAGTCGGTCCATGTACGCTTATATCATTCTTCCAGTCGCACTGCTCCTCATCAAGATCATGAAGAAGCCCGACGATTCCCCAGTATTCCACCTCGTCCGGGGCCAGACGCTTGGCAAGGCCTTTCATGATTGCCTCCACGGCATAAGAATGTGTAATATAATTATCACCTTTCATATATTTCATCAAGATATCGTGTGCCTGCTCTCTGTTCATTATGGTCGTCCTCCTTTTGTACTCATATGCCATATATTCTAACACACCATAAAATAATTGTGAATATGTACTTTTTATTGATTTTGCGGCTGCCACTGTATTCCCATTGATTCTGCCGCCTGTTTCCTGTATAATCTACAAGGAATATGTGAAAGGAATATGAGTTATCATGGAACTGACTATACAGACATTTATAATCGTATGCCCTCTTTTATTTCTCGCGGGCATGGTAGATGCAATCGGCGGGGGCGGCGGGCTGATATCGCTTCCTGCCTATCTTCTGGCGGGCCTGCCTCCCCACGCGGCGGTGGCTACGAATAAAATGTCATCCCCTTTCGGAACTGCACTGGCCACTTACCGCTTTGCCAAGAATCATCTGATCAATGTAAAGCTTGCCGTTCCCTCCATATTTGCAGCAATCGCAGGCTCCTTCATCGGCTCCCATATCTCTCTGCTCGTGCCGGAGAGCGTCATGACGTACGTCCTTATAATCATCCTGCCCTTCTCCGCCTTCCTCGTGCTGAACAAAAGGCTGTTCAACGACAGCGGCTCAGAGGAAGTCACGCTTAATAAGCGCACTTATGTCACTGCCGTAACAGCCGCTTTCATCATCGGCGGATACGACGGCTTCTACGGACCGGGAACAGGTACGTTCCTGATCATTGCTTTTACTATATTTGCAAAGCTCAGCATCAAGACCGCCAATGCACAGGCCAAAGTTATCAACCTGACTACCAACATAACTTCGCTCATCGTCTTTCTCCTCAACGGCCAGGTCATCATTCCGCTCGGGCTTGCGGCGGCTGCCTGCAATATGCTTGGCGGCTATATCGGAGCCGGACTCGTCATGAAGAATGGGACGAAGGTCGTAAAGCCAAGCATATTACTCGTGCTTGCGCTGCTGGCGGTTAAAGCAATGGGAAGCGGAAGCTGACTATGCCGTCAGCTTCCGCCGCTTTCTTCAATCCCGGTCAGATGCTGTAAACATTCTCCTGCGGAATCTCAATGTCTTCCTGTGGTTCTCCACTGAGAAACAGGGTAACCTCTACTACATTCTCCGGTACGGTATCATATTTCATCTCTGCGTTCCCGGACAGCTTCAGGTAGTAATATAGGACGGTCTGAATCTTTGTAGTATCTCTTTCCTGCTTTACTGGTTTCTTCGTCTCGTCATCAAACCAGACATAGCTGACCCTGTTTTTCTCTTCTTTAACCGCATCGTAAGCCTTTTTAAAATCAGTATCATTAAGCAGTTCTTCTATCTTCTCATCCTCTTCTTTTAACACGCCGGAAAAGGCATCGTCCTTGGGAGTCGTAATCTTCACCTTGGTAACGGCCCTTCCATCCAGTTTCTCCTGACCGGCAATCTCATACACTGTCTCGTCGTTGACATCGATATCTATGGATTGTACATCACTTTCAAAAGCATCATCCCTTGCCTCACTTTTATACCAAGGACCATTTTCTTCACTTCCGTAGTAATACCAGACGCCACCTTCTTCATTTAAAATATATGTACTTGAAGGCTCCTCAGTATATACTCTTTTCGTACGCTTCTGCCCCTTGTCAATGGTAAAGGTATACTTGTAAAGCTCTTTGCCTCCATCAAGTATCTCATACCCCTCTATCTGTTTTTTCTCCTGTTCATTGTACTTATCCACGCTGTCCTTGCACCAGCTGCTATCCTTAGCCGGCTCTTCTTTACCACATGCAGCTAATACAATTGCTCCGATACATGCTATTACTATGATTTTCAATTTCATAACTTATTCCTCCTCTCTATATCCCGTTAAATCTGACATTGTCTGTACAGCTTGAAATATAAGCCCTTCTTCTTGATTAATTCTTCATGCCCTCCTTCCTCCACAATAGTCCCTTGTGCTAAACATATGTATATATTACTTCGGCAACAGTATTTGTTATATTCAAATTACCATATGACACTTCATAAGTCAAAATTTGAAACCGAAGGAAAAAAAGACCAGATGCCCCCTATTGCGGAGCATCTGGTCTTCTTATATTAATTATTTCTATTACTCTTCCGGCACTATGATAAGGTCCTTCGTGAAGTTGTTCAGCACTTCGCATCCGTCCTCCGTAATGATTACGAGGTCTTCGATACGTACGCCGATACCCTCTTCCTGGATGTAGATTCCCGGTTCAACAGAGAAGCACTGTCCGACCTTGATGATATCTTCATTGACAGAAGACACATCACCGAATTCATGGTCTTCCAGACCGATGGAATGTCCGGTCCTATGTGTAAAATACTGTCCAAAGCCTTTTTCTTCGATATAGTTTCTCGCTGCCAGATCCACATCACACATTCTGTTTCCTGGTTTTGCAGCTTCAATACCACGCCTGTTGGCTTCTACGACGATGTCATAGATTTCCTTTGCGCGGTCGGATACTTCACCGATAAATACGGTTCTCGTCATGTCAGACGCATAGTTGTCCTTGAATGCACCGATATCAAGCACTACGCAGTCGCCGCGTTTTCCTTTTGAATCATCGGTCACATGGTGCGGATCTGCCGCTCCCTTTGCATATGCTGTAATCGGGTCAAATGACACGTCCTCGCAGCCGAGCTCTTTATAGATTTCACGGATTTTGGCGTTCAGCTCTCTCTCCGTAAGTCCTTTGGATACCCATGGAATCAGTTTTTCCATAGCGATATCGTTCAGTCTTGAGGATTCCCTCATCAGTTCCTGCTCGCCTTCATCCTTAATCATACGGATGTAGTCGACGATAGGAGAACCGTTTACAAATTTGCTTCCGCCGCCCAGTTCCTGAAGGCGGATCAGGAATTTTGCAGGCCATGTCTTGTCAATTCCCATAACCTTGTCTTTTTCAACAAATCTGCTCATGATTTCAACACCGTCCTCGATGTCATCATACCACACGATATCTACCCCAAGATCTTTTTCCTGTGGGAACAGCTTGTTGATCATCATCTTATGATTACCGTTCACATTCAGATACAATGCAAGTAATCTTTCCCCTGGATGAATCCATGCTCCTGTCAGATAGAAGATAGCTACCGGGTCAGATATGATCATCTGAGGGACTCCATTTTCTTCCATTGACTTTAAAACTCTTGATACTTTGTTCTGGTCCATATTTTCCCCAACCTTTCATTGTGTATTAAGTATTAAAATGGTCTGCTGTGCACATCCCCATCTCAACTAGTCTCATTATATTAGCTTACATGGGAAAAGTCAATCAGTGGCATTCATCTTCCACAGCGTTATAAATCTGTCAGAATAACCTGGGGCTGCAGCGACTGAACCTTCTTTAGTATCGGCAGATTAATGCAAAGTAAGAGAATTATAGCCAGCAATACACTGATAAGCAACGTTTCACAATGATATTGCGCTGTAAATATATTATTTTTCTGAAGATCAAGCATATAGATTCCCATCAGATTTCCGGCTGCCGTACTCACCGTCAATATGGCAGCATTTTCTATCAGCATTTCGAGAAAAATTATCCTCTTTGTCGCGCCTGCCGCAAGGCAGACCGCAAACTCTCTCTGCCGCTTTATAAACAACTGCTTCGTGATTCCCATATAACCGAAAGCCAAAATCCACATTGCAATACAGGCAAGTACAGCTATATACTTGACAAATTCCATCGTACTTTCATTGTTTTGTTCGTAGTCGTCCATATAATTACTAATCTTATATGCATATTGCGGATGGCTTTTCGTGAGGTAATCAACTATCTTTTCATTAATAGCTGCAGCTTTTTTTATGTCCTCTATACGGTATTGAACAATTGTCTGGGCCGGTGCCGCGGATATCTTATCCTGGCAGTCCTTCAGCGGAAGGAATATACAATCTCCGGCGTAGAGTCTTTTTTCAAACATATTTCTTGCTATTATAGTATCTCTGATATGCTCCGGCGTCAGTTCACATTTATATTCTTTCCCATAATATACAATCCGTTCTTTTGAATAACTGCCATTCATCCCGTCCAGTACCGCCGTCCCGCTCCTGATCCGTTTACGTATATTCTCACCACAATATGCATGTCCTGTTTCTTCGATTATATTCGTATATACAAATATAACCTCTTCGACCTTGCCATCCATTTCAAGAAGCTCTGGCATACACAAATATGCACTAACGCCATCCGTCACTTCTTTCAATACCATGTAATCGGAACCATCAAATGGTGCGGAAATAAGCTCAACCTCATTTCCTTCCCTCACGGATATTTCCAAAGATACTGTTTTGTCTGGAAACACTTGTTCCAGCTCCTGCTTATTATCTCTATAAGAAAAAAACTGGTTCATCGCATAGGTCAAAAAAGCGGTTCCAAAAGCCAGTTCCAGTACGACAACTAAATAAACCGCCATATTTCTTCTCAGTTTCTTAATAATTTTTTCCGCAACAAACACATTACTCCCCCTCCCGCAGTATTTCAGCCATGGTGCAATGTGAGAGATAGACGCCCATGATTACAGCATATACGGCGGCCAGGATAACAGAGAGCACACCCATCTGTACAAACATCAGCTTATCAACAAGCACGGTATTACGGATATCCAGCAGATTTATCAATGGAAAATATAAAATATATGCCAGCAAATCCGCTGCCAGTATAACAGATAGATTCTCAATAAACAGCGACAGAAACACTCCTAAGTCCGTAAGCCCGAGCATCTTCTTAATCAGACATTTTCTTCTGCTTTCCTGTATCTTTCCAAAGCATACAGCCAGTATATTGAACGTAGCAAACAACAGGCTTGCGGTACCAGCCATCACTCTGATATGTATCCACCGTTCAATTGTCATTTTATTCTGTTCATACAGTGTTGCCGATAGCTCATTATATAATATTTCCGTCGATTTGATTCCGCTTAGAACATACTGCACCTGTGTACGTTCCACCTTATTTCCCGTCAGGTAGAACGTCTGCTGTATCTGTTCCGAATCATTAAGCCCGCTAAGAGCCGCATACGGCAATACAAGGTATTTGTTATACTGTCCCTTTGCTGTTATGCCCGTTATACGGAATGATTTTCCCGACACGCTTATATAATCATTCACGGACAAATGATGTTCCATCGAAATTTTCTGACCGATAACACACTCAAGCTCATCACCAGAGGGATCGAACATGTCTCCTTCTTCTATACTTATATTTTCATATCTCTCATAGGACTCGTCAATTGCAATCACGAAATAGGACTTTCCGCCAAGTTCAGGAAAAAACATTTTATTACGTGCCGTCAGCGAAGCGGTTCGTGCCTCGCATTGCTGAATGATGTTGTTCTTATCTGTCAGCGACAGAAGGTTCCCTGTAAAACCCACCTCAATACTCTCATCTATATTTTCAAAATTTGTGCTTTCTAGCTCCTTCTGCAAAAAACGAATACTCGACAGACAATAAGCCGCAAGCAGCATGGCTCCTAATAAGGTACATACAAATATTACATTCATCTTCCATGATTTCAACAGACCTCTAAGCGAATCTCTGAAAATAAAATTAATCTTATTCATTTGCCGCACCTATATAATCTTTCCATCGGAAATATGTATGACCCTAGATGCATATTCTTTCAAAGACTGGTCATGCGTTACCATAATTATTGTGATGCCTGCTTCATTTAATTCTCTTAAAATCTGCATGACTATCGTTCCATTTTTTTCATCCAGACTGCCTGTAGGCTCATCCGCGAGAATGATATCGGGTCTGTTGCTCAAGGCCCTTGCAATCGCAACCCTCTGCTTTTCACCTCCGGATAACTGCCTCGGATAAAACTTCATTCTTTCACCCATCCCAACATCCCTTAGCAGCTTTTCCGCATATTCTATACGTCTCTTCCTCTTTATACCCGCATATCCCATTGGCAGAGATACATTATCAATTACGTTGTAATCATCGAGCAGATGAAAGGACTGGTATATAAAACCAATCTCCTGATTTCGCTTTCCGGCAATCTCGCCAGATGACAGTTCCTTTACACTTTTACCTTTAAAGTAATATTCTCCCTCTGTTGATCTGTCTATTAAACCAAGTATATTCAGGAGTGTTGTCTTACCGCAGCCTGATTTGCCAAACAGGCATATAAACTCTCCGGAACAAACGGTCAGGTCCACTTTATCCAGCACCTTTGTTCTGGCAGTTTTACTTCCATATTCTTTTACGACTGACTGCAGTCGAATCAATTCCATACGCTGTCCGCCTCCCTTATTAATCGGCCTATAGCGATTATTCCATTGCAAAAACCATTATCTGGTCATTTCCATTTGAGACATATATTTGTCCTTCATCATCTTCTGCCACATAATTAAAAGAGGCTCCTTCGTCAAACTGTCCCAGAGAATTACTATAGTTACCATCTGTCTCAAAACGCTGCAGTTCTGCATACGTACTATTTGTACAGTAGATCACATTATCACTCATTATAAAGTCGTTTGTATAATTCTGACCTTCCAGACTGGATATTCTGGTCATTTTTTTCCCATCTACAGATAGGAAAGTACATGCTCCGGAGTGCAGCCCGAATCCAGCATATGCTTCAGAATCTGACGGAAGGTATATCTGCCCGCTTGTAAGTGCATATATTTTCCCCTCATAAGAGCTTAAGAACCCGCAAAAATTTTCTTCTATGTGCTCCTGTCTGTAATCCGGTGCACTATAAAAAACGATACCCGGATTCAGAATTGTATCTCCCGACATATAGATATCTCCCGAACCATTTACTGCCAGATCCCGGAATATAGTCTGCGCTTCAAACCCTGATTTATCTATTGTAATTTCTTTTACATATTCCATTTCCATATCGAATAGCTGAATACGGTTATTACCATCATCCAGCACATATATATATGTATCATCCTTTGTAATACCAGTAGGATTCTGAAATTCACCCGGAGAGCTTCCTAATTTTCCTTTTTTCTCCAGCACTGTCCCGTCCGGACTCAATATAATTAACTGAGAATTTAGCCCATCCACTAACAGCATTCCATCTGCCGTAAAGACCATGCCCATAATCTCAGTTTTATCCAATTTGATATTCTTATCTGCCACTTTTATGGGGGCTTCATTTAAAAATTCTTCCTCAAACGAATCACCATCCAGTTCCATTTCCTTTACGATAGGTATGGCGCTATCTTTGCTCTCTTCCATTTTCTTTGCGTATTCAGACTTCTGGCAAGCGGTTAAAGACAATGTAACAAACACCGCTAAACATATCCATACTGGCTTTTTCATATATATTCGTCCCCCTCTTAGCGTATCTGCCTTATTGGCAGATACGCTCTAAATCCTGTTATCTTAGCAGCAGCCTAAATACTTTGTTTTTGTATCATTCTGATACTTTACTTTGTTATTATTCTCCACACATTTTCTTTTCCAGTATTCTTTTTGTCTGTATCCTCTTAATCCCAGACCTGGACCACAGCAAAGATTAGAAGTGCAGTATGGTTTCCCCACTGAGCTTATGTACCAATTACCACATCCGGCAGCCGATACCGGCAGACTTGTCCCCAATACTGTTACTCCTACTAATGCTGCTGCAATTAATCCTTTTGTTTTCTTCATACTCTTCCTTCCTTTCCTTTATTTTCAGGCTATGTATTTTCTCCCCCCTTTCAATAGCCCTATTACTTATGAAATTAATGACATTAAACGTTATTAATTATCATTCATCAAAATGCTTTTCAATTGCTGTACGCCTGTCTCACCAATTAATTTATGACCACTTTCTTTATCTATTAATAAAAAGCTTGGATACCAGTCAATATCAAAAATTGATAAGTATATATTATCAATATCTACTTCTTCCTCTTCACCATATGAACCACTGTCAAATATTTTTGTAATTTCATACTTTTTCATTAATTCATCATCGTTAAATATGACATTGTCAGCAGCATCACAGTCCTGACATCCTTTTAGTGCAAAATAAATCAGCTCCTGCTTTGAAGTTTTATTTTTTTCCTGAAAGTATTGACAGACATTATTTCTGACAGTCTCTTTAGATACACCATCTAACTGATTTAACTTATCTGCAATGTTTTCCATTTCTGTACTTACAAAAATCACCTTGTTATCAGGATTAACGATCAGGGCAGTCGGCGTCATTGTAGATATTCTATCTATACCCAGCTTGTAATTACTATCTTCTTCTATTTTATTTTGTTTTAATATACTTTCATCAGCAATCTTGTCCTCCCAGACAATAGATACATCTAAATACTGTGAATAAAATTTTTCAAATTTCTCCACAGTTTCCAATTGTCTTTTGCAAGTACCACAGGCAGAACTCATAACAAAAACCAGACGAAATTTGTCCTTAGCTGTCAAATATTCTTCTTCATTGTTAGCATCCAATAACCGGATTTTAGAAAAGTCATCTCCATACTTGATTATTAACTCTTTGGATTCCTGCCTGATATCTCCCCCGATTTGCACCCTGCACATGTTAAGCTGAACATTAAGACTATACATATAATACTAATAACTCTTTTCATTTATTTCCCCCTGTTCCTGCCCGATTTTCTTTATTGTACATTATAAGCCAATATCTGCTTTAATTCCCGGCTTATTAATTTACATAGAAAGCTTCATGTTGATTTTTTACATAATATTACAAGCATTGTTTTATTGCAAGCATGTGTACTCGAAATGCTGTATTATGTCTACAATCCCTTAAACAACAAAAAATCAGGACTGGAATCCATTGAAAGAAAACCAATCCTGATCTATCAAACAGAAGAATAGTCTGTCTATTAAACATCTCGCTATTTTAGTAACGCCTCTTCCTTCCTAATTACTTCGTCTCGTCCATCGACTTCATACCACAGCTATGGGCACAGCCGCTGCAGCCACATCCGCAGGAACCACCCGCCTTTTTCTTCTTCCACATGCTCCGTACGATCAGGACAATGATTCCAAGTACGACAAGCCCTACTGCTCCTGTTGATAAAACACTGCTGATTGCTGCTAATGCCATAATATCTCCTTCTTTCTGCTTATGCTTTTGCCCTGCGGGCATTTATGCTGGATATGTTCACCTTCCGCGAAGCGCTCTCCTTATACGGTCTGAACAAAAGATACAGGAATCCAACCAGTACGATAATGGCTGCAACTGTGCCGATTCCGAATCCGCCTCCCGTAAAGAGGCTTCCGAACTGGAACACGCACAGAGATACAGCATAAGCAAGTATCGTCTGGTATCCGATTGCAAACCAGAACCATCTGGCATTATTCATCTCCCGCTTGATAGCGCCCATAGCAGCGAAGCAAGGTGCACACAGAAGGTTGAACACGAGGAACGAATATGCCGCGACAGCGGTCATGCTGGCTGCAAGCGTTCCCCATACTTCTGCACCGTCTTCTGCCACTTCTGCAAAGCCGTATAGAATACCGAAGGTTCCCACGACATTTTCTTTCGCCACGAGTCCTGTAATCGCTGCAACTGCCGACTTCCAGTCTCCCCATCCAAGAGGTACGAACAGCCAGGCAAGGCCACGTCCGATGCTGGCAAGCAAGCCGTCGCTTAAGTCTTCTACCATTCCAAAATGCCCGTCTACAAATCCAAAGCTGGATGTAAACCATATGAAGACAGTGGACAGCAGGATAATCGTTCCCGCTTTTTTGATAAAGGACCATCCGCGCTCCCACATGCTCCTGAGCACATTTCCCACAGTAGGCATATGGTATGCCGGAAGCTCCATAACGAATGGCGCCGGGTCTCCGGCAAACATCTTTGTCTTCTTCAATATGATGCCCGAGCATATGATAGCTGCAATTCCTACGAAATAAGCACTTGGCGCAACCCAGGAAGCTCCGCCGAACAGGGCGCCTGCGATGAGCGCTATGATTGGAAGCTTCGCTCCGCATGGGATAAATGTAGTAGTCATAATCGTCATCTTCCGGTCACGGTCGTTTTCAATCGTCCTTGACGCCATGATGCCAGGCACTCCGCATCCGGTACCGATAAGCATTGGTATGAACGACTTCCCTGAAAGGCCGAACTTGCGGAATATTCTGTCCATGATAAACGCGACCCTCGCCATGTATCCGCATGCCTCAAGAAATGCAAGGAATATGAAAAGTACGAGCATCTGCGGCACAAATCCAAGAACCGCCCCTACACCTGCTATGATACCATCCAGGATAAGACTCTGCAACCACGGAGCACAATTGATGGCATTCAGCCCGTTTTCAACGACAACAGGTATGCCCGGCACATCTATCAGCCCGAACAGCTTCCATCCTTCGCCAAATACACCATCATTCGCCCAATCAGTCGCCCATGTCCCTACCGTAGACACCGATACATAATATACAAGCCACATGACGACTGCAAATATAGGCAGCGCAAGCCATCTGTTTGTCACGACGCGGTCTATCTTATCCGATGTAGACAGCTTCTCCTTGTTCGCTTTTGTAAGGCTTTCTCCTATGATGGACGTTATGTAATTATACCGCTCGTTTGTGATGATGCTTTCAGAATCATCATCCATATCTTTCTCTGCCTTTTCAATAATAGAAGATATGTCTGGCACATGCTTCATCTGCTCTGCAATCTTGTCATCGCGCTCAAACAGCTTCACTGCATAGAATCGTTTCTGCTCTTCTGGAATGTCACCGCCCAGCATCGTCTCGATTTCATCCAAGTAGGCTTCTACTTCCTGGGAAAATTCATGTACCGGCATTGCCGCCTGCCTGCTCTGTGCCGCTTTTACCGCTTTCCCGGCGGCTTCCTCGATACCTTCGCCCTTCAGCGCAGAGATTGCCACGACCGCACAGCCGAGCTTTTCTCCCAGTTTTCTTGTGTCGATGGCATCGCCTGACTTTTTAACCACATCCATCATGTTGACTGCCATTATAACAGGGATTCCAAGCTCCATGAGCTGTGTCGTCAGATACAGGTTACGCTCCAGGTTCGTCCCATCCACGATATTCAGAATCGCATCGGGGCGCTCTGTAATCAGGTAGTTTCTCGCAACCACCTCCTCGAGCGTATATGGTGACAGGGAGTAGATTCCCGGCAAGTCCATTATGACTACTTCTTTATTGCTCTTAAGCTTGCCTTCCTTCTTCTCAACCGTAACCCCCGGCCAGTTACCTACGAACTGGTTCGAGCCGGTCAGTCCATTAAACAACGTCGTCTTGCCACTGTTTGGATTTCCGGCAAGTGCTATCTTGATTCCCATCTCTATTCCTCCTGCTATGTCTTATTCGCTAATCGCTCTTCTTCCTGTTAGTTTACCTCTATCATCTCTGCATCCGCTTTACGCAGCGACAGTTCATACCCTCGGACGGTAACTTCAACCGGATCGCCCAGGGGAGCTACTTTTCTGACGTACACTTCCGTCCCTTTCGTGATTCCCATGTCCATAATACGTCTTTTAACCGCTCCTTCACCGTGGAGCTTTACTACCGAGACCTTCTGATTACATCCGATACTTCTCAATGTGCGCATTCCCTTCGTTCCTCCTAAACCATAATCTTATTTGCTATTCCCTTGCTGACTGCAACTCTGGACTCCTTAACCTGGACGATTATATTGCCTCCGTTTACCGATACGATCTTCACTTCTTCACCAGTTACGAATCCCAGGCTTTCCAGGAACTTCCTCACCTCATTCTGGCCTCCCACACGTTTGATAGACGCAGTCTCACCTGACCCAAGCATTGTCAGTGGCATCATAATCACTCCTTTCCATCCACATTATATCTGTACCGCCATCTCTTTCCTGACCAGTTCCATATCCTCAAGGAGCTGTACAGTACGGTATACAGTTGCAATGCCAAGTCTTTTGTCTATCTGCTTTGCGGCATAATAGATTTCCTTGCAGGAAGAATGTTCATTGCTCAATATCACTTCCAGCAGCATCTTTCTCTGGCTCGTAATCCGATATCCATTCTCTTTCAGACGTTTCATTATCTCCTGCAGACGTTCTTCCTGACTCATATTATCACTCCGGCATTTTGTTGATATTGATTATCATTTACATTGGTATTATATTCCTTCTGAGAATCTTTGTCAACAACATATTTGATAACATTTATCAATAGCGTGCATAATCTTTTTAGTATATAGGCAAAAAAAGAAGGTGCCTGTGCACCTTCTTATTCCTGTTCTATTCTTCTGCTTCGACGAATTCTTCCGCTTCTTCCGGCTCTTCATCGAACATAAGCTCATCATCTAAGGACAGTTCTGTATCCAGACGTACATCACGGTATTTCCTCATACCTGTACCGGCCGGGATATGCTTGCCGATAATGACATTTTCCTTCAGGCCGATAAGTGGATCGACCTTGCCCTTGATAGCCGCTTCCGTGAGGACCTTCGTCGTCTCCTGGAAGGACGCCGCCGACAGGAAGGAGTTGGTGGCAAGAGATGCCTTTGTGATACCGAGCATAATCTGCTCCCCTGTTGCCGGCTCTTTGCCTTCTTCCGCAAGCTTTTCATTCACATCTTCAAAATCAAGGATATCAACCGTCGTTCCTGGCAGGAATTCGGCATCTCCCGCCTCTTCGATGCGGACTTTCTTGAGCATCTGGCGTACGATGACTTCGATATGCTTGTCGTTGATTTCAACGCCCTGCAGACGGTATACCCGCTGTACTTCCTGTATCATGTAATCCTGGACGGCTCGCAGGCCTTTTATCTTAAGGATATCATGAGGATTGACGCTACCTTCCGTCAGTTCATCTCCCGCCTCAAGCTCTGCTCCGTCCTGTATCTTGATTCTGGAGCCGTAAGGGATAAGATATGCCTTTGATTCGCCCGTCTCGTTATTCGTTACGATAATCTCACGTTTCTTCTTCGTGTCATTGATAGCAGCTGTTCCTGCAAATTCCGTAATGATAGCAAGCCCCTTCGGCTTTCTTGCCTCGAAAAGCTCCTCCACACGCGGAAGTCCCTGCGTGATATCATCACCGGCCACACCACCTGTATGGAAGGTACGCATCGTAAGCTGTGTACCAGGCTCACCGATAGACTGGGCGGCGATGATGCCTACCGCCTCACCGACCTGTACCGGCTCTCCTGTCGCCATGTTTGCCCCATAGCACTTCGCACACACACCGCTGTGTGATTTACATGTGAGAATTGTACGAATCTTAATCTTCTTGAGTTCTCCGCCCTTCTCATCAACACCTCTTTTGATAATGAGCTCTGCCCTCTTCGGCGTCACCATATGGTTCGCCTTCACAAGTATATTACCGTCTTTGTCTACGATGTTCTCGCAGAGGTAACGTCCTGTGATACGCTCCTGGAGGCTTTCAATCTCTTCATTCCCGTCCATGAATGCTTTTACATACATGCCCGGAATCTCAGCACCCTTCTTCGCACAGTCGACCTCATGGATGATGAGCTCCTGCGACACGTCGACAAGACGCCTTGTCAGGTAGCCGGAGTCCGCCGTACGCAGAGCCGTATCTGACAGACCTTTACGTGCACCGTGTGCTGACATGAAGTATTCCAGTACGTCAAGACCTTCACGGAAGTTTGACTTGATAGGCAGCTCGATCGTACGTCCTGTCGTATCCGCCATAAGACCACGCATGCCAGCAAGCTGCTTGATCTGCTTATCGGAGCCACGGGCTCCGGAGTCTGCCATCATGAAGATATTGTTATATTTGTCAAGCCCGGACAGCAGCGCCTCGGTCAGAGAATCATCCGTCGCTTTCCACGTCTCTACGACTTCCTTGTAACGCTCTTCTTCTGTTATAAGGCCGCGCTTGTAGTTCTTCGTAATCTTATCCACCGTATCCTGTGCCTGCTGGATCATCTCCGGTTTCTGCGGAGGCACGGTCATGTCAGAGATAGATACTGTCATTGCCGCTCTTGTAGAATATTTGTAGCCGGTAGACTTGATGGCATCCAGCACTTCCGCCGTGGCTGTAGCGCCATGTGTGTTGATGACCTTCTCAAGTATCTGTTTCAGCTGTTTCTTTCCTACATGGAAGTCTACTTCAAGCAGAAGTTCATTTTCTTCTGTCTCACGGTCAACAAAGCCAAGATCCTGAGGAATGATCTCATTAAAGATAAACCGGCCGAGGGTAGACTCAATCGTCTCTGTCTTAACCTCTCCGCCCGGCAGAGCCTTCGACATGCGGACTTTGATGCGTGAGTGAAGCGTGATAGCATTATTTTCATAGGCGAGTATCGCCTCGTTTACGCTCTTGAATACCTTGCCTTCTCCCTTTGCCCCAGGCCTTTCCTGGGTCAGGTAGTAGATGCCGAGTACCATATCCTGCGAAGGAACGGCAACCGGTCCCCCGTCAGACGGTTTCAGCAGGTTGTTCGGTGACAGGAGGAGGAACCGGCATTCTGCCTGAGCCTCCACCGAGAGCGGAAGATGGACCGCCATCTGGTCGCCGTCGAAGTCGGCATTGTATGCAGTACATACCAAAGGATGAAGCTTGATAGCCTTACCTTCTACAAGAATCGGCTCGAATGCCTGTATGCCAAGTCTGTGCAGCGTAGGGGCACGGTTCAGCATGACCGGATGCTCTTTGATGACATCTTCCAGTACATCCCATACTTCCGGCTGCAGCCTCTCCACCATTTTCTTCGCATTTTTGATATTGTGCGCCGTACCGTTCTGTACAAGCTCCTTCATTACAAAAGGCTTGAACAGTTCTATCGCCATCTCTTTGGGCAGCCCGCACTGGTATATCTTAAGTTCAGGTCCCACGACGATAACAGAACGTCCTGAATAATCGACACGCTTGCCAAGCAGGTTCTGACGGAAACGTCCCGACTTTCCTTTCAGCATATCGGATAGCGACTTCAGCGCCCTGTTGCCCGGTCCAGTGACCGGACGCCCGCGGCGTCCATTGTCGATAAGCGCGTCTACCGCTTCTTGCAGCATCCTCTTTTCATTTCTAACGATAATGTCCGGAGCGCCAAGTTCAAGGAGCCGTTTCAGGCGGTTGTTCCTGTTGATAATCCTTCTGTAAAGGTCATTTAAGTCAGATGTGGCAAACCGTCCGCCGTCCAGCTGTACCATAGGACGAAGATCCGGCGGAATCACCGGTATCGCGGTCATAATCATCCACTCCGGCTTATTTCCGGATTCACGGAATGCCTCTACTACTTCCAGACGCTTCACAATTCTGGCCCGCTTCTGTCCGGTAGCCCCTTCAAGCCCCGCCTGAAGCTCTTCATATTCTTTGTCGAGGTCTATGGATTCCAGAAGCTCTTTGATTGCCTCTGCTCCCATGCCTACCCGGAAAGCACTTCCCCAGGACTCCCTCGCCTCCTGATATTCCTGCTCAGACAGCACCTGCTTATACTGCAGGTCGGTCTCTCCTTTGTCGAGCACGATATAAGATGCAAAATACAACACCTTCTCCAGCGTTCTCGGAGACAGGTCGAGGATGAGACCCATACGGCTCGGAATACCTTTAAAATACCAGATGTGTGACACAGGGGCAGCAAGCGCGATATGGCCCATACGCTCACGGCGCACGCTTGCCTTTGTAACCTCAACACCACACCTGTCACATACAACTCCTTTGTAACGAATCTTCTTATATTTGCCACAGTGGCATTCCCAGTCTTTACTAGGTCCGAAGATCTTCTCACAGAAAAGTCCGTCTTTTTCTGGTTTCAGTGTTCTATAGTTAATGGTCTCAGGCTTTGTCACTTCTCCTCTGGACCAGTCTAATATCTTATCAGGTGATGCCAGACCGATTTTGATAGCATCGAAAGTCATTGGCTGATATGATTGTTCATTACTGTTTATAGGCATACAGGCACCCCTTCCTATTCTTCATCTATATCCATTGCAAATTCTTCAGTTTCTTCAAATTCCACGTCGAAGTCATCTTCCTCTGCTTCTTCTTCCACATCCACAAGCTCTTCTCCCTGGAATTCCTGTTCTGTATAACCCTTTGCACCGAGGTTATCTTCCTCGCGGTAGTTTCTGTCGCCTTCAATCAGAGAATGGAAGTCCGTTTCACCCATATCTACCGTCTCCATGATTTCAACTTCTGTGTTGTCATCACGCAGCACGCGTACATCCAGGCCCAGGGACTGGAGCTCTTTGAGCAGCACCTTGAATGATTCCGGTATGCCCGGCTCAGGAATGTTCTCACCCTTGATGATAGCCTCATACGTCTTGACACGGCCGATGACATCATCAGACTTGACGGTCAGAATCTCCTGCAACGTGTAAGATGCGCCGTATGCCTCAAGCGCCCACACTTCCATCTCACCAAAGCGCTGGCCGCCGAACTGGGCTTTACCGCCGAGTGGCTGCTGCGTGACGAGGGAATATGGGCCCGTAGAACGGGCGTGAATCTTGTCATCAACAAGATGGTGCAGCTTCAGGTAGTGCATGTGACCGATCGTAACCGGGCTGTCGAAGAACTCCCCGCTTCTTCCGTCGCGGAGACGGACCTTTCCATCCCTTGATATCGGAACACCCTTCCACAGCTTCCTGTGTTCACGGTTGTCTGACAGATACTGGAGCACTTCCGGAAGCAGATCTTCTTTATGCTTCTTCTCAAATTCTTCCCAGCTCAGATTGACATAATCATTGGCCAGGTCAAGAGTGTCCATAATGTCAATCTCGTTCGCACCGTCGAATACCGGTGTCGCTATATTAAAGCCAAGAGCCTTCGCCGCCAGAGACAGGTGGATTTCGAGCACCTGCCCGATGTTCATACGTGAAGGTACGCCAAGAGGGTTCAGTACGATATCCAGCGGACGTCCGTTCGGAAGGAACGGCATATCTTCCACTGGAAGCACACGGGAAACGACACCCTTGTTACCGTGGCGTCCCGCCATCTTGTCACCTACAGATATCTTCCTTTTCTGCGCAATATAGATGCGCACTGCCTGATTTACGCCCGGTGACAGTTCATCACCGTTCTCTCTCGTAAATACCTTCGCATCTACGACAATTCCATATTCGCCGTGAGGCACTTTAAGGGACGTATCCCTTACTTCACGCGCCTTTTCGCCGAAGATGGCACGCAGCAGCCTCTCTTCTGCCGTCAGTTCGGTCTCTCCCTTTGGAGTCACCTTACCGACGAGGATATCGCCTGCGCGCACCTCAGCGCCGATACGGATGATTCCTCTCTCGTCCAGATTCTTAAGCGCATCGTCGCCGACGCCAGGGATATCACGGGTAATCTCTTCCGGCCCGAGCTTCGTATCGCGGGCTTCCGCCTCATATTCTTCGATATGGACAGAGGTATACACGTCATCCTGCACGAGACGTTCGCTCAGGAGGACCGCATCCTCGTAGTTATAACCTTCCCATGTCATAAAGCCGATAAGCGGGTTCTTGCCAAGCGCCATCTCACCGTTGGATGTTGACGGTCCGTCTGCGATTACGTCGCCTGCTTCCACCCGGTCTCCTTTGAATACGATCGGCCGCTGGTTGTAGCAGTTGCTCTGGTTGCTCCGAAGGAACTTGGTGAGCTTATATCTCTTGAGCGTATTGTCATCCTGACGGATCGTTATCTCATTGGAAGTAGAGCGTTCCACCACGCCGGCCGCTTCTGCCACCATACATACGCCGGAGTCGACGGCAGCTTTTTCTTCCATACCTGTTCCGACTACCGGAGCCTCGGTCATAAGAAGCGGGACTGCCTGACGCTGCATGTTGGAACCCATGAGCGCACGGTTGGCATCATCATTTTCCAGGAAAGGAATGAGCGCCGTGGCGACAGAGAATACCATCTTCGGAGATACGTCCATATAATCAAATCTGGTCCGTTCATATTCCTGCGTCTCTTCGCGATAACGGCCGGATACGTTCTTGTGGATAAAATGGCCATCCCCGTCCAGAGGTTCGTTCGCCTGTGCTACGTGATAATTGTCCTCTTCATCCGCGGTCATATACACGACCTCATCCGTAACGACCGGATTGTCCGGGTCTTCATGGCTGATCTTGCGGTATGGCGCTTCTACGAATCCGTACTGGTTGATTCTTGCATATGTCGCAAGAGAGTTGATCAGGCCGATGTTCGGACCTTCCGGCGTCTCAATCGGACACATCCTTCCGTAATGGGAATAGTGGACGTCACGTACCTCGAACCCGGCGCGGTCTCTTGACAAGCCACCTGGCCCAAGTGCAGACAGACGTCTCTTGTGGGTCAGCTCGCCGAGCGGGTTGTTCTGGTCCATGAACTGTGACAGCTGTGAAGATCCGAAGAATTCCTTCACGGCAGCTGTAACAGGCTTTATATTAATCAGTGACTGCGGGGATATCCCCTCCAGATCCTGGGTCGTCATTCGTTCGCGGACAACTCTTTCGAGCCTTGACAGACCAATTCTGTACTGGTTCTGTAATAATTCCCCGACCGCCCGGATACGTCTGTTGCCAAGATGGTCGATATCATCATCATTGCCCAGGTCGTATTCCAGATGAATGTTATAGTTGATCGATGCCAGAATGTCTTCCTTCGTAATATGCTTTGGAATCAAGTCATGGATATCTCTCTTAATCGCATCTTTCAGTTCATCGATATCGCCTGCCGTCTCCTCCAGAAGCGTCTCCAGCACCGGATAATACACGAGCTCGGTAACCCCTACCTCTTTCGGGTCGATGTCAACGATAGATGCAAGGTCAACCATCATGTTAGAAAGCACTTTGATATTGCGTTCTTCATCCGGTCTTTCAATCCACACGAACGGAACCGCTGCATTCTGGATAGCGTCAGCGATTTCTCTCGTTACTTTCGTCCCTTTTTCTGCCACGAGTCCGCCGGTCAATGCATGCTTGACATCTTCTGCGAGCACATGTCCTGTGATGCGGTTCTTCAGGGCAAGCTTCTTATTGAATTTATAGCGGCCTACTTTGGCCAGGTCGTAACGTCTCGGGTCGAAGAACATGCTTGTGATAAGACTTTCAGCGCTGTCTACTGCAAGAGGCTCTCCCGGACGAATCTTTTTGTATAGTTCCAGCAGGCCTTCCTGGTAGTTTGTCGCAGCATCCTTCTCAAAGCTTGCAAGAATCTTCGGCTCCTCGCCGAACAGCTCGACAATCTCAGGGTTGGTACCGATTCCCAAAGCACGGACTAATACAGTAATCGGCACCTTTCTTGTTCTGTCTACACGCACATAGAAAACGTCATTGGAATCCGTCTCGTACTCAAGCCATGCACCACGGTTCGGAATGACCGTAGATGAATACAGCTTCTTTCCCACCTTATCATGCGCAATCGCATAGTAGATTCCGGGTGAACGTACTAACTGGCTGACAATTACACGTTCCGCTCCATTGATAACGAACGTTCCTGTACTTGTCATCAGCGGCAGGTCACCCATAAAGATTTCATGCTCATTGATTTCATCGGTTTCCTTGTTGTGAAGCCGTACTCTTACTTTCAAAGGCGCTGCATAGGTGGCGTCGCGCTCTTTGCATTCTTCGATCGTGTACTTCACATCATCCTCGCACAATGTAAAATCAACAAATTCCAGGCTGAGATGGCCGCTGTAGTCGGCAATCGGGGAAATATCATCAAATACTTCTTTTAACCCTTCATCCAGAAACCACTGGTAAGAATCTTTCTGGACTTCAATCAGGTTAGGCATCTGAAGAACTTCTTTTTGCCTGGAATAGCTCATGCGTGAACTTTTTCCGCTTTTGATAGGACGAATTCTGTTTTTCTCCATATTGACGTTTCACTCCTCATATATTTTTTGGGCGGGCTACGAGTTGCCCATTACATACTACTGATTCAGTGAAACCGCTTGTTCAAGCCATTTCACGCGGTATCATGGCATAACTTTCCACAATAGCGCATTTTTTACTATACCACATAGAATTTGAGCTTGTCAACCAAAAAACGCAAAAAAGGCGGCATTGCCTTGTTTTTAGCCCCCATTTCTGCCTTCCATGTCGTGCTGCCCGCAGGCCGGACTTTCCGAAGCACTTCCTTCCTTATATAAATGGCACGCCACAAAGTGGCCTTTTTCCACTTCCCGCAGCATCGGTTCCTCCTTTGCACATATCCCCATCTCTTTCTCGCATCTTTGGCGGAACCGGCATCCGATTCCGGTATCCGCACAGCCTGTCAGTTCCCCTCTCAGGCTGATGCGTTTCTTTTTCGCTTCGGCTATCGGGTCTGGTATCGGAACTGCCGACAGAAGCGCCTTCGTATATGGATGCAGCGGATTCTCATATAGAAGGTCCGAGGGGGCTGTTTCCACGATCTTACCATGATACATGACTGCTGCACGGTCCGATATATATTTGACCATAGACAGGTCATGGGCGATGAACATATATGTCAGCCCACGGTCTTCCTGAAGTTTCATGAGAAGATTGACAATCTGTGCCTGGACCGACACATCCAGTGCCGATATCGGCTCGTCACAGACGATAAGTTCCGGTTCCACAGCAAGGGCTCTGGCTATCCCTATCCTCTGCCGCTGGCCACCTGAGAATTCGTGCACATAACGGTCCGTGTGGCCGCCCGACAGTCCGACATCTGCCAGCAGCTTCTTAACCTTTGCCGTGCATTGACTGCTATCACCTGCCATATGGTGGGCAAGCATCCCCTCGGCTATGATATCGCCTACCTTCATCCTCGGGTCCAGGGAAGAATATGGGTCCTGAAATATCATCTGAACTTCTTTTGTAAATCTCTGCCGCTCTTTCCGTTGAAGGCTCCCAACACTCATCCCTTTATAGAGCACTTCTCCCTCTGTGGGACTGTAGATTCCCATGCACGTCCTGCCGCATGTCGTCTTTCCGCAGCCGGACTCTCCTACTATGCCTAGCGTCTCACCTTTGCTGACATAGAAGGATACGTCATCCACTGCTTTTACCACGTGATGCTTTCCTGTCTTAAAATACTTTTTCAGATGTCTGACTTCCAGCAAATGTTCTTCCATGACCGTTCTCTGCCGCCTTTCTTCTATTGCCCGTTCCGTTCTGCCAGCGGGTGGTACAGCCAGCACCGCGCACGGTGGCCCTGGCCAAATCCATACGCAGGAGGATGCCTGTATCCACAGACCCTCATGGCGTGGCTGCACCTTTCGTAAAAGGGGCAGCCCCTTGGAGGATGGATGATCTCCGGAGGAGCGCCCTCGATAGGCGCCAGCTCCTGTTCCCCCATATCAAGCCTTGGTACCGCCTTAAGCAGTGCCTTCGTATATGGATGCTTTGCATGATAAAATATGTCGGTGTCCGTCCCTTCTTCCATTACTTCCCCTGCATACATCACGACAATCCTATCCGCCATATCCGCCACGATGCCAAGGTCATGCGTTATCAGGATGACCGCCATGTTTCGTTCACTCTGCAGTTTCTTCAGCAATTCTATAATATCGGCCTGGATGGTCACATCCAGCGCAGTGGTCGGCTCGTCCGCTATCACGATGCGCGGGCCGCAGGCAAGTGCAATCGCAATCATGACACGCTGCCTCATCCCCCCTGAAAACTCATGGGGATATTGATGCATCCTCTTTTCCGGTTCATGTATTCCGACCAGGCCAAGCATTTTTTCCGCTTCCAGCCACGCCTGCTTCTTGTCCACATCCTTATGCAGCAGCACATTTTCCGCAATCTGCCTCCCTGTCTTCATCGTCGGGTTCAGAGAAGCCAGGGCGTCCTGAAATATGATGGAGCATTCCGCTCCCCGGAACGCCTGCCACTCTTTCTTTGAAAATGTCAGAATATCCTTATCCTGATACCAGATATGGCTGCCTTCTTTTATCTCGCCCGGGGGCATCTGAATCAGACCCATGATAGTTCTGGCTGTCACAGATTTCCCGCATCCGGATTCCCCTACGACGGCCAGCGTCTCACCTTCATCCGCAGTAAAAGAAACGCCTCTGACTGCCTGTGCCTCTCCTGCATAAGTGTGATAAGAGACGCGGAGATTCTCCACCTTTAACAGTTGACTCATTCTATCACCTCTACTTCGTTAATTTAGGGTCCAGCGCATGCTGCAGCATATCGCCGAGTATATTAAAGCACAGCACCGTCGCGAGAATCAACGCGCCCGGCACTACTGCCAGAAGTGGTTCATGCAGGATATATTTCTGCGCATTCTGCAGCATGCTCCCCCAAGATGACATGGGAAGCCGCACTCCGTAACCTAGAAAGCTCAGCGCTGATTCATCCAGTATGGCCCTCGCTATGCTGATGCTTGCCGATACGATAATCTGCGAGGACATATTCGGGATAATATGCCTCATGATAATTCTGGCATCACTGACCCCCAGACACTTGGCCGCGATTACAAAATCTCTCTGCTTCAGGCTCAGCGTCTCGGCTCTTACAACCCTGGCCACGCTTGTCCAGGAAAAGAATGCCAGCATCAGGACGAGCACGATCAGATTCGGCTGTACAAATGCATAGATGACGATAATGAACAACAGATTCGGTATGGATAGAAATATGTCCACAATCCGCATCAGAATATTATCTGTCTTCCCGCCCACATAGCCGCTCACTGTGCCGAGCAGTGTGCCGATGACGACAGATACGGCCATAGCAGCACATCCGACGGCCAGTGACACCCTCCCTCCATACAGCGCCCTCGTAAATGTATCCCTCCCGAGGTCATCCGTGCCAAGCAGATGTCCTGCCCCGGGCCCTTGAAGTGCATTTTGGATGTCCAGGCCATCCGGGTCGTAAGGGGACAGAGGCGCCAGTATGGCAGCAAGCACGATGACCAGTATCGTGATGACACAGGCCATGGCCAGCCGGTTCTCCTTCAGCATATATGTGATGCCATGAAAGGTACTTCTGCCGCTGGAAGCGTCTGCCCCTCCTCTTTCTTCCGGTGCAGGGGCAAACGCTTCCTCTGTAAGTTCTGCCCGCCCGTTATGAACCACATATTCAGACATGACGCACCTCATTTCCCTGCTTGATTCTAGGATCTGCCAATCCGTATAGCATGTCTGCCAGGAAATTTCCAATCAGCAGTATCGTGCATGACAGCATGATAATTCCCATAATCATCGGATAATCCCGGTTGTTGATTGCAGACATGCAAAGTGTTCCAAGCCCGGGCCAGCCGAGTACAGACTCCACGATAAAAGAACCGGTAATCAGAGTCCCGAAGTTCATGCCTACAATCGTGATAATAGGAAGGAGACAGTTTTTTAATACATGGCTTTTCAATATCCGCCATTTCGAGGCACCTTTCGAGGCCGCCGTCAGGACATATTCCTCTTCCAGCTGGTTGATAGTGTTAGATCTCATATACCGTACAAATACAGCCATATTGTTGACTGCAAGCACAGTGGCCGGCAGCACTCCGTGCCATATGACATCGACGACTGAATCTACTCCCACAGACCTCATGCCCGAGCTTGGAAACAGCCCGAGGCGCAGGGAAAACACGATAATGAGCAGCAACGCGAACCAGAAGGAAGGAATCGAGATACCCACGTAGCTGAACCCGCTTATGATATTGTCTATCCATCTGTTCTTGTGTGTTCCTGCTGCCAGGCCGAGAGGTACCGCCAAGACGACGGACAGCACGAGCGAAGCGGCCATAAGCCCTATCGTCCCGGGCAGGCGCTCAAGAATCTGAGGGCGGACCGGCAGGAAATTATTCAAAGAGATTCCCCAGTCGCCGGTGAGCGTCTTTCCTGCCCATCTCACATACTGGTGCACGACATTGCCGGTAAGGCCCAGGTCCTCCCGCAGCAGATCCAGCTGCTCTTCTGACATCTTGAAACTTGACTTGCCTGGTGATGTGTACATGTACAGTGGATCTCCGGGCGCAAAATATATGATGGCAAAGGCAAACATGGATACGAGCAGAAACACGACGGCCATCTGGGATATACGTTTTAACAGATATCTTTTCATACGTCTTTACTGAAAGCTCAGCTTCGTGTAGTCTTCAAATACGGGATTCGTCTGTAATACGTCCGCTCCCTGCAGGCTGCTGGACGCCGCGAACACATAGTTCGGATAAGCTATCGGGTAGACGGACATATCCTCTATCGCTTTTTCCTGCAGTTCTTTATATATGCCGGCCCGCACTGTATCATCTGCCGCGGCCCTGCCCTGTTTCCACAGATCCATCTGCCCGTCGCTTACTTCCAGGTTGATTCCCCATGTTCCGTCGAACATGCCGGATATGACTTCATCAGGGTCACCGAATGCGCCATACCCGTTAAAATACAGGTCATAATCCGATGCGTCACCAAATACACGGTCAAAGAAGCCGTTTGATTCCATCCCCTCCACTTCGAGGCGGATTCCAACATCCTTCAGCTGCTGCTGGACTATCAGCGCCGTCTCTTTCATGAAGGCCCTGTCCTGATTATATACAAGCTTCAGTGTCTTACCGTCAAGCCCCGTCTCTTTCACGAGCTTCTCAGCCTTGCCGGTATCCTGTTCATATCCTTTGATGTCCTTATCATAATACTGGGTCGCATTGCTGAATATGGTGTTCGCCGCCGTTCCCATATCCGATCCATAGGCTCCCTTTACGATTTCCTCTCTGTCGAGTGCCGCATAGATGGCTTCTTTAACTTTCGGGTCTGAGAACGTGTCGCTGAATTTGTTGCATGCAAGATAATTCACCCGGCCTTCCGGGAAGGTGTGCACCGTGATGTCCTTATCTCCTTTGTACATGTCTGCCGCCGTCTGGCTGGATACTTCCATGAAATTGATCTCCCCCTTTTGGAGGGCTACTTCCTGTGCGCTCGTATCAGGAATCACCTTATATACCACCTTATCTATAGAAGGCCTGTCCCCATAGTAATCATCGAATCTTTCCAGCTCCAGATACTCCCCGCTTTTAAACGCCTTTAGTTTATACGGCCCGGATCCGATGCCCTTCAGATTTTCTTCTGAGTGTGCCTTGATATCCGTGTCATTGCCATACACATGTGCCGGGAGAAGCGGCAGCCTTCCCAGAATCGTCACATAGGACGCCGAAGGCTCCGGCAGCGTAATCTGTACGGTCAGGTTATCCATCTTATTATATGCCACCGGTTTATCGCCGACATATACTGCATTGGCATATCCGGCTCCATTGTCCGGGTCCGCGTTGACATCAAGGGTAAACATGATATCGTCAGCTGTTATCGCTTCCCCGTCATGCCATTTCAGCTTATCTTTCAGCTTCAACGTGACGGTCATCCCATCGTCGGATACTTCCACACTGTCCGCCAGATAGTACCTCGTCTCGGATTCCGTCTTCATATAGAGCTCATCATATAAAGCGCCGAGCATAAGCCATCCTTCCTTCATCGACTCCAGATGCTTATTCAGATTTGTCACCGATGATGAAACTCCCATCACCAGCTCATTGGTATCTGATGTCTTTGTATCTGATGTATCCGCGTCCGGCGCGGACTCTTCGGACTTTTCTTTACTGCTGCACCCTGCAAGTATAGCTGCGGCCATGGTCAGGCACAGCAGCGCACTACATAATCTCTTTCTCATATTGTCCTCCTTGAAGTAATTTGTTAGTATTATGTTATTGTACCCTTAGTTGACAAGGGCCTATACAATAGGAGCCTTTTTCTGTCAATATTTTCGCAAAAAAAGGCCCTCTACACTTCCATATGGGTTTTCTCCCAAACTAAAATATCTCCCCATGGGACACATCACTTGCGTGAGAGGTGTGGGGAGTCCTGTTACGGTTACTATATGCAATAATTATGATTTCTAATTATATCCTTCCGCCCAAGCTTTCAGACTGCTTTCACTAGTATTCACTGAAAAGACCTTGCCATCTCTTAAATCTGCCCCCGCACAGGAAGGAGCCAGTTCCTTATTCGTATTGCCCATACCGCTGCCGCCGGAAGTCGCAATTGGTATGATTTTCTTGCCTCTAAGGTCATACTGCTCTAAAAATGTATTGATGATTGTTGGCGCTATGTACCACCAAATCGGGAACGCTATATAGATGGTGCTGTATTGATTCATATTCTCAACCATATTTGCCACTGCCGGGCGGAAGACCTTATCATTCATCTCCACACTGCTGCGGCTCTTTTTATTCGTCCAATCTAAATCTGCAGTTGTATAACTTACTTCCGGCTTGATTTCATGTAAATCTGCATCAATCACTGATGCCAGTTTTTCCGCTAATTTTGCGGTCACACCGCTTGCACTGAAAAATGCTACTAATTTCTTTGCCATAGTTTTACTCCTCCTGTTTCCTCACTATTGTTTAACCACAATGCCGCTTCCACCTGAAGTGCAGAAGGTATAAACAGCTGCCTGTTAAATATCCGAGTTTTCAAGAAACGTCTGGATAATACGGGGAGCTGTTCCCCACCAGACAGGGTACCCCAGGTATATCACATCAAAGTCTGACACGTCGCTTAAATCAGAACTGATAGCAGGTCTTGCCACCTCTGCCGTTGTCCCTGTGGCCGAAAAATATACCACTGCTGTCTTCCCGGAACCGCCTTGCTCCGTCTGTCCGGCCTCTGATTCTCCCTGTGCATCTGTAGCGGCCGTCGAACTTACCGTCTGGCCAGCCTTCTCTGATTTCTCGGAAGTGCTGTCTGCGGCGGCATTGCTGCATCCTGTGAATACAAAAAAAGCAGCTATGTTTCTTTATAATATAGCCATCCTTTTTCATAAATCCATCCTTTCTCGTAATTCTTACGGTTTTGCAGCATTGTTTACAACAGGGTCTATGCTCCGGCAGTTATTTCCCGAAATAATTTTTAATTTCATCCATACGCTCCATCTGCGCCAAATCATAGTATTTATTGATTAAGCCAATATCAAGCCTTGCAGGACAAGGGTGGCAGTGTTTGCAATATACACATTTTCCCACAGATTCATCCGGAGTAATTTACGATATTCCATAGCATCCGCCGCCTTTCCCTACATATCCTCTGCCATCGCCCTATTCAGGACTGTCCTCACATCTTCTTTGGAAAGCACTTTATAACCGCCTTCCATAATCAGTGTGCCATTTACAATATCCTCCATCATATCCGGCGTTACGCCAACCTCTGAAAGGTTCATTGCAAGTCCAAGCTCCTTCATCCAGCCCTCCATTGCAGCCAACCCTTCTTCTGCAGCCTGTTCTTCTGTCTTTCCCTCTGCATCCACTCCCCATACATTGGCAGCAAAACGGGCAAACTTCTTTATGCCATAAGGCATGATAAACTTATAATAAGGAAGGGAGACAGCAGACAATGTCATTCCATGCGTCGCATTGCCGCAAGCGCCAACAGACTGTCCCAGCATATGAACCATCCAGTCGGTACTCTTTCCCTTAGCAGTCAGCGTATTGAGCGCCCATGTTGCCGTCCACATGATATTACTTCTCGCCTCATAATCTTCCGGATTTCTCACTGCAATGCGGCTGGAGTAAATCACACTTCTCATCAGCCCTTCACTGATATAATCACTTGTATTATCATCTTCCCCTGAGAAATACTGCTCGCAGATATGGTTGAAAATATCATATATACCCGCGGCCATCTGATATGTTGGAAGGCTCATCGTGTATCTTGGATTTAAAATGGAAAATTTCGGCATGACAGCCTCATCTGCAAATACATGGCCGATTTTCAGTTTCTGTTCCGGGTAAGTAATCACTGCCCCTGCATTCATCTCTGACCCTGTACCTGTCATAGTGAGAACTACGCCGACAGGTACGATTTCACAAGACGGCTCCTCAAAACGGGCATAGTATTTCTCCCAAGGGTCTTCCTCACAATGAATGGAAACAGACAGTGCCTTTGCATAATCCACCACCGAGCCGCCGCCAACTGCAAGAATGAAATCTGCTCTATGCTCCCTTGCAGTCTGGATCCCTTCTCTCAACTTATGGATGGTCGGATTGGGCATCACATCTGGAATTTCGGCCACGTCTTTTCCTAAGCTGCTCAAAATTCCCATAACACTATCATAAATACCATTCTTTTTAATAGAACCACTTCCATAGACAAGAACAACCCGGTCTCCGTATTTCGCAAGTTCCACACTCAAATTATCCAGTGCGTCCTCTCCGAAATATAACTTTGTTGGATTACAATATGAAAAATTTCCTAGCATGATTTAACATCTCCTTTATAAAAATTGACATTTCTGCCGTTTTCTGTTAAAATTACAATAACACCTAAACCTAACTTTAGGTCAAGGAGTTTTTGAAATTATTTGAAATTTTTACGTAAAATTATTTAGAGGATACACACACATGTGCCGGGGAAAGCTGCTGCACGGCTGTACGTTGGTGCACAAAGGGAGGGAATTTTATGTATACAATCGGCCAGGTATCTGAGATGTTCTATTTACCTATTTCTACTCTGCGTTATTATGATAAGGAAGGACTGTTCCCGGACATGCAGCGCATCTCCGGCATCCGGAAATTTGACGACAAGGAAATCGAGGCGCTCCGGGTTATCGAGTGCCTGAAGAAATCCGGTCTGGAGATTAAGGATATCAAACAGTTTATGGAATGGTGCTCCGAGGGTTCCAGCACCTACCCACAGCGAAGAGAGCTTTTTTTAAGACAAAAAGAGACGGTGGAAAAAGAAATCCAGAGAATGGAAAAGGTTCTGGATATGATTCGTTTTAAATGCTGGTATTATGAACAGGCAATGAAGGACGGCAATGAAGACCGGCTCCATGAAATGCTGCCGGATCGTCTGCCAAAGGAGATACAAGAATTATATGACCACGCCCATGAAGTGTAAAAGGATAACCGGGCACAAAGTGCCCAGCAATTCAAAAGCCTGCCCGGAGATGATATGCTCAAGAACAACCTCCGGCAGGCCTTTTTCTGTCACTGCGATGTCTGACAGCTTATGTATGTTTATAAATTTTATACTCCAAAAATTTTCCGGGACTCTTTCATATTTTCTATAACCGGCACGCCAAAAGGACATCTTTTTTCACAGCTTCCGCACCCTATACAGTCACCGCCATGAGAGGTCAGGCTATCGTAGTGAGACTGTATGGACGGCGGTACATGTTCCAAATCCACTTTGGCAATATCCAAATATTTGTTGACCATTGCGATGTTAATTCCCTCCGGGCAGGGCAAACAGTGATTGCAGTACACACAATGCCCGGTGAAATCATGCTGCAGTTCATTTAAAAATGGTGTGTAATCTCTCTCCTGCTCGCCGGCGTTCAGATAGGCCATTGCCGCCCTCACCTCTTCCCCAGTCTGGCAGCCCAGCAGAGAGCTGAAAACGGCCGGCCGGGTCAAAGCATAATGGATGCACTGGCTCACGGTCATTGGTTTGGAGAAAGGCGTATGCTCCGGTGAAATCAATTTCCCCGCCCCCAAAGTCTTCATCACACTGATGCCAACGCCTTTTTGTTCACACAGGCGGTATAAGGCAGCCCGTTCAGAGTCCAGCCCTTTGAATTCATCTGTGTGCCAGCCGTCTTCCAGCGTGTTCAGCGCATCAAATTCAGCAGGATATAAGTCAAATCCCAGATTAATACTGAACATCATGATATCCACAATACCCGTCTTAACGACTTGGGCGGCAGTCTCCGGGCTGTGGGAGCTGAAGCCGATATGCCGGATGTCTCCCTGCTGTTTAAGCCTCTGGGCATAATCAGCCAGACCTCCGTGAAATACCTTGTCGAATTCTTCCGGAGTGTCAATAAAAAACAGCATCCCAAAGTCAATATATCCAAATGTATGCAGGCAGTGTTCAAAATACCTCTTTACGGTAGGCATATCGCGGCTGATATCGTATTGCTGGTTGATATCCGTCGAGCCAATATGCCCTTGTATCATGACATCCCCGCGCCGGTTCCCCAGAGCCCTTGCAATATGTTCCCGGATTTCCCTCCCGGGCATAAATACATCAAGATAATTGATTCCACGGTCCAATGCGGTCTGTATCGTATCCTTTACCTGTTCATATGGCTTTCCATCCAAATGCTCGCAGCCAAGACCTATGATGCCGGCCTTTTTCCCTGTTTTTCCAATCGCTCTATATTCCATTTTCAGTCCTCCACCGGACAGACAAAGTCCGTCACCATCTCTGCATATTTCTCCTGTTTTTATACTCCCCCGATGGGATAGCCATTTGCGCTATCCTCAAACACGCCCGCTTTCAGGCGGTAATGGTATGCCTTAATCGATTCTTGACTGCAACCGGAAAGCTCCTGTAGCTTTCATATTACATTGCAGCTATTTTTTTTAAAGTACCGGCAGTTCTAATGGTAAGCATTTCTCCAATTCCTGCACTTGCTGTTTTCTTCCACCAGTTTGCTTTCGCATATTTCTTTCTGTCAAAAGACCAGAAAACAGCGTTCTTGCAGATTAATATCCGTTCCAGCTCTTTTGTTGGCTCACCTATTTTCTCAGCTATCGTTTCAGCATTCGCCGGAGGTATTACAAAAATCAGATTGTCATATATTTCTTTATCATTCGTTCCCCACCAAGCAGGAGCTTGACTTAATAAATCTTTCAATTCTTCTTGTGATATAACAAAAACAGGGATGTCTAATTCAAAGCGCTCCTGTATCATGGCTTTAATTGTATCTGCAAGCGCAGTTTCAACACTTTCATCCGTGGTGAAAACAATATTTCCGCTATTGAGATAAGTGAAAACATCTGTACAGCCAAGTTCTAGAAAATTTGATTTCAACTCTGCCATTGAGATTTTATTTTTTCCACTTATGTTGATACCTCTTAATAAAGCAATGTATCTATTCATATTAATCCTCCCTGTCACTTTTTCATATTCGCATTATGAAAACACACTTTTTCTGTCATTTGCTGTGCTTGCTCCCTAATCACTGCACATACGAACTGCTCAGTATATAAAATTCCTCCTGACTCGGCTGATTTTGTTTCTCCATTTTTTCCAAAGCATCATCAAAACGCCGGGCCTCCGCCTCATCAATCTGCATCACCGGACTGTCATAATACGTCCACTTTCTTCCGTCAAACACATCTTCTCCCAACTCCTTTACCATCATTGCCGCCGGATACAAACCATTTTCTATACAGATATTGTATTTTTTACAGCTCCTAAAGCCACGGGCAACATAATTACCCGGATTCCCAAATATCACAATGGCATCATATCCCAGAGCTGCCGCCTTTTCAAAGGAATATTCCATCAGCATTTTCCCATACCCCTTCCGCTGGTATTCCGGCAGAATGCAGACTGGGCCAAAGGTCAAAACCTCTTTTTCCCTCTTCTCTTCGTCAACCAGCTTTGCCTTTGTATACATGATATTTCCAATCACACGCCCATCTTCTTCTATTACAAAGTCCAGCTCCGGCACAAAATCTTCATGCCCCCGCATGACATGAACCAGATAATGCTCCACGCAACCAGGCACATACAAATTATAAAAAGCCTTTCTCGTAATACGTTCCACTTCCTCATAATCCCTATTTTCTTCATTTCTAATAAGCATTTCCAAGTCTCCCTTCAAGCTTTTATCCTCTATTGCAAATGACAGACCATGATATACTCTTCCTCATTTTCATCAACGATTTCAAACCCTGCTTTCTTATACATCCCCACCGCATAATTTGCTTTTTGTACTGCAAGGGATGCTTGTTTATATCCCCTTTCCTTCAATACACATAGCATTTTTTCCATCAAAGCAGCTCCTATCCCTATTCCCCGATATTCTTTATACACGGAAATAGCAAAGGAGGGCGTCGCATCATCGATATGGCCGTAGTCATTCATAATGCGGACCCAGACAGCGCCCACTACCTTTGCGTCAACTTCCGCCACCAGACTTATATCATCTTTTTTCTTCCCAAAATCTGCTACATACACCTGCAATTCCGGCTGCTTGACGATGGATTCCGGCGGGGCGTCCATGCCTTCAGGTACAAATATCGCCTCGTACAAAAATTTTTCCAGCAGACTATATTCTTCTTGTAATATGTCTCTGATGATATAATTCATAGATATATCCCCGCATCCGTTTCTGTCTTTCATCTATTTTGTCATCGCCCTAAATTTATTACAATTATAACGTACAGCGACACAATTTTCCATTGCCATTTTCACAAAGAAGGGATGATTCATTGCCTGAATCACCCCTTCTTTTCAAATGCCTATTAGTACCAATCGTGTTTTTCATCTTTATTCAAAGCTGCAATCTGCTCCCGCCAGACAATGTCGCAGGAACGCTCCAAAAACGAATTTGCCCAATGGTTTGGCGAATATTTCGAAAAGCTGAATGTGGTGACCACCTTCAACCTTGTCTACAATGCCGCCATCATGTTTTTAGAACGGTTAAGAGAACGATTTGCTTAAAGCTATTGTCTTTTCTACGACCTGTTACTCTTCTGTCTTGCAGACCAGCTGATATACAACCGCTGCCACTGCTGCTCCCACGAGGGGTGCCACGATGAATACCCACACCTGCGGCAGTGCGGTACCGTTCCCGACAAGCAGAGCCGGTCCAAGGCTCCTGGCAGGATTTACAGAAGTTCCTGTAAGCGGTATGCCCAGGATGTGGACGAATGTAAGCGTCAGGCCGATGACCAGACCGGCTACTCTGCCGTTCTCCGCTTTGGCCGTAACGCCTAGAATCGTAAAGACAAATACAAAGGTCAGTACGATTTCTACCACAATTGCCCCGGTTATGCCAAGCCCTACATAAGAAGCTTCTGCGAATCCGTTCTGTCCAAGCCCTACTTCTGATACAGGCCCAAGTCCTGTACAGCTGATGATGCCATATAGGATTCCTGCTCCCGCTGCCCCTCCAAGAAACTGTGCCACAAGGTAGCCGGCAAAGTCTTTGGCGCTCATGCCTTTATTTAAGAATACTCCCAATGAAACTGCCGGATTGATATGGCATCCGGATACATCTCCTATTACATAAGCCATGGCTACAATGGAAAGCCCAAAAGCCATTGCAATACCGAGAATCCCCAGTGTTCCGTCAATCCCCCCTGATATGGCCGCAGATCCACAGCCAAATAAGGTCAATACCGCAGTTCCGATAAACTCTGCAACATATTTCTTCATGTCCTTCTTCCTCCTTTGTATAACTGACACATCGGTCAAATCGTAGTACAATATGCAAAGCCATGTCAATAAACTGAACACAAACGGTCTTTATTTTACGCAATCAGAATGCTCTGCTTCTAGTTATTCTCTTCTTCTACGATAAAACTCTTGGACAGCTCCTTTTGAGACTCATTGAACTTATCCGCCTTGCGCTTCTCCCATAGGCTTGCCTTCTTGAACTCTGTCGGCTCATTGATGACAACCTGAGGGAATGGTATATTGATATCATACTTGTCGAAGATGAGCTTCATCTCTCGGTTCAGGTCACGGCCCATCTGTACTCTGTCACTCTCTGTACAGAGCACCATGACGCGCACAACTACGCTGCTTTCGCCAAGCTCTATCACTCCTTTATAGAACGGTCCTTCTATAATATTCGGCAGACGCTTCCTGATATTTGGAAATTCCTTTTCCAGTATGTTCTCCACTCTTTCGAGCGATTCGCCATATTCTATGCCCACATCTGCCCATGAGTATGAATACTGCCTTGTCATGTTGATGACGCCGCTGACCTCACTGTTGCTGATAATCTTGATATTCTTACTCGGGTCTTCAATCTTGGTCGTCCGTATTCCTATCTCAAGCACCGTTCCCCTCCAGTCACCGATAGTGACGATATCGCCGACCCGGAACTCACCTTCAAAGATGATGAACAGACCGGCCAGTATGTCCGACACGAGCGTCTTCGCGCCAAGGCCGACAACAAGCGTCAGGATACCGGCGGAGGCCAGCAGCGTCTTCGTATCGACGCCAATCAGAGCCAGACAGTAATACAGCATGGCGATGACCGAAAAATATTTGGTAAAGCTGCGCAGAAGTCTGCACACCGTCTCGCCTCTCGCCCCAAATGTCTTAGACAGCATACGCAGTACAGCCTGTAACAGCACTGTAATCACGCTGACGACACATATGATCATGATACATCCCGTCAACGCGAAGATATTGACGCCCCGCTCCCATTCTCCGCCCAGTATATACAGGAAGATGGAGTTGTGGTCGAAGATATTCTCTTTCATGATTACCGCTATGCAGATAGCTGCCGCCAGTATTCCCAGAATACCTCTCAGCACTGTAGACATCTTCTGCTCCGGCGTCTTTTCCTTCCAACGTATGGACATGATCTCCCATCGGCTCTCAGCAGTCTCTGTTTTCCTCACGCTTCCGTCAGGCATAGAGACATCAATGTTCCGCTTTCCCGAACTATTGTTGACGGTATCTGTCGCCTCTGCACCTTTGCGGCTGAATGTAAGAAGAAGAAAGACAACCAGCAGACATGCAAGGCTGGCCCCGCCGCACGCAAGAGTTATCGGCAGGCGCTCGCTCGTCATAGCGTCCCTGGGCACGACCACATAGATATATTCACTGGCCGTCTCAAGTGACGATCCATAATACGTCTTATTGTCAATCGTTATGTAGTCACAATATGCATCCTTGAACTGCTTCTTCTCCATTCCGTAAGAGACGGCGCTTCTTCCAATCAGCTTCTCCTGTGGATAGTACGAGAAGGTCTTATCCTTCTTATCCACAGCAAATACAAAGCCGCCTTTGCCGACTTTCGTCTTTTCGAGGACCTTTGCAATCTGCATGTTGGACAGTGTTTCCTTCAGCTTGGCCGGTGTGACGGATATCTGGACGAACCCATCTGCATCGCCTTTTTCATCCCGAAGCGTCACTCCGATATACTGGTGGTATCCTCCGCTCACTTCGTCGGTCTGTGCATTCTGAATGATATAGTCTGCGCCGTTGAGCAGTTTGTTGAACTCATAAGACTGGTCTTCAGGGTTCTGGCTGAGCTTGAAATTCGTGTAAGGTGAGCTGGTGGCAGTCTGCACACCTGCCATATCGAATACATTGACCGCCTCCACATCCAGTACCTCGCTCAATTCAACAAGCGGTTCTTTAGCGATAAGTTCTGGCTTTGCACTGATTATATAGGAAGCGATTCTGGCTTTATTCAAGTACCTTGCATTATATTGCTCCGTCGTTTCATCAATATCTTTTTCATAGTGCTTCAGCGTCTTCTCTATTTCTGCAGCACGCTCATTATTCCCCATTGACTGGCGGGACAGCGCAAACAATGTCTGCATATAGAATGTGGTAATCAGGATAAATACAAGCCCCACGGTGGAAATCGTGGCGATTTTCTGTCCTGTTGTGCGGTCGTAACGGAATCTTCCCATTATCTTAAGGCTCTCACCTTCTTTGCCGCTGTTCTCCCTGTCGGCCATCATGAAGATTGAATAGGTAATTACAAGGGTCATTACGGCGAAAAAGGCAAAAAGTATTCCCGCGACGGTAACTCCCCGTGATGCTACTATTTCATTTTCGCTTACCGCACATATGATATACGTATCCTGCTGCTTCGTAATTCCGCAGTAGAATTCCTCACCGCCTATGGTCAGCCATGTATAGTTGTCGTCCTCCAGCTCTTCTACAGGAATCCCTGCATCCAGAGCATCCTTCCCCACCATCTTGTCATCCGGGTGGTACAGGAACGTATAGTCTAAGCCGGATACCGCCATAGCGTAGCCATTCAGGCCCACGCTTACGTTGCCGAGGATACTTTTCCACGTAGAGGTATCGTCCAGCAGCTTGTCCAGCTCTTTTGGATCTTGTTCAATGACAACCATCTTATCGTTGTCTATCATGGAACCATAGTACCGGTAGCACAGGTCTGCATTTTCTACTTCAAATGCTTCGGACGCCGTATTTGTGCCGAAAACGGTCCGCAGCTGGTTATATCTGCTGCGGGTAAAGTCTGCCGGCGACTCCTGCGCCTTTGCGATTATATTTCCCTGCCTGTCTATGATCAATGCATTCGTGACTTCCAGCAATTCGCAATATTGCTGTATCCTGGCGTCCGTATATTCATCGGCCACCTGCGACCTGTACATGTACGACAGGCTGTCGGCCTTTGATTTATAGATATCATCGAAGGACACCGTCAGCTGGTCCGCCGCCTCTTTGGCGCTGTCCAGCAGACCGCCCATCTCTTTTATCTTCTCTTCTGTATTTTTTCTCTGGTCATCCACTGACAGATCTGTCTGCATCCCGCGCAGAAAGAATCCGAGAAGGACAAGGCAGATGATTTCCGCCGCAATGGCAAGCACTGCTTTTCTTTTTATATTCTTAGACAACATAATCCCCCCTAATCCCACTTATCAATCAGCTTGTCAATCGTTCCGTCATCCAGCATGTTCTGGATGGCATCTGCAACCGGCTTGCTCAGGTCAGAGTCTTTCTGTGTCGCAACACCATAATCCTGTTCTGCAACCACGATGTCCAGGAATTCACGGTTTTCATTCATATATGTTCCTGCAATGCATTTGTCCATGCACACCGCGTCCACGGCACCCGTTTCAAGCATCGTATCCAGATCTGAATATTTCTCTGCCTTTATGACCCTTGCCCCCTCATACTCGGTGGCCTCGTCCGTATCAGAAATCAGCTTGTCCGTTATCAATCCGATATCATACAGCTTCTGTGCAAGCAGAGGTCCCGCATTGGAGCCGGATAAAACACCGATCGTCTTCTCCTTCAGATCGTCTGCCCCTGTAAAGAGTGCCGACTTCTCTACCATAATCCCTGTCTCATCTGTATAGTACGGAGCTGAAAAATCAAAATTTTCCTTCCTCGTATCCGCAATCGAATAAGCTGCTATAAGACAGTCCACTTTTCCCTCCAGCAGCATTTGCTTTCTGTTATCCGGCCTTACCGTGACAAACTCGACACCTTCATACCCAAGTTCATCCGCAAGCTTCCCGGCCAGGTCAATTTCCATACCGTAATATCTGCCGGTTTCTTTATTCAGATATCCAAAGTTCATAATATCATCGCGTACGCCCACTTTAAGACGGCCGGCCTTCTCCTTGCCGCCGCAGCCGGTAATTGCGGCAGTCAGGATGAGCAGCACGCTAAGCAGCACACTCCACCTTCTCATCTTCATCCTCTGTTCCCCCTGTGATGTTCTAGTGTCTGAAAACACACTAATATGATTATATTTTATTCTAATATAAAATGAAATGGAGTCCGCCCATTTTATGCCTACATTACCAAAACCGTATGATTATTACTGTTTGCTGTCAGGAATAAAAACAGCCCTGCCGTCTTTCCGAAGCTTTTACAGCATCAGAAGACGGCAGGGCTGAATCGTCCTGTCCACGATATTACTTTGTCAGTACAGAAGCCACCGCGGCCTTCCAGCCGCTGTATTTCCTTTCCCTTACTTCCTCTTCCATATGCGGTTCATATGTTGCCCGCTTTAGCTTGTCGAAGATCCGTCCGTCCCATACGCCCAGGGCAAGCCCTGCCGCGTACGCCGGGCCGATCCCCGACAGCTCCTCCGAATCCGGCACCTGTACCACCGCCTGGGCGATGTCGCTCTGGAACTGCATCAGGTACCGGTTCCTCGTCGGGCCTCCGTCCACACGCAGCTCTTCCACCTTCATCCCGGCATCCTGGCTCATCGCTTTCACGATGTCCGTTATCTGGTAGGCGATGCATTCCACGCCTGCCCTCACCACTTCCGCACGGCCCGTCGTGCGCGTCATCCCTACGATGGCCGCCGTCGCACGGCTGTCCCAGTACGGCGCCCCAAGCCCTGAGAATGCCGGGACGAGGTACAGGCTGTCATCCCGCACCGCCGCCCTCGACAGCTCCTCCGTCTCTGCCGGCGAGCTTATGAGCTTCAGGTCGTCCTTCAGCCACGTGATCACCGCCCCCGTGTAGTTCAGGTTCCCTTCCAGCACGTAGTTCACCTTACCGCCCATGCTCCACGCAAGGGACGTCACAACCCCGTGGGTGCTTAGGACCGGCTCCT
Organism: Lachnospiraceae bacterium; assembly: GCA_022845895.1. Taxonomy (GTDB): domain Bacteria; phylum Bacillota; class Clostridia; order Lachnospirales; family Lachnospiraceae; genus Extibacter. Next base: position 3,714,816 of record AP025573.1, read on the forward strand.
CCCCGATGTTCATCATGATCGAGGAGCCCGTGCCGTAGGTGGACTTTATCATGCCAGGCCTTAAGCAGCCCTGTCCGAACAGGGAGCCGTGGGAATCCCCGAGCACACCGTGAATCGGCACCGGGCGGGGGAGCAGCCCTTCGAGGTCCGTCTCCCCGAAGTCGGAATCCGAGTCGCACACCTCGGCCAGGTTCGACGGGTCGATCCCGAAGAGCCGGCAGATGTCCGCATCCCACTTGAGTTCGAAGATGTTGAAGAGCTGCGTCCGGGAGGCGTTGGAGTAGTCGGTCTTGTACGACCTGCCCCCGGTCAGCTTATAGATGAGCCAGCTGTCTATCGTGCCGTGGCAGATTTCCCTCTGGTCCGCCTTCTCCCTGGCCCCTTCCACATGTTCCAGGATCCAGGCAATCTTGGACGCCGGGAAGTAGGGGGAGAGGTTCATGCCGGTGGCCCTGCGGATGTGCTCCGCCTCGCCGAGGCGCTCCACCCGCTCGCAGATGTCCGCGGCCCGGGCGCACTGCCATACGATGGCGTGGCCGAAGGGTGCGCCGGTAGTCCGGTCCCATGCAAGGGACGTCTCCCGCTGGTTGCTGATACCGATGCCGGCGACACGTCCCCTGTCGATACCGGCTTCCTCCAGGAGCCGCGCCACCACCTGGATCGTATTGCGGTAGATCTCCTCCGGGTCATGGGAGACCCAGCCCATCTCGTTCACGATCTGGGCATGGGGCTTGTCGGTCCTGCGGATCAGGCTGCCGCTCCCGTCGAAGAGGAGGGCCTTCGTCCCCTGGGTACTCTGGTCTATGCTGATGATATATTTGTCTGTCATGTTACCCGCTCCTTTACAGTTCTGTTTGCAGCACTTCATTCTTCAGAGGGATGGACGCCGTGGCCCCCTCCCTTGATACAGCGATGGCGGACGCTCTGGCTGCCAGTTCAAGGCCGTCCGGCACTGGCATCCCCTCTATGATAGAGGAGATGAAATAACCGGTGAACGTATCACCCGCTGCGGTCGTGTCCACTGCATTGACTTTAAAGATTCCCTGACGGTACTGTTCCTCTTTGTATTGGTATACAGACCCGTCCCCGCCAAGCGTAAGCACTACTTTTGCATTTGGATATATCTCTTTTAATTTAGCAAGGATTGCCTCCGTCTCCTCTTCACCTGTGACCTGCGCACCTTCAATTTCATTTAGCAGGAACATGGATATCTTGTTGAAGTCACATGCATCCAGGGCACTGTTATAAGGAGACGGGTTCAATATAATCATCATCCCTTTTTCATAGGCAGAGTCAATTATATAGTCAAGCATATTGACTTCATTCTGCAGGAGCAGAATATCACCTTTGTCGAAATGGCCGAGCACTTCGTCCACATATTCTTTCGTGATACTCTGGTTTGCGCCGCCGTAGAGCAGGATGCAGTTCTGCCCGTTCTTATCCACCTGTATAATCGTATGTCCGGATTTGCCGTCAATCTTCCTGATATAGTCTGCCTTCACGCCGCCTTCACGGCACGTTGCAAGGAGGACATCCCCTTCATCGCCAATCATTCCTGCATGGTATACTTCCACGCCTGCCTTCGCCAAAGCGATGGACTGGTTCAGTCCCTTTCCGCCGCAGAAGATATTCATGCCATAAGACGCCAGGGTTTCCCCCGGCGTCACCATATGGTCGACGGAATATACATAGTCCAGATTTAAAGATCCAAAATTCAATACCTTCATAATATAGTCCCTCTCTTTTTTGTCATTATATGTACTGTTATGCCGGAAAAGCCACCCCGGCGCGGAGTATGATGTTCGGATAAGGCGTAAACTCCCCTGTCCGGACGGCAAATTTGATACCTTTGGACATCTCCTTCAGCTCCATATGGCTGATTATCTCCGACTCCACATCTGAAAGCTTCCCTTCTATATAAGCGAGCAGCTCCGGATTCTTTTCCACAATCTCCCGGGCCAGCGTATAATGTTCCACTTCCGCCTCATCAAGGATTGCATCCATCACCTGCCGGAAAGTCGGAACTCCGCCGCACAAGGCCAGATCCACTATCTCCACCCCCTGCGGAATCGGCATACCGCCGTCCGCAATCATAAACGTGTCCTTGTGCCCAAGTCCCGCAATCAGACCGGCAAGCTGTACATTGATAATGCCTCTTTTTTTCATACAATTCACCTCAATTTCGATGGGGGTCAGACCCCTGTGGACACAGGGGTCTGACCCCCATGAAAATTCTTTAAATTGTCTATTTATTTTCGTTTCTCGCCTGGAGTGCCATCTTAGCCTGGAGGTTTCTCTGTACCTGGTCGATGATTACGGCGATAATGATTACGAGACCTCTGATTATCTTCTGCCAGAACTCTGTCACTCCGCACATTGTCATACCGTCGTTGATGACGCCGATGACGAATGCACCTACGATGGTTCCGCCTATCGTTCCGACACCTCCGGCCATAGATGTCCCGCCGAGCACGGATGCTGCGATTGCGTTCATCTCCCAAGACTCACCTGTCTTCGGCGTAGCGGATACGAGCTGTGATGTAGCGATGATACCTACGACTGCAGAGCAGAATCCTGAAAATGCGTACACCCAGATTTTCACTCTGTCTACTTTGATACCGGAAAGCTTAGAAGCCTTTTCGTTGCCGCCGATAGACAGCACATGCCAGCCGAATGGCGTCTTCTTCAATATGATTCCGGCGATTACGGCGATGATGGCAAGGATAAGGACACCGCACGGAATGGATGTCCCGCCGAGGTTACGTCCGAACACTTCAAATCCGGTATTGCCAAGTCCTTCGCTTCCGGATATCTCTGAAAATGTAGCTCCATTTGAACGGATATTGGCAAATCCGCGCCAGATATACATCGTACCAAGTGTGGCGATGAAAGGAGCCACATTGCATTTCGTGATGACGAGACCATTGATCATTCCCATCACAGCGCCCAGAAGCACCGTGATAAGCACAATCATCGGCACGCTGAAGTATAACGTTACACCAAACATCTTAAGCGTAAGCCCTTCCTGAATCAGACCTCCTGCAATCATGCCTGCGAGACCTGCCACGGAGCCAACCGAGAGGTCGATACCGCCGGTGATGATGACATAGGTCATGCCGATTGCAAGGATACCATATAGCGCAACATGCTTTGCCACCGTCAAAAGGGCTCCTGCGCTTAAAAAGTTATCTGCTGTGATACTGAAGAATATAAGCAGAATGATTAACACAATAAATGTACGGCCCTTTAAAAGGGTCATCATTAACTTATTATTTCCTGAATTTTGTTTCGCTGCCATAATTTAACTCTCCTTTTCCTCTATATGATGGCCCTTGTAAGAAGCCAGTACCAATGTATCCTGCTGAATCTCATCCCCGAAGAATTCGCCTGTCTTGATACCATTTGACAGTACGATTACACGGTCTGCGATAGATACGATTTCCTGCAGTTCTGAAGAAATGACTATGATAGATAATCCTTCTTCGGCATACTTGTTGATGATATCGAACACTTCCGTCTTCGCTCCGATATCGATACCGCGGCTTGGTTCGTCCATGAGCAGAATCTTCGGCTCTGTCAGTATGCCTTTGCCGATAACCACTTTCTGCTGGTTGCCACCTGATAAGGAAAGAATCGGCAGTTTCTTATCTGCCACTTTTATCTGGATGTCTTTAATCTCTTGTTCTACTTTCTCCGCTTCTTTTTTGCTGTCCAGAAACGGTCCCTTCTTATATCTTTTCAGCGCCGACAGAGCACAGTTCTTCTCTATGTCCAGCGTCTGCACGAGCCCCTGGGCCTGCCTGTCTTCAGGAATCAGGGCAAAGCCGTTGTCTATCTGCCTGGATATGGATTTGATATGCAGTTCCTTTCCATTCATAGATACCTGTCCGGTATGTTCCGGGCGCAGTCCCATGAGGCATTCAAATACTTCGCTGCGTCCAGCTCCCATCAGACCATAGATTCCGAGGACTTCTCCCTTCTTCAATTCAAAATCCAGGTGGTCTACGAGATACCCGCCACCGGCCTTCGGAAGACATAAGTCTTTTACCTCCAGGACCGTTTCTACTTTGTTCCAGTCTACCTCCCGGTCCCTTTTTGGATAAGATTTGGCCCCACCCGTCATCTGATGGACGATCCAGGGAACATCAATCTCCTTGACATCCGCATCGGCCACGTATCTGCCGTCTCTCAGAATAGTGACATGGTCACCGATTTCCATAATCTCTTCCAGCCTGTGTGATATGTATACGATAGATATTCCGGCCGCCGTCAGCTCTCTCATGATTTTGAAGAGGACCTTTACTTCCTGCTGTGACAGAGAAGAGGTCGGTTCATCCATAATAAGCACTTTCAAATCATCTTCCACGAGGTTTCTGGCTATCTCGATCATCTGCTGCTGCCCTACGCGCAGTTCTCCTACCTTCGCTTGCAGGTCAAGGGGATGCTCCAGCCTTTCCAGCACCTTTTTGGCCCCTTCCATATGCTTCTTATTGTCCAGAGCCACCTTCCCTTTTGTCTTTTCTTTGTTCATGTAGATGTTCTGGTATACGTTCAGATTGGGGAACAGGCTCAGCTCCTGGTGTATGATACCGATTCCATGCTTTCTCGCTTCTGTCGTATTTTTAAAAAATACTTCTTTATCGCCTATGTACATCTTGCCTTCGTTCGGCTGTTCGATTCCGGCAATCATCTTCATAAGAGTTGATTTACCAGCGCCATTTTCCCCGATAAGCACATTTACCTTTCCTTTTAAAAGGTCAAATGATACCTCATCGAGTGCTTTTGTGCCGGGGTAAATCTTGCTTATCTTTTCCGCATGGAGAAATACATCCTCCCTGCACTTATATGTCTCACCCATAGTTCATATCTCCTTCTTAATCTAAAGTAGGTTATTTTGCTTCCAGCATTACCGGGGTGATCAGTACATCTGAACTACCAGCAGATACCGTAAATGCTCCTACAAATGAGATTGTCTTGCCCTGCAGAGAATCTGGTTTGGCCGGTTCAACAACATCTTTTGCAACCACTTCGTTGATACTCTGTGACACTGCCGCCCACTGTTCCTGGTTTTTGTAATCCCCAAACTTGATAAAGCTTAAGGAATCACGGATTGCAGAGCCTTTGTATACAGGCCCAATCTGAATCTTGACAGATTCCGTGCCATTATAGCCGTCAAGCTTCACTGTCATGTAGCCCGCCTGTGACTGCGTGTTCACTTCCCCTACGGTTCCTGTTCCCTTCACTACATAGCTCAGTTCTCCAGAATCACCCATGGAATATTTCCCGTAATCGTCAGCCATAGCTGTCAGGTCTCCGTTTGACCCTTCTAGGAGCTCTTTGAGGTCAACAGCATTTTCATTCATCTCCGGAAGTGCCGATTCTTCCCAGATGGCTTCTACGTCATCTCCTGCATTAAATTCTACATCACCGGTATATTTTCCTTCTTCTCCAATCTTAACGACTTTCACAATTCCACAACCCGTAAGCAACGTGGATGCTGCAAGTGTGAGCGTAAGTGCGAGAGCTATCATGCGCTTTTTCATAGCGGCCTCCTTCAATCGTTTATTCACAATATTTCTGCCGAATATCTATACTCATCGAACTATTGCTGTCCAATAAGATATGTTCCGTAATCATTTAATACTTCTTCCACATAAAAGAGTTGTTTTCATATACAGGGAAGCACATAAAGTGCCTCCCCGCCTATGTTTGATACTTTATAATCCACAAATTATTCTGTGAAAACAAATCCTGATAATTTGTCTACATTTTCAGATGTGATAGCGATACAGTCTACTAGCTGTTTCTCATCTAATCCTGTAGAACCTTCTTTGAGATACTTGTCAGCCTGCTCTACTGCCATCTCAGCGATGACTGCAAACTGCTGAAGAGCTGTTCCTGTAGCGTCTCCTGATTTGATCAGCGCTGCTGCTTCATCAGAACCATCCACGCCGATGACAGGAAGTGTCTTGCCGGCTGCCTGAAGTGCTGCGCAAACGCCTTCTAACATTGTGTCGTTGCCGCATACGACTCCTTCGATGTCCGGATTCGCCTGAAGCATGGCTTCCATCTTGTCATAAGCCTCTGTCTTTTCCCAGTTAGCTGTCTGCTGTGCTACCATCTCCATGTCCGGATACTGGTCGATTACTTCGTGGAATGCGGAAGAACGTACGCCCGCGTTCGTATCAGATTCTTTTCCTAACAGCTCGACATATTTTCCTTTTTCACCCATAGCTTCAACAAACTTTTCCGCGATGGCTTTTGCGCCCTGATAGTTGTTTGCAACAATCTGAGAGATGGCAACGCCTTCTTCATTGATTTCACGGTCAATCAGGAATGTCGGTATTCCAGCTTCTCTTGCCTTCTTAACTGCTTCTACTGTGGCATCTGCACCCGCATTGTCACAGATGATAGCATCTGCTTTGTCAGCAATCGCACTGTCAAATAACTCCGTCTGTTTTGTCGGGTCATCGTCGTGAGATACGGCTTTTACTTCATATCCAAGTTCCTTTGCCTTAGCAGTAGCTGTGTCGGCCTCTGCCTTGAATGCCGGGTTGGATACAGATGGTGTAATAATATAGATGATGTTAGAGCCTCCGCCTGGTAAAGCTTCCTCTTCCTTTGTGTCTTCAGTCTTCTTGTCTTCCTTTTTTTCTTCCTTCTTAGAAGAATCGTCCGATTTAGAGCTACATCCCATAACCATAGCTCCGACCATAGCTACTGTAAGCAGCATCGCCAATACCTTTTTGAAACCTTTCATTTTCGTTCCTCCTTATGCTTTATAAGTATTAAATTATCTATATCAACAGGAAATACCTGTTAATATCTGAAAACTTCCGAAATTTCGAAAGGGGTCAGACCCCTGTGCCCATAGGGGTCTGACCCCTATGAAAATTCCTACAAGATTCCCTTTATTGTCTTTGCAATTCCTTCCGCGTCCAGCCCGTAATGCCGGAACACCTCCTTCGAGGTTCCCGTGATCACCGGCGCGTCCGGCAGCGACAGGTTGACCACTTTCTTCGGGCATTCGCTCCCGACCACCTGGCTTACCATCGAGCCCAGGCCTCCGTACGGGGCGTGCTCCTCTACCGTCACCACCGCTTTCGCTCCCGACGCTGCCTTGACGATCGCCGCGCGGTCCAGCGGCTTGATGCAGTACATGTCTACTACCGTCACTCCGATCCCTTCTTCACGCAGCTTCGCTGCCGCGTCCGCCGCAGACTTCACCATCTCCCCGCAGGCGATCACCGCCACGTCGCTCCCTTCCGTCACGAAGGTCGCCTTATCCATCTCGAAGGGCACCTTCCCTTCCTCATACACGTCCTCCACCGCGTTCCGCCCTACACGGATGTACGCCGGCTTCTCGTCCTCAAGCAGCGCCTTCGTCAGCAGCTCCGTCTGCAGCCGGTCGCTCGGCAGGTACACCCGCATGTTCGGCACCGCCGACATCGCCGCGATGTCCTGCGCCGAGTGGTGGCTCATCCCCAGCGCTCCGTAGCTCACCCCTCCGCTGATCCCGATCAGCTTCACGTTCGTGTCCGAATATGCCACGTCTATCTTGCACTGCTCATAGCTCCTCGTGGACAGGAAGCACGCCGGCGATGCCGCGTACGGCTTCTTCCCGCACTTCGCAAGCCCTGCCGAGATGCTCACCAGGTTCTGCTCCGCGATCCCCGTCTCCACGAACTGCCTGGGCAGCCCGTCTGCGAACGGCGTGAACGACGCGCTCCCACGGGAGTCGCTGCACAGCGCCACCACGTCCCTGTCCGTCCTTGCCGCCTCCATCAGTACCTCACATATCACCTGCTTGTTCGCTATCTTAGCCATGAAGCGTCCCCTCCTTTTCAAGCTCTGCCTTCTTCTCCTCCAGGTCCTTCCTTATCTGCATAAGCTCCTCCTCGTTCGGAACCTTATGGTGCCAGTTCGCCTTGTCCTCCATCACGGAAGAGCCCTTCCCCTTCACCGTGTTGGCAATCAGCACGGTGGGCTGACCCTTCACCGTCTTCGCCTCCTCGAACGCCGCGTGGAGCTCATCGATGTCGTTGCCGTCCGCCACGTCGATCACGTGCCAGCCGAAGGCACGGAACCTTTCATGCAGGTCGTCGTGCCCCATCACGTCCTCCGTGCTGCCGGATATCTGCAGCCGGTTCCGGTCCACCACCGCGCACAGGTTGTCGAGCCTGTACTGGCTGGCCGCCATGGCCCCTTCCCATACGGAGCCCTCCGCCAACTCGCCGTCGCCCATCACCGTGTACACCCGGTAGCCCTGGCCGTTCATCTTTCCCGCCAGCGCCATGCCGACGCAGACCGGAAGGCCATGGCCGAGGGAGCCGGAGTTCATCTCCACGCCCGGAAGCTTGTTGTTCGGGTGGCCGATGAACCTGGAGCCGAACTTGCTGAAGGTGGAGACGAGCTCCTCCTTATCGAAGAACCCCTTCTCCGCCAGCACCGCGTAGTAGGCCTCCACGGAGTGCCCCTTGCTCATGACGAACTTATCGCGGTCCGGGTCGTCCTGGTTCTCAGGGCTTACGTTCATCTGGCAGAAGTACAGCTCCGTCAGGATCTCCATCACGCTCATGTCGCCGCCGATGTGGCCGGCCTTCCCCTCGACGATCATGTCGATTACGGTTTCTCTCAGCCCGTAGGCTAATGCTTTCAGATTGCTCATAATCATTCTCCTCTTAAATATGCTTTGACGTCTTCTTCAATCGGGTCGTAAAGGTCAGGTTTTACGCCAATATATTTACATGCTTCATATAATACTGGAACTACGTCCTTGTGAATGCCTACGCAGTGATGGATGTAAGGCCCTTCCACGATTTTTGCTTCCAGACGCTTGATGTTGTCTACTTCCACCCAGAGATATGTTCCCATACCTTTTGGTCCGTCCACGCCCTTTGCATTGCCAAGAAGCAGCGAGTATTCTCCGTTGTCCCCGTCAAACCGGCAGAGTGTCACATCGCCGTGCTTCGCTTCTGCCGTAAGACTTCCCGGATGGTCAAAAGCCAGCGGGTATGTAAGCTGCGGCTTTTCTTTAGCTACCGAAATGGGCCACGGGCCGCAATGCTGCAGAAGCTCTCCATTCTCAATATCGGGATGGCGGATGGTCCAGTCTGCAAAAAAGCCTCTCGTCTCTCCCATCCCTGCTGCCTCGACCATTAGAGCCGTGATGGCACCGTGGATGTCCGTCTCACATACGACCGGTATCCCTTTGTCATTTAATATTGCGTTGGCCGCGCACGGCATGACGCCCAGTTCCGTCTGAAGCGCGTTCCAGCACTGGATGGCAGCGGCGCCACATCCGTACTTCTCTACAAGCTGTTCCATAGCTACCGCAAGAGCCGCTACATTCTCTACTTCGTTATCTTTTATCTGGACTTCCATGCTCTCCCTGATATAAGATATCATGTCTGCCAGCTTGCTGCCTTCTGCCTTCACCGCTTTCACTTCCTCCGTAAGTTCCGTCATCGGAACCGGAGCGAGCTGCACATTGAATCTCTCCAGAAGTTCTCCTTCATTGCACATCGTCGTCCAGAAGTCGAACGGCCTCGTGGATATCTGAAGAATTCTTATATTGCGGAAAGTCTTTACTACATTGCAAACCGCGATAAAATCTCTCAGCCCTCTCTCAAATACAGGATCGTTCAGTCTGCAGTTCGTCACATATGTAAATGGAATCCGGAACCTTCTCAACACCTTTCCGGTGGCAAACAGCCCGCACTGTGTATCTCTCAGCCTTACGCCGTTCTCTTCCGGGCGCTCGTCAAGGGGACCCCAGAGCATGACCGGTACATTCATCTCTTTTGCAAGCCTCGCACAGACATATTCCGTACCGAAGTTGCAGTGCGGAAACATGATTCCGTCAACGCCTTCCTTCTTAAACTTCGCCGCAATCTTCTTCACGTCGTCGTCATCATACAGCAGACCTTCCTCATTGATGTCATCGATATCTACAAAATCGATACCCAGCTCTCTCATCCTGTCTGCCGTCAGTCCTCTGTACTTGATTGCATCCGGCGCGCTGAAGATGCTTCTTCTGGTCGGTGCAAATCCCAATTTGATGGTTGCCATTTTACTTCCTCCATTCTTATACTTTGTTCTACTGTTTATCTGTCAATCTGTCTGACACTGTCTCTTTCGACAAACTGTGTACAGACCTGAATTTTCATCTTTACATTCTTTCCCGAATATTTGATATGATCCAGCGCTCTTCTCACCGCCACTTCTCCCATCTCCTGCTTGAATACCCGGATTGTCGTAAGTCCCGGCGTAGATACGCTCCCGAATCCGATGTCATCAAATCCGACTATGGATATGTCTTCCGGAATCCGAATCCCCTTCTCTTTCATAGCTCTCATAGCTCCGATGGCTATTACGTCGTTATCTGCAAAAAATGCGGTCGGAAGATTTGCGGTCCGTTCCAGATATCTCTTCATATCCTGATAAGCTGACTCCAGCTTCGTCCCCAATGTTATCTGAAATTCCGGATCCATCTTCAGACGGTACTTGCCTGTCACTCTGTGATAGCCGAATTCCCGGTACCTGAATGCCTTGATGCGGTAATCTCCTCTCAGATAGCCGATCTTCGTATGTCCCTTACCAACCAGATACTCCATCGCCTGGCAGACCGCATCCGTATTGTTGATCAATACGCCGTCAAATACCATCCCATCGCTCCAGCCGTCCAACACTATCAGGTAGCCTTTATAGTCATAAAAAGGCACATAGTCTTCTTCCAACATCTCTGTTCCAAGCAGTATCGTCAGGCAATTCGTATCCTCAAGGAACTCCCTCAGCCTGAGTTCAAAAGACTCATCTTCATAATTCAGATGGCTGAACGTCGTCTCATAACCGAGTTCCTTGGCCTGGCGCTCCACACCTTCTATCATGGCCGGGAAGATCTGGCTGTCATCTATGATAAGGCCGTTCTTTCTGTAGGTAACAAACTTTATCTTCGTAATTGTCTTCTCCTGTTGATACCCCAGCGTCTCCGCCGCCTTGAATATCTTTTCAGAAGTAGCAGCATTGACTCCTTTCTTGCGATTCAAAGCGTTTGAGACAGTCGCCGGAGAAAAACCTGTAATCTGGCTGATCTTTCTTATACTGGCTTTCACTTCTTCACCGCCTCTTAACTGTTTATATCTGTATTATAAACGTTTATATAAAATATTCAATACTTTTTATCAATAAATACTAATATCATTTACGTTTTGTTTAATTATAATAGTTATCATACCTTATTTTTGTGTATTATTAACGATTCATTTATTCATTATTTACATTTTGTTCACAATTATAATATTGTTTTGTTAAACGTTCATGTAAATATTTATATTAACGTTTATATAAACTTTGTCGCTATTTGCAAAATATCACAGCCGTCTCACCTCCTGCCGGGCAGCCATTTCCTCTGCCGGTACAAAGCGGACAAGTCCACTTCAACTCCCTAAGTCCCTCACTTATGAGGGACTTTTGTACGCTGACGCTGCCTATGCAGCAAAAAACAGCCTGCCCGCCGCCCTCCTTTGCATCAATAATGCAAAATAAGGGCCGGCAGACCGGCTGTATCTCATGTGCAGTCAGGCGGTACGTACCCGCCGCCATACGCCTGCTATATTTTTCTTACGCTCGCACGCTCCACGAAATCGGTGCAAACCTGTATCTTCGTCTTAATCTTCTTCCCATCCTCTACCGCACGCATAAGTTCTCTCACCGCCATCTCCCCCATCTCGTGCTTATACACATTGATCGTAGTGAGAGGCGGATCAGAGATGGCACCGAATGAAATGTTGTCAAATCCTATGATAGACACATCACCCGGTATGTCATAGCCGCGTTCCTTCAGCGCCTGCATGGCGCCGATAGCGATGGTATCATTATCCGCAAAAAATGCCGTAGGCAGTATCGGCGTCTCCTCCAGGTATCTCCGCATCCCTTCATATGCAGTCTCAATCCTCGTACCGACAGTCGCGACGAATTCCGGCTGGACCGGCAGATGGTGCCTGTCCATAATCCGCCTGTAGCCAATCTCACGGTAGCAGAAGGCCTGAATGCGGAAATCTCCTCTCAGATAGCCGATATCCCGGTGCCCTTTCCCAATCAGGTATTCAACCGCCCTGGCTGCCGAATCCGTATTGCTTATGAGCACGCTGTCAAAAAAGTAGTGGTCGCTCCAGCCGTCCAGAAGTATAATCTTATTCTTCGCATGTGTATATGGCTCAAAATCCTCCTCCAGCATCTCTGTGCCGAGCAGCACTATTGCACTTTCCGTATCAGAAAGTATCTCCTGCAGCTGCGTTCCATACTCCATATCGTTAATATCCACGTGGTTGAACACCGTCTCGTAGCCGAGAGATTTGGCCTGCCTCTCTACCCCTTCTATCACGGCAGGATGGAATGGACTGTCATCTATGATCAATCCATTTCTCCGGAAAATCACAAACCTGATCTTACTAATTTTTTCGTCCAGTCTATAACCCAGTTCCTCTGCCGTCTTAAGAATTCTATCAGCCGTCTCTTTGTTTACGCCCTTTTTATGATTCAGTGCATTGGAAACTGTCGCAGGAGAAAAACCGGTGATTTCACTTATTTTCCTGACACTTACTTTCATCCCTTACGACCTTCCATTCTTTTTTCCCTTATTCCAAAGGGATCTAGGAATACTATAACACATTCATATCAAAAAAAGAAGGGAAATTCCAACGAGTGGGATTTCCCTTCTGCGGTAAGCCGCTGCAGATGGTACCTATATTATTTAAGGTTGACCTCTGCGCCTTCGCCTTCCAGTTTTGCTTTGATTTCTTCAGCCTCAGCCTTAGAAGCAGCCTCTTTAACTACCTTCGGAGCACCGTCAACTAATTCTTTTGCTTCTTTTAATCCAAGTCCTGTAATCTCACGTACTACCTTGATTACCTTAACTTTAGAAGAACCTGCAGAAACTAATTCTACATCAAATTCGTCTTTTTCTTCTGCTGCCGCTGCCTCTGTGCCTGCTGCTGCCACTACGACACCTGCTGCTGCGGATACACCGAACTCTTCTTCACATGCTTTAACTAATTCGTTTAATTCCAATACTGATAATTCTTTGATTGCTTCAATCATCTCAGCTGCTGTTATTTTAGCCATTTTATTTTCCTCCAATTTTATGATTTTTATTATTCTTCTGTCGCTTCCGCCGTCTCTTCAGCCGGAGCTTCTGCCGCCGGAGCTTCTTCCGTCGCCGGAGCTTCTTCCGCCGCTACCTCGCCGCCCTGTTCCGCAATCTGCTTAATAACACGGGCAAAGTTTGTAATTGGTGACTGTAAGCTTCCAAGCAGTTTGGAAAGCAGTTCTTCCCGTGAAGGAATCTTGGACAATTCCGTAAGCCCTGCCGTGTCATAAACTGCGCCTTCAATCACGCCGGCTTTCAGTTCAAGTGCTTTTGCATCCTTTGCAAACTTGCACAGGATTCTTGCCGGAGCAGTTGCATCCTCTTTAGAGATTGCAATAGCGCTTGGCCCTGCAAGATGTTCTTCTAAAGCCGCATACTCGGTTCCTTCAAAAGCCCTTTTCATCATTGTGTTCTTGTATACCTTGTAGATGATACCGGCATCCCTAAGCTGCTTACGCAATTCCGTATCCTGAGCAACGGTAAGTCCGCGGTAGTCGACAAGAACAACTGATGCTGCATCCTTGACTTCACCTGCAATAGTATCTACGATTGGTTGTTTTAACTCAACTTTTGCCATGAAAATGGTGCACCTCCTTATAGTTTAGTCTGCTGCCAAAAGAACAACGTTTTCTATACAAAAAACCTCCGGCCCAAAAGACGCAGAGGTTGTACAAATTCATAGAAATCGAATCTCATATCATCCTCGGCAGGCGTGTATCATCACTTACGCTGTTTGAAAGCACCTGCTGTCTTCGGCAGTCATCGCTTTGCTATTATATCACTACGGCCTGATGTTGTCAATACATTATTTTTACAGCCGACTTTTACCGTGTAGGATTACAATACATGTGTTACAACTGAATATTTAAAAAGCAGAGATACTGCCTTTTGTGTTATATTTTAGTCACCACAACAAAAACAAACAAAAAAGGAGTTCCCTGCTATGGCTAGTATAACACAAGATATGAGATACCGTCTATCCCTGATCCGATACGCTGAGAAGCATGGCGTCACCAAGGCCGCTGTCAAATTCAAGACCAACCGGCAGTATATCTACCGCTGGAAACGCCGCTTTGACGGCTCCATGGATTCCCTGCGTGACCGCTCCAGACGGCCTCACCATCACCCCAGCCAGCATACCCCTCAGGAGGCTAAGCTTATCTCGGATATGCGCCGCCGCAACCCGGATGCCGGACTGGTCGTCTTCTGGGTCAAGCTCAGGCAGCGCGGCTATTCCCGCTCCATCACCGGACTCTACCGCTTCCTCAAAAAACGGGGCATCATGGCCGTCCATCCGCCCAATCCAAAGTACATCCCCAAGCCCTATGAGCAGATGGAGTATCCCGGCCAGCGTATTCAGGTGGATGTGAAATTCGTCCCTTCCGCCTGCCTCAAAAACAGCAGGGTCATCGGGAAGCAGTTCTTCCAGTACACTGCCATTGACGAGTATTCCAGATGGCGCTTCGTGGAAGCCTTTGAGGAACACAGCACCTATTCTTCCGCGCAGTTTGTGGAACACCTCGTAAAAGCGTTCCCCCTCTCCATCGCGTGCATCCAGACGGATAATGGATCGGAGTTCACCAACCGCTTTACTTCTCACCGGGACAAGCCGACCCTCTTCCAAAAGCGCTTGGAAACACATGGGATAAAGCACAAGGTCATCCGTCCCTTTACCCCTCGTCACAACGGGAAGGTAGAGCGCAGCCATCGGAAAGACAATGAGCGTTTTTATGCGACCCATCTGTTCTATTCCTTTGAGGACTTTGCTGCGCAGCTGAAGGTGTATAACCGTAGGGACTATAACAATTTCCCCATGCGCCCTCTAGGCTGGAAAACACCGAATGAGGTCTTAAAGGATTATTTACGGTCACTGTAACAAATGTTTGACAAACCTACATTATTTTTACAGCCGACTTTTACCGACACCGCATTACCATAATAGTGCTATTTTTACTGTTTATTACAGGACTCCGAATCTCATAGTATGTTAAAATAAAATCAGAATTTTTTACTTGGGGAGGAAGGCAGAATGAATGTCGCTATTGTGGACGATTCTCTTGTCGACAGACAATATTTGCAAAAGAATATAGAACGATACTGCTTTGAACACAAAGTCCATATGCAGATAAATACTTACGATAACGGGCCAGGATTTTCAGACAGCTTTACTGCCGGCATATATGATCTTGTCTTCCTGGATATATTCATGGACGAAACGAACGGTATCCATATTGCCGAGAAGATACGGCAGATAGATGACAAATGCCTGATTATTTTTACGACATCAAGCCAGGAACATGCAGTCAAAGCGTTCCGCCTTCATGCAATTGATTACCTGCTCAAACCTTTCACTTACGAGCAGCTGGAAGAATCGCTCTCCAGATGCCAGAAAGAGCTGAAACGTTTCTCTCACTATATCGAACTGAAAGAAGGACGTCATTATACACGCATTCTGATTTCAGATATTATCTATACAGACTACTATAACCATTACATACAGGTCCACACGGCCCGGAATGTCATCCGTTCCTACATGTCATTTCAGGATTTTGCTCCGATGCTGGACAAGTATCCGCAGTTCCTGTGGTGCTACCGCAATTGCATGGTTAATATGGATTACATCAAATCAATGGACAGCAAAGATTTTATACTGACGTCAGAAGAGCGCATCCCCATCTCAAGGGCACGCAAAAACGAAATACGGCAGTCATACGCCAATTATCTGTTCGAGTATGTGACCGGAGGAGAAAGTCGATGACACCGGATAATATTATCAGTGCATTGCTGTTCATCATTCCCTGCATCCTGGTACTGTGTCTGACCTTTTCCGACCATCTCAGGGCGCCAAACCAGGCAACAGCCGTCGTTTCCATAACCGCTTTCATGTTGATAGACGTCGCCTCCACTTACATATATTATACAAAACCGCTCACCACATGGACGATGATTCTTCTTTCCTTTGCCGCCATGTTGACAGGAGTGGTTTTATTCCGTGCCGCATCCGGTTACAGCTTTGCCCAGAGCCTTTTTACCGTCGCCATAGTCATGAGCTATACGGACAGCATCTATGTATGTTCATCCCAAATCCATTATATCGTGACGGGAAGGCTCCCCGGAAACGCATCCCTGCTCCATACCTTGTCCACGCTGGCTGTAGCGCTGCTGACGTTCCCGTTTATACTGATGCTCTTCAAGCGGCTGCTGCGTACGGCACTTGATACGACGGAGCACCTGGCCTTCTGGCGCATATCCTGGGGAATCCCCATGTGCAACAGACTGCTTTATTATCTGGCCATATTCCCGATATTCTCCAGAAGGCTGCAGGCTGCAGGAGTCAATGATATATACTTCAT
Source organism: Lachnospiraceae bacterium (assembly GCA_022845895.1). GTDB lineage: Bacteria > Bacillota > Clostridia > Lachnospirales > Lachnospiraceae > Extibacter. Next base: position 3,731,319 of record AP025573.1, read on the forward strand.
ACCGATACTGTGGATAATCCTGACCTTTTTCACATATACGATTGCGTTGAAGATGGTCGTGGAAGCCACAAAGAACGCAAAGCTCCAGGAAGAGCTCCACGTATCGGAAACACAGTTTGCCGCGCAGCAGAAGCAATCAGAGATGATCCAGCAGCGCATAGAAGAAACCATGCGTATACGCCACGACTTCAGGCATACCCTCATCGCACTTCAGGCCTGTCTGGATGCAGACGATTATGATGGCATGGGAGAATTCATTAGCAATTATTTATGCAGCCTGGATTCACTCCGCCCGACATCTTATTGCGATAATCCCGTCATCAATGCTATCGTGTCCTACTATGTGGAGCTTTCCAGGGAGAATGGCATATCCTTCTCACAGTCCGTACAGCTGGACCGGGACCTCCCGTTTTCAGACACGGATACATGCATCGTCCTTGGCAATCTGCTGGAAAATGCAGTTGAAGCATGCCAGCGGCAGGTGCAGGAAGACAGGTACATCCGGCTCAAGCTCTATGCCGTCCACAAGTGTACGCTCGTAATCATAGTAGAAAACAGCTACAACGGCATGGTCTGCAGAAAGGATAACGCTTTTTTATCTACAAAGGCCAGAGACAGGAAAGGCATCGGTATCGTCTCCATTCTCGACGTCGTGTCAAAATATAACGGGATACCCCAATTCGAATACGACGGACATGCCTTCAAGGCTTCCATCGTGCTGAGCTGCGGCAGCACATCGAAAAAGACCTCCCCGCCTTGATGGCGGGGAGGTCATATTATATGATACAATTAAACGAGCTTGGCAGGGTTGATCTTTACACCAGGTCCCATGGTAGAAGTAAGTGTCACGCTCCTTAAGAACTGACCTTTTACTGCTGCCGGCCTAGCCTTGTTGATTGCATCAATAAGCGTCTGGAAGTTGTCCGCAAGTTGTTCTTCGGTAAAGGATGCTTTACCTACTGGCACATGGATAATGTTTGTCTTATCGAGTCTGTACTCAATCTTACCGGCTTTGATTTCCTGGACAGCTTTGGCAACATCCATCGTTACAGTTCCAGCTTTCGGGTTCGGCATCAGGCCTTTTGGTCCGAGTACACGTCCAAGACGTCCAACCACACCCATCATGTCTGGCGTAGCGACTACTACGTCGAATTCAAACCAGTTTTCATTCTGAATCTTAGGAATAAGCTCTTCCGCTCCTACAAAATCTGCCCCTGCGGCCTTTGCTTCTTCTGCTTTGGCATCTTTGGCAAATACAAGGATTCTGGTCTTCTTGCCTGTTCCGTGAGGCAGTACGACCGCTCCACGAATCTGCTGGTCAGCGTGACGTCCGTCACATCCGGTTCTGATATGAGCCTCGATAGTCTCATCGAATTTAGCTACTGCAGTTTTCTTAACTAATGAAACCGCCTCCTCTTTATCATAAAGAGTTCCTCTTTCGATAACTTTGGCAGCTTCTATATATTTCTTTCCTCTTTTCATTCTAAAAAACCTCCTCGTGGTAATGTCGGGATAACCCTCCCACATATTTAACATTTACAATTGGCAATACAGCTTTAACTCTTACTCTTCTACTTTAACACCCATGCTGCGGCAGGTACCTGCTATCATGCTCATAGCAGCTTCTACAGTTGCAGCGTTCAGGTCCGGCATCTTCAGTTCAGCGATTTCCTGAAGCTGAGCCTTTGTAATCGTAGCAACTTTCGTCTTATTCGGCACGCCTGAACCTGACTTTATATTGCAGGCTTTCTTGATAAGAACAGCTGCCGGAGGCGTCTTTGTGATGAAGCTGAAGCTTCTGTCATTGTAAACTGTAATTACGACCGGGATAATCATATCTCCCTGATCCGCCGTCTTAGCGTTGAACTGCTTTGTAAATTCAACGATGTTCACACCGTGCTGACCAAGAGCCGGTCCAACCGGTGGTGCCGGTGTAGCTTTGCCGGCAGGTATTTGTAACTTAATATAACCTTCTACTTTTTTTGCCATTTCAATTACCTCCTTGTGGTGTTGGCGGGAACGTCACACGCCCCTCCCACTTCCTACTACATTTTCTTTACTTCTGCGAAACTGATTTCTACCGGCGTTTCGCGGCCGAATAACTCAACATTGATCGTCAGGCTCTGCTTTGGAATGTTCAGCGCCTGGATTACTCCAACCGTATCTGCCCATGCCCCGGCTATTACCTGGACGGTATCGCCCACTTCAAAGTCAATGACAATGTTCTCCTGCTTGATTCCAAGCGGCGCCATCTCCGCATCCGTCAGCGGAACCGGTTTGGAGCCCGGCCCGACAAATCCTGTCACGCCTCTCGTGTTGCGGACAACATACCATGTGTCGTCATTCATAATCATATGGATGAGCACATAACCCGGAAACATCTTTTTCTGTGTCGCCTTCTGGACGCCGTTCTTCAGTTCCACTACATCCTGCATGGGAACACGGACTTCTAATATCTGTTCTTCCAGATGCCGGTTTTCGATTGTCTTATCAATGTTGGCCTTTACTTTGTTCTCATACCCTGAATAGGTATGAACAACGTACCATTTTGCCTCTGACATAAAATCACCTTTCTTGCCTGCAGTTTATCAGTGCTATCTTACTAATAAATCCACTCCGTTCTGTACGAGAAAATCAATAACTGCGATAATGATTCCCAGTACAACAGACACAGAAACGACTGCCGCTGTCTGTTTTGCAAGTGTCATCTTATCTGGCCAAATGATCTTCCTGAATTCTGCCTTAAGTCCTTTGAACCAGCTCTTCTTCTGAGTTTTTTGTTCAGCCATGACATCCACTCCTTTGCGGCGACTATTTTGTTTCCTTGTGCAATGTGTGTGACTTGCAGAATTTACAGTACTTCTTAGTCTCCATGCGTTCCGGATGCGTTTTCTTATCCTTCGTCATGTTGTAGTTACGCTGCTTGCATTCTGTACATTCCAATGTGATTCTTGTACGCACAACTTCCACCTCGCTTTATGTTTCTTAATTAACGTGTTACCTGGCAGCTTGCGAGGCTGCCCGTTTTTAGGCATAAAAAAAAGACCTACTTCCATTCGCTCGGATATTGTATCATATATACCGGAAAAAAGCAAGTCTTTTTCTTGCTTTATAGCACTTTCGCTCAGGTTATCTTCTGCTTGATAATCTCAACTTCCTTTCCTGAATAAGATCTATCTCAGCAAGCAGAGAACTCTCCTGTTCCGTGAACCTCTCATCCACTCTTTTTACCAGCTCAACGAAAAAAGGGCCCGTGGACCATCGTCCACAGGGCACCTTTTTGCATCCATCTATGCAGCGTATACGTTGACTGCCTGATTTCCACGGTTACCAGCAGTAATATCAAATGTTACTGACTGGCCATCCTCTAATGATTTAAAACCATCTGATGCGATACCTGAAAAATGTACAAATACATCTTCTCCGTCTGCCTCGTTTGTGATAAATCCAAATCCTTTTTGTGCGTTAAACCACTTTACTGTACCTTTATTCATGAAAGATACCTCCTGATATTTTATTATATTTCTCGTTAAAATCAAAAATCACATATTTTTGTAAATCATCAAATTAAGATATCATGACTTACAAAAATATGTGAATCCAAATCTCATTTAAAATACTTCCTCATATTATCATGTAACGCTTCGACTGTCAAGTAACTTTCAAAGAATAACTTTTTAGAATTGTATCTGATGAGGCTTTGCAAGATATTCCGGCTGTGCACACATTGTCGCACAGCCGGAGATTGGTCTCTTACTCCTCTTCTACTTACATGCAAACTCTTTCATTTCCTCCAGGAATCCCCGGATAAACGCAACGGATATATCAAGCGCTTCCTGCCCGAGTTCAGCCGTCGAATCCTTCGGGTCAAACGGACCGAACCACCCGCTTGGAGCTATCTCTTTCGTATCTCTCACAAGGCGGACCGTGCCGCCCTTATAGCGGACCGCCTGTATATAGGCAGCCTCTACATTATCGGAAGGATGCTGCGGATTCATAGGCTGCCCAAGCTCCAGGTGCACCGCATCCGGGTCGACCGCCATCATAGCGGACGTCTCCAGGATATCGCCGTGGCCGCCCCGGAACTTCTCATCCAGCTCTGCCACAAGGCTCCACCAGTCTATGCTGGCGCAGATACCGCCCTTATGATAGACTTCGAGCGCCGCGCGGTCGATGGAAGGCGTATTGCCGCCATGTCCGTTCAGTATGGCAAACCTTTTCACCCCATGCTGCATAAGCGAGTCCATGATTCCGTGCAGAACCATATACAGCCCCTCATATCCGATATTGATACTGCCTTCAAAGCTCAGGTGATAAGGACAGACGCCGTACGGAACCGTAGGAGCAATGATCACATCTTCCATGTCAGCCACATGGTCCGCCAGATATGTCGGCACCATATAATCTGTTCCAAGCGCACACTGGGCGCCGTGCTGCTCCGTGCTTCCCACCGGTATCACAAGCACCGGGTCTTTCTGAAACGCCTCTTTTGCCTGGGCTGTCGTCATCTTACCAAGATACATCTAACTACCTCCTCTTTTATATGGCACTAACCTTTCTGTAACAGTTTGAAGTGCCGGTCAATGGTCTCCTGCGGCGGAGCCTGTGTCAGCTTGCTGACAATTACCATCGTGACTGCGCCGAGTATCGTCGCCGGGAACAGTGCATGGAATCCATGGGCCAGTTCCTTCACTTCCGGAATAAGCGTAAAGCTAAGAAGAGCGATCACGCCTACCGCCACAGCAGCTATGGCGCCCGGGGCCGTCGATTTCTTCCAGTACATTCCAAACAGGATCGGCACGACGAAGACCGCCATTCCGGAAAAGGCAAACAAGTTGATCTCAAAGATGCTGCCGGGCTGGAATACGCCAAAGAGTATAACGACCAGGCCAATCAATATGGTGACAACTTTGGACAATTTCATGACGCTCTCATCTGTCGCCTTCTTGTTCACTATCTTCTGATAGATATCACGTGTCACGGCTCCGGTCGTAGTGACAAGGATGCCGTCGATGGTAGACATTCCTGCCGCCACGATTCCGGCGATGAACAGGGAGGCCAGGAACGGATTCAGCCCTCTCTGCAGAATCATAGGAACAATCTGGTCCGCCTTCTCAATATTCTGGATGGACGCGATTCCATTGACGCCGGCCCATTCGATCAGCGTGGCGGAGACAAACATCCCTCCTGTACCGAGCAGTATGGCCTTGAACATCGTCTTATGGTCCTTCATCGTAAAGAATTTCGTAAACAGGTGGGGCTGCCCCATCGTGAAGAAGGACCAGAGCACGATGTTGGACACGTAGTAAGCCCACGGCATATACCCGTTAGCCCCGGGGAAGGTCAGGTATGATTCATTCATATTCTGAAGCGTACTGTTGATATTGTCAAAGCCGCCTCCCATTACGATTGATACAATAAATGTAACAACCGCGGTTCCTATCATAAGGGAACCCTGGATGACATCGGTCATCATCGCCCCCTTCATTCCGCCGCTCATACAATATAGTATAACGATGACTCCCATTCCTACAACCCCTACCCACTCAGGCAGGCCGGTAAATACATGCACGATGACTCCCGCGCCGATAATCTGTGCTCCCATCATCGGGATGAGGAAAAACAGCATCATGACGCCGAGTACGCCGCTCATGGATCTGGAGTGATAACGGTCGGTCAGATAATCCGCCATCGTAAGAAAACCATATTCATGCCCGAGCGTCACGAGCTTTCTTCCTATCAGCAGCGCCGGCAGAATCATACAGAAGACAGCGCCCGGTACAGAGATAGCCATGCCGGCATATCCTACCCCATATATCGTTCCTGGTGTCCCTAGGAACGTACCCATAGAAAACTGTGTGGAAAAATAAGCGATACCGCTTACGATAACACCTGCTTTTCCGCTGAGGACGAAGAAATCGCCGAGACTCTTCGTCTTTCTGCTGGCGTACCAGCCGATAAATGCCATAATACCTAGATATATAACCAGAACCGTGTAAAATGGTGCCGGTGATGGTTGGATTGCTTCAGACATTATTCCTCTCCCCCTTCCGTAACTTCCTCGTTCTTCTCATCATACACGTGGTACTCTTTTCGCTTCATACACATTCTGTAATAGACGATAATCAGGGCAAACGTAACCGCCGTATGTACGAACCATCCGAAGATATATGAGGGAATCCCTCCTATAGCCGGAATATAGGTTTCGCTGTAAAAGAACGGAAACGGAATCATGATGATAACGAACATGATCAGAAAGATTACAAGCCATGTGCGCTCAAAGTGTTTTTCAAATAGTTTTTTCATTGCTGCTTCTCTCCTCCCTTTTTGTACTTCCTTCTGCAAAGCTGACCTACTTTATTTGTCATGAGATATACAGAATTCTCAAAAAATAAAGTATTTACTTTACTTTTTAATTATTATTATACATATAACAGCAAAATTGTAAAGTATTTACTTGCAAAATGTTTATGGATTCTTTATATTTATTTTATAGGCAGTTTATGGCGTATCACCGCCGTCTGTTTTTTATAAGGGTACTATATATGGAAAGGAAACAACATGGACATATTACAGAGAATCCGGGATATGTATCCCGCATTGACAAAGAAGCAGAAGGGAATCGCAGACTATCTGATGGAAAATCCAGAGGACGTCTGCTATATCACTCTGGCCCAGCTGAGCCAGCAGACAGCCTCTTCCGAGCTGACCCTGCTGCGCTTCTGTGAAAAAATAGGCTGTTCCAGCTTCCTGGAGCTTAAGAATGAATTCAGGGAATACACCCAGCATATGATACGCCTGCTCTCTGCGCCGGCTTATTTTCCACCTGAACATGCGTCTTGCTCCGCAAAGGAGGCGCTGCTGACAGACATCTGCCGTCAGGAAGCAGCCGCGGTCGCTGATTTCTCAGCTTCATTCAATCCGGAATCCATCGTGGCTGCCGCCGGGCAGATCAAAAAGAGCAGACGGATTTTTATTTTTGCCCATGACATCTCCAAGATACTCGGTGAATTTCTGGAAGCAAGGCTCCGGCTTTTATATTTCAAAGCGACCCTCATCGATCTGGCCGACCTGGCCGAGACGCAGAACCGCCTGCAGCATCTCTGCGAGGGTGACCTTGTCATCTTCTTTTCCTTCCCCAAGTATTATTACCCGATGGGGAGCATTGCCAGGAAAGCGGCCGACACAGGCGTCCCTATCCTGACCATCACCGACAGCATCTCTTCGCCGGCGGCCGAGCACAGTACCCACCTGCTCCTATGCAAGACTTCGACGAAGATGTTCTACAACTCGCTGACGCTGCCGATGACAGCCTTGAATCTTCTCGCGTCCTGCCTCGTCATCGACATGGTTCCGGAGGCGGAGCGAAAAGACTTCAAAAAGACCCTGTCGTCCTGAGCCGGCGCAGCCAAAGCCAATTCAAGTACCAGAATATATAATAATCACAGGAGGTATCACATATGGAAATAGGAGGGTTCTTCCCCTACGAAAAGAACAGTTCTGAAACAAACGGTTACATAGACCTCGTCTGTCCGGACGCAGGCGGCGTAAGCCACCTCATGTCCGGGCGCTGTGCCATCTATCTCTGCCTGCAGGATTCCATGCTCACAGATACGAAACGGACAGCTTATCTCCCGGCATATACGTGCGAGACGGTAAGCGGCTGTTTCGTCAAAGCAGGATATAAGATCTACTACTACGACGTAGACCAGAGCCTCGTACCGCAGTTTGACGACAGCCTCATTGACAAGATCAGCTTTCTGCTCATCTGCGGCTATTACGGCTTTTCTACTTTTGATACTGATTTTGTCAGAACATGCAGGGACCGGGGCGTGACGGTCATGCAGGACACGACCCACACAGCCTTCTCACCGTCCGGGCCCTGCCCCGACACTGACTATGTCGCGGTCAGCCTCCGCAAATGGATGGGGGTAACCTCCGGGGGACTGGCGTTCAAACGCACCGGACGCTTTGGCGTATCGCCCGTCCCCGCAGATAAAGAGCATCTCAAGATAAGGGACAGGGCGCTCCGGACAAGAGAAGAATACGAGAGAACCGGAGACGAGGCCTTGAATAAGAAGAGTGCCGATGCATTCTGGGAAGCAGAATGGATGCTGCGGGAAATCTTCGACATGCAGGAAGGCGACGGCGAATCCCTTCAGACAATCCTCCATTACCCGCTTGCCGAGGCCGTCAAGAAGCGCCGCGGTAATTATGCGTATCTGCTGGAGCATCTCCCTGACAATCCATCGGTACGGCCTGTATTTCCCCATCTTCCGCAGGACACCTGCCCTATGTTCTTCCCCTTCCTCTGCGAAGACAGGGAATCCCTCATGAAGCACCTGGCAGCCGCCGGCATACCGCCGAAAGTATACTGGCCTGTACCACCCTTCATAGACATCGAAAAGTATCCTGGCGCACATTACATCTATGAACATATCATGTCCATCAGCTGCGACCAGCGCTTTACAAGGGACGATATGCAGCGCGTGGCCGATGTATTTCAGGAATTTACGGAAGGCCGGTGACGCAGCAGCTGTCCTGCCGAAAGATCACATGAGAGAAAGGGAGTGCCAGATGCACTCCCTTTCTTACGTGGATTATTTCAGATATTCATCAACATTGTCTTTCGTTACAAGCACAAAAGATATCATGACTTCCTTCTCTGTCGCCTCACCGTTTAAGGCCTTCTTTATCAGATCTATGGCTCCTTCCACCTGTGCAGGACCATCCTGCAGCACCGTGGCACCCATTTCGCCGTCTTTTACCATCTGCAGCGGATTCTCATTCCCATCCACGCCTACGCAGACAATATCTTCTCTCCCCGCGTCGTTGCATGCCTTCTGAGCCGCCGAGGACATATCGTCGTTGTCACAGATGATCGCCTTCAGTTCATCTTTGTACTGGTTCATCATATCTGTCGCTACATTGGCCGCCTTATCCGCCTGCCATTCACACGGGAAATCCCCAACGGATTCAAACTTGCCGTTATCCTTCATGATATTCTCTATGCCTTCTCCCCGCTGAATCTGGGCGGAATTGCCGATAACGCCCTGGCAGTGCGCATATTTTCCGCCGTCCGGCACATTATCGATGACCCACTGTGCCAGCATCTCGCCCGCTTCCACATCGTTCGGGCCTACATAGGCCATCGCCACATCGTCCGTACTGTCTGTCTTGGAATTAACGACAATCACCTTGATGCCTGCATCGGCCATCTTGGTGACAGCCGCATCGGAAGCGCTCGCTTCCGCCGGCAGGATGATTACATAATCACAGTTCTTCGCAATACACTCGTCGGCGCGGTCAATCTGCTTGTTGGCATCCGTCTCGCCATCCAGAATACCCGTCCAGTCATCAATCGTTCCATCCTTCTTCAGCCCATCAAACGTCTCCTTAGCATAATCATTAATCGGGGCGTGGAACGGGTCAACGATATTCTTGGAGATATATCCGCAGATTATCTTGCCGTCTCCGTTCACGTCGCCGACTTTTGCATCTTCTGTCTTGGCCTTGTCGTCTTTTTTACCTTCATCCTTGTTGTCTGAACCGCATCCGGCCGCCAATACGGCTGTCATCATGACGCAGAGCAGTACGCTTAACACTTTTCTTTTCATTTTCGTTCCTCCTTCTAATTTGAATAAACTCTTTATAATCAAGAGGCTCCTCCCGCCTCCTAACTATCACCCGGCAAACTAGCTGTTCTTTTTGTTCATCACCATGTCAAGAAGCACGGCTCCTATGATAACCGCACCTTTTGTCATGGACTGGTAATAGGAATCAATCCCAATCAGGTTCATGCCGTTGTAGATGAAGCCTATAATGAATATCCCCATAAGTACTCCGGGCACCGTGGCAACGCCGCCCGCAAATGAGGTGCCTCCTAGCACGCAGGCCGCCACCGCGTCCGTCTCATACCCGATACCTATATTGGACTGGGCAGAGGCAGTCTTGGCCGTAAAGATAATGCCTGCTATCCCTGCCAGAAGACCTGATATGGCATAGACCGCCGTCTTCGTCTTTATAATACTTACGCCTGAAGCAATCGCCGCCTGCATATTATCGCCCACTGCAAATACATACCGTCCGAACTTGGTCCAGTGGAGTAACGTGTACATGAGAAGCGTTGCCAGTATCAGGACGAGAATGGGGAATGGCACCGGTCCGATTTTGGCTGAGTAGATACTCTTGAATGCCATGTCCGTTATCGGGATTGCCTGGCCCCCGCTGATTACCTGGGCAAAGCCTCGGATGATCAACTGGGTAGACAACGTCACTACAAACGGGAACATGTTGAACTTGGATATCAGAAATCCGTTGATAAATCCCCACAGCGTGGACACGAGAAGCGCCACGATGATTGCTGCCGCAATATTCCACCCTTTCCCGGATATCAGCTGTCCGAGGACACAGCTCACGAGCGCAAGCTGGGCTCCTACAGACAGGTCGATTCCTTCTGTCGTGATTGCCAGGCACATGCCATATGCAATCATCGCGTTGATAGATACCTGCGTCGCAACATTAATCATATTGCTCGTGCTTCTGAATGACGGTTCCATGACAGATATAAAAACCATCATAATCAGAAGGATTACACCGATTCCATATTTACCCATAAACATGCGGAATTTCTCTCTGTCCATTCCGATGATGCTGCCTTTGTCTTTTGCCATTGGCTCTACCTCCTATTTTCCGCCGAATGCCTTACCCAGAATCGTCTCCTGGTCCGCGCTTCCGTTTAATATTTCATCACGGGAGACTTCCCCGTTGATCTTCCCTTCGTGATAGACGATAATGCGGTCGCTCATACCCATCACTTCCGGCAGCTCTGAGGATATCATGATGACAGCCATCCCTCTAGCAGCAAACTCGCACATCAGCGTATGAATCTCCGATTTTGCACCCACGTCAACCCCTCTTGTAGGTTCATCCAGAATCAATACTTTCGGATTGGCAAGCAGCCACTTGGCCAGCACGACCTTCTGCTGATTGCCGCCGCTTAAAGAAAATGCATCGTGCTCGATACTGGCCGACTTCAGAGTCAGCATCTTGCCCATCTCCAGGCATTCTTTCTCTTCCTGCCTCTTGTTGAGTATCGGCGCCTTCTGTTTCATCGGCAGCGTGGGCAGCGTCATATTTTCCCGTATCGACCGGTGGAGAGCCAGGCCATAGTTTTTCCTGTCTTCATTCACCATGCAGATTCCATACCGGATGGCCTGGCTTGGTTTTCTTATCTTAATTTCCCTGCCTTCCAGAAAGATTCTGCCCCCCGTAACAGGGTCCATTCCGAATATGGCCCGCATCGTTTCACTCCGTCCCGAGCCTACCAGGCCTGAAATCCCAAGTATCTCGCCTTTCCTCACCTCAAAGCTGATATCCTCGAACCCCTTGCCGGAAAGCTTATCCACTTTAAACACCACGTCGCCGATATCACAGGCTGTCTTTGGAAATACATTTTCCACTTTACGTCCTACCATCATGGAGATCAGTTCATCACGGGTGACCCCTTCCATAGTCCGCTCTCCGATATATGTACCGTCCCTGAATACGGAAACATGGTCACTGATTCGGAATATCTCTTCCATCCTGTGGGATATATAGATAATTGCCACACCCTTTTCCTTCAGCTCGCGAATGGTATGGAACAGATGCTCCGTCTCTTCGCTGTCAAGGGATGAAGTGGGCTCATCCATGATAATCAGCCTGGCATTGCAGGATACTGCCTTGATAATCTCTACCATCTGCATCTGTGCCAGTGTCAGCTCTTTCATCAAGGTCTTGGCGCCGTGTGGAAAGTTAAACTTTTTTAAGATGTCTTCCGCCCGTTCGTTCTGCGCCTTTTTATTCAGAAAGATACCTCTTGTGTCTTCCCTTTTGAGGAACACGCTCTCTGCTATCGTCAGGTGGGGCTCCGGATTCAGTTCCTGATGTATCATCGATATCCCTGCATTCAGCGCCTCTACCGGCCCCCTGGCGGTATATGGCCTGCCTTCAAACCGAATCGTTCCCTCATCCTGCTGGTGAAGCCCGATAATGCACTTCATCAGGGTAGACTTGCCGGCACCGTTTTCTCCGAGAAGCGCATGTACCTCTCCAGGCCTCACAAACAGATTGACATCCTTAAGGGCCTGTGTGCCTCCGAACGCTTTGGAGATGCCGCGGCATTCCAATACATATGCTTCGCCTTCTCTCGCCTTCTCTTCCAAATATCTCACCTCATTCTCGCCTTACGTACTTCCGTCGCTTCTGTACAGGAAGCATCTTAGTCTCTGAAAAAATCATATCAATCCAAAACTTAAATGTCAATGTAAATATGAAATATAATTTCATATAACTGCATTTTTTGTTAATTATCCCACATTTTAATTACATTTTTTAGTTATTAATTACAATTCATGCGTTATAATGTGAAATTATTTTTCACTAAACAGTCAAAAAAAAGAACTATTACATAAAACATAGCTGCATTCCGGCTACGAAGGTATCTCCAAGCCCAATGGTATATCTCGGCTTCTCCATATACCGCGAAGGTACAAGCACAGCCTCATGTTGCAGCTCCATCTCATCCAGAGCCTGCACAAACCTGATTCCTGTGGGACTTAATGGAAGCTTCAGGCTTTCCCTGCAGTCGTCTATGGTACCATAACGCCCGATGCGTGCCCGTGTCCCAGACATCAGACTCCCAAGCGTAAGCCCCATCTCAACGTCCACCCCTTCCATCATCTCGCCGTAATACAGCGCATAGTCCTTGCTGTGCATCACGATTCCTTTCACCGGGTACAGCTCCAGCATATGATCCAGACCTTTTATTACAGATCTGATGTCATCCTTGTCTACCGGACAGGCTTTCTTACCCGCCAGATCCACCAGCTCTTCCTCATTCATTCCCATAATATCCATATGTCCGGCAAGCGTGTCATACAACAAATCCCTGCATCCGGCACTGATAAAGTGAGCGCTTTCAAAATATATCTTAAGCTGCGGGTTCCTTGATCTTAATGTCCTGTAATGCTTCGCCAGCTCTCCGGCACGCTCCTTCAGGACTTCCGGCTCCACTATGGCATTGAATCCCGAGATATCATAGGAGCACATCATCTGGGCATGCTCTTCCAGATATTCCAGAAAATCCTGTCTTACCGGCATAACCTTGTGCACCTTGTCATATCCCATAATCAGGCGGTTTGAAACCGGCACCTCGTATTCCCTGTCTCCACACCTGATTACATCTCCTTTGTCGTACTGCATAATCAGGTGAATCAAAGGCTCCTCCCCGGTCACGCACTCCTTTATCGGAACACTTCTGTGTCCTTTCACCGATTCTATCCTTTTGTCCTCCAGCCATTTGACCACTTCCCGCGACCGGTCCGTAATGTGGATCAGCACCGGCACCCCTAACGTGCCAAGCGCGGCGGCACCCTGCGCGCATGTCCCCCCAAGTCCGTAATATATGTCAAAATAGTCCTTCAGCCTCTCGATAACCCCGCCGGATGTTATCTCCACCTCTCCCCCAAGTCCGTTCACTGCATAGTAGCTCACGATCTTTGCAAAATCCTGCATGCTTCCAACGGCCTCTCCTTCCTCACAGCACGGTTCTTCCTCCAGATATCGTTCCAGCAATCTGTTAAAGCTATCCACATCCCATTTTACTATGGCGTCCAGATTACTCGTATAGGCCAGCACGGGCCTCTTTTTGGACGCACGGCACCGTTCGATGACATCCGGCACCGACTCAAGGTAGTTCCTGTATTTATCTATGTAAGCCATCTGTATCCTCCGCTTTTTTACAGCTTATATTCACTCAGCAGCAATTCTACGTCGTCGCCGTAGCCTGCCTCCTTATTATCGTCCTTTGCATTCTGGGTCAAGGCATCAAAATGACGATTGATATAGAGAAGCGCGTCGCTCACTGCCATCTCCAGAAGATGGGAATCCGGCTCCGTGTCAAGCGCCTGCTTTTTCTTATCCACAATCTGTATCACACAATCCGCGTGTTCCGCCAGCTGCGTATCCTTCTCGCCCGTAATCACGATACTGTGCATCTGCTTTTTCATGGCCAGCTCCATGGCCTGTACGACCTGTTTGGAAGCGCCGGACCTGGAGATAGCGACAATCGTATCATCACTCGTTCCAAGGCTGACATGATTCAGGAAATGTTCCGGAATCATAGAATACGAACAGGGAATCCCGCAACGTTCCAGGCGGAATCCCAGGTCTGTCGCGATGGGGCTCGTGTTTCCCGCAGCGACGACAAAGACCATCCGGCTCAAACGCAGCAGCCGTACTGCCTTAACCAGCAGCTCAAGATCGATAGCCTCCTCCAGTGCTGCTACTCTCGCGGCACTGGAATCAAAGATTCTCCTTGCAGAACTCAGCATCTCATTCTCATCATACGTGGGTCTTGCCTTCCCCAGATCATGGGACATCAGCAGACGCATCTGGTAGTACCCCTGATAGCCCACATGCTTACACATACGTACTACCGTAGCTTCGCTGCTTCCGCTCTTCCTGGCCAGTTCAGATATATTCATCATGATAGCCTGTTCCGGATTTGCCAGTATATATGCGGCAGCTTTCTTTTCCGCAGAAAATAATTTTTCATAATTGGCCTTGATATTTTCCAGTACAGAATTCCCACGTTTATCCATAATAAAACACCGTCCTACTTCCGAATCTATGATTCTTTTCTTTCATCATAAAGCATTACAGCATTTCATTCAATGAGTAATATTTGACTTTATCGTCATCGTTGAACAGCCTTACTTTGTGCTCGATCACTTTATTCATGGCTGTGACGCTTGCCGGATAAAGTTCAAACGGCTCACGGATCTTCTGGTCTTGCAGCGTCTTTCTCAGTTCCTGGTAGAACGCATCCTTAATGTCGGAAGATATATTGATCTTATTGATTCCCCGCCGGACCGCTTCTGCAATCTCTGAATCCTCGTTTCCCGAGCCTCCATGAAGCACAAGGGGTACCGTTACCCTGCTTTTTATATCGCTCAGCAGTTCCTGCCTGAGCTCTGGCTTCATCCCTGCAGGATAGATCCCGTGGGCCGTTCCTATGGCAACCGCAAGCGTGTCACATCCCGTCTCTTCCACGAAGCGCACCGCATCCTCCGGCTTCGTATATATGATATCCTCCGTGCCGCCTTCGGTATCCCCGTCCGTGGTGCCGATAGTCCCTAGCTCTCCTTCTACAGATACTCCAAGCGGATGCACCAGGTCGCACACCTTCTTTGTAATGGCAACATTCTCTTCAAACGGCAGAGAAGAGGCATCTATCATTACAGAAGTAAAACCGGCCCTTACGGCCCTGACAATCGGTTCCCATCCGCTGTGATCCAGATGGATGCAGACCGGAACGGGCGAGCCGGCGGCCCTGTCGATACACATCTTCAGGAAGCTGTCCCCCTGGAATTCCAGCTCATTCGGATGAATGGCAAGGATGACAGGTGCTTTCAGCTCTTCGCACTTATCCATAACACCGTTCAATATCTGTCCCGTACCAATATTAAAAGCCGGCACGGCAAAGTTTTCTCTGTTAGCTACCGCCAACAGATCTTTCATGTTCAGCAACATATTACTTCCTCCTTGTGCGTACACCTTCTGTTCTGTGAAGGTTTTATTGTTTGTACGATTATCTTATCTTACAGAAAAAACATTGTCAATAATCATATGAAATATTTTTTTATAAATCGGTCATTTTGTCTATTATTTCGTATTTTAATTTTATATTTTTTGTGCTATTATAATTCAAAAGCTATATTTTGAACTTGTATATGAAATTTATTTTCTTTACCATTGGTACTAAATACATATAGCAAATAAATATTCTGAAGGAGGAAATCATTATGAGCAATGTAAGAAATGTATTGGAGCACGGGGAGGGCATCCTGCACCTGATGCCTTCCTGGGTCCCACGCAGCTTTAACGAACCGGGCAGAAGGCTCCGGCTGCACCCCGATGACTACTATGCCCTTGGCATGGACCGCGGCGGCATCTGCGAACGATGGCTCGGCTCTCTTGCAAGGGCACTGAACGGCCCCAAGACCGGTGAAACAGAAGGGATGAGCTTTGTCCTGGAGGATTCCGCCACAAGATCCGTCCGCCTTTTCAAAGACTATGTGGATGAACTAGGGAGCGACCTGATTGGGGACGCCCTTATGTCTAAGTATGGTACGTGGCCGACATTTGCCAAGCTCTATGACTATGACAAGCCGCTGTTCCACCATCTTCATCTGACAGAGGAAAAAGCTGCCAGGATAGGCATGCACGGCAAACCTGAGGCTTATTATTTCCCGCCCCAGTATAACTGCAGCTATCTCGGACGTTTTCCTCTTACGTATTTTGGCTTTGACCCCTCTACCACAAAGCAGGAGGTCATGGAATGCCTGGAAAATTATGACACAAAAGACAATAGGATTACAGAGCTTTCCCGCGCTTACCGCATACAGCTCGGGACCGGCTGGTATACGCCTGCAGGCGTAATCCACGCTCCCGCATCCGTCGTTACTTTTGAACCACAGTGGAACAGTGACGTGAATACGATCATGGAAAATGTTACGATGGGAGAAGTCAATCCTCATAATCTCCTCACAGACTGTGCACCGGAAGAGGAAAAGGAAGACCTGGATGCTATTTTCAATCAGATTGACTGGGAAGAAAGTACAAGACCCGACTATAAAGAGACGTACTTCCGGGCACCAAGATTAAAATGCGAAACGCCTGCGGCGTCAGAGAAATGGATTGCCTACGCCAACGACTGGGTCGCCGCCAAAGAAGTGACCGTCCTGCCGGGGCAGAGCTATACCCTGACCGACCAGGCATGCTACTGCGCTGTCATCGTCCAGGGTCATGGGGCGTTCGGCGTGTTCGAGTGCGAGACTCCCGAGCTTATCCGCTACGGAGATGTCACAGGGGATGAATACTTCATATCTGAGGCTGCCGCGAAGAAGGGCGTCAAGATAGTAAATAAAAGCTCTTACCAGCCGCTCGTGATACTGCAGAACTTTTCTAATAACAATCCCGAAGTGCCGTCAGCCGTTTAGCCGTTCTGTAGTGCAGCCTCCGGGAAGGCGGGGTGCCCGTGCTGTGATATCGGCTCATAATCCTAGCTTTCATATGTGCCCATCTTTTTCAAAACCCCGCCTTCCATCATAACCGTGCCTCTCGCTATCACCGTGTGAAGATCCAGATGTTCTGTAAAGAGCAGTATATCCGCATCCGCCCCTTCTTTTATGCAGCCTTTCTTCGGGTACATGTCGAGCGCTTCCGCCACATGGGAGGTCACATATCCGAGGGCATCTTCAAGGGGCATGCCCAGATTCTTGACCATAAGCCGCAGCTCTTTGTACAGGCTGTCCACTCCCGATACGCCGATATCCAGAAGCGTCCCGTCTTCATCATAGCTTGACCAGCTGCCGTGACCGTCGGAACTGATTGTAATATGTGCAAGCGGAAGCCCTCTTTTTGACGCCTCCGCGATACATTGGCCCGGTGAAGGCTGCCCTTTCATCCCACATGTATAATCTACATAGCCGCCTTTTTCAAGGAATCCGTATCCGGCTTCAAGAAGTGCCTTGTTGCGGTTCACATGGGTGGGACGGAAGTTGCGGATCGGAAGCGTGCTCATTTTAAGGACTTCGTATACCGGTTCCAGCCCTTCCGGCGCATCCCCCATATGAAGTACGACCACTCCCGGCTTCCCACTCAGCATGCCTGCCACTCTGACCCGGCTTGAAATCTGCATCAGCTGTTCCGGGGTCACGTTGGGTGCCCGGTGGTCGGACAGCGCAAGCTTCATTCCAAGCACCTCTTTGACGAACAGGATATCTCTGTCAGGTTCACCTGTTATGGATGGCCCCGGATATCCGTAGGCCCCGGTGAGCATATATGCAGAAACCCCTTCCTCGTTCAGCGCAGCCGTCTTAGCGTACAGGTTCTCCACGCTTCTCGTTATGCCATCGGTGCCGAGAAGGCCGACTGCCGTGGTAATCCCCCCCCTTATCATCTCGGACATGGCAAGTTCCGGGGTACGGGTGTGGAAGCTGCCTTCTCCGCCTCCCCCGGTCACATGGATATGCTGGTCAATCATCCCCGGGGCGAGGAGAAGTCCTTCTCCATCCACCACCCGGCAGTTTCCAGGCAGTCCTTCTATATTGTCTTCTATCATCTCTATCTTTTCATTACATATAAGAATATCTTTTTTTCCAATACTGGCCGGCGCATAGACTTCGGCATTTTTTATTAACAGCATGTCGCATACTCCAATCTCCCGGAAGGGTACTTTCTCAAATCCATATTGCATGATTTCCCCGCATTTGTCAATTCGATACACTGTTAATCTTTATTTTTTTACAGCGGTTCTGCACTTGTTCTCTTTACCGGAAACTGAATCTCCGACAGCCATTCCTCTTCTGATTCCTTGTTCCATACGCCGTCGATATACGATTCCCTCGGATTTCCACATATCTCATACCCATTGTTCTCCACGAATCGGAGCACCTGACCATAAGCCTCCGGAAATCCTTCATAAGAACCTTTGTGGAGGATGCATGCGGCGGTCTCTACCGCCGGCATCACCTTGAACTTTACCGTCTCTGAATCCTGCCTTTTCTCAGTGACGGCCTGGCAGATCTCGACATTGATGTCCTCTTCCCGGTACCCGCCGTCATGGTATATCGTAAAACAATATTCCGGCTCGGCACAGATACATCCGAGACGTTCCATCTCCTGTCCCATGGGAGGCATGAGATTAAACAGGTCCTCATAGCCGTGGAGTGTCGTCTCCACCGAAGCTATGATCACCTCCGGCAGCTTCTTTATGAGTACATGATTTTCCGATTCTATCTTATCGGCAGACAGGTAGCTCTCTACCTGGGCAAGCCTGGCGGTCCTCTCTGCAATCTCAGTTAGAAGCTGCTGCTTTCTGGCCGCCAGCAGCGCCTTCTCAGAAGTGCCTTTTTGTATGGACCTTATCTCTTCCAGAGAAAAGCCCATGCCACGCAGGGCCAGAATCTGATGCATGATCGGCAGCTGCCCTGCCGTGTAATAGCGGTATCCCGAATCGGCATCTACATAGACAGGCTTAAGCAGGCCTTGTTCGTCATAATATCTCAATGCTTTTATCGTCACATGATTCATGGCTGCGAACATTCCAATCTTATAGAGCTTATCCCCCGGCTTATTTTCACAGCAATGTTCCTTTTTCATATCACACCTCCCGATATATAATTATACTACCGATTATTCCCATCGAAATGTAAATTTTGTAAGACAGCAGCAGATAATAGTAATTGCCGCAAGCAGTACCACGATTCCGGCAGTATCTTCCACCTGCCCGCCCATGGATATCTCTTTCATCAGCTTGATTCCCTGCGTCAGAGGAAGCACGGATGCCACTTTCTGAAGTCGTTCCGGAAACAGCTCAAACGGTATGGTAGCTCCGGATAAGAACAGCATCGGAAAATACACTGCTGTCGTTACCACGTTTGCAATCTTAACGGTCCTGCACAGTCCTGCTATGAGCATGCCGATGCTGTACATGGCCGCCATGACCAGCAGGTATGCGCACGCAAACAGCAATACATTTCCTTCCATCCTGTATCCAAATGCGGCCACAGAAATTATCGAAACCGCCGCACAGGAAATGAGCGCGGTCACCGTCCCACAGGTAACTACTGCCGCCAGCAATGCCATCGGACTGCACGGCGTGACAAAAAAGTGCTTTAGGATCTTTTTATCCCGATAATCGGCTATGGTCAGGGGGATTCCCATAAAAGCGCTTGCACAGATTCCTACTGCCGTCAACGAAGCAAACGCACTTTGAAGAAATGTATAGTTCCCACCGCCTGCTGCCTTTTCCCCTGCGATAACTGCTATGAGCACGAGAATGCCGGCAGGCATGGCGACCCCGAATATCAGGCCGTCCGGGCAGCGGAACCCCAGTTTCTGTTCTATCTTATATAATGTCCAAAAACGTCTCATCTCTTTCCCTCCTCTTCCATATACCAGAGATATGCATCCTCAAGGTTATCGTACGGACTGTTTTCCACGACTTCTTCTACTGTCCCTGTAATAATCTCTTTTCCCTGCTTTATGAGCATAATACGGTCACACAGGCTCTCTGCTTCTTCCATATAATGCGTCGTGAGGAATATCGTCATCCCTCTTTCCTTTAATCCTTTCAACGTCTGCCATACTTCCCTGCGGGCCGCCGCGTCAAGTCCTGTCGTAAGTTCATCCAGAAATACAAGCTCCGGCCCCGGAAGCAGGGCAAGGATGACGGACAGCTTCTGCCGCTCTCCGCCCGACAGCTTATCTACCGGCTGCCTCAAGAATTCTTCAAGCTTGAACTGGCGAAGAAGTTCCCGGTAGTCAGCCGGAGACTTATAGAGTGCGGACAGCTCTTCGCATATCTCCTCCACCCGTATATTGTTTTGAAAATTAGATGACTGGAGCTGTACGCCGACACGCTCAAATATCTTCTTCCTCTTTGCCGCAGGATTCATCCCTACGATTTCGGCTGTGCCGCCATCCGCTTTTTTTAGCCCGAGAGCTGTCTCAATCGTCGTACTCTTGCCGGCCCCGTTCGGACCGAGCAGGCCGAACACTTCCTTCCTGCTCACATGAAACGACAGCCTATCCACCACGACTCTCTTTCCAAATCTCTTCGTAAGATTCTTTACCTTCATACATGATTCCATCCTATTTTCCTCCTTACAAAGATATCCTACAGTCTCCTCCAAGGTCAGGGTCAAGTGCTATTTCAAAATAAAAAACCGATAACCCGGCCAGCCGGTTATCGGTCATCTCTTCAAAGACATGCAGATCTGCACTATAGCAATACAAATTGTAATGATGAGCCCCAGAAGCAAGGGCACTATCCCAACAAGCATGCAGCATTCATTTAAACTATACATATTGTCCACTCCCATCATTCTACAATAGTTTAAAACTGACATCTACAAGATGTCATATTTTCAACTATTTTAACATAAACTAAAAATAATGACAAGTAGTGAATGTCATTTTATTTGACACCACCTATGACGGAGGGCTTCTCAATGTATAAAAATAAAACGACGAGCGGAAAAAATAACTTATGCGGCAATAAGCTCAGCATGCTTAGAAAGCAGCTTACTCCCAAAGTTTCGCAACGGGCTTTTGCAGACAAGCTGCAGCTGAAAGGAATCGATTTAGATAAGAACGCGATTCAAAGAATCGAATGCGGAAAAAGATTTGTGACAGATATAGAACTCAAAGCATTTGCCCAGATTCTAAATACGACTGCCGATGAACTGCTCAGTGGGGAGTAACATGCAGCATAGGTAAAGGCCCATAGGACACGCCTTATCCTATGGGCCTTTGTCAATCATATCTTTACAAGTGCCTTAAACTCATCCTTCAATGCCTTGTACGATTCCACATATATGTGGTACATCTCCCGGTAAGGCTCTACCCATTCTTTTACCGGTTCCACCGTACGTTTGATCTTAAGGCTGGCAGCCGATGCCTCTTCCGGGCTTTCGTATTCCCCCATAAAGGCGGCATTCATGTAGGACAGCCCTCCGGGCGCACCCAGATTCACTTCCGGCAGCTTGATTTCCTTATCGATCACAGATGCCTTGATTTTCAGCCAGATGTCGCTCTTGCTGCAGCCGCCGCAGCAGATGATATCGTGGATTGGAATTCCGATTTTAACCGCCTGGTCCAGATTGTCCTTCAGCGCAAAGCAAGTTCCTTCCATAATAGAGCGCACCATCTCCGCCCGGTTCGTATTCAGGTTCAGCCCTATGAAGGTCCCTCTCGCGTCCGGATCCCAGATAGGGGCCCTCTCCCCGGCCATATAAGGGAGGAATATTATCTTTGACGGATATTTCGCCATCTTTTCTATCTCTCTGTTAATCCGCTGATAGGAATCTTTTCTGATGGTCTCTCCGCCATACAGCGCGTCCCTGAACCACTTAAGAGACCCGCCTGCCGTATTCATCGCCCCATAGAGGATAGTGCTGTTCTCTCCCCTTCCTTTCAGGTATGACAGTTCCCGCGCCGTAACCAGCTTATCAAATCCGATCAGTACGACAGAGCTCGTACCGCTCATCTCCGCTATCCTCCCCCCTTCATATACCCCTGCTTCCAGACCTGCCGCCGTGGCATCCACGGCCCCCGCCAGCACCGCTGTCTTGACAGACAGTCCTGTGAGCGCCGCCGCCTCTGCCGATACGGTACCTATCGGTTCACAGCACTGGTACACATCCGGCATCAGAGAGGCATCCGCGCCGATTGCATTTAACAGCTCATCGCTCCAGCAGTTATGATGAATATCGTATATCTGGGTCAGCGAAGCATGCGTGTCGTCTATAGAAAACGTCCCGGTCAGCTTATAATTGATATATCCGTTTACCTGGAGCACCTTGTGGCACTTATCCATGATTTCTGGCTTGTGGCGAAGGAACCACATGAGTTCTGTCAAAGTAAAATAGGTGTCGAGGCGGTTCCCGGTAATATCGAATATCTTATCCTCCCCGACTACTTCCTTTATAATCTCATATTCTTCCTTGCTTCTCCTGTCCATCCAGATCAGCGCATCATGCAGCGGCCTTCCGTCCTTGTCCACCGGAAGTACGGCAGGCGCCTGGCTGCTTACCGATATGACCTTTATATCTTCCGGATTGACCCAGCTTTTTGCCAGTACCATACGAATGCACTGTACGGCCGCATCCCACCAGTTCTCAGGATTCTGCTGTACCCAGGAAGGCTCCGGCAGAAGCGTTTCATATTCTTTTCCCGCCTCCGCGGCTACCTGGGGGCCTTCTCTGAACAAGATACATTTGACCGTTGTCGTCCCGATATCTATCCCTATGGAATACCGCACTTTTTATCCCTCCAATCTAGGAGAGCACCTCCGGATTACAGATAAACCGGGGAGGTTCTCCAGCAAGCAGCTTCTTCACATCATGTAACGTAATCTCTGTCTGGTGTCCTACGATGTCCCTCGCAGATCCTGCCAGATGAGGGGTCAGCACTACATTTTTCAGGCCAAGGAACTTGTCACCTGAGGGAATCGGCTCAACCGGATATACGTCCAGCCCCGCCCCCGCGATCCGGTTTTCTTTCAAAGCGTCGTATAAGGCATCGTAGTCGAGCACTTTGGCTCTTGCCGTATTCACAAAGTAAACAGTCGGCTTCATAAGCGCGATTTTTTCTCTGCTGATAAGGCCTTCTGTTTCAGGGACGACATTACAGTTGACACTGATAAAATCCGAATCTTTCATCACCGTATCAAGATCCGCTTTTTTCGCTCCAAGATATTCCATATCCTTCTGGCTTACATATGGGTCATATATAAGGAGTTTCATACCGAGCGCCCTTGCACGTCCGGCCACCTCCCTCCCAATCATTCCAAATCCAATCTGGCCGAACGTCTTCTGGTACATCTCCGGCCCTCCTCCGTAGAGGGCGAAGGGTGCATCCGGATCCATAGACCACTCGGACATCGTCTCGGCTCGCTTGCCGCTGCCGTCGTTATAAGATACTCCTGTCAGATCATCTGTATATTTCAGCAGATGGTCTGTGAGGCTTATATTTTTGGATACGCACATGAGCAGCGCTATGGTATGCTCTGCCACCGCTATGGCATTACGTCCGCCTGCCCGCAGCACAGGAATCTTCTTTTTCGTGGCAGCCTCGATGTCTATGCTCGCGAAGGCTTCGTTACGGCAGCACACGATGATTTTCAATCGGTCGGCCGCTTCGATTACTTCATCCGTTATATCCTCGAATTCTGTTATCAGGAGCTCTATCCCCTTTATCTTTACTTTCATCTCCGTCACCGGCATCTTCTCTCCCGTCACGCCATAGCCGGCAAATGCATAATCTGTAGTAACCGTTTCCAGCAATTCAGTATACTGCCTGTCAAACCTTGCTGTAATCAGCGTCTTCATTCTGTCTCCCCTCTCATCTCTGTCCGTATTTGTTTAGAAAGAAGTCATGGAAAAAGTCAATATCCTCCTGAGATATTTCCACTCCGCCTCCAATGCTCTGGCTATTGATATATACCATGGCCGCCTTTTCCAGCACCTGGGAACCGACGTATGCCTCAGGAAGCGTCCTCCCCACCGTAATGGCCCCATGATTGGCAATCAGGGCTCCTGCCCTGCCTTCTAAGGCTCCGACTACGGCTTCTGCCATCTCTTTTGTGCCCGGCATGGTGTATGCGGCAAGACGCACATCGCCTCCCAGAATCTGAACCTGGTCGTCGCAGATAGGGGGGATGGACTTTCTGGCCGCGGCTACCGTGAGGGCGTATGTAGAATGCGTATGCATGATGCCATTTACTTCCGGCCGGTCCAGATAGATAGCGGCGTGCACGACCGCTTCGACAGAAGGCTTCAAGCTTCCTTCATACGCAAGCGTCTTCATATTGACGATCACCATCTCCTCCGCGGCAAGCCGCTCGTAATCCATGCCGGACGGCGTGATGACCATATGCTCGTCATCTACCCTGCCTGATATGTTTCCCCACGTTCCTGCAACGAGCCCGCTGTGGTACATCTCCAGGGCAGTATTACACACTTCAATCTGCATCAGTTTTGCTTTTTCTCTGTTCATCTTTCTTCCTCCATCTTCTTAATATCTGTACTGATATAACAGATGCTCTCCTTTGAGGAACCTCTTTATATCAGATACGATCTGTTTTGTATGGTTCACAAGCACGTCATCGGTCGCTCCGGCGATATGAGGCGTGACGACCACGTTGTCAAGTTCTGTAATATACGGATGGTTCCCCGCAATCGGCTCACTCGCATACACGTCAAATGCCGCTCCAGCAATCCTGTTATCTTTCAGGGCATCTATGAGGGCCGCTTCGTCAAGAATCGCTCCCCTCGATGCATTGATAAAATACGCGGTAGGTTTCATCAATGCGATCCTTTCCCGGCTGATGATTCCTGTCGTCTCCGGGGTGACTTTCATATGGCACGTAATGAAATCAGATTCTTTCATCAGCTCTTCTACTGATGATGCTTTTCTTATCCCTATCTCTTCTATCTCCACTTCTCCGACAAAGGGATCGTACACAAGAAGTTCCATGCCAAAGGCCCTGGCAATACGTCCGACTCTGCGGCCGATGCTGCCGTAGCCCAGGATGCCGAGCGTCTTTCCTTTCAGCTGCGTCCCTTTGAACACCATGTACGGAGCATCCAATTTCATATCCCAGATTACGTCTGCCTTCAGGCCATCCTTTGTCTCCTTCCTGGCATCCGGGTTTCCTGTATATTTTCCATCCTTTAATGCTTTATAGGCCATAGGTATCTTCCTGGCCGCCGACAGCATCAGGCCTATCGTCATCTCCGCAGTCGAGTCGGAGTTGCGTCCCGGCGTATATAGGACGGGGATATTGCGCTCCCTGGCAGCCTTTATGTCCACATTGACCGGTGTGGCTCTCGTACAGGCTATCAGTTTGAGATTTTCTGCATGTTCAATCACATTTCTTGTGATGTCATCGTAGCTGGTGATGATCATGTCCACATCTCTTGTCTTTTCCATCAGCTCCTCTTCCTCCATCTTAGGAAGGCCAAGCGCCCATCCGTCTTTGATGACCTCCCCGGCCTGATACAGCGGTTTCAGCTCCTCTTCATCGTACTCAGCAGTAAAAAAAATCTTCATAATATTAGTCCTCCTTGATGGCTTTCATTTTCTTGTTCATCTGATGCCTGTAGTCCCATATTTCCTGGTTATGTATCCGAACCCTTTTATACAGTTCATATAAGAGATCGTACTTCTTAACATTCGATGGACCCGGAAGATAGACATGTTTGAACTTACAGGCTTTTCCCGCGGCATCATCATAATCCCTGTACAGTCCCTGGCTTACGCCCGCCATAAGCGCCACGCCTTTCGCCCCCAGTTCTTCGCCGGCCGGAATCATAACTTTCATGCCGGCCACGTCTGCAATCATCTGGGCCCATACCGGACTCTTGGCTCCTCCCCCGGCGAGATATATTGTTCCGCTTTTATCTACGTGCTGGAGGCAGTCCCGGATGGAAAGGCTGATTCCTTCGTACACGGCCCGGATCAGATGGTCTCTCGTAGTCACCTGGCTGATGCCGAAGAAGCTGGCTCTCGCATATGGGTGATAGAAAGGGGCGCGCTCTCCTGCCACGCTGATGTAAGGGTGATACACGACGCCTCCGCATCCGACCGGTGTCCTGTCTACGATTCTGTCTATCTCATTAAAATCTTTTGTAAGAGCTATGTTCTCTAGCATCCAGTCTATATTCGGCGTCCCGTTAAGCGTAGGCTGCAGTTCCACGTACAGATCGCCCAGAGGATGCTTTTCATATCTTGTATTCTCTGCTCCAAAATGGCAGTCCTCTTTTTTCAGGACTATTTCGCTTGCACACGTCGTGCCAAGAATCACACAGACATCTTTTTCATGGATAGCCCCGAGCCCTACAGCCGTCGCGGAAGTATCCAGCGCTCCAGCAATAACCGGTGTTCCCCTTTGAAGCCCCACTTCATCTGCAAAGGAATCCAGAACAGTCCCTGCCACTTGGTCAGACCGGACCGGATCCGGAAGGTAGCTTCTGTATTCGAATAGGTCCAATGCTTCCATAAGCTCATCTGCGATAGCCCCGCTCCCGACATCTACCAGCGAGGTAAGGCTGTCCGTAATCTCAGCCCGGATCTCACCGGTCATCTTATAGCGTATCCAGTCTTTGCAGAATATGAGATGTTCCGCATGATCGAGGATGTCTTTCCGGTTATTCTTCATCCATTTTAATAGAATCATCTGATTGCCAAGCAGCGGCGGCGTACCGGTAGTGGTATGATAGAGCCTGCCGATTTCCGGACAGTCTTTTGTAATCGCCTTAACCTCATCCACCGCTCTGCCGTCGCACCATAGTATAGCGTTCTGCACCGGATCCCCTTTGCTGTCAATCAGCCAGCATCCCTCCCCCTGGCCCGTCACGCCGACTGCGATTACTTCATCACCGCCGCAGGTTCCTTCCTCTATGACAGCTTTTATGCAACGCTTCACCTTTTCCCATATAAGGTTCATATCCTGTTCCATCTGGTTTGCAGTACCATTGACTGGCTGGCTCTCCCTGCTTGACACACACACTTCATTTCCATACTCGTCAAATAGAACAGCCTTTACATTTGATGTTCCGACATCAATCCCAAGAATATATTTCATCTTACAGCCTCCCGAAAGCTATCATGAACCGGTCTTTTATACTCCACGACTCACTTCTTATCATTTGAAATGTTACATATGTAATATTATCTTACATTTGTAATTTCAGTATATCACCTCATACACTTTTGTCAATTCCTTTCTTATAGAAAAAGAATGTCGCGGTTTCCAATATGAAAAAGCGCCATCTGGACTTCCTGCCCAGATGGCGCCGTAACTTCTTCTTGATTGTATTTATATGTTAAAAGCTGTCCATGACCTGCCTTGCCGTCGTCACATCTACTATCAACGTGTTGATGGTTCCGGTACAAAGAGCTGCCTGTATCGCCTCTACTTTCTGCCTGCCGCTTGCAATCAGGACGGTATTCTTAATTCCTTTCAGACACTCCATATCTGCATTCAAAAGTCTGTCGCTCAAAGGACAGTTGTCCCAGCTTCCGTCTTTCCTGATTGGATTCATGGCTATATCGCCCACAAATCCCCGTTCTCTCAGTATCCGTACGTCATTTCTCGTTATGTGCCCGCTCGTGCACATGGTAGACTGTTCTGTAAGCTCTCCAACCCCAAGCAGCGCCACATCGCACTTCTGCATAAGTTCACAGGATACTTTGATGCTTCTTTCCTCCATGAGCCATTTTTTCGTCTCCGCGTGTTCCACCACAACCGGGGCGTACAGCATATAGCTTGGACAGTCCAGCCTGTTGGCAAGCCCCCTGGCTATTTCATCCGACTTCTCCACGAAATCCTCTATGTTCTGGGCACCGATAAGCTGTACTACCCGGCATTCGCTGCGCCTTTTGAATTCCATCTGCTTGACGACTTCCGACAGCGTATGCCCCCAGGATACTCCGATGATATCTCCCTGCTTGATATTTTCATCCAGATACTGGGCTGCTACATTAGCAACTTTGTAGATAGCGGTACTGCTTTCACCGTAGTCCTCCGTAACAAGTACCTCCTTTAAGCCAAAACGTTCCTCTAACCTGCACTCCAGCTCCACATTATCCCGCTCATAACCGTGGATATTGATATTTACAACGTCCAGATCGATAAGAGAGCTGATAATCTGGTTCACTTTCTGCCTCGTAAAGGAAAGACGCTTTGCAATCTCATCCTGAGTCATTCCAAGCGTATAATACCAATACGCTATTTTTATATACAGGTTCCTTTTCATAGTGCCTCCTTGTTAAAAACCTAACTATATTCTTATCTTAATTAGAGTATAACATTGCTTCTTTATATTTTCCCCTTATTGTTTACAGCCAAAAAAACCAAAATGCCCTAAACAGGCACCTTGGGTTGGTGTTCTTATGTAGTTCATTACATGCATTACAGCAGCTCTGATATTCCTTCTGCCATTGCGGACAATAGGATACAGCATGATGTGGCTCCGGCGTCAAGCACCCCTCTGGAGCGCTCTCCCAGACGGCTGGAGCGCCCGAACTTTGCCACCATATCCTTTGTACTGTCGCGCCCGGCCTCCGCAGCAGCCTTCATCTTCTGAAGCGCTGTTTCGTATCCTTCCCCCGCTTCTTGCGCCTGCTTTACCGCGTCTACCGCAGGAGAAAGCGTGTCTACCAGCGTCTTATCTCCCACCTGTGCCTCCACGATGTCGTGCAAGCCGTCAAGCCCTGCCGCCAGCATATTGCCAAAATCAGCCACGCTGATGTCCTCCAGGCTTTCCCCTGCCTCTGCCATATCCATCAGAATTGTTCCATAGATAGGACCCATGGAGCCTCCTATTTCATTCAGCAGTATCATTCCCAGTTCATCCAGCCCTTCTGTAAAGCTTATGTCCTCCTCTGCAAAACGGGCTTCAAATACAGAAAACCCTTTGTTCATGTTCATACCATGGTCCCCGTCTCCAATCAGGCCGTCTACCTCGCCGAGATATGCTTTATTCTCCTGGATGGCCTTGACCATTTTCAGTAGTACCGGCTTGCCGTCTGCATTTTTAAATGTGCTCATCACATTAACCCCTCCCTGTTTGTTGTCGGTTCGTCCTATCTTTGTTTCAGCCCCATGCTGTAGGCCGGCATATCCAGCAGCTCCTTCAGCTCCTCATCCAGCTTCATGATAGTCAGCGTCGCCCCCATCATCTCCAGGGACGTGAAGTAGTTACCTACATATGCTTTATGGGTTTTGATTCCCTTCTCTTTCAGAAGCTTGTCAATCTCATCATATAATACATACAGTTCCATGACCGGTGTTGCTCCAAGACCTGACACAAGCACTGCCACCTCGTCCCCCTCTGCGAAAGGATAATCCGGCAGCACCACATCGACCATCCTCCTGGCCATCTTATCCGCCGTCTCCAGCGGACATACCTCGATTCCCGGTTCCCCATGATGGCCGATGCCGACTTCCATCGTCCCATCCTTGATCTCAAAATTCGGATGGCCTACTGCCGGAAGCGTACACGGTGTCAGCCCGATACCTACAGAACGGGTATTGTCGATGGCTTTCTGGGCTGCTGCAATCACCTCGTCCAGATTACCGCCTTTGGACGCTTTTGCACCGCCTACTTTCCACATCAGCACCTCGCCGGCCACACCGCGGCGTTTCTCTCTCTGGTCTTTTGGTGCAGATGCCACATCGTCGTTGGCCACAACCGTCTTTACCGTAATGCCGGCCTTTCCGGCCATCTTCACCGCCATCCTTACATTCATGTTATCTCCCGAGTAATTGCCGTACAGACATGCAACTCCCTTTCCCTGGTCCGCTGCCTTGCAGGCATCGAGGAATGCTGCTGCGGTAGGGGAGGAACAGATCTCCCCTACGGCTGCCGCATCGCACAGATTCTCCCCAACGTATCCGATAAAGGCTGGCTTATGCCCGGAGCCTCCTCCGGTTACCACGCCGACTTTTCCTTCCGGAATATTCTTTGCCTTAACGACCCTCGGATTGTCCGTTGCCTCCACGATATCGCCATGCGCTTTCAGAAATCCTTCCAGCATCTCATCTACAATATTATCCGGGTTGTTTAATATACGCTGCATACACTTTTTCCTCCTTACGACTTATGCATCCATGCCTGGAACCAGAATCACTTTCAGCGCTCCGTTCTCGCCGGTCTTTGCAATGTGGAATCCCTCTTCCCATCTCTCCAGAGGGAACTTATGTGTTACGACACCTTCGGTCGGAAGCTTCCCGCTGCTAATCCAGTCAATGACCGTATCATAGCAGAACGGGCTTAGATGTACGCCCAGCAAATCTAATTCTTTCCTGTCCGAGATAATAGACCAGTCTACCGTAACCGGCTGCCCGAATACGGAGAATTCTACGAAGCGCCCCATCTTCCGTATAGCGTCAAGCCCTTGCTGTACACTCGACGGATGTCCGGTCGCTTCTATATAGATGTCGCATCCGTAGCCGTCAGTCATCTCTTTGATTTTAGCGGCCACATCCTCTTTTGCAGGATTCAATGCAATATCAGCTCCAAACTCCAGAGCTTTTGCAAGTCTGGCTTCATTCATATCAAGAACTACGAGGCACCTCGGATTTGCCTGCCTGAGGGCTCCCACCATGCCAAGGCCGAGCGTCCCCACACCGGAAAGTACGACGAAATCCCTCGGCGTCACCTGGGCACGCTCCACACAGTGGAACGAACAGCCGTACGGTTCGATCAACGCCGCCTTCTCAATGGGCATATCTGCCGGCACCAGATAGGGAAGTGATTCTTTCGTAAGCTTTACATATTCTGCCATCCCGCCATTAACATTGTTCTGGAAGCCAAACAGATCATGTTTCTCACACATCCAGTGGCGCCCGGTCCTGCAGAACATGCACTCTCCGCACGGTACGATCTGCTCCGGACAGATCCTGTCGCCTATCTTCCAGCTGCCTTTTACCTTCTCCCCGATCTCTACCACCGTACCGACAAATTCGTGGCCCGGAATCATCGGTTCTTTTATGTATTTGGGCTGTCCGTCAAATCCCCAGAAGCTTGCGGCTCCTGCATAAGCTTTCGTATCTCCTGCACAGATACCGCAGGCTTCTACTTTCAGAATCATCTCGCCCTCTCCTGCTCTCGGCGTGTCGACCATTTCGTATCTGTAATCGCCGGGCGCATAGGCCACAATTGCTTTCATTTTTTCAGGTAAACTGCTCATCATGACTACCTCCTTTTCATAATATCTCTTTAAACTATACGCTATTCACGTATGCGGTCTCCCGTCTCAATATCAAACAGATGTGTTTTCTCCCCACGGACCTCCAGCTTGATGATATCGCCGCTCTTATAGCGTGCTTCATCATCAGTGATAAGCATAAGCAGCGCTTCTCCCACATGGATACCGATGCGGCGTTCGTCACCCAGATTCTCAAATGTGGCAACTTCCTCCGGCGCCCCCATAGAATCTGCCCCGCCGATGAGTACATCCATAGGCCGTACCCCCATCTTGCATTTGAACCCGCTGCTCACCACATTATAGTAGCGCTGTGGGACGGCTATCTTCAGATTGCTGTCCTTAAACGTGAAGAAGAAATGCTCCTCCTCTCCGGCAATCGTGGTTTCCAGGATATTCATCGGCGGCTCCCCGATAAAGGAGGCGACGAATTCATTTACCGGGTCGTCGTATACTTCTGCCGGCGTTCCGAACTGCTGCAGCACGCCGAAGTTAATGATGGCAATCTTGTCTGCCAGCGACATCGCCTCTAACTGGTCATGCGTTACATATACGGTCGTACACTTGATGTCGTTGATGAGGCGCTTTATCTCCGTACGCATCGCCTGGCGGGCCTTCCCGTCCAGATGTGACAGAGGCTCATCCATGAGGAGCAGCTCCGGACGCCGGATGATAGCGCGCGCGATATTCACACGCTGCTTCTGACCGCCGGACAGCTTGACAGGCATCTTATCCAGCAGATCGTCACACTGCATCAGCGGCGCAATCTCCTGCACCCGCTTATCAATCTCCGCCTTATCGACGCCCTTGGCCTTTAGGTTAAACGCTATGTTGTCGTATACGGTCAGAGGCGGATACATGGCATAGTCTTCAAAAGCAAGGCCGATGTGTCTGTCTTTCGGGTGAAGATTATTGACGAGCGTATCTCCGATATAGATATCCCCCTTCGTGATATCCTCCAGACCCGCCGTCATACGCAGCGTCGTAGTCTTGCCACACCCGGAGGGGCCCAGAAGCGCTATAAACTCCCCCTGTTCACATACAAGGTTCAGATCCTTTACAGCATAATCATTCTGTACCGCATTTTTCTTCTTTTTGCCGTTGTTCTCATAACGTTTATACAGATGTTCTATTCTCAATCCAGCCATATCCCTACCCCTCCTGTTCTGTCAAAGCCAATACGGCAGCTTCGTTATATCTTGTCAAATATTCTTTTGACTCTGCGTCAAAGAACATAGCGTAGTTAAGTTCCATATCGACATAAATATCCTGATCGATCTTGACCGTGAGTCCATTGGGGGCAATCATCCGAAGCTGAAGCCCGTTCAGCTCCGCGACGATTACGGATTTGTTTCCTATGCTTTCATAACTGTATACCGTACACTTCAGATATCCTTCCCTGGCCTCAAAAGAATAGTTCAGGTTCTGGGGCCGCATACCGATATCTACTCTCTCACATCCCAGATGATCCAGCTTTTCAAACAGTTCATAATCCGTCGGAAGGGCATACATCTTTTCTCCCGCATCCATTACAAATGAATAGGACTCCCCCTCCTTTTTAAGCGTCCCCGCAATCAGGTTGATCTCCGGGTCGCCCATGAGCTGGCTTACAAATTCATTGCGCGGCATGTAATAGATCTCGTCACCGGTACCTATCTGGACAATCTTGCCTTCGTTAACGATGGCAATCCTGTCACCAAGAGACATGGCCTCCATGAAATCGTGGGTTACGTAGACGCTCGTTGTCCCGAAGTTCGCCTGTATCTCTTTCAGCTCCGTACGCATAGAATTGCGGAGCTTTGCATCCAGATGTGCAAGCGGTTCGTCCATCAGATATACCCGCGGCGAACGGACAAGGGCGCGGCCCATGGCGACACGCTGTTTCTGACCGTTGGACAGCTGGCTCGGCAGACGCTGCAGAAGATAGTCCATCTTCATCATCTCTGCAACTTCCTGGATCTTCGCTTTTATGTATGCTTCATCTCTTTTATATAGCGGGCTCCGCAAGGGAGAGGCCATATTGTCATATACTGTCATCTGGGGATACAGTGCATAGTTCTCAAACACCATAGCCGTGTCCCTGTGGGCGGCATCTGTAAGATTCATGACCTCCCCGTCAAATCTGATAACCCCTTCTTCCGGTATCTGGATACCTGCGATACAGTTAAGGATAGTTGTCTTGCCGGCACCTGCGGGACCGAACAGGACAAAGAACTCTTTATCTTTGATATCCAGGGATATGCCGTCCAGAGCCGTAACTTTTCCAAATTTCTTTGTAACATTTTCCAATTGTATTCTTGACATATTCTCACACCTATCCCTTCACAGCGCCAA
The DNA here is from genome assembly GCA_022845895.1 of Lachnospiraceae bacterium. Taxonomy (GTDB): domain Bacteria; phylum Bacillota; class Clostridia; order Lachnospirales; family Lachnospiraceae; genus Extibacter. Next base: position 3,764,979 of record AP025573.1, read on the forward strand.
AGCTCAGACCACGCACTAAATGTTTCTGTATACATAATGCGAAGATAATAGCGGGTAACGCAGACACAGTTGCCGCGACGGCCAGCTGCCCATAATGGGCACTGTCTGTTCCGAGAAACTTGGTAATGGCTACCGTAATCGGCTGTACGTTAGTGCCTGCCAGAATCAGCGGGAACGTAAAGCTGTTCCAGGCGAAGATAAATGCCAGCAGAGCTGCGGATACGAGACCCGGCTTGATCAGAGGCACAAGCATCTTGAAAAATATCTGATACCACGTATAACCGTCAACCTGGGCCGCATGCTCGATCTCCACAGAGATATCTTCAAAATAACCTCTCACGACCCAGATAAGCAGGGGCATGCAAATCAGCTGGTATACCCAGATAAGCCCAAAATAAGAATCATAGATGCCCAGTTTCTGGAAGATCATGAACAAGGGTAGTACGACCAGGATTTCAGGTGCGAACTTGAAAGACAATATCTGAAATGCAATGTCTTCTTTTTTCTTAAAATTATATCTTGCAAGTGCATATGCGGCAGGAACCCCTGCCACGACGGAGACGATAACCGCGCCCCCTGCTACGATCAGACTGTCCAACATATATTTGAGATAATCTGACTGGAATATGACTGCTTTGTAATTGTCCAATGTAGGGCTGAATACAAATGTCGTCGTATACATCTGTGCATCGGGCTTTATTGTCAGGATCAGCATCCATAACAATGGGAACAAAGCAAAAATCGTATATATGACTAACAGTAGATTCTGGACGACACGGCCCAATCTTTTTTTACTTTCCATGCTTTACATCCTTTCTGACTATATGTTTTATGTCTTTTAAGCCGCTGGCTACTCATCCTGTCCGGACGCGAGCTTCTGAGCCATGCGCTGCCTCTTGACAATCTGCTTGGCCACGATATTTATAAATACCCAAAGTACAAGTATGTACGGGAGGGCAAATCCAAATTTCTGGAACTGGAACCCTGTCTGGTATGAGGTCAGGGACAGGTTCATAAGCGTGTCGCCCGGCCCTCCTTTTGTCAGTCCGAATATAATGGCATATTCCTGCAGTGCCGCCATAAGACGGAACAGCAGTGCGATGTATAAGCTTGGCTTCAGCATAGGCAGTGTCAGATTCCGGAAGTTGAACCATGCACTTCCTCCGTCAATCTTCGCTGACTCAAACGGTGATTTTGGAAGTGACTGCAGCCCTGCAAGCACTAACAGCATGCAGAACGATGTATTCACCCATATGTCAATCATCACGACCGTCATCATAGCCGTCGACGCGCTGGCCGCCCACGGGAAGTTATATACCCCGAAGAAGTTCAGGAACTTTTCTACGATACCTACGGAGTTGTTCAGCATCAGCTGCCATATAATGGTAGCGGTAATCGGCGCAACCATAAGAGGGAATATGAGAACGACCCTGAGAATCTTTGAAAATCGATTTTCCAGATTGTTCAGCAGCATGGCAATCCCCAGGCCTATCCCCATCTCAAGCACGGTGCTGAAGAATGCATACCGCAAGGTTACCCATACTGATTTCCAGAATCCCGACGAAGAAAGTATAGTAATCCAGTTCTTCAACCCGATAAAACTGTACGTCGGCATCCGGAATGAGTAGCTTGTCAGCGAGAAATAGATAGACATCACAAAAGGAATCATAATTCCAATCGTAATAATCAGTGCAGGAGCTACAATCAGGTACGGACGCATCCTCGTCTTAAACGGCACCACATTCAGCTCGCTCACCGCGGCACTGTTTTTTTTCTGCTCTTTCATTTGCGTTTCCTCCAATTTCTGTTTTCCTGATTCAATTAAAGCAGGATTTCATATTAGAAAAAAATCAAGGAGGGTCAGGTAACCCCTCCTTGCCTTTCACCCTTAAGAATTAATGAGCTGCTATTGTTTTTCCAGAGTTAATCGGATACTTCTAGATCAGATACAATCGTATCCAGATCCTTCTTCAGCTGTTTCATAGCATCTTCTGTGGATGAATACTTATCAGTAAGTACCAGATCTTGGAGCACTTCCGCCCATTTGGTCGTACACTCGAAGAAGTACGGCTGAGGCGTAAACTGAATCGTCGCATTTTTGGATAACACATCGATGGATTCAAGGTAGTTGTCTGCTTTTCCGACAATTGCTTTGTACTCATCACTCTCCATTACAGATGTACGTGGCGTATCCGGGCTTGCTCCGTCAGTTCCTGCATAAAGCATGTAATCCGGGCTCGTAAAATACTGGATGAAATACCATGCGGCATCTTTATTCTTTGAATCAGCATTCATAGCAAGTGACCATATCCAGACATTTGCCTTCATATCCTCTTCTGTCTTTCCTTCTGGAAGCGGAATCGTTGACCATGCGATGTTGCCCGACTGGTCGGATGCGCCTTCGTAGTTCTGGAAGTAACCGGCACTTGTAGCATCAAATAACATAGCGGCTTTTCCTGCGCCAAGGTCTGAGCTCGCCTCATACCACGTATAGTTGGACCACTGCGGAGCGCCTGCTTCTTTTATCAATTTCACCCAGTAATCCGTCATTTCGATTGCTTCTTTGGAATCCAGCTGGCACACGAGCTTGCCGTCTTCGATTGCAAAGTCTTTTCCACCCCAGGTAGCGAACAATGACATATATCCGGGATGGATAGTGGCCCATTCACGTGTACCGCGTACTGCGATACCGTAAGAACCGGAGCCGTTAAATTCGTTTAGCGATTTTGCCGTCTCAAGCAGCTCGTCTGTAGTCGTCGGAACAGATATTCCTTTTTCCTCAAATACCTTCTTGTTGTAAGCCAGGTTATTCAATTCCCATCCCATCGGGAGTGCCCACTGAGAACCTTCGCCAACTGCGTGCCCCGGAACAAGATCCCATTTAAGAGGATCTACCGTCGCACTGATAAAGTCATCATAATTGTAGTCGGCTGCTGTCTTCGAAGCATCGTTTATGTAATCTTCCAATGGTTCCATATAACCGGCTGACGCATATTCCCATACCTGATATGCACCGGTCATATACACATCCGGAGTACCGGAACGGCTGCTTAAGGATGTGTTCAGCTTGTCGAAGTAATTTGATTCCGGTGTGGATGAATACTCTACCGTAATACCTGTCAGATCTTCAAACTCTTCAATTTTTGAAATTACTGCTTTCGAATAATTATGCTCATTGAACATAACATTGATTGTCGTGCCTTCGTAGTTTTTCCAGTCAAAATCTTCGGCCTTGCCGCTTGACTTTGCCTTGTCGTCATCACCGCCGCCGGAATCGGAGCTTTTGCCGCATCCTGCCAGCATCGAGCCAACCATCACTGCACATAGAAGAACACTGATTACTCTTTTTTTCATACTTTTTTCCTCCCTTTTGATACATTCTCTGCATAAAAAAGTGCTTCTTTTTTCGGTTTACCTGCCCGATTTTTTATGCATTTTGTCTAAAGCCAGTATATTCCCAATCATGTCATTTGTCAAGCATTTTGTCATTTGTCTTGTTTTATGCCGTATTTAAGGTATATTTGCACTAATATAACTTATTTTTTGTTTATTCTTTTGTTTGTTTTTTTCTTTAACGACGTTCTTTTTTCTTGCATCCACCTGTTTTTTATTGTATGATTACTCCATAAACTGATAACCGGAGGTCCGTACTATGAAAGTTTTTGAATATGACAGCGGCTTTATGAAGACTGCTCTTCTGTTGAGCCGTCTGACTCTTTTAAATATTATCTGGTTCATATGCTGCATCCCAATCGTTACGATCGGACCGGCGACAGCCGCCCAATATTATACGGCTAACCGGCTTTTTCGCGGCAGCACAGAAGTCTTGCAGAATTTCAAGTCCGGTTTTAAGCTGCACTGGAAAAGAGCAGCCGTCATCTGGATTGCCTTCGCGCTGCTTACCGTGGCATTTGCGGCAGCGTGTTACATACTGACGGCTGCATCCGTGCCTGGCAGGACCATACTGATATCCATATCCGGTCTTGCCTATCTGACGGCAGCGCTCATCATGCTCTGGGTATACCCGGTTATGATAAACTTTACCGGCAGTTTCGCAGAGATATTGTTCAATTCTTTCGTGTTCACTTTCATGTATGCACCTGTGACGCTCATTGCCGCCGCATTTTATGGTGTTGCCGGATTCTTATTCATCCGTTTTACTTTTACAAAAGGCCTGTGCATCCTGTTCGGCCCGTCCCTGATCGTGTACGGGATACTAGTCTTGTTTGAAAAAGTGTTCAGGAAGTACCGGTAATTGGGGGTTTAAGTAAACTGAGACGCCGCTGGGGAGGTATGGGGCATCTGCTCCGATGCGTCCGGGAACTGCGACTATCACACAGATTCCTAAGCCTGTGGACTGTTCGCCGATAGCGGCTCTCACCCCACAAGCCAAGGAATCTGGTGAGGATTCTCCGTCCCTTCCGCTTACACCTGCGCATCTGTCCCATACCTCCCCAGCGGCTATCTACTTTACTGGCATGGGTGGGGGCGGCTGTGTAACACGATTGGCTGATGGAAGGGATTTGGTTGTGTCAGCATAGTGATAAAGGGCTAAGCAAGCTAAGCCCTTTGCCGAAGAGAAATCTTAATATAAGAAGAGCCGGAATCAGGTACGGGGATATGTATGAGATGACATCCCCTGCCTGGTTCCGGCTCTTCTTGCAGCAATGGCGCGCACGCCTCGCTGCAAGCGCTAAACAACGAACATATTCGCCAGCCTGATTCGTCTGGATGAACAAAACTCTTATCATTCATCTCACGCAGCCAGCGTTCATCCGCTGGCCAGTAACGTCACACAGCCGCACTCGCCCTTGTTAAGTGAAGTAGACAGCGGGCGGGGAGCCGGGTGGGAGATGCGCAGGTGTAAGCGGAAGAGGCGGAGAATCCGTCCCGGAATCCTTAGTTTGTGGGAGAGGAGCTGCTATCAGCGACTCTTCCGCAAAGTTAGGAGGCCGTGGACTAGTCAGAGCCTCGGACGCATCGGAGCAGATGCCACCCGGCTCCCTGTCCGCAGCCACTTTACTTAAACCCCCAGTTAAAACTTGAATGCCACTTTGAAATCGCCGTATTTTCCAGATGCATAGTCGAAGGCCTTCTCCCACTCCTCAATACGGAACATGCTTGAGACGACGCCTTCGGTCTTCAAGCAGCCTTTCATCATATTGTCGATGACGAATGGATAGGCATACGGGCTTAAGTGTGCTCCAAGGATATCCAGCTCCTTCCTGTCTCCGATGATAGACCAGTCGACAGAGGTCTCGGCACCGAACACGCTGAATTCCACAAACCGGCCAAGCTTTCTTGTGATTGTAAGGCCCTGGATAACGCTGGATGGATGGCCTGTAGCCTCGATATATACATCACAGCCGTAATCATCCGTCAAAGCTTTTATCTCCTTGTCAATATCGCAGGTTCCCGGATTGAACACTAGATCCGCACCAAACTCTTTCGCCTTTTCTAGGCGTGCATCCTGCATATCCAGTACGATTAATCGTTTAGGATTTTTCATCCTTGCATATGTAATCATACCAAGGCCGAGTGTCCCTGCACCAGATATGACTACGATGTCCTCATTTGTGATGCTTCCCCTGTCTACCGCATGTTTGGAACAGCCATAAGGTTCTACAAGAAGTGCCTGCTCGATGCTCATATCTTCGGGAACACTGCTGATGACACAGTTCTTTGGATATCTTACATACTCTGCCATACCTCCGTTATTATATGACTGGAAGCCCAGCATATCATGTGGCTGGCACATCCAATAATGGCCGTCTTTGCAGAACCGGCATTTTCCGCATGGAACGATCTGATCCGCAATAATTCTGTCTCCCAGCTTATAGCCTTCTACATTTTCACCCATTTCCACGATACGGCCGAAAAATTCATGACCAGGTATAAACGGAGGCTTTACCCATGCCGGCTGTACATCATCTCCCCAGAACATTGCGGCTCCGTGGCTGCACTTTAAATCGCCGGCACAGATGCCGCACGCTTCTGTCTGAATGATGATATCATCCGGCCCGCAATCTGGTGTGGGATATTCCGCTTCAAAGCGGTAGTCATCTTTTCCGTATGCCACCAATGCCTTCATCGTTTTCGGGGTACTTCCTTGGTTTGCCATAATGTTTCCACCTTTCATTTTTCATCATAATATTCTATACCTCGAACTGTCCCCAGACAGTATCAAGCGCTCTGACCACTTCGCGGTACTTTTCATATTTCTTCTGGTAGACAAAAGTCTTGTCTCTATCCGGATAAATCCGGTCCGATATATGTACCATATGGTCTGCAGCGTCTTTATAATCTTTGTATACTCCTGCCGCGATTGCCGCTGCCATTCCGCAGCCAAGAGCGCCCAACTCCTTTGCCTCCACCGTCTCGATTGGCAGTCCCAGCGCATCCGCGAACATCTGGACCCAGACTTTGGAGTTTACCGCACCGCCCGCCATGCGAATCGCCTCTGGTGGCTTCCTCGAAGACAGAAGGCGCTCGATATGAGTCCGGTGGGAATATGCCACGCCTTCATAGACAGCTCTCAGCATATGTGCCTTGTCATGGTAAGTAGTAAGCCCGACAAACGCTCCTTTCCCGAGCGGATGGGCATTGGATCCATACAGGAAAGGCAGGAAGTATACATCCGATTCTTCCGGCTTTATGCTGCTCACCTTTTCATTTACCACATCGTATATTGTCTTTCCATCCGGTATCTCTTCTCCTTCCATACAGTTTTCCAGGAACCATTCCAGATTGCCGGAAGAAGTGGCGCTGCATTCTTCTACCAGATAGTATCCCGGTACGGCAAATAATGAATTCATCGCAACGCTTCCGTCCAGTACGGGCGTCTTGGAGATGTATTCGTTAATGCTCCAGGTCCCGGCTATCGTACACAGCTCGTCTGGCGACATGACGTTCACCGCGACGGCACAGGCGTCGATGTCAAACATCCCCCCTGCCACAGGTGTCCCTTCCAGGAGCCCGGTAAGTTCCGCCGCCGTTTTTGTAACGGTACCGCATAAGTCATACGAATATCTTACCGGAGCCAGTTTGTCGTATACCTCTCCTATGCCGAGCTTTTCCAGTATCGTCCTGTCGAACCTTGCATGCTTCACATCCATGAGGCCGGAGCCGGAGATGTCTGTCGCTTCACTGTAGGCTTCTCCGGTAAGTCGGAACCGTATATAATCTTTTACAGAGAATACATACTCCATATTGTCGTATACATCTCTGTGATGCTCCTTGAACCATGCAAGCAGCGATACCTGCTGACAGGCCATAAGTTCCTGGCACAGCTGGCCGTGCAGCTCGTCATATACTCCGTTGTCATGCCATCTCTTCGGATATTTCCAGGCGCGGCTGTCAGTAGAAATAATGCCGTTATATGCAGGCCTGCCGTCTTTGCCCCACGGATACAGCCCTTTCCCATGTCCACATACAGCTATTCCAAGTATATCAGCGCCATTCGTCCCTGCCTTCTCAATGGCCCTCTTTACACAGTCACAGTTGGCCAGCCAGAGTTCCTCCATATCACGTTCTGTATAGCCCGATTTCGGAGTGATAACTTTCGTCTGCTTTCCGGCGGAAGCGATTTCCTTTCCTTTCAGATCAAAGATAGCTGCTTTCGTAGAAGTGCCGCCGTTATCCAGACCAATTACATACTTTCCCATTCTCAGAACTCCTTTCCGAACTTCTTATGCGCTGATATCATCCGGCAGGCCGAGAAGATGTCTTGCCCTTTCAAACTGCTCCTCAAGAAAAGCTCTGTTCGTCCGCACGATTTCCCGCCAGTTCTCTTCCCCGCAGTACCAGAATTCCGCAACAAATCTTCTGACTCCCTGCTCATATAGCTTTGCAATGGCCATGGGGAAGTCTACCTGTCCTGTCCCATATGGAATTTCTCTGAATTTTCCAATTACAGTCTCTTTCAGATGGGCTGCCGCGATATGCCCTCTTCCGGTATTGATATCTGCTGCCACATCATTCGTGGCATTAAAGATATTTCCAATGTCGGGGTACACCTGGAGATACGGTGAATTTACCCTGTTTACACTGTACATCGCTTTCTCCACCGTATTCATGAAATCATTTTCCATCGTCTCGATAGCCAGCATTACACCATGGGATGCTGCAAACATCGTCCCTTCTTCCAGATTTCTGTAGAATCTTTCTCTTGTAGCCTTATCGCTCGTCTCGTCATAATAGCAGTCATATCCCTGCGCCTGTATTATACGAATGCCCATTTTCCCGGCAAACAGAATCCCCTTGCGCAGAAGCTCCCTGGCCTCTTTTTCCCACTTTCTACTCCCTAACGGATATTTCCGCTGTGCACTGAAGCAGATTGTCTCTATCGGAATTCCCACTCTTTTCTGTGCTTCTAAGAGCTCATATATCTGTTCGTCGCTCCAGTCAAGCCGGGACATTCTCATATCCGTCTCATCAATGCTCATTTCTATATAGTCAAAACCGGCTTCCCTGGCAGCCTCCAGACGCTCCTCCCATGCCAGCTCAGCGGGCATGGCCTTCTCATAGACTCCAATCCTGTATGTATTCCTATATGACATATCTCCCCTCCTTTCTCTGTTTTGTGCAATTTATATATTTTAAATGATTTTACAAGAACAATTATACGTTTACTGCACAAAAAAAGCAATGACATTTTTCATATTAATTTACATTTGTCCGTTTTGTGCATCATCTCTTTTCTATTTCCTGCCAATGTAATATAATGATACCAAGGTCAAAAGGGCATGCAGAGCCTGTCCATGATTATATTTATATTAGGAGGCTGATATGGTTAAGTTGATTGCCAGTGATTTGGATGGCACACTTCTTCAGAATGGGGCACAGCGCCTGAGTCCGGAAGTATTTGATATGATAAGAACGTTGAAAAGTCATGGCATTTTATTTACTGCTGCCAGCGGCCGCCAGTACACGAATCTGCGGCGCCTGTTCGCACCGGTAAAGGATGATATTGCCTACGTGGCGGAGAATGGCTCCTTAAGCATCTATGAGGGGAAAACACTTTCAAAGGGAACGGTCAGCAGGAACCTGGGACTTCGCATTCTTGACGCGGTCCGAGATTACGGGCGCTGTGAATGTATCGTATCCGGGGAGCGCGTCTGCTACACAGATTCACGGAATCCCCGCTTCGCGGAACATATGTTGAATGTTGTCGGTAACGACATGGAATTTGTAGATGATTTAAAGACAGACGTAGAAGAGCCCTTCTTAAAGCTGGCGCTCTGTGACTTTGACGGCACCGCACATACGGAAGCACATTTTAAGGAACTCTTTTCAGATGAAATCAAAATCGTGACATCCGGTAATATCTGGGTTGATTTTATTACCCCTGGAGCCAATAAAGGGAATGCACTGCAGGTACTTTTGGATTATCTTGAGATTGACGCACAGGACTGTATCGCCTTCGGCGATCAGTGCAACGATGAAGAGATGCTTCAGCTTGCAGGCACAAGCTATGCCATGTCTTATGCGCCGCCGGCTGCCTTACGGCATGCCTCTTGTACGACAGATTCGGTTGAAGAAGCGCTGGCAGATATTATTAAGGAGCTTGAATAAACCGGCGTATTCTGCAGGCCTGGCTGGAGGCTGCGGAATACGCCGGTTCTGTGATTCCGGTTATTTCTTTTGTCCATAGTATGCATTTGCGCCGTGTTTTCTATAGTAATGCTTATCCTGCAGATCCTGAGGCGCGGGCCGCACCTGCGGGTTAATCAGCTCACATCGGGCCGCCATCTTCGCCACCTCTTCCAGGACGACCGCGTTGTGTACCGCTTCGTCCGCATTGCTTCCCCACGTAAAAGGCCCGTGGTTCTTACAGAGTACGGCAGGCATCGCCATGTATTCTTTTCCTTTGAAGTGTTCTGCTATCAGCAGGCCTGTATTCTTCTCATAGGCCTCTTCTATCTCTTCTCTCGTAAGATTGCGCACACAAGGAATCTCCCCATACATGTAATCAGCATGAGTCGTTCCATAGCAGGGTATCCCTCTGCCGGCCTGGGCCCAGCTGGTCGCCCATTCGGAATGGGTATGTACGATTCCTCCCATATCCGGGAATGCCTTGTAGAGCTCAAGGTGGGTCGCCGTGTCCGAAGAAGGATTATATTCACCCTCAACTTTATTCCCATCCAGATTCATAACTACCATATCTTCTGCTTTCAGCTTATCGTAATCCACACCGCTTGGTTTAATGACAAACAGTCCCTTTTCTCTGTCTATCCCACTTACATTACCCCATGTAAATGTAACCAGCCCGTACTTTGGAAGCAGCATATTCGCCTCATACACTTCTTTTTTTAACGCTTCTAACAAGTTCTTCTCCTCCTTTTATCTCGATATTTTATAAAGCTATACTACAATACATGCCCGCCGATTACAAGCTCTAATCCTATTACATCATTCAGGCAGAATCTCTTTCACCAATCTTCTAGAAATAGAGATTGTTAAAAAAATATGTATTCAAATAAAATATTATTTATGCTGTAAAAATATAGATTATATTTTCATATTTATAAAAATTTATTTACAATTATTTTATTCATGTTATAATATTATCAAATTCAATGCGGAGGTGAAGCAATGAAAAAATCACACTTGATTATTTGTGGCAGACTTTTCGATGGAATTCATGAAGACTTGACACCAGATATGGAAATCCTGGTAGAAGGCAGCCGTATTACAGCAGTGGGCAGGAATCTTTCCAGACCGAAGGATGTGAACGTAATCAATCTGAAGCATCTCACGGTTACGCCAGGGATGATTGATGCCCATGTGCATGGCAATCTGATGCGATGGCAGGAAACCGACAATATCCTCTTTCAGTCAGAAGGATATAGTACACTCGCCTTCCTGCATACCGCAGAGCGCTGCCTGGAGAGAGGTTTTACCACAATCAGATGTAACGGGATGGGGCCGGCAGGCTATGGCATCGTAGACGCCAGGAATGTGATTGACAGAGGACTGTTCCCTGCTGCCAGGATGAATGTCGGCGCACATATGCTTGGAGGACCGGGCATGCCGGGAGACATGAGCATGTATGCATGCACCAATGAACCACTTTCGGATTATATGCAGATAAAGACAATCGGGAGCGGCAGGGATTTCTTCCGGAATCAGGTTCGCAGGGAGGTAAAGTACGGCACTGATTTTATCAAGATCTTCTTGTCAGGCAGTTTCCTGAGTCCGGACGGAGGTCCTGAAATCAGCTATCTGGACGACGAGGAATTACAGATCATCATCCAGACGGCACATGATCTGGGAAAACCGGTCACAGCACATGTGTATCCGCCAAGAATGATGAAAAAGCTGCTTGAATTCGGAATCGACGGTATGGAGCACGGTGCGCTCATGGACGAAGAGACCGCCAAAATGTTCGAAAAGCAGGATACATATTTAGTTCCAACATTTTCACCATTTCAGGATGTCATCGAAGGAAATGATAATCTTGTTGACAAGAATACAGAAGACAGCCAGATGAAATTAAGAAAATTCGCACCACGTTTGAAAGAAAGCAGACAGATTATCAGAGACAGTAAGATCAGGCTCGGTTTTGGATCTGATTTCTGCGCCGTCCATCAGCCATACGAAAGCTGGTACGAATACAGAAGCTGGATGCGTTCGGGCATGGGGGCATTCCGAACTTTAAAGGCTGCAACAAGCGTAAATGCAGGAATCTTGAAAATGGACCACCTGATTGGAACAATCGAGCCAGGCAAGCTGGCAGACATAGCCGGATGGCACAGGGACCTGTTAGACGACTGCGACGCATTGAGCGAGTGCGACTTCGTTATGAAAAACGGCTGCGTCTATCCCACTGCTGACATAGTTGTGGACGGGTATACGAGGTAACTGAAGGATTAATGGATTGTAACCGATATGAAGGAGAAAACATATGGATAACAACGTTGGATATAAAAAGAACAGACCTATTATATTATTGATAGCACTGGCAGGTATGACTGCCTATCTTCTGCCTTATTTCCGCTACTACTACTATGATGCGTATCTGGCATATTTTGGAATCAACGATCTGCAGATGGGCGCTCTTGGCAGCGTATACGGTGCTCTGGCAATCGTAGGTTACTGCCTTGGCGGATGGGTAGCTGACAGAGCTCCGCTGAAAATCGTAGTTCCAGGCTCCCTCGTCGTGACCGGTGCAGCAGGACTGATCCTGCTTACCAAACCGGCATATCCTGTCCATGTTGCTATCTATGCGATATGGGGAATCACGACGATTCTGACATTCTGGAATCCGCTTATGAAGGTTCTGCGGACACTGAGCAGGTCCGAGGAGCAGGCCAGAGGATATGCACTGTTTGACATGGGACGGGGCATCTTGAATTTCGGCTCAGGATTGCTCATTATGGCTGCATTTACTGCCCTGTGCAGAGTTGTCGGAGACACACGGGGCATGACCGGACTGATTGTCTTCTACGCTCTCGAAGCTATCATCGTAGGTGTCATCTGTTATTTCGCTTTGAGAAACAGACTGCCGGATTTCACAAAGACCGCAAAGGAAAAAGACACCAACTTTGCCCGTGAAGTGCTAAAGGCACTCAAGATGCCGACTACGTGGATGCTGGTCATCATTATGTTCACTACGTACGGCGTTATCATCAGCTATACCTATGTCGTGCCATATTGTACAGCCGCCTTTGGAATGTCCGCGGCACTGGCAGGTATTATGGGTTATGCGGCAAATGGGTTCCGTTTTGCAGGGTGCTGGATCGGCGGACAGATTGCAGACCGTAAAGGGCTATCTTCCATGATGCTGGCAAACCTTGTCCTCATGGCTGTTGGCGTGGCAGGACTGCTCGTCACACCAAAGTCTATGAAATTCATGTGGATGCTTATCATCAGTATCGCAATCTTATGTATGTTTATGTATTCTGCACAGGCGCTGCATTATGCTATAATGGAAGAAGGTAATTATCCGATAGAGACGATGGGTGCCGCAACATTCATCATCACCCCGTTAGGCTACGGCGCCGAGAGCATCATGCCGTTATTCAACGGCTGGTGCCTGTCTACCTTTGACGGCATATCCGGGTACCGTGTCATGTTTACAGGATTCCTCATCCTCATCGGAATCGGCTTTCTTGCATGTATGGGATACAGACATTTTACCAAAGAACGCCGTGCGGAGCTCGCAAAGCTGAGGGCAGGTGGAGGCGCTGCCGCAGAAGCAGAAGCCGGCTAATGTCGAAACCGCCATATCTGTTACGGTACCGTACATATTTTATTATGAAAAGGAGCAGAAGTTATGATGAATAAGAAAAGATTTGCAAGAGTTGTAGAAAATATGAAGGCATCCGGCCTGAGCCAGATACTCGTCACAGACGACCCGTCCATATTTTACCTGACGAAGCGGACTGTCAATCCGATGGAACGCTGCGGCGCTATATTGATTAAAGACAGCGGAGAAGTACATGCATTTATGAATAACCTTTTCTGCTTCGATCCAATCGAAGGCATGATAATGCACTATTACGCAGACGGCGAAAACCCATATGCACTGATTGCAGCGGAACTTAAGCCCGGTAAGGTCGGTTTTGATAAGAACTGGCCGTCCAAACACACGATTTCCATCCTGCAGGAAAGAGACGATATCATTCCGGTGCTGGGTTCTGATTGTGTAGATCTGTGCAAAAGCCAGAAAGACGAAGAGGAACGTGAACTATTACGCAATGCCTCGAGAATCAACGACATGGCTGTTGAATTCGCCATCAGCCATATTGACCCGAGCCTGGATGAGAAGCAGCTCTCCGATATGATTGAAGAATTCTTTGAAGCGCATGGCGCCGCCAGAGATATACAGCTCCAGTATGTGTGCTACGGCAAGAACGCGGCCGAACCACACCACGGGGCTGTGGCGGGAGAAAAGCTGAAAGAGGGCGATGCAGTGCTGTTCGACCTCTGGGCGCCTGTCGACAATTACTGGTGTGACATGACACGCACCGTATTCTACAAGAGTGTCAGTGATGAGCATAGGAAAGTATACGAAATCGTAAAAGAGGCGCAGCAGGCGGCTATTGATTTTGTAAAACCCGGAGTTAAAATGTGCGATATTGACGCCGTTGCCCGCAAGGTTATCACCGATGCCGGTTACGGAGACAAGTTCCTCACCCGCACCGGACATGGCGTCGGCATGACTGTCCATGAGCCGCCGGAGGCAAGCGCATCCTGCGACCTGATTGCACAGCCTGGCATGTGTTTTTCCATCGAGCCAGGCATCTATCTGAAAGACGACGTCGGTGTCAGGATTGAAGATCTTGTAATCGTGACAGAAGACGGATGTGAAGTATTGACGAAATACCCGAAAGAGCTGCAGATTGTCGGAAACGACTGATGTAAAGAACTGAGAAAGGGGCAGAGCCGGATTCCACGACTCTGCCCCTATGCTGCATCAAGCTGGTATCCCACACTTTTCCTATTCCATACGTTGACCAGCTAAAGTTATCACTTTTTTCGATTTGGATATAGTATAATTTGAATCCCCGAATTTGGCGGAAGCATATAGACTGTTTTCCGAACCATTTGTCACACTGGTTAAGATATCACCTACCGAATCATAATTACTGTCTGGTACGAATCCCGCAACACTGCAATACCACTCTGCAGTAAGCAAGTTTTCGTCTACAAATATCCAGCCTTTTTTGCTCCACATAAATGATGTTATTTCATACTTACAATCAATATCTTCATCCGATGAACTGTTAAACTTCAATACCGCCTCAGTCCCTGTTTCTATTTTGTTATCAGAGACATTATTCACATCCAGCTTTTTAACTCCCGCTCCTTTAGTTTCATTCAATATATCTGCCATGGCATTGTATCTTTCAATAAACTTGTTTATGGAATATGGGTTGTTCTTTATATTTTCAACCATTGCTTCACTATCTTTATATTTTAATTATCCCCAAATTTTATATATAATTATTGATTATCCGCATATATACTATATTTATAAGCATATTTAATTATAGAAAAAGTTTATTTTACCACGAATTTACCACTATTGATTGAGCTTTGATATGGCAACAGCAATATAATTTAGAGAAAACGGACAAATTAAAAGCAGTTACTTATAGAAAAATAACTGCTTTGTTTCATGTTTAAAATTTTTTATATTAGATAATATTACGGATTCCTTCACATATTTTACTAGCAACGAGAGGGTTATTCATTGTATATAAGTGAATTCCATCAATATCATTTGCTAACAAATCAATAACTTGACTTAAAGCATACGCGATTCCAGCATCAAATAGTGCTTTTTTGTTATTTTCGTATTTTAGTATAATTTTCTGAAAGCGCTCTGGGAAAGTTGCACCACACAGGGTTACCATTCTTTTTATTTGAGAGGTATTTATTACAGGCATAATACCAGGAATAATCGGAATATTTATATCTGCAATTCTACATTCTTCAACGAAACTAAAAAACTGTTCATTATCAAAAAAAAGTTGAGACAGTAATATCTCTGTGCCTGCAATTACTTTTTTCTTTAGATGTTTCATTTCATTAATTTTATTATCTGATTCTGGGTGGCACTCCGGATAACATGCACCTAAGAAACAAAAGTCATGCTTTGATTTTAAATATGTAATTAAATCCGAAGCATGCTTAAATACTCCTTTTTCTTGAATACTTGGATTCTTATCACCTCTAAGTGCAAGTATATTTTGAATTTCTTCATCTATTAAAATTTTTGCAAATTTATCAATTTCTGATTTGTCATAATGAAGACAGGTCAAATGTACTACAGGTTCTATATGATATTCATATTTGATTTTTTTAGCAAGTTCTATGGTGCGGTTACAGTTAGAAGTGCCACCTGCCCCAAAAGTAACACTAATATAATCTGGATTCAGTTCACATAAAACTTTAAGTGTTTCATCAATATTTTCTAGCTCACTATCTTTTTTGGGTGGAAATATTTCAAAGGACAAACTTTTTTTCTTATTATATATATCTGAAATTTTCATCTATAATAGAATCTTTCTAAATATTTATGATTTACTTCGAATCTGTTTTGTTGCCTTTACCATGTTTTTAAGGCTTGCATTTGTTTCTGGTATTGCTCTTGTTTTTAAGCCACAGTCGGGATTTATCCATAATTTGTCCTTGTTAATTTTGGTAAGCATAATATTAATAGCATTAACAATTTCTTCAATAGAAGGCACTCGAGGAGAATGAATATCATATACTCCAGGGCCAACCTCTGTTTCAAAATTGTTTTCTCTTAAAGAATCTAAGATCTGTAAATCCGAACGGGATGCTTCAAAAGTAATGACATCTGCATCCATATCATCAATTGCAGAAATAATGTCAGTGAATTCACTGTAACACATATGTGTATGAATTTGTGTCTCTGGCTTTACACCACTATGTGTTAGACGGAAAGCTGGAATTGCAAAATCAAGGTACTCTGTGTACCAATCTGATTTTCTAAGTGGTAATTTTTCTCTTAATGCAGCTTCATCAATTTGTATTACTTTTATTTTACTGGCTTCCAAATCTAGTACTTCATCTCGGATAGCTAATGCTATCTGTGAGATAGATTCCTTAATTGAAATGTCTTCTCTAGGGAATGACCAGTTTAGTATGGTAACAGGTCCTGTCAACATTCCCTTCATGATTTTTTGCGTTAAAGATTGAGCATAAGTAGACCATTCAACAGTTATTGGCTTTTCACGATATACATCTCCCCAGATAATCGGTGGTTTTACACATCTTGTTCCGTAGGATTGTACCCATGCTTTTTCAGTGAAAAGAAACCCACCTAGCGCTTCACCGAAATACTCTGCCATATCATTTCTTTCATATTCACCATGTACTAAAACATCTAAGCCAATTTCTTCCTGCCACTTCACACATTCTGCAATTTTTTTCTGATTAAACGCGACATATTCCTGCTTGGATATCTCACTTCTACGGAAAGCTGAACGATTTGCCTTTACATCTTTTGTTTGTGGGAAAGATCCAATTGTAGTTGTTGGAAATTCTGGAAGCCCCAATGCCTTTTTTTGTACACTTTGGCGCTCGCTTCTTATAGGCAGTCTAATATAATCATTTTCTATTATTCCAGCAAGTCTATTTTTTACTTCATCATTATCACATTTTCTATCACGAGCAAAAAGTGCTGTGTTTCTTTGATAAAGATCATTTTTGTGATAGTCATTATCATTTGCAAGGATACTTAATTCTTTAAGTTCTACTAGTTTTTCTTCTGCAAAAGAAAAATAAGATAAATAGTCCTGTGATAGCTTTTCTTCATGGTTCAAAGTATATGGTACATGAAGTAACGAGCAAGAAGTTGATAATACTGTTTGGATTTCTTTGTCTTTTAATGATGAGAGAATTTTTAATGTTTCCTCATAATGATTTTTCCATATATTTTTACCATTAATCAGTCCTGCAAAAAGTAACTTATCTTTAGGAAACCCATATTCTTTGATTAAATTGTAGGTTTCTTTCCCCTCTATAAAATCAAGTCCAATTCCTGCAAATGGCATTTTTATTAAATCTAAATAGACATCTCTTATATCTCCAAAATAAGTTTGTAATAGAACTTTACTTGTTTTTATAGAAGTCAAGAGATTGTCATAAATTTTATGAAATAGTTCGATATCTTTTTTGTTCATATCCTGTACTAAGGATGGTTCATCAAATTGTATCCATGAGATTTGATTTTCTTCACATTTTTCAATCAACTCTCGATATGCTTTTATCATTGCTTCTACATAATTTTCAGCGGATTGTTTTCCAGTATATCTGCATAATTTCAACATAGTGTATGCACCAATTACTACTGGTTTTGTTTCTATTCCCTGTTCTTTTGCTTCGGCATACTCATTCCAAATTTTATTTCCAGAAAGTTTAATACTCACATTGTCATCTATTTCTGGAACAATATAATGATAATTCGTGTTAAACCACTTTTTCATTGCAAGTGCTTTTACATCTCCAAAATCTCCTTGATAACCACGAGCCATAGCAAAATAAGTATCTAACTCAGATAAATGTAACTCTTTATAACGATTAGGTATAATACCTAATAATACCGCAGTATCTAAAACCATGTCATAAAAAGAAAAATCATTACTTGAAATATAATTGATTCCAGTGTTTTTCTGTTTAGCCCAATGTTCTTTTCTTAGAAGTTCTGCTGTATGCAACAGTTCTTTTACTTCAATTTCTTTTCTAAAATACTTTTCAGAAGCGAACTTTAACTCTCGTAAAGTACCGATTCTTGGAAATCCAATTACTGATGTTTTCATAATAACCTCCATATCCTGTTTTAGTTATAATTTTATAATAACTAATGTGAGATCGATTGTATAATATATATATAAACACGTTGTCCATAGTTTCAAGCTATGAACAACGTGTTTTTATAAAATTATCTTAATTTTTTTCTGTTCTTTAATTTGTTTTAGTATTATTAAGTTGTAAATATTTTTTGAGAGAGTCCAAATAACTAATTCCTAATCTACTAAGCATACATTTTTTATGAGTGATATATCCAATTCGCATATTGTTTTCATCAGCCAACGGAATTGCAATAATATCTTTTCCATTTAGATTTTTATCAATTATTCCGCTACAAACAGTATATCCATTTAATCCAATAAGAAGATTAAATAATGTTGCTCTGTCTCTCACACGTATATTTTTCTTACGTTCTGATACAGAAAATATTTCTTCTGAAAAATAAAATGAATTATGTTCTCCTTGTTCAAAGGAAAGATATGGATAAATTTCTAACTCTGTATTCGTTATTATTGCTTTTTCTGCAAGAGGATGGTTTCTACTAATAAATACATGAGGTTTAGCAACAAACATTTTATGAAATACCAACTCGTATGATTTCAAAATTTTATTTATAACAGTTTCATTAAAATCATTTAAAAAGAGTATTCCGATTTCGCTTCTCATGTGGGCTACATCTTCAATAATCTCATAAGTCTGTGTTTCTCTCAAACTGAAATCATATTCATTTTGTCCATATTCCTTTATTAAATCTACAAAAGCATTCACTGCAAAAGAGTAATGTTGAGTAGATACACAGAATTGTTTTTTTCCTCCATCATTTCTTTTAAACTTATCTTCAAGAATTGCAACCTGCTCTAATATCTGCCTTGCATATGCCAAAAAAATCTCACCTTCTTTTGATACTGTAATTCCCTTATTCGTTCTGTTAAAGATAACAATATTCATTTCCTTTTCTAGTTCATGAATGGAATTAGTAAGACTTGGTTGAGATATATACAGCTTATTAGCGGCTTCTGTAATTTTTCCTGTTTCAGCTACTATTATTGCATATCGTAATTGTTGAAGTGTCATATTTTCACCTACCTATTTAACATTTATAAAAAAGACAATATTTAGATTATTTCAAGTGTTATAAACCTATAAAAAGAATATTTTTACCCTTTAAAGCATAATTGTCTACTTCTTTCCATTAAGTATATCAATCACATTTACCTGTATCAATATTATTATATACTATCATCTATTTTCTAAAAAAACTCACAATTTTACTTTCTTGCTCTTAATTACTCACTACAGAAAAGAAAAAACTACTTGTCTTCATCATCAAAATCAAAATTGCCTGTTATCCATGGTAATTTTGATATCAGTTCCATATCTTCTTTTGAGTTTGGGTCTATCCTTTTTACCGAATAAAATGGAGTTCTATATTTGTGTCCTTCTGTACTTTCTCCGAACATATCCATGCTGTATAAATCATCATATCGCTCTAATACTTTTTGGAACTTCATATGTTGGATAAATTCTTTGATTGGGTAAAGATCGCTTGCTTTAATTTTCTCCCTATTGATATAGTCAGTAATATATTTGCGTAACTGTTCTAATTCATATTCTAGCCATTCTTCCTCGCTGTCAAAGAAGTTATCATAATGTCCATGTTTCAATTCTGCATTTAGGCGTTCTTCCACTTTTAGAAACTGACATACTTCCTTTTCTGCCTGATTTACATATTTCCATTCTCCCGATAATAATTCATTAGGGGTTACGTCCAGTACTTCCATTATCTTTTCCAGTGTATCAAAGGTAGGATAATTCACTCCACGTTCAATCTTGGAAAGGCTCTGCATATTGATTCCGATTCTGTCCGCAAGTTCCTGTTGTTTCATTCTTCTAAATTTTCTTATAGTTTGTATGTTCTCTCCTAAAAAACTGATTTTTTTATAAACTCCATAACTTTATATAACCTCCCGTTTCTTTTCTTTTTATCTCGTTTATAAGTATATCATACTTAATAAATTATAAAAAGTCAAGAAAATATATTGACAAATAATTCTAATAGCATTATTCTACTGTTATAGAAAGTGATTAAGCACGCTAGGGTCAATCACGCGCTTGAGTAAGCATAGAAAAGAGTTGTTTTCGCTTTGATAGCATGAATAAGCATGGACTATCAGACCGAAAATAAGGTTTCTGACTGGGGCTGTTCCGTTTAGCCACGAGTCTTACAAGGCTCGTGAGCGTTAAGAACGGATCAGACACAGGAAGAAAGGGAACGCCTTTAGGCGTTCATAAAGGGCGTATATGTAACACCGCCCTGCGTATACATGTCATAGTACCTAGAAACTGTGATAAATAAAGGACAAAACACGATTTTTACCCCGCAAAAAAACGGGGCATACGAAAGGAGCAATGCACTATAACTACACACAAAAATTTATCCGTTAAGATTGATTACATCAGCATTGTATTTGATACTGCAACCGCTGAAGATGTAATCATGCACATTTTAGATTTACCGACTGACATTTTCAATGTTTATCCAGCAATGATAAAATTCAAGACTTATCAAGCACGCTGGCAGATTGGAGATATTTATGTATCGGGGGACGCAAGAAAGACAGAGGACAACCCACAAGGGCTAGGCTGTTATCTCGTTATGACTGGCAGAGGTTGTGATGATATTTTCCGCATTCTTGACAGTAGGAATTATACCTTTGGGGATATGTTCCGACGCTGTGAGCGAAGATACGGACTGGATAATTTCCATTTCACAAGACTTGATATTGCCATTGATGATAAGAGCGAAAAGCCATTCTTTACAATAGAGCAGATAAAGAAGAAATGCGAAAAAGAGGAATTTATCTCCAATAGTGAGGGCTACCACTTTGATGAAAGCAAGTTTGACGATTTCGACACTGCAAAGACGGTTTATATCGGTGCTGGAAAGTCGGGATTGTCCTACCGCTTTTATGACAAGGATAAGGAAGTCTGTTCAAGATATAATAAGACGCTTGATGAAGTCGGCAGTTGGAAACGGACAGAAATGCAACTGCGTGATGATAAGGCTCATGCCTTTGCCATGACATTTAAGGACAGACCGCTGGAACTTGGGGAATTGGCTTTCGGGCTATTGGCAAACAACCTACGCTTTGTCGTAGCAAACAGAAATGAAAGTAATAAGAGCCGATGGAAAACGTGTCGATTTTGGGAACGCTTTTTAGGGGCTGTGGAAGTCTTGAAACTGCAAGTATCAAAACCATATAATTCCCTTGAAGAAACACAGCAATGGCTCACAGAGGGTGGCGTGATTTCCGCTGTCAAAAGTTTTTACTTCTTAGAAGAACATGACGCATTAGGTGGACTTGAAAAAGTGGGAACTATGCTTGACAAGGCAAGATACAGCACTTCCCTTTCCAGTAAACTAACTGCACATTTACAGAGGATAAACCGCACCGACCTTATCCCCTATATCCAGTATGACACGAAACAAGGGAAAGGGGGTATCTGATGAATAACAACGATATTCCCGTATGGGAAAAATACACCCTTACCATTGAAGAAGCGTCTAAGTATTTCCGTATCGGAGAAAACAAGCTAAGACGATTGGCAGAGGAAAACAAGGACGCTGGCTGGCTCATTATGAATGGCAACCGCATACAGATTAAACGCCGACAGTTTGAAAAGGTCATTGATAAATTGGACGCAATCTAATGCAAATGAGCCTTGTATGTGTTATGATGAACACAAGTCATATCAAGGCTCTTTCCAACAAGGAAAGGAGCAGACACCATGAAAGAAAAAAGACGGGATAACAAAGGACGTATCCTGCATACTGGAGAGAGCCAACGAACAGACGGAAAATACTTATATAAATATGTGGACGCATTTGGAAACACAAAATATGTGTATGCTTGGAGATTGACACCCACAGACCCGACACCAAAGGGAAAGCGGGAAAAACCCTCACTTCGAGAACTGGAACAGCAGATAAGACGGGATATTGAGGACGGTATCGACAGCACAGGTAAGAAAATGACGCTTTGCCAACTCTACGCCAAACAGAACGCACAGAGGGCAAACGTGAAGAAAAGCACACAAAAACAGCGGGAACAACTTATGCGGTTATTAAAAGAGGACAAGTTAGGTGCTAGGAGCATTGATACGATAAAACCCTCTGACGCTAAAGAATGGGCGTTACGCATGAAAGACAAAGGCTTTTCCTATAACACCATTAACAATCATAAACGCTCGTTAAAAGCGTCATTCTATATCGCCATACAAGACGATTGCGTAAGGAAAAATCCCTTTGATTTCAAGTTAAGTGAAGTTATAGAAAATGATACCAAAGAGAAAGTCGCATTGACAGAGGAACAAGAACAAGCCTTACTCTCATTTATCAAGACGGACAATGTGTATCACAAGCATTATGATGATGTGCTGATATTATTAAAAACAGGACTTCGTATCTCGGAACTGTGCGGACTGACAGTAGCCGATATTGATTTCAAGAATGAAGTTGTGATAATCGACCACCAGTTACTAAAGAGCAAGGAACAAGGCTATTACATTGAAACGCCTAAAACAAAGAGCGGAATAAGGCAAGTGCCATTAAGCAGAGAAACAATACAGGCATTTCAACGGGTTATGAAAAAACGCCCAAAGGCAGAACCATTTGTGATAGACGGACGGGGCAACTTTCTATTTGTCAATCATAAAGGCAAGCCCAAAGTTGCGATTGATTACAATATGCTTGTTGTCCGTATGGTAAAGAAATACAACAAGTACCATAAGGACAATCCCTTGCCACATATCACACCGCATACGCTACGCCATACGTTCTGCACAAGGCTGGCAAGCAAGAACATGAACCCAAAAGATTTACAGTATATCATGGGACATTCCAACATTAGTATCACAATGAACTGGTACGCTCATGCGTCCATAGATACCGCAAAATCAGAGGTTCAGCGTCTAATTGCATAGAAGTATTTACCACGATTTTAACCACGATTGATAGGGAAAATATAAGAAGATAGACCTAGATATGTGAGGTTTACCACAAAAGCAAAATGCCCGTAGAGCCGATAAAATAAGGCTTTGCGGACATTTAAGAAGATATAAAAAGATACTCAAAAAGACATATATAATTTTATCTAAATATTTTAATGCATTCTCATAATCTTTTTTTTCATACAGCCCTTTTCCTATAATATATTTACATTCACCTAAAAGTTCTTTACTATCTTCATAATCTTCTATCATTTCTAAATTTTTAATTGCTTCTTCATATTGATCATATTCCATATATAAAACCGACTGCTTATATATGCACTCTTGCGTTGCTGCTTCTACGTCCTTTCCAGAACCGGCGGCTTGTAATTTTTCCAAAGCCTCTGTGTACTGCCCTTCTTCTATCAAATCTTTACCCCAATCCAGATGACACTTTTCTATCATTTCATCAGAATTCTTATATCCATCTAACTTTTCAAATGCATGTATAGCCTTTTCATACTCTTTGTCAGCTAATAAATTTTCCGCTTTTGAATACGCTCTAAGATTTGAAGTAGCAAAGAAAACAACAAAAGCTATTACTATAACAGAAGCTGCTGCTATTCCAATAATTATTTTATTTTTATTGTTTGATTTTTTATTGTCCGTACAATTATGTATATCTTCATCTGGATTCTTATTCTCATCCCCGTCTCCATCAAGGACTGGCTTTTCTTCAAATTCTTTATCTGCCTCTCCACTTGTCTCTGAAACAGAAAACCCACAATAGATACACTCCTTGCTTTTATCATCAATCTCTTTCCCACATTTTGGACATAATTTTAATGCCATAAACTTTCCTCCCTCATACCTCATAGTCTTTAGCGACATGTTACAAAACATCTTGTTTTTTATTATATATATTTTATCATGGATTCCCGGAAATTCCATCATAATATTCACGACTTTATAAATTTAAAGACAAAATAAAAAAGCCCTTTCTGAAATTGCTTCAAAAAAGGCCCTTTAAAGTTAACTTATTTTTTAATACAGCTTTGCACCAGCCGGGATATGATCATCAACCATAAGAAGATGAAGTTTTTCTTCTCCTTCTTCCTCGTGGATTGCTGATATCAGCATACCGCAGGAATCGATTCCCATCATAGCCCTTGGTGGCAGGTTTGTGATAGCAATCAGTGTTTTTCCAACCAATTCTTCTGGTTCATAATAATCGTGAATACCGCTTAAAATGGTACGATCTGTATCTGTTCCGTCATTCAGGGTGAACTGAAGGAGTTTTTTGGATTTCTTAACAGCTTCACAAGCTTTTACCTTTACAGCTCTGAAATCGGATTTGCTGAATGTATCAAAATCAACCATTTCCTCAAATAACGGCTCTACCTTTACCTTAGAAAAATCAATCTTCTCAGCCGGTTTTTCAGCCTCTGTCCGATCTGCTGTTGAAGCTTTAGAAGCTTTCTTATCCGTATCAAGGCTCTTCATCGTCGGGAACAGCAGCACATCCCGGATTGCAGCCGCGTCAGTCATCAGCATGCACATCCGGTCAATTCCAAATCCGATGCCTCCGGTAGGCGGCATACCGATTTCCAGTGCATTAAGGAAGTCCTCATCTGTCGTATTGGCTTCTTCATCGCCCTGTGCCAGCAGCTCTTCCTGTGCCTTGAAACGCTCTCTCTGGTCAAGCGGGTCGTTGAGCTCGGAATAAGCATTCGCCATCTCCCATCCGTTCATAAAGAATTCAAACCGTTCCACGTACTCCGGATTCTCCGGCTTCTTCTTCGTGAGCGGTGATATCTCAATCGGGTGATCCATAACGAATGTCGGCTGGATGAGATGCTCTTCTGCAAATTCCTCGAAGAACAGGCTCAGGATATCTCCCTTCTTATGCCTGTCCTCATATTCAACATGATGCTTGTCGGCTAATGCTCTGGCCTCCTCCAATGTCTGTATGTCGTTCCAGTCCACTCCGGCATACTTTTTCACTGCGTCAATCATCGTGATTCTCTCGAACGGCTTGCCGAGATCCATCTCTACACCATTGTACACGATTGTCGTCGTACCGAGCACCTCCTGTGCCACATGGCGGTAAAGGTTCTCTGTGAGATCCATCATTCCGTTGTAATCGGTATATGCCTGATATAATTCCATGAGTGTAAACTCAGGGTTGTGTCTCGTATCAAGCCCTTCGTTGCGGAATACACGACCTATCTCATATACTTTCTCGAGACCGCCCACGATAAGGCGCTTTAAGTAAAGTTCCAGGGAAATCCTCAGCTTGAAGTCCTCGCCAAGCGCGTTAAAATGCGTCTCAAACGGCCTTGCCGCGGCCCCTCCGGCATTGCTTACGAGCATCGGC
The DNA here is from genome assembly GCA_022845895.1 of Lachnospiraceae bacterium. Classification (GTDB taxonomy): domain Bacteria; phylum Bacillota; class Clostridia; order Lachnospirales; family Lachnospiraceae; genus Extibacter. The sequence continues at coordinate 3,790,633 of AP025573.1, forward strand.
GTCTCTACTTCCAGAAATCCCTGTCCGTCCAGGTATCTCCTGATGGCACTTATAATATGGGAGCGCTTGATAAAGGTATCCCTTACTTCCGGATTCATAATCAGGTCCACATATCTCTGACGGTAACGAATATCCGTATTCGTAAGTCCGTGGAACTTCTCAGGGAGAATCTGGAGGCTCTTGGACAGAAGCTTCACTGCTGATGCATGTATGGAGATCTCCCCGGTCTTCGTCTTAAACACTTCGCCTTCTACGCCAACGATGTCCCCGATGTCGAGCTTCTTGAATTCCCTGTACGCCTCTTCTCCCATGCTGTCCCTTGCCACATATGACTGGATGCCTCCGCTCTGGTCAAGCACATTGCAGAAAGAAGCCTTGCCCATGACACGCTTCTGCATGACACGTCCTGCCACAGATACGTGCTTTCCTTCCATCTCATCATAGTGTTCCTTTATATGTGCGGCATGGGCAGTCGCCTCATAGCGCATGACCTGATAAGGATCCTTCCCATTATCTTGAAGCTCTTTTAATTTTTCCCGGCGGACCTTCCTTAACTGGTTGATATCCGGCTCCTGTACATTTCCCTGCTGTTTGGACACGTTACCCTCTCCTTTCGATTGAACAGGTCTCCTATGTGCTACATGGAACGGCTGATTTCAAGAATCTTGTATGCCATCTCGCCTGCCTGCGTCTCTACCTTCACGGTCTCTCCTACCTTCTTGCCCATCAGAGCCTGGCCTACCGGCGATTCATTGGATATCTTGCCTTCCAGACTGTTGGCCTCGGTAGAACCTACTATTTTAAATTCCATCTCTTCATCAAATGTCTTATCGAATACTTTCACAGCACAGCCGACATTAATCTTATCGAAATCCACTTCATCTTCCACAACGACTTCCGCATTCTTCAATATGCCTTCCAGCTCTTCGATACGGGCCTCGATATCGCGCTGCTCATCCTTAGCCGCATCGTACTCTGCATTCTCAGACAGATCGCCCTGCTCCCTTGCCTCTTTGATTTTGCCTGCTACTTCCTTCCGCTTTACAACCTTCAAGTTCTCAAGTTCATCCTCCAGTGCCTTCAGGCCTGCATAAGTAAGTAATTTTTTCTTTGCTTCCATGTCCCTCTTCTCCTTAATATACACAGATTTCTGTCTCTATTCTTTCACAGGTCTTCCTGTATCGTTCTCGCTTTGCTGTCTGTATTGAAAAGATACTTTCACAATTTCATTATTATACATAATCAGCCGCCTAATGTCAATCATTTTTCGATATGAGAAATCATCTTACCTTTTACAGAAAAGCCCCGCCTCACATATTGGTTAAGTATATGTAGGACAAGGCTCTTTTATTATCTCAATTTTATCCAGCAATCCGGTCTGCAAGCAGATGTTCCAGCTCTTCATATGACTCTACGCTGTTGATCTGTGCCCTCAGTTTTGAAGACCCCTTCATCCCCTTCGTATACCATGCCACATGCTTTCTCATCTCCCGGATACCAAGATATTCTCCCTTATATTCAATCTGCATCCGGGCATGCGCTAGCATCGTCTGCTTTACTTCTTCCGGGGCAGGGCGCGGAGGATATCCCCCATGTATGTCATGCTCTCTTAACTCCCTGAAAATCCACGGGTTCCCCTGCGCCGCCCTTCCTATCATCACCATATCGCATCCGGTACGTTCCTGCATGGCTGCCGCCGACTCGGCCGATACCACGTCACCATTCCCGATGACAGGGATGGTAACGGCTTCCTTTACCCTCCGGATGATATCCCAGTCCGCCTTTCCCGAATAGTATTGTTCTCTCGTCCTGCCGTGTACAGCCACCGCAGCGGCGCCTGCCTCTTCAATGACCCTTGCAATCTCCACCGCGTTAACATGCTCCTCGTCAAACCCTTTTCTGATCTTGACAGTAACCGGTTTCCTGATAGCCTTTACCGTCTCATTCACGATGTCATACACGAGTCCCGGTTCTCTCATCAGTGCAGAACCCTCTCCGTTCTTCACCACTTTCGGTACCGGGCATCCCATGTTGATATCCAGTATCTGAAATGGAAGCTCTTCAATCTGTTTCGCAATCTCGCTCATAATGTAAGGGTCTGAGCCGAACAGCTGCAGCGACACCGGATATTCTTCCGGGTGGATGGCAAGGAGCAGCTTTGTATTTTTGTTCTTGTACTGCAGCGCCTTCGCACTGACCATCTCCATACAGAGCAGTCCTGCCCCCTGCTCCTTGCACAGCAGACGAAATGGCAGGTCGGTAACCCCTGCCATAGGCGCCAGAATGTATGGATTTTCAAGCTCAACGTTTCCTATTTTTTTCATATATAATCCTCAGTCCTTTTAACGTCAGCTGCGAGTCATAGATATCAATCACGTCCGTCTCCGCCGCAATCAGCTTCCCAAGGCCTCCTGTTGCCACGACCTTTGCATCTGCATAGCCGGCTTCTTCCTTGATCTTATTGACGATATACTCCGTCTGCCCGATCTGTCCATATACGAGTCCGGCCTGCATACTGGAGATGGTCTCCTTTGCCAGGATGGAGTCCGGCTTTTTTATCTCGATTGCCGGAAGCATCGCAGCCTCACCCCAGAGCGCCTGCGCCGACGTACGGATGCCGGGGGCGGTTATGCCGGCCTCGAATGTCCCGTCTACTCCCACTACGTCATATGTAGTGGCCGTCCCAAAGTCAAGGACGATAACAGGGCCGCCGTGCAGCGTATAAGCAGCCACCGCGTCTACGATTCTGTCGGGGCCTACCTGTCTTGGATTCTCGGTCACAATCCTTATCCCTGTCTTGATCCCTGCCGATACTACGACAGGTTTTATGCCAAAGTATTTGATAATAGAGCTGCCAAGCGAATGCATAATGTCAGGTACGACAGAAGCGATAATGACCGCACTGATATCTGCGCTCAAAATCCCCTGGCGTTCTACCAGCTCTTTCAGGGTGATGCCATACTCATCAGAGGTGCGCGGCAGCTTCGTCGTCATGCGGAACGTTCCAAGCAGCTCATCCTCCTTAAATACCCCAAGCGTAATATTCGTGTTTCCTACATCTATAACAAGTAACATATCAGCCTCCTATACTTCTTCTCCAAGGAAAAATACACGGTAGTAGAGCTGCAGAGCAGCGAGCAGTTCCTGTTTTTCCTTCTGCAGCTCCTTAATCTTCAGCTGGCTTCCTATCTCATCAAACATAGGGTCGCCTTCTTCGCTCGTCACTTCAAAGCAGAGTCCGCCGTCCTCTTCATAGACAAGTGTAAGAATCCCGCCCACATCATTTACATACAGCACGCACATGATCTTCAGCTCATCTTTGATAGAACCTGGCAGCTGTTCAAAATCAGGGTTCAGATAATATTTTTCCTCGTAAGAATTCGCTCCGCAGAGCACCACTTTATTCTCATACATATCCATATACTCCTCTTACCGATACTTCACCTGCGAATATCGCCTTCTCCTTGCCGTCCTCCGTCGTGACAATCAGTTCACCAGTATCGTTGATTCCGGAAGCGATTGCCTCATATTCATTGCCCGGCTCGAGGATCCGCACCTCTTTCCGGCAGTTGACAAGCAGCCGGTTGTAGGTGTCCTTCAGCCTAGACAGGTCTTCCGTCTCAAGAAATATCTCATAGTTCTTCTCATACCGTTCCACGATTCTGGCAGCCAGCTGCGCGCGGCGCAGCTTAACCCCTCCTTCTATATAAAGAGAGGTCGCCGTCCTGGCAATCTCCTCCGGAAAGCTGTCTGTATTCACATTGACTCCGGCACCGGTCACCACATAGTTGATATAATCGACCTCCGCACTCATCTCCGTCAGGATGCCGCATACCTTCTTCCCGTTTACCACGATATCGTTCGGCCATTTTATCTGTGCAGGAAGCCCCGTCTCGCCCATAATCCCCTCTGCAACGCTCAGCGCCATGACAAGCGTCAGCATGGGGGCTTTTGAAGGCAGGAACTGTGGCTTAAGCAGGATAGTCATATAGATGCTTGTCCCCGGCGGTGACGTCCATCTTCTCCCCCGCCTGCCTTTTCCGGCCGTCTGCCGGTCTGCGACGACGAGCGTACCATGAACGGCTCCTTTTTCCCCGAGTACCTTGGCCTGAATGTTCGTGGAGTCCGTCTCCTTGGCATATACGACCGTCTTTCCTGCCCATCGTGTGTCAATCAGGCTTTCCAGCTCTGCCTGTCCCATCAAGTCTGGACTTTCTATGAGGCGGTACCCTTTGTTGCGCACCGCCTCTATCTCATAGCCTTCTTTCTTCAATTGCTCTATCACCTTCCAGACTGCCGTCCGCGACACGCCAAAGCTGTCACAGAGCTGCTGTCCGGACACATACCCTCCGCTTTCGCGGAGCACTTTCAGAATCTCTGTCTTCATTCCTGTCTCCTAGATATTCCCAAGTGTAGCCACCATGACCGCCTTGATCGTATGCAGACGATTCTCTGCCTCGTCAAATACGACAGACGCCTCGCCTTCAAATACATCCTCCGTCACTTCCTTGCCTTTGACTGCAGGCAGGCAGTGCATGAATATCGTACTGTCCTTCTTCGTCCTCGCCATCATCTCCTTGTTGATCTGATATGGACGGAGCATCTCGATCCTCTCTGCAGCCTTGTCCTCCTCGCCCATAGATGCCCATACATCCGTATATAAGACATCGGCGCCTTCCACGTCATCCACGTCATCTGTAATCGTGATGGAAGCCCCCGACTCCGACGCATACTTCCTGCAGAGGTCTGTCAGCTCATCTGTCGGCCATAAGGCTTTCGGCGCCACATTGATAAAGTCCACGCCTACTTTGGCGCAGCCGATCATAAGGCTGTTGGCCATATTATTGCGTCCGTCTCCAAGATAGGCAAATCTAAGCCCCTTCAGATAACCGAAATGTTCTCTCATGGTAAGCAGGTCCGCCAGAATCTGGGTCGGATGATATTCATCCGTCAGCCCGTTCCAGACCGGTACGCCGCTGTACTTCGCAAGCGCCTCTACATGGTCCTGCCGGAAGCCGCGGAATTCGATTCCGTCAAACATACGTCCGAGCACACGTGCCGTGTCTTCGATGCTCTCCTTATGTCCAAGCTGGATCTCATTACCTGATAGATACGTCGGATTGCCGCCTTCATCTGCCGCCCCTACCGTGAACGCACAGCGCGTCCTGGTTGAAGGCTTCTCGAATATAAGCGCTATGTTCTTGCCCCGCAGGCTGTTTCCCGTGATTCCTTCCTTTTTCTTTTCCTTCAGGTCTGCTGCCAGATCAAGCAGGTACATGATTTCCTCCGGTGTAAAATCCTTCAATGTCAAAAAACTTCTTCCTTTTAAATTCATCTTACGTTCCTCTCTTAATCCTGTTAGTATATGAACAAAGCGTGGCAGGCGGAGCTTGTCACTTAAGATTTCATATTTACTATATACAATATCATATAATTGGTCCACTGTGTATATCTGATATTTCGGAACATGCAGCAATTTTGCCGCCGCCTCCAGCATCCCCATGAACAGCTCCTTGTCCGAGTGTCCGAGGGACAGCTTAAGGGCAAATGCAATCTCTGCCTTTTCGATCTCCTTTATCCCGCTCATCAGCTCTTCATAGTACAAATCATCGTAAGTCTGATCTACGTAATAGATAAATCCTTCCAGCCCGTACAGCATCCTCTTGGCATCATAGTATCCAATCTTCATATTCTGTCTGCTTCTTTTACCCGAAAATTCTATAATGCTTCCCAGCTTCACGCGGGGACCGATCTCGTACTTCACCCCTGTGTCCGGCATCTTTACCCGGGGCTCCCTGCCCGGACCGTAGATTCGTACTTCTATTATATTCTCATACCCTCTCTTGACAAGAGAACTTAACGGGACATTATTGATCACGCCCCCATCGATATACTTCTTGCCGTGCAGGCGCTCATTTTTAAAGCCTATCAGATACGCGCTCGCCAGCAGAAATTCCTCCAGCATCCCCTCCGGGATATCTTCCACGCTCAGATCCAGCTCCTTAAAATCAGACACAGAAAATGTGAGCAGGCAGAATTCAATGCTGCTCTTTCGTATTTTTTCTTCATCTATAACTTCATGAATCAGCTTTTTCAGCGGAGTGATGTCAATCCCGCCGTCTTTTAAGCGGCTCCATCCCTCATTCAGGAATTCCCGGATTGTCGTCTCCTTCCGGAAGAAACGTTCCATCCATTCGTCATCCACGTCCATCACATTGGAAAAAGTCATCTTGCTCCAGATGTCCTCCGCCTTTTCCTCATCACCCATGCAAACGAGGGCGCCATTTAATGCGCCCACGGATGTTCCTGCCACTGCATTCAACTTCACGCCTGCTTCCCTGAGAGCCTTCCAGGCACCTATCTGGTAAGCTCCCCTCGCTCCGCCTCCGTCAAATACAAGGCCATATTCTACTGTTAAATCTATGATGGGTTTCAACTCCATCACACCCTTTCATGCTACGCCTCTGTCCCGTCTTTCTGTCCAACCTCTGCAAGTGACTTGACAAGCCCTGCGATACTCTGAATCTCAGAAGGTATGATAATCTTTGTCGCCTTGCCGTCTGCCGCCCTTTCAAAAGCCTCGAGGCTCTTGAGCGTCAGCACTGCTTCATCGGCACCGGCTTCCTTCAGGAATTCGATACCATTTGCATTTGCCTGCTGGACTTTCATGATAGCTTCTGCTTCACCTTCCGCCTCGCGGATCATCGCCTCTTTCTTCGCCTCCGCACGCAGGATTGCCGCCTGCTTCTCTGCCTCTGCATCCAGAATCGCTGATTCCTTATGGCCCTCTGCCACAAGAATGGTAGACTTCTTCTCACCTTCGGCACGCAGGATTGCCTCACGGCGTTCACGCTCTGCCTTCATCTGCTTCTCCATTGCATCCTGGATAGCAGCCGGCGGAATGATATTCTTAAGCTCCACACGGTTGACTTTGATGCCCCATGGATCTGTCGCCACATCAAGAGAGGAACGCATCTTCGTGTTGATTGTCTCTCTGGATGTAAGTGTCTGGTCCAGTTCCAAATCGCCGATAATATTTCTCAGCGTGGTGGCGGTCAGATTCTCAATCGCCATAATCGGGTTTGCCACTCCGTAGCAGAAGAGCTTCGGGTCCGTAATCTGATAGAATACGACCGTATCGATCCGCATCGTGACATTATCCTTTGTAATAACCGGCTGCGGCGCAAAGTCCACCACCTGCTCCTTCATGTCTACTTTTCTTGCCACCCGGTCTACGATCGGCAGCTTCACATGGAGTCCGGTCCCCCATGTCGCCTGATATGCGCCTAGCCTCTCGATGACAAGCGCCTGCGCCTGTCTTACGATCCTGATACAGGATATCAGAACCAGTACGACAACGACTATGACTATGATTCCTATGATTTTACCAACTAACGCTCCCATTATGCCTTCTCCTCTCTTGCTCTTACTATGAGCTTCACTCCTTGTATCCCATCAATCACAACTACTGTATTCTTTTCAATGCGGCCGTCAGGCTCATCTGTCTTAGCCGACCACTCCTGTCCGTTTATCTCGACTCTTCCCTTCGACTGGAGTGTATCGATATCCTCCAGAACCAGTGCCTGCTGCCCGATCAGGCTCTCCGCATTGGTCTTCTGACGCTCCTTGTTAAAATATTTGACCGCGATGGGCCTCGTAACAATCAGAAGAATCACGGACACTACCACAAATACGATCATCTGCACTATCGTGCCAAATCCAAGCACGCCGGCCACAAATGCTACAAGCGCGCCGCCTGCGAACCATATGGTCGTCAGACCCATGGTAAGGATCTCGACAATCAACAGAATAACAAATAATACCAACCAATACATTGTCTGCATATGCTGTCCTCTCTTTTCTTGTAATAGTATTCCTCAAGTCTATCTTACTATACTTCTGTCTATAAAGCAATTACTGTTGCCGTCTCTGCCTTGCCGCCTCAAACAGTAGCACCGCGGAAGCTATGGCAGCATTCAGCGATTCCACCTGGCCTTCCATGGGAATGCGGATATAAGAATCCGCCATCGCGGCAATCTCCTCTCTGAGTCCATTGCCTTCATTTCCAATTAAAAAAGCACACGGATTCGTATAATCGGCTTCATCATAAGAAAGCATCCCGTCAAGATGAGCCGCATATGTATGGATTCCCCTCTCTTTCATCCACCGCACCGCACCGGCGATGTCCTCTGTCCGGTATAGCGGCATCCGATAGACAGACCCCATCGTAGAACGAATCGTCTTCGGGTTATATACATCCACGCAATCGCTGCTCATGATGATTCCTGTCACCCCGGCACCTTCGGCCGTCCGGATGACGGTTCCCATATTGCCGGGGTCCTGCAGATTGTCAAGGACAAGAATATGCGCCCGTTCTCCGCCTGCGGCCTGTGCAAGCGTATACGTTTCCTGACGCACGACACAGAGGACGCCCTGGGGTGTCTTCGTGTCAGAAGCATAGGCATAGACCTGATCCGCCAATATCTCCGGCTGGATACGGCTCCCTTCCAGCACATGCCTGACTGTACTGCTTTCCTTACTGTAGAATGACTCCGACACATATACTTCGGCAAGCCGGCCGGCCGGAACTTCCCGGAACATTCGGATACCTTCTACGAGGAAAACGCCTTCTTCATCTCTGGCCTTTCTCTTTTTTTTAAGATTAACAAGCCGTTTTACCTTCTGGTTTCCTGTACTTGTTATCATCGCATCCCGCCCTTATCCTTTCTGAAAGTTCTCCAGTGCCTCGTTGGCTCCGACCAGAATCAATACCATATCCCGGCCAAGCGGCCTGTTAGGATCCGGATTCACCTCTACCCTATCACCTGTCACTACGCCTACTACGCTCACATCATGGGAGCGTCTCACATCCAGCTCCTGAAGGCTCTTTCCGCTCCAGCTCTCCGGTACGGCCACCTCGGTGATACTGTACTCCGGAGACAGCGCGATCCAGTCTGCAAAATTCGTGGATACAAGATTTTTCGCAATCCGCTCTCCCGTCTCACGTTCCGGGAATACGACTGCATCGGCTCCGAGCTTACGCAGTATCTTCGCATGCATTTCATTTCTTGCCTTGGCAAGCACATACGGTACGCCAAGCTCTTTGGATATGATGGTAGCCATCACGCTGGCCTCCATGTCCTCCGAGACTGCTATGATTACCCCGTCCAGATTCCGCGCCCCAAGGGAGCGTATGACCTCCTGGTCCTGCATATCCGCCTGTATCGCGTAAGACACATCGTCTGCAATCTCCTGGATGCGCTCCATCCTGTTATCTACCACAACGACCTCGCAGCCAAGGTTCTGCAGCGTGACTGCCACGCTGGAACCGAAGCTACCCAGTCCAAATACTGCATATTGTTTCTTCATCTCTACCTCCTAACCTACCATGATCCGCCGCTTGGGCAGCCTGCGTATCTTATCTCTCGGATGTACCTTTCCGCCGAACAGGAGTGCCAGCGTAATCGGCCCGAGCCGTCCAAGATACATCATGGCCATGATGACCGCCTGGCTCGCCCTGCTCAGATGTGGCGTCAGATCTGCAGTCAGCCCTACCGTTCCGATTGCGGAGGACGCCTCGTACAAGATTCCGATGAACGGGACATCTTCCGGCTCTATCACCGTGATTGCGGTCACGCCGGCCAGGAACGCCGCGAACGCCACCAGCACGACGAAAAAGCCGGTGCGTATATTCGCGTTGTCAATCCTCCGGCCGAAGCATTCCGTATCCCGGCCACCCCTTACAAAGGTGATGCAGGCTATCACGAGCATCGCCACTGTCGTCGTCTTCACGCCTCCCGCCGTACCGCCTGGAGACCCTCCGATAAACATAAGGATGCAGCAGATCAGCTTGGACTCCGTATAGAGCCCTCCCTGTGATATCGTGGCAAACCCGGCTGTCCTCGTAGTGACCGACTGGAACATGGAGGCCATGACCTTCTCTCCTATGCTCATGTTACCAATCGTCTCCGGGTTGTTATATTCCATGCCCAGTACCGCGACGGTGCCTGACACGAGCAGGACGGCGGTCGTAACGATAGCTATCTTGGAATGGAGCGCCAGCCGGGTAAACCACCATTTCCGTGGCACTTCTTTTTTAAATATCTTTTTGCTGTTGGTGATGACATCTGTCCATACCGTGAATCCGATGCCGCTCAATATGATTAGCAGCATGGTCGTTATGTTGATGACTGGATTCGTCACATATTCCATCAGGCTGGTGTCGCCTAGTATATCGATACCTGCATTGCAGAACGCAGACACGGCATGGAATACAGAATACCAGATCCCTTTTGCCACTCCAAATTCTGGGATGAACTGTACCGCATACAGCACCGCCCCAGCGGCTTCCACAACGAGCGTTCCGATGATGGCCCGCCTGACCATCCCTACCATCCCGCCGAGCCGGTCCATATTGTAAGATTCCTGGATTACAACCCGTTCCCGCACGGTAATCTTCTTTTTTAATATCAGGAAAAAGGCCGTGGCACAGGCAATGACTCCCAGTCCTCCGATCTGAATCAGAAGCAGCAGGATTACCTTCCCCACAAGCGTAAACTGCACGGCGGGCGTTATCGTCACAAGACCTGTAACGCAGACTGCCGTCGTGGAAGTAAACAAAGCATCCGCAAATGCAAGGGGCTTTTCGTTGCATATCGGAAGCCACAGAAGGATCCCTCCAAGCAGAATCACTCCCAGAAAACCGAGTGTCAACAGCTGCATCGTGTTCCACCTGATATTCTTCTTGTGCTCGTGCATGACCGTTCCTCTCTTTGCTGTCAGATAATTACCATCCGTAACATGGGATGGCTATAAATATGTCCCGTTATACTTTGAAGCGATAGCCCACACCCCAGATTGTCTCAATATACTGCGGGTTTGAGGTATCCATCTCCACCTTTTCTCGTATTTTCTTGATATGCACGGTGACGGTCGCGATATCTCCTATGGACTCCATATCCCATATTTCCCGGAAGAGCTCTTCTTTCGTATATACGTGGTTTGGATGGCTTGCCAGAAAAGTAAGCAGGTCGAATTCCTTCGTCGTGAATGTCCTCTCTTCCCCGTTCACCCATACACGCCTTGCCGTCGTATCTATCTTGAGTCCACGGATCTCGATGATGTTGTTCACCTCTGCCGCACTCCCCGTCAGGCGGTCATACCGCGCCAGATGTGCCTTCACCCTTGCCACAAGCTCGCTCGGGCTGAATGGTTTGGTCATATAGTCGTCGGCCCCGAGTCCAAGCCCCCTGATCTTATCAATGTCGTCCTTCTTGGCGGATACCATAATAATCGGGGTATTCTTGACATTCCTCACCTGCCGGCATATATCAAACCCGTCTATGCCCGGAAGCATCAGATCCAGGATAAACAGGTCATAGTCCTCTTCCAGCGCCTTCTTAAGGCCAAGCTCACCGTCATTGGCCACCTGTACATGGAATCCGCTCAGCTCCAGATAATCCTTTTCCAGATCTGCAATTGACTCCTCATCTTCCACTATCAATATCTTATTCATGAATCGGTACCTCCTGATATTTTCTGAGCACAAAGTACATGGTCGTTCCGGTATCTTCCCGACTAGTGGCCCATATCTTCCCCCCGTGCTCCTCAATGATTTTCTTGACGATCGACAGCCCTATGCCGCTTCCTCCCTTCGAGGAATTCCTCGAAGCGTCGGTCCGGTAGAACCGGTCAAATATATTTGGCAGGTCCTTGGCCGCGATACCCTTTCCATTGTCCTCGATCTCCGCCTGGATAAAGTCGCCTACATCTTTGACTCTGAGATTAATCTTTCCCTTTGATTTGTCCATATACTTCAGGGAATTGTTGACAATATTGTGTATCACACGCTTGATCTGCTCTGCATCCGCGATGACCTGTACGCCTGGCGCCACATAATTGAAGTAGCCAAATTCCACATTTTTAGACTCCATCTCCAGCGACAGATCCTCCGCACAGTCGTTGAAATATTCGTTCACGGACAATGTGTTGAAATTGTACGGTATCCTGTTCGTGTCTATCTTGGAGTACAACGTCAGCTCGTTGATAAGCAGATCCATCTCATTGGCTTTATTATATATCGTCCTGATATATTTATCCATCTTCTCAGGCGTATCGGCCACACCGTCCATGATGCCTTCCGCATATCCCTTGATTGCCGTAACGGGCGTCTTCAGGTCGTGGGAAATGTTGCTGATAAGCTCCTTGCTCTCTTTATCGAATTCTACCTTCTCCTCTGCATTGTCTTTCAGGCGCTTTCTCATCTCCTCCAGATTCCGGCACAGCAGTCCAAGCTCATCGTCAGACTCCGGCCTCAGTTCAAAGTCCAGGTTGCCCTCTTTGATGTTCTGGGCCGCATTCTGCATCTTGCCAAGAGGCTGCATCACCGCGCGGTATATCCAGAATATGAGAAGCAGCGCAGTCAGCACGAGCACGATAATTATTCCCATCACCAGATCTACGATAAACTCCTGCACTTCCGGAATCATATTGCTGACATCCGTAACTATAAAAGCACTCCCCTGTTCACCGTCCTCATATAAGTAATCTACCTGTTTGACGAGTGCCTGCGCCTCTCCGCCCAGATACACCCCGTTCTCGGATGTGTTGCCTGATTCCCCATATTCGGGCAGCTGCGGAATCACATGGTTCACATTGTCGATGTCCGTCCCCATATATATAATCGTGGTTCCCTTGCGCACGAGCAGGTATGCCTTTTTCTTCTCAAGCTTTTTATTAAACTTCTCCAGACATGTGGCATCCTCAAGCTGCCCCGGATCTTCCTGCACCATCTCTTCCAGCTCATGGTACGGCTTCTCTGTCAGGCGGGACAGCACCTGCATGGAATTGGCAAAGCTTTTTACTGTCGTTCCGGTTATCTCATATGTCTTTTCTATAGAATTAATCTGATACCGGCTCAACCCGCAGACCATGAGGAACGTGAGCAGAACCGGAATCAGTATCACTGTCAAAAATGCTATTATAAGCCTCGTTTTTAGCTTCATAGTCATATCCTCCGAGCTTAAGTATAGCATGAAAGAGGGTGCTCCACACGAAAGCACCCATAAACTTTTATAAAATTTTTATAAATATGCGGACAATATCTCCGTTTTGTCAGTCTTTTCCCACGGCAGCTCGATATCGGTCCTTCCAAAATGCCCGTAAGCCGCTGTCTTCTTATAAATCGGACGTCTGAGGTCCAGCATCCTGATGATGCCAGCCGGACGTAGGTCAAAATGCTCACGGACTATCTCCACGAGCCTGTCGTCAGGCAGCCTGCCTGTGCCGAACGTCTCAACTCTGACAGACGTCGGATGTGCCACGCCGATTGCGTATGACAGCTGTATCTCGCATCTGCGTGCGAGTCCCGCAGCCACGATATTTTTAGCCGCATAGCGTGCCGCATAGGCCGCTGAACGGTCCACCTTCGTACAGTCTTTGCCCGAGAACGCCCCGCCGCCGTGGCGTGCCATTCCGCCGTATGTGTCCACGATTATCTTTCTTCCTGTAAGTCCGCTGTCCCCGTGAGGGCCGCCGATTACAAATCTTCCTGTCGGATTGATGAAAAGCTTTGTGTCTTCATCTATCATTTCTGACGGTATGACTTCATCAAACACATATTTTTTAATATCTTCGTGTATCTGCTCCTGTGTTACATCCGGGTCATGCTGTGTAGACAGCACGACCGCCTCCAGCCTGATCGGAGTCCCTTTTTCATCATACTCTACCGTCACCTGCGTCTTGCCGTCAGGTCTCAGGTATGAGAGCGTCCCGTCCTTCCTTACTGCCGTGAGCTTCCTGGACAGCTTGTGTGCAAGCGCTATCGGGTAAGGCATCAGCTCCGGCGTCTCATCCGTCGCATACCCGAACATCATACCCTGGTCTCCTGCGCCAATCGCCTCCAGCTCTGCATCAGACATCTTATTCTCTTTCGCCTCCAGTGCCTTGTCAACCCCGAGTGCGATATCCGGCGACTGCTCATCAATGGCCGTTATGACACCGCACGTCTCACAGTCGAACCCATATTTCCCCCTTGTGTATCCGACTTCCCTGACCGTATCCCTCACGATCTTCTGGATGTCTACATATGCATTGGTCGTTATCTCTCCCATTACGAGCACAAGCCCCGTCGTCGTACTCGTCTCGCAGGCGACACGGCTCATTGGATCCTGCTCCATTAGCGCGTCCAGAATCGCATCGGAGATCTGGTCGCACATTTTGTCCGGGTGCCCTTCTGTCACTGATTCTGATGTAAATAATCTCTTTTCCATATGTTCTCCTTTCTTAACGGCCGTTTCCGGCACTGTAAAACTTTCTCCCGGTGGTCTCTGGCAATATAGAAACTTCTTTTCCTATTGTACAAAAAAACAATCCGCCATAAGCGGACTGTTTTATATTCATAAACCAATCCTCTTATTGTTCGAAAGACTCGCTCAGGTTGGCACCTTCCTTTACGGGGTTGCCGCAGCTTCACAGATCCTTTGTATCTCCACTGCTCTGAATAAGAGAAAGTTTCATTATTAACTTGTTGTTCAATAAGACTTTACAGCCTTTCACGCAAAATGTCAATACTCAATTCATTCCTGGCGGACTTGTATGCGGGCTGTCACAGCCATCCCGACTATGCATATCCCTCCTGCGATGATAAAGGAAAGGCTGGTTCCAAGCGGCGTATCCTGGACTGCAGCCAGCAGATAAGGGCAGAGGATGGAGACGGCTCCGTATCCGAGCATGACCGCTCCGAAGTTCATCCCCTGGTACTTCATGCCAAAGCAGTCTGAAGTCAGTACGGGATATACGCTGACAAACCCTCCATATGTAAGCGACACGAGTGATATGAGCAGTATGAACAATCCGCCCTTTGCCACCGTGAGGCCGATGACCGAAATCATGGCGGTTGCATACAATACCTGTATCACCGTCTTCCGTCCGAAGAAGTCCGACATCCATGGCGCTGCAAAACGACCGGCAATATTCGCTGCCGAAGCGGCTACGACGCCTATCAGGGCTGCGCCATCCGTCAGTCCCCGCTCCATCCCAAGCGATTTCATAAGCGGATTGACAAGCACATAAGCCGGCACGGCAAGGGCCATGGATACGCTCAGGAGATAGTACGTCTTCGTCCGGAACATTTCCTTTGTGGTATACTGCTTCCTCTGCACGGTTTCGGCTGCACTGCCCTCCCCAGCTCCGTCCGGTTTGTCATCCGGCTCTGAGATACATATGCCTCCCAGGCTGAGCACAGCATAGATTCCCGTCACAGCCAGCATTGCATACCTGTAACCGTGGTTCGCAAGCAGCCAGTCACAGAACGGGTTCATGACGACGCCGGAGATGCCGACGATTCCTACCGTTATCCCTGTCACCAGCCCTCTCTTGTCTGGAAACCACTGCTGTGGCACGGCTACAAGCATGCTGAACGCACAGCCGGAACCAAGACCGCCGAGCAGCCCATAACCGGCCGATATTACCCACGGCATGCCAACCGGTGCAACTGCTGCCAGAAAGAATCCGGTACACATCACGAAGCTTCCGCCAAGGATTGTCGCCCTGGCTCCAATCTTGTGCTGAAGATATCCGCCTATCATATTGCCCACGGCGAAGATACCGATGATTATCGTAAAGGGCTGGCTGGATGCCGCCAGGCTGAGCTGGTACTCAGCTCTGACATGGGGCTGGAACACAGTCCATATGTACGGGTTTCCATGTACAAAATTAACGATAGCTGCAATGAGCAGAATAATATAACGATTCTTTATCTTCTTCATCTTATTCCCCGCTTACCAAAATCAGCCCGCAAAATGCGGACTGATTCAAATGTCTGTTTTATATGATTCATCTTTTCTTCTAGCTTACCTTAAGCGTAAACTTCTGAATCTCCTTCTCCGTAGAGACCTGTTCCATGAGTGCGCCTATGCTGCGCAGCTTTTCATCAAATCTTTCATATCCCCGAAGTATATAGATGATATCATCTACAATCGTTATACCATCTGTGGCAAGTCCCGCGATGCAGAGCGCCGCGCCTGCGCGAAGGTCCGGTGCGCTCACCCTGGCCCCGGAGAACTTATCTACCCCTTCGATGGTAGCAGAATTGCCTTCTACTTTTATATTGGCCCCCATTCTGGCCAGTTCATCCAGATATTTGAATCTGTTCTCAAATATACTCTCTGTTATGGTACTTGTCCCCTTGCATAAAGCCAGCGTCACCCCTATCTGGGGCTGCATATCCGTCGGAAAGCCCGGGTATGGAAGTGTCTTTACGTGAGTGCTTGTCAAGTCTCCTTTGGATACGACACGCACGGCATCGTCAAATTCTTCTACTTCGCAGCCAATCTCTGTCAGCTTTGCAATCGTTGCTTCCAGATGCTTCGGAATGACATTCAGCACCGTTACGTCTCCTTTTGTGGCTGCGGCAGCAAACATAAATGTACCTGCCTCGATCTGGTCCGGTATGACAGAATATTCCGTCCCATGCAGTCTGTGTACTCCACGTATCTTTATCACATCGGTACCCGCTCCTCTGATGTTGGCACCCATGCTGTTCAGGAAGTTGGCAACGTCCACCACGTGCGGCTCCTTGGCCACGTTTTCCATGATTGTGATGCCGTCTGCCATCGTCGCCGCCATCATCACGTTGATTGTTGCTCCTACTGTCACGACGTCAAAATACACGTGCCGCCCTTCCAGATTCTCTGCTTCGGCAACTACTTTGCCGTGCTCGATATCCACGTCGGCTCCGAGTGCCCGGAATCCTTTCAGGTGCTGGTCTATCGGCCTGCTCCCGATGTTGCATCCTCCCGGCAGCGCCACTTCTGCTCTCTTGTATTTGCCGAGCAGCGCACCTAGCAGATAGTAAGACGCGCGAATCTTCTTGATATAATCATACTCCACATCAAAATTCCTGATTCCGCTTCCGTTGATCTTGACCGTGTGTCGGTCTACGCGGTGCACCTTTGCACCGATTCCGGTAATTGCATCCAATAGTACATTGACATCATTGACGTCCGGTATATTGTCAATAAGAACTGTGTCATCTGTCATGATTGCCGCTGCGAGTATCGCCAGAGCCGCATTCTTCGCTCCGCCTATCTCTACTTCTCCCACAAGCGGATGGCCGCCTTTTATAATATACTGTTCCATACTGCACCTCAATATCAATTTATATTCACTCTCAAAACTCTGATAGCTATTTTTCTTTATTCACATTCTTTGCTATTATACCATAGAATCGAAAATTGTAAAATATTTTTTACAATTATGTAACTTATATTACATTTTTCTTAATGCAACCGTAACTTTTTATGCATTTTGTAACGCCTCGATCACCTTGTCTATCGTATCTTCCAGCTTGAGTCCATCCTCGCACACGGTCAAGTCCGCATACCGCTCGAACAAGGGGACCCTCTCATCATACAGATCCTTGAGCGTCTGTCCGGCCCTAAGCACGACGCCTCTTTTTTTCGCACTTTTCAGCCTCTTGTTTATTGTCTCATAAGATGCCATCAAATATACGACCGTACCGATTTCTTTATAATGTTTCATGGCATTTTCGCAGTATACTACGCTGCCGCCCGGTGATATGACCGTGTTGTGCACTTCCACTTTCGCATTCACACGGTCCTCTATTTCCAAAAACCCATCGATCCCCTTTTTTTCTATAATTTCCCTGAGAAGATTCCCTTCCTCTTCCTGTATCAAAAGATCCGTATCAATAAACTGATATCCAAGCCGCTTTGCAACGACAACTCCGACTGTACTCTTTCCTACCGCAGGCATACCGATAAATATTATATTCTCCATGTCTGTCGTACCTTCCTCAATATGTTCAATAAGTATTCTAACATATACCGGCTCATCCGTCCACCCTCACGAAAGCGAGGAAGGAGTCAGGCCTTTCTTCCCAAGGTCTGGCTCCTTTCTTTCATTAGTAGTATTTTCGTCTCATGTTCCTGTGCTCACAGCGTCTGCGGCATAATTCCTGATAAGCCATGACTTGAATCAAGTCATTCAGCCAGCTGCCCGGATCTTCTTCATCTTCTTCGGCCCTGTCGAATATCCGCCGGCACATCAGCCGCAGCTGCAGCTGATCCGGATATTCATCATACATCATGCTTCCTTCGTATTCCAGCCTGTCACATTCATCTTCAATATAAGGAATCAGCCGTTTGGCTGTCGCAGGATACAGGCTCTTCATATAATCCAGGTCCCTTCTGGCAACCTTGTCGTCATCATAGAGTAAAGGCATCGGATAGGCCATGTAGTAAGGCAGTCGATTGTCCATGTACACACACTCCTAAGCTAAGTATCTATCTTATCATATGCGCCGTTTTCACCGATGTTCCATAATCCGTCAGGCGAATCTTGACTTAATCCTATATCATGCTCTGCCAACTTCATCCTCGCCAAACGGAATTTTCATCTCATTATACGCTATTCCTTTAATCCGGGGGATTTCCGATACGGCAAAAAAGCTGGCTTTCCTCAGAAATCCAGCTCAAGCCTCAGATAAGGCGGCAGCCGCTTCCCGGACTATCCCCCTCCGAAGATGCTCCGCCAGGCTGCACAGGCGGTCACCATCTGCTCAAATTCCGTCTCGCACAGCTTCCTGATATCCGGCGCATACCCGGCAAAGCAGGAGCTGCCCGCCTCCACGATCCTTTCGAACAGCTCCCCGGCCTTCTGCCGGGAGCCCTGCTCCAGGAGGTGGTACGTATCCTTGCGCTTATCTATGACCACCAGCTCCCCGGTCACGGATGCGTCGGTCTCCGTCAGGCCATAGTAGCGGTAGCTCCCCTTCCCTGTCCTCTTCCGGATATAGATCCACACGATCTCTTCATATGGCAGGAGGACGGCCCCTCCCCCGGCATGGAGCCGCATCCCTTCCCCCGTCAACGTGGGTTCCGATCTTATCAGGTACACCATGGTTCCTCCTCCTTCCTGTCTTGTGCTTCCGGTATAGGGCCGCTGCTGCTCCCGCCTCCCGGACGTCTGTCCCTCCGGCGGCCCCTTCCCAGCCATCCTGCCAGCACCGCCGCAAGCAGCGCGGATATCGCCACGGCTGGCCGGGCCCATGCCCCTCCCCGACGGTCCACCCGGCGCGGCTCCTTCCGGAACGGGTCCGGATAGGCCTCTTCCGTGATCCTGCCGGCCAGGATGCTGCGCCGGTTGGTGGCCCCCGGGGCGCAGGTGCTCAGCAGCACGATCCGGTCCTCGGGGGCCAGGCCCACCTCCCGCTCCTGCACCGCCCCGTCCTGCAGCCGCTTCCGGTAGGCCTCCTGGGCCTCCGCCCCTTCCACCCCCGGCTGGTAGATGCCCCCGTCGTAGGCGTCTGCCTGCAGGAACGCGAACAGCTCGAGGCCATGGTCCCGGCCCCCGTAGTACAGGTTCCCGTACCGGTGGCCGGCGAAGTAGGCGGCGTCCGCGAAGTCCCCGATGTCCCCGAACATGGCGCCCTTCTCCATGTGGTGCCCATGGATGATGGTGTTGTAGTCCTGGAACCCCCGGTCGTTGCGGAAGTCCACGAACAGGCTGCCGCAGTAGGCGTAGTCCCCCCTGGCATCCGTATGCAGGTATTCCTGGTTGTCCTCCCCCTGTACCAGGGGGTAGTCGATGCCCGTCCCATAGACGGTCAGCCACCCCAGCACATCCGGGTTCTCCTCTGCCAGCTCCTGGAAGGGCAGGGCCCCGTCCTTATCCGTGGGCTTATAGGCCGCGAGCCGCTCCGGGGCTGCGCTCTCATGGATCCGGCTGGCGTCCCACAGGCCATAGCAGCCATAGGCCAGCAGCAGCAGGGCCGCGGACAGCACCGTAAGGTTCACGATGCGGTCTGCGGCCCGGACTGCCCGTCTCCCGATGGCTTGTGCACGCTGCCTTCCATCCCTCCTGTGCATGCCGGTGCCCCTCTCCTATGAGCCGGACGCGTCCCTTGCCCTGCGTCTCCTCGCGATCACGAAGGCGGCGGCGCCGGAGAGCGCTACGGCGATCAGGCCCAGGAAGGGCAGGCTGTCCATCACGATGCCGGTGGGTACCTCCGTGCTGTAGTAGCGGTTGGTGCAGGCCACGCCGTACGCGCCGGTGGAGTCGGCGATGGTCCGGCTGCCGGTAGCCATGCCCGTCACCGTGGTGGCCGTCCCGGCCGGGTCCGTCACCTCATAGCTGGTGTTGTAGTTGGGCAGCACGGTGCCGCCGTTCTCCGTCACCGTATAGGCGGTGCCCACGGGGAAGTCCTTGAACACGGCGTACTCCCCTTCCTTCAGGGTGATGCTTGCGGTGGCGGTGGCTGCCCCGGCTGCAAAGGAGATGGTGCCGGCGCCGGTGCTGGTACCGTCGCTGTCGAAGGTCTCATAGTGGTAGGTCGGATCCCCCACCTCGCTGGCCGCCTTGGTCACGGCGATGCCGAAGGGGAAGGATGTGGCGACCCCGCCCGGTGCCGCCCCGGTCCATTTGTTGGCGATCCGCTTTGACAGCTCCAGGACCCCCTCCTGTCCGCCCGGGGTCGTACCGCCGCCGGTGCGGACATACCCGTTGGTGAAGGTGAAGGGGTTCGCTTCCGGGGTGCTGCCATCGGGATCGGGCGCCGTCTTGCCGTCACCGGGGCTTCCTCCATCCCCCTTGGCCTGGTCCACGACGATGTTCTCCACATAGGTACTGCCGTCCCCGGCCAGCGCCACCTGGACCATGACCTTGTATTCGGCCGCCGAGTATCGGATGCTGTCCGTAGATGGCAGGCTGCCGCTATAGCCCTGGGCCTCCTTCAGGCCGTAGGTATAGATCCCCGGCTGGGGGAAGGTGACGCCGGCTACGATGTTGGGGGAGGACACGCTGTAGGCCAGGCTGCCGCCCACGGTCTCCGGTGACGCATCCCCGGCCAGCGGGTCCAGGCTGATGGCCGGCAGGTCGGGCAGGAGCCCTGCGTCTGACGTATTGCCGTCCAGCTCCGCCTTGCTCCACTGGAAGGCGAAGCTCCCGGATGCCGGGTCGTCCACCCCTGCGGGCACCATCAGCGTCTTGGAAAAGCATGCCTCTGCCGGGCTGTCCGGGGTCCCGCCCGTGGCGGCCGCCATGGCCGGCAGGGCCTGGCCCATGGGCAGCGTCAGGGCCGCCCCCAGCAATCCTGCCAGCAGTATCTTGATGTTCTTCTTTCTCATAATAGAATTCCTCCTTCTGGTATCTTTCTCTGTCCTTGCTCTGTCGTATCCCTCTGGTGCCCTGTCCGTGTCCGGCCTGCGTGCCAGGGGGCCGGTGTCAGATGTCCCTCCTCCTCAGGATGGTCATCACCTTGCCGCACACGTCGGAGGCGTCCACCGGGCCGTACACCCGGCTGTCCACCGCGTCCTCCCGGCTGTCCCCCAGGACGAAGACCTGCCCCTCCTGCAAGGTGGCCGGGAACTCCATGCCATCCTCGTACCGGCGGGTCTCCCCCAGGATGCCCGGCTCCTCCTGGTAGGAGCCGTTGATCCGCAGCCCCTCCTCCGTCAGGTCCACGGTATCCCCAGAGGCCGCGACGACCCGCCGCACCTGCTCCTTCCCCTGGTACTCCACCACCACCGCATCCCCGGCTGCATACGTGCGGCTGAGCCGGAAGTAGAAGACCAGGTCCCCCTCCCGGATGGAGGGCTCCATGGACCGGTCCCGGTTCTGGAGCACGCCGTACGGGAAGGTGAGGAGCAGGGCCGCCGCTGCGCAGAGCAGGGCCGCCTTCGCCAGCAGCCGCAGGGCATCCCCGGCCAGGGATGCGGGCGGTGCCCCCTTCGTCCCCCCGGTCATTCCCCCGCCTCCCGTCTCCCGGCCTGCTTCCGGCGCCGCCGCCTGCGCCACAGCAGCAGGGCCGCCATGCCCGAGCCCGCCGCGGCCGCCAGCCAGGGCAGCAGCGGCGCGGCATCCCCGGTCTTCAGCAGGCTCCATGCGCCGCCTCCCGGGGCTCCTCCTCCCGGGGCGCCGCCCCCGGGCTCCTGGTACCGGTTGGTGAAGGCCAGGGCCTGCACGGCATTCCCGCGGCCGTCTTCCACCGTGCGGCGGACCGACAGCCTTCCGGACTGGTCGGTGACCACGTCGGTGATGGTATAGGCGGTTCCGTCATAGGTATAGCCCGCCTCCCCCCCTTCCACTTCCTCCACGGCATAGCGGTAGGTCCCGGTCTTGGCGTAGCTCCATGTGCCGAACTCCGCCTCCCCCTCCCCGGTGATGGTCAGCACCTTGCTGCCCTCCCGGCTGCCCTCCGGCATGGGGTAGGCCTCCCGTTCCGCCGTCAGGCGGAACTGGAAGCGGCCGTCCTGGCCCGGGCTCCCCTCCACCTGCTTGCGCACCGGCGGGTCCGCCAGGAGGGAGGGGTCGCTGGCCAGGGGCCGGTAGCGGTGGACGAAGGCGATCCTCGGGCATTTGTACCCGGCAGGGTCCTTCATCACGTAGTCCGGCTCCAGCCCGCCGGGGCCCGCCCTCACCGTGGCCTCCACGGTCCAGGCCGCCCCGTCGTAGGCATAGCCGTCCAGCTCGCCCCCGGGGGCCCGGCACACTTCATAGACATAGGTGCCGGGGGCCGGGAAGGGGATCTCCGGCAGGGCCAGGGCCTCGTCCCCCGTCAGCTGGAAGGCATAGGCCCCGGCGGCCCCTCCCGGCAGGGGCGCCCCGGGGGTGGCGGGTACCATGCGGTAGGCGAACTGCCGGGTGGCCGGGGTGCCGTCCTCCACCTGGAAGGACTGCTCCACCTCCACCACCCCGGGGGTCCCCGGCATCCCGGAGGCCTGCGCCATGCCGCCCCCGGCAGGCAGGGCCCACGCCAGGGCCAGGGCCAGCAGGCAGGCGGCGCCTCCGGGGCCGCTCCCCTTCCTCCCCCTTCCCCGGCTCCTGCCTGACGCGTATGCCCCGCTGAGCAGGACCGCCCCGGCCAGGAGGGCCAGCAGCGTGTCGGAGCCGGCGCCCGGCCCGGCGATGCCGGTCAGGGGCAGGGACGGACGATCATTGCGGTACGCTACCGCTGCGCCGGCAGGGCCCAGGGCCCCCTCCACCACCCCTGGAGCGGAATGCGGATAGGGTACGCCGTCCACCGTTTCCGTGGTGACATAGCCGGGCAGGGCCTGCTCCGTGATCCGGAACCGGCAGCCCTGGGGCAGCTGGAGGCGCAGGGCCTGCCCGTGCTTCAGGAGGACCTGGTCCCCCGCCGTCCCGTCCACGCCGGCCAGGACGCCTCCTTCGATGGCCACCTGACCGGACGAGCCGTCGGGCCCGGTATAGGGGTAGCTGCCCTCAAGCGGCGCCCCCCAGGCATGCTCCGCTTCCAGCCGGAAGCCGAAGGCCTTGTCCCGGTTCCCGTACTTCCCGGCCACCGTCTTGGACAGGGACAGCTCCCGGTTGGGCAGGGGGGCGGCCTCGTGCACGGCGGAGTTCAGCGCCGTGGTGGCGGCATACCCGTCGTCCATGGTGAAGCTTACCGTGCCCCCGGCATGGGCGAACGCCTGGTCGGCCCCCGGGGCGTGGTCGAAGAGGGGGGCCCGGCACGCCAGCTCGAAGGTTAAGGTGGGGCTGTCCGCGGCTTTCAAGGTGTAGGCCCCGTCCACCCGGGTCTGCCCGACATGGGCCCCGGTGCCGGGGGTGAAGGTGCCGGTGACGGACGACCCCTGGCCCGTGGGCGAGGTGACGGTGAGGCCGCTCCCGGATGGCACCTCCACCCCTTTGGGCAGGTAGCTGGTGAAGGTCCCCCGTGCATCGCCCCCGGTGCTGCGCAGGGTATAGGCATACTTCAGCAGGGTGCCCTCTTCCAGGCTCCGCCTTGCCCCGGCATGGCAGGCCGCGTCGCAGCCCGCGGCCGTCACGGCCCGCAGGGCGTTGGGGCAGCCGGGCACATGGACCGTGGCCCCCTGGTCGGTATCCAGCGACGCCTCCACGGTGTCGTGGACCTTTACGTTGCCCTGTGCCAGCCGGATGTCCTGGTTCCCTGCCTGGTCGGTGGCACAGACATAGAGGTCGTAGTGGGACGCATCGGTGGGCACGGTGTAGCCGTTGATATCCTGCCAGCTCTTGGAAGTGGGGGGCGGGGCCGGGCTTCCCACCGGGGCGAACAGGATGGCTACGGCGCGGACTCCGGACAAGTCATCCGTGCACGCGTGCTGGTACCTGCCGTCTGGGCCGGTCACCAGGCTGCCTCCGCCATCCTTGGCCAACGCCGCGGTGGGCCGGGTGGTGTCGATCCTGATTTCCATGGTGGACACGCCCGACAAGGGGGTGGCCGGGTCACCTGCCGCTGTGCACACCAGGTCTGCCGTCCAGCCGCGTGAAGACGAAGGGGCTTGATCCTTCAGGATCTGGTCCGAGACCGCCCCGGGACGGCCCTGGTGGGTGTTCACGTAGGTGGTGGCATCCGTCACGGACCCGGGGCGGCCTCCGCTCCCGCCGGCATCCCGGTACCGCTGCACGTAGTCGTATTCCCCCGTGATGTGGGTGCTGTCTCCGTGGACCTTGACGTAATATTTGGTCCAGCCATTCACCCCTCCGCCGGGATTGGTGCCGGTGGGGCTGTAGGCTGCATCGGCTGCCAGCTGCTCTCCCTGAGGGTTGGGCAGGTTTTTGGGCAGGGTAGCGGAGATGCTGGGGGAGGCGCTGGTCCTGGAGGTGACGAGCCGGGTGGTGGACGAGGTGTCCCACGCCGGGTCGGCAGACCCGGAATTGTCCACCGCTGTTACGGTCTGGGTCTTCCTCCCGATATGGATCACCTTCCGGCTGCTGACGGAGCCTCCGGAGTCAAAGTAAGGGTCGGAACCACTGTCATCGACGTCAGAGAGAAGCAGTCGACCGTTTGGAGGAATGAGTTTTGCAGGGTTTGATGTGTACCACGCTCTGACGTCCTCTTGATAGAAAGTCTTGTTGACGTTTTTTCCCACAGTGATCTGTGCGTCGGGCGCAACGACGGTGGGTGGGGAGGCGTAGAGAACTGGCCAAGTCACACGCACTCGGGCAGTGAACGAGCTCGGCCACACCCCAGGGCCAGCCGGAGGCCCCGGCTTCACAGACATTAGTTGTAAGGTGCCGTTGGGGACATTGGTTGTTAAGTTTGGTTGTATAGCTTTTATTATGCAATCGGTTATATCCCCAGGGATTGTATATAGTAATTGTGTAGGAAACGGAACCCCATAAAAGGAGTGATAGATGGAGTTGAATGTGCTACCGAGGGTGCAGGCATCGGGCATTGACCCGCTTATACCGAGATCTGACAGAGTCACATTTCGATACTTCCCAGATTTATGGTTTAATTTAAACAAGATGGTGTTTGGTTGGGGTGATACCAGCCCGGCGTATATTTGGATTGTAGATCCGGTACGGCAGGCATCTGACCAGAAGTTTGTAGGGAATGTTTTAATTGTTGTTCCCGCCAGCGAGACAGTAAACCCCTGGCTAGTCGTCACAGTAGCCGGAGGAGCATATACGTCCCTTCCACCCCAATTTCCGGTGGGGACAGGATAAGCTTTTCCACCGAAGGGAAAAGTTATTGAGTGCCCCGTGCCCCGGAAATAGTCCGTGTAAAATTGACTAGGTTGGCAGTTTATAGGCACGTCGACTTCGAGACTTTCAGTCCGTGTCAAGGTTTCAGCCATCGATACGGAGGAGTCTAGAGCGACAACGCAAGCAACGCTAAACAACCCCAATAATATTTTTATCCCTAATTTCATACATGTCTCCTTTCCTCACAAATTTTGATGTCGCATTATTCACCCCTTACCACTTGATGGCTTTCGAATGGCTCCAGAGACCACCTAGGTATTTCTGTCTTTTTTCCCTGTATAATTTACTCTGACTATGTCCATTCCTCCTATTGATTTCACAAGATTTTAATACTGGTACAAAAATCAGACTTTTCTATCCAGGTGTGATAATGTAATAAAAACACGGAAAACCTGCCATTTTATTCCATTTTCAGACAAAAAAAGAACTGGAAATAAAAGTCTACCTTTTTTCCCAATCTTAGACTTTTATCCAGCTTTTTTTATTCTCCAAAATACACCTTATATGGATTCTTCAGTCCATCTGGTAAGGGTGATATGACTGGTTTGCAGATAGCATACGGTCTCCCGCAGGCTTATCTATTACTTTCGACATACTACGTCTTTGCGCGAGTGCGCATCTCCCGGAGGGTTTTGTTACACAGGAAGTTCCCTATGTAATATAAAAACAGACAGCGGACACCTTGCGGTATACGCTGCCTGCGACTGCCATATCAGGCTCTTTCACTGTAATGATGCGCTTCTTCAAGCATCATATCTTTTACTTTCATCAGACGAATCTGGGAGCTTCTTTCGTTCTCATCCAGCTTCATCGTAATATACTTGATGTTTTTCTGTGCTTCCGGAATTATGACATGTTCCAGCGCATTGACGCGGCGTCTCGTCTTCTCGATTTCCACCGCCATGAGCTGGCATGCTTTTTCCGTCTCCGCAAGTTTCAGCATATCCGGCAGAATGTCTGCCAGAGATTTTACAGCACCGTCCAGGTCGCTGGAAGTAAAGGCAAAGCCGTAAGAATATATATCATTCGCGTCCGCAGTCCTGGTCTTCGTCTCAAAGACCGGGATGTTGACGCTCATGACGTTCTTCTT
Source organism: Lachnospiraceae bacterium (assembly GCA_022845895.1). Classification (GTDB taxonomy): domain Bacteria; phylum Bacillota; class Clostridia; order Lachnospirales; family Lachnospiraceae; genus Extibacter. The sequence goes on from AP025573.1 coordinate 3,817,214, forward strand.
GCCAACTTCCAGGTTCACCTCCTGCTTGGGTGCCATCAGCGCTGTATTCAGCGTAGCTTCGTCCATTCCGGCCTTGGCTATGACAAAATTCTTATTTGCAGAGCGGATTCCGGCCTCTACTTTCAGACGCAGTTCCATATTCTCACGGACAAGGTCCAGGAACTGGCGCATCAGCTCGTCACGTTTGTCTTTCAGGAGCTTATGCCCCTTAGCAGCTGTGACTAATTTTTTCTTTGTCTTGGTCAACTCCATACGGGTAGGAGTCACCTGCGTAGATGCCATCTATCCATCCACCTCCCTTTTCTGTTAATACATGCCGGCGTCGCTGCGGGCTGACGCCCTATGCAGCTTGCAGGAGCCATATCGATTGGCCTGCCTACGCCGGTGCCAGCTCGATTTCGCTTCGCTTCTTCTCGCTGCGGGCTGGCGCCCTATGCAGCTTGCAGGAACCAGCCATTTGCAAGCAAGCTTGCATGGCTGATCCTTCAATCTGCGCACGGCTTACTGCTTTCCATAGTATAAATCTAAGAATTTGTCGTCGATACGTTTTAGCTCGGCTCTTGGCAGCATGGACAGAAGTTTCCAGCCGATTTCGAGGGTCTCCTCGATGGAGCGGTCGGTGTTGTATCCTTGTGATACGTATTCCTTCTCGAATGCATCGGCAAATTTGGCGTAGAGGAGGTCAATCTCGGTGAGGGCTGCCTCTCCGAGGATAGTCATAAGCTCTTTCGCGTCTTTACCACGTGCATATGCTGCAAACAGCTGGTTCAGCGTATTGGAATGGTCGGCTCTTGTCTTTCCGTCACCAATACCTTTATCTTTCAGACGTGACAGTGAAGGCAGCACGTCGATTGGCGGCTGAACGCCTTTTCTGTATAAGTCACGGCTCAGGATAATCTGGCCTTCCGTAATATATCCTGTCAAGTCAGGAATCGGATGTGTCTTATCATCTTCCGGCATCGTCAGGATAGGAATCATCGTTATACTTCCCTTTTTGCCGTTCTGGCGTCCTGCTCTCTCATAGAGGGATGCAAGGTCGGTATACATGTAGCCGGGGTAGCCACGGCGCCCAGGCACTTCCTTACGGGCTGCGGACACCTCACGGAGCGCATCCGCATAGTTTGTGATGTCTGTCAGGATGACAAGTACATGCATATCCTTTTCAAATGCCAGATATTCTGCTGCGGTCAGCGCCATACGAGGTGTGGAGATACGCTCGATAGCCGGGTCGTTTGCAAGGTTGACGAACAGTACCGTCCTGTCGATAGCCCCAGTCTCCTTAAATGATTCAACGAAGAAGTTGGACTCCTCGAATGTGATACCCATAGCGGCGAATACAACCGCAAAGTTCTCATCTGTCCCGCGCACCTTTGCCTGTCTCGCAATCTGTGCCGCCAGATTGGCATGTGGCAGACCTGACGCAGAGAAGATAGGCAGCTTCTGTCCACGGACGAGGGTGTTCAGTCCGTCAATGGCAGAGACACCCGTCTGTATGAACTCCTCAGGGTAGCTTCTGGCTGCAGGATTCATAGGCAGGCCGTTAATATCCCTCCGTTCTTCCGGAAGAATCTCAGGTCCGTCGTCTATCGGTCGTCCCAGGCCGTCAAATACACGTCCGAGCATGTCCCCGGACACTCCAAGTTCCATGCTCCTCCCGAGGAAACGTACTTTACTGTTGCTCAGGTTGATACCTGTCGCACTCTCAAAGAGCTGTACGAGCGCATCATTTCCGTTGATTTCCAGTACCTTGCAACGGCGTCTCTCGCCGCTTGCAAGTTCAATCTCGCCCAGTTCGTCATAGGCAACGTTTTCGACACCGCGCACCAGCATAAGAGGGCCGGCAACTTCCTGTATGGTTCTGTATTCTTTTGGCATAATTAGAAGTCCTCCTTCCCAAACGCACCTGCGATTTCGGTGTGCAGTTCATTTAATATCTTCTCATACTCTGTCTCGATGTCTGCATCCAGAGTATATTTATAACGTCCGATTCGCTCTCTTACTTCCATGTTGATCAGAATCTGCATAGAAGCGCCCCGGCCCAGTGCCTCGGATGCTTCCTCATAGAATGCCAGAACAAGCTTCATCATCAGGTACTGCTTTCTGAGAGATGTATACGTATCAATCTCATGGAAAGAGTTCTGGTGCAGGAAATCCTCACGGATAGACCTTGCGGCCTCCATCTTGAGGCGGTCCGTCGGTGACAGCGCATCCATACCTACCATTTTTACGATTTCATCAAGCTCTGCCTCTTCCTGCAGAAGGCTCATCATCTTCTGACGCCCTTCCATCCAGTCAGATGCCACTTCATTGTTAAACCAGTCAGCCATATTGTCAACATACAGGGAGTAGCTGGTCAGCCAGTTGATTGCAGGGAAATGACGCTTGTAAGCCAATGCAGAATCCAGCCCCCAGAACACCTTGACGATACGCAGAGTCGCCTGGGATACCGGTTCAGAGATATCTCCGCCCGGAGGGGATACGGCTCCGATTACGGAGAGTGCCCCTTCCCTTTCATCCTGTCCAAGGGATATTACATGTCCCGCTCTTTCATAGAACTGTGCCAGACGGCTTCCGAGGTAAGCAGGATATCCTTCTTCACCAGGCATCTCCTCCAGACGTCCTGACATCTCACGGAGGGCCTCTGCCCAACGGGATGTGGAGTCTGCCATCAGCGCTACGGAGTATCCCATATCACGAAAATATTCCGCTATCGTGATACCGGTGTAGATAGATGCCTCACGGGCAGCAACCGGCATATCTGACGTATTGGCGATGAGGACGGTCCTCTGCATCAGTGACTGTCCCGTCTTAGGGTCCTTCAGCTCAGGAAATTCGTTCAGAACGTCCGTCATCTCGTTACCACGCTCGCCGCATCCGATATATACCACGATGTCGGCCTCCGCCCATTTCGCCAGCTGATGCTGGATAACTGTCTTACCGCTTCCGAATGGTCCCGGAACCGCGGCAACACCGCCTTTTGCAATCGGGAAGAATGTGTCTACGACACGCTGTCCTGTTACGAGCGGCTTCTCTGGTGGAAGCTTCTTTACATACGGACGGCCTTTACGTACCGGCCATCTCTGCAGCATCGTAAGCTCTTTATCGCCGTCTTTTGTGGCAATGACTGCCACGGTCTCTTCCACTGTAAATTCACCCGGCTTAATCTCTTTTACTGTACCTTCGATACCGTAAGGCACCATAATCTTCTGCTGAACGACGATAGTCTCCTGCACGGTACCAAGCACATCACCTGCTACGACTTCGTCTCCGGCTTTTGCGACGGGAACAAATTCCCATTTTTTATCTCTTTTCAGGGAAGCAACCTCCACACCTCTCTGCAGGCTGTTTCCTGATACTTTCATAATATCGTCAAGCGGACGCTGGATACCATCGTAAATGCTTGCGATAAGACCAGGTCCGAGTTCTACAGACATAGGCACTTCCATAGATTCTACCGGTTCCCCCGGCCCCAAGCCCGATGTCTCCTCATATACCTGAATTGATGCCTCGTCCCCGTGCATCTCGATAATCTCTCCAATGAGCCGCTGATTGCTAACACGTACAACGTCGAACATGTTAGCGTCCCGCATCCCTTCTGCGATAACCAGCGGTCCCGCTACTTTTTTAATCGTACCTGTACTCATTTGGACGAATCACCCACCTTTCCTTCTTTATTCGTTCCCAAAGATAATATCAGAGCCTACCGCCTGCTCTACAGACTTCTTGACGCCTTCCACCCCTGCTCCGGTATTGCCGGATATGCCGGGAATCTGGATGATGGCCGGTACGGCCTGCTCCTGATATTTCTCTATTTCATGTTTTAATTCTGCCGCCATCGCCTCGGTGACATAGATGATGCCATAATCCCCAAGGGTCAGCTGATGCAGCTTTTCTCCGGCCTCCTCGCGGGTACTTACTGGAAATGTGTCAAGACCCAATGTAGCGAAACCGTAGATACTGTCATAATCGCCCAATACCGCAATCTTATACATACATCTCCCTTACCCTTTCTCGGATTGAATCATCCGGTAAGTCATTGAGTTTGCCGGAAAGAATGATTCGTACCGTCTTTATTTCATTCTGTCTTGCAATTACATAGGCAATTACAGGCCCTATTGTAAATGCATTATATTTCTGTGGACTTATCGTCTGAATAATTCGGTTATCACACCATCTCTCAAATGCCGACGGAGACTCCGCCAGCGCTTCTGCACCTTCCGCATATGCGGTACCGGACAAATAGTCCCGGATAGCATCCATGCCGGCTAGTGCTGCCTTTGCGAGCTGGTCTACATTGATACTCTCACATTCAGCCATCGCCCTTTTCATAAATTCCAAAGACTTCGCGGTTTTCTGTGAACGGACAGCAATCTTGATATCTGCGACTCCTACCGTAGATTCGGCATAGTCCCGGATAATATCGTCTTTTGCCTGCTGCCCCGCCTCATAGACTGCCTCAAGTGCTGCCCTGTCTATGATTATATCACAGAGCTGACCATCCCTCGTGTGAAGGAGGGTCTCATATGCCTCCTCCGCCGCTGCCTGCATGTTGTGCGGAAGCTTTCCAAAGTCCTTTTCGCGGACAATCTCCAGCATCGCCTTTCCCGGGATGGATACATCCTCATAGAAAATGTGCCTGTTCTCCTCCTCCGTACACACCTCTTTAATTGCAGCTTTCAGGTTGTGGAAAAGTTTCGGGTAGGAAAGCACGTCAAATTTATCCATATCCACGGACAATTCCCTGACCACTTCCCATATCTTCTCCTCTTCCCGGGTCAGTATCGCTTCTGCATCCGCCGGGGTATCGCTGTCTCCCCAACCTCTCTCCTGAAGGAACTGAATACACTGGCCGTAATCCGCACAGGCAATCAGCTGGTCAACAGTGGAATTGGAGAATAGAGAAACTTCCAAAGCACGTATGCGCGCAACCGCGTAGGTATATTGTTCACTCATGTTACTCCTCCTTGTCGCTTATGGTTACGCTTTTTATAAAAATAACAGCTTATGGACCTTGTCTGACAGTTCATCTTTTTTAGCGTCAAACATCGCTTTTATTGTGCAGTTCTCTTCGATACCGCCATACGCAAGAATAAATCCGTTCTCGATATTCCTGCCCGTCTTTGATAAAGTCAGACTGCCTCCCTTTTCAGCGGCAACACCGCTTATTTTTGCCTCATATCCGTCAGGAAGACGTTCAAGGTCTGCGGATGAAAAATAAATCTCTCCCTCCTGCGGCAGGGCATATTTGCCGAGCAGTTTCAGCAGCATGTCAAAGTACGCACCGCTTTCCATTGTCTTCAAAGTTCCGTAGGCCTTATCCAGTGCTTCCGCAATAATCTCCTGCTTTGCAGCAAGAATCTTCGTCCTTCTCTGCAAATCTATGGAAGAGACGATTCTCTCTTTATAATTTGCAATTTCCGCCTCGGATTTTTGGGAGATGCTGCTGGTTATCTTGGCCGCCTCTGCTTTTGCCTTATCCAGAATCTCTTCTGCCTGGCTTTTCGCATCGGACAGCTTGCTGTCAGCTGCTGCTTTCGCTTCATCCAGAATCTGACTTTTCATTTTATCTAATCCAGTCATCTCGCACGCTCTCCTTTTCTTAATCTTTGTTTCATGCTTACTTATATACTGATTGCAGTAACAGATAAGATAGAGATCAAAAGTGCAAGAATTGCATATGTCTCAACCATTGCAGGGAAAAGCATAGCTTTACCGAACTGGTCCGGTTTCTTGGCGATGATGCCGATAGCTGCCGCAGAAGTCTTGCCCTGATATTTTCCTGAAATCAGTCCTACGATACCGATCGGCATGCAGGCCGCAAGAATAAGAAGCCCCGTAGTTACTGAGATATCTGCTGCGCCTCCGCCTAACAGGCCGATTTTAGACAATGTGATAAAGCCAACGAGCAGACCATAGATTCCCTGTGTGCCGGGAAGCAGCTGCATGATAAGAACTTTGGCAAATTTGCTCGGATCCTCTGTAACAACCCCTGAGGCTGCCTGTCCGGCGATACCAACGCCGATTGCGGATCCTGCACCTGCAAGGAATACAGCCACTGCTGCACCAAGTAACGCGTAAACAATACCTAAATCACTCCAAATACTCATTATAAAGTTTCCTCCTTAATATCTACATATTTTGTATCTGAATGGAATGGCTCGAAAGGCTTTCCGCCACCCTCATAAAATTTGCTGAAGAATTCAACAAACTGTAAACGGTTCGTATGGACATATGCACCCAGAAGGTTGATGGCCATATTAAGTGTGTGACCGACTATAAATACGATGACAAATGCTATGACTCCTATCACTCCGCTCCCTATCATGGATGCCATCTGGTTAACTACGGAAGCGATAACTCCTGTCGCAAGGCCAAGGGCCAGAAGACGGGAATAGGACAGCACGTCGCTCAGCCAGCCTGTAATATTGTACAGATCGTATGCTCCCAGTGCTATTCTAAGAGCCGGGTTCTTGCTGGAACGTCCCGACATCAGCAATAGGCCGACGGCACCGATAATTGCGAACGCTTTGGCCAGCATATTGACGGCCGGCGGGAAATTGATCTCTGCCTGTGCTATGGATGCGAATATCTCGCTTGGCAGCAGCATCAGAATCAGCCCTGTCAAAAATACATACCAGAGCACCACGTCACAGAAGAAATCCAGCACTTTGCCGTCTTTGAGACACATATATCCTTTGATGCCAAGTCCGATGAACAGATGAATCACACCGAACAGCATAGAATAAATCAGCAGCCGCATCGGGTCGTTCAGCGGAACAAACCAGAGTTCCTTGATATTTACCGCGGTTCCGAAGAACTTTTCAGAAAATACCGGTATCACGTCTCCAAAATATCCTCCAAAGAGAACACCCCAGAATAACGTGGAAATCCCACAGAACATAAACATTTTAATCGACTTATGCATACCGTCGCTCATGCGTGGATATTTCCTGAGCAGCACGAAGCACACGATTGCCATGATAGCTCCGTACGCAGCGTCCGACAGCATCAGTCCGAAGAAGAATACATAGAAGAACGACATGATCGTGGTCGGATCAAATTCTCCTTTGTGCGGAAGCCCGTAGGATGCCACGACTCCTTCCACGCTGGAAGAGAAGCCGTTGTTCTTAAGAACGGTAGGCGGCTCTTCGTCTTCTTTCAAGTCCTCTACATCGATTACGCAGTCATACGTCTCTCCGACCGTCTTAAGTACCGCCGGCACAGCCTCCGCTGTGATGTAGCCGCTCATGATGAATGTCCTCTGCGACTGTGGAAGCGTGCCGAGCACTTCGTACTTTTCTGACCGGATCCGGAAATAGTCTGAAATCAGCTTCAGCTCTTCCCGGCGGTCCGCGCAGCCTGCAATCTCCGCTTCCTTTTTCTCAATCTTTTTATTCAATTTTGATATCTCTGCCTCAAGTTCCGTTTTTAGCTGCGCCGGTACTTTGTCCGTCACCTGTGACGGTCTGGCAAATCCGGCCGACCTGAGAGCTTCTTCTACCGCGGCTTCATCTGCCTTCAGGCAGAATACGGTCAGATAGACGGCATCCCTGTCGCTGGCGATAATGTGCACATCAACAGCATCCAGTTCCGGATTCTGCTCTGCAATCTCTGCATATATGCCTTCCAGCGTCAGTCCTCCCGGCATCATCCCTACAAGCATGGCAACGTTGTCCGTACCCGGATGGTCCATCGGTACATCCAGCGCAAGCCATGGCGTCAGAGACTCAATCTGGTTCTCCAGCTTCAGGATATTTGCCCTATTCTCTGCTATCTCTTTATTACAGCCTACGAGCCTGTTGGCTGTCGCTATAATCTTTTCCTTGTCGGCGGCTGCTTTGCTGAACTTTTCCTGTTCTACCAGCTTCTTGCCTTCAAGGCTGGAAAGCATCGAGCTCTTTTCCGGAGCATAGGTTCCGAGTACAGCAAGCGCCTGATCGGCAAGCTGAGCTTTCTTGTCAAAGCTTTGTCTGGCATTCATGGTATCCATTCTGCCAAAAGCCTCGTCATCTTCCACTACATGGTTGATCTCTATGACCCCCATGGACTGGACCTTCTCCAGGATGGCTTTACGGTCCTTCTTAAGCGCGCAGATACTTATCCTTTGCATCTGCAATACTGCCATAGCCGCATCCCTCCTTTACTCTTGATTTTCATAATGCTTTAAACGAGTTCTGCTATAACAGCAGATATCGCATCTCCTTCCTTCTGCTTTGCAGCTTCTTTCAAGGAGACAATCTCCGTCTCTACGTCTGCCAGAGCTTTCTCTACATCTTTTTCTCCAGCTTCTTTCGCAGCCTGAAGTGACGCTTTTGCCTTTGCTTTTGCTTCTGCTTCTGCCTCTTCTTTTATCCTCCCGGCATCCGCAGAGGCCTTTTCAAGGATTGAAGTACATTCTGTATCAGCATTCTTAACAATCTCCTCTGCCTCTTTCTCCGTCTCCTTGATGGCCTTAATGGTTTCTTCTACCATCGGTTCACCACCTCTCTTAGTTGAAACTCCCTGTAGTTAAAATTATAATATGATTCCATAGAAAAGTCCACAAGTATATTGTCTACTAAGGCTCTTCCACGTCTTTCATCTACACAATTCAACAAATATTCTATCAATTTTACCATTTAAAAGCTTGACGCCCTTCTGCGGTAAAACTGAAGAATATGTGCCATAACCTTTCCTCTCTGATCAGCTGCATATGAAAGAAGGGTATTATTATGTAATATCGACAATTTTACATAATAATTTATACAGCGCCACCAAAGTTTATAGGTTTTACAGATTTCCATCCTGCTGCCACGCAAGACGATGGAGATGTCCTTTTAGATTCATACCTGTAAAACCGTTTTGGCGCAGCGCTTCATATAATATGACTGCCACGGAATTGCCCAGATTCAACGACCTGATGTCGCCTACCATAGGAATGCGTATACTGTCTTCTTTATGTTTTACCAATATCTCCTCCGGTATTCCTGCACTTTCCTTACCGAACATAATATAACAGTCCGGTTCATAATGGACATCTGTATATACGTTAGGCGCTTTCGTCGTCGCCATATATATCTTAGCCCCTTTATTCTTGTCCAGAAATTCATCAAAGTCGATATATGTGGTCACGTCCAGATCGTCCCAGTAGTCCATGCCGGCACGCTTCAGATTCTTTTCATTCAGCCTGAAGCCAAGCGGCTCGATCAGATGAAGCCGCGTGTTCGTTGCCACGCACGTCCTGCCGATATTGCCGGTATTGGCCGGAATCTCTGGCTCGTGCAACACAATATTCAGCATTTCCTTTCCTCCTCGTAAGCCTTTTTTAACTACTTCCTTCTATTTTAGTGAAAAACCTCCGGCCCGTCAACATACACTTTTGTTACTTTTGTATTACGATTTTACCAAAATATTGGGATTTTTTAACATTTTAGCTATATCAAATTGTGAACAGGGACGTAGGTAAATTAAAAATGGTTACGTCCCAAATTAAACTTTGCCCTGTACCCAAATGGAAAAAAGAGCGGTCATCTTTCAATTACCGCTCTTAGTATGTCCTATTATTTTATTTATCTCATCTGGTACAGGTCTGTCGATGTACCTGATTTCTTCTCCGTTGCGTATGACTTTGTCATTGTTGTCTGTCACGCGTCCGATGACTGCTGCTTCTATTCCATTGCGCCGAAGTTCGCCGGCCAGCCCTTTGCCGTCGGCGGCAAGTATGAGGAAGCTTCCGGTGGAGGTCAGCTGGTATGGATTCAGCCGGTAATTCTCACATACTTCTATCGTCTCCTGGCGGACTGATATCTTCTTCATGTCAATATCTATGCCTGTCCCTGCCTCTTTCGCCAGATACCACAGCGCCGCAAATATACCGCCCTCCGTAATCTGGCGCAGGATGCGTATGTCCGCCCCTCTGGCAATCCGGATTGCTTCTCCGGCGAATATGCTGCCTTTAAAGGCTTCTATCTGCTTAACGAATGGGGGGGCGAATCTCTCCTTCAGTTCAGCTTCCCGCTCCTCTGCAATCCTAAGCATGCCCGCAAGTCCAATCCAGCCTGTCAGCACGATTTCCCCTCCCGGGACTGCGGCGTCCACCGGCTGCACCGTACGCTCCGTGATACCGGTACATGTAACGGCAACAAGCGGCAGAGAGGCCGCAGGTGTTTTATGCTGATGGATGGAAAGTAGCGGCACGCCCTGCTCCCTGCAGGCTTTTTCAATCGCCTTTTGGACAGCAGGAATCCGGGAGCTTCTATGCGCTTCGGGTATCAGGATATACACCTGCGCTTTCAGGCTCTCGGCCCCCTCCGCCGCCAGTTCATTCAATGCTTCCGCCAGTGCATATATCCCAATCTCTTTCGACTGTCCGCCTATGCAGGATGTGGCGCTGACTGCGCGCATCGTCTGTATGTCTGTACTCTTCATCTTTGGTCCACTCTCTTTCACTGTCACTGTTCCGTCCTACTCGCCTTCGCCCCCGCCGGCAATCAGCCCTTTCGCCTCCGCCACGGCAGCATCAATCGCCGCTTTGTCCTGGGAGCTGATTGCTTTGCGGACGAGCTCTGCCGCCTCTGCATTCTCAGTCATAGTTCCAACCTCAATAATCTGGTCCGACTTCTCATATGTGCTGTTATTGATGATATCGCGGCTTACCTCCGCCCCGTCCTGGTACACTACCTTCCAGAGCCTTGCCGTCTTGCCGGTATGAGGGCTGCCCGTATATTGGACGCTGCCCAGTTCCGCCTCTTTGTTTTCCTTATAAGTGACACCATAATCCTCTGTTGTGAGCGTCTCGCTTTCATACTCTACAGTCCTACCTTCCGCCCTGGTGTCATTACCATAAATCGTAAACCGCATCTGATTGGCACTGTCGATTTCCGCTGCGATGTAGACGGGCGTCTCATAGCTGTTTTTAAACTTAAGGTCAAGGTAGTCCCCTGCAATTGCCGCGTCTCTCGACGGATCCACATAAGCTACCAGCATGGAGTGCGGATATCGTTCCAGCACTTCCAGTTCTGAATACAGCACCGCATTATAAAGTGTCGTCGACACCTGACAGATGCCGCCTCCAAAGGAATCCACCACCTGCCCGTTCTCATAGGAACCGGCCTCTACATACCCATGTTCCGCATCGTAAGGGGCGGTCGTATCATGGACGGACAGTTCATCGCCGGGCATAAGGATGGTTCCATTGATCTTATCCACACCTGTCTTCAGATTCTTCCAGCGCTCTCCGCCTCCGGCATCTGTAGAAAATGACCCTAGTTCATCCTTTATGGCTTCAAGGTCTTTCGCCTTGATGGACGGTTCCTCAGTCTTGACGGCCATCTTGACCCTGAATCCTTTATGGTCCCATCTGTCATTCAGATAGTTGACAATCATTTTCGCGGATGCCTTTTCATCTACGGTCTCGCCTTTCTTTTCTTTTGTTATCTCAAAGCCGTCACCGCTCTTTTCTATGCTGGCATCTACCGCATGGTCCGCAAGTTCTTCCACCCTCTCGTCAATGACCGCTTTTGTCTTCTCATCATCCAGGACAAACCCCTCACCGAGGACAAGCTTCTCTTTTTTCAGGCCTTTTATCTGACGGTACCGGGTGAAGAGGCGCCCCTTCTTTCCGTAGCCGGCTGCCTTATCCACAACTTTTCCGATATCTTTATACGAAAGCCCCAGTTCCTCAAGTGTCGCCTCCGCGGATTTATCGCCCACCTTCATCGTAATCTTCAACGCCTGATCTTCCATGAGGTGTTCCTTCATCCGTTCCCTGGCTTCTTTTTTAGTCAGCCCCGAGACATTGACATTGCCGATATAGATATTATCACATATCTTATGTTCCGGTACCTTTGAAACATACCTGTACAACACCAGATAGGATGCACCGGTGAGGACGATAGCACACAAGACGGCAAGGCCAAAAAGAATCCTCATCCTTCTCCGCCTTTTCTGTGTCATCCTCCTGCTTGCTTTTTTACGCCGATTCTGAGCCATAAGCCTCCCCCTGACTTTTCCCCTGCTATGCCACCAGATACGGAATCGTCATTGTTGCGATCATCGCTATGACAATCACCATAATCACGATGGCTATGATTCTTTTTACCCTTCTGTCGTTAAAATTCATATCTTCCTACCTTCTTTTTTCCTTCAGTTGATTTGTTATATTTTATACTCTTTACAGTATTTTTGCAAGAAACAGTCATGGCATTTCGGGCTTCTCGCAGTACAAACCGACCTGCCGAACGTGATGATCTGAATATTGTAGAGTATCCAGTGTTCCTTGGGCAGCTCCTTCATAAGGTCCTGCTCTATCTTTTCAGGATCCTTGTTCTTCGTCAGCCCAAGCCTGTTCGATATCCGTTTTACATGCGTATCCACGACCACGCTCGGCTCGTGGTATATATTGCCCCGGATGACGTTAGCCGTCTTTCTGCCGACCCCGGCGAGCGAGACGAGATCTTCTATATCACGGGGCACTTCTCCTGCGAACTTATCCCGGATATCCCTCATACATGCAATAATATTCTTAGCCTTGTTATGGTAGAACCCTGTCGGCTTTATATCCTGCTCCAGCTCTCTTAAATCGGCATCTGCGAATGCATCGACGGAAGTATACTTTTTAAACAGCCCTTCTGTCACGATATTGACACGGGCGTCTGTGCACTGCGCGCTCAGCATCGTAGCGACAAGCAGCTGCCACGGAGATTCATGATTGAGGTAGCATACAAAGTCTGTTCCGTACTGTGCATCCAGAATCTCCAATATCTCTTTTGTCCTTTTCTTCATCTGTCCTTCTCCACATCTTCTGCATACGTCTTTTCATTACATGTCTATCATACATGTTCTTGCCTCGCCGTTCAATGGATTTCTTTGCATATAGTCGAACAATACCGTCTTTTTGAGGCATGTAAATCTTTCCAGATGTGTCATCTTTCGCATCTGGTTCCTGTCGAACGCCTCATATCCTATTAGAAAATGACGCTCTTGCTCCTCTTTTTCATAGAATTGCCTTACCTCTTCCTTCGTAAGCACATAGGAGCCGGCAAATTCCGGCCTTGTCTTGGCATTTTCCCTCAGATAATAGTCAAAGGTCAGCAGGTCCCGATAGTATTCTGCCTTCTCCCTGCACCATTCAGTAATAAAATCTAATAAGATTCCATAGCGGGCACTACGCTTGTGCTGTACGTCCATATGGTTATGTTCCACGTAATATCCCCTTATCCTGTCATACATCTCGAACGGCGAACCGAACTCTTCTTCCAGGCTTCCAATCGTCCTCGTATACTGGCCGCTGTTATAGTATACCTCTACCATCTCTTCGATGCCCTTAAGGCGCAGGATATCATCATATGTTATCCAGTCTGTATACAGTACTTCATAACAGGGCTTACTTTTATGCACCAGTCCGTATGCCTCCTTCTGCCGTTCCATCCAGGAACCTTTCAGAACTTTAAGGAACCCGAGCTGGAGCTGTTCCGGATGAAGGGCGTATACATCGTCAAACGACCTCCCGAAGCTGTCCATATCCTCATACGGCAGTCCGGCAATCAGGTCCAGATGCTGATGGATATTGCCGTAACCCTGGATTCTGCGGACGATGTGCTTCACCCGTTCATAATCCATCGTCCGCCTGATCTCCTCAATCGTTCGGGGATTCGTAGACTGGATTCCTATCTCCAGCTGGATAAGTCCGGGACGCATCTTCTCAAGCAGCTTCAGTTCTTCTTCTGTCAGCAAGTCGGCAGCCACCTCAAAATGAAAGTTCGTGATTCCATTGTCATGCTCCGTGATATACGTCCATATGTCCATCGCATGCTTGTGGCTGCAGTTGAACGTCCTGTCTACAAATTTCACCTGGGGTACGCCGGCATCCATAAAAATCTGCAGCTCCTGCTTCACCAGAGCCGTATCCCGAAATCGCAGCTTCTTGTCTACAGAAGAGAGGCAGTAGCTGCATGAAAAAGGACACCCTCTGCTGGATTCATAATATACGATCTTATTCCGAAAGCCTTCCATGTCCCGGTATACGAATGGCACGCTGCTAAGGTCCAGCACCTCCCGACACGGATTTTCGACGATGCCGCCGTCACGTCCTCTGTACGTAATCCCATTTACCGGGCCAAATTCATCTGCTGCACCAGAAAGACCTTTTGTACAGTATATGCAGCACAGCTCCGTGAACGTCTCTTCACCTTCGCCCCGCATGACCCCGCTGACTTCCGGAAGGCGTCGGAGCACGTCCGGCGTATCATAAGACACTTCCGGCCCCCCGAGCCATATATGTGTGTCAGGGCATATTTTCTTCAGCTCCCTGACCATATCTTCCACGTATGCTATATTCCAGATATAGCAGGAAAAGCAGATGACATCCGGTTTCCTTCTATATATATCCATGAGTATCTGATCCGGCTGCTGGTTCACCGTATATTCCGCAATGTCTGTCTCAGGTGCAGCGCCGCCCTCCTGCGGCATGTAATAAGACTGCGCATATGCCCTCAGGCTATGCACAGCCAGATTGGAATGTATATATTTTGCATTAATTGCAGCCAGTAGTATCTTCATCTTCTTTCTCACGCTTCTTCCCATTAAAGACTCCCAATATAATAAGAATGATTCCCGTCACGCCGATACCGGCCACGGCCAAATAGTTCCACAGACGGCCGCTTTGATCCCCTCTTTCACGTGCGGAGCCTGATCTTGGAGCCCCTTCCTTTTCTTGTTCCATGACGGCAAGCTCCTCAAGTACCACATCCGCGATAATCTGCTGCCCTTCCTGTGTCGGGTGCAGTCCGTCCTTTTGTACATGGCTGCTGATTCCCGCCTCGTTCAAGTCCACGGTATGGTAACTATATTCATCCGCATGGGCCGCTATGATGCTGTTCATCTTGCCAATGATACTATCCACCACCATCTCAAGTGTCCCGGGCATCCCAAGGCCGGTTGTCGGATTATAGATATCGGTGGCGACAATCATAGCAGATTCCTTTGCCTCCCCGGTAATCCCGTCCATCATCGTGCAATAGCTCTCCTCAAACGCATCGTAATCCCACCCTGCTATCGCCCTGACCGCCTTAAGCACTGTAGTGGGATGGGCTTTCATCTCCGCGTTCAGCATCTCCATTGCATCGCTGATATTCCAGAATCTCTCTTCCCTTCCGAGCACATCCTGGCATGCCATCTTGAATGCGTCAATGAGGTCGTTCGCCCCAATCGTAACTGTAATGATATCTGCATTACGGATGTGTTCCAGAACCTCTTCCTCCTGAAGCTTTGATGCGTTGAACCGTACCGTGCTTATACCGTTTTGGGCAATATTGTCCAGTTCTACGGGTACTCCTTTATCCCGGGCGTATTGGCGGCGTACGAGCTCGGGGTACGGAGAGATCTCTGTGTCGTCACAGGAATATCCATTCGGTATGCTGTCGCCGACAGCCAGATAGTGGATTTCCTGTGGCTGCTTGGCACGCACTTGTGCCGTACAGCAGGCCGCTATAGATACAGATATCATAACAGAAGCAGTAATTTTAGTAAATGTAGCTTTTATCTGTAACATACTCCTCACCTCAATATCATTATACCATACTTGCCACGCAGAGGTTCATTTTTTCACAAATACAGCCGTACACTTCTGTTCCTGATTGACATTTTCTGCAAAACACGTTATAATATAAGCTCGTGCAGCCGGGGTGTTAGCGGTACCTTGTACCTGCAATCCGCTATAGCAGGGGTGATGTTACGCAGAGGGCAAAGATTTGTAAAGCTGCCCTTGACAAGTGGCGTTGAGGCTTGGGTCTTACGCGACGGAAATCTGTGAATTGTGTCAGGTCGGGAACGAAGCAGCACTAAGCAGAACCTTCCGGGTGCCGTAAGGGTGCCTGGGCTGAGTTAACTGTCAAGGTAACGTTTATGGATTTCGTTCGAAGCGTAACGCACGAAAAAAAATATCTCAATGTATTGTCTTCTTATACATTTTTCCCATTAAAACAGCATTTTTAACAATATCGGCACATTTCCATGTTATACTGTATTTTAATCGCTATAAATCAGCAGGAGGTATCTATATGGGAACGTTTGAATTCAACGGTGAGAAATACAGGCAGGCATCAAGGCATCAAAAGGAATGGGGCAGCAGGCTCATGGCAGGACTAAAGCTTAATGGCAGTGAAGCGATACTTGACCTGGGCTGCGGAGACGGAGTCCTGACGGACCAGCTGGCTCTGCTCGTCCCGGACGGCCGCGTTGTCGGGCTGGATGCCTCCGAAGGTATGATTCAGACCGCAATGCAGTATAAAAAGGATAATTTAGATTTTATACACATGGACATCAACAAGATGGATTATACGAATGAATTCGACGTCATATATTCAAATGCGGCACTGCACTGGGTGAAAGACCACGTCCGGCTTATCCGTAACGTCTACAAAGCTTTAAAACCAGGTGGAATCATACAGTGGAACTTTGCCGGCAATGGAACGACAGAAAATTTCATACATACCGTACGTGCTCTCATGAAAGACGACATATATGAAGAATATTTCCAGGACTTTGACTGGCCATGGTTCATGCCGGATAGAGCGGGATATGATAAACTCATCAGTCACGGTGGCTTTTCCAGCGTATATGTAGAAGAGGAAAATGCCGACAGGTATTTCACCGATACAGATGAAATGATTAGATGGATAGATCAGCCCTGCATCGTTCCTTTTCTTCAGTGCATACCCGCTGAAAAGAAAGACCGGTTCAGGCATGATGTTATCCAGGCAATAATCCGTAAGACAAAACAGCTCGATGGTACGTGCTACGAGACCTTTCGGAGGATAAAAGTACACGCGGTAAAATAATAATTTCAAGGAGGACCGGAAGGGTGATATGCCCTTCCGGTCCTCTGTGCGCTGCCACGACAGCTCACATAATCAATTTTCCTTTTTCTTCTTCGCCTGTCTGAGTTCTTTAAAAAACGACTTCATCATGCCGCTGCATTCCTCCTGGCAAACGCCGGTCGTAAGCTCTGTCTGATGGTTAAAGCCTTCTGTCTGCAATACATTCAGTACAGAACCCGCACATCCTGCCTTCGGATTCATACATCCGACTACGACCCGGTCCATCCTGGACTGGACAATCGCCCCGGCACACATGGGGCATGGCTCCAGCGTCACATACATCGTACATCCCTCCAGCCGCCAGTCGCCTATCTTCCTGCTTGCCTTGCGAATCGCCGTAATCTCTGCATGGGCCAACGTATTCTTATCCGTATTCCTCCGGTTGTAGCCTCGTCCGATAATCTTGCCTTCATATACGATTACACAGCCGATAGGCGTCTCGTTCAAAGCATACGCCTTCCTTGCCTGCCTGATAGCCTCCTTCATAAACTTTTCATCCATACTGCCCATTTGGGTACACCCCTTTCATCATTTAGGTACAGGCCATATGTCAATTGGGGACGTAACCCTTTTGAAGTTTACTACGTCCCCAACTTGACTTTTATCTTCTTATATGACGGCACCAGTAGCCAAATTCTTCTTCGTCATTTCTTTCATTTCCATCCAGGTCGACATTCAGCTTTTCAGCTTTTATGAACTGCGGAAAACCGAAAGCCTCGGCGGCTTTCGCCTCTTTCGGATGGTATATGCCCGGCACTCCGATCCATATGTTCCCGTCTTCCTCTATGATGACGAGGTGATGGTAATTGTAGTACCCATGGAGCAGGAAGCTGTTATTCGACAGTCTCCATTCGCAGCGTGGCAGATGCACGATATCCTGCCGCTGTATCTTTGTACATTTTTTGCTCTGCTTCTGACAATCCGGTTCCGGCCTGACAGGTTCCGCCTCCCTGCACGGGCTGCACGCCATACGGGTCCTGCATTCCGTCTCGGTCACTTCCGTCTCTTCCAGTGCCTCCATCTGCACGAATCTTGTGGATTCTGCAACAGCTTCTGATTCTTCAATGCTGCCGGATTCTGCGGCCTCTTCGTCAGCGGCCTCCATCTCTGAGACATCTGTCTCTTCTCCGGGAAAGTTACGGGCTGCCTCCCCGCGTTCCGGCTCCGCAGGCATCCCGCCGGACGGTCCTTCTTCCTCGTGTACCGGCTCCGGCATATCATAATCCATATCCATATTCGGTGCAACCGGCTCCTCCGATACTTCCGGCATTACTTCGGGCATCTCCTCTGGTATATCTTCCGGCATTTCCCCTGGCATATCTTCCGGTTCCGTCCCTTGCGACAGGTCTGCAGGCGTCCACAGGCGCATCTCGTTCACATTCACAGGCATGTCATCCCACACCGCGGCATATTTCCGGTGCGAGCTGTTCTCCATGATGATTCCCTCTATCAGGTCATAATTACATGGTTCACCGACATCCTCCTTCGTATACCGCAGCTGATAGTTCACCGCAGGATTCACATTATCCACTGTCCCCTGCGGCAGTCCGATACATTCTTTCTCTTTCTCGTAGAAGAGATATATGGTCAGCTCTTTTTCTCCTTCAAGCCGAAGACCTTTTCCGTGTATATGTACGATGCATTCGTCGTCGCTTTGGTCCACTTTCACGAAACCAACGTTCCGCATTCTTCTTCCACTCTCGTATTCATACAGATAGCGTATAAAACGTTTCAACATTTCACTCCCATTCGTAGTCCATTTATCACAATCTATTCCGAATGGAAGTAAAAAATGTTAAATAATCGCTTTCAGTTCCTGATAAAGTCTCTTGGCATAGCTGTCCGTCATACCGCATATATAGTCTGTCACAAGCAGAAGGCGCAGATACAGCCTCTCGGCGTCAGACTTTCCCTGTGCATGGTAATGGTACGCATTCTTATAATTGCTGGAGATGAACGATACCATACGCATATCTATGGAATTCAGATTCTGCCCGGGAACGTCATAATGTATCACGGCCGTCACGAACTTATCCATCAGATAATCTATCATGGCGGCTTCCGCCACTTCCATCCTGTAGATGGCCTCTGAAGTAAACACCTTTCTGTATGCCATATCACCGAGCAGATCCATCAGCTTTTCTGCAAAAGTATCGTGGAACAGGTCATGTGTATAGCTGCCCTCCATAATCGCTTCATAATTAGAAGTGAACCCGCACGTTGCACAGCTGATGAGAACTCCCTGCACACGTACAATCCAGTTCTTAATCGCGTATTCTTCCGGATCCTTCACATGCCTTTCCTTACCTCTGCGGTATAATCCCTGAAGCTTCTCCGCCGGTTGGAATGCAGACTGCGTCGCATCCGGGTAACGCTCCTGCAGCTCCTTAAGTTCTTCAAGCAGCCCATGGTATGTGATAAAGCCCTTGATGAACGCATCCTCAATATCCGCAGTCTTGTACGCGATATCATCCGCTGCCTCGAGGATAAATGTCAGCGGATGTCTCAGGCCGTTCGTACCAGTCTGGGCCGCAATCTCTTCAAACATGTCTTCGTCCGCAAAATAGTATCCCATCTTCTTGTCTTTGATATTGCCCGACTTTTTATTGATGCCGACAGAAGAGACCGGATATTTCACAATCGTGTTAAGCAGCGCATATGTCAGGTTCATTCCCTGCTCATCCACGAGAAAATGTAGTTTTGTCACAAGGCGGAGTGCCTGCGCATTGCCCTCAAAATTATAAAAATCCTGACGCATCTGTGGAGTCAGCACCTCTTCTATGGGCCGGCCGTTGTAGGCAAGCACAGGAAGCCTGCGCTCAAACCATTCCCGTATCGCAGTCTCGCCGAAGTGTCCAAAAGGTGGGTTGCCTATATCATGGATAAGACCTGCGCACTGGAGGATATTGCATATGTCTTCCTTCATGCCGGACGTGAATCCGGAGTCTTTCTGATTTACAAGTATATTTTCCCCGATATTCTGTCCAAGCGACTTTGCAAGTGACGACACTTCGAGAGAATGCGTGAGACGCGTACGGATAAAATCACTCTTGTCCAGCGGAAATACCTGCGTCTTGTCCTGCAGCCTGCGAAAAGACGCACTTCCGATAATCCGGTGATAGTCCTTTTCAAATTCGCTCCTCAAATCTGTAGATTTCGAATATTTATTTGAAGCTCCACGGCTTCTTTTCGTTGATAGCAGCTGTTCCCAGTTCACTGTCCTCACACTTCCCTTTCCGATTGCCTTGCGTCAGTCCAGATAGATTGGAGGTTCATAGTCCTTGCCAAGCAGCGCCTTCTTACGCTCCTGATAACCTAGGAAGGCCCATTCCGTCATATCTGTCCATGCGTGATCTTCCCGGTCATATACCTGCACATAGCCAATCCTGTTCGGGTGCATCCGTACGCTGTTCGTCTCATACTCGCGCCCTGTATATGGGTTCACGTCCCCATTTACCCGATCTTCGTCGTCATATTCCACTTCGGGCTCCACATACATCTCATCCATGGCTTCCTCGCCATCGTAGTCGACGTAAGATGCATCCACATCTTCCATCTCTTCCGCCTCTTCCTCAGGCCCGGCATCCATATACGTCTCCTCCTGATCTGCATATGATGCCGTCACGCCGAAGCCATCCTCGTCATCTTTCGATTCTATCTCACCTGCGGCAGACTGTTCCGGCTTCTTCCTCCGCCTCTGCAGATATGATATCCAGCCGTGGGATTTCTTGTCCTCCTGCTCCTGTAATCTGTCGCGCTTATCCCCTGCGGTTCTTTCGTTTCCTTCCGCCTCCAGGGCCGCCACCTCCTTAAGCAGCTCCTCCACCGGTGTATCCAGTGGCGCAAGCTCCCCCGTCTCTTCTTCAATCAAGGCATCCAGCTCCTCATGTATCTCTACGAGTTCCCCGATTGTAATATCACGCTCCGGTACCACAGGCTTGGCTATCTTTTCCTCTTCCTTTTCTTCTTCCGTTCTGGCTTCCGGCTTCCGTTGAGAGGTCGGTTTCTTTTCTTCTTTTTTATTGTTAGAGGCTTTTTCCAGACTGTCTTTCTCTTCAAGGATGCTGAGCGTAAACGGGCATTCTAATATATCCGCTATCATACGCATGTCCTGTTCCTGAAAATTATCTCGTCCCAGCCTCTGAGTCAGATTCTGACGTGACATCTTCTTGCCCGTGCGTTCCTCTATAGTTTCTGCGAGTTCCTTGATAGTCATTCCCTTGCGACTTAAGATTATTTTGACTTGCTCCCCAAATGTTAGATCCAGCATGACTTGTCCTCCTTATTTAATTTGTAAAAATATACTCACCCGATAGGTCTTATCGTTTGCATGTAAACTCATATGTTTCTTCATAAACCTATGCTTTTCCCTTTTTCATTCTAACAAATTGGCGAAAACACGTCAACTGTATGATGTCTCCTTTTCCTATTCGTTTAGGACGAGCCTGTCATTACATTTTCTCACGATATTCTCATCTATCTTCAGCACTTCCCTGTCGTACGTATAGATTCCGTTTACCTCCTCCTCTACATCCGACAGCTGTGTGTATATCACCGCTGACAGCCCCTTGCCGACAAGGGGCTCCACTCCCCGCTTCATAAGCGCGGCATAACCTTTCCCCAGCTCTCCCCTGCTTCCGTAGATCCGGTACCCATACAGGCCCGGGTACATGCTGTGTCCGTCCGACTTCCAGCAATACCCCCCAAATTCGGTTAGCGCATACACCCTTTTCCCGGGCCGGACTCTCAACGGGAAGAAGTAGTTATGTACGCTTCTGAAGTCTCCGCCGCCCTGGTCAAACCATCCGCTCGCCTGATCCAGAAGCCGTGTCGCATCTTCCCTGCGTGCAATCTCTGTCACCGCATTGGCATCGAACTGCCCCCAACCTTCATTAAAGATTACCCAGACGACTACGGAAGGGTGGTTGTACAGCGTGTGGATCGTCTCTTTCATCTCCTGTATGAATCTGGACCTGCTCTTTTCATCCCGTCTTCCAAGCAGACGGTAGCACCGGTCCTTCGGCCTTATATGGAACAATTCCATGGCTGTGGCCGCATAGGTGACATACGAGTGCCGGTAAGGCTCTCCTCCGCACACCATGTCCTGCCATACGAGCATGCCGAGCCTGTCGCAGTGGTAATACCACCTTTCCGGTTCTATCTTGACATGCTTTCTCAGCATGTTGAATCCAAGTCGCTTCATCTCCTTGATATCAAATATCATGGCCTCATCCGTCGGTGCCGTATACAGGCCGTCCGGCCAGTAGCCCTGGTCCAGCACCCCCTTCTGGAAATAAGGGCGGTTGTTTAAAAACAGGCGCAGAATGCCATTCTTGTCCTTTTCTGCCGATATCTTACGCATGGCAAAATAGCTGTCTGCCTCATCCTCACCCATGCAGATATGTATCCGGTACAGATAAGGGTCTTCCGGACTCCAGCTGTGTACATCCCTGATTGGTATGCGGATGGGCCGGTTCGTCCATCCTTCTACTGTAAAGTCCTGCCCCTCGTCAGAACTTACGGTGACAGTCACTCCGCTCTCTCGCCGGGTCCCAACCAGCACCTCTGCCTCCGCTTTATCATACCGAGGTGTAATCTTCAGCCTGCGTATGAAATGTTCGGGTACCTGCTCCATCCAAACGGTCTGCCAGATGCCGCTCTGTGCCGTATAAAACATGCCGCCCCGGTCCAGCTTCTGTTTCCCTCTGGCCAGATAAGCACGGTCGCTGTAATCCTGTATACGCACGGTCAGCTCATTATCCGTGTCACGGAGCATATCTGTCACATCCGCCGAGAACGGCAGATATCCCCCCACATTCCTGGCCGCCGGCCGGCCGTTCACCGAGACAGCCGCGCACTGGTCCGCCGCCCCGATATGCAGTATCCATCTCTTGCCTTCTTCCTTCTTCACTCCGGCAGGCAGCTGCCTGCTGTACCACAGATATTCCCCCGGTTTCAGCTGCCGCCCGACACCGGACAGCGCAGCTTCCGGAGAAAAGGGCACAAGTATCTGTCCCTGGAATTCCTCCGGTCTTTTTCTGTCATCGGTAAATGCATAATTCCATACTCCGTTCAGGTTCACATAACTCTTTCTTCTAAGCGACGGTCTCGGGTACTCTGTAAGCACGCTGTCTCTGTCGACCTTATCCGTCCACCTCGTCTTCAGCTGTTTCATCTACATTCCCCCTTTCCGGCAGCATACGCGTTAAATCGACGATTTCCACCGCGTCTGCGATTTCTTCCCCTGTGGTACAAACCGCAATCTTTGCGCTGATTCCTTCTATATTATATTCCCGATACCGGAACCTCTCCTGAAATGCATCCGGCTGGCTTAGAAGAACCGGCCTGTCATCTTTATCGAAACCAATCTCAAACTGGTCCATGCCGAGCTTCATTCCGAGCCTCGTCGCTTTCATGAAGCTCTCTTTGAGCACCCAGAAACGATAGAACAGCTCCGCCCTGTCTTCCGATTCCAGAAGTTTTTCATATTCACTCTTTAAGAAAAACCGGTGTGCTACGCCCATTTTTGCCTCTCCCACCATCTCTATGTCGCATCCGGCCCGGACGGCACCGGCCGTATCGCTGAGTACGCACAATACGTAGCATCCGGAATGGGACAGGTTGTAGACGTGTGACGCGTCAGCCCCAGTCTCCCTTCTGGCTGATTCAAGCAGGAGCCATGCGCCGATGCTCTGCGCTTTATTCTTCTTATGCTTTATCCGTTCTGCCTTGTTCCTCCGCCATTCAGGCACAAGTGTGCAGCAATGTTCATACGCGTCTGGTTTCAGCAGCGGCGTAATATCCGCAAGATATGTCCTGATCATCTCTCATACAGCCTCTCTCTATAAGTCATATATATTGTACAGGTCCAGTATCCGCCCATACGTCAACTTCCTGCCGAGCAGTTCCTTATACTCTGCCGATTTGTTTCTTCCGTCTCCTTTGAGAATCTCCATCCTCTTTAGAATCCTGTCATATTCTGCCCTCACCGCCTCGTACATCGTTTCAAACGCTTCCAGCCTTTTCTGCTTTTCCCTGTCCATATTATCCCTCCCGTCTCCTTTATTTAAGCCAATTGTACCACACTTCACAGGCTAATTTTAAAATATTTGAAAAAGATATTGACAACTTTATATGAATGCGATAGTATTAATCATGATTTCACACTTTAAACAACTAAAATTTTACAGTGCGAATATATCACCGTGTAAAGGCGTGTAGATCCAGACGCATTATTTATAGAAACCGGAGGAAAAACTATGATTATCGTATTAAAGCCAAACACCAGACAGGAAGATGTATCACGCGTGGAACATCTTGTAAAACGGCGGGGACTTGATACCCATATCGTCGTCGGACAGGAGATGACCATTATCGGTTGTATCGGCGATACAACGAAGATAGATGCCAAGTTATTTGAAGTAGATTCTTCTGTCGATAAAGTAATGCACGTCCAGGAACCGTATAAGCTGGCCAACCGGGCCTTCCATCCTGAGGACTCCGTCGTGGACATATCGGGCGTGAAAGTCGGCCGGGGACACCTCGCCCTGATTGCAGGCCCCTGTTCCGTAGAGTCCGAAGAACAGGTTCTGGAGATTGCCTCAAAGGCGAAGGAGTCCGGTGCGAACCTCTTAAGAGGCGGCGCGTTCAAACCGAGAACGAGCCCTTACTCCTTCCAGGGCATGGGGCTTGACGGGCTCCGGATCCTGTGCGAGGCAAAGGAGGCCACGGGGCTTCCGATTGTCACCGAGCTCATGTCCCCGGACCATCTTGATATCTTTAACGAAAAAGTAGACTTGATCCAGATCGGGGCCCGTAATATGCAGAACTTCGACCTGCTCAAGCAGCTTGGACAGCTCGACCGCCCGATTCTATTGAAGCGGGGCCTGAATGCGACCTATGAGGAATGGATTATGTCCGCAGAGTATATCATGGCATCCGGCAACGAAAATGTCATCCTGTGCGAACGGGGCATCCGGACTTTTGAGACGTATACACGTAACACGCTTGATCTGCAGAGCATCCCTGTACTGCGCAAGCTCACCCATCTCCCCGTAGTCGTAGATCCAAGCCATGCGGGAGGAAAGTGGTGGCTTGTGGAGCCGATGGCCAAGGCAGCTATCGCAGCCGGGGCAGACGGGCTGATGGTGGAAGTGCACAATGACCCCGAGTCCGCACTCTGTGACGGCGCCCAGTCGCTGAAGCCGCAGAAATATGATGAGCTTCTCAGAGAAGTGACCCAGATTGCCAAAGTTATCGGAAAGAACATATAAACAGAAACGGTTAAGATTACGGAGTTATAATATGAAGTTAAATGTAGATCTTGGTGATAAAAGCTATCCTATCTATATAGAAAACAATATACTGGACAGAGCTTCCGACTATATTGGGAAAGTATTTTCCGGCAGAAGGGTTATGGTCATCTCAGACGATAACGTATATCCCCTCTTCGGAGCGCGCTTAAAGAGGTCCTTATCCGGCAGCTTTGACTGTCATGAGCTGGTGCTGCCCCACGGGGAATCTACCAAAGCGTTCAAGACACTTCCGGTCGTCTATTCTGCCCTGCTGAATGCCAGGCTTACGCGAAGCGACCTGATTATCGCCCTTGGAGGCGGAGTCATCGGCGACCTTGCGGGGTTCGCCGCCGCTACATACTTAAGAGGCGTGAACCTTGTACAGATTCCCACCTCTCTGCTTGCACAGGTAGACTCTTCCGTGGGCGGCAAAGTGGCAGTGGATCTGCCTCAGGGCAAGAATCTTGCTGGTGCTTTTTACCAGCCTGCCCTCGTGCTGATAGATCCTCTTGTGCTGGATACCCTGAATGAACGATTTATCAACGATGGCATGGGAGAGGTTATCAAATACGGCTGCATCCGGGACGCAGACCTGTTTCATACCTTGGAGACACACAGCTCTTTTGCAGATCTCAAAGAAGAGCTGCCTGCCATCATCAGCAGCTGTGTAGATATCAAACGGAACGTCGTGGAGCATGATCAGTTCGATACCGGTGAACGTATGCTCTTGAACTTTGGCCACACGCTGGCACATACCATTGAGCAATACTACAATTATGGACGTGAAAGTCATGGGGAAGCAGTCGCCATAGGCATGTACCAGATAACGAAGCTGTCGGAAGAGCAGGGCCTGACCGCTCCCGGCAATGCCGGAAGGCTCCTTGAGCTTCTGAAGCAGTACCGCCTTCCTTATGAGTGCGGCATATCCCTGCAGGAACTCACGGAGGTAATCGAACTGGACAAGAAGAACCTGAACGACAGGCTGAATGTCGTCCTTCTCCGGGAAATCGGCAGCAGCTATATACATCCAACGACCATCGAATTTTTCAAGCGTAACTTGCGGACTATATAAACCATATCTGGAGGTAGATATCATGAGATTAGAAGGAAAGATTGCAATCGTAACAGGAGCCGGAAAAGGAATCGGCAGAGACGCGGCACTTGCCATAGCAGCAGAAGGTGCAACCGTTGCCGCCGTAGCAAGAACACAGTCCGATCTGGATGAGACGGTACGGCTGATAGAAGAAAAAGGCGGGAAGGCCATCGCCCTCTCCAGGGACCTCACGGTCGGAGAGCAGGTACAGTCTATGGTCGACACTGTCGTAGACCAGTTCGGCCGGATAGATATCCTGGTGAACAATGCCGGCGGATACCCGAAGGAAATATACAATACTATTGAACATCAGGCAATCAAAATATGGGAATGGTCGGAAGAGCAGTGGGATCAGATCATCAAGACGAACCTGCGTATTCCATTCCTCTGCATCAATAAAGTCGTTCCTGTCATGATAAAGCAGCGCAGCGGAGATATCGTAAGCGTATCTTCCCGTATGGGTCGCATCGCTTCTCAGATGGGAGCATATGCCGTCGCCAAAGGCGGAATCATCACCATGACCAAGACGACTGCAATCCAGACACAAGAATACGGCATAAGGGCCAACGCCGTATCACCAGGAATCGTAGATACGCCTGGACAAAGAGTCTACAACCACTCCGTCGGTCAGGATGACGCTAAGATGGGGCGTTCCGAAGATGTAGCAAAGGCTATCGTATACCTGCTCTGTGATGCCCCTGCAGTCATGACAGGCCAGTCTATCGATCTGTTTACCACTTTATAATCTTGCATCACGTACAAGCAAATCAGCCGGGGCGGTTTCACACCATACCCCGGCTTTTCTCTGTCTTCTTACCGTACCCATATGTCCGGCAGCTTTATGACATCTCCACCTTCTGCACAGTATGCCTTCTCCGGCCATTCCCCCGTCATGGACAAGATTTCCTGCCTGCTGCCCGTATTCATCACAAGTTCCGCGGACTTGGCTCCGCTCACCGTCACATACCACTCATATGCCTGGCTGGAAGTCATGCACCTGTTTTCATCGTGCAGGACAGAGGCATCCGACAGCATATAGCCGACCGGTGCCCCGTGACCGTGTTTCAACCATTCCTGTCCGTAACCTAGCTCTCGGTACCACGCCTCCTGCAGCCGGAAGATATCCTTAAAAGCTACATTTTCTCTGCTTGCTGCTATGATTTCGGCCTGAATCCGGCATACGGCATCGTATTTCTCCCTGACGGCCTCCGGCACGCTGCCGAAGCAGACCATACGGGCAATGTTGGAATGCAGGCCATATTTACGCAGCACCGGCGACAGCAGTACCGTACGTGTGGCCTTTTTATCCGTCGGCGTACAGTGCCTGTACTTCTCAATCCGCTCATCGCTCCCAACGAGCAGCACATCTACCTCTACGCCATAATCTGCGCACACGTGGAGCATTTCCGTCTTTATCTCATTTTCTGTCATCCCCTGCCGCATACGCTTTGCGGTACGGGCCATAATCATGTCTGTCAGTCTTC
The DNA here is from genome assembly GCA_022845895.1 of Lachnospiraceae bacterium. Taxonomy (GTDB): domain Bacteria; phylum Bacillota; class Clostridia; order Lachnospirales; family Lachnospiraceae; genus Extibacter. The sequence continues at coordinate 3,844,941 of AP025573.1, forward strand.
CAAGTTCTCTGTAACGTCCTGTTTCCGTCTCCGTCATCGGATATTCCAGTTCATATATGGCCGGTGTGTCGCACGTGCAGCCCGTAAGAGGAATGTCGGACAGGACCCTTTTCCCTTCCATCATGCTCTCTATATGTGCCTCTATTCCTGCAGATTTCCAGTCAAGTGTATGGAAGGTAAAGCCGAGCCCTTTGAGGAGCTCCTCCTGCGCTTTGTCTGCGTCGGCACGCAGGGCCACGGCAACCCTCTCCTTCTGCGTGACTATGAGATAGACGAACCCGTTCTCCTGATTCATTATGACGCCGCTTTCGCCGCCTCCGGTGAGCCACGCAAAGTTGTCTCTCCTTGCAATCACGAGGGCTTCTGTCTGCCGTCTGTCAAGAAGCGCTCCTATCCTCTCCAGCTTGATGTCAAAATCTGTCATCTAACAGCTCCCTTTCCGTGATGGCAATAGACGTCCACACCCATATATTTACCGAGCGCTTCTGCAAGCACATCGGCAGAACGCCCACGGTTCATAGCCACATGGTGTTCGAAGCCGTTGCTGCAGATGTAATCCATCAGAGGCTGAAGGCCAGGAACCCTGCAGATTGCCACGCCTCCCAGCGTGTCAATCTCATCCTCCACAAAACTTCCCTCACCGACATACATCTTCACGCTCCCTTTCACATCATCCGTGGATATCTTTCCATATGTCATCTCTCCCGGTGCGATTACAGTCTTGCAGGCCCCAAAGCAGTTTTCTTTGCCCAGGCTGTTGCCGAGTATATCGAGGCTGCCGATTTCAAAATCTCCGTCGATAAATGACTTGGGGAAATTAGAACAGTGGATGCCGATACACATGTCTCTGTCTTCTCCGAAGCTGTTGTTCCAGTCCAGATATCCGGAAGGCGACCCGCTTGCAAGGTACATGGCATACATGGTCACAGCTCCCATGACATCCACTTCGCATGCCATAGGCATGCCCTCTTCCCCTAGCATGCTCATCGTCAGGCAGGCCGCGCACCCGTAATTGATCTGTAAGGAGTCCCAACACTGAATCGTGCCGGTCCTGCAGTCATTTTCTATCATCCAGTCCCTTACTGTCACATACAGCTTGGCCTGCTTTACTATGTTCTCTTCCTGAACACTCGCTTCCAGCCGCCCGTATGACTTGATCTTGTCCACCACGGCGGCAACATCTTCTGTCATCTCCATCTTCTTTGCCGCAAAGATAATCTCCGACATATCTACCGGTATGACCTGTATCCCGAGCGTCTGGAGCAGCTTTTCCGAATACCTGACGGTCTGGAACGCTGCCGGTCTCGTTCCCATCTGCGCGACGCGCAGCCCTCTAAGGCCGGCTGTAATCCGGCAGACTTTTGCAAAGTTCCTGATATCTTCTGTAAATACCTCACTGCCTATGGCACATGTATGATACGTTGTATTGGTGTATTTGATCCCGTACTGGTTCAGGTTGTTGCATACGGATATCTTACCGCAGAAGGCATCCCTGCGTCCTGCCAGATCCATCTTATCTCTTTCATCGTCACAGGCCTGTACCAGGACAGGTACATGCAGCCCTGCCTTGTCAATGGCACTTACCACTCCTACCTCATCTCCAAAGTTCGGGAGGCATACAATGATTCCCTGTATCTTCTCTGCATTCTTCCGGAACAGTTCTGCGCACTTCTGGGCATCTCCCATCGTCTCTACGAGCCCGTATCTCGTCTCGGACTCATCCAGGCAGATTGCCTCATATCCCATGCTGCGAAGCTTATCCAGTAGCTGCATCCGCCCTTCATAAGCCAGCTCAGGATTGAAAAATCCTCTAGTCGATACAATCACTCCAAATCCCACGTCTGATCTCTTCATCCTCTACACCTGCTTTCTTAATTCTTTTAAGTCTTTATAATCATCTTTTACATGTCGGTAAAGATTCTTATATATATGGTAATACTTCATATATATCTCATGGTTATCTTCAATCGGCTCCATCGGTTCCACGTACTGCGCTTTCTCCTTCGCTATGCTGAAATCTTTCATGTATCCCGTTGCCACTGCTGCCAGAAGGGCGTCTCCATATGGCGCTCCGACCCTGTTCTTCACGAATACGGTCGGCACGTTCAGCACATCTGTTATAATCCTTCTCCAGAGCCTGCTCTTTGCCCCGCCCTCATTCATGACAAGGGGATAGTTGATCTTGATTCCACTTTCTTTCAATATGATAAAGGAATCGTACAGGGCATATGCGACCCCCTCCATCATCGCCCGCACAAGATGCGCTTTCGTGTGATAGAGCGACAGGCCGAACACGACTCCCCTCGCGTCATTATCCCATATCGGCGTGCGCTCCCCCATCAGGTAAGGCAGTACGACAAGCCCTTCGCTCCCCGGCGGTATCCTGCCGGCTTCCATGTTGAGGTAGTCATAGCTGTCAAAATCAGGGACCAGCTCTTCCATCGCCGTCTCAAGCTGCCCAAAGTTCTCTTTCATATATCTCAGGCACTGGCCACCGGTCTGTGTCGTCGTAACCGTAATGTATGTATTGGTACAGTCCGTCGTATACTGGAGGTTGAACATATCCCGGAACTTCTCTTTTGTATTCCTCACGATGCCCATATTACCACATGTTCCCAGGTTCATCTGGATATCACCCACCTCGGTGGCTCCCGCTCCGATCCATCCGGCGTTGCAGTCCACCTGTCCCCCTGCCACTTCAATGCCGGGTACAAGCCCTGCCTCCTTTGCCGCCTCTTCTGTCACTTCTCCTATAATATCCTCACAGCGGTAGAAATCCGGCAGGATGGAGGCGTCGATCTTCAGCCGGTCAAGCATCTCCTCATCAAACCTGTTATGGTCCAGGTCATAGGCTACCCCGTAGAAGATACCTGCGCTGTGGTGCGCAGTCATCTGCCCGGTCAGCTTCATGCGGATATAGCCGTCGATGGTAAGCGCTTTGCAGATACGCCTGTAATCTTCCGGCCGGTTCTCCTTTTCCCAGAGAAGGTTTACAAGGATCGGGTGGTCTTCAATCCGGTTGCCTGTCAGCCGGAAGATTTCATCTGTACCGATATGTTCTTTCAGCCATTTCTCCTGCCGGTCTGCCCTCCGGTCCATCAGGTTGTAGGCATTGTGTACCGGCTTGCCCTCCTCATCAACCATCACGAGCGACGGCAGGGCGGATGACGTACCGATGCCTCTGATATCTTCCGGTTTTATGCCTGCCTTGTCAATGCACTCTTTTATCATTGCACATGTTGCAGGCCAGTAGTCATGCACGTCATGCTCCGAATAATTGTCCTGATTCGTAATAATCTCATACTTCCGGTACGCATAGGCGAGCACGTCTGCCTTCTCATCGATGATGCACACCTTGCATCCTCCGGTTCCATAGTCCAGTCCCATAAAATAATTGTTCATCTTATCCCTCCTATAACACTGTCCGGATCTTCCCCTTTTATCAGGCGGTTTACTTTTTCCATCTGAGCCTCGTCCAGATAACGGGTATTGCCGAGAAGCGTTGAGACCAGATTCGCCTTCAGGAACATCTCCAGCGTCTCCATCATATAGAAGGCTTCGCTTACATCACTGCCTATCGTCAGTGCCCCGTGGTTTGCCAAAAGTATCGTCCGGCACTTTGGATTCTCTGTCATGACCCGGCTCACCTCCCGCGGCACTTCTATCGTCGTAGGCGTCGTATATTCCGTCACGGCGATGCCCTTCAGGGCAAACAGCACTTCCGGCAGTGCCGTCTTGGCAAACGACACCTCTGACATGGCATATCCGGTCGTGACAGGGGGGTGGGCATGTACGACCGCTTTTGCCTCTTCGCATTCCCTGTAGACCGCCAGATGCATACGGATGTCCCTGGCAGGCTTCCGCCCCTCCAGGACATGGCCTTCCATATCCACCTTCGTAACCTGCTCTGGCGTAAGCCTGCCTTTGCAGAAGCCGGACGCTGTTATGAGCACTTCCTGTTCAGACAGGCGGATGCTGATGTTCCCGTCCGTCCCTACGAGCAGCCCTTTGTCATAAAGGAATCTTCCAGCCTCAACGATTTCTTCTTTATGCTGCATCTCCGTCTTACACATACCGCTACCTCTTTTCTGTCTTATTTGTACGCAAACGAGAGCGTAAGATTCCATCGCTCTTTACGCTCTCATTTTAACATTTCTGTTTTTATTGCTTAGCCGGGTATTTTTTAGATAATCTCCAGACTTTTTTTAGAACTTGTTTTTCTTCAGCTGCTCATTGGCATACGACAGCGTCCTTGCATACCGCCCCTCCTGGCCTTGCAGTATGCTGATATATAGTGCCTCTATGATGCAGAGCTCAGGTATCCTCTTCGCCACAGTCTCATTGCACGGGTTTTTCGTAAATGCGGCTGTCCGTATGATACAGTCTGACAGCTTAGCAAGCGTTGATAACGGGTAATTGGTCACGGTGATAATATGGGTCCCTTTTTTTCCTGCCGTCTCCGCAACCTGGCAGAGTGTTCTCGTCTCACCTGAGTGGGAGATGAGAAACAGCACATCGTCCGGTCCCATTCCAGACGCCTCCATAAGCTGGACATCATAGTCAGCGGGACAGATGGCCGTCAGGCCAATCCGCGAAAACTTAAGATATGCGCTGTACGCCACGGTGTAGGCATCCCCTGCTCCTGCGGTCAGGATTTTTCCCGCGTGGATGATATATGCAAGGCACTTATTATACGCTTCGTCGTCCAGCAGCTGCATCGTGTCCTCCAGCGCCTGGGCCGCCACGCAGAATACTCTGCGGATAACCGTGCTTCCGTCCCGGCCGTCCCCGATGTCGCCGTATGGCAGCGGCAGATCCAGTTCTGTCACCGCCTCAGCGGGCAGCAGCATCTGCTTCATCTGCGCATAGCCCCCATATCCAAGCTTCCGGGCCAGCCTGACCAATGTAGCTTCGCTGCATCCCGCCTGCTTTGCCGAGTCGGTAATCGAATGGCAGGCTGCCTGCTGCGGATGTAGAAGCAGATAATCCGCCGCTTTCTTCTCCGCACTTTTGAGCGTATGGTATACTGCATTGAGCTCCACCTGTACCCTATGTGATATTTTCTGCATCTTTCTTTCCTACCCGGGACATCACCGGCTTCATCACATCATAAAGCCCACGGTAGACCCGATACCTTTCATCGTACATTATCCGGCTCACTTCTTCCGGCTTATATGTGATATCCGTGCGGACGAGACGCTGTATCTCTTCCATGCTCCCGTAGAGTCCAATCGCCCTCCCGGCCAGGATTGCCGCTCCAAAGCACGCGGCCTCCCTCACCTTAAGCGTCGTGACAGGCACACCCATGATATCAGCCTTCAGCTGAAGCCCGGCCGCCGAACGTGCTCCTCCTCCGGCACATCTGATATCCCGGATTGGAATGCCGGCCTGTTCCATCCGTTCCATATTAAGGCGCATCTCAAAGCAAAGCGACTCCATTACGGCCTTGGCGATATCATAACGACCGGTCGCCATCGTAAGGCCCAGGATACCGCCCCGCATCTTCAGATCACAATGTGGCGTTCCGCTCCCGTTCAGATATGGAAGCACCATCACGTGAGACGGAGGTTGGGGGAGCCTTCCTATGATGTAGTCATACACCTGTATTCCCTGCTCCTTAGCCAGCCTCGTGTCCTCTCTGCAGTATTCCTCCACGAACCATTTCAGCAGCGCTCCCCCCGTATGGTTCAATCCAAAGGTCGCGTAACGGCCCGGGAACACATGGTTATAGCAAGGATAAAAGCTGTCGAACATGACCTTCCCCAATTTGGGCTGTCTGGATACGGCTGTCAGCACTTCCGCAGTCCCATGGGAATCAAGGGCCATCCCTTCCTCGGTAATCCCGGCGCCTGCGGCGGCACATGTCTGGTCATGCCCGCCTGCAGCCAGTAACGCGCCACGGCTGATACCAAGCTCCTCTGCCAGCGCCCTGTTTATCGTGCCCACAACCGTACCCGATGGCACCGGCGTGCCAAGCTTCCCCTGATCGATATCAAATGCCCCCAGTATATCCTCAGACCATCTTTTCTCACACAGGTCAAACGCCTGCGTCCTTGCGGCCATCGTATAGTCGATGACGATATCGCCGCTGCCGAGCTTACCCATGATAAAGTCAGCATACGTCACGAATTTGTATGTCTTCTCATATAGCCGTCTGTCATGTCTTTTCATCCATAGTATTTTTATAAACGTATTCATGGGGTGCGGCCGCATGCCCGTCCTGGCAAATATTTTTTCTGCCCCCAGCCTGCTTTCACAGATCTGAACTTCTTCGGTCCCCCGGTAATCCATGCCGAGCTGGGCATAGCCGATTGCTGCCCTGTTGCAGTCGACAGGTATGACCGCATCTCCCTGTACGGAGATGGATATGCATCTGATATGCCTCCCTTCCTCTCTGACCGCCTCACGTATGGCCTCCTTCGTCCTGCTCCAGACGTGCTCCGCATCCTGGCAGGCATAGCCCTCCTTCGTATACACGATCCCATATTCCCGGAACGCATATCCTCTTGCCTCACCTTCTTCTGTATATACCATTGCTTTGGCACCCGTCGTACCCACATCAATCCCAAGCAGCATATGTCCACCTCACCTGTATAACATGTCCTGTCACACAATCAATAATAGTAGTTTCTCGTCTCTCTTTCTTGTTCCTCATTGTAAAAATCTGCCCGCACACCCGGAATATAGTTCAATGCCTCATATATGACCGGAAGTATGTCACCGTGGATGCCGACTGCATGATGCACATAAGGGCCTTTTACTATCATCGTCTCTACCTTCGGCCAGTCGGGTATCTCTACCCAGGCATAAGTACCGATTGTCTTGGGTCCTTCTATCGTCTTCGCCCTGCCCATGAGCATTCCATAGTCGCCGTTATCGCCGTCAAACCTTAAGATAGATATCTCCCCTGGCTTCAGTTCTGATACGACCGCTCCCGGACAGTGCTCCGGAAATGCAAATGGCCTGTCAAGCTTGGCCTTCTCCCTCGCAAGCGATATCGGCCATGGGCCGCAGTGCTGCAGCAGCTCTCCATTCTCATGCTCCGGATGCCGCACCGACCAGTCTACAAAAAAGCTCGGCGACTTGCCCATTCCGGCTGCCTGTACCATGATAGCGGTTATCGCTCCATGGATATCTGTCTCGCAGACTACCGGTATGCCCTCGTCAGTCAGGAGCGCATTCGCGCAGCACGGCATTACGTGAAGCGCCTGCTGCAGCGCGTCCCAGCACTGGATGGCAACCGCGTTGCAGCCATTTATCCGGGCAAAATATTTCATCGCTGCCTTAAGTGCTGCTACTCGGCGTACGGAATCCTTTGGAATGCACACCTCCATATGTTCATGGATATAGCGGACGGTCTCTTCCACTTCCACATCATGGGACGCTTCCAGCTCCAGCACTTTATCCGCGAACTCTACCATAGTGATCGGGAACACCTGTATGCCGAACTTCTCCAGCAGCTCACCTTCGTTCACCATCATCGTCCAGAAGTCTGCCGGACGTGTATCTATCTGGAGGATCCTTCCCTTGCGGAACTCCTTGATCACATTGGCTGCAGCCGTAAAGTTCCGGACTCCCTTCTCAAACTGCGGACTGTCTACCCGGCAGTTCGGTACATACGTAAATGGAACCTGCATTCTCCTCAGCACTTTTCCCGTGGCGAACAGCCCGCACTGGGTATCTCTCAGCCTGCTGCCGTCCGGCTCCGGGGCTTCGTCCCTCGGCCCCCATAAAAGGACGGGTACCTTCAGGGCAGCGGCCACCTTGCCGCAGCTGTGTTCCGAGCCAAAGTTGCAGTGAGGGATGAACAAGGCGTCTACTTTGGCCTTCCGGAACTTGTCAATCACCGGTTCCACATCCTCCGCACATCTGAGCAGCCCCTCCTCGTTGATATCTTCTATGTCGATGAATTCTATCTCCCATTCCCTGAGCTTGTCTGCGATGAGCTTCTTATACTTTACCGCATCCTCGGCGCTGAATATCCGCCTTCTTGTCGGAGCGTATCCGATCACTACCTTATTGTCCATAGTCATATTCTCCTTTCTTTTCCTTCCTCATCAGCAGCCGAGGACTTCATCCTGCATCCTGCGCAGCTGCAGCAGTACAGAGCTGTTGTCAAGTTCCACCATGTCATATGTGATGACCTCGTCCTTCTTCACATCTGTTTTCAACACCGCTCCTTTAGCAAGCCCAACGGGCAGCATGTTCCCCTCCCGGGCGGCGCCTGCCAGTTCAATTGACGCCCGGTAGCAGTATTCTCCGATTGCATCCAGCACCTCTCCTGCCTTCATGTCCTTCTTGGCTACAGTGATACATTCGCTTGTAAGATGGTCCATAGGATGCGCCGTCGATTCCCCGTATACGGCTGCCTGTACTGCCGTAATCGGCGTCTCGATGGAACAGAGATGGTACGGACGGTACAGGAGGTAGTTTGGGCCCTCCCCCATGTCTCTCTGTACGAGGCCGTCTTTGATTCGTTTGTTCTCCGTCGTCACGATGACAAATACCCCAGGATTGATATCCCCGATTCCATAGTCCACCACGCCTGCATGTTCCAGGATTCCCCCCTGCTCCTTCAGCGAAAACACCTTGGCCAGCTCCTTTACATTGCATCTTGGCCCATGCATCCCTCTTACATCTGGCTTAAGCCCGGTAGCGTTAGAAACCGCGCACATCTCAATCATCGTCTTTGACCCGTCCACAAATTCGATGAGCATCCTCGGGTTCATCTCCCTCTTTTCTGCTTTTTCCTTCCATTCGGGCATACCGGGATTGGCATAGATGTCCAGCGGGTTGTTCTTTCCTTTCCCCGCCGCAACCACGTCAAACCCGAGCGCTTTGGCGAACCGATACACCTCTATGATGGAACCCGGTTCGTCTCCGGCAGTCAGGGAGTATACGATGCCTGCCTGTTCGCACAGCCTGCGAAGGATCGGTCCGATGGTAATGTCGCACTCCACATTCATCATCACGATGTGCTTCTTATGCAGGATACATTCCATCGTGACCCGGGCCCCCATCTCCGGAGAGCCCGTGGCATCGATAACATTCGTAATCTGCGCGGCGCGCACGGCTGCCTTATAATCCGTCGTCACCACCTTCTTCCCTGAAGCGATGGCGTCTTCCGCCTCTGCGGCCGTGTGCGCTTCTACCACCTCGCATGTGCATCCGGACTGGCGGTAGGCATCTGCGGCAATATCCGTTCTTATATCTACGACGATGTCACATTCGATTCCCTCCATCTCTTCCATCTGCGCCACGATATCCTTGCCCATCTGCCCCGCTCCTATGAGGGCTGTCCTCACCGGCGTTCCGGCTCTCTTAAGCTCTTTAAGCTTCGTGTCAATCTCATACATCTTTCCTGTCCTTCCTTTCTGATCTGCTATCTTTGTCTGCTCTTAAAACTGCATGTCTGGCCTGTTCATTTCCTTCCCTCTGCCCCCCGCTTTCATGAGGCCCACGGATCCACGAGCACCTTCAGCGCTTCGCCCCTTTGCACCATATGCATCCCCTCCACAAGCTTTTCGAGGGGAACCTTCGCGCTCAGATATCGATCCGTACTGACCTTCCCTGTATGTATCGTCCTGATCGCGTCTTCCAGCCCTACCGCCGAATAGGAAAATGCGCCAAGTACCATGATCTCGTTATAATGTATCTTGTTCGAGTCCAGGGCAGTCATCGGGCTGTCCTTCGGCAGTCCGCCGTATATGACCACCCGCCCCCGCTTCTTCACTAGTTCCAGCGCCTGCTGCTGTGCCGCTGCATTTGGTACCGCACAGATTACCACGTCCGCGCCCGGACCGGCAAGCTCCTTTACTTTCGCCGTCGCCTCCTTTGGATCTTTATTTAAGATAAGATGCTCAAATCCAAACTTCCTGGCCTGCTCTATGCGGCCTCTGGCAAGCATGACCGTCTGGAAAGCGCCTCTTGCCCTGGCCACTTCCATATGGAGGCACCCGACAGGCCCGTCCCCGATTACGACTACCGTATCTCCATATGATATGTGGTTATATTTCTGGCACGCCACTACCCCGGATACCGGCTCTGCAAAGGCTGCATGGTCATAGCTCATGTCGTCAGGTATCTGCTCCACAAAGCCCCGTTCCAATACGATCTTCGGTATGGCGATATACTGGGCAAACCCACCGGGGAAATGAGTGCCGAGCATGCGGTGGTGGTCGCACAGGTTCACCATGCCTCGCCGGCAATAGTAGCATTCTCCGCAGCTGACATCCGGTGCCAGCGCGACCCGGTCGCCAGCCGCATATCCGTCCACGCCATCCGCCGTTTCCACAACTTCCCCTGCTATCTCATGGCCCATGATCTGTCCGGTCATCCCATTTCTGAGACCGCTGTGGTAGTTACGTATGTCTCCGCCGCAGATGCCGCAGGATACGACCTTGACAAGAAGCCCCCCTTCTGGGCACTGCGGAATCTCTCTGCTTTCAACCTCTATATGCTCAATTCCCTTGAACACTGCCGCCTTCATCATACCCTTCATGCGAGGCCTCCTTTCCGATAAGCCGTTCCCCCACCGCCCCTTTCGGATGGATGACGGCAAACTGCTCTTTTGTATATTCCGTATACTGCATCAAGGCGATGCAGACCGCATCAAAGAGTGATATGACCGCAAGCGTGCTGGCAGTCGCCAGCATATTGAACCGGCACGGCTCACGCTCGACCTTAACTTTCAGGCAGAGGTCCGCCGCCTTTCCGATGGCAGACGTTTCCTCTTCGGTCACACCCACCAGCACCGCCCCTTTGCTCCTGCAGGCCGGTATGAGCTGTACAAGCTCCTCCGTGTTGCCTCCCTTGCTTATGAGGATGAGAATGTCATGCTTATCGAGAACTCCGAGTCCGCCGTGTACGGCATCGGACGGGGTTAGAAATACTGCGGTACACTCCACGCAGTTCAGCGAATGTACTGCCTTCCTGGCCGCCATGGCGGATGTACCGCAGCCAGACACCACCACTTTCCCTTTTCTGCTGCCGATAAGCGCGACAAGCTCTGCCGCTTTTTCCATGTCCAGCTGCCCTGCCAGCCCCCCGATGGCTTTCCCTTCCTCCCGAATCGTCCGTTCCACTTCAGAAATAATGTCTTTTTTATCCAATGCAATCCCTCCGTTTTCATTTTTTTCATGACAAAGTGAAAGTTTTCTTTCTATGTCCAGTAATGTAACACAGCCGGTATCTTTTTTAAGCGGGGGGATTTTTAGAATATAAAGAGAATTTTTGTTGTATAGTGGACGCCGGCGAGAAGCCAGGTGGCATCTGCTCCGATGCGTACGAGGCTCCGACTTGTCCACGGCCTCCTAGCTTTGTGGCAGAGTCGCTGATAGCAGCTCTTCTCCCACAAATCAAGGATTCCGGGACAGATTCTCCGCCTCTCCCGCTTGTACCTGCGCATCTGCCACCTGGCTTCTCGACGGCTGTCTACTATACGAACAAGGGCGGGCATGGCTGTGTGGCGTTGAGGGCTGCATCCATCATGGCTGTGATGCTGTTGCAAAAATAGCCGGAATCAGGCACGGGGATGTTATCTTACATAACATTCTCGTGCCTGATTCCGGCTCTTTGCAGTTGTGGATATCCGCCAGGCCAGACGGCCTGCCGCGGCCTTTTACATAAGCTCCCTTTTGCGTACGCTCGCACGTCTCTGACTTAATCAGCTAATTTCCCGCTCCGATACTGTGACGGGGTCTGTCCCATATGCTTGACGAAGATCTCCCGGAAATATCTTGTATCCTTATATCCCACCGCTTCGGCCACCTCGTTTACGGTCAGGCTTGTCGTCTCCAGCAGGACAAGGGCTTTTTTTATCCTTACGTCTGTAATATAATCTATAAACTTCATATTCATCTCTTTTTTGAAAAGCTGGCTCAGATAGCTTGGATTGATGAAAAATTTTCCGGCGATTGTGCCAAGGCTTACATCCTTGCTGTAATGCTCTTCCACATAGGTCAGAATATCGGCTATAAGTGTCTTTCCACCGCTTTTCTTGCGGTCGTCGAACTGCCGGCTGATTTCCTGCAATGTCTGTTCCAGATACTTTCTGAATTCCTCTAATCCGGTATTTTCCACGGCTTGCCGTTCCAGCTTCTCAAGCATCCTGACCGCGGTCTCCGTATCCTTTCCCTTCTCCATCAGCAGCTTTGCAGCCAGCATGTAGATATCCAGACACATCACTTTGACATTCGTGTAGCTGAGGCCGTCCTCTTTTGCCTTGCGCAGCATCTCCTCTACGAACTGGCGTATTCCGGCTTCATTCTGTGACTTGATATAACCTTCCAGTATATTCTTATCAAACTCATTCAGCAGGCGCAGATTCAGCTTCTTGTCCTTTTGCCCTTCACAGATATCTACTCTGGAAAGCCCGAGCATGGAACACTGGAGGCTGCATTCCAGCGCTCCCGTATAGCTGACGCACAAATCCTCCGTGCGGAGCACTTCCCTGCCGATTCCTGCGGACGCTTCCATGCCATAGATGTTCTTAAGCACATTTACGAGATGGACCGCTTTTTCACGCAGGAAATGTATTGCAAGCGGGGTCTCCGTATTCAGGATGATGATAAACTGGTTTTCCCCCTTCTCATGTACGAAGGAAGTACAGCCACAGTGCAGGAACACTTCATCGATTATGTTGCACACGGCAAACTGCAGGATGGAAAGCCCCGACACATCTTCAAATTCCGGGACGGAGCGGATGTCCTGTATCAGCACGGCCGCCACCCTGTAATGGGGATTTGCAAACCGGATGCCCATCTCCTCCAGATCTTTCATAAGCTCTACCGTATCCATAGACGAGTCTACACGGACAAGCTCTGTCAGGTAGCGGCACTTTTTATAGAATTTCCCCTCTTCCGCCTGTCCTTTGACGATGCTTCTATCCCTTATCTGCCTTTCTTTCTGATCCAGCTCCTGTATGAGGCGTGCGGTCACTTCCCTGAACTCGCAATTGTCAATCGGCTTCAGAAGGTAATCCTTCACGTTCAGCTGGAGGGCAGATCTGGCATATTCAAAATTGGTATACCCGCTGATTACGACAAACTGGAGATATGGATTGTACTGCCTCGCCCTGCTGATAAATTCCAGTCCGTCAACAAGAGGCATCCTGATATCCACATACACGATGTCGACCTGGCTGCCCTGTATATAGTGCAGTGCTTCCAGCGCGTTCTCCTGAGGGGGCGCCAGCTTAAGCTCAGGAAAAAATCGTTCCAGCTTCCTGCATATCCCTCTGCGTATAATCTCTTCATCATCTACGACCAATGCTACGTACATATAAAAACCTCCTCTATGTCCGGACAGGGAGCCTAATCCGCACTTTTGTCCCCGTACCTTCTTCACTTGTAATCGTAATGCCGTATTCCTGTCCAAAATACAGCTTGATTCTTGCATTTGTATTTTCCAGCCCTATGCTTCTGTGGCTCTTAACGTAATCTACTTCATGGACCATCTTCTGTTCCCCGCTCTGGGCCAGCTTTTCATTCAGATGATCCAGCTGTTCTGTCCCGATGCCGGTACCGTTATCCTCCACTTCCGCGTACAGGCAGTCCCGGTCCCTGTATACGCGTATCGTCACTAGACATCTGTCGAGCACATTTTCCATCCCATGTACCACCGCATTCTCTACCATCGGCTGAATCAGCAGCTTGACGATATACAGCTCCCTGCAGTCCTCCTGGATATCGTAACGGACGTCCAGCTTATCACCAAACCGCAGCTTCTGGATCAGCATATAGTTCTCAATGTGCACAAGTTCATCCTGTACATGGACGAATTCCTGTCCCCGGTTGATTGAGTAACGGAATATTTTCGACAGCGCCTGGCAGGCATCGCTGATTTCGTCAGCCTCTTCCTCCTCCGCCATCATATCGATCGTCTGCAGGGTATTGTACAGGAAATGGGGATTGATCTGGGCCTGCAGCGCATTCAGCTCTGCTTCCTTCTGGTAGATTTCAGACTGATATACATTCTCGATGAGCTGCTTGGTACGTTCCACCATCTTATCGAAGGACATGGTGAGCTGTCCAATCTCATCCGATGCCCCTGTTGCCGCCCGGATGTCGAAGTCTCCTTCGCCGACCTGGTGCATCTTCCTCTGCAGCCTTGCCACCGGGTCGCTTATCGTCCTGCTTATATAGCTTGCAAAGTACACGGATAATATGACGCAGAACAGGGCCGTCAGTATGAGGAACAGCCGAAGGCGGTTGATACTGTCCATAATATATTCATTATCCACGACACAGACAACGCTCCATCCTGTGACCGGTGACGTGCTGAAGACGAGATACCCTTTCTCCGACAGCGACTCCATATAACCGTTCTGCACCGTGAGCAGCTCGCTCACCCTTGCTTCCCGGTACTGCGTGCCTATGTAGTCAGAGTCAGGATGGTAGATGATCTTCTTGTTATTGTCGATGATCAGGCACTGCTGGTATTCATTGCTGTTGACGCTCTGCAGCACATTACCGAGGATATCGCTGTTCATATGGATGATAAGGCAGCCTATCTCTTTGCCGGATTTATAATTATATATCTTCTTTACAATAGAAAATAACTTCTGAGGCTCTCCCGTACTGATGTAAGAGCTGCTGTCATATTGTGACAGAATGCTTACCTTCGCCCCGCTCTGTTTCATATCCTCGAACCAGTCCGTCCTTGTAAAGTCATACTCTGCCGTCAGACTCAGCTTGTTCTTGTCCGAACCGTATACGCTCCCGTTATAGGAACAGACGAATACATCCTCCACCGAAAAATAGGTGGCGTAAGAATCATTCAGAATCTGACGCATCGTTCTGTCTTTGCGGTAATAATCTTCTATCGTCTTTGGTTTCTCCTCCTGCAGGATGATACCGAGATCCTGATTCAGACATACCTGAGCGGATACGTCCAGAACCTTCTGAATCTCTCCCTCAATATTTTCCCCCATCTGTGCCATGGTCTCCTGTATGGAATCCAGCATCTGGGTCCGGATAGACTGCTCGCTGAAGGTCATGCTGAAGTAGCCGAGCAGGGATACGAGCACGGCTATAACGAGAAGGAAGCCGAGAAACAGCTTGTTTTTCATTTTTAAGTCTTTATACTTTATTATCTTCATATGTCTGCCCTGCATGTTTTCTAAAAAACTAAAATTTGTCTCCTTGTAAAAATGCTGCTTTTATTATATGATACCTACGGATTGCTTCGCACTTTGTGCTCCCGCAATCCTAAAAACATTCGAAATCCGCCCTATTCGGGCTACTTCCTCATGTTTTGCGGATTCCAAAGTTCTGCTCTTTCATGCAAGCATGAAGCGCAGAACCTTTTAATCCCGGTATCATTATATTATTATTACATTATTTTTTCTATAGTTTCCATGTTTTACCGCAGGGGGGTTTGGCAATTATGCACAAAAGGTTATTTAAAAATATCATATTCATAGTCTTAGCAGCCGGTGCTGTCTTTTCCTTCCTCTTCTTTTATTCTTATTTATACAGTTCACCAGGTACGTCCAAGGAAACCCGCTCCATCAATATTCTTACCTATAAGGACATTCCACTGTCTACGCTTGACGGGTTCCACGACAAGTATCCTGATTATAAGATTAATATTGAGCGCTATTCTGTCTATGGCTACCTGTCATATCTGGATGAAAAGCTGGATCAGGACGACTCTGTAGATATCATCGAAATCCCTGCAGAAGCGTATCCGAAATACATCTATAACAACATACTGCTTCCGATAACAGATATGGATGCATTTACACGCATCAATGCAGCTGCACTCGACTATCTGAAGAGGATGTCCCGGTCGGACAAGTATTTCGGCATCCCTTACCAGAGCAATTATCTCGGTGTATGGTACAATGCCTCACTCTTTGACAAGTATGATCTGGCGCCCCCGGATACCCTTCAAAATTTTATGAATGCCTGCCGCGTCTTTAAGGATAACGGCATCGCCCCGCTTTCCGCCGGCCTTGCCGACAGCGCTTCCGCCAATGACCTTCTGACGCTGCTGACCGCGGATGCTTTTGTTACGGCAGGCTCGCCGGTCACCGCATCTTCCGGATTCCGTAATCTGGACAGCCCCAGGTATCTGGATTCTCTTCGTCTGTGCTACGATATGCGTAAGAACGGATATCTGTCTGAGACGAGCCTTCATATGACCGGCGAGCAGGCGTTCCAGGCATTCCTGGACTCAACTTATGCCATGACAGTGGCGCCTGAGAATTATATATCCATGGTAGATGATTCTGTACTGCAGCAGATTAACATTGATGTATGTGGATTCTATCCGTCATGGAACGGCAGTGCACACATGGCAGTCGGAAGCCCTGCAGACTCTGTTATCGGCATCTGCAGAGGAAGTTCTAACATCGATATCAGCCGTACTTTTCTGGATTATTACACCAGGTATGAAACCGTCTTCCAATATATCGAGGACACCCGCACCATGACGAACATACAGAACTACTCTGTAAATGAAAAGCTGACCGATTCCTGGAACAAAATCAAAAGCCAGGACTGTTACATTCCTTCTGAACATTTTTACTTATCTCCTTACACAGGAAGCAAAGAGCTGCATGCTTTGCCACAGGAGTTATTTTATAACCTGGCCACTCCCGAAGAATTTACTCAAAGGGCCATCGCACTTTCCCACAATTAGGAGGTATCTATGAAAAAGGACATCATATCAAACAGGCTCAAAAAGAACAAGCTGCTGCTGCCGCTCGTACTGACGGGCTGCCTCTGCCTTGTACTGCTGGGTGTCATCGCCGCAGGCCGGCTGTCGGGAGAGAATCCTCCTGATACAGAGACGGCCGCAGGCGAGGAAGAATATATCTGGGTCGCCACTATGACAGGACACAGCATGTTTCAGGAAAATGACATCCCGGCATTCCGCCAGTTTGGCATCGACAGACACGTCACCACGACGATCCTCGGTCCGGAAGAATACGATATTCCCGGTCAGATCCAGGCAATGGAGGAAGCCATCTCCCGCAAGCCCGCCGGTATCGTCGTGCTCGGCATGGAGCAGAGCCTGGCTTCCGTAATCGATAAAGCAATACGGCAGGGGATACCGGTAGTGACGGTAGATTCCGATGTATCCACATCAAAACGTATCGCCTTTGCAGGTTCAGACTGGTACGAGATTGGCGTCACACAGGCGGAAGCCATGGTCAAGCTCATAGGCGGCAAAGGGAAGGTCGCTGTCATGGGCATCGGCGGAGCCGACACGACAGAGGCTGCATTTGATGGCTATCATTCTGTCACGGACAACTATCCTGATATCACCATCGTCGGCGAATATGATGACATGGCCAGCTACGACGAGTCGGAACGGATTACGAAGCTCATCGTGGAGACCCATCCCGACATCGCCGGCATCTCCGGTTTTAATTCCAACAGTGCAATCGGTATTACGAACGGCCTTGACGGTTCCTCTGCAGAGCACGACATCAAAGTTACTGCCATGGACATCGAGCCAGACAACCTGGCGCTCGTAGAAAGCGGTGACGTGGACGTCATCATAGGGCAGAAGCGGTCTGTATTCACTTACTATGCAGCCACTATCCTCTACGACATCAACCATTCCTCCATCAAGATCAACAACCTTTCCGACGGGGTTGCTTCTACTATACCCGACACCGTCTACACAGGCCTGATCTCGGTAAACCGGGAGAACCTGTACACCTATTTCCCGGATATGAAATAGAGGCCGTTATGATTCAGGCCTCTATCTTCTGCGTATGGTGCTCTATTCACTTGCCAGATTTTCATTTCTGATATTTCTCGCCTCTGCTTTGGCCATATACCGGCCTCTCACACTGTCAAGGAACACCGCGAGGAAGATGATGCCCGCTGATATGAGAGGCTGAATGTACATATCTATCTGCATATACACAAGCCCTGACTGAATCATCTGAATCATGACCGCCCCCAATATGGTGCCGGATACTTTACCGCTTCCCCCTGCCAGGCTCGTACCGCCCAGGACTGCCGCGGCGATGGCATTGAATTCCTCACCTTTTCCAAAGGAGGCATTGACAATACCTATCTGGGCCACTGAGATGATACCTCCGATTCCTGCCAGCAGTGCGCTCAGCATGTATACCGTAAATAATATCTTATCATTGCTGATTCCCGCTTTTCGGGCATCTTCCGGATTGTTTCCGACCGCATATATCTGACGCCCGAGCCTTGTCCTCGCCAGAAATAGCGCGGCTGCGGCCGCAATAGCCAGGAACAGGAGAATGGCCATCGGTACATTGGCTATCTTCTGGGAGCCGAGCGAAGTGATAGATTTCGGGAGGCTGACAGATTCCGAACGGGTCATCCACGTTCCTATTGCCCGTCCTGCCGTCATCATACCGAGCGTCGTGACAAATGGCAAGATCTTCAGCTTAATGATACAGAATGCATTGATAAGCCCGATGAGCAGGGCCACCCCGATTCCTGCCACTACCCCGGCTGCTGTCGGGACATGGAACCTGGCAATCAAAAGCCCGGTGGAGGCGGCTGACAGATACATGACCGAGCCGACCGACAGGTCGATCCCCGCTGTCAGCAGTACGAACATGATTCCGATACCGATGATTCCCACATAGGAGGAATTCAGTATGATATTGCTGAAGGATGCCATGCTCAGGAACTTTGGTGAAAACAAGCCAAACAGGACAAATATTATGATGAACAGCAAAAGCGGTATATTTTTAAACAGCAGCCTGCCTGCACTCTCCTTAGACTTCATATTGTCCGTCCCCCTTCCCGCTCTGGTTAAATGCGGCTTTCATGATAGCCTCCTTGTCAAATTCATCCCTCGCAAGCTCGCCGCGCACCTCTCCATTGCCCATGATTATGATACGGTCACATATCCCCATCAGTTCTTCCAGCTCAGATGAGATGACCCAGATTCCTTTTCCTTCCGACGCCAGATTGTTGATGATAGAATACACCTCATACTTTGCACCGACATCGATTCCTCTCGTCGGTTCATCCACAATCAGAAGGTCAGGATTGCTGAGCAGCCATTTGCCGATGACTACTTTCTGCTGGTTGCCGCCGCTCATGCTTTTTGCCGGATTATTTTCAATTGGTGGACATTTTATCTTCAGCGTGTCTACCATACCTTGCGTACTTTTCTTAACCGTCGAGTCATCGACGATTTTAAGCTTTGTTCTGGCTTTTTCCGGTATGGATACGAGAGAAAGGTTATCCTGTATGGTAAACTCCATAAACAGCCCTTCTTCCCTCCGGTTTTCCGTGACAAAGGCCACTTTGTTTTTTATGGCAAGCCTTGGGGTTATCTTTCTGATCTCCCTGTTGTGTATCAGTATCTTTCCTTCTTCATGTGGATCCAGGCCGTATACGATTCTGGCAAGCTCACTTCTTCCAGATCCCATGAGTCCGAACATCCCGACCACTTCCCCTTTGTGTACCTTCATGCTGACGTTGTGCGTTATTCCCTTCTGCGTTATGTCCTTCAGCTCCAGCACCGGTTCTGCTAAAGGACGGTTCGTCTTCGTCGGGTATAGCTGGTCAATCTCTCTTCCAATCATAGAGCTGATCATACGGTTTATCGTGTAATTCTCTTTCCTGTCATTATCCGTAATTGTTCCGTCCCTCAGAACGATAATATGATCTGACAGCCGCTGTACATCTGCAAGTATATGGGATATGTATATGATAGACTTTCCCTCCTGCTTCAGACGCTCTATGATGGCAAACAGCTTTTCCGTCTCCCGGGCTGTGAGAGAGGTCGTCGGTTCATCAAAGATAAATATCTGTGGGTCGGATGACAGTGCTTTTGCTATCTCTACGAGCTGGCGCTCCCCAGGTGACAGCTTCTCCACAATTGTCTCCAAAGATACCTCCAGATCTACTGATGAAAGCACTTCTTTCACCTTTTCCGCAACGGCCGACTTTCGTATAAGCGGCGTTCCCGGGATGCGGGGATAAGAATCTATATACATATTGTCAATGATGCTCAGATTGGTAAACAGGTTCAGCTCCTGATGTATAAATGCGATTCCTGCCTTTGTGGCATCGGATGGCCTGTGCGGCTCATAGGGGCTGCCGTTCAGAAAGAGATTCCCTTTATCTGCCTTGAGAACGCCTCCGATGATATTCATAAGCGTTGACTTGCCGGCCCCGTTTTCTCCTATCAGGCTCAGAAGCTCCCCCTTTTCCAGTGCAAAGCTGACATCTTTCAGTGCTGCGATTCCAAAGAAGCTCTTTGCAATATGTTCTAACTGTAATACGTATTCACTCATATTAAACACCTGCCTCATTCTCGGTTGACATCTTCACCGCCAGCCTTGTCCTCACCACATCCAGAAACGCGGCTGCCAGAATTACGAATCCTTTCACTATATTAATCGTGTAATACGATAGGTTGAACAGGTTTAGCACATTGAACAGTATCGTATAGAACAGTACGCCAAACACGGTCCAAGTGACCTTCCCCTTTCCGCCGAGCAGGCTCGTGCCGCCCAGTACCGCTGCCCCTACGATGTCCATCGTCAGATCTTCTCCCAAAGTAGGGCGCCCCATGTTAAGCCGGGCCGAGTAGATGGCTGAGCCGGCGGCAGCGCAGAATCCGCTGAATGCGTAGCAGAATATCGTGACCTTCTTTGTCGGCACGCCGGATACGATGCTGGCCGTCTCATTGGCTCCAGTCGAGTATATCCACTTCCCAAGTACGAGTTTCTTCAATATAAAATAAGCGATGACGGTCACGGTCAGAGTCAGTATCGCCGCGTATGGTATGATTCCCCCGAGCGACCCTTTGCCCAGTTCTTTGAATCCCTCAGGCAGCCCCATGACATTCCTGGACTGTGTAAGGAAGATGGCAAAGTTAAGCAGAAACATCTGTGTGACGAGTGTTACCATGAAGGGCGGCATCTTGAACCGCGCGACAAAAAATCCGTTGAACATGCCTATCAGCGTCCCAGCCATAAGCATTACAAGAATACAAAGCGGTATTGCCATGCTTGAATCTGAAAGCGGTCCTCCTTCCGGTCCGATAAGCCATCCCCACAGAGGTGTGGAAGAGAAGATATCCTCCTTAAGCGAACTGCTCATAAGTACAGTACCGATAACGCTTGTAACTCCTATGACAGATACCTGCGACAGATCGATGCCGCCCAGCAGCAGTACAAATGTCTGTCCGACAGCAACGACGAGCAGCGGCCATAAGTTCGACATTACGTTGAGAAGATTGCTTCTTGTGATAATCCTCGGCACAAATGGGATGACACAGACAAAGCATAAGACCGTAAGATAAAATATGAAATATTCTGACATGAACATACTCATAACTATCTGCTTTGCAGTTTTCTTTTTGCCCTTCGCCTGTGTTTTCTTTGTAAAAACACCCATATCATAACCTCCTTGTATTCTTTTGGGCCGCGCACCGGCAGTTCACTGCCAGGCGGCGGCCCTTATGCCTGCATGCCTTCTACTTTTCAGCGCTTACTGCGTTGCCCCACATATCCATTCTCTTTTCTTCCAGATTGCCCTGGGTGAGCGCGAAGCCTGGGTCCTCAACGACCTCGTCCGGCGCCGCCTCCCCGTCTTCGATAGCTTTGATGATTCCGTTCATCGCCGCATCGGCCTCATAGAACAAGTCCTGGACTCCTGTAGCGTCTACATACCCTTCGTCGATAAGCTTTCCTGCTGTGGAGTCGCCGTCAAGCCCTCCGAGGATAATGTGGCTGGCATCCCCTGCTTTCTGCCATTTCCCCAGAGGCTCCACTACGGACTGGATGGTAGGGAAGAGGAAATCAGATGAGGAGAAGATGAAGTCTATCTCCGGATTAGCCTGTACCGCACTCTGAAGGTTTGCAAGTGCCGTAGCGGCATCCCATTCTGTAGGAACTTCGATTACCTCATTGAAGATGTCTTTCTCTTTCTCGACTGCAGCGTAGAATCCATTCTTACGTTCTATCGCATTCGGGTCGCCAAGATCACCTACGAGAATACAAGGTGTCAGCTTCTTTCCGGTCTCGTCGTATTTTGCCTTCGCCTGCTCTACCATGTAATCCACAGTAGCCTCCGCTGTCGTGGCATTATCACACACTACTGTGATGTTGCTGCCTTCGTCGGATGTCGGCGGACGGTTGAAGATGACGATTGGGACTTCAGAATCATTCGCCGCCGTGGTAACTGTCACAGCCGTATCTCCATCTACCGGTATCATGATGATTCCGTCAATATCCTGTGTCAGCGCGTCATTGACTTGCTCCAACTGCTTGTTCGCATCCCCCTGGCAGTTCAGCTCAATCACTTTGTAGCCTTCCTCTTTCAGCGTGTCCGTGATAATCTCATGGGCTGCCACCCAGAATTCTGTCTCCAGGTCTTCAAAGCTGAAAGCAATCGTGATATCTTTGCTGCCGCCGTCGCCGCTGTCCTTGGCTTCCTCCTTGTCGGCACATCCCACAAGGAGCGCTGCCATCATTGCCACTGCAAGCAGCACACTCAACAATTTCTTCATAACATTTCCCTCCGTTTTCTTTAGATTTGTTTGTTGTGATTAGAGTATAAGAAAAAGAGACGTCAAGTAACAGACGTCTCTTTTTAGAATATTCGGCAGAATTTTTTTAGTTTGCTGCTTTCTCTTGCAGGGACACGGCCCTACGGTACGAAGTCCTTTACCACAGGCCAAGAAAATCCTGCATCAGCAGGCTTACAGCCGTGATGCCAACCCAACATGCCATTCCCATCAGAATCGGCTTGCCTCCGGTCCTGACGAGCTTGACGATATTCGTATGCAGGCCGATAGCCGCCATAGCCATGATGATGAAGAACTTGGACAGCTCTTTCAGCGGCGTGAATACCTCAGGAGAGATTCCTGCGCTTAATGCTACAGTTGTGATAATTGATGCTCCGATGAAGAACAGGATGAAGAAGGGGAATACCTGCTTCAGGGATACCTGCCCTGCCGCCTCCTTCTCAGCCTTGCGCGTTCTGATGAACGCCAGTACAAGCGTGATCGGAATAATCGCCAGCGTCCTCGTAAGCTTTACGGTTACCGCCTTGTCCAAAGTGGCGCTGCCGAGGCCAAACATGCTGTCCCAGGTGGAAGCGGCCGCGGTGACAGATGAAGTGTCATTGACCGCAGTACCGGCAAAGATGCCAAATCCCTCCCCGGAATGAGTAGAGAATCCAAGCACCGTTCCAAGCATAGGAAATAGCACCGCCGCCAGGACATTGAAGAAGAATATGACGGATATGGCCTGTGCCACTTCCTCATCGTCCGCGTCAATGACAGGTGCCGTCGCCGCAATAGCGGATCCTCCGCATATAGAAGAACCCACTCCGACCAGGGTGGATATCTTCCCCGGTATATGCATCGCCCTGTGCAGCACATATGCGATGATGAGCGACGTTGATATGGTAGCGATAATGATTGGCAGCGACTGCCTTCCTGTTTCCAGGATTACCCTCAAGTTAAGACCAAAACCTAACAGGACAACCGCATATTGCAGAATCTTTTTGGATGTAAATTTAATTCCGCTCTCCAGTTTCCCTTTTTCTTTTATAAATAGTGTAATAACCATACCTGCCAGTATCGCGATGACCGGTCCCCCGATAACCGGAAACTGCTTTCCCAACAGCATGGACGGCACAGCTATGGCGATACACAGGAGCATCCCCTGCCAGTTCTTCTTTATAAATTTCATCTCTTTTCCTCCAGAATCTTCTTCTTACGCAACATGAAAATAATACCATCGAATTACTATAATGTAAAATTATAATTATTTATTTTTTCATAAGCATATGTTATCATTGTAGTATCTTAACGCTGTCAATTCAAAGGAGAATCCTATGCTGGACAACAGAACCGAGACCTTCCTGGCCGTCTGCCGGGAGATGAGCTTTACAAAAGCCGCCAGAGCACTTCACATATCACAGCCCGCCGTGTCTCAGCACATACAGTATCTTGAGGACTACTACGGAACAAAGCTTTTTCATTTTGAAGGAAAGAAAATCTGCCTTACAGATACGGGGCTTCTGCTCCAGAAGTCCTTCAACTCGCTTCGGAATAATGAAATATATCTGAAGGAACAGATCGCGATGCTTAAGAATAAAAAAAACACGCTCCGTTTCGGCGCGACGCTGACCGTCGGTGAATACATGATATCCGGCCCACTGATCCACTATATGAAGTCTCATCCTGATTCGGACGTCACCGTCGCGGTAGCCAACACGAAGAAGCTGCTTTGCAGCCTTGACAACGGCGAGATTGACTTCGCGCTGCTCGAAGGCAACTTCCCGCACACTTCTTACAGGCACCGTGCCTACCGCGAGGAACAGTTTATCCCGGTCTGCTGCCAGAGCCACATCTTTGCCCATCCTCCCGAGACGCTGCGGGATCTGACCTCAGAAAGTCTCATTATCCGGGAACCTGGCTCCGGCACACGTATGATTATGGAACAGGCGCTGGAAGATGCGGATATCACGCTGAATGACTTTGCCAATATCATCACTATCGGAAATATGAATACGATAAAAGAACTAGTAACCGCAGACTGCGGTATAACTTTCCTGTACAAGACGGCCGTAGAAAAAGAGCTGGAGGACGGCATTCTAAGAGAAATAGAATTGCCATCTCCCGGCATCACACATGAAATATCAATCGTATGGAAAAAAAATAACCTCTTTGACTCCTCATTTGAACAGTTGTTTGGAGAGCTCTTCCTTACTACGTGATCAGATGTATTTTTTCCCGTGCTCTGACGCCCGCAGACGCGTCATCGCCCTTGCCAGGGAAGCCTGCGACAGATAATACTCCTGTATGCTCTGCTTCTGCCTCAGGCGTTCCCTGGCACGCTCTTTTGCCTCCCTGGCACGCAGCACATCGATATCTTCCGGACGCTCTGCGGCATTGACCAGGATTGAGACGCGGTTGTTCATTATCTCCGCGAACCCTTTGGATACGACCGCCTCAACCCATTCCCCTTCCTGCGTCTGCAGCCTAAGTTCGCCGATTTCTACAGCCACCACCATGTTCTCATGATGGGCAAGCACCCCCATCTTCCCTTCGGGCGTCGGAAGGATAACCGTCTTGCATCGGCCTTCAAAAAAGACTTTATCGCTGCATATAATTTTCAAGAAAAATGTATTCATGCCTTGCTTACACTTCCTTTTCCGCTTTTTCTTTTACCTCTTCCATCGTTCCTACATTAAAAAAGGCGTTTTCCGGATACGCGTCCATCTCCCCGTCGATAATCGCTTTGAATCCGCGCACGGTCTCCTCAAGCGGCACATATCTTCCCTTGACGCCGGTAAACGTCTCTGCGACAGAGAACGGCTGCGACAGGAACTTCTGAATCTTTCTGGCGCGGTTTACCGTCATCTTGTCTTCTTCCGACAGCTCCTCCATGCCGAGTATAGCGATAATGTCCTGCAGCTCTTTATATTTCTGCAGTATCTCCTGTACTTTTCTCGCCACCTGATAGTGCTCCTTACCTACGACATCCGCCTCCAGTATGCGGGATGTGGATTCCAGAGGATCCACCGCCGGATAGATTCCCTGTTCTACAATCTTCCTGGATAGAACCGTGGTCGCATCCAGATGGGAAAATGTGGTTGCAGGGGCAGGGTCTGTCAGATCATCCGCAGGTACGTATACTGCCTGCACAGATGTGACGGAACCATTCTTCGTGGACGCTATCCTCTCCTGAAGCGCTCCCATCTCCTGTGCAAGCGTAGGCTGGTATCCGACTGCGGAAGGCATACGTCCAAGAAGCGCGGACACTTCCGAACCAGCCTGCACAAAACGGAATATGTTGTCGATGAAGAGCAGTACATTCTGGTGCTCCTCGTCCCGGAAGTATTCCGCCATCGTAAGGCCGGTCTCCGCCACACGCATACGGGCCCCCGGCGGCTCGTTCATCTGGCCGAACACGAGCGCGGTCTTGTCCAGAACCCCCGACTCTCTCATCTCTGTCCACAGGTCGTTTCCCTCCCTGGAACGTTCGCCCACGCCGGTAAATATGGAATACCCTCCGTGTTCTGTAGCTATATTGTGTATCAATTCCTGTATCAGTACAGTCTTTCCTACCCCGGCTCCTCCAAACAGGCCTATCTTGCCTCCCTTGGCATACGGTGTCAGAAGATCGATAACTTTAATCCCTGTCTCCAGGACTTCCACCGCCGGGCTCTGCTCCTCGAAGCCGGGTGCCTTCCTGTGTATCTCCCACCGTCTGCTGCCGTTTTCCATCTCTTTTCCACCATCAATGGCCTCGCCAAGCACATTGAACAGACGACCGAGCGTCTGCTTACCTACCGGAACCCTGATTCCTGAACCTGTAGCGGTCACTTCCATACCTCTATACAATCCGTCGCTTGATGCAAGCATGATGCAGCGGGCGATATTGTTGCCTGCGTGCTGTGCCACTTCCATGACGGAACGGCTCCCGTTATTGTCAACTTCCAGTGCATCTTTTATGAACGGAAGGTCCTCTCTGCTGTCAAATTCCACATCAACGACAGGCCCCATGACCTGTACAATTCTTCCTTTTGTCATCATCTCTGGTTTCACTTCCTTTTCTGTGCATTGGCCCCGCCGATCACTTCTGTAAGTTCCTGTGTAATATCAGCCTGCCGCACACGGTTATACGTAATATTTAATTCACCCAGCATCTGGGACGCGCTGTCGGTCGCATTCTGCATCGCCTGCATGCGTGAATTGTGTTCGCTGCAGTACGACTCAACGAGACATCCGTAGATGATTCCGTTTATATAATTAGGCACGATGCTGTCCATCACGCTGTGGGCGGAAGGATACAGCGTAACCGCTTCCCTGTATACCCCTGTCAGATAAGGCATGTTCTCCGGCGTAAAGTCCATCCGCTTGAGCGGGAGCAGCTTTATCGTCTCCGCCTCTGCCTGTATGGCATTCTTCATCCTCGTATAGATGATATAGATATCATCCAGTTCACCCGTCTCAAACAGGTTCGTCATCTTTGCCGTTATGAGGCGCGCCCTGTGCATCGTCGGATGCTGGACCGTGTACCTGAAGTCCGCATCCACCTTAAGGCCGTCTTTTTTGGAAAAATACTGCCGCCCCAGCTCCCCGAGTACGAACAGCCTGTGTTCTCCCTGTTCTCTCAGCATATCCTCCGCAAGCCTGATCACGTTGTGATTATAGGCACCTGCCAGCCCCTTATCGGCTGTGATGACGATACATCCCGTCTTCCTCTCATCCGGAGACTTCTTCTGCCGTCCATCGAAGAAATGGCTGTGCATGTCAGGGACATGCCGCAGTATCCTGGCAATCTCAGCCTGCATCGCATAGAAAAACGGTTCTGTATCGTGCAGCCTCTTTCTGGCCTGCTTCAGTTTAGAAGAAGAGATCAGATACATTGCGTTTGTAATCTTCTTGGTCTCCTGGATGCTGGCCATCCGTTCTTTCAGTTCTCTCGCATTTGCCATAGTTACACCTGCTTATCTGTTTTCTTTATATTCTCCGACCGCTTTCAGAATCTTATCTGTCAGTACATCGTCAAGCGTCTGCCCCTCTTCTATCTCTTTCCCGATTTCTGGATACGTCTTCCCGATATAATCCAGCATACCGTCCTGAAATGCCTTTATGTCTTTCGTGTCTACGTCAAGAAGCATCTTATGGGTCGCCGCACAGAGCGTAATGACCTGTTCATGCAGTCTGAGCGGACGGCACAGAGGCTGCTTCAGAAGCTCCGTGAGGCAGGCACCGTATTTCAGCTGCATTTTCGTGGCCTCATCCAGATCTGAACTGAACTGTGTAAAAGACTCCATCTCACGGGCCTGGGCCAGATCGATACGCACGCTGCCGGAAGCTTTTTTCATCGCCTTCGTCTGAGCTGCCCCTCCTACACGGGATACGGAGAGTCCAACGTTGACGGCAGGACGCATACCGGCATTAAACAAGTCGCTCTCCAGGAATATCTGGCCATCAGTGATGGATATGACATTCGTAGGAATGTATGCAGATACATCCCCCGCCTGCGTCTCAATAATCGGCAGAGCTGTAATGGAGCCCCCTCCCGCTTTTTCGTTCAGGCGGCTGCTCCGCTCAAGAAGACGAGAATGCAGGTAGAAGACATCACCCGGATACGCTTCCCGGCCAGGAGAACGTCCAAGAAGGAGGGAGATTGCCCGGTAGGCCACTGCATGCTTTGACAGGTCATCATATACGATCAGAACGTCTCTCCCCTGATACATGAAGTATTCTGCAAGAGCCGTTGCGGAATAGGGCACGATATACTGAAGCGGCGCACACTCGCTGGCCGTGGAACAGAATACGGTCGTATACTCCAGTGCCCCATATGAGCGGAGCGTATTGACAAGCTGTGCTACCGTGGATGCTTTCTGTCCGACTGCCACATAGATGCAGATGACATCCTTCTCTTTCTGGTTCAGTATCGTGTCTACCGCTATAGAAGTCTTTCCGGTCTGTCTGTCACCGATAATCAGCTCCCTCTGCCCCCGTCCGATAGGAAACATAGAATCGATTGACAGGATACCGGTTTGAAGCGGCACACTCACAGACTTACGTTCCACGATGCCGGGAGCCTCCTGCTCCACAGGCCGGTATCCGTCCGCCTTTATCTCGCCCAGGCCGTCAATCGGCTCTCCTAGTGCATCTACGATTCTTCCGATATACTTCTCACCTACCGGGATTCCTGCCCTCTTTCCGGTACGTGCTGCCTTGGTCCCTTCTTTTATATCAGAGTCGTCCCCGAAGAGGATGCAGCTTATCTCATTCTGCCGTATATCCTGCACCATTCCTTTTAGGCCTGTCTCCAGCGTGACGATTTCCCCATACATGGCATGGTCTATTCCATAGACGGAGGCAATCCCGTCACCGACCGAGACCACTGTACCGGTTTCCTTGTCTCTGCTTACCGTATCATAATTCTCTATCTCTTCTCTTAAGATCGAGATAATTTCATCTGCGTTGATTGCAGCCAATCTCATCACCTCCAGGTTAATTTTTGCTCCAGCCTTTTCAAGCGGCCCCGCACAGTATAGTCATACTCTCTGCCATCCACATTCAAGAGGAACCCTCCCATGAGCGACTTATCCTCTTCCATCCTCCAGCGCACCCCGGATGCTCTGTATCTCCTGCATATGAACTGTTCCATCTTAGCAAGGCGTCCTCCGGAAGGAGGTTCTGCATAGACAAGCCTGGCTGCCACGATTCCTGCTTCCCTCTCCATCCGCGCTCTATATACGTCTATACTTTCGGGTACATACCCAATCTTTCCACAATCTGTCGCAACCTTCAGGAAGTTCCTTACGGCGGCCGGGAATATCCGGTCTATGACACGGTGCTTTGCCTCTTTTTGTATGACCGGGCTTTCAAGCGCTTCTGAGAGACCGGAGGATTGCCGGAGGATTTCAGACGTACGGGCCAGGAGGTCCTGCGGTATATCAAGTTCAGCCAGCACGGCCGCATACCGGATGGCTGTCATGGAACGGCGCTCCCCATTACGATTTGCTGTCTTCATGACCGTCACCTGCCTCCTCTAAGAATAAATCATAGGCTGCCTGGCTGTCACTGCGCCCGTCTTGTCCGGCAGCAATCTTTTTCGCCGCATCCATGGCCAGCCCCGCCACTTCCGCTTTCATGCGCCGCATCGTCTGTTCTCTCTCGGCGCGGATGGCATCCCTGGCTGTCTGAAGCATTCTGCCTGACTTGGCATCAGCGTCGCTTACGATGCGGTCATACTCGTTCTTTGCATTCAGCTTCGCCTGCTCAATCAGCTTTTTGGATTCTTCCTTGGCGCCGTTTAGAGACTCTTCATACCGCTTCTTAAGTTCCAACGCTTTTTCCCGCTCATTCTGTGCAGTCTTAAGCCCGTCCGCAATCATAGCCTCTCTTTTCTCCATGATACCGGTAATTGGACGAATCAAAAACTTCCTGAGCAGCAGAAAGAGAACGAGCAGGTTAATCATCTCTAATACAAGATTAAAATCTAATCTCAGCACTTTCCCGTACCTCCTCTTATTTTAAGAAGAACACGATTAGCAGCGCGATAATAAATCCATAGATTGCTGTCGCCTCTGCGAGTGCACATCCGAGAATCAACGTCTTGCTTATCTTGCCTTCTGCCTCCGGCTGTCTGGCGATAGCGTCTGTCGCCTTTCCCGTTGCGATTCCGATGCCGATTCCCGCACCAAGACCTGTCAATACTGCAACTCCTGCACCAATAGCTATAATTGTACCCATCATAATTCTTCTTTATCTCCTTTTCTACTTCTTACTATTCCATTTCCTCATTCATAAATAAAGCTGTGAGGAACACAAACACATACGCCTGTAGCAATCCGTCAAATATATCAAAATAAAAACTAAGCGGAATCGGTACAAGCAGCGGAACCACAAGCTTAATCAGTTCCATTACGACAAATCCCCCGAGCATATTGCCAAACAGCCGCATACAGAGCGACAGCGGCCTGATAAAGACTTCCAGCACCATGATAGGCGCGACTACGGGGACCGGGCTGGCGAAATGCTTCACCCAGTGCTTTCCTCCGTTCTTCCGAATTCCTGAATATTCAATCAGAATCATACTCATGACAGCCAGTGCCGCCGTAACGTTCAAGTCTTTTGTCGGAGGTTTGAATCCAAGCAGCCCTATTACATTAGATACCGCCAGATAGAGGGCTACCGTAATCAGATAAGGAACATACCTCTTGTTCTCCTTTCCGATGATTCCTTCAAAGAAATCCTGTGCCCATCCGATGGAAGATTCCAGCGCAAGCTGCAGCTTTCCAGGGTGTTCAACGCTCAGGTTCCTCACGAATATTACCGACAGGACCGTAAGCACCGCCATGATTATCCATGTTACGACAATGGATTCATCCACAGCGATGCCTCCAAATACCGGAATCGTAAACACGGTCTGGCAATTTAGCTCTTCCAACAGATTCTTTGTCAGCTCTTCCGTATTATCCCCTTCCTTCATGTCTTTTTTTCTGCAATGTAATAACAGCCAGACGCTTTTAAAACGAAAGCATCCGAAAGTTGTATACACATTACTGCCAATAAATTATTTTGTCAACAGCTCTTCCAATTAATTATACATACATTTATATAGGTAATTTTTAGTTATTTTTTAACTTTTCCGCGATGTGCTTTTCTCAATTTTTATATATATTTTCAAATCTTAAATCCCCTTCAAAGAGCCTTTTTTTTTCAAGATTAAATTTATACAATTTTTCATTTTTTTACCCGCAATTTTTTGTATTGTAACAAAAAAAAATTTGGTAAATTTTTTTAACAAAAACACACGGCAGCCGGGCACTTTTGCCTGGCTGCCGCCATAATATATGTGATATCAGTTGCTTTCGTTTCCATTCCCGGGACGGTTTCCGGTGTACTCGACCCTTGACTCTCCCGCATAGATGCAGTACGTATTCTTGCCGGAGCTTTTTGCCTGATACAAGGCGATATCCGCATGCTCATATAACGAGTCGTAGGCGTCTCCAAAATCAGGGCAGAGCGCAATCCCGATACTTACCGTCGTCTGGAACTCTCTTCCCTGCTCTGTAACATGTGTGCGTGTAGCTGCTGCATTTAGCCTTCTGGCCTTATCCTCAATGCTTTTTATAGAGCGGAGGTTGGACGCGTACACGCAGAATTCATCCCCTCCAATCCTTCCTATGATGTCCTTCTGGCGGAAATGGGCGCGGATTACATCTGCCATCTCGTTCAAAAGAAGATCCCCTGCGCGGTGCCCGAAGGAATCATTCACCATCTTGAAATTATCCATGTCGATGATGAACATCGCACCCGATACGATTCGCTCGCACAGCTGAAGATCGATGTGCTTTTCCAGTGCAGAACGATTGTACAGCCCTGTGATGCCGTCTATCTGGGCTGCGTTCAGAAGTTCATTCTCCTGCTCTACGCATTCATTCACATCTATCAGGTCGATGTATGCAATATTATCTCCTGACGAATCTTCATGGACAATGATTATCCGGGCTTCCACCCATATCCACTCCATGTCCTCCTCACATCCGCATGTGTCAGACGGCGTCCATTTGACAGACCTGTCCAGGTATTGTAACGAGATTCTGAAACGGAACTCATGGCTGCTGTTTTCTCTGGCCTCCTGCCGCTTTGCCGAATGGGATATGCTTTCTTCCAGCACTTTGATACGGTCGTCCGGATGTACATTCGGACAGATCTCTTCCTGAAGAATGCGGGAATAGTCGTTGCTCCCCCCAGTTTCCATATATTTTGAAAAGTAAGACAGACCTTCCACAATACAATTCTTCCGTAGGTTGACGGTATAGCTCATAATCGCCTGCCTCTGAATGGCACAGCGGAACTCCTTCTCCTGCTGCAATGCTTCCGTAAGGTCGCTGTTCTTCTGGGATGCCCGCTCTGCATGGCATTGCAGAAGTGCTATCACATAACTGCACGCGAGTACCAGAAAGTCTTTTAATATCAGATCTTGATACACCGGAACGCTGATATCGTCCGGTATGCTGTCACTGAACAGGACCGGTACCGTAACTGCCGATGCAATTATCAGCACTATGCTGCCAAGCGCCATATAAGTAAAGAGAATCATACTCTTCTCTCTGGAGTGCATCAGGGCCGACAGCTCTTTGGCCGGCATGAATCTGGCCAGCAGAAGAAGCATAAAAGCTGCGGACAACAATGCCAGAGTAAAGATGCTGATACGATACTCTACAGAATGGGGAGCGCATACTTCCCGGTACGACCAAAGCCCCATAGCTGCCACGGCCAGATCGTGGACCGCGCTGAAATTCAGCAGGAATGCAGAGAGTACAAACAGATAGGCCCATATGCTGTCATTCGACACGAGCCTGAGTTCCACTACTGTAACGATAGGCACAAAAGCCATCATTACATACGGCGCCGGCCTGTCCACTGCCGTCTCTGCAAATACCGCGATTATCCCGTTGAAGCTTCCAGCCAGCAGCGCTGTAAAGAGAGATCCCCGGAATTCGGAAAGTAGCTTTCTGACCCAGTAAAAACTTGCAAACGTAAATAAAATGGAAGACAAAAATAAGATACCCGGACTGGACAGAAAAATATTAATAACCGAATGAAAGCTTTTCATAACGACACCTCCTGTACGCTCAGACGAAACAATACGGTAATAATAAAAAGCCTTAGAAACAGCCGTTTCCAAGGCAGTTTAAAATTTTCCGCCAAATCAGCCATTGTGCCGGTCTGGACTGAGAATACTTTTTATCTTTTGTATCTGTTCCTGGCCTGCTACCGCCTCCTGGTTGACGATTGCAGCCTCCGCAAGTTCTTTTCTAAGTATCTTGACATCTTTCGGCGCTTCAATCGCAAGCCTGACGGTATCCGTCCCGATATCGACGACAGAGATCTGAATATCCTCTCCCAATAGGAGCGACTCCCCTTTTTTGCGCTGTAAGACAAGCATATTCAGACCACCTCTTTTCCTATGTCTTTTAACGAGTGACGGAAACGGTATTCTTCCGACTCCAGTATGACCTGTACCGCCTTTCTGCTGACCGTATTGACGACAATCGGGCACTTGAAGTTGACCGTGCTGTTTTCCGGACTGTCACCGACCACGCATATGACATAGTAAGACAAATCAGCCTCGTCCTTTGCCTCAAGCTTTTTATAGATATCTTGTGACAGACGGGGTTCGTAATCACTTACGAGCAGGAATGGGTTCATGATGATAAAGGACAGGCTCTCGTCCTCAACGCTCAGCAGATTCAGTACAGCGTCACTGTCTTCTGTTATAGGGAGCGGCAGAAAACGCTTATAGTCTTCAAATCCGAATAACCCCTCCTCAAAGCTGATCAGCTCTTCCTTCTCAAAAGGAAGGCTGCTGCCTTTCTTTTCCTTCATAATATTACTCCCCCTGTCCTTATCCGCCTATGCCCTGACATCTACTATTTCTCCTGTAAAGTGAGCTGCCGCACTCGGCGGAACATATATCGGCTCTCCCATATACTCAATTTCCACATCCGGATACTGGGATATAGACAGCTCAATGGTACCGGGTATAAATTTCACGTCACCTTTATCTATCTTCATGTCGAAGTTCAGCTTATCCATCTCATACCTGATAGAAAGTGAAGGTGCCTCCCAGTTGATATCCGGTCCTGTTGCAGGGACGAACCCCATCTGGAACTGACCGGTCGGTAATGCCACCCTCTGTTCGAATATAGACTTAAGCGCTTCACCGCCTTCACCTATTTTGGTCTTCAGCAATAGCTGCCCCTCCTTTGCGAACTGGGCCGTGGCCTGATATGCCGCCTGTTTCCCCTTCTGAGCGGATTGGGTTATCGATGTCTTCGTGGTAGGTACGACGGAGTTCCTCGCTTCGTATGTATCCAGTTGAAGACGGATTGGCCTGCTCTTGATGCTCATACCGCCTTCATTGCGGCTGATCTCCATCTCTGCGGTGCCGTTTCTGCGTTCCAGCTTCGCATTATTGATTTTCAATTCATACTCAATCGGTATCGTCGTAATTTTAAGTAATTGATTCATCATCCATCACCTCACCATAAAATCAATATACATGTTACTTCATAAAATCAAGCAGAGAGTTTGATAAAAGGCTCGTTCCAATCTTCAGTGCAACATTGTACACATATTGGGCGTAAGAAAAATTCATCAGCGCTTCTGCTTCATTAATATTGACAGTGCTGTCAAATTGCGTCGTTATATTGAGCTTTTCATTTTCCAGACGCTGCTGTGTCGAGCTAAGAAGCTTTGTCTTCGTACCAATCTCGGTCATGCAATTCTGCAGGTCTCCTGCGCCTTTGTCAAACTGCGTCCAAAGCTTTTTGTAGGCGGCCTCGTCGAATTCATCCGCTTCCAGCACATCTGCCATCTGCCCCATGAGCACAATCATGTTCTTACTTGTCCCATCATCCTCCTGTCCGAACCCTACCGCCTTTATTCCCGGAAAGGCAGCATCAAATGCACTGGATGACACGATCTCTCCTCCGGAAAATGTAAGTCCGAAGCCAAGGTCGATATAAGAGTGCTCATTTGTGAGCTTTTCAAGCTCAGCTGCATTGGCAGGGTCATTTACGTCCAGTCCCCGGTACGTCACCGTTCCATCTTCCTTTAGCTCGAACGGCGCGTTCTGCCCGTCAGAGCCTGCCATTGCAAATACGTTGCCGTATTTTGTATTCAGTGCATAGACCATGGATTTCTGCATCTCACGGAATGTAGCCGCATAGGTGTCCCTCACACTCGCATTTGTTCCTGAGATAGCTTCCACGCCATAGTTCTTATTTACTTCCTTTGCAATCGTGCTCAGCTGCATGAGGACATCCTCCTGGGTATCCTGCCACTTCATCGTATCCTCGACCGCATTCCTGTAGTCGCCGTTTCTGGCATATCTGTTCTCCAGGATAGTCGCTCTGGCTGCCGCAGAGGGGTCTTCATATGATTTGCTGAACCGTCTGCCGGTCTCTGCCTGCCTGCGAGCCTGTTCAAGCCCGCTCAAGGTAGAATTCAGATTGTTCTGATAGTTTCTTCGAATCATATTTGTCGTTATGCGCATCTTGCTACCTCCTGCTATCTTCCTACCACTCCTGTATCATTGATCAGCTTGTCCAGCATCTCATCCAGCGTTGTCATAAGCCTGGACGCGGCATTGTAAGACTGATGATAACGCATCAGATCCATTACTTCTTCATCCATGTTGACGCCTGATACTGCGTCTCTCGAGTCTGCTATCTGATTCAGCACTGTCAGATGGTTCTTCAGTATCGACGACGACGCCTTTCTTTCAATGGCCTGTACATCCTGTATATTGTCAAAGCAGTTCTGTATCGTACCCTGGAACACGGTGATATCTCCCCCGTCTGCTCCTTTTATCGTAAATATCTGCTTGTCGCTGATCAGTGCATTGATCATAAGCTGTACATTTTCATAAGCCGTAGAGGGATCCGTCCCTCCGGTTCCGTTCGATTTTTTAATCGACACGGTTCCGTTCATCCATCCGTCGGATATCTTGATATTGGATGCGGTAAATGGCTGACCTGCACCGCTGCCGTCACTCTTTTCAAACAGCGCATCTCCGTTCAGGTCATTCAGTACAGTGGCCATCTTGTCCACGAATGCGTCAAACATGCCTCTGTAATATCCAATCCCCTTTGTATCCGTGCCGTCAAATATCTCCGCCTTGTTCAGCATATCGAGATTGCCCTTGAGCACTCCGTTCTGGATGAGGTTCGTAATATCGGTCGTCGCCGCCGGGTTAAGGGCATCCGTAACTTCCAGTGACACCGGAATCCCCCCCGTGCCGTCAAAGCTGAATTCTCCCACCTTCGTGTCTGAGATGAGTGTGATGTCTCTAAAAGTGACTTCCAGCAGGTCTACTTTTTCCCCACTTGAAGTATCGGTCTTATACGTCACCTTTATCGGAAGATATGTAGCGAGATCGTCCAGCAGCTGGTTACGCGTATCCTGAAGCTCAAGTGCCGGATTCCCAAGTACCTGGCTGTTTTTAATCTCTTCGTTCAGGTTCTTTATCTGCTCCAGGCAGGAATTGATATTCGGAACGATGGAGTCTTCCATCTTTTTTATCATCTCTGCTTCTAAATCATCCAACGCAGTAGCTTTTTCATGAATAGCGTTAATCAGCACCTCGAAAGAGGAGCGCACAAGCCTGTCTGTACTGCTTTCTCCTGCATTCTGAGGTGTTGCCAGATTCTTAAGCTGCGTTATGACGTTGTTGAATGCCTCCCGGACAGCTGCACTGTCCGTCTCGTCAAAGATTTCCCCTATTCTGCTGAGTATCTCATCCGTGGCGTCTGCGGTACCCACCTTTGTAATCTGGTTCCTGTACTGGATATCCAGAAACGGATCCCGAATCTGCGTGATGCCTTTCATCATGACTCCCTGGCCGACTTTACAGTCGAATACGGAGCTGCTGTAGCTGGCTCCTACCGGCGAGATGCTCGCCAGATCCAGACGCTGCCTCGTATACCCTGGTGTATTTATATTTGACAAGTTCTGGCCCGCAACGTCAATTGCCCGCTGGTTGGCATTTAGTGCCTGCTGTGCCATTGTAAATCCGCCAAATGTTGAACGTATCATTCTGCTGTCCTCCCTTATATTCTAAACACTTCGGTCCGTCATGTGCTTATCCTGTTTCAGCTCTTTTCCACTGTTTTCATATAACTGGCCTTCCCTCTTCTGAATCTCCTTGTCAAGCTGGCGCATGTTCACCTCTATAATCCGGGCAGCATCTTCGCTTACTTCCTGGAACATCTGAATCTCCCGGCTCAGGGAATCGAACTGTATAAGAAGCGCCTCCTTCTCTGCCCCGGATAAACGGTCCAGGATTTCCTGAAAGCGCATGCCGCCGAACCCAAGTTCTTCCTGCTTCTTCTCACGTGCCTTGTCAAGCCCTTTGAGGCGCATGATGAGGGACTGCTCCTTTGTCATGCATTCTTCTACCGCGGATACCTGGTTCATCCTCCCTGCATTCAGCTTGATATTCTCTATTGACGTCAGTTCCTGGAATAATGTAATTAATTCTTCTAATATCTTACTGAACTCATTCATCGGCGTCTTCTCCCTTCTGCAGAAGGATTCTCGAAGCTACCGCGTCCGCGTCCACTTCATATCTTCCTTCTGAAACGGCTTTCTTCAGCGCTTCTATTTTTTCCGGAGGTGTTGTCATCTGTATCTCATGCATCGTCTTCTGTGCCAGTTTCTCTGTAATCTTCTTTTCCTCAATCTGTCTGCTGTTTGCAGTAATCAGGATCTCGTCAAAGTTCCTGTCCCCTTTCTCGTTCTGGACTGCCCTGCTCTCCTGGGCTGTCTGAGCGAGCTTATTTATATAATGATTCGATAGATTGTTGCTGTCGATTGAAATACCCATATCCGCTGCCTCCTTCCATATCAGTATAAACTTCTGTATATTTAGATTATCGTCAATCAAGTATGAATATTAAGGTTTTCTCTTTAACTTTTGAATCTGTTTTCTTAATTCCAGGCGGACATCCTCTGCAAGCCCGAAGCTCTTGCGCCGAAAATTCCTAATCTTTCGCTCCACATACTCTTTCTTCGGATTGACAATATTGCGTATGGCCTCTTTTTTCGGATTCCAGAACGCTGCCCAGGCATGGCGGAATTTCCTGATTCTTTTGGCTGCTGCAATATAGGCCTGCTGCCTCCCAAGCCTTCCAAGTCTCAGAAGCCAGAAGGCAGGGAGAAGCCACCGCATCTTGTGAAGGGATGGGAACATCGTATCCATATAGTCCATGTGCGGGAATGCCCAGTCCAGAATCTGCTCCCTTCGTTTCCTCCTGAGATCTTTTTTGTAAAAATCCGCCACCTCTTTTACGAGTGGAAGCAGCGTTGCACTGATTTTCCTTCCCTGCATTCCTTTTGTCAGTATATACTTCTCCATTGCATCAAATACCGCGTCATTTTCCGGAAAAACCATACCGCCGAACCAGTATGCCGCAAGCTGTATCAGATACATGTGGAACTCCTCCAGCCTAAGATATTCCAGCTCTTTATTGATGACTTTCCAGTCCAGATCTTTGTATACCTTCAGATAATAAAGCCACAGGTCGGTCATGTCACGTATGTCCAGACTGCCTCGCGCATAATTCTCTGCCGCACAGCCTATGATATGGATATAATACTCCTCCGGAATAAAGGTATGTATATATTTATGGCCTTTCTCCTTCTCATAGCTTTTGACCGGTACTGCAAAGTATTTCTGCATCTTCTTGTTCGTAAAGGGGAGTTCTGACCTTATGACAGCCATAACCCCGGGGACTTTATAATACCAGTCCTCCCCTGCCGTCCTGGATTCCTTCTTCTCATAATCCAGATAGGCCATCGCTTCCCTGACCTTTTCCTCTTTTCCTTTTTCTGTCAGCAGCCTGACGCATTTAAGCGCTCTCATATCCTGCTGTGGATAATAAGCACGCATCCGATATTCCTGAAGGACGACCGTGTGTATCTTCCGCTCCTCCAGTAATTCCAGTAATTCCGGTACCGCCACGGAATACCGTTCCTCCGCCAGCACCGCCTGATGGAACCGCTCTTCAAATTTGGGCTTCCACGGGGCCAGCTTCTCTCCCTCCATGCCAATCAGCGCATAGTATATCATGTTAGCAACATTATGGTAATCCGATAGCTTGTACAGGCTTCCCCACTCTGGCTGCCTGTTCCATTTTGGAAGCTCCTCTTCGTTTATTAACGTTTCCAACAGCTGCAGCAGGCATTTTACCTCATAATTTCTTATTCTTTGCTCGTTCATGAACTATCCTTTTCTCCTCAAATATGTCCATCCGCTTCAAATCATAGATCGCTTTCTTCTCGTCTCCGGCCACAGCCCCCGCCACAAGCGTAATCACTCTTTTCTTCATGATTGATACAAGCTCCCTTGCATGGCTTGCCACAATCATAGTCACGCCAAGCCTGTTGAGCTCATCGAGCAGGCACATCATATCCCAGGCGGCACCTGGACTTAAGTTCGCGGTCGGCTCATCGACCACCATAATCTTGGGATTCATGACGATTGCCCTGGCAAGCAGAGCTCTGGCAGCCTCTCCTACCGACAGCTCTCCAGGACGCGCAAGAGCCTTGTGGGCGATGCCTACGGTGGACAGCGTCTGCTCTACCCTCTTCTTTATCAGATGCCGAGGCTGTTCTGTCGCATACATCGCGAGGCTGATATTCTGATATACATTGCGGTCGTTCAGCAGTCCAAGCTCCGCCTCCATGATTCCAAACTGCCTGCGGTAATACGGAAGCTGGTTATTTGTCAGGCGTCCTGTCTCACAGCCGCCCACCCATATCTCCCCTGATGTGGGGAACAGCTGGGCGCTCAGCAGCTTGAGCAGGGTGCTCTTCCCCGATCCGCTTCTGCCCACGATGAACACGAACTCGCCATGTTCGATTTCAAAGGAAGCATCTTCCAGGCCGATTGTGTCCTGACCGAATATCTTCGTCACATGATTAAACTTTATTTCCTTCTGCATATCTTATTTTTCCTCATTATATACCGATATATATGGTATGTATCCTATATTTAAGGAGGTCGCCTCATGAAGACTTTTTCCCGTGTTCTCTGTGTGTGCTGTATCTGTGCCGTATGCAGCCTGCTTCTGCCGGCCTCGGCGGGAACATTTGCCTCTCCTGCCGGTTCGGCACCAGCTGAACCAGCCTCTGGCACAGATTACCAGACGGTGGCTGCCGGCACAGGCCGGGCCATGCCCATCGTCATGTACAGCCAGGGGGATCCGGCCTGGGGAAGCTACCTGTACGGTGGCCGGGATCCCATGGCATCGCACGGCTGTGGTCCGACGGCTCTCGCCATCGCAGTCACGTCACTTTCCGGACAGGAGGTTACGCCTGTAGATACTGCCAGATGGTCGTATGCCAACGGGTATTTTTCACCCGGCAGAGGCTCTGTCCACGGGCTTATTCCCCGCGGTGCAGAAAGCTACGGGCTGAAAGCGGAAAAGCTTGCAGCCATCACACCGGATTCTTTCCGCATGGTGCTGTCCGCGGACAAGCTGCTAGTGCTGCTGATGGGCCCCGGAGACTTCTCTGATTCCGGCCACTTTATCGTCGCCTACGGTTATGACGACAGCGGCTGCATCCTCATCGCAGATCCCGCAAGCACGGAGCGCTCTCTGGCCGTCTGGCCTGCCGAAACCCTAATCGGACAGCTGTCTAAGACAGCAAAAGACGGCGGTCCGGTATGGGTACTTTCCAGACCATAGAAAAATCCTTTGAAGCAATACATGCCTGTATTGTTTCAAAGGTTTTCTTATTGCTTATAATAAGAGTCTGTCCCGGCCAGGCGCATGCTCGTCACCCGGTCTATCTCCATCGTCTGCTGCCATATGCTCTTTGTCTTTTCCACGATATCCGCAGCTTCCCTCCACATGGCGGAGTCCGGAAGTTCCATCTCCTTCAGCCTGCCGTCAAGCAGGCAGGAGAGCATCTGTACGTCCTCTCCCTGAATGCTCGTGAGGTATAGCTGGATATGCCGGTCGCACTCTACCGCAGCCTCCAGCTCTTTCCCCCGCATATCAAGCACCATCTGGGCCGTCACCTTGTCATCTCTGGACAGGCCGTCCGCAAGCTCCCTCGTCAGACGGCATATTTCGTCCATATGTCTGTATTTAACTCTCAGCTCCTTTATGACCTCCTTAAGGAGGCCTTCCAAATATTCCCCGCTCATACTGCCTTCTCAGCCTCCGCAAATGTATCCCTCAAGTCCTTGACAAGCGGCTTAAGTTCCCGGATTATCTCCTTCTTCCTTCCGGCTTTCAGCCTGCTGAGCTCATACAAGAAGAAGTCATAAAGGCTGGAGAGCTCTCTGCTCAGCGTATACTCATAGTTCAGCGTATCTTTCAGATACTGCACAATCTCCACTGAACGGCCCGCCGACTGTTCA
Source organism: Lachnospiraceae bacterium (assembly GCA_022845895.1). GTDB lineage: Bacteria > Bacillota > Clostridia > Lachnospirales > Lachnospiraceae > Extibacter. The sequence goes on from AP025573.1 coordinate 3,886,336, forward strand.
AACAGTACATAATTTTTCGTATCCAGAGCCAGCTCTGCCCTTTTCAGTCTTTTCAGCAGTTCATCATAGAGCAGAAGCAGCAGTTCCCCTTTTGTCATGGTCATGACTGACTGCTCTTTATACTGGCGGTACCCATTTTCATTCATATGCCTAACTCACTTTCTTTCCTACTGTGCAAACATGTTGCTGAGGTAGCTGCTCTGGGAGTTCATCTGAGAGATGAGCGTTTCCAGCGATGTGAACTGGGAGATGAACCTGTCCTGCTCTGTTTTCAGCTTGTCGTTAAGCCGGTCGATGTAATCATCGATGTCGTCAATCTGCTTCTGCAGCCCATTTTTCAACACTGTGGTCGGCGCATAGACAGAGCCGGCACGCTCTACGAGAACGCCCTTCGTAGCGCCGGTCATCGACGCATAGCGGTCCATCACGGTCTTCATGTTCGTCATGAGTCCTCCCTTGGTGACGGTCCCGTCATCTTTCTTCTCTGCTTCCTTTGAAAATGCTTCCCGGACCGCATCCGGATTCTCGCCCAGAGCTGCCTTGAACGCCTCTTCATCAAATACAATCTTACCATTATCTGCATAGTTGGTAGACACGGTGATGCCCATCTTCTCAAACTGCGACCTCATATCTGACGGAATGATGAACCTGAGCCCGTCAGCAAATGCACTTACATCCGTATCATTGAACAGCAGGCCCTTCTTGGCCTCTGTCTCCCACTTTTCTATCTCGCTTTCACTCAGCTCGTCCCTCTGTTCATCCGTAAGCGGGGCATAGTTGCGGTTCGGCTTCTGACTTACCTCATCGTGTATGAGCTTGACAACCTCATTGTAAGCCTCCACCATCTCCTTCACTACTTTGGCCGTATTCTCCACGTCTACCTGTGCATCAAACGTAATTGCCTCCGTGCTGCTTATATGGTTGCCGGAGGCATCGTATCCGAACGTCCCTTTGATGGTCAGGTTCAGCCCGTCGATAGTCATACTGTTGCTTCCGCGCGTAATCTCCATCTCTTCTCCGGAACCGGCGTACTTCACCCGGATAACCGCATCCTTACCGTCCTCTGTCGTGTAATCCGTCCCTTTTATCCCGAACATGATGTCCGCCAGCTCTCCGGACAGATCTATCTCGCCGCTAGCCCCCTGCTCCGTGGACTGCACCACGAACCGATCCGCGTTGGACTGGTAGGTAATCTTGATACCGAGCTCTTTCGTCTCATTTATCTTGTTGATGATGTCGCTGACGGAACTGTTCCAGTCCAGCCCGTAATCCTTCAGGTCAATCTCTTCTCCCCCGGCATTTTTGATTGTCATGGGTCTGCTCGGATCCACGCCACTGCCTCTGATGAGCCCGGAATCCGCCAGGCTTGCGGAAAGGTTCAGCCGATTGGATTCCCCTCCCTGGATGCCAAATACGCTGTGGCGTCCAAGCACACCTCTGTCTGCCGCAGTCATAGACAGTACGGAGCTTTTATCCTCTCCTCCTCCCGGAAGCGTTGTCTTGAAGGTAAGGTGGGACTTTGTATTGTCTGTAGCGTCAACCGCAAGATCGACCTGGATCCTGCCTCTGCCAAATGCTTCATTCAGTTTGGACTGCAAGTCGTCCCTGACATCCTGCATCGTGCTTGTTGTTTCATACTTATCCAGCGTAATCCACTTGACGGCGCCGTTATATGAAAAGCTTATCTGCTTTTCACTCAGCTGTTCCGCCAGTGTCATCGGTTTCGTGACCTGTGCGTCTTCCACGGCCTCGAGCCCGTCGGCCGTAATAACGGTTCTGGAATCCGGCAGCAATTCAAACCTTTCATCCGCGCCTAAGAAGCCCAGGTCCTGCAGCAGATCTCCGGTGGACCCGGAAAGCTTAAGCGTATTTCCTGACGTATCTTTGCTCACGAAGCTCATCCTGCCTGCATCCTCTTTTACTTCCATCACATCTCCAAGCGTCTTGCCATTGCCGATCGTGATACCGGACAATACTTTGTTGATGGATTCTGCCGTCTTCTCCGGCGTACTGTAATCATACTCCGCACCCTGGTTCAGTGTTACGGTATACATTTTTGTCCCATATTTTATAAACAGCGATTCTCCTGATATCACATCCGCATCCGTTACTACAGACAGGTCATTGCTTATTCCCCCCGTCTGCATCATCTGGTTCGACACGGCGTTTGACGAAGTCATCTTGGCATCCTGCGCGAGGCTCTTCACGCCAAGTATAGAGATAGTATCTGCCGATACGCTGCTCCCCGATACGGATACATAATTACTGTTCGCCCCGAGCGCTGTAACCTGGTTCCTGGAGAACAGCTTGCTTCCGAGCAGGTTGGAAGAAGACGAATAAGACATGTATGTATTACTGAATTCATATACCTTCCCTGTAATATTGCGAATCGCTTCCTGCGTCCATTTATATGTCTGCTTTTTCTGCTTCTGCGCGGCAATCTTGCTTCTCGTCGCATACGTCATATTTTCAATCAATGTGTCCCGGTCCAGTCCGCTGGCCAGTCCTCCGTAACCGCGCAAGCTGGATGTACTGTTCAGGCTCGCACTTCCTAATCCGCTGATAGATGCCATATCATCACTCCTCTATATTACGATAAGTCTCTCTGTTACCTGTATAATATCATTTATCGGCACACGGTCCCGAATAGTTAAGTATAAACCGCTAATTCTTCGTATGATGCGGCACATCGCCCACCTGGATACATGCCTTTGTAATCTCCACCGTTATATGGCCCGCATATTTCTTAGAGTAAAAGTTCATAAGCGGAGATATGGCTGCCTTGCTTACCACTACATATTTGGGCGGGAGCTGGGTAAGCGCAAGTGCAGACGTGTCCGCGATGCAGCGCGGGCAGGTGCAGATGCCGAACTGCTCCATATATTCTAATACACGTTCCTGGACAAGCGTTTCCATCACATTCACATAGGCGAAGTCCAGATCCTCTTCCGGTTCAGGCACTGATCCGTTATCCTTGCCGTCCACTTCCGGTCTTGCCTCTTCAGCAGCTTCCCCTTTTATATCTTCCGTTTTGGACGGCACTTCTTGTTCCGCCTCTTCGTCCGCTTTTTCTTCTTTTTCTTCCTTTTCCTGTACTTTCTCCAGCTCTTCTTCCAGAGACAGCCGGATAGCGTCCGCCAGCTGCTCTTTGTCTGAAGACGGCTGTACGACAGAGACAGAAGCCGCCTTATCCGGTTCCACCGGGGGCTGAGGCTTTACTGTCTTGCTCTCTTCCGTGCTATCCTTGTCACTCCCGCTGGACAATAGATTCAATACATGATCCGTCTTGTTCGTCTTCCTAGCCATTGTGTCTGCGCCCTCCTATGCCTGGTTCTTGATTTTGTGCAGTAATTCGTCTATGAACTCCCGGTAATCCTTTGACGGGTTAGACCGGGGAGAATAATCTAAAATGCTTATTCCATGGGCCGGCGCCTCTGCCACAGACACGCCGGTACGTATCTTGGCATCGAAGATTTCCGTTCCTATCTGGAATGCGACTGTCTTGGCCATATCCTGTACATCTCTCGCCAGATTCGTCCTTTGGCTGTATCTAGTCAGAAGGATGCCAAGTACATGGAGGCCTGGATTGACAGAGTTCTGTACCGCTTCTATCGTCTCCTTCAGCTGCACGAGGCCGACCAGGCTCAATATTTCCGCCGCCATAGGTATGATAAGATAATCGGCGGCGGCATATCCGCTCACTGTAAGTATATTTAGAGAAGGCGGCGTATCAATGATGAAGTAGTCATAGTCATCCTCCACTTCCTTCAGCACCTGTTTGAGAATCAGCTGCCTGTTTTCCCCTTTCAGAATCATCTCTGCTTCGCTCAGCAGGATATTAGACGTCAGCACATCGCCATACTCGTCCGAAGTACGGATGGCTTCCCTGACGGATATGTCTTTTTTCAGGACTTCGTACATGGTATGTCCGTCCTCGATATTCATTCCGAGGCTGAATCCGAGATTTCCCTGTGGATCCAAGTCCACCGACAGAACTTTCTTTCCTTTTTTAGAAAGCCCTGCGGCTATTGCGCCGGAAGTCGTCGTCTTCCCCACGCCACCCTTCTGATTAGTTAACACGATTGATACTGCCACTGTCATATACCTCCAAGTCTGCTTTCTTTCCTTTAGTAAAGAACATCTTCCAGATGCTCCCTGTCGTCAGAATCATCAAAATTCATGAATCTGCGCTCTTCTCCCGGCCTGTCATATTCTGTCGTCAGTCCCTGCCATATCTCATTGACCTCGTCCACGCAGTCGATATATGTCTGGGCCAGTAGATAGGTCGGTACGCCCAGGCTCTCCGACAGTTTTTTGCTGAGTTTCCAGTCTGCCTGTTCATACGCAAGAAGCAGCCTGTATATCATACCGGCAGTCCCCTCCTGTGACACAAGCGCTTTTTTCACTTCCGGATTGACTGGTATCTCTTCCAGTATCTCCTCCTCTGTAGCATTCACCATATATTCCAGCGTCGAGAACATACCTATCAGATATGCATCGGTCTTGCTGATTGGGCATTCCTTGATATATCCGACAAGTTCTGATGCGAAGGTCGCGCGCAGGAAGGATATCTTGAGCAGTTCTTCGGAACTGCTGTCTTTCCCTTTGTAATCAAAGCTCAGCATATAGACCCATTGCCTCAGCTGCGTGATGCCAAGGGTGACGAGTGCCTGTCGGATGGAAGCGGTCCTGCGTCTCAGGGCAAAATATGCAGAGTTCACAAGCTTCAGTATCGCGTATGTCAGACCCGCGTCCCTGCTGACAATCCGCTCAATCTCTTCCATATCCGGTTCGTCTTCGGATACGGCAACCATGAGCTGGAAGAAGTTTCCCTGCATGTACTTTACTTTATCCACCTTGCTTGCCAGCGTCTTGGCTACGTAGTTTCCTTCCAGATAATCTACCTTGAGCTTGACCGCATAATCATATACCTCTTTTGTATTCACGCCGGTGGCAATGCACTTCTTACCGGTCCCCTGCGCCATACTAACGATATTTTCAATTGATTTCTTCCCTCTCGCAGATTCTGTCGATTCTGCCTGAGAGAGATTGATTCTAATATATTGGGCATATTCCAGCATCTCCATATATTTCTGTGAGAACTGAAAGTCATTGATAGCAAACCGGTAACCCAGTTCACAGTATTTTTTTATAAAAGGCCTTGCCAGAGGATGAATGATGAGGTTATCTTCAATCTGGATAACCACCTTATCCGGCTCGAACATCTTCGGTGTATTCCGGAATAACAGTGACGGTGTAAATGTGATAAACATTATTTTGTCAGATACAAATTTATTGCTGTTATTCATGAGAAAATTAGATATCATATCAGCCGCGGATGTCTCGGGCTCATCGTAAAAACTGTCATTGCTCCCCTGGAACAGCAGTTCATAACCTATGATATTACCGGTCATCGTCTCCTTAATCGCCTGTCTCACAACACATCTGTCCATTATTCTCTTCCTCTCTGAAGCAAGTGGTCCATGACGGCAACCAGATGTCCAATCTCAGGTTTGGACAGCTGCTCGTCTGCGCCGAGTTCTCTGCCCTTAATCTCCATCTCCGGGTTGATGAGTGATGAAAAGATAATGAGCGGTATCTTTTTAAGCCTGTCATCTTCTTTTACGAGCTTCGTCAGCCTGTGCCCATCCATCTGCGGCATCTCTATATCCGTGATGATGAGACTCACCTTATCGTCCAGCACTTCCTCATTTCTCACCTGTGACAGGTAGTTCCACGCCTCCTGCCCATTATTGAACTTATAGATCTGCGAGTATCCGGACTTTGTCAGCGCTGTCTCTATCATACGGGAAAGCAGCACGGAATCTTCCGCAAGGACAATCGAGTATTCGCTTCTGTTCCGTCCTGCGAAGCTTTCCACTTCATCAAGCTGGATGCCGGTCTCCGGCGCGATATCAGCTACAATCTTCTCAAAGTCAAGGATAGTGATAAGCTCCTTGCCACATTGGGCAATCCCTGTCGCAAGCCCTTCTTCCCCGCCATTTAATGTTTTATCCGGCTTCTTTATATCTGCCCAGGAAATTCTCTGTATTCCCACCACCGTATGTACCCGGAAAGCAATATGCATCTGGTTGAAGTTGGTGACCATAAATAAATCTTTCGGCTGCGGTTCTGTTTTTTGTCCGGTTAGATAATATGGAAGGTCTACGACCGTAAGCATAATATCCCTTGGCTTGAATATCCCCTCTACCGCATCATGGGAATGGGGCACCGGTTTTATTTTGTCAGTCATCATGATTTCCCTGACTTTTGCCACGTTGATTCCATAGAGTTCGTCGTAGATCGTGAACTCCATGATTTCTATTTCATTTGTGCCTGATTCCAACAAGATTTCCGTATTCGCCATACTTTTTTCCTCGCTTTCCTGTCCTGTCTGTTATAATAAACCGCGCAACGCGCCCTTTATGTATTATATCGGCATAACCCTTTCATCTCATAACTGAGAATCACATTACAATCTCCTGCCGGCCGAATGTACGTATGTACACTTTACCTGTCGCTGCGTCCACCAGCATGGTTCTCGCGTAGTTCTCTCCTACTTCCTGTCTTGTCAGGCGTATCTGTTCCTTTCTCAGAATATTACGGACGCTTTCGATATTCCTCTGCCCGATATTGGCCAGGCTGCTGTTGCCCTGTACTTCAAACATTTTGGCTCCCCCCGCTATCTTGCAGATGTAACGGCTTTTCACGCCGCCGAATACCGACATCCGCCGAAGCGTCTCCCGGATACCAGTATCCGCAAACTTATATACCTGTGGTTCAGAAGGGTTCTTAGACTCCGGAAGCATAATGTGCAGCAGAGCTGCCAGTTTGATTCCCGGGTCGTAGAAGCTGATTCCGATACAGGAACCAAGTGCATATGTGATAAGCGTCCCTTCCTGGCGGGTTATCTTCATGTCGGCAATACCGACTTTAATCTCTTTATTCACCTGCATTCACCAGCTTCTTCAATAATTTATTCAACGACTCGATATCCGGCAGCATAAGCAGGCTGCTTTCAAGCTTGTGCTGTCCGAGGATAAAGTTGCCCGTTATCATCATAATCTTATCGGTCTCATAGCCGAATTCGATCATCGGTACACTTAAGATGCCTCCGAGCATGTTGATGGACACCGCGGGTACCGACAGATTAATCTCCATGCCGGCCAGCCCTGCCAGGGCGCTTACATAGGACGAAATGATAATATTGCCCACCTCGGTAACCGCCGACACCGCCATCTCATCCATCTGAGAATAGTCTTCTATCTTACAGCCAAGTATCGTCTCCGTGACCGCATTGATAAAATCAAGTTTTAGAAGGAAAAGCATAATTCCCTTCAAATCGCCCGACATCTGAACGAGCACTGCAGCCACCACCTCCTCCGGTTCACCGAGATAGTTTGCCGCTTCATTGAAACCAAGTATCTTTACATCCGGGAGCGTAATCCTGACATCTGTATTCAGAAGTCCTGAGACCGCCGTGGCCGCGTTACCGGTGCCTATGCTGCCCACCTCTCTCATCACGTCCATCCCCATATCTCCCATATCGTCGTAGTGTTTAATCTCCATAATTTCCGCCTTCCTGCTTTTATCCTCTGAGACTGTTAATTGTCTGTTCTATCTCATCCGATGACTGTACCATCTTCAGCATATAGGAATATGCTCTTGACGCTTCCACGGTATTGGCCATCTCCTGTGCCATATCTACATTGGACATCTCCAGATATCCTTCCAGCAGTTTCGCCTCCGTATTCAGCACCGGTGCACCATTTTTTGGAATGGGTACAAATTCATTCTCCCCAAGGCTCTGCATGCCGTCTGTATTTGCAAAACTGTACACACCCGGACGTCCCTGCAGCACCCCTGCAGCCACCCGAATCGGGTTCTGCCCCCCGTCCAGCACGAGCTTGCCTGAATCTGACACCAGATAGAAGCCGTCCGCCCTTCTGGAAAGTGAAAAATGTCCGTTCCTCGTGTAGCTTATTTCATTGGTTACAGGATTCCGGAGCATAAAAAAGCCGTCACCGGATATGGCATAGTCATATCCACCGGCTCCCTCCCCGAATCCGGACTGGCCGAAATCGGTGTTCGTATGGTCCAGCACGGTTCCTGTACCAGAAGTGAGCTGTGTAGTCTCACCGGCTGCCGCTCTCATGTTATAGTACATCAAGTCCTGGAATACAGAGCTTTTGGCTTTGTAACCATATGTATTGATATTGGCAAAGTTATTGGAGATTACATTTAACTTTTCCTGCTGCGTCCTCGCACCGCGGGACGCAGTATAAAACGAAGCATTCATACCTTACCCTCCTTCTTATACCGGACCAAGCTGAGTGACAGCCTTTCCAATGAGCTGGTCATACATTTTCAATACCTGTGCGCTGCTTTGCAGTGACCTCTCGCTTGCCATCATACGCGCCATCTCGTCCACCGGCTCTACATTAGAGCTCTCAAGCGCCTTCTGAACCACACTACCATTCACTGCCGTACCCTGTCCATTGGCGGTGAACACATCACCGGTCCCTTTTGTCAGATTAGCATCATAATTCTGAAAGTCTACGATGGACAGGCGCCCCAGAAAGGTATTGCCATTCTCCGTGTACAAATTGCCAAGGCTGTCCGAGACGATCTTATCCGTACCGAGGTATATGGGACCGTTCTGTCCCAGTACCCTTCCGACTCCCTGCAGACAGAGATAGCCTCCGTCATCGAGAGAAAATGAACCATTCCTCGTATATACGGTTCCGTTTCCCGATTGGATGCAGAAGAATCCTGACGAATTGAGCGCGAAGTCCAGCGGGCTATCCGTGGACGCATATCCTCCCGAAGCAAAATCCGTATAGTTCCTGTCGGCGGTTACGATGCGGTTCATAGTCCCGAGCTGAGTGGGATTGCTCTTGTCCTTGTTTCCACTGCGGTATATCATCTCTTCTTTAAATGTCTTTGCTATAAACTGGTCGCTTTTAAATCCGGGTGTCGATACATTGGACATATTATTGCTTATGACGTTCAGCCTTCTCGTCTGAGTAAGGACACTTGATGTAAGATTATAAAATCCCTGAAACATGATACCCCTCCTTTTCTACCTTTGTTTTTTCCGTAATATATTCTTTTAGCTTTCTGATGGCGCCCGCATGTATCTGAGAAATCCGCGGTTCACTTACATGCATGATACCTGCAATTTCCTTCATGTTCAGCTCCTCTATATAATACAGCGATATCACCGTCTGCTCATTGTCTTTCAGGTTCCGTATCCCCTCTGCCAGGATACGCCGGAATTCCTTATCCATCAGATGTGCTTCCGGCTGCTCTTCTTTCTTGTCTGATGGTATCTGTATACTTCTGTACTGTTCTTTTGTCTCCTCAAGAACCATATCCAGCGACAGGACAGAGAACAGATTGGCCTTGCCCATGATATCCCTGAACTTTTCTTTGTCCATGTCAAGCAGCTCTGATAATTCATCTGCGGTAGGCTCCCTGCCGTTCTCGGAATAAAACGCTACGGCCGCTTCCTTTATATCTCTGTAGCTCTTTCTGACCGTACGCGGTATCCAGTCCTGCTTTCTTGCGATGTCGATAATCATACCGCGTATCCGCTTCGAGACATAAGTTTCAAACTTGGCATTCTTGTCCGCCTCATACTTGTCAATCGCTTTCATCAGCATGATGACGCCTTCATTGACGATGTCTTCCACCTGGCTGAACCCGGCATAAACATTGCGCATCTGCACGGCGATGCTTTTGACGATATACAGATATCTGAGCGCAATCTCCTGCTTGACCTCCAGCCTCCCGGTCTGGCGGTAGAGCGCAAGCAGTTCTTCATTCGTCTGGTCTGCCAGATTCTTTTTCAGCTTCTTCTCCTGTACCATAAGCATCCCCTACTCTTTTCTTATATTCCCAACTGCCTGTATCTGGATATTATCCGCAATCTCGTTGAAAGCCAACACATAGACCGATGGGTAGAACTGTTCCAGCATCCGGTAAAGGTATGGGCGTATCACCTGGCTCGTCAGGATTACCGTATCCTGAGACAGCTCCTGGAATTTCTTCATCTCTTCTCCTATCTGGGTGAGCATGTTCTGCATTATATCCGGGCTTACCGCGAGGTAGACTCCCTGTTCGCTCTTGGTCATGCTCGTCACAAGCAGCTTTTCCAGTTCCGCATCCAGCGTAACGACACGCATCTGCCCTCCTTCACAGAACTTCCTCGTTATGGTCCTCTTCAGTGCCGCACGTATATTCTCTGTAACTCCTGTTATATCAAGCCCTGCTCCGGAAGCATCCGCAATCGTTTCCAGTATGCTTTCCATATCTTTGATCGGTATGCCCTCTTTCAGCAGATTTACAAGCAGCTTCTGAAGATTGCCGTGAGAGATGATTCCAGGCACTACCTCGTCGACGAGCTCAGCAGAAGTTTTTCTTACATTCTCAAGCAGCAGGCTGACTTCCTGCCTGCTCAGCAGCTCGTACGCATGCTGGCGTATCGTTTCGGACAGGTGCGTCAGCATTACGGAGAGCGGGTCTATTACGGTATATCCGTATATTTCAGCCATTTCTTTATTTTCCGGAAGTATCCATTTGCTCGGAATCCCATATGCCGGTTCAATCGTCTCTATACCGTCTATCTCACCGGCAGGCGACGCTGGCTCCAGGGCAAGATAATGGTCCACAAGTATCTCTCCCCTTGCCACTTCTTCGCCCTTTATCTTGATAATATACTGGTTCGTATTCAGACTGGAACTGTCCCTAAGCCTGACGGACGGGATGACAAAACCCATTTCCTGAGCATACTGCCTGCGGAAAATGACAATCCTGTTTATCATCTTTCCCCCGCTCGATTCATCTACCAGAGGTATGAGACTGTATCCAAATTCCATCTCTATCGGCTCTACGCCAATCAGATTATATATGTTGTTGATATCTTTGTAATATTCTTCCTCTGTCGCCGGAGAAGCAGACTCCGCATCCGCACTCTGACGCTCTGCCGCCTCCTCCAGCACAGCCTGTGCCTGAATCTTCCGCGATATCTGGTATCCTGCCAGAAGAAACAAGATGGCAAGAAATGCCATTTGGATTTTTGGCATGCCCGGTACAAGCATGAGAATGATAAGTACACCACCGGTCATCATCATGGCTTTCGGCTGTGCCAGGAACTGTTTTGATACGTCCTGGTTCAGGCTGCCCTCCGATACGGCACGGGTTACGATCATTCCCGTCGACGTAGATATAAGCAGTGCCGGAATCTGAGATACAAGACCATCGCCGACCGTTGCTATGGAATACACTGACAGCACCTCTGAAAAACCCATGCCCGACTGCAGCATCCCTATGGCGGAACCTCCAATCAGATTGATGAAGGTGATGATAAGCGACATGACCGCGTCACCTTTTACAATCTTCGTCGCACCGTCCATGGCACCGTAGAAATCCGCCTCGCGCTGTATTTTCGTCCTTCTCGCCCTGGCTTCCTGTTCTGTAACCAGGCCGGAGCTTAAGTCGGCGTCAATGGCCATCTGCTTGCCCGGCATGGCGTCCAGCGTGAATCTGGCCGCGACTTCTGCCACACGTTCTGCGCCTTTTGTAATGACGATGAACTGTACAAGTACGATTATCATGAAGATGATAAAACCGACGATGACATTACCCTGCAGCACGAAATCACCAAATGATTTTATGACCTGTCCCGCGCTTCCCTGATGGGAGAGGATGTTTTTTGTTGACGAGACATTGATGCCAAGCCGGAATAATGTCGTTATGAGCAGCAGGGATGGAAAGATGGAAAATTCCAGCGGCTCTTTTATATTCATGCTTATAAGCAATATAATCATTGACAAAGATATATTTATAATAATCATGACATCCAGTAAAAACGGAGGCATGGGAATAATCATAAGTAATACAATAACTATCACAAAGGCAGCTACCGCATTGTTCAAAATTCGTTTCATGTCTTACCTCATTTTTTTGTTCAGCTTATATACGTATACCAGAATCTCTGCCACAGCACCGTAATACTCCGACGGTATCTCCCGGTTTAATTCTGTCTCTGCATAGAGGCTTCTCGCCAGCGGCCTGTCTTCGATGACAGCCACATTGTTTTCTTCCCCTACTTTTACAATCCTCAGTGCCAGCTCGTCCATCCCCTTTGCCACCACAATTGGTGCGTTATTCTTGTCGGTGTCGTAGGACAGCGCTACCGCGAAATGGGTCGGGTTTCTGATGATGACATCAGCGGAAGGCACCGCCTGCATCATCCTGCTTCTGGCCCTCTGCTTCTGAATATCCCTGATTCTTCCTTTTATCTCCGGATTCCCTTCTGTCTGCTTGAACTCTTCCTTTACTTCCTGTTTGGACATCTTTATCTTCCGTTCATAATCCCACCTCTGGAACAGGTAGTCTAAAAACGCAATTACGGCAAAGACCATGGAGACCCTCAGTATCATAGAGATAATCATATCGAACGTATAAGCCGCGGAAGCGCTTATGCTCATGTCCATCGTACGGATTACATTTATCGCGTCCTGCTTCAGGAGCGAATAGATAATTACGATGAGCACGATAACTTTCAACAGATTTTTAACGAGTTCTATCGCATTCTTGAGTGCGAAGATTTTTTTTATCCCCTGCAGCGGACTGATCCGGTTTAATTTGGGATAGAAGTTCTTGGATGTAAACAGGAACCTGGTCTGTATGCCATGCATGATAATCCCTACCGCCATACAGATTAATGCGAATGGCAGCACCGTCTTGGCCGCAGCCGCCAGAAACTCCATCCCATATTCGCCTGCCGACTGCCCTGTAAGGTCCGTCACGTTTCCTGCCAGCCCAATGAATCTCTTCATAAAATTTCCGGCGGTATCGTATATCTCCGGAAAGATAAACTTTAATATATAAAAGGAAACGAATACAAATACGACATTGACCACATCCGAGCTCTGAAATATATTACCTTCTTTCCGCTCATCACGGCGCTTTTTCGGTGTGGCTTTTTCTGTTTTCGAGTCCGCTGCCAATATTCATCACATCCTTTTATATGTTTACTGTTCTCAATATATCCTGCAGCCCCTGCATCATCTGGGTGATGATACCTTCCAGAAAATCTCCCGCCGGCGATATGAGGAATACCATCATCGCCAGCCCTATGATGACCCTCAGCTGAATGCTCATAACAAACAGGTTGATCTGGGGGATGATTCTCATCAGAAGCCCGGTTGCAACTTCCACAAGGAATTCAAACGCAATGATTGGGAATGCAAGCTTTACGGCAAGCGCGACACACTCTGTAAATATCTGCAGCACCGCCTGTACCGGACCCGAACCAAACTTAAGCGCCGCATAAGGCACGACTTCCTGTGAAGTCATCAATATCTTAAGCAGTGCCAGATGTCCGTCAACTGCAAAAAACAAAAGCAGATAATATATCTGTAAGATGTTACCCGTAAGTGCAATCTGAGTACCATTCTGGGCATCGTACACCGTAGCCATGGACAGCCCCATCTGAAAATCGATGACAGCTCCTGCAAAAGAGACGATCATATCAAACAGCTGCATGACGTAACCAAGCAGATATCCAAGGGCAAATTCTTTCAGAAGGAGTACCGCATATACAATCGCGGAAGTCACCTCTTCCTCTGCCGGCCCCGCCTGCGGATATACGGTCAGTGCCAGCATAAGTGCCAGCCCCGCCTTAAAGATGGGGGGGATATTCTTCCTTCCCAGCACCGGATTGAGAAATATGAACCCGGACATCCTCATGAGTACGAGCGTAAATACAAGGAATTCCGGCGTGCCTGCAAGTAACATATGTATAATCTCCTAACCTTCAGCGATAAACCGGAATATCTGCTCTGTGAATTCCTGCAGCATCTTGAGCATGCTGTTACCGGTTATCACGAGGATAATTCCTATTACTATCAGTTTGGGCACAAACGTAAGCGTCTGTTCATGTATCTGCGTGGCAGCCTGGAGGATAGATATGACGATTCCCACCACCATGCTTATGATAAGGATGGGACCTCCAAGCTTTACGGCCAGTATGAACATCTGATACATCAAATCGCCAATTTCACCACTTGTCATCTTCTAATTCTCCCGTCAGTAGTTAAAGCTTTGTACTATAGATGAGAACAGCAGCTCCCATCCGTTCAGCGTCACAAAGAGCAGAAGCTTAAACGGCAGCGCAATCGTTGCCGGCGGAAGCATAATCATTCCCATGGACATAAGCGTGCTTGAAACAATGATATCTATGAGTAGAAACGGTATGAACAGCAGCAGCCCTGCCATGAATCCCCGTTTCAGCTCGCTCGTCATAAAAGAAGGGATAACTACCCGCATCGGAAGATCTTCCGGCTCCGTCTTCTCCTCAATTCCCGCCATATCTACATACAGGTTGAGGGCACTCACCTCTGTCTGCTTCAGCATGAACCTTTTCATGGGAACCACTGCCCTGTCTAATGCCTCATCCTGTGTTATCTCCCCGCTTTTGTAAGGTTCATATGCATCTGTATTGATATCTTTTATGACAGGATCCATAATGAACAACGTAAGAAATAGTGCGATTCCGACAAGAACCATATTCGGGGGGGTCTGCTGTACCCCGATGGCGTTCCTTGTAAAAGATAAGATGATGATGATTCTGACAAACGAGGTCATCATCACTACAATGGAGGGAAGGAGCATCACGATTGTCATCATGACGAGTATCTCTAATGTCGGCACCTGGTTTCCGTTGATGTTGACTAATGCCCCTGTGTTCATTCGCTTCGCTTCCTTTTCCCTATTTTATCCATTACTGTCCTGAAGTCGGCAAACTCAGCTTTCTGCCCCTCAGGAGGTTCGATTTCCCGGAGATCCTCTTCGCCAAGTTCCTTCAGCACCGTAATCTGTGTAGCAGTAATACCAAGGAGCAGGTATCCCGTACCGGTCTGGATTACTGCAATCGTCCTGTCCTGGCCCGCTGCAATCTGATCTATCATCCGTATATATCTTGACGACCCTTTTATCCGTCCTGCTCTTCCTATATATTTTGAACATACATAGGCGAGATACAGAATCAGCACTACGATCAGAAGCGTACCTGCGGCTGTAAAAAATCCTTTCAGCATATCCTACGCACCTCTACTGTGCCAGCGGAATCTCATCCGCCAGAATCTCTGTAATCCTGATACCAAAGTTATCGTCCACTACGACCACATCGCCCTGTGCAATACACTGTCCATTGACGAACAAGTCTACCTGCTCTCCCGCAAGCTTATCTAATACGACAAGTGAACCTTTGTTAAGTTCAAGCACGTCTTTGACCAGCTTTTTCGTCCTCCCGATTTCAACAGACACCTCCAGGGGAACTCCCATAATCAATTCCAGATTAGAGTCCTGAAGTTCCGCGTCATCCGTTCCACCTTCCAGATTAGGCTGTGGGGCCGGATTGACTTTTATCTTTTTCGGCCCTGATGACTGCGCCTGCTTCATCTGCTGTAGCTGCATCTGCTGCATCTCCATCTGCTGCTTCATCATTTCCATCATCTGTGTCATGGAATTCATGAACTGGGCATCCACCGCACCGGCCGGGGAGCCGGATGGCTGAACGGCATTCGCGGGCGGGGCCGTCTGTTCCGCCACCGGTGGCACTGCCTGAGGCATGACCGGGGGCGCGGCTGTTGCTGCACTCTGCGGAGTCTCGCCCGAAGGCGCCGCTGCTACATTCTGCATAGTCTCGCCCACAGGCGGCGCCGCATCGGCTGTACCGGCAGGCACGTCAGGCGCCGGAAGCGCTTCTTCGGCCGTCTCCTGTTCTGTCGGAATATCTCCGGCAGGAATGATAGCATCTGTTTGGATATTGTCTGAAGGTTCTGCTTCTTCCTGTGAAGCCGGCACCTCTTCTTCCGCAATGTCCGGTATGCCATCTGAAAAGAATCCTGCCACAAGTTCTTTAGCCAGTCCGATTGGCATCAGGTTCATAAATTCGCTTTCCATCTTATCTGCAATCCGCAGTGTAAAGCCGATTACGACCATCGGGCTTTCTTCTGTAAAATACTTACCCTTGAACTGTTCAGGGCTCTCTATCTCAAAGGATACAGGAGTGGATATGTTCACAGCCTTGCCAAGCAGTTCCGACAGGGCTGTGGCGGAAGCCCCCATCATCTGATTCATGACTTCGCAGATGGCGCTTATGTTCATCTCGTCCAGCTCAAATTCTTCCTCAGGAATTTCCATTCCCATAAGCATCTCGACGATAACACGCACATCGTTACGTTTGAGCAGCATGATGTTGCTGCCTGTCAGCCCCTCGATATATATGATTTCAACCCCTACGGCGGGTTCCAGATTACCAAACTCAAATTCGTTTTTGTCTCTGACCTGTACGATTGGCGTCGTTATGTCAACTCTTGCATCCAGCATTGTCGAAATGGCAGTTGCTGATGCCCCCAGGCTGATATTCAGTATCTCGCCTATAGCATCAATTTCCATCGAACTCAATTTCTTTACGTCCATTATTAACTCTCTTTCCGGCAAACGTTAAGCCTTCCTATTTCCCTATTTCCAAGGCCTTTTGCGCCATTAATTTCACCGCGTTAAAAGCAGTAATGTTTGCTTCATAAGATCTGGTTGCCGACATCGCATCTGTTGTTTCTTTAATCATGTCCACATTTGGCATCATAACATAGCCGTTATCATCCGCATCCGGATGCTCAGGGTCATACACTGCCTTCAATTCCGTATCATCGTCTACGATTGCCGCAGCTGCCACGCCCCCCTGTGACGTCCTGTTCTTTCCATCCATGGCTCTGTTAAGTACAGTCCGGAAGTTATCCTCCCTTGCCTCAAGCACGACCATTTTCCGCCGGTACGGCGTGCCTTCCTCAGTCCTGGTCGTCTCTATATTGGCGATATTTTCAGACGCTATGTCCAGCCTCAGCCTCTGCGCTGTCAATCCTGAAGCGCTGATATTCAAAGAACTCAAAAAAGACATATCTGTCTCCTCCCTCTTATAAGCTAGTCGATAATCTTAGATACCGTATCCAGGATCCTGTTTGCCTTAAACGGCTTAACGATGAAATCCTTTGCTCCGGATTTGATTGCTTCTATAACCATTGTCTCCTGTCCCATCGCGGAGCACATGACGACAGTGGCTCCCGGGTCAAAAGCCTTGATTGCCTTCAGAGCCTCCAGCCCGTCCATATTCGGCATCGTGATATCCATCAGTACGAGTGCCGGTTTCTCATCCTTATACATCTGCAGAGCCTCTGCCCCGTCCGCCGCCTCGCAGATATCGGTATATCCTCCTTTGGACAGCGTGTCTTTTACCATCATCCTCATAAATGCCGCATCGTCTACCACCATGATTTTTGCCATTATTCTTTACCTCTTTCTTCAGTAATCGTTAGTTTAATTTTATATTGACACAGCAGATTATTCATCTACTGGTGCTTCCTCCTGTTGTATGCACCGCTTTATCTTGACTGCGGCATTCTTATTGTGTGCGCCCAGCTTTCCTTTGAACCACGGCTGTTCTTCCACATACAGTACGATGTCTGATTCCTTCGGCTTATTCAAATCTATGACATCACCCACCTTCAGTCCGCACACTTCTCTCATGCTCAGCTTTGCTTCTCCAAGCTCCGCCCTTATCTCCATAGCGCTCCGGTTCAGCCGGGACATTATGAGTTCTCTGCTGTTGTCTATCCTCTCATCATATGCACCTTCTATATGCTTGCGCTTATCTATGATATTAAATATATTCATCAGCAGATTGCCGGGGATACATATGGTTATTCGTCCATCTATGCTCTGCATCTTTACATTCAGCAGTACGATTGCCACCGGCTCATCCAGGCTGATTTCCTGAAACAGCCCAGGATTTTCCTCAAGACGCTGTTCGCCCAGATTTATCTTTATATAATTGCCCCAGGCGTCTTTCGTTATATCAAGCATATATTTCATCACTTTCCTGTACAGCGCGCTTTCAATCTCCGTATAGGTATAGGATGAATCTACATCATCGTCGTCCCCTGTCCCTCCAAGCATGCGGTCTATCATATTCACCATAAGCTTCTGGCTTATGTGAACCATCATTGGCGGATTCTTGGACTCATCAGGCAGCTTCAGATTCAGCATCATCATGACATCGTTTTCACTCAGTATATTGCTGAATTCAAAATACCTCTGCTCTTCCACAGACAATACTTCCATCTCGCAGGCCGTCCTTAAGACGCCGTTCAGCCTAGATGATGCAAGTCTGCCGTAATTATCGTAAATGCCCTTCAGAAGCTTCAGCTTATCCTTTGTGAACTTCTTCGGACTCTTAAAATCATATTTTTTCCAGTTTTTTTCCGGCTTCTCCTCTTTGGGCTCATCCGCTGCGTCCCCATTCATCATAGAATTGAGCAACGCATCAATCTGACTTTGTGATAATACATCTGCCATAGCCACACTCCTGTTGTTTATTTATCTGGCCCTTTATGTTAATTCCCCTCGCCTTGATAGACCTGGCTGTAATATTCATCCAGCGTCTGCTCGACAGAACCTGTCTTAGTTATCAGAATTTCTACTCTTCTGTTTCTCGCTCTTCCCTCAAAAGTGTCAAACGTGTCGATGGGACGGAATTGTCCATACCCTGCGCTCACCAGCTTCTTCGGTTCAATTATGTTCTTTTGCTGTACATAGGCGACTACGACTGCCGAGCGTGTCGCCGACAGTACTCTGTCTGTCATGACTTCATTCGGTATATTCGGCTCTGCCTGGGATGTATGCCCAAGCACCTGGATTTCTTTTATGGCATCTGAAGCAGGCGCAATGATTGAAGAAAATGTATCCAGAACAGCCTTCCCTTCGTCTCTGAGTACATAGCTGTCACCGTCAAAAAACACATTATCCTTAAAAGTGATGAACTGGTAGCCGTCACCCTTGGCTATCTGTATATCCGCCACCTCTCCGGATGCGTCCTGCATCTCCAGGAGATTGTCATACATCTCGTCAAATTTCTGGTCTATCTCTGTCGTGTTGGCTCCCGGTACATTCTCTGTCCCCTCTTTTTCCATAGCATCCGTAACAATCTGCGATGTCTCTGCCGCCTCCGGATTCATACTCTTAACCAGGTTCTCCCACTTAACCTCGTCTACAGAAGATATGGAGTACAACAATACAAAGAAGCAAAGCAGCAACGTCACCATATCGCCGTAAGTCCCCATCCAGTCGGATCCTTCTTCCGGACTTTTTTGCCTTCGTTTCACTGTACCTTCACTCCCTTCTACTTCTTTTTCTTTTCTTTCTTCGGCTTCTTTTCTTTCCCCTCACCGCCGTCCATGAGTTTGGCCTGCTTCTGCTGATGGAGGAGTGATACGAGCTTTTCCTTCAGGTTCTTAGGATTCTCACCCGACTGTATGCCAATGACGCCTTCGATGATTATCTGTTTATACAGAACCTCCTCTTCGTTTCTTATCCGCAGCTTCTTTGCTATGGGCATGAACAGCAGGTTAGCCATGATACAGCCGTAGAATGTCGTGACAAGTGCAGTAGCCATGCTTTCGCCGAGCATAGACGATGAGCCCTGCGACAAATCCATGCTCTTGAGCATATTGATAAGTCCTACAAGTGTACCAATCATACCGAATGCAGGGGCGTAATTGGCTGCTTTCTCATAGATTGCAATCTCTTCTTCATGTCTCTGGCTCATGCTGTCTACCTCTGTCTCCAGCATCTCCCTCACCTTATCCGCCTCCATGGCGTCTACGACAAGCATAATTCCCTGCTTGAAGAACAGATCTTCCAGCTGGTTCGCTTTCTCCTCGAGAGCCAGAAGCCCGTTCTTCCTGGCAAGCTGTGCAAACTCAACCAGCATGTCTATCACAGGTTCTACCTTAAATTTCTTATTCGATAACAGCTTCGTAAAATGTTTCCCTACATTTTTGAGCATATTAAACGGGAAGCTGGCAACAACAGCACAGAACGTGCCCCCCACTACAATCATGATGCTGGGTATATCTATAAAGCTTCCTATCTTTCCTCCCTGCATGATTGCGTTCACAATAAATGCGAATCCACCGACAACGCCGAGTAAAGTGGTTATGTCCATGTCTATGCCTCCTCATTCCGCGGATAATGAATACACTGGTTATTGAAGATGATGATTTTTTTTATAATTTCGTCCTTGCCTTCCCGCACGATATGGTACTTGCCGTTCATCATGATGATCTTGGACTCCGGTATCAGCTCTATGTATTCCATCTGGCACGAGTTGATCAGCACGGGTTCCCCGTTCAGTTTCGTCAGTTCTATCAAGTCCGTCCCTCCCTGCTGCATGCACGCGGGGAACTGCTTCCCCGCGGCTTATTTTTTAACGTTTCATATTGACGAGCTGCTCCAGCATCTCATCTGTCACTGTAATAATCTTTGAATTTGCCTGGTATCCTCTCTGTGTCGTAATCATAGCTGCCATATCGCTGGCAAGCTCCACATTGGACATCTCCAGATAGTTGCTCACGAAGTAGTCTGCCTGAATCGCCGTTATCTGTCCCGCATTCTCGCCAGCCATGTACAGGTAGCCCTCCGCCTGCTCCAGACCGTTCGGATTTTCGACCGCTGCTACCGCAATCTTACCGATTGTCACCTGCTTCTTGTCATAGGTGACGCCTGTGATTGTACCGTCTGTCCCAATCTTATACGTCTGTATCTCGTACTGCTTTCCCGTGTCATCGCTTGGAATCTGCAACGGTTTTATCGTTGTAGTATCCCATGTACCATCGGTGTTCTGTGCAAATCCATACACGTAGTTCTGGTCGTCGTCTACAAGATAGCCGTTGTTGTCCACGGAAAAGATTCCGACCCGGGAAAGGGACATCCCTTGTGTCGCAAAATTATTAGACGGAATGCCAGCCGTCGGATTCGCTATCATCGGTCCCACGATGAAAAATCCGGTACCGTTCAGCATACAGTCCGTCGGTCTTCCGGTATAACCCCAGCTACCGGTCGTAAAATTCGTTGTTATGGAACCGACGTTGACGCCGTATCCAAGCTGTGAGCTGTTCTTGCCTCCGGCACCTCCGGCCGCGGTATTTCCTCCCGTACTGCTCGTCAGGTTCTGGTACATGGCATCCTGGAAATTGGCTGACCTGGATTTGTATCCCCATGTGTTTACATTTGCTATATTGTTACTGATTACATCCATCTTGGATTGATGCGACCGCAGACCTGCAATCGCTGCATACATTGATTTGACCATTTCTTTTGTACTTCCTTTCGTATTCTTTCTGCGCCATATCCGCCTCTGTCATTCGGACATAAGGCCAAGCCTCCTTCATGGTCCGGCTATAGCAACACGGCGCTGTCAATATTGGTAAATATATTATTCTTCATCTCTTGTGCATTCATGGTTGTAACTACTGTATTATTTGTCACGTTAACGATAAACGCACTGCTGCTTCCTATGACAACTACATCTTTGGCTCCCTTGTCCCGGGCCTTTTCCACAGCCGTCTTCAGACTCCCTGCAAGTTCAGGCGTCATCTCTACTTTACGCTCGCTCATACGCATGGCGGCATGTTTTGAAAACTGAAGCCCGGTCTTTTGTATCTCCTTTTCATAGAGGGCGCCAAAGTCTGGCTTTTCCTCTTTCTGACGGTAAACTTCATGCTGTAGCTGCAGTTCCCGGGCAGAGGAGATATTACGTACTTCCATCGTCTCCTCCTTCGTCTTCCGGACTATCGGTTGCCGAGTCAGGTACGTCCCCTACCGTCATGACCTGTGACAGTGTATATTCCTTGCCGTCTATGAAGAGAGTCGGATTGTTGCCCATAAGGATACCAGTAACGATACCTGTCGTCTTTTCCCCTGTAAATCTGCCGTCACTGTCCACTTCTGCCATCGTCACCGTCTTGCCTACCATAGAGCTTGCATAAGATATGGTATTGATTGCATACATCTCCAGATTGATGGCGGACATATCTGTAATCGCCTGTATCATCTGTGTCTGTACCATCTGTGCCATCATCTCGCTCGTATCCATCGGGTTGTCGGCGTCCTGATATCTGAGCTGTGCGGAAAGCAGCTTATAAAAATCGTTGATGCTCAGCCCATTGGTTCCGCCTGAAGCTGTTCCCCCTGAATTATCGGTGGAATTCGTCCTTGCAGATGCGGCGTTTCCATAATTGGACAGTATACTTCCTAATGTATTCATGTCTGCTCCTTTCTCTATGCGAGTCCAAGTCTCAGCTGCTGCAGGAAATCAAAGCTCTCACGGAACTCTCCCTTGTGGTTATCTCTCTGCTCCCTGTCCGGTTCCCTTTCTTGTCCCCGGCTGTTCTGCTCCTGCTGTTGCTGCTGCAGATAGTCCTCGGACGGCCTTTCGACAATCACTTGCGTCTCATTGCCGGTCCTCGCCTCCACAATGCCTGCCAGCTCTCTCGCCTGCTGCGACATGGCCTGCATCGTCTTTGCCTCGCTGCACATGATTGATATGACAGCTTTTCCAGCCTCACAGGATGCTTTGATTACAAGTGTGCCCAGATTGTCCGGATGAAGCTGTATCTCGATATGCTGCTTTCCTGACGCTACCTGCTTTGCGATGTCACCTTTCAGCATATCCATATACTCGGTACGTATCTCCTGGTTATGTGCCGGTTTTGGGGCTGTCGTAATCTCTCTGGCTACAGGATTGTATTCCACTGTCCTTTCGGCAAATACGGAGCTTTTGGCTGCTTCAGCGTTCCTTTCCGGGATATCCCTTGTCTCATGCACGCCTGCTGCATCAATCTCTTCTGCCTTCCGGTCCGTCAGCTGTACCGCCGCCTGTTCTGTCTTCTGCTGTGCAGGCTTCCCGAATCCCTGTATAGTCTCAGTAGGAATCTCAGGTATCTCGTTCTTCACAGCAGATTCTTTTGTGATCCCATCATTGGCGGTCATGACTGCCCGTTCAGATACACGGTTGAGCTGCTTGTCTGCATCTGCCGATATAACAGCCGGTATATCCGCCTTTACAGGTTCGGATACTTTTGCTTCTGCTGTGCTTTTGGCTTCCCCTTCCGGTACCGGAAGAATGAAGCACACGTCACCTGCTGCCTGGGCTGCACCTGGCACATATGGCAGTGTCAGCATACCTGCCGCGTCGGATAGCGCAGTCCCATCGGCCGTATTGGAATCCTGCTTTTTGTCCTTGTCTTCCGTATGTTCTTTCTGGCCTTTTAGGACTTCATCAAATTTAATCTGATTCCCGTCATCCGAACCTTTGCTTTTACCGGCATTGCCGCCCGTCAGATTCGCCTTTGGCATTTCTGCCACGATTGTGTTCATCTCTATCTCCTCCTTTCCTCTGTTAATATATATAGTAAAACTGCATTGCAGTTACTATCCTGTCTTTACTCTTGTGGAGGACGTATTGGCTACGAACTCCTCTACAAAGATCTCTTCGGCTTTTCTTTCCACCGCATTGTATTCTTTTTTCCTCTTGTCTTTCAACCTGTCTATCGACGAAGTCTCTGTCTTTGCTGCGATGACTTCTTCCCGCTTGGCTTCTTCTTCTTTCTTAAGCCTTTTTATCAGCTTCTCCGTCTTTTGTATGTTCCAGAGGACACTTTCCAGGTAGCTCTCGTATATCTTCAACCGGCGTATCGTACTGCCCTTGTGCTTTTCCTCTTCATATTTCATACGGCAGGCCGCATGCTCCGCTTCAAGACCTTGAAGCTTCTCTTCTTCCCTCGCCACCTTCTGCACTATCTGTGCATATTCGGACCTGAGATTGTGCTCAATCTGTTCTTTATATGTCAATACTTTGTCTAGTGAAAATGCAAATTTTTTCATTTGAATTCCTCCGCAGCCGGCAACTGAATATTCCCTAACGGGCCAGTATTTTTCTCATGGCATCCAGCATCTCATCTTTATTATATTTTCTTCCGATTTCCTGCATCAGGAATCTGTTTACCTGGTCTATCCTGGAAATCGCGTCATCCAGCTTCTGATTTGTCCCTGCCTTGTATGCACCGATGGAAATCAGGTCTTCATTCTGCTCGTAGACGCTCAGTATGTCACGAAGCCTGGATGACAGTTCCTTGTGTTCTTCTGTCACGATATCTGCCATCAGACGGGAGATGCTGGCACTTACGTCAATGGCCGGAAAATGGTTCGCGTTCGCGAGCTTCCTGCTCAGTACGATATGGCCGTCTAGGATTCCCCTCACTGTATCTGCAACCGGTTCATTCGTATCGTCGCCTTCCACAAGCACGGTATAGACTCCTGTTATAGATCCCTTCTCAAACATGCCGCTTCTCTCCAGCAGTTTCGGAAACTCCGCATATATGGACGGCGTATATCCTCTTGCTACCGGCGGCTCACCGGTGGCAAGCCCGATTTCCCTCTGGGCCATGGCGAACCGGGTCAGCGAATCCATCATAAGCAGGACATCCTTTCCCTGGTCTTTAAAGTATTCGGCAATCGTCGTCGCCACAATCGGGCACTTCATCCGAAGCATCGCAGGCTGGTCTGAGGTTGCGACGACTAGGACGGAGCGCTTCATTCCTTCGGGGCCCAGGTCTTTTTCTACAAATTCCCTGACCTCCCTGCCACGCTCCCCGACAAGTGCGATGACATTGATATCTGTCTCCACATTTCTGGCTATCATCCCGAGCAGAGTGCTCTTGCCTACGCCGCTTCCTGCAAAGATGCCGATTCTCTGCCCTTTCCCAATCGTATTAAGGCCATCGATTGCCTTTATGCCAAAGTGCAGCTCTTCTGATATGGGCGGCCTTGATAGCGGATTAATCTTAGGGCTTTCCACATAATAATAACGTTCGGATTCGAATTCTCCTTTACCGTCTATCGGATTGCCGAGTGCATCTATAATTCTGCCTTTTAAAAACTGCCCAACCGGTATTTTCAGTCTCTTCTTCGTACTTCTGACAAAACTGTCTGTTCCGATGCCGGGCATATCCTCATATGCCATCAGCTGTATCTTCTCACCGCGGAAGCCTACTACTTCCGCCGGTATCTGCTTCTTCTGCTCTTCGTTGTAGATTAGCACGATATCTCCGATATTGGCACTGCCTCCCGATGCCTCCATAGACATGCCGGTAATGTTCTCTATCTTACCTATATGATTGATTGTTTCCGCTTTCATGATCATGCCCGGAAGGTCTCTCAGCATCTTCTTCACTCCAGTCCTGCTTATAGTCTTGCATTATTTAGTATTTCTTTTATGTTTTCGAGCTGAGCGCCCACGCTTATGTCTATAATCTCATCAGGCAGCTCTACGATGCAGGTCCCCTTTTCTTCTTCGTCCATCATGATTACCTTTACACTGTCCGCAAGCTTTGACAGGCTGTGCAGGAATTCCGCGTCCCCCTGGATATCAAGCGGCTCTCGACCGCTGCCGATATATATCTTGGCCCAGGCCGCCTTTTTCAGCTTCTCGGTGGCTGCCAATATCATGCGTTCTATAACGTCTTCGCTCGTTTTCAGGCTCGTCTGCACAATCTTCTCCCCGATTGAAAGCGCAATGTTTTTCAAGTCATCAATATACTTTTCCAGAAGCTTGTCCTTCTCTTCTCCAAGTCCTTTTACATAATTGCTTATCTTGTCCTGCAGCATCTCCAGCTCTTCTTCGAAGCGACGGCTGTTCTCTTCCATCGCCCTCCTGATACCTTCTTTATATCCCTCTTCCTCTCCCTGTCGGAATGCCTCCTGCCATGCGTCCTCTTTTATCTTATCCGCGCCCTTCCTTGCGGCGTTCAGTATACGTTCCGCCTGCCGGGCAGCCTCATCCAGTATGCTGTCCGGCCCGGGCTCGTATGGATCCTCTGCTGTTTCATCCCCGGCAGCCGGCTCTTCTTCAAGGGACAGTTCCTTATACATATCGTATTTCAGCGCATGGCTATTCTTATCTTCTTGACTTTTCAGTACCCTATACAATGATGTCATCCTTTCCGCCCTTGCCGATTACCAGTTCTCCTTCTTCGTCCAGCTTTCGGATTATGTTGACGATGCGCTGCTGCGCCTCTTCTACATCACGAAGGCGCACGTTAACCGTAACTTCCAGATCTGACTGTATCGTCTCTGCCATACGTGTAGACATGTTTGAGAAGAACAGCTGAAGCATCTCTGAGCTTGCATTCTTCAGCGCGTAGACCACATCCTTCATGTCACAGTCGCGTATAAAGCGCTGGATGGAGCGGTCATTCATCGTCAGGATATCCTCGAATACGAACATCTTCTTCCGTATTGCCTCTGCAAGATCTGGATCATCTTTGCCCATCTCGTCAAAGATATACTTCTCATTGCTCCGGTCCATATGATTCATGACATCTGCGATGTAATCGATACCGCCGATTGTCGTAAAGTCTGTAGTAAGAATATTGTCGAATTGCTTCAGCAGCTGGGATTCCACGATTTTGATGGCGTCAGGGGAGGCACTCTCCATCCTTGCGATGCTTTCCACAACCTTCAGACGCTTCTCCTCGGGCAGCTCCGCGATGAGATCTGCGGCCTGCGCCGAATCCACATACGACAGTATCAACGCTATCGTCTGAGGCCTCTCATGCTGCAGTACCGAGAACAGGTTCTTCGTATCCATCTTGCTGATGAAGTCAAAAGAGCGGTTCTTAAGATACTTCGTCATCTTCTTCAGAAGTTCATTCGCTACTGATTCCCCATACGTCTTCTCAAGCACCGTGCGTGCATATTCCATACCACCGTCTGTGACTACCTTCTGGGTCAGGCAGGATTTGTAGAAATCATCCAGAACAGTTTCTGTCTGCTCTGCTTCCAGATGGCCAAGCTTTGCCACTTCCAGCGTCAGTTTCTCTACCTCATCCTCAGTCAGGTACTTATATACCTTGGAGGCCTTGTCTGCGCCGAGCGCAGCTATGACAGCGGCCGCTTTCCGGCCCGGAGACAGATTTACCGCACTATTCGTCTGCTTTTCGTCCATCCTGTTCTCCTCCATTCAGCCAGTTTCTTATCATCTGTGCGGATATTTCCGGATTTTCATCCGCAAAATCTCTAACGTTCTCACGCAGTTCCCTGCTCCTTTCGTTTTTCAGGTTCAGCATCTCAGGCTTCCTTATCTCTTCTGTCACATCCGGAATAAGCAGATCCTCCAGTTCTTCCTCTTCTTCTAGCCGCCGTTTCCTGCGTCTGCGTATGAAAATGACTGCAAGAGCAATCACTACGGCAGCAATTGCGGCAGCCACGGCAATCACCGGGAGATTGTCTTGAATGTTCTTCAGAATATTTGATACCTCTTTCGTATCATCGTCTTTTTTGTCCTCATAGAATGGGGCATTTACAATCGTTATCTTTTCCAGCCTGTCGGCGGCAGCGATACCGGTGGCATTGCCAACCAGATCTCTCAGCTCATTCATACTGATATTGCCTGCATTCTTTCCATTGATTGCCACTGATACGGTCAAGTCTTCGAGAACACCTGTGTCCAGCTCGCCCTGCTCCTTAACCTGGTTGACCAGATAATCCCTCGTTGCAGATTCGCTGGACGAACCGGTTGAACTGCCGTCTGTCCCCGCATTATACTGGGGGGTGTCTGCATTCGACTCCGTGCCCGCGGTACCCGAACCGGTGCTTCCGCCATTTACCGAGTCCTGCGTGGTGGATTCGCTCGATACGATGCCGGTCTTATCATTCTCATCTATCTTTTCCGGAGTCGTATATGTGGTAGATTCCCTGATTATCTTCTCCATGTTCACTTTTCCCCGGGCCGACACACGTATATTGTCCGCCCCGTAAAAAGAGCCAAGTACATTAATTACTTTTTTCGATATCTGAGTCTCTATCAGCTGCGCAATCTCTTCCGTGGCATTGCTTCCGGACGCGCCGCCTCCGTTTTTGTCCACAGATACTTCTATTCCATTCCCGTCAAAAACCGCTACATTTTCCATCTCCATATCCGGAACGCTCTTTGCAACGAGGCGCTGGATTGCGGATGCCTGTTTTTCAGAAGGAGAGTCGCCGTTCTCCATCGTCACGACAACCGACGCGCTTGGAGTCCCTGCCTCATCTTCATTATCTTCCAGAACATATTTCTGTTCCTCTTTCAGGGCGATTGTCACTTTCGCGTCCTTCACCCCATCAAAAAATCGGATAGTTGCGCCTATCCGGTCCTGCAGATCATAAAGCTTATACATCTCCTTTTCGGAATCTGTCGTCATCCCTCCGGAGTTTTCCGTGAATACATCATAGGTAAATCCACTCTTTGGATATCCTTCGTACACGAGTTCCGCACGGGTTTTGTCCGCTACGCTCTTGTCTACCAGGATATCTCCATTTTCCTTGTACTGGAAATCTACACCCGCTTCCTGCAGCTTCCCTACAATCTTCGTGGCTTCTTCTTCCGTTACACCGGTAAAAAGCGTCGTATAATCTTTATGGTTCAGAACGAGTGCAATTATGACTGCTGCCGCTATAATGGCTACTGTTATGACGCCGGCAAGTATCTTTGTCTTCCTGCTGTACTTTCCAAGGAATTCTTTGCATTGGTTTAACTTCAGCTTTATCTTATCCATGTTCTTGCTTTATGTCCTTTTCATTTACTTGTTACAGACTGATTCTCATCAATTCGTTATAAGCGTCTATTGCTTTATTTCTCAGCTGTACGAGCATGTCAACCGCCATCTGGGCCTCTGATGCCGCGATAGGAACCGTGTGGGCGTCGTCAATCTGCCCCGTCGCCAGCAGATACTGCTGTTGTTCCAGATTGGCCTGCGTCTGCTTTACATCATTCACCGCATTGTTGAAAATATCAGAAAACAGACTGCCTCCGTCCTGCCGCACATTCTCATTCTTTTTCAGTTCCCCTATTGTCTCCATTCTCTGAATCGGGGTAATAAATCCGCTTTCTATCATAGTCTCCCTCCTACTGGCCCTTTATTGCTGTTCTAAGCCTTGTAATATCGCTGTTTACAGAATTAAGCCCATACTGGTACTGAAGTGCGGTCCGCGTAAGCTCTACCATCTCTGCATCAGCGTTGACGTTATTCTCATCAAGCCTTGCCGTCTCTCCTGTTGTCTCATGAATCACTGTTGAAGCCCCGGCTATCGCCTGTTTTATCTGGCGTCCGTCACCCGTCCCGGAAGCAGCGGCAAGCCTTCTTTGAAATGTCTCTTCGAACGTAACATATTTAGATTTGTACCCAGGCGTATCTACATTTGCAATATTATTTGTAGTAACCCCCTGCTTCGTCCAGAGAAAGTCCAGAGACCTTTCCATCATCCCAATTGTATTGCCATACATATTGCTTATCCCATTCATACACTCACTCTCCATAAATTGACTAATTTCGACATCAGTTGGTAAAAAAAATTAAAACCCAAGATATTTTGTTTCAAATTCATTCACCGGGATAGCCTTATCGAACAGATATCCCTGCCCAAGCTCACATCCGAAGTTCTTCAGAATCTCTCTCTGGGATACCGTCTCTATCCCTTCCGCTACGGAATGCGTAAGCTTCAGCTCCATGCACATCTGAAGCACATACTCTGCAATCACCCTTGGCTTGCCGCCGATTTCAATCCTGTCAATGAGGCTTTTGTCGAGTTTGATCTCATTAAAGTCCGCCAACGACAGCAATGCCAGATCCGAATAGCGGGAGCCAAAGTCGTCAAGAGATATACGGAATCCCGACTTCTGTATGTCATCCAGCAGCTCTTTCAGCGTATCTCGTTCCAACATGCCGATACTTTCCGTTACCTCTATCGTAATCTGCCGCGGTTCCACTCCAAACCTTTTGCACACCGCCCTCATCTTTTCTACGACTTCGTCTTCCATCATCGTGACACGTGAAAAATTGACTGCGATCCCAACGTCCTGGCGGCCCTTATCCTTCCATTCTTTCAGGATGCCGCATACGCTTTCTAAGACGAAGAAGTCTATATATCTGATAATCTCATCCCCCTCGTACCTGCTGACGAAGGAATTGGGAAAGATGATATTCCCTTTTTCGTCCAGTCTTCTTATGAGCGCCTCCGCCCCGCCTATCTCATTATTCTTCAGATTAATCTGCGGCTGGAGATAAACGACAAACCTGCCTGTCTCAATCTCCCTCTGGAGATTGTCCGCCAGCACTCCCCTATACTTCTGGATGCCTTTCTGAGCTCCTCCTCTTTTATAATTTTTCAGCTTGTTGATGTGCATCTTCTCATTGGCAACCGTAATCTGGTAGTCTATATCGCACTCTCCCTCATACCAGCTTGAACCGATTGCTATCTGCAGCTGCTCATCCCATTTGGCTGTTTTCTGCAGCTCTCTCACTTCCTCTTCAAATCTTTCCTTGCTGATGTCCAGGCAGAATGCCACGAATTCGTCATCACCGATACGATACACGTAATCACCGAAGCACTTCGTCATCGTCTCTGCGACGTAATTGAGCATATGATCGCCCCATGCATATCCATAAGCATTGTTGATATTCCGGAGACTGTCGATATCTGCTGTGACAATTCCAAATTCTCCCTGGTACTGCTGTTCCAGCCATTCAATCATATGACGATACTTTTTACGGTTGCCAAGCCCTGTAAGATCGTCCATGTACCCCGAATTCTTAGCCGCCTGCCAGATCTGTCTCTTTTTGATATCATTGATGACAAATTCTGGAGCCAGCCTGAGCAGTACCTCTGCACTTGCATTTATCTTTGCGTTATCAACCCCAAGGTATCCGAGCACCTCTCCCTCCAATACGAGAGGCGCAGCAAGCAGACTGTCTATTTTTCTGCTGGTCAGGATTTTGATTTCCTCAGATTCCCGCTCCTTTGCCTCTGCAGACAGTGATATGCTATATATCTGCCCATTTCTAAATGTCTCCATCAAGCACTCCACTGAGGACAAAGGCTGCTCCATCTGTCCGGCTGACTGCGGTTTTATATTCTTACAGCTGACTTCATATGTATTCTTGAATACGTCTTTTTCTTCGTTTATCTCATAAATGTAAGTCCTGTCCGCATCATAGTAGTCCCGTATGATATTCAGAAAGGCATATATGGATTCGTCCCCTTCTTTGCTTTCCCTGTTCAGAGCAAGCGCACAGTCAATCAGCACCTTTTGTACTTCCAGTTCCTGCTTCAGCTTCTTCTCCATATCACATATTTCCGTGACATCTATCGCAAATTCCATCCGGGTCTTTCTGCCATTAAAATTAACGATTGTTCCCCGTTTCGCAAAGTTTCTCTTCATATGTTCATTGAAAAAGTTCCATTCATAGAAAGAATTTTCCCTGAGCAGATGGTTTGTACAGAACGGACACGGACTAGTCCTGTTCTGCAGCACTTCATAACAAGGCTTTCCATACCACTCGTCCATATCAGGATTCCCTAATATTTCAAGCCCCTTTCTGTTCACAAAATACAGTTTATAATTCTCAATATCAGAAAGATATGTGACATCATTACCTTCATCTACAATTAAAGATAATATCTCTTTATCACTGATAGTCATACTTCTATTATCCTTTCCATACGCGTATTTTCGCTGCCTGGCAGGCTTTTTGCCCTATTCTTTTACTGCCGCGCAAAGCCGTATCATCTGTAATTTCATACGGGATACGTGGCAATAAAAGTAGACTTTTAATTCCACAGAAATAATTCCGGAATTGTTGAATTTTAATCCAGATACTACTTAATTAAAGCAATTATACAAAATTATAATAGCATTCGTGGGGCTAAAAGTCTACTAATATTTCCATATATTCCATAAATTTATGTAGGATTACAATACATGTGTTACAACTGAATATTTAAAAAGCAGAGATACTGCCTTTTGTGTTATATTTTAGTCACCACAACAAAAACAAACAAAAAAGGAGTTCCCTGCTATGGCTAGTATAACACAAGATATGAGATACCGTCTATCCCTGATCCGATACGCTGAGAAGCATGGCGTCACCAAGGCCGCTGTCAAATTCAAGACCAACCGGCAGTATATCTACCGCTGGAAACGCCGCTTTGACGGCTCCATGGATTCCCTGCGTGACCGCTCCAGACGGCCTCACCATCACCCCAGCCAGCATACCCCTCAGGAGGCTAAGCTTATCTCGGATATGCGCCGCCGCAACCCGGATGCCGGACTGGTCGTCTTCTGGGTCAAGCTCAGGCAGCGCGGCTATTCCCGCTCCATCACCGGACTCTACCGCTTCCTCAAAAAACGGGGCATCATGGCCGTCCATCCGCCCAATCCAAAGTACATCCCCAAGCCCTATGAGCAGATGGAGTATCCCGGCCAGCGTATTCAGGTGGATGTGAAATTCGTCCCTTCCGCCTGCCTCAAAAACAGCAGGGTCATCGGGAAGCAGTTCTTCCAGTACACTGCCATTGACGAGTATTCCAGATGGCGCTTCGTGGAAGCCTTTGAGGAACACAGCACCTATTCTTCCGCGCAGTTTGTGGAACACCTCGTAAAAGCGTTCCCCCTCTCCATCGCGTGCATCCAGACGGATAATGGATCGGAGTTCACCAACCGCTTTACTTCTCACCGGGACAAGCCGACCCTCTTCCAAAAGCGCTTGGAAACACATGGGATAAAGCACAAGGTCATCCGTCCCTTTACCCCTCGTCACAACGGGAAGGTAGAGCGCAGCCATCGGAAAGACAATGAGCGTTTTTATGCGACCCATCTGTTCTATTCCTTTGAGGACTTTGCTGCGCAGCTGAAGGTGTATAACCGTAGGGACTATAACAATTTCCCCATGCGCCCTCTAGGCTGGAAAACACCGAATGAGGTCTTAAAGGATTATTTACGGTCACTGTAACAAATGTTTGACAAACCTACATATTTCCATATATTCCATAAATTTACCCCTTCTTTCGCCCCTATAAACTGTACATTTTTACTCAAGTTACAATTTTTCATATGTATAAAAAGCGCTCCTTATGCTCTTATGAATTCCTATACTTATGCCGATATATAGTACGAGTGATTTATCTTCATAAGATATGAGTACTATAATTACGCAAGAAAAGGGAAAAGGTGGTGTATCAGAATTGGAAAAATCATTCCAAAAAAATACGAAAACAATCAGGGGAAAGTTAGTGACTGCTTTTGCCATCGTCACAATAATAGCCAGTTTGTCTGGCATCCTCGGGATTGTCGTAACCAAAGTCATGAACTCGCAGTATACCGATGCCATGAGAAACTATGGTTTTTCACAGGGGGATGTAGGAGAAGCAATGAAAGCTGTTGCAGAATCTCAGCAGGCATTGTATACGATGCTAGCACAGAGTGACCCGCAGCAGATATCCGAAGCACAGACGTTATTGAACGAAGCTCTGGCAGAAGTAGACAGCTATATGGAGGCGGTCATGCCGACCCTTCAGACCGCTGAAGGCAAAAAAGCCGTGGAAAGCTTCCAGACAGACTTTGCATCTTACAAAGAACATCTGCTTTCACTGGCAGATGAAGCGTCTACTGCAACAGGTGATGAGGTAAGCGTACTGGCCGAAAAAATAGTCGCTGAAAACGATCCTCTATACGAAGCGGTCATGAACGAAATGAAAGACCTTATGGAGTCAAAAGTCACAAACGGCAACCAGCTAATCGACACCTTAACTACCAGTTCCATTATCGCAATGATAGCTGCAATTGCTATCATCCTGGCAGCAGTTGTCGTAATCGTCATAATAGCGGCAAAGCTCAGAAAACAGATTGCTATTCCCATCCAGCAGTGCGCCGCCCGCTTAAAGCTTTTATCCCAGGGGGACATCACCACACCGGTACCGGATGTGAGCGGCACAAGCGAGGTCAATGAGATGGTCGAGTGCTCCAAGATAATCGTATCCGCATTATACCAGATTATCAAAGATGAGGAACAGCTTCTCGGAGGCATGAGCAATGGAGACTTCACAGTATCTTCCACATGCAAGGACCTGTATATCGGCGATTTTGCCCCCCTTCTGGAGACGATTAAGGGAATCTGCTTCCGGCTGAATGATACGATGGAGCAGATTACAGAGGCTTCCATACAGGTAGATGCAGGCGCCGATCAGGTATCCAGCGGAGCGCAGTCTCTTTCACAGGGAGCTACTGAGCAGGCAAGTTCTGTGCAGGAGCTGGCCGCCACTATCAATGACATCTCCACCCAGATAACAGCCAATGCAGAAAATGCGCAGAACGCCAACGAACTGTCCAGCCATGTAGGCGCCGAGATTAACGACAGCAACCAGCATATGGGCGAGATGACGGAAGCCATGGCCGCTATCGGCGAAGCTTCCAGCCAGATTGGGAAGATTATCAAGACGATTGAAGATATCGCGTTCCAGACAAATATCCTCGCTCTGAACGCAGCGGTCGAAGCTGCGCGTGCAGGATCTGCCGGAAAAGGCTTTGCAGTTGTTGCAGATGAAGTCCGCAACCTTGCCGGAAAGAGCCAGGACGCAGCGCAAAACACGACTGCCTTGATTGAAAACGCTATCTCCGCAGTAGAGAACGGCACACAGATTGCCAACACGACCGCGGAAGCCATGAGCAAGGTTGTTACAAACGCACAGGAAGTTGTCAATTTGATCAATTCCATCTCTGAGGCCTCCAGAACACAGGCCGATTCCGTAGCCCAGGTGACCCAGGGAATCGACCAGATATCCAGCGTTGTCCAGACCAACTCCGCGACAGCCGAAGAAAGTGCAGCTGCCAGCGAAGAACTGTCCGGTCAGGCAAGACTTTTGAAAGACCTTATGAGTACATTCAAGATACGGGGAAAAGATGCCTCTTCAGGAACAGCATCCTACGCTGCTGAAAGCACCTATACGAGCTATACGCAGCCGGTATCCTCCTCGAGTGAAAAGTATTAGAATGTTACACGGAAGTAAATGAATAGCAGTGAAACAGGCACGGGGATTTCATCCCCGTGCCTGTTTCACCATACAGTTCCATATGCTTCTTTCTCTTACTTGACCCAACCGCTATACTTCGAATTCCGAGAGGACGGAAGTGAATTTCATCTCCATCTGTATCCGCATCAGCTCCACAAGATTCGCCAGATATTCGGTGTTGATTCGGGCCAGCTTATCCGCATCGGCCTCATAGCTCTGTTCCGTACTGCCTGTTGCAGTTTCATTCACCGTAATATTGTCTCCGGCATATTCCATGACTTTTCGGACATATGCCTGCGTCTCTTTAAACGGTGGTATCCCTCCATACTTTTCTACATTCCCGCTTCCTGCGTTATATGCTGCGAGCGCAAGCTTGACATCACCGCCGTATCTGTTCAGCAGGCCGGCTATGTAAGAGGCGCCTCCCATGATATTCTCTCTTGCATCATAAGGGTTCGTCACGCCAAGCGACGCCGCTGTCGCAGGCATGAGCTGCATGACTCCTATAGCGCCCGCCTGCGATACGGCTGAAGCGTCAAATGCCGACTCAGCTTTACCGATGGCTTTCAGTAGGTTCACATCTACCCCATACTTGGACGCTGCCTCTTCAAATATCGCGTCCATGGACGACGGCAGGCCGGCAAACACTGGATTGACACTGCTTTTACGGGTCCTGTCCGCCAGTATCCGGGTAAATTCCATCCCCGTGCTTTCGCTCCCATCCGCCTCGCGTCTATGGCCGTAATACAGGCCGCCTTGTATTCCCAGGCTGGAGAGCACCGTATTAAAATTATAATTATTAAAATACGCCATCCCTTTTCCTCTTTTCTTTCAAGTGCTCATCATTTGAAAAATCTGCTTGTTATTTTTAATAACCAAACGTATAATAATTTCTATACTATAACAGATTTAATAATTTGTCAAAGCAGAGAACACAGAGAACAGAGAGGACATTGTTATGTTATTAAAAGACTGTCACAAAGCAAGCATATATACCGTTGATAAGGATTACCTCTGTGACGCGCACGTCTCACGTATAACAGACAGTTCGGCTCTTTTCACCTTTGATGAGCCCAGCGCCGATTATCTGCGTTCCGAAGTCCTCGCAACCTTTTACGATAATAAAATGGGGCTTATATCCTGCTACTGCCTGCTATCCTGCTATAAGGAATATGTCATATCCCCCGGGATATGGAACAGCAGTGCCGTCTGTACCTTCGGGGAAGTGGTCACTACCCTCCAGCGAAGAAATGACTTGAAAGTCCGGGTCAACATACCAACGATTCTGTCATATGCCGACGAAGCCGGAAGCTTCTCCAGGGCAGAAGGTACCGTGCTGGACATCAGCGCGGGCGGAGTCTTCATAACGTGTTCCCGTGAATTTTCCGTCGGACAGATATTCCAGTTTTTTTTCAAAGCCGGCAAGAAGAATCTGCTCTTGACTGCAGAGGTGCTGCGCATCCATACTTCCAATCAGGCGGAACGTGTTAGCCCCGCCTATTCCGATACGGACATGACCGGCTACGGATGCCGCTTTATACATATGACATCCTACGAGGAATCTGCCGTCAGAAGCTATGTGTACCAGCAGGATTGCAAAAACAAAAAAATCTGATACTAGGGCTGTGCGTCTTCCGGCAGTCCTGTTTCTTGCTCCATCGGCTGTTCTTCTGTCATTTCAGCTGTTTCGGCCTCTTCCTTCGTCTTATAATTCAGAAAATAGATATAGATATCGACAATTGCCTTATAGAGCTCTTCTGGTATCTCCGTCCCAAGTTCAAGCTGGGTCAGAAGCGTCGCCAGAGAATTGTCCTCATATACAGGCACCCCGCTCTTTTCCGCCGTCTCCACGATCTTTTCCGCGAGATATCCCATTCCAGACGCCACAATGACCGGGGCCGCCTGGCGGTCTTCATCGTACGTCAGCGCGACTGCCTTCTTGTTCAGCAATTCATTAAATTCTGACATTGATAGAATTCTTCCTTTCGAATATTTTAGGGAATGCTTCTGAAACCGGTATCGATTTCTGGCCCGAGTCGACAAACAGTTCCTCCGGCCTTATGTCGTTCTCCGCAAGTATGTTGATGATATCACGGCGAATCGTATCGAGGCTCTCATCAAGCACTTCCGGACAGCTCATCTGGAGACGGATGCCCCCGTCCTTGTAGATAAAGTAGAGGTCGAAGAATCCTATGTCCTGTATATCAAACTTCACAAGTCCCTGCACGGTCCGCTTCCTGGAACCTTCCGCTTCCTGACCGCCGCTTTCGGCGTCAGGGTCGATCCACATCTCCGCGAACATAAGCTGGCCATTCATCTGAAGGGGAATCATCATGTGCAGAACCGGCATATAGACACTTTCATTCAGCAGTATGGCCTGCATAAGATTCTTAAAGACTGCTTTATTCTCATTGCCGGCCGCGCCCGCAACACCTGCATCGATCAGGTCTGCCAGCTTTTTCATCCACTTCTGCTGACGGGCAGCCTTCTCAAATTCTGTATTCCCGAGCGCCTGCATCAGCATGGCGGGGTCGAACCCCTGAAAATACTTCTGCATCCCCTGGTATTTCATCAGTTCCCCGAATGCCTCCATAAGCCGGGCACCAGAGCTGTTCTCACATCTGGCTGTCCAGGCTGCCAGCTGTGCCGTCATATCCCGCAGCTCCCCCCTGTCGTGTGTCCCCGATATGTACCGGTTGAGGAACGGCAAGATCTTCTCCTTCAGGAGCGCGGCATTCTCAGCCATCTCCCCGCTGCCCGCTGCGGCACTGTAGTTGAGCTCACCTGCCAGTGCTTTAAGCTGTGTTCCCGCATCCTGGAACATCTTCCCTTCTAATGATTCCATAAGGTGTCCGATGTTCTGCATGATATGAGGGCTCTCTGCCATGTCTGTATATCGTCTTACAAAGTCCAGAATCATGCTTTTAAGCTCTATAGAATTCGTCTGCTCCATTACCTGCCTGAGCAGAGAAAAGAACGCCCCGGTGAACCGGATAGAAGCGTGGCCCTGGCCTTTTACAAAAGCAAGCAGCTCCTGCGGATCTACATCAACCATTGCAAAAAATTCAGCAATCTGCTGCGCATAGCCGTCACTGAGTCCGGCCTCCGCCAGGGTAGAAAACCTTTCGAAAAATATCTTGGAAAATTCTTCAGCCATAGCCGGCATCTCTCGCATCTGCTGTATGAAGTTGTCGTAATTCGATTCGTACTGGAACTTCAGCCCTATATTCTGCTCCTGGGACGCAGAATCACTTCTTGCGTCCGGCTTTACAACCTTCTCGGGATTGACCTGACCCTGTATAGCCGGATCGGTGTTTCTGACCGGATTCGTCCTCACGGAATTTGTGTTTTCATAACCCGCCACAGGAGTCGTAACTTTTAAAATATTTGACATTTTTTCACCTACTGTAATTATCTTTTGACATTTTCAGCCGATATATAGACTATATGAGTACATTAACACAACATCCTCACGGTTTGCAATGTTATTAAATACAAATTAAAAATTAAGGTGGTGCACAAAGATTATGGACAATATGACTGACAGCCTGCTTGAGACTTATCTGTTTGAGACCAATTCTCTTTTGGAGCAGCTGGATGAACTGCTCATCAATGCGGAAAAGGCAGGCGAATTCACATCCGATGATGTTAACGAGATTTTCCGCAGCATGCACACTATCAAAGGTTCCTCTGCAATGTTGGAGTTCCAGCCTTTGATGGAGGTTGCACACCATATCGAGGACTTATTCTTCTTTATCCGTGAAAATGGGACAAGTTCCCTGACGGAAGAACAAAAAAGTGAACTGTTTAATCTGATGTTCAAGTCAACCGACAGGCTGAGGGCAGACGTTGAAAAAGTAGAAAACAACGAGCCTCTCAGTATGAATATCGACAGTTTCGTCAATGAGATTAATAGTTTTTTGAATGAGCTTCGCGCAGAAGATTCAGATGATAAGCCTGAGAACGCTGCTGAGTCTGCACAGACCGAAAGTTCTGACGAGGCACGCCAGAACCTCCCGGACATGGATGCCCCATACATCATACACGTCTTCTTTGAGGAAGACTGCGGGATGGAGAATCTGCGTTCCTTTATGCTCATCACCGCTTTAAAGGATGCCGGGCTGGAATTTTCCTTTATTCCTGAAGATGTGGAGACCAATTCTGATACAAGTGAGACAATAGCAGAACAAGGGTTTTTTCTCGCATTTTCAGAAGAAAAGGAAGCGGAATCTGCTGTCAAGATACTGAACACGACGAGCAACATCCGTTCTTATGAAGTGATAGAATGTCCCTGCAGCAGTCAGAAAGAAGAGGTCCCCGTTAAGGATCAGAAGGCTCCTTCCGAAGAAAACACAGCTGCACCCTCTCCCGCTGCCAAACAGCCTTCTGCTGCCGGCCATGCCAAACAGAGCCTGATCAGCGTCAACCTGAGCAAGCTTGACCAGCTGATGGCAATCGTCGGGGAGATTGTAATAACCGAATCTATGGTAACCGCTTCACCCGAACTGCAAAACGTGAAGCTTGACAGTTTCCTGAAGTCTGCCCGCCAGCTGCGCAAGCTGACCGACGATCTGCAGGACATCGCCATGTCTCTGCGAATGGTATCCGTCTCCGGAGTATTCCAGAAAATGAACCGGATAGTACGGGACATGAAGAAGACTTTGAACAAGGATGTACGGCTTACCATTGTCGGTGAAGACACCGAGGTTGACAAGACTATCGTGGACAGCATCGGCGATCCGATTATGCACATCGTCCGCAACGCCATGGATCACGGCATCGAAGAGGATGTACAGGACCGTATTGATGCCGGCAAACCTGCGCAAGGTGAGATTAAGCTGTCCGCCAGACATACCGGCAGCGAAGTAATCATCACGGTAGAAGATGACGGACAGGGTATGGATACTGATGCCATACTGGCAAAGGCTGCAAGGAACGGTATCCTTGTCAAGCCGGAGGAAGAATATTCCCGGAAGGAAATATTGTCCCTCCTGATGCTCCCAGGCTTTTCCACAAATCAGGAAGTAACCGAGTTCTCCGGGCGTGGTGTCGGACTCGATGTAGTCAAGAAGAATGTAGAAGCCATCGGTGGAACTGTTACTATAACGAGCGAAAAAGGACAGGGGAGCTGCACTACGCTTAAGATTCCGCTTACCCTCGCCATCGTGGACGGAATGGAGATATCTATCGGCAAGAACGTATTTACCATACCTATTGCCAATATCCGCCAGTCGTTCAAAGCGGAGCAAAGTGATATCATCCTGGATGCCGCCGGTCATGAGATGATCAAGTGTATGGATGAGTTCTTCCCTATTGTTCGCATACACAATCTGTTCAATATGGCAGAAGGATATTCGAATATTGAAGACGGCATATTAATCTGGGTAGAAGCAAGCGACAAATCATACTGCATGTTTGTGGACCAGCTTCTTGGTGAACAGCAGGTCGTCGTAAAGCCGCTCCCGTCATACCTGAACAATTTTAATATCAAGCATTCCGGCATCAGTGGATGCACTATCCTCGGCGACGGCAATATCAGTATTATCCTCGATGTTGCCAGCGTGTATACCGCCGCACAGGAAATGTTTTAACTGGAATAAGGAGGTTAGAAAATGCCAGATTCAATCATACATGACGAAACAGCCGAAGATATCCTCGTGTCCGAAACTACGGAACGTTTCCTCACTTTTATGTCTGACGGCCTCATCTTCGGCGTCAGCACTGAAAATGTAATAGAAATCATCACTAACTATATGATACGTCCCCTTCCTATGGTACCTGACTACATAAGGGGAATTATCAACCTGCGGGGACAGGTTCTCCCGGTCATGGACATCCGCCTGAGGATGAACAAGCCGTTCCGGGAATATACCTCCACCACGTGTATCATCATATTAGAGATTCATTCCACGCTTATTGGAATCGTAGTGGATTCCGTGCTGCAGGTCCAGGATATCGATATAGCCGGAGCATCTCCCATTCCGATTGAAAACCGTCAGGAACTCACTAACGCCATGATATCGCTGGACGACGGGACAGTAGTGCTGCTGCTCGACTGCGACGCCGTGCTGCGTATCTGACGTAATTATGAAGGAGTACATTACACATGTTAACTTTATCAGAACGTGATTTTCAACGGCTTGTAGGTTTTGTGAAGAATAATTACGGTATCAATCTGGACCACAAACAGCAGCTTATTGCAGGCAGACTTTCCAACGTGATTATGTCTATGGGGTTCACCTCTTTCAGTGAGTACGTAGACCATATCCTTTCAAAAAAAAGCCCTGACGACATAGAGATTATGCTCAATAAGCTGACAACAAATTATACATATTTCATGCGGGAAGAGGCTCATTTCGATTATTTCCGCAACACTGTTCTTCCATGGCTTGAACAGACGAAAAAGAACCGCGTCTTAAGCATTTGGAGCGCCGGCTGTTCTTCCGGCCAGGAGCCTTATACCTTATCTATGATATTAAAAGATTATTTTGGCTCAAAGGCCGGTATGTGGGACACACGGGTACTTGCCACTGACATCTCACAGAATGTGCTCGACACCGCCGCCGCCGCGCAGTATGAAGAAGAATCCCTGCGCAGCCTTCCAGCCGGATGGAAGGGCAAATACTTCAGAAAATCTCAAACTCCAGGGTATTATACGGTTGCAGACAGTATCAAGTCAAATGTAATATTCCGGCGTTTTAATCTGATGGAACCTATAAGGTTTAAATTGAATTTTGATGTTATCTTCTGCCGTAATGTCATGATTTATTTCGATCAGCCTACGAAAGAGGCCCTGGTACAGCGCTTTTACAACGCCACAGCACCAGGGGGATACCTTTTTATCGGCCATTCCGAAAGCCTGCCAAAATCAAATACTAATTATCATTATGTAATACCTGCCGCATATCGCAAATAAATATGCGGTAGGTTATTGAGATTTAAGAAGGGGATATAAAATGACATATAATAATAAGATACGCGTCCTCGTAATTGACGACTCTCTTGTATTTGACAAATTTCTATGCGAGGAACTTCCAAAGGCCAACGACAATATCGAAGTGGTTGGATATTCCATGAATCCTTATGACGCGCTGGCAAAGATGCCCGCACTGAAGCCCGATGTCATAACACTTGATGTGGAGATGCCGGGGATAAACGGGATAGATTTCTTGAAAGAACTGCTGCCAAAACATCTGCTGCCGGTCATCCTCGTATCATCCTTAAACGTAAACGTCTTTGACGCTTTGTCAAACGGGGCGGTAGATTTTGTTAAAAAACCTGACATGAGCCGCAACTACACCACGCAGTTATTTGTGCAGAACCTCTGCTCCAAGATTCTTATCGCATCCCGTGCGAGAGTACGCCTTCCTGCTTCTATGCAGCCGGCACAGGCAGCCGCAACTGCCCTATCCGCGTCCGGCCTGCCCACACCGGGCATATCCGCTCCTGCACAGGATAGCGTAATGAGGCCATTCTCTCTCCGGGCAAATAATACAATAATTGCCATAGGTGCTTCCACCGGAGGGACAGAGGCTACATTAGAGATTATGAAGGAGCTTCCTTCTGATATTCCAGGCATTGTCATCACGCAGCATATGCCGGAGGGTTTCACTAAAATGTACGCTGAACGGCTGAACCGTCTCTGCAGGATGGAAGTCAGGGAAGCACGGAACGGCGACACACTAAGGCCCGGGCTGGCCCTCATATCTCCGGGAGGCGATCTGCAGACTAAGGTCGTGCGGGTTGGCAGCCAGTATTCTGTAAAATGCTATCCGGCTGAAAAAGTGAATGGGCACAGGCCGTCTGTTGATGTGTTGTTCCACTCAACAGCCGTATCTGCCGGCAGCTCTGCAGTCGGTATCATATTGACCGGTATGGGACAAGACGGAGCAGAAGGACTCCTGCATATGCGCCGCGCCGGCGCCTATACGATAGGACAGGACAGAGACTCCTGCGTCGTATACGGCATGCCTATGGTAGCATATCGTATGGGAGGTGTCACCACACAGGCGCCCTGCCAGAGTATTGCGGACATACTCGTCAATCACCTCAAAAAACTATAAATGCTGACATGATTAGGATTATTAAAGGAGGATTTAGATGAATTTAAAAGATTCCAAGACTTATGAGAACTTGAAAACTGCCTTATCAGGCGAATCCCTGGCCAGAAACAAATACACTTATTTTGCTCAGGCAGCGCGCAGAGACGGATATGAGCATATAGCAGAGGAACTGGAGGCCATGGCGGTAAATGAGATGACCCATGCAAGATTCTGGTTTGAACTTGTCTTTGGCAAGCCGGGCGATGTGCTTTCAAATCTGCAGACTGCTATGAAAGGCGAATATGAAGAGTGGAATTCCATGTACCCTGAGTTTGCAAAAAAAGCAAGAGAAGAAGGCTTTGAGGACATTGCTGTCATGTTTGAACATGTGGCATCCATTGAAAAGTCACATGAAGAGCGGTTTATGAAGCTGTTTATAGAAACTAAAAAAACAGAAAACAATGAACTCCCCAAACCCGAAACTCCTGCTGAAGAAGCACCTCCGGCACCGAAGTACGGTTACCGCTGTGTATTTTGCGGTG
This sequence comes from Lachnospiraceae bacterium, assembly GCA_022845895.1. Taxonomy (GTDB): domain Bacteria; phylum Bacillota; class Clostridia; order Lachnospirales; family Lachnospiraceae; genus Extibacter. Next base: position 3,929,711 of record AP025573.1, read on the forward strand.
CAGTCTTTCCGAATCGCCCGGATGTATGCTCTGTCTGCAAAGCTATCGGTTCATTCGACCATGTAGAAGTGCACTAACGAACATGACAAAGCCGGAACCAGGCCCGGGAATGTAACATACATCCCCGGGCCTGGTTCCGGCTTTTTTCTGCTACGTATCTGATTACTGTAATAACTGAAGAACACCCTGTGGAATCTGGTTCGCCTGTGCAAGCATAGCCTGAGAAGCCTGAACGAGAATGTTATTCTTCGTATAAGCCATCATCTCATTAGCCATGTCTACGTCACGGATACGGCTTTCCGCAGCTGTCATGTTCTCTGTCGTCACGCTTAAGTTGTTAATCGTATGCTCCAGACGGTTCTGGATAGCACCGAGATCGCCACGTGTTGAGGATACCTGGTTGATTGCATTCTTAATTAAGTCTACGGCAGCTTTTGCTCCTGTCTGTGTAGAGATATCAATGGAACCTATTCCAAGTGATGCAGCAGACATATTACCAACCTTAACGGTCAACTGGTTAAAGGACTCTGCGGTATCTCCTATCTGAAGGGTAAGTCCGGCACCCTGCTTGCCAACACCATCCGTTACATCCTGAGCCGTTCCAAGCCCTAATCCAGTAACTATATCAGAACCTAATTTCGAACCTTCGAACTCTACAGTCATCGAACCGGCTCCGACATTCTTGAGTATCTCATTGATTTCCGTAGAAGTATAGGACTTCGTATTGTCCAGCTGAATTACAATATCTCCATCTGTATTCGTTGCGCCATGAGCTCCGTTTGCGGCAGTTCCCGTAATCTGAACGCTGCCAATGCCTGTCTCTCCTTTGGCAAAGTTAATTTTAAATCCATCTCCACGGGTACCGGCAATCGTAGCTGACGTAGGCTCAATTTTAGTAGTATCAACTGCGGCTGTTGTTGTTAACGCACCGGTACCTGTTACCTCAGCATCCTTAAATCCTGCATTCTTTAGTGCTGTCTGTAATGCAGCAGCACTTAATTCATTTCCAGTACCATTTTTTGCCGTACCGGTTATCACTAATGTTCCGTCAACAACTTCTGCTTTTGTCACAGCAGCATCCGCATTAGTTGCACCGGCGGTAGTCTTAATCTCTACTTTTGTGATGGAAGGATCTAATCCTGTGATAGAATAATTGCTAATGGTAGCTGAAGCGGTTGCACTTGCTCCTCCGAGACTGCCATCCAGCAGATTTATTCCGTTGAAGTTCGTTCCTTCAGAGATTCTGTCAATCTCTTCTTTCAGAGACGTAATCTCTTTCTGCAGGTTTGCACGATCCGTCGCATTGTCATATGTACCGTTTGCAGACTGGTCAGCCAGCTCCACCATACGGTTCAGCATGGAATGTACTTCTGTCAGTGCACCTTCTGCGGTCTGTACGAGAGAGATGCCGTCCTGTGCATTCTTCTGTGCCGTCTCAAGCCCGGTAATCTGCGCCCTCATCTTTTCAGAGATAGCAAGCCCGGCAGCGTCGTCGCCTGCACGGTTGATTCTGTAACCGGATGACAGCTTCTCCAGGTTCTTGGATACTGCACCGTTGTTGTTCGTCAGGTTGCGGTAAGAGTTCAATGCCGCGATATTGTGTTGGATTCTCATATGATTTCCTCCTTGAAATTATTCCAGGGGGCTTCCCTGCCCCGCTGAGGGTATCCCTTCCCGTGTTTTTTTAATCATTGGGAAGGAATGATGAAAGAGGGTATTTTATTGCACAACAATACATTGATATTATCTATTGTGTTGTGTATAATAAAGATGGGTGAAGATAATGAATATGATAATAAGTACCGTACTGCAGGAAAAGCAGCGCATAGACTACATGTTGGAAAAGTACCATAATATGTTATCTGTACTGCCAAAAGGGACTCTTTCCGAAAAACTGGTAAATGGAAACACTTACTATTATTTAAAATATCGGAAAGGAAAAAAAGTTATTTCCCAATATATCTGTAAAAATGAGGTTGAATTCTTACGGCAGCAGATTGAAAAACGACGGCACATTGAAGTAATGATAAAATCTTTGCTGGAAGAACAGGAGCTTGCAGTGAGATTACTGGAGGGCAATATATGATTTTATATCATGGAAGTAATGTAACTGTTTTGAATCCAAAACTGATTAAACAGAATCGTTTTCTCGACTTCGGATTTGGTTTCTATACCACGACGAATAAAGCTCAAGCTATAGCTTTTGCAGATAAAGTGTACAGGCGGCATAAGGATGGCGGCAGAATTGTCAGCATCTATGAGCTCGACGAACAACAGGCTTTTTCAGAATGCTCTGTTATGCGCTTCGACTTTCCTGATGAGGCATGGCTTGATTTTGTGACTGAAAACAGGTCTGGCAATTATAGAGGGAAAGTATTTGATTTTATATATGGTCCAGTTGCCGACGATGATGTATACTCGACCCTTGCTCTCTATACATCTGGAGTATTGGCAAAAGAGCAGGCTTTGAATGCCCTGAAGATTAAGAAGTTGTATAACCAGCTGGTACTTTCATCTGAAAAAGCGTTGAGGTATTTGAGATTTGTCGGTATCATATCCGAGGAGGAATTGTAATGGAAAAGAAAAAGTTTGAAGCTATGCTTGTTCTTCTTGTGACACAGGTAATCGGGCTGATTACGGAATATTATCCTTATGATGAAGTGACTGCTTCAAAAGAATTTTACAATTCAAAAGTATATTCTTTTTTAGAAGTTGAAGATACAAAACTTTGGCATTTGAGTGCACTGACACTATTCAACATGTTTAATGAGGAAAAAGAAACAGGTACATTTACCTTTCCTGAGGAGGCATAATTATGAGCAAAGAAGGCAATTTTTTAATCTATTGCATCGAGAGTTATAAATCTGCCAAAGGCTTGACCGGACGACAGGTTTCCGATTTGTTCAGCAAATACAGAGTATGGGATTATATCTATTCATGCTTTGAGGCTCTACACACAACAGGAGAAAACTATATTGTAGAAGATATTGACGTTTATATCGAAGCCAGACATTCTACTATGAAGTAACTGAGGGGAGGATAACAGAAGATTTTCTTACCACAATAACAGATAATGAAATCCTTGTATAACATTACTCTTTCGATGATGGATTTGTTTGATTGAGAAGATTAGAAGAAATGACAGACCAGCCGACATAACGGCTGGTCTGCATATTTAGTGAAACATATAATCCATATCTGACTACTGTAATAACTGAAGAACGCCCTGTGGAATCTGATTCGCCTGTGCAAGCATAGCCTGAGAAGCCTGAACGAGGATGTTATTCTTCGTATAAGCCATCATCTCATTAGCCATGTCAACGTCACGGATACGGCTTTCCGCTGCTGTCATGTTCTCTGTTGTCACGCTTAAGTTGTTGATTGTGTGCTCCAGACGATTCTGGATAGCACCAAGATCACCACGTGTTGAGGATACCTTGTTAATTGCGCTTTTAATTAAGTCTACAGCAGACTTGGCCCCTTCTTGGGTAGAAATGTCAATTCCACCTATACCGAGAGAAGCAGAAGACATGTTACCCACTTTAACAGTTAACTGATTGAATGCTTCAGCAGTATCTCCAATCTGGAGAGTAAGTCCAGCGCCGCCTACACCAGAGCCCCCTGCCAGTGCCGCAGCCGCACCTACTGCTATGGTTCCGACTTTCGTAGCCTTAACGCCAGCACCAGCTTTTGTAAGCATTTCATTAATCTGTTCTAACGTTTCGTCGCCGTTCAATGTAAGCTTAACATTGCCGGTCTTCTCATCTACTAATACTCCTGTACTTCCTGCAGCCGCATTTTTAACAACTTCAACCGTGCTTGTTATATTTCCTGACTGAATTGCTTCAAAGTCAATACCGCCAACTGTTTTTTTAGCATTGGCTGGTTTAGCAGCTGTTATCTTAGCTAAAGATACCGTTTCAGCTGCAGCAGATGTCTTGATGTCATCACTCAGCTGAACCTTGGCAGTCACTCCGGCATCACTTAATAGCTTATTGATATCTGCTTCTGTATAAGTCTTGGCTGAATCTTTGGTTCCTAAAGTAATTGTAATGTCTTTACCTGTTACAGTCACCTTGTCGGCACTCTCTGCTTTGCCGTCTGCAAATGTCAGAGACCAGCCCTCTTCTGCCAGGAAGGAGATATCTGGTGTTCCGCCACCCGTCAATTTGCCTGTTGCACCTGTGGATCCACCGCCCATAGAACCATCTAACAGTTTGATACCGTTGAAGTTCGTTCCTTCAGAGATTCTGTCAATCTCATCCTTCAAAGACTGGATTTCCTTCTGCAGGTTTGCACGGTCCGTCGCATTGTCATATGTACCGTTTGCAGACTGGTCAGCCAGCTCTACCATACGGTTCAGCATGGAATGTACTTCTGTCAGTGCACCTTCTGCGGTCTGTACGAGAGAGATGCCGTCCTGTGCATTCTTCTGTGCCGTCTCAAGCCCGGTGATCTGCGCCCTCATCTTTTCAGAGATAGCAAGCCCGGCAGCGTCGTCGCCTGCACGGTTGATCCTGTAGCCGGATGACAGCTTCTCCAGGTTCTTGGATACTGCACTGTTGTTGTTCGTCAGGTTGCGGTAAGAGTTCAATGCCGCGATATTGTGTTGGATTCTCATATGATTTCCTCCTTGAATTACTTTCGGGGGCGTCCCTGCCCCTTCGAAGTCTGCCTCCCCATGCATGATTTTCTAATCATAGGGAAGGAATGATGAACGGAAGGAAAGCAGATAGTTAATCACCTTGTCTGTCATAAGTAAGATATAGCGATTGCAGATTAGCTGCAAGTTCTGACTGCCTGTGGGGATATAAATGCCCGTATGTATTCAATGTGGTTTCTATATTCTCATGTCCAAGTCTTTCTGCAATTAAAAGTGGGCTGAATCCGTGTTCAATCAAGAGGCTGGCGTGGCTGTGCCTCAAATCATGAATACGTATTCTAGAGACACCTGTTGCTTTACAGCCTTCCTGCATGTATTTTGTTATATAGTATTTACTGTATGTAAATATACGTTTTGATGCAAATGATACTTTTTTTTGAATATAAATATTTAATTTATTGTTTAAAAAGGGAGGCAGCGCTACCACTCTTAAGCTTTTAGGAGTCTTAGGCGGTGCAATGTAGTCTTTTTTATCTATGCGACGATATGTTTTATTAATTGTAAGAATACCCTTATCAGGATAAAAATCGTCGTGAGTGAGCGCGAGCAGTTCACCAATCCGTATGCCTGTGTAGTATAAAATGGAAAACACAAGCCATCTTCCGGAATCGCTGGGAAAATATTTTAAGAACGTATGAAATTCATTCGGATTCCAGAAAAGGCTATGTGATACTTGCTTCTTTCCCATACTTCCGGCGGCATGGCATGGGTTTGTGGTTAGATGATAGTACCGTACTGCATAGTTCAAGATTGCAGAAAGCTGATTATTCATAGACTTTAAATAAGTTTCTGAATACCCTTTACCGTTCTCGTCTTTATATGATCTCATCAGATTCTGCCACTCACGGATTGTACAGGGTTGAATCTTATTGATGGGAAGATCGCCAAGATATGGGAGAAGCTTCGTCTTTATCAAATGTTTCTTAGTAAACATAGTGGAATATCTTAGGCGGTTCTGCATGTCCCTTTCGTATATCTCATATAGCTCAGAAAATGTCATATCTGGACCGCCTTCATGTTGGCGGATGAATGACTTTTCCCATTCGCGGGCGTCTTTTTGCAGCTGAAAGCCGCCTTTCTTTTTCTGATGGTTCTTTCCCATAAAATCCCGGTAATAAAATTTACAGTACCATGTTTGTGTGTTTTCGTTGAAATACGTTGGCATTTCTTTCGACCTCCTTGAGTAGTATTTGATGTAAATTGTACCTTATTCCAGTAGAGAATTATCATAAAAGGTACTGATTTGGTACTTCATATTTAAAAATTCATATGATTGTACCTCCTTAAACTACGGTTTTCATTTGTTTTGTAATATTTACAAGCAGTACTATTTAGGTACTACATAAGAAATGTGCCTAAAAGCCCCATTTTGTGGCCCCTTTTTTAAAAATGTGATTATTTTTTTCTTTTTTTCTCTTATATTTATCGTTAATGTGACGATATTCTAATTGAACACAATAAATAAGTTTTAGGAAGTAGAATTGCTTAAAGCCTTATTTATCAATGTTTGACGCGTCAAGTAACACTATGGCGGATTAAGTTCCGCCGGAAACTTTTAATCATTCCTTCCCAATGATTAAAAAAACACGGGAAGGGATACCCTCAGCGGGGCAGGGAAGCCCCCTGGAATAATTTCAAGGAGGAAATCATATGAGAATCCAACACAATATCGCGGCATTGAACTCTTACCGCAACCTGACGAACAACAACAGTGCAGTATCCAAGAACCTGGAGAAGCTGTCATCCGGCTACAGGATCAACCGTGCAGGCGACGACGCTGCCGGGCTTGCTATCTCTGAAAAGATGAGGGCGCAGATTACCGGGCTTGAAACGGCACAGAAGAATGCACAGGACGGCATCTCTCTCGTACAGACCGCAGAAGGTGCACTGACAGAAGTACATTCCATGCTGAACCGTATGGTGGAGCTGGCTGACCAGTCTGCAAACGGTACATATGACAACAAGACAGACCGTGCAAATCTTCAAAAAGAAATCCAGTCCCTGAAAGATGAGATTGACAGAATTTCTGAAGGAACGAACTTTAACGGCATCAACCTGCTGGACGGTTCACTTGGCAGCACATCCGGAGCATCTGTTGCAGTCGATGTTAAATTTGCTGCATTAAATTCTAATCCAGGCGTACTCGCTTTACAGGCTGCAGGATCCACAAGTTCAACATTTGATTTTGACAGTACGAAGCTAACAGCCGGAGACAAGTACACTTTGGAATTGACCTTCAGTGATGCCAACGGCAGCCTTCAGTCAAAGACAATCGAATTTACAGCCGCCGGCGCTACAGCGGGCGCCAACGATGATGTACTTAAAAAAGCTTTAGAAGATGCCTTTGGCTCCGACTTCACAGTTGATGTGGCTACCGATACAGCAACTATCACTGCAAAAGAGGCTGGTTCTTCTAACAAGCTTGAGATATTCAAAGTAGATGTGAAAGATGATACGGCAACTTCTGTAACAGATGCTGTTGGCGATGCTACAGCCACACCTGGAACAGACGCATACTACCGTCTGACTACAGGCGCTGCAGGTCTTGCCGCATTTGACGGCACAGGTAATGCAGAAGACCACATCTTTGAAATCAATGGTCAGAAGTTTGCATTTGCGACTACTGATGGAGCCAAGAAACTGGCATCCGATGTCAATTATATCGAAACTGCGGGTGCAACCCCAACTGCAGCTGAAGTGACAGATATGATTTCGATGATTAACAACAAGACCGGTATAGGTGCAGTTGCAAACGGTGGTACGAACATTGACTTAAAGCCTGGCGCTACAGCCGGAAAATCTGGGAGCGGATTGACACTTCAGATTGGTGATACTGCAGAAAGGTTCAACCAGCTTACAGTTTCAATCGGCGATATGAGCACGAGTGCTCTTGGACTGAGCGGTATAGATATCTCTACGCAGGAAGGTGCCAAATCTGCTGTTGATGTTATCAGAAATGCTATTAATTCTGTATCCTCAACACGTGGTGACCTGGGTGCTATCCAGAACCGTCTGGAGCACACCATTAACAACTTGAGCGTGACGACTGAGAACATGACAGCTGCTGAAAGCCGTATTCGTGACGTAGACATGGCTAATGAGATGATGGCTTATACGAAGAACAACATCCTCGTTCAGGCTTCTCAGGCTATGCTTGCGCAGGCGAACCAGATTCCACAGGGTGTTCTTCAGTTATTACAGTAATCCCTCAGAAGTATGGAATATATCCAGATAGTCAAAAACCAGCCGGAATTAACCGGCTGGTTTTTCTTTTTTTGTCCCGGGCTTAGTTTTTTCTACCATCGGGACGATATATTATGTATAGAAGAAACTGTACGCAACGTAAGTTATTGGAACTTACAGGTAGATTTTCACAGGAGGTTCATATGGGTATCATTAATAGACTCCTGCCTTCGCCTGCCTCCCATGCTTCCGGGACGGCCGCGGCAGGCCAGAAGAATAATATCACGCAGGCCGATTCACGGCCTGTGTCCTCTCATCAGCCTGATCATACTGATTTGTCTGCAGAATGGACTCGCACAGATGATACAGATGTATTGGTTAGGCAGATGCTATCTGCATTTAAGGAACGATATCCGCATATTGATATCTTTATCTCTGGAGAGCTTGACCAGGAAGGTCTGCGCGAAGCAGCAGCGGCCCTCGGGGAAGGGAAGCACCTTGTACTCTCGGAAGCATTCCTTGAAAAGATGCAGACCAGCCAGGAAGCATATGAAAAGGGGAAATCTGTCCTCATACAGCTGCTTAGCCGTCTGTCTGCGTCTGATGGCACCTCCCTGGCAGAGGGCTTCTATGTAGGGGGCAATGAAGCGCTTTACTGGTCTGCAAAGCCCTCTCCCATACAAGATGATGAAGTGCCGGTGCCTCCCGAAAAGGATAACAGTCTGTTTCCGTGGAACAACACGAATCAAAGCGGCTTAACCTCATCCAGTCCTTTATATGGCAAAACCGGTAAAGTATCTCTGAAGATCATCTCTCATTCTTATAACAGCCTCGCCGGTGCCCGGACGAAGGGACAGGTGCAGACCGTCATGTCCCGCGCCCGACGTGATATTGCCAATCTTCGGCTGTCCGCCTGCTTTGGGGACAGCCAGGAGCGGATGAAGGCAAGGGCGGCTATATCTTCCATGCAGAAGCTACTCCAAAGAGGCGGCCGCAAGATTCGCCGCCTGAACGAAGCAGAACTGGCCGCATTACGTCAGAAAAGAGCACAAAAACGCCAGGAACGGTCTCGTGAGATGGCACTTATGATTGAACGGAAGAAAATGGAGGCCAGACGCCGTTCTGCTGATGAATGTATCCGAAAGGAAGGTCAGCTTGAAGAAATTAACCAGTCCTTCCGCTTCCGAAGATACGGCAGGCACGGATACGATGAACCGGCCAGGGACATTCCGTATGTACCGGAACCTGCGCTCTCCGGAGACGTCCCTATAACGCAAGATGCCGGTGCCACAGCCTTGACAGCTGCCGACATCAGCATCTCATCCGTACCTGTTGATATTTCATTTGCGTAAAGCTGCTACTTTCCCTCCACTGTATGTATATGGGCAGCAATCTTCTTATCTTCCGTCCTGATATGTGAGATAAGGATTCCTATCAGCCTGTTTACTTCTGCCAGAGACGCGATATCCGCGTTTCTGGACAGAAGCTCCTTACCTGCACTGTCTATCTGCGTCATATAGCTCTGGTGGAACTTGTGGTGTGCATCATATCCGGGATATTTATACTTCTTCTGAAGATTATCTTCATCGCTAAAATGCTTTTTGACATAGTCCATAAGGAACTTGACCGATGACTCTATCTGTGCTCTCCCTTTTCCCTGAGCACATGCGTCCTGCAGCTTGTTCACCATATCGAACAGCTGCCGGTGTTCTGAGTCAATCAATGTGTTACCCGTCTCCAAATCCTTTGTCACTTCGTATCTCATCTTATCTCTCCTTTACTTCTTCTATCTAAAATATTATCTTTTCGAATTCTTCGTCGCACATAGGTTTGGAATAGTAGAAGCCCTGTGCGCACTCACAGCCATATTTCTCAAATTTGGCAATATCGTCTTTAGTCTCAGCTCGTTCCGCTACCGCCCGTATGCCGAGATCCCGCAGCATCCGGAATACGTTGCGCACAAATATCTTCTCTCTCCTGTCCGCATCTTCACCAGGGAAGAAAGACGGATTCACCTTAATCATATCTATAGGGACATAGCGCAGGACATTGAGAGAAGAATACTCGGTGGCCGCAAACTTGTCCATGGATATCTGGATGCCATAATCCCTCAGCTCATTGATCGTATGTATAAGCTCGGAATCCAGCTCCGTCACGATAATGCTTTCTTCAATCTCAAGTATGAGAAGCACCCCCGGTATATCATACCGCTTGACAATATCCAGCACCTTTGGCAGAAAATCTTCTCTGTGCAGGTTAAGCTTGGATATATTGACCGTGATGGGGACTGTCACAAGCTCTTCCTCTATCCAGTTTTTGATTTTTTTACATGCCTCTTCCAGCATATACAAGTCCAAATTAAGTATAAGTCCCTGCTTTTCCAATACCGAAAGGAATTCATTCGGCGTAAGGATTCCCCGTTCGGGGTGGTTCCACCTGGTCAGCAGCTCCGCCCCTACGGGCGTGCTTGTCTTCAGCTCATAGATAAGCTGGTAATATGGGATGAACTCCCGGTTTTCCCATCCTCTTTTTACTTCTCTGCTCAGGCTGTCCAATAATCTCCAGTTCGGATCACCTGCACCGTTATATACTTCCCCTCTCGTACTGTTGCCATTCCCAATCTGCTTCAGCTTCAGAAGCATGTTGTCAAGAATCAGTTTGATATCTGGTACATAGGACTTGTCAAAGTCAAGGAAATATACGATATATGTAAATGTATAGTGGTTACTGTACACAATGTCCTCATCCCTGAAATTCACCTCTTCCATCTTCTTGACTTGTTCCTTAAGCCCTTCCAGGAATGTATCTTTTTCACCGTACGGGGTCACAACCGCAATCAGATCCATCTGCAGGGAGTATGCCTTCCCGCCCATCCGCTCTGCATATTCTGCGATAAGTCCGCTTATAATCTTTACAATGGTCTCTATCATTTCCATGCCGAAGATTGTGTTCAGATGAGTGAACCGATTCAGCTGGATGATAACCAGAACTTCATTCTTCATCCCATCCGCATTAGAATATTCTTTTTCCAGAAGATCACGGCTGCCAAGAAGATGAGCACCTTCCGTGCTGCCAGAATCGTCCTTAACCGATTTTTGGCGGTCGGCCGTCCCCGATTTGAAAAAATTAATCATTTCTATCTTTCCCTTCTGTTATCACATCTATATTACCACCTGCAAGATATATCTTTGTACGTCCATAACGTTCATGCCGATTGCGGAAAGGTGAGCTGTTCAGTTCTATATATATGTTGGAGTGAAGCACCTCCATCGCCCTGACCATACGGTTCTGCCTGTTCCATTCCTGTATTTTCCGGAGCCGTTCCTGCCAGTCCTCTATATGCTTATCCAGGTATTTTATAAGATACGATACTCTTACCACTACGATTCTCCATACCGCATCATCTATCCCTTCTCTCTGCTCCAGAATCTTTGACAGTTCATTGATCATGCCGCTCGCTTCCTTGACCTGTAATGTAAAGCTTTTTCGTTTCCGGTCTTCACCGACAGATGGAAACAGCCTGAGCGCAGTATATACGTTGGCTTCATTTCCAATCTCGTCTGCTTCTATCTTATTTCCAGCCCAATACTCCCCTCCCACAAGTCTTCCTCTTCTTCCGAATACGAACATGCTCTCCCAGCATTCTACTTTGCTGTTCATGATTACATCCGCATATATATTCCCTTTTACAAGCACTTCCGCGTTCTCGACAAATTCAGCCCTTATATCCTTTCCCGCTGAAAGCGACTCACGTCCGGCCCCTTTCATTCCATTTCTACCTGCCTCCAGACTCCCTTCCACAAGTCCGTCTACGATGATATCATCTGTCGCCGACACCTTGAATCCTGACTGCACATCTCCTGCCACGTATACGGAACCGATAAAGTCTATGTTACCTGTTGCGGCACCTACATTCTCAAGCTGAAGATATTTGCACACATGGATGACACCATCCTCATCGACAGGGAAACCTTCACAGGAAGCATAGATTCTTTTTTTATCTGCCGACAGAAGAGTATTCATCCCGGCGGAGACATCTGCCCCCTTCCCTTCGATACCGGGTATGATGCTGCCATCCAGCCCCCTTCCCTCTTTTCCGCGGGTTGGCGGAATAATCTCGCACAGCAGATCACCCTTGTTGACGTTGTTTACATAATCCAGAGATTTATAGTCAGCTTTTCCATCTGCATCTATTTTAGGCGCCATACTGAAATCTTTATTAAAATGATAGATGACCTTTCCGTCCTCGCCTGCCTCCGGCCGTTCTCCCTGCGCGATTCTAAAGCGCTTCTCATATATAGGACGTTCTACAAGACGCCGGATATAAGACTCTTTTACACCGTATGTGACCCCTTTTTTTATAAGCATCTTCCAGATATCATTTTCAGTCAGCTTCTTCTCTCCTGGTCCCGGACGATGCAGGATTAATTTGAGTTCCATACCGTCATCAGTCTCTACAAAGCTTCCTCTACCGTCTTCCTTGTCATTGCCGCTGCTCATGCCGTAGAAAAGTGCTCGGATATTGGCCTGCTCCTTCTTCTTTTCCTTGCGGATTTCTTCCCACTGGGAACCGCGCTCCAGCATCTTCTGCAGATATACCTTCCAACCCTCCCGCAGCAGTCCGTCAAACGTAATCCCATCCAGGTATGGGTCTTCCAGCTGCGACCGGATGAATTCCTTATCCGGCCGCATACCAAAATAATTTCTTTTCTTAAGATATAGCTCTAATTCTCTGTAAGTTACTTTTCCCTCGTTCACTGCACATACCTTCACTTCTCAAACTATTTAAAGCGCTTCTTTAGCAGCCATATGATGGCAGCGGCAGACAGGAATATCCCTGTAACCGCATAGGTCAATGGCGCTTTGTCTCCGGTGAGGATTTTTTTCAGACCTTCTACGGCATCTGTCAGCGCCTGGGCTGCTGAATCGACCGGACTGCCCCCATTGCCATCTGTTCCAGATGCTCCAGAGCCTCCGCCTGAACCGTCACCCTGCTGCTCATTTGCCACAGCCCTGGCCTCCGCCCACTGTGCTGTTAATGTCATATCTCCCGCAACTGTATCCTGTGAGAAGTTCCAGTTGCCGGCATCGCCCTCCGCGCTTTTCCATCCGGTCAGCGTATAGCCTTCTCTTACAGGCGCCGCCGGCTCCGGGATAAGCGATCCGTATGGAAGCTTCTGGGCCGCCGGTGCTCCGGTTCCCCCTGCCGCATCAAACGTAACGGTATACGTATTCGGATTCCACTTTGCATAGATGGTCGTGTCACCGTCTACAAAATCTTCTTCAAAGTCCCAGGAAGTCTTATACCCGGCATCCTTATACCAGCCACCAAATGTACATCCTTCATGTTCCGGGGCCTCCGGCATCTCCAGAAGGCTGCCCCATGCAAGCTCTTTGTCCTCAATCTCCGTTCCGCCGTATGTCTCGAAATGTACATTGTATAACGTGTCCGACCAGTACGCATAGAGGTCGGTATCACCGGACACCTTATCTCTTTTGAATACCCATTGCTTTTCTTTCTGCCAGCCGGGTTCTGTAAACCAGCTGCTAAGTGTCTTGTGAGGAACCGTCTTGTCCGGCTTCGTGATGTAATCTCCGGTCTGGTACACGTCTGTATATGTGATGACCTCCTCTTCCTGGCTGTCTTTGTCTGCCCGGTAATGAAACCGCACTGTAAATTTTTCCAGTTCCCACGCTGCATAGATGGTCATATCCCGGTCCACATAGTCTCTTTCCGGATTGAACTTCTCTGTCAGTCCCGGGTCTTTGTACCATCCTGCTAGTTCATAACCGGTCCGTTCTGTCTTCAGCATATTCTTGTCTATAAAAGTGCCGTATGTTACCTGTACCGGATTCAGGGCGGTCCCTCCGTTTGTCTCGAAGGAAAGCGTGTACACATCCGGAATCCATCCGGCGTACAGATTCATGTCCCCTGTAACAGTATCTCTGCTAAAGTTCCATGGCTTCTTCTCCTCTGCCTCCAGATCTGGATACCAGTCATCAAATTCATAATGCTCTCTCAACGGGTCATCTGACGGCCTCGAAACCTTCTCGCCAAAGTGTACCCCTTGTATCGGTGGAATATTATTCACTACATCTCCATCATATGTGATAAAGTTCACCGTATATTCGTCCCAGGTCCAGTATCCGTATAAGTCCATCTGCTCGTCCGCGGGCTCGGCTCTCATTTCGGCAAAGTTCCAGACTGTTTCTTCTGCGTAGCCTGGCTCCGTATACCATCCGTTCAACGTATATCCATCGCGGTGCTTCGTCTCATCCAGGCTTTCCAGCATATCCCTGTCTAGGTAATCTCCGTACCGGATATCGGCTGCCGGTCTTACAGTCACCTCTTCTCCCGGATGTTCTGCATGTTCCGGCTCATACCTGACATGGAGCGTGACATCTATGATGCTGCCTTCCCATCCTGCATATAGAACCATATCTCCTGTTATCGTATCCGTATTGAAGTCCCAAAGCTGCGTGTGTTCCTCGTCCTTATACCAGCCGAGGAAGCTATAGTGATTACGCACCGGTTCGACAGGCTCAGGAATCTTCTCTCCATAGTGAAGCCCGTTTATCTCAGACGGCGGATTTTCGTCCTCAGCGTATGTTTGGAACGTAACCTTGTACTCATCCCACTGCCATTGTGCATATAACGTGACAGGCCCTTCTACAAGATTCGCTCCCGGCTCGCCCGAGAATTTCCAATAGGTTCCGCTGCCGTCTTCTTCCGTATTCCATCCAAGGAACGTATGTCCCGGCCATGCGTCCTCCGCCTCCGGATACGCAGGTGCCTGTACCGAGCGGTTGTATACGACTGGCTGTGTTCTGGCACCTTCCGGCAGTTCCGGAGCGTCTGCCGGTGTCACGAACTCCACATCATAGACTTCCGCTTCCCACTGTGCCCTGAGCGTCACATCCTCTGTCAGCGGCTTGTCCAACTCCCACTGCTGCCCTGCCGATGTACGCCATCCGGTTATCTTGTGCCCCTTCTTCGTGAATTCGCCGTTCAGCCCGCCGACGCCATACTGCGTCTCCAGACTGCTGTCGTAAGGCACCGGTTTGGGAATCTCCTCCTGGGGCAGCGCTTCTCTGTCTCCTGGGGTCAATATCGCGTAACACGTCTTCTGCTTCCATTTTACATACAAGTCGAAGCTGCCGTCCGGGTCGATAAGCTCTTCACTAAAATCCCATTTCTTAGTGAGTCTTTCATCCGTATACCATCCTTCTGGCTCATACTCCGTAGTCAGACTGCCTGTCCGTTTGGGCTTAGTGGCCGATGGCTCGCTTATCGTATTGCCGAATCCGACAGACAGCGTCGTCGGTGTCACCGATTCGCCCGCTTCTGTATCCACATGGAACGTTACCGTCGTATTCTCCGCTCCCCATCCCGCATAGAGCGTCAGCTTTGCCCCTTTGGCCGTATCGGAATCGAAGTCCCATACCTCGGTACAAGCCTTGTCCTTATACCAGTCTGTAAAGCGGTAGCCGGCTCTCGTCGGTCTGTCATCTGGCCTGCTTACGAGCCATGTCGCCGGAACAGTCGTCTGCCTCGGCCAGCCTGTCACTTCTTCACCCACTACATTCGGGTCAAAGATGACCGTACAGTCTTGAAGCCATACTGCAGTCAGCACCGTAGTCGCTTTCATAAGCTTAGTACCTCCGGTTCCGAACTCCCATCTCTTACCGTCTTCTCCCACCCAGTATACGAGCGTATAGCCCGGATTATAGTCACTGCCAGGTCTCCAGTCAGCTTTCTCTAGCGTATCCTCGTAATGATATCCTTCTTTCGTCAATACATTCCGGTTGCCGGAGCGGTAGATGACGGTGCAGGAGTCCGGCTTCCACGTTGCATACAACGTCAGGTTATCCTTGACTACCTGATCCCGGTCGAAGTTCCATTTATCAGCGTCTGCCGTGGAGTCCTGTATCCGGTACCAGTTTAGCAATGTATGGGCATTGCGCTCGACGTCTGCGTCTGTCGGGGCTCCTGTTATCGTCTCCCCGTACCCTACTTTTTTACTGCCGTCAAATATGAGCTTATCGTTTTCCGTCTCATGGAACGTACCGCCGTTTGCGTTAAATATTACGGTATATCTCACTTCCTGGTCTATCAGATTGCCAAGAGAAGCAAATGTATTGCCCGCACCGGTCAGATTATAGCTGTGCCGTGCCGGCGTATTTTTATCCACGAGCAGATGGGAATCCCGCACATTGTCATCCGCTCCTGGAAAGTATGAGACATATTCTCCGCCGTCCTCAGTCGTAGACACGGCAAAGGAGCGATATCCAGCAGGCAGGACCATTGGGTACTTCTCGTTCCTGTCGTTCTTGTTCTCTGCCTGTATCTTTGTGCTCGTGCCCGTGGATACAGGTGTCTCAAGGGTTCCCTGAAGTATCTTGTTTGATATGGATGAAACCTTGACATTACATGCTGCTTCCTGGTCGCTATACACATGCAGACGGGCACCACCCTCCACCTTGAGCGTGCCACCCAGTGAATTGTCTACGCCGCTGATACCGTCTGCGCCGGCGCCTCCGCTTACATTCAGCACGCCTGTTCCGCTGATATTCAATGATGCGCCCGGTTCCAGCGTAATCCCCGGCATGAACTGACTTCCGGTCAATATCGTATCAGCCGTACCGAGGACAAGCGTAACCGATGCCCCTGCTTCAATATATATGCCGCCTTTTTTTGCTCCGTCCGGCAGCATGTTTATCTGCATGCCCGGCACCTGTATCGTCGGAGAAGCACCGCTTTCTACATGTATGTTATACTCTCCGGTAGATCCTGTTACAGTGTACTGCTCATCTCCCTGGGTTCCCGTTGATACTACCACATCCCGCTTATTTATCTGTTTATAATCCCCGTTTTCCGACAGAATGATATCCCCTTCTGATATGTCAAATGCTCCCGGGGTAGCTGCAACAGTTGAAGTGCTGCCGTTTTCTGCCAGCATTACCCTGCGTATATCCGTCCGTCCCGCCGCTGCATCCTTTAACTGCCGGAAAGCGGGCGTATCGCCCGGGAGCAGTTCTATGCTCTCCAGTCTGGCCGCAGCCTCGCCGTCCGCCTCTGCCTTATCAGATTCTTCCGCTGCATCCCGTCCGGTCTCTTCGTTCTCCCGTTCCTTTACCTCCTGCGAATCTTTTTCTTCTTCATCGGTCTGGGTTGCATTTTCATCCACATGGATTCCAACTGCCAGCACCTCCTGCGCCCGGACAGTAAATCCTAATGCGGCAATGACTGCTATAATCATCAATAATTTTAATATCCTGAAGCTTGTGTTTTTTCTCATATCTTCCACCTTCACCGCATTCGGGCGGCTGCTTGCTTAATCCGCCTCAAATACACTTTCTCCTCGCCGTTCATAGTCCTCGGACATCCTCACCATAGTCTCAAATTTATCTATCAGCATGGAGGAGATTGACACCGCCCTCTGATAAATAGAATCCAGCATATGTTCTTTACCGTTCTTTATCGCTATCACTGCTTCGTCACCCAGTTCATGCAGTTCCTGATGCGGCTTCTCCACACTGTCCCATATCTTCAGTATATCTGATCTCTGTGGAGTAATCGTATAGTAGAAATGTCCAAACCCGCACTTTCTAGGATTGGCCTGAAGCGGCACGATCTCCTTCGTATCGGCTATGCCCTTCAGCGTCGCAACCCACGTCCTGTGAGCGGAGATTGCGGATTTCATGGACTCTATGAAGATGCGGTTATCCAGCCGGTAGAAGATATCCTTGTTCAGCCGGCCGATAATCTCCGTACTCGTCTCCATCTTCTCTTCCAGCGTCTGTATCGGCCTTATGACCTTTTCCAGGAGTGCATGGTTCAAGTCCTCCAGGTTCTGAGTCATCTTCAGAAGGCTGTCGGTCTCTCTCCCAAGATGTTCCATGTTCTGGCTCGTCTCATTGATGGAACTGCTGATTTCCTCACTTGTGGCTGCAACTTTGGCGATATTATCCACAATCAGGCTGATTTCTCTCCCGCTTTCCTCGTTGCGCTGCACCACCTCAGATACGCCCTGTTCTACCTTGTCCAGTGAATCTACGGTCGTGTTGACGCTTTTTACGCTTCTTGCAGATGCAACGGTAATATTCTCAAGCGATTTTTCCATATCCTTTATCATCACGTTCGTCGCCTCGTAGAGCTTGTGAATCTCGCCTGCCACAACCCCGAAGCCCTTACCTGCTTCTCCCGCTCTCGCAGCTTCCACCGACGCATTCAGGGACAGGAGGTTGATTTGATTGGAGATGCTGTTAATGCTTCCGACCGCGCGTTTCACGTCGTCAATCTTACGCTGCAGCTCGGCCATGTCTTTCTTCATCGTCTTTGATTCGGCGGAGACGACAGAACACGTCTCCTGCATGCCTGACAGGGCCGCCTTATTCTCATTCAGGCTTCCGAGCACATGTGCAGAATTGTCGGAGACTTCAGCCAGCGTATTCGACAGATTCTCATGTTCTGCCATTATCATAGCCGTATGGTTTGATGTGGAAGACAGGTCAGCCTGGATATTGGCTCCTACAGAACCTATTTTTTTGCCATAGTTGATAATTCTGTCGCTTTTATCTCCAAGTTCCAGATTCAGGCTGCTCATCTGAAGTGATGCATGCAGATTGATATCTGCGATTGTCCGGAACTGCTTTCTTCCTTCCGTAATTCTGGAAATTATCTTTTGCATTTTATCCGAGCGTGTTCTGGATATTTCCAGCATATCCAACGCTTTTTCATCGTTTCTTCTCATAACCGTTCCTCCTAATGTAAGTTTAAGCATTCTTATTGTATATATATCGACACAAAAGAAGTATAAATAAACGGTTCTTCCTTAATTTGTTTGTGTTTGTGCAGATTAATCCGGCTGTATTGAATGTTAAAAAGCAGCCGGAAGTGAAATTATTTCCTTCCGGCTGCTTATAAAATGAAGCATAAATTATAATTTGTTGGTTGAAAAGTCATAAACCCGGCAGGCAGCTGCCATTTCCTGTACATCCAGTATATTTCCCTGAAGTCCTGCTCCTTCCGCTATTCTTACGATTGCCGGCTGTTTAAGCATTGCTCTGTCCATAATATCTTTCTGAAAAAACACATCACGTGCATATCCATCGGCAATCACTTTTTTCCGGCACATAACAATCACTCGTTCATAATTATCTGCCACAAATTCCATATCATGTGTAATCGTTACAATCGCTTTCCCGCTCTTTGTGAGAATCCGGTTCAACCCGGACAATCTATTAAGTCCATCTAAATCCTGTCCCGCTGTCGGCTCATCAAAAATCATCACATCACAGTTACTTGCTATTACAGACGCAATGGTTACGAATTTACGAATCGACAAAGGCAGGTCATATGGGTTTACTCCCAGATAATCTGTCATTCCGGTCAATGACGCCGCTTCTTTAATTCTGTCCTCACACTCACTCATTGTCAGCTTCTGCTTTTTTAAACCATACTCAATCTCTTTATACACAGTAGGATTAAATATTTGGTCATCCGGATTTTGGAATACATATCCTACTTTTCTTGCTATCTGTGCGGTTGTATGATTTTTTGTAGATTCTCCATGAATCAGAACATCACCAGCGCACGGCTTCATAAGACCATTCAGCATTTTCACGGTTGTGGTCTTCCCAGCGCCGTTCTGTCCGATGATAGCAATATTTTCTCCGGCTTCAATGGAAAAGCTGACATCATCTACAGCAAGGTATCCATTAGGATATTTATATGAGATATTAGTCACTTCTACTAATGACATTTTTCCTCCTTTCTATATTTCTAACGTTTTTTTCAGTTCACGTATTGTTTCTTCTACTGTAATCGGAATTTTTGAAAACGATATTCGTTCCTTCATCATTTCCAATGCAATTCTGGTACATTGAGGCAGACGCGTATGATACCGCAGTATATCCGTATCTGTGAATACTTCTTTTGGAGTGCCGTCCATAACAACCTTCCCTTTTTCTAGCACAATAACATGATCTGCATATTCTGCTATCTGTTCCATTTTATGTTCCACAAGCACGATAGTCTTCCCCATCTCTTTCATCTGCCAAATAATTTCAAAGATATCATCTGTGCTCTGTGGGTCCAGTTGGGAAGTCGGCTCATCAATGACAAGAACCTCCTGTTCCATCACCAGAATTGCCGCAAGAGCAACCCTTTGCTGCTGGCCCCCGGATAATTGATATGGGTCACGGTCACGGAATTCGTCTATATGGGTAAGCTTCATGATACATTCAATGCGTTCATGAATTTTGTCAGGCTCTACTCCCATATTCTCAAGGCCAAATGCCAGTTCTTCATATACCGTTTTTGCTATCCCGCTGATTTGTGTGAATGGATTTTGGAATACGAACCCTATATGTAGCGCTAAATCTCCCATTTTCTCCTTCTGTACATTTATTCCATTTACCAGTACCTCTCCCGTCATCTCTCCTTTATAAAAACCAGGGATAAATCCTCTTACTGCATTACAAAGCGTCGTCTTACCACTTCCATTTGCACCTATAATTGCACATAGCTCACCTTTTTTTACGGAAAAAGAAATATCCTTTAGCACCTTTTGCTGAGAGGTTGGATACTGGTACGTCAGATTTGTCACTTTAATACAATCCATATTTTACCTCCAATCCCAAGGAGTAGTATGACTGCCAGTAATATGCGTATTATCTTATCGCTTTTGGCATCCTCTACATCTCTAATCTTTGTTTTGGAGCAGGATGCTGAAAAAGCCCTGGCTTCCATTGTAATCGCCCTCTCTTCCGCGCTGACAAGAGAATTCAGGAGTAATGGAACAACGGCCGGAAAAAACGCCTTTGCTCTCACAATGAGATTACTGTCTGTTTCTATTCCCCTGGATTTTTGCGCTTCCATAATCGCATTCATCTTCTTTGACATCTGAGGGATGATATTGGATGTGGATAACAGGATGTATGTGGCTGAGGGGGATATCCCCTTTTTTTCCAATACCGTCATCAAACTGCTCATATCGATTAACTTCGCACCCAATAATATGGCCGATCCTACCCCCAGAATTCTGGAACAAAGTATTATGGCCCTGCCGATGGATTCTCTCTTTATTTGAAATACCCAGAATTCCCACAGCACCTGCTGCCCAGGAATAAAAAGAGACTGTAGCACAAAGCATATTGCACATATGACAACAATGGATTTTATCCAGGCTTTTAAAAAGTTATGCCCTTCACCTGCCAGCATTGCTGTAATAACCATAATCATAACAATCACAAGCGTCACCTTATAATTATATAATACAGAAAACACAGCTAATAATATAATCAAAAACAGAAGTGTTAACGGATTCCATCGTTTGATAATGTTCTGATTTTTCCGTTCCATTTTCACCCTCCTTCAAAACAAGATTATTTGTTCTTCTTCTTTTCCTCTCTTGCTTTTCTTGCATCAATAAATACCGATCCATTTGAAAACTTATGTAAATAGCGCTCCGACATTCCCCTGATTACTAAATATGGCACAAGCAGAGAGATAAATTTATCCGGCACCTCGGAAATAAAATTAATCACTACCACAGCCGGCCAGAACGGGATTCCTGCAGTCACCATGGTACCCAGCAGCAGTGCATTTCCGCTTGTATCAAACCCACCATAAAATATATAAGAGATTGTAATACTCATCACCATTGCGACAAACGCTGTAATAATACCTGCGATAATAAACCTGCCAATCGTTGTGAACATCTTTCTTCTTGCCATAAAACCAACGATAAAGCCAAGCGCACATGCTATAATAGAAAACGGGAACAATGTTGGGTCTGCAATGGAGTTAATTGCGATACTTAAAAAACCCGTCAGGGCGCCAACCCAGGGCCCGGCCAATATTGCCACCAGAAACGTACCTATACTGTCCAAATACAAGGGCAGTTTTAGGGTGAGCACGAGACTTCCAATGATAAAATTAACTGCAATTGCGATTGGAATAATCAAAATAGTAATTAAAGTAAAATCTGCTTTTAGACCTCTTTTTTCATTTAACATAATTTTTCCTCCTTTTCTAACCTCATTTAATACTTGTTTATTTTGAGTCGTAGTAATTTGTTAACAGCTGTGCTGCGGTAGCCAAATATTCAGGAAATAAATATTTGAAAAAAATGTCATAAAAATGCTTTACATCTGCCTTTACTGCCACCTCACAGTTTTTCTCTTTTTGGGGATAATATTTTTTGCGGTATACGACAGATGCCCCCTCACACAGTCCCTTTGTTTCAACGTCCACAAATGCATCCACCTTTTCAACCACGCTCTCATCCAGTAAATAAGCAATCGTAAGAACATCACACAGTTCACATCCCAGCTTTTTTTCAATCTTCCAGTGGCCATCCATATAAACCCTGGATATTTTATGCATAAATCTGGAAACAGGAGTGTTGATTGCATACAGTAACTCCCTGAGTACAGGGTCTAAATAAATATAAGCCGTGGCATCAAGGCCAATCATTGTAATTTTGCCGAACCCTGCTGCAAATACAATCTTTGCCGCCTCTGGGTCTACCCAGAAGTTAAACTCTGCATGGGGCGACATATTTCCTTTGAATTCCGCGCCGCCCATGATAACCAGCTCTTTTACATTTCCTGCAAATTCCGCATCTTTTTTGATTGCTGCTGCAATGTTTGTCAGCGGACCGATAGCGGTCAAAGTAATCTCCCCCTTCTCCTCCCTTGCCTTCCTTACTAAATAGTCCACTGCGTGCTCACAGCCTACTTTTACCACTGTATCCGGTATCCCAATATTTCCAAGTCCATCGTCCCCGTGAAACACTGCACTGTTTTCCCTCTCCCTGCAAAGCGGCCTGCTGCAGCCTTTGAATATGGGAAGTTCATTTTCATCTGCGATGTCGCATATCTTGCAAGCATTTTTTGTCACCTGATCCACACCTGCATTTCCGTTTACCGTTGTTAATGCCAACACTTCTAATTTTTCCTTTGCCGCAAGTGCAAGCAAAATTGCAAAAGCGTCGTCAATTCCCGGATCCGTATCTATAATAATCCTCTTCATTCTCTCACCTCTTCTCTTTTCGGAATGGATGTCTGTGCGCCTTTTTTTGTTACAACGATAGAAGAAACTTTCTGTCCAAACTTCACTGCTTCTTCATAGCTTTTCCCTTCACTTAATGCAATGACAAATGCGGCCGTAAAACTATCCCCTGCTGCAGTAGTATCTACAACCTCTACCTTATTTGCCGGGAAGAATGTTTTTTTTCCTTCTTCCGCCATCAGGCATCCTTCACTTCCCAGTGTAACTACAACCCTCTTTATCCCCTTTGCAAGCATCTGCTCTGCACCATTTTTCAAGTCTTTCAATGTGTCCAATGTCCTGCCTGACAAAATACCAAGCTCTGTTTCATTGGGTTTGAGAATGTCAATTCCATCAAAGAAACTATCCGGCAGATTTGCCGCAGGAGCCGGGTCTAAGACAATCTGTTTTCCCATACTCAATGCCAGGCTCTTTACATATTCCACAATAGGAATCGGTATTTCTAATTGCATAATTACCATATCGCATTCCTCAATGAGATTCCGATTCTCATCTATCATTTCTTTTGTAATCATTGCATTAGCACCCGGTATTACTATAATGGTATTGTCACCGTTATGGTCTACGTTAATGTAGGCCTGTCCGGTAGGACAGTTGTCCAGCACCTTGATTCCACTGGTATGGACATTCACTTTTTTTAAGTTTTTAACTAGCTTCTTACCGTACATGTCATTGCCTACTGCTCCTATCATAGAGACATATCCACCCAATTTTCCGATTGCATAAGCCTGGTTGGCTCCTTTTCCGCCCGGAATCTGGGAAACACCTTTTCCAAGAATGGTCTCGCCAATTTGGGGCATATACGGCGTCTCAATTACTGAATCCATATTCAGGCTTCCCACTACCAGTATTTTTTTCATTATTCTTTCCTCCTGTCTATGATGACCGCGTTGTTGTACCAGCGTTGATGTCATCTTCATATATATTCAGGTTCTGTCTGTCCGGGAGTGCCGGCTGGACACCATATCTTGTTACGGTAATTCCCGCAGCATAGGTAGCGAATTGTATTGACTGCTCGATATTTTTTCCTTCGCTCAAATAAACTGCCAAGGCGCTTATAAACGAATCTGCACCGCCTGTAGTGTCCACCGCCTGAAAATCAGCACTTGAAAAAGTAATTTCCTTCTCATCATTTTTAAAATAGCATCCTTTTTTTCCTAAGGTAACAATTACATTCTTTACTCCCCGTTGCAGAAGGATACCCGCCTTCTCCTCCACACTTCCGGTCCCCGCCACAATCTTATGCAGTTCTTTTTCATTGGGGATAAAAAAATCAATTCCGCTCAGCAGCTCCTCCTTCATTGTATCCGCCCCTGACGGCTTTAAAATAATAGCAATGTGGTTTCTATTACAAAACTTTATTGTATACTCCGCCGTCTTTATCGGGATTTCCAGGGAAAGCAGACAGTACTTTGCATTATTAAAAACATGCCGGAATTCTCTTATCTGTTTCTCATCCAGATTCTGGTTAGCACCGGGATACACTACAATTGTATTCTCACCCTCCTTGTCCACATTGATATAGGCCTTTCCACTCGGCAGATTGGAGTCAAACATAACTCCGTCTGTATGCACATGGCTCTCCACCAGGCTTGTATATAACTGTTTCCCGTCCATATCATTGCCCAGGCATCCTATCATGTATACATCCCCACCCAGTCTTCCCGCACCGACTGCCTGATTTGCCCCTTTACCACCGGGTGACACCCTTACCCTTCCTGCTATCTGTGTCATTCCCTTAATTGGAATTGTTGCAACTTCTATGGTGACATCCATATTCATGCTTCCCACTACCACAAGTTTCTCTCCCTGCTTCTCCTGGGCCGGCCTTGCCACACTGCCTCTTTCAATAAGCACCGGGAGGAACTTTCTGACCCTACCCATTTTCTGCGGATTCTCAATTACATCTAAAAGATATTCTGACGCTTCTACATACATCTGCTCTGTGGGAAACCGAACCACCGTAATATCATATCCTAGCAACTCAGTCAAGTTGTCCTGGCCAATTACAATCAGAGAAATATCTTTGGGAATTAACGTATTCGTACGCTCCAGAAACCGGCAGACACAGCATGCGATTTCCTGAGAACCGCATATGAGTGCAGTAGCATTCTGACTGAGGCACTGACTAATACCATATCTCTCAATCTCCTCCAGAAGTTCACTCTCATAAATCAAAATAGGCTGTACCTGCAGATTTTCTTTTCGAAGCATCGCCTTATATCCATCTGCGATAGACCTGTCCGCCTTAGTAAATATACAGCCGATAGTCCTATGTCCTGCATTTAACAAATATTCTGCAGCCAGCTCCCCTGCCTCTGATAAGCGATAATAAAATGTAACGGGCTGCCTTTCGTCAACTACTTTCGTCTGGCTTATGTATATGGTTTTAGATTCCCATCCGTCACAGGGGATCCACCGCTTTGAATCAATCAACAATCCGGATACTTTTTTTTGAATTAACCCTTTAACACAATCGGAAATCTCATCTTCATTATCTGCAAAGCAGACAATCATTCTGTATCCTGCCTTTTTAGCTGCCTTTTCTACAGATAAAACCAAGTTTTCACGATCCCGGTTATTTCTTTGAACAATAAGTCCAATTAATTGTTTTTTCAATCCATCCTTCTCGAGAAACTTAAAATATGGTACATAATTATATTCCTTTACAATCTTCAGAACTTTTTTTCTTGTTTCTTCACTGATTTCTTTATCCTTCCCGTTGATTACTTTCGAAACCGTAGAAGCCGATACCTGTGCCAGCTTGGCTATATCCTGTATGTTCATCCATGTCCCCCTTTCTGTTAAAATATTCTCCTCAAGGAAACTGTTTTACGAAAACCTTTTATAAAATTCTAACATTTTATCTGTTTTACCACAATAATTCAGAATTACGAAACTATTTTTCGACATATCGCACAATTAAATGCTTTTACTAAACATTTTTCGCTCTCTACGGTGAATTAAACAACCAATAAACTGAGTTGATTTTTACCGGAACAAAAAAAGGCACGGCGTGCCTGTTGCACACTGTGCCTGTTCTCGTCTTTATTCGTTTTAGAATATATTGCGTATCCCTTTCAGATCATCCCCATATTCCTGCTGCATGAGATCTGTGAATTTGTCCGCGCTCTTATAGAAGTACATGTCATGTCTGACACACTCTGCCGCAAGAGATATCATAGGCCTGCTCTCTGTCCAGATTACCTCGGCAATCGTGTCGCTAATAATCTGTCCGAACACTACTTCCCTTCTGTCCGACACGAGAGTAATCCAGCGTCCTCCCATCTCCTCTTTTTTCTCCTGTCCCATTCCGTGCCTGCAATACTTCTTAAGAGGAATCTCCTCATCATCTTTTGCACCAAATATGACAGCACCGAGCCTCAGTCCCCTCTCTTCCAGCTTCCGGACGTCTTCCAGGATGTATGGAAGATCCTCCGTCCATATCTGAAGCAGCAGCTCTTCTTTCGTCTTTCTGATAATATCTCTGCATTTGGCGAATACATTGCCATTCGTCCTGATATGCCAGATATAGTCCAGATTCGTCTTCTGAGGAAAGATGCCAAGCCGCCCCTTTAAGTCCGACAGGACATTCTTCGTCTCGTCTTCGACCCGTTCCGCCACTTCTGTCATCGGGACTGCTGCGTATTTATTGTTGCTTTCATATTCTGTGTAGAGTATGAAGCCTTTCTGAATGAGCGATTCCAGTATATTGTATATCTTGGAGCGTGGCACCCCCGCCAGCTTTCCTGCCTCATACCCGGACAGGCTGCCGTTCTGCAGCAGCGTAAGATAAACCTTGGCTTCTGCATCGGTCAGTCCAATCTTATTGAGCATTAAGATTTCATTATCCATGGGGAGTCCTCACCTGCCTAGAAATTTGCCTTTACGTATAGTTCCTCCGGACGGATCTTGTCGGCGACTTCTTCCTTCCAGTTTTCCTTCTCATATTCCTCCACAGATACAGAGATGTATTTTTCTTCCATATTCATCTGCTCCATGATAAATTCCTTCGTCTTTTCAGCCAGCTCTTTCTTGACTTCTTCCGTTCTGCCTGGATACATCTTGATACTGATATGCGGCATATCACGCCCTCCTTCTAGTTCCAGTTGGTGCCGACACCGGCTGCCACTGCCTTCTCATAGATTTCCTTGGCTGCGACAAGATCCTGTGTCGCTACGCCTACCGTCTCAAACACGATAATCTCTTCATCATTTTCACGTCCTGTTATCTTGCCTCTTATTACGTCGCCAAGGTCCCCTGTAAAGTCATCCTTCGTGATGATTCCTTCTTCAAGAGGAATAAGAATATCACCGGACTCGGACAGAACCGCTTCCTCGGAATCAAAATATATCTTGGACGCACGGGTCAGAATACGTGGATCCATCTCCTGCATATGGTGCTGATAGGCGCCTACACAGCTTACGGTCGCTCCGGCCTTCACCTTTGTTCCATCGAATACAGGTTTGGAAGACGGTGTGACTGTGATTAAAAGATCTGCACCCTCAACCGCTTCATCAGAAGATCTGACTGCCACGATCTTCGTGCCATAGTCCTTCAGCTCCTCCTGCATACGGGCAGCAAAGTCCTGCGTACGTTCATAATTCATGTCATAAACTCTTACCTCTTCCAGATTACGGGCCGCCATCATAGCCTCAAGCTGTGTCGCCGCCTGTCCCCCTGTCCCAATCAGGGCTCCGATTCTGGCATCCTTCCTCGCCAGCACGTCAAACGCTGCTCCGGAAGCCGCGCCGGTCCGCAGCTGCGTCACATATGTACCGTCCAGCACTGCCGTCACGATTCCCGTATTGCCGTCAATGAGCAGTACCTGTGCCGGAGATGACGGTATCCCATTGTCTATATTGTGGGGGAATATGTTGATGATTTTCAGCGATGCGGTATCCATCTCTTCGACATAGGCGGGCATGAATAAAAAGCAGCCATCATGCTTGGGCGCCTGGATATTCGTGCGCAGCGGCGCGTCACACTTTCCTTCCACTACGAGCTGGAACGCCTTCTTGTCTGCTTCAATCGCGTCCTTGATTGTAAATACTTTTTTGATATCCTCTCTGGATAATAACAGCATATGGTACCTCCTTTTTTACTAAATGTATGTTTTATATTTAGTAACTCCTTTTGGGGTATATTATAATGCGTCGTCTGGCAGATTGTCAATACATCCACAATAATTCCTCATTATTTTACTTCCTCATAACGGTTCGGCCTTTCGACTTTCGAAATAGATAAAACGGTCGATGGCATCGAGAATATCTTGAAAATCCTCCCTTGATGCAAGGTCGATATATTTTGTAAGCAGTTCTTGTTCCTCTTTTTTATATCTTCCATAATATATGTCATAAAGATTGTGCCCCCTCATATATGTCTTAATCTCTTCCATATGGGCTTTGACATCGTCCACCGTTTCCAGGTCCTGTCCGATTATATTTCTTAGCTCTGTTCCGCTTTGAATCTTATGCAGATACTCTTTCCACCGGTCCAGAAAAATCTCATAGAATTCTTCCTCTGCATCTATCATTCCGAGCTGCTCCATAATAAGCGGGTTCAGGAAGTAATTCTCAAAGGAGTAATATTTGAGGATGAGCACATTCTTCTCTGTGACGCGGGGCAGCTTATCTGCGTCTTCCATGCTGCGTTCCTCGTAATATCTGCACAGCTGCCGCTTCAGCATCTCTGGGTCCTTGCCGTCACCGTCGCGTACCATCAGGAAATTATCCTTCAGATATATCTGATTCATATATTTAAGGTTCGCATATGTCTTGATATTTGTGCAGCTGTTCGTTGTTATAATGGCTATGCGTGACAGATTGCCGTCCTCGTCATAAGTCTCGGAATAATATTTCTTAATCAAAAGCGGCAGCCTGCTTTTGTCCTGTTTTCCTTCTACGATAAACACAAAGTTCACATTCATCAGGTCGTTTGCCGTATATCCAAGCGTCTCCAATATGGCACTGATGTCTGTCTTATGGCAGACCTGCGAGCATCCTTCCTCATCCAGTACGACCTGCCGGATCTGGCGGCTGTTGAAATTAGCCAGCATATTGGGTGAATGGGTAGAAAATATTATCTGGTTATTTCTGGACAGCCGGTATAGGATCTCCCCTGACACTTTCTGCAGCTGTGGATGGAGAAATATCTCCGGCTCTTCCACTATAATCATGCCTGGATTCTGCCCCTTCCCCTGGGCATAAGTTTCCAGAAGCGACAGCATATAGATGCTGCGCATCCCTTTTCCCATGCGGGCCACCGGCTTTACTATATTTCTGCCGGAATCATATGCCTCCGCAGTGACCGACAGCATACGCTCGATGTCACGGTTCATGGAGAACCGTATCTCATCATGGCCGCCGTTTCTGCGGAAGTTCTCATTTACCCGGCGGGAAAAATCATCCAGGTTCAGCCGGTACAGTTTATAATCCAGCAGCTTTGCCGCTTCAAAAGCATTCATCTCCCCCGGCTTCTTCTGATTGATAAGCCCGATGCACGCAAAGCAGTTGCTGCACGGCTTTGCCTGGTCGAAAATGCAGCAGCCCTTTCTCATCTGCTTCAGCAGGCTGTCCTCCTGCATCATCAGCAGCTCCTCCTGGAACTGTCCGAGTCCGCGCTGCGTGTCCATGTAGTATATCTTCGGGAATACTTCCTGGATATATGGGTTGTTCTTCTGCTTCCCATCGCCCCATCGCACCTTTCCTTCCCGATTCACTACGTATTGGAAAGACAGGACCGTCCCGTCAAATGAGGGCAGCTTCTTGCGAAGGTCAGAAAGCCATGCATCATATCTTCGGTACTGGCTGACTGCACCGCTCTTGTGCAGAAGCCTTAGGTCCTCCTCAGCGATGCTCAGCGATACCATGATTTCAATATTGGGATAGTCCTCCTGGAAATCATCCCGGCTTATGTCATACGAGCCACCTACTGCCCGGATAGCATCCAACACTGCTGTCTTGCCCGTATTGTTCTGTCCCACTAGGATAAGTGCATTTTCGATTCCCTGGATGTGCATGTCCCGTATGGATTTGAAATTCCGAATTCTCAAGTCCGTAATCTGCATATATACTTGCCTCCTGCTATCTTCCGGATACAGATACGGGCAGCCAGAATGTGAACCTCGTTCCTTCATCCAGCCTGCTCTCTACCTGAATCCTTCCACGGTGGACCTTCACAATCCATTGCACCATCGGGAGCCCCAGTCCAAATCCTCTGCGCCCGTCTTTCGTCCGCACGGCATCTGCCTGGTAGAACCGTTCCCATATATGGGGCAGATCTTCCCGCTTTATACCACACCCGTCATCCTCCACACAGCCTTTTACAGAGTTTCCTTCGATGGAAAGGGATACCCGCACGGTCCCGCCTTTTTTTCCATAACGTATGCTGTTTTCCAGCAGATTGATAAAAAGGCGTATCAGCATTTCTTCACTCCCCCGTACTTTTAGGCCGGGACGGATATCCGTCACAATCCTGATATCCTCGGCTTCCGCCTTTTCTCCCATCTCTTCTGCCGTCAGCTGTGCAAGGACACTCATATCTACTTCCTTCATCTGAAGCTTCTGTACGCCAGCCTCCCCCCGTGACAGCACAAGGAGCTGCTCTATCAGGTCCGACATTCTGCCTGCCTGCTTAAGGATGACTGACAGGCTATCCTGCATTTCTGCTTTGGATGTCTCGGGCATCAGGGCAAATTCACTCTCTGATGTAATAACTGACACCGGCGTCCTCAGTTCATGAGATACGTCTGCCGTGAAGACCCGTTCCCGTTCCAGCGCCTCCTCTACCGGCCTCAGCGTCCTGCCTGTAATAATATAACCTCCAACGATGGCAAGAACTGCCAGTACAGGGGTGACAATCAGCACAAGGGTCAGCAGTACCTGCCCCATCATAGACAGGTCGCCTGCCGATGCCACTGCCCGGAACCAGATAATCTGCCCTTCCGTGCGGTATGCTTCATCATAGGTGATCCATTTTCTATCTTCTGACGAGACGCTCTGCACTTCACCGCTTTTCAGCACTGTGTCTTCCGGAAAATGTACGGGCACGTTGCCTTCCTTCAGCTTGCCCTCTTCATCGTAAATGCTGAAGCTAACGCCGTCATCATAATATTCCGTATCCTCATCCGCCTCGTAGCCGTCCGCATGTATGTCGATCTCCTCCATAAAGTCATGCAGGCTCTCCTTTAAATTCCCTTCCGCTCTGTTCCATGACACTTTTTCAGCCGTGAATACGAGGGCGGTCAGCGGGCCTACCATGAGCAGGAGTATAATCAGAGCATACCACAGAGTTATCTTTATCCTCACTGCGTTTCGTTTCATACTTCTTCCCTCAATACATAGCCTTGACCGCGTACCGTGTGTATCAGCTTCCCTTCATGCCCTTCATCTATTTTTCTTCTGAGATATCTGATGTACACATCTATCATGTTGGAACCGCCGATATAATCATAATTCCATACATGAGCCTCGATGGCCTCTCTCGTAAGGACGCACCCTTTGTTGCGCAGAAGATACTCCAGAATCTGGGATTCTCTAGCGGACAGTTCAATCTCCACATCCCCTCTGCACACCTGGTGTGTCCTTATATTCATCGTAAGATTGCCCGCGTGCAATATGTTATCTAATTCGCCGGACTGGCTGTTCCTGCGAATCATCACACGTATTCTGGCCAGAAGCTCTTCAAATCCAAACGGTTTCACAAGATAGTCGTCAGCACCCAGGTCAAGCCCGCGCACCCTGTCCTCAATCGCGTCTCTGGCTGTGAGGAACAAGACCGGCGTACGCTTCCCTTCCCTGCGCATCGTCTTCAGGACTTCTGTCCCTGGCATGCCAGGAAGCATGATGTCCAGGATAACGGCATCATAGTCCGTCTGTCTGATATACTCAAGCGCCTCGACACCGTCGCTTACACCGTCTGTACTGTAATGTTCTTTTTCAAGCCTTTTTCTGATTACATTAAGAAGATTTCGCTCATCTTCTACTACAAGTATACGCATATTATCTCACCTCTTTGTCTTATTATAGTATAAAAAGATGAAACTCACATTAAAATATATTTAATCTTATATTTTAATGTTGTTTTAATTTTTATCCTATATGATAAGCGTATCAAAGGGAAAGGAAGGTATTCATATATGAAAAGGAAACGAATAATTGCAGCGGCAGGATTAACCCTCGTATTAGCGTCATCTGCACTGACAGGTTGTTCCGATGAGCGGAAAGACAGGCTGGAGGATAAATTAGATAAGCTGGAGCAGCAGGTCACTGATCTGGAAAACAAGAAATCCGGCACCGGTTCTGATAACAGCGGTACAGACAGCAGCACATCAGGAACTGCTGACCAAGGACAGGACACGCAAGGACAGGGCGGCTTAACATCTGCTGGCAGCACTGATTATAACTCACTCAAATCAGCAGTCGAAGCCGCCGCAGACAAGGTCAATTCAACCACTCCGTCCGGCTCGGCCTCTGAGCAGCGGGAACAGTTCTATACGCTGAAGAATGAGCTGGATGATATCGACCATCAGCTGGACCTCTATGATGATAATCTGGAAAACGGGTACCGCAGCGGTTCTATTGACGCCTCTGAGTACAGGCAGCAGGAAAGAGAGATCGACGCCCTTGAGGATATCCTGGACACTGCCGAAGACAGGCTGGAGGCCTTATTTGGAATCGACGACTGATTTGCGGACAGGGCATTCTTTCATGTGTGAGCGGGATCGTAAGGCCCCGCTCATTACTCGTTCATATGCAAAAAAATCACCGTCCCCGGAGTAGCAAAATGCTCCAAAAACAGTGATTAAACTGCGCGATCAGGGGTTCGAACCCTGGACACCCTGATTAAGAGTCAGGTGCTCTGCCAGCTGAGCTAATCGCGCATTTCCCTATGTTGCCACAGGTGAGCCTGTCACCTGTGACGCAAGGGTTATTATATAATATCGCCTGTCAAATTGCAAGCCCTTTTTACAAATTTTTTTCAGCTTTTTTAGACAAAATCAATTTCCGCCATCTGTGCTGCCTGCTCATGTCCTGTCTTGATTCCGGTAAATATATGCCTTGCCATTATTACGGTTCCGGCCGTTACTACGAGCGCCCCGCCTACGACGATATACGGCATCTGTCCAAGCTTATCGAACAGCACCCCATACATCGCCTGCCCAACCGGCTGTGCACACATGGAAACTGCCATCGCCATCGAAATGACTTTACCGACAATGTGGACAGGAGTAACTTCTTGAACATAGGCCAGCATCTGAACAGAGAACATAGTGGCTATCATCATGATGATGCCATAGCAGAGCGTCATGACAATATAGGCTGCCATTGCAGGTACAGGAAACGCGAGTATGGCTCCCATCGGAAACAACGCAAATGATGTCCAGAGCAGAAGCTTCCATGCTTTCTGTATCTTAAGCTTTCCCGCCAGTATGCCTGTCAGCACCCCTCCGATAAGTCCTCCCGCTGCGCCGAACCCCTGGGCATAGCCATAAAGCTGGCTGGAAAGTCCGAGATAAATCTTTACGATGACAGGTACGCCTACGATGATGAGGGAAGTCAGAAACAGGTTGAAAAATGCGATAAGGACCACCACCTTTTTGATGACTGGCTGCTCCTTTTGGATATAATTGACGCTGCTGCCTATATCCACCTTTACGGTAGCCCATATGCTCTTTTCCGCCTTTTGCTTCACATTCGGTATCCTGATAAAGATTTCCATAACGGCAGACAGGAAGAAGCAGACGCAGCCTGCGGCCACGACAGGGGTCAGGCCCCACACGCCGTATACGATGCCGCCTGCCACCGGTCCAAGCAGCCCGGACAGCGCATTGATCTGATTAATGATTGCATTGGCGGTCATAAGGTTCTCCTTCTCTTGCAGAAGCGGCATGCTTGCCTGCACGGACGGCTGATACACTGCCTGAATGCCGGATAATATTATCATGACCACGGTGACGAGCATCACCGGAGAATACACATGGATCCCCAGCAGGAACAGCACTGTAAGCAGCGCCGTTGCGAAGTCCAGAGCTACCATAATATTCTTCTTGTTAATCCTGTCTGCCAGCAGGCCGCCGACAGGCGAGAGCAAGGCCATCGGGATGAAAGAGCACGCCATAGCCGCGCCAAACACGGCGGAAGATCCCGTCGCGTCAAGCAGGTACAGAGGCAGTGCAAATCGTAATATGCTGTTCCCGAACAGAGATATAATCTGCCCAATCACTACAAGTACAAAGTTTCTGTTCATTAATTTCATATTTCATTCTCCTTTTCATACATTCGTTTGGTATGTATATGGCTATAATATATGCGGCCTGAAGATTTCAGACCGCTTTTTTTCAGTCCAGTACTTTCCGCATATCCAGTAACGCTTCCCTTATTTCATCATCCACAATCGTAAGTCCGATACCGTTCAGAACCTGTTCGATACACCCCAGCTTACGTTCAAACCTATCCATATCTACCGCAAATACAAGCGGGTTAATCCAGATATTCGCCAGCAGCATCAGAACCTCCGCTGCCTCAGCCGGATATTCGACCTCCAGTGAACCGTCTTTAATACCTTCTTCGATATAGGAGGCTATAATGGGTGCGAACTCGCTTACCGACTCCCGCACTTCCATAGCCAGGAACTTGGGATTCTGCATGATGGTAGGCGCCGACTTCATGAGCTTCCTCTGGTCCGCATTCTTCACGCTGTACAGTATCATCTGCTTTAGCTTCTCACGGCCTGTCATGTTATCGGCACTGTCATACATCGTTCGGAAGTCCACACCTTCGTGTACCTTGTCTCCGACAGCCTGGATGATGTCTTCTTTTGATTTAAAATGATGATAAATCGCACCTTTGCTCAAGTCGCCGAGCTCATCTACGATATCCTGGATGGTCGTATTCTCATAACCCTTTTCCAGAAATAATTTCATAGACGCATCCAGTATGCGCTGGACTGTCACTTCAGGATATTTGTTCCTTGCCATTTTACTTTCCTCATCTGCAAACATTCATACATTCGTTTGGTATGTATATGTTATCACTGCTTTACCTGTTTGTCAAATACTTTTCATATTTTTTCTTTCCCTTCATATATTAGTATAAGGAGGACAAGTTATGATGAAAAAATTATATAACAAGGCGGAGCTTCCGTACATTATCGCTGTGGCGGTACTGGGATGCCTGAACCATTTCCTGTACGAGTGGACGGGTGAAAGCGCAGTCGCCGCTCTCTTTTGTCCTGTCAATGAATCCGTATGGGAACATCTGAAACTGTTGTTTTTCCCGTATCTTTTGGTGGTTATCTTTATCTATTGCTATGAGCACAGGACGTCTCTTTCCCGATATTTTTGTTCGCGCTTGCTGGCTGTCCTGTTTGGAATGTCTGCCATAGTAATAATCTTTTACACGTATACGGGTATCGTCGGGCGGAGTTTTGTCGTTCTCGATATATTTATATTCTTCCTCAGTGTCCTGCTTGCTTTTCGTGCAGCCCCTGTGTTCTATCGGTGCCCTTTCTGCAAGAATGCCAGTTCGCTCGTGTTTACGGGCTGGATTTTTGCTGTCGTATGCTTCTTTTTCTTCACATGCCACCCGCCGAATCTGCCGCTGTTTTTCTCTCCGGTATAAATATTCTTAAATTATGGTTTTCATATACTTTTCTTGGCTGTATAATATAATTGACGATTTTACTTTAATGCGTTACAAGAAAGGGGTATGGTATTATGGCAGAAGAATGTGTCAAATGTAAAATAGAACATCATGCTGTGCTTTTTGCATATCTCGCAAAGCACGCGATAGAGCTGTGCAAAGAAGAGGGCAAAGAGGCAGTGCTTGAGGGGATGACCGCCTATGGCCGCGAGCGTGGCTCCCGGATGGCAGCCAGAGCGCTGGCCCACGGGGACGAGTTGACGACGATGACGAACCAGGCTTATGGGGAATGGAAGCCTGACTTCGACGGGCAGATGGAGTTCGGACAGCTACGTACCGAACCTACGCTTAGGACCTACATATCACGCTGTGCCTGGTGCGACGCCTGGAAGAAGCACGGACTTCTCGACTATGGGAAATATTATTGTGTCAATGTAGACAATGCAGTTTACCAGGGATTTCGCCCGGACTTTGTATGTACGCCAACTACTACTGCTCTTAGCTGGGGTGGTGAGCGCTGCGAGTTCGACTGGGGACATCCTCTGACGGCAGACGAATCCAGACAGCTTGCGGATAAAAAGAAAGAGCTCGGCACGTCTTGTATGAAAGACTTTAATTTCCACACTGCCCATCTGCTCCACACGGTCGGCAATATGCTAAAAGAAAAGCTTGGATCGCAAGGAGAGAAGGCTGTTGCCCTTGCCCTGGAAGATTATGTACGAACGTTTGGGCAGGAATACCTCGACGTCTTAGAAGGAGTGGACCATGAACAGTTCTGATAACCTCATCGCAGAATGGCTCTCTGACCATGAGGCATCCATAACAGCAGTTGCCGATTATATATTCAGGCACCCGGAAACTGCCTATAAAGAGACGCTGTCTTCCCGGTGTCTTGCAGACTTTCTGGAGGCAGGCGGGTTCCAGATTGCCTGGAAGACCGCAGGTATCGATACTGCATTTACCGCGTCCTGGGGAAAGGGAAAGCCAGCCATCGGCTTTCTGGCCGAATATGATGCCCTGGCCGAAATCGGCCACGCATGCGGCCATAATCTGCTAGGCACGGCCGTTGCTGCCGCTGCATGTGCGCTGAAGGCATATATGGAGGCATCCGGAATGGATGGTACCCTTCTTATGTTCGGCTGCCCGGCAGAGGAGATAATGTCCGGCAAGATAATCATGAACCGCCAGGGTGTATTCGACAGCCTGGATGCCGCTGTGACGTGGCATCCATTTGACCGCAACAGGGTCAGCAATGATATCTGGCAGTCGCAGGATATCAAGAATTATATCTTCCGTGGGGTCAGTGCCCACGCGTCCCGCTCGCCAGAGGAGGGAAGGAGCGCGCTTGACGCTTGCGAGCTCATGAACGTAGGCGTCAACTATCTGCGGGAGCATGTACCTCAGGATGTGCGCATGCACTATGCTTACAAGGATAATGGCCTCCCCGCCAATGTCGTTCCAGACTACGCGCAGACGAACTACTTCATCCGTTCAAGTAAGCGTTCGCGCACTGAAGACGCAAGCAGCCGCGTGGACGACTGTGCCAGGGGCGCGGCCCTGATGACCGGTACTGAGCTAGAAATCGAGCTTGTCGGAAGCTGTAAGGAGATGAAAGTCAACCGAGTGCTGTCAGAGATATATTATGACGCGATGACCCGGGTTCCGGTTCCCGAATACACCGAGGATGAAATCCGCTTCGCCGCTCAGATCAGTGAAAAGGCCGGCCTTGACAATGGCGGTATATATTTCCAGGGGCTGGAACCACTTGAACAAGAGCCGGTATCCATCTCCATCGGTACCGACGTCTCGGAAGTCAGCCACACGCTTCCGACGATTACGTTAAGTGCCGCAGCCATGTGCAGAGGCACCCCCCTCCACCATTGGGCCGCCGCCAGACAGGCCGGAATGAGCATCGGCAGAAAAGGAATGCTCTACGCTGCCCGATGCATGGCAGAAGGCACAAAACAATTGATTGAGAAACCGGAAAATTTACAAGATGCCTGGAAATTCCACTTAGGGACAGGGTAAAGTTCAATTGGGGACGTACCCTTTTTAGATTTCCCCCGTCCCCAACGAAAGGAGAAAACATGATTACGAAGAAAATCGGTATTATCGGCTGTGGAAACATGGGTGGCGCTATTCTATACGGAGCCTTGAAAAGCGGCATCCTCCCGAAAGAAAACGCCTATGTATATGATATAAATCCTGAGATGATGGATAAGGCCCATGACTGGGGCGTGAATCTTGCAGAAAGCGATGAGGACGTATGCAGAAGCAGCGACATTGTTCTACTTGCAGTCAAGCCTCAGAACGCCTCGGAGGCGCTTGCACAGTGTAAAGATGCGCTGGATGGCAAGGCCATGATGTCCATCGTCGCGGGGGTGACAGTGGAACGGCTGCGCGCTATGATAAGCGGTTCCTCCCGCATTTTACGCATTATGCCGAATACTCCTGCCATGGTCTTTGAAGGAGCTTTCGCACTCTGTTCGGACAACGATTTCAAAGAGGAGGAGCTTGCAGAAGTACAGCAGATTTATGACTCTATCGGTATCGTAGAGCTTGTTCCGGAACACCTGATTGATGCGGTGTGCGGCTTGAGCGGCGGGGGGCCTGCCTATGCAGCCATGTTCATCGAGGCTATGGCGGACGGAGGCGTCAAGCAAGGACTCCCAAGAGCAACGGCCTATCGGCTGGCAGCCCAGACGTGCCTTGGCACAGCAAAAATGATTCTGGACATGGATATTCACCCAGGCCAGCTAAAAGATATGGTGACCTCGCCAGGAGGCACTACGATCGAAGGATGTGAAGCTTTGGAAAAGGGCGGCATGAGAGCTGCCGTTATAGAATGCATCAACGCCGGCAGCGAAAAATCCCGGCGGCTTTAAAATATTGGTAATTTGAACTCCTATTTAGGTACAGGGTTTCGTTCATTAAGGTACAGGGCAAAATGCAATTGGGGACGTAACAAATTTGAAAATGGTTACGTCCCCAATTATATTTATTCTGAAGTTCCGTCCTGCTGCCCTTCATTTCCTTGTGTGCTCTGGCCGTCTTGATTCTCCTGTGTATCTGTAACGCTGCCGGTATCATCCTGCTTTGGACTGTCAGCCCCGCCTGCAGGCGTATCGTCTCCGGCATCTTGTGGGCTGTCAGAAGAATCCGGCACATCCGCGTCATCGGAAGTATTGCCC
Organism: Lachnospiraceae bacterium; assembly: GCA_022845895.1. GTDB lineage: Bacteria > Bacillota > Clostridia > Lachnospirales > Lachnospiraceae > Extibacter. Next base: position 3,968,471 of record AP025573.1, read on the forward strand.
TTATCGGAATCATCTGACGCATTTTCCTCCTCATCACCTCCGAAGAGGTTCTTGAAGAAGTTGACAATCTTATCCCAGAAGCTTTCACCGTCACCGGAGTCTTTAGACTTCAGAGCGTCAATCGTACTGTCGATAACAGCATTGTCGCCCAGAATACTGTCATTCGTATTATTTATAATGCCGCCGTCACTGTCTCCGCCTGTGAAGAAAGACTTGATGGAATTCCACAGGTTGGAGAAGAATCCTTCGCTTTTGCCCTCCAGGTTCTCAAGCGTATTCTTCAGCGCCTTCACGTCATAATCATATTCTGATATGTTCTTCATAAGAGATACGATCTTGGCCTTCTGATCCTCATTCAGAGATATGTTCTGACTATCTGCCGCATCATTTACGGCACCTTCTATCTCGTCATCATCCTTAAGCCCGTCTTCGATGACTTCCTGCTTCACCTCGTTCATCAGATCTGCCGCTTCCTGCTGGCCGATAGACTCCGCAAGCTCGCCTGTCGTGACAAGCTCTTCGGTCGCAGTGGCCTTCTGGTCTTCGCTCAGCTCTTCACCACTGGCCTTTTCATATGCCATCATGATTCCCGTGAGCGCACCTGTTCCGGACACTTCAATCGGAGAACCCGCCACCACGTTGCAGTTTTCGACCCCTGAGGTCAGGAGTGTACTTGCAATCATAGAGCTCGTTACAAATGTAAGGTTCGCCACCTTCACCTGGATTCCGCCGCTGCCGGTCGGCTCCACATAGGAACAGCTGTATGTCCGCGTTCCAATCTGGGCTTCTGAAGCGATTCCTTCCATATATTTTCTTTCATCTGCGTTCGTAACTTCAATCGTATCAACCTTATCTGCAGATGTGCCGAAGTAATCATACATGGATTTCTTCTGTTCATCTGTAAGATTCGCTCCAAGCGTGACAACTTTAGAGCTGTCTGCCATCGCTGTGAACGGCACGCTGACAAATGCCAGCACAGCTGCCATCATAACAGGTATTATCTTTTTAAACTTTTTCATCATAGTCTGGTGCAACCACCATACCCCCTTTTCATCAATTATTTAGTAAGCTCCCACATAATATATCATATTCGCGGACATTTGCAAAGAAACAGCCCCTTAACTATTTCTGAATATTTTCTGTATTCTATCGTAGAATACATCCTCATCGATGATTCCCCGCATCGCCCCCACTATCCTGCCTTCCTTAAAACAGATGAACGTCGGCACGATTTCTGTGTCATACTCCGCAGCCAGAAGCTCCGACTCTTCTATCTCAACCTCACAGAACTTTATTTTTCTTTTATATTTCTTCTCCGCATCCTCCGCAATCGGCTTCATCATAGCGCATTTACCGCACCAGACCGCATAGAACATAACGACCACCGGAAGACTCTCGTGTTTTACTTCCGAATCAAAATTTTTAGCTGTTAAATGTAGCATAAGTTTCAACCTTTCTTAAGCCATCTTTATGTCAGCACTTGGGATTCAGTATTCTGCATACCTCATCCAATGATTTTTTAATACAGGCAAGTTTTTCATTTAAGTGTCTTTTGCGATAAGTGATTTCACATAGTTTATGTTTCAATCCTTTCTTTCCACGTCCCACATGCTCACATCCTGACCATTATTCTTCTTTATATTATATGCAGCAACCGCCCTATGCTTTCCTGACAGCCCTCAACTTGCAGATAGGGTTGCCTTTTGCGGAAAACTTCTCCTCGTATTCCGTCATAACATTTCCGCGGTTCATATCCTCATCGCTGTGCAGGTCTGTTGTGTATCCTCCCATCTCCCATCTGCTGCATTCCCTGACTTCCCCTATAGAAAAGTCGAACAGCCCACGGTTGTCCGTCTTAAATTCAAGCATTGCACCATCAGCCGCTATCTTGTCATATCTGTACAGATATTCCTTTGATGTAAGCCTCCTTCTTGCATGTCTCGCCTTCGGCCACGGATCTGAAAAGTTCAGGTATATTCCAGAGACCTCCCCCTGGTCAAATACATCAGCTATGTCCGCAGCATCCATACAGATGAAGCGGATATTACGGGGAGCTTCATTTTCAGACTCCATATACTTTTCAACGGCACGCAAAAGCACGCTTGAGTATCGTTCGATTCCGATATAATTCCTTTCCGGATGCCGCTCTGCCATCGTCAGCAGAAACTTCCCCTTGCCCATTCCAATTTCAATGTATAAGGGATTCTCATTTCCAAACACGTCGTTCCAGCTTCCCCTATAGAGAGCAGGCGCATCTATCACTTCCCTGCATCCTTTCAGTACGCTTTCAGCACGTGGTATATTTCTCAATCGCATATATCTGCCTCCTCTTTTTTGCTTCTATTTAGTCTATCTATTTCCTATAGAAAAGTCAATTAGTGTTAATTTTTCAATTTGTTTATTATTTACTATGGTAATTTAGAAAAATAAGTGTATTATTAACATATAATACAAATTATACTTATCAGATAGTAAGTAGAAACGGAGGCGTAGTATGGACTCTATTGTGGAGAAATTATCAGACATCGAGACGACTGCAGAAGCAATCGTAGAGCATGCAGAGGCTCAGAAATTCAACATTGAGCAGCAGATACAGTCCCGGCGTGACAAGTTTGATGAAGACCTGGAAGCTGACACGCAGAAGAAGCTGGAGCGCATCCGCGCGGAGGCCACCGAGAAAGTCGACCGGATACTGGAGACACAGCGGCAGAAAAACAAGGCGACGATAGACGCATTAGAGAAAGAATATGAGGAAAACCATACTGCGTATGCACAGGATATCCTAAAACGTATAACTGAGGTGTAGAACATGGGCAATCTTATGGCATACAGCGGAATTGTAACAAAAGTACGGGCCATGCAGGCAAAGCTCCTTACAAGGCAGGATTTTGAAAATATTGCATCGCTCAGGAGTGTTCCCGAGATCATCTCCTACCTGAAAGAGAAGCCCGCCTACGCAGAATTAATGAATCAGATGGATGTGTCACTGTACCACAGGCGGCATGTCGAGAAGATACTCTACCAGTCTCTCTACGACGACTATACAAGAATCTTCCGATTTGCAGGGCTGGAACAGAAGAAGTTCCTGAAGCTCTATCTGAAGAAATACGAAGTAGACTTGATAAACTACTGTTTCCGGATTGTATTCAATCATTATGAAAAGCCTTTTGACCTGGACTATAAAAAAGAGTTTTTTGACAAATATTCACAGATTCGTATCGAGAAGCTCATCACATCCAGGACCATCGCCGAACTGGTAGACAATCTGCAGTCGACAGAATATTACGCACCTCTGCGGAGGCTCCGGGATTCTAATTCGGCCACTCTGTTCGACTATGACCTGGCACTGGAACTGTACTACTTTTCCACGGTGTGGAAAAAGAGAAAGCAGATATTGACGAACAAGAAAGAGCTGGAAATCTATACAAGAGATTGCGGTACTAATATGGACCTGCTTAACATCCAGTGGATATACCGTGCCAAGAAGTATTACCATATGCTTCCGCCCGATATATATTCACTCACAATACCGAACCACTACCGCCTGCGCATCGATGAATTCAAAGCGCTTGTTGAGGCTCCAACCCTGGAGGAATTCGAGCACTTGCTCGAAGACACTTACTATGCGCGGAAATATAACATCCATGACAGCAAGACGATTGAGCAGATGTACAAAGAATGCCTGATGCACCTGTACCTGTCGGACCGGCGCGGCAATCCGTATTCGATTGCGACTATCACAACTTATCTGTTCCTGAAGGAAGAAGAGATATATAAACTGACGACAGCCCTTGAATGCATCCGTTATGGCTTGTCTTCAAGAGAGACGTTAGGATATCTGGGAGGTGTAATTCAATGATTGTAAAGATGAAGTTTTTGAGCATCAGCGGACCGCGTACCGACATCGACCGTGTATGTGACGTCTATCTGTCAAAATATGAGATGCAGCTGGAAAATGCGGTCACAGAGCTTAAGACGACGGACAATCTTCTGCCGTTCGTGGAGATGAATCCTTATAAAGAACCGCTTGCCAAGGCAGAGGAGTTCACTTCCAAGCTTTCTGTCTCCAATATTCCTGCAGATACCACGCTCTCTACAGATGCTATCATGACCCTGATCCGCGGGCTCAACCACGACTATCTTGAACTGCAGGAAAAAAAGGAACTGCTGAAAAAAAATAAAGATGAACTGCTGGAAAAGCTGCATGTATTAGAACCATTCAGACCACTGGATTTCGACTTGCACAAGGTTCTCCACTATAGGTATATGCAGCTTCGTTTTGGAAGAATCGGTATTGATTATTACCGGAAACTGGAAAAGTATCTGTTTGAAGACCTGAATGCCATATTCCTTGAAGGTACAAGAGACGAGAATTACGTATACGGGTGCTACTTTGTGGCCAACGCCGAGACGAGCAGAGTAGATTCCGTCTTTAACTCCCTGCATTTTGAACGTATCACCATATCGGACGAATATATCGGAACGCCTTCTGTCGCATATGACAGCCTGGAAGAGGATATCACTGATCTGGATGACCGTATCGCAGAGATTGATCAGCGCATACAGGACCTTCTGAACAATCAGGCCAGCCAGCTTCTCGGGGCACGCAAACGGCTGGAGGAGCTGTCCAACAACTTTGACGTGCGCAAGATGGCGGCCCGTGTAGATGACAATAAGGAAGATTATTATATTCTCTGCGGATGGATGGGCGTGGACGATGTGGAAGCTTTTCTGAAAGAATCCGAAGGTGACGACAGAGTATTTGTCGTCGTGGAGGAGGACCGGGAGAAGTTCTTCGGCGACCCTCCCACAAAGCTTAAGAATCCCAGGTTCTTCAAGCCATTCGAGATGTTCATCCGCATGTATGGACTCCCCTCTTCCAATGAGATGGATCCTACCGTATTCGTGGCACTCACTTACACGTTCATATTCGGCGCCATGTTCGGCGATGTCGGGCAAGGGCTGTGCCTGTTCTTGATAGGGGGACTCCTCTACAAGCTGAAGAACATGAATCTGGCAGGCATCATTTCCGTAGCAGGCCTTTTCTCAGCCTTTTTCGGATTTATGTTTGGCAGCGTATTCGGGTTTGAAGATATTATTCAGGCCCGCTGGCTGCGACCGATGGAAGCCATGACCAGCCTGCCGTTTATCGGACAGCTCAACACGGTGTTCATCGTAGCTATCGCATTCGGTATGGGCCTGAATATCCTGTCCATGATCTTCCACATCCTCAATGCCATACGGGCAAAGGATACGGAGAACATCTGGTTTTCCAACAATGGTATAGCAGGGCTTGTTTTTTACGGATTTATCGTATTCACAATCGTACTCTATATGACGGGACATCAAGTTCCCGGCAATATACTGATGGCGGTATTCCTTGGAATACCCATCCTCGTATTTATATTCAAGGAACCGCTCACCAACCTGGCCGAACGCAATCACAAGAAGCTGGAGACAAGCAAAGGCATGTTCCTCGTACAAGGGTTCTTCGAACTGTTCGAGACACTTCTTAGCTACTTTTCCAACACGCTCTCTTTCGTCCGGATCGGGGCTTTTGCCGTGAGCCATGCGGCAATCATGGAAGTGGTGCTGATGCTCTCAGGCGCACAGGAAGGTTCACCGAACTGGATCGTCGTCGTAATCGGCAATCTGGTCGTATGTGGACTGGAAGGGCTCATCGTAGGCATCCAGGTGCTCCGTCTGGAATATTATGAAATGTTCAGCCGTTTCTATAAGGGCAGCGGGCGTGAATTTAAACCATTTAATAATCATAAAAAACAAGATAAAAATTAATCCATATCCAAGGAGGAGAAAATCATGTCATTAACAGTCAAGTTATTATTAGTCGCAGCGCTGGTGCTCAGCATCATTATTCCTTTCGGTTACTACCTGATTGGGGAAAAGAACAAAAAACGTTATAAAAGGGCGGTCGGCACCAATGTATTCTTCTATTTTGGTACATTTGTCATCGCAGCTATCATGATGTTCGGCGGCGATACGGCTGTCGCAGCCGACACCGCTGCTGCCGCTACTTCTAATGCCACTGGATTCGGTTATCTTGCCGCTGCACTTTCAACCGGTTTGTCATGTGTCGGCGGCGGTATTGCCGTAGCAAGCGCGGCAAGCGCGGCACTCGGTGCTATCAGCGAGGATTCCAGCGCGCTCGGCAAATCACTTATCTTCGTAGGTCTTGCAGAAGGTGTCTGCCTGTACGGGCTTATCATCTCCTTCATGATCTTAGGTAAACTGTAATATGAAGATGTATCTGATCAGTGATAATATCGATACCCTGACAGGAATGCGGCTGGCCGGCGTAGACGGAGTGGTCGTGCATGAGAGGAACGAACTCCGTGAGGCCATCGAGGATGCCATGAATGACAGCACCGTAGGCATCATCCTTCTGACCGAGAAGTTCGGGAGAGAGTTCCCGGACCTGATTGATGAGATCAAGCTGGAGCGTACCATGCCGCTGCTCATCGAGATTCCTGACAGACACGGAACCGGACGTAAAAAAGATTTTATCACATCTTACGTAAATGAAGCCATTGGCTTGAAATTATAAAAAGAAGGTGACCCGCGTGACGTTAGAAGAAAAAATATCACATTTACAGTCTGCTGCCATGGAAGAAGCCAGGGCACAGGGAAATGCAATCATAAAGCAGCATGAAGAGGCGCTTCAAAGCGTTTTTGAACAGCATCGCGCAGAGGCCGTCCGCCAATCCGAAACACGGCTCAAGGCAGAGGCTACCAATGCCAGGCAGCAGCTGAATATGGCCGCTTCCAAAGCTCAGCTCGAACTGAAAAGGGAGCTCAGCCGGACGCAGGGGGAGCTTAAGAACAAGCTTTTCGATGAAGTCCTCAGGCTGGTTGAAGACTATATGAAGACGGATGATTATAAACGGCTTCTTATCGCATACATTGAAAGTGCCGCCAGATTTGCAAATGGCGAGACGATGACGCTTTATCTCAACCCATCCGATAAGGATAAGATTGCTTATCTGCAGGAGCATACAGGAATGACCCTGACCGTGAGCAAGGAAGACTTCATCGGCGGCATCCGGGCTGTCATTCCTGGACGCAACATCCTGATCGACCACGCATTTAAAGGAGCTATCGATAATCTATACCACAAATTCTCATTCAAGGGAGGTGCGGGAATTGAATAATACTGGAACAATCTACGGCATCAACGGTCCCGTCATCTATCTGAAAGGAAAGACCGATTTCAAGATGTCGGAGATGGTGCATGTCGGAGATGAGAAGCTGGTAGGCGAAGTCATCGCCCTCGACAAGGATCTGACTACCATCCAGGTGTACGAAGAGACCTCAGGGCTGAAACCGGGAGAGATTGTTGAAGCCACGGGTTCTGCCGTGTCTGTCACGCTTGCCCCGGGTATCCTGGACAATATATTCGACGGCATTGAACGGCCTCTCGAACGGATTGCGGACACCGGAGGCGCTTTCGTAACCCGCGGAGTGAGCGTTAACGCGCTGGATGCCGACCGATTATGGGATACTCACATCACCGTCGCAGAAGGTGACATCGTACAGGGCGGCACCATCATCGCAGAGGTTCCTGAGACACGCGCAATCAAGCATAAATGCATGGTTCCCCCCGACATCTCCGGCAGAGTCGTATCTGTCGTCCCCGACGGGACCTATACGATTGGAGATACACTTGTTACGCTGGAACTGGATGACGGAACGAAGAAAGATCTGTCCATGACGCAGTATTGGCCTATCCGTGTCCCCCGGCCGGTTCATCACCGCTATCCGGCCAGCGTACCTCTCATCACAGGCCAGCGGATCCTCGACACGATGTTTCCAATTGCCAAAGGCGGTACCGCCGCTATACCAGGCGGATTCGGTACCGGAAAGACGATGACGCAGCATCAGATTGCGAAATGGTCCGATGCGGACATCATCATATATATCGGCTGCGGAGAGCGCGGCAACGAGATGACTCAGGTTCTGGAAGAGTTTGGCGAGCTTGTCGACCCCAAGTCAGGGAACCCGCTTATGGACAGGACCACGCTGATTGCCAACACGTCCAATATGCCGGTGGCCGCTCGTGAGGCATCCATCTATACGGGGCTTACGCTCGCGGAATATTACCGGGACATGGGATATGACGTTGCTATCATGGCAGACTCAACCTCCCGATGGGCGGAAGCTTTAAGGGAACTATCCGGACGTCTCGAAGAGATGCCCGCAGAGGAGGGCTTCCCGGCGTATCTGGCCTCCCGGCTGTCTGCTTTTTATGAGCGCGCGGGCATGATGCAGACGCTCAACGGCAATATGGGTTCTGTATCGATTATCGGCGCGGTATCTCCCCAGGGCGGAGATTTCTCCGAACCGGTCACTCAGAACACGAAACGTTTCGTCCGCTGTTTCTGGGGACTTGACAAGTCACTTGCATATTCCCGGCATTTTCCGGCTATCCACTGGCTCACAAGCTACAGCGAATATCTGAATGACCTGAGCGGATGGTACTCGGACAACGTGTCGCCCAAATTTGTAGATTACCGTAACCGGATGATGGCACTTCTCAATCAGGAGAGCAGCCTGATGGAGATCGTAAAGCTCATAGGCGGAGATGTCCTGCCCGACGACCAGAAGCTTATTCTGGAAATTGCCAAGGTCATCCGTCTCGGATTCCTGCAGCAGAACGCATTTCACAAGGATGACACCTGTGTATCCATGGAAAAGCAGTTCAAGATGATGGATGTCATCCTCTATCTGTATAAGACCTGCCGGAAGCTGGTAGCTATGGGCATGCCGATGTCTGTGCTGAAAGCGGAGAATATATTTGAAAAGGTCATCGCCATCAAATATGATGTCCCGAACGACAACATACAGATGCTCGACATGTATAAGATTGACATTGATAATTTCTGTAACAAAGTTCTGGAAAAGAACGCATAAAGGAGGGGGTTCACAATGGGAATAGAATATCTTGGGCTGAGCAGCGTCAATGGCCCTCTCGTCGTATTGGAAGGTGTGCAGGATGCCTTCTTTGATGAAATCGTGGAGTTCGTCATTGACAGCAACACGAGGAAAATGGGGCGTATCGTAGAGCTCTATGAAGACAGGGCCGTCATTCAGGTATTTGAAGGAACCGAAAATATGTCCCTTAAGAATACCCATACGAAGCTGACCGGTCATCCTATGGAGGTTGCAGTATCTCCGGATATGCTCGGGCGTACCTTCAACGGTATCGGCCAGCCTATAGACGGACTTGGCCCCATCGTTTCAGATGATATGAGGGATGTCAACGGCCTCCCTCTGAATCCGGTCCGCAGGGAATATCCCCGCAACTATATCCGGACCGGAATCTCAGCAATCGACGGGCTGACCACGCTGATCCGGGGACAGAAGCTCCCGATATTTTCCGGCAACGGCCTGCCACACGACCAGCTGGCCGCCCAGATAGTTAAGCAGGCTTCGCTTGGAGATAAATCAGATGAACAGTTTGCTGTCGTGTTCGGCGCTATGGGCGTCAAACATGACGTCGCGGACTTTTTTCAGAAAACGTTTGAAGAGAGCGGCGTTGCGGACCATGTCTGTATGTTCCTCAACCTGGCAAACGACCCGGTCGTGGAGCGGCTTATCACACCAAAGGTAGCCCTCACAGTGGCGGAGTACCTTGCCTTTGAACTGAATATGCACATTCTCGTTATCCTGACAGACATGACCTCTTTTGCAGAAGCCATGCGTGAGGTCTCCTCTTCAAAGGGTGAGATTCCTTCCCGTAAAGGATACCCCGGCTATCTGTACAGCGAACTGGCTACCATCTACGAACGGGCGGGCATTATTGAAGGGGCCAATGGCTCCGTGACACAGCTTCCGATTTTGACGATGCCCAATGATGACATCACGCACCCGATTCCCGACCTCACCGGGTACATCACCGAAGGCCAGGTCGTGCTCGACCGGAGCCTGCACGGTCAGGCCATCTATCCTCCGATAAGCATCCTCCCTTCTCTGTCCCGGCTTATGAAGGACGGCATCGGAGCCGGATATACGCGGGAGGACCATCAGGATCTGGCCAACCAGCTGTTTTCCGCCTATGCCAAAGTCGGCGAGGCCAGGAACCTGGCATCCGTCATCGGCGAAGATGAGCTCTCTCCTATTGATAAGCAGTATCTGAAGTTTGGGGAAGAGTTTGAACACCACTACATCGGGCAGGGGCCTTCTGAGAACCGCTCTATGATAGAGACGCTCGACCTTGGCTGGAAGCTTCTGGCACTGCTTCCAAAAGAAGAGCTGGACCGTATAGACACGAAGATTATAGACAAATACTACACGCAACAGGCAGAATAAGGGGGGAATTATATGGATCCGCGGGAATTTCCGACCAAGGGCAACCTGATGCTTGCGAAGAACTCACTGGCGCTTGCACACCAGGGCTACGACCTGATGGACAAAAAACGGAATATACTTCTCAAAGAGCTTATGGGCTTGATTGACGAGGCCAAGGATATACAGGAAGAGATCGACTCCACCTTTACACGGGCATATGCCTGCCTGCAGCGGGCCAATATCGAGCATGGAATCAGCATGGTACAGCAGCTTGCCTTCACTGTCCCTATTGAAGATTCCATCCGCATTCAGACGCGAAGCATCATGGGGACAGAGATTCCGTATGTCAAATATGACGCTAAGCAGAACGACCTGACCTACTCCTTCAGCACCACGTATGAATCTATCGATATCGTCCGTGAGGCATTCCGTGATGTAAAGGAACTGACGATCAAGCTGTCCATGGTAGAAAATGCTGCTTACCGCCTGGCCACCAATATCAAGAAGACGCAGAAACGCGCTAACGCCTTAAAGAATATAACCATTCCGATGTACAGCAACCTCGTATATACGATAACAAATGCTCTCGAAGAGAAGGAGCGGGAAGAATTTACGAGATTAAAGGTCATCAAGAAAATGCAGTCGAAATAACAGTGGTGCCGCAGAATCATCAGATTAGATGACCTGCGGCACCATTTGTTATCTTTACGCTTCTCTAAAGTATACAGATTATTTTGGAACTTTTTATGCCTGAAGTCCTTCAAACACTACCTTCACCTTAAACTGGTCTCCGTCTATATCCACCGACATGCTGCCTCCCATATTCTTCGTGAAGCTTTCCGCAATCGCAAGTCCAAGTCCGTGCCCTTCTGTATTGCGTGATTTATCCCCCCGGCTGAACCGCTCCATAATTTCCTCCGGGCCGAAATCCATCTCATAAGAGGCCGTATTCTTGACTGATACATATACCTGGTTTTCTTCCCTCCCCGCATCGATATATATCCTCGTCCCCTTCAGGGAATACTTGAGCGCATTGCTTATGATATTCTGAAGCACGCGGTAAAGCTTCTTTCCATCCCCTACTATATTAAGGCTCCTGTCATCTACTCTTTCACGAATGGCCATGCCGCTTTTGACGACTGCGTCTTCCATGTCCCCAAGCGTCTGTTCGAGAAGCTTCTTCATATCCAGCTCTTCCAGCTCCAGGTTCACTTCCCCGCTTGTGGATTTTGACAGGTCAAAGATATCCTGTATCATATCTTTGAGCTGTTCCTGCTTCAATGCAAGGACATCGACATAATCTTTTGCCTCATCTCCCATCTCTTCTTTCTTAAGCAGATCTATATAACCGACCATCGATGTAAGAGGCGTCTTTAAGTCATGAGACACATTTGTTATCAGATCAATCTTCATCCGTTCCGCCTGCATCTGCTTTTCCATAATCCGCTTGAGGTTTGCACCGATACTGCTGAGCTTCTTCGAACCTTCATATAGCAGCGAATCCTCTTCTTCGATTGCCTGTGCGTTTAGTTCACCATCTGACATCTCATCTATCTGACGCAGCAGGCATGCAGTATCTTTATATACCTTGTTATTTCTAAAGCTCTTGATATAGCATACATAGGAGACCACTGCCAGGACGGCAATCACGACGACCCCGAACGGATCTCCCCACTGTAGTCCGCTCTTCCAGACAGCACCTACTGTCCCTGCCAGGCATACCGTCGCTATGATGAAGGATGCCCTGCTGTTCTCCCGCATCGCCTTCTCAAATGCCATGGAGAATCTCCTCTTCTGAACAGTATCATATATGACGGACGATTTTTTCAATGTTCCCTGGAGCACTCTCCTGCCAAGCAGTACGATGCAGCCTGTGCCGATAAGCGCCACCGGAAAGTAGAACAGAACGCACGTCACGAGTATCATGCCATATGAAACGATTCGAATGCAGTAAAATAAAGTTCCGTCCATTATCGAAGAATGGATTCCCATAAACCAGACCCACAGGTCAAGCAGCAGCCCTGCCGCCAGCACTTCTGTCCCAATAGTATCTATCTTCCATCTCTTCATATCTTTCCATGCTCTTGCCGGATAAAAGTGAAAGAACACGGATACTGCTATGATAAAGAGGGATACAAATAGATAGCATAAAATCTTGAACTGCTGATTCACGTTCCATCCGCCGAACCACCTGGATGATACATACACTCCTGAGCATACAGCAATTCCTGCTGCCGATGCAAGATACAATGCCAGCGACGCCTTTCCTCTGTTAGTCATATTTTTCAATCTTGTAGCCAATTCCCCACACCACCTTTAAGTATTTTGGATTCTTCGGAGTTATCTCTATCTTTTCCCGGATTCTCCGGATATGTACCATGACAGTCTTCTCACCGGCATATACGTCCTCCTTCCAGACTCTGCTGTATATCTGCTCTGCCGGAAATACATATCCCGGATGTTCCATCAAAAGCTCCAGGATCTTATATTCCGTAGCTGTCAGCTGCGTCTGCTCGCCGTCAACCGTCACCTGCTTCGTGTTCTTGTCGAGCACGAGGCCGCCGGTCCTCAGAACAGCTCCGGTGTCAGCCTGAGTGGCCGCACCGAGGGCAAAGTATCTTCTAAGCTGCGACTTGACCCGCGCCATCAGTTCCGCTGTATTGTACGGCTTCGTCACATAGTCATCGGCTCCCATGGACAGGCCGATGACCTTATCGCTCTCTTCCGTTTTCGCCGACAGCATGATAACCGGTATATTGTTCCTTTCCCGTATCTTCATGAGCGCCGACAGGCCATTTAACCGGGGCATCATCACATCCAGTAGAATCAGGTGGACTTTATCTGTGACAAGCAGATCCAGCGCTTCCATGCCATTATAAGCCCTAAGCACATTATATCCTTCCAGCTCCAGAAGTTTGCCAAGAGACCTGACGATCTCTTTATCATCATCCACTACCAATACCGTATACTGTTCCATCATTTTCCTCCGCTTCATTCCTTACTGCATATCTATAGTAGCAAGAAATACTAATTATTTTTCTGTATATTTCTAACAAATTCTTTAAGTTTTCTATCGGAACAGCAAAATCCTCTGTTCAGCATAGACTGGACAGAGGATTTGATAGCATCCGCAATTATTTACTCTTCTATCGTTCACCCGTTCCCCCGCACAACGTACAGAGGGATGAGCCTGTGCCGTTGCAGAGCCTGCAAGTTGTCGTCTCTGTATATGAAGACGAACCCGAGCCGTAGTTAGGGGCATACTTCGTCGTATATTTCTTTCCCACACCTTTGCAGCTTGTGCACATCACGGATCCAGCCCCTTTGCATTTCGAACATACAGAAGGGCTCCTGTCATAACTGAAATCAGGTGATACATGGCCTCCGCCACCTCCGGCATTGCCTGTATGCGCATCCTGTCCTCCTGTATGTGCGTCATACTCAGGATTGTCTGCCTGACCCGTACCTTCGCACGTCCAGCAGTTGGAATAGCCGGTGCCTTCGCAGTATGGACATCTGTAGCCAGACGTAAACTGCGTGGCTTCATGCTTTCCTTTGCCATCACACATCGTACAGAATTCCTTCCCCGCGCCTTTGCACGTCGGACACGTTATCTTCTCGGGAACCTCCGGTTCCTGTACCGGATCGGCAGCATCACTTGCTTTGCCTGCACTCTCTTCACCGTCGGTATCCCCCGTCTCTTCACTTGCACCGTACGCTTCTTCTTCCGGTTCTGCAGCCTCTTCTTTCTGGCTCCCCTCTTCCACCTTATCTTTAAGCTCCTGCAGGCTCGTTTCATCAGGCGGACTTCCACTGCAGGCAGTCAGAAGCAATACAGCGGCCAGCAACGCCGGCAGATATCTAATCTTCTTCACGGACAGCACCTCCTGTGCTGAATTCTAAATCTACGGTACAGTATATGTGCGGCCAGGCCCCGTTCATGTCAGAACTCGAACACTGCCACGCCGTACGCCGGCAGATTGTATGCAATCGAGTATGGCTTTCCGTCACATTCAGACTTGGCAGCCTTATATACGAGTGGCCTTTCTTGCCCGGTTCCGCCATATTGGATGTCATCACTGTTAAGGATAAGCTTATATTGCTTTCTCCTGGGCACGCCGACCCGGTAGTCCCCCCGTTCCACCGGCGTGAAATTGCAGATGAACAGCAGGTTCTTCTTGCAGTCCCTTGAATGCCTTACAAAGCTGAAGATACTCCGCTCTGCATCGTCCGCATTGATCCACTCAAATCCTTCCCACGAGCTGTCCATCTCATACATGGCCTTATTGCGCCTGTACAGATGGAGCAGGTCTCTGACCCAGTTCTGCATCTGGAGGTGTTCCTCCTCCGCCAGCAGATACCAGTCAAGCTCTCTCTCTTCACTCCACTCACGCAGCTGCGCAAATTCCTGGCCCATGAACAGAAGCTTCTTTCCCGCATGACCCATCATAAAAGCATAGCCGGCCTTCAGATTCGCATATTTATCTCTGCCGATGCCAGGCATCTTGTTGAGCATGGAACACTTCAGGTGTACCACTTCATCATGGGAAAGCACAAGGATATAGTTCTCGCTGTAAGCATAGCTCATGGCAAAAGTCATCTGATTATGAGCACCTTTCCTGTAGATTGGATCCAGCTTCATATACTCCGTGAAGTCATGCATCCATCCCATATTCCATTTCAGGCTGAATCCAAGACCGTCCTCTTCTACCTCTCCCGTCACCTTCGGCCAGGCCGTAGATTCTTCCGCTATCATCAGCGCGCCTGGATTTCTGCCAAGCACTACGGAATTCAGGTGCTTGAAGAAGTCGATGGCCTCAAGGTTCTTATTACCGCCATACTTATTGGCTATCCATTGTCCGTCCTGCTTCCCGTAGTCAAGGTAGAGCATGGATGCCACCGCATCGACGCGCAGGCCGTCCACATGATATTGTTCAATCCAGAACAATGCATTCGAGATGAGGAAGTTACGCACCTCATTCTTCCCGTAATCAAATATCTTCGTCCCCCAGTCCGGATGCTCCCCCTTCTTAGGATCTGCATATTCATAGGTGGGTGTCCCGTCAAAGTCCGCCAGTCCGTGGGCGTCCCGCGGAAAATGCGCCGGTACCCAGTCGAGAATGACGCCGACCTTGTTCTTGTGCAGGTAATTGATCATCCAGGCGAAATCCTGCGGCGTCCCATATCGTGACGTCGGGGCAAAGTATCCTGTCACCTGGTATCCCCAGGAGCCGTCATATGGATGCTCGGCTATTCCCATCAGCTCAACGTGAGTATAGCCCATATCTTTAACATACTTTGTAATTTCCTTTGCGAACTCACGGTACGTATAGAACCCTTCGTCT
Source organism: Lachnospiraceae bacterium (assembly GCA_022845895.1). Classification (GTDB taxonomy): domain Bacteria; phylum Bacillota; class Clostridia; order Lachnospirales; family Lachnospiraceae; genus Extibacter. The sequence goes on from AP025573.1 coordinate 3,984,121, forward strand.
TCCCGCCCAAGGTGGCGCTTCCAAGATCCGATATGGACCTCATATATGGACATCGGCTCCTCCCTGTGATTCCACTTGGCACGTTTCTCCATCCAGATTTGGTCCGTCCACTTTAACCCTGTTATATCTGCTATCCTTGAAGCAGTTCCCGGCCTCAGTTCGGCATAATTAGCATAGGGATCCGCTTTGAAAATGTACTGCCCGGAATAGGTCTCGATACAGAACTTGTACATCTCTCCTTCTTCAGCTCCGGGAATAAAGCATGTATATATGCCAAGCGGTTCTCCTCTCTCCATGGGATTCGCTTCCATATCCCAGTCATTAAATTCCCCCACAACGGTCACCGCTTTAGCATGAGGCGCCCATACGGCGAAATATACCCCCGTCTTCTTGCCTCTGGTTACCTTGTGTGCCCCCAGCTTTTTATAGATTTCATAATGGTTTCCCTGTCCAAAGAGATAGTGGTCCAGTTCTCCAATCTCATATGACCTCTTTCTTTTTTCTGCCATACCGTCACCCCTCGCATTCCTGTCTTTATTTACGTTTATTATACTTTAGACAGGAATAAAAAGAAAGGGTTTTGACAAATGTTGCCTTGCCAGAACCCTTTCTTTATGTTCCTAAATCCTGAAATCCTCTTCCTTCAATATGATTCTGTCAGAATCGTCCGTACTCTTTCCGAACACTCTTCTGGCCAGGTGCTTCACGTTAGCCTTCTGAGAGTGCGATATTGCCTCATCCATAATCTCCTTGACTTCTGCTACGGTAACTGCATGGTCTTCCCTCTGCATAACATCTATCCTGCTGTACAATGCAAGGATTCCCATCTCATCAAGCTTATAGCCGTTCTCTTTGGCATATGTCTGGCCGAATGTCACAAGCTCATCATTGATGAATACCGGAAGTTCCAGCCTGGAAGTGAACTTCTTTCTGAATTCCGGATTGGCCGTGAGAATCCTCTCAAGCGGTTTTCTCTGGTCTTCCAGTACAAATAGAAGCTCTCCTGTCTTCTTCTCCATCAGATAATTCAGTTCCTTCACGGTTCGTGAGTTCAGCTTTCCGGCCTTCTCTATGATAATTGCCCCGCCGCGCAGCTTCTGGATAATATTGGACAGTTCTTTCTTGTTCAGTGATTCACCTGTTACTATTGCTACCTTGCCCTGTTTCAGGTTCCTCTGCTTCTGAATCGCTTTTACGATATCCACTGCCAATACAGTCTTTCCCGATCCTTTTCGCCCTATCACCATCAGGTTTCCTGTCTTGGATGTCCCTTCACGCTGTGCTCTTCTGTCGTTATCCAGCACTTCGACAATCTGCTCACTCATACCTCTGACCGGAACGAAATAAGAAAACAATTTTTTCTGTTCCTCCGTAAGCCCTGCCTTCAGGCCGATTTCGCTCGTCGCGCTCAGGTCATAACGTCCAGTCACGACAAAACCGGTGTCGAAGGGGACACCTCCTCCTTTGGACTTTTTAATGCGCTTCTGAATCTCCTCCTCAGAAGGCTCTTCAATCACAAGCTCTTCTTCCGGTTCGTCTGCTTCCGGCTCATCATCGTCGAAGAAATCATCTTCGTCATAGTTGTCCCCGAAGTCTTCTTCGTCAAAATCATCCTCACTTTCCAAGTCTTCCTCTTCGTAGTCTTCTTCCTCAAAATCGTCTTCGTCGAAGTCTTCTTCGTCGTCGAAATCATCTTCGTATCCGTCTTCTTCGTCATAGCTGTCCTCATCGGCATCTTCGGCTCCGAAGTCGTCTTCAAAATCATCTTCCTCTAATCCGCTATCGAAATCGTCCTCAAAATCATCTTCATCTTCCGGAACATCTTCCATCTGGAGCTCTTCTACGAGGCTGCCCATATTTTCTAATGGTTCATCTTCCTCATAGTAATCCGTCTCTTCTTCCGGTTCCGGCTCCGGCTCAGCAACTCCGTGTTCCAGTTCCTCCATAAGCTGTCTGATATCCTCCGTCATGCTTGGAACCGTCTTCTTGGCCTTCTCTTTTGACGCTGATTCATCTGCCTTGCGGGCTGCCTCTTCTTCTGCTGCCTTCCTTGCCGCTTTTTGCTCCGCGGCTTTGCGGGCTGCTTCGGCTTCCGCTTCTTTAGCTTCTTCCGCTGCTCTTCTTCTGGCCGCTTCTTCCGCCGCTTTGCGGAATGCTTCTTCTTCTGCCGCCTTTCTGGCTGCCTCAGCTTCTGCTGCTTTCCTGGCTGCTTCTTCTTCTGCCGCCTTCTTTGCCGCTTCTTCCTCCGCTGCTTTCCTTGCCGCTTCTTCCTCTGCTGCCTTGCGGGCCGCTTCGGCTTCCGCCGCTTTCCTTTCTACTTCTCTGCGTTCCGCTTCTCTGCGCTTCCTGGCTTGTTCTCTTTCTTTGCTGATGCGCTCTACATCTTCCTGTTTCTGCTTTTCAATCGCCTCTGCATGGTCCTTCTGCTTTGCTTCCCATTCCTGCAGAATCTCTTCTATACGCATCTGGCCCGTTATACGTAATTCTTCTGTCTTCTCGGCCATCGCTTTTTCTTCTATATCAATACCGCTGGCAACCTTCACTCCATTCGCCAGTGCTTCCTGCAGCGTAGCCCCTTTGACAATCTTCGTAATCGGTGATTTCTGACGGTTCTGGAGCTCTTCCAGTTCCTCCAGCTCTTCTACCGGAATTCTGCGTGTCTCATCTGACGGAACATCCATCTCCTCTTCCACAGCCTTCAGCACCTCATCGATTGCCGGCACTTCTGTTGTCATATCCTTCACTGTGGGTTCTATCGAGGGCAGCGGCGTCTCTTCTTCCGGCAAGCTGACTGCATCCTCCGGTATCGCCTCTTCCTCCGGCTCCGCTGCGATAACCCGGCTGCTTCTAATGGGGGCCTCCGCTGCCGCCTTCTTAACCTGGGGTTTCTTTGCCGCTCCCGGACGGCTGTCGTACTTCTCCTGCTGCAGCGGGGTCAGCGGCTTATACTTCATCTTAAGCTCCATAGCCTGATACACATATTTCCCTTCACTGAACCACAGTATCAGGTCATCGCATTCTTCCAGACACTCTGCAGTCATCCCTGCCTCATGATATAACAGGGCAAGCTCATACGCCCATTTTTCGACATACTCTGACTTCTTAAAATCTTCAAGCGCCGCAATCTGCTCTTCATAAGGCGCTTTCTGTACCTTAAGAATCTTGTACTTTAATATGTACTGGTTAGGATCCTTAGGCGCCAGCTTGACAAACTCTTCGTAGCAGTCTGAGGCTTCTTCGATATCATTAATCTTAAGAGCAAGCGTTCCGAGCCGGTACACGATCTTCCTGCTCCCCGGAGATCTGTCATAGGCTACGAACAGAATATCCCTGCTCTTCTGATACTCTCCATTATATTCATATATTTCACTGACCGTATTGAGCATGGCTGCATTCTTCACCCTTCTCCAATCCACGGTATCAGCTATTTCCATCGCTTTTTTATATTGCTTTTTCTCCATATATTCGAGCATTTGCTCTGTTTTTACACGATATTCGTATTTATCCAAAGTTCTCACCTCAATAATATTTTTTATACTATTCCTCTCCTGTGTCTCTTAACATTCGCAAGTTTATGCTATAATACTCCATAATTCACTGATATAAGTTTATCATAAGCCTATATCAATGTCAAAATATAAGCATAAAAAATATTAATATTATGTTACAAAACATTACAAATCAAAGAAGTGGAAATATATCCCATGTTATTGCATAGGATAGAGCTTTTTTATTGTAATAAAAAAGCAGCCATCATAATCATTCTGACAATGATGGCTACCTTATATTTAATTTTATCATATTCTTATTATTTATCGGAGGTTCATTTTTGATTCTATTCCCTAAAGCCTATCTCCTTTTTATATTCGAATTATAACTCAAAGCTTCGGACTATAAGATTATAATCTTCATATCATTATTTATATCCCTCTTTTTTCTCTATATAAGCCAGTCAACCCGGTTATTATACCTATAGCCGTTCCGACCATAGCCTCCGCCCTTATTCCTTCGTCTACAGCCGTATTAAGTTATTTCTTCTATAACCACTGCCTATATAGCTCCCATTATATAAATTCAGATATATTAGCTGATGTTTCTTCACACATCTTCTAATCTCTTTGAACTATCTGTGGTATATACTATCAATATGTCTGCAAATACGAATCTTGCCATTCCGGTTATTCTTCTTCTCCGAATATTCTTTTTATTATTTATCTACCGGTTTATTCTCTATTGTTAAGGCTTATTCTACGGGAATTTATATTTGCCATACCACTAACATATTGAGATTTTGATTCTGATATTACATTGTCCAATGGATTAAGCCTCCTTTTCCTTATTTCCAAATATATATCTCACCTACATATGAGATATAATTTTTATAATCCTTTGAAAAATGGACTGCATATATCGTTCATTATATGCACTTCCCTTTCTCAAGAATCTCTTTCTCGTCAAGATTCTTTTTTGGATTTCCTTTGGATTGACTATATAATATCATCGCCCTTTTTATTTGTCAATACTATTTTCGATATTTTAATTCATTAATTTATAATTGTATTAATTCAACTAAATATTCTGTCTATTCAAACATTCAGACATATCCGTACAACATTCCTTTATAGGATGATATCATCAATTTTGCTGTAATTGCTTAAGCTGTACGATTCTACGATATTTCCCTGGACGATATACAGGACATCCCCTATATAGATTCCCCTCGCAGCTACCATTCCGCTGCCGTTAATCTCTTCGTCAAGAAGGCATTTGAACCCGTCCTCGGCACTGTAGCTGAAAAGGTAATACTTCTGGCCGCCGGCTTCATATCCCGGGAATCCGATGAGATTCTTCCCGGCATCGACCAGAGCCGCTTTATAATCGTAAGATACATCCGTACTGTATACATTGTCCAGCACATACGTATCTTTTTCTTTTACGTCTGTCATATCCGTTATATCGAACATCGTAAGTTTGACTCCTCCGGTGACGGACGTATGTTCATCTACATCCATTCCGATGCCGATCAGAAGTCCCTCGCCGTAAAAGTGCAGATAATCGGAAAATCCGGGTATCTTTAAAGCCCCTTTTATCTCTGGCTTCTCAGGATCTGAGAAATCTACGGAATACAGCGGGTCAGTCTCCCTGAAGGTCACGAAGTAGCCTGCGTCTCCCATAAACCTTGCGGAATAAATCCGTTCATCCTCTGCCAGGCCCTCGATGGAACCGATAATCTTCAGCTTATCATCCATGACATAGACCGAGTTCGTGTCCCCTACCGTGGCTGCCACCCTGAGATAGCCCTTATATTCATCGATAGAGAACGTGTCATTCAGATAGCCGTCAAAAGTCCCCTGAGCTTCTGCTTTGAGCCTGCCGTCCTTATATGCAATCTTTCTTACCGTCGTACTTGTCTTATCCGGTTCCTCCCACTCATTTTCATAATAATAGATATTCTCATTGCTCACATATATCTCGCCGCCTTTGGAGAAGATGGCCTTGCTGTCTGTAATCGTATCCGGGTTCTCTATATCAAGTGCTGTTACGACTTCATACATATTGCCCATATCTGCCGGCGGAAGGTATATATCATCAAACGCCAGCGGCTTTTCATTGACGATCGGCACGAAAGACTTCTCATCCTTCCGTGCTATGCCGGTCCCGGTGTAGTAAGTGCTGAACAGATACAGATAATCACCCGACATCCTGGATGAGCTGTAGGAGCCGCTCTGACGTATCTTTCCTATCTGGGCAGGTTCTGAGGGATCAGCCACGTCGTAGGTCACTGCTTCTGTGGATGTGCTGCTGTCCATATCCCGTAACAGGGTTCCATCTCCTCCTTGCGTCCTGCTGCAGATCATGACCAGCCGCTTCTTTTCCGGATTCAGATAGAATTCTTCTATCGCCGTCCCTTTTTCCGCACTTATGCTTCCATATTCTTTGAGGACGCCTTCCTTCGCCTCGACGACCGCAATCTCCTGACGGCTGTCCTTGAGTACATAGAGATACTTTCCGTCCGTTTTGGACGTATCTGCCTCATCTACCCCTTCCTGCCTGACGTTCGTAGAAGAGTATGCACTTGCGGCGGCACCCGAATCAGATTTGCTCATCTGTGCTGCGGTGTTGCCGGCAGACTCGGCGGAAGAATCTTCTGTTGCTATTTCTTTGCTTTCCAGCGCCCCATATGCTGCTTCCATATTTTTCTGCTGCTTATTGTAATTCTCAATATAGGAATATATCTGATCATAATCCTTTGCTGATGCTATAGCATCGCCGCCTGTGGCAGATTGTTGTTCTGTCTTAACCTTTCCAGTACCTCCGTTATTCCACATGACGGCTAAGGATACCCCGGCCACCAGCACAAGGCAGGCTGCCGCAAGGCCGGCAATCCTGGCGGGGCTCCATCTTCTGGCCTTCTGATTATGAACTTCCAACATCTTTTCCACCGCATCAGGACGTAAGCTGTCCGGCGTCTCAATGTCTCTCGTCTTTTCATCAATCTTTGTCACGATGTCTTGTTCCCTTTTATCCATATCGATGCCCCTTTCATTCATATCACATTATCTAAGCTATCTAAGCACACATTCCATCTTTTCCAGCGCCCTCTTCCTCTTAGATCGCACCGTGCTGGCATTCAGGCTCAGCATCGACCCGATTTCGGCACTGTTGTAGCCGCCGAACACCGACAGGCCGATGACGAGCTGCTCTTCATCCTCCAGCACAAAAAACGCCTGTTTCACATCCAGCGCCAGGCCATAGTCGGGCTGCACCCCGGCAGCATCTTGGTACACTTCTAAAGACTGTTCGCTGCTTTTGTGATTGGCATCCTTCCTGAGCTTCCTCTTGCATACATTAGCCAGAATGGTAAATATCCAGCTCTTGAACGACTCCGCTTTCCGAAGTTTTCCGATATTTTCGAAAGCGGATACCACCGCCTCGCTGACTGCATCCTCCGCGTCATGACCATCCTTCACCAGACACAGGGCAAACCGGTACAGATCATGGTAAACCGTCTCATACAACTGTGCAAACGTACTTGCATCACACTTCATATCCTGCCCTCCCATGAGATATGACAATATCTTTTCCTAATACCTGTGATATAAATAAGAGTCAAAAACACCCCCGGCTGTTGCATCAAAAGGATAAAAAATTAATTGGGGACGGAGGAAAATGAAAAAACCTCCGTCCCCAATTAATTTAAGGGTGTCCCTTTCTAGCCTTTGTAATAATTAATCAGGCATCCTTTCAGGATGATTTCGCGTTCGGCATCTGTCATATCGCCTACGCTCAGAGTGATTTCCTTAAGCCCTCCATCCACTACATATGCCTTGATGTCAGGCGTCTTATCTTCAATCGCTTTTTTGATGCCAGGTACAAAGATGTAGTCTCCGTTCTTAAAGTTCAGGCTCTGATGCTCTTCCTTCGTAATAAATGGAAGCATTCCCCAGTTGATAAGATTAGAGCGATACCTCTTTGTGGCATATTCGTTGGCAATATTGGCCCATCCTCCTAACACCTTCTGGCAGGATGCCGCCTGCTCTCTGGCAGAGCCGTCGCCTGGCTTCACGGCAAATATCGTACTTCCCACGCCTATGTTGCCTTCTCCGGCTTTCGGGAATTTCTTCCGCACCGCAGCCATCACCGGCTTCAGCTCATCCAGTACGTCGAGAGGACACGTGTGTGCCTCAATCGCTTTCTGTGCCTTCTGAACCTCTTTCGCCCGCCCTACATAAGCCGGGTCTTTCCTGGACAAGGTGAATTCCGCCAGGCCGAGCGGATTCGAACGGTAGGAAGAAGTCTCGCCGGACGGTATCAGCTCGTCTGTCGTCGTTACCGGGTCGTGAATCTCTGCCACCACCTTGAGCACAAGATTCTCAGGCAGTGCAGGCATCTCAGGCCAGTCCTTGATATTAGGGCCAAACTTGATCTCTACAGAAGGGTCTGCCTTTCCCTTGCTGTCAAATACTCTGTTGGCATATATTTCTTGATCAAAATGATACTTCAGTCCTTTATATTCTACATCCATATCTGCTGCCGAAGTGAGGAATCCTTTATTTGCCGCAGTAGCCGCGATAGATCTCGCATCCATAAGCGCCACGGATGATATCTGGCCGCTCTGCAGCTTAGACCCTTCTCTGTTCGGGAAGTTTCTCGTTGAGTGTCGGATGGAGAACGCATGGTTGGCCGGCGTGTCCCCTGCCCCGAAGCATGGTCCGCAAAATGCCGTCTTCACGATCGTACCCGCCTGCATTAGATCTGCCACGGCTCCATTCTTGACAAGTTCCATGTATATAGGCGTGCTTGCCGGATATACGCTGAATGTAAATTCATCGGCCCCGATATATTTTCCGCGTATGATATCCGCCGCTGCACATATATTCTCAAAACCGCCTCCTGCACATCCGGCGATGATACCCTGTTCCACATACAGTTTTCCGCCCACGATCTTATCCTGAAGAGTATAATCTACCGCACCGTCCAGGCTTACAAGCGCTTTCTGCTCCACATCGTGGAGTACATCCTTCAGATTGGCATTCACTTCGTCAATCGTATACACGTTAGACGGGTGGAACGGCATCGCGATCATAGGCTTAATCTCTCCCAGATCTACATATACCATACCATCATAATATGCGACGGCTCCAGGATTCAGCTCTTTGTAGTCTTCCGCCCGGCCGTGTATCTCATAGAACTCTTCAATCTTGCTGTCTGTCTTCCATATGGATGACAGACACGTCGTCTCTGTCGTCATGACATCTATTCCGATACGGAAGTCTGCACTCAGCTTATCTACGCCCGGCCCGACAAATTCCATTACTTTGTTGTTAACATATCCGTTGGCAAATGTGGCTCCGATAATGGCAAGCGCAACGTCCTGAGGTCCTACCCCCTTTGCAGGCTCTCCATCCAGATAGATACCCACGACACCCGGCATATTGATGTCATAAGTCTTTTCCAGCAGCTGCTTCACAAGTTCCGGTCCGCCTTCGCCCATTGCCATCGTACCTAGTGCACCATACCGGGTATGGCTGTCCGACCCAAGTATCATCTTTCCGCCGCCGGCAAGCATCTCTCGGGCATACTGATGGATGACCGCCTGATGAGGCGGCACATATACACCACCGTACTTCTTAGCGCAGGTAAGCCCGAACATGTGGTCATCCTCATTAATCGTACCACCTACCGCGCACAGAGAATTATGGCAGTTTGTCAGCACGTATGGAATTGGAAAGCGCTCAAGCCCGGATGCCCTTGCCGTCTGGATAATTCCCACAAAGGTAATATCGTGGGATGTGAGTTTATCAAACTTGATCTGCAGGCGGTCCATACTGCCGGACGTATTATGTTCAGCCAGAATATTGTATGCCATCGTATTCTTAGCGGCATCTTCCTGTGATACGGCCTGCCCTGTTCTTGCGGACACTGCATTTACATCTTCCTCAATCTCTGTACCGTTCAGCAGATAGACACCTTTATCGTATAATTTCACCATGTTAGTTTCCTCCTACTCTTTCATATATTTCATGTGGTCTGCGACCATCATAGCTATCTTAAATGTCAACGCGTCGTCGAACACCCTTACGTCGAGTCCCGTCTTCTTCTGTATCTTCTCCAGCCTGTACACAAGTGTGTTTCTGTGAACGTATAGCTGTCTGGCTGTCTCGGATATGTTCAGGTTGTTTTCAAAAAAGGTATAGACGGTTGCCAGCTCTTCATCGTCAAACTCTCCTGAACCTCCGCCATCGAACACCTCTTTCAGGAACATTTCGCAAAGCGGTACCGGGAGCTGATGTATGAGCCTGCCTATTCCGAGCTCGCTGTATGCAAGTATATTGCGTTCCGCATAGAACACACGGCCTACTTCCAATGCCATAGCAGCCTCTTTATATGATCTGGATACATCCCTCAGTTCTTCGATTATCGTCCCATATGCGACCCTGACGCTGACCATGGCCTCCATGTTAAGCGTATCGACGATAACCTTCGCAGTCTGGTTCATATCTTTATAATCTTCCGTCTTTTCCAGCGCTTTGACAAGAATGATATGCCCCTCGTCCACAGCCGTTACAAAGTCTCTGCTGCCTGTGGCATAGAGGCCTTTCAATGTCTCAAGCACCAGGTTCTCCCCTTCGTGCTTCGGCTCGATAAGGAACACCGCTCTTCGCAGGTCCACGGGTATCTTCATCTTCTTCGCCTGATTATAGACATCTACAAGCAGCAAGTTATCTAAGATCAGGTTCTGGATAAAACGGTTCTTATCCATTCTCTCTCTATATGCAGATATCAGGTTCTCCAGCTGGCTTACCCCCAGACGCCCGCTCATGGCAATATGGGACTTATCTCCCTGAAGCGCCAGCACATATACCGGTTCATCTTCCGCATGAATCAGAAACAGCCCTGTGCCGTCCTCTATATATTCCCGGGATTCTCCCGAATGTTTAATAAATGATGCCACTTGCCTGTCCAGCATTGTCTGCTTTTCATTCGTCATGACAAGGCATGTCGCATGAATATCCCAAATGGATACTTCCAGCTCCGTTATCCTTCGGATATCCTGGACCGTCTTATGCAATACCTGGTTCAATAACATCCGCATCCTCCTGTCGGACTATACGTCCATTTATCATTTTACCATACGAAACTGGCAGTGTCTAATATTTTACCATTGACACTCCACTTTAATTCATGTATGATACCTTCAGAAAGCAAGGCGGCAGTAACAATTCATATGCCGTCTGGAACCACATACAGAATATGACTTTGCCACCGGGTAAAGTATGAGAAGCGTTTGGAAGCCATACCATTAGGTCTGAGAAGGTATGGAGCCGGCGCTTTTTTTGGAGGCTTATTTATGAAAGATACAAATTCATCTTCACTTTTTATTACCTTCTGCAGATACGTACTGTTCAATGTCACCGGGATGGTCGGCCTTTCCTGTTATATACTGGCTGATACTCTGTTCATCGCCCGCGGGCTAGGCCCTGACGGGCTTACTGCGCTGAATCTGGCAATCCCGGTCTACAGCTTTATCCACGGTACGGGTCTGATGGCCGGTATGGGAGGAGGAACAAGATATTCCATTCAGAAGGCTGCCGGTAATACTGCCGCGGCACGCCGGACATTCACCACGGCTGTCATCGCGGCACTTGCCCTTTCTTTCCTCTTTGTATTGTCCGGAGCATTCGGGGATAAAGCTCTTACATCACTTTTGCACGCCGATAGTGCCGTATTCGGGATGACGCGCATATATCTGAAGGTTATACTGCTGTTTGCACCTGCTTTTATGCTCAATAACGTTGTGCTCTGTTTTGTGAGGAATGACGGGAATCCAAACTTATCCATGGCTGCTATGCTTGCCGGCAGCTTTTCTAATGTCATTCTGGACTACGTATTCATCTTCCCCCTCGGAATGGGGATATTCGGCGCCGTAATCGCCACCAGCCTTGCACCCCTTATAAGTCTTGGTGTCCTCTCGCTTCATCTGTTCTCTGCCAAGAGCGGTCTAAGGCTTGCAAGGCCGTCCCATATGGTAAAAGGCAGTGCAAGGCTTCTCTCGCTTGGCCTGTCCTCTTTCATCGCTGAAGCGGCTTCCGGTATAGTGATGATCACGTTCAACTTCATCATCCTGTCCTTAAAAGGTAATCTGGGTGTTGCCGCATACGGCATCATTGCAAACCTGTCGCTCGTCGTCACTTCTATATATACCGGAATTGCGCAGGGCAGCCAGCCGCTGTTGAGCGAAGCGCACGGAGCAGGTCGGCAGGACAGCATACGCAGAGTCTATGTATATGCCATCATTTCAGCCTCCGTCTTCTCTCTCGTAATCTACAGCCTCCTGTCTATCCTGAGGGTTCCAGTCATCGGCCTGTTCAATCATAGCGGCAACGGGGCACTGGCAGAGATGGCGGGGCGGGGAATCATTTTATACTTTACCGCTTTTTTATTTGTCGGCATCAATATTATTTCAGCCATACTGTTCAGCTCAGTAGAACAGGCACGGCTTTCCTTTTCACTTGCAATGCTTCGTGGCATAGTCCTTCTGCTCCCTCTTACGCTTGTGATGTCGCGCATGTTCGGGATGACAGGTGTGTGGCTCTCCTTCCCGGTCACAGAGATGGCTACATGCATTGTTGCACTCCTATTCGTCTGCCGGCACTTTAAAAAACAGCGTTCTCATCACAAAACAGGCGGTTAGTCAAACCAACCGCCTGCTGCTGTGCATTTAAACCGGAAGATAAGCGAAAAAGCCGAAAACCTTCCGCCCGTTTACCGCATACGTTTTATATTCTTGATTTCACGGCCGTGCTTCTCGACGATGACCTTGATGACGCCAACGTTTTCTTCCAAGGAGGTAAGCCTCCGCTCATTCTTTATCCATCCTTCAGACACAGGATACACATTTTCACATAACATAGATACCGAGTGCTTGATATCATTTTCCACCATAAGCTGAAACTCGTAGAACTGTTGGTTTGATTGCTTTACCTTTTGTTCCAGGGCAACAATCCATTCAACCATCTGCTTCATCTGCTCGTTCATACCGCCAAGACGGATATTAAGCTGCTTTATATCCTGCTCTACAGACTCTGCGTTCTGTTCCAGCGACTCTATCTTATGTTCTATGGCGTCTATTCGCTGTTCCAAGGCGTCTATTCGCTGTTCCAAGGCGTCCATTCGCTGTTCTATGGCGTCCATTCGCTGTTCTATGGCGTCCATTCGCTGTTCCAAGGCGTCCATTCGCTGTTCTATGGCGTCCATTCGCTGTTCTATGGCGTCCATTCGCTGTTCCAAGGCGTCCATTCGCTGTTCCAAGGCGTCCATTCGCTGTTCCAAGGCGTCCAGCCTCCTGATTACCGGCTCCAGTTTTTCGTCCAATTTTTGTTCTAGTTTCTCATCCAGCATTGCCCCAAGAATCTCAATAAATTTCTGTTCTGTCATACGCTTCACTCCTTATGTGTTTTATCATTATAACCGTTTACGTTTGCATATACAAGCTGTATTTTGTACTTAGGCATACAAAATAACAGCTTCAATTTTGTATATTATTTTTCATCCATAGGCAGCACCACACATTCCGTTTATCTGCATTATCAGTGAATTTGCTGGCCGAGCGGCCTGATTGGCTCATTATGAGCCCTGAATGGCGGAACGCCGTTCAGATAGGTTTTATTCAGTGTATCACAATACGCAAAAGAATACCAGCCCTATCGGGCCGGCATCCTGCATTATTAGAAATTAGTTTGTAATTGTGAGTTCTGTCTCTTTGTCAAACACGTGAATCTTCTCTGCATCCAGAGCGAACTTTACTGTATCGCCTGTTCTTGCTGTAGTCCTCGGATCAACCCTTGCTGTCATATTTGACCCTTCGTAGTCGAAGTACAGGTACACCTCCGCACCTAACATCTCATATACGCGGATGGTTGCTTCTATCACGGTGTTCGGAGAAGACTCGATGAACATCTGCTCATCATGCACGTCCTCCGGACGGATACCGAGAACGACTGTCTTACCGTCATATCCGCCGTCAATGAGCTTTTTCGCTTTCGCCGGCGGAAGCTCGATTGCCGAAGGTCCTGCCTGAAGCACTACCTTCTCACCGTTCACCTTGCATACCGCATCGATAAAGTTCATCTGAGGAGACCCGATAAATCCTGCCACGAACAGGTTGCACGGATAGTCATATAACGTCTGCGGCGTATCCACCTGCTGTACGATACCTGCATTCATAACTACGATTCTTGTTCCGAGCGTCATAGCCTCAGTCTGATCATGGGTTACATAGATAATCGTGGTTCCAAGCCTCTGGTGCAGCTTGGAGATTTCAATACGCATCTGGCCGCGGAGCTTAGCGTCCAGGTTGGAAAGAGGCTCATCCATAAGGAATACCTTAGGATCACGTACAATGGCACGGCCCATGGCGACACGCTGTCTCTGGCCTCCTGACAGAGCCTTGGGCTTCCGGTCCAGCAGCTGTTCCAAATCGAGGATTCTTGCAGCTTCGCGGACCATCTTGTCAATCTGGTCCTTCGGAGTCTTCCGAAGCTTCAGACCAAATGCCATGTTATCATACACCGTCATGTGAGGATACAGCGCATAGTTCTGGAATACCATCGCGATATCTCTGTCCTTCGGCTCTACGTCATTTACCACTTTATCCCCAATCCTGAGTTCACCCGAAGATATCTCCTCCAGACCTGCAATCATACGAAGCGTCGTAGATTTACCACATCCGGACGGTCCGACAAATATGATGAACTCCTTGTCGTCAATCTCAAGATTAAAATCCTTTACTGCTTCAAATCCATTTGGATATACTTTGTTAATGTGCTTTAATGATAAACTTGCCATTTTTAACTTCCTCCTAATCAACCTCTCGTATCATCCGATACCTTTTTCGTTCTGTAACAAAGTATATAAAAAAAGTTCAACCTGAACCATGCCCAAGTTGAACAATCTTTTTAAATAATTCTATACAAGTTGAACAAGAGCATTGCCGCGTCTGCCGGCATCCGCTAGAGCAGCGCCTGGTATACCTCACGCTTACCAATCCCGCGGTCCCTCGCAACCTGTTTCATAGCATCTTTTTTTGTCATGCCGGCCAAGAGGTACTGCTCCATATGCTCTTCCATGCTCAGCTCTTCCCACCTGGCCCGTGCCTCTTCCCTGACTGCCTTCCGGCTCTTGCCCTCCACGACGATGACACATTCCCCTTTTGGTTCTGTCGTCTCATAATATAAGCATGCATCTTCCAACGTGGTGGCAAATGCCGTCTCATGCCTTTTTGTCAGTTCCCTGCATACGGTTGCTTTCCTGTCACCCATCGCTTCCGCCAGCTCTTTCAACGTCCGGACGAGACGGTGGGGCGCTTCATAGAGGACGACGGTCCTCGTCTCTCCCGCCAGTTCTTCCAGTATCTCCCTCCGCTCCTTTTTGTCCGAAGGGAGAAATGCCTCGAAGGCGAATCTTCTCGTAGACAGGCCCGACAGCGTAAGCGCCGTGATACACGCCGCGGCACCAGGCACGGATGTCACAGCCACACCTGCTTCATAGCACATCTTCACGAGTTCTTCCCCCGGATCGGATATCCCGGGCGTTCCTGCATCCGTTATAAGAGCGATATCCTTGCCTTCAAGAAGCAGCTCGACAAGCTTCCGCCCCTTTTCTAACTTGTTATACTCATGATAGCTTGTCATCGGCGTCTTAATCTCAAAATGGTTCAAAAGCTTGATACTGTTGCGCGTATCTTCTGCTGCAATCAGATCAGCTTCTTTTAATATTCGTACTGCCCGGAATGTCATATCCTCCAGATTTCCGATAGGCGTTGCGCACAAGTACAATATACCGGCCATAATCCCCTCCTTTTCTGCACCGTACCAAGCGGACGTGCCTATACTCCGTATAGGCCACGCAGCTCTTTTGTGTAATCGCCGTTCTTTTCATATACGATAAGCGGCGGCTCTGCCTTCATCCTGGGATTCCCGCCTTTGAGCCCCTCGATCAGGACCATATTGGGCTCCTTATCGACGTACGGATATACGAAACGCATACGTTTCGGCTCTATCCTATAGCTGCACATCTTCGCAAATATCTCCGGCAGGCGAAACGGACGGTGCACCATATAGAACCTTCCTTTCGGGCGGAGTATCTTTGCACTTTCCCGCAGGATATCATCAAGACAGACCAGCGCCTCATGACGGGCCACGTACAATGCCTCATTGTCATTTTTGAGCCCGTGGTTCCCAATCATATACGGGGGATTCGTCGTAATGACATGAAAAGAGGCCGGTCCGAATATAGCGGCCGCCTCTTTGATATCACCTGTCACGATGTCAACCTTCTTTTCAAGCCCGTTGTGGCGGACGCTTCGGCGTGCCATATCTGCACTCTCTTCCTGTATCTCCAGTCCCACGTAGCGTGAACCTTCGTTCTTGGCCTCGAGCAGGAGAGGCAGGATACCTGTCCCGGTTCCCAGATCCAGCGCCTCTTCCCCCGCCCTGACATGAGCAAAGGAAGTCAACAGCACCGCATCCATCCCGAAGCAGAACCTCCCGGGACTCTGGATAATCTCATATCCCTTGATCTGCAGGTCGTCCAGCCGTTCTCCCGGCTTCAGATTAGTTATCATCCAGCTTTGACACCCCATTCTTCTCTTCCAGCGCCTTCAGTTGTGCAAGCTCTTCTTTCGTAAGTCTTACGTCCTTTTTCCTGCGCTTTGGCTTGAACCTTAATTCGGCTGCTTTATACTCCCGAATCTCTTTCTCGTCATTTTCCAGAGTTACGATTGCCTTCACCTGCTGGCGCAGCACGTTCACCGACTGGACATCCCCGTGCAGCCCCTCCGGCGTAGTCACGTGGTCACCGACAGACGGAAGCCTGTTATTCAGCTCCTCATATGTCTCTTCTTCATTCGTAAGACAGCACATCAGCCTCCCACACACGCCCGATATCTTCGTCGGATTCAAGGACAGGTTCTGCTCTTTGGCCATCTTGATGGACACCGGGGCAAATTCTGTCAGATACGTATTGCAGCAGAGCGGTCTGCCACATATGCCGATTCCTCCCCGAATCTTCGTCTCGTCCCGGACACCAATCTGCCTTAGCTCGATTCTTGTCCGGAACACGCTCGCCAGATCCTTCACTAGTTCGCGGAAGTCAATTCTGCCGTCTGCCGTAAAGTAGAACAATACCTTATTATTGTCAAATGTATACTCCGCGTCTATCAGCTTCATCTCCAGCCCATGCTTGCGGATCTTCTCCAGGCAGATTTCGAAGGCTTCCTTCTCCTTCTCCCTGTTTCTTGCCTCCTTATCCATATCATCCTTCGTGGCTATACGGATAACAGACTTGAGCGGCTGAGTAATCCGGTCATCTGCGACTTCCTTCGGACCGGTGACGACAGAACCAAATTCCACGCCTCTGGCGGTCTCCACGATGACCTTGTTGCCTGTCTTAATATTGAACTTTCCCGGCGCGAAAAAATATATCTTTCCCGCAGGCCGGAATCTTACTCCTATCACTTTTGTCATATCCTTAATTCTCCTTTATGGTAAGGAACAGAAGCTCCATGGCCAGCTCAAAGTTGACATTCGCCTTCAGTCTGGTCTTGGCTTTTTCGAGGCTATTAAGAATCAGCTCGACACCTTCGTATGAGCTCTTTCTCGCCTGTTCTTTAATATACTTGATCTGATCCTTGAACACAACCTTGTCCATATCTTTTGTCGCTTTATATAACAAGACATCCCTGTACCACACCATGATGATGTCCAGGTAGTCGTTGATTTCAAGTTTATAAGACGTAATCCGCTTCACCGCTTCTACGATTTCGCTAAGCTCCATCTCCTGAATATATTTCAACAGCTGGACCGCTTCCTCGCGAATCTCGTTAAAATACTCGGAATTCGCAAGCAGTATCGCCCGTCCCATATTCCCCTGGGCAAAAGCGGTGCACATGTCTGCCTTGTAATCCGGTACTTCCATCGTCTCCATCAGGTACTTTTTGATAAGTGTATCCTTGATATTACGAAGCTTCAGCATCACGCAGCGGGAGGCGATTGTCGGAAGCAGCGTATCTGCATTTTCCGTGAGCAGCATAATAACCGCATACTCCGGCGGCTCCTCAATCGTCTTAAGGAGTGCGTTCTGCGCCTGCACGGACATCATATCAGCCTGAGGGATGATGTATATCTTATAAGGTCCCTGGTACGGCTTTATCAGAATCGTATTGTTGACCTGTTCACGGATATCGTCCACGCTGATCGTGTTCGGCTTCTCGTGAGTCACTTTGATGATATCCGGGTGGTTCCCACTTTCAGCCTGCCTGCAGGAGTGACATTCATTGCACGGGTCCGGCCCGGCCTTCTCACAGAGCAGCGTTGTTGCAAACAGGTTCGCGAGCATCTTCTTCCCCGCTCCCTTTTCCCCGTTCAATATATATGCGTGCGACACCTTATCTTCCTGCACTGCACTTCTTATATAGTCGATGATATTTTTGTGTCCAACCACATCTTTAAAACTTCCCATTTTGTATTTCCCCTAGTATTTTTCTGAAAATCGTACGTCAGTTACTGTTCTATTATTCCTGCATCCAGACCTCGATATACCGGTCTCTGGCCGGGCCTTCTACAGTAAAGCCCATGCTCTTATACCATTGTAACATATCTGCGGCCTCTTTCGAAACCTTTTCTCCGGGAACAATCAATGGACTGCCCGGCGGATACAGGTATGCGTATTCCATGGAAATGCATCCCACGCTATTCTCCCATGGAACCATCTCCGTACACCTTTGACCAGACGCAGCGGCCTGTTCCTTCCAAGCAGCGGCAGCCGAACTGCTGCAAAAAACTTCGAGATGCGGCAGCGTTCCCCCAGAAGGCAGCTCATGACTTCCAACACAGCCACAGCAGGATACTCTCTCCATGCGCCGGCCGGTTTCCAGATCCATATGGCGGAGCGCGCGGGCAAGACGGCGCATCCCATTCTCTACATCTCCGACCGACGTCATCGCCAGCACATATGTACCAGCCGCCATCTCCATCTGTAAATGATAATCCTCCAGAAGTGCTTTGTAAAGCATCTGCCCGGTCATATCTGTATTCTTCACCGATATGATTATCTTGGAACGGTCAAAATGCTCTGTCTCAGCGATATGCAGAAACTTAAGCTCTCTCAGCTCCTGCCGTGTACGCTCCAGCATCTCCACATAAGATTCGAATATATCCTCGCTCCGTCTCTCCAGTAGGTCGATACAGGAATCTATACTTGCCATCAATACATAGGACGGGCTGCTCGTCTGCAGCATGTGCAGGTAATCTCTCACCTTTCCCCGGTCCACAAGCTTTCCGTTCATATGCAGCAGTGCCGTCTGAGTCAGTGACGGCAGCGTTTTGTGCAGACTGTGTATAACGATGTCGGCTCCTTTTGTATTGGAATTCTCTGGAAAATAAGGATGAAATCCGAAGTGTGCCCCATGAGCTTCATCGACGATCAGCGGAACCCCTTTTTCATGGGCAGTGGCGGCGATGGATTCGACATCCGATACGACGCCGTCATAAGTCGGCGAGACAATGATAACCGCCCGTATATGGGGATACCTTTCTAAAGCACGCTTTACATCCCCGGCAGATATCTCCGTATTCAGACATGCATCTGTGCGGAATCCCGGATATAAATAAACAGGCTCTAACTCATTCAGATATATAGCATGATACACGGACTTGTGGCAGTTTCTTGCCACAAGTACCGTGTCTCCTTTTGTAGTCACGCCCGCAACAGCGCTTAAGATTCCTACCGTGCTCCCATTGACAAGGAAATGAGTCTCCTCCGCCTGATAGACCAGTGCCGCCCTTGCCTGGGCCTCCTTCAGCATTCCATGCGCATGGTGCAGGTCATCAAAGCCCTCGATCTCCGTAATGTCAATCTGGTACGGTATAGAGGATTCGATCATGTCCGTATTCCTCTTATGGCCTGGCATATGGAAGCCGTAGAAATCAGAATTACTA
Organism: Lachnospiraceae bacterium; assembly: GCA_022845895.1. Classification (GTDB taxonomy): domain Bacteria; phylum Bacillota; class Clostridia; order Lachnospirales; family Lachnospiraceae; genus Extibacter. The sequence continues at coordinate 4,003,620 of AP025573.1, forward strand.
TATTCACTTAACTTATCATAAATTGTGTTCATATAACGCTGTAGCTTTCTCTTAGTGTATGCTCACCGGACTGCTGCAGTCCGGTCGGGCAGTCTTATAATCTCTTCAGCAGCTCTTCTCTTTCTTTTTCAAAACCAGGTTTGCCGAGAAGCGCAAACATATTCTTCTTGTAACTCTCAACGCCCGGCTGGTTAAATGGATTCACCCCAAGGATGTATCCGCTCACGCCGCACGCGAACTCGAAGAAGTAGAACAGCTGACCAAGCGAAAATTCATCCTGCTTCGGTATATTGACTATCAGGTTCGGCACATTACCGTCCGTATGGGCAAGAATGGTACCGTTCATGGCACTTTTATTAACAAAGTCAACATTCTTCCCTGCAAGGTAATTCAACCCGTCCAGATCAACCGGTTCTTCCTGAAGGATAATCTCTTCTGCCGACTCCTCCACATTCAGCACCGTCTCATACATGATACGGCTTCCGTCCTGGATGAACTGGCCCATGGAGTGCAGGTCGGTAGTAAGATCCACGGACGCGGGGTAGATTCCCTTCTGGTCCTTGCCCTCGCTCTCGCCATATAGCTGCTTCCACCATTCAGATACATAGTGGAGGCTTGGCTCATAATTTGCCAGAATCTCCACCATCTTTCCCTTTCGGTGGAGTATGTTGCGGACGGCTGCGTAAAGCATGGCGTCATTTTCTTCAAATGGGGCATCCAGAGCCATCTTCCGGCCTGAAGCGGCGCCCTCCATCAGCTTATCGATATCCGCTCCGCTTACCGCGATGGGAAGAAGTCCAACTGCCGTTAGCACGGAGAAGCGTCCGCCTACATCGTCCGGCACGACAAAGGAATCATACCCTTCCTCGTCGGCAAGGTTCTTGAGCGCCCCTCTCGCCTTGTCCGTCGTCGCATAAATCCGCTTCCCTGCTTCAGCCTTACCATATCTCTTCTCCAGCAATTCCTTAAAAATACGAAATGCTATGGCCGGCTCTGTCGTCGTCCCCGATTTGGAGATGATATTCACTGAGAAATCCCGTTCTCCAATTACGTCGATCAGATGCTTCAGATATGTACTGCTGATGCTGTTTCCTACATAATATATTTCAGGCGTCTTCCTGACTTTTTTAGAAACCATGTTATAAAAGTTATGGCGAAGAAATTCAATCGCGGCCCTCGCCCCGAGATAGGAACCTCCGATACCGATTACAAGCAGTACTTCGGAATCAGACTGGATTCTCTCTGCGGCTTTTTTAATCCGCGCAAATTCTTCTTTATCATAGTCAACAGGAAGGTCAATCCACCCAAGGAAATCATTCCCCGCCCCTTCTCTTGAAAGAAGCTCTGCTTTCGCCTGCTCTGCAATGTTCTTCATGGACTTCAGTTCATGATTGCAGATAAATGTCTCTGCTTTCGAATAGTCAAATGTTACTTTATTCTCCATAGTGACCCTTCCCTTCTATCTTAAAGTATATATCTAATTCATTTTAGCAGATCGGGAAGTTTTAATCAAGCCATAAACTCTTCCAGAATCTGACGGATAAGCACATCTTTGGCCAGCGGTTCCTGCTTCTTCTCCGGCTTCTTTTCTTCTTTTATCTGCACCGGTTCCTTTTTCATCTGAACTGGTTCCTTTATCATCTGCACCGGTTCTCTTACCTCTTCTTTGATCACCTTTTCAGCCATTGCTCTAATCGGATCCTTCACATCCGGAACATCATACGGTTCCGGCATGACAGGAGGCGTAATCTCCGGCTTCGTTGACGGAGACGGCACTTCCCGTTCCGGCATCGGCCGCTCCGGCGTACCCCGCTTGTCCTCCTTCTTTTCTTCCGCTTCGATAGCCTTGTCAGAAACTGCCCCAAACTCTACAGCAGGCGACTCCGGCGCCATGACCTTCAGTTCTTTCTGGTATGTCTTTTCATAGCGGTGTAGACAAACATTTTCCAGATAATCTACCATATAGTTTCTTACGGCGTCCAGCCTGTAATTCTCATCTGTCGTCAGGTGGAAGAGAAAGACCAGGATTGCTAGCCCTGCGCCTGTTGCACCTGTCTTCAGCACCATATCCTGCATCCCGTTCACGACATACTGAAGCGCCGCACCGGCAGCGCCGATGAGCAGGCACATACCTGCCGCTGCTTTCTCCATGCGCCTCCAGCTATGAAGCTTCATTCCTGCGGTACGGTATTCATACAGATACTTGTCCACAAACACGTTGACATTCTCCACGGTGTCGCTGATCATACATGCATGTTCAAACTTGGCACGAACAAGGCGCATGAGCGGATGTGTACTCTTATTCATATTTCCGGCTGCACGCACCATACGCTTCAGGGTAACATTCACGATCAGTTTGCTGATAATCCCCAATACTGTCATAACTCCCATAAGCACAAATAAAATATGCTTGTCCAATATAAATTCTAACATAAAAAAGCCCTCCTTCTTGATTCGATTATAACCGAAGTCATGAAAGAGAGCGTCAAAAACCATTCTACATAATCCGCCTCCCGACAGGGGAAATCCTGTCTAATCCGTTCAGATCTTCCCGAGGCACCATTTAGATCATTTCCACCAACTGCTTTACAAGCCTTATGCTGTGTACGATTGCCAGCTTCTCAAACGCGGGATAGTCCATAGTGGCACTGTTGTCGGCTTTGTCAGAAATGGCTCGAATGATGACATACGAAACTTTGTTCAGGTATGCGGCCTGTGCGATTCCCGCCCCTTCCATCTCTACACAGAGGGGCTGGAAGTTATCCCGTATCTTGTCTTTCACACAGCCCGAAGATATGAACTGATCCCCGCTTGCTATCCTGCCCATAAATGTCCGGATATCGGGATTCGCCCGTCGGTTTGCCTCTACTGCTTTCTTCACAAGATCCTCATCTGCTGGAAACGCGAGCGTATCCATCCTTGGCACCTGTCCTGCCGGATCTCCGACTGCGGTGGCATCTACATCGTGATGCAGGGCATCTGTAGAGATGACCATATCCCCGATATCAATCCGCGCGTCAAGCGAACCTGCAACTCCGGTATTGATTAGCTGGTCAACATGGAAGCAGTCAATCAATATCTGCGCACAGATTGCTGCATTCACCTTTCCAATCCCGCTCCTCACTACAACCGCATCTTTTCCACACAGGGTTCCACGGCAGAACTCCATGGATGCCCTCGTGATACTTTCCTCAATCTTCATATCCTCTTTTAACGCCGCCACTTCCTCTTCCATGGCTCCGATAATTCCAATCATATCTATCCTCCTGGCCCGATATATTCTATATATTATAGGAATGTGCCTTCCGGCTACTGCTTTGTCTCATTATAGTGGATGGCATGCTGCTTTGCAAGGTGATGTAATTACATATGGTAATTTTAAGATATCTTTGTTATAATTCCTTATGTAAATTTATGTATTGTTGCACAAAAGCCATTCAATAATCGTATCTTATTGAATACGGTTTATGTAATAAACATAATGTATATTAGACGATATCCAGGAGGAAAGTATTATGGAATATAGGCCACATGGTGTCTGTTCACGGCTTATCAGGCTGGACGTGGAAGATGACATTATTCAAAATGTGCAGTTTGTAGGGGGATGCAGTGGAAACGCCCAGGGAATCTCCAGACTTGTAAAAGGCATGAAGGTAGAAGACGCAATCGAACGTATGGAAGGCATCGACTGTGGAGGTAAGGGTACGTCCTGCCCGGATCAGCTCGCCAAAGCGTTGAAGATAGCGACAGACCGGTTATAGCTCACCCCTGCTTCGACGGGGAAAGGATACAAAGCTGGGGAGCCTTGTATCCTCTCATGATTAGTCCTTTAGTTCTTTTGGTATCCGAAGGAACCGCAGTAAGCACCGCTCGCGACGACTTTAGCTCGTTACGTGAGCCTACGGTTTCTCAATGTAAGGTCGAAATTATTGTTAATAGTTTCTCCTGCACCGCAAGCGGTGCTTACTGCAGTCCCTTCGGACGGTGCATTAAATGTTGTTTTGTTGCTTTAGAGATTTTGGATTCAAGTTGATAATACCTACGGTTCTTCGATGAAAATTCCATTAGTGAATGAGCTACTCACATCATTATTGGCTGAGTGAATGCATCTTACCCTATAATAGTATCCACCTTCAACTGTGACTTGTCTATTAGCTGATACTCTATCCGCATTGAGATTTTCCTTTTCCCAATTTGCACAATACTCCCAGGAACCATTTTCTCCTGCAATTCTTTCAATAATAACAGCAATTTTGACTTTATCTACAGTATGAGCCGCAACGGTTGTCCCACCCGCATAAATACTTCCAGGTCCTAATCGTACAACTTTAGAATAGCCATTCAGGAGATCAATCCCCCTTGTCGTTTTCATTGCATACCCTATAGATTCATTATCGTATGTAAGATAGGAACCATCAACAATTGGAATGTCTGATGATGCTTTTGTATCAGTTACGTTAGCAACTAAAAGACTCAGGAATAATATCAAAGTGGAACACATTGATATTATCTTTTTTTTCATCCTCAACCTCCATACTTACCTTTGCCCTCATATATAAAGACACATAGCTCGACAAAAACTGACGCATTTTTTTAAAAAAAATACAAATAATTTAAAATCTTTACGAAATCTTTTTTATCAAAAGTTCCATTTATAAAATATTCTAATCCTTTATACTCAAAACTAGCAGAAAATCTTTCTGCCTTAGAACCATCTGTACTATATTCTTTTACTTTAATATCACAACCCTTTATTTCTTTAGTCCACTTATTCGTTACATTATCTTCAATGTCAATTGCCCAAGATGCCTCCCTATATGAGGCATTTATATAAAAGGAAACCTTTTCATTATTTATTTTATAGTATATTTCAGCCGTTTGTAATTGCTTATCAAGTGCACTACTATCAAATACCATCCCTTCAATACATGGAACTACTCTAACAATATCACAACCGAATGTATCTTTAATCTCCTGATAAGCATTTTCCTCCTTCTCCTCGATTGAAAGGTAATTATCCTCACTTGAATCTACCTGTGATATTTCTCTATCTCCCACAACGCTATTCATTAATTTAATAATCCTCTCCGGTCCACCCATGCTTGTCACACCGATGGCCATAGCCAGGACAAGTGCCGCCGCGAGGCTCAGATACACTTTCCTCTTCTTCCGCGTTTTCTTTACCTGTATCTTTCGTCCAAGCTCGAGCGCCTTTCTGTCCTCTTCGGGTAGAAGGGAATATAACCTTTCCTTCTCATAATCATTTATATTTTCGTTTATATTTGAACGTATTTCTTCTGTGATTTTGGCCGTAACAACTTCATCCGCACAGTATGCCTCTACGTCTTTTTCAATGCTGTCTGCTTCTTTATGGAACTCTTTTTGTATCAGCTGTTCCGTGTTGTCTAGTTTTTCTTTCATATACTTACCTCTTTTTATACCTGCCTTTTCTCTTACTCTTGACCAATCCCCCTGTAAACGTATATTATAAAGGTAACGAAATGCCTGCTGTGGGCATTATTTATACTTATTGAACGGTAAGTTCAATATGATATAGTATACGTATATATCAAGATTGGGAGGTCACTATGAAACGTATCATCTTAACCGGCGGCGGTACGGCGGGCCATGTTACTCCGAATATCGCCCTTCTTCCGCGTCTCAAAGAATTACAATATGATGTACATTATATCGGTTCTTACAACGGCATTGAAAAAGAACTGATTGAACAGTTCGGCATTCCTTACCATGGAATCTCTTCTGGAAAGCTGCGCCGTTATTTCAGCGTCCAGAATTTTACAGATCCATTCCGTGTAGTTAAGGGGTTGGGAGAAGCCAAGAAGCTCGTCAAAATATTGAAGCCAGACGTCATCTTTTCTAAGGGAGGGTTCGTTTCCGTACCGGTAGTGATGGCCGGGAAAAGACGCCATGTGCCTACAATTATTCACGAATCAGACATGACACCCGGTCTTGCCAACAAACTGTCCATTCCTTCTGCAACGAAAGTATGTTGTAATTTTCCCGAGACGTTAGAACATCTTCCCGCAGGAAAAGCCATCCTCACCGGTTCTCCTATCCGTCAGGAGCTATTGTCCGGAGATAGGTTCAAGGCCCGCGAGTTCCTTGGATTCCAATCGGATAAGCCTGTTATACTCATAATAGGCGGAAGCCTCGGTTCTGTTGCGGTCAATGACGCCGTGCGCTCCGTGCTCCCAGAATTATTAAAATCATATCAGGTTGTCCATCTGTGCGGGCGGGGCAAAATTGATGAATCTCTGAAGGGTTTAGAAGGTTATGCGCAGTTCGAGTACATTAAGGAGGAGTTGAAGGACTTGTTTGCGCTCACGGATATCGTCATATCGCGTGCCGGCGCTAACGCCATATGTGAACTGCTGGCACTTCACAAGCCCAACCTGCTTATACCTCTTTCCGCCAACGCAAGCCGTGGCGACCAGATTCTGAATGCCCGTTCTTTTGAACGCCAGGGATTCAGTGTCGTGCTGGAAGAGGAAGAACTGGACAAAGACATCCTTTTAGCCTCTATCAACCGTTTATATGAGCACAAGGATTCTTACATTGAAGCGATGAAGAAATCCTCTCAACAAAACTCTATCGATACAATCATAGATTTGATTGAATCCGTTGTAAACAAATAATTGGTTCCTTTATGTAACAGAATGCAGAAAACAGGTGTCACTGCGGCACCTGTTTTTATGCTTTGCTCAATAGTTCAAACTGGTCTTCATAGTTCTTCCTAATCCATTTCTTTGCCCGATATAACATACTATGCAGCACTTCCACAGATACTCCCATTATCTCTGCAACTTCTCTCTGTGATTTTTCAAGACAGTAAGTCAAAGTCACGGCTTCGTACCAGCGTTCATTCAAATGGTACAGTTCTCCAAAGATATGATTAGCAAAATCTCTATACTCTTTTTCCTGAAGCCTTTTCTCAAATTCATCTTCCGTGCTTTCCATCGTCCAGTCTTCATACATTTCGTCAGATAGAATCTCACGCTTACCATCCCTTTTGAAATTGAGAGACATATTTCTTGTCGACACAACCAGCCAGGACCTTACCGCGTTCAGGTTGATATGTTCCATTACCGTATATAATTTTACAAATACGTTCTGTGCTATTTCCTCTGCCGCGTGATGGTTCCCGGTATAACGTAATGCTGTCTTGTATACAATCTTTATATTATCTTCATAGATTGCATCAAATGCTACCCTGCCTATAGACTTGATTTCCACGTGTTCATCCTTCTTTTCTACTAGTTTATCTTAGACAGTATGTCCTGTACATCCTCATCTCTGAGCTCTCCCATCTTCCATCCGAGTCCTACCTGGTCATCTTTATGTCTTGGAATGAGATGCATGTGAAAGTGGAATACTGTCTGGCCTGCCGCCTCTCCATTGTTCTGTACGATATTATATCCGTCACAGTCCAATATATCTGTAAGCTTTGTTATCATTTTCCTTGCAAGGACCAGCACTTTGGCCGCTACCTCATCATCCAGTTCATACAGGTCCGCGTAATGCTCTTTGGGAATAATGAGTGCATGACCCTTAGATGCGGGGCTTGCATCCAGAATCACCCGGAAGTCTTCGTCTTCATACAGTGTGGCTGTCGGGATATCTCCATTTGCGAGCTTGCAGAATATACAATTTTCTTCTCTCATAATTATACCCTTCCTTTTTAAATAATGATTGATTATTTACACCGCCAATGCTAAACTGTTAGTTCAGAAAGGGCGGTAATTACTATGTTTACAGCGACAGACTTCGACAAATTACAACAAATCATGGACGAAAGTCCTGAGAAAAAAGAGCTTTTACAGAAGCTTCTCGACTCACAGAAGATGACCATCAGCAGTATCAGCCATGAAATCCGGAATCCCCTGACTCTTGTGTACAGCACATTGCAGCTCATTGAGTCACAACATCCGGAAGTCACTACATACAAATACTGGGACAGTATGCGTGCTGATATAGAATATATGACCCTTCTGCTGGAAGAGCTTTCCTCCTATAACAATGGTGAAGCGCTGCGTCTTTCCGCTATTGACTGTACGTCATTTCTAAGGCCAATCGTGCTCTCTTTCGCCGCCTCTCTGGCTGAATGCGATATCGAGTTCACATCAAGGCTGGAACCTGACCTGCCGGTTATCAGCGGTGACGCAGTAAAGCTGAGAGAAGTAGTTCTCAACCTTCTTCGTAACGCGAAAGACGCGGTAGGTTCGGATGGTTCCATCTATTTCCATGCTTTTGTGGAAGATAAGCTGCTTCATATCAGCGTCACAGATGATGGATGTGGTATCCCCCAAGAAGATATCGAAGGTATCTTTCAGCCGTTCGTTACGCACAAGCAAGGAGGGACAGGCCTTGGACTTGCCATCGGCCGCCGTATTGCATCGGCACACGGAGGTTCCTTAACTGTCATATCTGTTCCCGGCAGATCGACTGCGTTTACCCTTTCTCTTCCAATAGAGAAGGACACCTAACAGGAACCCTGACACGAGGCCTCCGATATGTGCCAGGTTGTCCACGCCTCCGCTGGTGAATCCATAATAGAGGCTGACTGCTACCATGAACAGTATGCCCCGGCCGGATATGTTGCCTATCCGGCCGCGGTTGCGGACTGCAACATAGAGAAGCGCCCCAATCACCCCGAAGATTGCTCCTGACGCGCCGGCTGATACTACATATTTCCCCGTCTGCAGATCACCGAACATTGACAACAGGTTTCCGCATAACCCACTGGCAAGATATATGATCAAGTATTTTATCTTTCCTATCTCTACTTCCAGATTCCAGCCAAGCAGTACAAATATCACCATATTGTTCACGAGATGTTCGAAGCCAAAATGCAGAAACATACTCGTAAACAGACGGTACCACTCTCCGCCTTCCATTATATAAGGCACATACATCGCGCCATGTCCAAGCATATACTCTGCGTCCTCCGTCATCCCTCCCATTGTAAGGATGAAGAATACGATTACGTTTACTGCTGCAATCACAGCCGTACAGGGCGCATCTACTCTGGTTTTTTTCATAATACTGTAATATTTTCCCTCTTTTAATATCATTCCTAGTATAACATACCTTTTCTAAATAGTAACTAGTGTATTTTTATAATTCTTCTTCCTCTATGTACAATCCGTCAAAATCTCCCCATTTTGGTTTCCTGTGTCTGTTCAGAAAGCGTTTGACCGGAGTCCAGAGGTTTTCAGTCTCTTCCATGATAGTGCCTGCCATCTCCTGCTCTGCAATCCAGTCATGTTCCTTTCTGTCGTATATGGGAGCCGCCTCCTGTGGCTGCTCCTTCTCCTGCTTCCATTCTTCAAACGTAGCTGTTTTCGCCGCTTCCATACAAGTTTCCGTCAGCTTTTCAAGGCTGTAATTCTCTTCCAGGACACCTTTGTGCAGAGCAAATACCATCTGTACGCAGGCAGCCTCCTTATAATCGGCATGCTTTACGAAATAATCGGCAAGCTGCTTCAGTGCATCCCATATGTCATGCTCTTCTGCCGGATAATAGCAGAAATAGAATGTCTCATCTTCATAAAATATATACTCCGGTTCCAATAAGATGCAGTGTATATTCAGCAGGTATTTCTCCGCCTCTTTTATAATTGCAAGAAGCTGGTGCAGAAACAGTTCCAAATCCCTGCTGTTTAATTTGCCACGCTCGTACATTGCTTTCATAGATACTTTACCGCTTACTTCATAATCGTATCTTGTCATGCCGTCAACACCCTGTCCTTGTATCTTTAAGAATCCCGGGACTGCATTAGCTTTCAGCATCCTTATCTGATAGTCTTCCCTGTATATGCCCTCTGATTCAATTGATATTTTCCGTTCCATACGCCTATCTTCCTATTCTCCTCATATCTCTTATATATTTTTCCGGTTCTGTAACCCGGGCTTTCTTGATGACAGACAGCCCCATTCCTCTCACGGATGCACTGGCAGTGACAACGACTGCAGTTTCTGATAGGCTGATGCCTGCATCTGCTCCCGGAAACAAAATACACTTCCCTGCGACTCTCTCCTGGAAGAGTTCCTGAAGCTCTCCCTCTTCTGCACCGCCTTCCTCGTGTGCTTTCGTGCTTCCGACTACGGCAGTCTCATAAGCCGCGCCTGAAATGATATTCTTATCATGAAAATAAAAGGCTGCGGTAATGCACTGCATGACCAGCAGCAGTATAACGGGCATTATAAAGGACATCTCTACCGTCATGCTTCCGTTTAGTCTTCTCTCTTTCAGCATATTAGCCAACTCCTGTCAATAGTACGAGAACATACCCTCCCGTGAGGAATGGATAGAACGGAAGGGAGGCATTTCTTTTGAAGCGCCCCGTTGCTAAAAGCGCCATCGCGGCGATGAGCAGGAGTGATAAGGCTCCCAGAAGTACGCCAAGCAGATTCCACATGCCCATATATAATCCGAGTACCAGTATCCCCCAGCTGTCTCCATAACCAATTCCCTCTCTGGTTACTTTGCTCATGAACAGGAAGAAGCAGCCGATACCTGCTCCTCCTAACAGAAGCCATATCTCAACCGTCCTGAATATGCATTGATACAATATGGCTGCTGCACCCCCCAGTATAAGGAATGCCTCAGGAACCTTTCGGAACATCACATCAGTCACTGACATCCCCGCCATAGCTCCGATACAGATAATCTGGCTCACTTTCCACACCGCTTACATGCCCCCTTTCCTGCCGCCTCTGACACAGGAACGGCGTATATCGTCCTCTTTAGCCCGCTACATCCAAGCGAGCCGTGGTACCTGTTTCCGGAATCTGTTATAAATACGGCTCCGGAACCAGCGCTGCCGCAGTGCTCACATGGATAGTACCTGCCCCCGCCTTCATTTCTAAGCTCAGGGATGTCCGCTGACTGCACCGGACGGATTGACAATTCCAGATGGGTGCAATGGTAATTCTCATGATATACAATTCCAGTCTCTGTTATATAGACCGTCTTCTCTCTATCACCACCGAATCCTGTCTTCTCGTAGCCGGTCCATCCTTTTATCTTCATTTTTATTTCATAGGATGGTGACGGCAGCTTTAATAAGGGAATGGGAATCCTTATCCTGTATTCTGCTGTCAGGCTGCAGATTCCCGTAGACGGTGACATCCATGATTTGGAGCAGCGGATACCGCTGCTCCCGCCTTCGACGATGCTCCTGTTCAGCCGGTCGGCACCCACTGCATTGACGATATCCGCTTCCAGCTTCGAAGGAACTGCAGCAGGCAGGACGTAGGCCTCTTTTGCAAGCTCCTTTCCTGCATACTGCACCCCGGATCTGACAGCAGTCTGTATGGCGGACATCTCCATGAGGTAGAAGAGGCAGACGACGGCAAGAAAAAATATAGGGACGGCCATGGCCGCTTCTACTGTAATACTTGCTTCCACAGAGGTGAATGCAGATACCCTCCCGGCATGATTATCATAGATTTTTTGTGAGGGGAGTCTATTATTCATGGTACGAATCCTTCTCCTTTCTTTGTATTTTGTGGTTGTTTTCTCTGTGTATGAATGAGAACCGGAAGGGTATCTGCATTCGCCTCTATCGGTAGCCGTAATAAGTAGAAAACTGGTAGGTAATCCCCCTTCTTAACGGACATTCTGTCTTGATTTCCACCCTGCTGATGCACTGGTCTGCCCGGAAAAAAGTGAGGCCTTTCTCCTGGCGCAGGCTTTGTTCCATCATATCAAGCGCCCGCATCCCCATGCTTTCCCTATCACCGAGAAACAGCAGCATCCTTATATATTCCCGGTAATCCAGCCCATCCTCTGCATCCCTGCCCTCTGTGTAGTCGGTATCCGTCCCCAGGGTCAACAGAGCCGAGAGCTGAAGCTGCCAGCTTTCCTTTGATTTTACGATTGGCACTTTACTGCCCTTCAGCAGTGCACGTATATCGACAAGTGTCTCCCCAAAGGCCCAGGCAAGCAAGATTCCCTGCGCGGCCGCCTCTGTCACAGCAGGCAGCGCAATCAGCGTGCACAGTGCCAGTGCTGCCGCCTCCGCCTCTGCCTTCTTCTGGCTGTCCGTCTGAATATATGTATAATTGGGTACAAATCTGAGCAAGAGCAGCTTCCGGACCGTCTTTTCCAGATTTTCTCTGTCACCGGGCTGTCCGTTTAAAATGTATTCCAGTTCATAATCCAGCGGACCTATCTTTTCATCCTTATCTGACGCACAGTCAAAATGCTCCAGCATATACTCTCCCACAAGAAGTTTGGATAGTGCGCCGTCTTGCTGCGCAGTATCCGAAAAATCCCCAAATCCTTTATTACGTGTTCTGTTTGAAAGCAGGTCGTCTTTGTGGACCGTCTTTTCCGACACTTGCATGTCTTTGGGGCATACGAGGTCTAACAGCGGTGTCTGTTTCAATTGCCTTGTATGTTCCAGCGGATTGTCCTCCCGGGGCAGCTCGGTCTCATTTTCTGCCAGCAGGCCTTCCAGCGTATCCTGTGCCTCTTCGTCTTCCTGTTCATACTCTCTGGCTTTCTCTTCCTGCTGTCTCCATACCGCAGCCATCCCGGCCTTATCTTCCATTGCAGAGAGTCCGTATCTGTGGCGCATATAGGCGGCCATCTGTCCGTAAAATGACTGGCAGCCGCTATCAGTGAGAAACTGGATTCTCTTGATTGTATGATCCATCTGCCCGGCGCCATAGTATGCCAGTCGCTCATTTATGTTCTGTTCCGAATAAGTGCCCGTCTCGTAGCTGCCTTCCAGTGCAAAGATGTCATATTCTTCAAGCAGCTCCTTCTGGTACTCCGCAAACAGGCACTCCACAGCTCTGTTCACATCAGCCCTTCTGTAGTTTTTCGCGTTCTGTATTGAAGCACTCTCCAGCAAAGCCCCTGAAAATGAGACCAGCAGAATAAAGACCAGGCTTAAATATACTGTCACTTCCCCTTTTTTCATATGATTTCCTGCCGGCAGCATTCAGATGCCGGAACTTTCACTTGTAATTTTCTCAAAAATCGTCTGGACCAGACTTGTCAGCTGAGATTTGAAGATTATTACGAGACCTATCAAAACGACCAGAATCAATATGACTTCCACGACGCCAATTCCCTTTTTATCCTTTAAGACATGCATAATATACTGTATTCTCCACATCTTCATTCTCCTTTCTACATCTGCATAGATAAAAATGCCGGGACGACAACAATAACAAGCACGACCGTAAGCATGAGGAACATCGGAAGCAGCAGCTTCGTCCCCGCCTCTTCACCAAGCCTTCTGGCTCTTGCCTTACGTTCTTCGAATGCCTGGAGCGCATCCATCCTGAGCAGCTGTACGAGTCCTTTCGTCCCTTTTCTGAGGTTCTGTGACAAGAGCGCTCCGAACTTTACATATTCCTGTACCTTACAACGTCTGCCAAACCTTTCATAACTCTCGGCCTCTGTAACTCCGCTCTGCATCTCGTTCAGCGTTATCTTCATCTCTTCATAGGCGTACCGGATGCCCCTCTCTTCTATATGCTCCTCATAGTCTCGTACCATCTTTTTCCATGTATTCCTTACCGTCAGGCCTGCCCCGAGCAGCAATGTAAACTTATTCGCCAGCTCAGGATAGTCCAGAAGCATCTGAAGCCTTTTTTCTTTGTCCTTTTTGAATTCGTACTGTTTTTCCTGAGCGTAGAGCAGAATCGCTACAAGTACCGCCATGACGGCAAGTACCGCTCCTCTCATATTCATTTTGCGGTAATAAGAAACTACCTTATCGTCCATGGTATCCGGCAGATTCAGTTTCTTTTCCGTCCTCGTATCCTCCTCTGTCTGCTCTGCGGCATCTCTTACTTTTTCAGCAAGTTTGGCAGCGCCTTTCAGCTCTTTTGGATAGAGTATCGCCGTACACTGGTACAGGGCCTGGTTCTGAGGATCTGCCTTATATGTAAGTACGGCTTTCATGTTTATGATGCTCCCTTTCTCTTCCAGAGCCTCGTGCTGTAGCTCGCCGTATATATTCATGACATCATATCTGTCAAGCTCCCATTCTACCGCTATCGGTTCCCCTGGTATCTCCTGAATCAGCTCCATATCCTCTTCGATGTGGTCCAGGCTTTTATTGGTCCCGAGGATCCGCCGCTCCATCTGGCTGATGGCCCGGTCGAATACCTTCTTTATCTCCTCTGTGCCATACTGCTGTTCTTGTATTTCTAATCGGATAGGTATCCTGTCCCTGTCTCCCTGGATACCGATTTCCAGCTCCTCCGTCTTGCTTCCCCTGCCATAACGGTTCCTAGTTAACGTCCCGTCCGTCTCAGTGGCATACGCCTTTCCGTCTACTATGAGAAGGACTATTCCTGAAGCAAGCAGCAGGATGACAGCGATAACCATCAGACTTCTATCTCTATTATCCTTTGTCCAAGACAGCAGGCTCCTATATATGCTGCGAGGCATACCGTCATCACTCCTGTTCCTATTACATTTCCATACAAAGCTCCCATGAATTCAGGAAAGCTTAACGACATATATCCTATAATGATATAGGGTACTGCGGACATCACCTTGAACTCGTACTCCTTGGCCGCAAGAATGGTGTCTATTTCCCTCTTGACTTCTATCTTGTCGCCTATCTGCCCGGCCGTATTCTGAATGATGGCAACCATATCTCCTCCGCTCTTCCTGGCCGCAGTAAATACTGCCGCAAAGTTTTGCACGTCTTCTTGCCGTACCCGCTCCGTAAAGTCTCCCATAATCTGCTCCATAGGAACATGAATCCTTATCTGGGATACGATGATATGGAGCTCTTTGCGTATTCTGTCATCGTCACTGTATAAAAGCTTCAATTCCTTCTCTGTCTCTTTCCATGCATTTTCTACAGAATAGCCTGTGCAAAGCGACGACGATAAAGCCTGGATGGCATCCTTGAACTGGAGCTGGAAACTGCTGATCTTCTTTTGCAGGCATTCCCTCTTCCATAAGCTGTAGTGCCATAGCCACACCGGGGCCAGCAGAGGGACGGCGAGCACAGAACGGTAGTAGAGCCAGGCCGTCAGCACAGTCAGCAGCGTACTTATCAAGGTTCCCCGCGCATACTCTGCCGGTCTAATATCCTGCTGCCAGCAGCTTGTCTTTGCACGTAATTTCATGAATTCTCCTCCACTCACCCTGTATCTTTCCCTCTGTCACTTTCGTCTCTTCAAATCCGTACAACGGGCTAAGCATAATCTCACCTCCCTGATAATCCAGCACTTCTACTATTTCGAGCACTTTTCTACTTTTATCTCTCAGTCTTCCAAGATGGACGATAATATCCACTCCTGATGCAATCTGCCTCTGTATGGCCGGAAGCGGGAGGTCCATCCCCATAAGCACCATAGTTTCCAGGCGGCTCAGCATATCTTTTGGACTGTTGGCATGTCCCGTACTGAGGCTTCCGTCATGTCCGGTATTGAGCGCCTGCAGCATGTCTATGGCCTCGGCAGAGCGGACCTCACCGACGATAATTCTGTCCGGCCGCATGCGGAGCGCTGCTTTTATCAGATTGCGGATTGTAATCTCCCCGGTGCCTTCCACATTTGCATTACGCGCTTCCAGACGCACCAGGTTAGGTATATCCATTATTTTCAGCTCTGCATTATCTTCGATTGTTATAATTCTTTCATCTCCGGGGATGTATTGTGACAGTGCGTTTAAGAAAGTCGTCTTGCCTGAACCGGTTCCGCCGCTGATGAAGATGTTGTACTTTGCGGCGGTGAGAAGTGTAAGAAAGTCTGCCGCCTCACGGCTGACAGAATTCCATGCGATAAGCTGTTCCATTGTTATCGTATCCTTTGGGAACTTGCGGATTGTGACTATCGGGCCGTCAAGGGCCACCGGTGCGAGCACTACATTGACCCGTGCCCCGTCCGGCAGCCTTGCGTCCACGATGGGCGAAGCCTCATTGACTACCCGGTTGGCGCCAGACACGATCTGCTGTACTACATCCTCCAGCTTATCTCTGGACGTAAAGCGCTTATCCGTCAGAGACAGCCTCCCGTCCTGCTCGATAAATATGTTTTTCGTTCCATTTATCATGATTTCGGTAATGCTTTCGTCTTCCAGCAGCTCCTGGAGCAAATCCAGCTTGCGGAACGCATTGAATAGTTCTTTGCCAAGCGCAGTCCGCTCTCTCAGCGTGATATATTCCTGCATGCAGGCTTCCTGAAGTACCCTGTGGATAAGATCGGTAAGTTCCTCGTCTTCTATCTCTTTCGTCATATCCAGTTCTTCCATTATTCTGGCATGCAACTGCTCTGCCTGTATCATCCCTTCTGTTCCTTTCTGTTCAGTTTCTGTAATACATCTTCATAGCCGAGCAGCTGAAGCTCTGCTTCAAACTGCCGTACCTTCGCACGGCTTACTTCGTCCTCAGCTGCCGGCATATGTACTTCGGAGCAGAGCCGCAGTATATCATATACTCCCCGCAGCCCTTCGTCTACATCAAGAATAACCGTCTCATAGATGCTGTTCTCCACAATCTGCCGGATAAGGCCTGTCCATTCCTGCGGTGCAACTTCTTTCACATCGTCAGACACCGGCATCGGGTTCAGGTAATCCAGGTTCTTCATACGTCCGGTCATCGTCGACAGTACGAGAGGCAGATTCTTGCTTTCCTGCCTGGAATAGTACAGAACATCTGCAAGCGTATAGCTTGGATTCTCCTCAAAGAGTCCTCCTATGCCGCCGTATAGTTCCATGTTCACATATAATACGTCCGATTTTAAGGCAAGCTTCTGTCCGAGTTCGATTGCATAGCTCGTCTTACCTATCCTGTGCACCGGCGAGAACACTCCTATCAATGTGCCCGTGACCTTTTTAGCCGTCTGGAAATAAAGTTCTCCGGACTGGCCGTCTAAGCCACAGCAGCGGATAATCTCTGTCAGAATCGCTTCCCCGGGCTGATACTTCATCACCGGTATCTCATCTTTTTCCATTCGTTCCTGTCCGCTTACCGTCAGGATAAACTTCCTGTCTGCCGCTATACGGCCCCTTTCCTCTGAATCGCAATCTGCTGAAATGATAAGATAATCGATATGCTCTTCCCCCTGCATCGCCATGACATTTTGAAGACTTCTACATATATATACTTGAAAAGCAAGTTCCTTTCTCTTCATAAAGTACGATGCGAGTGCG
Source organism: Lachnospiraceae bacterium (assembly GCA_022845895.1). Taxonomy (GTDB): domain Bacteria; phylum Bacillota; class Clostridia; order Lachnospirales; family Lachnospiraceae; genus Extibacter. Next base: position 4,020,775 of record AP025573.1, read on the forward strand.
GAGGCATATCCTTCCTCAGGGTCACAGATTACCAAACGCTTGCTGCCCACCAATACCTCCCTTTTTCATTTTCGTTAAAGAAATTCTTTGCCGAAACGGCTTTGAATTACAAGACCCGTTGAACTTAAGCAGTCCAGCAGGTGTAAATAAATTGAATCTATCAACCAGAACTAAAACAATCAGATACAAGCCATCAGATTTGACTTGTAGGACGATTATAACCGGACTTTGCTCTCTTGTCCATCTCTTTTCTAAAAATACTCAAACTTTGTGCAACCCTTACAAATTTTGGTAAAAGGTTATCCCGTAAAGGAGCGCAACTCCAGGAATGCCAAGGACTCCGGATGTCAAAAAAGTCACCGGATTCATTCCCACATGAAGAGAAATCCCCTTGCCTGAAAGAAACTCATTTACAAAGAATATTATTGCAATCCCAAGAATTGCCCGTATGATAAAATTAACGACAATATGCGGCCTTTCTTCCTGCATGCCAAAAGCCCCTTTATTCCTTCTCTTGTTTTCATATATATCCGGATGATAGGTATTTTATTCTCAAATAATGTCTATACTAGGTAAAAAGAGGACATAAACCTTATGTTGGAGGTGACCTATGAAACTTTTTCAACGAGGCAATGGGGCGGAGGAAGACATCTACAAAAGGCTATCCTTTGATCCCGACAGCAATACTCTTGTGGAAGAAATCGCCCAAGCCAGACAGGAGATTGAAGATGCGTACGAGAATTTCCAGAACGCTTCGGACCCTGATCTGATTGACTGCTATATCTACAAAGGCAACGCTGCATGGAAGCGTTACCGTTTCCTTCTGCGCCAGGCAAAAATGATTTAATGATGTACCTAAATGAAGACAGCCCTGTACCTTTTTTAATATTACTGGTACAGGGCTGTCTTTTCGGGCCATCTTATATTGTCTTATAATCTTACTGTCACTTCCCGCTCTGTCCTGTGGTATTGGTGATACCGGACTCCGGCTGCGTCGAACATGCGCATGGATGCTTTTACCGCGGTGGTGTCTTCGTATTTGTTGCAGTCATATATGACTTCTTTGATTCCGCTCTGAATGATTGCCTTTGCACATTCGTTGCACGGGAACAGCGATACATAGAGCTTTGCGCCCTCCAGGCTGCCCCCCCGGTAATTGAGTATGGCGTTCAGCTCACTGTGGACCGTGTAGACATATTTAGTCTCAAGCGGATCTTCTCCTTCCCTGTCCCAGGGAAATTCATCGTCAGAGCAGCCGATGGGCAGCCCATTGTATCCCATGGACAAAATCTTATTATCCTGGCTCACGATACAGCATCCGACCTGAGTATTCGGGTCCTTGGAGCGCATGCCGGAGAGCATGGCCACTCCCATGAAATATTCGTCCCAGCTGATGTAATCTTTTCTTTTGTCTCCCATACGGCTTATCCTCCTCGTATCGTATAAACGTTATTTTGTGCCGAATATACGGTCTCCCGCATCTCCAAGTCCAGGTACGATGTATTTCTGTTCGTTCAGATGGTCGTCCAGCGCACCGATGTATAAGTCTACATCAGGGTGTTCCCTTGTCATGCGTTCCACGCCCTCCGGAGCCGCGATAATGCACATGAAACGGATATTCTTCACGCCCTTGTCCTTCAGCATGCGGATGGCTGCTACGCTGGAGCCTCCTGTCGCAAGCATCGGGTCCACCACAAACACTTCCCGCTCGTCGCAGTCAGCCGGAAGCTTGCAGTAATACTCCACCGGTTCGAACGTCTGCGGGTCACGGTAGAGGCCGATGTGGCCTACTTTAGCGGCCGGTATCATATTCAGTATGCCGTCCACCATGCCGATGCCTGCCCTCAGAATCGGAACGACCGCCATCTTCTTGCCGCTCAGCTCTTTTCCTATCATCTCACAAATCGGTGTCGTGATTTTCACATCTTTCAGTTTCAAGTCTCTTGTGGCCTCATAGCACATCAGTGCCGCAATCTCTCCGACAACGGCCCTGAAGTCGCGGGACCCCACATCCTCTCTGCGTATATAGCTTATCTTGTGCTGAATCAGCGGGTGGTCCATCACCTGTACATTTGACATGTTGCTTTCCTCCTCATTCGTCATTGGATATTTATCACATGATGCCCGGCGGCCTTCAGAAGCCTGTTCATAATTGCACTTCCAATCCCCCCTGTGGCAAATGATTCGCTGTAGATATAGTCCACCCCGTCATCGTCAAATTCCCGCAGAACCGCGTAAAGACGGCTGGCAATGGTGGTCTCGTCTTCTCTTGTTCCTATAATCTTTACATCACCTGACGTGTAGGCGGAACCGGTCTCTTCTGTGCCTATGATGCCGACCTTGTATCCTTCCGCCAGTCTCAAAGCCGTAAGCCTGTTGATTTCCTCCGCCACTTTCTCAACCGGGCCTTCTATGACGGCCAGCTTTGCAGCAGGGGCATAGTGCCGGTATTTCATTCCCGGCGCTTTTGGAGCCTTATTGCTGTCAGCGGTTATGAGCGTATGATCAACTGCTACCGTGCCTATCAGTTCCGTTAGCATTTCTTCTGTGACCGCCCCCGGACGCAGTATCATCGGAGGCTCTACGGTCATATCGAGAATCGTAGACTCCACTCCTATCTCGACAGGGCCGCCATCCACTATCATCTCTATCCTGCCATCCATGTCTTCATTAACGTGCTGCGCCGTCGTCGGGCTCGGCCGCCCGGAGGTGTTGGCGCTCGGCGCAGCGATAAAGCCGCCGCCTGCATCAATCACTTTTCTTGCTATCTCATGGCTCGGCATCCGTACTGCCACTGTTTCCAGCCCGCCTGTGGTCCCATAGGGCACAATGTCTTTCTTCTTAAATATCATCGTCAGCGGACCAGGCCAGTGCCTATCAGCAATCTTAAACGCCGCCGGTGGAACGTCGCGGGCAATCTTGTCAAGCGCATCCATATTGGTTATGTGCACAATGAGAGGGTTATCCGACGGGCGCCCCTTCGCCTCATATATTTTTGCCGCCGCCTCTTCATTGAGCGCATCTGCCCCAAGTCCATAGACCGTCTCCGTAGGAAATGCTACAAGCCCGCCTTTTTTTAGAATATCCCCGGCTTCCTGAATCATACTTTTATTCATCTGTTTTTTATCTATTTTTATTATTTTTGTCTCCATGAAGATAATTATACTACACTCTACTGTGACAGACAAGTTTGGATTCCTTGTACGATCGCGTCGGCCAGCTTATCCTGATATTCTTCTGTTACGAGCTTTGCAGCCTCCTCGGGATTGCTCAGGAACCCGCATTCTACTATGATTGTAGGAACCTCTGTCCTCTTTAGCAGATAATATGTATCATTGGCCTTCGCCTGCCTCGTGTTGTCTTTATCTACTGCAAGCAGCGCCTTCTGCATCAGTTCCGCCGTATTCTCCCCTTCCTTTGAATGGCTGTAGTAGAATACCTGTGCTCCCCGGATATCCGCATCCTGATAGCTGTTCTGGTGGATGCTTACTACCATGGCCGGCTTCGTCTCGTTAATCAGCTGTACTCTCGCCTTCATATCCTGGACTTTCTTGTTAGAGTCCCCCTCTTTCGCCAGTGTCGTGTCATCTTTACGGGTCATGACGACCTTGATTCCGTTCTTCTTCAGCCTCTTTTCGACTTTTTTCGCTATCGCCAGGTTGATGTCTTTTTCATTTGCATCGTTCACCCCTATCTTGCCGGGATCATTTCCTCCGTGACCGGAATCGATCACTACCACCTGTTTCCCTTTCTCCACCTTGTCTCCCGATACATACTTTCCGATATTTCTGCTGACCGTTATAAGTCCTGCGAGCAGCAGCACGAGAAAAAGAAACTCCACTTTTTTGCGCAATAAAATACCTCCTGTCAGTCTATATTGGTTAAATATATGACTGACCGAGGTATTTTATTTTTATGTGGCAGGAAAATCGTCTGTAAATCTCCTGCCGCACTTCATTTTTAATTTACATACTTCAGTATCAGCTGCCATACGTTCGGATCTTCCAGGCCCAATGCCCATGCGGCAGTGCCCGCCAGCTTGTTCTGCTTCATAAGTTCCAGCTTCATCTCCAGCGATTTTTCATCTTCCAGCCAGATTTCGTAAGTCACGCCTCCGCTTTCCCATCTGGCATAGTTCTGCTTGGCGGTATCATCCCACGTAATCTCCGCACCGGCCTGTGACACGACTTCTTTTGCTTCTGTCATTCCATAGGCTTTGCTTTCCACCTTCATAGCGTACTCGCCTTCTTCTGTGCCTTTCTGGCTGGCAAGCTCCTCCTCTGTCTTCGGAGTCTGCTCCCAGAGTCTTGTAAAGAACGGGATGCCGCTGATTACCTTGTCTGCCGGCACTTCTTTCAGCGTCTCCGTTATTCCTTCTTTCACAAAGTCATAAGACGCTACCGAGCCTGCTTCCGGTGAACCGGCATAATGCTCATCATAACCCATGATTACGACATAATCTGCCACGATTCCCTGCTCCTTGCGGTCATACTGCATATTGAAGCCCTTCGGTACATAGTTGTCCACTGAAAGGACAAGTCCGTTCTGCCTGCATCGTACGGAGAGCTCACGGATAAATTGTATATAGTGTTCTCCGCATTCTTCCGATATCTTTTCAAAATCCACATTGATTCCATCGATGTTGGACTGAAGCGCCTCTGCCACCAGCTGGTTGATCAGCGTCTCACGCTTGGACGTATAGCTCAGCAGCGCATAACTCTCGTCGTAAGAGTTGATGCCCCCGTCAAAGTCCCGTATCGTCGCCCAGACTTCTATGTTCGCCTGGTGTGCGTAGTTGACGTAATCTGTCGAAGCTATGGAATCCATATTCCCATCTGTATCCTTCACGTGGAACCATGTCGGCGCAATTGTCGTCAGACCCTTGCTCTCTGCAATCTTCTGCAGAACGCCGCTGTTGGCGTCACTGTTGGTCACGTTGTGCCATGCCATGTTAATCGTGTAGTCCTTGGATATGTTCGTGAATTCCTGTTCTTCAAACTTTCTCGTCACGTTCTTCTTCTCGGCATCTTTGAGCGCGCTGTTCTTAATGTAACCGATAAATCCGTTCTTCGTGCGGACTTTTTTCCAATTTTCTTCGTTTTCTATGACAGTGACTTCTTCACCCTTTTTTATCTCTGTAAGAATCGGGCTCTTGACCCCGCCCTGGTATCTTACCTGCGTATCCTTCTTGACTTCAGCCACCGTATGTTCGCCCCAGTCGCCGACGATAACGACACGTTCCGGATTATCATACACTTCATAATCGATGTTTGTATACTGCTGGACAAAGTCCAGAGCTATATAAGCCGTGCTTCCTTCTGTTTTTAATATGACATAGTCTTCGCTGTTCTTGTCTTTGGAGACGGTATAATCCTTACTTCCCACTTCTACCGACACCATATCCTTCGGCAGCGTGTATAGGAGTATATTCTCGTTAGGGTCCCAGTAAAATCTGCTGTTGATATAGTCACGGACAATCTCATACTGGATATAGGCTTTGCCGTCTGCTATCATGCCTTTTGGCTCCACCACCTCGTTATTGACTACAATAGCCAGCTGTCCTTCTTGTTCTATTCCATAATATTTATCCAAATTAGCCTTTTCTTTGGAAGGGCTGTATCTCTTCCACAAAAATACTGCTGCTATCGCCGCTATTATTAATATAACGGTAAGGCATATCCGTATGCCCAGGTTTCTCCTTCTGCGCCTTTTTGTCTGTGGCCTTCTGGCTGCCGGCCTTCTGTTCGCCGGTCTTCTGTTAGGATTCCTCGAAGCCTGGCTCCTTCCCGACTGGCTTCGCGCCCCCTGCTGCCTGGAGCCTTGCCCTCTTATGTCCTGTCCTCTCGCAGTCTCGCTCCTGTGGGTCCGTTGTCTGTCCGGATGTTCTTTACTCCCAGACCGATCCGAAGCTGTGCGGCTTCTTCTTTGTCTATCATCCATGCTGCACCTCCTACTAGACCCTATTATAGCAATAATTGCGACACTCGTCATTAACTATTTCGACATTTTCTTATTATTTTGAGGGGTATCTACGGCCGCAGTTTCCTCCTGCAGCCCAACATGATGAAAGCACACTTCTTTAATGTCCCCTTCTTCATCCAGAACATAATCTCTCATATACGAGATATCCTCCCTCATCATATGAGCTTCTACAATCTGCATCGGGCTGGCGGGGGCGCCCTCCATAGACAGGCTGACACCGTCCTTCTCATAATCTGCAAGCTCATGATATAGATATTTGTAAATCTCATTTTTCATCTCTTCGTATCCTCCGATAACATTGCGATGATAGCTACGGCTGTATGCGCATATACTGTTAATACGCGGCCAGAGGAAATGCTTCGTGATACATAGGCCATATATGCGGACCCGCTGTGTAAAAATAGAAGATAGTTCTGCATTTTGTTAAAATTGAATTGTTCCTGGTAATCGTCTGATATTGTCGTATCCTGGTTGTTTGTGAAATGTCTGCCTGAGCCGGCAATGTAACTTATCTGATTTGCTGTTGATAGATTCTTAAATAGAGCTTACATTGAGAATTATTTGAAAATACTTAAAAAAGTCTCCCTCCTTTGTTCTAAGAACGTAGCTATCAGGGAAAACTATCTTCTAGTATCGTCATTATATATGATTGATTTTGCAAACGCAAGCACTTTTTTATTTTATACTTATTTTATTGAACATCCCGCGTTTTCTATGCTATACTAAATTAGAAGGAAGTGATGAATATGAAGATTGAAAAACTCAATGACAATCAGATACGCTGTACTCTAACGCGTGCCGATCTGGCAGCCCGCCAGCTTCAATTGAGTGAGCTTGCCTATGGAACCGAGAAAGCTAAGTCACTTTTCCATGATATGATGCAACAGGCAGCCTTTGAATTTGGATTCGAGGCAGAGGATATACCTTTAATGATTGAGGCTATACCTGCTTCTTCCGATTCTATTGTGCTGATAATTACTAAAGTCGAGGACCCTGAGGAACTCGATACCCGATTTTCAAAGTTTTCACCATCTCCGGGTGGTGACTGGGATTCAAAGAAAAATGAGGCCCCTGACAAACTGGATGGCGCCGAGACTCTCTTAGACCTGCTTGGAAAGGTGAAAGAGAAGATTGGCACACAGGAGGAGAACTCCGGCGAAGATACGAAAGAAGTCCAGAAAACAAGCCTCCGCTTATTCTCATTTGCAACAATGGACAGTGTCATTCAGGCTGCACGCCTGCTTAGCGGCATGTACAACGGTTCCAACACCCTGTACAAAGACCATGGCGAAGACGTATACATTCTGGCTCTGACGCAGTCAGACCATAAGACGAATGATTTTAACCGCATATGTAATATGCTGTCGGAATATGGCTCTTTGGAAAAGGCTTCTGGTGCAACGCTGGCGTTTCTGGAAGAACATTGTGAGATTCTGATATCTGCCGATGCAGTACAGAAGCTTGCTGTAATCTAATAGCGAAGTCTGCCGCCCGGCGGCTGGTTTTCCAGCTTGCCGGGCGGTGTCTTATTAAGCCTGTATCCTTAAAAAAATGCCCTGGACTTGTCCCAGGGCATTTTTTATAAGCGCTGTCTTATTAAGCATTCAAAAACGCATTAATCTTCTCTTCTAATAAGTCTGCATCTATGCCATGAACCATAGCCGCCTCAGCCAGAGACTCTCCCTGTGCGGACGGGCAGCCAAGACAATGCATTCCGATTTCCATGAGTATTGGTGCAACATCCGGGTTGATGCTGAGAATTTCTCCAATAGTCATATCCTTACTGACCTTTGCCATCATGACGCCTCCTTTTCTCTCTAAGTGTTTCCATTATATACGTATTTTATCATTGTGTAAACATCTTCCGCCAATTAATTCCTAAAATTTGACTTCTCAAATGTCAACATCTTTTTCACTTTTTTTCGACAAAATATAATTTTTATTATAACTTCACAAAACGTCTGTTCTTTTATTTGCCCTGAGTAATCCACCAAAATACTATCTTTTTATGTGGATAATGTGGATAAATTTTGAAAAACTGCACTTTTTCCACCTTTTTCACTTGTTTTGATGTGGATAACTTGGATAAGTCCTTTTTACAATATTTCCCTAATTTTTACATTTTTGTGTAAATTGTACACCCAGTCGACAAAAACCAACATTTCCAGTATTTCCCTTGTCGGAATTTATAGGTTAATCTTGTCCTCAAAAGAAAAAGCCCCTGTCTTCCGCGGGACTTTTTCTCTGCTTTTGTATATATCTAAATTAGTCGTCTTACAGTAAGAATGTTCGTGTAAGTGGCCGGCAGGATGCCGATTCCCCTGGAACTGTTGATTGCATTTACAATCTGTCCGTCTCCCATGTAGATTCCCACATGACCGTCATAGAGTATGATATCTCCCGGAATGGCCTGGTCATAGCTGACAGGCGTTCCGACATTTTCCATATCCCAAGTCGTCCTTGGCAGGCTGACTCCGAAGTGGGCATATACGGACTGTACAAACCCGGAACAGTCTGCACCGTTTGTCAGGCTTGTGCCGCCCCATACGTACGGGTTGCCGATGAACTGGCAGGCATAATCTACAACAGCTTGTCCCGTCCCGGCTTTCGCCTGGGCTTCTTCTGCTGCCTTAGCTGCCGCTTCTTCTGCTTCTTTGGCAAGCCTTGCCTCCTCTTCCTCTTTTGATTCCGCGTAAGTAAATGCCTCTTCCGGGGCCTCGGCCTCCGAGCTCTGCACCATTTCCTGTGCCTTCTGCTCTGCGTTATTTCCTATTATAATATACTCAGAGTATACATAGCCTGTAACAGAACCGGACTGGATCTTCGTCCACTCGCCCACCGGACCTATGACTTTGGCCGCATAATCAGGATATAACTTGCCTACCCACTCACTTTCTTTTGTTGGTTCACTCCTTATATAAAGAAATGACTGTACATTGGCAAATGCCATATCTAAATACTCACCCTTACGTGTAGGTACGAGATAGTCTTCTACTTCTATATCATTCTGTGAAGTATAGCAATCATTCAGTACCTCTTCAATTCCGACGCTTGGCATTATTCCTGAAGCATCCGTATCTGCAGCCGATGCTGAGACAGGAAAAGATGCCAAAGCTCCTGTAACGGTAACTAGGAACAATCCCTTTCTAAGAATAGAATCCATAAACTCCCTCCTTTATGTTTTCTTATCTTTTGTAATTGTTACAGAATTGTTACATATGTTACGGTGATATTATATCAATGCTGTCCATTAATGTCAAGGCTATTTTACTGTGTTTTTATCGTCATATTTCTTCCTTTTTTTACCATATTCAGGCTATTGATTCATTATAATTGTTACAAATTGTTACATATAAGATTTTTAAGTTGACAAATGTATTTCTCTGATTTATACTAATTATAGTAATTGTTATTATTATTGAAAGGAGGATGCGTAGATGGCAAATTTGAAATACAGCAGGCAGAGGGCCTCTATCAAGGAGTATCTGGCCGGTACTGTTGAACATCCTACAGCCGATACCGTATATATGCACGTCAAAGAAGAATTTCCTAATATAAGCCTTGGCACCGTTTACCGTAATCTCAATCTACTTGCTGATATAGGCGACGCGGTCAAAATCACGACCCCTGACGGCGGCGACCGTTTTGACGGGCGGACGGAGCCTCATTACCATGTAGTATGTGGTTCATGCGGTAAAGTAGAAGATCTTGAGATGTCGTCTGAAGAAATTGCTTCTATAAATAATGCGGCAGATTCCATCTTTGATGGGAAGATAACATCTCACACCACCCTTTTCTATGGTACCTGTAAGGATTGCCTGGAAAAAGAAAAATAAATTTTAAATTGGGATTGACAAAAGATAAAATATATGCTAAATTAATATCAGTAACTATTACTAATATTAAAAATAAAAAATAACATAAAAGAAAAGGAGAGATTTATCATGAAAAAATTTGTTTGTACAGTATGTGGTTATGTTCACGAGGGAGAGGCTGCACCGGCTGAATGTCCAGTCTGTCATGCACCGGCTGAGAAGTTCAAAGAGCAGACAGGTAACAGAGAATGGGCTGCTGAGCACGTTGTAGGCGTGGCTAAAGGCGTAAGCGAAGATATCCTTGCTGACTTAAGAGCTAACTTTGAGGGTGAATGTTCAGAAGTAGGCATGTATCTTGCAATGGCAAGAGTTGCGCATAGAGAAGGCTATCCGGAGATTGGCTTATATTGGGAAAAAGCTGCTTATGAAGAGGCTGAGCATGCATCTAAGTTTGCAGAGCTGTTAGGCGAAGTTGTTACAGACAGCACAAAGAAGAACCTCGAAATGAGAGTAGATGCTGAGAACGGTGCAACTGCAGGTAAGTTTGACCTTGCAAAACGTGCCAAAGCTGCTAACCTGGACGCAATTCATGACACAGTTCATGAAATGGCAAGAGATGAAGCCCGTCACGGAAAAGCATTTGAAGGCTTATTGAAGAGATACTTTGGATAGGATATAATAGAGACAACGGCAGATGATGCTGTAGAATACTAAGCAGGACGGTGGAAATCTGAGATTTCACCGTCCTCAATTTCAAAGGAGGATTTTGATATGTCAAAGTATGCAGGAACAAAAACTGAAAAGAACCTTATGGAAGCCTTTGCCGGTGAATCACAGGCGCGCAACAAATACACATACTATGCTTCCGCTGCGAGAAAAGCAGGTTTTGTACAGATGTCCAACATTTTCCTGGAGACCGCTGACCAGGAAAAGGAGCACGCCAAATTATGGTTTAAAGAATTCCACGGAATCGGCGATGTGGAAGCAAACCTAGAAGACGCTGTTGCAGGCGAGAATTATGAGTGGACAGACATGTACAAACGCATGGCTGAGGAGGCAAGAGAAGAAGGGTTCGAAGATCTTGCAGAGAGATTCGAAGGCGTAGCCGAAGTGGAGGCTGCCCATGAGAAACGCTATGGCAAGCTGCTTGAAAGTTTCAAAGCTGGCAAGACATTCAAGGGAGATGCTCCGCTTGGCTGGAAGTGCAACAACTGTGGATACATCTACTACGGAGACGAAGCTCCGGAAGAATGTCCGGTCTGTGCACATCCAAGAGCACATTTTGAACGTAAAGTTGAGAACTATTAATAATATTGGATAAATTGGGGACGGAGGAAAATGAAAAAACCTCCGTCCCCAGTCTCTTTTTAGTTTAATATGTCACACATTCTTTTCTCTTTTAACTTTCATCCCGCTCCGGAGCATTATTGGCCTGACCACATTTAATAGCCTCCCCTCCATGCCATCCTCCTAGAAGCAGTGCGTCAAGAATGCAAAACGCATTACCAATGTGTATTGAAGTTGCATCATCACCGGTATTGGTATCTTAATCTGCAGGTATATGTAAGCAGCACAACATAATGCTGTCAAAATATCCATCTGTGCCAATTTTTAATGCTCTTGTTGTTTCCGTGCCTGTTATTTTTTTAATTCAGGGTTGCTTTTTTATTATAATGGGTATAATATACTCATATAAGATATGTAGTTTTTAAAACTACATATTGATTTATCAATATTTCAGGAGGCAGTAATATGGCAGAAGTAATCAAATCACACATTAAAGATCCGGGGAGCGCAATAACACATTTTATAGGTATGCTGATGGCAATCTTTGCAGCTGTACCTTTGTTGATAAAGGCCGCCAATGAGCCGAGCAGAATATACATCATATCAATTACAGTATATGCAATCAGCCTGATATTACTATATGCAGCAAGTACCATTTATCATACATTTAATAAATCCGAAAGAGTTAATACTATTCTAAAAAAGATAGATCACATGATGATTAGTATATTGATAGCTGGCAGCTATACCCCGATATGTCTGTTAGTATTGAAAGGAAAGCTCGGCGTCATACTCCTTTCTGTCGTGTGGGGGATAGCTATTGTTGGCATACTTATAAAGGCATTCTGGGTATATTGCCCAAAGTGGATATCATCTGTATTATACATCGGAATGGGATGGACTTGCGTACTTGCATTTACCCAGATACTGAATTCACTGTCCCCCGCAGCATTCGGCTGGCTTTTGGCAGGTGGAATCATCTATACTATTGGGGGAGTCATCTATGCACTTAAACTGCCTATATTCAATACAAAGCACAAATATTTTGGAAGCCATGAAATATTCCACCTGTTCGTAATGGGTGGAAGCGTATGCCACTTTATACTTATGTATGTATTTATACTATAAAGGGACAGGGAAAACTGAAATAGGGACGGAGGAAATCTAGATTTCCTCCGTCCCTATTTCAGTTTCCCCTGTCCCTTTATGCCCTTCAGCTTTTTTTAGCAGCCCTTCCTTTTCTTTCCGTTTCATATGTTTTATCGCATATTCTCTGCTCATAGCCTCATTTTTTGATACATATTCTTCATAATACACCAGTTCCACAGGCCGCCGCATCCGGGTATATTTGCTCCCTTTTCCACAATTATGGGCGTTGAGACGCTTTTCCAAGTCATTAGTCCACCCTGTATACAATGTACCATCCTTACACTTTATTATGTATGTATAATTCATAAAGCCAGTCCTTTCTTCTAATGCCTTATATTATAAGCTTTGTTCTTTTACTTGGCAACACTGGGGACACCGATATTTTAAAAAGGGACACCATAAATCGAATTAGGGACGGAGGTTTTTTCATTTTCCTCCGTCCCCATCATCTTTCTTTTTATTCTGCAAGGTATTCCATTGGGTTTACTGGCTGTCCGTCTTTTCTCATTTCAAAGTATACGTTGCTGCCTTCTACGCTGTAGTATTTTGTCGGCTGGCTGATATAGCCGAGCACACTTTTGGCCTCCACGTAGTCTCCTACTTTAACCGGTACTTCCTTCAGCTGTCCGTAAAAAAGTTCGTATCCGTTACCGATATCTACGTTTACTGTTGTTCCTGTCTCCGCGCTCACATCGATGGATTTGATGATTCCCGGTGCTGCTGAGATGACCTGGTCGCCTTCTGCGCCTGATATAACCAGGGCCGGATTGTACTTATACTGGTCAAGTGTCGAGAAATAAACTGTCTTATCCATGCTGTAGTTCATCAGGATGTTGCCGTCTACCGGCCACAGCAGCTGGCTGTCTTCTGTAAAATGTACAGATGTTCCTGATCCAGCCGTCGTCTGGGTATTCTGATTTTCATTTGCGGCCGCTCCGTCTGCCGTATCGTCCGAGTTGTCATTTACATCTTGCTTATCATCATTCTCTGTTGTATTGATGACAAGATCATTATTGGCTGTCTCGGTTGGTTCTTCCGTCTTTTCCTCTTTTGTGTCATCGGTCTCTTCCGCCTGTGCGAGCTGTTGTTCCTCCTGGGTTTTCCTATAATCCCTGAATGTATATGTTCCAACTATTGCGATCGCTGCCACAAAGCATACTACTACTGCGGCGGTAGCACCTTTTCTTTTCTTTGCTGGCCTTTGCCTCTTATTCATTTTTTATCACCACCTCTGACTATATTTTTGCCAGATAGTGATATACTTATTCCGTGTCTATTAATATTTCTGCTACTTCTTTAATTTCTGTTCCTTCAAAAAATTTTTGCAGTATTTCCTTAAAATCTTTTCCCTTTTTTGCCATCTCATTGGCAGTATACTGGCTCATGCCAAGTCCGTGCCCTACTCCTCTAGTCGTTATTCTTAGCTTCCCGTTATATTTCTGCAATGTAAAGCAGCCGGATGCAAGCCCGTATGTAGTTCTGAATTCTTCTCCGCTTATGTTCTCCTGCCCAACACGGACACTTGTGACATAACCGGCCGTGTCAAAGGCAGTCACTTCAGCATCCATATCATCTATCGTCACAGTCTGTATCTGTTCCTCGGCTTCGATGTCAAGCGGACAGTCTACGATTTTCAGATAAGGATAATCATCGCTTCCCAGAGCCTCTTTTCCGTCACGTGTACTCCCGTTGCTGATACGGAAGAATGGAGTTACTGCCAGATTCTCTCCATACATCAGTACCTGCCCCTCTGTTTCATTCCAAGCCTTTTTCAGTCTGTCATAATATTTGGAATATTTGCTGACTCCCCATGCATCTTCCATTTGTTTTGTCGTCCAGAACTCATCAGACAGCACCGTATCGCTGCCTGCCTCTTTTATCTTTTTGTATACATCCGTACGTACAAGCACGGCCTGGGCCTTCAATGCCTCTGCTTTATATGACGCAGGAATCTCCCGTGCCAGGATTCCGATACAGTATTCTTCAATCGGCATCTTAACTTCCTCTCCGGACGCTGTCTTTACTTTGACATACGTGCTGTCCACATGGGAGGTTGCCGTAATGCTTGGCCCATTTAAAAATACGGTCACTACATACGGTAATAATATTATGATGATTAGATAACATCCCCATTGTTTCAGTCTCTGCCGCATAAAAATACCCTCCCATACACTGTATGGAAGGGTATGAAGATTTATTCCCTGTTTCTGATAATAAAGAAGTAAATTGCCGTATAAAGAGGAACAAATATACCGAGCACTGCATGTGTCACTGCATAGTTCCCATCCGTGTACCTTTTATATATCTGACGGTTCACAAGCACGGTAAGCGTCTTCTGCACGGCTGCAGCAGCCAGGGTAAAAAGGCTGAGGCCAAGAACCGCCAGCAGCATAATTCCACTACCGAAGCCTGAAAACATATCATAAAAGGTATAGTAAGAATTATATGCATAGTCAGCCACGCGAACGACATTCGCCAGTACCCCGGCCCAGACTATCACGGTAAATATTCCGGTTATGACCCCCGAGGCTATCGGTATCACAAGAAGCCATATGCCTGGATTATCCATCTGCCGCTCCTTAAATGCCAAAGGTCCGCATAGCTCTCCCTGATAGTAGACTCTCGCATAAGGAATAAATGCGAGCCAAGGGTATCTCATCCCCCTCTTTTTACCAAGTGTATACATGCCGATTCCCTGCAATATATAGGATGCCAGTGCGGCGATGCCTATAACTCCCAGAACCAGCAAATAAATCAATAATACGATTGCCAGGCCACTGCTTTCATGCATAATTATACCTCCACAGTCAGTTTATCGAGGTGCCATATATCCTTTACATACTCTTCAATCGTTCGGTCAGATGAAAACTTTCCACAGCTCGCCGTATTCAGAAGCGCCATCCTGGCCCATCTGTCACGGTCTCTGTATGCTGCCTCAACCTTCTCCTGAGCTTCTGCATATGCCCTGAAATCCTTCAGGATAAAATACATATCTGCTCTGCTGCTGCTCTTCGTATTCAAAAGCGAATTATACAAATCACGGTACATCTCACGGTTGCCGTAACCGTATGTACCATCAACCAGCTGGTCCACCACACGGCGGATATCGTGGTCACTGTTATATATATCGACTGGATTATAGCCCCCATTCTGTTCATAGCTGATAACTTCATCTGAGCTCAGACCGAAGATAAATGCATTCTCGATTCCTACCTCCTGCACTATCTCGACGTTCGCCCCGTCCATCGTGCCAAGTGTCGGCGCACCGTTCAGCATGAACTTCATGTTGCCCGTGCCCGAAGCCTCCTTGGACGCGGTAGATATCTGCTCGCTCACATCCGCCCCTGCAAATAGCAGTTCCGCATTGGATACGCGGTAATCTTCTATGAACACTACCTTGAGTTTGCCGTTGATGCTGCGGTCATTATTGACAACTTCAGCTACGGAATTGATGAGCTTGATAATCTGCTTTGCACGTATATAACCCGCAGATGCCTTGGCCCCAAATATAAATGTCCTTGGATAGAAGCTCTTTTCCGGATGCTCCTTAATCTGGTTGTACAGATACATCACATGCAGGATATTCAGAAGCTGGCGCTTATATTCATGCAGACGCTTCACCTGTACATCAAAAATCGAACGGGGATCGATTTCTAACCCATTATGCTCCAGAATATATTGTGCCAGCCGCTCCTTATTTTTATACTTGATGCTCATGAATTCCTTAAGAGCTTCCCCGTCATCAGCCCATTTCTTAAGGCCGTCCATAAGTGATAAATCGGTTATCCAGTCCTTCGTGCCGAGCTTGTCGGTCACCCAGTCCGCAAGCAGCGGATTGCCGTGCATGAGGAAACGCCTTTGTGTGATACCGTTCGTCTTATTGTTGAACTTCGACGGCATCATCTCGTAGAAGTCACGCAGCTCCTGCTTTTTAAGTATCTCCGTGTGAAGTGCGGCGACACCGTTCACGGAATATCCCGCGACGATTGCAAGGTGGGCCATCTTCACCTGACCGTCCATAAGAATCGCCATTCTCTTTACCTTGCCTTCGTCTCCCGGATACTGATGCCGAATCTGTTCCACAAAACGCCGGTCAATTTCCTGAATAATCTGGTAGACACGGGGAAGCAGCCTTGAGAACAAGTCAATCGGCCATTTCTCCAGTGCTTCTGCCATAATCGTGTGGTTCGTATATGCGCAGGTATGTGTCGTAATCTCCCATGCTTCGTTCCAGCCAAGCCCTTCCTCGTCAAGAAGGATACGCATCAGTTCCGCCACCGCGACGGTCGGATGGGTATCATTCATCTGGAATGTCACTTTCTCCGGAAGCTTATGAATATCATCATGGGTCGTCTTATACTTCGCTACCGCCTGCTGTATGCTTGCAGATATGAAGAAATACTGCTGCTTCAGCCTCAGCTCTTTGCCTGCGTAATGGTTGTCATTCGGATATAGCACCTCAACGATGTTCTTAGCAAGATTCTCCTGCTCTACCGCTTTGTGATAGTCCCCGCGGTCGAATTCATCCAGCTGAAAGTCAACTATCGGCTCTGCATCCCAGATACGGAGCGTATTGACCACATGGTTGTTATAGCCGACAATCGGCATATCATAAGGAACCGCACGGACAGATTCATAATGCTCCTGTACGAAATGCGTCTTTCCTTCCTCGTCATATTCCACACGGATATTTCCGCCAAAGCGCACTTCCCTGGCGTATTCCGGACGTCTCAGCTCAAAAGGATTGCCGTTTTTGAGCCAGTTATCCGGCATCTCTATCTGATAGCCGTCCTCAATCTTCTGTTTGAACATCCCATAACGGTAGCGGATTCCGCACCCGTACGCGGCATATCCAAGCGTTGCCAGGGAATCCAGGAAACACGCTGCAAGACGGCCAAGACCTCCGTTGCCAAGTGCTGCATCCGGTTCTTCATCTTCTATCGTATTGAGGTCAATACCCATCTCGTCCAGCGCTTCTTTAACTTCCTTATAAGCGGTCATGTTAATCAGGTTATTTCCCAGAGCCCTGCCCATGAGAAATTCCATAGACATATAATACACAATCTTCGGATCCTGCTCATTGTATGCCTTCTGTGTCGCAATCCAGTCATCTATGATGACTTCCTTAACCGCGTAAGATACTGCCTGGAACAGCTGCTGAGGGGTTGCCTCATCCACAGTCTTACGGAATAAAGTCTTTACATTATTCGTAACCTCTCTCTTAAACTTTTCTTTCTCAAAAATCGGATTATACATATTTTCCCCTTTACTTCTTCTGAACACCTAATTTTACCTCTTCTCCGTTAATCTTCCAGTCTTTTACAAAGCCCGACGGAGCCGTCTTTGTCATATTCAGCGCAAGTGTCTCCTCTGCAATGACATCCGCATTGTCGGCAAATACCTTTTCTGCCTTTTCCGTGCCTTCATAGGTCACTTCTATCTTATCCATTACTTCAAAATCAGCTTCTTTACGCATCGTCTGAATCTTGCTGATAATCTCACGGACAAATCCTTCTTCCAGAAGTTCCTCAGACAGATTCGTATCCAGCACCACCGTAATGCCATTGTCATTTTCTGACACATAGCCTTCCATCTGTGCGGCTTCTATCAGCAAGTCTTCGCGGAACAACGTAATCTCCTGGCCATTTACATCCAGCTTCAATGCTCCTGTTGCATTCAGCTCATCCATGGCAGCATTGCCGTCCAGAGTATCCAGTGCTGATTTTATGCCTCCTAACATTTTACCATATTTTGGCCCTACTGTCTTTAGCTGAGGCTTAAAACTATAGGAAGTAAAGTCACGAACCTCTTGTGTAAATGTCATGGTTTTTACATTTAACTCATCTGTAACGATATCCTGGTAGAACATAGGAAGCTCGAAATCTGCCTTTACATACATCTGCCCGATAGGCTGGCGGTTCTTAATATTCGCAGTATTACGGCATGCACGTCCCATGACGACAAGCTTCAGCACCTTCTCCATATTGGACTCGAGCTCTGTGTCGATACAGCTTTCGTCTGCTGCAGGGAAATTACACAAGTGTATGCTTTCCGGCGCCTCCTTATCGATGCTTCTCACAAGGTTCTGATATATATCTTCTGTCATAAACGGAATCATCGGGGCAGCTGCCTTGCAGACTGTCACAAGCGCCGTATACAGCGTCATATAGGCATTGATCTTATCCTGCTCCATGCCTTTTGCCCAGAATCGTTCGCGGCTTCTTCTGACATACCAGTTGCTCATGTCATCTACGAAATCCTGCAGTGCTCTTGCAGCCTCCGGGATCCGGTAGTTCTTCAGGTCATTATCTACTTCTTTAACGAGCGTGTTCATCTTGGAAAGCAGCCATTTGTCCATAACTGACAATCTGTCATATTCGAGCGCATAATTTGTCGCGTCAAATTCGTCAATATTCGCATACAGCACAAAGAACGCATATGTGTTCCATAATGTACCCATGAACTTGCGCTGCCCCTCTGTCACTGCTTTGCCGTGGAAACGGTTCGGAAGCCACGGGGCACTGTTCACATAGAAGTACCAGCGGATTGCGTCCGCACCATACTTGTCAAGAGCGTCAAACGGATCTACCGCATTCCCTTTTGACTTGCTCATCTTCTGTCCATTTTCGTCCTGCACGTGTCCAAGCACGATAACATTCTTATATGGGGCTTTATTAAATATCAACGTAGATATGGCCAGCAGAGAATAGAACCATCCTCTCGTCTGGTCCACAGCCTCTGAAATAAAATCCGCCGGAAACTGCTTTTCAAATAGTTCTTTATTTTCAAATGGATAATGATGCTGCGCAAACGGCATCGCACCTGAGTCGAACCAGCAGTCGACAACCTCCGGTACACGATGCATCTCCTTGCCGCACTTCGGACACTTCACCGTCACTTCATCGATATACGGGCGGTGAAGCTCGATATCGTCCTGACAGTTGTCTGACATAGACTTCAGCTCTTCTATGCTGCCGATAGAATGCTGATGTCCACAGCCACACTCCCAGATGTTCAAAGGAGTTCCCCAATACCGGTTGCGGCTGATGCCCCAGTCCTGGACATTTTCCAGCCAGTCGCCGAAGCGGCCTTTGCCGATGCTCTCCGGAATCCAGTTGATAGTATTGTTATTGGCAATCAAGTCATCCTTTACTGCCGTCATATTGATGAACCATGATTCACGTGCGTAGTAGATGAGCGGCGTGTCACATCTCCAGCAGTGTGGATAGCTGTGTTCAAACTTAGGCGCTTCAAATAAAAGACCCTGTTCTTCCAGATCCTTCAGCACGAGCGGATCTGCTTTCTTCACAAATACGCCGGCATACGGAGTTGACTCGCTCATATTGCCCTTCTCATCCACAAGCTGTACAAACGGCATATCGTACTTACGTCCGACTTTGGCATCATCCTCACCAAAAGCCGGTGCTATATGGACGACGCCCGTACCGTCTGTGAGTGTTACGTATGAATCGCATGTGACAAAGAACGCTTTCTTATTTTGTTTCTGTGCGCATTCTGCCGCACAGGAAAAGAGCGGTTCATATTCTTTATATTCCAAATCCTGTCCTTTATAATTTTCCAGGACCTCATATGCTGATTGACCTTCTTCCGCGAGCTTGCCAAGCACTTTATCCAGCAGCGCCTCAGCCAGATAATATACATAGCCGTCAGCAGCCTTAACCTTCACATAATCCTCTGCAGGGTTCACACAGAGTCCGATATTGGATGGCAAGGTCCATGGCGTTGTCGTCCATGCAAGGATATACGCATCCTCGCCCTTCACTTTAAAACGCACAATCGCAGAGCGTTCCTTCACATCCTTATATCCCTGTGCCACCTCTTGCGCAGACAGGGGCGTACCGCAGCGCGGGCAGTAAGGCACAATCTTGAATCCCTTGTACAGAAGTCCCTTATCCCAGATTTGCTTCAAAGCCCACCACTCTGATTCGATAAAGTCATTGTGATAGGTCACATATGGATGATCCATATCAGCCCAGAAGCCAACCGTACTGGAGAAATCCTCCCACATCCCTTTGTATTTCCATACGCTTTCTTTGCATTTATCAATAAACGGTTCCAGACCATATTCCTCAATCTGCTCCTTACCGTCCAGTCCGAGAAGCTTCTCCACCTCCAGCTCCACCGGTAAGCCATGGGTGTCCCATCCAGCCTTCCTCGGAACTTCATACCCCTTCATCGTACGGTATCTCGGAATCATATCCTTGATGACACGAGTAAGCACATGGCCGATGTGAGGCTTGCCATTCGCGGTGGGCGGTCCATCATAGAACATGTAGATGTCATTACCGTCCTTCTCCTTCATACTCTTCTCAAAGATATCGTTCTCTTTCCAGAACTTCTCCGTCGCTTTCTCTCTTTCAACAAAGTTCAAATCCGTTGAAACCTTTTTATACATTTCTCTTCCTCCTTAAACATCCATCAGGGACACGGCAATTCCCGGTTGGGGACGGGGTATTTCTAGAAATACCCCGTCCCCAATTAAATTCAGGGTGTCCCTTTTCATAATTTAAATTTGGGTTAAAAAAAACTTCCGCCCTGAATAGGACGAAAGCTAAAGCTTCGTTTATAAACCACCTAAACATACTGCCATATGCCTTCCCTGTAACGGGGGAAATCCGTCGGCATCTACTGGGCTCTGTCACCTTTCGACATCCGCAACTCGGAAGTGATATTCAGATATAACTTACTTGCGCCGGGCTTCCACCGTCCCCGGCTCTCTATCGCGTTTGGAAATACCTTACTGTCTTCGTCAACGTTTTTTATACTCTGCTTTATTATAGTAAGAAAACCCTTGATAGTCAAGGGTTTTCTTTTATTCTACCGTTAAATGCCGGCTACCACTCCCATCCGGCTCTTTGTCATCCTATAACTATCTTCGGCGCCTTCTCCGCCTGCGCCTTCTCTGCTTCTTGATAATCCTGCTGACATAAAATACTAATATCAATACGCCCGCCACCATAACAACCGTCGCAAATACCGATTTTTTCTTGCTGCTCTTTTCCTTCTTATCGTTGGTGCCAGCTGCTTTTATCTTCGCCGAATGTTCCTTTATATAAGACTTGCTGAGCTTAGCCCTTGCAGACCCGAGCGCGTATCCCTTGTATGAATAGGTAAGGACCGCCTCACCCCGAACATTCTCATCTGCCTTAAGCTTCATATCCAGATCTTTGAAATCTATCCCGTCAGGGAGCATGACATAACCTCCCTCATCACCCTCTATAATCTCCTCCACATCTTTGGACTTCTCAGCTCCCGCCACTTTTTCTTTTTTGAAACTGTTAAATCCATAGTCAAGCAGATTCTTCGTGTCGGAATAGATATTAGACCCATGTGTCCTGAGCACCACACAGACGAGTTGGGTGCCGTCCTTCTCTGCCATGGTAATCAGGGTAGACAATGCGTCAGAAGTATAACCAGTCTTTCCTCCGATTGCATACTCATAATAGTTAGAATTGTCCGGCATGAGCATCTTGTGCTTCTGCTGGAAAATGTGTTCTTCACACGTGTCTGTTGCCGGTATCGTATAGTTGAGTGTCTGGACGATGTCAAAGAACTCCGGGTGCTTGAACAGCTCTCTTCCGATAAGTGCCATGTCCCGTGCACATGTATAATGGTTCTCATCGTGCAAGCCGTTGGTATTGGCAAAGTTGGAATTCTCACCGCCAAGCTCTCTACATCTGGCATTCATCTGCTCCAGGAACCAGCTGTAATCATGCCCCGCATTCTTGCCCACACTCTCTCCTACCGCGTATGCCGCTTCATTGGCAGATGCAAGCAATGTGGCGTGCAGCGCCTCATCCAGACTGACAACATCCCCTTCTTTCATTCCGATAGACGAATCACCCGGCTGAAGAAATGCGATGCTTTCATGGGTAAATGTCACCTCGTCCGTGAGCTGCCCGTTCTCCAGTGCCACGAGAGCCGTGAGCACCTTTGTTATACTTGCGGGATATTCATGCTCGTCAATATTCTTGGCGTATAATATGGCACCTGTGCCCACATCCATGACTATACCCGCTTCCCCGTATGTGGACGGGCCTTTGGGCCACTTCTTCACTTCATTCGTCTGTACGGGCATCTCGTAGGCTTCCCGCTCCGCTTTCTGCTCCGGAGTCTCTTCCTCGGATGCATTTTCTTCCTCCGGCTCCACTGCATACACGATGTCAAATACGCTGGTAAATGCTATCGCAAGCGACAGTAAGATAATCAGGGTCCACCTGCTGCGCTTCATATGTCTGTCCTCCCAGTTTTACAATTTTCCGATATACCAGACAAGCCTGCCTTTCGTATCTGAAATCTTGACAGGACCAAACATCCGGGAATCTTCAGAATTCTCTCTGTTATCCCCCAGTACAAATACTTCCCCATCTGTGACAGTAATTGGAAATACGATACCGCTTTTCACAGCCTTCGTCTCACCCAGAGCCCACGGTTCTTCCAGCTCTTTTCCGTTCACATACAGCCTGCCGCCTTCGATATTGACCGTGTCGCCTGCCACTGCCACGACACGTTTCACAAACTCCTCATCATTAGGCCTTTCGATTGCTATGATATCTCCGGGTACATATGTCTTCTGCCTGCGTTTGTATACGACCATATCTTTATCATGCAGCGTCGGATACATGGACTGTCCCTCCACATAGGATATCCCCATTACGATCTGGAACAGGCCGCATATGACTACAATGATAGCGGCAAATTCAAGTATGGTGCGGAGCCAGCTCATCCTGCGCATATGCTTCTTTTTCTTCTTGGTAGGCGGATCCACATCCTCCAGCACCTTCTGCTTCACTTGCTTTATTTCATCTGCATCCATATAGCATAACCTTCTTTGATAATTTTATCTAGTTAACATTATAAATGATATATGGAAAATTAACAAGAACAAAGGATTTTTATATAGGAAAAGCCCCCCGGATCCATGAACCGGGAGGCTCTTCTTAAAATATTATGACTGCATCGTATCTACAGTTTCCTGCGCCAGCTTATCAGCCAGCTGGTCTTCAAAGTCTTTTTCTCTCTTCTTTTGCTTATGTCTGTGTACTGCAAAGACCACAATCATCACAATGAGTACGATGAGTGCCGGCAGATCCCATGCACATAATCCCAATACACTGTGTGAAAACATATATTTCAGCATATTCTCTTCCTCCTTATCCTGCTGCTAAGCTGCTTCGTCTTTATCAAATTCTTTATCTGCCATGGCAATCTCTTCTCGTAATTCAAAAATCCTCTCCTGGCGCTTCTTCATGCTTCTTGTATATCCAAGTTCAACCAGCAGCGCCAGCAGCAGCAGTAAGAAGTGAAGTATACAGCACTTGTGGTCCTTGGATGCCCGGTTCGCCAACGGCACTCCTTCATCATCGGACTGGACAAGCTGTTGAACGTTCGCCCCTATGGCATCACCCAAGTCTTGGGCTAATGCGGCAACCGGCTCTACGATAGTCTGAATTACTGTAGCAGGTGTAATCGGTCCGGCATTGGCTGGAGTAGTTGTTCCGTCTCCGCCAGGTGTCGTACCTCCCGGATTCGTTCCGTCAGGTGTCGTACCTCCCGGTGTAACTGGTACCTCGCTCCACTGGGCATACATTACAAGTCCGCCCTCGGCCATTTTAATCCAGTTACCTGGTTCATATACGTTCTGGCTATCTGCATCATTGCTCCAGCCGTCAAATACATAACCATCGTTTCTAAATCCGTTTTCTTTAAGCGTAACCTGGTAATTGACCGGATAAATAGCATCATCTGTCGTCTCGCCTGTGGCGTTCTGCGCATTTGCGTTATAGGTAATACCATATTCTTCGGCATCCGGTATTCCGTCCGGCGTTCCGTCCGGCCCGTTGTTATCGAGTACATAGAATACATTGATTACATTCATATCTTCGTTCGTACTGATAACTGTCTCATATGCCTTACCTGTATCCACCAGCATATAATTCTTGCCGTCCTTCTCCTTCGTGTCAGGCGTATCCGCTTTTACTGTCGCTTCAAACTGTGCATTTTCATTGACAGTTTCATCTTCCGCCAGGTTATTGTCATAGAAGTAGTTCACGGTATATCTATAACTGTTGATGCGGAAGCTTCCATTGATTACCACATCCTCTGCCGGCATCATAAAGTTATCCGGATGCTGCCAGCCGCTGAATGTGTAGCCTTCTTTTGCAGGCTGATCTCTCAAGGTCACTTTACTGTTGAACGGATGGCTTTCTACTGCTCCATGCTGTACGCCGTCCACCTTGTACGTCACGTTGTAGCTGTTGATGGTGAATGTTCCGGTGATTGTGATGTCCCCGGTTCCCATCTTATCCGGCAGCGTGCCGTTCCAGCCCTCGAACGTATAGCCTTCCTTCGTCGGCCTATCCCTCAGCGGGTCTATGTCCTGGCCGTACTTGTAGGTGTCTAACGCTCCATGCCGTTTTCCGTCCACGAGGTACTCTACCGTATGCTCATCCCTCGTGTAGTAAAGCTTCAGTACGAGCTTGCCGTCTCCTGTTATCGTCCCTTCCGTCACGTTATCCTTAGAGTCCTTGTCATATGTGAACCCTGTGAACGTCGTCGGGTTCGCCGTCGCCAGCGTATCCGTCTCTCCGGTCAGATCCTCGGTCAGCTCCGCCGCATACTTCCCATCCAGGCCTTCCAGATAGTGCTCTACCTTATACTTCGTATCTCCGTCGGCCGTGAACGTTCCGGTTATCTCCACATCCTCTGCCGGCATCTCGAACGCATCCGGGATGCTCCAGCCGCTGAACGTATAGCCTTCCTTCACCGGCTCTGGCTTGATGCTTACCTGCTCGCCGTACCTGTAGCTCTCTGCGCCTTCATATGCCGCCCCGTCCACCTTGTATGTCACGTCGTAGCTGTTCCTCGTGTAGTACAGCTTCAGTACCAGGCTTCCGTCTCCGGCTATCGTACCGGACTTCAGCGGTGACTCCCCGGCTTCCGGATCGTAGCTGAAGCCTTCATACTCCTTCGCCTCTTCCGTTACCGTCGTCCCGGTCGTTCCCGTCTCGTCCCTGCCTTCTGCCAGGGTGAATGTCCCGTCCACGTTCTCCTTGTAGTGCTCTACCCGGTACTTCGTATCGTCGTTCGCTATCGTGCTTCCTTCTATCGTCACGTTGTCAGCCGGCATCTGGAAGTCTTCCTTCTGGCTCCAGCCGCTGAAGTGGTATCCTGCCGGTACCTCCGGTGCAGGCCTTACCGTCACGTCGCTGTTGTATTCATAGGTCTCCTGGACACCGTACTGCTCGCCGTCCAGCACGTAGGTCACGTTATAGCTGTTGATCGTGAATGTTCCGGTGATTGTGATGTCCTCGGTTCCCATCTTATCCGGCAGCGTGCCGTTCCAGCCGTTGAACGTATAGCCTTCCTTCGTCGGCCTATCCCTCAGCGGGTCGATGTCCTGGCCGTACTTGTAGGTGTCTATCTCTCCATACTGTTCACCGTCCACGAGGTACGTCACCGTATGCTCATCCCTCGCGTAGTACAGCTTCAGTACGAGCTTGCCGTCTCCCGTAATCGTCCCTTCCGTCACGTTCTTCTCGGACTCCTTGTCATATGTGAATCCTGTGAATGTCGTCGGGTTCGCCGTCGCCAGCGTATCCGTCTCTCCGGTCAGATCCTCTGTCAGCTCCACCGCATACTTCCCGTCCAGGCCTTCCAGATAGTGCTCTACCTTATACTTCGTGTCGCCGTCGGCCGTGAATGTTCCGGTTATCTCCACGTCCTCTGCCGGCATCTCGAACGCATCCGGGATGCTCCAGCCGCTGAACGTGTAGCCTTCCTTCACCGGCTCTGCCTTGATGCTTACCTGCTCGCCGTACCTGTAGCTCTCTGCGCCTTCATATGCCTCTCCGTCCACCTTGTATGTCACGTCGTAGCTGTTCCTCGTGTAGTACAGCCGCAGCGTCAGGCTTCCGTCTCCGGCTATCGTACCGGACTTCAGCGGTGACTCCCCGGCTTCCGGATCGTAGCTGAAGCCTTCATACTCCTTCGCTTCTTCCGTTACCGTCGTCCCGGTCGTTCCCGTCTCGTCCCTGCCTTCTGCCAGGGCGAATGTCCCGTCCACGTTCTCCTTGTAGTGCTCTACCCGGTACTTCGTATCGTCGTTCGCTATCGTGCTTCCTTCTATCGTCACGTTGTCAGCCGGCATCTTGAAGTCTTCCTTCTGGCTCCAGCCGCTGAAGTGGTACCCTGCCGCTACCTCCGGTGCAGGCCTTACCGTCACGTCGCTGTTGTATTCATAGGTCTCCTGGGCTCCATACTGCACGCCGTCCAGCACGTAGGTCACGTTGTAGCTGTTGATGGTGAATGTTCCAGTAATCGTGATGTCCTCGGTTCCCATCTTATCCGGCAGCGTGCCGTTCCAGCCGTTGAACGTATAGCCTTCCTTCGTCGGCCTATCCCTCAGCGGGTCGATGTCCTGGCCGTACTTGTAGGTGTCCAGCGCTCCATGCCGCTCTCCGTCCACGAGGTACTCTACCGTATGCTCATCTCTCGTGTAGTAAAGCTTCAGCACGAGCTTGCCGTCTCCTGTTATCGTCCCTTCCGTCACGTTCTCCTTAGAGTCCTTGTCATATGTGAACCCTGTGAACGTCGTCGGGTTCGCCGTTGCCAGCGTATCCGTCTCTCCGAACAGTTCATCCTCCGTCAGGCCTACCGTATACTTCCCGTCCAGGCCTTCCAGATAGTGCTCTACCTTATACTTCGTATCTCCGTCGGCCGTGAACGTTCCGGTTATCTCCACGTCCTCTGCCGGCATCTCGAACGCTTCCGGCCTGCTCCAGCCGCTGAACGTATAGCCTTCCTTCACAGGCTCTGGCTTGATGCTTACCTGCTCGCCGTACCTGTAGCTCTCTGCGCCTTCATATGCCGCCCCGTCCACCTTGTACGTCACGTTGTAGCTGTTCCTCGTGTAGTACAGCCGCAGCGTCAGGCTTCCGTCTCCGGCTATCGTACCGGACTTCAGCGGCGCCTCTCCGGCTTCCGGATCGTAGCTGAAGCCTTCATACACCTTCGCCTCTTCCGTTACCGTCGTCCCGGTCGTTCCCGTCTCGTCCCTGCCTTCTTCCAGGGCGAATGTCCCGTCCACGTTCTCCTTGTAGTGCTCTACCCGGTACTTCGTGTCGTCGTTCGCTACCGTGCTTCCGGTTATCTCCACGTGGCTGGCCGGCATCTTGAAGTCTTCCTTCTGGCTCCAGCCGCTGAAGTGGTACCCTGCCGCTACCTCCGGTGCAGGCCTTACTGTCACGTCGCTGTTGTATTCATAGGTCTCCTGGGCTCCATATTGCACGCCGTCCAGCACGTAGGTCACGTTGTAGCTGTTGATGGTGAATGTTCCAGTAATCGTGATGTCCTCGGTTCCCATCTTATCAGGCAGCGTGCCGTTCCAGCCATTGAACGTATAGCCTTCCTTCGTCGGCTTATCCCTCAGCGGGTCTATGTCCTGGCCGTACTTGTAGGTGTCCAGCGCTCCGTGACGCTCTCCGTCCACGAGGTACTCTACCGTATGCTCATCTCTCGTGTAGTAAAGCTTCAGCACGAGCTTGCCGTCTCCTGTTATCGTTCCTTCCGTCACGTTCTTCTCGGACTCCTTGTCATATGTGAACCCTGTGAACGTCGTCGGGTTCGCCGTCGCCAGCGTATCCGTCTCTCCGAACAGTTCATCCTCCGTCAGGCCTACCGTATACTTCCCGTCCAGGCCTTCCAGATAGTGCTCTACCTTATACTTCGTATCTCCGTCGGCCGTGAACGTTCCGGTTATCTCCACGTCCTCTGCCGGCATCTCGAACGCTTCCGGCCTGCTCCAGCCGCTGAACGTATAGCCTTCCTTCACAGGCTCTGGCTTGATGCTTACCTGCTCGCCGTACCTGTAGCTCTCTGCGCCTTCATATGCCGCCCCGTCCACCTTGTACGTCACGTTGTAGCTGTTCCTCGTGTAGTACAGCCGCAGCGTCAGGCTTCCGTCTCCGGCTATCGTACCGGACTTCAGCGGCGCCTCTCCGGCTTCCGGATCGTAGCTGAAGCCTTCATACACCTTCGCCTCTTCCGTTACCGTCGTCCCGGTCGTTCCCGTCTCGTCCCTGCCTTCTTCCAGGGCGAATGTCCCGTCCACGTTCTCCTTGTAGTGCTCTACCCGGTACTTCGTGTCGTCGTTCGCTACCGTGCCTCCGGTTATCTCCACGTTACTGGCCGGCATCTTGAAGCCTTCCTTCTGGCTCCAGCCGCTAAAGTGGTAGCCTGCCGCTACCTCCGGTGCAGGCCTTACCGTCACGTCACTGTTGTATTCGTGGCTTTCTACATCTCCGTACTGCACGCCGTCCAGCACGTAGGTCACGTTATAGCTGTTAATCGTGAATGTTCCTTTGACCTCCAAATCCTCCGTACCCATAACTTCTGGAAGTGTCCTGTCCCAGCCGCTGAATCTGTAGCCTTCCTTCACTGGCTCTTCCCTCAACGGGTCGATGGTCTGGCCGTACTTGTAGGTGTCCAGCCCTCCATACTGCTCTCCGTCCACAAAGTAAGCTACTGTATGCTCTTCTCTTGTATAGAACAGCTTCAATACAAGCGAACCGTCTCCTGCAATCGTGCCTGATTCAATTGTACCCTCTGCTTCAGGGTCATGGTAGAATCCTGTATAAGTCTTTGCATTAGCTGTAGCAGTTTCTCCGGTCGTACCGGCCAGAGTATCTTCTGTTTCAAACAAGGTATACACGCCGCTTAACTGTTCCTGATAATGTTCAACCGTATATGCCGTATTGGTATTCGCTTTCCACTGTGCCACATACTCTGCATTATCAGTTACATTTTCTGCTACTTCACCCCATCCGTCAAAAGTATATCCCGGATTACCCGTAGGTTCTCCGGCATAAGCCGGAGTCATTGTGCCATAATCTAATTTGTCAAATGACTGTATGTCGAATGTCCCTTGTGTTCCCGGTTTGTACGTAACACGGAACTGCTGCTTAAAGTAGACTTTCAGAACAAGAGAACCGTCACCGTTTATCGTACCTTCTGTTACATTATTCGTATTTGCAGCATCAAAGACGTAGCCGTCCCTTGATGTCTGCTTATCTTCCTCCGTAATTGCCGCAGTGGCGCCAGTCGTTCCACTTCCTTCACGATTAAGGTCTGGCGTCTCAGGATATGTCCCTTCGCTTTGATAGTAGTATTCTACCGTATATTTCGTATCTTCTCTGGCTTTCCATTGTGCCACATACTCTACGGAAGACGTGACCTTATCAGAATATGCCGGAGACCATCCTGTAAATTCATAGCCTGCTTCTCCTTGCGGAGTGAATGAAGGGGTATCCGCATTATAATCCAGACCGCTGAACGTCTTATCGTCAAACGTTCCATGTTCTCCCGGCTTATATGTCACACTGAACTGCTGTTTGAAATACACTTTTAGTACAAGGCTGCCATCGCCTAGTACCACTCCTGCCTCAATATTTCCCGGCGCACCCGCGTCGTACACATATCCTTCTTTGTCCGGATTCCTGAAGGCCAGCGTATCAACGAGCTGTCCTGTTGTTCCTTTTGTCGTATCGTCACTTATTGTTTCATCCGGAGCTTCTCTGTAACTTCCGTTCGTTTGGTAATACCGTTCTACCGTATAGGCAGTATCCGTATTGGCTTTGTAGTATACTTTTATCGTTGTACCCGCTTTTACAGTCTCTCCTATCTCTTTCGGATCTGTTTCTGTAAAATGATAACCCGGGTATCTTTCTTCTGATGTATCGATATCACCATCCAATACCGGTATCACGTCGTCATTAATCCAGACGTCTCTTTCGATTTCTCTTGTATCATCAGATACGAGCACTCCGTCTTTATAATATTCTACCGTATACTTAAGCTTATGGGTGCTCTGCTTATCCTTGACACATACCGCTTTAAGCGTGGCATCTTTGGTTCCCATCTTATAAGCGCCGCTAACAGTCTCGCCCGCTTCATTCTCCCAGTGGTCGAATTTGTAACCGGTATCCGCTACAAGTCCTGTTGCATTAAATGTCTTTACATCTGCGGACTCTCCCTTATAATAATATCCATCAAGATATGATTCTCCGCTGCTGTGTTCACCTGCCACATAGGTAAGCTTATGGGCCAGCTCCGGCGTGACATGATATCTTATCTGATCGCCGTCCTGGATAACATAGCTTTCCAAGTTCTCAATAGTCTCCCAATTTTTAGATGTCTTATGAATTACATAAATAGCATGGCTCTCATATCGATCAGCTTCTGGTGTTATGTTGTAGGCTGTTTCTGCAAAATTCCTGATTTCGTCCTCACTATAACCGCCCTTATTTTCAGAATTGATTTCCTTGGCATATCTATCCGATGCCCCATCCTTTGACAGCGTTCCCTCGGGAGTCACTACATATGCGTCACTGCTCTCTTCCCCTGTGTAAAACCATACTGATACTTTCGCTTTGCTGGCTTCCCAGTGTGCTGTGTACTCTCTGTCTCCGGTGGATCCAGACTTTATCGTAACATCCTTATTCTCGTTGCCATCAAGCTCTGTTCCGCTCCATCCTTTGAATACATATCCTTCTTTCTCAGGATTAATAAGCGTAATATCCTTGGAATGCACCGTATATGTCTCCGGGTTCTTTCCGGCAACTATGCCGCCATCTAAATTATAGGATATACGATAATCTGCAATATCAAAGTAAAATTGTATCGGAGGTGTATTCTCCCTCTGAACAGTGGTGCCCCGTTTGGACTTTTCTGTATTCAGTGTGTAGCCTTCCGCACCCTTTGTATTAAGCAGAACAACAGATTGGTTGATATAACCTAGCTTTGTCTGAGTGTCTTCATCTTTCTTTACATACTCTCCATCTTTTGTTTCATAATAATATTCGATGTCATAAGCTGCTTTCTCTGATTCTTCTTCGGAAGCCCATACCGCCATTAGCTTTATCTTATTTGACTTATCTGCATAATCAATCACATCCAGCAAGTCTATTATGCTTCCCGGTTCATACAAACTTCCATTGCCACCTTTCAGTTCCCATCCTTGGAATACTTTACCTTCTGCGGTTGGCACAACTGTCGGTACGTAAATTTTCTTTTTGCCTTCGGCAGCGATGCTGTAACCCGTGTCATCCGACGGAATGCCATCAGCCTTGTCTACATCGCCCTTGTCATATATAGCATTATAGGTTTGAATCGTGGCATTTATTTTTAAAACAGTTAACGCATCATTACCTTTTTTTACATCAAAGTAATAATATCCATCTTTATCTAAAGACGGTTTCGTATTCGTACCGCCTGTGGTTGTAACTTCAATATCACCATATCCCGGAATAACTCTGTAGCGGAACTGTATTCGGGTACCATAATCCAATTGACCGCTATATTGAATCGGCCTGCTTAAAGGTGCCACAGTCCATCCAGGTAAATTATTTGCATTGTAAGCTTCAAGCTCGACACCCTGGATAGTCTCAGGCATGATTTCTGCCCATGTGGATGCACGGAAATTACCTTTAGTAACTACTATGTCCTCATATGCGTTACTCACTGTTATATCGTAGATGTATATCGATTTATTATAAGCATAATCCCATTTGTCTACAAGCTGTATCAATATCCCCGTGCCGGTTGACAATGTCGTGGCAGCACTGGCTCCCACCTCAAAGCTGGTAGGTACATTTACATCCTCACCATTAATCTGAAATGAATTTAACCGCCAATCATACTTTTGAGTTCCCTGTGCAGTCCTCACATTAAAAGTAAATGCCTCTCCAGGGTTAAAACCTGACTTCTGAGATTCCGAACCGCCGATACTGCCGCTCCATGTAGCCCCATGCCAGTTTTTCAGACTGGTATTATCTACCCAGGCAAAATACTCTGTTGCCTTTTTATATGTGACCGATACATGAATCATGTCTCCATCCGAAGGAACTGCCTGTTTGGCTGATACTTTGTATATGTTTGCCTCTTCTGCACTTATAACTATATCATTTACCATTACAGTTACATCGTATCCGCGCTCAGTGTTCAATTTTATTGCAAAGTCCGAACCATCTTTCACAGCGGTAGGGCAGTCTACAATCTTATTTAAGCTGTTTCCACCATTATCTGTCTCTGCCTGAATATTGTATGTTTTGACAGATTTATCATAGTACAGAACGACTGACTCATTCTCTTCCACCTTGGTAGCCGGTTCGTCTAAGCCGTCAGCCCCTTCCTCCAGCTCAGCAAAATACAAGGCCCCATCATACCAGCCGAGAAAGTTGAGCGGAAAACTGCCAACTCTCGCCTCTGTAAACTCATATCCTTCAATTTCCGGTGGGTTTACTTTTCCGGACTTTATCGTTCTCTCTTCTTCTACGCCGCTGTCATTGAAATGAATTTTGACAGGAACCGGATTTTCGGAATCTTTTAAGGACAGGCTGCTTGCGTCAGCTGATTCCTTTTCATCTTTCTCTTTTTTCTTCTCTTCTTCCTTGTTCTTCTTATCTGTCTCTTCCTTCTTTACTTCCTTATATAATATAGAAACTTCTTTATCTTCCGCTATGGCTGCAAGAGTATACGTGTAAACATTTCCGTTTACATTCGTGGGATTGATAACCGTTCCGTTCTTATCGGTCACTTTCTCGACTACGTAGCCATCGTTCGCTGTTATCTCGAAATTGTATGTAGTATCTTCTGCTACTTCTTCCTTATATATTATTGCCATCGTATGAGACTGTCTTCTTATCTCCTGTCGTCCATACTTTGATTACTCCGCCGTCTGCTTCAGGCTTGCGTATTACAACGTCATATTTCGCCTCCTCCGGAGTCTCCTCCTGAGGCTGTTCTGCGCTGTTTTCTTCAGGCGCTGTCACAGATGCCGATGAGTCGGTATTCTGCCCGGGCTGCTGTGCCGGCTCCTGTTGCACCGGCTGCTGCACAGGCTCCTGTGCCGTCGTCGTGCCGCCCTGGTCGACTACGCTGACATCTACCCCTTCATTATTGCTCTCCGGCTCCTGAGGCGCCGGTTCGCTCGCCGCCTGGGCCGATGCCTCCTGTGCGGCGTCAATCTCGTTTGCCTTCAGTGCGCTGCTCATCGAATACAATGCATTGGAACCTACCAATACGACAGCAAGTATCAATGCCAGCCATCTCTTAAACTTTTTCATATCAGCTTCTCCTTCCCGCTTCTAACTCCTCAATATCTCATTCCGGTTAAATTCTATATATGCACTAATAAATTAGACAATAATGCTCCTATATTAATTAAGAGCGTTGCCATGTCAAAAAGGGCTCACTTTTCACAGTATTTTTTAAAAAAATAATTCTCTGTTCCAATCCATACGATTATGTTATAATAGTCTATAATTATATGTTCTTGTAACATAATGGGGAAAAGGAGTCTTGCGCTATGCAAATGAAAAAATTAAGCCTTCTAAAAATGGTCCAGCTGACTGTACTTGTCATCCTGACCCTGGTCAGTATCTGTCTGCTCCTGAATTCGGATATCAAGCGGTATATTTTTTCCAATATGGCTGCGACCATCCTGTTTGCAGTGGTCTGGATAATTTTAATAGCAAGTTTTATATTTCTTTTGATGGATTTTAATGTCATTTCTGAAATGAAGCTAAACTATCACAACCTGTATCAGGTAGCCTATTCCGATCCTTTATCCGGAATACCCAACCGGTTCAGCTGTGACGTATTAATTGAAAAGTATATTGACCAGGATCTTCCGGACAGCGTCGGCTGTGCCGTACTGGATTTGACGAACCTTCCGGAAATCAATTCCAAGTATAACCATGCTACTGGAAATAAGCTGTTATCCGAGTTTTCCACGCTTCTTTCTTCCGCAGCAGCCAATCATGGCTTTGTTGGCCGGAACGGCGGTAATAAGTTTCTCGCTATCTTTGAAGACTGCGACAGGGCTAAACTTAATAATTTCCTGGAAAGTGTCGAAAGGAAGGTAGAGAGGCACAACGCCTCTTCAAAATCACTGCCTATCGAATATAAAGCCGGATTTGCTTTGAACAGCGAAGAAGAATTCCTGCAGATTACCAGGCTTATTGCTCTCGCCAACCAGCGGGTATACGAATAAAGAAAAGGAAATTAAGCTTATGGCAGAATTAGATTATGAATATATTGCCGGACTGGTTAAAAAGGCTCAAAAAGGAAACAGCGATGCTTTTGCTGAAATCTATGCCGCTACTTACCAGAAGCAGTATAAATTCACGTATCAGTATGTTAAAGATGCCTACCTTGCACAGGACATCCTGCAGGAAGTATACATACTCGTATTAAAAAATATCACAAAGATAAAAAATCCACGGCTTTTCATATCGTGGCTGAACCAGATAAATTTCCGTATATGCCTGAACGCCTGCAAGAAGCGGCGCCAACAGGTTCAGGAGCTTGGCAGCACAACCGACGGCCGTTCTATAATGGATACAAAGCCCGGCGACGGTCTGAATCCCGAGCAGGAGTTCGCACGGAAAAATGCCAATGAAGAGCTGATGGAAAAAATCCTTTCTCTCCCTCCCCAAGAATCCCAGGTTATAATCATGAAGTATTATAATGAGATGAAGCTTGAGGAAATCGCCAGTGCTATGGATATCAGCCGTAGCACTGTTAAGCGGTATCTTGCCCATGGACGGGCAAGTCTTGAAAAATTACTGGGAGAACAGAAAGGAGGAATCAACATTGGATAATACGAACACCAATCCTGATAGAATACCCGAACTGGATTCTGAAACTGCCAACCAGCTTCTTAATAATATCTTTGCAGAATGTGAAGTCGTACCTAATGCTATTCCTCTTGAAACGCTTGAGTCTTGGGGAAATTATAAAAAGACGGAGTTCCGTCTTGGCAGAGTCATCTCTTACGTTGTCCTCGTAATACTTGTCCTGCTGCCGCTTCTCTTCTTCCGCCCTACCATCATTGCACAGAGGACAAATGTAGATTCTACAGACAATGCGGTCTATGAGATACAGGTCAAGACGCTGCTACCCGTGGATGGAGTGTCGGCGACGATAGACGGTACCCCGGTTTCGCTGGAAAAGGTTGATTCTAAAAACTACATGGTAGCCATACCACAGAACGGTACGCTGCTGATCAAAGCTACGGCCATGAACGGACAATACTCGGTCAAAAAATATGAGGTGACTCATCTTGATATGGACAAACCGGAACTGATACGGTCATACACAGAGAATGGATTTATAAACATCGTCGTACGTGACACTTATTCGGGCATAGATTATGAAGGCATATCCGGAACTGCCTCTGACGGCAATACAGTTGAGCCTGAGGCCGTCGATAAAGAAAACGAAACCATAACATTTAAAATACCGAGCCAGCCGGTGAACATCATGATACCTGATAATTCAGGCAATACGCTGGAAATACTAATATCACCTACGGAATAGTCAAAGGAGGATACTGCACATGAATAAGAAGACAATATCTCAATCTGTATTGTTGCTTTTCCTGTGCTGTATCCTCTTTTGCAGCTGCGGGGGGAAGAAAAGTTCACCCTCCAGGTCAGGACCCGTACGTGACAATACTCCCCAGGCCCTTGTACCGGAGGCGAGCGGGACAACTACATACGGTAATGATATCGTGACATTTGATGCATCTCACACGGACCAGGGCTATATGATGGTGCAGTACAGGGGCACTAACGGGAAAGTCAAGCTGCAGTTTGCCGCTCCTGACGGTACCACTTACACCTATCTGCTGTCCCAGAGCGGAGGCTATGAGACATTCCCGTTCTCGGCCGGAAGCGGCACCTATTCGGCAAGCCTGCTGGAAAATGTACAGGACGATATGTACAGTATCGCCTTTGCCCAGGATATCGAAGTAAAAATCGCAGATGAATTCACCCCTTTTCTCTACCCGAACCAATATGTCAGCTTTACCCCTGATTCAAAGGCTGTCAAAAAGGGAGAAGCATTGGCTGAAGGGGCACATTCTGATTTAGAAGTTGTAGAAAATATATATCATTATGTAATCAAAAATGTATCTTATGACAATGAAAAAGCATCTTCCGTTACTTATGGTTACCTTCCTGTCGTTGATGAGACACTGGATACCGGAAAAGGGATCTGCTTTGACTATGCCTCCCTGATGGCTGCAATGCTCCGTTCGCAAGGCATCCCTACCAAGCTGGACATAGGGTATGCGGGAGACGCATATCACTCCTGGATCAGCACATATGTGGACGATAAAGGCTGGATAGACAATATCATCGAGTTTGACGGCACTTCATGGGAGCTGATGGATCCTACCTTCGCCGCTAACAGTGACAACAAGTCTTTGAAAGAAGCCGTCGGAGACGGAACAAACTATGTGTTAAAATATACGTATTAGTTTTGACGCATTTATTAATGGTTTAATTATGATATCGTTTAATTCTGATTAAGAAAGGAGTTCTTATGGCGCAGCAAATATTTACCCTTCTTTCCAATATGGAAATATCTGCCTTCTGTTCTCAGATGGCAATGATCTTACAGTCCGGCATCTCATCGATAGAGGGGGTTACTCTGATGCTGGAGGAAAGCAAAAGTTCTGATGAGCAGGAACTTCTTATGAGCATGCAGAAGACCCTGTTT
Organism: Lachnospiraceae bacterium; assembly: GCA_022845895.1. Classification (GTDB taxonomy): domain Bacteria; phylum Bacillota; class Clostridia; order Lachnospirales; family Lachnospiraceae; genus Extibacter. The sequence continues at coordinate 4,057,593 of AP025573.1, forward strand.
GAAACGGGAAGCTTTTATGAAGCACTTGTCTCTACACAATCCTTTCCAGATTATATGCTGCAGATGGTAAATATCGGCGAACAGACCGGTAAGCTGGATGATGTCATGAAATCGCTTGGTGAGCACTATGACCGCGAAGCGACAATCGCCCAATCGGTCAAAAATGCCGTCACATATCCTCTTATTATGATATGTATGATGCTGCTCGTCATCGTCGTGCTCATAACAAAGGTAATGCCTATCTTCAATCAGGTGTTCCGTCAGCTCGGGAGTGAGATGACTGGTTTTTCCAAAGCCATTCTCAATCTGGGAAGTGCGCTGAACCGTTATTCAGTCGCATTCATAGCGGTGCTGGCTGCACTCATCATTTTTATCTTCTTCGTCACACGCACAAAAAGCGGACGCGCATGGTTTGGCAGGTTCACCGCCAGGTTTGCCTGGACCCGTTCCGTATCCGAGAAAATGGCTGCCTGCAGATTCGCCAGTGGGATGGCACTGACCCTTAGCAGCGGAATGACCCAGTCGGAATGCCTGGAGCTTACATCCAAACTTACAGACAACGAAAACTTCCGCCAGAAACTGGAGCAATGCCAGGAGAAGATGCAGGAGGGTGAAGATCTGTCCCAGGTGCTGCTTGATATGGACGTTTTCTCCGGAATATACGCCCGCATGGCTTCCATTGGCTCCAAGGCAGGTGTACTGGATGAAGTTATGGGCGATATCGCGGACAGGTACCAGGAGGAGATAGACCAGAGGTTCACGAATATGATTGCAACTCTGGAACCTACTCTTGTCATCATACTTTCCCTTATCGTTGGTATGATATTATTATCTGTAATGCTGCCACTGATGGGAATCATGTCTAGCATATAGAAGATTGGGGTAATATACATGAAGCAACGTTTTGTATCCAATAAGTCCAAATCCAACAGTAGAAATTTAATCGTTTCTATTTTAGTGTTCTTTATAATATTTGGCTGTTTCTGGTTCGGTATATCTTCCTTCTCCGATAAAGCTTCCGACCAGGAAAAGCAGACTCTGGAGACGGCGGTCAGCCGTGGCGTAGCCCATTGCTATGCCATAGAAGGCGCCTATCCGGAAAGCCTTCAGTACCTTAAGGAGCATTATGGGCTTATCTACGATGAAGACCGGTTTTTTATAGACTATCAGATTCTTGGTTCCAATATCATGCCTGACGTAACTATCATTGATAAGGAGGATGGGCAATGAAATTCCAGACCCGCCAGAAACATATGATCGATCTTATATTTCCGATAGCTCTTTTCTTTGTCTTTGCGGCATCGTCGCTTGCCGTACTGCTTCTGGCTGCCAATCTGTACAGCTCTACAACAGGGCAGATTCAGGCAAACGACCAGAACAGGACCTGTCTATCCTATATCACTGAAAAGATACGGCAAAATGACAGTAAGGGCGCTGTTTCCATCCAGGACATAGAAGGGACCCGATGTCTGGCATTGCGCGGCAATTATAATGGTGTGGACTGTACTACATATATATATGAATACGACGGTTTGCTCAAGGAGCTGTTCCTGAATGACGGGGTCGATATACTTCTGAAGAACGGCAAAACAATCATGGAAATCAACAGCCTTAGTATGGATAAGACCGGAACCGGGCTATTGGAATTTACATCAACAGATAAAAAGGGCGCCCAGGACTCTCTTATTATCTCAGAAAGGAGCGTGCCATGAAAAAACAGACCTCCAACCGCTCCGGGCTGCTTCTGATGGAAATCATCATAGCTATCCTCTTCTTTTCTGTTATCAGCGCCATCTGCCTGCAGCTGTTTGTAAAGTCACATATGATCAGCCGGGATACCGAAGAGCTCGACAGCGCCGTAAACCAGGCAGTTTCCACTGCTGATATCATACGCGGCACAGAAGACGCCGGAACTGTCCTCAGAGAGTATTATCCACATATGAAGGCAGAAGGCAGCACTCTATATATTTACTATGATAAAGAATTTCAGCCATGCACCGAAGCAGATGCGGCCTACTATCTGAAGATAGACAAAGGGGACACAGACAGCGGTATCACGGAATACAGGCTTTCCGTTGCTGAATCTGGCTCGTCCTCACACATATATGAGTTAGATATAGTATCATACAAGCAATTGAAACCATAGGAAAGGAGCCTCTATGAAGAAAAAGACATATCCTGTAGCCAATATAGGCTCCGTATCTTTGCTCATGGTATTTATCATACTTTGCCTTGTTACCTTTGCCACCCTGTCATTGTCCAGCGCTGCAGGAGATTACAAGTACAGCAAGGATACTGCCAGACATAATACGGAGTATTATAGTGCATGCAATGAGGCAGAACGGAAGTTGAAGGAGATTGACGGTATACTATGGAGCGCTTACAGGAACAGGTCCGATGATTACTATGCGGACGCCGCCGCATTGCTTAATACGGTGGAAGGAATCGCCCTGGATCTATCATCTGACGAGCCGATATTGACCTTTGAAGAAAAAATCAATGAAGATAAAGCACTGAAAATTGTTCTGACACTGAATAATTCTGATAACCTTTCCGGCGGTTTTTACCGCATTACATCCTGGCAGGAGATATCTACTGCAGGATGGGAGGGAAATGACCGTCTAAAATTAATCGAATAGGAGATTTTCATAATGAATGCAACTGATTTTTTTGAAAACGCCATAGAGAAAAAAGCATCGGATCTTTTTATCATCGCAGGCCTTCCTGCATCTATGAGGGTCAATAATACGATCGTACGCATCAACGCTGACCGGCTTCTTCCCGATGACACGGAAGACCTGCTCCGTCAGATATACGAGCTGGCGGGAGAACGTTCCATGGACAAGCTTCTGGAAACGGGGGATGACGACTTTTCCTTTGCCATCGCGGGACTGTCGCGTTTTCGTGTTAGCGCTTACAAGCAGAGGGGCGCTTTGTCGGCCGTTATTCGTATCATTACCTTTATGCTCCCGAATCCGGCTTCGCTCGGTATACCTGACAGTATAATGAAGCTGGACCGATTCCCGAAAGGCCTGGTCCTTGTGACAGGTCCGGCCGGAAGCGGCAAGTCGACGACGCTTGCTTGTATGATAGATGATATCAACCATAACTTTGAAAAGCATATCATCACGCTGGAGGATCCGCTTGAATATCTGCACCGGCACGATAAAAGTATCGTGAGCCAGAGGGAAATCAATGTAGATACGGACAGTTACGTGTCTGCCTTGCGTGCCGCGCTGCGGCAGAGTCCCGATGTCATCCTGCTTGGCGAGATGCGGGATTATGAGACGACACAGGTAGCCATGACAGCCGCAGAGACTGGTCACCTCATCTTCTCGACCCTGCACACGATTGGAAGCGCTAATACGATAGACCGTATCATAGATGTGTTCCCGCCTAACCAGCAGCGCCAGATTGCTGTACAGCTGTCCATGGTACTACAGGCGGTCGTATCACAGCAGCTCGTCCCTTCTGTGGACGGCGGTATGGTTCCTGCCTTTGAGATTATGACAGTAACCCCGGCCATCCGCAACATGATACGGGATAATAAGATTCCTCAGATAGACGGTATCATCTATTCTTCTGCCAGCGACGATATGATAGCCATGGATACGAGCCTTCTGCGCCTGTATAAAGCAGGCATCATCACAGAAGAGACCGCGCTTACATTTGCAACAAATCCGGATATGCTCGGGAAGAAATTGCGATAGGTTATCGCTGAAAAGAATAACATGTTAAATCAGGTTGTACAGCCAACGGTTAAGAAAACGCCATAAATACAAGATTTATGGCGTTTTTACGTTCCCGAGGTGATTCGAACACCCGACCTACCGCTTAGGAGAAGATAAAATCCAATCAACCCACGTATAACCCAGAACCCTTATATGTCCTAAAAACCCCTATATTTTCTGGACTTTTTACACTTTGAATCGGGATGGAATATCCTCAAATTCCATCTCGTTTCCTCTTGTATTCTGGTGTGAAATTAGCAGATTGTTAGCAGAAAGTGGAATCGAACTATGACATTCCACCATTATTAGCAAGTCAAACTCTCTTTCAGGACGCTTTTCTGAAAAGTAAATTTCAGAGGTTGAAATAATTATAGCATATCATGTAAGAAAAATAAATAAGAGTAGGAGGCCCTTTATTATGAACTACCAATTAGAACTCAAACAGCTCGTCGATTATCCTCGATGCAGGATATACCGAGAATTCATACACTCCCTTATAAAAGATAAGAACATCCGGACGTCTGGAGGTTCTTATCTTTTTTATTACCTGATTCTTTGTTCTTATGCAAATTACCGAAGATCCTATCGTAGAATCGAGGGAATCACTTATACCGTCGAGGCCGGCGAATGGATATGTTCTGTCAAAGATCTTCAGAATGAATTCCGGTTCCGCTTCCAGCATCAGGTACTTTCTCTCCTGAATTATTTTGAAGAACAGCATTATATTTCCTATTCCCTCTTAGGAAAAAGCAAGCTGGTAAAATTCACTGTCTTGGATTGGAAATCTGAAAACACCGTCCTCAGCTACAGTTATCCCTGCAAAAAGGATACGGGATTTTTCTTCTTCCCGGTAAAAAAGGTCCATGAGCTTATCAGCATGGGGAAAAGTTCGGAGATGGATGTTTTGCTTGATTTGTGGATTCACACGGTTTATAACGACACTCATGTTCAAGGTTCCGAGGTTGGCCCTGTGGTCTATATCCGAAACCACACCGGCAGCCCGCTGACCAGCTATAGTGAACTGGCGGAACGGTGGGGCCGCTCCAAAGCGACTACCTGCCGGATTATCAAAAAGCTGGAGGGGTTGGATTATATATCCGTCATTTCCTTTTCAGGCTCTCATGGCAGCGTAATTTATCTGAAGAATTACCTGTCAACTATGTTCTCCCTCTCAGACGTTTTAATCGACAAAGAGGAAGTTGCTCTTTCGCTTAGTTTAACCGTACAAGTTCCTGATGATGCTGAGACTGCCCCTGAACCGGAAATCTCTGAACAGATTGTTGTTTCAGATCCGATAGACGGCGTTCCAAAAACACACATAAATTTCATTATCGAAAAAGTGGCAAATTTATTGGAAACACAGGCTCTCCCGTGCTGTCGGTGCCGGAAGGCAAAATACCAATTATCTAAATTATCAGACTGCAGAGGACTATATAGATTCCAGATTATCTGTCCCTTTGGAGATAGGACGTATCAGTTTGAGTTACGGATACGCACGAATGAACCGCACACACCGCCGGCGTTATTCAGGCAGACACAAACCATCGAATTAAAAGGAGGAAACAGCCATGTCTAAGTCACAGAGAAAACTTGAAATTCACGGTGAGGACCCACGGTTTCACGACACCTACCAGTTTTTAAAGCGTTACCGGGATGCCACCTACAGCCTGAAAGTCGTTGTTCATCAACTGGAAATCCAGTTCCAGATAAACTATGGAAATTCCATAGATGACTTTCTGGACAGTATCTATACGGCCGGAGCCGAACTGAATGGATCAGATATTGAGGAGCGGGCCAGGAGTATTGAGCGAAGCAACAAAATGCTGAAGCTTTTGGAATCCTCTGTGGATTTACTGCGGAACAACCACAAATATGGGGAACAATACTACTGGATTTTATATTATTCGTACCTGTCACCACAGGAACTGAAAAATACGGATGAAATCATTGAGAAGCTGGTTCCCCACATTGATAATATCTCCTACCGAACCTTCTACCGCAAGCGCCACGCTGCTGTGGAAGCATTAAGCACGATTCTCTGGGGATTTACAGCCAAGGAAACCCTTGAGCTTTTAAATAAATTTTTCCCGGAAGAATAAATGGCACAGGGTGTCAGAAAATTGGCACAAAAATGCGATTGTAAGGGAAATTTACCCATGCTACAATATTCATGCTTATAGTTTTCGCTTTTTTTCAGCACCATTACCCGGTGCTTTTTTGTTGCCCAAAAACCCGCTGACATCCTGACATCTTCTGTACTTAATGCTATACGTTTTTTGTAAGTATAAAGGCTGCACGTATTTTGTACTTACAGCATTACGCACAAAATATGTTTTGAAAGGAGTCCACCATGAAAACACGAGATAAAATATATAACCACGGAGAAGCCGCTGCTATCTTGCGTATTATCTCAACCTACCATGTACTGACCTATGAACAGGTTCTTCGTTCTTTTACAAAGAAGGAGGATACAATAAATACGCTACTCCGAAATCTGATAAAACGAGGGCGCATATTCTACGATGCAGCAACAAATCTGCTCTATGACCAGAAGGATGCCCTGCGTGAAGTGGATTATGGAATGATTGCAGCCTACTGGGTGCTGTTAGATTTTAAGCCGGCATTGGTGTATCATACATCTGGGGAATACCCGGTAAAGATACATTTCTTTTCTCAGGATGAGGTTTACGAGATTATTTACATCCCTCCAGAACAGGAAACTCTCTTGGCTCATATCCTTTCACAGTTGAAAACCGATGCGAACCGTCTGGTGATTATACAGTCAAAGGAGCAGGCTTTTAAAGTAAATATTGATCATGTCACAGCATTCTGCCTGGTGTCTTTGGATGGAACCGTCAGCTATTACAGGAAAGGATAAAAAATGGATCAAACACAATTATTACAGCGCATTATCGGAATTGAAGATAGTTTGGACAAACTAAAAAATTCTGTGTATGCAATGAAGACGACGGACCTGCAAAAATACCCCACGAACTATGAAGAACTCAGCACGGATGCGGCTTTAAGAGCCGAGCGCATTGCCTGCCAGCTCCGCAACCTGATATACGCAACCGGATTCTGCAAAGCGAATTACATGAACAAAGCCGCCAAGGTTCACGGGATTCAGATTACAAGTGAGGAAAATATCCTGACAATCCGTCTCCCCGGACTGCTTCCCAAACGAAAAGCCCATGTGAATACGTCATTTATCAATGAACCGCTCCATTATGCACTGAAGGAATATCTGGAACACAATGCACTTCCCTTATTTGAAAATTGTGTCGTATGCTTTATCCAGATTTACGATGAGCGGCTTCCGCTGCGGCGCATCCGGGATTATGACAATTTAGAATTCAAGCAAATTTTAGATACCATATCCCCATTCGTTTTGCAGGATGACAACGGATTGTTCTGTGACTCCTATCACACAACAAAGCTGGAAAGCGCCGACTATACTTCTATCCACATTATGGATAAAGCCATGTTTCCGAAATGGCTGAAGCTGCAAAAAAACAGCTTATCAGACCTGTCGGAAATTTCCTGAAATAATTATCCTCGTTGCCGACATAGGTAAATCATCACACGGAACCAGTAAATTCCGTGTTTTTTAGTGCCTAATTTTCCACGATTCTACCCAAGTATGGAGTCTGATGGGTATTTTTTAAGGAGTGATGCCACTATTCATACAGATACAACTCGTTATATCCTGCTGGAGATGATAGCGCTTTGTGGTGAATTTCCTGCAGAACAACTAAGCAGGGTGATTCCCGGTGCATATGCAGAAAAAGTGATTACACAGCTCAAACAGGAAAAGTTGCTTCGTACTCATTACAAAGATAAATTACGGGGCTACCGGCTAACGAAAAGAGCAAAGGAAATGTTGCTTGAGAACAATCCTGACCGCTTTGCTTTTTATCTGACCGGAAATACGGAAACCAACCAGATCCGTTCCGAGCCCACAAGGCGGATGCGGCTTTATCAGAAAGCTGAGGCTTACATCACGTTTTTTCATGCTGGTGTACCGCTGTTTCCAGATGCGAAGCCAGCCTTGTTCCTGCCCGGAGGCAAAGCAAAAACACTGCAATTTCCTCTGTTTTACTCCAGCAGAGAATTAAAACAGCTCGGTACAAGCACAATAAAGATCAAAAATTCCCGGAGCGTAGGGATATTGCTGACCAAAACTACAATTTACGTCATGTATAACACGGGAACCTCTTTGTTGAAGTGGGAGTATCGGACAGAAATCCGGGTGAACGCCTTTCTGCAGCATTACTTTAATGGGAATCTCTATCCACGTATCCCACAGATTCGGGCAATAATGCTTGGAAGGGATATGGATACAGCCATAAAGTTGATGACCAGTACCGGGGGATTCAAAAAGTCCTTGTTTTGTCTGGACACCTCTTATGAGCACTTTCACTATCTGCCCAACACCCCGGAAGGCGAAGTTTTATTAAAGCTTTTATGCCGCCCAAAATTATTGGGCCAGCTAAATCAATTACTACTCTCTGACCTGATGCCTCCCAATGAGCATCTGGCCATCGAGCATGACGCTCTTACAGCATCCGGCGATGTTGTTTTGTTTGCCTATGATTTTGACATGCAGCGTATCAACCGATTCAATACGGCAGTACAGCTATTTGGACAGAAGGGAACCATCGTTGCTTTTGACTTTCAGGTTCCAACGCTAAAAAACTATCTGAATACAGAAATCCAATACTCCGTAATTGACTTCCAGAAGTTCAAAAGGGGGTTTTTTCATGAAACGTAAATGGTGGAAGTGCATATTTGCGCTTCCCATCTGCCTGTGTACCGTCTATGCAGGCGGATATATCACACAGTTTATATATTATTACCGGGTCTGGACAGATGCAGGAAACTTTGCAGGAAACGGCTCTTTTCCGAAAACACCATCGCCCCGGCTTGAAGCCTGCCTGTCCGCCCTTACCCTATTCCCATATAACCTATATGGGATTTTTATTTGTCTGGCTGCCTTCTTGCTGCTGGTATTTTTATTTATGCGGATGGGATATGACCGTAATGGCGGTATGGCAGACAAGGAACGGAATCTGTCTTATTCCAGCAAAGGCACCTACGGTACCGCCGGATTTATGACTCCGGCAGAAATGCATCAAGTCCTAAAACTGGTTGACAATGTAACGAAATACAAAGGACCCATTTTGGGGAAGCTTGGAAGTAAAGCCGTCTGTCTTCCCGTAGATACCCGCATGAACAGCAATGTCGCTGTTTACGGGGCGTCCGGCTCCATGAAATCCAGAGCTTATGTGCGTAATGCAGCCCTTCAGTGTGTGGCCCGTGGGGAAAGCCTCATCTTTACAGATACGAAATCGGAACTGTACGAGGATCTGGCTGTTTACTTGGAAGAACATGGATATATTGTAAAGGTATTTAATCTGGTGAGTCCGGAATGCTCGGATAGCTGGAACTGCTTATCTGAAGTAGAAGGGCAGGAAACCATGGCACAGATATTTACGGATGTCATCATACAAAATACTGGTTCCGGTAAGGGAGACCATTTCTGGGACAATGCAGAGCAAAACCTGCTAAAAGCATTGGTTCTTTATGTGGAACAGGGGTTCCCGCCGGAAGCCAAAAATATCGGGCAGGTCTATAAGCTTCTGACCATGAGTTCCGAAAAGGAACTAAACGCCCTGTTTGACTTGCTGCCTATATCTCATCCGGCAAAGGTTCCCTACTGTATCTATAAACAGGCCAGCGATACAGTGCGAAGCGGAGTCATCATTGGTCTTGGTTCCCGGCTCCAGATTTTTCAAAGTAAGCTGATCCGGCAGATAACCGCCCATGATGAAATAGACATTACGCTTCCGGGACGGGAAAAATGTGCGTATTTCTGTATTGTCAGCGATCAGGACCATACCTTTGACTTCCTCTCCTCGCTGTTTTTGTCCTTCGTTTTCATCAGATTAGTGCGCTATGCGGATATACACTGTGAGGGAGGTCGGCTTCCGGTTCCGGTACATATCCTTGCGGACGAGCTGGGGGCTTCCTGTGGAACTATTTTAGATCTGCCCACAAAAATATCCGTCATCCGAAGCCGGGGAATCAGTATTAGCTGTATTTTTCAGAACCTGCCCCAGCTTCAGAACCGTTACCCCTATAATTCCTGGCAGGAAATTTTAGGGAATTGTGATTCTACGGTTTTTTTAGGATGTACAGATCCCATTACAGCACAGTTCATTTCTGAGCGGACCGGAATTGCCTCAGTCAATGTATCCAGTGAGGCAAAGCAGCTAAATACATGGCGGGTATCCGATTATACGCCGGAATACCGGAAGACAGAATCCATCGGAAAACGGGCAGTCCTGACACCAGATGAGGTTCTGCGCCTGCCGCTGGATGAAGAACTGATTATCCTCAGAGGCCAGAAAGTCCTTAAAGCAGAAAAATTTGACTATGTGCTGCATCCGGAGGCAAAAAAATTACGAAAACGAAAGGCGTCCGAACATATCCCGCAATGGCAGAAACAGGAGCTTAAAGAAGTGGACTATATGCCATCCATGCCTAAGCCTAAGCGTGGGCGGAGAAAAAAGCCGGCACTGGATATTCCCCCTGCAGCCTTCCCTTCCGATACACCCGAACCACCTTGGGGAGAAGATTATCCTTCCACTTCCCCGGATGAGACTGCTGATCTTATAAACGAACCCTCAGAGGATGAGGATTTCATTCCTCTGGACAAGGATTCCATTATGTTTTAGAAAGAAAGGAGTTTTACTATGCCAAACGAATTAAACAATATCTTAACCTTGGAGGCGGATGCCTCTATTGAGACACAACAGAGCAAAGAGGAACTGGCATGGCATGAAATTACCAATGCCTACCGTACCAGACGGATATTAACCGGAATACTGGGCGGAATCGAACGTCTGGAGGGTGGCGCCACCATTGCTATCATTTACTATAAGAATTTCCGTGTCGTGATTCCTGTCAGTGAAATGATGCTGAATCTCTCCGTTGACGAAAATCATAACTATGGGGATTTGTCGCTCCGGCAAAATAAAGTGCTGAATACCATGCTGGGCGCTGAGATTGATTTTATTATCAAGGGATTGGATGCAAGGGCAAGAAGTATTGCTGCCAGCCGGAAAGATGCCATGTACAAAAAGCGTCAGATTTTTTATCTGGACAAAGACGCCTCTGGAAAACCCAAGGTCTACGAGGACCGGATTGTACAGGCAAGAGTGGTAGCTGTTGCCGAGAAGGTAGTCCGTGTGGAACTATTTGGCGTGGAAACCTCCATCCCCGCAAGGGATTTGTCCTTCGATTGGTTGGGAGACGCAAAGGAACGGTTCCATGTAGGGGAACAGATTCTGGTCCGGGTTCTGAGCGTGGATGCACAGGATACGGATCATATTACCGTCCGTGCAGATGTGAAAAGCGTGGAAGGGAACACCAGCCTCGCCAATATGCAGCTCTGCAAGGTACAGGGAAAATACGCCGGCACCGTGGAAGATATTCATAAAGGAACTGTCTTTGTACGGCTTACCATCGGCGTCAATGCCATAGCCCATAGCTGTTACGATAACCGGACCATCGGCAAAAAGGATATGGTATCCTTTGTGGTCACCCATATAGATACGGAGCGAAATGTTGCTGTTGGAATCATAACAAGAATTATTAAACAGAACATTTAAACTCCATTATATTGCAGCACAAAACAGCTTGTGCTATACTAATTCAATAATCGAACAGGAAAGAACGGATGCAATTTCTTGCCCTCTAGTCTTGAGAAAGAAAGAGGGTGATGCCCATGAATACGCTTGAAGTGTTAACACTACTGCTTGTGGTATTTGCGGCTTTGACCTACTTGGATAATCGACATAATAAGAAATAGCATCCCGCCCTGAGAAAGTTGGATGCTATTTCTTACATAGTTATTTAATTACTGAGGGCATCAGATCTTGCATCTGATTACCTTTCTTGCTTTGATTATACACTGGGGGATGCGAGAAATCAAGTCCCCCCTTATTTGAATTTTGCTATTCCCCTTCCTTATGCCCATTCTCAAGCACCGGCGCATAGATTGCAGTCACCTCCATGCGGTCCTCTTTGTCCGTATCAATCTGCACATAGTAATCGCCAATATAATATGTGGTATAGTCACCCTGAAGGGAGTACAATTCCAAGGTATTAAAATCCACTAAACAAAGATCTCTCGGTTTCCATGGCTTGCTCTCCGGTTCGTAAGTCTCCATAACCGCCAGTATTTTATCAAGGCACTCCTGACACAAGTGCTTTTGTACATTCTTTACTTGAAAAATGCTGTCATCCCCATAGGTGATTTCCATCGTAGCAATCCCACGATCCGAGTTGGGTGAACTATGGAAAAAGCAGCCGCCTTCTCCGGTTGCGGTATAGGTGGTATTCATGCCTCCTCTGGGCCCGGTTAAGCTTCCATCATCTGCATGGTTCCTGATTTTCATATCTATCACATACCAGTTATTCACACAGATAATCCCCAAGTCATCATATTTCCGGAAAAGCCCCATGAGGCTCCGGTTGCTGTTTCCGCACAAATAGCATTCTTTCGCTTTTTTCAGTTTGCTCTTGGCCGGTTCTGCTGATTTTCGTACCCATGGTTCATGGTTTTTAGCAGAGATGCCGCTTTCTTCCTTTTGCGTGGACAGCTCTTTTGCCGAATACTTCCCCATTCCAAATCCCAAAATAATTCCTGCCATACATACGATAATGCCCAAAACTGCTTTTTTCATTTTGTATAACACTCCTTCTTGATATAGTTCTGACAGTATTACTATACCAATTCTCAGAGTGTTTTTCATCATATAATACGCATTTTATTCGTAAAAAAGCGTATTATATTGCGTTTTTATGTCGAAAAAATGTCTGCACCTACCATGCAGACAGTAATCTAATCCCTTAATTCTTCAATGACAACATCAAATATGTTCATCGCCTTCTTTTGTTTTTGTACAGGGAGTTCCTTCAGACGTTCCTGCTGGGCCGAATAACGCTTTTTGGCGTTCAGCGGGACCACATCTTCCAATATATCGTTGGGTTCTGCGCCAAGCAGATTGATAATCCTTACCAGCACATCCAATGCAGGTGTCTTGATGCCACGCTCAATGGCGCTCAGATAAGTGGGACTGATCTGTGCCTTCTCTGCCAGTTGCTCCTGTGTAAATCCCGCAAGTTCTCTATACTTTTGTATTTTCCTGCCGACGCCTTTCATAATACACCCTCCTATCAGTTCTTCCAATCTCGTACTTACAGTATTAGTCCGTAGTCTTAGTATATGGGGTTTGCACGAATTCAAACAGAATCTGACAGTGTTAGATAACAAGCACTGTAAGAGCGTCACACAAATGGCAGATAAGAGGCATGAAATGGCACATTCCTGCGATTGTAAGGGAAATCCCCCCATGATAAAATTGATATTGTCAAAATTATATGCAGATGAAGATGCAGCACTCACGGACCATAAGCCTCTGGCCCGAAGGTGCTGCATTTTCTTTTGCGGGAGGTGACAATCAATACCATATGTTTAAGGGCAGTCTGCTTTGACCAGACTGCCTTTTTCAGCAGACGCTGAACAGAGGCTGGAAAACTATAAGCGATGCCGGGGAGGTTTTCACTCTCCGGCCACATGAAGGAGGTAACTTGCGTGAAACCAAATACAAAACCAAAGATTCCGCCCCAAAAACGCTGCATCAGTCCGGGAAGCATACTGTATGCCTTATTCCTTTGCAGTACCCTGCTGATTGGAAGTGTACAGCCTGTTTTTGCTGCGACTATCTGGGATAAGGCTTCTGAGATCATGAAGGACGTATATAACCAGATTGTCCTGATTTCAACCATAGCTGCTGTCGTAACCGCATCCGTGGCCTTACTGCTGATGAATTTTTCAAAGAGTGGAAAAACCGTGGACGAATCCCGTGCATGGCTGAAACGCATTATCATTACATGGGCAATTTTAAATGGTCTTGGATTTATCATGGCATACATTACGCCATTCTTTGCCGGCGGCCAGTGGAATGGGTAATCGGCCCGGAGAGGAGGACACGTTATGGGGATACTCGACGGGATCGTGGAATGGATTGCCGAACAGGTAATGAATATTCTGGATTTGATCACCACATCTGTCCTTGGGGCACTTGGCTGTTCCATGGACACGTTTATTCGCTATTTTCCCGCTGCTGATATGCTGTATCAGGTATTTGTGGCACTTGCCATCGGGCTCATCATGCTGAACTGGGTCTGGCAGCTTTTTAAAAATTATTTTATAGGTGCTGGCATTGAAGCTGAAGATCCGATTAAATTATCCCTCAGAAGCTTTATGTTCATCTTCCTTGTTTTTTATGCGAAAGACATTGTGAATCTGCTTCTTGGGATTGCCGGAACCCCTTATAGCTGGATTTTAACCGAAAACCTGCCGCCTGTGCAGTTTGGGATCTTCAATTCCGTTTTGACCGTCATCCTTGGCGTTTGTGCAAATGGCGGAGTTGCGCTTATTTCCCTGATCTTATTGCTGATATTGGCGTGGAATTATATCAAGCTGCTCTTTGAAGCGGCGGAGCGGTATATTCTGCTGGGAGTTCTGGTCTATACTGCACCTGTTGCTTTTGCCACCGGTTCCAGTCAGGCTACCGGGAATATTTTCAAGAGCTGGTGCCGGATGCTGGGCGGCCAGTTCTTTTTGTTGCTGATGAATGCTTGGTGCCTGCGGCTTTTTACATCCATGGTGGGAACCTTTATTGCAAACCCACTTTCATTATAAAGGAGGCTCCAAATGAAACGAAGAAAATGTTTATTCTTGGTCATGCTGCTACTTGGCATCCTGATGCTTAGTTCCATGACCGTTTTTGCAGAAACCATTACCGATGCACAGGTGGAGGAGGCAGTCGCATCCCAAGGCAAGGAAACAGTGACCGGGAACGTGTTCATCTGGCTTTTGTGCGCCGTTGCATTTTTAAAAGTCAGCCAGAAGATTGATTCCCTTTTATCGGCTCTGGGCGTTAACGTGGGAAATACCGGCGGGAATATGATGGCTGAACTTTTGATTGCCGGGCGGAGTCTTACCGGGGCCTTCCGTGGAGGCGGTTCCCATCGTGGCGGTACGTCCTCGGCATCTCCCGGCGCTGCAGCCGTAGGCGGGAGTCTGCTCGCCGGTGGTCTTGCCGGTTCTGTGGGCAGACATGTACAGCGCTCTGCAGTGAACAGTGCAACCGGATATACAGACAGCTCCAGCGTAGGCAGCTCCATCTATCAGTCATCTGTGGAAAAGGGCGGCAATTTTGCCAACCAAGTCATCGGCAGCATTGCCAAAGGTGATTATAAGCAGGTCGGGTCCATTAAGGGAGAGGAAGCCGCCAAAGCTTATACCTCTTATATGGGACTGAATCAACCTCCTGCCGGAAATGGAACGGATACAGACGGGAACCTGAAGGTTCCTACTTACTCAAATATGGAAATCGGCGGAGGAAAAATCACGGGTACAGAGCAGAATGCCGATGGAAGCCGGGATTTCGCCATGTACCATGCAGACCAGTACATGAAGCCATCCAGCGGAGACTACGAGACAGTCACATCGGCGGACGGTGCTACATGGTACAAGCAATATGCACAAAACAGCATGGAGCGGAAACCCTATGAGGGCGAAAACGGAAAGATCGCCTATCAGGAATCCATCGTCCAAAAGCTGCCGCCGACACCACAGCGGAAAGACCGGGTGTAGCCTATGGAACAACACTCTGGATACTCTGACGCCTTACAATCCGGCGCTGCCGCTATAAAAGGCGCCAAAGCCGGTGCTGCCTTCGGACTTTGGGGTGCTGCCATCGGTGCCGCCATAGGCGGAGGGAAGAAAGGCGTGAAGATGCTATTAGCGGTTGCTGCGGGAATCCTCGCATTGCCGCTATTATTTTTGACTCTGCTCCCTGCCCTGGCGTTTGGCGATTTAACAAATTCCGATACGGATGTATGGAATAACAATGGAACCATAAGCAGCAACATCGAAGCCGCAAGGGTAGCCATTGTAGAAGTGTTGGAGGAAAGCCACGAGATTGTGCTGGGGAAAATCAATGCGGAGACAGGCAGGCTCCCAGAAGGAGATACCTTCAGCATCAATGATCCCTTTTCCTATGTAATCTCTGTCAATACGAACCAAATCATAGCACAGTTCTGCGCCAGTAAAGATAATTGGAAGGAAATCAACGTTGTGGAGCTGAAGCGAATCCTAAAAGCCCATGCGGATGAGCTTTATACTTACGAAAAACGGACCGAAACCCATACTTTGGAAGTAACGGTCCAGCCCGATGAGGTGGAGAATGGTTCCGGTGGCTCTGCATCGACAGAGCCAGTCACCCAGACCGTAACGGTCACAGAGCATATTTACACCGTCAAATATCAGGGGGACTCCTATCTGACGGACCATGTATTTTCCTTAACGGATAAACAAAAGGAACTGGCGGCAGATTATGCGGAAAACCTGACACTCTTTCTGGGCGGTACGAATGATGGGATTGCTACGGCAAACGTATCCGATGCGGTGCTTCGTTATCGTAGGGATGTGGAACGGATTGCTGGCCGGTATGGAATGGGGCAATATGTAGAACTGATATTGGCGGTCATGATGCAGGAAAGCGGCGGGCTTGTCCCGGATGTCATGCAGGCGGCGGAAGGTGCCTTTAACACCAAGTACCCTCATGCTCCAAATGGCATCACCGATCCTATCTATAGTATTGAGTGCGGCATTCAGGAATTAAAATATGCCCTTCAAAAAGCCGGCTGCACCGGGCCCACCGATTTGGATCGGATTAAGCTGGCTCTGCAGGGATACAACTACGGCTCCGGCTATATTGACTGGGCCATCGCAAGGGATGGCGGTTATACCAAAGAAAACGCCATCGCCTATTCTGATATGATGTGCGCCCGTCCCAACTGGCATTACTCCATCTATGGTGATAAAGAGTATGTAGACCATGTACTGCGGTACTATACCATAACAAGCGCCAGCGGCGGCAGTTATCCGGCGAACGGGATGCAGATTCCGCACTACCTGCAGACCGATTATGGAAATGTGCCTTATGGCGGCGGCTCCATTGCCTCGTCCGGTTGCGGGCCCACCAGCTTTGCCATGATTGCAAGCTACTTAACCGGCACACAGATTACGCCCATTGATGCGGTTGCATGGTGTGGGAATTCCTATTATATGCCGGGGGTTGGAACCTACTGGTCCTACTTCCAAGCAGCGGCCAGTCATTTTGGCTGCGGCACCGTCATACAGACTGGCGACCCCAATGCGGTTCTAAGGGCACTATCCGAGGGACATCCGGTCATCAGTTCCCAGAGAGCCGGGTTATTCACTTCCGGCGGACACTTTATCGTGCTTCGTGGAGTCACCGCCTCCGGAAAAGTGCTGGTAAACGATCCCAATGACAGCACATCAAAAAATTACATAAACCGGGAATTCGATATGATGAGTGAGATCCACAGTACCGCAAATGCGTACTGGATTTTTGATAAGAAAAAATAAGGAGACAATTATGAATAAAATGAAGTTGATACTTGCTGTGCTTTTATTTGCAGCTCTTATTTTCGTAGGCATAATATTGCCGGTGCTATTAAAAAAAGAACCGGCGCCCCGTCCAGAAGCCCCGGCTTTGTCTGATTCTTTCAAAACGGAGCCAGATGCTTTACCGGAACTAACCTTTGACTCCTTTGAAGCATTGAAAGATATTATGGCGGAGGTAAAGATAGACGAATTAAAAGAACAAATCCCCCAATACTTCCAGTCAAAAGGCCTGACGGAAATTACATCCGCTGCTTTCCTAAGCGAACAGACGGAATATCCCAATGCCGGCGAAATAAAGCTGGTATTTAAGTTATCTGATGAGACAACCCTCCCTGTTTACTGTGACCGGGCCGGGCGCTTCCTGTTTGGGGAGGAACGGATACGGATGACAGAGGAAACCAAGGTGTATGAAAAACCCACGGATGACACCCTGCCCCTACTGACAACTTCAGACATAGAAAAACGTCAGGAAGGCGGATACCCCGATACAACATCCACTCCGGCAGACGAAGAAAAGAAGGAGGACTGATTATGGCATATCAAGAAGAACAACAACCTAACGTGCATTTCCTTCCTCCAAATTTTATCGAGAGGTGGAAACTGTTTGGCGGGACTTTGGATATCAGGAATGCACTGGAGGCCGGTATTTTACTGCTGGGCATCGGGATTCCGGTATTCCACATCCCGGCAACCCTAACCATGCGTATCATCATATTCTGCCTGAGCGCACTCCCTGCGGCGCTGGTTGCCTTGATTGGCATTGCAGGGGAGAGCCTGACGGCTTTCCTTTTTAATGCCCTGCGGTTCCTTGTAAGCCGCCGGAAAATCTACCGGGAAGATTCCCTGCCTGAAAAAAAGCGGCGGTTTTCCTCCCGTGCCAAGGAACCCAAAACAAAAAAGCCACGAGAGAAAAAGGAGAAACAAAAGGCGGCTTTACCACCTGCACCAGAAGTAAAAAAAAAGCCGGAACCGGAGGTGACCTTTGACCGTTCTACGCCCCGTGGCATCCGTAAGCAGGCAAAAGCGGATATACGCCGCCTGAAACGCGAGAAAAAGGCGGCAAAAAAACAGCAAAAGCTTCAGCAAAAAGCCGCAAAAAATGCGGACAAAGACACCAAAGCAGCCAGAAAACGGGAAGGAAAAGAGTCTGCAAAAAAACAAAAGGAAGCCCCAGCGTCCCCTTCCAAACAGTCCTCCTCTGCCAAAAAGAAGAAACGTAGGGAACTTACGTTAGAGGACTATCTGCCAATCGAACGCATAGAGCATGGCATTATCTTCACAAGGGATCACCGCTATGTGAAGATACTGGAAGTGGAACCCATCAATTTCCTCCTTCGTAGCTCCAGAGAACAGCGTGGAATCATTTACAGCTTTATGAGCTTTTTAAAAATCAGTCCTGTAAAAATACAGATTAAGATGATTTCCAAAATGGCGGATATTAACCGGCATCTGGAACAGTCTCAAAAGGAGCTGGATGCAGAGGAGAATGAAAATTGCAGGGTTCTTCAGGAAGATTACATCCGTTTTGTACGGAGGCTTAGTTCCAGAGAAGCGGTTTCTCGCCGCTTTTTTTTAATCTTTGAATATGAGCCTTTTAACGTCAATCGGAAGATCGAAGAAAAGGAAATCATCTCGGAACTGGAAACTGCCGCTCAAACAGCCAAGACGTATCTCTACCAATGCGGCAATGAGCTGGTCGAACATGAGAATGAGAATGAATTCCTCACCGATGTTTTTTATACGCTGCTGAACCGGAAACGCTGTGTAGATCTTCCACTCCCTGAGCGCATCCGTCAGGTTTTGACCGGATATGTAAAAGAAGGCGGGCTGGACCAGCTAGACCATGTGCCGCCTACTGCCTTTATTGCACCAGAGGAATTGGAGCTTACCCATTCCAATTATGTGAAAATCAACGGATTATATCAGTCCTACCTGATGGTTCCCTCGAATGGGTATAAAAGCAAAGTGGCGGCAGGATGGCTTTCCCTGCTCGTAAATGCGGGAGAAGGCATTGACGTGGACTTATATCTGCAGCGCCAGCCAAAAGATAAGATCCAGCAGCGGCTCGGTCAACAGATTCGTATCAACCGCTCAAAACTAAAGGATGCCTCTGATACTAACTCCGATTTTGACGATTTGGATTCCGCTATCCGGGCAGGTTATTATCTGAAGCAGGGCCTTGCAAACAATGAGGATTTTTATTATATGAATCTTCTCATTACAATTACCGCCAGCTCGCATGAGGAACTGGAGTGGCGGATACAGGAAATGAAAAAATTATTGATTTCACAGGATATGAACCTTCATACCTGTGTGTTTTTGCAGGAACGGGCGTTTTTGTCAACCCTTCCTCTGGCAGCGCTTGATAAGAAGCTGTTTGAACTTTCCAAGCGCAATGTGCTGACAAGCGGAGCCGCAAGCTGTTATCCCTTCGTCTCTTATTCCTTATGCGACGATAACGGGATACTGCTGGGCGTGAACAAGTATAACAATTCTCTGGTCATCACAGACATCTTCGACAGCCGACAGTATAAAAATGCCAACATCTGTATCTGTGGCTGCTCCGGGGCAGGTAAGACTTTTACCATGCAGACCATGGCGCTCCGGATGCGTAGGAAAGGCATTCAGGTCTTTATCATAGCGCCCTTAAAAGGGCATGAGTTTTACCGGGCCTGCAAAAATATCGGCGGGGAATTTATCCAGATTTCTCCGGCAAGTCCTCACTGTATCAACATCATGGAAATCCGCAAAACAGATAACTCCGTAAATGAGCTGTTGGATGGACCAACAATGGACGCTTCCGCACTGGCCACCAAAATCCAGAAGCTGCATATTTTCTTCTCGCTTCTGATTCCGGATATGACACATGAGGAGAAACAGTTATTAGACGAAGTCCTGATCCAGACCTATGCAAAAAAGGGAATCACGCATAACAATGAATCCCTCATTGACCCGGCGCACCCAGACCGGTATAAAAAAATGCCGATTTTAGAGGATGTCTATAACATCCTGATTAAAAGTGAGGATACCAAACGCCTTGCCCATATTTTAAATCGCCTGGTCCACGGCTCTGCAGCTTCCTTTAACCAGCAGACCAACGTGGACCTTTCCAATAAATATACGGTTCTGGATATATCAGAGCTGACTGGTTCCAGTGACCTGCTGACGGTAGGTATGTTCGTGGCTCTAGACTTCGTATGGGATAAGGCAAAAGAAAACCGGACTGAAGAAAAAGCCATCTATGTGGATGAGGTATGGCAGTTAATCGGTTCCTCCAGTAACCGTCTGGCTGCCGAATTTGTCCTTGAGATTGCGAAAATAATCCGGGGCTATGGCGGTTCTGCTGTCTTTGCCACACAGGACATCAACGACTTCTTCAGTTTGGAGGATGGGAAATATGGAAAAGGCATCATCAATAACTCCAAGACCAAAATCATCCTCAATCTGGAGGATGAGGAGGCACAGCGGGTACAGTCCATCCTGCATCTTTCTGAAACGGAGGTGATGAATATTACCCACTTCCAGCGTGGGAATGGACTGATTTCCACCAACAATAATAATATCACGGTGGAATTCAAAGCCTCAGCTCTTGAAAAGGAACTGATTACCACAGACCGTCAGGAATTGCTGGAAATTGTGGAACGCAGGAAAAAACAGGCGGTGTAACCATCGCAACATCAAGTTGCGGTAAACCTAAGATTCAAAGGAGGAACGTATGTTACAAAAACTCAAAAACCAGTGTAACCGGCTGCTGGCATTCATGCTGGCAGCCATTGTTATGTGCGGTTCCCTTGCAGCCAATTATGTCCCGGCATATGCTGCTGACGGCACTTTACATTTTAACTCCGGGGAGACCCTTTCCTATGGCAGTTATTTCACGACCCGCATGACATTCGATGGCAGCAATACCGCTTATTGTGTGGAGCCGCTGAAATACACCCCTGCAGCCGGAGATTACAGCTATGATCTGCTCCCTGCAAATTCCCCGGTACGCAAAGCCCTGTTTTATCTGCCCGGCGGGTATGGGTACGAGAAAAGCATTAAAAACAGCTACCTGAGCGGTTGGTCCGATGATAATGCTTACGTGATCGGCCATCTTGTGGCTGCCTATACCTATGCCAACTACAATGATAACAGCGGCGCTTTCCACGGTGCTACACAGGAGTACATTAACAAAGCGAAGGAAATCACGAACGCAATCCAAAGCCTGCCTAATCCGCCAAAGAGCTTCAAAGCATTTATCATCCCAAAAGAGGACAGCCAGACCCTCGCCGGAAGCTGGTATCAGGTACCCAATGGATGGATTGAGCTACAAAAATCCAGTTCCAATCCTGCGCTTTCAGAGGCCAACAAAAATTACAGTCTGGCTGGCGCCCAGTATGGCATTTATCTGGGGGATAAGCTGGTAGAAACACTGACAACGGATAAAAATGGTTACGCAAAATCCGGTGAATTGGAAGAGGCAAGCTATACGCTAAAAGAGCTAAAATCTCCCAGCGGATTTACCGTTGATTCTCAGGCCCATAAGGTATCCGTTGAGGCAGAGAAAACCAATACGGTCAAAGTATCTGACAAGCCAAAGTATAATCCCGTAGACCTGGTGCTGCAAAAATTAGATTTGGAAACCAGCACCAACACTCCTCAAGGAGCTGCTTCCCTGCAGGGTGCAGAATTTACTTTCAAGTTCTATACCCAGCAGTCTGATACCGATCCGGCTGCGGCTGGCAATACCCCGGTGCGGACATGGGTACTGAAGACAGATTCCAACGGAGAAATCCATTTTACAAAGGATTATAAAGTGTCCGGTGATGATTTCTATTATGCAGACAATAAGGTTTGTATTCCATTGGGAACTGTTACGGTCGTGGAAGAAAAAGGACCCGCAGGGTATCTGAAATCTGATGAAGTGTGGGTACAAAAAATAACGGGGGAAGGTGACGCTGAAACCATATCCACATACAACTCACCCACCGTAAAAGAACAGGTAATCCGGGGCGGTGTGAAAGTCCAGAAACGAGATTACGAGACAGGACTTGCCGAAGCACAGGGCGCCGCCACATTGGAGAGTGCAAAATTCACTGTTACCACATTAAATGACAATCCTGTTTTAGTAGACGGGAATACCTATACAAAAGATCAGGTGGTATTGACACTGACCACCGATCAGGCTGGGCTTGCCTCTACCGCAAAGGATGCTCTGCCCTATGGCCATTTCCGTATTGATGAAATTAAGGCGCCAGACGGATACTTAAACACAGGCAAAATCAGTATAGAATTTGACGTTACAGAGGATGGTAAAATCGTGGAATTGATGGATGAAGAACATTCCATTGAAAACCAAGTGATCCGGGGCGATCTGGAGCTGGTAAAAATCAGTGATGGCAGCCAGAAACGTCTGGCAAACGTGCCTTTTAAAATCACTTCCCAGACAACAGGCGAAAATCATGTGATTGTAACCGATAAAAATGGTTATGCCAGCACTTCCGCTGATTGGAATAAGCATACCTTCCAGACCAATCGGGGGGAATCCTCCAAAGACGGAATCTGGTTCGGCACCTCCGAACCTAATGACGAAAAAGGAGCCTTGATTTATGACACATATACCATTGAGGAGCTTCGATGCGATACCAACAAAGGCATGAACCTTTTAAAGTTTGAGGTGGAAGTCTATAAAGACAATACAAAGATTGATGTTGGAACCTTGACCAATGACGAAATCACCATAGCTACAACCGCACTGGATGAGGCCAGCAGCTCCCATATGGCGAAGCCGGAAGAATCCGTTACCATTGTGGATACCGTTGAGTACGAAGGCTTAAAGAAAGGTCAGGAATATAAACTGATTGGCACCCTGATGAACCCGGAGAGCGGAAAAGCCATCGAAAATGATGGCCAGGCAATCACTTCGGAAGTTACTTTTACTCCGAAGAAAAGTACCGGAAGTGTAAAAGTGAAATTTACATTCCATGCAACAGCACTGGCAGGAAAAAGTTGTGTGGTCTTTGAGGACTTATATCAAAATGATACGAAACTGGCCTCCCATGCAGATCTTGCCGATACGGACCAGACAATCTATTTCCCGAAAATCAAAACTTCCGCAAAAGATACAGACACAAATTCTAATATATCCTGTGCGGATGAGGAAGTAACACTCGTAGATACTGTCTCCTTCCAGAACCTGATGCCCGGCGAAAAGTATGTGGTCACAGGCACGCTCATGGATAAGGAGACACAAAAAGCCGTTGAAGTCGATGGCAAACCTGTCACCGCAACCGCTAAATTGAGCCCCAAGGATACTTCCGGAACCGTAGACGTCACCTTCACCTTCAACGCCTCTGGGCTTAAAGGGAAGATCGTTGTTGTATTTGAGTCCATTATTTACAAAGATAAGGAAGTGGCTGTCCATGCAGACCTGACGGATGCCGGCCAGACCATCTACTTCCCTGAGATAAAAACCTCTGCCAAAGATAAGGATACGGATGCACAGCAAATGGCAAACCGCAAGGAGGCCACCATTATTGATATCGTAGAATACAGCAATCTGATTGCCGACGGCAGAGAATACCGTCTGACTGGTACTCTGATGGATAAGGAAACCCAAAAACCTCTGGAGATTGATGGCAAGCAGGTAACTGCCGAAACTACATTTATCCCGGAGGAATCCTCTGGAAGTGTGGAGTTGTCCTTTACGTTTGACGGAAGCGCTCTGCAGGGAAAAACAATCGTTGCTTTTGAAAGCGTCTCTATGGAGGAAAAGGAAATTGCCATCCATGCAGATATTGAAAGCGAAAGCCAATCGGTCTATTTCCCGGAGGTAAAGACATCCGCCAGAGATAAAGAGGACGGGGATCAGGAAGCGCTTGCCGATAAGGAGATTATCATCATTGATACCGTTACCTATAAAAATTTGATTGCCGACGGCAAGCACACCTATAAAGTCAAAGGCGTCCTTATGGATAAAGAAACCAAAAAGGCTCTGGAGATTGATGGTAAGCAGGTAATTGCGGAGGCTGAGTTTGTACCGGATGAACCGGATGGAACCATGGAGCTTTCCTTCACTTTTGACGGAAGCACTTTAGCCGGCCGTGACATTGTTGTTTTTGAAAAGTTATTCTATGTAAACGGAGAGACTGAGGTGGAGATTGCTTCCCATGAGGATATAAAAGATAAGGATCAGACCATCCGTCTCACCGAAGTTCCCAAGGAAGAAACTCCAACGGAAACGCCTTCCGTATCGACGCCGGTAAAAACAGGCGATGACACGAATATGACGCCTTATATTATCGTAGCAGTCATCTCCGGCATTTTGCTTATGAGTGCCTGCGGCTATCTGCTTATGAAACGTAAAAAAAAGAAACTCGATGACTAATCCTTCAGGCCCGGTCCCACTCAGGCCGGGCCATTTCAGGTGGTGAATCTATGATATTACATTCGGACCCAAAACTAATCGGGCAATTTCTTGCCTTATGTGAGAGCAACTGGCACCGGTGCGGTTATGTTTCCTGCAATGGGTGCCCACGCATCCCGCACTGTGACCAGCAGGATTTTCTATTTGCATTAACAGAGGAAGCCGTTCCCGTCATCCTCAGCATAACGGATGCCAAAATCATCTTTTCGGAGCGTCCGGAACCGGAGGAATGCCTCATAAGCCTAACCTATTATCAATTTATCACACTTTACGGCAAATATCTGGCGCTTCAGAAGCTTCCCTCTGATACCTGCCTGGCGGGATTCCTGATTAAACAGAGTACGGAGAAATTATATGACTGGTAATTTGCGCTTTTCTTCTCATTTCCGTATTGCTTATAAAGGAGGTGCAAAGAAATGCTGACAACTATCATCCAGACCATTGTTCATGTCTTTGAGCTGGTCATCGGTATCCCTATGCTGTTTTTACTGCTGACTGCTTTGGGCGTGTTCAAAAAAGAGAACCAAAAGGTGCAGAGGCTGGCAATAAGCTGCAAGATTCTCGTTGCCATTTTCCTGTGCTACTGCTTTATGAAGCACTTTGTTTTCACTCCGGTAAATTATCCACGATTTTCAGATAAATGGTATCTTCCGCTAATCCGAAGCCTTTTTTATACATAAAGGAGCGTAAAACGGTGATACATACCACAATTTGAAATACCCGAACCTGCTTTTACTCAAGCCCTATATCAATTCATCACCTGTCTTTTTAGAATAATCATAACAACACAAATTTTTCAAAGAAAGGTGACTTTTATGGCAAAGAAAAAAATAATGCGCTGCAGTTACTGCGGTAAATCGGCAGTCCTGAAACCTGCTTCTGAAATATTCCATGATGACCGCAAAGGCTATGTTTGTGTTTGCAGCCATTACCCTGCCTGCGATGCTTATGTCTGTACCTATCCGGACACCAAAATACCCATGGGTACACTGGCAAATGCTCCGTTGCGGAAAAAGCGGATTCTCGCACACCAGTCCTTTGACCAGATCTGGAAACGCAATATTTTATCCAGAGATCAGGCATACCGCTGGCTCGCTGACAAACTGGGGATTCCCCTGAATCAAACGCACATCGCACTTTTTGGCGATTACCTGTGTGATCAGGTCATCTCGGAATCTCGGAAGGTACTTGTCAACAATAAGAAAAGCTGCGTGGCATGAGGGGTGGGCATATAACATGAAAAAGAACGAGAAATGGTTAAATGAAACCCAGCGTCAGATGGTGAGCGATGCTCTCCCGCTGGTAGAAGAAACAATAAGAAACTATATTTTTTCAGATAGGAACAAGCCAGACATGAACTACAATGACCTCTACCAGACCGGCTGTCTGGCACTGTGCAGAGCGGCAATCCGGTACGATAACACGAAGCCTTTTGAACCTTATGCAAGACGTGCTGTCCACAATGGCTTGATAGATTACTGCAGAATGGCCAATGTTCAGCCAATCTGTATTCTGGATGAGCCGGTTCTCTCTGACTTGGAAAGTACCACAGCCAAGGATATGCTGACTTACCCCGACTCGGAGGATTTTTACCAGCACTGCCGGAGGGCTGAGGCGATCCTCTATCTGAAAAAGCAGCAGCAAGACAGCAGCGGGGTGGTGCAGAAAGGAATCTACTGCCTGCTGAAGAAAGCACAGGGTTATACCAGCCATGATATGTCTGTCTTTTTCGGTGTCCGTGCAAACAATATCCGAGCATGGATGAGTCTGGCAGCAAAAAAATTGCGGCAGGATGTCACATTACACGAATTACTATCCCGCTGAACATGAGAAGGAGCGATACTATGATTACATTATATACAGCAGTCGGACACCTGAAGTTTGAAAAGAGGCAGGATGCCCAGTTCCCCATGATACAAATCGGACCACAGGATTACGGGCTGGCACCCGAAGAATTGGTCCTGTGGTCCCGTCTGGCCTTCCAGATGCTTACCTGTCAGGAATTGGCTGATGCTTATACCGATGGTCTGCATGTTCAAGGAATTACTTCCGGTGCATCCTTTGACTACTTTCTGCGCCGCCTGTTGAACCGGCAGCTCATTGTCACCGGAAGCGGACTTACCGGCGTCAACGCCTTGTATAACCTTTTGTCCGGTCTCTATATGCAGCCGGTCAAGGATTCTTTCGTCCTGCGCCTGTTTAGCTGTATCCAGCTCCATACCAGCGGGAAGCTTACTGTTTTTGGTTTCCAGAAGCACCTAAAGCGTCCGCAAAACACGCAAATAGAAGCACTGGTATTAAAGCTGACAAAGGAATGTGCCTTCTCCGTTGCAGAACTGTTAAGCTATCTGGAGCTGGCAGAAACCAAAGATATTCCGGCAAAAAAAGCAAAGAAGTTCTTTTATGAAACGGGTCACGAAACCTGTGACAGCCTTGCACAGCAAGTACAGCTTAACCAGACGCAACTGCCCGTTCTGCAGGCAATCGGAAACCTGTACCTGAATAAACAAATCTTTTTCGATAAATGATAGAAAGGAGCCTCTATGCCAAAACCGTTATTCAATAAGCTGGTTGCCATCTGTGCAATCGGCTTTTTTTGTGTACTTTTTGGATGTGTGTATGGAATCCATACCAAAGATAAGATATTCCTGCTGATGAGTATTCTGATCGCACTGTGTAGCCTCATCCGCTTTATTAGCTTCTACCGCCTCATTCATTCCCACCAATATCTATGTCTGGAGGGAATCTGCGTAAAACGGGATCCGGCATTATTAAAGCGTAGCCTTCACATTTTGTTACGAACTGTGGATGGAACGGAATACCATTTTACTCTGGATAAGGGTGTGAAGCTCCTTCAAGGGCATTATTACCGGCTGTATTTCCGAACCGACAGGGTTGGTGACGCCAGGTCGGCCGATGTTCCTAATGCACTTCAAGAATTTCTAGGGTTTGAGGAACTCACTTCTGTTAATTCCAAAAGGACCTCTGAAGGCCAATAGCATGAAACGGATTAGGAAATTTCTGCGGTAGATACAGGAATCTACATCTTGACAAAGAAGCGTTCGAGGAATAGTAACCGCTACAGCTTCAGAATTGCACATCCCAATAAAATTCAAGCACTATATATAGTATTTATTCATTGACTGCAACTATATCTTGTGTTAATATAATGATGTATTTAAAGTTTTGTGCAGCCCGCAACGGGAGTCTGGACCATTCATCCAGAACGCACATGCAGTTTAAGTTTGGAAATTAGTGTCATATTATGCCTATTGGCAGATATGGCACTTTTTTTATTACCCAAAATTAAGTTTATTGCCAAAAGGCAGAAAGGAGAAACACTATGAGTAATATGTTAACACCTATCGTAATCGAAGGCCGGGCCGCAAGAGATCCCGAACTCACTGTCAATCAGGAGACCGGGGCAAAGTATGTGCGCCTCAGCGTGATCCAGAACAAAGGGTATACGAAGGAAAGCGAACATTCCGTATGCTTCTCATGCTTCTTCAATGGAGGACAGGGTGAACGTCTTATTAAGGCAAAAGTCAAACAGGGAAATTTGCTTACCATTGTCGGGGACTTTGATTCCAAAGAGTATATGCGTCAGAGCAGGGAGAATCCCAATGAACAGGTACATGACCGAAGCTTAGAAGTCAGTGTATCCAACTGGAGCTATACGCCTCAGAATAAACCCAAGGATGAAACATCCAATTCCGCTGGCACAAGCTATGGCCAGAACACACAGGGACTGCCACCGGCACAGAATACGCCGCCTGCCATGAATAATCAGCAGGCACAAGGACAGCAAGCCAGAAATAATCAGTATACACAAAATCAGGGAATGCAGCAAGGTCAGTATGGGAATAACCCCGCGTATCCAAATGCTTATGGCGGCAGCCAGACACAGATGAATTACGCTCAAAATCAGCAGCCTGCTGGAAATTTTGCAGGCTATCCGCAACAGGGTCTGCCATTTCCCAATTAAGTAACGAAAGAACCCATCAATGAGAGGAAGTGCAAAAAATAATCGGCAATTCCTCTTTTTTGTTTAAGAAGGAGACCATTATGAAATCAAAAGGAATGTTATATGTAAAGATTCTTGCATCTGCCGCAATCCTGCTGGCCATATTTTTTCCAGAGCAATACCGGAGGTACGCAATCACTATCATCCTGTCAGGGGCAGCGGTGATTCTGCTCGTATCCATTTTGCCACGAATCCACCTGCCAAAGATGTCCCGGAATTATTTTTGGACGCCAAGAAAGGCGGCAAAGGTTCCACCCTCCGATGATGTGCGTATGGCCCTGCTTTGTCAGCTCAGTCACCGGATCACAGATAAGCTGAGATCTGCCTATGCGGACGCTACATGGGATTGGTGTAAGAAACCCAACCTTGAGCGTTTCCTTCAGGGAAAAGCCGAGCGGATTCAGTTAACCAATGTTCCGGAATTTACACTTGCAGAAGTAAGTATGGACACCTACGGCACACTTCATCTGCAGCTAATGAAGCTGAAGACCTTTTCAGAGATTGTCGGTCAGGAACCCGAACCAAATGATGTCAGATCAACGACAGTGGACTGTGCTGCATGGTATGAGCTGATCGGTGAATCTGTCCTTACCGGGTTGGTTACGGATTTGAATGCAAGAGGCTATTCCAAACTCACAATCCGGGAGGATGGTTCCATCGTTATTATGGAGCAGGAAAAACCGGTTGTAAAAGAGACACTTGAGAATTTTCCTGCTGAAAACTACTGGAATGAACTGATTTCCATTTTTACGGAAAACGGACTGAAGGCAGCCATAGCGGAAAATACTCTTGAATTATCATGGTAAATGAGGTAATAGACAATGAATAAACTTTTTGAACACTGGACTTGGGACCGGAAACAACCGGAACCCTTTGACCAGTTTGACAGTAGTGAATTAAGACGCAAGGACAGCATATCCCAGTATAATCAGGGACCTAAAAAAGTGGCAACGGTACATTCGCTTTTGATTCGTGCAGTTATGACTTACATGGAACTGGAAGCGGAAGCTGCAACGGTTTCTTCCAAACATACCGGCGCACTTGGCAGTCAGGGCAACGATTTGACCATCGCTGAATACGCCAGTATCTCATCGGATGAACTGCACGTAGTAATCTACAACAGAAATGAAGGGAAGTTTAAAGCCGGGAGGTATCCAGATCCCATCAATCCGACGGGAAAACCGGAGTCTTACTCTTATGCGGAGAATGGAAATAGCGGAACGGCTCTCTTTTTTGCTTTGATGCCGACTGCTATGGGCGACAGAGAATTTAATGGTGCATACCAGAAGTTAAAAATTCTACTTCAAAGCGGAGTTTACACGAAAGACGACTTATTGAAAAGCGCGGCCCTGCTCTGTGATAACTTCTACCGCCGGGTAGAAAATGCCGCCAACTTGGGTGCTGATGGAATACCCGTTAAGCTTACAGCCGGAGGCGTGATTCCGCCAATCCGGCCCATCGAAATTAAGCAGGGCAGATTTTTGGCTACCAATGTACTTTTGGGAGATTTTGAGATTATAAAAAGCAACTATGTCTCACAGGGCCCCGCTGTAGTCATACCACATAAAGATTTTGTTGGTAAATATGTATTGGATGAATCCAGAGTGCTGTCTCCAGAGGAAGAGGCAACTGTTCCGGATCTCCCGGAGTGGTATATTATCCCGCCGGAAATCAAGCAAATCTGTGAACACGCCAAGCTGACAACTGGATCTACACATGCTATGCGCAATTTTTTAATGCGTGGACCAGCAAGTGCCGGCAAAACAGATGGCGCAAAAGCAATTGCTTCAGCATTGCACTTGCCCTATCGCTTTATGACCTGTTATGCAGGCATGGAAATAAGTGATTTGGTTGGACAGTTCTTGCCAGATATTCCTCAAAAGTCAAAGAGAAAAACGACCGTTTTCCCATCATTTACGGATATTCAAATGGATCCTGCCAGTGCATACTATACGCTAACAAATAAATATGACGACTCCGTTGATGGAAATGTTGTATTGCAAGAGATGCTATCTATAGTTTCGGAGCAATCCCGCCAAGAAACCTTGGCACAAAGGAGCGGTAAATCATTTAAGTACGTGGATACGCCGTTGGTAGACGCAATGCGCTATGGATATGTATTAGAAATTCAAGAGCCTACAGTAATTACCAATCCAGCAGTGCTTGTAGGGCTAAATGGACTTCTGGATCAATGTAAATCTATTACACTGTCTACAGGGGAAATAATAGAGCGCCATCCAGATACAGTAATTGTAATGACGACAAACGTGGGCTATGTAGGCTGCCGAGATATGAATCAATCAACTATCTCTCGAATGCATCTGGTTGTAGATTTGGAAGATCCCGATGAAGAAACACTTGTCAAACGGGTGAAAACTATCACCGGATGCAAAGATATATCAGCCATAAGAACCATGGCGCATATCGTGAAAGAAATTCAGTCATACTGTCAGGAAGCTTCTATCCGAGATGGATGTTGTTCCTTGCGTGAGCTGATTGCATGGGTACAGTCCTATATGATTTGCGGAAATATTTCAGAAGCTGCAAAATATACTGTCCTCGCATCTGCCTCATCAGACGGACAATGCCGGGAAGAAATCCAATCCCGTTGTTTAGACACTGTGCTTGCAGCATAGAGGAGGATGCCTATGACAGAACAGGAAATGTACGAAAATTTTGCCCGGAATCTGGCAACGCTGCGTAAATCGAAAGAGCTATCACAAAGGACACTTGCAAGATTGCTGAATCTGTCGAGATACTCCATGATCAGCTATGAGAACTGCAGGGCGGCGCCATCTGCTTATGCGCTCTATCAGATATCGGTTTATTTTCAGATTCCAATGGAAAAATTATTAACTTCAACAATATTATCAGGAGGTGAATGAATTGCATGCAGATTATCGACTGCTGAAGAAACAAATTATAGAAGAACGGGATACTATAACGGACCAGGAGCTTTTTACTTCCAGTGCTTATGAAGATTACCAGAGCAGTTTAGCAGAAAGTGCAACAAAACGGTATTACTCCGGGGTACATATCGTCCTTGGCTGGGATACAGCCGAAAATGCAGACTACGCATACACGGATAGTAATCGCATTTTTATCAATGCTGCCAATCCCATTACAATAAACCTGCCCACCAGATACCTGAAATCCTTGAGTATGACAGGATTTAACGCACATGAATGCGGGCACTTGTTGTTTACGGATTTTACTGCGTTGCAGATTTACGGTAATTCTCTCCTCAATGGAAACTTCTATCCCAAATCCCCAAAAGCCGAGCATTACGAGAACAACCTGACAGAAATACAAGCGGCCATAGCCACGCAGGATAAAGCGGTTTGCAAAACCCTATGCAAAATGGCACATCATCTCACGAATATTATGGAGGATGTGTATATTGAAGCACGGATGTGCCAGAAATTTCCCGGCACCTTCGCCGCCGGCATCTATTTAAACAATGAACGATTCGAGGAACAGACGCCCTCTATCCAGTCACAGATTGATAAGGGGTATCGTCCTTATGCCATCATGATGAATTTAATCTTATCCTACTGCCGGAATGGTGATGTGAATAACATAACGGATTATAAAGGGGAATATCTTGACGCTTTGGAGGAATGTATCCCTTACATAGAAGACGCCATATATGAACCGGACCCGAAAGAACGCTTTTCGGCGGCAAATGAAATCCTTGTGATTCTATGGGATTACATTAAGCAAGTGGTGGATGAGATAGAAAATAGGCCGGAGCAGGATTCTGCTCTTGAAGAATTGGAACAGGAGTTGGAACAACAGGTGAATTCCGGGGCACAGCTTCCGCAAAAAAGGGGAAGGGCCAAGATAAAGGATTCCGGAAATATCTCTCCACAGGCGATTCGTCAGGGCCAACTGGAAGCTCAGAAGGTGCTAAAAGAGGAAACCGAAAGACTGGAAATGGAGAAAACCAATCAGCTTTCTAAAGGGCACAATCCCGGCGTCACATATAACCGCAATTATGCCGGGGCCGGATATCAGGATGCTGCCAAGGATATGCTTGAGGTATTGACAACACTGGCGACTGAAAAGGCAAACCTCACTTATGAAAAAGAGCTTTCTGCGGAATTACAAAAGCAGGCGGCGGAAATCCGATATGGCGACATCCATAAAGGTTGCCATGTAAATATCAACCGCATAACTTATGTAAGTCCGGATCTGAAAAGAGCCTATGATCAGGTAAAGGCGCCACTTTTGGCTATTTCCAAGCGGCTCCAAAAACAGATTATGGAAATCTTGGAGAAAAAGCGTAACAGTGAAAAACTAAGCCGCCTTCCCTATGGGCGAAGGCTGGAAGCACGCTATCTCTATCAGGATGACGGTGCATATTTTTCACGTACAAGGCTTCCGGGAGACGGTGAAGAACTGGCAGTTGCGCTGCTCGTAGATGAAAGCGGCTCCATGTCCGGTTCCTCCCGCATTACAATGGCAAGGCAGGCGGCAATTATTTTATATGATTTCTGCCATAGCCTAAATATACCCATTTCGATTTACGGTCATTGTGAAAGCTTTGATGTGGAGTTATATTCCTATGCGGAATTTGATTCTCTCGATATGAATGACTGTTACAGGCTGATGGATATGAGTGCAAGGGGCTGCAACCGGGATGGTGCGGCACTCCGGTTTGTGGCGGAACGTCTTGTTATCCGAAATGAGGAAACGAAAATACTCATCCTGATTTCAGACGGCCAACCAAACGGAGACGGTTATCATGGCACAGCCGCCGCTGCAGACCTGCGCGCCATCAAACAGGAATACCGTAAAAAAGGTGTCATTCTGTTTGCTGCCGCAATCGGGGATGACAAAGAAAAGATCAAAGAGATTTATCAGGATGGTTTTCTGGACATCACGGACTTAAATAAACTGCCTAAGCTCCTGCCGACACTAATTTCTCGCTATATTAAAGAATAGAAAGGACAATCTCATGAATGAACAACCTTATGTATCAAGCCAGATCTGCGTACTGAAAACAGACAAAAAGCTGGTCGCTTTTTATGACAAATTACGTGTTGCTTCCGTATATAACTATTCACAGCTTCATGCGGATGGTGAATACATGGAAAACAACCGGAAAGTACGCTCCTTGATTGGAATTACGCTTCTGGACTACTCACAGGGGACAGGACAAAATACCGTAACAGTGAAGGCAAACCTTCTGCCGGATGAAATTTTTTATATCTTTTCCCGGCTTCAGGCTGGTTTCCCGGTCTTTGAATTCCGTCAGGATAAAATCTTCGGAAACAAGGACGAAAACGGTTATTCTTCTGCCACAAAGCTTTCTATCACCAGAAACACACAGGATTACAAAGGGGAACCATTAAGAATCCCATGGAAGATAACAATGGAAAATGGCAAAGGAATTGCGGTGAAAAACCAAACTGGAGGCACTTATATGCAAAAAAACAGTTTCCAGTGTACAGCAAAGGCGTCCATCAGTATCACGGATGCCGATATGTTTGTATTACTGAACCGTGTCACCCGATACATAACAATGTGGATGATTACGGTATCGCCAAGCCTCATCAGCAACGGTAAAAATGCAATGCAGGCTGCCCTAATGCAGAAACAGCAGGCACTGCAGACTCAGGCTAGTTATCAGGAAGATGGTTATGCCGCATAAATCATTTTGGAAGGAAGCGCCTGCTTCCTTCCTTTTATGAAGGAGGAAATTTTTATGAGGCCAGCAATGATACGCACCATCGACGCACAAGGGCGATTCATCATCCCCTCGGAGATACGCAAGACTATGAATCTTTCCGATGGTGATGCTTTGGAAATCCACACAGAGGATAATCAAATCCACCTGACAAAATACTGCGGTACAGGCATCGATTCACCGGAGATCAAACAGTATTTGGAAATCCTATATTCCGTTATCCGTTGCAGTATTGCCATTTGTTCTGAGGATTACATTATCCTCTCAAAAGGAATCGGTCTTTTAGAAGGTGCTTCCGTTTCAGCGGATTTTAGCGAATATCTGCGCCGCCGGGAACAGATTATCTTTGACACGCCTGTGTATACAGGCCATTCAAAGGCATACCCGGTGGATACGCTGATTCCCCTGCCCGTCGGACAATTACAGCCACCAATGGGACTTCTGCTCTTTAGAAACGGAAAGAAGCAGGTCACCGATGAGGGCCGGCTCTGTGCTAAGATGATTGCAATGCTTATTTCAAAGAAATTCTTATAAGAAAGAAGGGATATCATGAAAAAACTATATGAATTAACAAAAACAGAACAGATTTTTGCCACAAAACACCATGATTTGGTGTACCAGTTTTTGAAGGGCACTTGTCTCCCGGAAAATGATTATTATGATGTAGCCATCTTTGGCTACCTGCAGGCGGTACAGGAATACCTACGGCGTCCCCAACTGGCTGATGGCTATTCTTTCAAGTCAATTGCATGGACCCAGATGCGAAATGCGGTTGCAGAGGAGTTTCGCCATATGAATCGTGCAAAGCGAAAAGCGGTCACTGTGTCCTATGTGGAAGATGGTTCCTTATGGGCGCTGAACCGTCTCTTGCCTGACCGTAAACCGGCGCTGGAAGATATGCTGCATGACCAGGACATCCTTGCAGAACTGTTATCCTACCTGACGCCCAAAGAACAGGAAGTGGTGCGGCTGAAAGCCGATGGATACAGCTATCATGAGATTGCCGAGCGATGCAATATCACTATCCACGGTGTACAAAGCCGCTTTACCCGTTTTCGGAACCGGCTGATGACAATACACGTCACACCACAGGGAGGAACTGCAGCATGAAGGAATTGGAAATCCAGCGGGCAGCCCATCTCTTAGAACAGGAATTTGGTTCTAACTGGCGGGCCATTGCCGAAGAATTGGGAACAGAAGGGTTAAGGAAGCGGGTTGGAAAAGATCTGACTTCTTTTATGGCCTTTCCAAACCGTGGTAATGGCGGTGACAGCCATTGGCGGGGCAACTGCTCCCCAGAGGTTGTCTCTGCGGTTTTACGTTATGTACTGGACACAAAAAAGTATTACGGAAAAGATACCAGCACATTTACGCTGTTAGATCCTATGAGCGGCTCCGGCACCAGCCAGTACGCTGCAAACAAGTATCAGGTGCGTTCCCTGCTTTATGACTTAA
Organism: Lachnospiraceae bacterium; assembly: GCA_022845895.1. Taxonomy (GTDB): domain Bacteria; phylum Bacillota; class Clostridia; order Lachnospirales; family Lachnospiraceae; genus Extibacter. The sequence continues at coordinate 4,093,473 of AP025573.1, forward strand.
ACCCTGCTCCGCTCTGCGGACGTGGGAATTGGAACGCACTGAAAAATGAAGTAGATGATTCAGCGGACTTGATATTCTTTCATCCGCCATATCATAACATCATCAAATACAGCGGTACTATGTGGGGCTCTCCTCATCCGGATGATCTGTCACGCTGCGAAAGCTATGAAGATTTTCTGGAAAAGTTAAATTATTGTGTAAGAAAATTTTTCTTTGCACTCAGAAAAGACGGGCGTCTGGCAATCCTCGTAGGTGATATTCGTACAAAGGGAAAGTTTTACAGCATTCAGCACGATATGATGCGGATGGGCAATTTTGAGTCCTTTCTGGTCAAAGGGCAGTTTAACTGCGTATCTGACAGCCAGACCTATCGGAAGCCTTTTATCCCCATCGTTACGGAATATTTGTTGGTTTACCACAAACCCGATGCACTTATGGTTCCCTTTAGCTGGAAACGAAATGACCAGTTTTCTGTTACCTGCGTTGACCTTGAATCCCTTACATGGCACCACTTAATTCGGATGACACTGGAGTATATGGGCGGGCAGGCATTCCTGTCCGAACTGTATGACTTTTTAAAAGGACATCCAAAATCCCAAAAGAACTGCCACTATCAGGAACGTATCCGGGCAACTTTATACGAGCATCCCAGTGAATATGTTCCCGTCTCACGCGGCTGCTTCCGCTTGATTTATGCGGTTGCTTAAAGAAGGAGTGAAATGACTATGGCAAATCAGAATATAATAGACCTGACAAACGCAAGGAAAAAAACACAAATCCTGACCGGCACTTTATCCCTGCCGCTTAGGGTTGGTGAACGTGCTTGGATTACCTATGGAAACCAGACCATTACCACTTCCTTAGTAAGGTATATTTGGGAGGTGGCGCCGGATAGTATCCTTTTTGAAACCTGCAACACAATTTATCGGCTGAATTATCTGTCAGCCGCCAAAACAGAGGTGATGTGCGCTTGACCACGCAAGAACTGGAGGGCAGCCTTGAAAGGCTGCTTTCCATCTTAAAAAAAAACCGGGAAAACGTGGACCCGCAACAGCTAAAGACAATCTATCGTCAGGCTTATCAAGCCTTGCTGCAGAAGATTCAGATCACAGCGACACAGTATGTCAAGAATATTGCACTTACGGGCCTGCTTGTCAATCCCAATGCAGATTTAGATGAACAGATAGCGGTCATAAACCGTACCATAGAGGACTCCGGTATGATGAAAGCAATCAGCCGCAGTATTTTTCAGTCCTATGATTTAAAGCGTGCCCATGGGCTGACCATGGAGCTTCGTCACAAAATCGAAGCCTCCCTGCAGCCTTTTATCGCTCTGGAAAATTATTGGGTTATGGACTTGGATCATCCCGAACAACACCCTGTGCTTTATAACACAATTATGCGTAGAGTTTACGAAAATGGCCAATGGGTTCCGCAAAAGCTGGACCTGCAGGGGAAATTTCTCCTGCAAGACCAGTCTGTAAAATTTTTTATGAAATGTATAGCAGCGAAAGGAGATGCACCAAATGACACAAAAGAACAAGGGACTTACCATGAAACTGTCGCTTTATTTAACCAGCGTTCAAATAAGAGAAGTCCATGAGTTATATCAGCGGCATTGCTTTTATCAGGATTTTATTGAGCGCTGCAACGAGCGCCTTCAGGATAAAACCGGGCTTTGCAATCTTCCCTATGACACACTCTCCGAGGAGGACTCCTTGTTAGATTTTGCTTACATATTATACTGTAAGTGGAAAGATTGCAATGTAACTTATAACACCACGCTGGATTCTGTCATTGATGAAGTGGAGAGTCTTCTGAATTGGACGAATTCTTATTCTGGATGAAGGTAAGTATCTTATATCAAAATTGCAGAATGACTTTGGGCCGCCCTCATGGACGGTCCTTTTTAATGCAAAGCCATACAAAATATAGTGTTTTCATATTGAAAATATCAATATATAGTGTTATACTGTGATTGTAGTAAATGTTTGTGCCTATCCGGAAGGATAACACATGTTGTTTAGGTTTGAAATAGATAGCTAGAAGTCTGCTCTGCATGATGCAGGGGCTTCTGGCTTTTTTTATTTTGCAGGGTTCTGCAGGGAAATGGAGAATGGCGTTACGCTCGTTCTTCTTTTTTTATACCCAAATAACAGGAAAGGAGGAGAAGCGGACAGCTTCCGGAATGGCATACAAAGAAAAGGAGGTTTGATATGACAACAGAAACTCAAATCAAAAGAATCAATGATCTTGTAAGCTGGCTGAATAAGCATCGGCACGCTTACTACAATTTAAACCAATCAAATATATCTGACTGGGAATATGACAAGCGTTTTGATGAATTAAAGGAATTAGAGGAGGATACAGGGATTGTGTTAAGCAACTCCCCTACACATACTGTCGGTTACCCTCCGGTCAGCAGCCTTGCGAAAGTAATGCACCCCATCCCCTTGCGTTCTCTGGATAAAGAGAAGCAGGTATCCGGGCTGCTTACTTTCATCAAAAATCATAACGTCCTGCTGATGCTGAAGCTGGATGGCCTGACTACCAAATTGGTATACGAGAACGGTCATCTTGTTGAAGCGTCTACCCGTGGAGATGGGGAAGTTGGAGAAGAAATCACACATAATATCCCTGTTTTTTCCAATGTTCCGTTGGAGATTCCTTATAAGCACCGCTTAGTCATTACCGGGGAATCCTTTATCCCCATCAACGATTTTAAAAGACTCAAAGATACCCTGCGTGACGGAAATGGCAGCCCCTATAAAAATGCAAGGAATCTGGCTGCCGGCTCTGTACGGAGCTTCAGTCCGGATAACTGCCGGGGTAGATGTATCCATTTTATGCCCTTTCATGTTTTGGAGGGCTTAGTGGAAATACCAGAATCCGACAGCCGGCAACGGAAACTGAGCCGGCTGAATACTTTTGGCTTTACCCCTTGTCCTTATATTTCGGTCATACAGCCAGGCTTGAATGAAGCTCAGTTATCACAGCACATTCAGGACCTGGTCACGCTGGCGGAAAACAGGAATCTTCCCATTGATGGAATCGTTGTCATGTATGACAGTCTCAGCTTTTCAAAAAGCTGTGGATATACAGGGCATCATAACAAGGACGGAATCGCCTATAAGTTTGAGGATGAAACCTATGAAACGATTCTAAGGAACATCGAATGGACACCATCCCGTCTCGGTGAGATTGCACCCGTAGCCATCTTTGATACGGTAAACATCGACGGATGCGACGTTTCCAGAGCTTCCCTGCACAATGTTTCTTTCATAAGGAAGCTGGAATTGATGCCAAGCTGCCGCATACTCGTGTCAAAACGGAATATGATTATCCCTCATGTGGAAGATAATCTTGACCGTGGACATTATCAGGATGTGACGCCGCCCATCTGCCCTTGCTGTGGCGGAAAGACACGTATCTATTCCCGGAAATCCAGCGATGGAAAAATAGTCTCCACATTACACTGTGATAACCCGGATTGCGAGAGCAGGCTGCTGAAAGGATTTGTTCATTTTGTCAGTAAAAAGGCCATGAACATCCGTGGGTTGTCTTCAACCACATTGGACAAGTTTTTATCCTATGGTTGGCTTAAAATATTCACGGACATCTATCATCTGGATCGGCATAAGGAAGAAATTGTAGCAATGGATGGTTTCGGAGAAGCTTCTTACCAGAATCTTTGGGATTCCATAGAAGGAAGCCGCAACACCACCTTTGAGCGTTATCTGGTAGCAATGGATATTCCTCTTATTGGGAGTACCGCAAGCCGCCTGTTAGCTGCAGTCTTTTCCGGGGACTTAGATGCATTTGAAAAAGCTGCGTTGGATGGATACGATTTCACAGATATTGAAGGAATCGGAGAGATATTAAACCGAAATATACACACTTGGTTCTCTATTGAAGAAAATTTAAAGTTATGGAAGGAGTTACAAACTATGATGAATTTTGAAAATGCACTGAAAACAGCAACCAATGAGGGCACTACATTTGCAGGCAAGACGGTCGTGGCAACCGGAAAGCTTGACAATTTCACCCGTGATGGCATCCATACAAAGATTTTAGAGCTCGGAGGCAAGCCCGGCAGCTCTGTTTCAAAGAAAACAGACTTTCTGATTGCCGGAGAAAAAGCCGGAAGCAAGCTGGAAAAAGCAAAATCACTTGGCGTGACGGTCTTAACAGAGCAGGAATTTTTAGACATGATTGCCTAAAGCAGTACGCAAAATACAATACGGAGGAAATAAAACCATGAAGCAAAGTTTAATTGATGAATACTTAAATTCTACTATCAAAGCCGATGAAACCTTTCAGTTTCATTGTACCCAGTGCGGGAAATGCTGCCTGAACAGGGAGGACATTATCTTGACGCCAAAAGATTTATTTCGTATTTCGCAAAAGCTGACCATGCTTCCTGAAAAGGTTATCAGGCAATATTGCGATGCATATATAGGACGCAATTCACACCTTCCTGTTGTCAGACTTAATCCACAAGGGCAGCTGAAACGCTGTCCTCTGTTGTCTGGCAACCAATGCTCAGTTCACGATGCAAAACCAGCCGTATGCGCCATATTCCCTATTGGGCGCTTTATACGCATGGAGAAAGGCTCTCACTCTATATCCCCCAAAATTGAATTCATTTGTCAGAATCCGGGGTGTGGTGATAACTCAGAAACACATACGGTACAGGATTGGCTTTCCAGTTTTGAAATTGAGGTGGATGACTGGTTCTTTGTTAAATGGACAGAGTTGTTAGCGAAACTCAGCATGGCCATACAAAAAACCGAGGGCATACTTGATGAAATGGAAATGCGTAGATTATGGAATCATTGTTTTAAATATTTATATCTCAATTACAATCCATACCAGCCATTTAAGGCTCAGTTTCAGTCTAACAGGAACAATCTTTTGAAGCTGGCAGAAATGTTTTCTATAGTTTAAATGCAACAAGGGGTGCGGTTTTTCCGTACCTCTTTTCAAAAAATGAATATGATGAGGTGATTAAATTGCAAGAAACACAAGGTATCTCAAAAATTACATCCTTCAGAGGAAAATACGCTTTTCTCAGCAATTTTTATAATGCTCCTATTATCTACCGTGGCCTGCGCTATGCCAATAACGAGGCGGCATTCCAGTCACAGAAAACACTCTATCCAAAAGAGCGCCTGAAGTTCTGTAGTTCTCAGCTTGCTGATCCTGCGGAGGCAAAACGACTTGGACGCCGGATCACGCTGCGTCCGGACTGGGAAAAGGTCAAGATTATGCTAATGTACGAAATCTGCATGACCAAATTCCATCAGCACCCGGAGCTTGCACAGGCATTGCTAGCGACAGATAATGCTTTACTCATTGAGGAGAACGTGTGGAAGGACCGGTATTGGGGAATGTGTGACGGTTATGGAGAGAACAATCTGGGACTTATCCTAATGGACATTCGAGGAAAGCTAAGAATGGACTATCAAAGAGCAATGTAAGTGGAGGAAAAAATGTTTGAAATTAAATATAATGGAATACTATATAAAGCAGGACAACCAATTATCGGCACTCCAAAAAGCGATTACCATGGACTCCATGGCGTGATTCTGGAAATACGGGATGGCAGTGAGAAGGAAACAGATAATCCGACACCGGATATTTACTGCTGTTTCGCTCCGCCACACTCCCCAGCCGAAATCAGGGATCTGGAAAGACGTTTTTCGGAGCTATATCAAATATCAAAAAGCATAGAGGACATTCCCTTAGACCTCGTTATTGTGGCACCGGATGAAATACGGCTGCTGTAAGCGAAAATATGATGGCCTGTATCTGTATCAGTGTTCGTGCCTTTCTATAAGCATATAGTGAAGATGGGGTTGTATTATGGCCGAAAGCATAAAAGATTTGTCTCAATGCCGTTAGGATTGCTCTGTTGGAGAGGATAATACTTCGGACCGCCCTTACTCGGACGGTCCTTTTTCACTTCTGTGTGGTTGCAACAGTTCACCTGCCTGCGTAAGAAACTCCTCTTTATCCGATGTTTCCAAGAAAAGTTTCCACAAGAGCTCATGCAGTCTTTGAGGTGGCAGATTCCCGCACTGTGACTCTATCATTTTCAGGAACGGATATACCATAGTATTACGGATATTCCCCCTGGATAGAAGCTGTTCCTTTTCCGTACCATACACCTCGTGTAAACACTCCAGCATAATTGCCACATCATTTACGGATTTCATAATAAACCGTTCATACTGCCTTTGTACTGTCTGCATCTTTCCCTCCTATATCCGTACCGGCAAGGCATCCAAACACGTGGTTCGCAAACCGACCAGATACCATTTGTCCTTGTCGCCCATTTCAATCCGAACCGGCACCCATTCATTTCCTACCCGCACTTCAAAGCATTCGCCGCAATGAAGTCCCCCATAAAATTCCTCCAAACCAAACCGAATATCATACCGCCCGGATCTCTGATCCAAAAATAAACTTCCTTCTCGTAACTTCCTCATTTCAGTACCTCCGCAAAATTTTATTTTATATAAAATAGAAACCCTTAATTTTGTCTTTCAGGAATTTTATTCTGTTTTTTCAGATATTTTTTCCGGTATCGGTAAAAGGTGGTGCTTGCCATCCCCAGCTCCCGCATGAGTACCGTAGGCGTGACCTCTTGCCTAAGAACACGCTCGTATGCTTTCGCAAAGGCCTCCGCCCCCATTACTGCAGGTCGGCCATAATCATCCCATTCCCCGCGACGCTTTTTGGCCTCAATGCCTTCCCGCTGGCGCTTTTCTTTTTTCTGCATTTCAGCTTCCGCAAAAGAAGCATACATCTCCAGCATTAGATTGTTGATGGTCTCCATCATCAGTTTTGCCAAACCATTCTCCATCTGAGACAAGTCTACAAGGGTGGTTGGCAGTTCAAGTACCATAACACGCACTTCCATATCCTTTAAGTGCTGTAGCTCTTTCAAGATTTCTTTTTTATTTCTCCCCAGCCGGTCTACCTCCGTAATAATTAACGTATCACCCGCACGTAACACGTCTTCGATCAGGACAGTATATCTGGGCCTGTCGAAATTTCTTCCAGTCCTTTTTTCCATATAAATATTTGTTAATGGCAGTTTATGCTCCCTGCAGTATTCTCTGATCTCTATATCGCCCCGGTCAAGGTGCTGCTTTGCGGTGCTGGCCCGGTGATACCCATATATACTCATTTTTCCTCACTCCTTCTCCCAAAATGTCCACATCTTTAGGTGGGACGTCCCAAAACCTTTTTTGCATACTTTTTGGTACGGAAATCATGGCTTTTTTTTGATTTCCAAAATCCTTACTTTTTGGTACATATATAAATACGGTGTTTAAGGAAAAAGCGCAAAAAACTCCCAGAGGTTGTTACTCCTCTGAGAGTGGTTGAAAATTATATCGGATACACTTACCGTATAAAAATATTTCAGATACCATGTGCTCGGTTTGATTTTTTTATTAGAATGCACATAGACATCTGCTTTCCCTTCTGGCGTTCATCATTTACTCAAGTATCTGAAACCTCCGAATACACACCAATAGCGTTCCCGCCAGCTCCTGATATAAGTCCTCGTCAAAGTTGCCCTCTACGATAGACTTCTTAATCAAAAGCGGCTTATACATTTCAAAAATCTGCACAACAGCAGTCTCATTCCCTTCTCTTGCCTGTAACAGCAACTGTTCAAAATTCATCTTTTGTTCCCTCCAGTTCTTTCACCCATTTCCGGATTTTCTTTGTTGCATAGTAATAGCGGTTCTCCACTTTATTTGGCGCTGTTTTTTGCTCCGCCGCAATCTGTTCAAAGGATTTTTCTTCAAACACATGGGCGTATAACAATCCCCGTTCTTCTGGCTTTAATAACCGGATAGCGGCAATCAGGCTGTCATCCGGCAGCGCCTCCCATTCGGGATAGTCGCCATGTGCCTCTTTTTCTAAGATCGTCTCTTTTTCGTAGCTCTCAAATAGCTCATCAAAATAAGCAGCGGACTCAGTGCCTATGCTGTCCTCTAAGTAAAATTCATGCATTTCCCACCGATTTTTTTTGTTCAGATAGTTTAAGCGTTTTCCCTCGATAGAACGAGCCAGATAAGCGGTAAACATATTCTGGACTTTATTTTTGTATGTCTCTTTGTTCTTCATTGGTATCCTCCATGATTCGTAGCCTTTGGTTCCCATTGGTGGTGTGGGAATTATGGAGGCCCTCTGCAATTTAATCCATTTTTCGACAAAAAAATACCGAAACGATTTAGAACCGTTTCGGCGTTATATGAAGATAAATTATATGGTATTAAGCAGTATATTGCGTATATGAAGGTGTGATATTTTTGTTTAAAGTCAGGGGTTTTTTTCCTGATTGAAAACTATTTCTATACTGTCTTAAAAATATCAAGTTCCGACAATCCTTTCCTTATATTATTTAACACGTGTTATGTTGCGCTTTTTGCGTTCTATGTTGCGCATAAAATTTACAAATAATACGTTAAAATATTCTAATAAGGAAGAGGTGAAAACGATGGATCAAAAGATAAAACTTGGAGATGCAGTAAAACGGGAGCGTGATAGAAGGGGCATGACACAGATGCAATTAGCTGACGCTACCGGTGTATCCCTCCGTACAATCACAGACGTGGAAAGCTACGAGGCCAACCCTCGTTTTGATACATTATGCCAACTCATTCAATATCTTCGTATCCCTGTTCATGAAATTTTTTATTCAGACAAAGAACCGAGGATTGTTTACCAAATACTGTGCAACGAGCTTTCCCAGTATTCGGAAGATGATTTGAAGATTGCCAGAGAAGTGCTGGCGGGATTGGAGAAAGGCTTACATCCCGATAAGTTTCACTGATTATCCATCTTCAGCAAGGAGTTATAACTTATCAATCTATGAGTAATCTGTGGAAACTCTGTGAATTTTATAAAGTAAAGATTCAAGAAAAGCAGGAGCATTGGGGCACCCTCTGTAAGGAAGGTGCCCCAACGGCTTTCGTATCATAAAGGGGATTGAGAAACCGTTGTCTTTTGCATATTTCTCTAGTATAGATAACATTATGATAAATATCTTTTTAATAAGCGGGTCAGCTCTACGACATCAATCGGCTTTGCTATATGGGCATTCATACCACATTTCAAGCAATGCTGTATATCGTCAGAAAAAGCATCTGCGCTCATAGCTATGATTGGAATAGTTAAGGCATCGGGATGGTTCAGGCCCCGAATTGATTTTGTGGCCTCATATCCTGTCATATGCGGCATTCGTATGTCCATAAGAATGGCATCGTAATAACCTTCTGGTGAACTTTGGAACTTGTCCAGACATATCTGGCCATCCTCTGCCCAATCCAGCTCTACCCCTAAATCGGACAGCAATTCTTTCGCAACTTCCCAGTTCAGTTCATTATCCTCGGCAAGCAGAATACGACGTCCGGATAGATCGATATTTTGATTCAATGTCTGGTCATCTTCCGTTTCAATGTCCATATACTGACGCAAAGCATGATACAGCGTGGATTTAAAAAGGGGCTTGGAAATAAAACCACTAATCCCCGCTTCACGGGCCTCCGCCTCAAATTCACTCCAGTCGTATGCGGAAATCAGCAGAATCGGTACTTCATCACCTAAATTACTTCGGATTTCTCTTGCTACCTGAATCCCATTTATGTCTGGCAGTTTCCAATCTAATAGAATGATTTGATAATCATCTCTCTTTTTATGGTGTTGAATTACCAGTTCTATCGCCTTTTCTCCGCTTAAAGTCCATTCAGCTTTTATTCCGATAGATTTTAGTGCGTCCGTGGCTGTCTCACATAGTAACTCGTCATCATCAACCACCAGCATATTCCACGAGGGAAGAACCATATCCATATCCATTTCCACTGCAGCCGCCTTTTCAAAATCAAACGTGAGAAGAAACTCGGTACCTTTATCAATCTCACTTTTTATATCAATGGCTCCTTCCATTGCGTCCACAATGTACTTAGTAATCGCCATTCCCAAACCGGCGCCCTCAGTTTTATGTATTCTGGCTCCATCCGCACGGCTATAGGATTCGTATATCTTTTTCAGGAAATCTGGCGACATACCAATTCCGTTATCCTTGACCTTGATATGAATTCGGACATAATTTTCACCTTTCGGAGATTCTTCTTCAGAAAGGGATAATTGTATCGAACCGCTCTCCGGTGTATATTTCGTTGCATTTGATAAGAGATTTAATAAAACCTGATTCAAGCGGATACCGTCGCACCACACATTTTCTGTTGAGATATTTTCAACATGTATGTCGAAGGTTTGCTTTTTTGTCTTGACCTGTGGCTGCATAATATTAACAATTCCTTCAACAACTTCTTTTAATGAAATTTGTTCTGTTGTTAAAGTTAATTTCCCACTCTCGATTTTAGACATATCTAAAACATCATTAATCAGCCCTAATAAATGTTTACTTGATAATGTAATTTTTCTAAGGCAGTTCTGTACCTGTTTCCGGTCATCTATGTGGGCTGTGGCAATGGCAGTCATGCCAACGATTGCATTCATGGGGGTACGGATGTCATGGCTCATATTTGCTAAAAATTCGCTTTTGGCTTTGTTCGCTTCAAGAGCCGCCTGCCGGGCTGTCTCCAATTCACGCACCTGAGAACGGGTTATGGAGAAATACCGAAGAAAAATCAAGGTCAGAATAATCAAAACAGAAGCACAGGATAATAGTGTCATGAGTATACGCTGGCTGCTCAGATTATTTATGGCATCATCCAATATACTATAAGGCATTACAGATACTAAATACCACTCAGAATAGGGTAATAAGATACCGTATATTTGCCGTTCTTCGCCCTTTACTTCAAATGTCATAGCAAATTCCTGATGATTTTTTAGTGCGGCACCAAATTCTTTAATAGAATTATCAACAGATAACTCATTGGCCGTAGGATCAAGCTGTTTTTGTAGTTGTTCAAATAAATGCCACAACTCCGTATTAGGGTTCTGTATAACAAAACTACCGTCTGGCCTGATAATATGATAATACATCAGCTGCCCATCGTCTTCTAAGGAAAGGAAATCAGTAATATATTCCAGAGGAGCGGCTGCAATCAGGCCAGTGCTCCTATCTCCATTGTGCATCGGGTAAGCAGCATCAACGCCAAACAATACCACTTCATTTCCATCAGCATCAACGCCCACAGAGACTCGTTGCTCTCCTTGTAATAATGCTTCAACAAAAGGTTCCGGATTAAGTGGCTGTATGGATTGTCCATAAAGTGTCTGAAAATCCCCCTTGGCAGAACAAAGTGCTAAATAGTCAAAGCCCCTGGCCTGCGTTCTGTAAATAAGTTCTTCATATAGACTCTCCCTATCTTTGTTATCTGTTGGGACAACAGAAACAACGCCGCTGACCTGATCAAAACGTAATTTAATCACAGTTTCAAAATGTCTGGACATCTGTTCATTCATTCCGGACATATAAATATTCCCAATTTCATAAACAGTATTTTTACTTTTTCGGCTCATATAGACTCCGAGCAGACTGAAAATAATAATACTGAAGATCAAAAGCCCAATGAAACTGCATATTAGAAAACGTGTTGTAGAATTCTTTTTTTTATTGTTTTCCATTGATGTTATTCCTCCGTGGAACTTTTAAACTCGTTAATAGCATTGATTGTTTCATAGTAATCCATTGATAATCTCGGCATCATATCGCTTGCTGTATTCCAGTCGTTTTCTTTTAATGCTTTTGTTACCAAATTACTGCTCTCAAACAATCTGGTAAAAGCAAGATTTTGACAAATCCCTTTCAGTGTATGAACGGCTCTCAGCGCTTCTTCATAATCCTTATTTCCCATAGACGTTTCAAACAAGTGAAAGCTTTTATCGTCCAAGAATTTGTAAACAAATTTTTGAACGATTTGTTCACGCCGCAGTCTGCCCAATACCTCATCAAAATCACCGCCAAATTTTATATAACAATCTTTTAGGTTCATAATCACAATTCCTCCATTTTTAAATGTTGTCTGGTTTGCTTTCTTCCTCGTTTAGGAAACATATGCTTACTTGATTTTTTACTTTTTTTGATTGATACATCATATTGTCTGCCGCTTTGAAAAGTTCTTTTGTGTTCCCTATTCCATATACTCCGCCTATGCTTACAGACATATGTAGTTCGGGATATTCATCAATTATCAAACAATCGACGGAATGCCGGATCCGCTCCAGTTTTTTCTCAAATATATCTGCCGGTATACTGAAAAAGATAATTACAAATTCATCGCCACCATAACGGATAACAGCATCTGTTTTTCGTACACAGGATAAAACGCTTTGTGCAATTCTCTGCAATACGATATCGCCAACATCATGGCCGTAATTGTCATTGATATGCTTAAAATTATCTACATCGATTACCACCATTGCCTGAATATCGTCTGCTCTTTGAAAATGCTCGTCATAATAACGGCGATTGTAGACACTAGTTAGGGAATCAATATATAGTAATTTTAGATGCCGCTGTTTGCGAGACAGGAAAGTGTATTTTTCATAGGAAAACAGCCTGTCGTAGTCGATTTTATTTCTTATATCCTGAATATTTTTCGTTTCTTGTTCAGGGGAGACTTCCATAAGCTCACTTTCAAGAGTATCTGCAATTTCTTGTAAACACAGTAAAAGAGAAGGATTAAATGCACCGCATTGTCCTTCTAAAATCATTTTCAAAGCTTCTTCATGTGAATAAGCTTTCTTATAACATCGCTCACTGGTCAAGGCATCGTATACATCAGCCAATGCAACCACTTGAGCGGCTATGGGAATTTCCTCTCCCTTTAATCCATCCGGATAACCATTACCATCGTACCTTTCGTGATGCCACCGGCAAATCTCAGAAGCCACTTTGATAAGCGGAGCTTCCTGCTGCTCAATGGGTAGGTCTAACAGCATGTTGGCACCAACGACTGAGTGTGTTTTTATGACTTCAAATTCCTCTGCTGTTAGTCGTCCAGGTTTATTAAGTATTGCATCCGAGATTGAGATTTTCCCAATATCATGCAGCGCTGAAGCAGTGCTGATTAAAGAAATATCTGCTTTGGACAAATGGTATTGATCTGTAAGCCGAACCAACTGTTTCAGCAAATATTTTGTGATCGTATTAACATGCAGTATATGTAGGCCGCTCTCTCCATTACGGAACTCCACAATATGAGATAAAATTGAGATCATCAGTTTATTATTCTTTTCCTGCTCATGAAATTGTTCTGCAATAATTTTTTCAAGGCGCTGCTGCCTTGCATATAAAAACATCGTATTAGAAATGCGGCGCTGGACAATGGTCGAATCAAAAGGACGGCTAATGTAGTCAAAAGCCCCCAAGTCATAAGCTCGCTTTATATTCGCAGGAGAATCATCCGCAGAAATCATAATAACAGCGAAGTTGTCATTCCAGTGGTATTTGTTTATGTAGGCTAATACTTCAAATCCGTTCATTTCAGGCATCATAATGTCCAGAAGCAGAAGGGAGAAATCTGTTCTTTGCTTTGAAAGAACAGAAATTGCTTCTACACCATTCTCAGCCTCAACTACCTCATATTGCTCCTCCAAAATATCCACTAAAAGAGCGCGATTCATTTCTGAATCGTCCACAATTAAAATTTTTTGTTTTTCCATGATATTCAAACTCTTTCCTAATAATTATACAGTTTTATTATATATTTTATCCCATATGCTAACAATAGCCATATTGGTAAGGTATGCAAATAGGTTTGCGTTTTTTGATGCTGACAAAATGGGTTCATTATGATATAATCAGGCAGATAGGAGACTAGTAATGAAACCACAAGAAACAAAATTTTCATTTGTATATAACGAAATTAAGCAGAGTATTTTAGATGGGCAGATACTTCATGGAAATACCTTGCCATCTTCAAGAATGTACTGCGAACAATTCCATGTTAGCAGATATACGATTAACCGCGTTTTTGACGCATTGAGGGAAGAAGGATTAATTGATATTCAGCCTCGTCTTGCACCGACTGTTGTTTCAACAAAAGATATTTGTAATTCCTCAAACACTGTTTTTGAGATTTTAAAACAAAAGGAAGAGATTTTACAGGTATATCAAACTTTTGCTCTAATACTTCCTTCACTTTTAGTTTTTGCATTGCAGGGATGTGATGTGGAGGTACTGCCTCACTATAAACAGGCGGTGAAAGCATTGCGTTTAGGATATACCGCTGGTGGATGGCGTCCTCCCTCTAAATTAGGATATGATATATTAAGAATAGGCGGTAATCCCCTATTCAGCGAACTCTATTCTACGTTTGGCCTTTATAATAAACTTTCATTTTTTACAGAAGAGTGCACTTATTTCTCTAAGCATTTTTTACAGGAAGCTGTATCTGTAGCCAAGGTCATTCCAGATATTTTAAAAGGCGATGATCCACTCATAATGTACAACCTGCTCTCAGATATGTATCAGAAACTTACGGATTTCATTGAAAATACGTTAAATCATCTGTCAGAGGACACCCCCAAATGCCCTTCACAAACTGGTTTGAAGTTTTCGTGGAATCCCATGCGTGGTCAAGATTATTGTTACTCAAAAATTGTTGATGACCTGAATCTAAAAATCGGCCTTGGAGAATATTCTGTTGGAATGTTTCTTCCATATGAAAAGCAACTGGCCAGCCAGTATGATGTTTCTATATCGACGGTCAGAAAGGCTTTGTCAGAACTTGAACAAAGAGGTTTCGTAAAGACATTAAACGGTAAAGGTACTATAGTTATTGAACCCGATAGTACTAAACTTCATCAGCTGGCTCTTAATTCCGGATATGTAGAAAAATCACTACGTTACCTTCATGCCCTGCAGCTAATGGTGCTAATTATTCGCCCAGCTGCTTTAGCTGCAGCTTCACAGTTTGCTGGTGAAGAACTGTGCGAGTTGGCGGATAGATTTACTTCTTCTGACTCTGTTTATTTGGCAGATATTTTGGAAGCCATAATGAAACACACCACGTTAGAACCTTTATATGTTATATTATCTGAAACCAATCATCTCCTTGAATGGGGGCACCATTTTGCTTATTATCCATCTAAGAAACATACACTTTCACATCTCAACAAGCAAGTCATTCTTGCGCTTCAACAGTTGAGGAAAGGTAATGCAGACTCCTTTGCGGATGGCATAGCAGAGTGTTATCGTTACAATTTGGTTCGTATGAAGAAGCATATGGTAGAAAAATATAGATTTCGTAATGTAGCTAATATTCGAGTTCCAGAAAAATACTAGCCTGAATAAGACCAGTAGGGCAAGAATATCTTGTTTCTGCTGGTCTTTCCCATTTTATCCCAGAATCTTCTGCCATTCTACACTTATGAGTTCTGAAAGGGTAAAGCCGACCGTATGGCCTTATCCCTCCAAAGCGGATTCGTTGTGCTAACAGCAGACTGCATTTTGTAATACTTCAAAATCTTTGCAAGGCTTCAAAAGCGCCGTATAGATTTAAGATTCCATACCCCCAGGAACGGTTAGGATACAGTTCATTATTGCTTCTGTCAGCCCCTCGGATAAGAAGTTGCTTAATTTCTAAACTGCTCATGGCAGGCCAATTTCCCCTTACAATGCCCCACTCCAAGATCAATGCTGCTGCCCCAGCTGTCACTGAAGCAGCCATGCTGGTTCCGGTCATAAACACAGAACGGTTTCCCGGACCTATCGTTTTCACGTCTACCCCCGGAGCTATAAGATCTGGTTTGATCCTTCCTCTTCTTGTGAAGCCTCGGCTGGAACTAATATAAAGACTTTTATTCTGCACATGATAAGCCCCCACTGTAATAGGAATCTCTGCATTTGAGGGTTCGGTCAGAGTAATATCTGGATTTGAACTTAAAAATCTTGTACCTTCCGCTATAAACCCAGTTACGGGCATCCAAATATTATAAATCCTACTGAGCACGTTAGTTCCATAGACCCGCAGACGCCAAATCCCCGGTATAGGAAAGAACATGCGGATTACAATGAGTTGATCTCCACTCTGAGCTTCCAATGGCTGGAAATCAATATATATGATTGTCCTTTCAAATATAAAATCAAACCGCTGACTTCCGCTTCTAGCAGAGGGTCGGGGTACCATTTCTCCTGTCGGGGAGATTAAAGAAACAGACAGCACATCCGGTGTGCTTCCCCAGAGTTCCATTGTAAGCCCATATTCCCCTTCTGCCACTCGAAATTCTACATCTTCATATTCCTGCCCCTCTTTCAGAATCCCATAAAAATGATGCCCTTGATTTGCCTCATTGCCTCCTGCCACTACAATACAACGCCCCACACGAGAGCCAATGGCGTTGATATAAGAAGCAAGGGGAGAAGTCCCTTCATGTCCTCCCATATTAGTTCCCAAGCCAATACAGACTACAAGGGGTTTTCTTTCTCGCAATGCCAGTTCATGAAGATACCGGAGTCCCAGCATAATATCATTTTCTTGATAAGCAACCACATCCGTTTTTACACCGAAATATTGTTTCAGATACCCTTTCGCAGGCTTCAACTTCACAACTGCAATATCTGCTAGCGGGGCTGCACCAATCCAACCAGTTTCTTTATCCCGGCTTCCAGCGGCTATAGCAGCCATCTGTGTTCCATGTCCTATTTCATCCCTGCTGGGAACAATTGAAAAAGGAATGTCGCTCTCTAACGCTTGATTGATGATCTCCCGTCCATAAATACTGCCATAGTCAATTCCATCCGGTGTGTTTCCCGTCTGAATAGACTGATCCCAGATTTCTATAATCCGGCTCTTTCCTACCGAGTTTTGAAAACAGGAGTTGGTATAGTCAATTCCCGTATCCAAAAAGCCCAAAATCACACCCGCTCCTTGTAGCTGCAATACTGGATGCTTTTGTATTTGCAGTATACGTGAATCTACCAGACTTTCATTTTCCAACAAACCATATAGTTTTGGAAATACTTCATATTCATAATCAGTTCTGGATCTTGTTTCCAAATATTCTCTGGAAACATAATATACATCATAATAATCATTTATCATCTGAAAACACACTTCCGGAAAAAAACTTTCCAAGCCATTGGGACTCCAGCTGGACTTCCATAAAAAATCAGCATATTTGTCTGAGACAATTTTCTCTCTGCAGCTTTCCATCATTCCCATACTCCGACAATATTTGTTATAATATATGTAACTTTTATGGCTTTGTGTAAACTAACAGATATTTTATCATAGTTGTAAAACAAATCCTCCTGAAAAAGAAACATAGAGGCTATCAAATTCCTCAAAGAGAAAAAGCATTCGTGAATTTCATTATTATTGAAATAAACCGTTGTTTTTGAATACTGTCTGCACATAGTCGGAACATTGTGGCATAAGAAACTCTGCCTCCGTAAGTTCACGACTTCCTACAACCACAAGAGCGATAAAATAGCCTTGCATCGGATAGCGCGTACAAAGAGACTTTCCACCTTTTTATTCTTAATATTCCAGCCTGCCTGCTCCGATAGGTGGACTGGATATGGTTATTAAAATCTGTCCATAACGGATTGTTAATGTATTCCGTGACTTGCTCCAGTGATGGAGGTTGTTCATTTGAATATAGCGCATTCCAATCCATCATAAATTCCTCCTTAGCTTTTATTTTTCAGCGGCAAGGGCTTAACCCAAATTTCCATGTAGGCCATGTCCTCCGCATCTCTGTAATACTTCTCTGCAGAGAAGGGCTCTGTGGTCAGGCTGTGGTGCTGCAACCATGTACCAAAAAGGTACTTGCTGGCCTGATCCAAAGCTACCGTCACCAAATCCTCAAAATTTTCTGCTTCAACTCTGCAAACGATGTATTCTCCTGCCGAGAGTTCTCTCTTAACAAAACCATCTTGCAGCCGGTCCGGAATATTTTGAACAAGGCCGCCTGCAAAATAAGTGAAAAGGTTTTGTGCAGTACCTTCCGCATGGGACATTCCCATTTCAACAGTAGTATTAAGATTGGCTGCGATTGAAGCCTTCTCCATGTGATAACGCTTCCAAAGCTGTCCTGGCACGTCTACACCTGTGCTTTCACCAACCGGCATTTGTTCAGAAATGCAAACCTCTGTTTCCAATCCGAAATAAATTTCCGGTTTTTCCAATGTCTTTCTCTTAATCTCCAAGACGATATTTCCTACCACCAGCGGAACACCTTCGTCTATTAAAACATAATTCATGGAAACTTCCGGCTTATCGAATGTATTGAGCATTGGTAAATCCCTCCTGTAGCTTTCAGGCGTAATCCCATACGTTTCCTTGAAAGCCCGTGTAAAATTCGCATGGCTTGAAAAGCCATATTCCAAGGCAACGTCAAGAATCCTCTGGTCGGTACTTTTCAGATTTTCAATAACCTTTGCCAGACGGCGGAGCTTCACATATTCCTGAACCGGTTTATTTACCAGCCGCTTGAACAAGCGCTGAAAATAAAAGGGGGACAGACCGACAGTATTTGCCAGTTCTTCCGTTGAAATTTCTTTTGTCAAGTGTTCCTCGATAAAAGTCAAGGATTGTTCGATTGCTTCATATGCGTGCATTGCGGCACCGTCGAGTAGACAATCTCGACATTCCTTTCTCAAATTTTATTTGTTGTGAAAGACTTGCCTATTGCCCCTCACAGAACCGTACGTGCAGTTTTCCCGCATACGGCTCTTCAAACCAACATCGGTTTCCAGTTCCAAATATCTGTGGTCAGATGTGGTTCTTTTACATAAAAGTTCCATACTCGGAGAAACTTCTCATATCGGAACTTCCCTTTCTGGTCCCTGCGGTTTAGCATTCTATATGTTGCATATTTTACATATTTGTAAAATCCCTGTACCGCATGATAATTCCCACTGACTCCATAATAATTGTAATGTCCCGCCAACGATAGATTGATGTACCTCATTGTATCTGCAACCGGTCTCGTCAGCCTAGTCACGAGCCATGCTTTCACTGTCCGCTTCTTCATTTTCAGTTTCTTCTTACTGGTTCTTATCCCTAGGCGATATTTTCCTCCCCTTGTTTTCGTATTGAAGAATGTAAATCCCAGAAAGTCAAAGTCTTCCTTTGTTCCTTTAAAGCGTCCTATCGGCAAGATTCTTGTCTTGTCCTCTGCCACTTCCAGTCCAAATTTTCCCAGCCGTGTTCTCAATAACTCTAATACTTTTATCGCTTCTTCCTCATACTGGAACATTATCAGAAAATCGTCAGCATAGCGTACATAGTATATCTCGCCCCTTGCATATTTCTTCATCACTATTTCATACCACTGGTCTAGTACATAATGGAGATATACATTTGCCAGTATCGGCGATATCTGTCCTCCCTGTGGAGTCCCTTTATCACTTTCCACTACTGCTCCATTTTCCATGATTCCAGACTTGAGGAATCTGCTTACGTACCGCAGAAAATTTTTGTCTGCTATGTCATGTTCCAGAAACTTCATGAGCCATTTCTGGTCTAGGTTGTCGAAGAATCCCTTGATATCTGCATCAAGTATATAATTCACTTTTCTGGTCATTATAGTCTGGTTTATATATTTTACAGCATCATGCGCCCCACGGTTTGGTCTGAATCCATAGGAACAGCCCAGAAATCGTGGTTCATATACTTCGTTCAATATTTCTGCCATTACGCTCTGTACCAGTCTGTCTTCGTATGCAGGTATCCCCAATGGCCGCATTTTCCCATTGGATTTTGGGATGTAGGTGCGACGTACTGGTTGGGGAATGTATTTAAATGTTTTCATACGTCTTATCAGTTCCCGTACATTTTCATCTAAATTTCTCCCATATTCTTCCTTTGTTATTCCGTCAATTCCTACCGCTTTTCCTGTTTTCTGTTGATTATGCGCTTCCTTCAGTCTTCCTTCATTAACACGGTTGATAAGCGTTGTCAGCTTTGCATATTTCTCTGACTGATACCTTATCCCCTTTAGTTCTTGTTCCATGCTTCTGCGAGCCTCCTGTGCCCTACATGTTTCACCTCTGGTGATTGTTGATTTGCTGACCCCTTTGCTCCGTCTGCTTTCACAGATCTCATCACTACTATGGGTCAGTCCGACTTCTGCACACCCTTAGACCGTACTCCGTTTCCAAGACTTTGTTTGGTCTTACTGTTACCACAGAGATGTACAGACCTCCCAGGTACGCTTGAACTACTTTGCATACTCGCCACGCCCTTGGACCCCGGTGGAACCTTAACATTCTTGCGATAGCGAATGTTAATTGCTGTCTGCGGTAAAAGGAAATACATCGACTTCCACTCTTTATAACTTACGGGGCTGATTGGCTTCACGCTTTCGCATTGCGGCTCTTATGCTCCTTTGCCTACGCTTAAACCTGACCTCGCGGCTTTGGCTCCAAGGCTAAGTACTGGCTGTTCGCTAAACTTTTCCAGAGTGGGAATTTCACCCACTTATATTTCAAGCGCCGAACTGGCGCACTCCTATATTTGATGTTCAAATTATATCATTTTATTTTTTGCCAGGCTTTTCACGCAATGCGCTTTTTGATTAAGAAAATGCACTTTATAAAACAGAGACATAGAATAAGGGCTGCTGAACGACGGCTTTGAAAACAGAGCCGCCGCCAGCAAAATGTAATATGAGTGTAGGAAAGGAGCTGCCCAACAGCGTTTTTCTTTTTTGCCGCTGGACAGATATAATAGTTTATTAGCTATTACAGCAATAGACTTTAATTGCTTCACCAAAAATTCCGCAACATTCCATGTGGCAAATCTATTGATATACTCGACAAATCGTTCATCTGTTTGATAGAGTTCGCCCAGATACATCAGCATAATAATGCCTTGATCTCTTTTAGTGAAAACCCCACTTCACGGTAAAATAGAATTTGTTGTAACTTCTCTAAATCGTTTTCAGAATATAAACGATATTTTGTCTTATCTGCTTTGGCAGGTTCCAGCAGACTGATTTCATCATAGTAATGCAAAGCACGTATCGTAATGCCGGTCAGCTTTGCTACCTCGTGAATCATCATTTTTTTAGGATTCATCCCAAAATCCCTCCACTTCTTTCAGTATTTCATCAGCAGGTGTCATGGTAGCATCAATGATAGATTTTCCTGTTTTTTTCAGATAGTATTTTATCATATGATAGCCACAAGCATATCCGGCACAATAGGGTAAACCAACAGGAAAATAATTTTGCATTTTTGCCATTTCATCACCATATAGATATGCTGTCAGGTTATCTAAGCCCTGTACATCAAGACCTCCCCTAATGATAGGCTTGATATATCCGTTCAAAGTTTCCATATCTGTCTTGCTTACCCACGGCCCTACATTTTCCTCACCATATAGGTAAGTAGCAAAGTTTTCAGCAAGTCCCTCACTTATCATCATTTCAGCAAGAGTAATGTCATTGTGCCATTTAATAAACTGGAAACGGACATTATGATTTGTTTCATGTGCCAAAGCTACGGGAAGTCTGCTCTTAGTGTGTTCAGATGGAACAAGCCATGTAAAAATGTAGCCGGGAATACCTCCATCTCCACAGTAATTATCATTCATTATCATATAAGGGTTCTCTGGATCAGCCAGCAAAACGGTGTAGAAATATTCTTTTATCGGCAACTCAATTTCTGCATCAGTAAAACACTTTAATGACCGCTCGATAGACTTTTGACAGTTATCCCAAAATTGGTTATCGTCTAACAGTGTAATACTTTGAGCCCATGTTTCATCAATTTTTTCTGGCAGAAGAAAGCCTAACATACCACTTGCCATAATAACATCATAGCCATTCGGCTGTGCAGCCTTCATTGGCACATTGTAGCAGGCCCATTTCTTTTCAAAAGGCTTCATCATTTCATAGCGATAAATATCATTCTTTTTAGAAACTGGCGCTTCCATGATTTTTCTGTAGATACCGTCAGAACGAACGGCCTGTACTTTTAGGATACTCATATTTTGTACTTCCTTTCAATATTTTGTAACCTCATTCTACGGTATGACGGAACGTCAAAGTCAATAGTTTTTGAAATATTTGAAAAATTTCTTTTTACATCCGTTTGCCAGTTTATCCGCACCTTTCGGAATCAACCGTACCCGGCTAAGGTGAACCACACCATCGATCCGGTTCTTTACACATAGTTTCTGCACCCGGTGCTTGTATTACTCCCATTTCTTTGCAGTTTCTTACATTGTCATTGCGTTCTTTTACAAACAAAAAGCGCCACTGAAAATATGTGGCGCTTTTTCAAATACATTATCTCTTTTTCTTGTGTAACTTTAAGTCAATATTTTTCGTTGCCGCTGCATCCTGCAGTAATCCAGCAACAAAAGCGCTTTTTTCTTTGAGCGTCAGTGTTTCCATATCAGGTTTACGGTCAATTTCTTTAAGTACCGTTTGCAGTTCTTGCAGTTCCAGCAGGTTGACGGCTACGCAAAAGAGTGTCTTTTTGCGGCCATCATTATAATTCGATAATAAAACCTCCAGAATGTTGGCCTTCTCCGCCTGCTCTGCATTATAAGCGTCTATTCCAAGGCGTTTGGCCTTTTCCATATCGGATTTTCGATTTCGATGTGTTATAAAGGAATCAAAATCGTCAATATGATCATATTTTTCGCAAGGGTATTCACTGCATTGGAAACAGTATTGGGCGCCGTTGTGCTCTATGCTGCACCTTGCAATTTTACACGACTGATTTCCTTCACCGCCGCCACAGCCAGGGCAGTTTTTATTCAAAAACATGGGGCAAAGCCCGCAATTCAAACCGCAGAGGGAAAATAATTGATTTTGCCGGTTAAATCCTTTCATAGAACCTCCTTAAGCAGCCTACCTGCAAACGGTTAGGATAAGCTTTAATAATGCTTGACCTAACACAGTAGGAAATTAGAGAATTTTAAAACTCATATCTTGTACCATGCGAGAGCAACAGGCCATCTGTTAATTCCACACGCAGAATGATGGTGTTTTCATCGTTAAAATCAGTATGGCCGTTATCAATCCATTCAGCAAAGACTTTTTTCAGCTTATCAGCAATCTCACAATTCTCTTTTTTTCCGAAATAACCCAGACTGATGCCGTTCCCATGCGCTGTAAACCACTCACCTGCGACTGCAACAACAGGATTATCTTTTATATGCTTCATTTTATTTGAGAGTGCATGGGTAATGATATAAAATGCACCATTTTCGTAATAGGCATTGACGTATCGCACATAAGGCGTTGCATTTTCCGTTGTTGCTAATGATATAATTGTATCTTTCCCGAAACGCTCAATCATGACCTGTTCTGCTTCTTGACTAAATTCTTTCATTGAATTATTCTCCTCTTAAAATACACTTTTTAACTCTGATCAAATTCCAGATAAACCGGAAGCTATATTGTTATCGAAAATGTTTCAGTACCATTGCTGAGTAATTATCATATTGCTGAAACCCATATCGTTCATAAAACGCAATCATCTTAGGATCGGACGGCATAATTTTGACATAAAGGAGGTTTTCAAAGCAACTCATAATCATCTTCATCAATTCATCGCCAATATGATGCCCCTGATATGCAGGGTCTACCAGAAGATAATGTAGAAATGCAACTGTTTCGCCATCATCAAGTGCCCGTACCAGTCCAATCAGTTTGTTATCATCCCATGCTGAAATTACATGCGAAGAATTTTGCATCGCCCGAACGAGTTTATCGGGGTAATTTCCGGACTCCCATCCCACGGACAAAAACAGTCTTTGCAGTTCTTTCTCTGTAAAAATATGGATGTCTTTATACTCAATTTTCATACCACAATCTCTCAATATTTCTTATTTATTTTTCTTCTACTCCTTGACAAAGTTTGACTTAATGAAAGACTTTACTTGCTCAAGAACATTATCAGTGCCTTTGATACCCAGCATAGGAATATTCAATTTTTCCGCATTTATTCTATTGCTAAGTTCGCTCATAAAAATGCCTTTACCGCTTATCTCTTTGTTAAAATCTGATGTGGTTTCCACACCGCAGTTCGGCGAGCGATTTGCACCAATAATCCCGATTATCTCAAAGCCGTAGGCATTGTATTCTGTTATTTGTTTCATCACATAATCAACTTGAACCAGTAGCATTTTATAAGATTCTGCTTTTTGCATTTCTTTACGAATACGGGTATTTTCAATAACGACAGGAACATCTGCCCCATTGTTGTTTCCTCTATTAAGCCCTAAACAGCAAAGTTCAGGACATGGCATTTGGACAATACCAATATCAGCATCAAGAAGAATTTTTATTACATCCTTAAAAGCTGCTGGAAAAACGGCTGTTCCATCAGATATTGAATTTTGATTTAATATACAATGCGCTATAAAAATAACTTTTTTGCTTCGACCGTCCTCAAACATAAATTTTCCTCTTTTTAAGCCCGAATTTGTTTTTGGTTAACTAAAACAAGAAGTGGCGTCACTCAGCAAGCTGTGTTAATGTATCGCCTGCAATGCGATAGACTGTCCAATCAGACATGGCCTCTGCTCCAACCGACAGATAAAAGTCAATGCTGGGTTTGTTCCAGTCAAGACACCACCGTTCAAGCCGTCCGCAGCCACGTTCCACAGCGATAGATGCCAATTTTTTCAGAATAGCTTTTCCGTAGCCCTTCCCGCGGCATTCCGGCTTGACATACAGATCCTCCAAATAAATACCGGCTCGTCCTAAGAACGTAGAAAAGTTGTGGAAAAAAGTGCAAATCCAACCTCTTTTCCATCTTCAAGAGCAAAAATCACTTCTGCTTTTTGTTTATCGAAAATCCATGTTTCAAGCGTGGCCTCATCAGCCACAACTACGTTCAGCATTTTTTCGTAATCTGCAAGTTCTTTGATAAACTGCAGAATCAACAAAGTATCTTTCCGTTCTGCATTTCTAAAAGTTAAATTCATTTGTGTTATCCTTTATATCAACTTTAGCAGTTCTGTATGTATATATCCGTTTGTAGCTGCTACGCTGCTGCCTTTTCTCGGATCAAGTGGTTTCCCCGTAAAATCAGTTACTTGACCGCCAGCCTCCTGAATTAAAAGCATACCGGCAGCATAATCCCAAGGATTTAGGTATATCTCGAAATAACCTCCCTGTCTGCCACAGGCGGTATATGCCAACTCCAAAGCAGCAGAGCCAATCCTGCGGACATCCTGGCACTGACCGAACACCCTGCGGAACCGGGCAAAGTTTTCATCGGCCAGCTCTCTTTTTGCTGTTCCCAGCCCAATCATCGTATCGGATAGTTTTTCTGCGTTTGATACATGTATGGGCTGTCCATTTAGGAAGCAGCCCTTGCCTTTAACCGCTGAAAACACTTCTTCATGGAAGGGATCATACACGATTCCCATTACAATTTCCCTCTGACAGCAAAGGGCTAAAGATACAACACTGTGCTGATAATCGTGCATAAGGTTTGTAGTTCCGTCAACCGGGTCTAAAATCCAAAAGCTATCCGCTTTCATTTCCTGCAGGCCGGTTTCTTCTCCAAGAAACTGAATATCCGGTGCAAAGACAAACAGCTCCTTCTTTAGGAAATTTTGCACGGCAATATCTACCTGCGTTACATAGTCAGCAAGCCCCTTCTCTTCCACATGGGCAGCCATTTCACGGTTCTTAATCAACCCCTGCGTCTTTGTTACTAAGCTGATAATTTTCTGAATATCCATATTCGTTTCCTCCATCGGTGCAACCACCTTCGATTCTTTTCTTAACGATTTGTTTATTCACCTACCGTGATTTTTATACTTCCTTTTGCCTTTTCTCCTGTTACAGTTACTGTATATGTTCCACTTTCTTTTACTTCAACATCCAATTCTTCCGAAAAGAAAATGCTTTCACTTTCAGCGATAGGTTCATCATCATTTTTCTGAATTTTATATGACAAATGACCGTCCTCAATTACAATTTCCACATGAATGGTGTCTCCAGCTTCAACAACTAAATCTTGAGAATCAGTAGTATTAAACGCTGTATATTCCATAATTAGTTGATTGTCATTCCCTATTCTGCTTCCATTGAAATCTGGTGAACAAGCAGGCAGTGATATGATAAGTAACATGACACTAAAAATAGTCATGTTACTTATCATTATTCTTCATCTCCACTTCTGATTTGTTTATTCGTCCATCATGTATTAGCTATTTAGAAGTTTTGTCAAATCCTCAACGGAAGCATCCATTTTCACAGAAACTTCTTCCATGGTCATGCCGGAAGCAAGAAAGCGCTTTATCACCATTTTCATATCCTCGCCAACCTCAATGATATGGCTATCCAAATCGTAAAACCGGATCACCCGCTGGCCCCAGCTATGTTCGATCACTTCTCCCAGATATTCGATGTCCGGGTACTGTTTCAGCCTGTCCAGAAAACCGTCAAAATCCTGTTCCTCAAAGACGATTTCCGCATTGTTAGATTTCTTTAATATCTTTTCTTTCGGCAGATTCACAAGCCAGTCAAAATCCTGCTGCAATGCTAGGCCGCAGGTAAAGGCGATGTTTTTTCCGTAATCCTGAAATACCTCTAATCCAAACAGATCCTCATAAAATTTTCTCGCAGCGTTAATGTCCGCCACGGATATAAGCATACATACGTGTTTCATGCATATACTCCTTTCAAACTGTGGTTTCCCTTTTTCATAAAAGTTGATGGATTATTTATTCAAATCCAACCGAATTGTTACTGATCTTCACGGTTGGATATTTATTATACCACAGGCCAGCCTGTACCTCCACTTTTTTTCATCTCCGGTTTTATCCAAGTTTAGCCCTATCGGTATTTCCCGCAGTTCCTCCCGATATTGGTGTGAAAAACGAATCGTCTTAACTGTACCGCCTTTTTCCCGACCGTCATACACTACAATTACACGGTCTGAATGTTCCACCATGTAGCGGTTGCGTTTGGCATAGACGTTGGACTTGGATTGAGTAGGTTTATTAAGTCATAGGTTAATTCATAGCTCTGAGCTTCCTTACTCATAGAATTTCGGATTGCCTTGAAAGTGCGCCTTCTCAGGGTGTAGACAGTGCGGTTCCTCACCTCCATTCTGGCTGCAATTTCTCCGTCTGTCCAAGCATACCAGAAGTTGAACAGCAAAACCTTCCTCTGCTTCTCTGACAGGCAGAGAGACCTCCTTCTTTTTGTCAGGACTGTCCACGAAATGCCGACAGATTCATGGAAATGTTGCGCAAAACTGCATCGCTTTTCTTTTCAATATCTGCCTTACTGGATACATCCACAACGGTTTCTGCTGTTTGTGGTTCTTCTCTTTTGGACGGATACTTTTCATAGTCTCCGGTTTGTTCCGTCAGAACCTGCCGGATCAGGCGCCTCAGCATATCCATATCTGTAAGTCCGACTCCACATTCCAGCTTCCCTTCATACATTAAGATAGCTCTGACAAGATAATCCGCTTTTTCTCCCCGGCCCAACTGATTTAAAATTTCAGCCGCCTGCAGATGCTGCGGATTCCTCTCGTTGAATCCGATGGTAAAGATATACGGGTTTCTCTTATTCATTCTCCTCACGCTCCTGAACCTGATACAATAAATCATATCCCTTGGCATTGGCACAAATATCCTCGACAAACCGGTGTTTCCCCAGCTTCCCGGAAGCGATAAGAAAGTCCTTTAGCAGCATGGCCCCGCCTCCAAGAAATATCATATAGGTGCTTTTGGTATCAATCCCCCGTTCTCTAAGAGAGGATAGCAGGTCAGTTACAAAGTCCTCTACATACCGCTTGATCCAATATACAATCTGGCTGTCATAATACTGCGTCTTGCCTTCAATGATGCTGTCTATGTCTACCTCCTCCAGCACCATATCGTATTCCGCCCTGGCCTTCGACATGATTCCGTTGTAAAGGTTGATAATTCCATTTTCCAGAGAATCACAGACACTCATATCCAGCGTTCCTTTCCGTACCATAAGATAATCTGTGGTAAACCCGCCTATATCCACCCCGACAACTTTCGGAATCTCGCTGATTTCTTCCGCATAGAGCATGAGAGCAGCATAATTCTGCGGAAATGCCTTTACATCGGAGATAATAATGTCATATGGATGTCCCTGATAGCAGAAGTGTATCATGCCATCCCTGCCTTTAAAGTATTCCTCGTAGCGTTCATAAAGCTCTGCATAATGCTTCGGCGGAAGGCCGATGGAAAGCTGTACCTGAACAATATCGCCTTCCTCAATCTGAGGATTCTGCGAAAGCTCCTCTGCAATGGAGATCAGCGTCAGGATGAAGTACCTGAAATCCTTTGTCTTATCCCGCTGGTAGGGCATCCGCTGGCTGGTCAGGGTGTAATATTTCCCCTGATATTCCAGATAGGGGATTCCCCTGCCCGGCTTTAAATCATTGACCTCCACGCCTGTGGTAAATACATGGTTTACGGTTTTCATATTACGGTTTCCGTGATCAATCGCTATCCGTACTCGTTTAATCATAAAAAACGCCTCCTTTATTCTTTCTACTTACTCAATACGTGAGATGTACATAAGGCGCAAAACTTTTTTAAAAAGGCACCAGCAGAAAAAGCTGATGCCCCTCGGATTTTTCTGAATCCTATATCCTTTTAAGCTACATATAAATTATTGTATTCGTCCTGCCATAAATATAACTGCCCGGCAGATTCCCATGTTTCATACGGAACGTCCATGTACTTTAATATCTCCTGAAGCCCCAGACCACCTTCTTCCAACGCCTTCATGCACAACTGGTGATGTTTTGGATGTGTAGTCTGCATACGTTGAAACCGATTAGGCTCTGTTTCTTCCGTGAGGCCAAAGCAGCAATACATACAGCCGGTCCTTTGTTCTCCTGTCAGATAATAGATTCCCTGTGCTGTCTGTTTGATTTCCCCATAAATGCTGCAGATTTCAAACGGGTAGGCAGAACCGTCCCGCACTATGATTTTTTCTCCCAGATGTTCATAGGCAAACCGGAATACGTCCTGCTTGGTCCATGGGCCTAACGGCTGGCTTTTGATGGTAGTGCCGGAGTAGACATTACAGCCTGTTTTTGAATACTGGTGTGCTCTCCGAAAGGATTCATCCTGTGTAATTCCCATATATGGATAGCACCCTGTCTGCTTCACATATTTCAGAAATGGCTTTTTCTTCATAATGTCACAACAGCGTTCTGATATTTCAAAAGGCGCATTCAGATAGTGATGCCATTTTTTTGGCAGCATACCGAATTTTCCCCGTTCATCTCCGTTTAAAAGATAGTTCCTGTAACGGGGAGACAGATTTCCATGCCGTAGTTTGCGGATTTTACAGGCATTCTCTTTGCTGATAACCGGATAGCCTTCTTCTAAAATTACCTGTCTAAAATTTTTCGTTGGACGTATTTCCTCAAAAGCTCCGTAGTTCGCTGCGTTCCGGGCAAACTTTACAATCTCTGGATATTCCAGTCCGGTATTACAAAATACTGCCGGTATCCTTTTTCCAAGTGTCATTCGGATCAGTGCCAGCAACACCGTGGAATCCAGTCCGCCGCTAAAGCTTAGATACACCATTCCATCCCAATATTCGTGCCATTCCTGTATCCGCCGGACTGCCAGCTTTAATTTTTCCTCATATGGAAGGTATTTGCGCTGTGCGTATGCCCACTCCTGATACTTTAAATCTTTATTTTGTATGTACATTGCATTACCCCATCTCTGTAAAGATCATCTGATTCTGTTACCATATTTGTTGCGCCTGTGCAGGAAGGTACTTCTGAAATAATTCCCGGTATCTTTGGTAGCCAATGTCTTTAAGCGGTGCCTGTAAAGATGTCAATGACCATAACATCAATTCTTCCTCCTCCACATAGAAGCGGTTATCTGATGGCGTGATCCGGTTCCCGTTATACACAGGCTTGCTTACCTCCAGTAATTCCTTCATATCCGATTTGGTGGATACCTCTTTTAACATTTCTACCTTTTTATCAAAAAAAGCTTCCACCAGTTCTGGTAAGAAGCCTTTCTTTAAATAACCATCTGCCCTTTGGTAAAACTGCTGTAATGCCTGCAGCCGGAGTTTAAGTACCGCATCCCGGCACCCTGTATCCTCTGCAATATATTTTCTTGCGCTTTCATAATCCATCATTTTGATTCCCTCCTCATCCCATGTATGATAAACCGCTGTTGTCTGCTGATGTTGGTGCAGGTAGAAAGTGTCACAATCCGGCTGCTGTCATCCGGTATCCCTTTTGCATCATACAGGCTTGAGCGGCTGGTTTCTTGAAGGAATTCTAAAAAGGTTTCCTCTGCTGGAAACTGATAGCTGTAAGCCGCACTTTCTACCCAGCCTGTGTAACAGGCATAGATCTCATAAACGATGGCATGCTCCGGGGTATAGATATAAAAAAACGGATATTCCCGGCAGACCGATTCCTGTGCATACGCATCCAGCGCTGCAAACATCGTGCCATCCTTCATGTTATGTCCATAAAGGATGGTATTTCTGTCGCTAAAATCAGGCTGGTTATGATAATCCATGAAGATGCTTCCATGAATCCCTTCCGTACCGTCGCTTAAATGGGAGAGGTAATAGCTGTTATCACCCCCCTGAAGCACCGGGTAGCTGATTTTGGCGCCGGGAATGTCAATCCATGCTATCACTTCCGGATTCAGGGCTTTTAAACCTTTAAAATCAATCTGGAGGAATTGGTATCCCTGACTAGCGCCATCGTTTTTTTTAGCATCCACCTCCGGCGTTTCTTTAGGTTCCTTCTTTACAAAATCATCCGCTATTTCCTGATAGGTGTCCTCACCTTTTCGGTATTGATTATGGCTGTCCATCAGACGCAAGGCAGAAAAAGATAGCCCAGCCACAGCCACAACTATTACAATCGTGAGGCACCAGTTTTTAAATCGTTCCATGTTCATCCTCCATTTCTAGAGAGGGAAGGCAAACGCCAACCCTCACACCTTTTTTCTTATTTCATAATGGTAATCGTCAATTCCCTTGTAGTTACCGTTCCATTCTCCATTTTCGTTCAAATCCCATACCCGGCGCACACAGGAGAGTTCCAGCCTCTCACAGATTTCATAGACACGCATACAGGCTTTTTGGATAATCCCACGCTTTTGTTCCTTATGGGGACAGTTCATTTCCACCATGCTTTCTCTGATCTCTGGTGATAGCTTCTGGTAAGCAAGGTATGCCTTACAGTCCGTTCTCCGTTCACATGGCGGACACTTTAACGGGTCTGTCACAACCTGCATCATCTTGTCCATATCAAAGGCCTCGTGGACGGTTTTCAGTTTTTTTTCTTTTAACTTAATCAGTGCTGCCTCCAGATTCTTATAATGGTTGACTCCCGGAACACACAGGAAGGAATATCCTGTCATATAATGGGCAATTGTTCCTTTCAGGCCGCCTTCGGTAAGCCAGATTACTTCCGCATCCGGATTTCCAATCCAATGTATGGGGCTTCCGGAGCCGGTTCCGTTCTTTTTATTCGAGCTGGAAAACCAGATGTATTTCTGGCTGCCCTTGGGGTGGTCCAGCCGAATCTGCATCCCGCAAATGAAACCGTCTATGGATTCCATAGGAATCAGGAAGCCGGAACCCTTTGGTGAAAAATTCATGGTCCAGCGCCCCTTTGCGTCCTCGTAAAATCCCGGCACGCCTTTTAACGTGCAGCCCTGCTCCTGTAACCGGTCTATCAGATTGTGAAACCCAAAGACCGGCGTGCTTTTATAGCGGCGCTCTTTGATCTGCAGGTCCGTTAGTCCACGCCTTTTCAAATCTTCATAATGTTTATCCGACAACGACAGCATTGACAGCAACATAGAGTATGTCCGGTTGATTTCTTTGTCTGAAGCCCGGTCTGGCGTTTCTACCAAAGCTTTCTGTTCTGCACACGCTGTTGTTACTGTCTTTTCAGAAACAGGCGCTTCATTGGTCAGATGGAGTTCCTTACAGATCTCGTCATATGCCTCTTTCCGGGAAATATGATAATAATCCCCATATAAATCCAGCATACCGCCATTTGCTCCACAATAATTACAGTAAAAAGCGTTCTTGACCAGATTGATATTCATTTTCCCTTTATGCCCGCAAAAGATACAGTTGCAATACCAGTCGCTTTGTTTGGTAAATGGCGCTGGCTTGCCGTTTCGGT
Source organism: Lachnospiraceae bacterium (assembly GCA_022845895.1). Lineage (GTDB taxonomy): Bacteria > Bacillota > Clostridia > Lachnospirales > Lachnospiraceae > Extibacter. The sequence continues at coordinate 4,125,580 of AP025573.1, forward strand.
CTGTGGGATGGATTCCCATGATTTTTGTTACATCCGAAATGCGGAACGGAAAGTCACTGATACTGTGTCTCATTCATGTTCTCCTAACGAGGCTCCCCTTAAAGGAGCCTCATGGATATTATTTGGACTATGCGGCTGCCTTTGCCAGCAAAAACTGAGCCGCCGCACGTAATAAGTTATTCGGTCCGTTGTATGTATTCCTATACCACTCCAAAGCAGAAGGGTCCTCCATGGCCAGTTGTCCCATGGTCTTATTGGCATGGATGCCATGGCCGCCAATGACTACATTTTTGGCCTGTTCATAGGTAAGCTGAGAGAGCAGCATTTCCACCGGCTGCTTCCAATCCAACACTCCAGTCCCCTGTGTATTAGATGGCGCGGGCTGTTGGCTGGCTGCCTGTGGTTGCATATATCCCGACATACCCTGCTGTATCGGCGCATATCCGGCCTGTCTTTGTGCATCCGCAAAAGGCTGCTGTCCAAATGCCGGGGGCATCTGTTGACCGGTCCTGTACTGCCCGCCAGAGGGGTTTGCCTGCGGCAATCCTTTGGCGCCGCCTTCGGTAACGGGGATTCCCGCATCTACCTGATGGGGATCATTCGTTTCAGACACATCGGCATCCGCAAACTGGATTCCGTATCCGGCGTCTCCTAAGGCCCTTCCAACTGCAGCCGTTTCCGCCAGTTCCAAGAACTTGTCTCCAAACTGCGGGTCTGGGCTTCTGAATTTCTGAGCTAGAGCGCTTGCGATGAAGCTTTCCTCCGGATCGTTCCGGTCCAAGTACACTTTTGCCTCGACAATCGCCATTTCATCTTTGATGGCAAGTATTTTCTTCACAATCTTGCCTCCGGGGTTGCAGAGCCGAAACCATAATTTCCGATACTTTACATCAAGGTAAAGCTGGTCCTCCTGACCTTCTTTTTGTATGGTCCGGGCAAATTCCAAGGGTTCAAACCCTTCCACCCGGTTCATGGCAGCAACCGCTTTTGAGCGTTTATATAATAATTCACTCATATTGTTTCCCCTTTCTTATCTGGTCGCAAATTCCTTATATAATAGAAACCTGCCGCAACTGTTTTTCTGGAAAACGGATTGTTACATTCCGCTATACCGCTAATTTTAGCTGTTCAGGTTCTTGTCCCTGACTGCCTTTGTTATATTCTTTATAAAATCCCAGCATTTTCTCACTCAGCGCCGTATTACGCTTGCCGCTGTCATCTGTATGGATTGCCTGATAGATGGCATTTCTCTCTCCCACAATGATAACTTTGGCTTTGGCACGGGTAATGGCTGTATAGAAGATATTTCTTTTCAGCATTCCATAAAAAGCCTTGATCCATGGCAGGATGACCACCGGGTATTCGCTGCCCTGTGATTTGTGGATGGTAGTGGCATAAGCCAGCTCTATATTTTCCATCTGTTCTTTCCCATAGGTGACAATGCGGTTATCGGAAAAACCAATTTCCGCTTTCCATTCGCCCTCAGCGTCTTGATGGAGGCTTTGAATGGTTCCCATATCCCCGTTGCTTACCAGATCCGTGTTTTTGGTCTGGATGATTTTATCCCCTGAACGGAAAGTCCGCCCAGTGACTTTTATCTCCTCCGTATGCTTTCCCTTTGCATTGACCAGCTCACGGAGCGTTTCATTTAACTGGGATACGCCCGATGCCAGCTTCACCCGGTAAGGGCTTAACACCTGTACACTGTCCGTATCACTTGCAGACACTTCCTGCAAGTATAAGCGGTTTACAACCTCTGCTGTTTCCACAGCCCCTTTTGTCTCAATGAACTGGAAGTCCTCACCGAACTGCAGATTTGTCTTGTTTTTCTTAATCAGCGTCGCATTGCTATTGATCCGGCTTCCCTGTGTCTGCCGGTAAACGAAATCCAAGACCGTTACCGGTATCAGTCCGCTCTGAATGAATTGGCGGAACACATCGCCCGGACCGACGCTTGGAAGCTGGTCCACATCACCTATCATGACAACCCGCACACCGCCTTTCAGCCGGCTGAAAAATTCATATGCAAGTCGCATATCCACCATGGAGAACTCGTCCACGTTAAAAAAATCCGCACTGAGATATTGAAATTCTTCACAGAACTCCTCATCACTTATAAGGCCCATGGCCATGTGCATGGTAGATGCTTCCATAACGCCTGTGCTTTCGGCCATCCTACGTGCAGCCCGTCCGGTAGGAGCCATAAGCTGGATCTCCCCCGGACATAATAATTTCTGTATATACAGGATCACCTGCAGCACCGTTGTCTTTCCTGTGCCGGGGCCACCCGTTATAATGGACACCGTATTTTCAAATACCATTCGTACTGCTTTGATCTGGGAAGGAGATAGCTGTATGGCCAGCGCCTGTTCCGCCTGCTTTATAGCAGAGTCTATATGCTCCACGCCCGGCAGCTTATCAAGAAGATGCCGGACAGCCATTCGGGCTGTCTCTGTTTCCGCTTCATAGAGCCTTGCTTCATAGATCCGCTGTTTTTCAACGACGATACTATTCTGCAAAGACAGACGATACAATACATTCTGTATATCCCGATGTGACACCACCGGATTTTTCAGGTTATGGTTCAGTGTCTCCATCACCTGTTCCACCAGCGTTTCCTGCGTAAGATACAGATGCCCGTTTTTGGACGCCTGTGTAAGCACGTAGGCGATACAGCAGGAAATCCGCATAGGATCATTTAATGCCGCACAACACTTACGTGCGATTTCATCCACAGTCAAAAAGCCGAACCCTTTTATTGTGCATAGCTGATAAGGGCGTGTGGTGGCAATTTGCATAGATTGGGGGCCGAACTCCAGAAGGATTTTCTGTACCTGACTGGGTGTGATATCAAAGGGGGCAAGATATGTCATCAGTTCACGGAAGGCTTGGTTTTTTTGGAAGGCCTCCTTGATTTCCTCCAGTTTCCGTTCGCTGATTCCCCGTATAGATAACAACCGCTCTGGTGCCTTTTCTATGACCTCCAAAGATTCCATTCCAAACCGGGCATAGATTGCCTCGGCCAGTTTTCTTCCGACTCCTTTGATGGTTCCGGAAGACAGATAGCCGATAATGCCTTCCTTCGTTTTCCTTACGATTTCCATGCTGGATTCCACCTTGTACTGCAATCCGTATTGTGGATGAGTCACCCAGCTCCCTTCTAATTCCACATCTGCATTTTCACTTAACGGGATGTGGTATCCACAGGCTATGAAACAAGAACCTGTGGATGCATCCTTTTTACGTGCTTCAAGGGGAATTGAAGGATCTGCCGTCCAAAATATAGCGATACAATATCCGTTTTCACTGTTTTCATAGATTCTATCGTTGAACCGGCATCTCATGTACCTGCCTCCTGTCCCTGATTCGTATCAGTTTTCCAGTATCTTCCTCGTCATACCAATATACTTCCATCTTTAACAGCAGCACTTGGTATAACTCCTCGTTCATACCGCTGGATATCCGCTTCCCGCAAATGATAAGAGCATCACAGAGCCGAAGGACTTCAAGCCCAAAAGAAAGAGCAACCGCTCTCTCCTCCGGCAAATGGTCATCCAGCAGCTCCGGCAGATATGCGTGAGGGGCATAGGTGCGATACCCGAATTTCTCCCTGATTTTTTGCATATACTGCCTTGCCATAAGCATATTCTCTATCATTTCCTGCTTTGTCGGAGCAGACAGCGGAGAACAGATATATGCTTTTTTCTTCATTAAGCTGCCTCCTTTTTGATTCGGAATGTCCTGCTGATGCTTTCCGATACAACATCCTCGTAGGCATCCGGGTATAGATTTTCCAGTTTCTCAATATCTTCCTTTTTAACCATTTTTCTGACGGTTGGCTGGTAGGTGATGTGATACTTGCTATTGCCATCACTGTAAAAAGCCGCACAGTTCTTTCCGAGCTGTTCAACAAAAGGAATACTGATGGTTTTCTGTGCTTTCTCAATTTCCCGCTTTCTGGCTTCCAGTTTGCTTTTCTCCTCGGAAAGAGAGAGATAGGTTTCCAACTTATCCTGTACATTCTCTGTAATCTGAAGGGGCTGCAGGGACTGGTTTGGTTTTTCCATGAATTTCTTGAGGCTTTGCAGCACCATATCCGGCTCCTCCACATAAGGAGGCTCCACACCGGCCTGCACGTTATGATTCCAGAAATCCTGTTCTGCCATAATCAGTTTTTCCTCCAGATCCAAATCACGTTCAATCTTACGGATAACAAATTCCGATTCGTTATTGCCGTATAAGCAAGCAATATAAACCACATCCAGATTCATCACCGCCATGTAATGCCGGCATTGCCACTCATAATTGATGGGCACCTGATTGTCCTTCCATTTCCACTGGCTGTTATAATTGCAGGTCTTGCACTCTAAAATCCCTTTTTTTCCATCTGGAAAATGGATGATAAAATCCATGTCCGCCAGCATAAAAGGGAACAGTGGATGCCGGTACATGTGTTTATCAGGATATACCTCCAGACCGGTTTTTTTTGAGAAAATGATTGCTACTAGTTCTTCCAGCCGGTTCCCGACTTCCTTTGCAATCCAATTTTCCTCCTCCGATTCCCCTTCCACCGGCTTGATGCCCAGCTTGTCATAATAGAGATCCCTGCGTGTGGCAAATGGGGATACGCCCATTATGATGGACGCATCGCTGCCTCCGATTCCATGCCTTCTGTTTTGCAGCCATACCTCCCTTGTCATTTGTGCGGTATCTACGAATACCTGCGGCTGATAATTTAAGTTTAACGATGCCATAGCTTTTCCCCTTTCTTACCATGAGACTGTTCCGTAGAGGTCATATTCTGACCAGTCATACTGCAGTGCTTTTGTGATTTCCTCCTCAATCTTTAAAATCCGGCTGCTGGATAATCCCTCGCAAGCCGCAATAAAAGAGGCTTCGCTCAGGGCATAATAAAGCTCGTGTGCTGTTGTAGGCCCCTCTCCGTGTGTGCAGACATATAATTCCACCACCTTACTGCCCAGTTTCTTTCCGATTGGCATTTGTTTTAAAATACCAGTCAGGCAGTTCACCGGATACTGAATGGGGATCTCCACCAGCTTTGCCATATCTGCAATGGCATCCTGATACCGGCTGTACAAAAATGACAGCTTTTTGCGAAACTGGGTAATGTCCGCATTGCCGCTGTGCTCCAGACGGATAGGATGTCCCAAATTCAAGGTTTGGTTATTGCTGTCGCATAAAAGCATGGGATAGAGGGTAACGCTTTTGGCAGCTACATCTGAAGTTACCAAACGAAGCGCCGGCGCATGGATTTTCTGCGTAATACCGTGTTCATCCAAGACCTCCTGATAGGTCTTTAAAAGCTCCGGGTGCCCGGTAAGCTCCCACATAGCGGTCACAATACTGTGGTCGAAGGAACCCGTTTCCGGTATATAGCAGTATCCGGGGAAATTATGCTTTAAATAAGCAATGGTCTCCCGGAACACATCCTCCGTCTCCAAGATTTTGTAATCACAATGGTCGCCGCCGTGAGCCGCCGATACTTTTCCGTCAGCTATCCTCACCAGCACCTCACCCTTTGCTGTCTGAAGGCAGAGATTGATGACCTTTGCGTAATTCCTTGTGTCCAGCCGGTTAAGGCCAGAGCCGCTGATTCCGGCCCGTTTTAAAATCGTCTGGATGGCACAGCTCCGGACCGGATAAAACTAATCCTTCATGCGTAGCACAAGCTGAGTATGCTCTTTCGTGTCCTCTAAGATCTCCTCACCGGTATTGTGAATCTCTTTTTGCACCTTTTCGCTGTCCAGAGGAAAAAGCCTTAAATCCTTGGCGGGTTTTCGGAGCCATGTAGCATTTTCTGTCCGCTCTCGTAAAAACCTCATCAACTGTCCTTCTTCTGCAAACCGAGCCTGATACTCGTCTGCAAACACTCTTGCTTCATTCATGTCTTGTTCCACCTTTCTTTAATATGATTTATTCATCAACAGCAGTCGCTGCTTCTGACAATAAAAAAAGAGAATGGAAAGAGTTTTCTTTCTATCCATTCTCTATGGCTGACAGCCCAACAAACAAAAAAAGCGCCATACTTGCCAACAGGCATAATATGACACTGATTTCTTACAATCCTAAACAACTTATGCTTGGATGGCGGTATCTTACGCCATCTTTCTGGTTCCGGGATTCGTTTTATCCCAAAACTTCCCCCAGCAGGGCACGCATAAACATTACTATATGCGTATATTATCACAAGATATGGTTTGTGTCAACGAAACAAATACTATATATTGTTTATTTACTTACTTCAACCTGTATATATTCTGCCAGAAAATCTTTGCACCGGCCATGTACTTTTTCATTCTTTGCAGTATCCATTCGGGCATTTTCCTCACACGCATTTTGATAAGGGCAGTGGTCACATCCATTTGCCAGTGCTTCCATCGCCCAGTTGATTTCTTCCTGTGTTCCGATAATACGCATACCATTTCCACTTCCTTTATGTATCCATAGGATATCCGAACTTAGCTTTTAATTAAATACTTTTACACTATTTGTTTCTTGAAATCTGTCATTATTTTGAAATTACCCCTGCAGAATTCTTCAATCAAGACCTGCACAATATTCCTCTGTATTATACAGCATCGGATTTGCTGCAAGAGCTTGACGAGGAAGATATAATATCCATCATCCCTATTTTAAAACGATTATCCCAAAATCGTAAATAGTTTTGAATCTGATTTTTTCTAAAGGCGCTGAAAAGTGTCTTTTTTATTTTTTTCCAGACTTTTTCTTATTCCATTTTCTATTCTATATAAGCAGGTACAAAAAACGGGACTTGCTTTTGTACTTTGAAAACTTCATAGCTGCCTCAGTGGTCATAGAGGCGCTGCAGATAGTCTCACTTTGGCATACCTGCAGCTTAATATCTGCATAGCAGTACCTGATACGTGGTCAGGACGAGCATAGGAACTGAACTGTCGGCAGCATAATCCATAAAATATTATTTTACATAGAGGCATAAGAAACGTATAATAATGTCATAAGGATTCTGCGTTATACGGTTTTTTATGCTGTCTGATGAAAGGAGGCTATATGACAGCAGATCCAAAACAACAAATATCGGTTGATTCTTCCAGAGGATCTAGCACATATTCCGTACAGGAGATTGCTTCCATTTTAGGAATAAGCAATAAATCTGCCTATAAGCTCTGCGAACAGAACTGCTTTGTCTGCAAGAGAATTGGCAGGATTATACGGATTAACAAGAAATCCTTTGAGGACTGGTTGAATAACCCACCTGAATAAAAGGAGAAACCGTATGGCTACAATTATTAAACGTAAGAAAAAATATTCTGTCGTTTACTATTATGACGATGAAAAAGGAGTTAAGCGGCAAAAGTGGGAAACATATAATACCTATGCTGAAGCTAACAAAAGAAAAATCGAAGTGGAATCAGATCAGATTCATGGAACGTTCATTCCACCAAAAGACACGGTTGTAAGTGATTTTCTCTATGACTTTATTAAAATATACGGAACAACACACTGGGCCTTATCCACCTACGAATCGAATTGTTCTTTGATAGCAAATTATATCAATCCAATCATTGGTAATTTGCCTATCCAACAAATTACACCAAAGGTTGTGGATGAGTATTATCAGACATTAAAAAAGACAAAATCCATTGTGAAGAATAACCGTAAGCCCAGAAGCGAATATGTTACGACTGGAGTCATTAACAGCATACACAAATTATTGAGATGTGCCTTCGAGCAGGCAGTTAAATGGGAGCTTATTACAAGGAATCCATTTCCACTTGCAAATCGGCCAAGGCAGACCTATCAGAAACGTGATATGTGGAATGCTGAAATGATTCGCACAGCTCTCGATAATTGCAAAGAGCCAAAGTTGTATATTGCTATGAATCTGGCCTTTGCGTGTTCAATGAGATTAGGAGAAATTCTTGGCCTTCAGTGGACAAAGGTTCATATATCTGATGCGGATATTGCGGAAGATAATGCCTATGTTATGATTGAACAGGAACTTTCCAGAGTATCGAAAGATGCCCGCCAGTTTTTGGATGAGAAGGATATTATAGAAGTATTCCCTTCGATGATGAATGGCACCAGCACCAATCTTGTTCTGAAAAAGCCCAAAACCGATTCAAGTATCAGAAAGGTCTGGCTGCCTAAAACCGTTGCATACATTATAAGAAAATGGAAAGAACAGCAGGATGAGATGAAATCCTTTTTTGGTAATGAATACTACAATTACAATTTGGTGATCTCGCTTCCGAATGGCAGGCCTTGTGAAAATCGTGTGATTGAAAAGGAGTTCCTCCATTTAAAGGAAAAGCTCAATCTTCCAAATGTGGTATTTCATTCGTTACGCCATTCAAGCACCACATATAAGCTGAAATTGAATAAAGGGGATTTAAAAGCCACTCAGGGAGATACCGGACACGCACAGATTGATATGATTACAGACGTATATGCACATATTCTGGATGAGGATCGCAAAATTAACGCCCAGAAATTTGAAAAAGCTTTTTATTGTGACCTTCGTGATGTCAAACCGTCTGAATACGAAAAGCCAGCACCGGAACTTAACAATATTGTTGAGGTGTTGCAAAATTCTCCGGAATTGACCTCGATGCTGAGTAATTTAATTGCACAAGCTGCCTCAAATACAAAGTAGTTTTAGGATTTATCCTTATTAGCCCAATATTAGCAAATAAATTTTATTAGCAGCCTATTAGCAAGAGTTCGATTCCCGATTTTAGTGGTTCGCCCACCTCTTAGCAAATATGCAAAGCAATATGCAAAAGATAAGGGTTGGGATTTTCAGCTTTGGACAAAAGAAAAAGTGCCGGAAACATTGAATTTCCAGCACTTCTAGCGTCCCTGAGACGATTTGAACGTCCGACCCTTCGCTTAGGAGGCAAATCGAGGCTTCCGGGTTATCCGTTTTGTAACGGATTCGTGACGTTAGTGCCCGGTTTCTGTATTTTCTCCGTGACGATTATAGAGACATCAAGCCGATTAAAACTGGTTATCACGGCTTATACTTAAAAACGCAACTGTACAAATAGCTTGATGTCTCTACAAAATATCACTCACTAAACCACAATTTCGTTTATCGAAGTTGTGGTTTTCTTTTTACATGAAAAAAGCTTCTGTATAGGCAAATACACAGAAGCTCAGACCATGCTATGAAATACAATATACCACATTATAGCATGGCGAATCTCAAAATACAATAGTACGCAAAGGAGTATTCGCAATGAATGAATCGACTACAAATATGAGAACCGAAGAAGCGATAAAAGAAAAAATAAAGGAGAGCCGCTTTGAATCCATCAATGGAAAAGACTTGATGGAAATGGACTTGCCGCCGCTTCATTACACCATCAGTACCATTTTACCGCACGGTTTCTTTATCCTCGCCGGAGGTGCTAAAGTGGGTAAATCGTGGCTTGCCGAGCAGATATCCTACGCTGTTGCCAGTGGAGGGCAAATCTGGGGCTATCAAGCCATACAGTCCGAGGTCTTGTATCTCGGTCTGGAAGATACCGTAACACGCTTACAGAGCCGTTTTGAGATGCTTGAAGCCTATGAGGGTATGGAGAACATCCATTTCGTTTTAAAGGCAAACAGCATCACTTCCGGCGTTGAGGAAGATATCCGTGATTACTTAACGCAGCATCCCAATATCAAACTGGTGGTCATTGACACGCTCCAACATATCAGAGGGAATGAGTTTGTAAAAAACATCTATGCCGGGGACGTGGAGTTTACCAACATCCTGCGCCAGATAAGCATGGAGTTTGACCTTACCATCCTTGCGCTCACGCACACCAACAAAGGCAAGCACGATGATAATATCAGCAAGATTTCCGGCAGCGAGGGCATGGCAGGAGGAACAGACGGGAACTGGGTGCTGACAAAGAGCAAGCGCACCGACACCAGAGCCAATCTCACCATTTCCAACCGTGATACCGAAGCCTTTGAATTTGCCCTTGAATTTGACAAAGAATCCTGCCGTTGGAACAAGCTCACCCGTGACGAATCTGTTGTCAATGAAAAGGAGCGGTTCTTACACGCTATCGTTAATTTCGTCAAAGCAGAGGAAGCACACCATTGGGAGGGGACGGCAACAGAGCTGCTGACAAACTTACAGGCACGAGAGCCGATTCTTGTTAGTTACAGTGCTGCTGTGTTCTCAAAGAGCTTGAAAGCAGCGCAAGATTCGCTGAGAGAGATCTATGGGGTTTCTTATGTGAGCGCATTCCATAACAAGAAAAAATGGATAACCCTTGACTATATCGAAGTCAAGTAACTACGGGTACTACGCCAGCACCGTTGTTTTTCATAGGACGATGAAGAAAAATTACCCGTAGTCGGATTTCTGAGGACAACGGCAAAATTCTACCGCTTATCCTAACGGAAACAACGGCGCACCCGTAGTTGCCGTTGTCCTCAGCTTAAATCAATCTATTTTATAAGCAAAGGAGACGAAATGAGAGATTACAGTTCACAAAAAATTGAGATTGAAACCATAAAACCAAGAACCATAACAGTGAATCTTTCCAATGCAGATGTGAAACGCCTTGCCGAAAAATCCGGCGAGGGTGGGTTGACAATTTCAGAGCTGTTGGAGAACTTCATCGGGGATTTGGTAGACGGAACATATTCCAACGGAAGTGATGAACGGATGTATGCGGAACAGTGGTATCAGCGTTGTTGGTTTGCCATGTTTTCGGATGATACATTTCTGAAATTTTTGCTGCTGTGGGGGGATTTGGACGATTATATTGATTTGATGGATGAACTTGAAAGCAATAAAAAAGAAATGGCGGAAATGACAGCCGATGCCGAAGAATACTCCGCTGAGGAACGGGACGAACTGCAAGAGTATATCAATGAGTTGCAGAAAGAAATTGATTATTATTGGGGCAAATTTTTGGAGCGAAAACGTCAAAAAGAATCCTATGTTTTTGAAAAAGAAATCGAAAATATTATGGCGTGGAAATCGCAGCTTGATACAATTCTCGACCCCGAAAATCCATAGCAACACATTATTAGCAAGCATAGGGGAAATGTACCCACTCGTGTCATTTTCCCACTTGTTAGCCGTTGCACTGGGGCAACGCCCCCTAATACCCCCACCTGTACCATTTTGCAAAACGGCAAAATGACTGTCCCACAGACGGCACAACAAAACTAAAACCACTGACGAACAATTTTGTAATTTCCTCACGGTGAGGAAGTTTTGAAAGGAGAAGTAATAAATGGCTGAAAAAGATAGAGTTCGCACAGAGCAATTCCGTTTTACTTTGCTTCCAGAGGAAAATGCTATGCTCACAAAAAATGCTTTTGAGTACGGCTTATCGAAATCGGAATATTTAAGAAAACTGATTCTTGCAGAATCGTTGACGGGTAAGCAGTGGCACATGGATAGAGACCAGGCAAAGCAGTTGATTTACGAAGTGAACCGCATTGGAAACAATGTCAATCAAATTGCTTATAACACAAATGCTGTTCGATTTTCTTCTAATAAGGATTGGGGAGAACTCCAAACAAAATATTTTGAGTTAATGACACTGTTTTGTCAGTTTGCGTTGCGAGAGAACGGAGAGGAAAAACTCTGGTATAAAAAGATTCTGGAACTGATGCCAAAGGACGATTCCTCAAGTGTATAATAATCTCTGTTTTCTAACCATGGTAGAAAATACGCTTGTAAGATGATGATGCTATATGATAAAATGAAACCAACAAATCGATATTTGAGATATCCCTCCTTTGTCCTTTTATGGAAAGTGTTAAAGGTCAAGAACGCACAGGTCAGAGGGCAAACGAGCATGAAGTTCGACAATAAGCGACACAGGAGGGTGAAAGATGAATGGTTTTTCGGTAATGGCAGAGAGCTATAAGAAGCTGATGTAACAGGGTAAGATTGAAAAAGAGATACGCATATATGAGTTTTTGGCTACTTGCGACAGTGACGATTTGCACAGAGGATAAAGTAACATTTAATTATTAGAGGGGGATATTATGGATACAAGGTTCAACCAGACAAAATTAAAGAAGCTCCAGATCTTCAATGGAGCACAACTGAAGTATTTGGCATTTGCATCTATGCTAATAGATCATGTTAATAACGCTTTAATAACACCTTATTTAAATGGACAAGGTTTTCTATTACATTTGTCCAATCTATTTTCTATTTTGGGCAGAATTGCATTCCCGCTGTTTGTTTTTTTTCTTGTAGAGGGATTCTTCAAAACTGGCAACAGAATGAAATATCTGATTATGCTTTTAATTTTTGGTGTAATATCAGAAGTGCCTTTTGATTTGTTTACATCAAAAACTTGTTTCTCTCCATATTGGAACAATATAATGTTTACCTTAGCGCTATGCCTTATTACAATTTGGATTATTGACATTCTTAAAGATAAAATCAGCAATAAATATCCTTGGTATGCTTTATCAATCCTGATTGTAGCATTTTTTGGGTTTCTATCTATGGAGCTAAATCTTGATTATGATTATCACGCAATAGTCGTTGCCTATCTCTTTTATATATTCTATGATAAACCTCTCCTTGGTGCTGGCCTGGGATATATATCAATTATAAAAGAACTTTACTCATTTATAGGTTTTGGCATGACTCTAACCTATAATGGTGAAAGAGGCAAACAATATAAATGGTTCAACTATTTCTTTTATCCAGTACATATTCTAATCTTAGGGCTTTTGCGCATATATTTAAACATTTAGTTTATACTACCCGACCTTGACGGAGTGGAGTGTAACACTTCCCAAAGGGGAAAAAGCAATGGCTTATTCCCCTGCCACACGGCGAGTGTGGGGTTTGGGGCAAAGCCCCAAGAGGGGGCAAGGGGAGTATCCCCTGCACATGACTTTACGGAGTAAAGTATAATGTGCTATACTTTACCAAAGGTGGAAAAACTCTATTGATAAGATTAGCGGTCAAGGCGAAGCCAGAGGGGTGTGGGTTTATATACTCAACATAGCATATCAAAGAAATTGACCACGCCGATGTTTGGAATACGCCCGATAAAATGTATCCTAACAGGCCATCATTCTATTGTTTGGAAATAAGACGATGCTGATTCCGGGAGGGACTTCCGATGACAAAAGAAATTGAAATTCAAGGCTGCATTACCATTCCAAAAGACGTCTCGATGGATGAAGTTATTGATAAATTTATTGCATTCATTGAGAAAAATGAGTGGAGTTTTGGCGGTGGCTATCGCACCATTATAGATGGATACTATATGAATGCTGATGGTACAAAGGGGAAATGTGTCCTTGATGAGTGAGCAGGCTTAACTTGCACTATGAACGAGACGTATTTGAGCAGTATATATTTGTGAAGCGGGAGGTGCGTTAATGAAGACCGTTGACATACATGGCATGACCAATATGGAGCTTGTTCAGGGAGGAACCGACGAATGGTACTGGGCAACGGACTATATTCACGGCGATCTCTATGAAGCGGAAGAACTATTCCGGCAGAGACACCATGTGCGGAGTAACCGCTTGTATCTTATCCACTATCCGGACGGTACAGTGTATGAGCCTGTGCCGCCTGTGGACGGTCAATATCTTGGCTATCCCGTGTATGATGAAGGCGCTATTGTGCTGCTGGTAGTGAATTTCGCAGAAAGTATGATATATATTCTTCGGTTCATACATCAACAAGAGAAAACGCAGGAAGTGGCAAGGTTGCCTCTGTCCACAGTGAAAGACTGCTATAATCTCATCCTTCATACCTCTCCATTATCGCTGACACGGCAGCCAAATGACGGGACATTTGAGATGATTTGGCCTGAGAAAATAAGCTTTGCGATAAATGATAGGGAATCTTTTAACTTTCGGGAGGGGGATGACCTTTATTTCAATATTTGGTACGAAGACCCGGACTATCGGGAGGAGACGCTGGTGCGTTCTCTGCGAGACGGAGCGATTTTGGAGAGACTTCCGGGTGATATTCGTATTATGCCAAACGGGGAACGGTGGCTTATCAAATAGCTTTGTCATCTAACTTCCAGTTTTACGAACTAATTGTATCAAAATAAAGTCGTTTAAAGCTGCCGATTAGCACACAACAGCTTTTGGGGATGATGGTTGCGTTTGTGGTTTACCAGCGATAAACTGTCAACGTATTGATTTCACTTTAACTGCTGACGCAAACGCAAAGAGCACCTCTATACTCAATTGAGTGCAGAGGTGCTCTTGTTATTTATCATATTCGAAAAGCTAATGCAGAGCTTTTGTCGGGCATACCTTGGTATTAGTACGCATTTTCTTCAAAGTAGGTGTAGATTTTTTCCGAAACATAGCTTACCAGATAAGCGATAAAAGGAAAAACAATGAAGCCTACTGCCTTTGTAAATTCTCCAATTTCTCCAAATGGGACGCCGCTTTTGAAAGCACAAAAAGACTGATACAGATAGTAAACTCCTGCAATCAGTCCGAAAGAAGAAATGTAACCAATTCCTTTTGCGACATAGGAAACCGCATGAAACGCAATGGAAAGTGGCGTGTAAATAATCGTCCTCAATTCACTGAAAACAGAACCGAAAAACTTATATCTTTTTTCTGACTTTTCAATTCGTTTTTCTGACCTTGCGTATTCTTCATCTGTCATAACAGTGCCAAAACCCAACTCTGCAAATTTCTTGCCAATCTCCCTTGCACTCTGTTCTTCTCTATTTTCATTATAGTTGTAATCTTTCATAATGAATCACCTCGCAAGAATAGAATTTTCAGCCATGAGCAAAACGCAGGTTTTGCAACATTGATACCACCATATGCCGCTGTATCGAGCTTGATAGTGCTATATGTTGTATGTCGTTATGAGTAAATCGGAGTTTTGCTCATGGCTGTAGAATTTTTTATGTATTACGCTCGTCCGTAGAATTTGTTTGTGTTACACTGCTTTTTTGAATTTGTGATATTGTTCGTATTGTCTTAACATCCCGAACCACACAGAGAACTGTCAGAACAATTATGATAAATACAAATCCATCTTCGCTCAGCCAAGGAATAGAAGCAATAATTCCATCTATTTTAAAACTTACAAACAACGCTATCGCTACCGTTATTATAAATGCAAGGAGATACCTCTTTGATACATCTAATATAAATCCATAAAGCGATAAGCTTATATAGGCTAAAGAGGCAAGTCCAAGACCGGCACCTATTATTTCTAATGAAAAAATCGCCCCTCCTTTTTGGAACTGGCTATATACGTACCAAGCAAAGATTCCTAAAAAAATTATCATTTTTAAGATTTTTGTTGTAATTCTGCTCATATATACCTCCGCAAATTCAATTTTCTGTTTCTGGCGGTGTAATCTTAAATCAAAAATCTTCCCCTGTAATAAAACGCAGAATCAGATTATTGATTACTTTATTCTCTTTAATGCTTTCTTCGACTTGTTCAAGCCACAGTTCTTCGTTTTCTTTATCAAACGCTTCCAGTTCGGCACGCTGTTCCGGCGATAAGCCCTTGTATCGTTGCTCAAAATATTCTGCACGTTCTTCCGGGGTTTCCTCCGGGTCTGTGAATCCTGTGATATCTGTAGGGAATGTATCCGGCACCAACTTTCCCTGTCTTGTCAGCCAAGCTAAGGCATCAATAAATCCCATCATGTATGTAAGACGTTCTTTTGACGTTAGGTAGAAGTTCTCCGTCTTTAGGTACTTTGTACGGGGAGACTGTCCAAACGCCTTGAAAAGCCCCTTATCGCTTTCTAAGAGTATTCTAAGGCCGTCATGGTACTGCTCATAGTTATCAAGCACCATACTTTTCAGCGTATATAATTCGTCCGAGTTCATTTCAATCCCTCCAATATAATTTATAACATAAATTATAACATATAAATCACATCTATGGAAACATAAAATCTAACATAGAGGTGATTTAGCATGAAAGAGGAAAAATTGATAATTCATCCGAAACGTCCCAAGGGGGATGACGGTTATAAGACCTTTTCTGTTCGTATCAGAGAGGACGTTGTGCAGCGCATTGATGAAATATCGGCTCAGACAGGGCGCAGCCGAAATGAACTGATTGGTATACTGTTGGAGTTTTCGTTAGACCGCTGCTCCATCGAACCCAAATAACAAAAAATCACAGGCAGCTCCTTTGCGTAGTGCAATAGGAATCGCCTGTGATTTTCTTATTTTCCGTATCGTTTGATATCCACCTGTGACAGCGTGTGGACGGTGGCTTTAAGCGTTCTCAAATGCTCCCGAGCTGTTTTATAGTCCTTATGAGCAATGCAATCCTCAATCAGTTCTACATTGTCATTCACAATCATATCAAACTGCTCTAACGAGGATTTCAACCCCAGAATGCGTTCAAAGTCTGTATAACGGGATTCCACTTTTTCTGCCGGAGGTTCGTTTTCTTCGCACTGTAAAGGGAATGTGTCCGTCCATTCTTGCAGTTCGGCTTGTGTGATATCCCCGTTCTCCCATTTGCGCCTTTCGTTGTACCATGCTTGTAACGCTTGAAGAATTGTCTCATCCTTTGTCTGGATAGCGTATTTAGGCTCTTGCGGAAGTTCGATTGGCACAAGGTCATATTTCTCGGACAGTTCAAACAAAATGTGTATGGCATCGTTATAGCTGTCGATCTGGCGGTCAATGAGTGTTTCTACTGGCACACCGAGCCTTTGGGCAATCAGTTCTAATTTATCTCGGGACGCTTGTCTATATCCAATTTCATAATTCCTTATAGCGGCTTCATTTACCCCTAAAGCGTTTGCCAATTCAACAACAGTTGTATCTTTCTGCGAACGGATTCTTCGAATTTTTGTTCCTGTTCCCAGATACCTTCCAGACTTTTTATCGCTTCGAAATTTATCCCACAAACCCATTTGTTTTCCTCCCAACTGTGTTGCCCCAACAATACACTTCAGATAATACCATCGTTTGAGCCGGAAATCAAGATTAACCATTCGCATTCGAATGAAAAACGCTATTAACGTAACTATTTTGCTTCAACCGTATTGACAACGGCACTACTCAGGAGTAATATAAGAATATAACACAATATAACATTAACGTTATACTGTGTTGCAAAGCCGCATTAACCAGTAATAACAAAGGAGATGAATACTATGGCAGGAGTAACCCAGTCTATCATGGAGTGTCGCAACTACTCTGTGCAGGACATTATGAACATCTATGGTGTCGGAGAGGAAAGTGTCCGCAACTTTATCAAAAAGCATCAGAAAAACAATGATTTTCGTGTATTCATGGTGGGGAAATATCTTCGTATCGACAAGAACAGTTTTGAAGATTGGTATAACAATCATCCGAACGAGTTCTAACGGATGTTATGGGCAGAAAACCTAAGAAGAAAGACATAGCTGAGTATTTGTGGCATAGCGAACCCACCAAGATTAACGCTACCAATGACAACTGGCGCATCCGCTATGGGTATCTTGATTCCGAAGGCAAGGAACACCAGACCACCGAGACTGTGAACAACGAACGTGCGAAGAATCAGTTCTTATCCTATCTTCTGCTCCGAGAAAAGGAGCATAAGGCTGCCAAGGGCACAACAGTAGCTTCAAAAGTTGATAAAACGGAGATAGAAACCGTTGAACAACTCTTGTACGCCTATGCCGAACATACTAAGTATTTACATACCATCGGAGACAGATATGGATGGGACGAGGGCACTTACAGAGCGAATATCGGTAAGATTCGTAATTACATTGTTCCCGTGTTTGGTTCATTCCCTATATGGAAAATAACCCGTGTCGATATGAGACAGGGCTTCAAGGATATGCTTCAATTACCGCAAGCCAACGGGAATCATAAGGCAAATGGGGCAAGGGTATCACAGCGTACTGTTTATGATTGCAAGAAAATCATCAGCCGAGCATTTAAGTACGCTACGGATGATTTGGAGCTTATCACAGAAAACCCCATGTTGGGTGTGACTGTAAAGCAGCCGAAGTCAAGCAGGCGTGAGGTGTGGACAGAAGAACAGTTTAATTTTGCGTATGATAACTGTTCCGATCCACAGCTCAAGCTTCTAATCAGCCTTATGGTGGCATTGAGCAGCCGTATTGGAGAATGTCTTGCCTTAACATGGTCTGATGTATACGATAACGAGGACAAGCATGAACCGTCCTATATTCGTAACTACAAGGAGTTGACTTACCGCACTGAGAAATTTATTAAAGAAACAAATGGTCGGGGGATTCTCAAAGTATTCGACCAAGTTCGTAGCACTCGACCGGATGCAAAAAGACGTGCGGTCTTTCATGTTACCAAGACGGAAAAGGAAATCGAAGCAAAGACGGACAGAATCTATATAGCGCCGGAAGTCATTTTCATGCTCCGTGATTACAGGCTTGTTCAGAATCAGCATAAGCAGCTTGCAGGAGACAGCTACATTGATGATGATTTGATATTTGCTCACGAGGATGGTACGCATATCAGTTCACAATACGCCGATGATATGTTCCGTTCACTCTATGAGCCTTTAGGACTTCCAAAAGTAGACCTGTATAGCCTAAGGCATTTCTCAATCACAAAAAAACTTGATTATAACAAGCATGACTATGTGAGCTTGGCTAAGGATACCGCCCATCGTCAGTTGAGCACGATACAGGACTATTACGAAACGCCGGAGGACAGCGTAAGAATTGATACAGCGAAAGCGATTGGAAAGTTTCTTAGTCGCTCCGGCAAATCGGATTCTGAATCCAAAGCGACAATCTCTCTGGCAGATGAAGATTTTGCAAAAAAGCTTGAGGAAGTGGCTTCTGATTCAGCCGGAAAACAGATGCTTGAGTTTGCTATCGCCATGTACGAGAAGAACAATTCGGGCAATTAAAGGTCATCCGACACCAACCGTATTTAACGCCGTTAATCACCTAAATATTTAGCTACTGTACAAAACCACTGAATTTACTGTATAATATAAGCGATACGAAACACCCGAACCATGATTCCCTTGCAGCAATAAAAGAGAAAAACCTCTCCAAGCGAAGCTTGATTATTTTTTCTTTTACTGCTCAATAAAAAAGCCGAAAACCCTTGAAAACAAAGGCTTTCGGCGTTATTATCTGGCGCGCCAAAAGGGATTCGAACCCCCGGCCTTCCCCTTAGGAGGGGGACGCTCTATCCAGCTGAGCTATTGGCGCGTATATCAAATGAAATTGTAAATAGTGAGGATTGAACAACCGCTTAGGAGGCGAATGCTCTATCCCCTGAGCTACAGAGACACTTTGTATATTATAACAGTTTATGCAACTGATATAACCATTTTATTCAATTTTGGTGAGCGAACTCCGACCACTTAGGAGGCGGTCGCTCTATCCAGCTGAGCTACGGAAACATATTAAGTTGTCAGCTTTTATATTCTATCATTTTATTAGAAAAAAATCAATAACGAAATTGGGGACACCCTTTTTTTAATTGGGGACGGGGTATTTCTAGAAATACCCCGTCCCCAATTACCTTTAAAAGTTAATTCTTCCTTGCAGCCAGATATCTCCTTTAAAGCGGCGTCCTACGGCAGGCTCTCCTGTCACTTTCTTAACGGGCACGCAGATATCGAACTGCAGCTCATTCACATCTAGTTTCATGACATAGAGCTGTTCCTTTGTATCTTCATTTTCTATTGTATGTATATCCAGTATCTCACCTAATATGGAGTAGCAGTCACATTCTATCCCGTACGGCATGAAACATGTATCCACTATACTGAACACATCTTCTGTGATGAGACGTCTTGATACTTTGGAATAAATGTCTATATCGTCCAGCGTCAGGCTTTCCATCGCGGCCTGATCGCCGTTTTTAGCCGCACTTAATAGCATCATCCTGTTTCTGGATTCTTCCTGTCTCTTTTTTTCTAATTCGGCATTCTTTAATACCGGGAGCAGAATCGTACCCTTATTGCATAGTCCTGAAAGTGTTACAGAACCGTATTTCACTTTTTTGCCCGACATCTGCTTCTCTTTGATAAATTCTACCGCATTCTGCAGATAAAAGATTAGGCTGATACCTACTTTTACATCTTCGCATATACCTACGTAGGCTTCTTCACCCATCCTCCTCTCCACAACGACATCAGCATAAGATGTCAGTCCGCTGCCGATAAAATATGGATAATAATACTGTCGTTCAAAATGTTCGTTTATATCCATATCCCCACAGATAGATACGCCTATGCCGGCGCCGCATTCCCGCTGATACTCGCAGAAATCCAGTTCATTTTCGATTTCTACGAGTTCATGATGGGTGAATGACTCCTCTGTATCTTTCAGGAATTCATTCAATCGTCTTTTTGAAGTTATATTGCCATAACCTATGGCCTGTAAAAATTTATGCATGGGTTTTTCCTTACAATTTGAATGTTTTATTTCTTTTCAATCTTCGTCATACCACCCATGTATGGCTGCAATACTTCTGGAATACGGACTGAGCCGTCTTCCTGAAGGTTGTTTTCTAAAAATGCAATCAACATTCTAGGTGGCGCTACTACTGTGTTGTTAAGTGTGTGTGCAAAGTATTTGCTTCCTTCTGTGCCTTTCACGCGTATGCCAAGCCTTCTTGCCTGTGCATCCCCAAGGTTGGAACAGCTTCCTACTTCAAAGTATTTCTTCTGCCTCGGTGACCATGCTTCTACGTCGCAGGACTTAACCTTCAGGTCAGCCAGGTCCCCGGAACAGCACTCCAGCGTACGTACAGGCACATCGAGAGAACGGAATAAGTCTACTGTATTCTGCCAGAGTTTATCATACCATACCTTGCTCTCTTCCGGCTTACAAACAACGATCATCTCCTGCTTTTCAAACTGATGGATTCTGTACACGCCACGTTCTTCGATCCCATGAGCTCCTTTTTCTTTACGGAAGCAGGGTGAATAACTCGTCAATGTCTGTGGTAGCTGGTTTTCATTTAGCATCGTATCGATGAATTTGCCTATCATTGAGTGTTCGCTCGTTCCGATGAGATAGAGGTCCTCACCTTCAATCTTGTACATCATGGCATCCATCTCTGCAAAACTCATGACCCCTGTCACGACATTGCTGCGAATCATGAATGGAGGGATGCAGTAAGTAAAGCCACGGTTGATCATAAAATCTCTAGCATATGTGATTACTGCTGAATGCAGCCTGGCAATATCTCCCATAAGATAATAGAACCCATTTCCTGCAACTTTTCCTGCACTCTCGAGATCTATACCGTTAAAATTCTCCATAATCTCCGTGTGGTATGGTATTTCAAATTCTGGTATTACAGGTTCTCCATATTTTTGTATCTCTACATTTTCACTGTCATCTTTTCCTATAGGTACAGATGGATCGATGATATTAGGAATCGTCATCATAATCTTTTTGATTCTTTCCTCTACCTGCTTTTCTTCTGAGGACAAAGCCTCTACTCTGTCTGCATTTTCCTGTACCTTTTTCTTAAGTTCTTCCGCTTCTTCTTTCTTGCCCTGTGCCATGCATGCGCCAATCTGCTTGGATATCTTGTTCCTGTCCGCACGCAGCGCCTCAACTTCCTGTTTAATATCTCTATTCTGCTGATCTAATTGTAATACCTCATCTACGAGAGGAAGTTTATCATCCTGAAATTTCTTTTTGATATTTTCTTTTACTGTATCAGGGTTATTTCTTACAAATTTGATATCTAACATAATTTCCACCTCATTATTCGTTATTGTTATATTTACTCTTTATCGATAATGTCTTTGATCTCTTTGTCATATGATTCACTGAATATAGCTCTGTCAAGTGCTTCAGCTTCTTCTTCAGCTAATTCCACATAACTCTCGCCTTTTACGATTTCTTTGATATAAGTGTAGCAGCCTTCTCTGCTGTGCATCGCGTTAATGACCCATCCATTATTGTTGCCGTCAAGCATAGCCAGTGCAAAACTGAGCTTTCCACCCATTTCGTTGAATGCGTCATACTTGATAATGCCAAGCTTCTGATAGTCACCTTCCATTTTTTTATTTATTTCTCTTATATCCTGTCTGTTTTGTTTTGTAACCTTAAGTATGGTGTCAATCTCTGCAAACTTGTCCTTAAATCCTTCTTCTAAAGTTTTGCCATCTTTTCCTCTCATAAACGTTGCGTAACTGCTTTTTAACCGGTTATACTTCATAGTGACATTTACATATAATATAAACAATACGATAAACAATATCAACATAAAGATGAAGATAAAAGCCGGATCTATTCCCAACGCATTCAGTATCTTACTTTCCATATATCACTATTCTCCTTTGTTGACGCTCATCATCAAATCGAACACACGTTCTAATTCGCTGTCTGAATAATATTCTATCTCAATCTTACCTTTACCTTTTCCTTTAGATGCTATACTTACTTTGGTTCCCATTACTTCTTTTAGTTTATCAGCCAGATCTGTATATATGAACTGGTTTTCTATTATTTTCTTTTCCTTCAGCTTTTTCGGATTTTTTATTTCTTTAATTAGCTTTTCTGTCTCACGCACACTAAGCTTTTCATCAAATATTTTGTTTGCCAGCATATACTGCTGTTCATAATCATCTATTGCCAAGAGTGCCCTTGCATGACCTGTAGATATCATATCATCAATAATCATCTGCTGCACTTTTTCATCCAGCTTAAGGAGACGCATCGAATTAGTTACAGCCGTCCTGCTTTTTGAAACTCTCTCTGCTACTTCATCCTGCTTTAAGTCAAACTCTTCCAATAGTTTTTTAAATGCCATAGCTTCTTCAATTGGATTCAGGTTTTCCCTTTGAATATTTTCAATAAGAGAGATTTCAACTATTTCCTGCTCTGTGTAGTCTTTTATAATAACAGGTACTTCTTTTACGCCGGCCATCTTAGCCGCTCTCCATCTTCTTTCGCCTGCTATTATTTCATAATAATCTTTCCTTTTTCTGACCAGAAGTGGCTGTAGTACACCAAATTGTTTTATGGAATCGGCCAGTTCGAGCAGTGCGTCTTCTTCAAAATTTTTACGCGGCTGTTCTCTGTTCGGCTCTACCATATTAATTTTCATCATCCGTTCCCCCGAACCCGACTTATTATCCTCCGAGGGGTTGCCGGCATTGGTCATAGTTGCCTTTAAAGGCTTATCAGGAATCAAACTGTCAAGCCCTTTCCCAAGGCCTTTCTTCTTTACTGCCATATCGTCCTCCAAATTAATTATTTTTTATTCATAACTTCATCTGCCAGCTTCATATAACTTTCAGAACCCGCAGACCTCGGATCGTACTGGCTTATAGGCATACCGTAGCTCGGAGCCTCAGCCAGACGTATATTACGTGGTATGATTGTTTTATATATGGCCTGCTGAAGGTTGTCCTTTACATTTTCTACAACTTGAAGTGACAGATTGGTACGTGCATCGTACATGGTAAATACGACTCCTTCTATCTCAAGTTCCGGATTAAGGCGTTCCTTGACTAGTTCAACAGTATGTATTAGCTGACTTAATCCCTCCAGGGCATAATATTCACATTGAATAGGGACTAAAACTGTATCTGCTGTAGTCATTGCATTAATCGTAAGCATACTTAATGATGGTGGACAGTCAATTATAATATAATCATAATTATCCCTTATGTCCTTAATTGCATCTCTGACAATAAATTCTTTTTCTTCCACACCTATAAGCTCTATTTCAGCAGCAGATAAATCTATACTGGTAGGTAATATATCAAGATTTTCAAGTGCATCTTCTTGTAAAACCTCATCTACATCAGCGTTTCCGATAATCAAATCATAAATAGTTTTGTCAACTGATTCTTTATCTAAACCGAGACCACTTGTCATATTACCCTGAGGGTCCATGTCTACCGCAAGAACTTTTTGTCCTTTTTCTGCCAGGCAAGCGGATAGATTAATTGCTGTTGTAGTCTTTCCAACACCACCTTTTTGGTTGGCAATGGCTATAACTCTTCCCATTTTAATCACCTTTCTGTTTTTTTTGCATAGACTTAGTATACCACCTTTTCAACATTATATCTACTAAATGTTTCACGTGAAACATTTAATTTTAATTATTATAGTCATTTTTGTTTTTTTCTAATGTAGTAGATAGAAGTGTAGTTATTTTTTTAATGAATTAATATATTTTTAATTAGAAAAGATATTATTATGTAATAAACGTTTTTAACTGGACGTAAGATTTTGTATTTATATTTGAATGGTACTGCTAAATACGATGTTTCACGTGAAACATTTTTACTTTTTAGCTTTATATATGAACTTTAATGTAGTATAATACTCTTATGGATAATAGTCCTATATAATATAATTATCCTTTGAGTTAATAAGCTATTTAAAAGCAAATCAAGGGGCGTTGTTTTAAAAGAAAGTGGGGTTTATATGAGCTGGAAAAAGAAATTTGCTGCGGTATCTGCGTTGGCTGGGGTGTCTGCTGTTACATTACATATGATAAATAAGTTTATATACTTTTCTGCCACACTGGATGATTTATTGACAAATCCATCCGGTTCTTATTATGAATGGAGATTTGGCAAGATTTACTATACAAAAAAAGGAGAAGGCAAACCTATACTTCTCATACATGATTTAACTACTTACAGTTCTGCATTTGAATGGAATAAGGTGATTGATCAATTATCGAAGAATCATACTGTCTTTAGTATAGATTTATTAGGCTGCGGCCGCTCAGATAAACCAAATCTGACTTATACTAATTATATGTATGTGCAGCTTATTACTGATTTTATAAAACATGTAATAGGAGATAAGACGGATGTAATAGCAACGGGTGAATCTGGTTCTTTTGTTTTAGCTGCATGTCAAAATGATAATTCAATAGTAGATCAGATTGTATTAGTCAACCCAGCCAGTATAGAACTTCTTGGCAAAATACCTACAAAAAGAAGTAAATGTCTAAGCTTGTTGATAAATACTCCTGTAATAGGTACTTTTGTTTATAACATGCTCACGAAACGAAGTGATATCCAAGCATTGTTCCAAATGGATTATTATTATGATTTTGATAACATAGAAGAAAACATAGTGAGCACATATTATGAAAGTGCCCACTCTGGAAATGCGTCATCAAAATATCTATTCGCAAGTATGTCAGGATATTATACAACTATAAATATTCCTCATTGTCTGGAATCATTATCTAACAGCATATATATAATAACAGGAAAATCTAATCCAGATAATTTTGATTTTGCCGATGCGTATAAAGATATACTACCATCCATTGAGATAATCGAAATGGATGACAGTAAATATCTACCTCAGTTAGAACATTCACACGAATTTCTTGAACAGATTAATATACTGTTGTCAACGGAAGAATAGAAGAGTAGCGATATACAAAAAACAACCTATGAACATGTACTGTTTGTTCATAGGTTGTTTTTAATACAATATAAATTATGTTAACGGCTCTTTCGTTGGCAGACCTGCTTTACGTGGATATTTCTTAGGAGTTATATTAGTTTTTTCTATAATTATAAACGACCTGCCTATATCTGTTCCTGGAAGTTGAAATTTTACTATGTCTTTGATATTTCCACCTAATAAGGAAATGGCTTTTTTAGAATGTTCAACTTCATTTTCTACATCCTCCGATTTATACGGAACAAATATACCCCCTGTCCGTATATAAGGTATGCAATACTCTGATAGAGTAGCCAGATTTGCGACAGCCCGTGAAACACAAAGGTCATAGTTCTCTCTATATTCTGTCTGTTTCGCATAATCTTCCGCACGCCCATGCATGGCTTTGATTCCATTAAGACCAGTATTTTCTATAACTGTATCTAAAAAACGTACTCTCTTATTCAAGGAGTCTAATAACGTCACATCCAGTTGGGGATATGCGATTTTCAAAGGTATGCCCGGAAATCCTGCTCCTGTACCGATATCTATGATGTTTTGAACTTTTTGTAAATCGACAGCTTTAACTATAGCAAGACTATCTAAAAAATGCTTTTCAACTACTTCCTCATATTCTGTAATACCAGTCAGATTCATAACCTTATTCCACTCTGTAAGCAGATTATAGAAAATATGAAACTGCTCTGACTGATTTTCATCAAGTGTAATATTAAGTTCTTGCAGTTTTGACTCTAATATATTATTCATTATAAGCTCCTATGCATTAAGATACACTAATAGCACTGATATATCTGCCGGTGATACGCCAGATATCCTGGAAGCCTGTCCAATGGATACAGGACGGTATTCCTTTAATTTCTGGACCGCCTCGATGCGTAGGCTTTTCACCTCGTCATAGTCGATATTTTCCGGTATCTTTTTCTTCTCCAGCTTCTTGAACTGTTCTACCTGTTTTTCCTGGCGCCTGATATATCCCTCATATTTGATAGATATATTGACCTGCTCTATAACTTCATCCTGTAAATCTTTTGGCATAATTGGACGGCCTTTATCAATCGGTTCCAGTATATCATACGAAAGTTCGGGCCGGCGTATAAGTTCTGCGAGAGTAGTGCCTGAATTCAAAGGGGTACTGTCATATGTGGAAAGTAAATCCTGCACCTTCTCATTTACACCCACGTGCGTATGAAGCAGCCGATCTATTTCGCCAGCAATCAATCTTTCCTTAAGAAGGAACCTGTTGTAACGTTTTTCTTCTATCAGGCCCATCTCGTAGCCTATTCTAGTAAGCCTCCGGTCTGCATTATCCTGCCGGAGCAGCAGCCGGTACTCAGCACGTGACGTCATCATCCTGTACGGCTCATGGCTTTCTTTTGTGACCAGGTCGTCAATCAGCACACCAATATACGCCTGTGAACGATCTATGATCATCGGTTCCTTGCCCTGTAGCATCCGAGATGCATTGATACCTGCCACAAGTCCTTGTGCCGCTGCTTCTTCATAGCCCGAACTGCCGTTAAACTGCCCGCCGCTGAACAGACCTTCAACCGAACGAAATTCTAACGAAGGTTTCAGCTGCCTTGCGTCGATGCAGTCATACTCGATTGCATAAGCATTTCTTACGATCTTCACATGCTCAAGCCCGGGCACAGTCCGGTACATGGCATACTGTACGTCTTCCGGAAGGGAGCTTGACATGCCTCCTATATACATTTCGTTCGTCTCTAGTCCTTCGGGCTCGATGAATACCTGGTGCCTGTCCTTATCTGCAAACTTAACAACTTTATCTTCAATGGATGGACAATATCTCGGACCTGTTCCCTCTATCATTCCAGAATATAAAGGAGACCTGTCGAGGTTCTTCCTGATAATCTCGTGCGTCTTGTCATTTGTGTAAGTCAGCCAGCATGATGCCTGGTCAATCTGTATATCTTCTGGAGCAGTAGTAAATGAAAAAGGTACAATTCTTTCATCACCAAACTGTTCTTCCATCTTGCTGAAGTCGACTGTATTTCTGTCAATCCTGGCCGGAGTTCCTGTCTTAAAGCGATACATCTTAATACCAAGATCCTTCAGGCATTCCGTCAGATAGTTTGCCGCCTGAAGTCCATTCGGCCCTGTATTCTGGCTTACATCACCGTATACGCAGCGTGCTTTCAGATACGTCCCTGTACAGAGGATAACAGCTCTGCACCGGTAGATGGCACCTGAATAAGTCTGTACTCCTGTCACCTTATTGCCTTCAGTTAATATATTTACTACTTCTGCCTGCTTTATTTCCAGCCTTTCCTGTCTCTCTAGCACCTGGCGCATCGTATTGCTGTAACGCAGTTTGTCAGCTTGTGCCCGGAGGGAGTGTACGGCAGGACCCTTTGACTTATTTAGCATCTTAGACTGAATAAAAGTCTGGTCAATCACTTTTCCCATCTCTCCACCAAGTGCATCAATCTCTCTCACAAGGTGTCCTTTGGAGCTTCCTCCAATATTAGGATTACACGGCATCAATGCTATGCTGTCTACGCTCACCGTAAAAACAATTGTCTGGAATCCAAGCCTGGCAGATGCAAGTGCAGCTTCACATCCTGCATGCCCTGCGCCAATAACCACAATATCGTATTTATCTCTATTTTCCCATACAGAATTTGCTGAATATCTCATTTACCAAATCTTCTCCCATCGTATCCCCGGTAATGCTGCCAAGAGACTCATAAGCATCTAGCAGATCAATTGAGTAAAAGTCTTCGGGCATCCCGCTGTCAATCGACTCTATAACCCTTAGTAAAGAGTTACGGGCATCCTGCAGCGCAGCCTTATGTCTCACATTAGTTATATATATTTCATTATTAAATGAAAGATTTCCTTCAAAAAACATATCTTTTACTACTTCTTCAAAATCATTAATGCCACATAGATTCTTCGCTGATACTTCTATTACTTGAATTTCTCTACTTTCATCACATTCATTATTTGCAGGATTTATTGCATAATAAGCATCTATTACTTTTTCCTTATTAATCATCATATCTAAATCTGACTTATTTAGCAAGATAATAACAGGTTTTCCAGCTATCATTTTTATTATCTGCGTGTCATTCTCGTCAAGCGGAGCCGAGGCATCGATCACATAGATAACCAAATCTGCTTCATCAGCATGTAGCCTTGCCTTGTCTACCCCAATCCGTTCCACGATATCATCCGTCTCCCTGATACCTGCGGTATCTATTATATTAAGTGAAATGCCCTGAAGATTAATGTGCTCTTCCAATATATCACGGGTCGTTCCCGCCACCTCCGTCACGATAGCCCTCTCTTCACCTACCAGTGCATTAAGAAGCGAAGACTTGCCAGCATTCGGCTTACCGACGATGACCGTCTTTATGCCTTCCTTAATTATCCTCCCATCATTACATGTAGAAAGCAGTTTCTCAATCTCTGACAGAAGTTCAGCAACAGTGCCCTTTAGCTCCTTGCCATAGCCGTCGACGCTGATATGTTCTGGGTCATCTAAAGCAGTCTCAATAAAAGCCGTATGGTAAATTATTTTATTTCTAATATCACTTATTTTTGACTTTACATTTCCTCTCAACTGACCTATTGAACTTTTCAACGCATATTCATTTTGAGAGGCAATCAAATCTCCAACAGCTTCAGCCTGGGACAAATCAAGCCTGCCATTGAGAAAGGCACGCTTTGTAAATTCACCTGGCTCCGCGGGCCTCGCCCCATTTTCAATCATAATTTCAAGAACACGCTTGACAAGATAGATCCCGCCATGGCAGTTAACTTCCACCGTATCCTCCCCTGTATAACTGTGAGGACCTCTCATAATCATGACAAGCACTTCATCTACAGGCCCATTGTCATCCTTGATAAAGCCATAATGTATCGTATGCGACTTCTGGGATGAAAGCTGTTTGCCATTCTTTCCCTCATAGATCTTATCCGCAATCATAAAAGCCTCATCACCGCTCATGCGGACTATACCAATACCAGAATCAGACATTGCTGTAGATATTGCCGCAATAGTTTGAGTTTTCACAACAATTACCTCCGTTTTCATAGGGGTCAGACCCCTTTAGCGTTAGGGGTCTGACCCCTATGAAAATATACAAAAAATAGGGGCAATTTCAACCCCTATTTTTTCTTTTTATTTACTTACGTACTAATGTAACTACTACTCTTCTATAAGGCTCTTCACCTTCGCTATGTGTGGATACTGCGGAATCTGCTTGTAAAGCTGAGTGGATTATTCTTCTTTCATAAGGGTTCATCGGCTCAAGAGATACGGTTCTTCTTGTCCTTTTTACTTTACTTGCTATATTCTTTGCAAGGTTTTCCAGAGTTTCTTTTCTTCTGTGCCTGTAGTCCTCTGTGTCAAGCTTTACTCTTACATAACCGTCCTGTGTCTTATTGGCAACTCTGTTTGTGAGATATTGAAGAGAGTCCAGTGTCTGTCCGCGCTTACCTATGAGTATACCCATATTTTTACCATCCATGTTTATGCTCAGTGCACCTTCTTTGTCAACCGTTGATGTCACTTTTACACCTTCCATATCCATGGCCTGCAATACATCATATATGAATTTCTCACACGCTGCGATGGTCTCTTGTTCAACCTTAGCAAGATCAGCTTCTTTTTTCTCTGCAGCCGGCTTCTCCTCTTTTATTTTAACAGGAGCCTTTTCTTTCTTTATCTCTCTTTTATAATCTTTTTTAAAGTCTTTTTTTACTTCTGCCTTTTCTTTTTTAACTGGCACTTCCGGTTTTGTCTCTTCAACAGGTTCTTCTTTTACAGGCTCTGCTATCTTCTTGCGGGCTTTTATTACTGCCTGTTTCATTCCGATACCAAGAAAGCCTGCACTTCCTTTTTCAATTACTTCATAATCCAACTGGTCACTTGTCACGCCTAACTGGATTAAAGCCTCTGTAATTGCGTCATCCAGCGTCTTTGCCGATACAGTAATATATTCCATAACCCATGCCCCCTAATCATTCTTGTTAAACTTTTTAACCATGTTTGCCTTAGACGCCAGACTTCCTTCCTTAGCGTTTCCAGCATTATCACGTGCCTTTGCTACTTTCTCTTCTCTTTCTTTTTCTGTCAGACCTGAAGTGCCGCGGTTTGCAGAATCTTTAAGAGTTCTCGTATTTGTCTGAGCCATCGTATTTATTTTTTCAGCTTTCTCGCCTCTCTTCTGACGCTTCTCAGCTGCTTTTTCTTTATTTTTCTCAATAATATCTTCAACCGACACTTTGCCCAGGTGCTTATTGATAAGTACCTGCTGAACACACCGTACTACTGCACTTATAATCCAGTAGACGCCAATACCTGAAGATAATGTAAATACCATGAATACTGAGAATATCGGCATCGTCATGTTCATCGTCTTCATCGTTCCTGCCATCGGATTATCCTTGTCCATCTGCTGGCCTGATATAGACTGTGAAAGCTTGATACTGAGAAACTGTGTAAGGCCTGACAGAATAGGGAGCAGTATGGCAGTTATAATTATGATGATAGGAGCTATGCCGAAGGAACCACTTTCTTTTATCATCTGGACAGGTGACAGTGTAAGATCCGGTATCGTAATAAACTTATTCACATCTACCGCCGCATTTTTGATGGCTGGAACGTAATTCTTCATATCATAGATAACCGGATACAGTGCAAACAGCAGTGGCATCTGAATCAATAAGGGAAGGCATCCGCCTGTCATGGATGTTCCATACTTGTCATATACCTGCTGAATCTCTTCCTGCTGCTTCATCATAGAAGCCTGATCCTTTTTATTCTTATACTTCTTCTGAACTGCCTGGATTTCAGGGTTCATGACAGAAGACATCTTTGCTGTTTTCTGCTGCTTGATAGTAAACGGAAGCATAATTGTATATACGATTATTGTGTAAAATATAATAGATAAGCCCACCAGGCCGTTATCCGATGGCAATACGTTATCTAACACTGTGTAGATAAAGTTCATTACTTTACCGAGTAACCACGCAATCTGTCCTACGATAGGCCAGTTTGCAGTAGTTAATAAAGCAGCTGCTGTCATTCTTTCTTCCTCCATTGTAAATACGATTAATATAAATTATCAGGGTACGGGGTCATATCCACCCTTTGCAAATGGATTACAACGCAGTATTCTCCAGATGGCCAGACGACTTCCTTTCCATGCTCCATATTTTTCAATTGCCTCAACTGCATATTCGGAACATGTAGGAAAATAGATACATGTGGAATATTGCTTGAGTCCTGAAAGATATTTCCTATAGAATCTGATACATCCAAGCAGAATTCTTTTCATAATATGTCACCCCACTAATGGGAATTGCTTCCCACATCTATAATTTCATGAAGATGTCCTAGATGGAGCAATGCGCTGACGATTTCTTTGTAGTTCTTTTCTTTAGCGCCTATTCTTGCTATCACAATCATATCCAATCCACATCTGAACTTATCTTCTTGTAGTCGATAACTTTCCCTGATTAACCTCGTCAATCTGTGTCGCACTACACTATTTCCTACTTTTTTACTTACTGAAATACCTAACCTGTTCTTCTTCGTATGATTTTCCATCACATACATTACAAGATACTTGTTCGCATAAGAAATACCATTATTATAGACAGTCTGAAAATCCTTATTTTTCTTTAAAGATTCGGAATATTTCATACAGTGGATCTCCCAATTTTTAGAGAAGAAAAGGCCACATATATGCGGCCTACGCTGATAATCTCTTTCTTCCTTTTGCTCTTCTGCTTGCAAGCACTTTTCTTCCACCTGCTGTGCTCATTCTTGATCTGAAACCATGAACTTTAGCTCTCTGTCTCTTTTTTGGCTGGAATGTCATTTTCATTGATATCCACCTCCTTATATTTTACAAGGGATATACTCCCACATATTTCTAAAGACATCAGTTAAGATTATATTAAAAAAAAGCCTGTACGTCAAGCAAAAGCTAAGATTTTGTCATTTTTTTTAATTGGGGACGGAGGTTTTTTCAATTTCCCCCGTCCCCAATTATTTTCCATATTATCCACATTTTGTGGATAACCTGTGGATTTTAGGTGGATAGACTGTGGATATACAAGTTTTTTTCGCTTTTTGTACCGTGTATGTGGTATTTTCTGCTTATGATAAAGTTATCCA